>CP085689.1 GCA_020683205.1 Lentisphaerae bacterium WC36 | reverse complement strand
CAGCGTACCTCTTGAAGCATTAAAGTGTAACAAATACCGTGAAGTTGGAATGTTTATTTCAACGCCAGGCGGGACTAATTATGCGGTTCGCCCTGCTTTTAAAATGCCAAAAAGGTGTGAACCTAACATAACGGTTACCTCATTATCAGGATCAAACAATCGTATTAGTTCATGGAACTTACTGCCAAATAATTTAGCGACAGCAAGCACGGCACCAGCGATTATAAGTTACATCACCAATAACGGTTTTATTGTTTCAAGCCAAAATCATGATGCTAATTATACCATTGCTTTTAATTGGATTGCAGACGCTGAAATTTAAACAAGGAGAAAAAAAATGTTTCAAAAAATAACTGACACTCAAGTAATGCACCTTGAAACTGGGTCCATAATCAACGTCAATAGCGACACTTTTCAAGCGAGAGCGTACCGTGAATGGGTAGCCGCTGGCAATGTTGCTGAACCGTTGGAAAAACCCCTCAAGAAGAGCGCACAATTTTTAGTAAATTAGAAATTGTCGAAGCGTTTAGCTCAATAAATCAGACCGCTATATTAAATGGTTTACTGGCACAAGAAGAGTTTAATTTATACTGGATAAGTGCTAACGAGATTGATTTAAACCACAATATTACGGCTTCGGCAATCGAACAATTTAACAACGATAACAGCCACGATTTAACGGCAGAGCAAATTATAGAAATTATTGAAAACAATTAATTATAAAACTGGGTTAACGCTCTAAGCATTAGTAAAGAAGTAAAACAAAATTTTTAATTTAATTAATTAAATACGGAGATAAAAAATGAATAATCCAAAGTTTAAAGTTGGACAAAAAGTTTACTTTCTCAATTCAGAATTTGGAGAATTCGGCTTAATGTCAGTTAAATATGATATTTATAAAGCAAAAGTTACAGCCATTCATAAATTCAATGATAAAATTTGCTATTCTATTGACAATAAAGCAGAAAGTATTGTTGATGAATTTGGAATTTTTAAATCGTTAGATTCAGTCAAAGGAGAATTAGTTAGAAGAATTGATCGTAATGTTGCTATTACCAAAAACAATATCAATAAAGTATCAGAAAATGATGTAATTAAGAGTGATTAATAAAAATAACAAAAAAAGGAGTAGGACAAATGCAAATCGAATTTAGCACCGCAGTAAATTTATTAATTGCTATTGCTCTGGGTGTATGGGCTGTAGCTGGAACAATTTTAGGGATCTGGATAAAAATTGGCAAACTGGAAAAGAATTTAGTTTCCAAAAGCGAACTTAAAGAGCACCAAAAAGAATGTCCAGCAATGAATTACTTAAGGAAAGAAGGCAAAATATTCCTGTTTTTCTTTATATTATTAAGTTTATTTTTTATTACTGGGTGCAGTACCACAGAAAAAATTAGTGGTGATATAAAAGAAAATTTTAAACAAAAAAGCGTTACTATGGACGGTTATTTTGGCTTTAACAAAACCACGATGATGTATGATCCAACAACAGGATCTTTTATGCCAAATTTTTTACAATTCGTTGGCCGTGGCACTTATATAAGTATTGTTAACGGTAAAAATGTTACTCCAGTAATTGCTTATTATCATACTAGTGATGCATCAATATTCAACAGCAATTCAAAAAGTACCAGGAGCGTTTTAGTTATTGGTTCAACAGACAAACAACTATTAAATAAATTTCTCGAAATAATCGCCACAAAAGTTGCTAATGAAGTGGCTCAAAATAAGGCGGTGCAAAATGAGTAATTTTATTGATATGATTGATTTTCACTCTATGATTGCAACATATAATCTTGAAGTTAGCGATTCAATGAAAAATGCGTCTAATACTGAAATCAACAATTGCTATAACGGTTGTGGCGCTGACTGGATGCCAACTTGGAGCCGTGTTGCTATTGATGAGGTTGTGCGCTTATTTCGTGGGGCTATTGCTGTTCATGACTGGGATTTTTCGCACTCCGATGGAACGTTAAAAAGTTTTGACTTAGCAAACGCTAGGTTTTGGCGCAACATGAAAAAGATAATCAACTATCTATATAGTTATTGGAATATTTTTGATTATCCGAATATCATTCGCCAATTATCAAAAGCACGCACCTTATATCGTTTTGTTGATCTTTTAGGCTGGAAGGCTTGGGTGGATGCTTTTAATACTAACCAAATGTTAAATACAGCAGTGTAAAAATGACTAAGATTCCAGATAATTTAAAACAAATTAATACTCTCTTAAATGTTACTATTCCAGTAACGGTGGCAGAAAATAGCCTTAAAGCTTCTAGCGCCGTTGCTGGAGCAGTTGCTTATGATCTTAAAAATAGTATTCCAAGTGTTGACTTGGCTTTTTTTAGCACGCTTTTAAGTTCAGAGTGTAACATTAAAGAGTTTCATCCGTGGAACGTTGGCGAATATGGCACTGGCAAATATTCACAGCAAAGTCACGGTTTTTTAAGCCCTTTTGAAGCGATAAATATTGCACAAAATAACTTAGAAAATATCAATAATATTGCTTTAATTGTTACGGCAATAGATTTAAAAAGTTTTTTAGCTCTTTTAAATTTGGTTTATAATGTTTTTAAATTGCCAAAATTAATTTTTTTAATTAAAAGAGTACAAAATTTAATAGTTTTGGACTCTGAAAAAATGAATTTGCCAAAAAGCATTGTTAGTAAAGGTGTGAGTAGTGTTAATAACAATTTAAGGGAAGTTGAGCCGTTTAAAAGTTTATACCAATCAACTGAAAATGTGCGCAATTTACAAACTTTTGAAGACTCTGAACCGTGCAGTGAATTAAGTGCTTTTATTGCATTGCGCAACGCAAAATTAGTTGAACAACAGCAAAAAATAGCTGCTTTAAGTGCGGCATTGGCTACTGGACAAATTTCAATGCTAAAATTAACTAAAAATAGCAGTAACACTGCTGAAAATTTATCCGATTATCAGCAAATAAACAATAATTATACTTATTTAGCATCTTTTGAAGGCAATACTGAAGTAATAACTTTTTTAGAGGAGTTTTTTTCTAATGAAACTGGCAACTAATAGCATAAACTTTACTATTCCAGGCAAAAATATGGAAGTTAGCATAGCACAAAGTTTTGACCGTAAAAATTTGAGTGCGCAATCGTCCAGCACTTCAACAGCTTCTAGTGGTGACAAGCCTCAAAAAATAAAAGTAAGTTGTCAAATTCCATTATCTGATCGTGACAAATATCGTGAACTAAAAGAAATTTCATCAGCTAAAAATAGCAATGGTGATCCAACAGTTTATGATATTGTTGATCCAACGTGTTTTGATAACAACATCATGCAAGTTATTTTTGTTGGCACTTTTTCTTGCAAACGTGACAAAAGTTTGCAGTGTTACAATGTGAGTTTTAGCTTGCAAGAATTTAATAGTGTTGCAGAAAAACGTGAAAAAAGAGAAGTTAAAAAAGAAATTACACCAGCACAAGTTCCAGGGAAAGCAATATCAAATGATGAAATGCTTTCTCAAGCTCAAGGGCAACTAAACAATAGGTTTTAAGCCATGAAATTATATAAAAAAATCGAAGTAAATGGCGTTGAATATCCACTAATTAGCGAACAAATCACGCTAGAATTTAACAATTCTGGTCGTGGTTTATTTATCGTTGAAAGCAAACAAAATTTAACTGGTGAACTCAAATATTATGCTGGTTGGAACGGTCAATATTCCTTAATTTTTACTGGCGACATTGAAAGTTGCATCTCAATGGATAACAAGCAAGAACGGCTATTTGTGCGTGAAAAAAGTAATAAATTATGTAGTATTTATCAAATTAGTATGAGGCTCTGCACGACTCTTGAAATCATTAAAAAGTTGGCAGCACTCTCTAGTCTTGAATTTATTGTCCAAGATGCCCCTTGGAGCACATTCGAAATGCCATTTTTCAGTTCAACTGGGACTGGATGGCAAATTTTAAGCCAATTAATACATGAATTAGAAATAGAAAATTGTTCAGTAAATAGTTTAGCAGATGGCAGAATATTTTTTGGAGGACAAAAGAAAAACACGCTGCATTTTGACATCAAACATTGCAGTGAAATTACTGCTACTGGCGTGACTTTGATGCTTAATCCATTTTTATATTGCGGTCAAGAAATAATTATTGGCCACAAAGAGCCACGCCAAATTTTTAGGCTAAATATTGCCAACGAAACAACAAGGATTGAATTCCCATGAAAAAAATATTGCGAATCGTAAAAAAATGGTTTCCAGAGCTTGAAAGCAAAACGCATTTGCCAGCATTTGCGGTTGTTGTTGCTGTTAGCGATACCCCAAAAGAGGGTAATATTTGCGATGAATATCGTCCATATTATGCTGTTGACGTAAAATTAGTTGATAGTCATTACAGAGTTATTGAAGATATGCCAACGCTCCAAAGCGTGCCAATAAGTTTGCCATTTGGCGGTCATGAAAACGGATTTTTTGCCTTTCCAAGTGTTGGATCAATTGTTGAAATTGCTTATGCTTATGGCATGCAGACACGCCCTTTTGTACGTGGAGTTTTGCCGTTTCGTAACAGTTTGCCAAACATTAAAAATAATGAAATTTTACTGCAAAAAGATGCTGAAAATTACTTAAAAATTGATAAAAACGACAACTGCACGGTGCGTGCATCAGCGCTTGATTTAGAAGCGGCTAAGATCAAAATTGAAGTTTTAGAAAATTCTTTAAAGGCGATCGAGGAGCTAAAAGAAATCCAGGGCAATTCCATTGAAGATATTGCTGGAATTAAGAAAATTATGGCCAATACTATTAAAAATTTAAGCGTTGGCTCAATCAGTAATAGTGCAGGGGATAACAATAATTTAGTGGCTGGCAATAATTTAACGTTTGTTGCTGGGAAAAACACCAATTTTAATACTGTTAATGAACTAAATATCACTGCTAGCAAAACGTGGCTAGGCTCAAAAAATATCAACATTTTACAGCTTTTAAGCGAATTCATGCAAGCGACAATTTCAGCACTTAATACTTTGGCCAGTCACACCCACCCAACACCACATGGCGAAAGCTCTGCACCATCTCAAGGTGGCGATGTAGCAACGCAAAGTGGCAATATTTCAGCAAATAAAAGTAGTTTAGATAGTATCAAAAAATAATTAAAAGTAGTTTAGATAGCGTAAAAAAATAAAAAAGTAGTGTTATATTATTTTAAGCTATTATTTATTAAACTAAAAAAGGAAGTTATAATGGAAGCAAAGAAATTTTGGCAAAATTACAATTTAGGAAAAGAAATTGAAATTGCAGGTGAATTTATTGTTGATGGTATCAATATATTCAATAGAATTGAATATTTTTCAGATGAAGTAAAGGTTTTTAAATTTTTATATGAAGTATCTGTTGGAATTGAACGACTAGCGAAGGTTGCCTTAATATTGTTAGATGATAGTTTACTTCAAGAGAAAATTGAAAAAGCTGGTGACACTGATTCTTCAAAGCACCATAATCATATAAAATTAATTCAAGATATTGAAAAACATCAAAAGTTAAACCTTTGTCAAAAACATAGAGCATTGTTACATATTTTTGAAAAATTTTATAATAATCAACGATATAGAAGATTAGAGTACCATATTAAAGAGCTTGGCTACACTGCAAAAGAAATTAAAGAGCTTGAAAATTTTTTTATAAATAATTTCAATCATAAAAAAGAATTCCTTACTTTTGATAAAGAACAACTAAAAAATAATGATACTATTAAAAGACAAATATATACTGTAGTATCTGAAATTACTAAAGAATTATATAGAGCTGTGTCAGAACAAGCTAGAAAAAAATCTATTTATACATATGAAGTACCTTACAATTCTAAAGCAGGAGATTTATTTTTAAGAAGTACTTATAGTTCATCAGATAAAAATGAGCTAAAAACTAATGCTGAATTAGACGAGCTTACAAAGAAAGAAGTTATTGTGGCACTGATTAATCACGAAAAATCTAAATTCGGAGAATCAGAAGAGTGTGATGATGAAATAGAAGACGATTATCCTCAACCTTTTGATATTATTGAAATAATTAAAAGTATAAAGCCTATTCAATTTGACGAGTCAATGGTTGGATTAATTATGGCTTTATTTGATCATCACAAACTTATTGATCTAAAAAGTATGGTTGAAACAGAATATGATGAGTTATCTAATACGCAACGTAAAGAAAGAGCTGAACTTCTATCTTGCATTAACAATAGTTGTTTTGATTACTAAAAAAAGCAAGTGTCCATTAGGCTGTTACCCAGACAGTGAACTCGATGAAATTAGAAAGTTACCTGGAATAAACACCAAAGACATTACAAAAAACTTAGCAGTCAATGGCAAAAATAATGCCGGCAAAAAGAAAATTGAATGTCTGACCTGGAATTATTAATATTATAAAAAACATTAAAAGAACTTTAACTTATCCACCAATGCAACCACTGGTGGATATTTTTTTTATAGTAAATACAAAATCAATCATCATAACGTAGAATACGGATAAAGCCGTATTAATTTAGAGAACAATTTAACTATACGGATATATCCGCAGTCCACCAAGTACACCACTATACCCCCTAGTACCATCCTAGCCACCCACCGAACCCAAAAAAGTTAGAGAAACAAAACGGAAAAAGAAAATGGACTCACCCCCACCTTCCATTTTTATACTTTTTTTTGATTTGTGCAACATCATTTGAGCTTAATTACGCTAAGAACTAATTGCACAAAATGCAAGATATTGCATTTTATAAAAATATTATTAAGGAATACAATCCACCGCTTTTTTCATATCTGATAATTCAACTGAAGTGTAAATTTCATGTATGTCATCCTTTGAAATTTTATGACCAGTTACACGCTTTCTAACTGCTGGATCAATTCCGGCTTTCATCATCTGAGTAATTGCGTAACTCCTCCAGGAATGAAATTTACATTTTTCACAATTTTTTAATTTTTTAATTTCAATATTCCATTTGTCAAAAGGTTTGCCTTTTGTATTTAATTCTGACAAATCATTTATATAAGGAAGCAATTTTTCAGAAATTGGAACAATTCGAGCTGTTTTATTTTTTGCTTTATTTGAAACATAAATACATTTAATTCCATGCTCAATAATTATATCATTTTCGGTTAATCTTAGAATTTCTCTCAGCCTCATACCAGTATAGCGTGCAATTCTTGGGACTAAAGTCCAATTTTTCATAATATTAATTGCTAACTCAGCACTTTCAGCTGGAATTGGCGGAGTTGGATTTTTAACAACTTTTGGTAATTGAATATCAAAAGCCTTTAAAACCATTTCTGCTGCATAATCTCTATTGATACACCAACGCATAAAAGATTTTATTGTCGAGAACTTAAACTTTATAGTTGTAGGACTTAATTTTTTCTTTAACATTATATTTAGTAATTCAATTGCATCATTTTTTGATATTGCATTTAGTGATTTATCAGTTGAATTTTTCTTTAAAAATCGCATTGTAGAAGTATAATCGTTTACCGAAGCTTCTCTTAATCCAGCATTCGGCAAATATTCAAGATATTGATCTATTGCATCATATAAAAATATATTTTGACATTCGGTTACTAATTCATTAATTGATGCATGTATTTTTTCAGCTTCATTTAGATTTTGAGATAAAGAAAATTTCAACATTTCCAAAGCTTCAACATTATTATTTGCATGTATAATTGGCATGATGTATTTATCGCGAAATTTGCGAGCTAATTTTTCATCATTCGTATGTAAAGATTTTCTAATAATTTTCCTACCAAGTCTTTTTGGTAGTCTCAATCTTAAATACCAACAGTTATTTCTTGAGTATAAATATTTATTTTTCATGTGTGTTCTTTTTGTGCTACAAAATTAGACCCAAACAAGCTAAAAAAAGCTAATTTTTGCCAGCGTAGACTCTTTTTAAATACACATTTTGAACTTAATTTGATAAATTGAGGGGGTAAAAAAAATAGATGGGGTGGATAACCCATTTATGCCCAATAAACGATTTATAAAAAATTATCAAAATAGCACTAAATCTAAACAGGCTAAAAATTTTGCTTCAATGATTGAAAGTATGGACAAATCGTTAGGTGATTTAATCACTGAATGCCAAAATTTGAAAATTGCTGATAATACTCTAATAATATTTTTGGGAGATAATGGATCAGATGCTCCTTTTGGCCCAATTTACGGCTACAATAGTTCTAGTCCATCAAGAGGAAAAAAAGAACTCATTACGAGAGAGGAGTACGAGTGCCATTTATTGTTACTTGGGCACAGAAAAATAATAATCATTATGAATTATTTAACCTTAAAAGTGACCCTTATGAAAGAAATAACCTTGCTTCAACCAATCCAAGGTTGTTAAAAGAAATGATGAAATCACTAGATGAAGAACTAAAAAATAAAAAGGCCCTATTCCCTGAAAAAATAATCAAAAAATAAAGCTTTTAATACCATAATATAAAAAATCAAAAATGTAACTAAAATATTGTTTCGGTAATTTATTTACGCTTTTTCAAACTAAAAAATTTACTTACAATAATCTTCAATCATTTTAATGACACGTTCCTCTGCATCTGGATAGCCAATATCAGAGAAACATTGTCCTTTAAATTCATATTGTTGGTGATTTTGCACCCAATTTTGCAAAGTTTCCTCAATAAATGCTGCTGAACAATTATCATTATGAATAATCTGAGCGGCCTCTGTATTTTGTGCAACAAGTGCATTATCATGCTGGTGGTTTTCCGCAGCAAAGGGATATGGAACTAAAAAAGCATATTTTTTGAAAAAAGCCAATTCAGAAACAGTACTTCCTCCGGAACGACAAAAAACGGCATCACACGCTGAATATAATAATTGCATATCTTCAAAATATGGCAAAACCAAATATTTGAAATTATTTTGTTTGTAAGCATCATGTGTTGCTGAAAAATGATTTTCTCCTGTTAAGTGAATAATCTGAATAATATCTGCTTTTTGGTTAATATTTGCAGAATTGATTTCTCCATTGAAAAAATCAGATTTCAAAACTTCAGGAATTGTATCATTGAAAACTTTCGCTCCTAAACTGCCACCAAAAATCAACAATGTTGGCACATCTACCGCAAAATGAACCATAAATTCACGGTTTAACTCTTTTATTGCATATGCCTTTGTGTTATGTCTTCCACATTCCTTTAATTCTGGACGAATTGGCATTCCAGTTAGAATACTTTCACAACGACACGTATCTTTATTTGCTAATGGATATGACATTGCTAAGCACCTTGCTAATCGACAAATTAAACGATTTGCTTTTCCCAATCTCGCATTACCCTCATGAACAAAAACTGGAATATTTAAAAATCTTGCCGCAAAAGCCCACGGCACTGACGCAAAGCTTCCCATAGCTAAGAAAGCGTCAACTTCATGCTGCTTGAGGTATTTTTTTGCCATGAGACAGTTACGTAACATTTTTAAAGTAAAAACTGGTACTTTTATTAAATTTTTAGTTAATAATGGCGCATCACAAATCAAAACTTCAATGCCATGTTCTTTTGCAATTAATCGTTGTTTGGCAACATGCTTACCAGATAACAACAAAATGACTTTCCCTCCCCTTTTTTTAAAGTATCGAGCAATACTTAACCCAGGGTAAAAATGACCTCCCGTACCCCCACAAGCTATTGCTAATGAATCTATTTTCCCATTGGAATACTGAAGATTTTTTGTTGTTATATTTTTTTTCATCTCGACATCCTTTCCTGAAGTTTAGAATTTTTTTACCCTTTTATGAATCGCGCTACTTTGTAAAAATATTTCTTAACATTTTTATGCATCGTTTTATGATAGTCAACCTCAATGGTATCAATCCCAATCGCCACTAGAATAAATACTCCTGTAACACAAAAAATCAAGTTCGTCCCACCATAACTTATAAATGGAGCAGGCATTCCTTTTGTTGGAACTCCACCACTAATAACCAATAAATTAATCAATGCCTGCATTGAAATCATCATGGTTATACTGAATCCCAATAACATATTATAACGGCTTCTAGCATTTAAAGAAATTTTAAGCCCAAAATATGCAAAAATCAAATAACCAATTACAACACAAGCAATACCAATAAATCCTAATTCTTCTCCACCAATTGATAGAATAAAATCTGTATGGTGTTCAGGTAAATAACGTTGTTTCATACGACTTTCAGTAAATCCCAAACCATAAAGTCCTCCAGAACCAAGTGCTAAAAATGACCTCCAAAGCTGAAAGCCCTCATCTAATTGTGATTTTTCAGGGTTCATAAATGTTTTAATACGTGCCAATCGCTCAGGATTAAGAAAAACATAAACACTCCCTAAGCCAAGCCCAAGCAAACTATATATTCCAGTATATCTAAATTTATTACCTGCAGCCAAAAGCGTAATAACCGTGACAGCACCCATTAGTAAAGTTGTTCCCAAGTCACGACCTGCAACAACCATCAAAATAATGATGCCAGAACCTAAAATTACTGAAAATACTCCCTTGGGCACCAACCATCGATAAAAATTCCCAAATAAAATATATATAAAAACTATTGGGAAAAAAATAAAGGTTAAGAATTGTTTTAATGGAGACCATTTATTAAAATCCCAAATATTAAATTTTTTAAAGTGTAATGTATTAATAATGTGCATATTTTTTGAACAACTTTTTGCCAAATATACACACAATGCAAGCTTTGCTAGTTCTGAAGGCTGAAACTGAAATCCTGGAAGTTTAACCCACCGATATGCTCCTTTAACTGGATCAAAAATAAACACTAATAATAATAATATGACAGATAAAATCACTCCTATTTCAGCAAAGTTTTTCAAAACTTTTGCTCCCATAATAAAACAGATACCACCAGCAAAAATTGCAACCACTAATGAGCGAAGTTGTAGCAACAAATATTCTTTACCACTATTATCTGCGGTGACTGAGTATAATAAAATTAACCCAAATAAAATTATTAAAGTGGTCACAATAGCCAGGCAAAAGATTCCTTGAAGCGATTTATTTTGTCGTCGCAACTCTTCTTCACTAAATGCAAAGTTTGCATCATTTGCTCGCACTTGCGCCAAGCATCTACTAGCCATTTTTCCCTCTATAATTATATTTTAATAATTTTCTAACTTACTCTAATCGGCAACCTCCTCAAAAATTGCCCACATACTGTTTCCAATACGAAATCCCGATCGTAATATAAAACCTGCATAAAACCTATTGTTCAAATCACTGGCGACATCTTCATCAAATTCTGAATCCATTGGCACAATATGGTATTTACCAACTTTTGACATAGTCGGTTCTACTTTTCGTTCATCAACACTAAGTTCAGAATAATCACCCGTTACTAACTCAGTTCGCGGTTTACTACACTGTGTTTCTACAAAATCTTTATTGTGACCTACAGCCAACTCTTCTAAGCTAATAAATAAAGCTTTATCGCCAACAACAACGCCTCCAATATGATAAATTGGAGAACGTTGGCAACTCCGATTTAATATCAAACTTTGCTCTTTCGCGTCAAATTCAATATCGGAAAATAATATTTTTAGTATTTTATTTTTTTTCATTATGATAAATAAATACTATCTTCTGCTGAAATATTTACAGTATTCGATGCGCAGTAATTTTTCACATCTTCTGCATCAATAAATTTCAATGGCGATAATTCGATTTTACAATCTAAAGCGCCGTCTTCATTACGTGGCACTGTTACACCAGCATTTTCTAACCATTTAGCATCACGCTCCATCAACATATCACGACATGATTCAACTGAATCAACACCCGTTTGATTTTTTGTAGGCGCAAATTCACTATTACGATCTGCTTCTAAGATCAGAGTTTTTGAAGCTAGTGGTAGTGCATCAAAAATAAACGCTTCTAATTTCACAGCATTTTCAGTTTTAGGAGTTGCTAAAACACCTTCTTCATTCAAGCATGGTACTTTTTTATCGGCACGATGCCAAGGTAAATTTAATGTTCCATCAGCAGTTAAACGTTCAACAAACTCACGACTAATAATATGAATTGCTGGGCTTCCTGCGATGAATTTTAGCACACCATTTTCATCTGTAGCTGTTGCTAACTCTTCTGGCATATCGCTGTATTCAATAATTGATAATTTGTTATCACTAACACAAAAATTCCCAAGTTTTTCGAATGCATTAGTTTTTGCTAACATAATTGCACTCATCTCAGAATCTTTTAATGCACTTAAACCAATAAATAATTCATTTGCAATAGTTACTAGTGGATTATCAATTTGGAAATATGAAATATATTCAACTCCATTTTGAGCCATTTCAGCCAACGCTCCACTCTTTTTAAGAGCTAGCAATGTTCCTCCGTGACCATCTGGATTTTTCGCTAGAGAACTTTTACTATTTAACAACAATTTGCCATCATAACCAATACATGGCATTGTTCCTTGAGCAAAAAACATCACGCTATCTTGGTCTAAACCAAAATAATTATTTTCTTCAAAATGTTGAATTGTCGCATCATTATTTAGGATACTTGTCATTACGTACCACTTAAAATCGCAGTTATATTTTTCACGAATGCGCAAAATTGTTTCTGCATAGTATTGGAAAAATGTTTTGTTTTCTACAGGAGAAATTGGATATGTTCCCTTAGGTCCATCATATCCTAGACGAGTTCCTTGCCCTCCAGCAACAGTTAATGCCGCAACTTTACCAGCTTTTAAAAGCTCGATACCTTTTTCAAGAGCTTGAGAGTAAAGTTCTTTTTCAGCGTCATTTTTAGAGTTTAAACCAAAAAATGGTGCTGGAGATAAATCTGCGGGGATATGAGTTTCTGGTTGTTTTAAAACATATTCTGCAGTCAATTTTGCAATATTGTCAAAATTAATTGATTCAAGCTCAGCTGTTAAATTTTGTTGCTCTTCAGCATTTAACTCTGAAAAATATTTCATTAGGTGGCTTTGATTGTATTTTTCTAGTGTATTTAATAAATCACTCATCTTGTTCTTAATTTCCTTGCTTAATTTTAAATATAATGATTGTTTTTAAACTATTTTAATTTTTTCAATTTAGCTTTAGCAACTCCATGGTAAATATTACCACGAGATTTCACTGATTTAACATAATATTTACGAGCTTTTTCCTTATCAGTGTCTGCTAAATACTCTCCAGCCAAAAAGTAATATTTCCCAGTAAGAGTAGGTGCTATAAAAGATTCTTTAGCTAAATAGTCGTCAATTGTTATTTGACCAATAATCAACTGAGCAAATAAAACTTCAACTTTATCTTTATTCACCTCTTTTTTAGCAATTTTCAAAGCATTTTCTTGCCAAAAAGTATTATTTAACTTCCAATTTGCATAAATATTCCACAATGCTGGAAACTTTTCTTTTGAAATAGGCATCATTGATAATTTGTCAAATTCTTCGGATTGAATTAAAGAAACGACATAAAATGGTTTACTATAAATATCCCACTGATAGTCATCTTTTAATGTGCTTTTATAATCTAAGGAAGAATAAACACTGTTACGATAATAACCGTAGTACTTTTTTAATTGTTTTTTGTCAGAGACCTGAGAAAGTTCACGTAAATATCTATCAACCATCTTTGATTTTTTAGACAATATAAAAATATTTAAAAGTGTTACTAACTGTTCTTCGCGATTTCCTTCAGTACGGTTTTGCATCATTTTTACCATCAAATCAACTGCTTCTTTTTCACGATTTAGCAAGACTAATAGTTCAGCCTTTTGTACAATTATTTCAAAATCTACATCACTGTTATAATTTATAATTGCTTCACAGGTTTTCAAAGCTTCTTCAAGTTCATTATTATCATAATAATATTTTATTAATTGATTTCCTGCTTTTTCATTACCAGAGCTTGTTTCAAATATACTTTTAAGCACATCAGCTTTTCTCTTTGCATCAGTCTCTCGCGCGGCTAATAAAGATAATATCACTGGCTCTTTTTTATCATAAGAATCATTCACCACATACAACGCAGAGCGAATATTCTCAGCTTGATTTTCAGGCAATTTATTGAACAATTTTAAAATTTCACTCCGATTATTCCCTTTCGATTTAATCAAATCTGTAAGAAGTGAAACTGCTTTAAAATTTAGCCCCTGCTTAACAAAAAATTTATATTTCTCAATTGGGTCTTCAATTTTCTGAGCTTTTTCTTCACGTTTTTTAATAATTTTATGTTGTTGATCCGTATCTATATCAATATTATATTCAACTTTGCCTGTATCTGTTTCACTGCGCTGAGAACTTAATTTTTGACTCATTTTGTAATAAATAAACCCCATAATAAAAATAACTAAAGCTGTCAACAAATAAATCCCAAAGCGCACAAAATCAAATTTCTGTTTTTTATTAAATTTAAAAGAAGCTGGAGTTTCTGATGAAGGCTCTTTTTTAGCCTTTTTCTTTTTCTCTTTTTTCTTGTTATTACTAGGAACAACTTTATCTTGAAACATTTCAACAACGTGATCCTGCAAATTTTCTAAAGCTTTATCCTCGGAGAAAATATCTTGCACTGTTTCGCTATTAGAGAACTCAAAATCAACAATACTATCGATATTTTTTTCATCTTTAATCTCTTGATTATAAGTATTTGAGTTTATTTTTGTATTTTCTTGAGGAACGCTTTCTTCAGCAATTTCTTCTTTGTTAATTTCAGGAATAGTCTGAGTTAGTCCTTTAGCAGCCGCATGAGCAAGGTCAGGAGGTAGCGACTTTAACATCTCTTCTAAAGTAGGATTTGTTAGATTTCCATTAGGAGACATATCTTGATTATTATTTTTGTCCATAGCGTTTTCTCTAGCTCTTAAAATATTACCTTTTATTGAATTTAAATAGACTCTCTTAAATTTAGCCGTTTTTAGCAATATCTCAAGTTGAAATACACTTTCTTTTATAAAAAAAATTAATTTTAACTAATATTTTTCAATTTCAAGATATTTTTTAATCATTAAGCTTTTCTTTAAATTTAAATTGTATATTTCATTAATAATGACTTTCTAAATTTTAATGTTACAAAATGTTACTTATTGTATAATTAACGGTAGAATTTTACGCTATTTTTATTATATTAATTAAGTTAATTAATAAATACAGTTACATATTTTAAATTTATGGAAAAAAATTACAAAAAACTATTAAAAAAATGTGGACGTGCATCAGCTGATTACAATATGCTTGAAGAAGGAGACCATGTGCTAATTGGCTTAAGTGGAGGAATCGACAGTTTGATGCTAAGTCACATCTTATATGATTTACAAAAACGAGCTCCTTTTGATTTTAAAATATCAACGGTGACATTTAATCCCCTATTTTCAGGATTTAATATTAACATTCTATCAAGTTACATAAAGGAACAAAAGTGGATCCACTATATAACTGAGTGTAATGTCAAAGAAATTTTGCATCAACATGATGCTCAAAAAAGACCTTGCGCCTTATGTTCACGTTTACGTAGAGGGAAACTTCAAGAATTAATGCGTGAAACAAAGTGTAACAAGTTGGCACTTGGACACCACCTTGATGATGTAGCCGCAAGTTTTTTAATTAGTCTATTTCGCGGGCAAGGAATTACAACTATGGGTCCTAACGTCCCTGCTCTCGGTGGCGAATTTCGCATAATTAGACCCCTTATTTATGCGACTAAAGAATTGATTAATACCGTTGCGTCCAAAAATTTTGAATTCCCTAAATCTGGAAAATGTATTTATGATAACTACTTAAAAGAAACTGGCGACCGTTATTGGGCTGAACAGCTTATTGACAACATCGACAAAACAAGAATAAAAGATGTTCGTTCTGCTATTTTAAATTCTCTTAAAAATGTCCAGACAGATTTTTTACTTGATACAAAGTTTCTCAAAGATGTTCCTAAAAATTAATTTCAAGGTAAAAATAATAATCTTCAATCAAACGCTCTGTTTTTTTGGAGCACTCTTAATTTTGACTAATTAAATAATTATGCTATATTCGTTAGAACAATATTTTTTGTCATGATTTAAATACCTTGTGACAATAATAGAAAAACACCTAGTATAAAAAAAGGAATATTTTATGAAAAAAGGCTTAATTCTTAGTTGTTTATTAGCATTTACAGCATTTTCAGTTAACGCTCAAGACTATTTCGTGAATGCAACTTCAGGCAACGATAACAACAGTGGCACGACACCAGCAGCGGCATGGAAATCGTTAAAAAAAGTAAATAGTGTAAAATTTACAGCTGGTGATAACATCATGTTTGCTACCAATGATACCTTTGAAGGACAATTAAAACCTCAAGGAAAAGGTACTCAAAAAGCACCAATTACGTTTAGTAGCTACGGTGTTGGAAAGAAGCCTCACTTAGCTGCAAATGGCAATTTTTTGCAAACTGTTTATTTATATAACACTGAATACGTAACTGTAAAAGGCTTTGAAATCACTAATAAGGGAGCAAAGCGTATTCCTAAAACAATGGGTGTTTATTTGCACTTAAATAAATTTGGTTCAGCGCGTGGCATTAAAATTTTAGATAATGATATTCATGACATTTACGGTAGCCCTGTAAAGGCAATTGGCGGTGGTTGTGGTATCTTTTGGCATACTGAAGGAACTAAACCAATGTCGCGCTTTGACGGGCTAATCATTGAAAACAATACCTTAAAAACAGTTGACCGTGACGGTATCCGTGGTTGGGGTGATTGTTACTCTGGAGCAAAATTAAAGTCTGAATGTGACTATTGTCATCGAGCAACACGTTACCCATCAATTAATATGGTAATTCGTAAAAATACTCTTGAGGATATTGGCGGTGACGGTATTGTTATTAAAAATGCTGATGGGACAATAGTTGAGTATAATAAAATAAAAGGTGGTCGCCTACGTTCTCCGAAATATTCTGCAGGTATTTGGCCTCATGCGTCAGATAACACTTTAATTCAATATAATGAAGTTTCTGGTTATGTTGGGACTAAAGATGGTCAAGGGTTCGATTCAGACTGGAACTGTGTTGGTACAATTTTCCAATATAACTACAGTCACAATAATGAAGGTGGATTTATGCTGCTATGTAACAATAGCAAACATGTGATGCCTTTTAATATTGGTAATAAAAAAACCATTATTCGTTATAATATCAGCATCAATGATAGTACAAGAACATTTCATGCATCAGGAAAGGTTGATGATGTTGAAATTTACAATAATGTGATTATTGTAAATAACAAGAAAAAAGTTCATGCGCTAAAAACAGATTATTGGGAAGGCGGTATTCCAAATAATTTTGTGTTCCGAAACAACATTTTCTTAACAAATGGTGAATTTGTTTGGGAAGAAGGCAAAGGAACATATAAATTTGCGAACAATAACTATTTTGGTAAACATCACAATTTACCAAATGATGCTAATGCAATTTTTAGCAACCCGTTGTTTGTTGACCCAAGTGCATCAAGTGAGCCTGAAGGTTTTGAAAATCTAACAAACTTTATGATCCAAGCTGATTCGCCGTTAGTAGGCAAAGGCTGTGGAAAAGATTTAAAATTAGTAAAAGATTTCTTTGGTAACAATTATAAAGGTGACAAAATCAACATTGGTTTTGACCAAGGTAAAAAATAAGAAGTAAAAATTTTATGAAAGACAATATTTTTGCAAGCAAAAATAGTAATATTACTAAATTTGCTTTTGATGAGAAAGTAACGAGCGTTTTTTCTGACATGATCAAGCGCTCAGTCCCAGGATATGAGAATGTAATTTTAATGATTGGACTTTTAGCAGAGAGATTTGTTAAAGATAATACTAATTGTTATGACTTAGGTTGTTCACTTGGAGCATCGGCGATATCAATGCAAAAATATATCACTGCAAAAAATTGTCATATTCACGCTATTGACACTTCTGAGCCAATGATTAACAAAGCCACAGAACTGGTGTCAATAGCTAATGAAGAATATCACAATGCAAAAATTGAATTACATTGCAAAGATATTACAAATTTTCGTTATGAAAATGCTTCAATGATGGTGTTGAATTTCACACTACAGTTTTTAGAATTAGAACAACGTCGTGCAATGTTGGAAAAAATCTATGCCAGTCTTAATAAAGGCGGTTGTTTAGTTTTATCTGAAAAAATCACCTTCAATGACAAAGAGACTAACGAACTGTTTATCGACATTTACCATAAATTTAAAATGCATAATGGTTACAGCGAAATGGAAGTTAGCCAAAAGCGTAATGCCTTAGAAAACGTTCTAATACCTGAAACATTACAAACCCACAAAGAACGCCTACTTGATATCGGCTTTGAAAAAGTTGAACTATGGTTTCAATGTTTTAACTTCATGTCGATTGTCGCATTTAAATAATAAATCAAATTGTTTTACATAAAAAATAAATTGTTTTATTTTTCAAATTCAATAGAAAATACCCTGCTGGATATAAAGTTCTGCTTAAAATTTCTTGATTAAATTTTGCTGAATAAAGCCATTCTTGATTAACATTGAACTTAATTTTTGCTTTTGGTGACTTTTCAAAACTTCTAAAGTAGATTTTTGGAAAACGATCATATTGATATTTTTCCCATTGAAAATTTTCAACAATCCAATTCAAACCTTTATCATTTAATCGAGCAATCTCCTCAATGTAAAACTCTGACGGAGCAGGAATAAAACCGCTACTATTATCTAAATGAACTGCAAATTCCCAGCGACATTTTTCTATTCTTCCTTCTAAAAATTTTAAGTGTTTATATTGTAGCAAATTTGTATCTTCAGAAAAATAAACGCTATCATCTTTAGGTTTAAAAATTTGCAACAGCAAAATAGATGCTGATGCTATAAAAACAAAGACCACAAAGTACTGCTACTATTAATATTTTACTTTTTAGTTTCATTTAAGCCTGATATTTTTTTCCCGCCATTATTCTTCTAATTTCAGCCCAATATCTATTTAAAAAATGAATCTTAACTTGGCATTGCTTCGCCTGTTTTTCATTAAAAATATCAATATACTGATCAAGATTAAACCAAGCTTTTTCACATATTGAAACACTTTGTACTTTTTTTAAGACTACTAGAATAACAACATGCTAAAATCATTAAGCGCTTTCCAGGACAATCTACTTGAAACCCTGCCAAATGCAATTTGTCAAAATAATTTTTCTGGTTGCATTTGCATAAAAAAAATTGCTGACATAAAATTGGAATATTGATAATTTTCTAAACTACAATTCAGACTATATTTATTAAGTTTATTTTTATCCAAAAATTCAAATTTTCTCAAATCTTCAAAAAAAAAAATTCGCATAAATAAACTCCATTGTTTGAATAATGCTCGTCATTTTCAATAGCCGCGAACTTACCACCATAGTAATAAAAAACAATAATTCCTATAACAAAAAAAGTTTCAAGATACTTTAAGCGGTTTATTTCTGATGATTTTAACATCATTAAATACAAGTCTTGTTCTGTAATTAAACCTAAATTCGCACTCTTTAAAGTGCAAATAAAATGTATTTTTAGAAATACCTCGAAATTTTGCAAATCTGGTCTTAACCAAGCCCCAAAAGTTTTCAATTCCGTTGATGTGATTGTACCCTTTGGCAAATTCATTTTCGCCATGTTTTACCCTATAATGCTTTTTATAGCCAGCGTCGACGAGTCCATCATAGGACTTGAATCCATCGGTGTAAACAGCTGAATTTTCATTGACTTCTTCTCTAATAATCGGTAAAAGTGTGCTCGCAGAACAATTTGTAACGACCTGCGTGTAAACTCTCCCTTGGCGTTTTATTAGCCCAAAAACGATATGTTTTCCACGAGCTCCACGACCTCTGACCTCATGTACGCGACGGGCTCCAAAATAGCTTTCATCGATTTCGTTTTCACAAAACTCAGCAATGCGCTGCCCTGTAGCCTTTAAAATTCGATGAATGCAAGGACGGCTCAAACCAGTTAAATGGGCAATTTTATTAGCTTCAATATCAAGAAAAATAGCGAATAATTTCTCTGAATTTAGCATCAAAAACTCTTGAACGAATCATATATTTGTTTTTCATTGAATTACAATAACTTAAATGATTAAATTTTCAAATTAAAGTATCTTGAACAAAAAAAATCATATCAACGTCTTTATTTTTATTCATTAGACTCACTCTTCTTCTAAAAGATTTTGATTGCGGTCTTCGCCATTGTTGCTGTTGCTGCTACGCTCAGCTTCCTCTTTTTCGAGCTGGCGCATTAAAATTTCAGCAGGAGTGTAATATTTTTTAAGGTTGTTACACTCTTTGCAACACACTACAATATTACCTTTATTACTTTTTCCGCCACGGCTAACTGGCACTAAATGATCCATCGTTAGCTCAGTTGCTGGATATTTTTTATGGCAAAAGTGACAAATCCCCTTATTGAGGAGATTATGCCACCATTGTGTCTTTTTTAATTCGCGTGCTTTTTTGCGTTCACGCTTAACGTGCTGCTCATCTTTATCAATAAAAACCCAGTCGTCAAAATCAAACGAAGACATATTTTATCACAATCCTTTCTATTAGTTTTCGTTTAATATGATCTTCTCGGCAATCTTAAGCCCATCAATTGCAGCAGACATAATTCCACCAGCATAGCCAGCACCCTCTCCTGCAATATAAAGATTTTTAACTGAAGTTTGCATTGATTCAAAATCACGAGTAAAACGAACTGGGCTTGAAATATGAGTCTCAACTCCAATTAATTTACCATCTTTCATAAATCCTTTACATTTACGTTCAAAAAAGTTTAACGCGTATGCAATTGAATCAGCAGTTTCACCTGGTAAAATTTCATTTAAATCAAATGGTTTAATACCAAAACAATAGCTCGTAGTCGGGCTTAAGAATTTTGCTTGCCCTTTAATGAATGCACTTGCATCTTGACCAGGAGCAGTATAATCACTTCCACCAGCTACAAATGCCGCACTTTCAATATCACGAAGGAATTTAAAAGCATCTTTAGTTGTTGCAAAACAATCTGACTTTTGATTAACAATTAAACATGAATTAGCAAACTTATTATTACGGGCAAAATTGCTCATGCCATTTGTTGACAACATTCCACGCTCTGCCGTTGCAGGAACAATAGTCCCACCTGGACACATACAGAATGTGCTCACACGATTAATTCCTTCAATTGCTTGAGGCCTACTTACAAAATTATATTCTGCTGGAGGCAATGATTCATGACGAGCGAAATCCATCCCATATTGATTGCGATCAATTAATTCTTGACGGTGCTCAATACGTGTTCCAATTTGAAAATCTTTCAGTTCATGGTCAACACCCGTTTCAATTAGTTGCTCAATCAAATCACGGCTACTTAACCCAAACGCTAAAATTGTTTTTTCGCTTTCTAAAGTTTCACCACTTTCTAGCTTCACCCCATAGCACTGGTTGTCTTTGACAATAATATCAGTAACTTTACAGTTCCATCTATATTCACCGCCTAAGCTAATGATTTCTTCACGCATTTTTGCAACCATTGAACGAAGTTTATCACTACCAATATGTGGACGATTAACAATGCCTATCTTTTTAGGAGCACCATATTTAATAAATAAATCAATCACAAACTTAATTCGGTCATCTTTTTTACGGGTATATAATTTACCATCAGAATATGTTCCAGCACCACCCTCGCCATAAAGATAATTTGAATTTTCATTCAATTCACGTGTTTTCTTAAAATTGGTAATATCCTCGTGACGTTGCTCAACATTAGTTCCACAATCAATCACAATTGGCTTCATGCCGTAATAAGCCAACATCCATGCGGCCAAAAGCCCTGCAGGACCAGTTCCAACCACAATTGGGTTTTGTACTTTATTCTTAGGATCAAGCTCTAAAAGAAAACTTGTTTTCTTTTCAGTGCTCGCATCAATTTCTTTAAAATTACGCATACCACGCACAGCATTTTTAATTCTAAATTGCACCTTGTACGTTAGTACAGGCCAACCCTTTTTACGTGCATCTATACTTTTTGAAATCACTTTAATATCTGCAATTTCAGTTTCGACAATTGAACAGTACTCTGCAATATACGGACGTAACTTATTGTCAATATCACGTGCATTTTTTTCGATATCGCGTACTGGTATTCTTAAATTTTCTACTTCTACATACATTTTATTTTATTCTCAACTTCTCTTTCCGAAAATTGTTACTAACGCTAGCACTGCCATATTGCCGCATAGTAAATATATTGTCCAACTGAAATATTTAGCATATTCAGTCATCTTAACGAGCATTTGCTCACGAATTCCAGCTAATTGAATAATAGCATAAACGTCAATAGCTAAAACAACTAGCCCTAAAAATAAACATAACATCCAAAAATTTTCACCAATACCTTTGCTCATGCTAAACCTCCTGCTTTAAACTTGTCTTTTGATATTATACCAGCCGTAAATAATAAACGCAACTGAGGGCGTTAATCCTGCTACAATTGGCGGCAACCAGCCGTTATTACCCATCATAACAAACACTTGCGAACTTACTTGGTATAGTACAATCACTATCACTGCGGTAATGATTGCTGCAAACACTCCGCTTCTCTCATTTTTGGCAGCCAAAGGAACCCCTAAGAAGACGGCCAATAAGCACGCCCACGGAAATGATATTCTATTCCACAACAATGTTAAATACATTTTTCTATTCTTTTGACTCATATTTTTTGCAGTACCTAATAATGACAAGATCTCAAGTGATGGTAGTTCAACCGCTGGACGCACCGAATTTTCAATCATGCGTGGAGTTTCAACAATTTCACTTGGAGGAAAAACTAACTTTGCAATTTTTTCTGGTGGCCAACCAATGCCAAATTTACTATATTTTGTTTTAGTTACGCCTTCAAAAACCCATCCATTTTCAGGTTCATAATGAGCCGAATCTGCATGCAAATCCCATTCTAAACGCCCCGTATCTGGATTATTTTTCTTTAACGAAATATCAAAATGTGTTCCCTTGCGATCAAAATACTTAAAAAACCAATTACGCTTTTTATCGTTACTAACGTATGAAAACATTCGTAACTCTTTTGGTTGATAATCAGCACCCTCTTTAACTTGCTCTTTGACTGTTTTGGCTTTGAATTCCGTCATTGGCACAAATCCCTCATTAAATGCAAAATTTATCAATGTCACAATAAAACCAACAAAAAATATTGATCCTCCGCAACGCATTAACGATATTCCACTAGCACGCATTGCAGTAACTTCCATATTTTTTCCAAAAGTTGCCATTGTATACATACAAGACAATAGTACACTAATTGGCAAAACGAAGCGAATATTGCCTGGAATTTTCAATGTAAAATATTTAAACATTAATGACAATGGAGCTTTTTCTTTCATAAAATCACTCATGTCATTAAAAATATCACCAACTAAAAATAGCAAAATAAATGCTATGATCAAAATTCCGAATGGCACCATAAATTCTCGTAAAACATAAAAGTCTAAAACTTTATGCAAACTACGACTTCTTTTCACAACTTCTAAGTTATTTTTTGTTTTCATATGGTATATTTTCTTTTAGGTTACGTAAACACTTTTCAAGTCGATATTAATAAAATATTAATATCGACTTTACTACTAAATTTATTATGCTACCAAGAAAGCATTTACTAATTTAATAATTATAATTTGTCATACGCATTTTCATCTACAAGCATTGCCATAATAGCTTTTTGAACATGTAAACGATTTTCCGCTTGATCAAAAACTATTGATTGTTCGCTCTCAATAACTTCATCAGTAATTTCTTCATCACGGTGTGCAGGCAAACAATGTAACACTTTTGCATCTGGTTTTGCCGCTTTTAATAATGTCATATTCAGTTGATATGGCTTTAAAATTTCTAAACGACGTTTAGCCTCTTCCTCAAACCCCATACTCACGAACACGTCAGTATAAATATAATCGGCATTTTCAACAGCTTTAATTGGGTCTTTTTCCCAGCTAACCTTTCCAAAACCATGTTCAATATTCATAACATCTTCGTTTGGCTTAAATTCTTCTGGAGTTGATAAAACCAATTCAATTCCTGCTAATTTAGCACCCAAAATCATCGAATTCGCCATGTTGTTATCGCCATCGCCAACATATGTCATCTTAACGCCTTCAAATTTGCCGCTATATTCATAAATTGTAAACATATCAGTTAATACTTGACATGGGTGATATTCATTTGTCAATGCGTTAATAACTGGAAACGATGCATTTGCTGCTAACTCTTCAACATCACTTTGATCGAATGTACGAATCACTAAACCATGCAAATACCGATCTAAAACTCGCGCTGTATCTGCAATTGTTTCACCACGTTCAACTTGCATTTTTCCTTGATCTAAGTACAGTGGGTATCCGCCTAATTCATGAATACCAACTTCAAATGAAATACGCGTTCTTGTTGATGATTTAGCGAAAATCATACCAATACTTTTACCCGCTAAAGGCTTGTAATCAGTAGTATATCTTTGGGCTTTTATTTTTGCCGACAACTTCATCAATTTTTCAAACTGCTCAGCAGTCACATCTTGAATGGTCAACAGATCTTTCACTTGCGACATGACTTTTCTCCATAATTTATTTTCTATTTTCATTAAGGAAATTTAGTTACTTTCGGGATATATATTTTTTCAAATACCCACATTAACTATATCCTTTTTAAACTTCTACTTCACTTAAAACTTCTTCGATAATATTTAATGCACTTTCAACTTCGGCTTCACTAATATTCAATGCTGGTAACAATCGTAAAACACTTTCACCCGCAGTTAAAGCTAAAAGACCTTTTTCTCTTAGTGGTTGCATCAAAAACGCAGCTGGACGGTCCAATTTAATTCCACACATTAAACCTTTACCTCTAACAGTTTCAACAAAAGGAAACTTTTTAACAAAATCATTAAAACGCTCAAAAATTATTTTAGACATTTTTTGACAATTTTCTAATAAATTTTCTTCATCAATAACATCAATTACTGCATTTGCTGCTGCACACGCTAAAGGAGTTCCTCCGAAAGTACTTGCATGAGTACCTGCTTGTAAAACATTCTCATGTTTGCGTTGTACAACGAATGCACCAATTGGGAAACCATTTCCTAGTGCCTTTGCCAATGAGACGGCATCTGGTTCAACGCCAAAGCTTTGATATGCATAAAATGTTCCTAAACGCCCCATTCCACACTGCACTTCATCAAAAAGTAACAGAATATCTTTTTCATCACAAAGCGCTCTCACCTGCTGTAAAAACTCTCTGTCTGCTGGGATAATTCCACCTTCTCCTTGTACAGGTTCAAGCAAAATTGCTGCTGTTTTATCTGTAACTTGCGATTTAATTGACTCAATATCATTAAAATAAGCGTGCTTAAAACCTGGCATATCTGGAGCAAAACCTTGGCGATACTGACTACGTCCAGTCGCTGCCAAAGTAGCTAATGTTCGACCATGAAACGAATCATGCATCGTAATAATTTCATATTTTCCTTTATCAGATCCCCATTTGCGAGCAAATTTAATCAGCCCCTCATTAGCTTCAGCTCCACTATTAGCAAAAAAAACGACACCATCAAAACCTTTTGAAACCAATTTTTGAGCTAACACTGGCTGTTGTTCATTAATAAATAAATTTGAAGTGTGCACTAACTCTTGTGCTTGTTTCGATATTGCTGCAGTAACTTTTGAATGACAATGTCCAACATTACAAACACTAATTCCTGCCGTAAAATCCAAGTATTGCTTATTTTCATCATCAATAACTACAGAACCTACGCCCTTCACTAACAAAAGATTTGGAGCATATGTTTTCATTACAAATTTATCTTGATATTCTCTAATTTTATTATTCATTTTAGCACCTTACTAAATTAATCGACAATTTTTATTAATCAATAGATTAAAAGAATTAAGATAACCATTTTTTGCAAAAAAACAAATCATTACATTGTAAAAGAGTTGATAAATAACCATTTTTTCGCACCAAACGAAATTAAAAAACCTTAAAAATATCCTTCTAGGCGCTTGAAAAACATTTTTTAAAATTTAATGTAATCACTTAATATAGTTTTAAATAAATCTCGACATAGTTTTTAATAATAAAGATTGAGAGTTTAATTTATTCATGTAAAATAACACCTAAATTTACTTTTTTTTAATAGCAATATGATAGGATAGGGTGTAAGGGTGTACTATAATAAAAGAAGATAGTAGCAAAAAAGAAGATAGGACAAAAAAAAAGAATTATGAAATTTGCAAAATTAGGAAAAAGCAATATTGAAGGATCAGTTCTAGCATTAGGAACGTGGTCTTTTGGTGGCTGGACATGGGGTGGACAAGATGAAACAGCAGCAATTGATGCTGTTCACGCAGCGATTGACTGTGGTATTAATTTAATTGACACAGCTCCAATGTACGGCTTTGGAAAGTCAGAAGAAATTGTTGGCAAAGCAATTAAAGATCGCCGTAATGATGTAATTATCGCTTCAAAATGTGGATTACGCTGGGATTGTGCTGACGGGGTTCATTTTTTTGACACCGGTAAAGATGATATCAAAGATAATGGCAACATTGGGGTCTACCGCAATTTGCGCCCAGCATCAATTCGTTTAGAAGTTGAAAATTCTTTAAAGAGAATGAATATTGATTGCATCGACTTAATGCAAACACACTGGCAGGACCCAACTACGCCAATTGAAGAATCAATGGGTGAATTATTAAAACTTCAGGAAGAAGGCAAAATTCGTGCAATTGGCGCAAGCAATGCAACTGTCAACGAGTTAAAACAATATTTATCAGTTGGAGATCTTGTTGTTAATCAAGAAAAATATAGCATGATTGATTATGAAATGGAAGACAGTGGTCAATTAAATTTCTGCGCTGATAGTAGTATTGCATTTTTAGCATACTCTCCAATGGCGCAAGGTCTCTTAAGTGGCAAAGTAACTCCAGAACGTAAATTTAACGAAGGCGACCAACGTTTACGTTATGAGCGTTTTTCGACAGAAAATCGTGTTAATATGCAAAAAATGTTAAGTGAATTTGCAAACATTGCCGAAACCCATAACGCAACAATGGCACAACTTGTGATGGCGTGGACGTTACAACAACGTGGTTGCACCCATCTTTTGGTTGGCTCACGTAACATCCAACAGGCGAAAGAAAATGCTGCAAGCGCAGATATCAACTTAACAACTGAAGAAGTTGCTTCAATGACAGCAATTCTTAAAGAATATCGCAAAATTTTAGTTTAGTAAAATTTACTAAATATTTTATAACAAAAAAATAGCTCCCAATTAACGGTGCTATTTTTTTTGCATTAATTTCATTTCAAGCTATATTTAACCATCAACAAACGATAGGAGAAACCGTTATGATTGAATATGATATTGATTTAAGCAATTTAAGCAAAAAAGGTAAGAAAAATTTTCATAAATACATTAAAACAATCACTTACAAAAAAGCAATGCAAGAACTGAGTTTCATAGAATTTATTTTTTGGAGTTCGCTACTAATACTAATAATTTCATCAAAATTACGCAAATATCGTGAACCAAAATTTTTCATTAACAATTTCTCGAGCAATGGAGTATTTAGCTATTGCTTCGAATGTAATAAAAAAATAATTCCTAATAGCAACAATTGTTGCCCAAGGTGCAACGCTAGCTCACAATTTTCATTACTAAAAATTTCCTATCACCGTTTTGGAGGTGCATTTCAATATTATATTAAAAATATAGTCAAAATATTTTTCTTTTTATCTTTTATTATAGCTTTTGGTATAACTTGCTATTATTTTGTCAAATCTTAAGGGAGAAACCGTTATGATTGAATATGATATTGATTTAAGTAATTTAAGTAAAAAAGGCAAGAAAAATTTCCATAAATACTATAAGAAAAAAATCAGCGAAAACACTTCTCGCAAGAGCAAAATTACGTCGATAATAATTTTCGGTAGCTTTTTTATACTACCAATAAGTTTTGGAGCAGCAGCTGAATATATTTGTAAAGTTTATTTTAATTATAATAAAGATTTAATTCCAGTATTATTTCTAGTTCTTGGATATTTACTCTTTTTTGCGCTTTTTTTTAAGTATTTCAAAACAACAAAAAATCGCAATCAAAACTTTCCAAAAGTACTTTTTAAAAAGTACTCATGCAAAGGCGTATTCAATTACTGTTTTGAATGTAATAAGGCAATCACACCAAACAAGAGCAATCAATGTCCCTATTGCAATCACTCTACAAGATTAAATCTTCTTGAGAACTTCAGCAATTACAATGCTTTTAAGAAAAACAAAGAATATAAAATTATAAATATTTCAACATTTTTCTATTCCATGCTATACGGCCCTTTACTTTTATTATTAACGCTTAGCATTACATCTTCATACTTTTTATCTTCAACAACTCCAATATATAGCGATGTTTTTTGGGACGTCAAGCATAATAATTACCAATATTTGCAACCGCAAAACATCAATAATGAATCAAAATTTATAGCTAATGATATACTTGGATATCGCGATGGGATCCCAATTAGAGAAAAAAGCTACATAAGCATTGGCATTCCAAAACTTGAACAATATCTCTTTGGAGATATGTCAAAAAATAGCGCGGAACAATATTGCCTAGAATACAACAAGCAGATGAAAAAATACATTGATAGAACCGCAATTAAAGATGAATTAGGCCCGGTGAAAACTTTTGGAAACCTCAGATACTCTTACCAAAAATATACCAATAGTTCATTGACATTGACTAAACTTGAAAGCCATTTCTTTATAGATGATAAAGTTAAATTTGACCACGATAAAACTGGATTAATAACAGCGATCACCTTTAACAAAAGCAACCAACTTAATTTTACAATCAAAGGCGATGATAATAAAAACTACATACGCACCTCATACGACTTAAAGCACATAAAATAACAAAAAAACATCCAACAACAGATAATTGCAGGATGTTTTCAGTATTTAATTTAGTTTTTAATAATAAAAAAACTAATTAATTCATTTTTGCAGGAACTAATTCAGCACGACGATTTTTAGCAAAAATCTCAGCTGTAAACCCTTCAACTGCTGGACGCTCTTCACCGTAACTTAATGTTCTAACGCGTGATTCAGGAACGCCTTGCTGTACCAAATAATTTTTAACAGAAATTGCACGACGCTCACCTAATGAGCGGTTATATTCAGCACTACCACGCTCATCACAATGCCCTTCAATAATCACGCCTACTTGAGCATATTGTTGCATATAAGCTGCAACACGATCCAATTCAGCCTTCTCTGAAGCAGTCAATGCATCTTGATCATAACCAAAATAGATTGTCGGAAAATTTAAATTATCTTTATACGGAGTCCAATCACCCTGCTTATTTGCTAAATCGCCTTCATTTCCCCAACCTCCATTACTACCTGGATCAATGTCAGCACCTAGACCATCAGCTCCTAAACCATCATTCATTGTAGCGATTCCGCCGTCAACAGGATCGGTAGGATCTTCTCCATCTTCATTACTAAAGATTCCGCATCCACTTAACAAAACAGCTACAAAAACAGATAAACCGTAAATATATAGTTTTTTCATTTCAATCTATTCCTTTTTTATTTTATTTTTTTTATTTTTTGTCAAATTTACATTACTAAAGATTATAAAATAGTTTTTCGTGTAAAAATACCTTTTTGATAATGTAATATGTCAATTTAGTATTGAATTTGCAAAATGTAAAGCTATATTACAAAACTTTTTTGTATTTTTAAAGGTATTTTAAAAGATTTTTTTAGAATATTTATTATTACCAGGAAAATTTCTAAAATATCATACTAATAAGAATATTTAAAAATGTTTTTTAAATTTTGAGTAAATTATTATATATAACGTTAGGACTTAGGTTTACCAAATGGATATTGATTGGAAAAATTTGGGCTTTCAGTATATGCCCGTAAACTGCAATATTCGCTATTCATATAAAAATGGCGAATGGGGAAAAATGCGCCTGCATGAAAACAATGATATTAACTTATCGATCGCTGCAAGCTGCCTACATTATGGACAAGCAGCATTTGAAGGATTAAAAGCATTCCGCTGTAAAGATGGAAAAGTAAAAGTATTCAGACCTCAAGAAAATGCCAAAAGAATGAATTTAACAAATAATCATTTGTTAATGCCAGAAATTCCAGAAGCAATGTTTCTTGAAGCATTAGAAAATGTTGTTAGAGAAAATATTGAATTTGTTCCTCCATATGGGACTGGCGGTGCTTTATACATCAGACCATTAACGATTGGTACTACTGCCCAGATTGGTATTGCTGCAGCAGCTGATTATGAATTTATTATGCTAGCAACTCCTGTTGGTCCATATTATAAAGGTGGAATAAAACCAGTGCGAGCAATGATTAGTGATGCATATGACAGAGCGGCTCCACTAGGAACAGGTCATGTTAAAGTAGCAGGTAACTATGCTGCTAGTTTAGCGCCAACAAAATTAGCAAAAGAAAGCAATTGTCAAGTTGCATTATTTTTGGATGCGAAAACACGTTCATACATTGAAGAATTTGGTACGAGTAACTTTATTGGCGTAACAGCCGATAATCATTACGTAACGCCTCAATCGCCTTCTATTTTAGAAAGCATTACTAATATTTCTTTACGCGAACTAGCTAGTGATATTGGTTTAACTGTTGAACACCGCCCAATTCCAGTTGCAGAGCTGGACAACTTTGTAGAGGTTGGCGCATGTGGCACAGCGGTAGTTATTACACCGGTTGGTGAAATTGTTTCAACCAGAAAGACTTATAACTATGGTGAAAATATTGGTCCTGTTTTACAAAAATTATACGATAAAATGACGGGTATTCAATACGGAGAAGAAGAAGACACTCATAACTGGATGTATGAGATTACAGAATAAATAAATTATTTATAAATATGATTAAACTGAGTATAAATTTAATACTCTACAAAACTAGGAAGAAATTATGCAAATCACAGTTATCAGCGATGGAGCATGGGGTACAGCTCTAGCTTTAACATTACTACAAAACTCTCACACTGTAACATTGTGGGGGCCTTTTGAGGACTATATAAATGAAATGCAAAAAAGCCGAGTTAATTCTCGTTTTCTTCCTAGTGTTAAGCTACCTAACGAATTAAAGTTAACAGCAAATATGACTGAGGCAATTGCTAATAGTGAAATGATTGTTTTAGCGACACCTTCACAATATTTGCGTCAAACGTTGGAACAATTAAAACCATGTTACAATGAACAATTAATTGTAAATGTTGCTAAAGGCATTGAGAAAGATTCATTGATGCGCATGAGTGAAATTTGTCACGAAATTCTTGGTGATAATATTCCTTACTGTGTACTTTCAGGTCCTAGCCATGCTGAAGAAACGGCAAAAAAATTACCAACAGTAGTAACAATTGCAGCAAAAAATGAACAAGATGCAAAGATTGCTCAAGAGGCATTCATGACTGATTATTTTAGAGTTTATACGCACAGCGATATTATAGGACTTGAACTTGGCGGAGCGTTTAAGAATGTAATGGCAATTGCTGCAGGGATTGCTGATGGGATGGAGTTAGGAGATAATCCAAAAGCGGCACTAATTACCCGCGCAATTGTTGAAATGAGTCGCTTAGGAGTTGCACTCGGAGGCAAAGAGAAAACATTCTCTGGTCTTGGTGGCGTTGGTGATTTAATTGTAACGTGCAATAGTACTCATAGCCGTAATCGTCATGTTGGCGAAGAATTGGGTAGAGGCAAATCTTTAGATGAAATTCTTAATGATATGGGCATGGTTGTAGCTGAGGGGGTCGTAACAACCAAAAGTGCATATGATTTAGCACGCAAATATGACGTCAAAACTCCTATTATTGATGAAGTATACAACATCTTATATGCTGATAAATCTCCACAAAAAGCCTTAATGGAATTGATGACTCGTTCACCAAAAAATGAGTGGGAATAATTTTTTATGACTATCAGAACTGCTACAATTAAAAGATTTTAAACAAATCTGGAATATTTTCAAACCAATTGTAGCAGAAGGTCTAAATTATGCTTTTGATTCAAACACCAGTTATGATCAAGCTTTTAAATTATGGTTTAAAAATCCCTTAAAAACTTTTGTTTACGAAGAAAATGGCAATATTTTAGGAACCTACTATGTTAAATGGCAATGGTAGTTACGTTTGCAATTGTGGCTATATGGTTGACGCTCACGGTAGAGGAATTGCAAAAGCGATGTATCTTCATTCTCAATAGATAGCTAAAGATTTAGGCCTTAAGGCAATGTAATTTTATTATTTCAAGTAACTCTGTTGCTATTAATTTATGGAAAAATTTAGGTTTTAAAACGGTTGGCATGTTGCCAAAGGCATTCAATCATCCATTGTTAGACTATATTGATGCCTTAGTAATGTATAAATGGCTCGCATATTAAACTTCACATTCTTTAATATTTCTAAAACCCATTTTTCTTAATTCTTTCTTTGTTTTTTGCGGAATAAATTCACTATTAATTACACTGCAGTTCTCAAAAAATAATGGAATATTTTCCCATGATTTTATTTTAGTCACATCATTATCCTTAAACTGACAATATTTTAACGTACTATTTCTAAAAAATGAGTTAGTATAATGATTTTTTTGTATGCTAACATAATAACAAAAAGATTTATTTATTTCAACTTCATTAAAATTATTATTTTCAAAAGAGATATCATTAAAATAACAATATCTGAAACTAGTTCCATCAAAAATACAATTTTTAAATGTATTGGAAAATAAAATTGAATACTTGAAACTAATATTATTTAATTCACACTTAGAAAAATCTTTTAATTCAATTCTAGAAAAAGATAAATTAATAGAACCATTTAATTTCTTATTTCGCTCTAACTGGTCTAATAAAACTTCATGAATTGTTTTAATGTATAACGGTAACTTTTTAGCAATTTTTGAAATATAACTTCCATGATCATGTATTGGTATTTTATTATCATTTATAAAAAAAATTAAAGATTTAGCTTCAAAAATTAATTTTTGAAGGTCAGAAAAATTTTTTATTTCATTTTTTTCTTTTTCAAAATTTTCGCCAAAACAACTTAAAAGTGCGTCTTCTCTTTCTATTCGTTCTTCTATTTTTTGATAAACTTGACCATAAATATTAGAAAATTTTTCACACTCTTTTAAATAAATAATTATACTATTACTTAATTTTAAATCATTCCAAAATTGATTGAGAAAATTTTTATAAAACAAATGAACCTGATTTGTCAACGGCTCTTTATTATATAAAGTAGCTAATGCTTGTATCGCAGATGCTCTAACATTATCACTTTTTGTTTCGTCACTGGCAATTTCAATCCATTTGAAATAATTATCCCAATCAGCTGATTGTTCTTTTATATTCAAATCTTTTTTGGTGTGTTTTATATCTGATTCTTTATGTTTATCACGCCAATACCACATCATATAGCCAGGAACGGCAATAAATAATGGAGCATAAATACTTTTTAACCAATTGTGCTCTTTACCAAATGGGGCTAGCTGATTCCAAAAAAGAGTGATTATCAAACATTGCATAGCCACTACCAAAATCAGCATAAAAAGCTTATTTTTTGAACCATTGTCTGCTATTTCTTTTTTATTGTTTTTACTATATAAAACTAAAGATATCACTATTGTACCTATCATCAATAAAGCAATTAATGTTTGCATCATATGAAACCCAGAAAAAAAATTAATCATAGCAATGCCATGTGTTTGTAAATTGAATATTATTAAGTATGCTATAAATATCCTAAAATGAATTAAATAATTTAACAACATAGTTTTAAACCTCATATTTATTATAGTTTTAACATAATATGAGATTTAAATTAGTCAAAAAATATATATAAAATTAGTAAACTTGTTTTTTAACACAGCAATCGAGCATTTTCCATACGCGATAAAATTCGGTAATACCCCATGCTTGAGCGTCACAACCTCGTTGGGTGTGAGGATAATCTCCATCAACGATTTCAGGTAATTGCATTACACAACCGCTATTAAACAATTCGACACTACTAGATAAAATCGTTTTAGCACTCGAACGCCCAGCCTCGCCATAGACCATATAATATGCCTCACTAAACAATGGGAACATCCATGTCCATGCTGTACCGTTATGGTATGATTTTTTACGCTGGGTATCCTCATCACCATGATAATTCCCGCAATATGGGTTATATTTGTCATTCAGAATAAAACCATCTAAACTAACTTCTAGGGGCATATCTTCTACTGAACGTTTAGCTAAACTTCTTATTGCTCCAGGGATTAATAGCTCATAACTGCTCAGGACAATTTTTTCGGCAATATCTCGATCATCGACACAGTCAATTAACCCTAATGTCACCGCTAAAAGTTGATTAGGACGTAAATGATCATCCCCTTTAGCGCGTGATGCGACCATAAAGCCAGTTTCACAATGTAAACAATCACTAATGAAATTATCATGCTCGCGAACGTAATATTTCAAGACACTTTTTTTAACATCTTCAGCTAAATGTAAATAATAATTTTTATCATTATGATGCAAATCTTTTGAACTATATTGACAATCTTCAACAAAACTTGCAACAAATTTCAGTGCTCGATACCACAGTGCTTGAATTTCAATTGGATATCCCCTTCTTGGAGTTGCAGCTGGATAATTAGTATCCATCCATGTAAAATGACTTGGACTATATATCAAACTGCTATCACTATCCATACGCACTCCATTTGGTGTTCCAGTTGTGATATCTTTAATCATATCTAAAAGAACTTGAGCCATACTATTACCTTTTGAACCATCTACTTTTTGCATTAGCAGGCGTTCTTTTACAGGCAGGTCTTGCTCCTCTTCATATTCTAAAATATCTTCACAAACTTTAAATAACCATAATGGCGCATCTGATGTATCACGGTTCGAAGCCATGCTACCATGAATCATATTGGGTAACGTGCCATTTTCAGCAAATTTAGCAAACTGAATCGCCATATCTGTTACATCATGGTAATAGCCTGCACTCAATAGGCCCCGTGCACAAATTAAAGTGTCCCTGCCCCAATCTAAAAACCATGGATATCCAGCTATTACAGTTTTTAATCCATCACGGTTAACAACAAAGTTTTTCATAGCTTGTTTTGCAACATGAAGCATACCATTTTCAAGTATATTTTCATTACAACAACTATTTCTCACCTGTTCTTTTGCTTCTTGATATTCTAATTTTTGAATACCATTAATGTCATTTTCAATTTTTCCAGATTTCTCATTCTTAACACTTTCATCGAGACTGCCATCGGCCAGTGCTAATTTTTTTTCAAGGATTTTTTGAGCACGCTCTTCTTCGGCAAACTCAGCAGTTAAACTGCTATCACTTTCGTTTAGGCGACCTTCTGCTTTAACTTCAATTACCTCAGAAATATTTAAATCTATTTCAATATACCCTGGACTATATAAATCAGTATATGCTTCAAGTCCACGTTCAGCCTCATCACTTTGTAAAATATTATAATTCCACTCATCATTGCGTACAAATTCTCCACGATTGAAACGTAATTGAAAAATTCTATTGCTACTTGGCTTAAAGTCAAAACCCTTAGTAAATTTAAACTCTTCATTGTCCATATTACTGTCATCTATAACGGTTATTGAGTTTGGCCAATGATCTTGAGGTCCTCGTGCCGCCTTTGTTTCATAATGAAAATTACGATCTTCAATATCTACGCGAATTAACAACTTTATTTTGCCATCATCTGGTAAATAGTCTTTACGCCGATTCGCAAATTCGCTGTGTAATTCTTGACGAATTTTTTTATCGCAACTACTTTGACTTTTATTACAACATGAAGCGTTAAACATTTTTGAACTACAACGCACAGCACGCATCAAAATAACATTATTATTTTCATCCATTTCTAACTGTAAATGTAATGCTACATACTTTCCTTTTTCTAAAGGAACTTCAAAAAACCAATTACCAACTCCAGTTTCATCTACAAAAAATTTATGACAAACATATTTATTTAGCTCCCGACCACGACCATTATGAAATAAATACAACCGATAACGACGTAAAAAAACATGACGATCTTCAGGATGCTCATCACTTAAATTCGCTCCTAATAAAACATCATAGCGAGACCTAATTTCGCCCCAATTCACGCAACAATGCAACATCCCTCCGCGTTTATTGGTTTGTAAAAACTTAAGATTATCAAATTCGGCAATATTGTCATCAAAATTTACTTTTATTTCATGACAATCATCAGCTAACAACAATAATTTACTTGTTAACCTTTCAGACTTATGAGATTTATCATAAACCGATAAAATTAAATCTAAATTGCGATGAACGTTATAATAAGCATCACAACTAATTTGCCACTGACTTTCAAATGGGGTTAAAATGATAAAATGGCTTACAACTTGACCACCTTTTGTCACAGGCAAGCTCTCTTTTACTGCAATAATTTTACCTCTATCATCAGCAATTTTTGCTCTAAAACGTGATGATGTTTCAATAATTGTGAAGAAATTTTTTAACAGCATAACTTCACGACTTAAATCCTTTGGGTATTGCCATTTTATAAAACGTGGTTCATTAAATGCTGCAACTGTTTTGTCATATAAAAATTGTTTTGGATCTTCTAATAGTTGTTTAGCAAACTCAATTTTTTCAGATTCTGAATAATTAAAACTTGCATTATGCTTATCAATATGTGAAATTATTCTTACTGCCTCGCAACGAGCAGACATTAATGTAATGTAATCAACTTTATCTTTAAGTTCTAACTCCGTTATTTTTGGCATATTAGCTTCAATAAGTTCTTTTTCTCGCGAAATTTCTCCACGCTTCGGCAATTTTTTTAAGCATAAAGATTCACCTGCATATAATGTTAACTGATAATACTTTTTTCCTTCAATTTCAATACTATTAAATTTGATTTTACGATCGCTAATTAAATCCTGAAAATCACTATCATAAATATCTTTACAATAAGCATTCTGGTTAATCATATCATCATCAATTGTAATGACTTCACTATCATTACAATTGGTATTAATTATAATTATTAAATTATTAATTTCATGTGGATTTTCAGCTATATCAAAACGATTAATTCTTTCAAACATAACCACATTATTATCGCCATCATCAAACTGTGAATGAAAACCATTATGTTGATCTATGTTAGCATCACGTAAATTATTATGGAAAAAATTAGCTTGCTCCGACCCATCAAATTTTTCATTACAACGTTGTGAAATAACATTTAAATTATTTATTTCTCCACCATGTTGAAATTCACGATGTTTTGATAAAATATCATTTAACTTTCTAATAAATTGTACTTGATTTTTATCAGCTCCCCAGTTCAGTCCACCAGCCTCATGAACATCAATTTTCTCTGTTGCAAACCATTCTACTCCATTAGCAAAACCAAATGCGCCATTGAAAGATGTTAAAGCGCACAAAGCACAACGCATCTGTGAATATACACTACTTACAGCAGCAAGACGATTATTATCATGTGTCTCTGCATAATGAATCATTATTCCATCGGTTTTACTTAATTCCTGAGCATAATTTAAATATCCATAAATTGCTTCCCTGCTATAATTTTGAAATAATTCACTGTAGGCCCAATTCATATTACTAGTGTTTAGCAAATTGCGTGTAATTAATGGATCACCACCAAGCCCTTCTAGTAAAAAAACTGTATCAGGAAATTCTTCACGAACTTTGCAAATAATATATTCCCATGTTAACGCATCAATCATATAACCAGCATCACAACGAAACCCATCAACACCTCGTCGACACCATTCAAGAAAATCTGCTGCTAAATATTCCCACAATTCAAAATATGAGTAATCCAATTCAGTTAAATCGCCCCAAGTAACACCCCAAGCTCCGGGACTATGAATTGCACCATCTTCTTCACGCACAAGCCATTCTGGATGTTCCTCATGAATTTTAGCAGCCCAACCTGTATGATTAATAACAATATCAATAAAAACTTTTGCTTTACGACGATGAATTTCATCCACTAATTGTAAAAACTGTTCTAAAGGGGTTTCATAACGACTAAATTCAGCTAATGCTGGATCAATTCCTGTAAAATCAAGCCCCGCATATGGACTTCCAAATCGCCCCATGCGACCATATACCGTTGGGGTAGGATTAATTGGTAACAGGTGAATTATTCGACAATTTAAATTATTTATTATAAAATCTAATTCTTCAATTAAATCTTTAAACGTTCCAGAAGGAGGAATAACACTGTAATTTTTTTGCTCTAAGTTTGCAATGTGGTTGCCAATTTGAATATTAATATTTTTATTTAAATTCTTATTTGATCCAAATTGACGAACAAACGCACAATAAACACTATTAGCCCCAGCATAAATCGCAGGTTCAACATTAATAGAAATATTTTCTCCATCACACCAAACTGGTGTCAAATTTTTTCCTGGCAAAAAACAGCAACATTTAGCTTCAAAATGACCAACTTCAGTTAAAGGTAGTATTAATTTAAATTCATCATCCGCCACCTTTTCCATAGGAAAATCACTCCAATCTAAAGAACTACTTGGTCGCTGGCTTTCAATAGCATTAATAACCTCATAGCGGTGGATGGCAGCATGACCAATATTTGTACGCACAAAAGCACGAAAACTCATTTCTTCAGCTGAATTGTAATTTTCATCACTATTTGTCGCACTACTATTTTCCTCTTTATATTGAGATTTATATTGCTCAAAATTATTAATTTTTAAACGAAACTCAATACTATCTCCACAAAAGAGCAAAACACGACTACCACCTTCAGGATACTGATGTAATTTCACAGTAATTACCCTCCTTAACAGTACAGCAACAATTGTCACTGCAATAATGTCATCATAAATTTATCAAGTTAAAATTGTCTTTATTCATCATTTCCGTTATCTATTAATTACCTTGATTCAAGAAATCTAGAATTTAGAAAAATATTATTTGTATAAAAAATATAGTATACGATTACTCAAAATTATTCATAATTAGAGTAGGTAGAGCACTCAAAGAATGTTTAAGTCAAACTTTGAGTTTAAATACTACATAATTTTATAATTTTTTAAAAGCGCTGTAGAATTATTGTTGATGTTAATTGTTAAAAAGTCAACCTTTAAATAAAATTATTTAACTTTATTAAAGGTTGTACAGTCTTAATATTCTACTATTTAACAATTATTTTATATTGGCTGCTTTTAACATCTACAGAGTTTAAATTTAATTTTGCATAAACAAAATATACGCCAGGAGCTGCATCTTTGATGAAATTTATTTTCTTTCCAACAAAAGAAACATTCTGAGGGGCAATAACTAAACTCAAGCGTTCGCCATATTTTTGAGGAGTCTCTGAATCTTGAATCCAATTTTGAGAATTAGCTTTACGATAATAAACAATTACATTATCATCAATTTTTTTTCTCCATTCCACTATGATTGTAGTATTACCGCTTAATTTTTTTCGCTTTTTTTTCTTTGAAGGCTTATTAAAAGGCAGTAAATTCTTTACTCTAAACCCAAAAATTGGGGTATCGCCAGTATTAAAAGTAAAATCTTTCAAATAGCGGTAATCTTTTTCATCAGTTAATAGATTGTTTTCGTCATAAACAGGCACTTCAACCTTATGACTTTCTAAAGTTAAGAGCAACTTATAACGCTCTAATTTTGGATATTCTTTATAATCAACAATTTTTTTCTCGTCTTCATTATTAGCACAACCATTAAAATTTGTTAAAGAAAAAGCTCCACAAATAGCTAAAAAGAATACTTTTTTAAAAGATAATTTTTTCATTTTAAGTTTCTCCATCAGTCAAAATTACTTCATACCACTTTTATTTTTCAAAACATACCAAACAACTACACCACTACCAATTAACTTAATCAAACTAGTCAAAGGACTTTGAAATAATCCTAAAGTACCAGGAGTATCCTGTTTCCCAACATTTTCCATTAAGAAATTAGAAATACCACAAAGCATATACAACAATGCTAAAAACAAAAATACACAAATCACACATATTACCAATCTAGCACTATTATCAGTTAACCATTCTTGAATTTTCTGAGCTGGACTTCTGTAAGTAGAGCTACTTAATTCTGCTCTTTTAATTTCCATATTCGATATCCTTAAATTTCATTTTTTGTTTTCAACTAGCTCATTTTCACTATGACATCTTCTAATATGCAACAACTTAAACCTTTTTTCAATTAAATTCTTTTAAATTGCTGATATTGTTCAAGAAAATGAATCAATTTCAAAATTTTGAAACCATCAAACCAAACATTAAACGCTCGTTCTTGAGCCTGAGGATCCAATGGAGTATTTTTAATAATTTTATCCCATGCTGAAGAGAAATTTTGTTCTTTAAAAAAAGTTTTAATATATTTATCATCAATTTTACAAGACAAAAAATTAGCAATATTAGCTAAATCTTTATTCTCTTTATGAATTAAAACAGCATCATAAATCTTTTTTAATTCAACAAAGACATTAAAGTTATAATGTTGTAGTACAATCTGAGGTTCTTCATTAGAGCTATTACCATTAATACTATTATCAACAATTTCAGCTATTTTCGTTCCTGTTCCAAACGGCACTCGTTGTGAAATTCTCGAATCAGGATAAACAGTCGTCGGAATAGCACTTAATTTGCCTAATTTACACAGTTTTTGCAAAAAATAAAAATCCTCCCCAGCTTCTTTTACCACCATGCCGTTAACTGCTACATAGGCATTTGCAGTACAAACTATTGCCGAACCTAATGCGTAAAATGCATAGGGACTATTAGCAAATTTTAAGCCCTCTACATAATTATCCATAAATTTTTCATATTCGTCTATCGCCAAATTTTGTAATTTATTTTCGCTACGTAAATGTTTAAAATCGCAGACTCCACCAACAATGTTTTTATTACGACTAAAACATTCTTTAATTGCCATTAAATAATTTTTTTTGACTACACAATCCGCATCTAGACAAATTAACAGCGGCTCTATTTCTCCATTAAATTCAAGTAAATTCAAAACCAAGTCAAGACCAATTTTGCGAGCAGCACCAACCCCAAAAAATTTTTTAGCATGAGCTGTTAATAAATTATTTACCGCATCAACATAAAAAAGATTTTTCCCTAATAATATTTTATAATGGGAAAAATCTCTAAATTTACCTTTATTGTTATTTGCCAATTCTTGAAGAGTCAAAATATTTTGCTCTTTTACTGTAATATCAACGTCATGTTTATGATTGACAACCACAATTACTGCACAATTTTCAATATCATCTACATTATTCAATGAATCTAACAAACGCCCTAAATAATCGTATTCAGCACATGCGACAATCACAATACATGTCGCAAACTTAACCCCATCACTTACCTGAGGCTCAAGTCTATGGTGTAAATACTTATTGCGTTGTAAATATTTTTGAAGATTTTTTTGCGCTTTCATGAAATGAACAAATATTCAAAATTTTTTATGATTTCACAAGGCGTAATTTTTCTAATTCTCGCGCTAAATCAATAAATTGGGTTACAGTTAAGGCCCCAGGGCGAATGTCTTCACGAATATCCAGTTTTTTGAATGTCGCTAAAATGTCTTCTTTAGGATATAGCGAACTCAATGGCTTAATCATCTTTTTACGACGTTGCGAAAACACCATTTTAGTAATTTTACTAATTAATTGACGTTCTTCATACCCTAGAGCATTCTCTTTTTTATAAAAAGCCACAATCGCTGATTCAACCTCAGGTGCAGGATGGAAAACTTGTGGAGGTACAATACGCAAAATTTTAACATCATAGTAACACTGCGTTCTAATACTCAATGCGCCATAATCCTTAGTGTTATATTCAGCAGATAAACGTAAACCCATCTCTTTTTGCAACATAAAATACATATCTGCTGGTGGGTTTTCTAATTCAAGCATACGCGCCACAAAAATACTACTAATTGAGTATGGTAAATTAGCAATTGCTCTGAATGGCGTATTTTTATCATAAATTTCAGCAACATTCACTCGCACAGCATCTCCTTCAACCAACGTAAAATTATCATCTTTAACGTTATCGCGTAAATATTCACAAATACGATGATCAAACTCAATTGCAGTTAAATTTGCTTTGCTTGCTAAAAGCTTTCTTGTTAATGCTCCAAAACCTGGTCCAACCTCCAAAATATTTTCATTTTCTTGTGGGTTGGTTGCCTTTATAATAAAATCTAGCAAATTATCATCAATTAAAAAATTTTGTCCTAAAATCTTCCCAGGACGAAAATTATTTTTTTCTAAATACTCTAATAAATCTTTCTTTTTCATATTGCTTTATGGTTCTTTAATTATTCATATTACATTCATGATGAATATACTCTTTCTTTAACAATTTTACGAACTTAATCTTGTTATTTCACAATAAATTTGTATTATCAAGATAATAAATTATATTTTCCTAATCGGAAATAACAATAATGGGTGGAAAATGATAAATATTCAAGCACAACAAGCGCTACAGAAAGTAATTCATAAAAATTTTTCAATTTTTTTTCAGGGATTTATAGTTGACCGAGCAGTCATGCTTCTTTATAAATTTCTATCATTCGGTTTTCTTCTGGTGTTAACTTACCTGCTTAGCATTTACATTATTACTTTGATTGCATTACCTTTTATTGTAGTCGGCAACCTCGTTATCTGTTCATTGTATGGCTCTTTAGCATTTCTACAATACCGTAAACGCCAACCATTCGGCATTTACAATTCATTAACGATTAAAAATGCGATGGAGGAAGTTGAGGTTGCCATTGATTCGATTGAATTAACTGAAGATACTGCTTTTAGCCAATACCATCCTAACTTTGGTTTCAACGAAGAGGATAAGTCAACAGACATTGTTCTTTTAATTTTCAAGATACTTAAAGCACCTGGTGATGCCTTGGGCGATATTTGCGTAGTATTTAGGCAAATCTATTTAGCATTCAAAATGCGATCTAAGCATTTAAAAATTTTAAAATTCGTTGGTTGCCACAACCCAGAAGCTGTATGTGGTAGCGAAATTTTAAATTATATTAATAAAGATAAATACCTAATAAATGAACTTAAATGCCGTGATATTTTACACTGTATGATTGAGTATGAATGGCTTAAAGAAAGTGAAAATGGTTTTAAATTAACAGCTAAAATGAGAAAGAAGTTATTAAAGGAGTTGCTTTGTGATTAAAATGAGTAAGATTTCAATTGAAGAGCATAATAAAAAACTATATAAAAATTATCTCAAAGTTTTTTTATGGAACTGGCTATTATTACTGTTACTAAAGTTATCTTTGGCATTAGGAGTTTTTTGGATACTACATTATATCTATTATAGATTGTCTGGAGAAGAACAGTTTAGCTACTTTATTACGGTTGTAATTGTCAACATTTTAGCGGGAGGCTATCGCGTTTATGTGAATACCCCAATTATTACCTTTGCAGAATTCAATAATAATCAAAGTTTTGTAGACGCAACAAATGATGACTTTGATAAAGTTGACGATACAAGTTTTAGTTTTGGTCAGCATTTTCGCCATAGTCCAATGGAAAACCATCTCTCAAATAAAATTATGGAAAAAATCTTTATCTACTTAATTCCTGGCGGACTAATTGTTGATACCGTTTATATTATCATTAAAATGATTATAGCACTCCTTACATATAGTAAATATACCGATATAATGATTATTCTGATTGAAAGACAACGCGAAGGAATACCCGGCGAAGAGATTTACAATAAGCTTTTAGCTAGCAAAGCCACCCTGAATCAAATCGAACTGCTTCAGCGTTTAGATGAGATGACTAAATTTGAGTGGATACTTCATGGCGCCGATGGCTATAAATTAACCACTGCTATGATGCGCAAAGTTGACCCAAGCTATGATGATACAAATCATCATTTCTTTAATTCTATCACTTCCTCACAAAGTGACTTATTAGTTCATGAGGAAGTTAAATATTCTCAACAAAAAGAAAGACAAGAGCGTGAAAAGTTGCGCGAAAATGAACAACAACGGTTAACAGAAAAGTTCTTTAGTATTACGGAAAAAATAGATTAAACTATAAATCATAAATATTCATGATTTATAGTTTAAGAAGGGAAATTCAATGTATTTAAATGAAAATGACAGCTTGAAAAATAATATAAAAAGAAATTTTTTAAACTATAAATTAATATTCATTGCCAGCAGAGTATTATTAGTAATTCCACTTTTACTAACTTTAATTCCGTCTCTTGTGGTTTCAATGATAATTTGTTTTTTATTTATAGGGAACTCTCAAATTTTTAATTGGAGTATAATTGGTTATGCTATTTTAAGCTTAATATTTTTTATTTTACGCCTTAAAAATAATTTCCCAATAATCTGTTTCAAAAAATATACCATCAGTAGTGGATTTCAGGGAGGATACATTGATCGCTATGGCATATCATCAAAAGATGAGACCGTAAATATTATTATCCCTGTTAGTGATAACGGGCGATTTTGCAATGTAACTTTAAACGAATTCTCCCGTAGTACTATTACAAATTTATTAAAAAAAATATTCACTGCTGTTGGTGATTTTTGTGGAGATTTACTATGCATAATCACCCAGATATTTCAAATAATTTTTGCTAGTAGTGATTATCAAAAAATTATCACAATTTTAGCTATTGAAAAAGATCGTTGCTTTTCTGGCAATGAAATATCTTTAGCTACAAAAATCACAGACATTCGCTGTAAAAAAATTTTAGTAAACATGCAAATTTGTGACTGGCTAATTTATACATCAAAAGGTTATAAACTCTCAAGCGTCATGTTTTCTGAATTCAACTCACTCCATATTGAAGAATCTAAATTTGAACCTTTTCACAAAGAAGAGATTGTTGACACTGTTAGCTACGAGGAACTTTCAAAGCAACAAAATGCACTCAATAGCGACAATGCAAAAGATCTAACTAAACGATTTTTTGACAGTAAAAATAACCTTGATTAAAATATAATTGTCCCTAATAACAACAAATTATAGCGAAAGTTTGTATATCTAGCTTAATGGTGATAACTTTAACATTAGAGAATGTAAAACAATAAAATTGGAATATAAATATGCAATATATGAGTTTACAAGATCCAAGTCAAATTCGCGAAGTTTCAGCAAAAAAAGTAACTGCAAACTTTCGCTTATTTATTTTGCAAGAATTTTTATTTAAACTTTTTCTTGCGGGTGGACATTTTTTTTGTGCTTGTGCCATTTTAGGAGGGTTAATGCTTTTTATTTTATGCGAGTTGCTTCTTGCAAATTATGTACAACTAGTTGTCGCAAAATCAAAAGACTTAATAAATATTGATTTGACTTTATTATATATTTTTTTACCAATTTTAATAATAAATACACTTTTTATGTTTACACAAATAGCAAAAAATGTTCCAATTAATATTTTTAGTTCCTTCACTATTGAAAGTATTTTTTATAAAAAAAACCTTGCTAGCGCAAAAGAGCTAAAAGGAAAAAGTAAAATTATGTGCGTATTAATTGGTTTTTTATCTTTTTTCTTCGCTACTCCAGGAAAATTATTTGCCGATAGCTTAGGAATTTTTTATCAAGCTTTTAAAATTCTCTTCACAATGTCTCAATATAGTAAATTGATAGTGACATTAACCCAAGCTAACAGTCCTTTAGATGAAGACTTTATTATTTCAATGGCTGATCTCAATCATGCTACAGGATTAAAAAAGATTTTAAATTTAACTAAAGGGGGCTGGCTCATAAAGACTCGTAATGGTTATAAACTAACAACTATTTATCGAGAAAAATTTGATAAAGAGCACTCTCGCGAAACAACTTAAGCCAACCTACATCCTCATTATCATATATTTTTTTTATATTACTATTATTGTATACCCCTTCCCCCTATCTTTTTGTCATTACAATTTTATTTTCAAACAACTTTCAAATTTAAAAAATAAAACTATTCTCACTTCAAAAAATAATAAACAACATATAACATCTCATTAACTTCTACTTAAAAATACACATAATGTAAACTTTTTAATGTTTTTTATATTTTTATCTATTGATTTTTTATTTTTTTCAATATAATGTTAATATTAAGAAATCATAGTTTATTTGTCATTACAATTTTTAGATGATATTTTGTAGGAATTAATATATTAAATGTTAGGAGTAATTATGAAAAGAAAAAATTTCACACTAATCGAACTATTAGTCGTAGTCGCTATTATTGCAATTTTAGCTGGAATGCTATTGCCTGCACTTGGCGCTGCTAGAGAAAAAGCTCGTGCAATTAGTTGCATGAATAATATGAAACAAACTGGTACTTGTTTAGCAATGGCAGAAAGTGACCTAGAATATCTTTTAAATGGAAAAGCATATGCTCCATGGCAAGATGTCTTTAGTGATCGAGAAAATTACTTAACACCAAAAGATGGTTCATCTACAAAGCAAGATGGACTAGGCTATGTGAAAAGAAATGCTAAATATTTACAATGCGCTAAATATGCTAACAGTTACACATGGCACGGAATGCCAGGTTCTGACGTAAAATTCAAAGATATCGGTAATGCTCCTGATGAAAAATGGATTCTACGAGATACGAGAGGTCGTTTATATTTAAAAAAATATGTGGAACCATCAAACACAATTCTTTTGGCAGATAAAGAAGATATCAACTGGCGTGTAGGTGCACTATCTTATAATAATAATGGTAACTGGCATAGTGGTGCATTTTTTATGCGTCATCAAGACAGAGCAAATGTATTAGCAACTGATATGCATGCAGAAAGCGTTGATAAAAATACTATAAAAAGCTGGTGGTATAAGAAAATGAATGCTACATCTGTATCAGGACAAACAGTACCTTCAGAAGTAAAAGATGGCGTCAGAATTACGCAATATATGACTGAAGATAAAAAAGTTCACGATATTAGTTACCAAAACTAGAATTAAAACACCTTTATAATACTTTGTTAAAGTTTATATAAGCTTCTTAAAAAAATCAACAAAATGTTTTTTTGTTTTTGCCAAGCGCGAGCTTGGCTTTTTTATTTGTAGAGAAGATGTTATAAATAATAACTTTTTTATTATAAAAAAATAATAATAAAAATTTTTAAATTTTCTCTTTTTTTTCATTTAATCGACTTGCTTTTTTATGAAAAGACAGTATTGTAAAGGCTCAAACTGATAAACACAACGTCAGAGCCACAAGTTGTAAGTTTCAGTTAATTATATCTTTCAGATGGTGGATATAGCTCAGTTGGTTAGAGCGCTTGGTTGTGGCCCAGGAGGTCGCCGGTTCAAATCCGGTTATCCACCCCATTCTTGATTACTGGTCGAATTTTTAAAGTCAAATTCATTATTTTCAATTGTAGAAACTTGCTTAATGTGAGTTAAAATCATTTGTCTTTGAACATACTTCGCATTTGATTAAAATTTACTATCCAATCAAGCTGATTAAGCATCTCTCTTAAATTTGATATATATCAGCAAATTAAGTTTTTTTCTGTTTATTTTTTTGTAATCTTTAAGCTCATCTTAACAGAAAAAATATATTATTCATATTTTTCTAATTAGACTATATAGTGTTTTAAAATAAAACATATCAATATACATTTGTACAATAAGTTTTATATTCTATATTAATAATAAATCAAAAAGCTCAAAAGAGCAAAATTTTTAACACAAATTATACTAAAGTATAAAAAAAAGTTATTATGTCGAATAGATCGGATTTAGATTTATTAAAATTAGTTATTAAAGGATCAATTTTTGAAGATGAATCTTTAGGAAATTATTTACTAGCACCGACAAGACAGGATATTTATAAAGAATTTGTAAAAATGAATATTAATGGATCGGATAATAAAAAATTTGTAAAAATGAAAAAAATTTACGAAAAACATGCATTAAAATTTTTTAAAGAATATTATATTCCTGACCTTTTTTTAGATACACCTTATGAAAATGACGAAAAAGTAATTTCAAAATACTTTGAAATCTTAAAAAACAATAATATATTTATGGGAAAAGTTAACAGTAATATTCTAAAACAAATACACAAAAGCTTTAATAAAGAAATTGAACCCATTATTAAAGCATTTGCTGAAAGAATTCAACAAAACAAAAAATTAGTTGATAATAAAAAATTTAAAATAGCTCTTGAATCATTAAAATGGTTTCTAGATAAATTTAAAGAAATTGATTCAATAGACAACTGGGCTAAAGCAAAACAAATAAAAGAAACTGAACTCAAAAAAAGATATCAATCTTTAGGTTTACTGCGATATTATTTGGCTGAATCTGAAATTGTTAAATATATCGATAAAAAAAGCAAAATTACTCAAGGAATTAAAGGTATTGAAAGAATTATAAGCTCATTTGAAAAAATGCAAAAATGTTGTGATAAAGGATTAAAAATATACAACGCAATCCAGCATACAAATGACTTCATTGAAGGTATGCAAAAAATATCAAAAATGAATATGATGAAAATATAAAATATTTTCAAAAAACAAAGCAACATTTTAACCTAGGTTTTAAGGCTTTATCAGCACTTTTTGGAAAAGTTAAGGTGGTCGGTGATTTCTTGGATACTTATAGTAAAGCAATTAATGCAATGGATGTTGCTGTTGACATTACAGCAGAAAGAGCACATGAAATAAAAAAAGAAATAAAAAAATTAGAAAGTTGGAATAATGTTTTTAGTGAAAAAACATGGAATGCGGGCAGTTCAACGCGTTATTATGGGCAATCTGCTAATAATATGGAATTTTATTAATTTAAAAAAATGTGAAATATATAATGAAAAAAATAACTTATTTATCTATTAATTTTATTTTGATTCTGTTTTTTTGCAATACATTAAGGGCTAATAATAGTAATAATGAACTTGCAGATGATAGAAAAAAAATTATCGAGCAATTTAAAGATGTTGACTTAAATATACTAAAACCATGGACAAAACAGTCCATGGATTTAATTAGTCTACGATATAACAATAGATATCATTTTGCTCATTTAGCTGCAGGAAAAGGTGATATTGAGGCACTTAAAGCTGTTCTAAAAGAATATGGAACGATCAACCAAGTTGGTGAAAATAATATCACCCCATTATTTATGGCGATGACATCTTTTGACTTGAAAATAGTTAGATTTTTAATTGAAAACAAAGCTAAAATTGGTGGTTTTTCAAAAGAGGAAGAATTAATTTATGGTACTATTTTAACTGGAAGTACAACTCTTGAAATTTCTGAATATTTAATTAAAAATGGATTACCAAAAAATTACCGCAAGAAAGTAGACAAGACAGAAGCTACAAGTTTTATTGGTCCAATTTATTTCAAAGGAAATTACAAACTTTTAGAAATTTTCCTAAAAAATAACCATTATGACAAAGGTTTTGAACTCGATAAAATTTATGAATTAGCTATCAAAAAACAGCAAATAGAAGTTCTGAAAATACTTAAAAAATACAATATCAAACCTGGATTATATGCTTTGTTATTAATGCAAAATCCGGCAAAGGAACAGCTAAAATTATTAGAAACTAAGCTTAAAAATAAAAAAAATACAGAACTTCGTGAAGGTTTGATTGACTACGCTCTTGCTAGTTTTAATCCTCAAACGTTAGAGTTATTACTAAAATATTTCCCAAATGAAGCAAATTCAGATTATTTGAAATTCAAGAACAGTCGGAGAAGTTTTTCTGTACTAAACATTGCCATTGCTCAAAAAAAGAATAATCTTGAATTATTAAAAATATTATTAAAACATGGGGCAGATGTGAATCCTGATAAAACAAAATTTATTACTCCAATTGGCTACGCTGTAACTCAAAAAAATTTAGAAGCTATCAAGATTTTAATCAAAAATGGAGCCAATTTCAAAAAACTTGACATGCCTAAAAAGTCATTTTTGGCATATATTATTGCATTTGACACAACGGATGAAATATTTGAGTATTTTTTAAATCAAAAGCTAAATCTAGAATATACTAACAAAGGTTTAACCCCATTAGCGTGGGCGTTGAAAAATGAACGTTTGGAGGTTGTTAAGTTACTACTAAAGTATGGTGCGAAGCGTGAATTTATTGACCCTGAAACAAAAAAATCAATTTCAATCGTTGATTGGACTAAGAAATTAAACGCTAAAACTCCACTAAAAAATTACGAAAAAATCATAGAGTTATTGAAGACCCCTTAGTTTTTACATCTAAAACAATTGGTTGTGTGATCATTGACTATACCGATTGCCTGTATAAATGAATAAATAATTGTTGGACCAACAAAGCTCATACCACGCTTTTTTAAATCTTTAGATATTTTTTCAGACAAGGCTGTTTGAGTTGGTATTTCTGAAATATCTTTAAAATTGTTCTTAATTTGCTTGTCATTTACCCAACTCCAAAAATAATTACCTAAACTCCCAAATTCATCAATAATTTTTAATGCAATTTTAGCATTTCTAACTGCGGACTTAATTTTTAATTTATTACGAATAATTCCTACGTCACTAATTAAGCTAGCAATTTTTTCTTCGTTGTAATTGGCTACCTTTTTTATTTCGAAATTGTCAAAAGCGCGCTTGTAATTTTGACGACGTTTGAGAATTGTTAACCACGATAATCCAGCTTGAGCTCCCTCGAGAATTAGTAATTCAAAAATCAAGCGATCATCATTACGCACTGGCACACCCCATTCGTTATCATGATAATTTACATATTCTTGCGAACTTAAATCACACCATGCACAGCGTATTTTTTCAGTCATACTATATTTTCCCTTTTTGCTAAAATTAACGTTTTTTACGCACGGCTTCAACCATTTCAAGACCTGTTGAATAATCTAATTGACGTGGTTCATAGTGTTCATTTTCTTCACGTTGGCGAGTCATTTTTGTGTATCCCCAACTTGGTTTTCTCGCATCTTTACGCCATGGACGATTTTCCCAATAATATCCACGGAATGGGTCACGGGTTTCATTCATCCAATTTAATAAAATATCATGTAAATTATCACGTTTTTTGCATAATTCAACATCATCAGAATTAATTAAGTTTACAAGTTCTAATTTATCATTTTCAAGGTCATAAAGCTCATCATCACTTAATAAATTGACCACTAATTTATAACGACCATCAAAAACACAACGCATTGGTTGAAAGCCACCAAACCCATCATGGTCAACTTCATAGCGCCCAAATTCGATAAAAATTTGCTCATTATTGTGGTAATTTGGATCAAATAATGATTTCATCATACTTTTTCCCTCTAAAACCTTAGAGTTTGGCGCATCAAAAAATTCCAAAATTGTTGGCACAATATCAATATGACTGGCGACTCCAGTATTAACAGAGCCCTTGGGAATATCTTTATATTGAACAATAATAGGAATTCGCGTGATGCCATCGTAAGCAGCTGGACCTTTTAGCCCCAACCCGTGCTCACCAAGAGCATCTCCATGATCAGAAGTATACAGAGTCATTGCATCAGGCAATTTTTCATTGATACAATTTAACACGCGACCAATTTCATAATCAATATAACTATTGCAGCCCATAAAAAATTCAAGATCAGTTTCGCTAATGTTATAATTGGCTTCATGCCAAAGTTGTTGATGATAAGGTTGATCTTCAGTTACAACTTGATTTGGATTTTGCCACTTAAATCCTTTATACATTGAAGCATATGGATCTGGGCATAAAAATGGATCATGTGGCTCGTCAAAAGAAACCACCAAGAAAAAATCATTATTTTTATTTTTTTCTATAAATTCTAGCGCACGGCTTGCACAACGATGCCCAAAAGTAAAATCCTCACTAACTCCTTCATTATTTGTGGCCGATTTACGAGATTTCAAGCGTTGTTCAGGAGTTAATTCTTTTAAATAATTACGCATATCATACCAGATATCTTTATCCCAGCCTTTTGGAGCTATCCCTAATCCAAAATAATCACCGCCATCAAGATGCCATTTTCCAATATATCCACAATGAATACCGTTATCAGTTAAGCGTTCACCAATACTCTTAATATTATCAGCAATTCCAATGGAATTTGTCCATCCACCATTTGTATGTGGGAATGTTCCAGTAAAAAGAGCCGAGCGTGCAGGTTCACAAACCCCCTGACAGCAGTATGCACGATCAAAACGCACACCATTTTCCGCCATTGCATCAAGATTAGGAGTTGACATTTTTTCATTGCCATAACACCCTAGCATATCAAAACGCTGCGAATCTGTCATGATTAAAATAAATTGTTTTTCATATTATTAAGTCCTTTGACGGTAGTTTAAACCAAATATTATCAATATATAGTGTACTATACTGTACTGACATAATAATTGCCAAAATTATTAAAAAAATACTTTTAAAAGAGGGCTTTAGTTGCGAAAAAAACGCCATAACATTATAATCTTTATTAAAATTAAACTGTTAAATTAATTTAAGGACACTATATGCATTCGTTTATTCACTGTTTTTGGACTGGAAATTCATTCCCTTATGCGCTACGATCATTTATAAAAAAATGGACGTCATATTTACGCAAATCGCATAGCAAGTTCGAATTAATAGTGTGGCTAACTGAAGATTCTTTATCAGCATTTGAAGGATATATGGCACAAAACAAACTTGGCTCTAATTATAATGCAGACTCATGGCAAAGTGTTTTTGATGTTGGAGCAATGCGCTTTAATAAAGCTAAATTAAATTTTCAGCATTTTTATGTATGCCGCTTCGAAGACTTATTACGTGAACACCACAAATCATTACAAGATTCCTTCCAGCTTTTTACTGTTAACAAACGTTTTACATCTGCGAGCAATTTAGCTCGATTAATGATAATTAATAAATGTGGTGGTATTTATACTGATATCGATTATTTATTACCTAATGAAGCCCGCCCTTTCCCAAGTGATATTTTTGAAATAATAAAAGTATTTAAACAAACAAGCGATATCAGATGTTATTTTTCAATAACTGAGTTAAATACGGGGCATTATCTTGCTGAAAATCAATGTATTGTACTAGCGCCAGCTTTTTGTGGTTATTTACGTGAATTATTTGACCGTATTGACTTCTTGTTAACTAAAGCATATATGCCCAAATTAATCACGGAGGTAGAAAGTGAGCATCAATACTTAGAAAATGAAATTACTCAGCGATTAAACAAATCATTTTTTTGTTCTGGGAATGAAAAAAATCTATTAACATATTATCAACAAAAAAGTTATGACAGATTCAACTACACCAACACGCAACTTTATCGAGGGCAGAAAATATTTGGAGTGTATTCATGGCCAACAAAAAATTTAAGAGTAACTGACCCAGCAATGCTACAATCTGGAATGCGCCATAGCCACTATGATCTAACTGGTCTTTTAACTTATGGTGTTGTAACAGCTTTTTTTGAACGACATCTAATAGTTAGTCGAGAAGATTATTATCGAGAAGGTTATCAAGATTTTATTGATTTTTTTGATCGTGAACATATCGAAAGTCAATTTGAATTTGTCGATTTTTTAGGAGATAAACATGGAATGTATTCTTGGGCAAACCCTGGTTATAGTCGTCTTGTTAAACTAGAAAAAACTGCAAAAACAATTAATAAATATCGCTCAGAAAAAAAACAGTTTATTCCAAAAGTGATATTATTAAATTTTACTAAAGAATGTTTAAATATTCAAACTCCAATACCTCATATTAGTAGACGCTCCCTAGTTGAAATGATTGAAGCAATAAGTGTTTTACCTCGTAATTATTTACAAATAAGTGACGCAACAAGCTATTTAAAAACAATCCTCAGTTCAATGGTAACTAATCTAGATGCAAATAGTTCCATGGCTGTATTTTCAGAAGTCTTAATTTCTTTAAATCTACCAATATACGCTAAAGTTAAAAATTTGATTGATCCAGAAAAAACAACCTTAACATCTTCTGACATATATGACTTTTGCATTATTTAAGTGGAAGGTTATATTAAATTTTTATCAAAACAACTAATTTAAAATATGGAGAAACATTATAGAAAAATTAGTAATGGCAGCCAAGAAATCACACTCAATTTAGTAAGCATGATCCGTATTCTAGCAACTGCTATGATGTTATTATTTGATTTGTTATTTTCACTACAACGAGAGGTTGCATGTTACATACCAATTTTATTACATTAATTATCACAAATGACATAACATCAATAGCTTTAGGATTAGTGAGTTGTTCTTTAAAAAATTGCAAAATTAAAATATTCACACCCTAAATTGTCCTCAAGCAATAGTAAAAACAATTAATACTCCCCTTTCACACGAACAATTAACTAATCATAAGAAGTAAATTATTATTCTGCAAAGTTGAACACAGTTCTTGAAAAATTACTTGTAGAAGGTTAAATTTTATTTCCACAAAATAATAAAAGGGACAAAGTTTACTGATGCAAAAAATTGAATTTATTGAACGACATTCGCAAAACAAAGTTACAGAAAATCCACCTGGTGAAGGGGCTTTAAAATTTTTGTATCAAAATTTTTTTGGTAAATTATCGCTTAATCTATTAATTAAACGCAAAATTGTTTCCGAAATTTACGGGCGATTAATGGACAAACCAAGCTCAAAAAAGAAGATAGCACCTTTTGTTGCAGAATATAATATTAACTTAAGTGAAGCTGTAAAATCACTTGAAGAATTTACCTCATTTAATGATTTCTTTTATCGCAAGCTTAAAGCTGGATCACGTGAAATTAAGAGCGGTGTGGTTTCACCTGCTGATGGCAAAATTTTAGCATTCAACCGTGCATCAGATGTTAGTAAATTTTATATTAAAGGTGAAGAGTTCACGCTTGAAAAATTTCTTAATGATGAAAATTTAGCGACTGAATATCAAAATGCCAAAATGGTAATTGTGCGTTTAGCGCCAAATGATTACCATCGTTTCCATTTTCCTGCAATGGGAATGGCTTCAAAAGTCAAAAAAGTTAATGGCGACTATTATTCAGTTTCGCCAATTGCATTAGCGACGGGTTTTACCAAAGTTTTCTGCGAAAATAAACGCGAATATGTAAAATTAAATACTAAAGAGTTTGGCGAAATGTTAATTTGCCCAATTGGAGCAACAATGGTTGGTTCAATCATCGAAACTTACGAACCAAACTCAACCGTTAAAAAAGGTGCTGAAATGGGGTATTTTGCATTCGGAGGTTCTTCAGTTGTGGTACTACTTAAAAATGATAAATTGCAACTATCTGCCGACCTTTTAAAAAATAGCGAAAATGGCATTGAAACCTTTCTCTTTATGGGCGACACTATCGCAGAATAAAAAGTTCTAAAACACTTCAAGTTGTTTTCTTAAATTTTTATGCTAAATTAACGGTATAATATATTTAAGAGGAGAAACTAGTGAACAATAATTTAGAAAATAACGACCATATATTAACTACAAAGTGATCCTGCTGTGGTGAAACACAGAATATCGAACATAGGTTTATTGGTTCACTAGCAGAATGTAAGAATTGCTTCACCCCATTTATTGTTAGCGACATTTGTGATGAAGAAGATAATAGTAACGAACGAATTTGGGCTCGTTGTTTTGCATGCACGTACCAATTCATGGTGCCTAAATCACTAGTTCATAAAACTATGAATTGTCCCGTTTGTCATTATGAGGTTAAGATAAAAGAAGTTAAACCACAACAAATTATAATTGATTCAAAGGGAGATACTACAGCGCAACATAATAATGGGAATATTTTACCAATAGTGCCATTTTGTAGTGTTTTTGCTATTATTTGGGTTTTAATTACTGCCGTTATAGGCGTGTTATTACTAGGAGCATTATTTACTGAAGGCATATCAGGAATTTTATCAACATTTATTTTTTTCCTAGGAGCTATTAGTAATGTTTGTTTCTACTACTTTTTGTCACAATTTGCTGAACATTACTCAAAATTTTATCACAAAATGACTAAAAAGATTGAAAACGAGTAGGTTATGACAATAATATTACCTAATTTCAAGAAAAAGGTGTTTAAGGTTTTAAAACCTTTTATAACATTAAAAAATTCAGTTGCAGAGAAAAAATATTTTTCAAACCGTTTCTCTATCAACAAAAAATAGCGGTAGCGGTATAATGTATAAATATAATAAATTTGGGCCATAATTAAGTAAAACGAATGGCATTAAGCATATCGGATTGTAAAATAATAAAAAAATTCCTCCCAATACTATTAACGAAAAGCTACTATAAAGGTTCATTTTTTTGCAATAACAATTGCCAATTTCATAGTCAAAAACCATCATTAAAACAAATAAAATTAATACAACAACCCCTTTTCTAGAGGCATTGAATGGAGGGTCAACGATACCATTAAGTAATATAATTGACAGCATCAAGCCAATAAAACTATAAAAGCAACTCCAATAGTTTCTTTTGTATAAATTATACATGATTCTCCATAAAAATTGTTAATTTACACTAAACTTATTTTTCATTAATCAAGCTAAAAATATATTCTTCAGCTAATTGAACAGTTTCGTAGACATGGTCGGGATTTATCGCACGCAAATCCTCAACTATTGCGGATTCTGCCCATGCAACTGAAAGACACTTAATACCAACTTCATTACAGGCATGAACATCAGATACCGTATCACCGACATAAATTATTTCATTCGGTTTTAGTTGATATTTGAGCAATAATTCGGCTAATGAAACAGCTTTATTTGTACAGTGTTTTGAACCTGTCTTGACTGTAACAAAATAGTGTTTTAAATCAAACTTTTGCAATGAAATTTCACAACTTTCTGCCCCCTTTCCAGTGACCATAGCTAATATGATATCTTTTTGCTTTAAATTATCAAATAATTGTCTAATATAAGGAAATGGTTTTTCACAAAGGTGGTGCATTTGAGCATAAAGATTATGGTAATTTTTTAAAGCGTCTTGTGCACTAATATGATCAGTAACAACTTTATTAATCATACCTTCTTCATTTAGTCCAAAAGTATTAACAACTTCTTCTTTTGAAAGCATACGTTGAGTGTAAGGCAATACCGCTCTTTTAAAGACCTCAATACACATTGGAATAGTTTCAGCAATTGTGCCATCAAGGTCAAAGGCTACCATTTTTATCATAATTTTACCTCTCAATTTAGTTATTTTAATGTTATATTCGTAATTACTTAAACAGTTCTGAGAGGTTACAGATATTATAAAAAAATCTATTTTAAGTTATCGATAACGAATTTACTTTTTTCAGAAAGCTCAAGATGGTGCATTGATTCTGGCACTGATTGAAAAAGTTTAACAACTTTTCCAACTTCAATATTACCTTTATGAAAAAAAAGTCTATTTCCATTTCCATATGCAACATCACAAAGAATTAGCTCGCGACTTAAAAGATTCATTTGGATATTTAAAATCTTCTGATGAAAATATCGATTATCTTTCATATCTTCAATTTGAGAATCATAACCCATTCTAAGTTGTCCTATCCGACCTGGTTTTGTTAATATTTTTGGGTTCATTATTATATTATGTTTGCCATATTTATCAGTTTCAACTATTAAGAAGTGCGAAATGTAATACTCTTTTATTTTTTCTATTTCTACTTTTTCTTTAGCTTGATTTTGTAATTCTTGCGATTCTTTTAAAAAGTTTTCTGAAGGTTTACCTACTTTTTCTTTAGGCTGGCGTTCCGATGGATCTGGATTTAAAAGATTAATAGTCGCAACGTCGGGACTTGTCTCTACCTTTTTCTTTATTGTTTCAACGTAAACAAAGCCTTGGACAATTTTTTGGTCCGAGTTTGAAGTCATACAACCTGTTGCTAATAAAATTACTGCTGATAAAAGTGCTAAAATTCTTAACATGGCCTTACTCTCCTTATATTAGTTTAAACTGCATCTATAAGACTAACATAAACTCACGCTCTGGCAATTACAAATAAAAAACAGCCGTTTATGAAAAATATTTTCAAAAACGACTATTAACTTAGATAAGCTATGAAGCATATATATTTATGGTTTATAGCTTAATAATGGCTCTAATTAAATCAATTCATCATAACTGTTTGCTAAACTAAAATCTAAAACAACATCCGTAGAAATAATTTCAAATTGCCAGTCATAACCCTCTTTGATTAACGGTAAACGAAACGGACGATTGCCTGCAACATTAAAGCTTAAAATCGGCTCATCAATTTGAATTGCTTCATCAGTATATAACTTAATTTCAGCAGTGCTATTTTGTGGTTCATCTCCACCAAAAGTAACTTTTAACCACGACCATGTTACTGGATCTTGATAAGTAAATTTTTTGGTTTTAAAACAATATTCAAGCGGAGATGATTCATCATTCCATTCATAAATATCACTACCCTTAGCAATTAATAATTTATCTGCATATGAATCATAGCAGAATGCATCAACTCCAAACGTCAACTCTAGTAAATATTTTTTTTCTAAGTTAAAAAGTTTAGTTCTATCACTATCTCGTTTACCTATAAATAAATTACCATCATGAATAAAACAATGAATTTCTGCTGGCGTATTATTTATATTAAGGAGAAATTCTTGCCATTCGTGTTTATCAACTATATCTTGTGTAAGATTTTCATAACCACTTGCACTAACCGCAATAATGCCACTTTTAGAAACATAGTAAACCTTTTCTTGATTAGCAACAACACTTTCAGCATTAACACATTGTTCATAACAATTTAAGTTTGTGATTTTTATCTCCTCCAAATCACTATAATCAATTGCGTAAACAGCCCCATCAGTAATCGCTAATAATGATTCTTTGATTGCTCTTAAGGCAATAATTCGATGACCTAGTTCAATTTTGTATTTATCTGACCATGCCAAAGCTGCATGAGCTCTTGTCACATAAACTTTATTATCAACAAAACCTGCAATCATACCATTTGGTGCTGGCGTAATTCCTTGAATATTTTCGGGAGGATTTGAATTCTCGTTAAGTGCGACAGTGAACTGTTCATCTAGCTCATGATCATAATCTGTAAAAGAAGTTACTGACGGATCAAGTTCGGCAATTAGTTTCAAATCTTCATTTTGACAAGTTTTATCACTACGATAAATTCTTCTTTTAGAAATTACATCGACGTGCGATTCTGGAATATTCAAGTTAGTAATCTTAATTTTGCTACCAAATTTATGAAGAATTGCGCCCGAAAACTCGCTTCGCGGTCCCTCATCTCCATATTTATTGACAAACGTTTGGCAATAATTAGTAATAATATCTTCAGTTTCACCATATTCTATTTTAAAAACAGCGGTAATATCATGAGGATAATAAACAACATTATTAGTTGGATTGTGATACCAAGATGTATCTTTCTCCCCATAAATCACATCTTTTAAGTAAATTTCCGCACAAACTTCATTGTTATACCCCACAATATTATATCGAATGTCACTATTACCTTTATCATCATAAATAATTGGTAAATAACCAAGTCCAGCAATATGGATTCTAATTGGAATTTCATCAAACTTAATTAAATTACCGCTACACAATACTGAAAAACCATCGAAACCAAGCACTGCTGTATAAATATCACCATTTCTTGATAACGATTTTACAGTTAAATTATCATAGTAACTATCACCAAATGTTCCCAAGTAAGCTTTGGCAGTCAACATACTTTTAGAAATGCCAGGGCGAATCTCTTGATAGTTTACACCACTAGGAGCTGGCAAAGATACTGTACTAATAGCTTCATTTGTCCGCTGCATTAAAACATTAGAATCTTCATTGGTGTAGTAAAAACGCTTAAAATTATCAAAAATTTTTGGCGTCTGAACAATGCTAGTTGCTTTATTATAAATTAATAATTCACTATATTCTGAATCACTTACGTCTGGATAGTAACGATAAATCGTTTTAACGTTATCTAAGTTGTGTGAATCAATAAGCTTGAGATTAGAAAACGGCTCAAGATAACTCTGAACCAAGTTGCAATTTTTTAAGTAAACGGCACACTCATTGGCTAATTTACGTGCATCTTTACGACTATTACTAGAAGTAAAATTATCTATTTTTATGTTACTCATACTCCTGTTCTCCTTCAGAATTACCAACAGTTACCAAACTGTTGAACACGCATTTCATCCGCATCTTCAGAGCAAACACTTAAACAGCACGATTGAACGTAATCATTATAAATATTTTGTTGTTCTTTCGCTAATTCACTATTGAAGAATGGTTTCGTGTTTTGCATTAATAAAATACTACGTGCTTTAGCAATAATTGGATCGGCATAACGTTCTAAAAAATTATGAGACAAAATACTGGCATCAAAACGCGGTCTAACAACAACTTGCACAGTAATTTCTTCACCATCATAATGACTATTTTCTGTTGCAAAGTCATCTGAAAACTCAAAACTCCAATCATCAGTTAATTGAAAATATTTTTTAGGAACATCTTCATTGTTAATTTGTAAGGCTGTAATATGCTGAATAAAACTTTCGCCAACCGCATCAATATCATATTCTAGCTTTTCAATATCAAAGTTTGTAGTAGTTTTTAAATTTTCAGTCCATACATTAGTTTCCTTACAAAAAGCACGTCCAGCTTGACGCAATGCCAAAAGAGCGCTATTTTTTGTACATTCAGGCATGTCAAAAATCACTTGACCAATTAAATCTGTATATGAATTCATCTTTTATTCCCCCGTTTTTTGATTAAACAAATTTAAATAGAAGTTTGCCAAATCTTGATCATTTAGCTCCAAACTTGCAGCATAAAGCATATAATTTACGATGGCATCAAAATAGCTATTATCTGCAACTAAAAGCTCTTTTTCATAAGTTTCAAGATGCCACTTAGATAATAATGTTGGCGCGCAGTAAAACTTAATTTCCCCATGAACAGCATTATCATTTTGTGCCTGAATTTCAAAAAGTTTGTTTTTTTGATAATCAGTAACATTAACAATGCTCATCGCATTATTCAGTGTATTATCATTTTCATTATCAAAAATACCAATTGTAAATTCAGCATCATCAACTGCTTCGATAACTTTAAAATACAATTTCGAAGTTTCTACCTTATTCCAATTTAAAATATTTTCTGGATTGATAATTCCATTATTATTGACAACATCACCACTATCATTTTCTTCGATATGAATGTACGCATAATTGCCTGTCGATGGAATTTCTTCAAAGACAATAAAGCGCCCATGATCATCAATTAATGAATCTGGATATCGACGACGAATTTCACGCACAGCACTGTTTGCCCAAGCAGCAAAACGATTCATCCCAACATACAAAGGTACATCGTTAACAGCACTGCTAAACTGAGTCAGAAACTTTTCTGCTTGTTCACGCCGTTCACTACTATGACCTTCGCTAAGACACAATAAATAACAGCAATAAAAACTAATTATTTCTAAAAAATCACCATTTATTGCAATTTTATCATCACTATTATAGTTGGTTGTATTAATTTCTTTTAGGTTTAAATATTTACCAAAAATATCGGTTCGTGCATCATAACGACGACGACGAATTTCTCTAACTGCACTATTCATTGCACTAATCAAATTTTCATCGCTCCAGTGATTGCTCAAATTAACGACTGGATCATTCAATAATGTTTTCACAGAAGCAAGCACCTCAGCAATACTTAAACGTACATTTTCACTACAGATATTAAATTTTTTCTGACACTCGGTAATTAGGTTAGATAAAAGCATAAATAAAACTCCTTTAAAGTTTAAAAAAAGGGGCAAAATGCCCCCTATTTTCCTTAAGGTATTCTTTTAAGAATTAACCTTTTGTAATACAGCAGTGAACCATTCCTGCTGGTTTTACAACTTTATAGCCATAAACTTGTAGACCACGAACCAATTTACCAAAATCAGTTGGATTTGGGATTGTTTCTGTTTCTGTTAACTGGCTGGCAAATGTTACTGCACTTTTGTGACACGCAAACGCATTAGTAACGTTTTTACTATTTACTTCTTCAACTTTTAGAAGGTTTGAATTGTAAACTGTTAAGCGGTCAATCATACCAATTTTACCATTGCGAATTAAGCTTGCATCATCTCCAGTGATTGAAGCATTGCGTAAATCAGAACCTTTTAATAAAACACACGCCCACGATGGTAAGACAATGCTACGTTGTTCATCTGGAACATTTTGCTCATCCATGACAGCACCAACATGTAAAAGGAAATCAACAATATTTTCTTTTGTTAATTCAATAGGTGCATCGGCTGTACCAAGATTATACTGAGCTGAAGCGACTCCAGCTGTAGCTCCTTTGTTATTTTCGTCTGCAGAACTATAAATATCTTCAAAAATTTGCTTTTCGATTACAACTTTCATATCGCTAGCAGCCGCAGCAGTCCATTTATTCACGAAATCAATTTGTGATTGCGCTAAGTCAACGCTGTTGGCTGGAAATTGAAAATATTTTCCTTTATTTATATCTAATTCAAATTTTTCTGTCGCAGGCTCATCCGTTTGAGGAGTTTGACCTTTTACATAATCACGAATTGTGATATTATGTAATTCATTGATAACAATTTTATCACCAAAACGTTGGATTTCACCTTGATAATCTGTATTAGCAATTTCACCTAAACAAGTTGAAGCGTAGAACATTGCTAATAACTGATTTGACCAAACTGTTGGTGTATAAATTCCTGATTTTGACGTTGCACTTTCTGTTACTGGAAACATAATTTTTCTCCTATGTATTTATTTTCATTTTATTTTTGTTAATTTTATAGCATTATTAAAAACATTTTTTAATAATACAAATTGGTTGAAAAATTCAACTCTTAGCGTGCTGAATTTTTGGCTGCATTCTGATCGAATTGCTGTTTGTAGCCATTAAATTGTTGCATTGTGATATGCCCTTTGATAAATGACTCAGCAACTTTTTTAAATTCTGCTGGCGAATAGTTTTGTGAATTTGCAATTGAAACGCTATGATTATTAGTTGCAGGGGTGTGCATAATTTTTTTGTTTATTGGTTTCAAATTATTTAGCTGTAATTTTTGGTTAAAAAATGCCTGGCAAATATCCAAAACCTTGTTGATATTTAAGTTTTCAATTGCTTTTTCTAAACTATCTGCTACAGTTTGATCAGAAAATCCATCATTTTGTTTTAAAAAGTTTTTAAAATTTTCATCGTGCTGTAAATCGACATATGATGAAACTGTCTTCAAATTTAGTCCCATAAATTTCTCCTCTAAATCAGTTAAAAACTTTTCTCGTTGAGTGTTCTTTTCGTTAATATCCAATGTCTCCTCGGCAGTATTTTTAGAGTTATCAGCATTGACTTCAGAACTTTCTCCCTTCCGTTCATGTTCAGCTAAATCATGAGTATCAACCTCTGCTGTTTTTCGCGAAATAACCTTTGAATCCAATGCTGGCTCCACTTCTTTTGCTGGTTGCGTTGGCGCTGTTTCTGACAATTTAAAAGTTTCACTAACAATTTCAGCTGCACTATCATACAATTCAGAACTTTGATGAAGGTCATTTTTTATTGTTAAACCTTCACCACTCCCCTCCCGCACTTTCATTGTTTCTGAATTTGAAGTTGCTTTGTTTAATAAATCTTCTATACTAGCATTAACAGTCGACGCTTTACTCGTTTTGATATCACTTTTGTGGTCAAAATCTGCCGCAACCTTATTTTCATTAATTACTGCAGCTGTATTTACGCCATTTTTTTTGAACAATTCTAATTGTTTTAGAAGTTGTTCGTTAACGATTTTTACACTTTTTATCTCTTTATGAAGGCGTGGCACCTCTGCATTGTACTTACCTTGTAAAGTTTTATACGCTGCAATTAAATGTTGTCTCTCCATTGTCGAAATATCTTTATCTTTTTTATTGATTGAATTTTTCATAATCTTCCTTTATATACTTTTGTATAATTAATTTTCAAAAAAATTTTTGCTCAAAATATTAATGATTTCTTTTAATGCCTGACGATGTCCCATCGCTACTAGCATTGCTTGATAATTACTTTGATTATCAGCCTCCTCACGCAATAAATTCAGTTCATCATTGAGCCAATTTTTAACTATTTGTACTTCTTCAAATTTTACAATCTTCTGTAAATTTTTGACTATTTTTTCATTTGGATTTAGATTTAACATCCTCGTACTCATTATCTTTTTTAATTTTTAACACATTACTTGGAATACCAGCTAAATCACACAATTTTTTTACAATTTGACGAATGCCTGAGTCATCAATTAACGCTTTTACATCATCATTTTCTAACAACTGTACGATCTGCTTAATTTGTTCTTCGTTGTTTCGTTCATTTACTAATGCCCCATAAATTCCAGTTGCCGTAATTGTTAAATCACCTTTAAAATCGTTTGGACATTCTTCATCAAGCATATTTAAGTTATAGAGTGTAGTAATTAATGGGATAATCACTTTTTGATCAATATTACTAATCACTCGGCGAATACTCTTCGATGAAATATTAACCATCATACTAAGCCCACCAACAGTATTCATAACATTATCATTGCTATTGCCATCGCCAGCTAAATATGGCGGAATACCACTATCTTCATCAGCTTCTTTACTAAATCTGTCAATTGCTTTTAATAACAGTTCAGTATTACAATCTGGCTGAAAAAATTCAAATGGATTTCCAGAAACGCCATCTCCTTTATATTGCCAGATTTTCCATGGATGCATTTTTGTAATTTTACTTTCAGGCGGCAATGATCGTAAATTCACAGTTACCTGCGGTCCTGATGCAATCGCTAAATTATTAATTAAGGCTCGCTTTGTGGCATTAATAGCTCGTTGAGGTCCAACTATTTTTTGTGGGATACCCTCTCCCCAAATTGAATCATTATTTTCGCAAAATGAAGCTACGAAATATGGACGACGGCTCAAGACATCAGCATTAAGCTGTAATTTAACAATATGATTGCCAATTAGTATAATCCACATATCATAGACTTTATGTTCAGCTAAGTTATTCTCTTCAATAAACTCTTCAGGTAACAATTTTGCAGGAACTTGACAACGAAATTCTAATGCCCCAATTAAGTGACTATTGTAATACATCTCTTCATTTTGTAAACCATTTACTTGATTTACCGTTTGCGCTGCAACAGCTTCATCAGTTAATTTAGTGCAATCAGCTAACTGATTGTTATAATATTCATTGATAACTTTTTCGATAGCCTCTTTATTATAATATTCAGTTGAGGATAAATGAGAAATTTCAGTAGCACTTAAATAAAACCTTTCAATAACATCTGCATAACTAATGTCTTTACAATTTGGCGCTGGGAAAAAATCAAATGGCGATACTCTCTGAAACGTTTCAATTGCTTTAATTTGTTCAGCAATTTGCCAACTATTAGCACTATTGTTTTTAATATATTTAAGTTGGTTCTTACTATTTATAACTGGACCTTTCAAAATTGCCGCAGGGTATGTACAAATATCAAGAATAAATTCATTCAGTGCTTTCTTAAACCCGCCGTTATGAAGCTGTTCAGTAATATAGCTTGTCATTTTTTTTGCGGCTTCATCTCCAGTAGCATTTTCCAAGCTTGATTTAATATTCCAGCTATTTTCAACATTATTGATAAACGCATCAACTAACCATGATTCTGCAATTTGACACTTACGTGCGGTTAACTTTACAAATTCTTCTGAACCTCCAAATTTTCTAATTGCTTGTAAAATGTCAGCTTCGTAAACTCCCTGACGCTGCCGACGGCATTTATAAAGCAATTCAGTAATGCTCTGTTTATGATTATGAAACGATTTATACATCGTCTGCAAATAATCAACTAATTGTCGATGTCTGTCACTCGACGTTTGTTTTGTTTGTAAAACCATACTGACTCCTATTTTACATTTGTATAATTAAGTTTTTAATAACATCGCCTTAGCGATCGAGTTGATAATAGTAATATATTACACTTTTGTATAATTACAAGGAGTTTTTTAATTTTTTTTTGATTTAATCATTAATTTGAGGTAAAATTAATATTATTTTTTCTGAGATTTTTTATCATGAAAAGTTGGTTTTATTTTTTTTAAGAAGATAACATTAAAGATTTTTTCAGTCACAATAACTTTTTTCTGATCGCTTAAATTTTTACTATTAGTTCCATAACTATTAGTTGTTAAAAAATCTCCACCAACATCACGACCTCTATCATATTGAAAAATATTTGGATCATATACCGAACCACCTTTGTCATCTTTAGGAATTGAAAATTCTGCAACGTCGCGCGAACTTGATCCAGTAATTTTTACTGCATCAGCTCCTTTTTCTTGAGCTAACTGTAAAATTTCATTTTTAATAGTTTCATTAGAAGTGTTTGGTTTTGTTACACAATAAGCGCGCCCAAAGATAACAAATTCATCACGGTTATATTTACTATCTAAAGAATAATATACGACATTCTCAGTCGGCTCTGGATAAGTTCTGCCAATGTAATCAAAGTTAACGGCGCTACAACCACATAAAAGTAAAGTAGAAACTACAGAAACAACAAGTATAATAAAAGAAAAATATTTTTTCATAAAAGTCTCCCAACGATTAATTAATAACTATTAATAATAGCACATTTTCATTAAATGAACAATTTAAAAAAGTTACTTTTAATATTATTTTATATGCGTAACAGTTAAAAGAGGGCTTAATTTTCCATATAAGAGAGAAATTTATGACTTTTCAAGAAATATTACTTGTATATTAGAGAATTCTCATTATATTTTTAGTTCTCAAATGGATTTAATTTTTAACGATTAAAGCTTGACAATAGATTCATTTAGAGATATTTTATGTATGAATTTGAAAAATTAAAATTAATATAATAACTATAGGATTTGAAGACTATGAAAAAAGATATTCATCCAAAATACGGTGATGCTACAGTTACATGTGCTTGTGGCCATGTATGGGAAGTTAAGTCAACAAAACCAGATGTAAAAGTTGGTATTTGTGCAAAATGTCATCCATTCTTTACAGGACAACGTAAATTCGTTGATACAGCTGGACGTATTGATAAGTTCCGTAAGCGTTATGGCATGAAATAAGGTTGTTATTTCAAGCTAAAAACAGGCCCGATTGATAGCATTGTCAAAGTAGTTTGGCAGAGAATCGCATCAGTTGGGCTGTTTTTTTATTATGGACAAAAGTTTTAATTTTGTCCTAGATTGAAACATTTAACGGAGAATTTTAATATGAATCCTGAAGATATCAAACAGTATATTGAGAAGCTCAAAGTTCGCTTTAGCGAAGTAGAGAAAGAGCTTTCGGATCCAAATGTTTATGCTGATCAGCGAAAATCAAAGCAATTATCATTAGAGCATAAAAAATTAGCAAAACTTTTTAAGTTAGTTGATGACTGGTGCGGAGCTTTGGCTGGTATTCAGGAAAATAAAGAGCTTCTACACCTTGAGAGTGATGAAGAACTCAAAGAGATGATTCGCATGGACATCGAAGAGCTAAATGAAAAGGCTTCAAAGCTAGAACTGGAAGTTCGTACTGCATTAATTCCACCAGATCCAAATGAGGGTCGTAATTTAATTTTAGAGATTCGTCCAGCAGCAGGTGGCGACGAAGCAGGAATTTTTGCTGGAGATATGTATCGTGCTTATATGCGTTATGCTGAAATACAAGGCTGGAAATTTGAGGTTCTTGACATGAATTCAAATGATGTTGGAGGACTTAAGGACGTAACTGCGTCAATTACTGGTGATGAAGTTTTTGGTAAAATGAAATACGAGAGTGGAGTGCACCGTGTACAGCGTATCCCTACAACAGAATCTGGCGGACGTATCCATACATCAACGGTAACTGTTGCTGTTTTACCAGAGGCTGAAGACGTTGATTTACATATTGCTCCAGAAGATTTACGTTTCGATGTGTTTCGTGCGAGCGGAGCTGGAGGACAGCATGTTAATACCACTGACTCCGCAGTGCGTGTAACCCACATTCCTACTGGATTAGCGGTAGCAAGTCAACAAGAAAAATCTCAGCATAAAAATAAGGAAATTGCATTACGTATTTTACGTTCTAAACTTTTAGAAGCAATTCAAGCTGAAGAAGCAGCAAAAAATGCCGCTTCAAAGAAAGCACAAATTGGTTCAGGCGATCGTAGTGAACGTATTAGAACCTACAACTATCCGCAAAATCGTGTGACAGATCACCGTTTTGGGGTAACATTATATGATTTGCCTAAAATTATGGAAGGCGAATTTGATATTTTATTAAATGAAATTATGTCAATTGACTGTGAAAAACAGCTAAGTGATTTATTAAAATAATTAAATATAATTAGTTATATTAAGTCTAATGCCGAAATTAAATTCAATAAGTTTAATTTCGGTTTTTTTTAAATTAAACTAAAATATACGGAGGTAAAAAATGATTAAATTAAATACACACAATAAGCAAATTTTTCAAAAAAAAACCACCTTTGTAGGATTAAAATTTAATTAAATTTTCTTCAAAAATCTACGGGCTGGATTAAACAATAATGTTTAAAAACAGGAAATATCCAAGTTTATGAATACAAAAAAATTATTGCCAACAATAATGTTTAGCTCAAAGGTAAAGCAGTTGACCAATTTAATAAAATTGCGAATTTACTAAATATGACCCATGCGGTTGCATATGCAGATTTACATCCAGTCAAAGGAATCCCAATTGGTGCCGTTTATTAACAAAAATACCATTTATTCACATTTAATTGGCAACGATATTGATTGTGGAATCTCTTTATTTAACAGCGTATAAATTAAAGATTGATAAAGCTTACAAAGCATTATTAAAGTTTTATACAGTAGGTTTAATAATCAAACAAATCAATAATGAATTAATTCATTATAATTTGCCTGAAAACTATTTTCAAAGTACTCTTGGTACGATTGGCAGTGATAATCATTTTTTGGAACTGCAAAGTATTGAGAAAGTTTGTGACAATACATTATTCGATAAATTAAATTTAAGCCGCAAAAATATGTTTATGATGATTTACTGCGGCTCACAAAGTTTAGGTTCAATGGTATTACGTGAATACACTGATCAATTTGTTAGTCAAGGCATTGATACTGATAATGAAATTGGAAAAAAATTACCTTAAAAAACACAATTTAGCATGCAAATAGGCTCAACTAAACCGAGCGTTAATAGCAAAAAAACAGCACAACTGCTACATTGTGAGACAAAATTAGTAACTGATTCAATGCACAATATTTTAATGCCTTATAAAGAAAATCATTAGATTCATCGTAAAGGAGCTACAGACGTTTTAACAAACGAAAAATGGCAACTACACCATAATTTAGAGCGTGGAAATACTGTAAAAACATATTTTGAAAAAAAATTCAAAAAAAAATAATTTTTTTACTAAGAATGTGAAATTAACATCGTTTAATAAATATAAGTAAGGAAGTTAAATGGGAAGGTCATTTATAGTTTTCTAGTAGTGAAAAGGAAGTTTTATCGAAATGAGAAGGGCATTAATGGAAGGAAGTTAAATGGGAAGGTATTTTGGGGGAAATATTGGGGGAAGGCACTTTTAATAATTAAATATTCAATTTAATTTTTTATATTATTAGGTAAAGAGCTCCTAATTTGAAATTTGACAATCCTCTAAACAGCAAGGTTATCCTACAACTTTGCTGTTTTTTATTAAATATAACGAGAATAGTTCACACCTTAATTATAATACACTTACTGCTATTTTAAGCAATTACAGCAAAAAAATGGTGATTTACAATAAATAAAACTAAATTAATATTACTTTTTATTGATGGAGGAATTGGAGTTTTATTGCTTAACACAAAAAACAAAAAAGTGTTTATAATATGTATGGGACAAAGCTTCAAATGAAAGTTACTAACATAGATGGCAAGTTTATCAAAAAGCTATGAACCAGGACATGTGGAAGAACAATTTTATATAAGTTATTATCAAACAACATATGAAAATGGTCTTTGTGCTTTTTCATTCAAAGGTTTTGCAAATATAAGCAGTATTAGCACAAGTGTTCCTAGATACTATGAAGATAGTGCGACTTTAGAGGTAACAAATTCTAAAGATAGTCATCTTTAAATTCTGCCATTTAAAATTGTAAAAATTTCAAAATCCTCAATCGAGGTTTTATGTAGATAGTCGCTTTACATTTCCAGCTTTGAATCAACCTGTTGCTTTTAACATTATAAAACAAGATTGGATTGCAAAGTCGCTGACCTTATTTTTAACTTTACTGGAAAAACAGGCTCGATATCATGGCATAGCGGGTTCCTTTAAGTTAACTTTTTCAAACCCATTAATATTAAGAAAAATATCATCTTAAAACTCCAATTGGTGACCATAAAAATTCAATTACTGATAAGACTCCAAGAATGAATACTGGTAATGCTCAACCATTTGTAGGATAAAAAGATTATTTTATTCGTATGCATACTAAAACAAATGAAAAAGGTGAAATAGTTTCAACTACTTATTTTCTTGTTAGAGAAATTTCGCTTGTTGCAGATAAGAAAGTAAAAGATAGAATATCTACAAATGACTATATCAATCCAAAATCAAATAGGTTAGAATGGAATGGAGAAAATTTAATATTACCTCCAAATAAAAGAAAAAATTAAAAAAGACCAGAAATTATTCGACTTTAAAAAAAGCAAAGTCATTACTGACGTTGCTTTTTTATATTAATTACGAAATTAATCCTAAGCTAATCATTGATTATTTCATGTTGACGATGCTCTAAACGTTCAATGGAATCAAGAGCTGCATCTAATTCTTCCTCAGAAAGCGTACTCTTTTCGCTATTTAACAACTGTAACAATGAATCAATATGCAGAGTATTCTTTGCTAACTCTTCAAATTTATTAGCATTACTTTTATCCTCTAAAAAGTCCTTATCAAGCGAATCAAACCATTCTAACCTAAACTCTGTAATCTCAATAATTTTCGAACGCACTTGATATTTTTCATGTTCATAATCTCGCACATAGCTTGAACTAATAACTTCCCACATATCCTCAATATAATTCATAAACACCATCTGTTGAGCTTCATCGCTAAAGTTTAGCTCCATCGTCCCAAAACAATAATTAAAAAATGATTCAAAATCATTGTTTTCTTCATATAAAAAGTTACGCACATACGCTTCAATCTCAGCCCAACTAAGTAAACAACCTATGTCTTTAAGCAATTCGTCCATGTTATCAACTTCACCTGCCGAGACACTTACTCCCTCTGGTAAAACATCACTGCTAACGCTATTGCTTTCAGAATCGGAACTGAACACATGCTCTTCAAACTCACTTTGACTAACTAAAATTGTATCGCCATTATCATATGAAATTTGCACTAAATCGGTATTTTCAATAAAATTTTCAAAACTATTCGCAACATTTTCAAAAACTTCACAATTAGCTCTAAAAAAAGCTAATGAGATCTGGTCAGGAATTTCAAGATAATTTCCCTCTGTGCGACAAACCGCCTCAATCGCTTCTCCGAAGTATTCATTCCATTTTTCAATTTGTTCAACTGTTAAATCATTTTTATAATCAACATTTTCAACTGAAAAAATTCCTTTTTCCCAATCTTTAACGATAACTTTCAAATATGGTTTTTGCTTATTTTTAACCGTCTTGTGTACCATTGACGGCAAATTATAATCTTCATAAATATCAGAAAAATCAAAACAAGTTAAGCTAACATTTTGCTCAACACTTGCCGCGGTGCCATCAAATTTAACATTTTCTGCATTTTCTGCAATAAAAAAATCAAACATCTGCTCAGCACCTAATAACATATGACTTGGCACAATATCATTCATCGCAAATTCCATTGCAAATGAATCAACTTCTTCAGTTTCACAAATTAAAGTAATTTCAGTAGGAAAAACTTCACTGTTGCAAAATGGCACGAAACGATGCCCTGCAAACAATACACCCTTTTCTATTTCAAATTTAGTTGGAGTGATTAAAAAACTTTTGCCATCAAAAAAACTTTTGCGCGACTGAACTAATTCATTCTCAACATCAAAAAAGAAACGTTCATCATCATAAAAATAATTTTTAATTCTGTTAGCCATCTGCTCGCGCTGTTCACGATCTTCAATCTGATCAATACCTAGTTCTGCAAATAACTTATCAATATTGTATTCGCCATTTTCAGCTAAAATGGCCAAAAACTGTGCTTCATATTCAGCTATACTTAAGACTTTACTCATTATTATCATTTAACCCATAAAATTTTGTATCTTCAACGACTTTAGCAATTAAATCAGCTTGTTCCATCGCCTTAATTTCATCCATCTTTACGGCCTTTTCAATTGAAAAATTGCCACTCTGAATACGACGCAACTTCGCTAATAATCCACCACATCCCAGTTTGGCTCCAATATCAGCACATAAAGAACGAATATATGTTCCTTTTGAACAACTAACCGTAAACTCTGCTTCTGGAATATCTATCGAATGTATATCAATGTTATTAATTGAAATCAACCGAGCTTCGCGTTCAACTTCAATGCCCTTACGTGCTAAATCGCATAACTTTTTACCGCCTTTTTTAAGAGCTGAAACCATTGGTGGAATTTGTTCGTATTCTCCAACAAAACTATTAATGGCTTCCGTTAAACTTTCTTGAGTTACGTCACTATAATCATTCACTGCAGTAATTTTGCCATCCAAGTCTAAGCTATCACTTTCTTTCCCAATTAAAAGTGTCGCTTCATATGTTTTATCTTCGCCACTTAAATCTGCACTCTTTTTTGTAAACTTATTTAATACTAAAACTAATAGACCTGTTGCAGCAGGATCTAATGTGCCACAATGCCCAACCTTTGGAATATTAAAACGTGAACGCACAAAATTAACGCAGTCAAAACTGCTCCATTCAGTTGGTTTGTCAATTAATAAAATACCGCTCTCCTCTAAAACTGGATAACGGTGATTTTGATTTCTACGTCTTCTTCCCATAAACTTAACTATAACCTTATATTTGGGGGTATCTTTATTTAAAAGCCTGCGGGTTACGCAACAAACGGCTAATATGATCTAATAAAATTTCCTCAGCTTTAGCAAAATTAGCAGCCTTAATAAAACAACCTGCAGCTAATTCATGTCCTCCACCACCAAGTTTACGCGCTACACTGCCAACCGAATATTTCGCATTTTTTGAGCGCAAAGATACTTTGTATCCAGTGTCGCATTTATTCATTAATGCCACAACATCCATATTATTAATCGCTCGCACACATTCAATTAAATTCTCTGAATTTTTCGTATCAACGCCATATTTTTCTCTTAAACTTCTTGGCACATTAATATAAGCAAAACGCCCATCACAACCTTTTTTAAGGTGGTTTAACATTAAATCAGATTCAAAGTGAATATAACTTAAAGGTTTTGAAAAAAACATATTATTAATAATTTTTTGATGATCAGCTCCTAATTTCATTATTTTGCTGGCATCTAAAAATGCGTCTTCGTCAGTATTAGCAAAGCGGAAACATCCGCTATCGGTAACCAATGCTAACATTAACAATGTTGCAGTTTTTGGACTAATTTCAAATTTAGCCTGACCTAATACTTTAAATAAAATTTGTGAAGTAGAGGCGCACTCTGGCATAATCAAATTAACATCACCGAACAAACCATTATCAGGATGATGGTCAATGTTAATTTTTTGTACAGGAACATCTTTTAATGAATATTTTCCGCCAAGCCCAGTACGCACAGAAGCAGCAATGTCCAAACAAATAATACTATTAAAATCACTAATTTCTAATAAATCAATTTCCGCTCGATAATCACCTGGCACAAAATCGATATAATTAGTTGGAATTTCTTCAGGTAAATATGCCGTAACACGCTTACCGTTTTCTCTTAAACAATTCAATAATGCAAAAGTCGAACCAAGCGCATCACCATCAGGACGTTCATGACAGACAATTAAAAAATTATTGTTTTCTTGCAAAAACTTAGCTACCGACTCAATCACATTATTTTTGTTATTCATTGCTATCGTCTTCCTTTAAAATTCTTAAAACACTGTCGCCTTTTGCTACAGTTTTATCATAATAAAACTCCAACTTTGGCGTATACTTTAAAGTAACACTTTTTACCATTTCACGTTGATAAACGGCGTGTTTTTTTCGTAAATAATTTAAGGCACGTTGCTTTTGATCATCACTTCCACCTAGGAAACTAACTCCAACTCTCGCACCTCGTAAATTTGGAGCCGTCGAAACTTTGCTCACCGTCACAATAACGCCAAAATCCTTGAGCAAAACATCTCGCTCAAGAATTTCAGCAATTGCTTGCTGTAACAAATTATTAACTCGACTCATTCTATCAATAGAAGCCATAATTATAATGTCGCCTTTTTAAGTTCAATTTCGTATACTTCAATAACATCATTTTCATCAAAATCCATAAAGTTGTCAAGACGAATACCACATTCTAGACCACTTTTAACTTCTTTAACATCATCTTGAAAACGACGAAGTGAAGTAATTTCACCATTAAAAATCATACCACCATCACGATAAACTTTAGCCATAGCTCCAACTCTTACCGAACCTTCTTCAACCATACAGCCACAAACTTTTGGACCTTTTGAAACACTGAAGATTTTTAAGATTTTAGCTTTACCAATATTATTTTCACGCTTAACAGGCTCTAATTTACCAGTCAATGCGTCGGTAATATCTTCAAGTAATTCGTAAATGATACTATATAAACGAATGTCAACGCCTTCACGTTTTGCTAAAGCATTAACACCATTATTAACACGAACGTGAAAACCAACAATAATCGCATCAGAAGCTGCTGCTAACATTACATCATTTTCAGAAATACTACCAACTGAAGCAGAAACAACATCAACTTTAATTTTTTCTGAAGGCAGTTTGTTTAATGAATCAATAATAGCTTCACCAGAACCACGCACGTCTGATTTGATAATAATCTTTAAGCTTGCTTGTTTACTTTGATTAATTTTACTGAACAGGTCATCAGCACTTGTTACCGAACTACCGCGCAATGCTTCTTGACGCTTTTCTGAAGCAGCTTTTTCTGCAGCTTGGCGAGCAACTTTTTCATTTCTTGCCACATGCATTTCTGTACCAGCTTCTGGAACACCTGATAAGCCAACTAGTTTTACTGGCGTACTTGGCCCAGCTTCAAAAACTTTATTCCCATTTTCGTCAAGCATTGACTTAACACGGCCAAAATACTCCCCACAAATAACTACGTCGCCTTCTTTAATTGTACCATCTTGCACTAAGATATTACTTGTTGCACCAAGACCTTGTTCTAATTGAGCTTCAAGAACAGTTGCAACACCAGGACGTTTTGGATTTGCATTTAATTCCAACATTTCACTTTCTAAAAGAATACGATCCAAAAGTTCATCTAATCCCTGCCCTGTATGAGCTGAAACACGTACTGTACCAACATCGCCGCCCCAATCTTCACTCATTAAGTTGTTTTGTTGCATATGCAATAAAACTTTATCAGGATCAGCCTCTGGTAGATCCATCTTATTAATCGCTACAATTACAGGAACTTCTGCAGCTAAAGCGTGATTCATTGCCTCAATTGTTTGTGGCATAAATCCATCATTAGCAGCTACCACTAAAATTGCAATATCAGTGACATGAGCTCCACGAGCGCGCATTTGTGTAAATGCTTCATGCCCAGGTGTATCAATAAATGTAATTTTATGATTATTATAGTCAATTGTTGAAGCACCAATATGCTGAGTAATACCACCAGCTTCACCTTTTACCACACTTGTTTCACGCACTTTATCCTGTAACGAAGTTTTACCATGATCAACGTGTCCTAAAAATGTTACCACAGGAGGACGTTGAATATGATCTTCTTCACGGTCAACAAATTTAGCAACCACATCAGTATTATTAGCATTTGAATTTGCAGCATGTGTTTCTTTGTCACGTTTTTCAATTTTTAACTCAAAATTAAATTTTTTCGCAACTTTTTCAGCAACTTCATTTTCAATTGTTTGATTAATTGATGCAAAGATACCTTCTTTCATCAATTCAGCAATAACCTCGTTTGGTTTTTTATCCATTACATCAGCTAAAGCACGCACTGCCACAGGAGGTTTTATACTAACTGTTTGACACTCTTTCTTCTCTGATTTTTTCTGTTCTTTTTTTGATCCAAACAACTCATCTAAGTGCATTTCAACTAATTCAATATCAGCTTCAGGAACAACACTACTAGCTGTTTTAACATCAATACCTTCTTCTTTTAAAATCGCAACTATTTTTTGAGCAGTAACTTTATATTTTTCTGCTAAACTTTTTACTTTGACTTTTTTCACTTTAAATTTACCTTCTAGTTCGTCATCTATTATTAAAAATTATTTATTAGACGCTATTCTATTCCTCACTAGCAATATCTGAATCTATATCTGCGTCTTCTTCACTGCTATTTACATTCGCTAAACTAGCTTTTAAAGCATCAATATCTTCATCATCAAGCCCTTCAATTGCTTCAATCGCTTCTTCGTCAGCTTCTGAAAGTCCTTCAACACTCAAAAAGCCTGAATTAACTGCAGCTAAAGTAATATGATTATCTAGATCTAATGTTTCAGCTAATTCATTAGCAATTTGCTCACGGCGCTCTTCAATTGACTCTTCAAAAAGCTCTTCTTCATTAATTGTTTCAATATTAATGCTCCAACCCATCAATTTTGAAGCTAAACGGACATTTTGTGCTTTTTTACCAAATGCCAAACGTGACTGCTCTTTTGTTACATACACTGTTAAAGCTTGCTCTTCTTCGTCAACTTCAACACTTGTTAGTTCTGCTGGTTGTAGCGCATTTTTCACATATTCAGCAATATCACTATCATAACGAATAATATCAACACGTTCACCATTTAATTCGTCAGTAATATTTCTAACGCGCATCCCACGCATTCCAACGCAAGCACCAATTGGATCAATGTGGTCATCAGCACTATCCACAGCAATTTTTGTTCTTAAGCCAGCTTCACGAGCAACACCTTTAATCTCAACCACTCCGTCATGAATTTCACTAACTTCACGTTCAAAAAGCTTTGCAACAAAACGTGGACTTGTACGTGATAAAATTAAACTTGGTCCAGATGTTTCGGTGTCAATTTTCTTTAATAAAGCTGTCACACGCTCGCCAACCATATATTGTTCTGCTTGCATTTTATCACGACGACCAATAACAGCTTCAGCTTTGTTCAATTCAACAATAATGTTACCATGATCAAAGCGACGAATTACACCATTAACAAGTTCGCCAACTTTATCTTCAAACTCAGCTTTAATGCTCTCTTTTTCAGCTTGACGAATCTGTTGCATAATTGCTTGTTTAGCAGTCTGTGCAGCAATACGACCAAAGTTTTTAGGAGTAACAACCCACTCAACATGATCACCAATTTGACAATCTGGGTATTTTTTTACTGCTTCTTCATGCTCTACAGCTAGCTGATTCTTATCTAATAAACACTCTACAACTTCTAACTGAGCAATTACTTTAATTTCTCCAGTAAGTTCGTCAATTTTCACATCCAAATCAGTTGTTGCGTTTAAACCCTTTTTAGCAGCAGACTTCAATGCTTTTTGAACTGCCTCAATTAACACCGAGCGATTAATCCCTCTTTCTTGCTCAATATATTCTAAAATCGTTAAAAGTTCGCTATTCATCGCCACACATATCTCCTATTTTTCAATATTAATTAAAATACTGGTTATTTTATAACTATTATTTATATTTTATATTCATTGTTTCAAAAAAATACCACTCTAAAAAACAAAAAAAGCGGGTTTAAATGCCCACTTTTATCAAATCCACATGCTCAATGCTGTAGTAGTATTTTAAAAGTTCTGCAAAAAATTCATAAGCAATTTTGTTCAAAACCACCACTTTAGAACTTCTCACGCTCTTAATATATGCTCAATATTGCTAACTATCAAGGAAATAACAAAAAACTTTTTAACAAAGTTCAAAAAAATACTTGATAATTTTTATTTTAGTGGCATTTTTTAAGTCTGTACAATTGTTTTTTAGAATTTTTATTGTTTTTCTTTGTTGCATCATCCTCTCAACAAAGCAATAGTTTTTCAAAAGCTTGTGCAAATTAATATTTTGAGTAATAAATTAAAATTAAATAATAACTGTAAAAAATAAAGAAGGTACAATACTATGCCACATAACAAATCTACTTTAAAAAGACTGATTACTAGTAAGAAAAAGCATGTAAAAAATAAAGCTCGTAAAAGCGCTATCAAAACTGCTGAGAAAAAATTACGTGCAGCTGTTGAAGCTAAAGATGCGGCTTTAGTTGCGGCAAGTTTAAAAGATTGTTTCAAGCTTTTAGACAAAGGAACAAAAACAAATATTGTTCATGCTAATAAAGCTAACAGAAAAAAATCTCAATTAGCTCAATTAGCTAATACTGTAAAATAATTTTTTTCAGTCTATCAAATAACAAAAAAGACCATAAAGTATTTTCTTTTTGGTCTTTTTTATTTTTCTTTTGAAAAATTACTTTAATTATTATTATCATATAGTTATATTATCTTTAGATTATTGCTGTTTTTGTATTAAAAATACTTTAAGCAAAGGACTTAAATCATGAATATAGCTACTAAATTATTAGATAAAAAATTTCTTAATGATTTACACTGTCATAGTACACTTTCATACTGCGCCAGTGCAGAAATGACTTTAAAAAATATCTCTCAAAAGCTATCATCCCTTCCCGAAATAAACAAACTAGCAATTACTAATCATGGGTTTTCTGTTTATTTTCCCATAGAAGTTGTTTTTAACTGGGAATTCATGACTGATAATGGCTATCTTTTTGAAGTATATCGCCATCACGGCAATGAAAAACTAGCTCGCCATTTAAAAAAAATTGATAAATTAAAAGACCCTCGCATTCTCAAGGGGATTGAGGTAGAACTTATGGCGTGTGACAAACTCACTGTTGATGAAAAGTTTTTTGACCAGCTTGACGTAATAATCGGTTCCGTCCATTGGCTTGAAGTTGATCGCTATACGCCATCCGATGAAATTATTTTTGAATCATGGTGGAAAAATACTCAACAACTTTTAAGTCATAACATTACAATTCTTGGACACCCGCTACGTTACTTATATAACCGTGGAATTAAACCAACAATATCACAAATCGACGCCCTAGTTAAATTGGCAAAAGAAAAAAATGTTGCCATTGAATTAAATTCTACAGGTCATAATTTTGATCAAGATATTCCTTTATTAAAAACAGTATTAAAATATGAAACTATTCTAAGTATAGCCAATGATAGCCACCGCCTCGATAACATTGGTAGTTTTGACTACTATGAAAATTGTTGCAAGATTCTTGATGTTAAGCTAGATGACTTTAATCTTTTATCTTTCTAAAAGCTCCTTCCTATTTAATTTATTTAAGGTTATTTTAAGGTTATTTCTTGATAAATATATGATTACAAGCTATTTTGTGTTTTGAATTTTACAAAATTTAATAAGAATAAGATTTTAATATATAAAAGGAATTATTATACAATGAGTCATAATAGTTATCAAAACCCTTTAACGGGTCGTTATGCAAGCAAAGAGATGAGCGCATGCTGGTCTCCACAAAAAAAACATTCTACATGGCGCCGCCTATGGTTAGCACTAGCTGAATCAGAGCAAGAGTTAGGTTTAGATATTACTGACGAACAAATCGCGCAAATGGCAGCCCACCTTGATGATATTGATTTTGATATGGCACGAGCTAAAGAAGCAGAATTACGTCATGATGTAATGAGCCATATTCACACATTTGGAACTCAATGTCCAAAAGCAATGCCAATTATCCACTTAGGTGCAACAAGTTGCTTTGTTACAGATAATACTGAGTTAATCCAAATCCGTGATGCAATGAAAATTATCAAAAGCAAACTTCTAAAAGTAATCGCAGCAGTTAGCAAATTAGTTGATAGTTATAAAGATATGCCAACTCTTGGCTTCACACACTACCAACCTGCTCAATTAACAACTGTTGGTAAACGTTTTTCATTACATTTACAAGATTTCATGTTCGATTTCGAGCGTTTAGAGAGCGAGTTGGAGCGCCTACCATTCCGTAGTGTAAAAGGAACAACTGGTACTCAAGCAAGCTTTTTAGCATTATTTAATAATGACCATGATAAAGTGAAAAAATTAGAGCAAATGGTTGCTGAAAAAATGGATTTCACAAATGTTGTAGATGTTAGTGGTCAAACATACACTCGCAAAGTTGATTTTTATGTAATGAGTGTTTTATCAGGTATTGCACAAAGCGCATATAAAATGGCTGGCGATATCCGTTTATTAGCAAATCTAAAAGAGATTGAAGAACCGTTTGAAAAGAGTCAAGTTGGTTCAAGTGCAATGGCTTACAAACGAAACCCTATGCGTAGTGAGCGTGTTTGTTCTTTAGCACGTTACGTTATGAGTTTACCAACAAACGCGGCAAACACTCATTGTAACCAATGGTTTGAGCGTACATTAGATGACTCGGCAAATCGTCGTATCACATTACCAGAAGCATTCTTAGGTACAGATGTCATTTTATCATTAATTGCAAATATTGCAGACGGAACACAGATTTGGCCAAATGTAATTGCTAAACGTGTTAATAGTGAATTACCATTCATGGCAACAGAAAATATTATGATGGCTGCAGTTCAAGAAGGTGGCGATCGTCAAGAATTACACGAAGTTATCCGTGAACATTCAATGGCTGCAGGACGTGTGGTTAAAGAAGAAGGTAAAGAAAATGACCTACTAGACCGCTTAAAAGCTGATCCACTATTTGCTAAAGTTGATATTGACGCATTGGTTGATCCACAAGCATTTGTAGGTCGTGCTCCAGAACAAGCTGCTGAGTATTTAGAAAACAAAGTTAAGCCACTATTAGCTAAATATAACGATATGTTGGCTGCGGCAACAACTGAAGATATTAGTGTTTAATTATTAAAACTAAAAAAGCTATTAGGTATAAATTTAATCCCTCCAATAGCTTTTTTAGTTCATTTTGCTTTTAGTTTTTCTTCAATAAATATGGCTGCATTTTGTTTGTCTAATTTTTTTGCATAAACTAATGGAGCAACATCTTGATTTTTATAAGCACATTTTTGAGTTAATAATTTTGGAAAGCAACTATAAATCAACTCCAATTTTTGTATATCATTGCTACGAATTGCACAGAAAAAACTATTCTTAATTTTAAATTTTTCAACTTCTGAATGATCCTTTTTATTTTTCAATAAATCAGTCTGATTTTTTATATACTTCATTGAGTTTTCACTATTTCCATAAACTAACTCTGTACATAAGTTTTTTTCAACACCGTTTTCCAGCAAAAGTTTTACTGACTTATCATTTGCGTTAACTAAATAGACAATAAGCCAGTAGTGATTAATAGGAATATTGGCAAATTTATGACATTTTTTAGCAACATAATCACGAATATTATCAGCTTCAGTTTGAAGAGCAAAAACTCCTAACTGATTCCCAAATTCACTTCTTTTACTAAAATCTAAACCATGCTTCTCTAAATATTGAATAACATCCAAACTATTTTTATCCCAGGGTCCCAAAGCTATATAGAAATCAAATGGATTAATATTATTATCTTTAGCATATTTTAAGAATAATTCTAAACTGATATAATCTTTTCTTTTCACAGATATCCCAAAGGCAACAGCCCCATCATTAAATGGGGTTAACCTTCTTTTTAATAAGTATTTAAGCAGTTTATATTTCTTTTTACTAGTTGCGTAAACTGTTAAATTATATCCTTTAAATCTTTTATTTTGCAATTCATTGTCATTTAATTTTTTTAAATTATAAATTGAATACTCATAAAAAACAATATTCGAAAAATAACTATAAGTTATCAAGCCAATCACTATTAATGCAACAATACTTGCTATATAAATTAATCTTTTTTTCATTTTAAAATCTCATATCATAAATATATTTATCTGGCTAAATCGTCGACAGCAATGTTTCTTTTACGCACACGACCAAATGCTTTATCCATTACTTTTAATTCTTTCTCAATTTTTTTAACGTAATTCGCAACCTTTTTAAAAACTCCGTCAACCGCCTTGAACGCTCTATTATACATTCTAATAAAATCACCTATTCCAGGAATTTTACCGAATGCGCCTTCTAAATAATCTCCAGCCGTATTAAAAGCTTTCTTTACATCTAAGAAATATTTTACATTATCATCATTTTTACTATTTTTCAACTGATAAAGAGTATTTATAAAATCTCCAGCCTCAGCTACTTTGATAACTTTGTCAATAACATCCATTGTTTTTCTTGCTCTTTTTACTAAACTGCTAAATTTGCTTATTTTATGAATTAATGAGTTTTTTGAGCTATTTGCTTCAATTCAGTTTCACTAAACATTATTTTATATGCATTATTGTTAATAATTAGGTTAATAACTTTACCATATTTTTTTTCAATTTTTTCTTTGCTTCTATCATCTTTTTCGTCTCTCAAACTTGCAATTTTACTATCAATTTCTTCAAGTTTTTTTATATATTCATTAAGCTTTTCATGTTTTTCTTTTATTTCTTTCAATAAAGTCTTATTATTTGTATTAAAATCTTTTTTAAATTCATTTTCAAAATTATGAACTATTTCTTTAGTTATTTTAATGTTTAAAGGATCTTTACTTTTAAAAGAAGGACCAATTGTTACTGCTACTATATTGCAAAACTTCAAAAATAAACCAGCATGTTCTTCTAAATCTGTTACCTCCATCATATTTCGAAAATGTTCTTTTTGAAAATAATCCAAAAGATAGTTATATACAATAGACTTTAATTGCGCCTCATTATTTTTCTTTTCAAGTCCTTGAAGAACGTCCTTAATTATTTTCTTTTTCCAATCTCCTAAATTATTATAAGTTCTTTCATTTGTAATTTTTTCTAATAATTTTCTACTATTTTTTCCTGATTCATAAGTTTAAACCTCTTTTTTACTTTTGTATATTTGATTACTAAAAATTTTTGCTCTTTGTGAGCTTCGATATAATTTAAATATATCACAAAAACTTAATTATACAAATGTATATTTAATTATTTAGAAATTTTTCATATAAATTTGCTATCATAATTGATATCTTAAAAAATAACTGTTATTGTAATTCTCTAGCAAAATCGCAAAGACCATTTATTGGTCGTATTCATAAATTTAAAATAACATTTATAGATATAAAAAGGATGAAATTATGCCATTAGAACATGGAACATTTGCACTAAGAGTTTTTAAATTGTCAGAGCGTCTTCCTGAGGACTATTTAGAACTATTTTCAGCACATAAATCAGGTCTATTAGACCATGTAAAAGACGAACCACAAGTCGGGTGGGTAAGTGGTCGCTGTTTAATTGAAAACCGTATCGACGAAGAAACTAGCGTGCTTGGAGGTCATGTCTTATTAAATATGCGCACAGCAGAACGTAAAATTCCTGCATCCCTGTTAAATTCAATTTGCAGATTCGAAGAAATAGCTTATATGCAGGCTAATAATTTAGAACGTATTCCTCAGAAAGTGCGTCGTGAAATCAAAGAAGAAGCAATCGAAAAACATCTAATGAAAATGCCTCCAGTATTTTCTGGTCTTCAATTTGCAGTTGATATGAATACCAATTTATTATATTTAGCATCGGCTTCAAACGCCCAAATGGATAATTTCATCGCATTATTTATGAAAACTACTGGCATTGAACCATTGCCAATGAATATTAATGAGTTAATGTTTGAATTATTTGGTCAAGCTGAAAACGATTTAGCACCATTAAACTTCAACGAAATTCGAGAATTAGATTTAGTCCCAGGTCGTGATTTCTTAACATGGTTATGGTATTACAGCGAAAGAAAAAGCGGTCGTTTTAATCATGATAAATTTGGCGGATTCAAATTAATGATTGAAGCGCCATTAACGCTAGCATTTAGCGAAGAAGCCAAAGGTTCAGCAGAAACTGTAGTAAAAAAAGGTGGTAGCCCACTGCAAAGTGCTGAGGTTAAAGCAGCATTAAATGTTGGTAAAAAATTAAAGAAAGCAAAAGTATCATTTGTACGTGGTGGAGATATTTGGAGCGCAACATTTGATGCGGACAATTTTACATTCAGTAGTTTATCATTACCAGACGGCGAAGAGCTTGAACGCCACAGTCAATTTGCAGAGCGTATTAATAATCTATTCATTTTCACTGAAGCAATAAAAGGTTACTTTAAGTTATTTGTTGAAGCTACTAAAGGCGACTTAAAACAGCTTGAAGAAGATATTAAAACATGGATTAATGAACGAGACTCATATTAATTTAAAATTATTCTAAAACTACCATTTTAATTAAATTTTATAGAGCAGTAACACCAACTGCTCTTTTGTTTTGAGGATTTTTTTTATGAAACCAATACATATAAATTACAGTTTAACGAAAAAAGAATTTGTGAAGGCCTATAAACTTCATCAAAAAGTACACAAAACATTCTTAAAATCCAAACTTCCTTTTTATCTTGCAATTATTACTGGTGTTGTTTTAAGGTTCGTTATTGGCAAAAGCATAATCTTTTACCTTATTCCATTTTCTATTTTTCTACTGGCAGTTTCAATTGTCTCTTACTTTTATTTAAAAAAATTTTTTACTACAAACCTTGAATGTTTTGAAAATGTTACCATGATTTTTCATGATGAAAATATCCTAGTGAAGACACCTAAACTTGAATCAAATTTAAAATGGGATTTTTTCAAAAAAGTTATTAATGATCAAGGTTTTATTCTTTTATACCAAAATAAATATCAAATTACAATCATCCCAAAACGTGCATTTTCTAATGAAGAAGAATTATCGCAATTTATTGAATTGGCAAAAAGTAAAATTAATGGTTAAACTATCACTATCTTTCCAAATTTAATAAAAAAATGCCAAAAATTATTTTTGGCATTTTAATTTTATATAAATTTATATTTTTAAATATAAATCTTCTTACAGATCAGTCCAAACTAGACCGTTTGCTTCATTATGGTATTTTGTAATTTTAATACCATTTCTTGCATCTGTACTACCAAGATTATTTTTCTTGTACCAAATACTACCTAATCCATTTTTATCAAGTACTTCTGCGTGTAAGTCACCTAATAATACAGTTGATTTACCACCATGACACATATTAACATAACCTGGTCCTGAAATTGCTCCTGTGCCAGTTGTACCAGAACCTAATGCGCTATGGCTTTTTTGGAATAAGTATTTACCACTATCTTGTCTTACAGAGTCAGCTAATAATAATGTTGATGAACCTTCACCCCATTTGTCAGTATATAAAGTATTTTCTTTGCCAACACTTGTTGGGAAGTTACTGTCCCAATTACTTGAAGGTGTCCAACTGTAGCTTCCTGAACTATTTAAACCATCACCAATTGGCATACCCATAGCAATTTCACTGTTTGCATATGTGTAACGGTTACGTCCTTCATATTCATTATTACCAGGACTACTCATCCCACGGTCACTACCTTTAAAGTATTTTGTTTTTTCACATCTAAATACTTTTGACGCTTGAGATCCATAAATTTTAAAATAACCTAAACCATTCAAACCACCCGCAGGCCATGTACCATTCATTTGACCGCCTTCATGACGAGACATTGGACCATCTGCTAGTACTGTTACCCATTGTAAACAGTTATCTTGAGCACCACCACCACCAGCAGCGTGTAAAATTTTACCAATGTCAGATTGTTCCATTGCTAAATAGTTACCACATTGTTTTTTACTGTTTAAACAGAAAGTTGTTTTTGCTTGTTCGCGGGCAGCACTTAGTGCAGGCATTAACATACCAGCAAGAATTGCAATAATTGCAACTACAACTAAAAGCTCGATCAAAGTAAATTTTGCTTTTTTCATAATAAACACCTTTATTTTTATTTTTCTCTACTAATAAAAAGATTATCTATGTTTAATTATACTAATTTTATTTTGGAAAAAAATATCGATTATGGCTATTTTAATAGTCTTTTTGATAAAAAATTATATCTCAAATAAATAATAAAGACTAATTAATAATTTTAATCACTAAACAGTAAAATAAAATTTACTATAATTTAAAAATAGAATTAAGGTTAACTTATAGCTATGTGAAAAATAAAAAAAACTGTATGAAATCATCAAGATTTACATACAGTTTTTTTGGATGCTCATTTTATTGAGCTTAAAGTCTTATAAATTATGCTTCAGACTGCTCTTCATCCATAGGAGGAACTGAAGAAGGAGTTGGCATATCTTTTATAGCTTCTTCTTTTTCTGTTACACTACCTAAATAATTTGGTAGTTCAATCCCAGCCATACCAGCCACATCATGTAATGGCGGTAAACTTTGCATCATACCACTTAAAAAATTAGCAGTAGCAGTCTTTTTACCATCGGTACCACCACCGTTATCCCAAACAGTAACTTTATCAATTTTAATATTTTGAATTGCTTCAGTTTGTAGACGAACGATTTCTTCTAATTTTTCAATCATTAACATCTTAACGGCTGCATCACCATCATTTGCACACGCTTGATAGATACGACGAAAACCTTCACCTTTCGCCTCTAACACCGCCAAATTACCTCGTGCTTCTGCATCTAATTTTGCATAAATCGCATCTGCTTGACCTCGTGCTTCACGACGACGTTTTTCTGCTTCGGCTTCAGCCATAATTTCAATTTGTTGTTTCTCAATTTCAGCTGGAACAATTACTTCAGCTTTTTGTTGCTCTTCGACCATCGCCGCACGAGCTGTTTGTGCCACTTTTTCTGCTTCATAATGTGCTTGTTCAATTTTTGCGTCAGCAATACGTTGCGCAGCTTCGGCACGTCTGAAGGCATCGGCTTGCTCTTCTTTCAACTTCGCATTAGATTTTGCAATTTCAATCCCAGCCAAGTTCTCTCCTTCAACCGCTGTCGCATCTGCATTTTTAACTGAAATACGACGATCACGATCAGCATTAGCTTCTCCTGAAACAGCTGAAGCTTCTGCTTCTGCAACTGCAATACGTTGTGCACGCTCAGCTTCGGCTTGACCAATTTCACCTTTACGAGTTTCTTCAGCAACTTCGATTTTTGCTTTATTAATCGCTTCAGAGGCAGCACGTTTACCAATTGCCTCGATATAACCACTTGCATCAGTAATATCTGTAATATTTACATTTAATAATGCTAAGCCAACCTTATTAAGTTCAGCTGCCACATTTTGTTCAACACTGCGTAAAAATGTTTCTCGATCAGCATTAATTTCTTCAATTGTCATCGATGCAATAACTAAACGCAACTGACCAAAAATAATATCACGTGCTAATTCATTAATCGCATCTGGAGCTTGACCAAACAAACGCTCAGCCGCATTACCAATAATATTCTCATCTGTTGACACCCCGACTGTGAAAACTGATGGTACATTGATACGAATATTTTGCTTACAAAGTGCATTATTCAAATTTACTTCAATTTGAATTGGTCGTAATGAAATATAGCCATAATCTTGAAAAATTGGCCAAATAAATTTTGCCCCGCCATGAATACATTTTGACGCAGCCTGTCCACCAATTTTACCAAAAATTACCATAATTCGATCAGATGGACACTTTTTGTAACAGGTTGCATAACCCGCTAAAGTTATAACAATCACGATTGCAATTAACACTGCAACAGCAACTACTGGTGCCATTGAAATTCCTAATAATAACATTCATTTTCTCCTTACATTTAAATTAATTTGTTATACATTTATGTATATATTTCTTAAATTTATTTTTTTTCAACTCTATAACGATTTTTTGCGATGTATTCAACTATTTTTACCGTTGATCCAGTTTCAATTTCACAATCTGCAACTGCTTCTATTTCTCGAGTAACCCCCATTAATGAAACCGTAACTTTCCCAGGGTCGTTTTTTCCTTTTATAGTCAAATAAACAACTCCTGATGCATTAACAATTTGTGCTGGAGTAATTTTTTGCCCCTCATTTTGCAACTTTAATAGTAGCATAAAAACCAACGCTGTTAAGATCATCATAAATAAACCGAGCACAAAAGCAACAACAAAACGCCAAACTGGAGCTGAAGAGTCTAAAATCAGCCCACCCCATCCAAAAAATGTTATAAAAGCAATAATTGAGCGGAACGAAAACACCTTTAAGTGAGCCAAGCCCATATCACCAACATCAGCAATTCCATCGCCATTAACATCGGCATGCAAATCAATAGCACCATCACCTGGAGCATCACAATGCTCGAAGCCATATCCTCCTAAAAAAAGCATAAAAGCTTGGATAACAAAAACTACTGTCCCCACAATAGCTAACAACCAATAAATTTTATAAGTTGTTAACATTTCTAAAACTTGATTTATCATTTCCATAATATAATTCTCCTTCACAGTTAAAATAAACTATTACAATCTCTTGTGTAAGATATAACATTATTTAGCATTTTACAAATAATGGTAGCTAATATTGTTATTTTTTCAATAATTCAGCTCTCATAACGTTTTCACTTGCAAATTCTTTAACCTTAACGTCATAAAGTTGTTGTTCAAGAATTATTTCATTTTGGTCATTATCTTGAACTTCAATTCTAACATAGTTATCACTCCAACCACTAGCAATATTGTTTGAAGAGCGTTCCTCAAATAAAACGCGCAATATTACACCAATTTGTGATTCCACGTATTTATTCGCCGATTTTTGTGCTATCGCCGATAATTTTTTATATCGTTCTTTTGCAACATCTTTTGATACTTGACCTTTATAACTTGCTGCAGGAGTTCCTTTGCGTGGTGAATATGTGAAAATATGAATATTAGCAAAATTAATTTCTTCAATAAATTGGCAACTTTTTTCAAAATCTTCTTCTGTTTCACCCGGAAAACCAATAATAACGTCAGTACCAATATGAATATTTGGCATTAGGCGTCGTGCTTCTGCTACAAATTCAGCATATTCCGTTGTTGAGTATTGACGGTTCATTGCTTTTAAAATAGTGTCAGCGCCATGCTGCAATGATAAATGTAAAAAATTACAGACTTTACTATTTTTTGCCATCATTGGCAACAAATCACGGTTATTTTTATGCGGCTCTGTCGAACTCAAACGAACTCTGAAATCTCCTTCAATTGCAGTTAATGCCTCAACTAAATCGACTAAATTTTTACCACTTTTTCTATCACTGTATGAACTTACATTAACTCCTGTTAAGATAATTTCTTTATAACCTTGAGCTAACAGTTGTTTAAAATCAGCTTCCAGTTCATCATATTCACGTGAACGTTCACGTCCACGCGCATATGGTACAATGCAGTAGCTACAAAAATTATTACAGCCTTCTTGTACCTTTAAAAAGGCACGACTCTTGAAATAATTAGCTGTAGAAGCCTCTTCAAGAAAATTTTCATGACATTTTGTTTCATGAATATGCTCATTTCTACTAATAATTAATGATTCGCCAAATTGCATTTTATTGGCAAAATACTGGTCTAAATATTCTACAATATTCCTCTTTTCACTGTTAGGAACAACTAAACTAACACCCAATTCTTTTTGCCAAATTTCTGTATCTACTTCGGCACTACATCCTGTTAAAACAATACAACATTCAGGATGTAATTTGCGAAATTTACGCACTGCATTACGGCTTTTCACAGCAGCGGAAGAAGTTACCGTACATGAATTGATAATTAGAATGCCAATTTCACCTTCATATGAAGTATCAACTATCTCAAAATCTTCTTTCTCTAAACGGTCAAAAATTAATGCAGTGTCAGCTTGGTTTAAACGACAACCAATTGTAAATGCAGCAACTTTTCTAATAATATTTTTCATCTAATCTTTTATTTTTGTTAATTTTCTACAAATCACTGTTGCTACTTCATAATCAGCAACAGCATTTTTGTTCTCGCGATTCAGCTTTTCGTATTCTTTAACAACCGCCCGCAAATCTTTAATCTTTAATTTTTTAACAGTAGCATTCCCCGCTCCTGTTAATTGAATGCCTTTTAAAAATTTCATGACATCATCATACGCCACGTGATATTTTTTTATTGAAATCTCAACATCATCAAAATATTTTTCACAACTATTTTTAATATTATCAACTGTTAAAAACTTCGGTCCAGAATAGCTCAATTTACAGTTTACAAATGCTTCTTGTAATTTTACAAAAGTGTTCTCAGTTAAGGTTGTAAAACAAAAAACACTCGCTTCAGCTTGCAAATGTTCAGTTATAAATTCCACACTTCTAGTTAAATCATTTGCCCACTGCAGTGCCATTGCACAAGCTACGACATTAAATTGTGGCAAATTATTATTCTGTTGATTAAAATCAAATTTTGCAAAATTTAACTTTAGCGTTGAATCATCATTGATTTGTGTTAAAATATTTTTTTCACAAACTGTTAACATTTCATCTGATAAATCACTTACCATCAAATTATTAACATTATTCAACATGCTCAAGTACTTTGTAAGAAAACCAGTACCAGCCCCAACTTCTAAAATATCAATTTTAGAGGAATTCTTATCTTGCTTAAAAATATTTTTTTCTTGAAGCAACTCAAAAAAATCAGCTGCAGCTTTTTTTTGAAACAACCCTGCTACATCATAATTTTCAGCATTTTCAGAAAAATTTTTGTTTACTAACTTATCAACTATCATCAACTTCGGTATGGTTATATTTTTTCTACAAAATCTTGCACAATTTTTTGCCATTTTTCAATGCTATCAAACAATAAATTGTGCCCTGTTCCTGAAATAGAATGAAATTCGCTATTAACTGAATTATCTATTATTTTTTGCGAATCACGCGCCACTTCACAACGACAAATTTGATCTTCATCGCCATGAATAAAAATTACAGGCACCCTTATTTTAGTTAAATTTTCACGAATGTCAAGTTCAATTAGCTGTTCTAAACCCTCTTGTAACAATTTTTTATCAAAATTTTCTGGAATTACAAAATTATTTGACTTTGGAGTCGCACAATTTTTGTAAAAATTTTCAATTAAACCTTTTGCGTTTTTACGTAACATCATTTTCATAGCTCGTAAAGCCCGAACATTTTGTCCAAACTCCCAGCATTTAACATCTTCAGCAAACTTTGCAAAGCCTGAAAAAACAATTACAGCTTTAATATTTTCATTCAACAATGCCGCTTGAAGTGTATAAATTGAGCCTAATGAATGACAAAAAACAATAGTGCTGTCATTGTCAACATAATCATTTATTTGCTGAGCAGGATTGTTAAGATCAAGCTTAAATTGCCGCTTAGCAATTTGCTCTTTAAAATATCCAAAACTAGCAACTTCACACTCTTTTAAAATTTCAACACTATCAACAATTTTTTGATAATGTTTTGTTTCAATAGCCCAACCTGGGATAAAAATTTTTCGATAACTTTTTTTTGACATTGTAAACAATTCAACCTTCTCTAATTTAACGAATTTGCCCTGTTCCGTAAACTTTGTATTTGTAAGTTGTTAATTCAACTAACCCCATTGGTCCACGTGCGTGAAGTTTATCAGTACTAATGCCTATTTCTGCACCAAAACCGAATTCACCACCATCAGTGAAACGTGTTGAACTATTATGATAAACTGTTGACGCATCGACTAAGTTCAAGAATTTTTCAGCACTAACTGCGTCATTTGAAATAATTGACTCGCTATGCATTGATCCATACTTATTGATATGCTCAATCGCTTCTTCAACTGAATCTACAACTCTAACTGAAATAATTAAATCTAGGTACTCTTCATTATAATCATCTTCAGTTGCAATTGTAGCCTTTGGGCAATACTCTTTAAATAATTCATCACAACGAATTTCGACACCATTTTTGATTAATTCTTCAGCAATATTTTTACCAAATACTTTTGCCGCATCTTTATGAATTAATAATGTTTCAATTGCATTACATACGCCTGGACGCTGACACTTTGAGTTAATAATTGTTGCAATCGCCATGTCTTTGTCAGCAGATGCATCAACATATAAATGACATAAACCTTTATAGTGTTTAATAACTGGAATTGTAGATTGTTCAGCAACAGCTTTAATCAAACGCTCACCACCACGAGGGATAATTAAATTAATATATTCATCCATTTTTACCATCACGCCAACCGCTTGGCGGTCTGTCCATGGCAATAATTGCACTGCACCGTCTGGCAATCCTGCAGCAACTCCTGCCTCATTTAGATATTTAGCAATAACTAAGTTTGAGTGAATCGCTTCAGAACCACCGCGTAAAATAACAGCATTGCCCGCTTTTAAACATAAACCAGCAGCATCTGCTGTCACATTAGGACGTGATTCATAGATAATTCCAATAACACCAATTGGCACTGAAACCTTTTTAATTACCAAGCCATTAGGACGTTCTGTTTCACTTAAAACAGTACCAACTGGATCTGGTAATTCGGAAGCTTCACGCAAACCTATTGCCATACCTTTAATTCGCTCATCGTCCAATTTTAAGCGGTCAAGCATTGCATCACTCAGACCATTCTCTTTACCTGCAGCTAGATCTAAAGCATTTTGTTCTTTAATTTCTTGAGCATTAGCTTCTAGCGCATCAGCCATTTTTTCTAAACAGATATTTTTTTGATCCGTTGTCATTGCCGCTAAACTTTGCGCTGCCTTAACAGCCTTTTCACCCATCTTATATAGTTCGCTTTTAATTTCTTCAATTGATACAGTCATTCTGTTTATCTCCATATATATAATTATATTATTAATAAAAATTTCACATTTAATATAATTCGTTCTTGTTCATTTACAATTTGTAAAAAAAAATAACTTTTTTTGAAATCAGACTTGATTTTTTAATTAGGATAGCATAAGTTATAATACAATCAAATTAGGAACCCCTAACTAAAGGACAGATAATTCATGAAAGCATTAATAATTTTTGGTTCAACAACAAGTAACACGGCAACAGCGGCAGAAAAAATTTCAACATCTTTAAATAACAAAAATATTGAAACCAAATTGCTGAATGCAACAGAAGTAATTTCACAAGATGATTTTGCAAATTTTGATTTAATTTTATTTGGCTCATCAACTTGGGGTCTTGGTGAACTACAAGATGACTGGTTTAATATTAATTTTCTTAAAGATTTGAATTTAGACCGCAAATATATTGCCTTTTTTGGCACTGGAGATCAACATGGATTTTCAGATACATTTATTGATGCATTAGGAATTCTTTACAATGACGTAAAAGATTCTGGCGCAACACTAGTTGGAAAATGGAGTACAGCCAACTATGAGTTTGACGATTCTGTAGCCTTGCTTGATGATACAAACTTTGTTGGATTAGCTTTAGATGAAGAAAATCAAGCTGAATTAACTGACGAGCGAATTGAGCAATGGACAAACCAAATTATACAAGAAATAAAATAAATAATAAATTTAACTTTTTGACCTGAGTTAATTTTTCGGACAATAAAGGGGGGCACTGCCCCCCATATTTAACAAAGTGGTCAAAAAAAAATAAGGAATTTAACCATGAAAGTTTTTATCCATCATATATATGAATATCAAAAAGGATTACGTAATTTAATTTTACATACAGCACCAATTGATTATCAAGAACAAATAAAAGCAAAACTTGAACGCAACAAAATAGCATACCACATTGAACAAATTAATAGCAGCAAAATTAATGTTTTTTTTGGTGCTCCTGAATGTGTTGCGGTTGTCAAAGAGATTAATAAAAAATTTCTTAACGAATACACTCCTGAAGAAGATTTCATCTTAGGAACTATGCTTGGTTATGATCGTAAACTACAATGTAGCAGATTCTTAAAATTCAAAAAACAAGAGCAAAATCGCTTAACATTAGTTGCAAATTCCTAAAAAAACATACATATTGTTGTTAGAGACTTAAAATTACTAGTAGCTAATGATCATAAATATTTTTAGGACAGCATTAAACTCATGAACCACGATATTTTACTCATAATAATATTCAGCGTCTTTGCTGTCCTAATTTTATCTTTAATTATTTTCTTGATGATGAAAAAATCACTATTGAGGAAAAAATTAGCAAACTGCATCTTTCCAGAAAAATGGAAAATTTTTCTTTTTAAAAACTTTGCAATTTACCAATATTTACCCAAAGATATCAAGGAAAAGCTTCATAAAAAAATTTCTTTTTTTATCCATGAAAAAAATTTTGAAGGCTGTGGAGGACTTAAAATAGATGTTCTCCATAAAATCATCATTGCAGCGAATGCATGCCTACCAATTGTCAATAGTGAAAATGACTTATATCCCTATTTACAAACTATTATTTTATATCCTGGCGTTTATAAAAATAATAACTTAACAGCAGCTAGTGAAAATGTTTTATCTGAATCCGAACATGTTGTGGCTGGCGAATCATTTTCTGCAGGCACAATTGTCTTAGCATGGGACGTGTGCTTAAATGATAGCCAAAATTTAAACACTGCATCTAATGTAATAATTCATGAATTCACTCATCAACTTGATGCTGAAAATGGTCCTACAGATGGCATCCCCGCCATTTTTAATAGAGCTAAACTAAATGAATGGGAGCAAATTTTTCGAGAAGAATTTGCAAATTTCAGATTAAAGTCATTTCATAAATACGATGTTATTGACCAATATGGAAGCGTGAATGCCGCAGAATTCTATGCAGTATGTTCGGAAGCATTCTTTGATATGCCCCTATTATTAGAAAAACAACACCCACAAATATATAATGTTTTCCAAAAATTTTATAACCTCGACCCTGCTAGTTGGTTCAGAAATTAACGCTTTAATTTCACCCTTTACACTTTTTTACAATTAATAATTGCGTAATATCAACACTTTTATTGTAGAATTATTCCATAATAACGTATTTTTAGTTTATTTTACTTGACATTACCTCCATTTTATGCTATTTTTTACATGATGTGTTAAAAAGTTTTAAATATTGTTTTAAAAAGCAAAATAGTTTAGGAGCCATAGCAACAATGAGCAGTTTAAATATTAATGTTCAAGATTTGATCAAAATAAAACCAGTTCTAGATCCAGAGTTCACCCCTGCTGTATTATGGAACAAAGAATATCGTCGTCTAGTATTAGAAAACAAAAATGCCCGAGCTATAAAAATTAGCTTAAAAAGACCTCGTGGTACAGTTTCCGTTTTCGAAACCGCAGTATTCCCAAATGAAGAGCAATACAAGGAAGTCAATGTAAAATACATTGAGCGTTTGATAAAATTTTTACTATGGGCTAAAGGTGGCTATGAAGTTGTGATTTCTGGAGCCGACGACATTGCAATGGCTATTAAAGATATCTACTCTCCGACTGGAGCGCGTGCTTTTGATTTTGAAATCATGGGTGAAAAAATTTATGGTAAACCTTTCACCGTTACAGCTTCAAGTTTAGCAGATTCTCCTCAAAGCGAAGAGATTTCAATTAAACTAGGTGGTAACACTGATGGTTGCAGAATTGGCTTTGACTTAGGTGGTTCTGACCGTAAATGCGCTGCGACTATTGATGGAGAAGTTGTTCACTCTGAAGAAGTTGAATGGTCTCCATACTTTGAACAAGATCCCGAATGGCATTTAGCAGGCATTTTAGATTCATTAAAACGTGCTGCTGAAAAATTGCCACGTGTTGATGCTATTGGCGGAAGCGCGGCAGGAGTTTATGTTGATAATCAAGTGAGAATTGCGTCACTTTTCCGAGGTGTTAGTGAGCAAGATTTCAAAGATAAAGTTGTGAATATTTTTGATTCGTGTGCTGCCGAATATAACAATGTGCCATTTATTGTAGCAAACGATGGTGATGTAACAGCTCTAGCTGGTGCAATTTCACTAGATGACACAGCCGTTTTAGGTATGTCCATGGGAACAAGTGAAGCAGTTGGCTATGTTAATGGCGAAGGTAATATTACGGACTGGTTAAATGAATTAGCATTTGCACCTGTTGATTATCGTGATGAAAATAACCCAATCGATGAATGGAGTGGCGATATTGGTTGTGGAGTTCAATATTTTTCACAACAATGTGTTGCTCGTATTGCCCCAGCTGCGGGAATTGATTTTCCTCAAGAAATGCCATTCCCTGAACGTTTAGTTGAAGTACAAAAACTAATGGAACAAAAAGATGAGCGTGCGGTAAAAATTTATCAAACAATTGGTGTTTATTTTGCCTACACAATTGCTCATTACGCAGAATTTTATGAAATCAAAAACCTTCTGATTTTAGGTCGAGTAACTAGTGGAGCGGGTGGTAACATGATTTTAGATATTGCTGAAGATGTACTGAAAATTGAATTCCCTGAATTAGCAAAAAATATTCATTTCAGAACTCCAGATGAGCAATTTAAGCGCCATGGTCAAGCTGTGATCGCAGCAACATTACCAAGTTTACAAGCTTAATGTAATGGTAAAATTTTAGGAAAAAGATAATGAAAACATTTGTAACAAATTGCCATGTAATATCTCCAAATATTGAAATGGAAAATGCTGTCGTTGAAATTATTGATAATAAGATTTCACAAGTTTATACAAACATTGATAGTATTGATTTGAATTCAGCAGATAGAGTAATTAATGCAGAAAATAACTATGTTATGCCAGGCTTCATTGATATTCATTGCCATGGACGTAGCGGTCACGACTTTACGAGCACTGATGTTGATGGTATTACGACAATCGCTGTTGATAAATTAACTGAGGGTGTGACAAGTGTTTTAGCGACAACCTTGACTTTACCTGAGGATATTTTAACTAAAAGTTTAACTGAAGTTGCTAAATATATGGCAAAAGAAGAATTGCCAGGCGCAAAAATTCCTGGAGTTCACCTTGAAGGTCCATATTTAAATTGCAAACAACTTGGTGCTCAAAATCCTGATTTTGTTCGTGAGCCAAGCATTGAAGAAGTGGAACGTTTGAATAAAATTGCTAAGGTTCTAAAAGTTTCATTTGCAATTGAAACTGAAGGCGGAACTGAATTTGTTAGCCAACTAAAAAAAGCAGGAATTTGCCCATCATGCGTTCATAGTTTAGCAACTTATACACAGTTTTCTGAAGCACACGAGCAAGGTTTAAATAATTTAAGTCATTTTTGCAACCAAATGACAGCACTTCATCACCGTGACATTGGCTTAGTTGGTGCTGGATTTTTACATGATGATGTGACAATTGAAATGATTTGCGACCGTATTCATTTAAGCGACCCAATGATTCAATTAGCATTCAAAATTAAGACTCCTAATTTTATTCAATTAATCACTGATGCAATGGAAGCAAGCGGACTTGAAGATGGTGAAGCATCAATTGGCGGACTTGAAGTTGTAATTAAAGATGGTGCAGCACGTTTAAAATCAAACGGAGCATTGGCAGGTAGTACATTACACATGAATAAAGCACTTAAAAATGTCTATGAAATTACAAACCTTCCTTTAAAAGAACTAGTAAAGACAACATCACTAAATCAAGCTCGTGAATTAAAGCTTGAAAATTTAGGAAAAATTGAAGCAAATTATATTGCTGATATTGTTATATTAGATAAAGAGTTCAATGTTATTAAAGCCTTTGTTAACGGAAAACAAAAGATTTAATTTCATTGCTAACTACATATTGAAAAACATATTTCGGGATTTTACTGAAATATGTTTTTTTATTTCCTAAATTCCTTGCAGGATAATTATATTAAATTATATTGAAACTTAGGAAATATTTTTTTAGAGATTACAAGAGATTATGAGTCAACACAAACTAACAGCTGAAAATATTAATTTACTATTATTAAAAATGTCGACACCAGCAGTTATTGCGATGTTAGCAACGGCATTATTTAGTTTAGTAGATACAATATTTTTGGGTCAATACGTGGGAAAAAGTGGTATTACAGCGTGCACAGTTGTGCTACCTTTGAATATCACATCTTTTTCATTTGCAATTATGATTGCAGTAGGAGCATCATCAATCTTTTCTCATGCCGTGGGTGATAAAGATTATAAAAGAGCAAATTTAATAGCTGGCAATGCTTTTTGTTTAAGCTTAATTCTAGGCGTTGTAATGACAGCAATTGGTTATATTTTTGCTGATCCACTACTCTATTTGATGGGAGCAACCAAAACTGTTTTACACGATTCCCGAACATATTTATATTGGATGTTACCTGGCACCATTATTTTCCCACTTTGCATTGTCGGCAACAATATTTTAAGGGCTGAAGGTAATACAAAAGATTCAATGATTGGAGTCGTGTCAGGAGTGCTAAGTAACATTTTCCTTGATTGGCTATTCATTGTTGTTTTTAAATGGGGCATTGCTGGAGCGGCTATTGCAACAACCTTATCAAAAGTTATTACTTTAGTTTACCAACTATACTATTATCATTCAAAACAAACTCTTATTTCAGTTGATTTAAAGATGTGGATTGTTGAAAAGAAAATTTTTTTAAGAATAGTCGCACTTGGAGCATCTGTATTTTTTATGAATATTGCGGGAAGTTTCAATCTCTCAGTCATTAATAATATTTTGCGCTATTATACTAATGAAGATAATATTGCTGTATATGGTATTATTTCAAAAGCATTTCTATTTGCTGTACTACCCATTATTGGTATAGCTCAAGGGCTTCAACCAATTGTTGGGGTAAATTTTGGAGCTAAAGAGTATAAAAGAATATTAATCGCAATTCGCGATAGTATGGTTTGGGGAATTAGTGTAGGGATAGTTGCCTTATCATTAATTTATATTTTTGCTGAACCATTTTCGTTAACAATGTTAAAAGATAAACATTTACTTGACTCATGCATAGATGGCATGAAAATACTCTGTTTAGGAGTACCTTTTGCAGCGTTGCATATTATCTTAACAACAGTTTACCAAGCTTTAGGTAATGCTAAACCAGCACTTTATTTTTCAATATTCCGTCAAGTAGGGCTATTTTTAACCTTCGTGTTACTATTTCCGCTTATCATAAAAACATACAATTTAAATATTCCAATTGAAAATAGTGTCTGGTTTTCCATCGCATTATCTGATATAGTTGCTGCAATTGTGGCTGTATTTTTCTTCTTCAAAATCAAAAAATACATTCTAAACAAAGAACACGTAAAAATCAGTGAAATGAATGACTATGTTCAGCCAAATTCACAATTTGACAGCATTGTTTAGTGAAAATAAGTATCCTATAAACGAATATCATCCCAAAGTTTATTGAGTTTTTTCTGTGAAACTTTTTCTCTTAGTCCTATTTCAGGGGCAAAAGTTGCAATGCGATATTCTTCAAGCAACATCGCAAATCTTCTTAATTCAAAATTATCCTCAAATTTTGAAACAGCCTCAAGCGCTAAGCTTAATCGTTCCACAAAGAAACTTAAGTTAGCTCGTTCGGTCTTATCCTCATCTTTAGCAGGGAAATTTTTAAGTCGTTCGAGACGAATCTGCAACGCTTGCAAATAACGAGGATATTCGCAAAATAATTCATTTGCTGTAATAAAATTATATCGAAACAAAAACTCTAATTGCTTAAGAATATCTTCAGTTGCAAAATCATAGCTACCATCCTCATACAATTCCATAAACAATGAGTCAACATGCTCTTTTTGCTCCATAATTGATTCTAAAAATTGACAATTAGCACTTAACACGCCATACAAATTTCCTAAACCGATTTGATGACGTTCATCCCATTTTTTAAAATCACGAATTAGAACTTCTCCATTATTGGTTACCGATTCAATAATTGATTCATTAATAATATCATTCACATAACATTTAACTGGGTCAACATGATAAAGCTCTAATTCAGTATTTTTACTGATTGGCAACTTTTTCTGATACATTCTCAGTTGTTGTGCATTCAAATTTGTAAATAGCCTAATCAATGCCTGACGGTGTTCTTCAAAAGCTTCATCAAAATCTTTTAATAATTTAACCTCAACTTCATTGTTACTATCATCAACGCACCCTAAACAAACGTATGCGTTAATATCTTGATCCGCTAAATAAACTGTATCAGGCAATGTTAAATTCTCAGGCCATTCAGTAAAATATCCCGCAGTTAAATAATAATCATCATCTTGTTTTGAAGATGAATTATTTTTAGCATCATTTGTTTTTACATTTTTCAAACTAATGACACTTTTATAAGTAATACCTTGCGGATAACCATGAACCATGTTCACAATTTTTCCATTTGCATTTAAAATTCCAACATTAACTGTCAAATAATGCGGCAAACGGTCAAAATCAAAATCACGCGGCATAGTTGGACAATTGCAATGTTCTTGAAGAAAATCTGCTAAAGCATTCGCTAATGGTTGCTCTATATCAATTTCACCATTTTTAACCGCTTCACAAAAAATTTCAGCATTATCTTGAGCAGGGTTGCACAAACGTCTTTGCGGTTTTGATAATGATTTAATTAATAACGCAACCTTTTCAACACGATAAGGCTCAATATTCCACTCAACAAAGTATGGTGGCAACAATGAAATCTGGTCAGTTGTACCGTAAACAGTAATTCCATCATTATCTTCGCCTGGAGCAAATTGATAATTTAATCTAAATTTATGACTGTTTAACTCAACAGTGTTTGGATATTCATTGAAATCAATTGGTTCCATTTGTTCGATGACGGCATCCTGCCACTGTATAGCAATTTTCTCTTTCGATTTTTTCAGCCATTTCTCCAGTGACTTCTTTGAGTTCACCTTTTCAGGAATAATAGCATCAAAATGGTCAAAAATTGCTTCAGTATCTAACAATCCAGCTGGACGACGAATTTTAGTTTCCAATAACTCGATATGTTTTAACATTTTGCGATGAATTTTTAACCACATAGCATGTGTAAATATATTTCCAGTTACTAGCCCATCACGAATAAAAATTTCACGGGCATCTTTAGGGTCAATATTTCCATAATGAATACGGCGCCCATCAATAATCTTTAATGCTCCAAAATTAACGCTCTGCAATGCATAAACAAACCCGCGTTTTTCACTCCAATAGGCATTACGATAATTTTTTCGGCATAACTGAGGGAATAATTCCTCTAACCATTCTGGTTTAATTTTAGCAACAGTTCGAGCAAATAGCCTACTAGTTTCAACCAATTCAAAAGAACAAATCCATTCAGGAGTCGACGGCACATCTTTTTTACCGCTATTTTTGTTACCGCTGTATAAACCCGAACCTGGAAAAATGTGATATTTACGGTTTTTCACTCCGCTATAGCAACCATTTTCCATGTCATATTTCCCAACGTTTGTCGGCAATCCACTCAACAACGACTTGTGTACTAAATCATAATTAACATCTTCAATTTCTTTGTTATAATTTTTAGGTAAATTCCACTTTAGATCACGCACCGTAGAGGATAATTCATTCCATAAATTTTGCCATTCACGCATGCGATTAAAATTTAAGAAATTAGTGCGACAAATTTTTCTTAATTTCGACCATGATAAACGATTATTTTGTGATTCAGCTTCAGTTTGGCGAATAAAATTCCATAAATTTAAAATTGTGATAAAATCTGAATTTGGATCTAACCATTGACTGTGTGCTGTATCTGCTTGTTGCTGTTTATCAATTGGGCGTTCCCGAACATCTTGAATACTTAAAAATGAACTTAAAACTAAAATTTCACTTAAACAGCCAACTTTTTCAGCATAGCTAATCATTGCTGCAATGTGCACATCAATGTTAAATTTGGCAATTCGTTCGCCCTCCCCTGTTAAACGAAATTCATAATCGAGGGCATTTAAAGTTGTCAATAATTTATAACCATCACGGATTAAACCATTTTCTGGGCGATCTAATAACGGAAATTCTTCTAAAGACGGCAAACGTAACGTTGCCATTTGCAAAATAACTCCAGCTAATGATGTTCGTAAAATTTCAGGATCGGTAAATTCACTACTATCGTTGAAAACTTCCTCATCATATAACGCAACACAAACTCCTTCTGCAATACGTCCGCAACGTCCCATACGTTGTTTGGCACTGGCCTGTGAAATTTGTTCTATTTTCAATTCTTGAATATTCGTTCGTGGATTGTAGCGACTCATACGAACTAATCCCGAATCAATAACATAATGAATACCAGGAATTGTTAATGATGTTTCAGCAACATTTGTTGCTAAAATAATTCTTCTGCGTTGATTATTTGTGGAAAAAATTCGTTGTTGTTCGGCTAGTCCCATTCGGGCAAATAATGGTAATATTTCACTACTATTTTTAATTAAACGCCCAGTCAAATGTTCAGCAACTTCACGAATTTCACGTTCGCCTGGTAAAAATACTAAAATATCACCCTCTTTATCAATATCGCTGATAAACTTCACTGCACGATAAACGTGATTACTTAATTCTTCATCTTCTTTTGGCTCCATGAAAAATCGCTCAACTGGATATGTTCGCCCCTCAACTTCAACAATTGGAGCATTATCAAAAAATTGCGAAAAATTTTCAGCATCCAACGTCGCTGAACTAATAATAATTTTTAAATCAGGTCGCTCAGGTAATAGATTTTTTAAATAACCCAAAATAAAATCTATATTTAAACTACGCTCGTGTGCTTCATCAATAATTAACGTATCATACTGCAATAATTTATGGTCATTAGTTGATTCTGCTAACAAAACCCCATCAGTCATAAATTTCACAACTGTTTTATCGTTACAACTATTATCGAACCTAACTTTATAACCAACTTCATTTCCTACCGAAACTTTTAATTCACTTGCAACTCGGTTACAAACTGAATTCGCGGCTAAACGGCGTGGCTGAGTACAACCAATAAACCCTTTTCGACCACGCAACGCATCTAGTGCAATTTTTGGCAACTGAGTCGTTTTACCGCTACCGGTTGCTCCACAGACAATAATAACTTGATTATTTAAAATTAATTCTGTTAATTCTTGATGACGTTCTGAAACTGGTAAATTTTCTGGATAACTAACATTTTTTTCTAAATTTTTAGCAACCTCCTTTAAGGAACGTTTTACGCCCAACTCAACGCTCTTTTTGAGACGCAATAACATTTTATCGATTGGCTGTTTACGACGTTGCCTTGCGATAATTTTTTGCTGATATTTTGTTAATTTAACATAATCAATTAACCGTAGTTGATCTTCAGATTCTGCTAATTGTTTAAAAATTCTCGTTTTAAAATCTTTTATGTTATTATCTTTCTTACTATTCTTTTTATTATCCAAAACAGCCCTACGATTTACTCATTTGAAAATTGTTTATCATATTCCACAACTTCATTATACTTCAATAATTTTCCACCAAAAATATCCAACGCACTGCCAACAGTATAACCAACATTTTCGTTGCCATATTCCATAATCAATTTAATATCATCCATTGATGAAATTCCGCCTGCATAAACACTATAAATTGGCGAAAACTTGCCCATTAGAGCAATTAACTCTTTATCCACACCACTTTGTAAACCTTCAACATCAACCGCATGTATCAAAAATTCGCTACAATACCCTGCTAAGAATTCTAGTGTTTTTGCATTAACCTCCATATTGGTAAATTTTTGCCAACGATCTGTTACAATATAATATTGATCACCTTTTTTACGGCAACTTAAGTCTAAAACCAATTTTTCTTTAGAAACGATTTCAACAATTTTATCTAATCGTTTAATATTCAGTTTAGCATCAGAAAATATATACGAAGTTAAAATTACTTTTTCTGCGCCATTATCTAACCAAAACTTAGCATTTTCTGCCGTTATGCCACCTCCAATTTGCATACCATATGGATACGCTTTTAGTGCCATCAATGCAGCTTCATCATTATTTGCACCTAATTTTATAATGTGACCTCCCGTTAAGTTGTCTTTTTGGTACAACTCTGCGTAGTATGCCGAATCTTTATCTGAAATAAAATTTTCAGTTGCTCCAGAGTCTGATAATGTTCCGCCAACAATTTGTTTAACGTGCCCATCATGTAAATCGATACATGGTCGAAAGTGCATGGTATTTTCCTTAATTTTTACTATATTGCAGATTTTTAACTTTTTTTCGAATTATTTTTGCTTTAAAATATAAATAATCTATTTTATTTATTAAAAAATGCTTTAATAATAGGAAATTGCAAACTATATTATTTGAGTTTTTCGTTTTTTTACGAATAAAATAAAAATAACACTCTATAATTTGGAGATTTTATAATGAATTTAGAAGCAATTGATGCAAAAGCAAAAATTGATTTTACTTGTTTAAGCGATAATTGTGATGAAGTTATTCAGTTTGATCTTATTGATGTAGCAAAGAATGATTTTCAAGCAGTTTGTCCCAAATGCCATAGCGCTTATGAATTTGATGATGACCTTAGAAATAAGCTTCAGCGTATGTTGAATTTAGTTTTAGCCATTCGTGAAGCAGAAGATATTCTTGGTGATTGTAATGTGGCTGTTAATGTTCCAGCTGGAGAGGTCAAAATTCCTTATGCATTACTCTTAACGAGATTAAACACAATGATAACTTTACAGTTAGGTGATAAAAAAGTTGACTTCCATGTTTGGGTAGCACCATCTTCACCTGATACATTTAGATAATAAATAACAATCAAAAAGTATAATTAATAAGGATAAATATATAAATAATGAAGAAAGAAGAAGTATTAAAAATTTTCGAAGATAGCGGTGCACTTTTAAACGGACATTTCAAACTACGTAGTGGTTTACATAGCAATCAATTTTTCCAAGCGGCAATTTTATTACAATGGCCAGAAGTTGCAACAACTGTTTGTGAGGCATTAGCTAGAAAATTTAAAGATATCGAAGTTGAAACGGTAATTTCTCCTGCGGTTGGCGGTCTTATCGTTGGACAAGAAGTTGCAAAAGCTCTTGGCACGAAAGCAATTTTTGCAGACAAAGTAAATGACGAGTTAGTTTTAAAACGTGGTTTTTCAATCAAGAAGGGCGAAAAAGTTTTAATTGCAGAAGATGTGATTACTCGTGGTGGTAGAGTTCAACAAACTATTGATTTAGTTAAAGAGCACGGTGGTGAAGTTGTTGGCGTGGCAGTAATTGTCGACCGCAGCGCTGGCAATGCAAAATTTGATGTTGAACATAAAAGCTTACTAGAACTAAATTTAGCAACATATGAGCCAGCTGAGTGCCCATTATGTGCTGAAGGCAAAGAAATTGAACAACCAGGTTCAAAATCATAAAAATTGGTTATATCAAAAAATAATAATTAAGGAATTTTGTTATATAACCAAAGGAGAGAATTTACTCAATGATTAGTGGAATATTAAAAAAACTTTTTGGATCGAAATCAGAACGTGATATTAAAAGAATGCGTCCATTGGTTCAAAAAATAAATCAACTCGAAGTTGAATATCAGAAGTTATCAGATGAAGAATTAAAAGCTAAAACAGCCGAATTTAAAAAGCGTTATACTGATGGCGAATCTTTAGATAATCTTTTACCAGAAGCTTTTGCAACAGTTAAAAACGCGTGTCGTCGTTTAACCGATAATAAAGCACGTGTAGTTGTGTGCGACCATGAACTAGAATGGGATATGATCCCATACGATGTGCAAATCATGGGTGGAGTTACGTTACACCGTGGTAATATTGCAGAAATGGCAACTGGTGAAGGTAAAACTTTGGTGGCAACATTTCCACTATATCTAAATGCTTTAACAGGCAAAAACTGTCAACTAGTAACAGTTAATGACTACCTAGCGCGCCGTGACTGTGAGTGGATGGGAGCTGTTTATAACTTTTTAGATTTAACAGTTGGTTGTATTCAAAATTCAATGGACTCTGCTGAACGTAAAGAAGCGTACAATTGTGATATTACCTATGGAACAAACAGTGAGTTTGGTTTCGATTATCTTCGTGATATGGGTATGGCAAATGATAAAGATCGTTTGGTTCAACGTGATCACTACTATGTTATCATTGACGAAGTTGACAGTATTTTAATTGATGAAGCGAGAACTCCATTAATTATTGCTGGTCCAGTAGCGGTTTCAACTCATAAATTCCATGAATTATCTGCTCCTGTTGCAGATTTATTCCGTAAACAAAGTCAATTGTGCTCTGAGCTTTTAAGCAAAGCGAAATCTGTTTTAACGAATGAAAACGCTACTAAAGAAGAGCTTGATGACGCCTATTTAAAATTGTTCCAAGTAAAATTAGGAATGCCATCAAATAAACAATTAATGCATATTCTTGAAGATGGTAGCATTTTAAAGCAATTAGAGAAAAAAGAATCTTTTGTCCGTAGTGACATGAATAAAGGAATGATTCAAGAAGTACAAAGTGATCTATTTTTTGTAATTGATGAAAAACGCCATGAGGCTGACTTAACAGAAAAAGGTCACACAGCAATTTCTCCGAATGATCCAAATGCATTTATTGTTGAAGATATGCTTGAAGTTATTCACTCTATTGATAATGATGAGTCATTAGATGAGCTAACAAAAGCACAAAAAAAAGAAGATTTCCAACGAGCTTTTTCCGATAAAAGTGAAAAAATTCATAATATTTCACAGTTATTACGGGCTTACTGCTTATTTGAAAAAGATTTCCACTATGTTGTTGCTGACAATAAAGTTGTGATTGTTGATGAGCATACGGGTCGTCCAATGCCAGGACGTCGTTTCAGTGATGGACTGCACCAAGCATTAGAAGCTAAAGAAAATGTTAAAATAGAAAAAGAAACACAAACTTTAGCGACAATTACTATTCAGAATTACTTCAGAATGTATGAAAAGTTGGCAGGCATGACTGGTACAGCTGAAACTGAGGCTACAGAATTACATCAAATTTACAAACTTGATGTAACAGTTATTCCAACAAATCGTCCATGTCAACGCATCGACTTAAATGATAGTATTTATAAAACACGCCGTGAAAAATTTAACGCTGTAGTTAATACAGTTAAAGAACTTCATGCCAAAGGTCAACCAGTTTTGGTTGGGACAATTAGTGTTGACGATTCTGAAATCATCAGCCGTATGCTAAAAAGTTCAAACATTCCTCATAATGTTTTAAATGCAAAAAATCACCAACACGAAGCTGATATTGTAGCAAATGCGGGTCAAAAAGGAGCTGTAACAGTTGCAACAAATATGGCGGGACGTGGTACTGATATTAAATTAGGTCCTGAAGTTCGTGAACTTGGTGGATTATATGTTATTGGTAGCGCACGTCATGACTCACGTCGTATCGATCGTCAGTTGCGTGGTCGTTGTTCACGCCAAGGAGACCCAGGTTGCTCACGCTTCTTCGTATCTTTAGAGGATAACTTAATGCGTTTATTTGGTTCTGATAGAATTGTTAAAATTATGGAACGCTTTGGAATGGAAGAAGGTGAAGATTTACAACATCCTTGGTTAAACCGCTCAATTGAAACAGCGCAACGTCGTGTAGAACAACATCATTTTGCGATGCGTAAACGTACATTGGAATATGACGATGTTATGAATAAACAACGTGAAATTATTTATGGCATTCGTAAAGACGCATTATTAAGTGAAACACCAGAGAACTTTATTTTCAGCATTGTTGACGAAGAAGTTAATAAATTAATTGAATTAATTGCGGCTTCACAAATTGAAGGTGAAGAAATTTTTGATTTTGAAAAGTTAGCAGCTAAACTTTTAACAATGTTTCCGATTTCATTTACTGTTGAAGAATTAAAAGAAACTCAAGAAGAAAATGCGAAAAGCTTAAATTTTGAGTCATTAGCAAATATAATTATTGACAAAATCACTAATGAATTTACCTCACGCCAAGATTCTCAAGACAATGAACAAGCTGATTGGCTATGTCGTTATATCATTCTTGAATCAATTGATAATCTATGGCAAGAGCATTTACATCACATGGATCACCTACGTTCGAGCATTAATTTACGTCAATATGCGCAAAAAGACCCATTGATTGAATATCGCCATGAAGCGTTTGCATTATTCCAAACATTAATGGATAAAGTTCACCATGCAGTAATTGAAAATATGTTTAGAATGTCATTTGATGCTGGAGTTGATTTTGGTCATGCGCCAAATACTGAAGAATTGGATTTAGAAAATATGCTTCAACAATTACAGATGCAGGGTGCAGACATTTCAATGGAACAATTGCGTGAATTTTTAAGTAATGAAGATTTGGCAATAGATGACGCATTACATCCAGAATTAGAAATGCAACCAATGTATGACGACCAATTTGATTATGTACAAATCCCATTTCGTCACGGGGCGAAACGCGATTAATAATAATAATGGAGGGGTTCATTAGTTGTGATGAGCTCCTTTGTTCAATTAACACTACAAAGTACTTAAAAAAATATTTTTATAAGTACGTTTAATAAGGAGACAAAAAAATGGGCTGGTTTACTGAAAAATTACGAAATGAATTTATTGATATTATCGAATGGGAACATCAAGATTCATCAACGTTAGTACATCGTTTTCCACGTTATCAAAACGAAATTAAAATGGGCGCAAAGCTAATTGTTAGACCTGGACAAAAAGCAGTGTTTGTCAATGAAGGGCAAATTGCCGATGTTTTTGAACCGGGAACATATGAATTAGAAACTCAAAACATGCCAATTTTAGCAACTTTAAAAGGTTGGAAATATGGCTTTAATTCTCCATTCAAAGCAGAAGTATATTTTATTAGCACAGTTGAAATACTAGATTGCAAATGGGGCACTGCTACACCAGTAATTATGCGTGATAGTGATTTTGGCATGGTGCGTTTACGTGCACGTGGTAATTATTCATACCGTATTAATATTTCACAAGAAATGATTAGCAAATTTGTTGGTTCACGTGATGAATTCAGCTGCGAAGATCTAGAAGGGCAATTGCGCGCAAGATTGATTTCATCATTTAGTGACTGTGTTGGGGAACTTAAAATTCCAGCACTAGAGTTAGCAGCTAATTACGATGAAATGGGTGAAGCTATGGTAGCAAAATTAACACCTGATTTCACACGTTGGGGAATTGAATTACAATCTTTTGCCGTTGAAAATATTTCATTACCTGAAGAAGTACAAAAAGCAATGGACGAACGCGCTTCAATGGGCGCAATTGGTAATTTAAATCAATTTTCTCAATATCAAGCGGCGCAAGCTTTACGCGACGCGGCAAACAATGAAGGTTCATTGGGCGGCATGATGGGAATGATGATGGGACAGCAAATGCCAAGCGCAATTGGTGGTGCATTAGTTCAAGATGAAGCTCAAGCACAGACTCAAACACACAACCAGAACCAAATGGCGCAATCAAATGTAGCACCTCCACCAATTCCTAGTGCAAATCAAGTGCAAATCTTTGTAGCGGTTAATGGTCAACAAACTGGACCTTTTGACTTTGCTGCAATTTCACAAATGATTCAACAAGGCACATTAACCAAAGAAACATTGGTTTGGAAAGAAGGTATGGCAAGCTGGGACGCAGCAGCTAATGTTGCCGAATTAAGCTCAGTTTTTGGACAAGTACCTCCTCCAGTTCCTGGAATATAATTTTTTAATGGTATAATTTATTAGAAGGCAATCATAAAACATCTATAATTGTCTTTTGATACTTATATAAAAATTGTAGCTAATAGTAAAAAGGGAAATATTGAAAATACTTAAATTTACATTAATTTATTTAGTAATCAATAGTTTTATTATTTGGGCGGGGACAAGGCTCACACGGTTAGATATTTCAAAAATAGTAATTTTATTCACAATTGTAACTGGATTTAATTTTATTCCTGATTTTACGGGATGAATTATTACGATGATAGTCTTTTTTCGTTATTTGATCTGATTTAGTGCTATTAACAATAGTTTCTAGATTCTTGCTTATTACCCTTTTTATGTTTACATTGCGGTTGCAAAATATTTTAATTTATAGGTAAAATCATGGAGTTTTCAGCGTTATTTTTTATTACAATTGGATTATTTTTTGTTAATTGGCTTGTCATTTATATTGCTAGCAAATTAACAAACCTAGATTTAACAACTCAGCAAATTATTGTGGTCTCTGCTGTAGCAGCATTTATTGATCCATTACTAATGATAATCTTTAGTATGTTTGAAATTAATGATTTCAGGATTATCTATTGTACTTCAACATTAATTTTTGCAGGGATCTTTAGAATTGTTTCTGATGAGGACTTTTGGCCCGATTTAGTTTTAACAACGGTGGTGATTCGCGCATTTCATATTGGAGCATTATTCTTAATATCTGGCGGATTAAGCTAAAAGATAATGCTCCGCAAAAAAGGTATTTTAATTACACCTTAAAGAAAATTTTCTTGCGATATAAAAACCATAACAGCAAAACTTCTGTAACCACTACTGATAGAGCAATTAAAACACCTCCAAAAGATTTTGGGAACATATTAATCACTCCAGAAAAAAGAAAGTCTGATGTATGTGAAAAATTAATTGCTTTATAAGCCATATAAATAAATATGGAATTACTGCCAATCAACACAAAAGGAAAAAACATTTTCCTAAATTTCCACACATCAATTACAAGGTAAAACAGAGCCATTAACATTGCCGAAATACCTGCTGTCAAAACAATAAAAGAGCTGCTCCAAAGCTGTTTATTAATTGGAAACAACTTATTCCACGCCCATGCAATAATAATAAAGCTTAATCCAGCAAGCGCTAAAATACCACTCTTTCGATAGCCAGTAAAATCTTTCTTTTTCAAAAAACTACCTGTTAAAGCGCCGAAAATTACTAAAACCGACGCTGGGGCAATATAAAGCACCCCTTCTGGATCCCAGCCATTATGGTATAAATGACCGGACAATAAAAATCTATCAACATAACTAGCAACAGTATTTGTTGCTGTTAAATCAGTTCCAGGAATAAAGCACATAACAAAATAAAAACCAACCAACATCGATACAGCGATTATTAATTGCCTTTTAATAGAAAAATTTAGAACTATTAAAGCACCTACCCCATATGCCATGCCAATTAGTCCAAGCACACTCGGAATTCGCAGTTCTGAAAAATGAAATTGCATCATTCCATTATAAATTAACCCCAACAATACCAATAATAATGATCTTCTAATAATTTTTAAAATTATTTTAGTTTTTGACTCATTTTTTTGTAATAATTTTTCAAAGACAAATGGTAATGTAACTCCTGTAATAAAGATGAATAGCGGAAAAATCAAGTCATATGCCTTAAAACCATGCCATGCCTCGTGATGCGTATGGGGCATAACATTTTTATTAAGCCATGGACAATTACTCCATTTGATAAATTCACGCAGAATTTTATCCCCTCCAATAATCCAAAACATATCAAAACCACGTAACACATCCAATGACTGTAATCGCTCTGCTTTTACAGTTTTTTCCCCAATAAGTCCTTTAGTAAGATTCTCTTTCATAATCTATTCCCTTTTTTTAGTTAATGACCTTAATATAAAAGCAATAAATGTAATTTTCAAGAAATGAAATTAAGTTTAAGCGAGAAAAAAATGGAGCCGGATGTCAGAGTTGAACTGACGACCTACGCATTACAAGTGCGTTGCTCTACCACTGAGCTAATCCGGCTCGAAGAATTTCTAATGAAATTTCGAAAGTCTAAAATTGTAAAAAAAATGGAGCCGGATGTCAGAGTTGAACTGACGACCTACGCATTACAAGTGCGTTGCTCTACCACTGAGCTAATCCGGCTCGAAGAATTTCTAATGAAATTTCGAAAGTCTAAAATTGTAAAAAAAATGGAGCCGGATGTCAGAGTTGAACTGACGACCTACGCATTACAAGTGCGTTGCTCTACCACTGAGCTAATCCGGCAATCAAATTTAAATACTAAAAAAGAATGGAGCCGGATGTCAGAGTTGAACTGACGACCTACGCATTACAAGTGCGTTGCTCTACCACTGAGCTAATCCGGCAAGTACTACTGTTTTTTCAGTGCTTTTAATATGCACTATGTTTTTTTAAATTCAAGTACCTTTTGTAAAATTTTTTAATTTATTTTTTTTAATTAAAGTTTTTGTTATATATAATACTTGAAAAGCTCACAAAGTAAGTATATTTTTATAATCGTTAATTTTTGGTTGTAAAATAATTATCTGCAGGAGATTCAACGTGATTGAAAACAGCGAATACGTTATAGAGTTATTACTTCATTACGGAATGATTACTCAAGAACAAATTGATCAAGGATGGGAAAAAGTTGCAAGCAGTGAAGGCACTCTTGATATTATAGATGCACTCGTTTTTTTGAAATATGTCAATGAAACAGATATGATGGCGATGCTTGCTCAAGAGTATGGACTTGAAACATTCGATTTAACATCGTTTCGCCCAGATGAAGAACTTTTAAGCAAAGTTCCTCCTCATATCGCAAAGCAATATCACATTTTTCCTGTGTCATTAAGTGAAGATATCTTAACAGTTGCAATGAACGATCCAACTGATATGGATACACTTGATACATTACGTTATGTTTTAGCTAGAGAAGTCGACGCTGTAATTTCTCCTTTAGACCAAATTAAAAATTTAATTGACCAGTTTTATGGTACTCAAACTGAATCAATGGATTCATTTTTATCTAATATGGGTGAAGATGAAATTGACGAAGCAGGAGTAACTAAACTGGACACTGGCGCAATCGAAGATGAAGATGATGACTCGCCAATTATTCGTTTAGTTTCATTAATTTTAGTTGAAGCCCATAAAATGGGAGCAAGCGATATTCACCTTGAACCTTTAGAAAAACGTTATCGAGTGCGCTACCGTATCGATGGAGTACTTCAAGAAATTGACGCTCCACCAAAATATCTTCAAGCACAGTTAACATCTCGACTAAAGATTATGTCCCGTCTCGATATTAGTGAAAAACGTGTTCCACAAGACGGACGTATCCAATTAAAATTAGAGGGTGCTGAAATTGACTTACGTGTTTCAACAGTTCCAACAACTCATGGCGAAAGTATCGTTATGCGTATTTTAGATAAATCAAGTATTCAGCTTGATATCCCCGCTCTTGGATTCTATAATGACGACCTTGAGCGAATTCACAAAATTATTAATTTACCAGATGGTATTTTCCTTGTAACAGGTCCTACAGGTTCTGGTAAAACAACATCTCTATATGCTTTTTTGAACACAATCAACACTCCTTCAAGAAAAATTATTACCGTTGAAGACCCTATTGAGTATCAGCTTTCTGGTATTAATCAGGTTCAAGCCGACCATGCAACAGGTCTAACCTTTGGAATTGCACTAAGAGCGATGCTTCGTCAGGCTCCAAATATTATCATGGTTGGAGAAATTCGTGACCTTTCTACGGCTGAAATTGCGATTAACGCTGCATTAACAGGTCACTTGGTATTTAGCACATTACATACAAATGATGCACCAAGTGCAGTAACTCGTTTGGTAGATATGGGGATGAAATCATTCCTTATTTCAACAGCAGTTCGTGCTGTAATGGCGCAACGATTATGCCGTAGAATTTGTAGTGGTTGTTCAGCAGATAATGAACCAACAGAACGCGAATTAGCAATTTTAGCATTAGATCCTGAAGAAGCGAAGAAAACAACGTGGAAAAAAGGGCTTGGCTGTAAAATTTGCAATGGCACAGGTTACAAAGGTCGTGTTGGTATTTATGAAATCTTCGTTATGACAGAAGAAACACGTGATGCTATTTTCGACGAAAAACCAGTTGCAGAAATTCGTGAAGGAGCTCGTCGTGGCGGCATGAGAACACTGCAAGAGGACGCACTTCGTAAAGCGGCATCTGGCACGACTACTCTTGAAGAAGTTATTCGTGTAACAATGACTGATGATGAAGAATAAATATACTTTATTAGAGAATAAGTGAAAAAATTAATTAAATTTATATAATACTAGGTGAAAATATGCTGAATAATGAAGAACAAGCATTAAGAGATATTATTCTCTCAGAACATATTTGTGATGAAGACCAGATGACCGAGGTTATTGAGGAACAGGAGCGTACTGGTAAACCTTTAGCAGAAGTTCTTGTGAACTATGAAATCATTTCAAATGATAAAATTTTAGAACTAATTGCTGAAAATTTAGGAACTGAAGTTATCGACTTGACCCAAGTTGAACTAACTCCAGATGTTTTAGGACTTGTTGATCCAGACCAAGCACGAACTTACGGACTCATTCCGTTAGCATTTGATGGTAGCACATTAACTGTTACATATAAAAATCCATTAGATTATCAAACTGCCGATGAGTTGAGTTTCTCTCTAGGATACGATATTTTCCTAATGATTGCTAGCGAAGAACAAATTGATGCAGCAATTGAAAAATATTATCCCGAAAGCATTGAATCAATTGCTGATATGCTTTCTGACTTTAATATTGACCCAACAACATTAGAATCAGACAATGCAAGTACTGAAGATATCGCTAATGCAGCAAATGAAACACCTATTGTTAAGTTTGTGAATGTTATTTTATCACAAGCTATTAAAGATAAAGCAAGTGATATCCACTTTGAGCCATTCGAAAAAGAATTTAAGATTCGTTATCGTATTGACGGGGCTCTTTATGAGATGCCTCCTCCACCTCAAAATTTAGCAATTCCTGTAATTTCACGTATTAAGATTCTTAGTGGACTTAATATTTCTGAACGTAAAATGCCTCAAGATGGTCGTATTGAATTGAAAGTACGTGGTAAGCCTATCGACTTACGTGTATCAACTCTACCGACGGCTTATGGAGAATCTGTGGTATTACGTATTCTTGACCGTTCGGTTATAAATCTCGACCTTAGCGTTCTTGGGATGCCTACTGATATTGTAGAGAAGTTAAAATTAATGATTGAAATGCCTAATGGTATTTTGTTGGTAACAGGCCCTACCGGTTCTGGAAAAACAACAACACTTTACTCATGTTTGAAAGAAGTTAATAAAATTGGTGATAAATTATTAACAGCAGAAGACCCTGTCGAGTATGATATTGAAGGTATTATTCAGGTACCAGTAAACCACGCTGTGGGAATGACATTCCAAAAAGCACTAAAAGCATTTTTGCGTCAGGACCCTGATCGTATTATGATTGGTGAGGTACGTGACCTTGAAACAGCTCAAATGTCAATTCAAGCATCATTAACAGGTCACTTTGTATTTAGTACGCTACATACAAATGATGCATCTAGTACTGTAACACGTCTTGTAGAGATGGGAGTAGCACCGTTTTTGATTACATCATCATTAGTAGGAGTTTTAGCTCAACGACTAATTCGCCGTGTTTGCCCATTTTGTAAAGAAGGCTATGTTCCAAGTGACGAAGATTTAGAAAGCTTAGAATTAACGCGTGAAGATGTCGGCGAACGTCAATTCTACTTCGGCCGAGGTTGCGCAGAATGTAACAATACTGGTTACAAAGGACGTAAGGCTGTTGTAGAACTATTAGAAATTTCACCATCATTAGTTAAATTAATTAACTCGAATGCACCAACATCGGTTATTAAAGAAAAAGCGTGTCAAGAAGGAATGGTTACAATTAAAGAAAATGGTATCCGTTCAATTTTAGATGGTGAATCATCTCTTGAAGAGGTGACACGTTATATTCTATAAAAAAGGTCAAAAAATAGAATAAATGTGAATTAAATTACAGCAAAACATAATTTTTGATTAATTTTCATAAAATATTACATTTAAGTGCTTTGAAAACTTGAAAGAGCAACAAAACAAAGATATTTATATAAATATTAAGTATTTAATAACAATATCAAAAAACACTTAAATTTATTGTTTAATGGTGGTTTATATAAGATTTAAAAATTTTTAGGCTGTGATTTATGTGGTTAAAGATTAAAGTTAAATTAGATATGGAAAAATTAGGAGTGGCTAGATAATATGCAAGTTGAAATGAATGAGTTACTACAATTTGTAGTAGATGAAGGAGTGAGTGACCTTCACTTAGAAGTTGGAGTTCCACCAGTAGTACGTTTACATGGTGATATGACCCCACTTGGTTTGCCTGAACTTACTCCAGAAGATGCAGAAAGGTTAATTAAATCAATTGCATCAGAAGGAAATTTGCAACAAATTTATGAGGTTGGAAGTACCGACTTTGGTTTTGCATATGAAGATAAAGCACGTTTTCGTGTAAGTGCATTTAAACAAAAAGGGGTTTTTGGAGCGGTTTTACGTCAGATTCCAAATGACTTGTTGACAATGGAACAAATCGGGTTACCTCCTTCAGTTAAAGACTTACTATACCGCCCACGTGGTCTTGTCCTTGTAACAGGCCCTACTGGTTCAGGTAAATCGACAACACTTGCATCGATGATTGATATTATTAATCAAGAGCGACCTGCACATATTATTACAATTGAAGATCCAATAGAGTTCTATCATAACCATAAAAAGAGTGTGATTATGCAACGTGAAGTTGGTAATGACACAGTAAGTTTCGCCGATGCCCTAAAACGTGCATTACGTCAGGATCCTGATGTAATTCTAGTGGGGGAGATGCGTGACCTTGAAACTATTGAAGCAGCAGTAACAGCGGCAGAAACTGGTCACTTGGTTTTTGGAACATTGCATACAACTGGTTCTGCTGAAACCATTAACCGTATTGTAGATGCATTTCCAACAACTCAGCAAGAACAGATTAGAACACAGCTTGCAGGCTCAGTTCAAGCAGTAATTTCTCAGGTACTATTACGTCGTCAAGATAAACCTGGTCGTGTTGCGGCATTTGAAATTATGGTACAAACGGACTCAATTATGAACTTGATTCGTGATAATAAAATTTATATGATTCAATCAGAGCTTCAAACTGGAGCAAAATATGGTATGAATACACTTGATGACCACTTGTATGAATTATACAGTAAAGGTATCATTTCTTACCATGACTTGATTACGAAGGCTAAAAATGCTAAAGCTATGTTACAAAAGCTTGGTGTACAAGGATAATATTTAGGAAGATGGAACGCTAAAATTCGAGGAGAATGAACTATGCCATTATTTGACTACAAGGCTATTGATGAGAACGGCAAGCAGCACAAAGGTACCATTGATGCTCCTGCTGCAGAAGCAATCAAGGAGATGCTTGCGACTCAAGGTTTGGTTTTAACAGACTTTAAACCTTCACGCAAAAAAACAGTTACTGAGGGGCAAGGTAAAAAAGCTGGTGAAATTAATATTTCACTAGGTCCTGCAAAAATAAAAAATAAGGATTTAACAATTATTACTCGCCAGCTTGCGATTCTATTAACTGCTGGTTTGCCACTGATTCGTGCATTGCGTACTCTTGAACGTCAAACCAAAAATGTTAGTGCAAAGAAAGTTTTAGGTGAAACAGCTAACTCTATTGAGGGTGGTTCAACATTTTCTGAAGCTTTAGCACAACATCCACGTTCATTTAATGACCTTTATCAAAATATGATTAAAGCTGGGGAAGCATCAGGGGCATTAGAAATTATCCTTGACCGTTTAGCAACCTTCATGGAAAAAGCTACTAGGATTATCAAAAAGGTGAAATCGGCAATGGTTTATCCGATTGTGGTTTTAACTTTTGCAATTGCAATTACTGCTGGTTTGATGATCTTTATTGTTCCTAAGTTTAAGAAAATCTTTACAGAACTTCTTGAGGGTGCACCATTACCTGCATTTACTGAATTTATTATGGGAATTTCCGATAACCTCAAAAATAACTTTATCGGGATACTCATAGGTATCGCCGTCTTTATTGTCGGCATAATGATTTTGAATAAAACCAAACCCGGCAAGAAAATGCTCGACTGGGTAAAATTCAACGTACCCGCCATTGGGGCAATTATTTCGCGTTCTGCAATTGCGAAGTTTTCACGGACGCTCAGTACACTTTTGAGCTCAGGGGTACCAATGCTCAGTGCGTTGCTTATTGTTCGTGATACCTCAGGAAACGTGGTAGTATCGGACGCAGTGCAAAAAGTTCATGACGCAGTAAAAGAAGGTGAAGGTATCTCTGGACCGCTTGGCCTTACAAAAGTATTCCCACCAATGGTTGTTAGTATGATCGAGGTAGGTGAAGAAACAGGTAAGCTCCCTGAGATGCTTGAACAGGTAGCCGATGTATATGAAGAGGAAGTAGACAATGCAGTAAGTGCATTAACATCATTAATTGAGCCATTTATGATTATGTTCTTGGCGGTCGTTGTCGGTAGTATTGTTATTGCGATGTTCTTACCACTAATCACGATTATTGAAAAATTATCATAAGAGTTTTATTAGGCAACGCTTAAATCTATTTAAGTGTTGCTTTTTTTAAGCATTAAACCTAATAAATTTTAGGAATATTTTTTAACACCTCTATGAATAAATCTATTGTTAATAATTATGCAGTCATTATGGCTGGAGGCCGAGGAGAAAGGTTTTGGCCTCAAAGCCGTATTTCACACCCAAAGCAACTCTTAAAATTAGTTGGCGATTGCACTTTGCTTGAACAAACAGTAAACCGTTTAGGCAAAGAAATACTAATTCCATCTGAGAATATTTTAATTCTAACCAATAAAAACTACGTTTCAACAATGCAATCTTTGTTGAAAAATATCCCCAATGAAAACATTATTGGCGAAATTGCCAACAAAGATACAGCTCCATGTATTGCTTTAGCAACTGCAATAATAAAAAAAAGAACTAAAAATTTCGATGATGCAGTAATGGTAGTTTTACCAGCAGATCAAGTTACAAATGATCACAAATCATTACAGGAATCATTAAAAGATGCAATTGAAATAACTCGTAATAATAAACAGATGGTTACAATTGGAGTCAAACCAACATTCCCCAGCACAGGATATGGATATATTAATTGTGATCATAATAATAAATTAAGGTTAAAAAGCGAAATAAACCTCAAAAATGATTATGCTCAGGGGGTCAAATTTATTGAAAAACCCAATTTAAAAACAGCCGAAGAATACATAAAATCTAAAAATTATCGTTGGAATAGTGGAATTTTTATTTGGTCACTGCCGACCATAGAGGGCAAATTTGCTCAATTTACGCCTCAATTAAAATTATTTATTGATTTAATTGTTAATGATAAAAATTGTACATTAAACATGATTGACGATTATTATCAAGAATTAAATAAAATTTCTATTGATTATGCAATTATGGAGAATATTGACCAATTTATTGTTTTAGAATGTTCTTTTGACTGGGATGATGTTGGAAGTTGGACTTCACTAGAAAATCAATTAACTCCTGATGCAGATAACAATTATGTTATAGGCTGTAATGAATCATTGAATTCTAATAACAATATTATTATATCCAATGATAACCATCTTGTTTCAGCAATAGGAATTAAGGACACTGTTATTGTCCACACAAATGACGCAACGTTAGTCTGTAGCAAAGATTCAGCGCAAATGGTCAAAGATTTAGTGCAAAAATTATCAAATAATGATAAAATGAAAAAGTTTCTTTAAGTTAAAGATTGATTATTAGTTTTTTTTTACTATATTTATTAGTTTTAAACACTAAGATAGTTACAACACGCTATTTTTTTATAATAACTTTTAAAACATTGATACTTTACAAACAAAATGAAAATTTTTTTAATAAATATTGGCAATACACACATTCAATATACCATATGTAAAAATGGCATAATTGATAATTTTAAACAGATTCCTACTGAAGACTTCACTCTAGATATTATTCCTAAAAATATACAAATTGCAGCAGCTTCAGTTGTTCCCAAAATTAAGGAACAACTTCAAGAGAGCAGTTTTTCAAACAAGATATTTTGGTTAACCCACGATAAAATTTTGAACATTGACTTAAGCAGAGTAAATGCCAAAGATTTGGGGGCAGACCGTCTTGCGAATGCCATTATTTTGGCTGAACATACCAATAAAAATACTATAGCAGTATCAATTGATTTTGGCACTTGTATTACCTTTGAAATTGTTGACAACAATCAAATTTTTAGAGGCGGAGCAATTGTTCCAGGTCGTAAACTATTACGTAAAGCTTTGCATAATTACACAGCACAGCTCCCATTAATTCCTTTACATGACACAACTGCTCCAGACCTTGGGGAATCAACGGAAAGTGCGATGCGTTTAGGCATTGACAATGGAGTAATTGGAACTGTTAAGGAGCTAATTAATGACCTTGAAACAAGATTTCATGGTTGTGCTATACAAATTTTTGCAACAGGTGGAGATCAAAAATTCTTCACTGAACGTATTGAAAAATTAATTGAGGGCAATACGTTTTTTACCTTACGTGGCATTTTAAAAGCATGGGAGATGAACAACAATAATGAAGGTTAATATTTCAGGTATAACAAATGAAGAAGAACTTTTGCAAACTATAAAATTAGGTTGTGATAACATCGGCTTAAAGGTAGGTCAATTAAACCGCGCAAAGGACTTTATTCTATTAAGTACAGCTCAACGACTAGCATTAAAAAGTTTAGCATTTTGCCCAACTTTTATTATAACCGAATATAGCGATATTAATGAAGTTCTTGATTTGGCTAAAAATTCACAGAGCAAAACAATTGAGCTACATGGAATCTTTTCTCTTCAAGAAATTGCTCTTCTAAGAAAAAATATTGCTACAGATGTAAAATTAGTATTCTATATTAAATTAAATGATAAATTAGACATTGAATTTCTTAAAGAATTTTATCCGTACATTGATGCGGTAACTCTTGATATTTCACATGATGATCTAAGCTTGCTTGATTTGAATGAAGAAAGAAGTTTAGAATTTATTCAAGCATTCATTCAAGCATCCTTAATCCCTGTCATTATTAAAGGGCTAAACACCCCAATTACTTTAGAAGCAACACTTAATATTATTAAACCATTTGCAGTTTCGTTAGATTATGATAAATTAATAACTGAGTTCACAGTTGACAAACAAATAGATTACAAAGAGATCTATAATTTTATTAAAAATTTGAAAAATTTCCCGTCAACAATCCCAGAAAAGTTTTATTTTAATTCTCAAAGGTAAAAAAAGATGATGAAAAACAACTTTAACAATAAAAGAAAACGCTATTATAAATTAATTAGTTCTCTATTAATTATAGTTTTTGTTTTTCCAGTCTTCACTAGTTGCGACTCGGGCAGTCCCAAAAACCATCCGCTTTATCGTAAAGCAACTTTACGTAAAAAAGAGAAAAAATTTGACACAGCAATTGAACTTTATGAAAATTTTTTATTAACTAAACCGAATGCATACGGTGTTCATTTGGAATTAGCTAAATTATATACTGACCATGGCAACGATAAAGTTCGCGAGCTATACCATTACAAAGTATACCTAGACAATACCCCCCGAAGTACGGAGCGTGACAATATTGAACAATTATTTAAACTGCAACTATTTGAATTTGGCAAAAATGTTGTTATTAAAAATCGAAATTTACTAAAAACTAGCACAATAAAAGTTCCAGACAAAGCAGAAAAAACTGCGGAGCAACTTCATAAAGAATATGTGCAAAGACTGAAAAGAACGTTAAAAAGCTTTGTTGAAAGAAATAAAGCTTTAATTCTTGATATTAGACGACTAAATAATTTACTTTCTGAAGCTAAAGATAAATTAGCAAACTCGACACTTAAAACAGGTAAAAAAACAAATATTACTCCTCAACAGCAAGAAGAAATTTCATATAAAAATCGTTATTTTAAAATTAGAAGCGATTATCAAAGCGCTTTAGCAAAAAATCAAGCATTACAGCTAAAACTAAACACTTTAGAAAAATTTCTTGAATTAATTGATAAAAAAGCTGTACCAGACAAAGTAGATAGCGGAATGGTTCAAGATTCTCCAAAGTCAGACAATGTGAGTAATTCGGCAACGAAAAATTCAACAAGTGATGGAGCTGATAGTGAGATTAATAGTAATAATAATTCTGAAACTTCAAGCGAATCAAGTAACCTAACAACAAATAAAAGCGAAACTACCGCTAAAGAACAAAAAGCAAAAAATTTGATTGCTAAAAAATCTTTTTTCCATAAAGTAAAGGCTGGTGAATCACTCTCAAGTATCGCCTTAAAGTATTATGGCAACAAGAAAGATGCTGTTAAAATTTTAAATGCAAATCGATTATTATTAAAAAACAAAAATAAACTAGATGTAGATATGTACTTATTAATTCCAAAACGTAAGGTCTACGAATAAGTTAGTGCTAAAATAAATAGGGAGTAAATTATTTATGAAAAAAAGATTACTTGTACCAATGTTTTTAACTTTCAATTTACTCTTAATGCTTTTGGCAACTTCATGCAGCTTTTTAAAGCCCGCTCCATATCAAGAAGTAAATTATTATACTATTGGCTCCGCACCAAAACAAGTTCCTATTACATATAATATTGAGGTTAAAAATTTCAATTCTCTTCTACCAGAAAAAAATCGTATGGTATATACTAAGGATAATTATCATGTACTTATTGATGATTATAATAAATGGATTCAACCTCCAGAATTTATGATCAGAAATTATGTGATGAGTAAATTTTCTTCAAAAAACAATAAAAGTTGTAAAACATTCGTTATAAAAGGAGTTGTTGATAATTTTTCAATTAATACTAACAGCAAAAATGCGGATTTAGTTGTTCGCTACAGTATTTTTCAAAAAAAGCGTCCTCTAAACCCAGTTTTTAGTAAAAGTTTTCAACGCGAAGTTTCCTTTGAAAAAATTCAACCTGAGTATTTTGCTAAATCATTTGCAATGTTAAGCGATTTATTAGCAATAGATATTAAAAATTCAATTGATGACTATTTAAATGAGGCTATTAAAAATGAAATCAAATAAGTTTTTTTTAAGATTATTTTTAATTATTGCTGTGACATTAACAGTAACTGTCAATATTATTGGTGTATGGGGAATCATTAAACTTAAAAATAAAGCACCAATATATGTTAATGTCAAAATAGGCGAGATAAATGATGAAATAAAGGGCAAAACTGAAGAATTAACAACTATTGATGCTGTGCCTTTATGCGTTAAGATTTTAATCGCTTATAATATTGCGATGCTATTGGTAATTATCTATGATATTAAGAGACTACAAGTTTATAAATATTTAGAACAACAATTTGATAGCAGAACCATTGAATCTAAACTTAGTGATATTAAAGAAAAACATGATTCCTAATTGTCAATTTCTATCTATAAGACTTTTTGTGCTAATTTTTAAAACGTCTTCCTTGAGGAACAAATTTTATATCATCACAGTTTTTTTCACCACAGACCTTAATGACATTATGTAAGATTTTATCTTTAATTTCTCCACTTAATTCATTAAGCCATGCGCTATGTGTTACTTCTATATAAACAACATGATAACGAATTGCCACTGGACTAGCGATATTGGCAATTTGTTTGCCAACAATTTTTTCCCAGTTATTTTGCAATTTTATTAATAAAGAAGTTTGCCATGAAACTGCTTGCTTTGCAACATCTTCAAGCAAAGCTTTAATATGAATTGTTTTTGGACTGTGACTAGCCATTTCAACGCTCGAACGCTCAGTTCCATACCAATCATTTAAAACCTTTCGATACAGATCACTTACAGGATCATGGAGTTGTTTACCACGACGATAAACAACTTTATTGCGGTTATAATACTCATTATCCATAATGCACAATATCCTCTTGAAGTTATGTCACCTAAAAGCACTGAGCGCATAAAATGGCATCAAGAATATATTGGCGATGAGTTTAACAGGAGCCAGTGACCCCTGCACCATATTTCTAACTCCATTCCCAAATTGTCCCCACGGAAACCCAGCAGTTGCCTGCAAAGCTCCAAACGGCAATCTAAACATATCAATAAAGTTTCTAGACATATAGACCAATCCTCTACTAGCGCCAATAGCTCCACGTATAAAATATGGTGCAAACTCTTTTGCTACCTGCAAAGCTGCAGGAGTTAGTAATGACAATGAAATTGGGTCAATAAATGCTTCCGCCTTTGGAGGAGAAAAAGTAAAAAAAGTTGCGAAAGTTATCATTAAAATCAAAAATGTTCTTTTCATAATCATTATATCATATATCCTGTTTTTATAGTTATAAAATTAATTTACTACCTTAAACTTTCTTATTTACTCGCTAATTTATCTCTAAATTAAATGCAAACATAAATATAACAGCTCAAATAATTAAAATCAAGCATAATCAACTCTAGAAAATACAATCATTATAATTTTTTCTTTGCCTCACACCATAATTGCTCCATTTCCACTATATTGCTATCACTAAAGTCTTTACCTTGACTTTTTAATGAACTTTCAATATAGCGAAAACGCTTCTCAAATTTCTGCACAGCATTTTGCATTAATTGTTCAGCAGTTGCGCGTTTTCTAAAGCGCGATAAATTAACGACTGCAAACAACAAATCACCAATTTCCTCATCAATATGCTCTTCATCTCGCTGACCAATATCTTTACTCATCGCCTCTTTCAACTCGACTAATTCTTCAGTAATTTTATCCAAAATTTGTTGCTGACAATTCCAATCAAAACCTACTTTTGCGGCTTTCCTTTGCACCTTTCGTGCCTTTAACAACGCACTTAATGACGCTGGAATATTATCTAAAATTGAAAAACTTTCAGCTATATCACCCTTTTCTTTTTTCTTAATCTCATCCCAGTTTTTCTTAACTGTAGCGGCATCTTCCGCAACCACATCACCGAAAACATGAGGGTGACGGCGCACCATCTTTTCAACACTCATTGCAGCTATATCAGAAAAATTAAATGTCCCCTGTTCTTCTGCAATAATACTCTGAAAAACAACATTCATCAGGACATCCCCTAATTCATCACAAACCTCTTCATCATCTCCTTTATTAATAGCCTCAATTGCTTCAGCGCATTCTTCCGCCAAAAACTGAGTCAATGAAATTGCAGTTTGCTCACGGTCCCAAGGACAGCCATCAGGAGCTCTAAGAGCTCTTAAAACATCGACTAATTGTTCAATTGAACTTTTACTTTTATCTATTATTTTCATTTTTTATCTCAATATTTTATCTATTAACTATTCACGTCCAGACCACCGTAACACCGCCACCACCTGGCAAATTCAAAATTTCCCCATATTCAAAACTTTTTACATGGTCATTATTTTTAATAAATTTACGTAGTCCATTTTTCAAAACGCCACTGCCATGACCATGAATCACCAAAATACTTTCCGAATGTGAACAAAATAATATTTCTTCCAACTCATATATAGCATCTTCTAAAAAATATCCATGCAAATCTATTTGCCGATCAAAAAATAATTTCACTATCTATTTTTCCTATATAAAGATTAAATCACTAGAAAATAATTCTATTCAACAATAAATTCAAATCATGCAACAACATTTAATGCGACAAACTTAAAAAATTGCCATTTTTTTAAGTTTTTTGTTTGCAATCCAGTCATTATGGTGTATTTTTTAAGCACCTCAAGAACGGTTAATGTTGCAGAATTGCAATTCATAAAAAATGGGGGCGTAGCTCAATTGGTTAGAGTCCCAGACTGTCGATCTGGTTGTTGCGGGTTCGAGTCCCGTCGCTCCCGCCATTTTTTATTTACCGTGATTGAAAATTGATTTAAAATTAAATATATTTTAGATAGAATGGGGGCGTAGCTCAATTGGTTAGAGTCCCAGACTGTCGATCTGGTTGTTGCGGGTTCGAGTCCCGTCGCTCCCGCCATTTTATTCTAAAATTTTATTTTCGCTTTTTGCGGGGGCGTAGCTCAATTGGTTAGAGTCCCAGACTGTCGATCTGGTTGTTGCGGGTTCGAGTCCCGTCGCTCCCGCCATTTTTTAAATTAATTTTATGGTTTTGAAAATTGCACATGTTTTAGATTAGAATGGGGGCGTAGCTCAATTGGTTAGAGTCCCAGACTGTCGATCTGGTTGTTGCGGGTTCGAGTCCCGTCGCTCCCGCCATTTTATTCTAAAATTTTATTTCCGCTTTTTGCGGGGGCGTAGCTCAATTGGTTAGAGTCCCAGACTGTCGATCTGGTTGTTGCGGGTTCGAGTCCCGTCGCTCCCGCCATTTTTTTATCTACACAATATCTCAATTTACTCAAAAAGTTACAAAAAAGTAATTATTAGGCTAATAAAAATATTATTTTCAAAATTTTTCCGTCAACACTTTAGGTTTATTTTGCAAAACTAAAAAATTAAATTATAATAATAATATACAAAGTTTTTAAACTAAAAATTATAAACAAAAAAATTGGATGATCAAGTGAGTTTAGTTGAAGTGATAAAAAGAGTGCAAACACCCTCTGTTTTAGCTGAAAAAGATCAGTTTATCATTAAGCTTGCAGAGAGTGACGAGGAAGTCGAAAAGGCTTGTCGCTTAAGATATGAAGTATTTAATCTTGAACAAGGAAAAGGTTTAGACTATTCTGAAACAATTGGTTTAGATACAGATTGTTTTGATGATGTCTGTCACCACTTAATTATTGTAGAAAAGGAAACTAATAAATTTGTCGGAACTTATCGAATGCAGTTCGGAATGAGTGCTATTGAGCACTACGGATTCTACAGCGCTACGGAATATGAGTTAACCGGAATAGAACATATTGCACCAAAAGCAATTGAGGTTGGCAGAAGTTGTGTTCACCCAGATTATCGAAGTGGAGCTGTTGTTAGTTTATTATGGGCTGGAATTGCAGAAGTAATGCGCCGTAGTCAAATGCATTACCTTTTTGGCTGCGTAAGCTTAGAAGAAGTTAATAGTACTTTAGGCTGGGCTCTTTACAAATATTTTTGCAACAAAGAGTTGTTGAGCTCAACAATTAATGGCAAAACTAAATCAGAGTACATTCTGGCTGATGCTAGCGATAATGATGTAAGTCAATTAGCAAGCGAAGAATCTACAATGCGTAAAAAAATGCCGCCATTGCTTAAAGGCTACCTAAGGTTGGGTGCAAAAATTTGCAGTGAACCCGCTCTTGATAATGAATTTGGCACAATTGATTACTTGATTTGTTTGAATATCCATGATTTACCTTTACGTTATCGTAAACATTATATGATTTTAAATTAAGGAAAAAGTTAGTTCACTAGCTAACAATAAAATGATGCTATTTTTAAGAATAATTAGAAGAACATACCGTATTATAGCTTTAACATTTTGGTTTACAGTTATGTTTATGGTGGCATTATTTTGCTGTTTTGGAGATTATCGAGCAGTTAAAAGGATAACCAAAATAACTCATTTTTGGGCAAAAGGGATTGCAAGAATTATCTCTCTGAAAATTATCGTTAATGGAGAAATTCCAAAAGATTTTACAAATAAATTAATTATTGCTAACCATAGTAGTTACTTAGATATTATTGTCCATGCTGCACTGTTTCCAATTAGGTTTACGCCTAAAGCTGAAATTCGTAGATGGCCTATTTTGGGTTTATATATTGAATCGAGCCGTCCTATATGGGTAAACCGAACATCACGGCAAAAGGCTAAAGAGCTGATTAAAGAGTTTGCCAAAACAATCCAACATGGCATACCGTTGATTGTTTACCCTGAAGGCACAACCAGCAATAATCGTTCATCATTGTTAAAATTCAAAACAACTTCTTTTGAGGTTGCAAAGCAGTGCAAAGCATCCCTTTTACCTATTGTATGCTTATTTAGAGATACAGTTGACAATAAACCCTTAGCATGGTATGGTGATATGACTTTATTACCACATTTATGGCGCATTTTAGGGTATAAAAAAATGACCGTCGAAGTAAAAATATTAAACGACATCACTATAGAAAAAGAAAAAAATCGTAAACAAATTGCTGAAGAAGCATACCAAATATTAAATATAAATTTTCTTGAAGTTTTAAACGAATATCAAGAACAAAAACAGGAAAAAGGCAAATGATTCAACATTTTATTATTGCATTAGTCAAAGCATGGAAAATGCTCTGGGAATATCCGAATTGGGATTTTATTAATGATTACGAAATTGCGGAAAGAAATGATTTTGATGAACAAAAATTAAACTCCTTTACTTTATTTAGCTTTCCTGTCTTAGGTTTTGTAATTGGAGTGGCGGCACTGATTCTAACTTTATTTTTTAATGAATTATTTTCGCGTTCAGGAGCAACATTATTATTTACTTTAAGTTTTGTTATTGGTCTTGAAATTTTGACCAAAGGCCGTAATTTTGCAATTATTGCGAGTTACTCGGACAACCTCTTTGTTGCACATAAAAAAATTCCCGAAAGCCTAAAAAACTTAAATGATGATATTCACAAAAGCCATTCAATGTTAGCAATTTTAATTGTTATCACAACCTATTTATTTAGAGTTTTAATTGTCGCTACACTTTTTTATAAAGGATTTTACTGGTGGTTTGTAGTCGTATTTATTTTAAATTATGCTTCACAGGGCTATTTAACATTAAAAAATAATTTTATTTCACAGCGTCCAATAATTGATTTAGATATTAAAAAAATTCGCCCGATTTACTGGAGTTTAACAACTCTTTTACTGCTAATTGTCGCAATGATTTCGTCAATGGTGACAATTCCAAAAATCTTGATAGCGGTAATTATCGTGGCAATTATTTTCTATTCTTTCAAACAATTATGCTTTAATAAACTAAATGGGCTTAATGGAAAAATCATTGCTTTTGTTGGTTTCAAAATTGAATGTGCAATTTTATTAATAGGGCTACTAATGATCCTTAAAACACCTGCCCTTGAAATTAACAAAAATAATCAACAAATCCCAAAGGTAACCACATTTGCAAAAGAACAACTTGAATCATATCAAGAGGTTTTGAATGAACAAAAAAAACTAATCCATGAACTAAGGGAACAACTAGAAAAAACAGAATAGCCTTTAAAAATTAACCGCCACCCTTGCCTTCGACGATATTTAGTGTAAATTACTAAAGAAAATGGGAAAATAATTTTATAAATTCTTTTATAAAACCCAAAAAGGGGCATTAGCTCAGTTGGCTAGAGCATCACACTGGCAGTGTTTAACTAAAATAAACACTAAATAACTGTAAGTAATTTAAAATCAACATATTAAAACACTAACACTTGAATAATAATTTATTATTTTCTAATCTATTTCTAATCAAGCTATAAAAAAGTGGCTGGATTTGTAGTCCAGCCTTTAAGGAAGAAATAAGAAGTATTTAAAATAAGCAATCTTGCATTAAATATTGTTTTAACCGTTTTATAGCTTTTTGGTAACTTATAGGGTCTTTTTCTATACAAATGCTTTTTAAATTATTCTGATATGCAACTAATGAAGTAACACAACTACCAGCAAATGGATCTAGTAATATTGAATCTTTATGAGTTGTTCGACTAACTAAATAATCAATTAATTTAATTGGTTTTTCGGTAATATGTAAACGGTTCGCTTTTTGGTTTGCGGTAAAGGTTAATACGTCAAATGCTTTGCTATCAATATTCCATGGACGACGTTTTTTGTTAATATCATTAATAATTAAAGCATAAGATTTTTTTAAATTCTCATATTCGTTTTTTAACTCGTAATAATCACGTTGGAAAAATCCTGTCGACTGTAATTTTTGATAGTTATTTAAACTTGGAAAAGCATATTGATTATCGCTAAAGTAATGCCGTGCTACCATTGCTTTTGTGTCTGTAAGCTCATACATAAAACGTTCAAAACCTTTGGCGGTTGTAATATTTTTGCTAGCTTTTAATTTATCACGCTCAGCTCTCATATAATCTTTTATGGATTGAAAACATTCTTTCTTAGAATGAATTGTTTTAAGAGCATTTACTTTAATCCCTCTATCATAAAATAAGATTCTCTCACTAACAACCCCAAAATTACGAAACTTTGCAAATCCTTTACGGGTAACTGCTGCAGATTTATTCCATACTAAATTATTCTGCAATGTAAAATAATTATCAAATGCAATTTGGCAATAGGCTATGTTTTTTGTATCTCCAAACCAAAATAATGCGCCATTGCTTTTTAACTTATCGTCAAAAATACCAGCTATTTTTTTCGTCCATTCTTGAAAGTCGTTAATATCTGCCCATTGATTATCCCATTTATTTTTAAGAACACCGCAGTATGGCGGGTCTGTTATTATCAAATCAATACTATTTGACTCAATTAACGGTAATAATTCCAAACTATCACCATTAATAACAAGTTGATTATTACTAAAAAAATAATTATATTCCCCGTCAATTTTATTTATTAAATTACTAAAATTCACATTCTCTCCTATATTTTTTCTATTTTGATAAATTGTCTTGCTTCTGCAATTGATTGCGGGGTATGGTTTTTCCAAACGCTACCGCCGCCAATGCGAACAGCTAAATACATTTTATTTCTCGTATAAATATTTACTTTATAAAATTTAAGCAACAGACGGAATATTTGATCTGCTTCCTTGCGTAGTAATAGTTCACTTGCGTAAAGTGCGTCATGGATTAAGGCGGCAATTAAAAAGCGAAAATCAAATGGACTACCTGTCGTGCTCCAAAACATTTGCGGAATGCTTGCGCCATCAAAAAGAAACCCTTTTAAAATTGTGATTTTGTAGCCGTTGAAAATGAAAATAATATCTTTTTGGACTCGCATTTGGTGCAAATCATTTAGGCAATTATTTTCATAAACGGCGCAATTTACACAAATTGGCTCGTAGCACAAAAGGGGCTTTAGAATTAACTGCCCCTCAATTGAAATATTTTTAATATCATTCATTTTGCACCTTATTATTTGCTGTTTGTGTTGGTTGTGAGCTTAATTTTTTATTTATCGCATCAATGGCGGTTTTAATGATTTCTTGATTGGTTGTGCCGATTATCAACGTGGTTTTGTTGGTTTTTGCATCGCTGTTAAAAATTGAGCTGTCCAAGCGTTGGAAAAAGGCAATCACGTCTTTGCTATTTTCGCCGTTGTGGATTGTTGCAGCAGTAACTTCACCGACTACGTTTAAAACTTGCGGTGCAGGTGTTCCTGTCGTTGGATCAAAAGCGGTAGTGATTTTTGAAACTCCACCGTAACCGTTATAGACGTTGGATTTTTCAGCTAATCCTTTTGAAATTGAGCAACCTGTAATTGTTAAAAAAGCGATTGAGATTAGAATTAGGGTTAATAATTTTTTCATGGTTAATTTTTCCTTTGTTTTTTTGATTATCTGCCGCAACGTTCACGGCGTTTTTCGCATACTTCATGCGTGACGTAGTTTTTCTCAATTCGTCCGATTGCTCGCCAAATTGCAATTAACATTCCGCAAATAGCCCAAATACCGCCCGCTGTTAAGCCCATTAATAAAACAACTACTTCAATAGGTATTTTCATTTTTTTATTCCTATATTTTAAATTTTACTTTTTTTACTTCTCTACTTAATGGTTGAGGCGTTAACCTAAGTTTAACGGGGTTTGGTTGGCTGTAATTCTAAACTTAATGTGTAGCCGCTTGAAGTTATCTTATGAGTTGCTTTTTTTACTGTCCAGAGTCCGTTTAATCCTTGCTTGAGTCCAGTTATATTTAGGTTGCTTTCGGCGGTTATTTGCGGATTTCCTGTCATTGAAATTGTCAACTTTTCAGTTAAACGGCTTAACTTGGTTAATTTCGCATTTGCCATTTTTAGCGCTTCATCCTTTGTGGCAAACGTTGAACGCATTTCGTAAACGTCGTTACCTGTTCCGATTGTTACAACTTCTTTTTTTGCAGTTTGTTTGTTATAAAAAAATGCTTTTACACTGGTATATCGTTCACGGTCATTTAAAATACATGAACCACTGGCGGTGTCTTTGATATCAATATTTGTGGTTGGCAATGGTTTATTACTGATACTTTTTGCGGTTGCTTCACGGGCGAAAATTAACATATTTTCATGTGCCTTGACTACTGCGGAACGTTCGTCAGCTATACGATCAAGAAAACTAATATCGCTCTCGTTGGTTTGGTCGATATGCTCTATAATTTCGGCACCGAGCACGCTGTCAACTTTAGGCGTTAAGCCGTGGCGTTTGGCGATAAATTGGACTATTTCGCCTAGCTTCTTGTTATGAAATGATTTGTCACGTTTAACTCTTAATTCCTTGCGTAAATTTGCGCTTCGTGCCGTGATATCTATCTTATTTGGTGCCCAGCTCAATTTAACTTCATCGACATTAAAAGAGCCTTTTTGAATTAACCCTGTTTCCTCATAACCAAATGCCACGGCTAAAACAGCCCCCGTTTTTGGCAGCTTTAAAGTATTTTCTCGATCATCAAGAGAAATGCTTAATTTATCGCTATTGCTACCTGCCTCGTCGGTCAAACTCAAACTTATTAAATAATTATTCAATAAATTTGTAATGTCTGAACCGTCAGCAGTTAATTTAAAAATTGGTTTCATTTGCTAATCCCATAAATTTATGGTTGTTTCACTTTTAACGGGCTCTGCAATATCAATTAAATTAATTTTGACATTAGCAGGCAATACGGCACCTAAATTATTTAAATGCGAATTTGCTTCAATAACTTTTGCCACTGCATCGCAACGGTTGTAATATTTAAAACAAATTGCGTCCAAACGTTCATTTTCTTTAGTCGTATAAATCATTGATATTTTTCTCCATAAAAACTTAATTCAAGGCTAAAACTCACCTTTCTAGCTTGCCCGTTATTGAAAAAAATTGTTTTCGTTTGGCTAATATCATTGATTACCCAATAATCTAAGATTTTGCCTGTTCCAGCAACCATTAATAATGGTTTGCCATCATTGGCTAAAGTTATTAAATCATCAATACTTTTACCAAATTTTGCAGGATAAAAAACACCACTAAGTGAAATGCTTTTGCTGTAGCCTGTAAATTGTAAACTGGGATTATTACCAATGCGTTTTTGACTACTCCAGTCGTATTTATATTTTTCGTTAAGCTCTTGGTAGACTGCTGTTGCAATCTCAAAATTAAAAGAGCCTAATTTCATCATTACTGCCATTTTCTATTCTCCTAAATTAGACCATTGTTTCGTCATAATCATTGAACGAATCACGCATATTGCTTTCGTTTTGTTCTTGAATTTTTTGCACTGCTAATTCTGCAACTTTTTCTTCATTCATGCCTTTGGTTGGTTTAATATTTATTGAAATTTTTTGATTATTGTTAATCTGCGCTTGATTGTTACGGCTCATCATTGCAGCTGGACTGCTATTTTGCGCTTGCTTGGTGGCGGAGATAATATCTTGTTCTCGTGGGTCATCTTCTTTGCTGTCTTTATCTCCACCACCAAACCAGCCTTTTATTTTTCTCCACGCTGAACCAATCTTTTTAAAAATAGCAAACTTTTTATCAAGCCAATTAAACATGGCTCCATAGGCTTTGGTTACTAATGCAAATGGGCTCCAGCTAAATATGCCTTTTAATAAATTCCAGCACCATTTTACTCCTGTAATAATTCCGTCCCAAATTCCCGCAAAAAAACCTTTAATCGGTTTCCAAAATTTAATAATTAGCATTACTGGCCATAACGCCCACCACGCAATCGCTTTAAATACTCCGATGAAAAACTTTTTAATCGGTTTCCAAAACTTTACGAGTAAAAAACCGACGCCGATTATTGCCATAATTCCTAACACAATCCATGTAATAGGGCACGCCAACATTGCTACAGTTGTTGACCAAATAAAACCGATTGTGGTTGTGAAAAATGTTCCCAATACTGGAATTAATCCAGCTATACCTTTCCAAAGTCCTAAACCAACAGTTTTAAAGACTCCACCTAAATTTTTAAAACCAGTTCCTAAGCCTCTAAATGCACTTTTCCCATATTTTTTAAGAAAAGTAAATGAAGTCTTTGAACCGTTTTTAATAAAATTAAATGCACTTTTCCCATGTTTTGAAACAGCGTCTTTAAAACCTTGCCAACCGCCAATATGTTTCCATAATGCTTTTGTGCTCCATTTTATAACCGGCGTTAAAATAGAAAATAAACCTGTTACTTTTCCAAATATAATTCCAATAGCTAAAACTGCGGCACTTTTAAAGCCGATTGTATTATTAATTAAATTTCCCATGAACTTACTAAATTTTAAACCAACTCTTAGCAATTCAAGTCCGCCCTTTAAAAGGTCTTTTAATGAGCTGCCAAAATCTTTAGCCCACTGCTTAGTCTGCTCTTTATTTTTACCGAAAAAGTTTTTAAATTCAATCATCATGTCGCTAAAGACTGGCATTAAAGCTGAACCCACTGTTTTGGTTAATCCTGTTAGAATAGATTTAAAACGTAATAATTCATCATTGAATTTTTCAGCATTTTTAAGGTCGCTTTCTTTTGATACGTTGCCTGTATCTTGTGCGTCTTGACGCATTTTGTTAATACCAGTTGAACCCGTATTTAAAACGTTAAGCATTCCGCTTCCAGAACGCCCGTATATTTCACGAGCAATACGCAATTTGTCATTTTGATTATTAACATTTTTTAAAGCATCTGCAATTTTATTCATTTGCTGTTCAGGTGCTAATTTATTTAAATCTTGAGCGTTGAGCCCTAATTGCTCCATCGCTCGCACGGCTACACCTGTACCTTTTGCGGCATCGGCAATGTTTTTTATTTGCATTTCAAGAGCGGTATTGAAAGTTCCTATTTCAAGTCCTGATAATTGAGCGGCATGTTGGAGTTCTTGGAGTGGTTCAACACCGATATTTAATTTTTTAGCAGTTTTTATAATATTATCCATGCTAGTTGCTAATTTTGCAGTCATAGCATAAACAGAGCCCACAGCTCCGCCAATAATTCCAGTAAATTTAATAAAACCAACTCCTAATTTATGAATACTTTTTGCAGTATAGGCGGCTCCTATTTTGAAAGAAGTCCAAAGTTTTTGGCTTTTTAGTGTGGTTTTATCAAAAGTAACTCCCATTTTTTTTGCTTGTGTAGTTGCTTTTCCTAAAGATTTCTGAGCTTTTCTAATTTGTTTATCAAGTTCTTTTTTTTCGCCTGCCGTTTTTGCTGTTTGTGATTGTAAACTCTTTAATTCTTTTCCTAAAGCCTGAACTGTATTTATAGCACCTAATTTAGCAACGTTTTTATTGTAAACTTTGCCGATAGATCCCATTACGGTTTTAGCTCTTTTTGCACTACTATGAAAACTCGCTCCGAGTCCTGCACCAATAGTAAATGTTAATGCTTTTCCCAACATAAGAAAAACTCCAGTTAATTATTAAATTAATAGTTCTTTAATAATTGCTGGAGCCGTTAACCTGTAGTATTAATTTGCTATATTTATCTACAAAGTTCAATAATAGCAAAAATTATAAATGAGATTGTTAAAATGCAGGGAATTAAAATTCTTGGGTGAAATAGAATAAGAAATTCTTTATCTGCAAATAGCATTCTTAAAAGATATTTCCAGTTGATTTTTTTCTCATTAGATGAAACATAATTGTTTTTGTTTTTATTCATGAAAAAACACTCTTGACTTTATTTTTTTTTATTTCACTTTAAATATAATAGACTCAAGAGCGTTTGTCAAATTTACAACTTATAATCGCTTTCTTTTGGGCATTCTTTGAGCCATGACGTTAATTCTTCAGCTTCAAGCTCTAAAAGGTCTTTCATTTGCCAGCTGGTGTGGCTGGCTAAAGCGATACAAGCCGAACGAATCGTTTTAGCGTCTAAGACAAAAAACTTTGGAATTGTTCCTGTAATTTTTTATAATCTGCTAAATCTAATTTTTCCAAATCTTTAGGCGCAATTTCGGTTAAACTCGCCATTAAGTGAATTTCTATTTCTGAATCACTATCACACGCACGGTCGGCGTTTAATTGATCGCCTAATGTTGGACGGCGCATATTAATTTCTTTTATTTTTTCACCGTTAATCTCAACAGGAATTAATAACTTAATTTTTGTGTTCATTTTTGGTAACTTTGCCATTTTTCTATTCCTTAAATTTATTGAGCGTTACAGTTAAATAACGCTCGTTATTTTTTCTAATTATTTTTTACTAAACGCCAATTGCGGCTCTTTCTTCTGCCCATACGTCTTTGCCGTTAATAATGCACTTCATATTTTTAATGTCAATTTCATAAATAACTTGCCCTGCAAGCGTAAATTTATAATATTCAACATTAAAAGTTTGCTTGTACATTACTTTTTCACGTGGTTTCCAATTTCCCATATCAAGCTCTTTAATGAGTCCACGCATTTCAATGTCTATTGCTTGAACCGTTCCATCAGCATTTTTTTGAGCCCCTTTAAAGCGGAATAATGCCCCACTTTGTGCAAATTGACTTAATGCTTCAGGGCTTGCACCAATTATTGAATAACTTGCTTCTAGCTTTTCTAAACCAGTTTCAATTTCAAGAGGTGCACCCATACCGCCAGCCATAATTTCCTCGACTTTTAAAGCGATTTTTGGCGGAGTCATTTCGTCTACTTCACCTTGAAAGCCTTTGCCCTCGATAAACATATTCATGTTTTTTAAGATTTTCATAATTTTCTCCATGAGCGTAGCAGTTTACTACGCCCGTCCTTACTAAGGACTATTTAAAAATGTTTTTGAAATAATCATTAACTAAATGACTGCGGAATGTGATATGTTCGGCTGGCGTTGGTGGCGTAAAATCAAAGTCAAAATAAACTTTACCCGCTTGCAATTCGCTAGGGGTGTTTAACTCCTCATCAGCCCAACACTCACCGCCTAAAATTGCCCCAATCGTCGTTAAGTGACGCAAATAGTTATTAACGCCCGCCGTGACATCTTCAACATAAGTTTTGGTAATATTGCGATCTACAGCCCATAAATGTTCACGCTGTAAACTGTCATTGATTAAATCAGCAGTTCGCACGACATTAATAAAAGTCCATTTCATATCATTTGAACAAGTGCGATTGCCCCATAATCTATAGCCGTCTTGCTGAATAATTGTTGTTACAAAATTTTCATTTAATAAATTTGCATAGCAATTACTATCGCCTAATTTAAAGTCAATTGGGGTTTCGGTGCCAATAATACCGTTAATGGTTTTGTTGCTTGGACTGTGCCAAAAACCTAACTCATTATCAATTTTTGCTATTAATCCCGCCACACGGCTTGATGCTGGTTTGATTGCCTCGCAACTATTGACAGTGTCCCAAACTTTAACGTGTGGAAAAACGCAGTAACAACGTTTATCGCCAAATAATTTACGATATGTTATTGCGTCCTGTGGCTTTAGGCTCTGCGGGCAATCGACAACTGCAACGCCTTTTAAACGTGTGGCAACATTAATCATTTCAGTTACTACCGCTTCAATGTTTGAATATTCAGGCGCAATAATAATGCGTGGTTGAACAGCAATAACACTTTCAGCAGCTATTAAACACTGCAAGCCCGTAAATTCGCCTGTTGTTTCGTCAATGCCACCAATGATATTGCTTTGAGTTTTAGCCGTGTCAATGGCTGGTTCTGCATCTTCGGTCATAGCTTCAGCGACCCGCACCACGACTACCATTGCACCAACTTGGTCAAAAATCCCATTAATTGCATCGGGTAATGTGCCAGTAGCTCCGAGTTTGGCGGCTTGTTTTAAATTTCCTGCAATTAAAACAGGGGTGTTGAGCGGGAATGCTTCAGTATCAGCATTTGGGGCAGTTCCAACCACTCCAATAACTGAACTTTTCACCGTTTGAATCGGACGTGTTCCATCATCAATGTTAACGACTTCTACACCATGTAAAAATTGTTCTGCCATTTTTTATCTCCGTATTTAATTAATTAAATTAAAAATTTTGTTTTACTTCTTTACTAATGCTTAGAGCGTTAACCCAGTTTTATAATTAATTGTTTTCAATAATTTCTATAATTTGCTCTGCCGTTAAATCGTGGCTATTATCGTTGTTAAATTGTTCGATTGCTGAAGCCGTAATATTGTGGTTTAAATCAATCTCATTAGCACTTATCCAGTATAAATTAAACTCTTCTTGTGCCAGTAAACCGTTCAATATAGCAATCTGATTTATTGAGCTAAACGCTTCGACAATTTCTAATTTACTAAAAATTGTGCGCTCTGCTTGAGGTGGTGTTTCCAGCGGTTCAGCAACATTGCCAGCGGCTACCCACTCACGGTATGCTCTCGCTTGAAAAGTGTCGCTATTGACGTTGATTATTGAACCAGTTTCAAGGTGCATTACTTGAGTGTCAGTTATTTTTTGAAACATTTTTTTCTCCTTGTTTAAATTTCAGCGTCTGCAATCCAATAGAAAGCAATGGTATAATTAGCATCGCTATTTTTGTTCGACAAAATAAAACCTGTGCTGTCAATTGAGCTAATTGTGGGAATAATCGTTGTTGCTGTTGTTAAATTATCAGGTAAAGTATTCCATGAACTAATACGATTGTTTGATCCTGATAATGAGGTAACCGTTATGTTAGGCGCACATCTTTTGGGCATTTTAAAAGTAGGGCGAACCGCATAATTAGTCCCGCCTGGCGTTGAAATAAACATTCCAATTTCACGGTATTTGTTACATTTTAATGCTTCAAGAGGTACGCTGGTAATAGGATACCCAGTAAATTTGTCGCCCTCTTCAAGTTTGAAATTAGTGATAATGCCGTTTGTTTCAGCTGAAAATCGCACAATAAAAGTTTTTAAATTGCTGTTAAAATCTGGAATGTCAAAAGTTACGGAATTATCACTATTAAGCGTGCCGTTTATAATTGTTTCAGTATTTGAATTATCTATTAAGACAATGTTAATAGTATGATCAAAATTGCACGCCATTTTTGCGGTTGCTTTAGCTCCATAAATTCGATGCTTAATTAAATCTGCTGCATCAAATTTTTGTTCTAATTTCCATGGATACCCTCCGCCATCGTCAATGGTGCGTGCGCCTGTTGTTGGATTCCATGTGATACTGCCTTCGTCAGTTAATTCCCAAAAATGACGGTCAATATAATAGCGGCTTGACTGGTGAATGAATTGCTTGTTCGTGTCATAAGTGTTGATTAATCCCTCACCATTAATTAAAATATTCTCATTAATTCCCCCTGTTGCCATATCGTCATGAGTATGATTAATAGCCGCATAAAGTTCATCATGATGGTGATTGTTAATTTGTTCTGTTACAAAATCTTGGGTCGCAGTTATTAAATTAGTGTCAACTATTAATTCAACATTTTCAACGTTTGCAACTTCAATAAAACAGCGAATTGTTAAATCTTTACTTGAGCCCTCACTGATTAAAGGTTTATACGTTTCAGGAAAATTCCCATACGCTAAAAGTTGCTCGTTACTATCTAATAGCCCAATTTCTCTAATTGTAAAACCGCCTGTTGTGGCTGGAATTATCAATTCAGCAACTAAATAATTATTGTTGCTATCATCAAAATAAAGACGATTTAAACTAGCGGTGTAAACTTCATTTGCTAAACTAGTGACGTTTTCAACAGGTGTAACCTCATTGCCGCCACCATCGCCCACGGTCATTTTAGTTAGCAATACATTGCTATTAGCTTCTACCGCATTAGTAAACGCTTGCTGTCCTTGAGTGGTTAAAATTGTGTAAAATTTATTCATAATTTAAGTTATTCCTTATATTAAAAATTAATTAATTGTTTGATTTTGGCATAATTGAAATTGTTTCGCCTGAAATTGTCGCTAATGCAGTTTTATAAATTAGTTTGCTTGAACTAACTACTTTGATAGCGGTTAAATGACTTCGCACATTTTTTGCATTATTGATAATCGTTTCTAATTCATTCATAATTAAAGCTGAAAAACTTTTATTGCTAGAAGTTATTTCAACGCTAAAAGTGTATGGTTCGCCCTGTGGTAAATCTTCAAACCATTCAACGATTTTAAGGTCAAAATTTAAGGGTTTTAATGCGTTAATTAATGCTTGTTTTGTGCCTTTTATGCTGTGAACTGAAAAATTAGCTTTAATAACAGCCCTTTTTTCTGCTTCGCTCCAGCTACTATTCCATGAGTCAACGCCAATACTCCACGCCAAATAGTCCAGTAATTTTTCGGGGCATTGATCAGCGTTCCATAAATATTGATTAGGAAATTCTAAGTTTTCGTAATGTTCGCTAGAAGCTAAAGACAAATTCCTTTCAAACTCGGTAGCATTTGGCGGTAACAAACTATTCATCAGTTACCCCGCTATTGGTTATGGTGATATTTTCAATTTTATAAACTTCATTCCATGACGGCACTAAATCAGTTGTCGGGTTGCTTAAAACAACCTTAACAACACCTGCTGTTTGATGTAGTGCCGAATAAATTCCGCTTAGTGCCACGGTTGCCCCAATTTTGTAACATTTTGCTGCATAATCATCTAAACATTTGCGGGCATTTTCTAAAACTATTTCAGGTGAAACGCCCTCTTTAAAAATAATATTTGCCGCAACATTATAATTTTTAATTGTCGCTAAAGATACATTAACATTATCGGTTAATGGTCGCACGCTGTCAGCGTTTAAACTGTTTTCAACGGCGTTTTTAACTTCGGTTTTATTAGCGTTTTCACTGGTTAATATTGCAACTTCAACAGTTCCCGCAACCTCGCTATTAACTGCGCAATCAAGAACATTAACATCACTATTTAGCGTATGAAAAATATAACTTCCAGCACTGCCAGCGGTGGTGATTGCTTCAAGGCTTAACAATATTCGGTTGCGTAAACTTTCGTCACTTTCATAGATCGCTGGCGTTGGCGGTAGTGCCTCATTATTTGCACTTTCAATTATACGGCGGTCAATATTAAATAATGCTCCCAAATGCTCTAAATCGCTAGAGATTGCAAATGCAAGCATATTAGCACGGGCAGCGTTATTAATTCTTGCTCTTAGTAATAATTCACGATATGCCGCCGCTTCAAAAATTTTATAGGCTGGGTCGCTTTCAAGTAATGCCGTGAAATTTGGGTCACGCTCTACAAAATCATCAATCATACTTTGTAAAATTTCTTCATAGTCTAATTGTTCGATAACATTTGGCGGTGGTAATTCTGCAAGGTCGATAGCATTAAAAGTATTTTTAGCATTTGAACTCATAGTATTTTTACTCCAGTTAAATTAATTTCTTTACCGTTTGGAACGTAAATACCAGTCATATTTAAAAAGAATTGTCCTGCAAGTTCGCTCATTTCTAAATCTATAAAGCTAAGTTTGAAACGTGGTTCCCATTTTTTTAAAGCTTCAGCAGTTGCCGCAAAAATATTAATTTTAAAGGTTTCATTTACTGGATTATCAATTAGTTTAAAAATATTACTACCATAAGTCGGACGCATAACACGGCTCCCAATTGGCGTGTTGAGAATGTCCGCTATTGATTGCTTCAAGTGGTCAATACCAGTTAAAGTTTTCCCAGTTGCGTTATTTATTCCATTCATAAAGTAAAGTTCTCCATGTTTTACTATATGAACAAACCGTTAACCAAGTTAAGAATGTAAGCACAAAAAAAGCCCTAACAATTTAATGCTAGGGCGTAAATTTTAATTAATTACAATTGAAAGATTATTTTAAATTATCAATGACAAATTTATCATTTTCTGATAATTTAAGATCTTTCATTCCTTTTGAAGGAGTTTCATATACTTTGAATACTTTATTTAATTCAAGAAGACCCTTATATTCAAGGTAATTAAATTTATTTTTTGCCCATGGATCCTTATATTTTGACCTAATATTTGCCTCTGCATATTCATTCGCTATTGTGCTAATTTCTGCCGTAAAACCAGACTCTGTTTTATCCTTTTGATCAGATTCAAATTCAATATATGACCTTGTCATTCCACTGCGATTATATTGAATAATTAACTTTGGGGCATAGAGTATATCATGATTTCCAGCTTCGTTTGTTGTTACCGTTAAAGTAGTTAACAAATATAAACCTTTATCTTTGTCAATATTTTTTATTTTAACGAAGCACTGTGTTATCTCGTTTTCAGGTTTAGTTGTTATGCAACCCGTTGTTACAAATATTAATGATAAAAACGCAATTAAAACTCTAATCATTTTACAAATTCCTTATTTTACATTCACACTTAAAAATATTAAACGATAATATACTATATATCATTAAAAATAAATTACAAATCTATTGCGGTTTTCCAGTGCTACCGCCTTGGCAACCTGCGTGGGTGTGGTTTTGGGTGCTAATACTTCCTGCGACTTGGTCGCCGCCACTAATTACATCGCCACCGTTGATAACATCTCCACTAACTGAAACACTGCCATTAACTTTTAATTGACCATTAATAACAAATTTATTGGTGGTAACGTCAATGCCAGCAGGAACAATTCGCACCTCTTTTGCTGGTGTAGAATTTGGGGCGGCGTTGGCGTTTGAATATAATGATCCAAAAATAATACCGTTGGTTAATTCACCACTTGGGCTAAAAATTAAAACTTGTTCGCCAATTTCTACAGGACTCCACATTTTATGGCTACCCGCTTTGACAGTCGCAAATGATAAAAAATTTGTTTCAATTTCGCCAATTTTAACTCGTGCTGTGCAATCAGCGTAATTAACTTCAATTACTACACCAATTTTAATTAAATTCTCTAGTTTACGCTCAATATTATTAAATTTCTTGAATATTTTATCAAACACACTCGTAACCCTCTTTGTGAGCTTCGCCAATTTCAGGAACAAATGAAATCATAACTTCTTCGGGAATAATCCCGTCGCTATCCCACACACTTTCTCCTAAATAAATAGTCTGCGTCCATTCTACTTCAATACATTCAAATAAACCACTAACTTCAAAATCAATAGTGTTTGCTTCCATATTATTAGGCAATTCAACCCAACCACTACAATTGAAATTATTATCTCGAATAAACCCCATTAAATCGGCGGCAACTTCTTTAACTAAATATAAAAAACGATTCGATACTAATCCACGTTTAAACACACAAAATGCACTCATTTCTAAATTTAAACAATTGCGGTCGGTTCCGTCGTCTTCACCCGCTTTCATGCCTGCAATGTCAATTAAAATAGCTGGAGCAATTAACAATTTTATATTCGGGTTAAATATATCAATATTTAATTTGCTTTTATTAAAATGCTCTTTAATTTCAGCAATAACATTATCTAAATATTTTTTTACATTATGATTTGACGTTGACATAATAATTTAATTCCTGTTGAAATATTTTTAAAAACTTCTCGTCAGCACGGGCTGTTTGCTGATAAAAATTTGGTAACGTTTGCAAGGTTGGTTTTTCGACATCGAGAGTTACTTTTTTAAGCGGGTACTTTTTCCGCCCTTTGCGGATAAAAGCTATTTTTTTAGTTGCTCCATTTGCATTAGCTAAGAACGCACCTTGTGCAAATTTATTACCTATGTCACTATAAGCAGTTACCCCACCGCCACGACGCTTACTTTGCCCTAAACGCCGCCCGAATGAATGAAAAGCAACTTCATTATAGCCAACCCAAAAACGCACGTTTTTTATTGGACTATTTGGATTTGAGGCAGTTTTAGTTTTAATTCTTTTATTGATTGTTGTAGCCTTTACGCCTGTAGCCTTGGCTAAAGCTCGTTTAACTAGCGTTTTTTCAGCTTTGGCATATTTACGCAATGTACTTGCTAACGCTTTTTTTGTAACATTGCCATGCTCTAAAAATGCTTGCTGAATTTCCGCTTCTAATTCGCTATTAATGACAATTTGAAAAAATCCGCTATTTATATCAAAACTTGATTTAGCTTGCTTTTGCCCTCTTTTTGCAATAGCTTGCTCATTTCTTAAATTATCCTCATAACACGCTTTACTGATACCCATATCTTTCGCCTATTTCGTTATTATTTGAATCGTTTTCAGTTAGCATAACTTTTGTCATTCCCATACCGTCGGGGTAATGTTTGCCCGTTAAATAGTCAATTTTATAAATTTTAATAACACTATCTTCTGCTACTTTTTTGGCGTCGCTACTGCTTAAAATAATAGCGGGCTCGGTAATGGTTATTTCTCCTTTACCGAGCCTTAAATTATTTGTTGGCAGTTCGACAATTGCACAAAATTTAACATCATCAATAAAAATATCTTGACCTAATGCTTTTAAAACTTTTGCATTCAATTTGTCAAAATCTGCCATAGTTAACAAACCTCTTACGCTGTTGCAACGTGAGCATATGCAAAAGCATCTTTACGGCGAATTGCTAAGTCAAAATCCATACCCGCAACAATACGAATAATTCCTTGAATATCTTTACTGTACGGATTGACATTTAAATCTAATCCGCTCCACATACCAACTAAAACTTGGCTCCAATCGCCATAAATAATTGCCGATAAATCAGTATTAGTACCCAAATTGCGTGGCACGCTATTTGTTACAACTGCATCATATCCATTAAGCTTGTTATCTTTAGTCCATAATGATTTGTCGCTATTATCATTAATAAAAGTTTTCTTTAAATCGCCACGGACTAAAGTATTAGTTAAATACGCTAATCGACCAGTAGCAGCATTTGCGTCTGCAACTTTTGTTTCAAGATCAATAACTCCATCATATTTCAATAAATCATTATCAAAAGATAATTTAGTAACCTCTGAATTATTTAAAATCCCTTTAGGCTGTTTTTTAGTCGAATCTCCGAAAATAATCATATCTTGAATAGCTAACGCCATACACTCTGCTAAATCGGCACGAATTAAACTTTCTGTATCCATTCCCGATTGCATTAATAATTTTTTGCTAAATTCAATAAATGTTCCACAATGCTTAGGACTCAAACCAATTTGACTAAATGTTAAATTACTTTCATTTACTTCCTCACCCTCGCCAGTAAAGAAGTATTGAGCTGTTCCAGTTTTCTTTGGAATTGCAACATCTCCAACCAAACCAGTTAAAAACTGCACACCTAATTGACCAATAACCATTGCATTACGTAAAACATCAATAAAACTTCCGTACTGCATATCTGTATTAACTAAAGTGTGACCACTGCCAACACTCATACTACGCATATTGTTAACAGCACGCATATTAATACTTGAGTCTGCTAAAACATCATAAGGAATGTAAAAACCCTCTGCGGCTTTTCCACGTTGTTTAGCTACTGCTTGAGCACATTCTAACTCCAAGCCTGTTAGTGGAGTACCTTCCATTTTTGCTCGCAATACTTTTAAAACTGAATAATTACGCAAATCATTACTACCCATCCCGATATTTGGGTCGGCTTTTTTACTTGAAACAGGCTCTAACTTATTACGGTCAATTAATTGTTTCATAACGTTTGCACGGAATGTGTCTACATTAATGCCGTTTTCGATTGCGTGATTAACTTTTTTATTCTCAACTTCAAAGCTTCTAGCAATCTCTTGAATTTCTAAAATACGGTTCTTCTCGCCTTCCGCACTTGAAGTGCTACGAACTGGTTCTGTTTTTGGTTTTTCTTTAGGTTCAAAACTACGCATTAATTTTGTTTGAGTTTCAGGCAAGACTAAAAATGCTTGAGCTTCGGCATCTGTTGCGTTTCTATCCATACCTAAAGCGATTAATTTTGCTCGTAATTCTTTGTTCATTTGGTGATCCTCCGAACTGTTTTGATATGTTAATTGTTTAAAATTGTTATTATCGTTATTACGGTTTACTCCAACATCAGGGTCGGCGGGGTCGGCTACTACTGCGGCGTGGATTAATCGCCACGGAAACGCAATAATTTTTTCGCCTGCGTCATTAGTTCCAATTTGTCGCCCTTGTCCTGTATACTCAGGACGAATTGAAACATTGCGGCGGATATTATCCACCATGTCCTTATAAATTGTTACTGCTCGTTCATTATTTTTTGAAAAAATAACATCGACGTACAATTTTTTATCTCTAATTACTGGATTAGCTAACACCCCGATTTGATCGCCGTAATGTTCATCACGAAAACTAGCCCCGTTTGCCGCACGACTTAAATCAACGTCCGCTGGATCGTGACTTAAAACTTCGTCGAAATATTCATCATTGTAAAAATCATAACGACGCACCGCAAATTCGCTAGAAATCGAAATTGTTAACTTCAATTCGTCAGCGTCAACGCCACTAGCATTGCTAACGTCCGCAGTGTAATTGCGGAAATAATTTTGAATTAATAATTTATTTTTCTTCTTCTTTTTGCTCATCTTTAATAAGCTCCTCTATTATAGACACCGTCTTCTCATCTATTGCGTCAGGCGTTAACCCTTTATTTTGCAAGTATAAATTTTCTCGTGCTAATTCGTCCGCTACCTCGAAAAAATCAACGCCTAATTCGCTACAAAGACGTTGACGACTGGTTAAGTTCATCTCTAATTTTAAGCGGTTGGCGTTAGCGTCTTTTACAGGATCAACCCATACCCACCGCCTAGGTTGCCAGTTATCAGCTAACAGCCGTTCATAATTTCTAAGCTGTAAATTTGTTTGACCACTAAGTAAGAAATATTTTAACCATTTTGCAAAAACAATCTCGTGAAAATTTTCAATTAAAAATTGTTGGCACATCATCCAGTTATCACGTTCACTAATCGCCCCCGCTCTTAGACTGGAAAAATTAACCCCCTCATAATCATTAAATAACGCATTGTAGAGCATTCCAACGCCGTTTGCTATTGAACGTTGAATAGCTTTCATAAAATGCGGGAAATTCGCTACTGGCTGGGTTGGATTGTGAGCCTTAAAAGTTTTTCCCGCTGGTGCGTCGATAATTTGCCCTGGAACCATTTCCCGAACTGTTGGTTGACTGAAATTTTTATTATTTTTTAAGTTGCCTAGCTTGCTTGAACTCGCCCCGCTTCCCGAATCTTCCCAAACGCCTAATTGACACGCCGCCGCTCTTGCTCCAACTAATGCAACCTTTTTATAGCCGTCAGCCATGTTAATATCAAGAATTGCCCCGCTTGCTAATGGAAAACCTCGCACTTGCCCCGCAAAACGTTTTTGATAAATATGTATCATGCGTTCAGCTGGTATTCTATTGTGAGTCGTTACAAAATTATAATCGCCTAAACGGTTGTTTTCGTTATTTTTCTTGAGATGATACGCCACAACTTTATCGTTAGAGTCAAACTCAATACCCATAATAATTTGATTTTGATTGTAATTAGCAGATACATTCAATTCAATATCAACGTCTAAACTGTCAATTGGTTGCAATTTAAATAAATATGGGTTATTGGCTCCCTCATGAATTAAAAAGAAACTATCCCCGTCAACTGCTAACGTGCGGTCGGCTAAAACTTGAAGTTCTAACCAACTCAATAAACCGTCATGAGAACAATATTTATTGCGTTTTTTCCCCCATTTAATCCAGTGAAGTTCAATTAATTCACTTTTTTTATAATCAGAATTACCATTATTTTTAGTTACATTCATTCGTAATTTAATACCAGTTGCACCAATAATATTAACTTCTCTCATTAATAAATATTTTATATAATCACTGTTATTTTTAGATAAATCACGACTACGAACTATTAACATTTTTAAATCTTTTTTTAACTGTTCATTATCACGAATTGGACTAACAATCCAGTCACTATTATAACCGTCTGTTCTTGCCCCGTTGAATGAACGGTTAAAGCTAGTTTTTATCAAATTTGTAAAGTATCTTAATCCTAACATTTGCCAAACCTCACAACGGTGTAATCCCGCACGGTTCCGCCGCTTGCTTCATACTCGGCTAATTCTTCATAATAACAACGATCCTCATAAATTTGTTTGAATTTATAAAGTTCAGTATGTGAAAGACTTTTAATTTTTCGTGGAACAGCTCCGCCAACTTCAAGCTCGCTTTCGCTCTCGGTTGCTCTGTCCTCAAGAACGGCATTTATTGAATCTAAAACTTTTCTATTATGGCTACGACAATCAAAATCAGCATCAACACTCTTTAAATCGGGAATAATTGAAACTTGACCGCTACCAATAAAAGAACGTAAATTACTTTTTTTATTTGTGACAAAAAATTGAGCTGCTGCGATAGTATTAATTGACGATTGTTGTAATAGTTCGCTAGTAATATTAAATTCAAATTCATTTAAATTCTGTTCATTTGAAACAATGCGAACTGGGGATAAATTAGCAACCTTTATTACTAATTCGGCGGTGTAATCATTGCTTGAATAATCAGCAACGGCGACTGTATGTACACAATCGCACCCAGCCACAATTTTATCAGGAAATAATTTTAACATAAAAAACTCCAGTAATTATTATTTTTATTCTTTAATAATTACTGGAGGTGTTAACTAGCTTAAAACTTCCAACCACTACTCCAGCTTTCAGTAAAAGTTGGCATACTGGAGTTATTAACGGGCGGTTGTTCTTGATTTTCGGGCGTTGGTTCGTCATCGTCTAAATTAAGAATTTCCGCCTTACCTTGCTCAAAGTTATCAAAAGGCAATTCACTTATAGCAATCGCTTCAAGAGCTAAATACATCTTACTCGTATCGAAATAATCATGCATTCCACAATGAATATAATTTTCATATTGTCGCCCCTCATTGCCTCGTTTTAAATCGGGTTGCATAGCGGCTAATTCGTCAAGGTAATTACTCGTTATTTTGTTATCATCGACAAAATACCAGTAAAATTTTTCGGTATTATTGTATTGATATAACAAATAGAGTAATTGTGATTTATATTCTTTTTCTCGCACAATTATTAATTTGTCTTGAGTTTCGCTAAACTTCCAGTCATTACGAATTTTATTATCTCCCTTGTAAGCATAAACCCGCTCATGTTTTGCAACAAAAGTATAAACCTCATATTTACGATGCCCGCCACTATCAATAAGCATTAAAATAGGCTGTACGCCGTAATATTCACGCTCTAAAACGTCCTGCACTGTCACAACTTCACTAAATACGATATTCTTAACCCTTGCTTCAAGGCGGCGTTTTTCATTAATTGCCTGCCTTAAATCGTCGTCAAGCTCTAAATATTCACTGAACCCATAAGCAATTTGATAGCGGCATGAGTCAACGCCTAACGCCCTTACTTCCCATTTCCACCCGTAGTCCTGCGTATCAACGGTAACAAAAACCGCCTCAATGTTTTCTGTTGATAATTGTTTACTAGTGCAATGCTTGAGTAATTCATGGCGGTTAGTATTACTCATTGACCGCATTTTAAATGGTAGCCCACGAATTGAGTTATCAAAATAAAGCTGATCTTTTAATCGTCCGCTTTTTCCTGCCTTTATTTGAGCTTTTGCGATAACTTCCCAGCTTAAAGACTCCCAACAGGACGCCAACGCCCCCCATTGAAAACCGTAATGTGGCTCTTTGCCTTGCAACTTGTTAGGCTCTTCATGAATATAAGCTCCTTGCTGGTTCATTTGAAATTTATCTGCTTCAACGTGCGAATGTTTACACTCTGGGCAAACTAAACGACATGAACCAATTACTAAATTTTTATCTTTGTTACGTTTAAAATTAAGGTGGTGAATGTCGCAACTTTTAATCGTTAATTTGCCGCATTTTTGGCAGCGTAAAAACCAATAGCCACGGCTTGAGTTTTTAAATTCAGCCCAAATTTTAGAACCTTTAACTCCGCCGTTCTTATCGTCAACATCTGAACCTTTGACCGTACAAACCTTAGCGAGTAACGAATCCGCAAAGCTACGGTTACGCTTTCTTATATCGTCTAAATTATCAACTTCGCCCTCGTGTTCCTGCCAGTCGTCTATTTCGTCACCAACCGCCACCCGTGCTGAAACTGAACTAATTCGCTTACCTGATCCTTGAAAAAGACTGGTTAAATTAGAAAATTTATAGCGGTCTTTTCGTTTGGACTTGGGAACGCTCAACTCTGCCGCTAATTCAGGTATTGCCTGCATTAATGGCATAAATTTACCCGTGTTAATTTCTTCTGCTTTGTCGTCACTTTCATAACAAACCAAACTTAAACAGGGCTCAAAAACAAACGTCCATAACAACCCAATCAACCACGCTAAAGTTTTTCCCGTTTGCTCAGGTGCACAAACAGTAATTTCCCGCCGTGTGCCCTTAAAATCCCATGCGTCTATCACATCCCGCAAATATGGCGTCAAGTTTAAATCCAACTTTTTAGCCCGTGCCGAATGCACATAACGAAAATTTATAAACTTTTCAGCCCATACGGTCGGTTTTAACTTTTTGCGTAGCCGTGAAGCGTTTATAATTCGTTCGCTATGTGATTTGATAACTTCGTGTAAACGTCGTTTAAAAATGTTTCCCATGTCAAATTCCATTCTTCTAAAATTTCAGCGTCGGTGATATTTTCCCGTATAAATTCTTTAACTGGTGCCCCAGCCTGCAACATTGCGTCTTTCTCAATTTCTAAATATTCCTGAAACTGCCGAATCTTATTTTCTTTAATTTCTTGTTCTAATTTTTCTTTATGTGCTGCATCTTTCTCAATTTTCACCGCAATATGCTTTTCTTTAATATCTCGTGGCTTAAATTCGTCAAGCTCTAAATTTTCAGCGTTTGCAGTAGTATTATTTTTTAATTCAGGTTCAAAAATTGCTATCTGCCACTTAGCCCGTTTAGCGTTTGGCTTGGCAATATTTTTTGCAATGTATTCAATATCTTCAAGAATAAACCGCCCTTTATTGCAGTGCTTAGTAATATTCTTTTTGGAAATTCCATGTTTTTCGGAAATATCTTTAATTGTGAAAACTTCTGCCATTTTTTATGTTCCATTATGAAAAATTAACATTAACCTCACTAATTACCCCAGCCATAAACTATGTTTATGATTTTTTGTCTTCAAATTATTAACCCCTAATATTAACCCAGCAAAAATTCGCAAAAACCGCGAGGGTCGAAACCTCGGGCGGTTGGGAAAATTTCTAGGGAGTACCTTTTTACTTTGGGGTTAATAAACTTCACTAATGCCTATCTTTTACCGTCTTAGGGTCAAAAAAGCCCAAAGTTAACGGCTATCATTAATAACTTTGAGCTTAGAAGTAATAAATTTTAAAGTTTTTTAAAGTAATTTTATCTTTTTGGGTTAACGGTTAACCCAAACAGCTAAATTAATCATTTCTCATTGTCTTAACAATATCAGCAATCCAATCATATTTCTTTGCATAAAACTTCAATGTTTTAAAAATCGCAACTTTACTAACATTGCGTTTGCGTCCGATATCAGAATAAGAAGCGGGATAAAGCGTTAATGCATAAAATATAGACTCGTAAGCTTCTTTAGATTTCTTTCTAATTTCTTCAAGGTCTATTAAAATTCGTTGCATAACTCCTTGCTGTAGAAAGTTTCTAGCCTGTCGCTTCTTGATAGTATCAATGACTAATTGCATACATTCGGTTGTTTCGTCCACTTCATGAGCTGGAGTGGTTGGCATTGAATAATATTTATCTTCATTATATTGCTTAATCATTTATTTAAATCTCCTTGCTATCTAACATTTTTACCCTCTATGTAGTCTAATATTGCTTTACCTGTAAATTTCCAACATTTCCCACACTTACGCCCTCTTAATTCTTTATTTTTAACAGCTCGCCTAAGAGCGGCTTTTTTTATTCCTGTTGCATCTTCAGCAGCTTCTAAATTATAAGTTTTTCTTGGGTTGATTTCCTTTCCAACAAAAGCTTGGTATTTTGTGTGTTTTGTGCCTTTTTCCATAATATTCTCTTTAATATTGTTTAAATTTATTCAATAGCTATTAAATGTTGTTTGATTTTATTTGATAATCTTTATATTTAATGGCTACTTGTTAACACTATTTAATATTAAAAATCTTTTCAAATCTACGTTTTCTAATATTGTTGCCCCTCTATTAAGAAGTTAAAAGCGTCCTTTAACGAATCCTGTGGATTGTCATTGTCTAAATCTAAATATGCTAACGTAGTTTCTAACGTGCCATGCTTAAATAACTTTTGCACTTGCCGTGCGGCTTTGAGTGTATCACCGTTGTAAAAATCGACCCAATAATTAAAGTTCATTACTCCAAATGCTTTTCTAAATCCATGATTGCCATGTGAATACTCTAATTTCAGTTCTTTATAAATTTTATTAAAGTTTTTCCATGCGGTCGTTCTATGAAGCGGAGCTCTATTAAATTGATAACAAAAAATGTAACTTTCACTTCTAAACGATCCATATTCTCGCCGTTGAAAATCTAACCATGGCTTGATGAACTGTCCCCAAATCTCACTATAAAAATCTATTTCGACATTCTGATTACGCCTTTTCTTTAATATCGGACGCTTAACTTTGTTTCTAAAATTCCCGTCTTTATCAAGAAACGCCCCCCGTTTAAGTTGTAAAGCTTCTTCAATTCTTGCTCCTAAAGCGGTCATAGTCGCCCCCAATGCACAATACATCAAGCTATCCCGCCCTTTATCTTTAAACTTATTTAAAGTCAATATTAATTCATTTTCTTTTAAAGGTTTGGTTTTAGCCATCGACGTTCCCCTTTTCTAGCTTGATAAAATCTTCCATCCTTCCCGCAATGAGCTTCATATTCACTGCTTCTTTCTAAGCCGCACGGCGGACGATTTAGAATTGCCGAACCGTCAATTAAACTAATATCATCCGAGTAGCGATTGCAATGTCCTTGCACTGCATCTTCTTTGAAATAATGCACGCAATTAATACAAAGTTTTAGATTATCTTCTGCATTAGTTTTTGGAGTCAACAAATAGCTAAAATTAATATCTTCATTCCGCTTTTTTTCAACCTTATACGCCATTGATACCCAAATGCCACTAAAAAAACCTACCACAATACCTACGATTAAATAACTCATTTTCCCACCTCAAGACATTGCTTTGTTGTTTTATTCTCTTTATGTGCTGTAAGCATTTTAGATTTTGTTTTTGGATCATAAAAAAGCACCAATAAAATAAAAATTATTAAAGTTATTTCATAATCATATTTGATTGCAAAGATTATCACTAAGCAAAACGACAAATAAACCAGTCCAATTCCTAAATATTCCATAATTATTACCTCCCGAAAAATATACAAATTATTGCGATTAAAATAAAAACGATAATAATAGAATAATCACAAAGCAGTTGCGATTTTCTAAGCTTCACCCGTGACGGTTCTAGCTGACTCTCAAGCTGATTTATTTTGATTTTAAATAAAATTATATTCGTGTTTAGTTCTTTAATTTTCTTTTTCAAGCTTCTGTTTTCAGCGTCAAAATCATAAATAATTTCATCTTTACTCATTTTCTCTACCTCCTGTTTTATTCAAAATCCATGTAAATTTTGCAAACTTCTTGTAAACGTCTAATTAATGGTTTTTCTTGAATGTCTAAGCCTAAATCATGATATTTTTTTTGTAAATTTTTACCGTTGTCGTTTGAAGTGATCCACAATTGCCAGCCTTTTGGTTTTTCGCCAATCCATCGACCTGCTAGGTATTTTCTTTGCTGTTCACTACGAATGTAACGAGCGTTGATTAATGAAAAAAAGCGTTTCATTTTTGACACGGTTGTATCTTCAGTTCCTAGGTCGTCAATAATTAGTAAATCAACCTCAAAAAGCGAATTTAAAAATTTATTTCCTAAGTAAGCACTTTTTGAAAAATAGCCAACAATATCATTCATAAGAATGTCAGCTGGAGCAAAATAAACCGTCTTATTTTTAAGCTGTTCAAAAGCAAATTTTTGCAGTAATCGGGTTTTATTTTTACCAGTAATTCCACCAATCCATACTGAATTATTGCAATTTTCATTTAAAAAATTAAATAATTTTTCATTAGCATTCTTATGGTTTGGGTCGTAGTCTTCAAGCTCAAACTCTTTCAAGCGGCTAAATTCAAGTCGTTCATTGTAAAGAGCATCTTGTTTGTGTTGGATATCGTCTTGACTGCGTTTCCTTTTTAATTCTTTAACACGACTATTTTCAATGTTGCTACAATCGTTACAAATCGCATATTTTAAACGTGTTTCTCGTAAAAAATCAAGAGTAAATTCACCTTGCGATAATTCAATTTTGATGTTTTTTTGACACTTTTTGCAAACCGCGTCTAAAACTTTAGGTTCATTAAATGTTGACATTTATTCACCCTCCAATTGCCGCCAACGGGCTATTATCGTTAGTAATTTCAACCTCACAACTTTTATTTGAGAAATTATTTGGATTATTTCTATTCGGATTTCCGAATCCTCTAGCATCACGAATAACCTTTGAATTACTTGAAATGCTTCCTGCAATCGAGTTTGCTCTATTTGCCTTTGGAATCCTTGCCACGGTCAATAAATCAGCGTCAAAATCCATTCTTGAATATTGCCCTAAATTTGCAAATTTCTTTTTAATCCAATTCAATAATTGAGTAGTAATTTCACTATCATTTTTAAATTTCTCATCAATTACCATTTCAAAATATTGCAATTCAGATTCAAAATTTTCGCTATTAGAGAGATTTAATTGTTTAATTGTTTCTATTGTGTCCGTTGGTTGTTCGCTCGCTGTTTGTTGGTTGTTCACTTGCTGTCCGCTCGTTGTTCGCTTGTAATATTCTGAATCATTGTAATTGTCATAATTGCAGATAGTTACAACCGTTTTTTTACTGTCCGCTTTCAGTGTTAAAAAGCCGTCTTTTTGCAAGTTAGACAACATACGAACAACCTTTGAACGGCTAAAGGACAACCCCCTAGACACTGAAATATCTTTAGCAAATTTCGCCACGCCAATAACCAATTGACCACGTTTGATTAATTCGCCGTCAAAATACTTATCAGTGTGATTTGCACTCGTATATAAAAAGTACATGAGCCCTAGATAGTCTATTCCTCTTGACGCACTAATGCTGCTTAAAAAAGAGCGTGGCGTCATAATATATCCGTTACACATTGGTATACTCCTTTAAGAATTTTTCATTGCTTCACGACAAGCTTCATGTAATGGAATTTTTGAACAACTTTGAGTTTTTTTCGTAAAATGTTCATCATTCCATAAAGCTTCTTGCCCGCAATTTTTATTGCGAACTATGCCTTTTGCACTGATTTTTTTTTCATATTTAGTAATTACAGGTATAAAAGAATCAGTACATTTAACCATCATTTCATCTACCGCCGTAGTCCAAATTTTAGTTAATTTCTTTTCGATAGCGTTTTTAAGTTTTGTACTAGATCCTAAATGGCTCCACGGATAAGCTTTAATTAAACGTTTTCTAGTAGCGTCACGGTCTAATTTGTTAAAATTTTTTAATTCTGAATAGCAGTAAGAATATGAATATTCTAAACATTTTTTATACCATTCTTCTAACCGTTCCTTATTGTGTTTAATGCAAAAACGACACGGCTTGTCAGCTGTACACTCAGCACCTTTTTTTAATGTTTTTTCATCTTTTAAGACACAATAAATAGATTGCTCTAATTTTGGTAAATGTAAAATTTCAGTGCTCATTTTAAATAGCTCCTTGATAATATTTTTGGTCACATGATGGAATTTCTAGGGGTTTGGTCGGCTTCGGTGGATTTAATGCCGAATGCTCTAAATAACAATCTAAAAAGTAGCGAAATTCCTCCCCAGTGATTGGCTGATAACTTTTAAATTGTAGCGGGTTTGGGTGTAGCTTTTCTTTTTCCTCCTCTTTGTAGTTAAGTTTATCATTTTTATTCTTAACTACATTTTGCAAAGCTCTTTTAAAACCAAAAATCACCGCCTTACTCGCAATGTCGCAAATTGAATCATTATGTAATTCAGCTTCTTTTTGTAGTTTTCTGTATGCTTCAAAGCTAATCCTAGCCGTGTAATATTTCTTTTTAGGAATTAACCGCTCTTTGCGTGCTTGACGCTGTAATTCATTATTAATAGCACTTTGAGCCTGTTCTCTACTATTAAAAATATCAACATGAATACTATATTTTTTAGTTTTAACAATACTTTTCTTAACAGTGTCATTCACAACAAAAATTTTGTCTTTAATTTCAATTTCCCCAGTAGGGAAAACCTTACTTTTAACCGCAAACTTACTCATTCCGCCACCTCCATTACCAAAGGTTGTAAAATATGAACGATAACATCAACCGTCCAGCCATTGCCTAACATTTTGTACGCTTGAGCCTTGCTAACTGCTGCGGTATAATTCACAGGAACAGTTTGTAATATTTCACATTCGTTGCGGGTTAATTTTCGAATATAACCAAAAAATAAGTCATTATCGATCTTAATAAATACACCTTGGTTCATTCCGTTTGCTAATAACGTATTAGCCTTTTGTTTGCTAACTCTACCACGTCTTGTTTTAGATGCTGGAAAGTCAAAATTTATCGAATCGAAAGAATTTGCGATAATGAATCCTTTTTTTGTCGCTTGTTTGATTTTTACTAAATTATCCTCAAAATTGATAAGATTTTTTTCTTTCTCTGTTAAGTTAAAAGTGATTAAATATTGACCCATTTTAGCAGCACCGCCGCCAGCGTCTCCGCATAAAGTTATTGCTTTATTATTAATGAAATAAACTCTATTTGCTTGGCTATCAGTTCTAAAGAAACCCACTTTATTAGATTTTTCACTTTTACTAAAAATAAAATCTTTTGTTAATTCTACTTTATAATCATCAAGCGGAACGCTTATTTTTATACCTTCCCCTTTATTGGTTGTTAAAGTTGGACTTTTTGTATTGTTTATGCAATACACGTTGCCGTTTTGACCTTTGCCACTCGGGTTGATATTGAAAGTTTCCACCATTTTATCACTAAAATTATTTTCGTGAATAATGTCTTTTAATAAAATTCCTTTGTCTTTCGGCTGCGTGACGTTTTGAATATTAGTCCAGTATAAGCGTTTTCTATTCTGAGCAGAAACTAAAGCTGAATTTATTTCGATGGGCTCAACTCCTAAATAGCTAGTAATTATGTCCTGGTATTCTTTTTTCATTTTAACATTTTCAAGCATAAAATATTTTGGCTTATAATATTCAAGAATATCAACGAACCAAAAAAATAGTTTACTGCGTGGATCTTTAAAATTCAGCTGCTTGCCCGCAAAACTGAACCCTTGGCAAGGCGAACCGCCAATTATTAAATCAATCTTTGGCAAATCCCAAAAATGCCAAGCGGTAACATCACCTAAATGCTCAATATCAGAATAATTACTTTTTGAAACTTTGATTGCATATTTATCAATTTCACTTGCAAAATAATTAGTAACTTTAATTCCTAATCGCTCAGGAGCTATGCGCCCGCAACTCATACCATCAAATAAGCTAAGTATATTCATTTTTCCACCTCGTTTTTTAAGTGGTCATCTCTGAATTTTTGTAAAAGAGCGATATAATTAGCAGTATCTGAATTTTCGAAAATAATATAATCTTTATCAGGTTTGCTATAAGAATTGCAGCCATTGAAGTAAATATTCACTCCACACGATGATTCAGTTGGATAAAAAAAGAACCCTGCACTATGACTTGTATTTTTGCTAATTTCCAAACACAACATAAAAATCTTAACAAATGGGTGCGAATATTTTTCAAATTCGCCATCGGCATAAGCTAATTCCTCTTGAAAACAAGCAACTGTTTCATCAAATTTTTTCTCTTGATCTGCAAACTCAAACAGCTTATCGCTTTTATTAATGTTTAATTTTTTAAGAGTTTCTATCTCTTCATGAAGTTTAGTAACCTCATTAATTTTTTGCACTTTTTCCGCTTTTAAACGGGCGTTTTCATTTTCTAAATGCGTGATATTTTCGACTAATTCCGCCCACGTTTTACTCTCTGCAATCATCACTCACCCCCGTTGACTTTAGCTTTAAATTTTTTCATTGAAAGAGCGTAAACACAACGTCCAGGGGCGTGTTTATTGCCTTTTTCACGATTTTTTTTGTTTTTTGATTTGAAAAGAAGTGTTTTCATAAGTAAGTTATCCTTATATAAAATGTTCAAATTTATATACTTGCTTAATAATTTTCGTAGAATTATTAAGCTTTTTTATTTAATAAAAAGAGCTCTAAATCTTTCCAGCTCTTCAACTGTATACATTTTTCGTTTGCCAACTTGTGTTCCAACTAAATCTCCGCTTGCTGAATATTGTTTTAATTTTGCAGTAGAACAGTTAAGATACTCCGCCGCTTCTTCAATTGTTAAACGTTCGTTACTTGATAAAATATTAACATTTTGATGCCATAATGCCCCAATGATACTATGTTGGACGTTTTGGTCTAATTGAATAACAATACAGTTTTTAAGTTTTTCACCGTTGCAGTCTAAAAAACCACAATGAATAACTTCTCCTGTTGCTGCCATTTTATCACCTTATGTTATTTTTTAAGTTATTTTTTTAAATCGTGGAGTACTCAAACTGGAGCTACTCCACTAGTGAACGATTAGTAAAATAAAGTAATTTAGAAAATATAAATTTTTTTATTTGTACCCAGTTAGTAAAATCATCGCTCAAAACTTCATTAACTGCGAAATTATTAATTTTTCCAAACTTGAAAAATGCGGGGCGGCTCGGTCTGCGTTACGGCTGAAAATTCAGCACCGCCCCTAAGTCAATCATTAATCAAGGAAGTAAAAATGTATTTTTTAAAGAGCTTCGGCGGTGTGTGGGTAATCCCAATACTTCACCGCCTAGCGTTTAAAGCCTGCTGTGGCTTATTTTATTCAATTTGCTAATATTTATTGCTAATGCTATATTTAAGCTCCTACACTAAAATTTATTAATTTAACAACAAGGAAATTAACAAAATGAAAAAAGTGTCAATTATTTTAAAGGACAAAGACTTTCACGAATACCCAGAAGTTGAAAATATCATCTATAAAGATGGTTATATTGTTTTTGTATTATCCAATAAAGATCAAGCTGTATACCAATCCAATACTTTTGAAACTATCTCTATTGAAGAAATTCATGAGAATCGAAATACAAGTGGTCCATTTTTTCAAGATTAATTAATATTTTTAGACGCTAATTGTTGAAAAAATTTTTCAGCGTCTTCTTTGCTACATTTTATTTTCATATTTTTATTGCTTAATGAGATATGCAGTTCTCCATTTTTATAAACCGCTGCTTGAAAAGAAGCTTTTCTTAATGCTGCATATTTGCCAATTCCTAAAATTTCACACATGCTCATTTTTCTATTCCTTATTTTTTTTGGTTAATTGTTTAAAGTTTGGCGGGGTTTTACACCGACCGCCACGGTGTCCTACTATCTAACTTCACTTGCTAATATTTATTGCTAATGCTATATTTAAGCTCCTACACTAAAAATTATTAATTTAACAACAAGGAAATTAACAAAATGAATGATATTAAATTCCCATATAAAACTGTTAAAGAATTAAAAGAAATTCTAAGTTATTATGATGATGACGACCGTGTATTTTTTGGTTGGAATGGCGACCAAGAATTTATGGATTATAAAATTTGGAGCCCCAAAAATAAAGATGGTGTCAAAGAAATATTTTTTAAACTTTCTCCTCCCCTTCTTGATGAGGACTAATTAAAATATTTGGTAATGCTTTTAATAAATCATCGCGAGTTTTAAACTTGCGAACGATTCTTTTTGTAGATGGTAGTTTTTTATCATCTGTAAGTAAATCAATCCAGCAAAACCATGGATAAGGTGCTAAAAAATCTACAGGCGAATGTGGCACAAAAATCTGACAGTTCAAAATACCGCCTGCTTCAACATTACTTACTAATTCTGCCCTTCTGTTTTGTAACCTCTTAATTTCTGATTCAATATGATGAAGTTCAGCCGCTTCTCTGTTTACGATTCCCTCAATTGGGATTTTATCGCAATCTGCTTTGTGCATTGTTCTATTCCTTACTTTTAGTTAAATTGTTTAAAGTTTGGCGGGGTTTTACACCGACCGCCACGGTGTCAAAAAAGGGTAAATCTTAATTAACTGCTTTGTTGAGATTTGCATTCTTCAGCATTTTTAATACTTTCATTTAAAACATCTTCAAACATTTTTTAATCTCCTTATTTATCTTTCAATTAATTCAATTGGATCGACGTCTAAAAAAACGGCATATTCTTTGGCTGTTGATATATTTTTAATTCCATGTTTTTTTCTGCTTAAGACTGTTGCTGTTGATTTTTTTAATTGTTTTGCTAGCCAATAACAGCTTTTATTCTTTAATTTTAAAATTTCTTCTAGTTTAGACATTTTTTAGCCCCTGCTTTATTCTTATATAGTTAATTATATAGCTTTTTAGTTACATTTCAAGCTGTTTTATTCTTTTTTTGCTATTTTTTTAACTTTTTTATCTTTTTTAAGGAAAAAACTTGCCTTTTTAGCTATATAACGTTATTGTTATACAAAAGAAAATATTAAACCCTCAATTAAAAAGGTATAAAACTATGCAATTTGGACAATATTTAAGTGAATTAATGACGAAATATAACGTAAAAGTTATAGAAATAGCAGATTTAATTAATTTTAAACAGGCTCAAGTTTCAAAAGTTCGCCACGGAAAAGCACTCATTAATATTGATCAATTAAAAGCGATTGGTAATAAACTTGAAGAGCTCGGGGCAACAAGAACGGAAATGGAAATTCTTTGTGACCTTTTTGTCAGTGAAAAAAGTGGAATTTCATTCAAAGAATTACATGCTAGGCGTAATTCAAATAATGAATTAAAAGCAGATGAAATTTTACTTTTAAATAATTTCCGTAAGCTTCCAAATGGTGAACGAGCAGATATTGCAGAAATTGTCGCTCGTAAAGCTTGGGAACTTGAATCTAAATAATTCTTCCTAATTTGATTGACTGGACCATTAATGCAGTTTTGTGTTAGTGGTCTTTTTTCGTGTGTAAATTGCGATAAGATAGATTTTAAAAAACTCATAGTGTAACTTCCTAATTTAGATAATTAATTGAAATTTTGAGCTTTTTAAAAATTATAGAAAGTCGGGCGGTTCAAATCTCTGCACCAAACGATCAGAGTATGCAGCTTTCCCACAAGGGTATTGTATAGCTGCATCCACCCGACAAATATAGCAGTCGGCACGCAAAAAGATTGCGTGTATGTTTGGTTATTTACGGATTTGAAACCGTGTTTTTTAACTTAACTTATTTTATCAGAATTTCAATTTTTCCAATAAAATTATAATATAAAAAGCTCGCTTGATTTAAAAACTTTTAAATTTTGCAATTTTTTACATAATTTTCTCCTATTGTTAAATTCCCCCATAATTTAGATTATACTACTTTATTTAATATTGCAAATAAAAATTGTAAACTATTGACTATAAAAAACTTACCAATTTTATAACAGTCTAAAACGTTAAAATATCTAACCATAATTAACAATTTTATAATCAAAATATTAGAAAGATAAACTAAAAAATATTAAACTAATCTAACAAATGATTTGCGTTTAATATTATTTAGTATTAAATTGTAGTTAATTTTCAATTTTTAAAACTTAACTACAAAAAAGGGTGAATCTTAATTAACTTGCCGTTTTGCGTTTTGAGAATTTCCAATATTTTCAATGATTTTTTGAAATTCTACATAATCAGATTCTAGAATTGAACCTTTTAAAAAAAGTTTTTTAACAACCTTTTCTATTACTTTTACACCTAGTAATGTCATAAAAACCTCCATGGCTTTACAGTTAAAAATTGTATTTATTGTCCTTATTACTCTTCATTATACAATAAATTAATGTATAATGTTATTAGAAAATAAAATAAGGAATCAAAAAATGAAAAAGCTAGAAGCTAAAAAAAAATTTGGATATCATTTAAAAAGTATCTTAAATAAATATTCTATTAAAGCAAAAGACGTTGCAGACTTTTTAAAAGTATCTCCACAGTATTTAACTGAAATTAATAGTGGTAGAAGTGTTTTAAAGGCTGAATATTTTAACACTATTATTGAATTTTTAAATAATAAAATTTCTGATGATGAAATGGATGTATTAGTAAGTTTATTTATCGAAGCTAGATCAGGAATTGACTTAAATACATTAATTACAAAAGAAAATAATATACAGCTATCTTCATCTGAAATTGATTTAATTTTGAAAATTAGAAATTTAGATAAAACAAACCGTAAATTAATATTTGATTTACTAGATGCTATTTCTAAATAATTCTTCCTAATTTGATTGATTGGACCATTAATGCAGTTTTGTGTTAGTGGTCTTTTTTGGTGTGTAAATTGCGACAAGATAGATTTTAAAAAACTCATAGTGTAACTTCCTAATTTAGATAATTAATTGAATTTTTGAGCTTTTTAAAATTATAGAAAGTCGGGCGTTTAGAACCTCAGCACTAGATAGGCAGAGTATGCAACTTTTCCACAAGGGTATTATATAGTTGCATCCACCCGACAAATATAGCAGTCGGCACGCAATTACTTTGCGTGTATATCTAGTTTTTTTACGGGTTCTAAACCGCATTTTTTAACTTAACTTATTTTATCAGAATTTCAATTTTTCCAATAAAATTATAATATAAAAAGCTCGCTTGATTTAAAAACTTTTAAATTTTGCAATTTTTTACATAACTTTCTCCTATTGTTAAATTCCCCCATAATTTAGATTATACTACTTTATTTAACATTGCAAATAAAAATTGTAAACTATTGGTTATAAAAAAGTTACCGATTTTATAACAGTCTAAAAAATTAAAATATCTAACTATAATTAACAATTTTATAATCAGAATATTAGAAAGATAAACTAAAAAATATTAAACTAATCTAACAAATAATTTGCGTTTAATATTATTTAGTATTAAATTGTAGTTAATTTTCAATTTTTAAAACTTAACTACAAAAAAAGGTGTTAAAATGCTGAATAAATTATTTATGACATTCGCTTTTTTAATAATATTCTGTAGTTTTATTGGCTGCGGTAATGAACAAGAAAAAACGGTAAAAATAAATCTTTCGACTATTGATTATCTAAAAATATATGACCAGTTAACGGGTATTGAATGGAATTTAGAAAACGACATTGATACAAACCAAAACAATGCTGTATTATGGGCAAAAAGCAATAGAAACCTTGCTAAAATTAAAAGTAAATTAGACGAATCGCAAGTTTTAGAAGACAAAAAAGAGCTTAATGAAATGCTTAAAAATAGCACCAGTGCGCTGCAAGGTTATTACGTATCTTATAAGTTATTAAAAGAAAATAACGATAGCTCTAATTTAGAATTAGTTCGCAAGCAATATAAAACTAATATTAAAAAGGCAATGAGTGAACTAGGACGGTTTGATAAAGTTTTTAAACTTAAAAATATTTTAAGCATTATGAAAAACAAAAAAGCAATTCCTAATACTATTCATAGTGCAAAATTAGATAAGAATAAATTAACAATTAAGCTTTTTAATGACAGTAAAAAAGAGCAAAATTTAATAAAATTTAGCTGTATCACTATTTGGGAGCAATTGCAAAAAGAAAAAGAGCTCCCTAAAAAAATTGTTTTCGTCGGTATGAAAAATGAAATTATTAAGTAAAAACTCTATAATCTAATCAAATGCCTTGCCTAGCCCTGCCCTAATTGGATTAACAATCAAATGAGCGTAGGTTTTATTTGTCGTAGTGATGCTTTTGTGTCCTAAAGCTTTTTGAATCACTTGTAAATCTACGCCATTAATAGCCATCAATGATCCGCAGGTGCGGCGCAAATCATGAACACGTAAATTATTAAATTCACCAACAGTACAAACATATTTCCACGCTTTTTTAACATTATCAAATGGCTTTTTAGTTCGTGGATTGATGAAAACAAATTCAGTTGTTTTATTTTTTGCTAATTCTATTAAAATCTCAAGAGCTTGCGGAATTAAAGGTATTGCATGAGGCTCATTATTTTTTTGCGTAGAGCTAGGCTTAAACCAAATTTTTTGTTCTAACATAATGTTTTCCCATTTCATATTTAAAACATTACTTTTTCGTTGTCCAGTGAAAAGCAGAATTAAAAAAAGTTTCTTATAAATCGTCCCATAGTTATAATTTTTTTCCAATTCATCAAGAGCTTTAAAAAATTTAGGTAATTCATGAGGGTGTAAAAAGCGTTCCCGTGGCTTTTCTTCTTTTAAAATAATATTACTAGCAGGATTAACCACGTCTAAATCTAAATTTTTGATTGCATAATTAAAACACGCTTTTAATATCTTTACGCTACGATTTGCTCCAGCTACATGACCAATAGAGTTTTTATCGTACCAGTCCTTAATATGTTTTTTTCTAATCATATCTAATCCGTAGCGATCTAAAAAACCCCAGTGGTTATTTAACAAGCTCTGATTATCTTTCCAAGATTTTTTACCAGTCTTTTTTTGGTGTTCTATATAATGCTTTTTTAATTTTTCAAAAGTCAACAAAGAATTAGTTTTACCAATAATTCCAGTATCAACAATCTCTGCTGATTGCTTTTGAGCTAATAACCGTGCTTTTTGTAATTTAACTGCTGGATATTCACCTAATTTAATAAAATGCGTTTTCCCTTGATATCTTCGCACATAATACCATGTTCTAGTTGTTTTTTGAATATAAATTTGTAAATATTTTTCGCTATGATCTTTAAATACTATCTTGCCTTTTTCAGGATTGGGTGTATTTTTAATTAAAGCTTCTGTTAGCTTGTTCATTGTTAACCTTTGCTTTTTTAGGAATTTATATACAGGAAAATTTCTAATCTATTTCTAATCACTTGTTTAAAAAATAATACTATTTTAAATAAAAAGCAAGTAAAAAGATTTAGAAAACAAAAAAATAGTTTTGAGCATAGAAATATTAATTTTCTCCTCAAAACTGCAATAAAACCCAAAAAGGGGCATTAGCTCAGTTGGCTAGAGCATCACACTGGCAGTGTGAGGGTCAGCGGTTCGAGTCCGCTATGCTCCACCATTACAACCTCAAATAATATAAAACGTAACCACTTCGTACCATTTTTGACTTTCAAAGTTTTTAAATCAGTCTATATTAGCTAAATTAGATATTTTTAACAGATGTTTAAATTTGGAGATTTTCCATGGCTAAAAATTCAAATAGTATTAAGTTGGATATTGGGACTATTTATAAAAAAACTGAAAATGGTAATTATTTCTTTCGCTACCAAATTGATGGTCAGCGTCAAGCTGTTAGTTTAAAGACTAAGAATAAAAAAGAAGCACTAGCCAAAGCTAGCGACCTCGTATCTATCGCAAAGGCTTCATCTGTTGAAGTTGTTGCTGCTCATGTAGAACAGGCTAGAAATTTCGTTGCTAAAACACAAAGTTTGTTATTATCAATGGCTTGGGATAAATATAGCGTTCATCCAGAGCGTGCAACTCCCGCAACCGTCAGCGAACAACAGGCATATCGTTCAACTTTTAATGAATTTCTAAAATTTGTAAATAATTCTCTTTTATCTTTAGCTGATATAACCCCACAAATCGCCAGTGAATTTGCCGACCATATGCGAACTAAATCATATGCAGTGGATACTCATAATCGTAAAATTCGTCGACTTATCAAAATTTTTAATGTACTTGAAGATTATTACACTGGAGAAAACCCCTTTGATTCAAAGACATTACGCCGTAAAGCTCGCGAAGAACAAGAGCATATGGTCAAACGTATTTCATTTACTAGACAACAAGAAGAGGATATTCGAAAAGCATTAGATGATGAAAGTCGTGTTGTTAAAAATAAAGCCGAAATAAAAATTGTTTATTATATTGGGATGTTTACTGGACAACGTCTAAAAGATTGTGTGTTGCTTCGGTGGGATAAAATCGATTTAGATCGTAAGCGATTATGGGTCAAACAATTCAAAACAGGGCAAGAAGTTTCAATCCCAATAGCACCACAATTAGATGAAATTTTAACAGAGGCTCAAGAAAGTCAAATCAATCGATATGTCTGTCCGAATGTGGCGAAACGTTATAATAAAGTTGATGCCAATGGTAAAAATGTTGGTAATAATTTAGTCAACAAAGATGTTTTGCGCGTTATCAAATGGGTTGGCTTGAAGCCTTCTGTTAAAGTACCTGGGCGCAATAAAAAAGTAACTGTTTACGGGTTTCATTCACTGCGTCATACTTTTGTTTCGAACTGTGCAATAGCTGGAATCCCAAAGGCAGTGGTACTCTCAATTATTGGTGCAAATTCAGACATCATTGACAAATACTACACTCACATTGGCGATGAAGCCCAGGTCAAGGCAATTGAAGCAATCAGTGGTGGTTATGGCAATATTTCGCCGCAAGAAAAAATTGATAAAATAACTACCCTTATAAACAGTTTAGCAAGTAAAAGCGATGAAGTCAGAGCAATTGAAAAAATCATAAGCTCTTAAATAAATATTTCAAAAATACTTTTTTAAAATTACGATAATATTGCATTAAAAAAATTACTTTTTACATAAATTAAAAACAGTGCTATTTTTAGCCATTTTAAAGGCATAGTGCCTTTCAATAGACTAATTGTTATAAAATGAAATATTCATTCCTTAAATAGTCTTAAAATAGAAATTAAACTAGATTACATATAATTAGTAGAAAATATCTATTATGGAAGTTTTCAGCACAAATATCATATTCGTAATGCTTCTATATAACTTTTATCATTTAGAGTAAATATCTAAAACTTCACATTAACTATTACCTCGCGCTGACTCATTGCTAGCATTTCTTGAATTTGCAAATCAGTGTCCTTTAATTCATTTTGATTCACTGTCAATAGCTCTTGGGTTTGCAAGCTAATTCATCCTATTGCCAATAAAATTTTAATAGTTTTCTATTTTATAAACTTAGAGAATAATTTCATAGCGTAGGAAATAAATTATAACATCTATACAAGAATTATTTATGAAAAGAATCAGCGATAAAGATTAAACTTAATGCTAAAGAAATAGTTTAAAATTACAAAATATCATACTAAAAATATATAGAATATAACAAAGCAAAATCATTTCCAACTATTATTGATCATGTAATCCGTTAAATAAATAAAAGATAACTGGACAAATGAATTAGATTTCTTATGAATTAAAATTTATTTTGTTAAAGCATTCTGAAAAAAAATCAAAAATGATTATAATATTTTTCCTGTTTTTAGTAGGAGCCTTTTGTTTTAACACATATGAAATACTTAAACATGCATCAATTTTTATAAAATTCGACAATATATAACTATACATTTTCAACATTGTCATGTTAAAACTATTAGATATAATATACTTTAAATATATAAAAACATGTGCTACTTTATACTATAAATGTTTTTTTATAAATAAATTTGAACTTGTAGTATTTTATATAGTCTAATATTTTAATAATTGTAGAAGGTAATGTGATGTGAATGAGTTATATGAATTATTTGAAAGCAACAAATATGAAGTCCATAAAGATGATAAAACAATATTGGGAAATATTGTAGAATTAAGATTATTGGCAACACTTGGAACTAAGGAAATTTTTAAATGGTTACCAGATGGAAGATATATTGAGAATAAGAATTTTTTTAGAATATCTAACTATACAATAGTTGTAAAAGCGCATAAACATTTAGATTTAAAAACTCGTGATTTAAATAAAAAAATAGCGGACTTAAACAAAATATCACGAATTTTTTCAACTTTATTGAAAGATTTTTATAAAACAGGGAATTCTAAAATTAGAGCTTTTGAAATAAAATCAATGATTTCAAATATTATCGAAGAGTCTCAAAAAAGTGAAAATAAAAATCATTTTAAAGGAGATAATTTAGAAAAGTTGGGCAGTGGAATTGTTAAAGAATTATGCCACAACGATACAGAGCATATTAATACAATGAGAAAATTAGTACGTAGGTCAATGCACAAAATTGAAGGTTCTATTAACAATCTTGAATCAATGATAACAGAAAATTTCATTCAAGATAGAGAACAATTTTTTGTAGGTCAAGTGTTTTGCTATGAAGGATATTCTCCATCTTTAGTACAGGTATACTCTGATATTGAAAATCTTCCAATAGAGCAAGCAGTTGATAGATTAATAGAAATTTTCAATTTAAAGCGAAATATTTTCAAAGATATAAATCTAGGACGAAGCAAAAAGTGGCAGCGAATCAATATTGATGGTTATCAATTTAATGGACAAAACAATGATATATTATTTACTAAAGCCAATGGATTGACTTCAGGAATTGTGAGTATTTATAAAGAAAATGATAAAACAGTTTTAAGACCTGCAACCTTTTGGCAAGAGCAAAATACTAATCAATTTAGACAATTAAATGTTCCATTTTCAAAGCCATATCCGTTACTTAGTTTAAATAATATTGCAAATTATTATGATAAAGTAACACCAATAATGTTGACTGAAAATTTACTAGTTGCGGACCAATTGGCTAAAAATAATTACTATAGAAATATTGAAGATTTTAATCAATATATTTGCTCGAGTTGGTGGGGTGGATCTGAGCATATTGATGATGTAAATTGGTCTAGTTTGAAAGATAAAAACGTGACCTATTTTGTTACACCTAGTGGAAAAGAAAACGAACTAAAAAAACATTATAAAACAGCTTTAAAAATATATAATAAACTTCATAACAAAGTAAAAATTTTATCATTTAAAATTTTGGAAAAAGTAGACGTTGCAACTTTTAGTGTTAGCGGCATACCCCAAAACATAGAAAACCATGCCTGGAAAATAAAAACGTTAAGCGATAGTGATTTCTTAAAGAAAGCAAGCAATGAATACAGCTTGACTCCTGACGAAATAAAAAGCACATCACATTCTAGAAGAACAATATCTCAACCAAAATATCACATAATTAATCATAAGGTCAATATTCATGATCTTAACGCCATGCAGTACATTATAAAACCAGTTATACCTGAAGGAAGTATCAATTTACTTTATTCACAAACTGGCATTGGGAAAACATGGGTGGCATTAAGTATTGCGTATGCTGTATCTGCTAGTAAACCCCCTTTTGAATACTGGAAATTAGGAGATATAAAAGATGTTTCAGTTTTATATGTTGACAGTGAGTTAGGGCGTGACGCGATGCTTCGTAGATTGCAGTTAATGGAAAAAATTTATAATGTAAAGCTACAAGATAATAAGAACTTTCATTGTATTTCATTACTAGGCAGTGATATGAATCTTACTGATGAAGATAATCAAAGTATTATTGAAAAAAATATACTGGCAATTAATAAAGGAAAGCCTAAAAATAAGCATGTTAAACTGATTTTTCTTGATAACTTAACCACATTAACTGAATTCAATGACTCTCAAAAATCCTGGAGAGAATTATTTGCTTGGCTAAAAGAGTTTCGTGATGAAGGCATGTCATTCTTTTTAGTACACCATTCTAATAAAGCTGGCAAAGAGCGTGGTAGTAGCGTAAAATCCGCAACAGTTGATAATGTTATTGCTATAACCAAACTTGACGACTATGGACCTCATGAAATCGCTTTAAAAGTCAATATTGAAAAAGGACGTACCATTTTTGGCTCCGACAAAGATCCGTTTTCTGTAGTGTTAACACCTCCTGATGCAAAAAAAGGTTGGCGATCTGTTGCTAAGCAGTTATCTGAACAAGAAAAAGATGACATCGTAACTGAACGCCATAAGCAAGGAGTAAAAATTGATTTGGTTGCGAAAGAATTAGGAATAACTAGAGATGCTATTAATAAACGTCGAAAAAAATTAGGTTTAACTAGAAGTTATAGTAAAAAATAAACGTTCAATCTTGTATCAAGTTTGTCCATCTTCGTCGAGGGTTAGGATATAGTTTATAAGGTCGGTTTTGCGGTATCTTACTGCCGAGCCGACCATTTTGCGTTTAAAGGGGAATGCGTTTTCTTTTTCTAATTTTTTGAAATTACTATGACCGAGCCCAAGCATTTCGGCGGCTTCTTTTTGGTCGATTAATTTTGGTGTTACAGCTGGCAGTAATGAGCCTTTAGTGGCTAAATGTTTTAAATTGGCGAGCACGCATTGTTCTTCAGCTACTGAAATTACACCTTCTTCGGTAAATGGCTTAATTAGGCGGCTTACTAGCTTTACAACTTTAGGGCGAATGTTTTCGTTTAAGAATTTTGGAGTTTTCATGATTTTTCCTATGAGTTTAATTTTTTGGTTTCATAGGATGGTGTGAAGATAAAAAATATTTTTTTTAAAGCATAATTGTTTTATCACCAAAATGTTACACTATATTATGAGAACTAAATCCGACAACATTTATAACTGCTATTGAAAATATATTCAGCCTCAGAATCTTCTTAAAATTATCAACTTATTTGCCAATTGCCGCTAGGTATATGGTATTAGCTATTTATTAATTTAATAAAATTTAAATCATTACTGATGCTGTATGCATCAAGACGACAGGTTCCCTTCAGGAAGCCGAGTCGTTGTGATGATTGGTTATTGAACTGTGCTCTCAGGAAGGAATTTCTAAATTATTCAAAATTTTTATCTTCATACCATGTTATAGACACGTTGTCAAAAATTTAACAAAATATGGAGTAAACAATGAATTCAAATTCTAATTACCAGCATAATCAGCAAATCTTACAAAATATAGAAAACCTATTTCAACACGCTTTAGCTAAGCATAATAAAGTATTTTTCGTTCGCTTTGATGTTAGCTTTCCTGAGCATGAAATTTATGTCAATCCTAGCCCATTGATTAGCAATTTCAATGAAAGTCTGATTCGTTACTTTAAACGTAAGAAATTGGATCCCTATTACTTATGGGTGCGAGAACAGAAAACTAGTTTAAACCCTCATTACCATTTCATTATGTTGTTTGATGGGAATAAAATTCAACATTCTTATAGCGTTCATATTAAGGCTGAACAGCTTTGGAATAAACAACTCAAGTTACCTGAAAACAATAAGGGATTAATTGACTACTGCAACAAATATAGCAATGGCGTAATGATTTATCGCAACGATTCAGGTAGTTATGAGGATGCCGCTAATTGGGCTAGCTACTTATCAAAAATTGATGATAAAAATATTAACGCAGAATTTCGCTCGCAAGGCATGAGCAACTTAAAATTAAACTAAAATCACATACTTACAAAAAGGAATACTATAATGACTATTAAAAATAATGAAATTGAACTAAATGACGAACAAACTAAAGCTTTAAACTATTTGCGTTCAACTAATGACAATATTTTTATTACAGGAAATGCTGGAACTGGTAAAAGCACTTTATTAAATGCGTTTCTAGACTCAACTCCTAAAAAGATTGCGAAGTTAGCTTTTACAGGATTAGCAGCTGACAACATTGATGGTGTGACTATTGATAGTTTTTTTGCTATCCCTTATAATTGTATGAATGAAGAGCTAATAATAAACATTGATGAAGCGAGTATGAAAATTAAACTTGAGGTACATGCGATTTTAATCGATGAAATCTCCTTAGTTAACTGCTTCCATTTTCAGATGATTGATAAAAGTCTCAGGAAATATTTAGATTCAACTAAACCCTTTGGCGGCATGCAGATGATTGTTGTCGGTGATTTTTGTCAACTAACTTTAGAGGCGACTAAAAATTTTATTGAGCGCAAAATTCTTAAAGAACATGGTGGAGTTTATGCATTTAACTCTACAGCATGGCAAAAAGCTAATTTTCAAAATATCAGCTTAGAAACAATTCACCGTCAAGAAGATAGCGAATTAAAACATATTTTAAATATTTTAAGAGATAATGTTAACAAATTAACATATAAGGACTTAGCTCTGCTTAATAGCAATGTAAGGGAATTTGCATTTGATCCTACCGCGATATGCTTATGCTCATCGAATAAAAATGTAAGTGCCATAAACAATACTTATAACAAGATATTCCAAAATGATACTGCATCGAAAAGTTACACTGCAACGAGTAAAAATTATAAAGGCAAAAAACCTAACGATAGAGTATTAACTTTTTGGGAAAATCAACGCATTATGCTTAATAAAAATCTTTATATTGATGGAGAGTTAAAGTTTGTCAATGGTTGTCTTGGTAGAGTTTTATATATTTTTAAAGATGAGATTGTAGTTCAATTTGATAATGTTAGCAAAGTAACTATCATACATCGAGATAAATGGGAAAATACTCAATTATTATTGCAAGATGGACATTTGATGAAAACTATAACTGGGACTTTTACTCAATTCCCTTTGAAAACAGCGTATGCCATTACGATCCACAAGGCTCAAGGTCAAACGTTGAAGAGAGTTCATATTATTAATGATGAGTTTTTTGCACCCTATCAATTTTATACTGCTCTGAGCCGAGTTCGTTCACTAGAAGATGTTTCGTTTCAATTCCCAGTAACAAGAGAACAACTTCAAACATCGCTCGAAGTTATTAAGTTTTATAATAATCTGCAAACGATTGATTTACAGAATCTTGACATAAGTACCTTAACACCAATAAAGCCTGTAAAGCTTGGTTATAATCCATTTTTAGATGAACCCAAAGAGCCTGAGCCTAAGAAAGTTATCCATGATCCACTATTTGATGAGCTCGAAGATGTATCATTTGATAATATGTTCAATATATCATTTAATTAATAATCTAACGCTATACACCCTTAAAATGCATTTAAATATATTTGTATAGATGTATAGATGTATACTTGTAGTTCAATTATTTAAATGCTTAACAAAGTACTAAAAAAGCTACTAGGTGAGAAACAAATCCCCACCTGGTAGCTTTAGTTTTATTTTATGGAGTTATTCTTAAATTTCCGTATTTATTTTCAAATTCCAAAATATTTTTAGTTGCTTACCAACGTGGTAAATCACCATAAACTTCAACATATAATTCGCCATTTTCATTGATTTGAGCTGTGTATTTAATAGGAGTTTTTGTATCGATTGAACCAGAAAAACTATAGTGCAAATCAGCCTCTGAAGTTGACTTTTTAATATCTTTATTCACTTCAACTGTGCGAATATTTTCTATTTTCGCATACTTCAAAGACCTTACGCCTGTGTTTTCCTTTACTATACTAATAACTAATTCTTTTACCTGTTCATCGCTTCCCATTGGGGTCGGCTTTGAACATCCTGTTAAAATAACCGCCACTATCGTTACCAACATTATTGTAAACAATTTTAAAAACTTCATTACATTTTTTCCTTTTAGTTTTATATAATTTAAATTCTTTTTCATATTCCATTTCCTTTTAATTACGAAATTACGCTTAAAATCACATTGCGAAACGCATTAATCATCCAGCCAACAACAATTAAAAAGCTGACCCCTCGATTAAAAATATTGAATGGACATACTTTGCCACGACGTTTATAATAGGCATTTCCAAAAACGATAATCGCAAAACATCCAGATAACGTCAAAATCTCTAACAAATTCATATACCACGGATTACCCAGATAGACGTTCGTAAGGCTGGGTACCAATAATAATAACCAAAAGAACCATTGACGGCGAAATATTGGGACATCCGCATATTCTTCATACTCTTTAAATTTAAACAGCGATTCAACGATTTTGTTGCGTGAACTTTTTTGACAATTTTCCATTTTACACTCCATAAAATTAGAACTAAGTTAAATTATTATTGATCGTCAAAAAAAATGACGATCATTCGATTATTTCAGCTCTTTTATGAAGTGGAAGCAAAATGCAGGCACAAAAAAAGAGCGTATTCAAATTCCTACACATGTTTCAAGGTTACGCCAATAACCTACATACGAATGCAGAAAAAGAATACGCTCAAAATATCTATAAAGCCGTATTCAAAAAAAATACAGCTTGAAAAACAGTCTTTATAGATATAGTGAACGGTATCTTTCAGTTCTTTCGTTAGCGTTTCGTATGTAAAAAATTTGGCGTATTTTGAAACAAAACGCAGAAATAGTGAAAGTAAACACTATAAATTATTCAATTGTACTAAAAACTAATACCTAAAAAATCAAATTGCAAACCAAAAGCAATAAAAACATCAAAACTACAATTTCAGAATAATGATAAAATTACATTAAGCAAAATGCTACTAACCTTGCAACGTTAACAAATAACCATGCACTTTATTTTTCTTATTATCGTTGGAGGTGCTGATTGAAAAACATTCTAAAATAGCTCCTTCAAAGTCTCCGTTCTCATACTCCTCTTTGGAATAATATTTTACTTTATGTGGCGAATTCGTTTCCTGATCATTTTGCTTTTGGGACATCGTTTTTCCTCATTAATTTGTTGACTATTATTTGATTAAATGAGAACTACTAAACTTAAAACTTCCTAAAAAAATTCTATAACGCCCCTGCATTTTAAGCATAAAAAAAGAGCGTATTTAAATCTTCACATCTAAAGTAGGGCTAGACCTAATAGCCTCGCAAAAAATGCAAAAACAAAAATACGCTCAAAATATCTATAACAGCCGTATTCAAAAATACTGCTGTTGAATAAACACGGTTATAGATACAATGAACGCCCTTAAATATTTGTTTACGTTTTTTTGCTAAAAATTTGGTCTATTTTATTGTAAAACGTCAAAATACAAAGGGTATCACTATACTAATTCAATTGTACTAAAATTTAATCCTTAAAAAAATAGATTACAAATCAAAAGTAATAAAAATCGCAAAACAACAACTTGAGAATGTTAATAAAATTTTAAGTTGAAGAGTTTTTTATTTAGTAATTATTATTAAAAAACTAATATTGAACCTAAGCAAAACAATTATTATATGGAAAAATGATAAAAATATATTTGTATTGCTTTAATATTAGTCTAAATTATTATTAAGATTACCTACTAAAGGAGGAATTGCACAAAAAGTTTTTTTTAGAGCTTTTTTGGAACATCATAAGCTTGTTTTGCATTTTATGAAATAATTTAAAGCCGTTTAGTTTTATAATTTTAGTATTTTTTGATATGATTTGATATATATATTATAGTATTTTAAGGAGATATAAAAAAATGAAGTTATTGAAGCAGTTGTCTGTTGGCGGTATTTTATTACTGGGGAGTGGAAATCTTTTTGCGGTTGATAATGATTTAGTTGTCTCGTACAATGAATTAACAGCAAATTCCATGCAATTAAATTGGCAAAATCTTTCTAATGCTAAAGGTTACCAAATTTTTTGCAATGATCAATTATTACTAACTACCAAAAATAATAGTTATGTTTTTAACAATCTTTTGCCGAATCAAGATTATAATTTTTCAATTAAAGCTTTAGATGATGATGGAAATGAGATTAAGACTGGTTCAAATTCTATTACCACATTAGCGGCAAATAATAGTAACTACTTTCTATTAAATTCATATGCTTTCGATCAATTTGGTGCAAAAGTTTCTTATTATGATGGCGTAGAGATGGCTATGAATGAGCTTTTTCCGACTCATAGCGAATATATGGGAAAATATGATGATCCACAAAAATGGTATAATTTCTATAATATTAATGCACGAACTCCTTACAAAACTCAAATTCGTAACGACATAAATTTTAACTTCTTTGAGAGAAGTGGCGATACTATTTTAGATAGTGGAAAAAGCAGATTTGCAGCGATGACTTTTGATGGATTTTTTGTTGCCAGCGAAGATGGTGAATACACGTTTAGAGTTGAGCATGACAACTCTTTTATTCTTGAAATCGATGGCAAAGAAGTTTTCAATGATATGAAATATTGCACTTATGAAGAAAAGAATATTTTTAAGGTAAACTTAAAAGCTGGCGTACATCGCGCAAAAATTACTTATTATGAATTTTCTGGAGATAAATCGACTCTTCTTATGGAGTATGCCGGACCAACTTTTGGTTACAGACCTCTTGATGGTTATTCATTTGTTCAGTTAAATGATAACGTCCAATCTTATTTAGCAACAGATGCTGATTTTGACGGCGTTGCGGATTCACTTGAAGCTGAAAAAGGCTCAAGCAATAGCTCTTGGGATACAGACAATGATGGTTTAACAGACTATGAGGAAATTGTTCAATTTAATTCTCAAGCGAACCAAAAAGACAGTGATAATGATGGCATTGATGATGGAATTGAAGCAAAAATTATTAACACTAATTTATTAGTCGCTGATAATAATAACAATGAAAATTTCTTCTCAAATGTAAATAAAGATGTGCAAAATGATAAATTAACTTTATCATGGAATTATAATGGGCCAAGCGTAGCGCAATATAAAATTTATCGTAACTTAAACTTAGTGGGTTCGACGACGGACTCGACTTATTCATTACCAATGATTTCTGAAAACGATGTTTATTATATTGTTGCGGTGGATACAGAGGACAAATGTAACTATAGAAAAGTTAATTCTATTAGTTTAAGTGATGACCAACAAGCATATCTTAATTGGAAAAGAGACAACAACGTTGCTCTTAATTCATTATATGATGCGGATTATGATGGTGACGGTCGAAAGAATTTACTTGAATATCAGCTTGATACAAACCCTGCGGTTAAACCATTAGAAAATATAAATAATATTACTAAAGTAGCGGGTTTACTTGGATCTTTTTCTGATAAAATGTGGGCTCCAGAAAGTTTGCAAAATTTGAATGCGACAAATACTGAGGTTTATACAGATATTAATTTTAATGCTGGTGAAGGCGAAGTTTTAAACAGTGGAAAAACTGATGGAGTATATGCGTTCTTTAAAGGATATTTTACAGCGCCAACAACTGGAGTTTATAAATTTTTAACAGCATATGATGATGCCGTAACAATTAGCATTGATGGCGTTGAAGTATTTTCTGATGGAAGCTGGAACCCAGTTGGGTCACTGTGGAGCAAACATTTAAAAGCAGGCATGCACTTTATTGAAATTGAATATCATGAAGGTGTTGGAGCTGCAATGTTAGACCTTAAATGGGCTCCTCCTGGGGCTGGAATGGAACCAATGGCTGGCGATGTTTTCTGGCACATTACTAAAAAATCTGCTGAACTTGATGAATATATTGCATGGGATAAAGATAGTGATGGCGACGGCTTAACTAATGCATATGAATTAGAGCATGGCACTGATATGAATAATGCAGACAGCGATAATGATGGCATTAATGATTACGATGAAATTAATAAATATAACACCGATCCAAATAATGCGGACAGCGATGGTGATGGTATTAGCGATGGTGATGAAGTTAATAAATTCAACAGTAACCCAAATGTTGCTGATGTACAAATAAATAGCTACGTTGAGATGGCAAAATTAGATGGTTCTGAATTTGAATCATCATTGGGAGCGTGGACTAAAGATGAAACTTCGGCAAAATCTGCATGTGCGATTGGTGCATTAGAGTATAAATTCACAACAGAAGAAGCGGGAGTATTCCAGCTTAATGTTAAGAGTACGCTAAAAGCAAGTTGTGATTATAAGGTTGATGTTTATTGTGATGATGTATTGGTAATTTCAGAAAAAATTGACAATGCAGCGGAAAATTCTGACTATGACTTTAGTGATTTTATGCAACATTTAACTGCGGGTGAACACACTATAAAAATATTGTTTGATAATCCAACGATTGGCAACACATTAATAATCAATGAAATTGAAGTTTTAAAACCAATTTGTGGTGATGCTAATAATGATGGCGTTGATGACTGGTTAGCAAATTATGCTAAAAACAATAGCAAACTAGACAAAGTTTCAGCTAGCAGCAAAGTTTCGCCAGTAATTATTGAAGGAATCAATAAATTTGCTGAAACCTTAAAAGTTAATGATGAAAGTGTAGAAGCATTTAATGGTGAAAATTGGCATAAGGAAATAAGTTTATCACAAAATGACAGTGAAAATAATTTTAACTTCAACTTTCAAAATGGTCTAAAAACTGTTACGAAAAATATTAAGTGGGAGCCAACAAATATTATCGCTGAAGGTGATGTTGTTACAGTTAAAAAAGGTTCTGCGATGTTGTTAACGGCAATGCCGGCAACTGAAAATAGTGAATACTCAAATGCTAACGTTAGCGTTAATAATGTTAATTATCCAGTAACTGAAAATGCGCCTAAGAAAGTAACATTTACCGAAGTAAAGAATTATGAAATCACAGGTTCATATAAAAATGCAGCGGGAGAAACTGTTGAAAATACATTGACTGTAAAAGTAGTTGATTATTCATTTGAGCAAGAAAATTTAACAATGACAACATCGGCCGCTGCAGTATTTAATATTCCAGAAGTTTCAGAAGAGATGTATTTAGAAGTTACTGGGGATGTTGATAACGCATTGAGCGATGGTTCTGAATTATTAATTCATTCACGCGAGTGGAATCAAGCACAAGCAGTGATTGTTAGAAATAAAGAAACAGATCAAATTATCGCAACATTGCCAATTGAATTAATCCGCTTCTACGGCATCGGCCAAACTTCATTTCAAAGAAAAGCAACCTACGAAGATGGAACTTTGGTGATGGAATTAGATTCAATTTGTTATCCAATGAAAGAAAATTATTCAATTGAGTATAAGATTTTCCTTTCAGGGGTGGCATTTGAAGATGGAACTGTTAATAAAACTTTCAATAGCAGTCAATTTGATGCGACAGGGATGAGCAAGGTTCGTTTTGTAAAAACCCCAGCTGCTCCAAAAACAGCAGCATGTCACCACGCAACGTTTAAAATTGATGGCGAAAAAGTCCAAGAATTATATTAATAATATTCTTCAAGAACATTAATTACTTTAGGGGCAAAAGGCTCCTATTGTAATTAATAACAAATCAAAAAATAAAGGAAATTATATAAAATGAAAAGAATAAATAAGTTTTTATTAATAGTACTATTTTTATTTAGTGTTATATTAGTAATAAATATAAATGCCGCTAGAAATGTTACTGAATGTAAAAAGAAGCATGGCACGCCTCCAACGGGACCGTGCAAAGTTAGAGTTACTGGCACTTGTAGTACAGAAGGTTGTGGTGTTGCAAATGAATGGGATGCGACTCATAGTTACTCAAAACATTGTACACACGTGCATTGTACTAAAGAAACTTGTGATACGTGTAAGGATTCTACAGGAGGATGTCCTGGCGATTGTCCAAAAGCAGAAACACCTACAACAGAATGTAAAGGCACTCCTGTTCCGTGTGATAAATGTAAAGTTATTACGTCATATGCTGATGCAGGTAATCATAGTATGATAAAACATTGTACAAAAGGATATTGTAATAGAAAAGAATGTTCTAAGTGTGACCATGTTACAGGAACATGTTGCAGTCTAGATTAAGGGCATAACTGGGTAGCAAATTCTTGTTGTGCAGTAAAAGAACGATCATGCTGTGCCAAAAAAAAGTGCACTAAATGTGGTAAAACAGAAGGGGAATGTAATGGTATTGGTACTCCTCCACATTCAAAGCTACCTATTGAGGAGGAGGTGAAGAAAAACTGTAAAGAAAAACAAAGAACTCCTTGTGGTATTTGCGGCAATCCATTAAGAATTACGTATTATAAGCATAGTGGCGGAGAGGTACGTTGCCCGCATAAAACGCGACCAGCGTGCCAAAATAACACTCTTTGTACAATTTGTGGTAAAAGCATGGGGAATTGTATGGATGATTTTAATAATCCAAATAATAATTAATAGCTAAATAATAAAAATGGAGTTAGAAAATATTATGAAAATAAATAAAATATGTTGTGCGTTGGTATTAAGTTTGGCAACTTTTAGTAGTTATGCCGTTGAGATAGAAAAATTTGATACTTCGTGGGATAGTATTGCTGATGATTCTAATGAATTCGTGAAGAAAGAAAAAAAGGGTATAGATGCATTTTTTGCAGGATTAGAACGTAGTTATCTTGATAATCCCAGACCAATTTCAAGTGTTACTTTAAAAGAACAAATTATTAAATTGATTGAAAAATGTGATAAATTAACTGATGATGACCTGAAAAATATCAAAAATCTTTTAGGAAAGCCTTCAAAAGAAATTGTTTCGCCAAAGCAATTAACTTATGGCTGGTTGTTTGAAGATGGCGATGTTATTGTCATTCGCGAATTTAGTAATCAAGATAGAAAAGTTGCTATTTATTCAAGAAATACTGCTAATGATGAATTTTTTGACAAAAATTACAAAAATATGACTAATTATTTTGCTCTTAAACTGAAAGAAAGCTCTTATAATAAACTAAAAGCTTACTGGCAGGATATTAAAAAGAGGTATGAAAAAGATGGTGTAATTTACTGTTTTCCCTATCAAGCTTATTTAGAGATATATAAATCTAAAAAAGATTCTATCGTTTTAAATGGGGTAGTATCATTCAAGGATTCACCAGCAGTCAGGAGACTTTTAGCTCTTAAATCATATTATCAAACAGAAGCAGCTAAGACATGGATTTTTAGCGGCGGATTCATAGTATCTTATAATGGAAACAAAAAGTTTGATAAAGATGGAAATTTATGCTTTGAATTTGAAATAGGATCAATTGATCAATTAGATGATGATAAGAATTTTGATTTTCGACTTGTAAGAATAAAAAACCTTAATGTTGATAAAAGTTTTAGCGAGAAATATGTTACTATTGGGTTAAAATCAATTGCAAGAGAGGCTATAAAGACAGGAAAAATTAATGTAATACCTGCAGATAAATTAAAAGCTATTGAGGAAAAGCCTAATAATCCAGAATTAGGAACTAGGTTATTTAGGTTATATAATAGCCAAAATAAATATAAAGAACTTTACAATTTAATGTATAAACCATCATACATTATTGATAATGGCCATATCCTTATACGTGTATGTGTTTTTGATAATGGCCTTATATATATTAGTATTTTAAGGGAGGTAAATAATTATACTGGTTATGATTGTTTTGTAGTTGGGGTTAGAAGTTTTGATGAATTGAAGAAAAAATTTGGACTTGATTTTGATAAACTTGAAAAGGTTTATACTAAAAACAAAAAATTAAAATAAATAGTTAATTTAACTTAAAATAACTCCATGTGATTGCTTTATTTCATTATGCATGGAGTTTTTTATATTAACAAAGGAATATTAGTAATGAAAAATAATAAGCTTTTAATTATTAAGCTTTTTGGGGTTATTTTAGTTGCTGTAATGATTATTGCTATTGCTCAGTTTTACAGTAATAAAAAACCTGTCAAAACAACGGGAAATAGTAGGCCATTAGCAACAAAAAAAGAGGCTAAAAAAAGCAGAATAGCTTCACAAAATAACTCTCAAAATAATAACTTTAAAAAAGCAAAATCTACATCAAATTTTATAAAGAAAAATTTTGATTATGGTGAATTGAATGGTTTGTTTAAACCAGAAGGTAAAACTAAATATCAAAAATATCGTCATCAATTAGAGATTGTTAAAAATTTAAAAACTCCATTAATAATGGCAAATATTCAAGGATTGCATGATTATGTTTATGGTGGAAGCAATGATAGATTGGGTCTTCATCTTAAGGATGAAATCTTCATCAAACTTGAAAGCGATAGAAAAGCCAATAAAAGTCACATCGATTTTTTAAGTCAATTATCAGCAGATAAAAGTGTTGATGGAGATTTGCGAGGGTATGCAGTGCAGCACCTTCGTAGTGAATATTCAAAAGCAGATGCTCAACTACGTAAACAAATTCAAGAAACATTGTTCGATTCTCTAAAAGATACCCAGTGTGATGTGTCTGGAACTGCAATATTAGCATTGAGCGATTTGTCAAAAATGTATCCAAAAGAGATCGATAAAGAGCGAATCAATACTGAGTTGGTGTCGTTAGTTGAAGATGAATCGATGCACATTCCAAGCCGAATTGCGATGGTACAAAGTGTGGGATCAATGAAAAATGATTCGGAATCAGTTACTAATGCGATACGAGATTTAGCATTTAATGATCCCGGCGATATGGTTTTACGCCTAACAGCAATCGCGACAATTGGCGAAATCGGCACTAAAGATGATATTCAGGGTTTGGAAAATATTCTGAAAAATGACCATCAGCTTTATAAAGTTGCGACACAAAATGCGATTCAAAAATTAAAAAATAAACAAAAATAATAATATAAAAAATTTAGCAAAAGGAAACAAAACAATGAAGTTTAACACTAGAATTTTATTACTTCTTTTTAGTTGTATTTTAATTTCCGCCGTAGAATCATTTGCTACTACTAATAATAACCCAAATATAATAGCTTGTGATCATCCAGTGCCACCTCCTGCTTATTCATGTTTTTTAAAAAGTATTACTCCTTTTAATGAAAACATTGTAATTAATATAACGTCAGGAACAAGTTATAGTCCACTATCATATTATCAAAGTAATTCATCAAATTATGCAGGTCAAGATTACTTTTTTAACCCTATCTGTTATGTTACTGTTTATTGTGTATTGCCTGGGAAAAATGCTATAGGATATATTACTGAAGAAGATTTATACTTAGGTTCTTCTCCTAATCCAGGATCTAGTTACTATTGTGGTGGATGTGAAAGCAATATTCCGAGCTGGAATGGTAATTTTTCTCAACACCCTTTTGATATAAACAAACAAGTTTTAATTTTTAGTCCAGTCATTCCTAGTGATTCGTTAAATGATATAAATATTTCAGAAAATATAACGATTAATTATAGCTGCGGTTGTAAAGAAACAGTTAATTTTCATTTTGTTCTAGATAAAGATGAAGATGGTTTATTAGATGCTTTTGAACAATATATATATAAAACAAGTTGGCATTCATCTGATACAGATGGAGATGGATTAAGTGATAAAGAAGAGCTTGAACATGGATTAAATCCTTTGCTATCTAATATTGGTAAAGATTCAGATAATGATACTTTATCTGATATTGAAGAAATTAAAAATTATGGATCTCATCCTTTAAAAATAGACTCTGATAATGATGGATTAACCGATAATGACGAAGTTAATATTCATAATACTAATCCAAGTAAATTTGACACCGATGGTGACGGTCTATCCGATAAAAAAGAAATTGAAATAGGGTTGAACCCGCTTGTTTCAAATTTAAATAGTGATTTAGATAATGATTCAATTATGGATGTCGACGAGGTTTTAAATGGCTTAAATCCTAATATTGCAAATGCATCTTCTTCTGATTTGGATGGTGATACATTAACTGATATCGACGAAGTGAACATTCATCATACTAATCCATTGAAAAAGGACTCTGATAGTGATGGTTTGGATGATAATGTTGAAATTAATACTCATAATACAAATCCTTTGAATAGTGATACTGATGGCGATACGATGACTGACAAGGAAGAGATAGATGTAGAATTCAACCCATTGGTTGCTCATGATATATCTTCAGATCTTGATAATGATAATTTAACTGATATAAAAGAAGTCAAATTGGGATTAGACCCAAGGGTTTCTAATATCGGTACTGATGTTGATAATGATGGAATGAATGATTTAGATGAAATAAGTCATAACTTAAACCCAATAGTTTCAAATATCGACTCTGACTTAGATGGTGATAAATTAAATGATTTTGACGAAATAGAGCTTAATACAAACCCTCATGATTTTGATACTGATAAAGATGGAATGAATGATGGTTGGGAAGTTCAAAATGGTTGGAACCCTCTTGTTAAAGATAACGATATAAACTTCCCTTATATTGAAGATTTTAACGAATTTTTTACAACAAATCTTGATGGACAACATAGTTGGCTTGTTAGCAGTGGGGAAGCCAATATTGTAGAAAATAAAGATTTTTATAACTCAGGTAAATCAATTGAAATACTAGCCAACGATTCAAAAAGTGTTGTTAAAAGAACATTTAAGAGTATCTCTGAAAAAGAAATTTGGATTGATTTTTATATTACTCTTAAAAATGATATTAAAATAAATTTATTTGACTTTGCTGAATTTGAGGTTGATACAGATAGTAATTTGAAGCTTAAAGTTTCAGGAAATAGCGAATTTGAAAATATTGCATCGTCTAAAAATGATTTAACTGATGATTTAGATTGGGATAGAGTAAGTTTATTAATTAATTCTGTTGATAACTCATATGAATTTTACATTAATAAAGAAAAAATTTCTGAAGGAAATATTAATGTTATCAATAGTGATTTAAGAATATTTAAACTCACAGGAAATACTTCTTCATCTATATACCTTGATCAATTAGCTGTAAAGTTGAATGCTTTTGATTTTTATGATAATGATAATGATGGTCTAACTAATGAAGAGGAACTTGAACTCGGTTCAGACCCAAACAATTCTGATACAGATGACGATGGTTTAAATGATGGCGAAGAAAAAAATATTAAATACATAGCGTCTTTACCAGACCCTAATTTAATGATTGAAGATGGTGTATTGCCAACTAATTGGGTTCATAGTGGAAATCAAAATTGGTTTATTCAACAAGATACTGTTAAAATGGATGATTATGCTGTTCAATCAGGGGATATTAATGATTCGCAGTCATCGGCCTTTAGTTTTACTGCTGATTTGGGAGAAAAAATAGAATTTTGGTATAAAGTTTCAAGCGAGGGAGGCTATGATTATTTAAAGTTTTACATAGATGGAGTTGAAGTTTAAAAATGGTCAGGAAGTATAGATTGGACTCTATTTTCGCATAATTTAACTCCAGGAGTCCATGAATTTAAATTTGAATATAGTAAAGATGGTTCAGTATCAAACGGTTCTGATTGTGCATGGATTGACTTTCCAATTCAATATAATTATTCTTACTTAGATATCACTAAAAAAGACACTGATGGTGATGGCATACCTGATGGTTGGGAACATAATAATAACTTGAATGGAACCGATGCTAATGATGCAGCTCTTGATGCTGATAATGATGGCTTAACAAACCTTCAAGAATATAAAAATGGCACAAATCCTAATATTGCTGATTCAGATAATGATGGTATGAGTGATGGTTGGGAAGTCAACAATAAATTAAACCCTAATGATGCAGCAGATGCAACTCTTGACCTTGATAATGATGGTTTAACGAATCTTCAAGAAATGCAAAATAATACTAATCCTAACAATTCTGACTCAGATAATGATGGTATGGAGGATAATTGGGAGCTGCAGAATGGTTTTGATCCAGTGACCAATGATGTTAATTTAGATGCTAATAGTAACAATGTTCCAGACAAATGGGAAAAGCACTACGGTATTACTGATTTAACCGCTGATAGCGATGGCGACGGATTAACTAACCTGCAAGAATATCAACAACAAACTAACCCTAACAAAGCAGATACGGATGGAGATGGAATCAATGATAACGTTGATACGAATTCAACGACTCCTGATGGCTGGGATGATGTTGATGGACCAAAAATTAATTTAGAATTAAAAAATAATAAATAGAATAAGGAAGGTTTAAAAATGAAATTTAGATTATTTTTAAGTATGTTTATTTTTTGTGGTTTAATTTTGGAGATGAAATCTGCCATTGTTAAACAACAAACATCTTCAAAAGATTTTAACATTCAACAAGATAAAAATTGGCAGTGTCAAATTGAAACGTTGAAGCTTACAAAAGCTGAGTTAATGATTTTTGATAAAAACATGCAAATGGTTAATAAAGTTTCTGATAACGTGTACAGAAAAAAACATGATTTAACATGGAATGGAAAAGATAGCAAAAATGTACAACTACCGACACAGTTATATACATATAGTATCAAAACTACTGACATGAATGGTGTTATTTTTGTTAAAGATAAAACTTACACGACAGGTGGATTTGATAGTTTAACTTATTGGGCAAAATGGGATAAGAATAAAAAAAATATTTCTTTTACTTCAGTTAAAGATGCATTAGTTAAAGTAACATTTATTCCTGAGAACAGTAAAAACTCATTTGATATTGTTACCTGGATTCCTGTAAAAAAAGGAAATGTTAATATTGCATGGGATGGTATTGATAAAAAGACTCAAAAAAACTACCTTAATGCCACTAATTTTCAATTAAAGGTTAGTGCGATGTCTTTACCTGAAAATTATATTTTATTGATGTCATCTTCTCCAATGCCTGAATCTTTTATTGATGCAAAATGGATTAAAAATGCATTAGTTTATAATAAAAATATTAACCCTGATGATGTTGAAGTTGCGTCTTCTGTATTTAAATCATCAAATTTGCAGAAGTTAAATATTGACATACAATCTTCAAATGAGGTAAATGATCAAGGAGAATTTATTCCTAATAATAATAAAATTGAATTAGAAATTGATTTAAATAAAATTGATAATAAAAAATTGAAATCTAGTAGTGGTAAAATAATTTATTTTTTGAATGGAACAAATATTCTAGAGGAAAATATATCAGTAAATAAAGTTAAATATAATCATATCTTGGACACCACAAAATTATCAAAAGGAGTTCATTCTTATACGGTTAATTTACTTTTAGAAAATGGTGAAGTTGGTAGTGCAAGTATAAAAATTTGTAAATAAAAATTAAGGTAATTATAAATGAAAATTAGAAAATATAATAAAATAGTTTCATCCCTTCTATTTGGAATATTTGCGATAGCAAATATTACTCCTACTCAACTATTCGCTTGTGACGAAGAATATGTTGGGTCAACACCATGTGAAGAAACTGAAGGTGATTCTCAACCAGAGACATCAAATGATGATGGTTGTACTACAGAATCTTGTGAAAATTCTCCAGGTACATCAGGAGGAGGTTCAAACCCACCAAGCGGAGGGACTGGTGGCGGAGGTCTTACTGATAGTGGAAGTCGTTCTCCATGCAATAAAGGAATTTGTAAAGCCCCTGTTTCAAGATTATCAGAAGATGGTCGTTTTTATATAAATGACATTCCATTGTGGTATAATGCCGCTAAAGGACCTTCTTTTGTTTTAAAAATGCACTATGAACCTTCGGCTCGAAGAGAAATTTATAACAATGCTCCTGTAGGAACGAATTGGTCAATATCATATTTAGACCATGGTTTGGAAGTATCTCAAAATGAAGTAAAATTTTATTATGGAAATGGTAAAACTTTTACATTCGATAAGCAAGATGGTTTTATTGTAGATGATGGAGATGGCTATACTGGAAACCTTAGTAGACCAAAAGCAGGCAGAAATATTTGGTTATCCTCGGATGAAACTAATGTCATCATGACTGATGAAGACAAATTTCACTATTATTTCAATAAATATAATGGTAGTGAGTATCGTTTAATGTGGATTGCTGATAAGGCTGGTGATAAGTTGAAGTTTTTCTATAATCAAAATAACACTACAAAGTCACCAGATTATGCAATTACAGCAGATAATAGAAGGTTTAATTTCGTATATTGGTCTGGCTTAACTGAAGATGATTCAATCATTAATGGTAAACTAAAAGAGGTAAATGGACCATTAGCAATTGATGGAAGTGTTATTGAAAATATCACGGGAACCATGAAATTGTCATATGAAGCTAGAAATGATGAATATCAAAACTATGGTTCTAAAAATTATGTTCTTTTAAAACATATTGAAGATATGGGAGGAAGATCATTTACTTATGACTATGAACTAGTAAATTTAAGTTTTGCTAGCTATTCAAATTATGTTTTGGCAATAAATAGGATATCAGAGAATGGTGGTCCTGTTAGTACTATTGAGTGGCAGAAAAATCCGTACCAAATTACTTTGAATCACCCTGACGGATCTTGGGAAAGAGTAAGATATGACTTTGAATATGGCCATTCTACAGCCAATTACTGGAATTCAAAAAAAGGTTCATTTGAAAACCCATTAACAACAAATAGTTTTATTTATAAAAATAATGCATGGAGAAGAGACGGAGATAAAGGAGATAAAGATGCATTGGGTAGAACCCATCAAGTAGACCGGCTTGATACATATGGTAAAGGAGGTTTAAATAATGAATTCTATAGAAATCGTCCTTATTTAAGTAGGAAAATTTATCGTGAGGTTATTTATAGTGGCAATGTAGAAGACGGTAACATTTTGGCCGTAAAAGATTATCAATATTATAAAGACTCTAGTCAATTATCACTTTATCAAAAAGATTTAACTGATATTTATCAAAAATTTGGTCATATTTATAAAGTAATAGAACGCGATAAAGATGGTAATATTTTAAGAACTAAAACATATGAAAATTTAAAGGTCGATTCAAATGACGGTGCAGTTATTAGTTATGATACTATAATTACAGCTGCAGATGGGTCACTAATCTCAAAAAGCGTAATGGTGCCAGGAATGGTGCGTCAATGGTCAACAGAAAATTTAAGCGATATACCAGAGGGTTTTTATTCAACTTTTTATTATGTAGGAGGAACAACTAAGGAAGCCTTAAATAATGAGTTAACAAAATGGCATGAATATAAATCTTTATATAATGATATTGGTCAAGAATATGCAAATGGTATAATTAGTGGTGATGCGACAGCAACGTTGAAGTTAAATAATTATTATACATATTATGATCAAGGTGATAATAAAGGACGCATTAAAGAGGCTTATTCACCAGGTGAATTACCAATTAAAGCTGTCAATGGTCATTTAATTTCAAAAGCTGGACTTAAAAAAGTTTCGTATGAATATGATTTTGGCGGCAATCCTATTTTGGTTAAATATTCTTATTATGATAAAGATGGCAGCGAAACAGTTTATGAAACTGTTAAAAATAGTTACAACATTTTTTACCAACGTATTAAAGCAGAGTATTCTTCTGACAATACTTTTGAATTATGGTCATATGCATGCTGTGGATTGGCTTCATACACTGACCGTGAAGGTAATGTAATACTTTATGAACGTGATCAACGTAAACGTATCGTTCGTGAAATTCGTATGACTAAAGCTGGTCGTCGGTTCATGGACACACGCTATAAACTTGATACTAGTGGCAATCGAATTGAAGTAAAAACAATGTCTGGGGCTGTAACTAAAGTAAATTATGATGATGCAAATCGTTTAATTTCAGCAACTGACGAATTAGGACGTACAATTCAATATGGCTATGATCTTTATGATAATCAGATTTATGCAATTAACCCTGATAGTACAGTTAAACGTAATTTTTATGATAATCAACAACGTTTAATTCACACAGCAATGTTTGCAAATGAAACTGATGCAAAAATTAATGATATTAATGCAACTCTTGCAAGTACAACTCCATTAAAATCTAGTGATGATCAACCGCTTGTAAACAGTATGACTTACTATTCGAATGGTATGGTTAAAGCTCAATATGGACCTTATAAGCATGATAAAAATACGTTAACATTTAATGAAAATAATTTTAGCTCTAAATTTGAATATGAATTAGATGGTAGTTTAATCAAACAATATACAAATACAGCTAAAGGTGTAGTTTATGTTCGTAATGAATATGACAATGATGGTAAATTATTAAAGGCAATCGGTCCAGTATTGGTTGGTGCAACTGAAACCGCAAAAGATGTGAGCCAAGAAAATATTTATAGTGAAACTGATTTCTTATTATATACTTTAACTGCACCATATACAGCTAATAATGACGTAAGTGAGTTAGTTCGTAATGTTGCACGTTATAGCTATGACTACCGTTTTGGTTCAACTAATGAAATCGCAACAGCTCGAGTTGATGCAAGTAATAGTAATGTACAAACAGCAAATTATACAGTTCGTAGTACAGGCTCTTTTGATAGCCGAGGTCGTGAAGTTAGTTCTACCCGTGACGGTGTAACAACTACAACGGCTTATAGTGAAGAAGGTAATTTACAAAAAGTAGTAACAACGTATGCTGATGGTTCAACAACATCACAATATAGCGAAGGACCATTTTTAATAAAAAGAGTGTCTAAAGCAGGCGTTGAAACTGTTTATGAATATGACGACGCAGGAAATCGTGTGAAAATAACGGAAAGCGGTTCTGTAAAACAAACAAGCTCATACGATAAATTTAAACGTTTAACAGCACAAGCTGATGCGTTAGGAAATACTACAAAGTATGGCTATAATTTAAATAACCAAATTACGGAAATTACTTTTGCGGACGGTACAAAACAGTTTAGAAACTATAATAATTTGGGGCAGTTAGTTGGTCAAGATGGTGCAAACACCTACCCATTAAGCTTTACGTATAATGCCAATAATCAAATGATTTCAATGACAGATGGTAATGGCGCAGTGACTGAGTGGGTTTATAACGAATATGGTCAGTTAGTGAAGAAGCTATATGATGGTTCAACTGTTGACTCGGCTGATTTGAGTTATGAATATGATCTAAAAGGTAAGATGATTAGCCGTACCGATAAACGTGGAGTTACAACTCGCTACTGGTATGATAACTTAGGTCAACAACGTGGTATTGATTACCCATCATTAAACGTTGATACAAACGAAGTAACAGCGCAACATTACAATAATTTAGGTGAATTTTTAACAGGAAACCGCCTAGGTGATGATATTCGCTACAACTATGATGAATTAAACCGTGTTAGTCAAATCGAAGACGCAACAGGTCTAACAAGTTTCAATTACGAAGGAAATAGCACTCGTTTGACTGCTGAAAGTGGCGCAAGTGCGACAGTTAATTACCAGTACACAAACGGTATGCTAAGTAAGTTAACAGCTGGAACTGATTATAGTATCGACTATAGTTATGATTTGGGTCGTTTGAATTCAGTGGCAGTAAACGTTAATGGTCAGAATTTGACAACAAATTTCACCTATAAAACAAATAGTGAATTACTAGCAAAACAAACTACTATTTCTGGAACAAATACGGTTGAGCGTAGTTATACTTTTGATGATGCTGATAGGTTGTTAAGCATTAATAATAAGTCAAATAGCAACGTTGTTAGCGATTTTGTTTATACATTGGATAAATTAGGTCGTCGTACATCAATTACTAAAAACGGTACTGCTTATGATGTTGCAGAAAAGATCAGTTACCGCTATAATGAAAAAGGTGAGTTAATAGCTGCTGATAGTAGTTTAGATTTTGCTGATAAATTCATCTATAAATATGATGCTATTGGTAACCGTACATTCTATCAAAAGAATGATTTCAAGATTAACGGTACATATAATAACTTAAATCAGATTCAACAGTTTAACTACCGTGGAGCGATGCCATTTAAAGGTGATGTTACAGCGCAAAATGGTACGCTAGTAAAAGTTGACGCAAACGGCGAAAATATCGACGCAAACGGCAGTGCGGCAGTTGAGTTAGAGGGCAAAGTTGAAGTTATTGACGGTAAAAAGTTGATTGTTTTAGCAGAAGATTCAACTGGTAAAAAATCATCAGTTGTTAAGGATATTCCAAATTCAGAAAGTTATGTTTATGATGTTAATGGTAACTTAAAGAATGATGGTAATTACAATTATTACTGGAATTGCGAAAATCGTTTAGTTAAAATGTTAAACACTACTCAAAAGTTAGAGTTTAAATACGATTACATGGGTCGTCGTCGTGAAAAGAAAGTTTTCGAAAAAGAAAACAACGAATGGGTGCTAAAATCACATAAATCATTTATCTATAACAAATATAAGCTAATAAAAACCGTTGATGAGTTGAATAATGGCTCAATTAGTGATAGATTTGTTTGGTTAGGTGATAATTTATTGGCATTAGAAAAAGATGGCGTAGCATTTAATTATATCGCAGACGGCAATAAAAATATCACCCAGTTGATTGATATGAGTTCGGGTTCGGTTGCGAATCGTTATGATTATTCGCCATTCGGTCAGTTATCAAAAAATACCGAAACTGTGGCGAATGTATTCAAATTTTCAAGCGAATACGCTGAAAAAGAAACAGGTCTAATCTATTACAATTACCGTTATTACAACCCAACAACAGGCAAATGGCTAAATAGAGACCCAATAAGTGAATTAACTGAAAACAATGAATTTAATTTGCTTTATGGTTTTGTAAATAATAACCCTATAAACCACTGGGATTATCTTGGACAAAAAATTAAACTTACTTCATTAGATACTGAAGAAGCCAAAAAACATAAAGAAGAGGTGAAACATATCATGTGGCATGGTAAATGTTATAATAAAGCATGTAAGGACGAATATGACTCCGCTAAGGTAAAATGCCTAGTTGCTGCTGGATCGATTGCTATTGGGACTGTAGTTGGGATTGTATCAGGTTTTTTCCCAACTCCGTGGGGTGTGGCTATAGCTATTGGGGCCACAGCAACGGGAGCATATAATATTGGAAGTTGTTTTTATCAGCCTATAGAAAACTGCGAAGTTCCTTGTAGATATTGTAATGGAGGGTAATCATGAAATTAAAAATATTACATGTTTTTTGGATAGTTATTAATTCTTTGATTTTATTAGCTTTGTTTTCATCATTAATTTATTACTTTATCAAAGTTTATAATTTACCTTCAATCAGTAAAATAGATGTTCTAGGTATAATTATGGCAAGTCAAGTATTTTATTCTTTATTCTTTTGTTGGTTATCGGCTTTTTCTTTTTATATTTATTTAAATAAATATAACTTACGCTTTATAGAAGAGCGAAGAAAAACTTTTAAGTCTGATAAAATTTTAAATGTAGAAATAATATTTATTTCGGCAATGTGGATGATTTTATTTTTTTTAATAGAAACAAGTTCACCGCCTGATATTGTTTTTAGTCAAACATTTTTAATTGTTAATATTATAGTTATTGTTTTCTTTATGGTGTTGCAAGTCTATAATATTATTGTAAAAATCTATTCTCAGAAAAATGTATTTTTAATTTCAATGCATATATCTGTTTTATTTCTTATATCTATGTTGATGCCATTATTCATGTTGCATATGGAATATTTGAGTTTAAGATAATTTATTGGCATTAGAAAAAGATGGCGTAGCATTTAATTATATCGCTGACGGCAATAAAAACATCACACAGTTAGTTAATTTAACAACAGGAGAAATCGCTAATAAATACGATTATAGCCCATTTGGACAATTAGCAAAAACAGATGAGAATGTTGAAAACGTATTCAAATTCAGTAGTGAATATGCTGAAAAAGAAACAGGCTTGATTTATTACAATTACCGTTATTATAACCCAAGCAATGGCAAATGGATAAAGCGTGACCCAATCGAAGAAGACGGTGGGGTAAATCTTTATGTAATACTTGGAGCAGATCCACTTAATTATTCCGATTTATACGGATTGAAAGAAGTTTCAGAAGAAAAAAATAAAGAAAAGTGTAAAGTCGTTCTATTATGGGGGCATAATGGTGATGTTCAGGATGGAATTGAAAAATTTGATAAAAATAAAGATAAGTGTAGTTGCGTTGGAGGTGTGGCTTGTTATACTGATGGTAGAAATGGTATAAAAGGTATGCCTAATTGTGCTGGAGGACTTGTAGGAACTGATCCTGGTTGTTCAAATGGAGGTTATTATGAAAAATACAAAAAACAATACCCTAATGATAGTGAAGTTAAAGCGTTACATAGCTCTTTTACTCGCTTAATGATGCAGGCGTGGTTTGCTACATTAAATAAAGCTTATAAAATGTCCCAAAACTGTGATTGTGATTGTAAAAATATAAGCGTGGAATTTAGGGTTTCATCAAAATATAAGGGCGTAGCATTAGATTATAGATACAGGGGTGATAGACCAAAATCTGACAAAAATGGTAAAATTGTTGAAGGAGAGTATGAGTATCAAGGGCAGAACAGGTATAAACAATATTATTATAATGAAGAAGGTAAGCGTGCGGAGTGGGATGGGAAAACGCCATGTGGTAAACACAAGCCTTCATTTCCATCGCCTTATTATGATAAGAAAGGGCAACAAAAGAATAAATATCCTAAAATATTGCCTTTAAATAATGATAAATTTAGTTTTCCATGTAAAAATAAGTAATTAAAAGAGATTCGTAATATGATTAATACAGTACTAACAATTCCCATTGTTTTTTCGATAGCCATTGAGCTTAATCAAATTCAAACTAAGCCTGTAAAAAGAATTTTAGAAAAATCTTGTAAAAATGGCGATATTAATTATGTGATAAATAATTGTGATCAACTTACAGTGGTTGTGCTAAAAGAAGAAGAGCTCTACAAAAAGTATATTCGAAATTTGCCACAAAGTATAGTTAAAAATTGTAGAATAAAAGATGAGTTTATCCGAAAGAAAATTGTTTGTGAAAAAGGTATTCGTAAACTATTTTTGGAAACAATGAATAGTGGAGGTCGTACTTATGGTGGGGGAATTGATGCCTTATTTCTTTACTATGCTTTTGAACTTTCATATCAAAACACCCCTATGCTGGCTATTATTCCAAATGTTGTTGGGTATGATATTTACACTTTTCCTAGAAATAGTAAAATGATTTATGGAGGAATGGATGAAATCTTAACTCATAAGCTTAATCATGTTTTTTTTATGGCGTTATGGTTAAATAAATATAGAAAATTGCATCTTAGAAAAAATAAGAATGAGCCTTGTAAAGAGGAGACTTGTTTAGAATTACCGTTTGAAGATAACTTGTTATGAGTAGTAAATTTCTAAGTCATTAGCATATAAGCTAATAAAAACCGTTGATGAGTTGAATAATGGCTCAATAAGTGATAGATTTGTTTGGTTAGGTGATAATTTATTGGCATTAGAAAAAGATGGCGTGGTATTTAATTACATCGCCGATGGTAACAAAAATATCACGCAGTTGATTGATATGAGTTCGGGTTCGGTTGCGAATCTTTATGATTATTCGCCATTCGGTCAGTTATCGTTAGATAACGAAACCGTGGCGAATCCGTTTAGGTTTTCAAGCGAATATGCCGAAAAAGAAACAGGTCTAATCTATTACAATTACCGTTATTACAACCCAACCGTCGGAAAATGGACAAAACGCGACCCAATCCAAGAAAAAGGCGGACAAAACCTTTATGGATTTGTTAATAATAGGCCTATAATTTATTATGATAACTTGGGAGCATGGGCTAGTAATGGAGGATTTGAAAATGGAACTGAAGAAATGGCTTTTTGTGAACAGAATTTTTTAGGTGAAGTTAGCGACCAAACGGAAGAGATGTTGAGAGATCAAGGTCGTGGAGAAATTCCATATTCTGATGCAAATGAAATAAGTGAAGTTGCATATGGAGCCGCAGTCATATATTTATTTACAGCCTTTGAGTATTTTGTGAAAGATAACGGCTGTGAATATTTTTGTTTGTCATGGACTCCTATGCCTTTTGGAATTGAAGGATCAATAACTGCTAATCATAGAAATTCTACCCCATCTCCATGTTCTATTGGAATAGGCGCTATGGGAGTGGGGCAAAGCATAAGCGGTAGAGGATCTGTAACAACAACGATAGGATTGTCAGAAAATACTATTTCTCCCCTATCAATAAGCATTAGGCTTTCTTGCTCTAATTTGAATGATAAAGACAAAAGTGGTTGTCCTTGTGAAAAGGGAAATAAATTTAAAGATACAATTGAAGGGGCAAGTTAATAATGAAATTATTTTTATATTTTATAATAATGTTGTTAATGTGTAATAATTTAATAAGTAAGCATGAAGAAAAAGCAATTGGTGTTGAAGAATTTTTTCAGTCAGCAATAAATAAATACAAAAATAAACAAATATTCTCTTTTTTAACATTTAGTACTTTAAAAGGTATTATTTATGGAAAAGGAATAAAAAAAGTAGAAAGTTCTTGTTGTTATATTTTCACTTCTGAAAAATCTTTACTTTGTTTATCGACAACTGGTAAAAAAAATTTATATAAAGGCAATAATGGCATTCAAAAATGGAGTTTACTAGCTTCTAAAATATTAAAGCAAGATTTAAATATTGCTAAAACTATAAACTACCCAGATGTTGTATTTTTTAAAAAATTTAAAGATTTTAGAACATTTTTTAAAACAATTACAATTGATAACAAAATATCAAAGGTAAATGATTTAGATTGTTATAAATTAGTATGTATGACGAAAAATGAGAAAAGTCCTAGACAACTTGTTTTTTTCTTTGCAAAAAGAACTTTTTTATTACAGAAATCAATTGTTCCATTTAATATCAAAGGAAAGAATTGTATTTCAGAGACAACATATTTTTATGACCTAAATGATAAATCTTCACTCAAAAGAAAATATTCTGAAACTAAAAATATTAATGATAAAAAAATAATCTTTACCTTAGACGTCGTATATAATAAAATTTTTTTAAATGTTCCTTTAAAAGCTGAATTACTCAATTCCCCGCTAAATAAAGATGATTTTTTAAAACTTAAAGAATATTTCACATTTTTAAGAAAAAAATATATAAAGTAAAAATTATTTTTAAAATTTGTTTGGTTAGGTGATAATTTATTGGCATTAGAAAAAGATGGTGTGGTATTTAATTACATCGCCGATGGTAATAAAAATATCACGCAGTTAATTGATATGAGTTCGGGTTCGGTTGCGAATCGTTATGATTATTCGCCATTCGGTCAGTTATCGTTAGATAACGAAACTGTGGCGAATGTTTTCAAATTTAGTAGTGAATACGCCGAAAAAGAAACAGGCTTAATTTATTACAATTATAGATATTATAATCCTGTAAACGGCAAATGGCTATCCCGCGACCCAATCGAAGAATTTGGTGGGTATAATTTATATGGCTTTATTGGTAATGATGTTATAAGCTTTATTGACGTTTTAGGATTAGGTGTATTTATTATAACCGAGAAAGATGATATAAAAATTAATGATAATAGACCTAGTGATGAGGAAGCAGGTTTTAAAGTTAGATATATCCCAACAGAAAAACAAAAGAACGATTGTAAAAAATGTGGAGGTAAAATTATTTTAAGCCAAGTTATATCTTCTTCGGGAGGGATAAATGGACGCAGCCCTCATGTTGATGCAACAAAAGCGGAAATAAAAACTCAAAAGAAAACAAAAGGCAAGGGAAATCCAGCCCCAATGTCGCGCTCTGGGAAAAGTATAAAATCATATTATTACGTGGATAGCCCCTATAACTCTGGTGCAAAAACTCATCATATTACGGTATTAGCAATCTGCGTTAATAAAAAAGATTCCACAAAATGGGAAATTATTGACACAATGTCATTTACTTTTACCTCAGAAAGAAAGGTAAAAGCAGAAGGAGGCAAAAAACGAGAAAAAGAGATAAGAAGAAAAGGAGAGAGTGAGCCATATGAAGGAGGATATATGAAGGGTGGTAAAAAGAGAGGAGAAAGAGGAAATGAAGATACAGATAAAAGAATTGATAAGGCCTTAGAAAAGTGGGGTAATCATAAATGAAAAAACATTTGAATTTTTTATTAGTGACCTTTTGTTTTTTACTAATTGGTTTATTATTTCTTATTAAACTTAATTTTGAGAAAAAAATTTTCTCAGAAACTGAATATGTAAAAAGACAAAATTATAATCAAATAATAGAATTTCAATATTATATTAAATATGGAAAAAAAATAAAACATGGCTATTATAGCAAAGTAAACTTTCCTCGTAAACACAATAAACTACAATTACTTGGTTATAGTGAGTTTGGAGGCTATATACATGGGAAAAAAGATGGTCAATGGATAATTTTAGCTAATAATTTAAAATTTCTTCAAATTTATGAAAACGGAAAAATGTTAATATGGAGAACATTTAATAAAGCAGGAAAACTTGTTAGTAAATGTGATTTTAAGAATGGACTACCCTATAATGGGGATATTTTGAGTTTTGAAGCAACAGCAAAAGGAGTGACATATTGGATGCAAGTCTATAAAAAAGGAAAAACAGTTGAAGAGTATAGATACCCTAAAGATGCTTACTATTAATATTAGTAATTGTAAAAATTATTTAACACAATTAAAAACCTAATTTCAAATAGTATGGTTAGGTGATAATTTATTGGCATTAGAAAAAGATGGTGTGGTATTTAATTACATCGCCGATGGTAATAAAAATATCACGCAGTTGATTGATATGAGTTCGGGTTCAATAGCGAATCGTTATGATTATTCGCCATTCGGTCAGTTATCAAAAAATAACGAAACCGTGGCGAATCCGTTTAGGTTTTCAAGCGAATATGCCGAAAAAGAAACAGGCTTAATTTATTACAATTATAGATATTATAATCCTGTAAACGGCAAATGGCTAAAGCGTGACCCAATCCAAGAAAAAGGCGGAGAAAACATTTATGGTTTTGTTAATAATCAACCTATATCAAACACAGACCATTTGGGTCATGGAGTTAAAATCTACTTTAGATGCGTCCTTAAAAGTTCCTATATGGTAAATGATTGTGATAGAAGTTGCGAATATGCGTGCATTGAAAAAGATGTGAATAATAGACCAGATATCGCATTTGACTCAAGTAAGCGTTCATGGGAATTGCCTCCTACACCTCTTACTTATATTCATACTAAAATTGTTAGAGGAAGTTTTTTATGTCATTGTTCAGGAGGTGCATTTGGGAAAAAAGCTGGATCATGTCCCAAATTTATTCCTCATTTAATGAAAATAGATTCAGATGTAGAAATACCTATATTCTCAAAATGCAGTAAAAAAGCATGTCATAAAAAAGTTGAGAACAGTGCAAAATTTATGAGCTTAGCTTGTGATAAACTAGTAAAAGGATCTGTTAACCAAAAAGCGTGTGAAGCTGCCGTTAAGGCCTATAAAGCTGCAGCTGTCGATTTATGCAATGCATGTAAAAAACCTTAAAAATAGGAGTTATATAATTATGAAAACTTGTTTATTTTTGTTTATTTTTTCAATAGTTTGTTTATTGGGCTGTAAATCACCTGAAGTCCATATCCAACAATTAAGTGAATTAAATCCTAGACTCCTTATAACTCCAGAAGGAGTTAATATTTGTTATTACCCAGATGGGAAATTGGCTTATAAAGGTGAATTTAAAGATGGACAACCTGTTGGAACACATGAATATTATTATTTGAGTGGAATGCTTGAAAAAAAAACTATCTTTTATAAAGATGGATCTCATAGAGAATCGTTTTATTCAGAAAATGGACGTCACCTTTTTGAACAAGTTGTATATCCTGATACAAAATATAGATTCGGATTTACCAATAATTATTTTTCTGATATTTTAATATTAGAAAAGCCATGTAAGACTATGGAGCCTTATACTGGAGAGAGTAGGTGTTACAATGAGACGGGTTTCTTAATTAAAAAAATAAAAGTTGTAAATGGCAAAAGTAAAGTCATATACGAACGCAACCCTGAAAAATAATTTATAAATCGAATGTACCAAATGGTGTTATAAAATTATAGCCCATTTGGACAATTAGCAAAAACAGATGAGAATGTTGAAAACGTGTTCAAATTCAGTAGCGAATACGCCGAAAAAGAAACAGGTCTAATCTATTACAATTACCGTTATTATAACCCAACAACAGGCAAATGGATCAGCAGAGACCCAATCCAAGAATACGGTGGGTATAATTTATATTGTTTGAGTAATGGTGACTCTATAAACGCAGTTGATAAATTAGGGTTAAATAATGGAGCGACTTTGGAAGATAAAGCTGCTGGAGATGTAGCTTTTAAAAATTTAGGGAAAAAACTAGATTCATTATGCACAAAAAGTTGCTGTAAAGGAATTGGAAAAACAATATATTGTAAGTGGAGTGCACATAAAATAGGGAGGAGTATTTATAATAGTTGGATAAAAAATTGGGGAAAAGGTAAGAATAAAGGAAAAGATAACGTTGGAGGATTTTTGTGCTGGGATTGGGCTCAACTTTTCTTTGAAATAGGGAGTAATGAAGGTTTAGGTATATGGAAAGTTCGCAGAATGAGAATCATAAGTAAAACTCCTCGTGAAGGAGGAGGAGTTTCAATTCACTTCTTTGCACGATTCTGTGCCTGTGACTGTAAAAAGAAAAAATGTTGTATTGATATTGATGATGGTTGGTTTAATGGTGACTTTCTTCACAAGCCTCAAGATTGGTATAAGAATGATCCCGAATGGGAGTATGATAAAAATAGCCAAAGAGTGCCTCCTAAAAAGCCAATACAACCTATTACAAGATATATGTAACTTTAAAAAAAGGATTTATCATGATTATTAAAAAATTTTATTCATTTTACGTGATTATTATTACTATTTTTACGATTATTGGGTGTTCTATTGATGAAGACAAATTTTATTCTATAATAAAAATTGGCACTGAATATCAAAATATTAAGAAAATTTTGGAGTCTTACCCTAATGATATATCATTAGGGGATGGCAATGACGCTTGTGAGTTTAACACTCCAGAAGATTATCAAGAAAATGTTTTAGTTATAAAATTTAAAAATTCTCAGGATGTTCTTTATCTAGTTATGATAAAAAAAGAAAATGAACCTGAAAATAAATATAAAGTTTATACTATGTTTTGGTACTATAACTGGTATGATGATGCCGTAAAACCAAAGGTTAAGAGAAAATATAATACTAAAAATGTTAATTTTGTAAATATTGAAAAGGTTTTAACAATGAATACAAATAGTCCTAAAAAATAACTTTACTTTTTATTAGTATTTTTTAAGTATGTATATTAATAAATAGTAGATATTTGTATGGTTAGGTGATAATTTATTGGCATTAGAAAAAGATGGCGTGGCATTTAATTACATCGCAGATGGCAATAAAAATATCACGCAGTTGATTGATATGAGTTCGGGTTCGGTTGCGAATCGTTATGATTATTCGCCATTCGGTCAGCTAATTGCGGACGTAGAAACGGTTGAAAATCCATTCAAATTTTCAAGCGAATACGCTGAAAAAGAAACAGGTCTAATCTATTACAATTATCGTTATTACAACCCAACCAATAGCAAATGGACAAAGCGTGACCCAATCCAAGAAGACGGCGGAATGAATGTTTACGGTTTTGTTAATAATAATGTGATCAATTTGATTGATTTATTAGGAGGTAAACCATCTAATGCTGCTGTTAATCCTGTTGTTATATGGAAGATCGCTGAATATATAGGAGCAATTATTGCAGGAATTATTTCTAGTATTGCATATGACAAGATGTTTAAAAACGAAAAATGTGACGAAGAGGGAGCTACTCGTTACAATCCTGAAAAAGAACTTTGTGGTAAAAAATGTGAAGATAAATGCGGAAATAAGTGGTATATTTTAGGAGTTAGACATGTATTGATATGGCAGCATTGTAAGAACGGAAAATGGGTTGATGCAGAGCCTAAGGTGAAAGCATATCTGGACAAAGAAGCTCCTGATAAATTAGTATCCACTCCATCAGAATGTATTGCAAAATGTTCTAAAAAAGATCCTTATGCTGGTAATCCAAAGAAAAAGAAAGATGAAAATATTCCTAAAAAAGGGCCATTGGGTTGGAAAAATAAAATATAAAGGAGAGTTTTTATGTTTAACAGTAAAAAAAATATATATAGATTTATGTCAATATACACTATTTATATAGGAAGTTTTCATATGACATCTCTTTTTAACAGAGTATTTGTTGAGGTTATAAAGAGGTCTACCATTCCGAAAATAGCCTTGGATTTTATTTTTCTCCTTTATGCTGTCTGCGTTTTGATTTTATTAATTAAAAATAAAGATAGACTTATAAAGTAAAAGAAAAATCATTAATGATGTCGAAAATGCCAAAAAAAATGGTGTGGTATTTAATTACATCGCAGATGGCAATAAAAATATCACACAGTTGATTGATATGAGTTCGGGTTCAATAGCGAATCGTTATGATTATTCGCCATTCGGTCAGCTAATTGCGGACGTAGAAACGGTTGAAAATCCATTCAAATTCAGTAGTGAATACGCTGAAAAAGAAACGGGCTTAATCTATTACAATTACCGTTATTACAACCCAAGCACAGGAAAATGGTTAAAACGTGACCCAATCCAAGAAAAAGGTGGAGAAAACATTTATGGGAATTCGTACAATAATCCAATTGTTTTCTATGATATTTTAGGATTAAGAACAGAAATGTCGTTGGAAGATTATTTAAAAAAATATTTTGATGCACACCCTAAATTTAAAGAAAATCCTGGGAATATTATATATGCACCTTGGGTGAGAAAACAAATAAATAGGGGATGTGTCGGAGTTGTTTGTGCTAATACTGGAGTTATTGAAAATCATGATAATTGCTATAAAACAAAACAACAAGCAACAGATGCTCAGGGAGAAATGAAAAATAAATGCAAAGACAAGGTTTGTCCAAAAATGTTTTCAGTTCACTTTTGGAATGATAAAGGCAAAGATGGTATAAATCCTGATGTAACGTTTGACCCTAAAACAGGCAAAGCTGATTTTAGTAATTGGGATAAGGAAGGTATGGATGAAGATAGTATTAAGTTTGATTATGGTTATGTAAATCCAGATGGAACTATTACTTCTGGAAATCACTATAATAATCCTGATAAAAATGGTGATGGTGTAGGAGATAATTACCCAAAAGAAGACATCACAGAAGAAGGACGTATATATATTTGGACTGAAGACGAATGGGGAGAGCATAAAGGAAAAGATGGCTCTGTCTATTACGGGAATACTAATTTTAATGGTCAGGCATGGTGTTTAGTTTGCGGTGATAAAAATTTTGAACCTGAAAAAGATTCAAAACCTAAAAAAAAATAAGGAATTAAAAAGTGAAAAAAGAATATCTAACTAACAAGAGCTACTTATTATTTTTACTTACGATGTTGTTCTTGGGCTCTATATTGTTTTTAGGGTTAAAAAAATCAAATGATGCAAAGCAAAATACTACAAAGACAACTTCAACATATAACCCTATAGGTTACAAAAAGAAGCCATGCATCATAAAATTAAATAAAACAAGGGATGGAGTATCCCAAGTTAATGCAAAATTACCTCACAATTTTGGTGAGGTAATAAAGGTATCTGGAATTATATCTGTTGTTAATACAAACTGCAAAGGTCGTTCAAAAGTAATATATATTAATATAGAGGAAATTGATGATACAAAACTAAAAAAAATCATCAAACTACCTATGCGTTATTACTATAAGTTTTTAGATGAAGATGGTAAAAAAGTTACTTTAATTGGTTATGAAACCATAGAGGTTGGCGGATATCCATGGAATGTGGTTGAAGAAAACGTTGAATCTCTCTCTATGAGGGGGTATTATATTTTCAATGCTTTTGTATGGATGGAACCTCATACAAAATTTAAGGATAAAAATTAGGCTTTATTCAACACCATAGTTAAAGAATTATGGTGTTTTATTTATAATATAACCGTTGATGAGTTGAATAGTGGGTCAATAAGTGATAGATTTGTTTGGTTAGGTGATAATTTATTGGCATTAGAAAAAAATGGTGTGGTATTTAATTACATCGCCGATGGCAATAAAAATATTACGCAGTTAATTAATTTAACAACAGGAGAAATCGCTAATAAATACGATTATAGCCCATTTGGACAATTAGCAAAAACAGATGAGAATGTTGAAAACGTATTCAAATTCAGTTCTGAATATGCTGAAAAAGAAACAGGCTTAATTTATTACAATTACCGTTATTACAACCCAACAATAGGCAAATGGCTCAGCAGAGACCCAATCCAAGAATACGGTGGATTTAATTTATACGGTTTTGTTAATAATAATGTGATCAATTTGATTGATTTGATAGGAAATAAGTCAACTACTGCATATATTAACCCTGCTATAATACAGCAACTAATAGCTATCTTAAGTGGTATATTGTCTGGGGTGGGTGCTTATTTTGTAATAGACAAAATTAAAGATGACTGCGAAGAAGAGGGAGCTACACGTTACAATCCTGAAAAGGAGCTTTGTTCTAAACAGTGTGAAGATAAATGCGGAAATAAGTGGTATATTGTAGGAACTAGACATGTATTGATATGGCAGCATTGTAAGAACGGAAAATGGGTTGATGCAGAGCCTAAGGTGAAAGTATATCAAGACAAAGAAGCTCCTCAAAAATTTGTATCAACTCCATCAGAATGTGTTGCAAAATGTTCTAAAAAAGACCCTTATGCTGGTAATCCAAAGAAAAAGAAAGATGAAAATATTCCTAAAAAAGGGCCATTGGGTTGGAAAAATAAAATATGAGAAAGGTGATCAAATGAGGAAACATGAAAGAAAATTATATACATTTATGTTTTTTTATACCAGTTTTTTGGGAAGTTTTTATATGACTTCTCTTATCGGTAGAGTATTTTTTGATAAAACAAAACCATCAAATATGCCTCTAATAATGGAGCTTATTTTTTTCTTCTATACGGTTTGTGTTTTTTTACTTTTAATTAAAAAACAAAAATAAATTTATAAACTAAAAATTTAACTGATGGAAGTATTTCAAGTAAATACAAATATTCACCTTTCGGTTAGCTGAAAAGCGATACCGAAAGCGTGAACAACCTATTTAAGTTTTCAAGTGAATATTTTGACAATGAAACAAATTTATGCTATTATAATTACCGTTATTACAACCCAACCAATAGCAAATGGACAAAACACGATCCTATTGGTGAATTTACCAAATATAATGAATTTAATTTGCTTTATGGTTTTGTAAAAAACAACCCTCTTTTTTATATTGATCTCCTAAGATTAGTAAAAGCAGATACTGATAAATGGAATGAAGAGGGAACCCAAGGATATAACAATTGTTATAGTTATGCTTTAAATGACATGCATGGTCCTACCCATGGAGATATCTATTATGGACCAGTAAGAGAACATAACCCTCAGCCCAGAGATGCTAGCGTGTGTAGATATAAGAAAAGTGATGATCGTCTTCAGTACTGTGCTCAAATAATGGCTTCAGCTAGGAGAGATTATAGCAAAGATAATGTGAAATATAGTACTCAAGGTAAGAATTGTGATAAATGTTACCATAAGGTAGTACTTTTTATTGAACATCATAGGGGGAAATCTATTGGTTATCATTGGTATAGGCAAAATTCTAATGCACTTTGGCCTCATAAACCAGTTTGCTACTAAGGCTAAAGATACTGATGGTACTGATTAAAACTTAGTATTAGATCAAGAAACAGCTGATAGAGGAATTTACAATGTATTATGTGGCTATGTGTGAGAAAACAAACAAATAAATTTGGAGATTTTAAGTGTTTATATCATCATCAAATAATATTGCAACCGCATTAACAATAGTTTTTTGTCAATGGAGTTCTCATATTAATGAGAATAAATTATATATAAAAGATTTACAATATGAAGATACAATAGAATATAAAAAAGTAAAAGAAGAAAGTCGTATTTTAAAGAAAAAATTTGAGATGAATTTAAAAAATATTAATCACAAAGATATTTGGGATAATTTTTTTAACAAAAATTACCCTAAATCTAAAGATGAAACAAGAATAGTCAATGAGATTAAAATATCTGATACAATCATAGTATATGTAGTTAAAAGTAGTTTAACTTATACTAATGCCTTTTGCGAAAAAATAGATGTTTTTTATCTATTCATACCTGAAAAGAAAGTTACTACTATATATAAATCGGGGTATATTTTTGCAATTCTTTCTTTTGATAAAAAAGATTATGAACTTACTCTTTTTGCTGATGATAAAAAATTAATTATTTTTACAAAAGTTTTTTTTGATTCGTTACCTTACTGTAATTTTATGGGTTATCCACGAAAGTCAAAAAAGTGACAAACTTTGAAATTATTAGCAAATATTTCTTTATTTGACAGTAATAAATGAATTAAAAAATGAAGCTAGTCTTTTTATTGATATGGCTTCGGGTTCAATAGCGAATCATTATGCTTATTCGCCATTCAATCATTTATTGCTAGATAATGAAACCGTGGCATATACCAAAAGCGAAACAGGTCTAATTTACCGTTATTACAATGTCTAGTGACTAAAGATACTATCAACATTCATGAAACGATTGCTCTAAGTATAGCTAGATGAACGGACTAAATAAAACAATATTATATTGCTATTCATATAAGGATATACTATAAATTTATAAAATACATATTTTTCTTTTTTGGTAATTGGCCAAGGGGAGAGTAATAATGGCTGGCTTTATAATTTTTGTAAGAAAAAAAATTTGTTTGTCAAGCAGTCATTATTAGGACAAATTTAATTTTTGACTTTTTTAAGTCTAAGGTCTACAAGAGATTATTATTAATAGAAAACATATTTTTGATTAATTTCTAGCATCTACGCGGTGCAAATTCTATTTTAACAATTATATTAATTTTTCTCAAAAAAACTCTTAGTAATATTAGTTTACCCAAATATAACAACCCATTTTATGAAGTAAAAAAAACAATGAATTTTTAAAGATTAATTTCAATTAATCCAAAATGAAAAATTTTGATTATTAATGAATTATAAATTTTAATATACAAACAAGTTATAAAAAATGAACCTAAAAATGAGAAATATAATGAAAAAATTATTAATTATTGCAATAATATTGCTATCGTCCCTTTGTTTTTTAAATGTTAAGCAAAATAAACAACTGTCACAGGTCAGTGACAAAATCATTGATAAATTAAAAAATAATGTAACAGCAAATAAGAATGATGATCTTTATAATTCATTTGTTCAAATGCATTATATTTTGAAAACTTTAAATAAAGAAAAATTACGTGTTTATGAAAAATCCATTGATAAAATTTTAGATAAAAATAAAAACAATGTAACATTAGCTTTTGCTCACTTTGAAAAAGGAGTCTGCATTAATGCTCTTGAAGCTAAAAATCAAAATGAAATAGACTTACATTTGATGAAATGTGTAGATTTATTAGTTAATAAAGCGACACTTAGCAACAGTGAATTAAATTATTATTACACGTTATTACTTAAAATGAGTGAAACCTTGGATGAAAATAAATTTAAAATTATTAGAAATGGAACTCCTAAGATACATAAAAATAAATTTGTTTTTGAAATTAAAAATGGGACATTTAAAGATTTTAAAAGCTATAAATTTATCGGAATTGGTCATAATGATCCAATGATTAAAATAGTTAAAAACAATAAATCAATTATTTTTTCTAATCTTCAAGCAAGGAAATATAATTTTATCATACAGGTAGAACTGAAAAGCGGGGTCGTTTTATTCTTAAATAAAGAATTTCATTTTTCTAAAGGTAATCACAAGCAAAAAATGAAAATATCAATTCCTATTTTAGACCTGAAATATAAATGGGAAAATAATAAACATATAATTACATGGAGTATAAAAAATATTGAAAAATACAATAAGTACAAAATTGACTTATCTTTTAGGGAAAAAGGAGTAAAAGGAGGTCCTAGTTTCACGTTAAAACCCAATAAAAAAAACTATTTTATTATTCCTAAAAACTACTTCAATGTCAATCAAAAATTAAAAGACTATATTATTGAAGCTAGTGTATACAGCACTGAATCACAAGAAAATTTTTCTAAGAGGGATTTTATTTTTTATGAAACTGGATTCATGACATCAAAATTGTATGAGATATAATTTTTTTGAAATTTGTTATAGAAAATAAAAAAGATAATGACTACTAACGAGTTTTTTTAAAAAAGGGCTATTTTTCAAAACGTAACAAATTAAGGTAAATTATGACGCTACAAGAAAAATTAAAGATATATCGCGAGAAAAACAACGTAAAGAATTAGAAGATAAATTTAACTACTTAAAAAATAATTTCGAATTCACGTGCTTTGGCATTGTTGAAAATAAAAAAGAATTATTACCAAGCAAAATTGCCTGGCAATATTTCTATACATATCTTACTAAAACTTTTTGTTCAATAAGCAGTAAAGTTTCACTAGGAGAATTGACTAAATGGGCTAATTCTCAACTTTCTCATTTAGCATTGGATAAACACATTTTCATATCCACAGATAGCTATAAAGATATCGAAAAGTGGATTAAGGTTTCTGCCAATAATAATGCTAATAACTTAGTGAATATATGGCTTCAATTTAACCTTGAACCTATCGTTTTTTATGATTTAAAAAAAGAATTGTTACTTGGTATAATGCTAGAAACAGAGGATGATTATTTTGAATCTTTTCGAGTAGATCTTTCAATTTAAAACAAATCGAGGCTTTTTATATGTTATCTAAAAAATTTGAAAATCACATTTTGAAATCATTATATGAAAATATCCCTGAATTGATTGATATTAAAGTATTAAATATTAACTTTAATTATTTAATGGGTGAGCTTAAATTAGAATTTATTTTCCCAAGATTTCTAGATAATCCATGTTCAAAGTGGGAAGAAGATGCAACTTTTTATAAAGCTGGTTTTATATTAAATCATATAATTGACTTCAACTGGAGTCATCAAAAAGAAAAATATGATAAACCTAGCATTGAATTTGAAAAAATTAGGATACTAGATATCCCTTATAACCTTTATAAAGAAGATGAAATAAATAACATAAAAGAGCGCGACAAATATCAAGGAATAATAAAAACTGAGAGTTTTTTAATAAAGTTCAAATGCCAGTTGCTTACTTTGGGTCACATTGAAGCTATAAAAAAGGCAATAATCAACAACGATGTAAAATCTAACCACAAAGTTGATATTTATAATTTTTTCTCAAAATCAAATATTAATAGATTAAAGGCTTATAAATATGACTTAAATGCAAAAACTTTGAGAATCCCAATATCAATTTTTATCGAATCTGCTTACAATATTATTGAAGATGGTGATATTGAAGCAATAGTGAATATTGAAAGCATTACTGAACTTCAAATAACTTATAAAAACTGGTATCAGGCAGGAATTAGAGTAGAGGTCAATTTAAAAAAAATTGAAGAATAATTTGATAAAATTCTCATTTAAAGGAAAGCATGGTACTATAGTAGGAATCTGTGAAAATATTACTATTGAAAAATGTTAATCATACAGTAAATTTTTAACAAATTCCTTTTCCTAAATAAAAATAAAAATAAAAATAAAAATAAAAAAGAGTTTGATTTAGAAATTAAATCAAACTCTTTTTCTTAAAACAATTAAAGATGCTATTAGCGTCTTCTTTGTTTACGTGTACGACGTTTCTTTTCACTTGGTTTTTCGTAGTGACGACGATTACGTAGGTCTTTTAGAGTACCTTCTTTGTCTAATTTTTTCTTTAGACGACGTAATGCACGGTCAACAACTTCACCTTTCTTTACGCGAACCTCTGTCATATCTATTTCACCCCCTTCAATCAGTTAGGTGTTAAAATCTTTTATAATTTATAGCAGTGAACTTACCACTAATTATTAACTCATTATTCATTCACAAGTTAGAATTTATCATAACTCTACTCTATTGCAAACTTTTTCTCAATAATTTTACTTAATCTGTCGCAAAACCAGCTTCATCTGCAAGCATCGAGCGCAATTTACTTAATGCTTGATTCTGAATCTGACGAACACGTTCACGTGTCCGACCAATCTCTTGAGAAACCTCTTCTAAAGTTTTCGGACGATGTCCTTCTAAACCAAAACGCATTTTCAAAATTAAACGCTCACGTTCTTCAAGATCTTTTAACAAACTTAATAAACGGTCAACCGACTCAACATCACCAAGAATACGATCTGGAGTCATTGCTCCTCTATCTGGAATAATATCTTGGAATTCACCATCTTCGCCTTGCTGAATTGGATCATGTAGCGAGAACGTTCTCAAATCTGCCAAACGTAAACCAGCGACAGTTCTTTCGCTAAAGTCTAAATGTTCTGCAATTTCTGCATCCGTTGGCTCACGTCCTAACTCTTCCGCTAATTTCATACGCACAGATTTAATTTTATTAATTTTACCTGCACTTTGTACTGGAATACGAATTGTACGGCTTTGATTTGCTAATGCACGACGCATTGATTGCTTAATCCACCATGCTGCATATGAACTGAATTTCGCTCCTTTCTCAGGGTCGAATTTTTCAACCGCACGCATCAAGCCAATATTTCCTTCAGAAATTAAGTCCAACAATGGTAAACCTAATCCTTTGAAGTCATGGGCAATTTTTACAACCAAACGCAAATTCGCTTTAATTAAAGTCGCACGTGCATCTTCATGTTTTTCTAAATCATCACCATGAATAGCAGCAGCTAATTCAACTTCTTCATCTTTACTAACCAAAGAAATTTGTCCAATATCTTGCATGTAGACTTTCATTGTGTCATTTTTTACGCCCAATGCACGGATATCTTCTTCTTTAGTAGCACGCTTCTTCTTTAATTGTTGCTGCTGCTGTTTGTTTGCTAGAGCTTTTTCTTCTTTCTCTAATTGCTCAGCTGTTGGCTCATTGATTTTTTCCTCATCAGCATCATTGTTATTGCTATTATCAGCAGAAGTATTATTGTTATCTTCTGATTTTGAGAAATCTTTATCCAAACCACCAATAAAATCATCTATATCAGCATCAGCATCTAGAAAACTCAACAATGCGTTATCTGAATCATCTGAAAAAAATGAGGCACTTTCTTCGTCCATATCATCAGAAAAATCGATCTCTTCGTCAAAAATACCATTATCGACTTCAACATCGTTATTTAATTCGGCATTTAACTTTACGTTTTCTTGCTCTACTGCTTTATTATTATCTTCTTTATTCTTTTCGCTCATTGCTGTTTTTTTAATTCCTAAGTATGGTCTTTATAAAAAAAAAGCACCTATTAATTTATTCAAAAAAGTTTTATAATACGGTTTAAAAGATATATTAAACTTATGTTAAGTTTTATTTTTAAAAAAACCACGATAAAACTTGCATACAGGAAAATAAATCTAATGCGTAAAACAGTAAAAGTCAAGATAATTTAACTAATTTTTCACAATAAAGTAAATATGAATTTCAAAAATTTAATAACAAATTTTATTTCAGGTTATAAGCTAATTTGCGATAACTTCAAGCTAAGTAACGTTGACATAGATTTTGCGGCTCTGCTAATTATAAATCTGATTGAGAAAAAAATCAAAAAGAACAGCATTTTAATAACCGAAAATTCTAGTATTGCCGATGAACTCTTTGTATTATGCAAACTTTTTCTAGATGAATTTCAATTTGACTATAAAATCATACTACTTCCAGAAATTAGCAATGGCAATAATAAAATACCTCAATTTCTAGATAATTATATTAATGCAGTTGATTACGCAAAAAATGGCAACTATGATTTAATTATTGGCAGTTGCAGTGCTTTTTTAGATCCATCAATTGCTTTAGAAAAAATTAGCGACAATGAATTAGAGATTAATTTAAATAATTTGCAACTGACTTATAGCTATATTATTGATAAACTAGTCGATTTTGATTACGATGATGAATTTGAAGTAAAAACAACTGGTGAATTTTCTCGTCGAGGCGGCATCATTGACATTTTTTCAGTATGTGAAGAACACCCAGTTCGTTTAGAATTTTTTGATGAAGAACTTGAATCAATACGCTCTTTTGATGCCAAAACACAATTTTCAACAGGATCACTTGAAAATTACAAAATCATTCGACGCAATATTTTTGATAATGAAATTACATTAGAAAATAATGCGCAAAAAAATCTCAATACTCAAGATTTCCTTGAGCTATTAAACCTAGAAAATACTGCCATAACTATTTTTCATCCTGAACGTTGCACTGCCACAGTCGCAAACTTTTTGTCAGAACAAAAAGCGAATCGTTACAAAAATATTTTAGAAAATAATAATATTCAAAAAATTTTATTATGCGATGATATTGAGGCCGACACCTTCAAAAACATTCCATTTTGTGGAATCTATTCTACTGCTAATCAATTTAGTTTAACTTCTAAACAAATTTTAGGGCTAAAAAAAAATCAAGACGCTCTTTCTGAAATAAAAAAGCTAAATTCAAACCAATTACAAAATATTACAGGGCAGCAAATTGAACAATGGTTACGCATTAATTATCAAATTTTCATTGTTAGCAATTCTCAGAAACATGAAAATCATCATATTATTAAAGAGTGGTTTAAACAAAGAAACTTGCCTTTAAATAAAGTATTTTTTATTGACAGCAATATTGTACATGGCTTTGTTATCCCTAGTATTAATACCGTAATTTTAACTGAAAAAGAAATTTTCACTGGACAAAAAAGCAACCATCACCTATTGATGACAGAAGAACACACCGAACAACAGGACACGTATAATTTTGAAACTAAAAAAATCACAGAGCAAAATCAAACATATCCAGAAAATACTATTGATTCAACAGTCTATGCGGATTTAGATGCAGGAGATTACGCTATCCACCTTGAACACGGACTATGCAAGTACCATGGCATTAATGAATTAAAAACAGATGATTATGTACGTGAAGTTTTAGTACTAGAATTTGCTGACGAAAAAATGCTTTACGTCCCAATTATTCAAGCCGGGGTTGTCAGCCGCTATATTCCGTCAGCAAAAGGCTCGGTAAAACTTCATACTCTAGGCGGCAGTAAATGGAATAAAGATAAAGTTAGCGTTGTTAACAACATTAAATCCTTTGCAATTGACATGTTAAAAACACAGGCGACGCGAGAATCACATGAGGGTTTTGCTTTTGAAGATCATGAATTAGAACGGCAAATTTTTATTGATTCATTTCCTTATAATGACACCCCAGACCAAACTAAAGCAACATTTGAAGTTCTTGAGGATATGACAAAAACTACGCCAATGGATAGATTAATCTGTGGCGATGTCGGGTACGGCAAAACTGAAGTTGCAATCCGTGCCGCGTTTACAGCTGTAATGAATGGAAAACAAGTGGCAGTTTTAGTTCCAACAACGGTATTAGCACAACAACATTTTTTATCGTTTAAAGAGCGTTTTGCCGAGCATGGAGTATTAATTGACTTATTAAATAGATTTCGTTCAAAAGCTGAACAAAAACAAATTATTCACGACATTCGTGAGCATAAAGTTGACATTATTATTGGCACGCACAGATTGGTGCAAAAAGATGTTTTCTTTAAAGATTTAGGCTTAGTAATTATTGATGAGGAACAACGCTTTGGAGTTAAAGCTAAAGAAAACTTGAAGAAATTACGTGCTAACGTTGATGTTTTAACTATGACAGCAACCCCAATTCCACGAACTTTATATATGTCGCTATCAGGAGCGCGCGATTTAAGTACCATAGTGACAGCACCAGGGAAAAGGTTACCCGTTAAAACAATTATCACTCAATATAATAATGAGATTGTGGATGAAGCAATCAATAATGAAGTAAAACGTGGTGGTCAAGTTTTTTACCTCCATAACAGAGTAAAAACCATCGATAAGGTTTGTGCAAACTTGCAAAAACGCAACCCACATATTCGTTTTATCGTTGCCCATGGACAAATGCACGAAAATAATCTAGAAGATGTTATGCAAACATTCATGGAACAACAAGCAGATGTATTAATAACAACTACAATTATTGAATCAGGTCTTGATATTCCTAATGCAAACACCATCATCATTGAACGAGCTGATCGCTTTGGCCTTGCTGAACTATATCAATTAAGAGGACGAGTTGGGCGCTGGACTCGCCAATCATATGCTTATTTACTAATGCCTCGAGATAACACCATTACCTCGCTAGCTCGAGAACGCTTATCAGCGATACGTCGTTACACCCATCTAGGCGCAGGATTTAAATTAGCGCTTCGTGACCTAGAAATCCGTGGCGCTGGAAATCTTTTAGGTGCTGAACAAAGTGGTTATATTAATATGATTGGTTTTGATTTATATTGCCAACTATTAAAAAATATGATTCAGCAACTTCAAGGGAAAACCGTAATTTTACCTCCACAAGTTGATATGAATTTAAATTTCATTGCATTTGCTAATGTCACCCATAGCCAAAATAAGCTAACAGCAGCGTTTCCCAAAGAATACATTATTAGTGAACGATTACGCATCGAATTTTATCGTCGCTTATCAAACTGCTGTACGATTGCAGATGTTGATTCTTTAACAAGAGAGTTAACAGATCGTTTTGGGAAAATGCCGCAAAGTGCTAAAAATTTGTTAACAGTTATGAAATTACAAATCACCGCTGGCAATAAAAATATTATTAATATAAAAATTAATGATGAAAAAGTTTTAATTAAAACATTAACGGGATTTTATAAACAAAATGGTAAAATACCACGTATAATAACAGGACAACCACCACAAAAACTATTACAATTTATGTGTAAATTAATTGATGAAATCTAAAAAAACACCTTATTTTAATTGTTTTTTTAACCAAACTCTCAATTACAAAGAGTGGTGATTTCACTATTTTTTATAAAACTATTACTGAAATTGTTCTATTTCAGCAAGTTTGAGTAAAAAAAAACGATTTTTTTGCACTTTTTTTTTGCAAGATGGTAATTTTAGTATACTTTATCATTTCGATTTCGAGAAACGGAATCAAGACATCTCAAAGTTGGTTAGTTAAATCACTACATATTAACCAATTTAGCGAGATAATAATTTCACTATTTTATAACAAAAATTTTGGTGCATTTCACCAAAAAGAACATATAAGGAAAATTTAAAATGACAAAAAGAGATTTGGTTGTAAAAATTGCATCAGAAACAAATTTAACGCAAAATGATGTGGCTTCAGTTGTACAAAAAACTCTTGATTATATGGCTGATGAATTAGCAGAAGGCAAAAACATCGAATTACGTAATTTTGGTGTATTCGAAGTAAAAGTTCGTAAAAGCCGTAAAGGTCGTAATCCAAATGATCCAGGCAACGAAGTTATTATCCCTGAACGCGTTGTTGTAAAATTCCGCGCAGGAAAAGAGTTAAAAGCTCGCGTTGACAAAATTGATCCTAAAGCAGTTTAAGCTACTAAAAAATGGATTAATATTTTGTAAATATTTGTAAAAGTGCACCTTAGAAGTATATTTTCAAGGTGCATTTTGTTTTAAGAAAAGCATAAGATAGATAATATAACATTTAGGATAATGAGTAATGGCTAAATCAACACCTCCTCCAGGGACTGCAGATATTTTTCCTGAAGAGATTAGTAGATGGTACAATTTAGAAGATACTGCGCGTAAAGTTTTCAGTCTCTATGGCTTTGGTGAACTTCGTACGCCTATCTTTGAATATACAGAAGTTTTTAAACGTGGGTTAGGTGACGCAACAGAAGTTGTTCAAAAAGAGATGTACACGTTTGAAGACCGTGGTGGTCGTAGCATGACATTGCGTCCAGAAGGAACTGCAAGCGTGATGCGTGCGTTACTTAATACAGATGTATTGAATGGTAATGAAAAACGTGTTTATTATATTGGACCAATGTTTCGTGGCGAACGCCCTGCTGCGGGTCGTCGTCGTCAATTCCATCAAATTGGTGTTGAAAATGTTGGTCGTGTTGCACCAGAACTTGATGCTGAAAACATCGCTATGCTAATGCATTACCTTGAAGAATTGAAGATTACTGGCGCTGAGCTATTAATTAATACTCGTGGGGTTGAAAAAGACCGCATTCCAGCAGCAAAAATGCTTAAAGAGTACTTTGGAGCATCAATTGACACAATGTGTGATGACTGTAAAGTTCGCCTAGAAAATAATGTTTGGCGTATTTTAGACTGTAAACAAACAGCATGCCAAGAATTTATTGAAAGCGCTCCTGACGTTGTAGAATGCTTTACTGAAGAAACAAAAGAATACTTCAAAAGAGTTTGCGAAATCCTTGATTCTTTAGGTGTTAAATATACCGTTGATAAACGATTAGTGCGTGGTCTTGATTATTATGTACACACAGTCTTCGAATTAACTCATCCAGGGCTAGGAGCACAAAATGCTATCGCTGGCGGAGGTCGTTACGAAGTGCATTTACCACAACAAAAGAAACCATTGATTGGAGTTGGTTTTGCTGCGGGATTAGAGCGTTTAATTATGGCTCAAGAAGCTTTAAGAGTAATTAACGATGAACGATTAGCTCTTGATTGCTATATTGTGAGCATGGGTGATGCGGCCCGAGCTAAGGCTTTAGAATTATCTGGCAAATTACGCAAAGCTAATATCGCAGTTATTGCTGAAGTTGAAAGCAAAAGCATGAAAGCGCAAATGCGTAGCGCAAATCGTTTAAATGCAAAACATGTTGTTATTATTGGTGAATCTGAACTTGAAGATAACGTATTTGTAGTTAAAAATATGTCAGAAGGCACACAAGAAACGATATCATTTGACACAGACATTAACGAAATTACTAAATATTTTGCATAAAGATAAAAATTTAAAAAAAATAAATATATCATATAAAAATTGGAGTTTTAAAGTTATAATATGATTAAAAAGAAAAACTTAGTATTTTTAGGCCCTCCAGGCGCAGGGAAAGGTACAATTTCTGAAGCTCTTTTAGCTAAAGAAGATATTACACACATTTCTACTGGTGATATTTTCCGTGCTGAAATCAAGGCTCAAAGTGAATTAGGTAAAATGGCAAAAGATTATATTGACAAAGGTCAATTAGTTCCAGATGAAGTTGTTGCAGGGATGGTTGGTAGCCGTTTAGCTCAAGATGATTGTGATAAAGGTTTTATCTTAGACGGATTCCCTAGAACATTACCTCAAGCAGAAATGTTAAGTGCTGAGTTAGAAAAATGTGGTCGTTCTTTAGATGGCGTAATCTATTTTGCTGCAGCTGACGAAGTATTGTTAGAACGTTTAACTGCGCGTGTTCTATGTAAAAAATGCGGAAAAGTTTATAACAAAATTTTCATGCCTCCTAAAAATGCTGAAGTATGTGATGACTGTAATGGTGAAATTTACCAACGTAGTGACGATTCATTGGACACAGCTAAAGATCGTTTGAAAGTTTACCATGAGCAAACATCCCCATTAATTGAATATTACAAAAAACAAGATTTATTGTTTGATATTAATTCAGTACAAGATAAGGCTGATGTTTTAGCTGATTTATTAAAGGTGATTGCATAAAATGGCGAAACAAGGCATAATTCATAGTGAAAAAGCGATTTCTGGCATTAGAAAAGCAGCTCAAGCGGCGGCATTTGTCCGTGAACAATTACCACAATTGGTTATGCCTGGAATGAGCACTAAACATATTGATGATTTTGCAGCGAGATTAATTGCTGAAACTGGAGGCAAAAGTGCCTTCCTTGGTTACCATGGTTACCCTGGACAGATTTGTATTTCTGTAAATGAAGAAGTTGTTCATGGTATTGGTTGCGTTACAAAATTTGTTAATGAAGGAGACATTGTTAGTATTGACGTAGGTGTGAATTTAGGCGGCTATATTGGCGATAATGCTAAGACATTTATTGTTGGCAATCCAAATTCAGCAAGCAAACGCGTTCACGAATTATTACGCGTTACAGAGGAAGCAACCGTCATTGGTTGCCAAGCTGCTTATGCGAACAAGCATATTAGCGATGTTTCAAGGGCAATTGAAAAGTGCGCTATTAGTGCTAAATTAGGAGTAGTTCGTGAATATGTTGGTCATGGCTGTGGAGCAGCATTACATGAACCGCCAGAAGTACCAAACTACACAACAGGATTTAAGGGGGCAAAATTACGCCCAGGAATGGTACTAGCGGTTGAACCAATGTTCAACCTTGGTACGGAGAAAGTTTATACCGAACCAGACGGCTGGACTGTAAAAACAAAAGATGGTAAGTGGTCAGCACATTTTGAACATATGGTATTAATTACAGAAAATGAACCGGAGATTTTAACGTGGCTAAAGATGTAATAAAAGTAGATGGAGTAGTAAAAGAATTGCTACCAAACACAATGTTTAAGGTAGAATTAGAAAATGGGCATGAAGTTTTAGCTCATATCAGTGGTAAAATGCGTTTGAATTTTATTAGAATTTTACCTGGTGATGTAGTAACTTTAGAAATGTCTACATACGATTTAAGCAAAGGTCGTATTGTATTCCGTAAGAAATAATTTATTAAAAATATTGTTTAAGTATTTAAATAAATTTTCGATAAGAAACTTCAAGTTAACAAATAAAGTGTTAATTTGAAGTTTTTTTACATTATTTTATAGCACTATCTTTTAAAAGATGGCTATAAGAATGAACCAAGTAAAACTTTTCATTATTTTTAAGTTCAATTTCTGAAATCGATTATATTATATGAAAAATCAATTCCTTTATACTTTGATATACCTCCTGCTGGTGAGCTCATACTAAAACTCATTACAGATTTATTATATGGCGTATCATTACCTTTATTTGCTCCATAAAATTTTTTTAAGATAAACGATCTACCATATCCTCAGTTACAAATAATTCAAAAGACTCCCAAACCTGGAATCAAGCGAATTCTTTTTAGAGTTACTAGAAATTAAAGTGAGTCTACCCCTAGATAAGTTTACTATCTCCACAAAATTTATTCCAAAAAGTTTTTTTATTTTATCTTTTGGTAAACGATTACTAACTAGAAGTTGCAGAGTAAAAAACTATTCTAAAAGATTTTTTTAGTAAATAAATTATTTGTATTCATAAAGTAAAGCTCTACTATTAAAGTATTTAGTTCAAATATTTTAATATCGTTTTCACATATTTATTATAGCATTCCTAAAAAAATTAATTATTCATTTCAGAGTTATTACCTTACACATTTTTAATGTATCAAAAATATAATAATTCAATATTATCAACATCATTTAATATCACAAATGGCTTTTTTTTCATCTTGTAGTCAATCATTTTTTTACTCAAATTTGATAGCTGTAAATTGCTCACTTCGATAACCTTTAATTGATTAAGTTTTGTAATATTACTAATGTGATTTATATTTGTTTTACCAATATAAAGATATTCAAGTCTACTGCAAGTCAACGTTATTATCAATAAATTATTAAGTTTCTTATTACCATAAACATTCAAAGAAGTTAGATTCCCTCCTTTTAATATTTTGAGTAAATCCTTATTTGTCAAATTACACTTAACAATAGCAAGTTTTTTTAAAGTAGGGATACTAGCAATTACTTCAATGTCAGACTGTGTAAGACTTTTTTCTGAGATATATAACTCTTGCAATGGCAAAGTCTTCAATATTTCCAAATTTTCAATATCTCCAGCTGAATTGCTTAAATATAACTTTTTGATTGGCTTACCTTTTAGTCCAGCTAAGGAAATATTTTTCTTAGGCTGATTGTGTAATTTTTTTGAGTATTCTTTATGTATTCTTTGTCTTTCCTCTTTTGATAACGATTTGTCAAATAATTCCTTTGGAGGTAATATCTTTTTCTGAGAAATTTTAATTATTAAGGTTTCAAGCGGCATATCTTTTAAAAAATTTATGGAAAATGTGTTATTAGCATGCAACGACAAACGCAACTTTTTGATTTTATTTAGGTTTGTTAATGAAGAAAAATCACTTACTCTAGTATTAACTAAGCTTAGCTCTTGCAATTGGAACTTTTCTATTCCAGCAATATTTTTTAGCAAAGTATTGTCAATACTTAATACTCTCAATGGCATTCTTTTCAAAGCGTTTAAATTACCCATTTTAGATCCAGACAAAGTAAATTCCTCAACATTTGGACAATGTGAAAATGTGCTAAAATCAAAATCAGAACTCTCGCTGACAAATAGTTTTTTAGTCGCTATTAAGCCTTTAGGCAATGAAAAATGATTCTCATCTAATTTATAATTATCAACTATGTCATTAATTGCAGTCACTTGCGATTTGGGGTACGATTTTTTGTCTTTTACTATGATATTATCAATTAAATATAAATTTTCAATATTTTTTTTATTTTCCAAAAAATTTAATGATTTTAAGATTGAATGATAAATAATCAAATTTTTAGATTCTACTGAATTTAAGTCAATATTATTCTTCAAAAAATCATAACTACTTAAACATAAGTTCATTTTATTTTTTAGTTCATTTAAATTTATTTGATTTTTATATATAGACCCTACTCTGCCTTGAAAGAAGCGGTTAATATCAAAAAAATTAATGTTTTGCAATATATTAACATTATAACAATTGATCTTTGGAATAAAAAAATCATTACCGCTTTTTAAATTATTACTAAGCATTTTATTTTTACAATTTATGGCAACTTGATCAGTTCCTTCTAAAATATCTATATTTGGATAAATATATAAATTTTCTTGATTTTGTTTTTCCAAATTATTTGCATTTGAGGATAATAAAGCTACAAAAAACATTCCTGTTAAGATTTTTTGAAAAATACTTCTCATATTATACACCCTATCCTTCTACTTAAAAACAATTTACATTTTAATTAGATAATTTTAATATATGATTACTTCTAAATACTATCTTTATTATTTTATATTATTACTATCAACAACTTAATTCAAGAAAAAACTTAAAAATAGCATATATCTTAGTTGAAATTTAATGTTTTTTTATTAAATTCTATTTTAAACAAACTTAAGGAGAAAATATAATGTTCAAGAAATTAATTATTTTGACACTAATCATGAAATTCTCACTACTAACTTTTTCATGCAGTAGCGAAAATAACTTATTGCAAAAATTCAGCGACGAAAAACGAACTTACTCAATTGCAGATGTCAGAAAAGCACTTCAGCAAGGAGCATTAAAAGAATATTTTCCAAAAGTAAAGAATTTTAATAAACAATGTATTGAAGAAAAAAAAAATATAAATATCCCTTATCAAGTTTTTGATTTCGAGATAGGGGACAAAGATGGATCCTTTCTAATTTACAAAAACAAACTCATTCTTTTATATTATTTTTCTTTAGTCGGAACAACAAATAACTTTATGATAAAATATTACAACAACAAAAATACACTATTTTATACTTATAACTTTGGCAGTGGCATAGAAGGTTATGTTTTTTGCAAATATGTTTTTGGCGAGGATAAAGCTCATGATATAAATCCTAATAATCTTCCTGCCGAATTCGATGGTTGGGCTACTTATGAAAGGAAACACATGAATAGAAATTATTATAACCCTGTAAATTCTAAATAATGTATGAAAACGCAATTTTTAGAAACGATGAATCAAAAAAGTTTTGATTATAATCTTAAAGCATCTTTCAAGCACCATAAAAAAGAGCAGAGTTTTATGCTCTGCTCTTTAGGTATATATAAAATATGAGATCTATTTTCTTTCTGAAACAAGTTTGAAATACTTATTTCCAGTATGTGATTGTTTCATAATTTCTAAACCTTCAGCAACTTTTTCTGGGTATTGTTTTGCTAAATTTTTAGTTTCTTTCATATCATTATTTAAATTATAAAGCTCAATTTTATCTTTTTTGGTCTTTTTATTGGAAATTTTTACTAATTTCCAATCATCAGCAAAAATCACTGCTTGCAAAGATCCAACACTATTATGTATAAATTCCCAATACATGTTGTCGTGTTTCTTTTGGTTTACACTATCTCCTAAAATTTCATTCTTAAACGAAATTCCATCACAATTTTCAGGCGCTTTAACTCCTGCAAAATCGCAAAATGTCGGCATAAAATCTTGAAAACTACTTTTTAACGCTGACTTACGCCCGCCTTTAACCTTATTAGGATAACGTACGAAAAATGCAGTACGAATTCCTCCTTCATATAGGTCTCGTTTAACACCTCTTAATCCACCATTTGAATTAAAATATTTAGGATCATGTCCACCCTCTTTATGCGGTCCATTATCACTTGCAAACATAATAATAGTGTTCTCATCTATTTTTAAATCCTTCAATAATTGCACCATGCGTCCCATATCAAGGTCAAGCTTATACATCATTCCAGCAAAACAAGCGCGAGGATTACGTATTTTTGTCCCATCATAATAACCCATCTTATTTTCAGTTTCAGGGAATTGAGCTCTAAATGGTTTAACATACTTTTCTGGGACTTGCAGCGCTGCATGTGGAATTGTTATTGGAAAATAAACAAAAAATGGTTTATCTTTATTTTCTTTAATAAATTTAAATGCTTCATCAACAATTAAGTCATGTGTGTAAACTTTTTTATTTAACATGATTTTTTTACCATTATCCCATAAATATTCTGGGTAATAGTTATGAGCTTTCGCTTGACAAGTATAGCCGTAAAATTTATCAAATCCTTGCTTATTAGGACTTCCTGAATTATTATATGAACCTAAACCCCACTTACCAAACATACCAGTTACATAACCAGCCTCTTTCGCTTTCTTTGCTACAGTGATTGTATCATTAGTTAAAGGAAGCTGCCCTCCTGATTTCATTGACTTATTTCCTCGAACTTGCGCATGACCTGTATGAAGTCCAGTTAATAGAACACATCTAGATGGCGCACAAACCGTTGAGCCACTGTAGTGACGGCTAAATTGAACACCCTCTTCAGCCATCTTGTCAATGTTTGGCGTTTTAAACTTTTTCTGTCCTTGAAAACTAAAATCACCATACCCTGCGTCATCTAAAAGTACATAAATCACATTCGGCTTTTTTTTGTTACATTGCTCTTGTGCTCCAGCACTATTAGCAGCTAAAGATGCAACAGAAGCTATCATAGTTAAACTTACAGTGTTAATTTTTCCCTTCTTCATGGTTTTTCCTTACTAATATTTTTTGATTTAATCTCTAATTTTACTTTTGTAACTACATATTTATTGAGTTATAGTAACATTAAAATTATATAACGAATTAGAATTGAATTTATTTTTAATATATCATGGAAAAATGGAAAAAAAAACTAATGGGAAAAAAAGTTGCTGTAATAACTGGAGCGTCAAGTGGGCTTGGGGCTGCTTTAGCAAATAAATTTTACGACAATAATTTTACTGTAGTTGCTCTATGCCGCAGTGAACCAAATCATGAAGAAATCAATTATGATTTATGGATAAAAACGGATATAACCAAAGCCGATAACCGTGAAAATGCAGCTAAAATTGTTACAGAAAAATTTGGTCGTTGCGATGTATTAATAAATAACGCTGGGCTTGGTGAATATGCCACATGGTTGGAAACGTCTGAGGATGAATTAAAACAGCTTTTTGAGTTAAATTATTTTGCAGTAATTGAAGTCACCAAAGTTTTCTATTCTTTAATTGAAAAAACTCAAGGTACCATTATTAATACTTCATCAATTGCTGGAAAACTTCATGTAACATGTATGGGAAACTACTGCGCTTCAAAATATGCTCTCAACGCATTTAGTGATTCATTACGAGCTGAAGTCGAACAAAAAGGAGTAAAAGTTCTCAATATTATCACAGGAAGAGTGAATACTGGCTTTTCAAGTCGTGCCTTGGCAAAACGCTCAGTTCCTAGTTCACCAGGAGGCAGTAGCACAAACCCAGCTGATTTTGCGAACTGTGTTTTCAAGGCATATTTAAAAAGAAAACGTGAGATATATTACCCTGCGTGGTATCGCATTGCACCACTAGTTCCAAAGTTATTTCCTAAATACTATAATCGAAAAAATCGCCAAAAATGGCAATTGGATTAAAACTATAATTTTAAGGACAACTATGAATAAATTGCTCATACATTTTACTAAGTTACTTTTGAAGAATAAGCATTTTTGTTATTTTTTATCATTAAGTTGCTTAAGTATATTTTTATTGGCAATTTACCGTTTTATTATTAGAGTAGACAAAGTTTTCCCTAGTGCGTTTTTTGTCAAAAAAATTGTGTATAATGAAAAAATTAATGCCTACCAAATTATAACTTGTGTGCTCATTAGTTCAGTAATAATGTTAACCATTTTTTCTTTCAAGAAAAATCGCTGTTTAGTAGGTAAATTTACTATTTCACTACTTCCAGCATTGCTGATGCTTTTCCCATATGACAATTATTTAATGATGCTAATTTTTGTTTTCAGTAGTGGTCTAATTAGTTACAATTTGAGTTATTATTTTTTAAAACGGATAAAAATTGCATTAAATTTAAACAACAAAAGCGTTTTAACTATTCTAATTTCCGCATTTTTGATTATGTGCGGTTATGGAATTTATCTACAGAATTTGCACCTAAATTCTGGACAATTACACTATTCTGATTGGGGAATATTTCTCAATGTTACTGATAACACCTTGAAAGGAAAATTATTTTTTTCTAATCAGTTAAACTACAATTTTATGGGGCAGCATTTTATGCCTGTTTTGATTGGCTTTTTGCTGCCTTTTGTCGCATTATTTAGATTTTTAAATACAATTTTTGTCTTAAATTCAGTTATTCTATTCGCAAATTGTTTGATTGTGTACTATTTCTGTCGTGCTAAAAAATTATCAAAAATGACAGCATTGATTGCAGCATTAATAATTTTGTTTACGCCTTCGTTGTTAAATTTAAATTTAGCAATGTTTTATGGTTTCCATGGAGTATATATCATTATTCCTTTCGTATTGACGTTGTGGATCCTTTTTGAAAAAAAACATTACATTTGGTCAATGATTTTATTTATCTTAATATTATTAACCAAAGAAACTACGGCTCCAATGTTTTTCGGAGTTGGACTATATTTTTTATGCCAAAAAAAGTTTAAAACGGCGCTATTATTATTTACTATTAGCACCATTTATTTTATTGTTGTGACCAAATTCATCATGCCAAATTTACTCCCAGAATCACTAAATAAATATGGATTTTTTAGCTATTATAAGTCGTTAGGAAATAGCTATGGAGAAATTCTCCTATCTCCAATCACTCGTGCTAAAATTTTCTGGGGACGAATTTTTCACATTAATTCAATTAATTACACCCTAACTCTGCTTTTACCATTTAGTTATTTAATTTGGCGCAAACCAACTTTGTTGTTTGGCGGATTAATAATTTTAATTTTCACGTTGTTAATGGATGTGCGAGCTCGCATTAATATTGAGCTACAATATCAGTCATGTATCCTACCATTTATTTTTTTGGCATTCATTTATGGATTGGTTAAACTAAAAAATAACCATAAAACATTGAAAGCTAGCATTATTGCTTGTTTTGTTAGTACTTTTCTGCTTAATTATTACTTATCCCCCTACCCTTTTACAGCGCGTCAATCATTACAACGCAATGAGCACGATATAAAAAACTTCGCCTCAACAATTAAAATTATAAAACAACATATTCCTATTGGAGAAAAAATCACTGCTGATGAAAAAATTGCGGCTCCATTAGTATTAAGAAACGATACTTACCTAAACTTTAAAAAACCACAAAACTACGTCATTTTACAATTTAACAGTAATGTAATGACGCCAGAAGATGTGGCAAAAAATCGTTTTAAATTAGCAACTGAACAAAACTATAAATTACTAACAAACCATAAAATTTTTGATCAAAAAGGAAAATTAACAAACACGATGTTATTATTCCAAAAAGTAGCCAAAAATGATAGTGATATTAACAATCAAAAAGTGATTTCAAATAAAAGTTGGTCTGCATCTGGCGGGCTTTTAAGAATTATTGATGTTAAAACTAAACAACCTTTAAATTCAGCTAATGCAAAAGTTGCTTTGCTATCAAAAAGCAATAATTTTAATCTTTTGTTACGAAAAAATACTCAAAGCAGTACGGACTATGCGTTTATAGTAAAAATTTCTTTTAAGGACACACAAATATATGAATACATTACAATGTTCAATGATGGAGCGTTGCCATTTTATTTAGTGAAAAATAATGCATTTTCTACAATTAAAGATGAATCTTTTAATAAAATTTTAAATAATGGAATAAAAGAATCTAAAATTACTAATATTGAGATTTTTGCATTACCTTTAAGCACTCAGCCTTGATTTTTATACATGATAGCTTTATTGTTAATTAAAGGTCATAATTAGAATTACTATTTGGGAGGATAAAAAAATGAAAAATAATAAGATATTTTTAACAGCCATAGTTATGTTGTTGCTAAGCATTACATTTTCGAATTCTTATGCTGAAGTTTACCTACTACGCGAGTTGTCAAAATCCAATTCGACAAAATCAAACAATGAAGGAAAAATTAAAGCTATAAAAAGTTATATTCAAAATGATTTACAGCTACAACTAATGCCAAGTGAACCAATGGTTATCAACGGTTTAAATATTGATTTAGGAATGGCAATGACTAAAATGAGCCTGCTCGATTGCTTTAATTATTTCAAAAACAAATATAAAGACCTTAAAATAAAAGTTAATAATAACACATTTATTGTTTCATTCTTAAACGATAAAGGAGAACTTGAGCGCTTTTATTTTTTCCAAGACGATCCCAAAAAGTTGACCAATGCATTTTATATGACAATTCCGAAAAATGCTCCAAAAGAACCAAAATTATGGCCGAGTGATTTACCTCAAACAAATGGTATGAAAGCGACTCAAACTATCAAGTTGCCCAATCGCAATAATAGCATGGCACGATTTAGCTTTGTTGGTAATAAAAACGCTATGATCAATAGCTTAAGTAGTAAATTAAATAGCGCTGGCTACATTGCCTACTCCGATCCAAGCACTATTTCAAATAATGCCTTGAAAACAGGCAATCTTTTCATTAGCAAAGATGCTAGCGAAATTGTGATGTTTTCAGTCAGCGACAACGGTAAAGGTACAATTATCAAAAGAAAAATTGCCAAAGAATAAATTTAACTTCATAGGTAGCAAATAATGAATTTGAAAAAGATAATATTGCTTACTGCAAGCTTTATTATAATATTTTTTATCTTATATTCACTCTATTTATATAATGCTGATTCCTCAAGAGTTTTTTTCAAAGCAACAAAAAATGCTGATAAGATATTCGTTCTTTCAGAAGGAATGACCTGCCATAATTTAGACAATCAAGATGTTTATATTGCAATTACTAACCCCAATGAAATAACAGATTTAAAGAAAAATATTAAATTTTCAAAAATAACTATTTCAAATTGCAGATGTTGTGGGACCACCTACAATGGATTAGTATGAAAAGGAAAAACACGTGGCGATATCTGTAATAAAACATGGCTCAGAATTGTGGTTTACAGAAGATAAAACTCCCATGCATTTGACTAACAAATCTCAAAAATTTTTAATTGATTTTTTGGCTAAGCGTGGAATAACATCCCCAAAACAAGATTTTGGGACTAGTAAATATAAAGCCAATTTAATTCGCACGTGTCAAAAAGTTGTGTATCTGCACAAGATTACACAACAGTACGGTACAAAAATATTAAACACGTCAAAAATTTTGCACTTTTAGGATGTATCCCAACAAAATGGTAAAAGCCTACTCTTGGTTTTCAAAAAGAATCAATCAAAAAAAATTAATGAAATTAGCTTTGAAATCTTCAGATAATAATGTTCGCAAAGTTGCAATTAATTTTATAATGAGCAATAATAAATTACTTGAAGAAAAAAACTCATTATATTTTGAAAAATTTCTAGGACTTGCGGCTTCAACAGCTTATAAAAATATATTTTTTGAAAATCGTAGTTACCTAATGTCTTTATTATTTGTATTCCCCAAAACAAAAGCCTATAAAGTACTAATTTCAGCATTAAGCGATAGTAACAAAGGAGTTTTTACGGCGCATTAATTGCATTGAAAAAGCGTAATAAAAAATTAACAAAAAAACTTTGTGAGAATTTTTTAGCTGCAAAAATTAAAGTAAACCAGTACCCAAGTAGAATTCCAGTATCATTTAATAAATCATCACATTACCTATTTGGATACCACGACAACTCAAAAACAACTCGTAAAGAATTGGCTAAAGATATTTTAAAGATTATTAAACAAGAGAATTAACTTTTTTGGCGAGCAATTAACTTTTTCAAGAAATAAATATTGCATAATTTCACTAAAATAAAAATAGGTCTAATTGCAAAAATTAATATAAAAACCCATGGAAACAATAGAATTGATGCATCATATGCAAAATTCATTGACTGAATGATAACAGCTATAGGCAGAAAAACTGCACCAACAAAACTAGGAGCTAAAATAGTTTGTAGTAGCATATTTATCTTTTTCTTACTTTTAATTTGCGCCTCTAATTCCTTATCAATAACTATTCTCTTTTGATTTTGACTTATAGGAATTTCATCTAATTTCATAATTAACAAAACTAATTTTCCTAAGTAAGATATTAAAAATAAACCACCATAAAATAAAAGTCCCAAAAATATGCTATGATTTTCAAATTTAAAAATCATCCAAGCAATAACATAAAGTATAAAAATAACATCAAAGCAACTAATCGCCCTCTTGAACTTCTCATAGTGCTGGAGCTTTTTTTGTAAAAACTCCTCACTTCGTAAAATGTCATGGGAATAATTTATTGTTTGAGTATCGGCAAAAAATCCTCTTCTTTTAGTAAAAAAATTGCTCATTGAGCATTCTCCTGTTCACTATTATTTTCATCATTTTGCTGCAAGCCAGCTGTACTATTTAACGCCTCACTTTTGTATAAGTGATTAATTTCATTTGCTGTGGTTAGAGTTGAAACTCCATGTTCAACTGGCTTTTTTTTCTTAATAAAAACAGTATTCTTAGTAGTTGGGTCAAATTTTTCACGAAACTCTGAAGTTAAGACAAACCCTGAAGTCGTCTCAAGCACCCACAAGCCATCAATTAAACTCTCTAATCTCTTACGAAGTTTAACTTTGTCGATATTTGTGTAAGCATGAATAATATCAAGAGGAATACTTGATTCACTCTGAGTAAGAATCACCAAAATATTCCAATATTTTGCTTGTTTAAAAAATAACATCCAACCCTGAAGAATCATATAAATTCCATTTGAAGCCATTTTCCCAGCAAAACTCAAAATAAACACGAAAGAGTTATAAATAAAAGTTCGAATAGAAGAAATATTACGATCTAAGGTCATCGATTCTTTTTTACTAACGCCCTCTATATAAAATAAATCAATCGGATACAGCCTAAAAAGACGATATATCGCTACAACAGAATTTGAACAATACATCACAATAAAAAGGAACTTAAACATTTTAATTAGGCTCACTCCAGCCAAAACGAAAAGAACACCTGATAAAACTCGAAACAATACTGTTAAAACATAAAAAACAATCGCGGGAAAATAAGCTGCAAAAATTATTGCGGCAATGCCGAGGAATGTTTTTTCAAAAAGTAATTTTAAGAAATACAGTTTAATATTTTTTTTAATCCCCTGTGCATCAAGGTGTATTATATTATTAGTATTGAAGTTTTCCGGCATTTTAAACTCTCCTTAAATTTTTATTAAATTAATCATCAAAAAACTACGAGGGTACTACTAAAATTTAAAACTTACTTTATCATTAAATATTACACTGCGGCTTGGAAAAGAATGTCCAAAATTTAAATTACTAGCAATGAATTTAAGCTGAAGAAAATATTCTTTATCACTAAAAATATCGCAAACTAAATTAACAACGTCACTATATTCACCGCAATCCTTGAAGTCGGCAACAATCACTCCTCTAATATTTTGAAAAACACCACTGAGTTTTAACTGCTGTAAATAGCGATCAATTTTATACAAAGGTTCGCTAATATCTTCGAGAATGATTACCTTATTATCAAACAATTTTGGTGTTAAAAATTCAGTTCCGCATAACGACGCTAAAACTGCTAAGTTCAACGGCATTACAAGGTTTACTTCATCCGTTATTGCACCGTTATTTGTTAAATTTAAGTTCAAATCACAATCCGTTATTTCTAAAATATTGTAATTTTTATTAAAAATATTTTTAATAACATTTGCCCATGAATTTAAACTAAAAATATCTCTCTCTTCAACTAATAAGGGTAATCTATTACTCATAATTCCAGCAATTGCAATGTTGCTATTATCAGAGTCAACATAACTTAACATTGCTAAATGCAATGCTGTAATATCACTATAACCAACAATTGGCAATGGTTTGTATTCTTGACGTTTTTTAACTAAATTCCAATTGATTTTATCTATTAACTGCACACAACCATAGCCACCTCGGCTACAAATTATTAAGTCTATTGAATCATCAGAAAAACACTGCTCAAACGCCTTAACTCGCTCCTCTATACTATCTGCTAAATATGAATATTGTTCATTATTTTGTCCATTTTTTGGAGCAAACAATGAGACTTGTAAATTCAGTTTTTTAAAAAAATCAATACCAGCATTTAATTCTGCTTGAGAACATCCTCCCGCAGGAGAAATTATTGCAATGTGACGCAAATTTTGTGGTAAAATTTCAACTATTTGTTTTAAAATATCAGTAGATTTTTCCATATTTGCATCCCACATTTTATTTACTTTTAATCCGTTAATTTTTCTACTGCATGCCAAACTTCATCTACAGAAACATTTTCCATACAAACGGCTTTGTTTTTTGGACACTCACGCTTAAAGCATGGCGCACAACGTTCTTTATTCATAATGACGTCCCAATAAACTGACACTGGTTTAGTAGCACTAGGGTCAGTGGGACCAAAAATAGCCACTCCTTTTTTCCCTAATGCTCCAGCTAAATGCATAATTCCGCTATCATTTGCAATACAAATTTCACAATTTTGTAATAAATAAATTAATTCATCAAAATCGGTTTTACCCGCTAAATTAAAACATTTTTCAGCATCTAAATCACCAACCACTTTTTGAGCAATATCACTTTCAACTGCAGTGCCTAACACTCCAACCATACCACCTTTCTCTGTAATCCAGCGTTTAGCAACTTCATTAAATTTCTTGGAACTCCAGCGTTTGGAACCACCATAAGCTGCTCCAGCTGCCATTAACATTATTGGCTTATTTGCTAATAATTTTTTTACGTCGTTACTCATAATTGATTCTTCTTTTGCAACGGTAAATATTGGCATATCTCCTTTCCATTTTTTTGCACCAAGAGCATACGCCATAGTTAAGTATTTTTCAGCATGGTGAAGTTTATTTAAATTCCCAGAAACACGCTTTGGATATTTAAAGGCACGCTTCAACAGAAAACCACGAAACCGTGCTGCTGCTCCAAAACGATACTTCACATGGCTCAAAAAGAAATAAATTGCATCACGTAGTGAATTATTAAACATCAAAGCAATGTCACAATTCAAATCACGTACAGCCAAGATATCATCTTCACTCCAACGTTTATGAGCTTTATGAAGAGGCACAACTTCGCTAACAACATTCGTCATCTCATAAAATTTTTTAAGACCGGGTGGACAAACCACATATAATTTACCATTATCACCAAGCAACTTTCTTAATTGCACTAGTGCAGGCAAAGTCATTACGGCATCACCTAGCCAATTTGGAGAACGAACAATAATACCGTTTTTTAAACACTCTGCGCTTAACTTGACTCTTTTTTGTTGTGGGGCTGTTGCTAATTTAGGAACAGGAAACCAGTTATATTGCATAATTTTCTTCTATTATTAATCTCTAATTATTTTCAAACGTTAAAAACTGTATATTCTAATATATTAATATAACACAAAGCCGTTATAAAAAAAGATAAAAACTACCCTTTTTTTGATTGTTTTTTACCTTTTTAAATGATAAACTAAAAGAGTAAAATTTAACAAAATAATCAGGAGATAATACCAATGTCTAAAGCTAATATTACAATCAATGAATTTGGCTTCACAAAAGATGGCGAAAACATCGAATTATTTACATTAAAAAATAGTAATAAAATGGAAGTTGCAATTATTAATTATGGTGCGGCAATTCAACGAGTATCTACTCCAGACAAAGATGGTAATTTTGATGATATAATTTTAGGCTTTAATACTGTTGCAGAGTATGAAGCTGACGGCTCAAGTCAAGGAGCAGTGGTTGGTCGTGTTGGCAATCGTATTGCATTTGGCAAATTTACTCTTAACGGCGTTGAATATACACTACCACAAAACAATGATCCTGCAGGAATTCCATGCTGCTTACATGGCGGAATTAAAGGTTTTGACTGGGTGGTTTGGGAAGCGGAAGCACATATCATTGATGGTCAACCAACATTAACATTAAGCTATTTAAGCGAAGATGGAGAAGAGGGATTCCCTGGCAATTTAACAGTTTTAATTCACTACACTTTAACTGATGACAATACGCTGACAGTCGAATATCACGCAATAAGTGATAAAGACACACCAATTAATTTAACAAATCATGGTTATTTTAACCTAAAAGGCGAAGGTGCCGGTTCTGTTTATGATCATGAATTACAAATTTATTTTGACCAATATACTCCAGTAAATACGGGATTAATTCCAACTGGAGAAATTCATTCAGTTGAAAATACACCTTATGATTTCACAACAATGGAAAAAATTGGGACTCGTATCGAGGATGATTTTGAGCAATTAGAAATTGGTGCTGGTTACGATATGTTCTATTACTGTGGTAGCGATGATAAAACTTTAAAACAAGCTGCTGACGTTTATGAACCAACAACTGGCCGCACGATGTCAATTTGGACAACTGAACCAGGAGTGCAGTTTTACAGTGCAAACTTCTTAGATGGTGCAATTGGAAAAAATGGCCAACCGCATTTACGCCGCGAAGCATTCTGCTTAGAAACTCAGCACGCACCAGATTCAGTGAATCAACCAAACTTCCCAAGCACAATTTTAAAGGCTGACGAGGAATTTTATTCACGAACTGATTACGTTTTCGGCGTAAAATAATTCATTTAATACTCAAGGGCATTTTCAACAATGCCCTTTTTATTAATTCAGTATAGCAGAAAAGGAAGGATTTAAAAAAAAATGCTATCTCATAATGATATAAGAAAGCTAGCAGAGCCATCGTCATCTAATAGTCAACACTCAAATACTTCACAGAGCTATAATTATAGGTCAAAATGGTTAAATAATTCTGGTGAAGGCATTAGTGACTATCACTTTGAGAGTATAATTTTTTTAAAGGCATTAAAAAATAATTCAGAAAAAGAAATCGAAGAAGCCATTCGTTATTTAGAAGTTGACCCATACTATTTTTGTAGTGGTTATGTGAATCAAAATTACTCCATAGATTAAAAAATAACGCCTTAACAACACAACAACAAGAAAGGTTAAGACAAATTATAATTAAAGCAATAATAACACCGAATGGACTCGCTCCAATAAAATATTATGCAAGAATAGCTTTAAAAGTAAACAATGAAGGGTTCTTTGATAAGATTAAAAAAACTTCTATTAACAAGTCTACTCAAAAGGGCTTTAATCACTATAATACTTTTCTTCATAGAAAAATTTTCATTCTATTAGCTCTTATAAAAAATGACAAATTGATTTCTTTATACAATAATACTCATATTAAAAAAAGATTTGGAGGAGCGACAAAAAAACAGATTGATGAACAGCAAAGACTAATTAAACTTATACTAAAATAGCAAAACTATTTAGATATAAATAAATTTTTAAGGTTTTTAACTGAAGGAAAAAACATCACTGTGTTTATTTTTATTTACTTTTAATCTTCATGGTTGGGGATAAAAAGAAATGATTCATTCATTAGTCGTAATATTTATAGCAGTAATTATAGTAGTGCCCAGACTGGTATCAATTGTATATTTTACTAACTAAAAATTTTTTGTTACAATCGCTGATTTCCTTATAACGTATAAGCATCATCCTATAGATACAATTATTAATCATAGTAACATCTAGAAAATTGAATTATATAAAAGCATAAATATTTTATATTATTTTGAATAAGAACAAAAAAGTAAAAAACACAGAAAATTTACTGAAACAAGAAAGTTTACAATATCGACAAAATTAAAGAATTTCTTCGCAAGCACGATAAATGCAAATCATTCATTATGGAAAAGTACTACAAGTAAAGCGAGGTTATAATGCTCTCATATTATGATATAAATAAATTTAAAGATGCTATCTGAGTATCAAAAACTGTGCAAAGAAAATGCAGGTATTGAAGAAATTATTAAACACAATACAGAAAAAGCCATTTTTTTATACCATGAGCTATTTTTCTTATGAAGATAAAAATTTTTTAGCAAATGTAAAACAGAGGAAGTTAAATGATTTAGAAGATGCAATTTTCTTTTTATAAGTAGATCCACAGTGTTTTCGTTCTTATTATATTAAAAAGAAATTATTATGCAAAATAAAAAACAGTCCGCTTAGCAAAGATGAAGAAGAGCGGATTCGTAACATTATTGTAAGAGCAATCACAACACCAAAAATCTTATCTCCAATGAAAGTTTTATGCACAAATTGCATCTCAATTGAAAAATAAAAAATTCATTAATGACATAGAGAATATTAATATCAAAGAAAGATATTCTAAATAAAAAAGAATTAATCAAATTTTTTCATTACCGCAAAACATATCTACTTAATTTTTTAACAGAAGGTTCTAAAGAATTTAACCGCTATGCAAAAGAGTGTGCCTCAAGACGGTGGAATGAATATTTTAAGAAACACTACAAAGATAATTTTAATTTTTAGGCTGCATATTCGTGGCGTTTACAGCGTTTTATTTTTTCTTAATTACACAATATTGTAGAATACTAATAACGGCAAACAACATTAATCCTTGAGCAATGGCGATAATTGCAATATCAATTTTTCCACACAAAATAAGTAACGAACTTAAGCCTAGCAGCACAGTAAGTAAGTGAATAATTAGCACCGCACTCTTACGTGTCAATCCCATACGAACAAAACGATGTGAGAGATGATTATGATCGCCAATATGAAATGGAGTCTTCAATTTATAACGAATTATCATCACCGCAACAGCATCAAATAACGGCACTCCCAACACAAATAACGGCACCAGAAAGTGCACGTAAATTGGCAAATTAGAATTACTATCGTAAAAAGTTGTCGCCATACTAATCACAGCTAAAAGCATTCCAAGAAAATGACTTCCGCTGTCCCCCATAAAGATTCGCGCTGGTGTGTGATTAAAAAACCAAAATCCAACCGTTGCTCCACAACAAATCGCAGCTAAAGTTGCAATTAAAAATTGACCGTTAATAGCACTAATTAACACAAAAAAGAAAAATGCAATGGCACTAATTCCAGCCGCAAGGCCATCCATGTTATCGAGAAAATTTATCGCATTAATAAGCACTAGAATCCACATTACTGAGGTAAATCCAACCCAAATTGGGTTATTAAAAATAATAATCATCTTAACACCACCAAGAAATACCACCATTAAAGATGCAATAATTTGCCCAAATAATTTAGTCGATGCCTTGAGTTTATATTTATCATCAATCAAGCCTATAATTGTAATAAGTCCAACTGCAAGAATTATTGCAATTAATGCTCCATGACGATTATTAAAGCCAACCAATTCCTTTAACATCTCGGCAGAAAACATTTTATTTTTAAACAACCAAAAAGTTAGCCATCCTACTAAAATAGTCAGTAACCAACTGACAAACATCGCCACTCCACCTAAAAACGGCGTCGCTTGCGAATGAAGATTATGAGTTCCCTCTTGAGGTTTATCAAAAAAATTTGTCTTTAAAGCAATTTTGATGCTTACTGGAGTTAAAATTAAACTCAAAGCAGTTGCACTTACAAAAGCTGCGATATAGATAAAAATTAAATTAATAGTCATAATAAAGATCTTTTTTGTTTTGATTTACATTATTTCTTAAAATACTCCAATTATTCGACGTTTACAATTTTCTTAGTAGCAATCATAAACAAAAAACTTGCTTTTTTTGTATCTAACTTATACATTTTTAGCAGAAGATAATTTAGGCATTTCCTTTATGGGTATTTCTAAAAATTGATTTTGAAGAAAATTTAACGTTTTTTGGTTTTTAAATAATTATGTTTTAATACTTGCGTAACTATGGCATGAGTTGTTTTTACAAAATTATTGAAATAAACAAAAAAAATAAATTTTCATCAAACACTTTTTTAGAGACGGCATTGTGCCATTACATAGGAGTTTTAATATAACCATGAGTAATCATAAAAAATATATTTTTGGACCAGTTCCGTCACGGCGCTTAGGAAGTTCGTTAGGAGTCGACTTGGTACCGTTTAAGACGTGTAGCATTGACTGTATTTACTGCGAAGCAAAATCAACCAATAATTTAACCGTATCAAGAACGGAATATGTTCCAATTGATGAAGTTATAAGTCAACTCGACGAAGCGTTGAAATATTCGCCAGAATTAGATTTTATCACCTTTTCAGGTGCTGGCGAACCAACATTAAATAGTCGCATTGGTGACGTGGTAAAATTTGTGATTGATAATTATCCTCAATACAAAATGTGTCTATTGACTAATGGAACACTTCTAGGTCTTGAAGACGTGGTAGAAAATTTAAGTTTATTGCGTGAATGTGATGTGGTTATTCCGTCACTTGATGCATCAAATGAAAAAGAATTTCAAAAAATTAATCGACCTCATTCTGATTTAACGTTAAAACAGTTAGTTGAAGATATAAAAGATTTTAGAATAGTCAGCAAAGCACAGATGTGGTTAGAGCTGTTTATTGTTCCAAGTGTTAATGATAGCAACCAATCACAAGAGAAATTTGCTCAAATCATAGCTGAAATTAAACCACACAAAGTTCAACTTAACAATTTAGATCGCCCTGGTTGTGTGGATTGGATTCGTCCCGCATCCGAAGAAACCATTAAAAGTTTCATCAATGTTATCGAAAAAGTTGCTCCTGTAGAAATTATTGGTAAATTTTCATATCGCAGCAAAAAATTAAAATTTTCTGGCTCTGACTCTGAAATTGCCAACGAAATTTTGACTATGACGAGCCGCCGTCCTTACACAGTTGCTGATTTTCGTTTTGCAATTGATGTGACTGATGTTAAATTAGATGAAATTCTTTGCGGCTTAATTAAAGGAAAAAAATTAACGACTCGTACCTATAATCGTGGAGTTTTCTATCTTCCTGTCGATGAGTAAGTTTTCTTAAGGAGAAATCACCCCTTTATCAATGGCAGTTTTTTCATCTTTAAAAATTGCCATTGCCGTATTCATTTTTTTAAATCCTAATTTGGCATAAAATGGTTCTTTACCAACATTTGCAAAGAGAATAATTTTATTATGTCCTTGTGACTGCGCAATTAATGATTCAACCACCACTTTACCCAATCCTATTCCTTGATAATCTGGATGAACAACAATATCGCAAAGATACGAACAGTCAACTCCATCAGCTAAAGCACGACCCGCTGCAATAATTTGTTCACCATCGTAGAGAAAGCATTTGAACATACTATTGGTAAACGATTTTTTTAAATCATTTGCAATTCGTTTGCCTAAGGGAGCAATACGAAAAAGTTCAACTAAGCTATCCCAATTCACATTTTTTTCACAAGTGACCATGCAAATATTCATTTATTATTCCTCAAATGTTATTTTTCAATCCCATCAGCGCAGACATTTGCACTATCAAATGTCGCCATATCATTCATAATTCTTTCAGCAGCATCAATTAAATTCATTGCTAAGGCAGCACCACTACCCTCTCCTAAACGTAAATTTAGATCTAACAATGGTGTTTTACCTAATTTTTCAGTCATGTACTTATGCCCTTTTTCAACACTTCCATGTGCTAAAATCATATATTCAACGCATTCTGGACATAAAGCTTGAGCTATTAATGCCCCCGCAGTAGAAATAAAGCCATCAACCACAACAACTTTGCGATTTGCCGCCGCACCTAAAATAATTCCAGCAATGCCTCCAATTTCAAACCCGCCAATTTTACTTAAAACATCAATCGGATCTTTAATATTTGGCTGATGTAATTTCAGTGCTCGCTCAATTGCCGAAACCTTTAAATATAACTTATCAATAGGCAACCCAGCTCCACGATCCACAACATCGGCAATATTATCTACTTCACTTAATGCAGCAATAATTGCCGAACTAGGAGTCGTATTACCAATGCCCATTTCCCCTGTACCAAAAACATCGTAGCTATCTGCCAATTTATCGACAATTTCAATACCAACTTCAATGGCTTTAATTGCATCCTCTTGGGTCATCGCGGTTGTTTTAGTAAAATTATTCGTCCCTTGTTGAATTTTATAATTTAATACCTTATTTTGACGCAACTTTGTCGTTCCATAAAGATGTTCAATATTAGTTTTAACTCCAACATCAACCACTGTAACATCACAATTGGCATTATTTGCTAAGGCATTAACGCCGGCTCCTCCAACAACAAAATTTTGAACCATCTGCGCCGTAACTTCTTGAGGTTGCAATGAAACACCTTCTTCATAAACACCATGATCCCCTGCCATCAAAATAATATTTTTGCGCTGATATTGATTCTTAATTTTACCGCTAATACCAGCTAAATCGACTGCTAAATCCAAAATTTTTCCTAAGGCCCACGTTGGCATGGTTAAATTTTTAATGTGTTGTTTTGCCTGTTCTCTAACTTCATAATATTGAGGTGTAATTTTTTTAATTGTCGACTCTAAAAGCTGCATTATAACTTCCCTTTAATTGCAATGGAATTCCACATGACACGAAATAAACATTGTCCGCATATTTTGCTAATGTTTGCGAACAGCGTCCTGATAAATCTCTAAAAATTCTTGCTAATTTATTCTCAGGGACAATCCCTAAACCTACTTCATTAATAACAAAAATAATTTTAAAATCTTTTGGCGCTTTTTCACATACTTTGATAATATTTTGAACATTTTCAACCATCATCTCTTCAGTAAAAACTTGATTTTTTTGTTCAGCATCAAACAACAAATTATTGATCCACAACGTTAAGCAATCAACTAAAATTACCTTAAAATTATTTTTTTGACACTCTTCTAATTTTTTGGCTAAATTTAATTGTTCCTCAAATGTAACCCAATTATGTGTAGCACGCTGTTCTTGATGTTTTCTTACGCGTTCACGCATTTCATCATCAAAAACAACCGCAGTAGCAATGTATGCTTTTCTGCTAATTGAATCATGATTTTTTTCAAAATCACAAAACAATTTATCAGCTAAACCTTCAGCAAAACAACTTTTACCGCTACGAGCTCCACCTGTTATTAAAAAAATTTCTGCCATTAATTTATATCTTTATTTATATTTATTAATTATATTTTTTAGAAGTGCCCTTTATAACGTATCAATAAACGCTTTTACAGTTGCGATAAATTTATCTATTTCAACTTCTGAGTGAACTGCCGAAACGAAATTCAACTCAAACTGCGATGGCGAAACATAAAATCCACTATCTAGCATAAAACGGAAATATTCAGCAAAACGTTTAGTGTCACACTCTTTAACGTCATTTAAATTTACTAATTGTTCTTTATTAGTAAAGAAAATTGTAAACACGCCCATAAAATGTTTAACATTAATCGCAACATTTTTTTCTTTTGCGTAATCGTTAATTTCAGTTGCTACTTTTTCTGCTAACTCTGCCATCTGAGGATATGGATTTTCACGTTTTAAAATTTCTAATGTTTTAATGCCAGCCGCTAATGCAACTGGATTTCCACTTAGTGTTCCAGCTTGATAAACTTCACCCATCGGAGCTAAATGTTCCATAATTTCTTTTGAAGCACAAACTGCACCAACAGGCATTCCGCCACCAATAATTTTTCCGAACGTCGAGATATCTGGAGTGATTCCACACACTGAAGCAAAACTGCCACAATAGAATCTGAATCCATTAATAACTTCATCAAAAATTAAGCACGAACCATTTTCTGTACACAATTCACGCAGCCCCTTTAAAAATCCATCTTGAGGTTGGATTAAACCCATATTTCCAGCAACAGGCTCAACAATAACTGCCGCTATTTCGTCTTTATATTCATCAAATGCCTTTGCAACAGCATCTAAATCATTGTACTCTAAAACAATTATTTCTGAAACTGTTTTTTCTGTAACACCTTTTGATGACGATACATTATTAGTTAATAAACCACTTCCAGCAGCAACTAGCAAACTGTCACTATGCCCATGATAATTTCCGTTAAATTTGATAATATAACGACGGTTTGTTACACCACGTGCTAAACGCAACGCAGTCATAACTGCTTCTGTACCGCTGCTAACCATGCGTACCATATCAGCATGTGGCACTAAACTACAAAACAATTCCGCCATTTCAACTTCTAACGGATTACAAGTCCCAAAACTTAACCCGTCAGCCGCAACTTTTTGTACTTCGCTAATAACTTCATCGTTTGCATGTCCTAAAATTAATGGACCCCATGAACCACAAAAATCTGTGTATTCATTTCCATCAACATCAGTAATTGTTACGCCTTTGCCTTTTTTTATAAAAACTGGATCGGTTTCAACACTGTTAAATGCACGAACGGGACTGTTAACGCCTCCAGGGATATATTTACACGCTTCAACGAATAATTTTTTTGAATTGTCTTTTTTCATATTTTTCATTTTTTTTGATGTCTGTTTTTTATTTGGTAATTTAATTTCTTGATTAATGTTAATCCCTAAACATTGTGCTGTACTGATTTGCCCAATATGAAATGAAAATATCTGTACCACTACGTTTTAATGCAAATGTTGATTCACGCACTAATTGCTTTAAATCGCCCCAACCATTTTGAGCAGTAGCAATCAACATTGAATATTCGCCACTAACGTTGTATGCAGCAACTGGCAACTGTGAATTTTCTTTCACTTTGCTAATCAAATCCAAATAAAACATTGCAGGCTTAACCATTAAAATATCAGCACCTTCAACTTCATCAAAATATGATTCACGCAATGCACTATTTGCGTCACGATAATCAGCTTGATACGCTTTTCGGTCACCACTACTTGGTGTTGAGTCGGCTGCTTCACGGAATGGTCCATAACAACCTGAAGCAAATTTCGTTGAATATGCCATCAAAATCGTATCATTAAATTTGTTTTCAGTTAAAGCATTTCTAATTGCTAAAATTTGTCCATCCATCATAGCACTCGGAGCAACACAATCAGCTCCAGCAGCCGCATGACTAACGGCCATTTTTGATAATAAATTTAAACTTTTATCGTTATCGACACAGCCATAATCTGTTAAAATGCCACAATGTCCATGACTGGTGTATTCGCAAACGCAGACGTCTGTCGCCACTAATAAATCTGGGAAATTTGCCTTTAATGCTCTAACAGCTTGTTGCACCACTCCTTCTTCACGCATTGCATATGACGCTGTAAAATCTTTAAATTCTTCATCAATGACACCAAAAACCATAACTGAACGCACACCCATGTCGTAAACTTCGGTCATATCTTCAATTAGCACATCAACCGAATAACGAAATTGTCCTGGCATTGATTTGATTGGGATTTTTATACCTCTACCCTCAACAACAAATACTGGCCACATAAATTTTTCAGGGCCTGGCATCGGTTCACTAACCATATCACGAATCGTCTGATTCTGACGCAAACGACGTAATCTAACGTTTGGGAAAAATTGATTATTATTTTTATCATTAATATGCATTTTATGCTCCAAATATTTTTTTAGCAACGCAATCATAAATATAACTTTCAACCATCGCATTAACAGTTGCTTCATGGGCAACAATTAAATTAATTTCTGAATTATTATCTTTAATATTTGCTAATTCAATAACTTTATTTTTTGTCGGTTCGCCAATAACAATAATATCTTTGTTTATTAGTGATTTTTCACTAAAATTTTTTACAAATGACGTAACTGCTGATGGGCTGCAAAACATCACTGCATTAATATCACCACAACAATTTAAATCATCGCTACTGTAACACTGTGCCTTGTTCTTAACTACAGTGATTTCATTAATATTTTTGAAACCATTTTCAGTTAAATTATTAACCAATTTAGCTGGAGCAATGTTACTTTTTAAACGAACAATTTTTGTTTCAGATTTTAATTTATCATTATCACCGAAAATTTGCTCTAACTTAAATGCTAGACCATCAGCTCCGTAATTGTAATCAGCAACAATGTCAACAATAATACCATATTTTTTAAAAATTTCACCAGTACCCGTTCCACAAACGGCAATTTTTGGTAATTTAGTGATTGAGATTTCATTGTCAATAAATTCATTAATTAATAATTCAGCAATTGAAGGCGACGGTACAATTACAATGTCAGCACTGCAAATTTCGTTAAAATCATTTTCTGCTAATGGCACCGTCTGTAAATCAATCATTGGTAAATTAACGCAAACACCACCACTCTCAGTCACAGCATTGATTGCTTTTAAACTAATTGCCTTGCTTCCAGTGAATAACACTCTTTTATCTGCTAACGCTCCATTATTCTGATATAAAAACTTTTCGTTTGCAGCTTCGCCAATCAAAATTAAACCTGGCTGTTTTTTCGGGAATTGTTCAACTTTTTCAGCAATATTTTCTAATGTCCCACACACAATTTTTTGTTCAGGCAATCCTGCTGAAAAAACAATACTAATTGGAGTCATTGGACCATAGTTATCATCATTTATTAACTTTTTAGCAATATTAACAACTTCAGTTGCCCCCATAAATAAAATTTGGGTAAATTTCTGGCGATCATTTTCGTTGAACCATTCCAATTTTCCTGAACCTGATTTTCTAGGTGTCGCTACTGTAAAACCGCGATTTAAATCACGACGTGTCGTTAATAATCCAGTACATGTTGTCGCTAAATTTAGACTCGAAATTCCTGACAAAACTTTATATGGTAATTGATAATTATTCAACATCTCGACTTCTTCGGCCAATCGCCCAAAAATTCCAGGGTCACCACCTTTTAAACGTACAACTTTGCAGCCTTTACGAGCAAAATCTAAAATTAATTGATTAATTTCATCCTGAGAATGCGAATGTTGACCAACGCGTTTGCCTACAAAAATTTTCTGTGCTTTTTTCGGCACATAATCAATTAATTCCTGTGGACATAATGCGTCATACAAGCACACATCACAATTTTTTAATTCATTAATTACACCATTTGTAGTATTTAAATGTGTACCAATTCCAGCCCCAGCAAAAACAACACTCTTAGCGAATGCTTTTCTTAAATCCATAAAAAACTGGTCACCTTTTCTGAAGGTAATCGCCAAAGTTCCTTGTCCAAATGGCGGTGGTAAATCTTTTTCACTAATAATTTCATTTAAGCGTTCATCTAAACCTAAACGATTTAATGCAGCAACAGCCATAATTAATAAATCGTAATCACCATTATCTAATTGTTCCAAACGGCGATTGATGTTGCCACGAATGTTCATTTGAATGCCGTTAGGGAAACGCTTCGCACAATATTTTTCGCGACGTTCACTGCTAATACCAATGCGTGGATTTGATGGTAAATCTTTCATAGTCTTACCAATAGGTAAAATTATTGCATCACGAACATCTTCGCTCCACGGTAACCACATTAAATCAACTTTATCGTTAACGTTTTCAATAATATTTGGTAAATCTTTTGCGCTATGAATTGCACAGTCAATTTCACCATTAACCAGCGCATCATCTAAATCTTTAGAAAAAAAATCAGTCGCACTGTTTCGCAAATCAGTATTTTGATCACGATCCCCAGGTGAAGAAAATTCTATTAATTGAAACTTAATTTTATTATTTTGAAATGAATCTTTATTCAAGATTTCTTCTAATTTTGCAATCGCATTTAAAGACTGTGCAACCGATAATTTACTGTCCCTGGCGCCCGTCAATAAAACTTTTTCTAAATCTTTCATAAATATCCTTGTGTTCATTAATTACATTATCAGCGATTTTTCTAACTTCATTTAAATCGCAATTATATTTACGGTGCCAATGTTTTAAATCTTCAATATCTGCGCAATCAAAACTGTTAGCTTCACAATTATCAATCTCAAAATCAATATTACGTGGTAAACCCAAATCTACAGCAATGGCATTTTTGCGAATGTTTGCTGAATTAGTTGCATTAATTATCGCTTTTGGGCTAGACATCGCAGTTATAACATAATCTGCTAATGGCAAACATTGAGCAATATCATCTAACTGAACCACTGTAACATTGTCAGCACTTTTTGGTTTTTGAGAATAATATACCACAATCAATTCACAATTCTTAACAGCTTGTAATTTTTCACGTAATGATTGACCAATGATTCCAGTGCCTGCAATCAAAATTGTTTTATTTTCAAATGATTTTGTGCCACTAGTATCTAGAATATATTTAAGCGCTAAATCTTCAATCTCATAACTTTTTAAAATAGGCGCAACTGCCGCACGAATCTGACGAGTAACATGAATAATATTATCACTTAATGATTGAATTAATGTTCCAGCCCAATTATGCTCTAATGCGATATTGCATGCTTCTTTAATCTGTGCACTAATATGGTTCTCACCTGGTGTTTGCGAATACATTCCCGAACCAGTCAAACACATATGTTCAAATGCTTCATAACCAGTTTTAACATAATATTTATCTTCAGAAAAATGGTCAAAACCCATAATCAATTTAATCATTTCAATCACTGTTTTTGAACATTGAGCTGCTCCAAAAAATTCAACACGATTACAAGTATTTAACAAAGCAAACCCATGCACGCCCCACACACAACCTAATTTTTCAGCGACTTCATTCATAACTTCACCATTGAGGTGAATTTGTTCACGCTCTTTTAATGTCATATAATTATGATCTGTTCCAATGACCACTAGTTCTGTAGTCTCTATCGATTCAATGTGGCGGCCAATATTTTCTTTAATTAATTTTGTTTTACGACACGCAACTCCTTCACTACTAATCGCAATAGTCAAATCATCGCTACTGACAGCAGCAGGCGTAATAAAATCCGCATCATGCCAATTCCGATCGACACAGCAACTAATAATTTTTTTACTCTGCGCAATATTTAATAATTTTTTGTTTAATGCACGGTCATCAGTAGCAAAATATGCTAAATAGACATTTTCGAAATCTTTTTCCTCATCAAAACTGCGATCTAATAATGTAATTTTTCCCTCTAAAGCATATTGAATGATTGCCTGAGTAGGCTTTGGTGAAATTACAGTCACAACTGCTTTGACCTCCATCAAACGCTGTAACTTTCTAGTCGCAACCTTACCTCCACCAACAACAATGCACTTTTTGCCTTCTAGTAACAAATTTATTGGATACGTTTTCACTTCTCTAACCCTTTTTTTTAACTACGTTATTCAAAAAAAACTATTTATTATTTTTTGAGCAACTCTCTTAATCTTCTACCTCTAACATGTAACAATAGCTCACAAATTACTTAATGTCAATAATGCGTCAATAAAATTAACCCTATTCAACATTTTATTAAAAAAATAATTTGACAAACACTCAATAACATACTATAATGGTATGAAATTAAATTTAACTTAAAATTATTAATTTAGGATTTATTAAATATATGAATGAGAACAACTACAAAATTAGTACAAATCTAGTACAAGGATCATATCGCCCAAAAAATGGTGAAGCTCGAGTATTTCCAGTTTATCAAAATACCACTTACCGCTATGATTCAGTTGAAGAGTTGGCAACGCGTTTTAATTTAGAACAAATTGGTGACCTTTATAGTAGAATCAGCAACCCCACTGTGTCTGAATTAGAGAATAAAGTTGCGATGCTTGACGGCGGTGTTGGAGCATTGGCAACATCAAGCGGAACAGCAGCAATCACTTTAGCAATATTGAATATTGTAAGTAGTGGTGATCATATTATTAGTGTTGAGGATTTATATGGCGGAACAATTTCATTATTCAAAAATCGTTTTAAAAGCATGAATATTGAAGTCACCTTTGTCCCTCAAGATTTAAGCATTGATGAATTGCAAAAATTTATCAAACCAAATACAAAATTAGTTTATGGTGAAACTTTAGGCAATCCAAGTTTAAACATTTTAGATATCAAAAAATTTGCAACCTTAGCGCATAATAATAATGTACCATTAATGGTTGATAATACGTTTTTAACACCTTATTTATGCCAACCATTAAAACATGGCGCTGATATTGTGGTTTATTCTGCATCAAAGTATTTTGATGGTCATGCATGTGCCTTAGGTGGAGTAATTGTTGATGGAGGTTCGTTTGATTGGACAAATGGCAAATATAACGAATTCACGACACCTGATGAAAGTTATCACGGACTAATTTATTCTGAAGCATTCGGCAATATGGCATATATTGTTAGAGCTCGAACAGCGATGCTTCGTGATACAGGTGCAGCATTATCGCCACAGAATGCATTTTTAATTAATTTAGGACTTGAAACTTTGCATTTAAGGATGGAAAAACATTCACAAAATGCTTTAGCTTTGGCTGAATATTTACAAAATCATCCTAAAGTTGCTTGGGTTAATTATCCTCTTTTAAAAGCTGAAAGCGAACTTAGCGAAGGTCAGAAATATTTAACTAAAGGAGCCAGCGGCATTGTTACAGTTGGCATTAAGGGAGGCTTTGAGGCAAGTAAACAATTGATGAATAATTTAAAATTAACGGCAATTGTTACCCACGTTGCCGATGTTAGAAGTAGCGTCCTGCATCCTGCAAGCACAAGTCATCGCCAGTTATCAGCAGAAGAATTAGCAAAAGCAAAAATTAGTGAGGATCTAATTCGAATTTCAGTTGGAATTGAGGATATCATAGATATTATTACCGATTTCGAACAAGCATTTGCAATATCATAATTTTTTTTAACTTCTATTTTAACCGTTCATAAAATTATGAACGGTTTTTTTATTTGCAATACACTAACATTTATGATAACTTAAATTATTTTAATAGTTAATAATCAAAAAGATGTGAACTCTCAAATTTAGGTAAATATTATGAAAGCTTTCTTTTTTGCAGTGGTAGTTCTTTTTTCAATAATAAATAATTTAATTGCAGGAATGGTAACTAAAGAACGTGGTATGGATTACTACTATAGCAAAGATAACGACAAGATGTGTCGCTATTGCAAAGGACGTGAAGAGGCAAAGCAAAAAGTTTATGGAGTTACCAAAGACAATAAATTAAAAGAAGTCAAAGAAAAAATGGGTAAATGCTCAGCCTGCCGAGGAACTGGAAAACGTCGTCGAATCATCGATTTTAAAACGTTAATGAGCAAAAAAACAAATCGCACCTACAATATTTGCACGGTTACAAAATTCGAATTCCCAACCATCACTATAAAACATCAAAAAGGGACTGTTAAATTTGATATTCATGAATTTAAAAAGGATGCACTAAAAGAAATTGCGTCATGGATCCAAGTTGATGCCCAAAATGATTACTATGTTGTACATCGCTCACAATTGCCAGTTGTCACAGGGGGGTTAATAGGTGTTAGTGCTCCAAAGTTATACGTCAGAGTACCATTGAAGGGGTATTCACGTATTACAATAAAAAAGGATGAAGAAGGGCGTTACTATTTTTTTCAACGTCACTGCCGTGAATATTGGGGCAAAAATCATAAAAATAACAAATTTTTCTTAATTAAGACAAATTTTTTGGACTTTAAAAATATTGCACCTAAAGTAAGAAAGCAACAGTTTTTATATTTGCGTATAACAAAGCAACTATCGAAAATTTCAAAAGAAGAATTCAAAACAATGCAATGGAAAAAAACCAATAATGGTTACTACGCTGCCAAAAAAGAAGAAGTTGATGCAGAAATGCTCTTTGCCCCAGATAAAGAAACTGTTAAGCAAATTTTAAAAGGAAAAATTGCGGTCAAAAATCGCAAGGAAAAAGAAATAAATTTTCAAGTAACAAAAAAAGATGACGAAGAATGAAATTATCAAATAAAACAGTATTAATTACTGGAGGCAACAAAGGTATTGGTTTAGAAGTAACTAAATTATTTTTAGCAACAGAGTGTGAAAGAGTTATTGTTATTGGGCGAGATTTCTCTCAATTTTCAATAAAAAATGATTGCTTAGAAATTATAAAATGCAACCTTGCAAATGTAATTGAAGTTGACAACTTACTTAAAAATTTGCCAAAAATTGATATCCTAATTAATAATGCAGGAGTGATGAATTCATTGCCATATGATAATTATCCAGAAGATAAAATGGCTATGCTAATGCAATTAAATTTATATACTCCAGTAAAAATGATCACAGAACTATCAAAAACAATGAAAGAGCAAAAATTTGGTCGTATCGTTAGTGTTGCATCGGTGGCAGGTCAAATTGGTCATCCTGACGTTTGGTATGGCATAAGCAAAGCTGGAGTCGTTAATTATACCAAAACATTTGCTCGCCTTTTTGAAAATGACAATATTATTATTAATGCAGTAGCTCCAGGTCCTGTTGAAACTGATATGCTTGCAGTCATTCCTGAATTTCGTAAAGCAATGATCAAAGATAGTGTTTATAGCAAACGTTTCGCAAAAGCATCTGAAATTGCACAAACAATTTTTTGGTTGGCGAGCGAAAGTCCTGAATATCTAAATGGTAGCTGTATTGACCTCAATAATGGATTAAATCACCGTTAAACAAAAATTATAACTTTTTTTGAAATTGGGAGTAGTTATGAGTTTCAATAAAATTTTAATAGCAATAGTTATAATTATATCATTTTTTAACTTTGCCTTAATAACATCAGCAACTTTAATCACCAATGAAAATGGTATTTATTTTTTATATTCGACGAGAAATGAAAAAATTTGCAGTGTTTGTCAAGGCGAAAAAGAACACGCAAATACAAGATATTTTAATGGAGAATCACAACAATATTTAATAAAATGTTTAAACTGTCAGGGAACTGGTAAAGAAAAACGAATAGTTGATTTCAGAAAAATTGTTTTCCCACACGGAAGAGCGCAGTATGATGCGGTTTCAATTACTGAATTCAAATTTCCATATATACATTTTATATACACTGGAGGAACAAAAAGACTCCATCTGAAATTATTACCTAAATACCAACTCAATGAAATTGTTGATTTAATTAGAACAGACAGCAGTGGCAAACTATATTTAATGCATGGAAAAAATATGCCTAAATTTGATAAAAATGTTATGCTGGCAACTCAAATTAATGATTTTTTTAAAATAAAAGTCAAAGGGGAAAAACGCTTAAAAATCCATAAAGACCGCAATAATAAATTTTATGTCGAACGTTATGGATTAGTAATTGTTGATAAAAAATATTTATACAAAATTAATCAACGTTATTATATTACAAACCTTTTTAAAGATTTAAAAAAATTAGACAAATATTCAACATTTTTTCTGCGAGTAACAAAGGTTAACGATTTACCTAAATCAGCCGAAAAATTAAGCAAAAATTATTATCAGCTAGACTTTAGTTTTCAAGTAGAGGCAATGCTTAAGCCAAGCCGCAAACAAGCATTTCAAGTTTTGCGAGGAGCAGTTAAATATCATAAGTTTGAGGTTGATGAAAAAACTAAACCATTAAATTTCCTTGATTTTATTCTCGCGGAAGGAAAAAAGATTGCTGATGCAGAAGAAGCCGAAAAAGAAAAGAAACGTCAAAAGGAACGTGAACTAGACAAAGCTCTAAGTTAATTTAAAAATTTGAACTAAATAATTCCCACTAACTACTTAGTTCAAATAATTAATAGATTCAAATCAATGAATACGTACTCTATAATCAATTGATTTATCATTTAGCAATTTTTGAGCTTCAGGTGTTTTATTTATAAATGGAGCATACTCTTTACTCCACTTAATTTTAAAATGCCTTCTTGCCATCCATAATTGATAAATTGGAGTTAAGGAGCGCAATGATTCAGGGTACTGGCCCTTATCATCAGTGCTTCTTTGCCAATCAGCTAAACGCTTGCGCATTAACTTCATTACATCCTTATATTTAGAGTCATTAGCTACATTATTAATTTGATTTTTATCTTCAGAAATAACATAAAGCTCTTCGACTGGCTTTGGTTGTAATTTAAAAAACTTTAACTGCACATCGGTCATATGACCTTGTGCGGCAAGTTTATGAATCTTCTTAAACGTTGGCCTTGTATCACGATACTGAGGTTGCATATATGGCTTTTCAGGCATGAAATTTCGAATATAAAGATATTTGCCGTCATTAAGCGCTCGCATATTTTCTATTGTAAAATCACAACGATCGCGAGCAGAGACCACAAATTCATTCTGATAATTTTTAGCAAAAATACTTTTCCCTTCAAAATAATTTGGAATGTCAATACCAGCGGCATGAAGAGATGAAGCACTTATATCAATACTGCTGGCTAAATTTTTATTAAAAGTCCCAGCTTTAGTTAAATTTAATTTTGCAGGAGTTAAAACCATCATTGGCACTCTTGTGCCCTCGTCATAAACAAATTGTTTTGAACGCGGTAAAAAACAGCCATGATCGGAAAAAAAGAAAATTACCGTATTGTCATATGTACCTGAATCTTTCAATTGCTCAATAATTTCACCTAATTCTTTATCCAACATTTTTATTGCAGCATAATGTTGAGCAATATCCTTTCTAATTTCTGGAATATCAGGATACTGAGGTGGAACTGTAATGCGTCTTGGATCAACGCTATTTTTCCCTAACACTTTTTGAGCATTCCAATATTTTCCTCCCTTTAATTGCAACTGAATAAACCATGGTTGTTCATTCGCAAAAATTTTAGTCATATTGCGTTTTGGACTCCACATTTTTGATTCGCTATAATCATAAAGATCTTCCATTTTATAAGCAAAATTATAATCTTTTTTTCCAAAACATCCTGTTTTATAACCATTTTCCTTAAATATTTCTGGTAACGTTTTTACATTTTGAGGTAAATAAATTTCGGTTCCTTTATATGATGAACGGTGTTGATGGACTCCAAAAGTAGTTTGCATTGCTCCAACCATCAAAGCTGAACGACACGCACTGCACACAGGAGCTGTCACATGCATCTGAGTAAAAACTACTCCTTTTTTTGCAAATTTTTCAATATTAGGAGTTTTTACAGTATTATCTCCATAAATACTCATCCAAGGACTGGTATCCTCAATCTCAATCCATAAGATATTAGGTTTTTCTTGATTAGAAGCGGCAGAAGTTGCATTAAAAGTTAAGAACATGGATGCCGTTGTTATTGTAGCATTAAAAATTTTACTCATTACTCTTTCCTATTTTTTATTTATAAAGTATATCTCTAATATCATTCAACGAAAAATAATTGCAAATATTGTTTTTTTTGAATAATTATAAAAATAAATTTGACTTTTTACTTAGGGCAGCCTAAGTTATACTTATACTGAATTTTAAATTACCTCCAAAATACTACTTAGATTTTAATTCATTAAATTTAAGTAGTATTTTTTTTGCATTAAAGTCATTGCAATATTATATTTATAATATATTTAATAGTATTTATTTTAATAGCGTTTAGAAAACTAGGAGATATTTATGAATTTCATAAATTTTCACTATATTTACCCAGTAGCAAATGATAAAATTAGCTTAGGCGATTATATTCAAAGTGTTGCTCTAAAAGGAGCGTTAAAAAAGACATTTAAAGATGAAAAGCTTAATTTCATTGATTTTAATCGTGACTCACTTCGCTATTATAAAGGAGAAAAAGCAATCTGCGTTATGCAGGGCTGGTTCTCTTTAGAATACGATTGGCTACCAAGTGAAAACTTAACTCCAGTTTATGTTGGCACTCATTTTAACCGTACAATTGACCACTATTTACACAATAAAGAGGTGATTTTGGCACTAAAAGAATCAACACCCTTAGGCTGCAGAGGTACTTACACTCGAGATAAATTAGCAAAATTAGGGCTAAAAACTTACCTTTCAAGATGTTTATCTCTAACTCTAGACAAACGTGAGCTTCAGCCTATTAATAAACAAGTTTATATTGTTGATGTTCGTGAAAAATATCAAAAATATATTCCTAAAAAGATTCGTAAAAGGGCTCGAATTTTAAGTCAAAAAAATTATGCACAAAATTATGGTTCACATCTTCATCATAAATATTTTGAAGGAGAAGCGGAAAAATTACTCGAAGAATACCGTCAAAATGCAACATTAGTAATCACAGGCGCAATGCATTGTGCTTTGCCATGCTTAGCGATGGGGATTCCAGTGATATTTCTGGACTTAAAGACTCACAAAAAAGATTTCAAACACCGTTTTAGTGCTGCTAGCGATTTACTAAAATGCTATGACGAGAAAGATTTAAAGAAAAAACGTGTAGATTGGAATCCTGAAGAAATCAATATTGAAGATTTAAAAGATTTATTATTACAAAATCTCGAATACAGCGTAAAAACGGCAATCAATGAAAAATGCGACTACGATATCGATTCAATCCGCGAACAAATTAGCAAATATAAAGTTGCAAGAGATTAATTCTACTATATATTAAATTCTAGTTAATTTTAAATTTATAATATAGGAGACTTAAGGTGGAAGAAAGAAGTTTAATTGGTGAAACAGTTAAAGAACAACCTCAAAAATTAAGCATTTCAAAATTTGAATATGTTTTAATTCATATTATTGCCATTTTCTTAATTTATTCTGGAATTAACAGTACCCTAAAAATGATATTAATTTGGCTTAATGGAGGAATAAATATTGACTTAGGACTTCTTTTCATTTTAATTGGGCGTGGATTATTACGAAAAAGTTATGGCTGGTTAGTAACATTGAGGGTTATTGTTGTATTTTTTCTAATCATTACAGTCCTAAGTTATTTAAATTTTGGAAGGGTTTTATTTGCCTTAAATAATGGAAATGCAATGACTCAACTTTTTGTTGTCATGACTCCAATAGTGTTGATCGGCACAACTTATTTTATTTACCGTAAAAATATTTCAAAATATTATAAAGAAAAGATTAAAAATAAAAATGCATTTGCATTAATATTCACAATTCTTATTTTTTATACTTTGTTTATGTTATTTGTTATTCAACCTTTGTTTTTTAATAATACCAAAAATTTTCAACAAAAGATTAAAATTCATAAAAAAATAATTTTCCAGCAAAGATGATTTCAGCAGAATTAGGAAATTGAATTCTAAACTACACAAAAAAGCCGTGGAAATTATTTCACGGCTTTTTAAATTAACTTTTAGTATTAGTTAATTATCGTAGCGGTAATGCTCTGGCTTGTAAGGATCATCAACATTAACGCCAATATAATCAGCTTGTTCTCGAGTTAATTTTGTTAGCTTAACGCCAATTTTTCTAATGAAAAATTGTTCACTCTCATACGTTTCGCGATGCTTACTGCACTGTTATACAATAACGCATTAATGTTCTAATTTAAGCTAAAAACGGTGCTTTGCTAGTGTGCTATCGTTGTGAAAATCAACATCTAAAATTTTAAACCAGTTTTCATAACAAAATATATCAAACTAAACTCACTCTATCACAAAATCACTACCAACTCAGTACAAACGTCTCCGTCGTACGGAGACGTGATGCAACGGCGAAACGTTGCAATAAAAAAGCCGTGAAACTATTTCCACGGCTTTTCATCTTAACTTTTAGTATTAGTTAATTCTAGTAACGGTAATGCTCTGGCTTGTAAGGACCATCAACATTAACGCCAATATAATCAGCTTGCTCTTGAGTTAATTTTGTTAGCTTGACGCCAATTTTATCTAAGTGTAAACGAGCAACTTCTTCATCTAACTCTTTACTTAATAAATAAACGCCTGGAGCCTTTTTATTTTGGGCTAAATCAATTTGAGCTAAAACTTGGTTTGTGAATGAGTTACTCATTACAAAACTTGGATGACCAGTCGCACAACCTAAGTTAACTAAACGACCTTCAGCTAACATATACATTTCATTCCCGTTAGGCATAACGTATTTATCAACTTGAGGTTTAATATTAATTTTTTGAACATCTTCACGAGCATCTAAAGCACCAACTTGAATCTCATTATCAAAGTGACCAATATTACAAACTATCGCCTGATCTTTCATATTCATCATGTGTTCAAGAGTGATAACATTGAAGTTACCAGTAGTTGTAACATAAACATCACCCTCACCTAAAGTATCTTCAACAGGTTTTACTTCAAAACCTTCCATCGCCGCTTGCAAGGCACAAATTGGATCAATTTCAGTTACAATAACACGAGCTCCGAATCCACGCATGGATTGAGCACAACCTTTACCAACATCACCATATCCACAAACAACAGCAACTTTACCAGCAATCATTACGTCTGTTGCACGCTTAATACCATCTGCTAAGGATTCACGACAACCATATAAGTTATCAAACTTAGACTTTGTTACTGAGTCATTTACATTAATTGCAGGAACTAATAATTCACCAGCTTCCATCATTTGGTATAAACGGTGAACACCAGTAGTTGTTTCTTCTGAAACACCTTCCCACTCTTTAACTGTATTAGCCCAGAATTGGTTGTTTTCTGCTAAAATATCTTTTAAAATTTTGTTTAATTCAATTTCATCTTCCCCATGTGCTTCTTTATCTAAAACTGACGCATCTTTTTCTGCGTCTGCACCACGGTGAATCATTAATGTAGCATCGCCACCATCGTCAACGATTAAGTGTGGACCTTTGTTATCAGGGAATGTTAATGCTTGTTTTGTACACCACCAGTACTCTGCTAAAGTTTCACCTTTCCATGCGAAAACAGGTACGCCAGCGTCTGCAATTGCCGCCGCCGCGTGATCTTGAGTCGAGAAAATGTTGCATGAACACCAACGCACATCCGCTCCTAATTCAACTAAAGTTTCAATTAAAACCGCAGTCTGAATAGTCATATGTAAACTACCCATAATACGTTTACCTGCTAAAGGTTTTTCTTTACCATATTTTTCACGAGTTGCCATTAATCCTGGCATTTCATGTTCAGCGATTTGAATCTCTTTACGACCAAAATCAGCCAAACTCATATCTGCTACTTTATAATCATTCATTTTATTTATCCTTATGATTTAATTTAATATATTAATTGTTAATTCACTCAAAAAAAACAATGTTTAAAATCCACCAGCTTTTTCAAGCATTTTTCCTTCAAGAACAATAATATAATTAAATTTCATTCTTTATTATAATTCCAATAATTATTCAGCAATAATTGCTTTAAATTGTTCGTCAACAGCATTCCAGCGTTTTTCGCTTAGGTCAACGCCCATAACTTGCACAACTTCAGATCCCATTACTGATCCAAATTTGCCACACTTTTCTAAATTAAAACCATTTAATAAGCCATAGAAAAACCCACACTGCCAAAAATCACCAGCACCCGTTGTATCAACAGCCTTAACAACATTTGCTCCAACCTTAACAACATCTTCGCCTTGCTTTTTAAGCATTGCTCCGTCTTTACCTAGTTTCAAAACAGCAATTTCGCAATTTTCGCTTAATTTAACAATTTGTTCATCACTATTTTCAGTACCACAAAATGCTGCCGCCTCATCTTCATTAGAGAAGACAATATCTACGGATTCAGCTAAAACTTTATCTAACAAATCACGTTTAATATTAACTACTTCAAACGATGCTAAGTCCAAACTAATAATGCAATTTGCAGCTTTTGCCAATTCAATAACTTTTAAAAATAGTCCTTCACAAAATGCCATGTACCCTTCAATATGAACATGAGTAATATCTTCAAACAAATCAGCAGTAACCTTATTAGCATCTAATGTTGCGGCAGCGCCTAAACATGTACGCATAGTGCGTTCACTATCAGGAGTAACTAAACTCAAACAACGACCTGTCGCATTATCCTCATCGGTAAAAAAACCTTTAGTATCACCACCAAGCTCTGCGAAACAATTTTTATAAAACTCACCTGTTTCATCACCACCAATTTGACCTAAAAACCCACTATTTACGCCTAATTTTGCCAATGCAAATAATGTATTAGCAGCCGATCCGCCTGGAACTTTAGCAATTTCGCCATCAATTGAATCAATCAACTTAGTTTGTTCGTCATTATCAACTAGCACCATGCCACCCTTATCTCCATTAAGACTGGCAACAAAATCTTCCGAAACATATGCCAAGTAATCAACGATTGGCGAACCAAAGCCTATAATTTTATATTTTTTTTCTAATGTCATATCAAAACTTTTGTATAATGTTATAAAAATTAGCAGTACTATCCTTTGAAGACAATACTGCTAAATTACTACTCAAATGATCTTAAAGATATTTTGCCGCCGCTGTTTGTAAAACTTCAACTTTATCAGTTTTTTCCCACGGGAATTGGCCACGACCAAAGTGACCATAAGCCGCTGTATCCTGATAACTCCATCCATTTTTCGCAGGGTGACGTAAATCTAAAGTTGTTACAATGCCGTATGGTGTTAAGTCAAATACTTCACGAACAACTGCTTCTAATTTTGCATCGTCATCAATTTTACCTGTGCCGTATGTGTCAACATTTACACTTAAAGGCTCTGGGTAACCAATTGCATATGCTACTTGAATTTCACATTTTTCTGCCAACTCAGCCGCCACAATATTTTTTGCAACGTAGCGACTCATATATGCTGCACTACGGTCAACTTTTGTGCAGTCCTTACCAGAGAAAGCACCACCACCATGTGAACCAACGCCACCATATGTGTCAACAATAATTTTACGACCTGTTAAACCAGTGTCTCCATGAGGTCCACCAATTACAAATTTACCTGTTGGGTTAACGTGATAAACAACGTTTTCATTCATGAATTCAGCAGGAATTACTTCTTCAGAAACTTCTTTTACTAATACTTCTAGATCTTTAATATCCATATCATCAGTATGCTGATGTGAAACTACAATTGTTTCAACCGCAACTGGTTTACCGTTTTTGTAACGTACTGAAACTTGACTTTTTGAGTCAGGACGTAAATAACTATATTTCTCAGCATCTGGTCCTTTACGTAATTCAGCTAAGCGTTGAACAATTTTATGTGAAAATAAAACTGGAGCAGGCATTAACTCTTTAGTTTCATTCGATGCAAAACCAAACATCATACCTTGGTCTCCAGCACCTTGCTGATCATGAAGCCCTGCACCCTCTGTAACGCCTTGTGAAATATCACTCGACTGTTTGTGGATACAAACCATAACTTTGCAATCATCAGCCGAAAAACCAATTTTATTATCTGTATAACCAATTCCTGCAACAACTTCACGAGCAATTTTTTCGTAATTAACGTCACTATTTGTTGTGATTTCACCCGAAACAACCACTAAATCAGTTGTTGTTAAAGTTTCACACGCAACACGACTTTGTGGATCGTCTTTTAAACATGCATCTAAAATTGCATCTGAAATTTGATCACAAACTTTATCTGGATGACCTTCTGAAACTGATTCAGAAGTAAAAATATGCTCTGCATGGATCTTACTCATTTTTGGTATCTCCTAATAATTTTATAACTATATATTCTATTAAAAACCATTCAATTTAAATAATTTAACTCTCATTCAACACTAAACAATCTTTACAACATATTGTTTATAATGTTCAAAGATAATAATTTATTACAAATTAACTGTTTTGCAAATTCAAACGTTTATAATTGCTTAATAATTTCACTTCTTGTCTTAAAGTGCTGTTTTATGCCTTGGTCAAGAAATTCAATTCCATTTTCTTGTGCTATTTTAAATGCAGTTTCTTTTACTTTCTTTCCACAACCAAGTGGCAATTCACAACCAAGCTTTTCAGATAATTTATTTAATTGAAACACAAAAGTGGCTCGAGCTAGAATAGATGCTGCTGCCACCGCAATATCGCTTTCAGCCTTATGCATTTGCTGCAATTCTATTTGCTGTCCTTTTTCCATTAAGGCATTTTTTATAACATTTTTATTACGGGCAAACTGATCGCTGATTACCAAACCGCATTCAGGAGTTTTTTCCAACATACTTTCAATTGATTTCGCATGCCCCCACGCCAACAGTTTATTTAAATTTTTAAAACTATTATACATACGATTATAAGCGTCATTACCTATCGTAATAACTGAACAGTTACTACCACACTCTTCTTTTATCGCTTTTGCTAGTTCAAAAATTTTCTTAGCACTTTTAATGCTTTTTGAGTCAGCAACCCCTAGCTCCATCAATTTTTTAGCATTATCACGATTAACATAAACAGCGGCAATAACCAATGGTCCAAAAAAATCACCCTTCCCACTTTCATCAACCCCTGCGTGTGGCTGAAAACTCTCTAGCATCAATTCAGTTTCATAGCCATAAGATACTTCATGCAAAATTTCAGGCTCTAAAATAAACTGAATAAAGTCACCCATATTCTTTCCCTGAACCACCAATTTACCACTGTTATAAGCATTAATAACAACGCCATCACCTTTTGCTTTAAACAGTCCGTAATTCAATTCTCCTAATTCATAAAGGTGTTCATTTTTCTCCAAATATTCTTTAAGTTTAGCAGCTTGCTCTTTTGAAATCTCTTTTGTATATACATTTGCCATATTATTAAAATTCTCTTGGTAATTATTGTTGCATAGGAAACTCCTAGTCATAACTAAATTAGAAGCTATCATTCATAAATAATGCCAATTTTACTAATGACATCTTGAGACGATTTTTCTTTTAACAATTACAATATAGCAATTTTTTAGGTTATTTGTAATTTATTAATTGATTTTTCGCTTTTTTTTTGCTAAAATAATTATAGTGTGGTATATTTTTAAGTTTTACGACACTCTTTCAATTTGGAATTAAAATTTAATTATAGCAGGAACTATTATACTAATGAAAAATCCCTTTCTTTTTAGACAACAAGCTGTTCTCTTAGTTGCAATTGCAGTTTCTTTCTTCGCTTTCAATTTAAACAGTTTTGCAATTCAAAATGCCAAATCCCTGAAATCAACGCTAATCATTAATTCTATTAAAGAAAAATTTAATCGAATCGCAACTAGCAATGATATTTTTGCAGCAGAAACTCAATCAAAAATCTATCAAGCGGTCAAACAAATCACCGTACTAAAGCCGAGCAAAAAAATGCGTGATGATTCTACCGTTGACTATGAAGCAGAAGCTCTTAAAAAAGCTCAAGAACGCTATAGCTTAAACAAACAACAAATCACAGAGCGCGCGGCAAAAGTCGCTAATGTAAAATTTAAGGGAGCATCTGTTGGCGATACTGTCACTATCTACTTCACGATTGGAACAAAACCTTATAAACTAACAGGTCCATTAACATCAATTAGTGACAAAGGAGTAACAATCGGCGCAAAAACTATTCAACTTTATGATATTGATCTAAACTATCAATATCTGTTTGATGCTAAAAAACGCCAATCAGAGAAAAAATCTTACATTCGTACAAGTGTTGCAAAATATGAACTAACAAAAAAACTCTATGCAAAAAGCATAATTCCAAAATTAAAGAAAGCCGATGAAAACCTTAATTTAAAAAATGGTTATATATGGCACAATGAACACTGGACTACTGCGCAAAATATTGTCGATTATATGATTAAAATAAAAAAGCGTGAGATGCTTATTTCAAGCGTAACAAAAGGCCCAACAATACCAGAGGATGAAAGAAACAACAGCAAACCTAAAGAATATTATAAATTTTTAACGACAGCCATAAAATACAGAAAAGAACTTTCAAGTAAAAATTATGGAGTTGATGCGATTGCAGGATATGGAAATATTGTTTGGAATAGCTCTTTAGAATCAGCATATACTCTATGCGCTCAAAAAGAATTTGCTCAAGCTAATATCACTGATAAAACAAGCTATAAATATTACCCAACCAAAAATAAAGGCCAATTTGTTACATTCTACTTTATTGGGGACAAGATGTATAAATTTGTAATTAATAGAGAGTTTAAAACATACCAATCTCTTCATGACTATGCAAACAAAGTTTTTGCTTTTTATGGATACCCTGAAATATTCCCAACTCAATTAGAAGAGCCAATGGTTTCTCGACCAGCTAATGTTTCTAGTGCATTGATTGAAGGAAAACTTTCTGAAAAAACTGACAAAAAACAATATAGCTGGGCGGGAAAAAAGAATTCTGTAGAGGTGAGCGTCAGAAGCAGTTCTAAAAAGTTCTTCATTAACGTCCTCGTCAAACGCCCTATTGAAAAAACTACAAAAAAATAATTAGAAATATTAATTTTAGAAAATCATTTCTGCAAGTTTGATTAGCCCAAAAAGCAATCATCTTGCAGTTTCTTTTAATAATGTAATGTCACAAACATCTCAAACTATTACAACACAACCATTTGATAAGAATTGTTTTAATATTTCAAAATAAAACCTGCTTATCTTCCAAAAGTATATCACTTTTTTTTAATTTTTACGTTTGACTTTTATAGAAATTAATGTATTGTTACTTTTATCAACTAAATAATAATTTAGCTTGAGATTTGCGAGTGTAGCTCAGTTGGTAGAGCATCACGTTGCCAACGTGATTGTCGTGGGTTCGAATCCCATCACTCGCTCCATTTTTTACCACCTTTATATACTTCTGTATAAATGATTTTATAATTTTCCCCTTTTAATTTTCACTTAAACCACTATTTTAATAACATAAGCGTAATTCTTAAAATTATATTAAACATATATAAAAGCATTAAAATTATTTCTAAAAATTGATTTTGAAGAAAAATTCAAAGACTTTAGCTTTTAGAAAATTATTAAATTCAATACTCTATTTTTAAAAATACCCTATAATGCTTTACTTTACGGAGAAACAAAATGAAGAAAAAATCTCTAATTCTAATGCTTACTGGACTATCATCATTAATACTACCAGGCTGTTCAACTCCAGAAAAATATAATGAAAACGATTTATTAAATGCTCAGTATAGCATTTCAATGAGTCATGTACAAGCGCTTGAAAAACGCATAATCCCAAAATCAAAAAAAACTGAGCAAAATATTTTAATTATATCTGGCGGAGGCGGCTTTGGAGCATATGGCGCAGGCATTCTGAACGCTTGGCATGAAGAAAGAATGCCAAACTTCGATATCATAACTGGAGTTTCAACAGGAGCACTCCTTGCAACAAGTGCCTTTATTAACGATAAAAATAGTATGCAAACAATCAAAACTGCCTACACCTCAATAACAAGAAACGATCTCGTTTCACCAAATTTTTTCACAATTTGGCGCAGCTCATACAGCTCTTCAGCTCCATTAGAAAAAATCATCAGTTCCAGCATTTCAAAAAAAATGATTGATCAAGTGGCAAAGCTACACAATCAAGGACGTAGACTTTTTGTCGCAACAACCGAACTCAATGCTAATAAATTAACAATATGGGACATGGGAAAAATAGCCAACCTACCAAGCGAAGAACGTTATCGTCTATATTATAAAATTTTGCAAGCAAGCTGTTCGGTACCAGGGTTCTATCCTCCTGTTCGTTTCAATTACTACAATGCAAAAGTAAAAATTGACAACTTTTATAGTGTCACACACTGCGATTCAACAAAGAGAAGTATGTTTTTAGCACCTTGGATGATTGAAAAACATCAAGAACTAAAAAAAACAAGAGTTTTTGCTATCTTAAACAATCAAGTTATTAACCTCCCAAAAAGAGAAATCAAAGAGAGCTTCATCCCTCTTTTTTCAACATTTATTTATGATTTAATCAACGCCAGAGCATATTTCAGCTTAATTGAAACCAAAGAAATAACTCTAAAAGGAAACGTCAAAAATGAATACTATTACTGCTCTATTGCAGGAGATATTAACTTAAACTCAGAAAAAATGGATTTCAACAAAAAAGACCTAGAAAAACTATATCAAGCTGGCTATCAAGATATTAAGAAAAAAACAGCATGGAAGAGCAATATTCCACTACAGTAAGAGACAAAAAAAAAGAGCGAAATTTGCATATAAAAAGTTGCATTTTCTAATTTAAAGTGTATTTTCTAAATCGTTGCTGATAACGTTTAATAATAATGCTAGTCCAACAGCAAATTTAATAAATCAGCATTTTTTTTAAATTTGACTTGAAAAACAAAAATCAGGTGTTAATTTAAAAATCCATTCACAAAATGAATGGTGTTGTTTAAAAAATTGTAGCTTAATAAAGTTTTTAAAATATCTAAATTTTAAACTTGACACATCAAGATTTAATGTTATATTAAAAACTCAATTGCTAAACAGAGTGGGTTGATAGCTCAGTCGGTAGAGCATCGCCCTTTTAAGGCGGTGGTCCTGGGTTCGAGTCCCAGTCAACCCACCATTTTTTCACTTTAAATAGCAATTAAAAAAATAATTTAAAAGCGAAAAATTGTAACAGATTTTTTACGGTAAACGAGGTAAACTATGAGTAATGTATGTCAAATCTGCGGTAAGAAAAAAGTCGTAGGTGGATCAATTGTCCGTAAAGGTCTTGCTAAAAAAGCTGGCGGTATTGGTTTACACGTTGTAAAAAATAACAAACGTACTTTTAAGCCAAATATTCAGACCGTTAAAGCAAAGACTGAACATGGCGCTAAAAAAATGAAAGTATGTACTGCTTGTATTAGAAGTGGTAAAGTTGAAAAATAATTGACTTTTTAAAATTTTGTGTTTGATTTTTTTATCAAACATGATAAATTAAAAGCTCAAATTGCTATACTAGGTGGGTTGATAGCTCAGTCGGTAGAGCATCGCCCTTTTAAGGCGGTGGTCCTGGGTTCGAGTCCCAGTCAACCCACCATTTTTTTATTTTAAATTTAAAATAAAAAAATTTAAGTATTAAGTAATATATAGAAGAAATTACGACCGGTAAAATTAATACCAGAAATAAAGCCGGTTAATTTAAAAGATAAATTTACGGCAAACGAGGTAAACTATGAGTAATGTATGTCAAATCTGCGGCAAGAAAAAAGTTGTTGGTGGATCAATTGTCCGTAAAGGTCTTGCGAAAAAAGCTGGTGGTATTGGTTTACACGTTGTAAAAAATAATAAACGTACTTTCAAGCCAAATATCCAAACTGTGAAAGCAAAGACTGAGCACGGCGTAAAGAAAATGAAAGTATGTACTGCATGTATTAGAAGCGGTAAAGTTGAAAAGTAATCAACACTTTCGAAGAATTTCCAACCGATTTAGTATTAACTAAATCGGTTTTTTTGTGTTTATTATAATATAACTATTTAGATAAATCACTATTTTTCCAAATTCTTGTTCCTTGAATTGTAGCGTGTAGAACAACTGCTGTTTTATTTAACTTGTACAATTTTATCCCAGGGGCGACTTCATAGGCAGTCGCGCCCCCTGCTCCATCGTAATCAAATTTAAATGCAGCATTGGCCTGAGCTCCCAAAAACCAACCATGGTCTAAAAAATATTGAATATCTTTTGGGGCATCAAAAACATACAAACTTCTGAAATCACGAATACCTAATCCTAAACCAATTCCAAGTGAAAGAAGCTTTGTATAAGTATAGCTATTACTTCCTTTATAATATAAAACACCCCAGCCACTTTCCGTTGAAGGCAAAAATATGTCAACTCCTGTCGCATTCACAACTGCATAACCAGCAGCATTGTCTACAGCAAGTTTTAATCGTGGATCTGATTTAATAAATTGTGCCAAAGCTTGTGCCTGCATCAATTTTGCATTTTCTCGTTGCTCCTCAAGGTTATTTCCACTGGGAGACAAACAAGAAGTCGTTACAACTGCTAGCAAAGTTATACCAAAAATTCTAATAAATTTATTCATTGTTAGTCCTCTATTTTTTAAGGTTCTAATGTTGATTATAGATTTTAACAATGAAAATTTCAACAAAAATGTCAGAACAACAACAAACTCATAATTAACAAAAGTAGAAATAGAATCAATGCAGAACAAAAGATAGTATTGATTTTTGTTTGTTGGTGCTGCAAACGCTGAATAGTCTTCAACTGCTGCTTAAGAATAGCTTCTGCAGCCAAAAGCTCCATATTGTCACGCACTTTGTGCATTTCCCGCTTTGATAATTGATAATCAATTGATGATAGCAAATCTTGTATTTGTTTATGTTTCAAATTTATTCTCATATTAATCTCTTTATTGTAATTTTTATCCATGTCGAAAACATTTTTACGTATTACAGCATATCCCATGCCAAATATTCATAAACCATTGGTATCAATACAAATATGCAAAAAAAGCACATTTATAATTTATTTCGCTGTGCAATTTTGACAATTTTTGACTTTTTTTTATTTATAAATCGTTATTAACCCTTGATTTAGCAGTACAATTCACTATATTAGTTATAAATAGGGGAATTTAGGGGAATTTAGGTAAAATTTAACTATAGAGAGCTTTTTAACGATAAATTAATGGTGAATTAATGAGCACAATTAAAAAAATGACATCACTGCCGTTTTTTTGTGGCGAGTTTAACCATTCTCTTGATAACCAAAATAGATTGGCTATTCCAAGCCAATGGCGCTCAGGAGATGGAGATGAGTTTGTGCTGTTTCCTGGAGAAGAATTTATCATGCTATTACCAATGCAAAGCTTTCAAGATTTTTTGAAAAAAATAAGTAAAGTCTCAATTGCTGACCGTAAGGCACAATTAGCGCTAGCACAAATTGGCGCCAAAGTTCAACAGTGCAAATGTGATAAGCAAGGAAGAATAAAAATAACGGGTCAAATTTTAGGCGAAGCTGATATTGATTACTCAGTTGTTATGGTGGGATCTTTTACAAACATTCAATTATGGAACCCTGTACGCTGGGAAGAGATAAACGATATTTCAAAAGATTCATTACAGCAGGTTGAAAAAATTAGCAATACAAGTAGCAGTGTTTTGGATAATTTCCAAAGTCTTTTAGAAAAACTAACCGATTAAATTTACCTGTAAAAAATATAACACAATAGAGAAGTTTTTTAATATGTTTTGTGATAATAATAACTCTGAATATAGTCATGTTGCGGTTTTACCAAATGAAACCGTTGAAAATCTAATTGCTCAAGAGCGAACCAATGACCCCTTAAGAATTATTGATGGGACGCTTGGTTGTGGAGGGCACAGCAAATTAATTTTGGAACGCTGCCCTAATGCACAGTTAATTGGTATAGACCGTGATGAAGAAGCTTTATTTAGAAGCGCACAGACACTAGCTTTTGCTGAAGATAGAGTTAATTTTTATCGTGGCGATTACAGTCAGATGGCAGATTTTGCGCAACAAAACTCATGGGATAAAGTTGATGCAATTCTCTTGGATATAGGAATTTCATCCCCTCAGATTGATGATCCAAGCAGAGGCTTTTCAATTCGTTTTGCAGGACCGCTAGATATGCGTATGGACCGCAGAAAAGAGTTAACCGCAAGCAGAATCGTCAATAATTATTCGTTTGAAGAATTACGTGATATTTTCAGATTTTATGGTGAAATTAAAGGTGCAAATAAGTTAGCAAATGCAGTAATTCACGAGCGTGAAGTCTCACCATTTACTCAAACAGATCAATTAGTTGGCTTATGTGAAAAAACATTAAAAAAGACTCGAAAAAATGCACCTCCAGTTGCAACAATGGTTTTTCAGGCTTTAAGAATTGCCGTCAATGATGAACTTGGCGAATTAGAAAGGTCATTAAAAACAGCTCATAATTTGTTGGCCCCACAAGGGCGTTTAGCTGTAATAAGTTTTCATTCACTAGAAGATAGAATTGTAAAAAATTATTTTAAAGAGCAAAATACCGAATGTATTTGTCCTCCAGGTTTGCCAGTTTGTGTATGTAATCACAAAAGAACGATGAAAACGCTACGAAATAAACCATTTGTTGCAACAGCAGAGGAATGCGCTCAAAATTCAAGAGCAAAGTGTGCGAAGTTGCGAGTAGCAGAAAAGCTTTAAAAAGGAGAAGGTAAATGAAATCGCAAACAATTATTTCAAATCGAAAATATTATCATCATAAAAACAAATCACGACTAAGATCAGTTTTAGCAATGGCTTTTACCTTCATGTTAATGCTATTAATTATTGGGACAGGCGTCAGCTATAAGGTTTCTTTAACTGAAGAAATCAATAATAATGGTCGTGAAGCCGCAAAAATTGATACAAAAATTAAATCTTTAAAGCGTGAAATTGCCTACTTAAAAATTCGGCGTGAAGAATTATCAAGCTGGGATAATATAAAAAAGAAAATTGTTCAGTTTAAACTTCCATTAAAGCCTGCGCGCTATGGACAAATTGTCGTTATAGATAGTGGTCCTTCTCGCCATACTGTTAAAGGAAATAAAAGAGCTGTAGTTAGCGCCCACTCTACAAGCGTGCAAAGCTACTAAAATTTAAGAAGTGCAATGTCAAATCCGATGAACAAAGATAAACAGCGTCATAATATGCGAGGGCGTATGTCCTCTATTGCTTTTTTAATCCTAACTTTAGGTTTTGGTTATGTAATTTTTTGTTTTCATAACCTTCAAATTAAGCGTCACGATGAACTTCTAATTAAAGCAAAACGCAATTATACCAGTAAAAAAACAGTGCGTGGTCAGCGTGGATCAATTTATGACCGTAATGGAAGTTTACTGGCAAGCAATCAACCCTGCTACACTTTATTTGCCGATCCAATTAATTTTGGAAATGATGAAAACAGAGAAAAAACGGCAACTTATTTGGCTCAAAAACTCAATTTAAATAGAGATTTTTTACTTAAAAAATTTAAAAAAATTTCTCGTATGGTAAAGTCAAAAGATAACAAAATGATAAAAATTGAAAATCGTTATGCATCGATTGCTAGAGAAGTTAATTTTGAAGTTGGAGATGAAATTAAACAATGGTGCGTAGAAAATAACATCGGGGCAATAACCTTCTCAGAGCAAACAAAACGCTATTACCCTAAAAATGGACTGTTGGCTAATGTGATTGGATTCACAAGTTATAACAAAGGTGAAGAGATTCCAGTTATTGGTATTGAACGAGCACTTGAGGAACTAATTTCTGCGACAGAAGGAACTTTTACTTTTGAGCGAAGTGTTGATAATGTACCTTTAGCATATGGTAACAAAAAATTAAATATGGCAATTGATGGCATTGATGTTTATTTAACAGTTGACGAAGCAATTCAGTCATTTGTTGAAGAGGAGCTTCAAGCTCTCGCTGATAAATGGCGTCCCAAAACTGCTTATGCAATTTTAGCGGATCCATACACTGGAGACATTTTGGCAATAGCTCAACGGCCCAGTTTTAATCCAAATGACCGTCGTGGAATATCTGACGAACAATGGACCTTGCGTATTGCAACAGATATTTACGAACCTGGTTCAACGATGAAACCTTTATCAATTAGTGGCGCAATCGACCGTGGATTAGTTAGTCCAAATACTGTTTTTGATTGCGAAAATGGTTACTGGCGTGATTATAAACTACGTGATTCAAGTGTTCATGGACCAATGACAGTGCAACAAATTGTTCAAAAATCAAGTAATATAGGCACTGCAAAAATTGCTATTATAATGGGTAAAAATTTATTATATAAAACTTTGTGGGACTATGGATTTGGGCAACGAACAGGTTTGCCTTTAAAACCAACTGAATCCCGAGGGATATTGCCAAATCCACGCCGAGATAAATATTCACCTAAACACCCTCAAGAATGGTGGTCTATTTCAATTACTCGAATCCCTATGGGACAAGGTGTTGCGGTTACTCCTGTACAAATGGTGAGAGCTTTTTGTATTTTAGCAAATGGCGGTTGGCAATTAAAGTTAAATTTAGTAAGCCAGCTAAAGCAACACGATAATAAAAAAACTCTTCGTTTTCCTGTTAAACGCGGTAAAAATATTTTTCAACGCAAAAACACAGCAAAAATTGTTCGTCAAATGATGGCTACCGTTACCGAGGCAGGAGGAACAGCACGTAAAGCTCGTTTAAAAGGTTATACCGTTGCAGGTAAGACTGGAACATCACAAAAAGTGATTAACGGACGCTATTCAAATAGTAAATATATTGCCTCATTTATTGGAATGGTGCCAGCAACTAATCCACGCTTTGTACTGTTGGTGGTTGCCGATGAACCACAAGGCGCATATTACGGAGGAACTGTAGCAGGTCCAACGTTTAGAAAAATTAGTGAGCGTGTTGTTAAATATTTAAATATTGCTCCAGATCGACCAGAAGAACTTGAAGATGAAGATAAAGCAGTTAGGTTAAGAACACAAGGTGATGATATTAGAAGTATTTCACCCAGAACAAATTCTCACTCGCGGCGCAGAAGATTGCCTCGTTCGTCAATAACACCGCCACCAATGCGCTAAATAATTAAAAAATATATATGAAAAAATCAAATCGTAGAGGGGAAAATATGAAATTTTTTCAAAATAATATAAATTGCTACTTGTGCTATCTATTCGTATTCTTCAACGTTTTTCTAGGAGGAGGAATGGTGGTCGCCTTCAATACTATCAATGATTTGAAAATTCTGTCTCTAACTCAAAAAACATTTATCATAATTTATGTAGTACTATGCTTGATATTACTTTTAATGACAACTTTTTATTACCAAAAAATTCACCGCGCCACAATTAAAAAAATTACCTCAGAAATTTTTGAGTATCAATTTTTAGACAAATCTTCAAAATTTATTTTTAATTTACTTCCTTTTATTACAGTAGGCTTTTTTGCAAAAAATAAACTCTGCAAAATTGTTGGAATTTTAAAAATTTTAAATGTTAGCGCTACTGCTCTAACTTTATATTTCTTAAAGAATATTATTAAGATACTTCTTGCAGAAGACTTAAAATTATATGATTTTTCAGCACTTGATTTAATTATTATTATCTTTATCTGCGCTATTTTAATAAACTGCTTCTTAAGCTTTATGGTAATTTTTAAATATAACAATGAAAAACATTTTAAAACGACAGCAGTGTTGTTTATTGCTGGAATAATATCAGTTGCAATATGTATTTATACTCCAATTCACTTGGCAAATGCTGAACAAACAAAAACTGAAATATCATTAGATAAGCTACGAAAAATTTATAACTCACCATTGACTCCACAGTCATTAGAGGACAAATATATTCGCCGTAATGGCAAAAGGATTGCTGTTAATTTTCAGAAATTTCAATCAATTATGCCAATAAATGAGGATAATCCAAGCGATAAAGGTGAGACTCTTATAAAAAATATGCCAATTCCATTTTTATTAAAAATGTCTCATGAGGAGCAACAAAAGTTAAATAAATGGTTCAACGATTATCAAAGTTATTTTGAAGATTTAGACAGAATAATTGCCGAAAATAATCATTTACGCCTCAGCAGTACATGGCGTAATTTTAACGAACTTCTATATGGGATGTCATTAATTGAATATGGTTTTATTCGTTCATGGGCAAGAACATATCGATCAAGGTCAATTTACTATGTAAATAAGGGAAAAATTGCTGAAGCAATAAATTTAATACCACTGCAACAACGAGTTATTTCATATTCTGCAAGCGATTTTTCTTTAATTTCATACCTCGTAAGGATTGCTTGTTTGGATATTTTTAGATTGCAAATTGAAAACTTAGTTGCATCAAAAAAATTACCAGCAAAAAAGGTTAAAGAATTAATTATTTATCTCAGGAAAACAAAAGAACAAAATATTGAGGATTTAGAAACCGCTTTTTGTGGCGAAACTACCATTGCAATTGACTGTTTAGACAGACTGCGTGATGAATATATGATTGACTGGACAACTAATCCAAAAGAGTTTAATAATTCTTACTATCAATCAACAAATAACTTCTTCAGATCCTCAATTTTCTATAATTATTTATTGGCGCCACGCAAATACGCAGTTGAAAAAGAATATAAACTTTGCTACGATTTCTTCATTGCTCGCTCTGATTTAACCAACCCAAATACTGAAAAAATTCTTGATAATATGACCCGAGATGCACCAATATCATACACCTTCTTTGATCTTATTGCCATGGACTTTGATGGAGCGTACATAAAAAAAATTGAAATTGATAACTCATTAGAGGCGTTGATTGGCATTTTATATATAGAATTGTTTCGTCAAAAATTTAATCGTTTACCAAAAGATTTTGCTGAAATGGAAAAGTTTTCAGCGGATTTCCCAAAATTTAATGAAAAATGGCGTTATATTAACGGCGAGTTAACGGTCTTAAATAACGGCATAAAAAGCAAACGGCATGGCTTTAGGATTTATAATATCGGCAGAAATAACGAAGATAACAACGGTCTTCATGGTAGAGAAAAAGTGAAAAACTCTCCAACAATCTACCATGATGATGCTAATTCTACCGTTTTTACTGACTAGAATTACCAAACAATACCATAGTACTGATAAAAAGTAATACAAAACAATTCATAATAGCCATTATTTGTGCAACTATTTGTAGTTTTAACTGTCTATCAGCTTTATCTTCTGCTGTCATAGATCCATCATCTTCTTTAATTTTTAATAATTTAAAAAATAACGGACCGTTACGTCGTGAATGTTCAATAACAAGCATTTTACTTCCAATCCAAGTTGAAATTGGATTACAACTTATCATGACCATTACCATAAATATAGTAGCAATGGTTATTTTATTCTGATCTCCAGAAAATTTGATTAGGTAACAAGCTAGAACTCCAACAACTATGATTGCTAAAATACTAAGTACAACATTTAAGAAATTTTTTACTGATTCCAATATGATTCTCCTCTTTCTAATTTTTATTTTTTTTAATTTTAACTATTTCATGCAAATTACCAGTTAAAAACTGCCTTTTGATGTTTTTCAATCACTTTTACTTGCCATTTCTTTGATTGCTCTTCATTGCCCATAATTTGATAAATCTTAACAATATCCTCAATGCGTTGTTTTTGATTATATTGATCATATGCTTTTATGTACCATTCCAGAGCCTGCGAGTATTTTTTTTGTAAAAAATAGGTATGAGCTATTTCAGAGTGAGCTCTTTCTTCATTTCTATTCTTTACAGCTTGATTATAGCTTTCTAAGGCTAAGTCATAGTCTCCTTTAGCTCTATAGGCGCGACCTAATTCAACGAAATAATCATTATCTTTCTGTGAGGATTGGGTTAACTTTAAAAAGTTTTCAATAGCTTTGTTATACATTTTATTACGCAAATACATTTCGCCAATTATATTAATTTTTGCGCTATCATCAAGTTCTGAATTTGTTCTAATTAATTCTTCAGCCTCAGAAAAATTATTTCCATGCTCAAGAAGTCGCAATTTATTATCAAAATATATCAAATAGTTTTTCTCATACTTTTCCAAAAAATCCTTATATTGACTAATTTTATTTAACTTTAGATAACATTCAAAAATTCTATTTACTAAATCAGGTTTATAAAAACTATCTTTCCCAAGCTTATTAAGAGCCTGTTGGCAGGTGCTTAATGCTAAATCATACTCTTTTTCTTCAAAATAAAGCTCTGATAATGGCAACAGAAAATACTCTTCATGACCATTTATACGTTCAATACCTTTTTTAATATAAACTGCTGCTTCTTTATAATTCTTTGCTTTACGTAACGTATTCGCTAACGCTAAATACCCCAAATGATTATCTAAATAGCCACATTTCAAGTAATGAGTTCTTAATAATTCAAAATTTTGCATTCTTTCATAAATGAGGCCAAATAATAAATGTTTATGCTTCATATCTCCATCACTTTTTTTTATCGCAATAATGGCTTTATTAAAGTTTTGTTGCGCAGCATAAATTTTTGCTAAATATTCATGGTAATTTAATCCTGTTTCATCCATTAAATCTTTAATAATTTTTTCACCCTCACTGAATTTTTGTTGTTTAATAATCAAATTCGTGATTCTCTCTATTGAATGACCGTTATCATTTATGGATTTCTGATAACATTCCATCGCAGAATCATATTTTTTTTTAATTTCATAAATATTTCCTAAATAGAAATAAAATTCACCATTTTTGGAAAATTTTTTAAGCCCTTTTTTAATCCATTGTTCAGCCATATCATATTGTTTAATGCGCATATAACATAAAATGATGGCTGAAATTGTTCCTTTTGGGTAATAAGCATAACCTTTTTCATAATAATTAATCGCTAATGTATATTTTTTCTGTACTTCATAATGAAATCCTAAATAATGATTTGCCTCTTTTTGTCCCTTTGCGACTTGATCTTTAAGCCATTTAGCCCCCCGCTCAGCTTTATTTGCCATAAGAAAATTCATATAAACATCATGAAAACCATTTTTATTCCCAGATTCAACCGATTTTTGATAATATTTTGCAGCTTCTTCAAATTGACCTTTTCCATTATAATATAAACCTAATTCATTAAATGCATCAGCATGTTTAGTTCGCTCCGCAAGCCACAAATAAAAATGATATTTATTCTCAAGCTTTTTATATTTAGCGAGATGAGCTTTTTCTATTAATTTATGCCCATCAGCAAAATTACGAACCCACACTTCAAACGCACCATACCCTAAAATAATAGCAAAAAAAACTATCACCAACCAAACCTCTAACTTCGACGTTCTCCAATTCATTTATGTCTCCGGTTATATTACTAAACTAAAATACTTTTTCACTTAATAACATATGTTTTGCTAAATATTCTCGCTCTTTATTTTTCAAGCCTAATTTACCATACACTTCAGCAATACTTTTATACTTATATGTTTGAGTGCAACAATCTTGCTCTAAATCTTTTAACAAATATTCCAAAGCTTGTTGATATTTTCCTTGTTTATAATAAATCAATCCAATTTTATATAAAGGATCTTTTTCAGCAATTGCGTCATCATCAATTTTACTTAACAATTTTTCATAACTCTTTATTGCGAGTTCATATTTACCTTGAATTTCATAAAGTTCGGCAATTTTAATACATTTGACAGCAAAAATTTCTGGATCCTGCGCTAATTTTTGATATTGCGCTAGAGCTTTTTCATAATTTTTTGCCTTTATGTAAATAGTGCCAATATAAGAAATTTTACTATGTTCTGGTATATGTTTTAGAGAATTAATAATTTCGATTGCGTTGTTTATTTTTCCTTGGTGAATTAATAACTTTATTTTATATTCAAGATACAAATCAGATCCACCTTTTTCCTTCATTTTAACTAAAAGTTTTTCATAGCTATCATAATCTTTTAAAATTAAATAACATTCGGTAATTTTATCTAAATTCGAACGTCGAAATATTTTCTTATAATATTCCAAAGCTAATTTGTAATCTTTTCTTTCAAAATAAATATCACCAGCCATTGCTATAATTTCAGGTAGCATAGCTCCTTGTTTTGACTCAGCTTCTTGAGCGTAGAACAACGCTTGATCAAATTTTCCAATATTTTTATACATTTTTACAATTGCATAATAACCATCAACTCTGTTATCATTATTTTTTAATAAATAATATTGAGCGGCTTGACTATAATCCTGTTGAAATTTATAGCTAAAAGCAATGTCATCAAATTGGAATTCTTCATTATAATTTGAACTTTTTAATGCTTTTCTTGCTTGTTTATATTTACTTTGAGCCAAATAAATGATTCCTAATTCACGTTGAAAGTTTTTCCCCATTTTTTTTGCTAAATTTAAAAAGATTTTTTCTCCTTTTTTATAGTCGCATCGAGTAATAATTAATCTTAATAAGCTACCACTATTCCAGCAACCATGTTCAATTGCTGCTATATATTTATTAATTGCTAAATCATATTTTTTTTGATAATGGTAAGTCCTCGCTAGTTCTAAATATAACTGCCATTTTCCAGGGACTAACTTTATTCCCTTTTCGAGAATAGCGATTTCGTTATCATATTTTTTTTGCACTCTATAAATTTTTGCAATTGCAATGCACGCCTTTTCAGGAAAGCTTTTAATCGCTCTTTCATAACATTTTATTGCTGCGAGAAATTTATCATCATCTCTATAAGCATTTCCAAGTGCCAACGATGCCGTTAAATTTCCTTTAGAAGATTCTTTTTCAAGCCACTTAATGGCCTGTTCCTTATTTTTAACTTTACTATAACATTCATAAATTTTACCTAAGTTCCATAAATCATTTTTATGACTTTCAGAATATTTTAGGAAATAAATTAAAGCATCTTTATATTTTCTTTTTAATAGATAATAATCTCCTAATATTCTATTTGCTTTACTCGAACCAGCTTTAGATGCTAATTTCATCATAAACTGAAACTTAAATGGGGCTATCTTTGAATCTATTTTTTGTGCTTCATAAAAGATTTTTTCATGTTCAGCATAATTACGCACCCAAATTTCAAACGCTCCATATCCAAAAACTGCTAAAACAATTAAAATTACCATTGTCACTTCAAACACTTTTAAAAATTTTTTTTTCATAAAAACATCCTTCCATTAATCATTTTTTAATATTGTCTTTATTTTTTTGGCGATTATTTAGTTTCGCAATCTTTTGAGCCTTTTGACTTTCATTAAGATCAGAGCGACTATTAATATATTTTACGGCTTCGTCAATTTTGTTTTGCTCTTCATAAATCATAATAATGTCACCACCGAAATGAGGATATTTCTTCTTTTTCATCTCTACTATTAATTGCTCAGCCTTATCATACATTTTTAAATTTAAGTAACAATTAAACATTACATTTGAAGAATATAGATGTCCCATTTTATAAGCTTTTTGAGCTGAATTTAAAGCTAAGTCATATTTTTTACAGCCATAATAAGCTCTAGATAAACAATAAAAATTATATTGAAGATTATTACTTTTATTAGCTTTATCTTCTTCTATCATCTTTTTTAATTCTAAAATTGCCTCATCATACTGTCCTAAAGCCATGTATGTTTCGGGAATTTCAGAAAAAGTATCCATGCCTTTTTGCCTAGCCTTAAAAAAACATTTTAAAGCTTCTTGATACTTGTTCTTCTCTTTCAACATTCTTCCAAGTATATAACATTCGTAACTATTTAATTTTTGGGAAAAATCAATTATTTCAAAGCCTTTTTTAAATTTATTTTGTCTAAAATATAGTTTTGCTAATGCAAGGTCTACATTAATCTTATACTTTTTTTGTAATTTTAAAACTGTTTCTTCAGCCTCTGACAATTTACCTTGCAGAAAAAACATGTCCACAATTCGTCCAACAGTTTCTCCTCCAAGCTCAATTACTTTAATATAATATTTTATTGCTTCGTCATATTTTTTCTCTGCTTGACAAATTTCTCCTAAAAAAGTATACCCAGCAGTATTTTTAGGTTCTATTGAAATAATTTTATTTGCGGCTAATCGTGCCTCTTGATAATCTTTTTGGCCAAAAGAGCATCTATAAACACCAAGCCATGAAAAAAATTCTTGAGCTTTTGTTCCTTTTTTATAATAATCTTTGGCAATTTTAAATTTGGCCTTGTCAAAATAATAATTTCCAAGAACCAAGTATGCATAATCGTTACCTTTAGTCGTTTGCTCCTTAAGCCACTTTATACCCTCTTTTTCTTTTTTTATGTCTTGATAACAGCGAAAAACTCGATAACTATTAAATGTATCTGTTTTAACAGCTTTCAAGTAATAACCAAGGGCTGTTTGAGCATCCTTTTTCTCAAACAAATAGTATTCTCCTAAAGCTCTATAGGCGTTCTGGGAACCAGCTCTTCCAGATAAATTCATCAATAATTTATATATTTTATCACCATGTCGTCCTTTATATACTCGTGCTTTTTTATATAAATTACTAGCATCAGCATAATTACGTATCCAAACTTCAAACGCTCCATACAATAATAATACTAAAATTATTAAAACTACAGCCAAAATTTCAAATATTTTTATCAACTTTCCTTTCATCTTATACCCCCTAGGATCTATGACATAATAAAAAAATGCCAAATTATATTAACTTCACATAAAACTAATTTTTATAACCAAACATAACTTATATTTCATTATTATTGCTTCAAAAAAGGTTGCAAACAACAACCTTCATATTTTCTTCAAAATTTCTCTGAGTCCAAAAATTCACTCAAAGCGTCCCGCCAGTTAGGCATTGGCTCCATACCATGAAGACGCAAAACCATCTTATCAAGGCGTGAATTTTTTGGTCGTTGAGCAGGGGTTGGATATTCGCTACTATCGCAAGGAATAATTTTTTTATCAATACCTTTAATTCGATAAATTTCAGTAACAAAATCAAACCATGACGCTTCCCCTTCACAGGTCAAATGCACTACTCCAGTTAAATTATGCTTATTAACTATTTCAACCAATTTATTGGCAACAGCAATAGTACTTGTAGGGTTACCAACTTGATCATCAACAACTTTAAGTTGCTCTATGTTATCATTGTAAGCTAATTTCATCATCGTGTGAACAAAAGATGGACCGCCCGCTCCATACAGCCATGAAACCCGTGCAATAACATGATTACGGCAAAATGTCTTAACTGCAACTTCACCAGCATATTTACTTTTACCATAAACACTATGACAATTCCCCCCAATATCAAATTCATTATAAGGTCTATCACTTTCCCCGTCAAAAATATAATCTGTTGAAATAGCTACCAAACGCACATTATTCACTTCACACGCTTTAGCAACATTTTCGGAACCAACGGCATTTAATAAATACGCCTTATCTATTTCTGTTTCACATAAATCAACTGCCGTCATCGCAGCACAATGAATTACGCAATCCACCTCATATTTTTTTAAAACGCTATCAAATAAATTAAAATCTGTAATATCTGCGTTATGATAGTCAGTAACAATAACTTCAAAGTCATTATTAGAAAAAACTTTTTCAATAGTTTTTCCAAGCATTCCATGACCACCTGTTAACAATATTTTTTGCATTTTTTTCTCCGTAACAACAAATTCTATGAACTTTTCAATTCATCATTAATATTAAACACTGATACATCTTTTAAAAGTGGTTGAATCTTATCTTTTTCTGACAAAATCATCTTTTTAGCTGGAATCAACCAATCTATATTTAATGATTCATCATCAAACTTAATTCCTCCATCAGCTTCTGGGTGATAATAATTATCGCACTTATAGGCAAAAATAACCTCTTCACTTAAAACCGCAAAACCATGAGCAAAACCTCGTGGCACATACAATTGACGTTTATTTTCAGCCGATAACTTCACTGCAACATGTTCGCCATAAGTCGGAGAGCCTTCACGAATATCGACGGCTACATCTAAAACTTCTCCTTGAATAACACGCACCAACTTTGCTTGCGTGTATGGCATTTTTTGAAAATGAAGCCCTCTTAGAACTCCATAACTTGAAAATGATTCATTATCTTGAATAAAATCTGCTTCAATGCCAGCCTCTTGAAATCGTTCCTTATTATAACTTTCAAAAAAATATCCACGACTATCGCCAAAAACTTTTGGTTCAACGATTAAAACTTCATCTAATTTTGTCTTCGTAACCTTTAACACTCTTTACTTCCTAATATTTAATCCTGATGGAAATTTACCATCTTTTTCAGGTAACCACCATAATTATTATTTTTCATTACCTCTGCACGTTTAAGAATTATTTCCTTTGACAACCAGCCATTTTCCAGTGCAATCTCTTCTAAACAAGCCACTTTTAAGCCTTGACGCTTCTCTATCGTTCGCACAAAACTAGCCGCCTCATGTAATGAATCATGCGTCCCAGTATCTAACCATGCACAGCCACGCCCTAACTTTACAACCTGTAAATTATCCTCAGCTAAATATGCCTTATTTACGTCGGTAATTTCATATTCACCGCGTGGTGACGGTTTAATATTTTTAGCAATTTCGATAACTTTATTATCATAAAAATAAAGCCCTGTCACTGCGTAGTTTGATTTTGGTTCGGTCGGTTTCTCTTCAATCGAAATAACATTGTTATCTTTGTCAAACTCAGCTACCCCAAACGCTTCGGGATTATTAACCCAGTAGCCGAAGACCGTAGCCCCCTCATTTCTTTTCACCGCGTTAACAAACATTTCTTGAAAATTAGCTCCATAAAAAATGTTGTCTCCCAAAACTAATGCAACACGTTTATCGCCAATAAATTCTTCACCAATTGTAAACGCTTGAGCTAATCCTTTCGGCTCTGGTTGTACCGCATAACTTAACTCTATACCAAACTTAGACCCGTCGCCAAGCATACGTTTGAATCCTGCTTGGTCTTCTGGTGTTGTTATAATTAAAATCTCTCTGATTCCTGCTAACATTAAAACTGAAATCGGGTAATAAATCATCGGTTTATCATAAACTGGTAATAATTGTTTTGATACTCCTTCAGTAATAGGATATAAGCGAGTTCCACTTCCTCCAGCTAAAACGATACCTCTCATTGATTGTTCCTCATTATGTCGTTGGCTCTGCATCGCAATACTACATCAATGCCTTAAGCAATTAGTTTTGTAACACTCTTAAAGTGCTCTAAATTATTACGAATGACCTAAACGTTCACGGCTATAAGTCCCTTCTTGAACGTGTTTACACCATGAATCTTTATTGTCTAAATACCATTGAACGGTTTTTAAAATGCCACTTTCAAATGTTTCAGCGGGCACCCAACCTAATTCATTTTTGATTTTGGTTGCATCAATAGCATAACGCAGATCATGTCCAGGGCGATCCGTTACATAAGTGATTAATTCTTGATATTTTTTACCGTCAATTCGTGGTTGTAAATCATCTAAAATTGCACAAATTGTTTTAACAACTTCAATATTTTTCTTTTCGTTGTGCCCGCCAATATTGTAAGTTTCACCAACTTTACCCTCAGTAACAACTTTAAATAACGCTCGAGCATGATCTTCAACAAATAACCAATCACGTACTTGACCGCCATCCCCATAAACTGGCAACGGCTTTAACTCCAACGCATTAAGAATCATCAGCGGAATTAATTTTTCAGGAAAATGAAATGGTCCATAATTATTTGAACAATTTGTCACAATAGTTGGTAAATTGAATGTGCGTTCCCATGCACGAACTAAATGGTCGCTCGCAGCTTTAGATGCAGAATACGGAGAACTAGGGTCATAGGGTGTGTCTTCAGTAAATAATGCATTAGGATCAGAATTTTCCGCCAAATCGCCATAAACTTCATCCGTTGAAATGTGGTGAAAACGGAACTCTTTTTGCTCTACTTCGGATAATGAATTAAAATATTTGCGAGCACATTCAAGCATATTATAAGTGCCATTTACATTGGTTGTGATGAATTCACCTGGACCATCAATTGAACGGTCTACATGTGATTCAGCGGCTAAATGCATGATAATGTTTGGCTTAAAACTATTAAATAAATTTTCAATTCCATCTTTATCACAAATATCAGTTTGCGAAAAACTATAGCGATCATTATTTTCAATTGAAGTCAACGATTCTAAGTTTCCCGCATATGTTAATTTATCAACATTTAACACATTATGCTCTGTGTTATTAATAATTTCCCGCACTAACGCCGAACCAATAAACCCCGCACCACCTGTAATTAGTATATTTAATTTCAAAATTAAAATCCTTACGTTATTCTATAAATTTTTTTAGCATTATAAAAATAGACTATTTTTTATCAAAATACAAACCTATGAAGCCCAATTTAAGAACTTTATTAACCATAAAATAAAGCTTTAAAAGTATTTATTCATATATGATAGTAATTTTACTATTTTTTCAGCAATAATTAATAAACCAACGTCTTAACGCCTAATTAAAAAACTTAACCTTCGTATCATCATAGATTTGCATTAATTTTACTTTTATGCTAAGTTATTTTTATTAACCAAAGAAAAACAAGGTGATTAATATGGAATTGAAATGTAAACACTGTCATCAAGAGTTGTATATTGATGATAAATATAGTGAAGCAACATTTAATTGTCCCGTATGTGACGTAGAAAATTCACTTGACCATGCTAACGAAGCTCCTCCTAGAAAGCCAATGAAAATTAGTTTTGCCCAAACTAATGAAGAGCCTCAATCAGCTGCACCACAAGAAGAAAACGACAATTTTATCAAACAAGAAAATGATTCTCAAATTGAAGAATCTACAACCTTAACTCAGCAAACATCATTTAGCGAGCCTCCCAAAAACTATAAAAAAAGCATAATTATCGCAACTTCTACAATTGGCTTAGCAGCTATACTTTTTAGTTTTCTACTTCTTTTTAGTAAAACTTCAACTAGAGAGGTCGTCACTGTCGAAAATGATAAAAAATTATCCGCAGAAATTATTGAAAAAGACGATAATTTTTCTAAAGATAAAAAAGACACTACCAAAAAAGCAAAAGAAAAAGATGACATTTACAAAAAGGCGTTAAATAGCAAAAATCCTATCAAGGGAGCGTTTGGCATTAAGTTAGGAGCAAAATTTGAAATTGGCACTGAAGAAAAAGTACAAACAATGCAAAATGGAACTAAGTTTTATAAAGTAGCAGTTGCCAAACCATTTCGATCATTTAGTGATTACTATATAGAAATTACTGAAAAAAAAACAGCAAATATTTTCTATCAAAGCGGTGGCAAATTTTAAGTCAGTTCACAGAATACGCAAAGAGTTGAACATCATCAAAAGTTTAATTGAAAAAAAATATGGTCGTAAATTTCAGAAGCCGACATTTTCAGCAAATAATAATGCTATGTTGATTATTGAAGATCGGACTATTTACATCAAAACTGAGCGTACTATTGATAATGAATTTATGCTTGAACTTATCTATACTGATCAGAAAATTAAAGATCAAGCCCAGAAAAAAATGTTGTAAACAAAACTCTAGTATGAAAAATACAACTGCAAGCTGTAATTCATAAATAATGTTACAATAAAAAAGTTAAGATTTTTTATGATATTTTAAAATTATATATATCGCAATTTTTAAATAAGCAATATTGATGAATCACAGCTTAACTCAAGGAAGTCGATCTTGAAGAAATTATTTATAGTTATTTTTATTATTTGGATACCTATATTGTCAATTAAATTGTTTTTAACAAGTTCATCAAATACAACAAAAAAAGAGTTTAATATAAATAATTCGCTAAAAACGTTGAATTTTGAAAAAAATAATATTCTGTTTTCAATTCTACTTCCTCCAAAAAGTAATTTTACATTTAAAGATAAAAATAACGATATTCCAACATTAAACACTTTTAACAAAAAGAGAATAATTTTAGATTTGATTGATAAAAAAAATAAATTACAAGGACGATTTTCAATCCATAAGTTAAATAATCCTAATGAAAATATTGCAAAAAATTATGTAAAATATATCGCACTTTGCTACGGAAATGAGGACAATATTTTAACCTTATCTTCAAATATCAATGGTTATTATGTGGTAAATAACAATAAAAAAGCTAGCAATGCCTTTTTTGTCTTTGCATCAATGGTTACATGATTAGTTATAAGACATTTTTCAGCAACCGTAATGAAATTCCTAAAATTCTAGAAATCGTTAAATCAATAAAAGTAACAGATAAATAACAACTTGACAACTCTTTTTTATGAAAACAAAATGCACTAAGCTAAAAGTAAAATTAGTTTAGTGCATTATCTTTTACTGCTCTTAATATTATTTAATGACGAACTTGAGCAATAATTTTATATTTTAAATTAATAATTATCTTTCAATTAGACGTAAATAGGCTTCCTCGTCGCAGCAATCAACTTTTGGGCAATTAACGCAATCGCTCCATATTTTTTCTGGAAAAATCTCTCTGTTAACTAGATGAAAACCAACCTTTTTAAAAAAGCCTCCCTGATAAGTCAATGCAAAAACACGATTAGCATTCTCTGGTAAATTAGCAAAAATTAACTCAATCATCAAGCGCCCATATCCCTTTCCTGCAGAAGCTGGATTAACGACTAACGAACGAATTTCAAACAATCCATTACCAAAATCACGGCATGCACAACACGCTAAGAGTTTATTTTCGTGCTCAACTACAACAAAATTTTTTATATGCTCTTTTACATCTTCGACAGTACGAGGCAAAACAATTTGCTGAACAGAATAAATATTTGTTAACTCTACAATAGCTTTAGCATCTTCTAAACACGCTTTACGAACTGTTGCGTCAATTTGTTCATCTTTACACATTTTTTTAATTTTCACTTACATTTAAACTTCTAAACTTCAGACCCATCATTAAAAAATTCAATACCACGGAAACGTTGGTAACGTTGCTCAACTAATTGTTCTGTTGACATTTTTTGTAGATCTTTTAAGTTACTCAATACTGACTTTTTAATTTCATTTGCAGCATTTGCATAATCACGATGCGCTCCACCTAATGGTTCTGTCACCACACCGTCGACAATCCCTAATCCTAAAAGGTCAGTTGCACTTAATTTCAATGCTTTAGCAGCTTTTTCTGAATATGCTCTATCATTCCATAAAATTGCAGCACAACCTTCTGGAGTAATTACAGAGTAATAAGAGTTTTCCATAATCAACACTTTATTACCTACACCAATACCTAAAGCTCCACCGCTACCACCTTCGCCAATAACAACACAAATAACAGGAACTTTTAGATCAAACATTTCTCGTAAGTTTACTGCAATAGCTTCACCAATATGACGTTCTTCCGATGCAACACCTGGAAATGCTCCTGGTGTATCAATAAATGTAATAACAGGCACATTTGCTTTTTCAGCCATCTGCATTAAACGTAATGCTTTACGGTATCCTTCTGGGTGTGGACAGCCAAAGTTACGGTAAACGTTTTCTTTAGTATCACGTCCCTTTTGAGTACCAACAACCATTACTTTCTGACCTTCAAGTTTCGCAAACCCGCCAACAATTGCAGCGTCATCACGGTAACGGCGGTCTCCATGAAATTCCAAAAAATCTGTAAAAACTTCATTGATATAATCTAATGTATATGGACGTTGAGGATGGCGTGCTAACTGCACACGCTGCCATGGCGTCATCTTTGAATAGATCTCTTTTTTAGTATGTTCTAATTTTTCTGATAATGCAGTAATTTCATCACTAGCATCGATATTATTTGATTGACTTAAGTTTTTCCACTCTTCTAACTTCTTCTCTAACTCAACAATCGGTTTTTCAAATTCTAAAGTAATGTCAGCCATCTATACTTCAATCCTATGTTAATTTTAATTAAATTTTTTATATTTAATAAATATAATACCACAAATTAAGAAAATTTCAATAAATGAGCTTCTCAATTTATGTTGTAAATATTACCTATTCAATAATTTTTATTGGAGTGTTCAGTGGAATTATATCAAAAAGCTCTTCGACATTTTCATTTAACATTCGCACACAACCGTTACTGCGCATTTTATTAATGCTGTCGCGTTCCCATGTACCATGGACCCCATAACCCTTAAGTTCTTTGTTGTTCTTATCCGTAGATTTAATCTCCATCCAACGAGTACCTAGAACATTTCTTTCATCTCCATAAGCAATACGTTCAGTCCCAGAATACCAATCTGGCTCGATAACTTTAGAAACAATTTTAAAGTTGCCAATTGGCGTTTTATTATTTTTTCCTAATGCAATACTATATGCAGAAAATAGATTATCCTTATCAAAGAGCATTAGTAAAAATTTACTTTTATTTACAACAATACGCCATTGCCCGTTATAAACGTTTAGATTCTCGCCAACTCTAATATTGAAGTTGAACTTATCCATGCCATTTTGTTTTTGAATCGCAGCCACGGTACTATTAAATTTTTTTGCAACTTTTTGTAACGCATCTCCACGTTGAACTTGATATAAAGTTTTATTAAATGGCACATATGACTTGCTTGAAAAAAAAGTCTTAGTATTGGCATCACTATAAATTCGTGCCATTTTTAACCATAAATGAAATGGCAACTTCAGAGAAGCAACTCGTTTACTAGAGTCATTGTCTCCTTCATAAGTTAATTCGGTAACTTCTGTTTCAGAGTCCGAAACAATCTGTGAATCAACTTTTACTGTTGAATCACTTATATCAACTTTTCTGTAATATCCCGTATATAAATTATTTTTTTGTACAATTTCAGCTAATATTTCATGAACTCCAAAATAATCTTTTTTATCATACATTTTTTTAGCTTTGTCTAAAATTTCTTCATTCTTTTTAATAAATTCTTTAAGCTCTTTTGCTTTTTTGTCAGCTTCTTCAAAGTTTAGTTTAATGATTTCATCATCAAGTTTTGGCATTACATTCTTTTCATTTTGCTTTGTGACGGGCTTATTGACGTTGCTCTTAGAACCTTCCTCTTTTTTTTCTTTTGAAGGACTTGCTTCAGCTTGCGTTTTTGCTTTATGCTCAGCTTGCTTTCCTTGCTCTTTAATAACTTCTTCTGAATTACTATCTTTCTTTGGTTGAACATCAAAGTCAGGAATTTCTAAAATTTCAGATTCATTATTTTTTGCTTTTTTAATATTTTTTAATAAATCAGTAGCTGGTTTGATATCTTGAGTCAATTTATTTTCAATTGTTTTTGGCGAAACCAAAGTCTTCTTTTTACTTACAGGCACTGTTGCTTTAGCGCCCTTTTTTTCAATACTTTCTTTTTTATCTCTTGATTTTTGATTATCTTGTTTGTTTGAAAAATAGAAGACACCCCCTACTACCAAAGCAATAACGACTAAAAAAATAATTATTCGGCGTTTTTTATTTGGATAAGGAGAATAAGTTTTTAAAGGTTCATATGATAAATTTGTCATAAATGTTATCCTATAATGTTTTGACCAAATCTTTAAAATAAACTTTTTTGTTTAAAACTCATAAAATATAGAGGTTTTTTTCTCTTTTAGCAAATATTAAGTTGTTTTTCTTAAAATAATTTATATAGTGAAAATAGTGTTTTAACATTTTTTTCGAAATGTTAGTCAAAAAATTAAATATTGTACTTTAATTAAATAATATATAATGTGGAGGTTAAAATATGCTTGAATCAAAAATGTTTAGTAAACAAGGTGAATATTGTCCTCAATTCACGCAAGAAGATCCATGGAGAATTTTCCGAATTATGGCAGAATTTGTTGACTCATTTGATTCAATGAATTCAGCGCCTCCATTAATAACGGTTTTTGGTTCTGCAAGAACTGAGCCAACAGATGATTATTATCTAAGCGCAGAGCAACTGGGAAGACTATTAGTAGAAAATAAATATGGTGTTGTTACAGGCGGTGGACCAGGTATCATGGAAGCAGCAAATAAAGGAGCATTTGAGGCTGGAGGATACTCCGCGGGCTTAAATATAAAATTGCCAATGGAGCAGGAACCAAATCCTTATCAGACTGAAAGTATTGATTTTCGTTACTTTTTTATTCGCAAAGTTTGCTTTCTAAAATATTCAATTGGCGCAGTAGTATACCCAGGCGGATTTGGAACCATGGATGAATTTTTTGAGTCGGTAGTATTAGTACAAACTGAAAAAATTAATAAGATTCCAATTGTCTTAGTTGGCAAAGAGTTTTGGGAACCTTTGGATAGTTGGATGCGTGATCAATTTGTGAAACGCAACTTAATTAGTCCAGAAGATGTTGAACTTTATACAATTGTTGACTCGGCCGAAGAGGTCATTGAACATTTGGCTAAATGTCACAAATATGGTTTTCAATCAACAATCAAAAATTTATAACTCCATTGAAAAAAAGCTTTTAAACTGTGCTATAATTGCAAAAATACTCAATTAACAGTGTGCAAAATTAACACAGTTTTGAGCTTTATGATTAATTGTCATATTCCCTTTTAGGTATTATATTACTTTTTACATTAAAAAATTTAATATTATATTTATTTCGATTTTTTATTCAGAACAATGGCAAAAAAAATTGCTGTGCTAAAATCGATTGATAAATTTATTAAAAGGGAATTACTATAATGAATAAAAAGAGTTTTAAGAAATTATTTTGTGCCATAGGTTTATTTGGTCTTACTTGTGTAACCACTTTTGCCGCTAACGGTGAAAATGGTAAGAACGGTCAAACATTTGCTGATTATATTGGAGGGCTTCCTTTTGAGGCTAAAGTTTTTTTCTATGTTGGATTATTATTAATTATTTTATTAATTGCTTTAGCGATTGCAGTATGGTTTTTAGTAACTAACAATATTTTACATGGAGCAAATTTTGATAAGGAAGGAAACAAGATCTCTTTAGACGTATCAAATAGTACTTTTATCAAACGTCATGGTATCACATTTTTTAGAATTTTTGCAATCCTTATTATTTTAAGCATTGGCTATAGTGCTTATACAGTACTAAAGGCACAAAGTTTAAAACCTCGTAGCAAACCTCAAAGCCAGTCAATGCGCGTGTTAGAAGGTCGAGACGTTAAATTAAACTCAGTAATGATGTCATTAGACGGTTTTGGAATTGTCAGACCGTTACAAGAAATTTGCCTATCTTCTGAAATTAAAGGACGTATTGTCACCAAAAAAGCAGATTTAAAAAGTGGTATAATTGTCAATAAAGGCGATCTGCTCTGTGAAATAGACATCTCTGATTATAAAGAAAATCTAATGCAATTAGAGGCGGAAATTGTACGTCTTGATGAAGAAACCGCAATGAAGCGCCAAACAGTCAAAGACCTTGAAAATGAGGTAGTTCAGCTTGAAAAAATTTATGAAATAGAAAAGAAAAATTATGAGCGTTACCTAGCATTATATAAACGCAATGTTTCCTCAAAAACTGATGCGGAAAATGCTCAAAAAAGTATGATTACACAGTTAAAGGCATTGATTAACTTAAAGTCATCAATATCAAAAACAAAAATTGAAATTAGAAGTTTGGATGCGTCGAAACAAAAAGCAATCTCAACAGTACGGCGTGCAAAGTTAGATATTCAACGCTCAAAAATTTATGCTCCTTTTGCGGGTCGTATTTTAAATGTTTATATAGAAAATGGCGAATATGTTAATGTTGGAACCAAACTTTTTGATATCGCGAATGATTCAAGACTGGAAATTCCAGTATCTTTAAACGCTGTTGACGTTGCACGAATCTTAGGGTTATCAACAACTGCAATTAAAAGTTATGAAAACTGGATGACAACTCCTGATCTACCTCCTGTAAATATTTCATGGACCGAAGATTCTAGCGTTTGTCGATGGCTAGGAAAAGTTGTACGTATTGAAGGATTTAATTCTACTGATGGAACAGTAACATTAGTTGTCAACCCTACAAAATCATTAATTGCGGCAAATGCTCCAAGCGTTCCTTTAGTTTCAGGAATGTACTGTAGAGTTACATTTTCTGGTTCTTCTGTAAACAATGCAATGATCGTACCATGGAGTGCAATCCAGAGCAACTCGACGATATTTTTAGTAGATAAAGAAAATCGTGGGCATGAAGTAAAAACAACAATTATTTCTTCAGACAATGATTCCGTGGTAATTTCACAAGGGTTAGAACACGCAGAAGGATATAAAATTGTTACTCAACGCCTACCAAACAACGTTGTGAATGGCTCAATAGTACGAGTTGTACCACCAATCAGCGACCCTAATCGCTTTGTAGAAGATAACATCGCAGAGCTTAATAAAGAAAAACAATCAAATAAAAAAAATAAAAAACAAAAAGCGGCAAAAAAGAAAAGTAAAAATAGTAGCAGTAGTGAGGTACAAAACATTCCAGCAGCAAAAAAAGAATTAAAGCCAAAGTCAGCTATGATCAAATTACCTCTAGAAGTTATTAAGAAGTCTAACAATATAAATTTTTCTTAAAAAGGGTAGTTTATCATGAAAAGAATTATTGAGGTTTTTTTAAAAAATCCTGTTGCCGCTAATCTAATTATGGTTTTCATTTTGGTAAGTGGTTTTATCGCTTCAACATCAATTGTCCGTGAAATTTTCCCTTCAATAGATTTTAATTATGTAACTGTAACTGTATCATACCCTGGCGCGGACCCTGCTGAAACAGAGGAAGCAATCTGCCGAAAGATTGAAGAAGCTCTTGAAGACACTGATGGTATAAAAACAATGTACTCATATGCATATGAAGGTTCAGGGCGTGTCACATTGGAACTAGAAGATAATTATGACACTCAAAAAGCTAAAGATGAAATTGAAACCGAAATTAATTCAATTAGCACATTCCCTGCATCTGCTGATCGCCCAATTGTAAAAATTGTAAAACGTCGTAGTGATGTTTTAGACGTAGTTGTTTGGGGAGATTTACCAGAACGTCAACTAAAGGAAATAACTCGTAGCCTAGAAACTGAAATCAAAAAACTAAATGGTATTACCCAAGCATATATTCAGGGAGTGCGTGACTATGAAATTTCGATTGAAGTTTCAGAAGAACAGCTGAAAAGGTATGGCTTAAATTTTTCACAAATTCGTGATATCATTAAGGCAAATGCTGTTAATGTTTCAGCGGGAAATATTCGCAGTAATTTTGGTGATTTTCGTATTCGTGGAGTTGGCAGAAAATATGAAGCTAAAGAGTATAGCAAAATTCCAATTATTAATAATAATGATGGAACGTATATAACATTAGGACAGATTGCTAAAGTTTATGATACATTTGATATTGATTCACGTTTTTACTCTACGTTTAATGGTAAACCAGCAGCAACAATTGTGGTTCAAAAAACAGATACTGAAGACTCTATTAAAATTTCAAAAATTATTCATGACTTTGTCGAGAAAAAACAAGCACAATTACCTAAAAATATTAATTTAACAATTTCTGATGATAACTCGGTAACAGTGCGAGGTCGTTTAGATTTATTAATTAAAAACGGTAAATTTGGTTTAACTTTAGTATTTATTTCGCTGTGGATTTTCCTCAATACGCGTTTAAGTTTTTGGGTCACAATGGGAATTCCAATTTCAATCGCAGGAGCAATTTTTGTAATGAATTGCGTTGATCAATCATTAAATATGTTATCAATGTTCGGTTTAATTATGGTACTAGGTTTAATTGTCGATGATGCTATTGTGGTCGGTGAAGCAATCTATACAAGGCGAGAAAAAGGTGAATTGCCGCTCCAAGCGGCTGTTAACGGAACTAGTGAAGTCTTTTTATCGGTAATTGCGGCAGTATTTACAACAATTATTGCTTATATTCCATTATATTTTATCGATGGAGTAATTGGGCGTTTTATCCGTCAAATTCCAACTCCTGTAATTGCGGCGCTATCATTTTCATTAATTGAATCATTATTTATATTACCAGTTCATCTCCGTCATATTCCTGATTTAACAAAAAAGAATCGCATCGAACAATTTTTATTTGATAACAGCAAAAATATGTTCTACAATGCTTTATACCAAATTTCTCAGTTCAAAAAATCTTATGCAAGAGGTTTATCATGGTTTATTGATCATGTTTATGCCCCTACTTTAGCATTTTTACTGCATTGGCGTTATGCTACTTTATCTGCAAGCATCGCAGTTTTATTCATTATGGTGGGAATGGTCCAAGGGAGACATATTAAATTTCAATTCATGCCTGACACCGATGGAGATTCTATTAAAGCGACTGTAGAACTTGAATCTGGAGCGGTACTTAACAAAACTGCATTAATTGCAAAAATTTATCGTCGTGCATGGGAAGAAACTATCAAAGAATATAATTCTAAAGGCAAAAAAATTGAAAAAAGCTATAAAGCCTTTATTGGAGGAGGAAACCAAAATCAATTCCAGATTTTTCTTGAATTAACTCCTTCTGAAGAGCGTAACGTTTATTACAAAGATATTATTGACACTTGGAAACACTACATTGGTAATGTTCCAGGTGTTGTTGCTACAACAATTAAAGTACGTCATGGCGGTAAACCAGGAGGAGAGCCTATTGATGTCGAAATTAGTGCAGAAGATTATGAAGTTGTTAAACGAGCAGCTACAGCATTGGAATCAAAGTTAAAAACGATTGAAGGAGTTTACGATTCTCAAATTGACTGGCGAACAGGTAAGCGTGAATTTGATTTGCGCATAAAACCTGCTGCATATAAATATGGTCTTACATTATCAGATATTGCTAATTATGTTCGCTCAGGTTTTTATGGTAGCAAGGCGTGTTCAATTCAACGTGGTCGTGATGACATCGATATTATGATTCGTTTGCCAGAAGGTCAAGGACGTAACTCCATAAAATACTTTAAAAATTTACGCATTAAAACTCCAACAGGCGAACGAGTACCGTTAAAAAGTGTCGTTGAAATTAACTTAATTGATGGTCCATCCGTGATTAATCGAGTTGACCGTCAACGTGCAGTTAGTGTTACAGCGTCAATCAATGAAACGATTGGTAGCGAAGATGTGATTATTGCCTCATTAAGAGATAATTTTTTACCAAAATTAGCAGAAGAATATCAGGTCAACATTAAAATGCGTGGTCAAGAAGAAGAACGCCGCAATTCGATGCTAAGTATTTTCAAATGGTTCCCAATTGCGTTATTGGGTATCTACTTTATCATTGCAACAATTTTCAAATCTTATGTTCAACCTGTTGTAGTTATGATTACCATCCCATTTGGTTTAATTGGTGGAATTTTAGGGCATATTATTCGTGGCATTGATATTTCCATGATGAGTATTTTTGCTATGATTGCTTTAGCTGGAATTGTTGTAAATGATGCGATTGTGTTTGTTGAAGCATACAATTCAAGGCTCGAAAAAGGCGAATCTATGTATCAAGCGTTGATATATGCTGGGAAACGACGATTCAGAGCTATTTTGTTAACTACAGTTACCACTTTCTTTGGATTAATTCCAATGATTTATGAAAAAAGTAGACAAGCAGCATTCTTAATTCCAATGGCGATTACAATTGCTTTTGGGGTACTATTTGCTACTCTATTGACATTAATTTTGATTCCTTGCTTAATTCTTATCATTAATGACATTAAAAGAATTTTTCATATGCTGTGGTATTGGGAAAAGGTTGATCGAGAAGTTTTAGAAGCGCGTTCTCCAAAAGCACGAAGAAAATAGCTAATCCACAGGTATTTAATAATTTCCACATTTATCCAAAAATAGAGTTTTATAGTAATCATTTATAGCGAAAACTCTATTTTTAGGATAACTTTACGACTATTTTGTCTTTTTAATTACAGAAATATTTTGAGAAATATCTTTTTAGAGTTATATTATATACGGCTCTAATGGATTAGTAAAATATGAAAGTTAAAATGACCACTAATTCTATAGAACTTTAATGTAACAATTTTTTAGTTTTAGTAACTTTCTATAATTTTTTAAAGAATTATTACTGAGAGGTTGTTACAAAATCGACATATAAGGTAGGGTAATTAAGAGGTAAAAGTTATGAGTACAGAAATGTTTCCGATTACAGGCGATTACATTGAGTTAGTTAAATTATTAAAAGTAACTGGCATTTGCGGAACTGGCGGAGAATCCAAGATTGCAGTTGAAGAAGGAATGGTTGCAGTTGATGGAGTTGTTGAACTTCGCAAACGCCGCAAACTTTATCCTGGTCAACTAGTGACAATTGAAGATATCGCAATTGAAGTGGTTAAGGAAGTAGTAGTATAATAAACTTATGGATTTAGAATTATATAATTATTTACAACAGTTTTTAACAACTGAGCGAAAAGATAAATTTGCAAGTGTAATAGCAGACCGCACTAGAAGTATAACGGTAGTTTTAGAAAATATTTACCACCGCCCTAACGCTAGTGCGGTTATTCGTACATGTGAATGCTTTGGAATTCAAGACATTCACTTTATTGATGAATTTGGATTCTTTAAAAAGGCAAACAAAAAAGTAGTACAAGGCTCTGCAAAGTGGACGACAATTCATCACTATCATGAGCACAAAGATAATTTCAAAGAATGCATTGACAAATTAAAACAAGAAGGATATAAAATAGTAGCAACGACATTGAAAGATTCATACAAACAAACAACGTTAGAAGACATTCCAGTAGGTGATAAAAAAATTGCTCTAATGCTTGGCACAGAAGAAACAGGTCTTTCTAAACGCGCTCACGAAGTTGCAGATTATTATTTATCTTTACCAATGTATGGTTTTACAACAAGTTTTAATATTTCAGTTACTGCGGCAATGTGCTTGAGTCACTTTGTGGCAAAACTTAGAAATAATTTTCCAACTGAGTATTGGTCTTTATCGGAAAAAGAAAAAGAGATTATTTTGGACGAGTGGACCAAAAGTAGCGTAAAAAATGTTGAGGCATTAACACGACGTTTTTACCAAGACAAAAAACAACAAAAATAGTTAATTTTTGAGGTCTAAAAATGAAAAATAAACATTTATTTTTAAGCACTTTAATGGGGTTAGGAATCATATCTTCAACAAATTTATTTGCCGAAAATAAAAATGAAAAAAAAGATAACGTCAGCAAAAGAGCTGTTACAATGGAAGAGGCTAATAGCCAAAAAAGTCAGCTATGGTTTCAAAATATTGATAAAGATGCTATTTACAATATTGCAGTTAAATTAGTTAATGACAAAGTTTTCACTGATAATATTGATGAAGCTATTGCACGTTCTCGAAAAGAGAATAAACCACTACTAATCGAATTTGTTGGCTCTAATTGGTGTCCAGCATGTATGGTTTTAATTAAAGATGTTTTTACAACTAAAAAATTTCAAGCCTATGCTAAAGAAAATTTAGTCTTGATGCTTGTAGATTTACCAAGAGACGTAAAAATTGAAGATAAATTAAAAGAGCAAAATATGGCTTTATCAGAAATTTTTAAAGTTAGCGGCTGGCCAACTGGAATTATGTTAGAACCTAGTTTAAAGAAAAAACTTTATGGTTATACTGGTGGGATTGAGTCAACTGATAGCTATATTGACCAGTTGAGCACGGGAGTTGATGCTTTTTATGACGCTTTTTGGCAAAGAGATTTAGAAATTGCAACTAAAATGGCAAAGGAAAATAAGAATTTAGTCTTAGTTGAATTTGTCGTTAATCAAAGCAAAAAAACAAACAATGTAGCAATTAAAGAAGATCATGCGACTCCAGAATTTGAAAAAAATATTTTCTCAAAAAATAAATTCAAACAATATGTAAAAAAGAACTTGGTCTTAACTCGTTTAAATATTAAAAATGACGCTAAACTTGCAGAAAAATATAATATCACAAAACCATCTTTATTAGTTTTGGATTTAAATGGTAAAGTAGTAAAAAATTTCAATGCAGAAGAAGTCAAAAATATTGATATTTTTCTTAAAAAAATTACTGCAAAATAATAAATAACTTTTATTTTTATAGTATTATAGCCTTCAAATTAATTGAGGGCTTTTTTTTGACAAAAAAATATAGCCAACAAAAACCTATTTGCATCAAAAAAATGATTTATTTACAGACTAGTCACTTCTTCAAAGCAAATAGGAAATTTTGCAATAGCAAAAGTTCACCACAATAGTAGCGAACTTAATATCTAAAGAGGACTTTCATCCTCTTTAGAAAAAAACAGTTTTATTTATTAATTTTTATTTTATTATAAAGAAATAGGAGCTGCAGCATTTTGTTGAGCATTATAGTACTCTTCAAAGCGCATACCTTCTTTAGCATCAGTATGTCCTAGATTATTCTTTTTATACCAAATGCTTTTTAAACCATTTTTATCAGTAGTTTCTGCGTGTAAATCACTGAATAATGTTGTAGCTTTACCATTATGAATTAAATCAATAATTGAGTTATTTCCGCCACCAACAGATGAAGAAGTACCTGGTTTTAATGTATTATAAGGACGTTGGTATGATCTGCTTTGGTTTGCACCTTCTGTTAATAATACCGTTGAAGCTGCTTCAGGGTATTTTTCAGTGTATAATGTTGAAGAAGATTGTACACTATTTGGGTAATTTGAATTCCAACCACCTTGTAAACCAAAGTTATAGTTACCACCACTTAAACCATCACCTACAGGCATTGCAAATGAATACCAACTATTAGCAGAGTTGTAACGGTTTTTACCTTCAAACTCAGTATAAACGCCAGAACCACGAGTATGAGAAGCAAAGTAAGGAGATTTTAAACAACGGAAAATCTCAGCTTGTTTATGGTTACCATAAACAGTAATGTAACCTAAACCTTTTAATGCGCTATCATGGATTCCTTGGTCAAAACCAGTGTGACCTGGTACATAGTGAGTAGCATGACTCAACATTGGACCATTTGCAAGAGCTAAAACCCAGTCTAATGTAGCAGAACTAGAGCTACCTCCAGCAGCAGCATGTAAAATTCTACCGTTTAAGTCACTTTGCTCCATTGCAAGATAAGTACCACATTGTTTTTTCTTGCTTAAGCAGTCTGTTGTACGTGCTTTTTCACGAGCCGCAGATAATGCAGGCATTAACATTCCAGCTAAAATTGCGATAATTGCTACTACTACTAGCAATTCTATCAAAGTAAATTTTTTAATTTTCATCATTTTTCACAACCTTTTATTTAAACTGTCTTTTTTTTTAGTTAGAGATTATCAAAGTCTCTATGCCAAGAATTATAGTAAAGGATGAATGAAAAAACAATAGTAAGGGTGAAAAAAAAGATAAAAAAATATCTATCTTTTTTATAATAGTATAAAAAAAATAAAGCTAATTTTTACCTAAAAAATATCGCAAAAAAATCCATATTTTAGAGCATTTTTGCGATATTTTAGTATAATATTACTAAAAATAATTACAGTTAATTTTTTTTGATATAAAACTATAAATATGCATTTATTTTGCAATGTTATTGCCATTATTTGGTATATTTTTATAGTTTACAGTTGTTTTTTTATAATGCAGAAGCATAGAAATAAGAATTAAATTCAATGCAAAACATAAAATGAGATTCTGTGAGTCATATAAATAATCTTCATAACAACCACTTATTGTTAAAGTGTTTTTCAAATCCCCATTAGGATTGCTTAGTTTTAATTTAAGTTGATAATTCTCACTTTGATCGATCTGATAGCCAATATTCTCAAAAGAAATATCTTTTAATGATCTTCTGATATCTCCACCAAAAATAAAAAACTGATTATCAATAATTTTCTTATCACGCTTTCTGATTAATTGTAGATTCAAAGTTGTTAAAGGATATCTTGGCGTATCTAAGTCAAGAACTATTTCTTTTCCATCCTTAATACTTTCTTTTATTTTTGTAATGTCTTCTTCTGATAAACATGAGTTTGCATGGCAATTTAGCTTAAAGTTAAAATTAACAATAGCAAAGTTATCAATAATTTTTTCACTTAAATCAGTTGAATTCATTTCAACATTGAACGAAGTTTTTTTTGTTTTACCCTCAAAAACAGCGATATACTTTTCAATAGTAGTGTATTGATTCAAATAATTTTTTTTATTTTTTTCAACTTTATAAATAAAAAACAAACTACTAATCACACAAACAGAACTAATGAGCATTAAAATCTTACTATATTTTTTACTATTCATTAAATAAAGAGCAGTCCCAAAAAACTGAATAAAAATAATACCTCCAAACAATGCACATGCCCTATCATTTAAGTTATCAAAGCCAACGCTAAAAATTTTATAATAACTTGCAATGAAAAAAAACAGTAAAAGTAGTGATAGCGTAAATAATACAGTTAAAATTCCCTTAATTATTTTCCCAAATAATTTTTTCATTGGTTTCTCCTTCAATCTAATTTTTAAATTTGATTTCTATAAAATAAAAAAAATATAGTACGTTTACAATAACTGTAAAACAATATTTTACTAATATAAAATCACAATTTAATCTAATTTAAGGTATGAAACTGTATATGGTTTATCGTGCTTTCGGTTAGTCTTACCTGAGTCTGTTACGCAGTCAAAGTTTGAAATTAATAATTTGTCCCCATAAACAATAACGTCAGCACATTGATCTATTTGACCTTTTGAACCGTCATTATCAGGATATTGAGCAATAATCTGCACCTCTCTACTTGGAGTAACTTTCAAAATACTGTTGCGTGAAAATCCTGCAATATAAAGATTTCCAACTGCATCAATATCAATACCATCAATTCCCACATTATTAGGGCATTTTGTATAAATAGTGCTAATTACCAAATCTCCCCGATCGTTTAGAATTAACCTATAAATAGTTCCATCTCCAAAGTCACCAACAAACAAATTTCCAGCATTATTGATGACAAGTCCATCCAAACCATATTGACATTTTTCATTTTGAGTTTGAGCTGTAAAAATTAAATTTTCATCCGTTGATCGATTTTTCACCCTAATATTTCGATCTGTCGTTTTAAATTTATAAACGCCACTACTAAGCTTTTTTGTCTTAAATTCTGGTAACATACTTTGTGTTACGTATAAATAACCATTATAAAAGCGTACTCCATTTGGATGACACATTCCATAAGCAATAACGTCTGTTGAAATAATTTTATTATCTTTTAGCTTTAAGCGCAATAATCTCCCTTTGTTTTGGCCTTCTTTTGTACCTGTCCAGCCTTGATTATCACAAACATATAAATATCCATCATCGTCAAAAGCTAAACCCATAAAATATGCCTTTTGCGTGGATTCTAAAACTGGTGCATTGGCAATTTTAATTATCTTTTTATCCTTGGTAATACGTAACAAACACCCCGTCTTAGAAGTATCGGCAAAATTGGGACAAGATAAAATAATATCACCATTAGGAGCAACTGCAAAAGCATCAGGAGTTGGCGCATAATCAGGTAAACTAACATATAATTTAGTTCTTTTTAATTTAACTGCCTCTATATTTTTACATCCACAATTTCTATAATATGGTTCTTCAGTAACACATGAACTAAAAAATAGTGCTGAACTTACTAAAAGGCCTAATGTGATTAAACTCTTTTTCATGATGCTTTCCTTTATTTTTATACAAATCTATAAAAAATTATTTTCTTAAATACTGCATATAGCGTGGTTTAATTGAAGGTAATTCTAATTTAGCACCGCCATGATTTTTACTATACTCCTTTTCCATATTTTCAACGTTTTCTTGTAAAAACTTTTCACGTTTGCGTTGAAATTTGATATATTTTCTTAGTTCAGAATCACTCCAATCATTACCTTCAACATAATCACCACTAAAAGGCACACCAAGATCAATCCATGCACTAATGATATTTATTTCAGCTTCATTTAAGTCAGGTCTACCATGACCACACTTTATTAACTTTATTAAATTTGATTTAGCAGAACCTGCAAAATAAGGCGGCAACATGCTAGGTCTTGACTGAGTAGTAATCCAATTTACCAATTTACCATTACCTTTACTAAAGTAATTACCATGACGAAGGTAACTTTCAGTTAAATTCATATATGCTACAGTCCAATTTCTTTTAGAAGTTTTGTCTTTAACAATTTTATTTGTTAAATCCATCAACAACTTGCCTTTTTTGTTCTTTTTAACACCATTGTGACAACTAATACAACTTTTATCAAGGATTGGTTGAATATATTTGTTGAAACTAAAACCACCCTTGACATTATAAAATGATGTTAAATCCTTAGCTCCTGCTTTCATTGCCAATGAAACCCCTCGCATTGGTGGAGCTTGGTTTTTATTTTCGTGACAACCAATACAACTAAAATATTCGTTTGGCATTAAAGTTGACCAACTACGCATTGTTGCAGCAACATTACCATTTTCATCAATACATTGAAAATATACTGGTGTATTTGCTGGAACTTTAAACATAGCTGATCCATCACTATAAACAGGAGTTTCTCCTAAAATGATTTTCGGGTCCCATGTACCATTTCCAGTCGCAACTGGTGTACTTACTAACGCACTACCGGCCTCTCCTGCATTTGAGTTATGACCAACGTATGCCGCACGATATTCTATTTCAACCACACGCAATTTTTTAATGGTTCCACGCTTAACTCCTTTCAAACCAGGTCCATAATATACATCGTGAAGATAATAAACCCCTGTTTGATTTGCGTAATCAACATTTGAAGGTTTTAATGGTTCTTTTTTACGCGCAACAAATGGCACAGGAGTATTTACCGACAACTCTTCTGTTGAAGGGACTAAAAGTTCACGGTTGCCATCAAAATCAAAATAATAAAGACCAAAACGAATTCGACCTCGACCTCCAACTTCTTGTGAAGACAATGGCGAATATGCTGTAATAAATTCATTATTTGTAATTGGAAATGGGTGACGGAATAAATCAGCATCTTGCCCATAACGATCAACACGTACTGCTTTTGCTTTACGAATTGGCGAAACAAAGTCCACACCGCTTGCGTCCTGAGTTCCCTTCTCACGGTCGATAATTGCAATCTTACCTGCCTGCCAAGTATGATGCCCATGTAACACTGCCAAAACTTTATGTGAATTTGGTAACATTCTCGCGTGGGCAATTACCGTAGGGAAATAACTATTATTTCCATAAAATTCAGTTTGATTTGTGCCATCTGGATTCATTTGAAACAACGGTTGAGGGAATAATTGACCACGGTCATTATAGTCCCAACGAGTATAGATTACCGTTCCTTCATTTGTGACAGTCGGATAATTGGTATGCACTTGATCATAGCCTAGACGAATAATATTTTTACCATCGGCATCTGCGGTATATAAATTACTAACTTCTACTTTCCAACAATCAACGGTTTGCACACAACGACTTGAAGCAAAAATAATTTTACCATTTGGTAAGTAACGCGCTTCATAATCAGCTACACCAATTTTATCAGCCCCTAAACCTGTTAACTGAGTGATTTTATTGTTGTTAGAAAAATCAATTTCATAAATACTAAAGTCGTCTTTACGATTACTTTTTTTCCACGCAAATAGTGCTTTTTGCCCATCATAACTAACATCAATATCTCGAATCGCTCCATGTTTATCAGTTAAAATTTCACTATCAACCCCATATATTTTATCACTGGAAAAGGAAATTTTTCTAAAACTTGAATTTGGTTTAAAGTGCCGTTCACTTTGCGCATCGCTTTGCCCTTCGGTATAAGCATAAAAAGATGGTTCAACTGGACGACGCAAAATATATAAAATTTCAGAGGACTTTTGATATAAAGAAGCTAATCGTTGTTGACGACGCTCTTCACAAAGCTCAAAATACATTTTTAAACGATTCTCAGAGTTATCAGCAATCGTTTGCGTTTGCGACTTACTATTATTTTTTGATATTGTTTGCGCAATTCGGGTTAATAATTGTTTTTCAGCTTTCAAATTCTCTGTTTTCTCGTGACTAAATAAAAGGTGGAAATTTGTGGCTAAATCTTGCAATAACCAATCACTTAAAACAGGGGCGTTTTTTGAAACCTTACAAAGTCTTTTAAAAATAACAGCTTTATTAAACTTTACTTGATTATCTTCTTGAAATTCTGCTCTTATTTTATGAATTTCTGCGATTAATTTGCGATTTTCGCTATTAGCTTTTACATTAGTTGCTAATGCTGTTAGCATTAAAAAAACTGCATTAACGTATTTTGAAGCAATCTCTCTTTTCATTATCTTTCCCTTTCTACTACTTTTGTTTTCTTTTTACTATTTCTCTTCTTGTTTTTATAAAAATATAGTTGAAAACAAAAAAATGTCAAAGATTTAATAAAACAAACTTTCTAAATTAGATACTCAGTTAAATTTTCAGGGCCCAAACTAAAATAGAAATTTGCATGACATATCCCAAGTGCAATAGCATCAGTTGCATCAAGTGGAACATCGTTGATGTTTAAGTTATAAATACTAGCAATTAATGTAGCTATCTGTTCTTTACTACCACGCCCAGACCCTGTGATAGATTTTTTGGCTGTCTTAGGAGAATATTGGTAACAACTAACGCCATGCTCAGCTAATCTGGCAATAATTGCACCTCGAGCTAAACTCAAAACCATTGAAGTTTTAATATTTTTACCGTAGAACGCCTCCTCTAATGAAGCGTAGTCTGGAGAAAAGTGGTGAACTAATTCATTTATTCCACCACTCAAGCGACGCAAACATTCTGAATGTAAATCTTTAGGTTTATTTTTAATGACACCACAGTCGAGTATCCTAATACTGCTAACATTTTTCACTTCAATCACACTATATCCAGTGCAACGAATAGCTGGGTCAATTCCTAAAATAATCATCTTATCCTCTAGAAAAAAAGCATTCAGTGTTGCTACTGAATGCTTTTTATAATCATAAAGTTAATTCAAATTAACCATCAATTTGGTCAGCAATTGAATCATCAATTACATAATTTGCATGAACAGCTTGAACGTCGTCTAAATCTTCAAGCTTATCAACTAAAGCTAAAATTTTATTTGCAACACTTGCATCTTTTAATTCAGTGTCATTTTCTGCTTTAAAAATAATTTCAGCCGTATCAGTTGCAATTTTAGCATCTTCAAATGCCTTCATGCAATCTTCAAAACAGCTTGCTGGACCCCAAATTTCAGCGATACCATCTTCTACTTCAATATCTTCAGCTCCTGCATCTAAAACAACATCCATTAAGATATCTTCATCAGCATTATCACCTGTTACGATAAAATGAGACATACGTTTAAACATCCATGCCACAGCGCCACTCCCTGCTAGACTACCATTTCCACGAGTTAAAGTAGCACGCACATCACTTGCTGAACGATTACGATTGTCGGTTAGACACTCAATTAACATTGCCACGCCTTCTGGACCATATGCCTCGTACATTATTTCTTCGAAAACTACATCTCCAAGTTCTCCTGTACCTTTTTTAATTGCACGATCAATATTATCATTAGGCATATTTTGCGCCTTTGCGGCAGCAACAGCAGTTCTTAATTTAGGATTCATATCGATGTCACCACCGCCCTCTTTAGCTGCTACCATAATTTCTTTAGCGAAGCGAGAGAAAATTTTACCTTTCTTTTTATCTGTCGCGGCTTTTTTATGTTTAATATTAGCCCATTTACTGTGTCCAGCCATAATATAAAAAATTCCTTATCTTAATTTTTTTCTAATTGTAATCTGTTAAATATAGACAAAATTTTCAAATTTTCAAATTTTCAGTTGTCTTAAGCTTTTGTTTTTCGCAAATTTACAATTATTTATTACGCTTCAATGAAAAAACTCGGAAATTTTTTACATCGTATGAAGCGTTGTATGCTCTAAAGCCAAAATAACCTTTGGTGAATGGTTTACTATCTTTAAAGTCATAAAAAAGTTCACCATTACGAAAATATTGAATAGTCTCTCCAAAAACGACTAATTGAATTTTATAGATTTTATTTGCTTCTAAAAGATATTTTTTAGCAATTAAATCATGCTCTAAAAATAATGGTTTTTCACCATTACCAGCATAACGCCGAAAACGTGTTTTGGTATTATTGTGGCCGCCACAGCCAACATAATACGTTTTCATATTGTCATATTCACTGAATGCACCATTACGCATTGGCGTTTCACCTTTTTTACGGTCTGGCTTAAATGGCGCAGAGCCATCAGCATTACTTGCCATCCAGAAACAATTCATGTCCGAAACACGCACATTTTCACGCATTGTTACTTCATATTGAATCATAACTGGTTCAGTTAATTTTTTTTTGAACCATACGGTCGCGCCTTTTGGTTCGTAAACTTTTAAAACATTGTCTTCAACTTTTACACTATTTGGCGTTTGTTGTTGAATTACCCAGTCATTTAAACTACTAAAAAAATCAGTATACAAAAGTCTATCAGCAATAAACTGTGTTTGTTCTTTAAAACTAATTTTTGGAATAATAACACTCATCCCGTCTTTTGAACCATCAAAATCAATGCTCATATTGCATGAACATAGTCCAAGTAAAAACAATACCCCAGACAATGGCACTGTCATCATTTTTTTATTTAATTTAAGCATTTTAACTCCATCCATATTAAAAAAAGGCGTTTAAACTCTATTAATATAAAACTATAAGCGCTGTTTGTAAAATATTATTTTATTATGTCATTTTTTTCGTCCTATTTCAACTCAAAAAAATATTTCTTTACGATTACACCTTTTAACATCTAATAAAAAAACTATTAAGTATTATTTCAACTTAATAGTTTAAATATTTAATGAATTACTTTATTTCACAAAAAAAGTCATAACTATTTATCCTGTCCTGTATAAGTTTTCTTATACCATGGAGTAAAAGTAAAAGATCTTCCTTTTACTAATTTACCATCTTTTACAAATTTTTCTCCACGTGGGGCTAATTCTTTTATCAAGCGTTGACGCCATAATGCGATTTGCTCTTGATATTCAGCTTGTTGCGCTAAATCAATTAATTCATCTGGGTCATTTTCTAAGTCAAAAAATTGCTCTTGTCCAACTTGAGGCAACCAAATATATTTAACTTTCCCATCGGTTAAGAAATGATTTGCCTGAGGAGCTGAATAACAGCGACTATGTTCTCCATGTAAATACTCGCGCCACTTCGCATCTTTATCTTTCATAATTTTAGTTATATCAAGTCCATCCAAATACTTTGGTACGTCCAAATTAGCAGCGCTTAACAATGTTGGCATAATATCTTGTAGTTCGACAACTTCCTTACGAATAAAATCTTTACCATTGGTGAATTTACCTCTTAATTTGGCAGGAGGCACAACAATAAATGGGATACGCACGCTACCTTGATAAGGATAAGTTTTACGCCATAAATTATGATCGCCAAGTTGATCTCCATGATCACTAGTCACAATAATCCAAGTATTTTTAAAATCATTTCCACGACTTCCACGCATATAATTAATTAATCTTCCAACTTGAGTATCAATGAAACTAACTTCTCCATAATAACCAATTTTCGCTAAACGGTTACTTTCCGCAGATTGTTTTCCATGAGAAGCATTTGGATCAAATGCTGTCATTGGACTATCGTACATTTTTGCCCAATCACCCACTTTAGGTTGACTTAATTTTTTATTAGCATAGTATTCCCAATAATACTTTGGGGGAACAAATGGCGAATGCGGACGATGAAATGAAATTTTTAAGAAAAATGGCTTTTTATTTTTCTTTTGATTTTCCAAATATTCGATTGCTGTAGTCATCGTCCATGCGGTTGGGTGATACATTTCAGCCATATGCCATGGGCGTGAATGCCAACTATTCCAATCAACCCCATGGTCTTCAGGGGTAATAAATTCTGATGGACGATTTGCGTAAAACCATTTACGGTAATCATTGTTTGCTTTACCTTTATGAAAATATTTATCAATAACCATATCGCCTGCTTCATCAATTAAGGTATTTTCAAAACCCATCTTAGCAGTGTATGGCTTAAAGTGACCCTTCCCAACCATCTGTGTATTGTAACCAGCCTCAGTAAAAATTTGTGGTAAAGTTTTTGCATAGCGATTTGAAGGCACTCCGCCACCACCATACCCAGTCAAACCCGTATGCCACTGATTCAAACCAGTCATTAAAATGGCTCTAGCAGGGATACATGACGGAACCGCCGAAAAGCCATTGACAAACATTGCACCACGACTTGCCAAATAATCAATATTTGGCGTTCTAATTTCTGGATTAACGACCCCAACAGCATCACCCCGCCATTGATCTGCAATAATTAAAATTACATTTGGACGATTAGTAACATCTTCTTTGGCATTAGCATTTCCAATCAATCCAATAGCACCTAAGGCACATAATGGAGTTATTCTTCTTATTAAATTCATAATTTTCCCTTGGTTTTACTTTTCACGAATATCACAATATAATAAATTGAAGTTTCATAGAGTGATTAATCAAATTTTTCCTTCTTTTATATAACGTACACTAAAATAAAAATATTGTCAAAAAACAAAAAACACTGCAATTTTTTTTGCAGTGTTGTATAAAATAAAATTATTTAAAAAAAATATCATTAATAATTATTTCATTAATTATGAATTTTCACCTTAGTACTACACTTAGGACACACAACTGAATTAATTGCTGTAGTTTTTTGTTTACTTGTTCCAGCTACTTGTGTTTCTAATTGTAAAACGTCCGTCGATAACTCTTTTTGAGTTTTATTACTATATAGCTTATTATATGTTCCCAGGCAAATTGCAGGCATCACAAAGAAAATTCCAACAATATATAAAAATGCTAAACTTTTACGTTCAGAGGCAATACGTGCTAAACTTGTTGCACACCATAATGGAATTGTTCTCAAGAAAACTACACCGTAAATTACAACTACGGCAAGGCTGTTGTATAATAAATGAACTAAAGCAACTTGTAGCGCTTCAACTGCCCCACTTCCAGTAATCGCCATCGCAGCAAGCAAGGAAGTTACACACGTTCCAATATTAGCACCCAAAGTAAATGGGTAAATTTGTTTTAAAGACATTATTCCTGATCCAGCTAAAGGAACGATTAAACTCGTTGTGGTCGAAGAAGACTGTACTAAAACTGTGATTAATGCTCCTGCTCCAATACCAGTAGTTGATGAACGACCTACAGCTTTGTGGAAAATTTCTTCAGCTTTACCAACCATCATAGTACGTAATAATTTTCCAAGTAATAAAATAGCAGTAAAAACTAATATTACAGCAACAATAATAAATAAACTAGCTCCAATCCAATTTTCTCCAGGGATCATTTTAAACAGGCTTTTAGCTCCTCCTATTACAGGTTTGGTAACCGTTTTTACAAAATTGAAATCTTTTACATTAAAAGAGCTACTCCCAATTAAAGTCTGGGATAAATATCCTGAAACTTTCTCCAACGGATGAAAAATAATTTCGAGCGGTAAAAATATTAACACGGCTAAAAGGTTAAAAAAATCATGAACTGTTGCAGCCGCAAACGCACGCTTAAATTCACGAGCATTGCCAATATGCCCTAAACTAACTAAAGAATTTGTAACAGTAGTTCCAATATTAGCTCCAAGCACCATCGGGACAGCCGCACTAATTGGCAATCCTCCCGCACACAGTGTAACAATAATTGAAGTTGTTGTTGACGAAGATTGCACTAACGCAGTCGCCAACATACCTATAATCAAACCCATAAATGGGTTCGTTGCAAATTTAAAAAGTTGTTCAGCCTGTTCTTTGCCGCCAGAGATCCACTTGAAACCAGCACTCAATCCTCCAACTGACAACAATAATAAATACACCAGCAACACAATCGAAAACCATGCCACAAACTTATTAGAAGTAATTTTTTCTAAAATTGGACCAACAATAGGTTTAGCAGATTCAACTTTGCGATGCTTTTCAATGCTATTTTTTAGAGATTTCTCAGCCTGCTTAATCGTTGTTAAAAGTCCATTTTTAAATCCTTGCCATGCTTCAACACGAAATGGCTCTTCTAGCTCAACAAGCAAATCCATCATCTCTTCTTCAGCTTTCGCCCTTTCGGCAGATAACTTGTTAACCATATCCTTCATTTCTTCTGCTGAGCAATAGTTTTCCAAACGCTTTTCCGTTTCTTCTAAGCGCTGTTTTACTTCTTTTAAACGATTTTCTAAAATTTCACGTTTGATCTCTGTCATAGTTACTAAGATTCCTTATTTTCGAGCAACAAAGTCCAAAATTTTCATGCTCGATATTTTTATTGAAATATTTTTTAAATTCCCATAATATAATAAAGAAGTTAAAAAGTAATTTTTATAACTTCTAAAATTATTGGAGCATAACTTAGTATTTTATGGTTAAATCAAAATAAAGGAATTGTTAGAGTAGTATTAAATTATGTTAGAATTATGTTAAAGCTTGCGTGAAGTATTAAAATAAAATATTATAATTATTAAAAATTTCATAATTTTTTATGAAATTTTTAACTGTTAATTACATTGCTAAAGATATTTCTTTGCCCAATTGTTGTTGCTCAATGTTTCTAGGTTCATCATGTTTTTTATATAAAACATAAACACAACTCAATATTATTGCAATCATAATAACTTGCACCAACACACCTTTATCAAATTTGATGCTAAACTTAACAGGTTCTTTTTGAGTTTCAGTAATCTTATATTCAGCGTATTCACTTTCATCAAATTCTTTTAAGAAAATAAAATGATACAACCTCTGCATGAACCAAAATAGCTCAAAGACAAATAGCGTAGCAAACAAAAACAACGGCCACACGACCATCGCTAAATTTTCAATAATTCCATAAAACATCCCGCAAATAGCGGTTCCAATAAAAAGAATCGAAAAACTTTTGAAAAACTTTTGATGTTTTTGAAATAGCGCAATCTCGTTCTTTAAATAATAAATTGTAAAACTCAAGACCGCTAAATTAATAATATTAGTAATCACATTGATGATTATTTCTGCAACGATAAAATCGTTGCAAAAACTATTAAGAAAAAGAACAATTACATTATAACATGAAAAGAAAGCCAATAGGACTAACCCATAGCAAGTAAAATTTTTATCGATTACTTTGCTAATTCTCCACTTTTGAGGTGTATTTTTATGCAGAAAAATCTGTAATATGAGTAACAAAGGTAAAAAATTTAACCATTCATTATAGCCAAGGGCCACACTTTTGATTAATTCTTTATACCATGAGCTTCCAATCAAAAAAAAGCCTATAACAAGCAAAAATATTTGCAATGGTTTACAATAAAAATAGTACTTTGATTTTTGTTTTTTCATCATTTTTTTAATTTCTCCTTGACAATTTCAGTGAATATAAATTAGCACACGACAAAAAGATTACAAAAAAAATGCTCCTGAAATTTCATTCAAAAGCATTATAATCAAAAAATTATATATCAAGCTTACTTGCTTAAAGCTTTCTTCACAGCTTCAAGAGTTGCCTCAATTAATTGAGGTTTATTTGAATATGTTCCCTTGATATTCATATGACCAAGTTCATCCTTATGATAACCAATCACCGCATCAGGATCTTTTAAAACATTACCAGTTAAAATACCAACTACTGACTCTTCTGGCTTAATCACGCCAGCATCAACTAATTTTTTAGTGCCAGCAACCGAGCAACATGACGCAGGCTCTGCACCAATACCTGACGCATCAACCCATGCTTTGGCGTCCATAATTTCTTGTTCCGTAACATCTTCAACTACGCCATTACACCATTCTAAGCCACGCAGTGATTTTTCCCATGAAACTGGGTTTCCAATCTTAATAGCTGTCGCAATCGTATCAGGATCTTTAACCGCTTCAAATGGAGTTTTGTTTTTCCACATTTTTGATAATGGAGCAGAACCTTCAGCCTGAATAACTGCCACGCGAGGAATTTTATTAATAATACCAAGTTCGTGTAATTCTTGAAGTCCTTTAGTTAATGCACTATTATTGCCTAAATTACCACCTGGAATCACAATCCAATCTGGAACATTCCACTCTAACTGTTGAAGAATTTCAAAACCAATCGCTTTTTGCCCTTCAATACGGAATGGGTTAATTGAGTTTACTAAATAAATATTTAATTCATTACACACATCCTGAACTAATTCCATCGCATCATCAAAATTACCCGCAATTTGTAATGTCACGCCACCAAATGCTAACGCTTGAGCTAATTTACCATAAGCAATTTTTCCTTCTGGAATAAAAATAACTGGCTTCATACCGCAAACAGCAGCATAAGATGCCATGCTTGCCGAAGTATTACCAGTTGATGCACACGCCACAGAAGTTGCATTATACATTTTTGCAGCAGTCACACCACAAGTCATACCACGATCCTTAAATGAACCTGTCGGGTTTTCTCCTTCATGTTTCAACATAAAATTATTAACACCTACGTAATCAGCAGCTTTACCAGCATCATAAAGACGAGTATTCCCCTCTTGACGTGTTACTACAAATTTTTCATCGATGTCTAAAATTAATTCTTTATAACGCCACACTCCTGACGAATAAATGCCACTTTTAGCTCCCCAACGGCTCTCCCAAAGCGCCTTTAATTCTTCACCATTGACATTACTGAAATCACGTTTTACATCTAAAATCCCGCCACATTCACAGTTGTAGCGAATATCTTTTAAGTCATATTGTTTCGCACATGACACACATTCTAAATAAGTTGGAATTGACAAACTCATTATAATTTATTCCTATATATGATTATTTTATTATTCTTCAAAAAACTTAATAATGTACAACAAAAGTTTAAAAATTAAAGTCTAAAAATTAAATTAGCTCTCTTATTATCTTAATCTTTTGGTAAGCGAACGAAATTTGCGTTGTAACTTTGGAGTTGAAAAATACTTCAAGATAAAATTTTTAAAGTTTTTATCAGTTTCAGATAAATCTGCAATTGGGCTTTTTCTAACATAATCCCAGAAAATATTTTTAAACCGAGCTCGATAATTATAGGTTGTAGGTTTTATTCCTGTATAATGAATAATTTTTGGGGACTGAAGCGCTTCTTTTATCAAATATAATTCATTGTGGTATAGCTTAGTTTTTTTTATTTTTCTAAAGCTCACATCAGCAAACACATTCCAATGAGCAGCCAAACGCAACCATTTTAAATTGGCTCTAGAAGTGACAGCATTTAGTAGATCTTGATCATTTTTTACCGTCAAAGTTTCATCGCTTAAGCAATCACCACAAAGCTTAGAAAAGTTAATTTCACGCATTTTTTTAAGATTCATGAGTAAAATTCCAGCGTTAAAATAAGAGTGATAATCTACTTTGATACGTTCCGCTTTTTGTGGTGAAACATAATCCATGCACGCTCCAAATAATTCATCATTAGCAAATTCATGATTAAAACATTCAGCAATATCTGCAATAGCAACAATGTCACAATCAAGATATAAAATTTTATCAATATCTGGAATAAACCTATGAATTTTCAGTCGAGCATTAGTCATTAACCCAAGTTTTCTAACCTTTGGAAACTCTTTAAAGTCATTTTCTTTTATTGTGATAATTTCAAAAGAAAATTCACTGTTACCTAATTTTTTCAACTTTTCAAGTTTAGCTAAATTTTCAGAACTAAAACCCGTCGTCAAAATATAACAATGCACATTTGAAGAAGAGTTCATGATAACTGAAGTAAGTGCGATGATTAATAAATTTATATAATTATCATCGCTAGCCATTGCGATTTTGACAGTTTGTTTGTTCATAAGTTATATCAAAAGGCTATTTCAAGAGCCTATCAAGGTTATATTTTTGAGTTAATTTAATTAATATAGAGTTTTTTTGCTTTATAACAAGTAAAGCTACTAATAAAATAAACAAAGAAAATGGCATATCAAGGATTTTCTCTTGATTTTAAACATTTAAGAAGTTATTGTGAATAATATTCACTATAAAGCTTTAACTATATTAACCTAGGGAAAATTTTATGCATAATGATTTAGCTATTATTGGGGCAAGCGGACACGGCAAGGTTGTTGCCGATGTAGCAGAGGCAACAACTAAATACGATGAAGTTGTTTTTTTTGATATCAAGGCTGATGATAAAAAATTTTTCCCTTATGAAGTATTCAATGATGAAGAGTTCCAAAAAATTCCTAAATATAAAGAAGACTACGAATTTATTGTCGCAATTGGTAATAACGAAATCCGCCAGCGCATTACAGAACAGTTAACAATGGATGGATTTCAAATTGCAACTTTGATTCATCCAACAGCAACAATCGGTAGTCGAGTAAAAATTGGAGCAGGATCTGTTGTAGTTGCCAATGCAGCAATTAATTGCGACACAATTATTGGTAAAGGAGCTATTATAAATACAGGTGCGACTGTCGATCATGATTGCAAAATTGGTGATTATGTACATATATCCCCAGGCGTAAACCTTGCAGGAACAGTACGCATTGGCAACTTAAGTTGGTGTGGTATAGGTGCTACTATTATCAATAATATTGAAATTTGTGAATTGTGCTTAATTGGTGCAGGATCAACAGTAATTAGAGATATTATCGAAGCTGGGACCTACTTCGGCACTCCAGCTATAAGAGTCCGATAATTCTTCAACTTTCTATAGCATTATTTTAAGATTTGCGCTCCTAAATAGTGATTATTTTAACGTTGCCGCTATGGTATTAAGTCATAAAAAAATTTATAAAAAGCTAATTGTTTTTAATTTTTCTAAAAATTTTATTAAAAACTGTTAAGATTGTGTTTTTATCTCAGTTTATAATAGTAAAATAGGACATTTCTAAAAATTTCATAATATAGCCTTTACATTTTAAAGCTATTTCTCTCTACAAAATTTATTTTTAGAAAGTTAAAGAAGCTGACGATTTAATTCGTTAGCTTTTTTTTCGTATATTTTATAAATACGATGCAAAAATTAAATTTTATCTATTTTTATTTTCAACTAACCACTCTTTTGCAGCATCTAAAATTGAATCTTTACCAATCGCAATATCGCTGGCAAGGTAATCGACTTCAACATCAGGCTCAATTCCACGACGTTCAATTAATCTATCTAAGAAGCCACAATAACCTTTAACCGACATTCGTACTTTAAAAAGTCCATTCTCTAGTTTATAAACCGTTTTACGTGCAGAAGCTCCTGCTGTAGTTTTTCCAAAAAATTTAGCTCTTTTATGTCTTTTAAACCATGAACTCCACCCTTCTCCAGCACTAATACAGCGTTGATCGATTAAAATAGCAATTTTCCCTTTATAAACAGGTCTATTTTGCTGATTTTTTTTATTCTCCAAATCAAAATTAACATATGCAGTTTGCATATCAAACCCACCCCCTGAATTTCCTCTTACATCAATAATAAGCCCGTCAATATCTTCTAAACTTTGTAATGCCTTATCTAGACTTTTTTCTAAATCGTTTCTAATTCTGCGCACATAAATATAACCAATATTCTCGTTAGGTAATTTCACCCAAGAAACACTTCCTGAGTCATAAATCCCAGAAATCTGCACAGGTAAACGGTTAATATAACCAACTTTACAATCAGTTTGTAGTGTCATTTTTTTTGTCGAACCATCGATCTTTTTAACGACTATCTCTTGCTCTTGATTATAATCTGCTACTCTGTTAAAACAACGAATCGCGCTGTAATGTAAATATCTTTCACTCGACCAACCAGAGTATTTGCTTAATTTTTGCTCAAAATTTTTGACTAATTCTGCTACATCGACCCCATCAATATTTAAAATAATATCACCATATTGCAACGATGAACGAGCCGCACTACTATTTGGATTAATAAAATAAACTACCAAATTTTTATCTTTATCTTCTAAGCAAGCAAACCCGCTTGAATAGCGAGGAAATTCAATTTTGAAATCAATTTTTTTATTACCTGGTAATAAATGTGAATGACTATCTTCAAGTTTTGCCACCAATTCTAACATAAAAATTCCAAAATCTTGATCATTTTTTATTTTCTTAACACCTTCAAGGGCTTTCTCTGTAATTGACTTCCAATCAATGTTTTTATATTTTAAGAAAGCATAATTATGTTTAATAAACTCACAAAATGACTTTACTGAATCATAATAAAAATTATCCTGCAAATTCGCTTGGTAATTTTCTACACCTTTTGTTTTTCTATTTTTGCTTACTTGACTTTTTTTTCTAAATTTATTTGTTAATTTTCTGCTATATAAATTCTCAACATCGGCATCAATATCTGGAAACATCGCTTCAATAATAGCCGAAGATTTCCTTTTAACAACTCTTACAATTGGCATCAAATCACGAGGTTGAAGTGCATTTTTAGAGCTTAAATTTAATCTTTGATTAAAATTCTTAAGAAGTTCATGATTTAGTTGCGAAAAATTATTTACTTCATTATAGTAGTCACTGTGGTAAGCAGCTAATAATTCCATATTATTGAGATGGGCGATACTATTCGCTGTTGGGTATTCAAAATTTAACAATGCTGAACCATTAAAGCTTTCATTTTTTTTATCTAGGCGATGAAAAGTAAAAATTATCACTTTTTGCAACCATTCATCTTCAGCTATAGCCTTTTTAATATCATCTCTTTGCAATAAAATATTAAAACCATATAGCGTATAGTCATCTATCATAAAAGTGTTAAAACCTTTAATGTTTAAAAACAGCGGAATGGTTTCTAAACAAATCTTCCAATATCTAGCACGAAGATTTTCGCGAATGTTCGCATCATCAGATTTTTTCAAATCAAATTCGTTATCTAATGCAAATAGCTGTTTATTAAATTTTGTTATTTTTTCATTGAACTTATTAGCACTATCAATACTTTCTTTTTTTAGCACCTTATCACATATTTTTGTTAAAAAATCTAATTGTGCAGCTTTTTTAATTAGCGTATCATTTTCATTAAAAAAGTCCACTATCACAATTTTATTATTAGAATTATTACTTTTTGGGGTCTTTAAATTTTCTTGAAATTTCTTCCTAAAAAAAAGCCCTTCTCTTTTAAAGTTTTTTAGTAAGAAAGAAGGTTTGTCATAAAAGCTATGACATACTGAAATTAACTTTCTTTGATAACGATATGCAAATTCTTCATTTAAATATTTAACATCGGCATGTTCTGTCAATTTTTTTTCAAAAACACTTTTTCTTTTTTGTAATATTTTTTCATAAAACTTGTAATGATTACTTAGAAGTAGTTTATATATGGCAAATTTACTGTAAGAAATATTTTCTTTTACAAAAGTAGTATGATCAGTTTTTAATTGCTGTAAATCTTGCTCCAAAACACGTAACTTTGCAACTAATTTAGACTCTGTCTCTGTTAGTATCATTTTTCTAGGTGTTGGCGTTGAAGACCATGGCTCAACCGTACTATCAGATGATATTTGTTCCCCATTGAGACTTAAAGCCACCAATAATAAGCTTATAAAACTCCCGACCATAAAAAATTTCTTTTTCATAAATTTCTCCCAATTAAAATTCCACAGATAATAACTAATATTTTTAATATATCATAATTATTTATTCATTACAATTTTTTCAAAAAAAAAGAAAATTATCTTGAATATATACAAATGTATAATATATTAATAATAATTTCTTTAATTATTTTGCAGGGGTGTAAATATTTAAGGAGCAATCATGAAAAAAAAAGTTATTAACTTTTTTTGCGACACATTTAAGCGAAAAATAACCAAAACTGATGGAGTATGTGCTGTTAATGAATCAATAATCATGAATTTCCATAATTCAACAAACATTACGGAGAGCAACACATTTAAATTATTGATACTAAAAAGTAATAAAGTTGTAGCAATTTATGAACAAAGTTGTCTTGGCAATATAATAAGTTTTGATATGAAACTAGATTCACTTGAAATAGCCGAGTTTTTTAAGTATCAAAAAATTTCTGCAACATTAAATTTTAATATTTTATTATGGGATGTTTCTAATGAAAAATTACTGATTAATGATGAAATTCTAATTCAAAATAATAAATTCAATTACGAGCAACTAGATAATCAAACAGTGCTGTTCACACCATTAATTGAATATTCTTTCGATGGAACAAACTGGTTCTCTAGTGCTAGTAGCGTTGGAACAAAATTTGTTCGTTTCAGTTTTGACTCAGGTGCTAGTTGGACTTCTAAAGTTGAACTCAATTTACTTAAAGGTGATAAAGGTGATACAGGAGACAAAGGCGCAGATGGAACTATGATTTTTTCTGATCTAACAGAAGAACAAAAAGAATCATTAAAGGGCGACAAGGGGGAAACTGGTGACAAAGGTGATCCTTTTATTTATGAGGATTTTACACCTGAACAACTTTTGGGGTTAAAAGGCGATACTGGCGATACCGGAGAAAAAGGTGATAAAGGTGATCCTTTTACTTTTAATGACATGACCGAAGAGCAAAAATCAGAAATTGCTACACATTCACATAACCACAATAGCGAAAATGACCAACGTTACGCAACTAAAGAGCATTCGCACAGTGATTTAAACACTGAAATTGAAGCTCACCAAAATAGTTATCATGCGCCAAAACATAATTTATGGATAAACCCTAATCGAGCTATCAATCAATACAATGTTGATAATTTAAAAAGTAAAGAGTTATCAGGCGTTTTGGAGTACTGGGGAGATAGACATCTATGGAATATTCCTGATGGTAACTCAGCTCTCATAAGTGAGAATTTGGATAAAACGGGCTATAATGTTAAAACGGGTTCAATTATTGACGCTTATCCTGATGCGATGAGTAATAGTTCTAAATGTTGGGCTAGTAGTTCTTATAGTAGCACACTATTACCAATAAATGCCTTTAATAAAGATAATAGTAATAGTAATAGCTGGAACAGTGCTAGCAATAAGACAACAGCAGTATTATTAAGAGCATGTGAAGGAAAAAAGATAGATAAAATCAAATTAACTACTCGTAATTCAGGCTCATATAATGCTCCAAAAAGTTTTCAAGTTATATATACTATGGCAAACATGAGTAACTTTGATAATGTTGATAGTGCGTTATTAACTGAGGAATACATTGTGGCTTTGACTATCAATGTTACTGGTTTTTCTTCGGCTAACGAATCTAAAGAGTGGTTTTTAGATACAGCAATACCATCTAATGCTACAGCTTGGGGAGTAAAAATAACCTCTAGTTATGCTACAACCGTAGCTGTAGGAGAGCTTGAAGGTTATACTTTCGAAGAACAAAATGGTAATTATGACATATTGCAAGGTTTTGATAGTATTGACCGAGCAAATTTATTTGGCAATTTTTGCACTTTAACTAATATTTCAAGCGCATTAATGAGTAAGCAAATTATTTTAAAAGCAAATGATAACAGCAATACAGTACTAGATCCTACTTCACAAGAGGACAGTTCAGCATTGTTTGATTTAACAAATTTATCAGTTGACGACTACAAAGAAATTTGGTTTAAATTTAATTGTTCTGAAGCTAATAATAAGATTGAAAATTTAATTGTCAATGATGGTAAAAAGTATTGTGGAGTTGTTGAAGTTGAACAAACTTTAGAAGTATTAAGATGCCAAAAATATACTCAAATTAGAAGTTCTAATAACGTAGAAGATGTCGACTTAAGAACAAATATGCGAGCAACGCCGACTATTACTGCTCACGGAGACAACTATTTATATAATTCAGAAATACAATACTAAAAGAAGGAAAATATTATGTATCAAAAATTAAATAATACACAAATTGAAAGAATTAATGACGGAGCAATAATTCCAATTGATGAACGTAATGCCGATTATCAAAATTATTTAAAGTGGCTATCCGAGGGCAATACTCTCCTAGATCCTCCAACCGAACCACAACAAACCATTTTTACTAAATTGCATATTAGGCGGGCATTTCGGGCATTAAATAAAGAAAATGTTCTTGATGAATTGTTAGCAAGCCACCTTGAATTTTCAAAAGACTGGGCTGACGCAAATGAAATCGATCTTAATGATGAAATAACGGCTGAGGCATTACAAATTATTAATGATGAAGACAATGATCTAACAACAGCAATTATTATTGAAGAATTAACTAAAGATTTATCATAAAAAAATTCAATTCCTTTTTATGAAAAACAAAAGCATAAAGCTATCCCATACACAAAATAGCTTTATGCTTTCTTATAAAAATTAAGCTAAATGCATTTTAAACGTTTTCACGTGCCTCATATTTAGTATGAAGCAATTTATGAGCAAGAGGACTTCCTGGCTCAGTTAAAAATTCGCTATATAACTGCTTAATATACGGATTTTCATGAGATTTACGAATTTCTTTGCCTGAATCTTCACGATAAATAGCTTCTTTACGTTTTTCTAAAATTGAAGTATCTTCATGAATATATGGCTGACCTCCACCATTTAAACAACCCCCTGGACATGCCATAATTTCGATTGCATGGTATTCTGATTCGCCATTTTTAATACGCTCCAATAACTTACGAGCATTACCAAGACCTGAAACAACTGCAACTTTTAGATCAAGTCCCGCAACATTAACCGTTGCTTCTTTAGAACCTTCAAGTCCGCGCACCGCTTCAAAATCAATATCTTTAAGATCTTCATTTGTCAACCAATCTGCAGCCGTACGTAATGCCGCCTCAAGAACACCTCCTGAAGCTCCAAAAATTACCGCAGCGCCAGTAGATTCACCTAATGGATTATCATATTCGCTATCATCAAGTTTAGAGAATTGTATACCCGCCTCTTTGATCATATCACCAAGTTCACGAGTTGAAATCGCAATGTCAACATCACGAACACCATTTGGAGCAAACTCAGGACGTGAAGCTTCATATTTTTTTGCCAAACATGGCATTACTGAAACCACCACAATATCTTCTGGTTTTTTACCAATTTTTTCAGCGTAATAACTTTTCGTAATCGCTCCAAACATTTGCTGTGGAGACTTTGCGGTTGAAGGCATGTAAATTAATTCAGGGAATTGATGTTCAAAGAATTTTACCCACCCTGGACAACATGATGTTAAAATTGGTAAATTTTCGTTAGCCTTAACGCGCTCAATTAATTCATGAGTTTCTTCCATAATTGTTAAGTCTGCAGCAAAGTCAGTATCAAACACCTTATCAAAACCAAGCATTCTCAATGCTGTAACCATTTTACCAGTCGCAATTTCTCCTGCCTCAAGACCAAGCTCTTCACCAATTGCCACACGTACAGCAGGTGCAGTTTGAACAACAACAGTTTTACTTTCATCATTAATTGCACGCCAAACATCATATTTGTAGTTCATTTCGCTTAGAGCGCCAACTGGACATGCTGAAACACATTGACCACAGAACACACACTTTGTTTCTGTTAAAGACTTACCGCTTGCTGGAGAAACAACTGCTTCAAAACCGCGATTTGCTCCAGTTAAAATACCAACTGTTTGCATAGTATTACAAGCTGTCTCACAACGGCGGCACATAATGCATTTATTCAGGTCTCGAACAATTGCCTCACTTGCTAAATCTATTTCATATTTTGACATTGCGCCTTCATACATAACATGGTGAAGATCCATTTCAGCCGCCAAATCCTGCAAACTACAATTACCATTTTTAGCACATGTCAAACATTCTTTTGGATGGTCGCTCAATAATAAATCAAGCATAGTACGGCGTGCATTAATAGCACGAATACTATTAGTTTTTACCTCCATTCCTTCAACAACAGGCGTACAACACGCAGGTGCTAAATTTGGACGATTAGCAACTTCAACAACACAAATACGACATGAGCCTGTTCGATTTTCCACATCGAAGCAATCCAAAGACATATGACATAGTGTAGGAATTTTAATACCAATTTTTTCAGCGGCATTCAATATCGTCGAACCTTCTTCGACAGTAACATCAATATTATTTATTTTTAAATTAAACATTTTAATTTTCTCCATCTTTAAATATTAAGTGCGGTCGATTGCGTGGAATTTACAAGCAGTATAGCAAACACCACATTTAATACATTTACTTTGATCAATATGATGCAACTCTTTTCGTTCACCACTAATACAACTAACTGGGCAATTTCGAGCACACAATGTACAGCCAACACATTTGTCGTTAATTGTATATGAAACTAATTTAGTACATACGCCTGCAGGACATTTTTTGCGGTCAACGTGCTGCATATATTCGTCGTAAAAATTATTTAATGTAGAAATAACTGGATTTGGCGAAGTTTGCCCAAGTCCACAAAGTGCAGTATCCTTAATCGCTGCTGATAAAGTTTTTAATTTTTCAATCGTCTCCATTGTACCATTTCCGCTACAAATATCTTCTAGTAACTCATGTAAACGAGTATTACCAATACGGCATGGAGTACATTTTCCGCATGACTCTTCTAAAGTGAAATCTAAAAAGAATTTCGCAATATCAACCATACAATCATCTTCATCCATTACGATCATACCACCAGATCCCATCATCGATCCTAATGCTTTTAATGATTCGTAATCAATTGGAGTATCTAATTTATCAGCCTTAATACAGCCACCAGATGGCCCTCCTGTTTGCACTGCTTTAAATTCACGTCCATCAACAATACCATGACCTAGTCCATAAATAATATCGCGTAAAACAGTTCCCATAGGTACTTCAACCAAACCTACCTTGTTAATTTTTCCTGCTAAAGCAAAAACTTTCGTACCAGGAGAACCTTCAGTACCGATACTTTTAAACCAATCTGCACCATTACGGATAATTGCTGCAACATTCGCAAATGTTTCAACATTATTTACAATCGTTGGTTTTCCCCAAAGTCCACTAATTGCAGGGAAAGGAGGCTTAAATGTTGGTTCACCACGTTTACCCTCAATTGAATGAATTAACGCTGTTTCTTCTCCGCAAACAAATGCTCCCGCACCATATTTTAATTCAATAGTGAAATTAAAACCACTTCCTAAAATATTTTCTCCTAAAAATCCTAATTCTTCTGCTTGAGCAATCGCAATTTCTAAACGTTTAATTGCTAGTGGATATTCTGCACGAATATAAATATATCCTTTATCAGCACCAATCCCGTACCCAGCAATCACCATCGCCTCAAGAACTGAATGCGGATCGCCCTCTAAAACAGCACGATCCATAAATGCGCCTGGATCACCTTCGTCAGCATTACAAATTAAATATTTTTGATCGGCATCTTGGCTTGCAGCAAATTGCCATTTTCTTCCAGTAGGGAAGCCACCGCCACCACGACCACGAAGCCCTGACAATTCAATTTCACTCACAACTCCAGCAGGTTTCATCTCTGTTAAAGCTTTAGCTAAAGCCTTGTAACCGTCTCGCATCACGTAATCTTCAATTTTTTCAGGGTTAATTACTCCGCTATTACGTAATACAATACGAGTTTGAATTTGATCGCTGATTTCTTCATCTTCCGGAGTATTCCACGTCTTATTTAAAACTTTAGCTCCAGCCAACTCTGTATCAAATTTAGCTTCTAAAATTTGAACAACTTGCTCTTCGCTTAAATTCCCATAATATACTTTTTCATTCGTTTCCTTGTTTTCTAAGCAAATACATGGTTCACTATGGCACAATCCCATACAACCAACTTCAACAACATCAATAATATCTTTTAAATTTTTTTCTTCAATTGTTTGGTAAATTTTATTTAATACAGGTGTCGTTCCTGCAGCAATTCCACACGTTCCCATTGAAACGTACAATTTCAACTCACTACTGCTTTGATTTTTCAAAGCCTCAGTGTAGTCAATTAACCCATTTGCATCTTTAATCATAATATAATTACCTCTAAATTTTTAAATATAAACTTTGCTACCGAATTTCTATTTTTATGACACAATTTAGTTTATATTTTCTTTTCTTATTCGCTACAATCGTTAATAATTTGTGGGACCATATCAGTAGTAACATTACCGTAAACTTTATCATTCACCATCACAACTGGTGCCAAGCTGCAAGCTCCAACGCAACGAAGTCCGCCAAGTGAAAACTTACCATCAGCAGTAGTTTCACCCTCTTCAATACTTAAATATCTTTTTAATTCATCTAAAATACGCCCTGCCCCTTTTACAAAACATGCTGTTCCTGTGCAAACATTAATTTTATATTTTCCGACTGGTTTGTCTGTAAAATATGAATAAAAACTGATTACGCCGTATACTTCCGATAAATGTAAAGATAATTTATTTGCAACGTGCAACTGAACATCTTCAGGCAGATAGGAAAAAATTCCTTGGGCACGGTGTAATACCTGAATTAAATACCCTCGATTTTGTTCAATATCACTGGTAATATTCAATGTTTCAATATATCGGTCTAACTCACTAGTTTTTTCAGGGAATAATTTAATTAAATTAATCTCTTCGATTCCTGAACAACCACCATCTTTGCTACATGTACATGATGACATTACTTACCTCCAAGTAGTTCATTATAATAATTAGTTAACTTATATATAGATATTGTTTTAAGTCTTTACAATCTAAATTTTTGCAGATTTTTTGTTAATTTTGTTTTTTTTTGTAAAAATTCCCCCTTAAAGGCGCTCTTAGATACTTTTATATCTAATAAAATAGCGAAAATAGCTCTTTTTTTATTAAAATATAGATAAAAAAATATCTATCAATAAAAACAAATATTAGTTAAAAATATTTACCTAAAAGTTATTACAAAATTGTCCCTATTTTTCGTAAATTCAATCAAGAAATAATCATAGTTTACGATTTAATTTGCCTTGTAATATAAAAAAGTGGCACTTTTTAAGTGAAAAGTGTTGATTTTTCACTTAAAACCTTATATTAAGTGTGTTGAATAATAAAATTAATTTAAATAGGAAGTAAATCAAATATGTATAGAGTAGATATCGAAAGAGAATTTTCAGCGGCGCATAATTTATGTGGATACCAAGGAGATTGCGCAAAATTACACGGCCATAACTGGCAAGTCCAAGTTGTCGTTAAAGCAAAAGAGTTAGATGAAATCGGCATGGCGGTTGATTTTAAAATTTTAAAGCGTGAACTTGATGCGATTCTTGATGAATTTGATCACGCTCATTTAAATGAATTACCATATTTTTCAACAAAAAACCCAACTAGCGAACAAATCGCTAAAGTTGTTTTTGATTCATTATCAAAAGCTTTAAACGATGAGCGTGTTGAAGTTGAAAAAGTGCGTATTTGCGAATCAGCTAAAAGTGGAGCAACATACTCAATTGACTAATTTTTTTGCCCCAGATATTAAAAAAAGCTCCAAAGATACAGCATTAAATGTTGTTGAGGAATTTTGTAGCATTCAAGGCGAGAGTTCTTATACTGGCAGACTATGTTATTTTATACGTTTAGCTGGCTGCAATTTATCCTGCTCTTATTGCGATACACTTTATGCAAAAAAAGCAAATGATGGTAAGATCACTACTATTGATGAAATACTTCAAAGAGTTTTAAAATCAAAATTTCAAACAGTTGAAATCACTGGCGGTGAACCATTATTACAAACTAAACCTGTAATTGAATTATGCAAAAAACTTTTAGAGCATGATATTACGGTATTAATTGAAACTAATGGCAGTATTTCAATTAAAAATATCCCCGAAGATGTAGTAAAGATTATCGACATTAAAACACCATCCAGTAATGAAGGAAAGTCATTTAACATTAATAATGTTGATTATTTAGCGAAACATGATCAAATAAAATTTGTTATTGGCTCTAGTGCTGATTATGATTTTGCTGTAAGCTACATAAAAAAGTATTCTTTAGCAGATAAAGTTAACGAATTATTATTTAGCCCGATGTGGACAAAAGTTGAACCAAGTCAAATAGTTGAGTGGTTAGTCAAAGATAACATTAAAAATTGCCGTATCCAGCTACAAATTCATAAAATAATCTGGCATCCAGACGAGCAAGGAGTATAATTATGATCCAAGAAAATAATCCTAAAAAAGCGGTAGTTTTATTAAGTGGCGGACTTGATTCTGCAACATGTTTAGCCGATGCATTAGAGAAAGAATTTGAAGTTTATGCACTTAGCTTTAATTACGGACAGCGTGCTGAAGCCGAATTAAAATATGCTAAGCAAGTTGTTGACTTTTACGGAGAAAAAGTGAAGCAACATATTGTTATTAATATTGATTTACGCCAGTGGGGCGGTTCTGCATTAACTAGCGATGTTGAAGTTCCTGAAGCAAATAGCGAAGAGGGCATTCCAATAACTTACGTACCAGCTCGTAATACCATCTTTTTATCATTTGCAGTTGGTTGGGCAGAAGTTTTAGGTTGCCGAGATATTTTTATTGGTGTAAATAGCGTGGATTATTCTGGATATCCTGATTGTCGTCCTCAATTTATTGAAGCTTTTAGAAAATGTGCAAATTTAGGCACAAAAGCCGATGATGAAGGATGGAGTTTTAACATTCAAGCACCATTACAATTCCTTAAAAAAGAGGAAATTATTAAGTTAGGCGTTAAGCTTGGTCTTGATTATCGCTTAACAAATAGTTGCTATAATCCTGGTAAAGATGGCGGTGCTTGCGGAAAATGCGATAGCTGTTTCTTACGCAAAAAAGGGTTTGCTGACGCAGAATTAGAGGATCAAACAATTTATACAAAAGAATAGCACTAACTAATGATTAGCTTAGCATCAACTGATGACATTAAAGCAATAAACAAAAGTTCATGACAACTTAAGCAGCTTATTTCTAAAATTTTTCAGAAGAAATTTATAGATATTTTTATACCTATAATTGAATCTGAATTCACATTCTTTAAAGTGCAAATAGAACGTGTTTTTGGAAATACCTTTAAAACGAGCAAGCCTAGTTTTGGCAATGCCCCAAAAATTCCCAATCCCATTGATGTGATTGTGTCCATCGGCGAATTCATTTTCGCCGTGTTTAACACGATCGTGCCTCCGATAGCCAAAGTCAACCAATCCGTTGTAAGTTCTGAAAGAATCGGTGTAAATTGTTGCATTTTTGGCAATTTTCTTGCTGACTATTGGGTAAAGTTGCTGGCGAGAACAGTTATCCAATTGTTGGGTGTATACCTTCCCTCCACGCTTAATCATACCAAAAACAATGCTTTTGCCTCGTGATCCACGCCCTCGAACGCCACGTATACGACGAGCTCCAAAGTAGCTTTCATCAAGTTCAACGCTACCATCTGCAAAAATGCATTACTGCTCGCAAATCACAACAATTCTTAATAGAAAAGCCTTTAAAATCTTGTTGACACTGCTGCTATTTAGGTTCGTTAATTCTGCAATTTTTGATGCTTCAATATCGTAGACAAAATACTTCAAAATCTCAAGAAACTTCGCATCAGAAATTTTCGACCGTTTTATATATTTATTACTCATTTAATAAAAAAACTTAAATTAAAATATTTTCAAGTTTAGTTGTCATGAACCTAAACAAAATCTACAACCACGCTCGCTATCACAGCTGGGTATCAAACTGCAAACACGGAGCCTCAATCACTAAGTTCAACGACTAAATGGTTCAATGACCACCAACAGGGGCGTTATAATATTTATGTTTACTGCGTTAATAATAACGTTGTTGCGTGGTGTTTATTTAGTCCATACTATAATCGAGAAGCAACCAGTCACACCTCAGAAATTAGTAAATACATTCATAAAGATTTTCAAGGACGAGATATTGGCTCAGTGTTAATTGAATTCCTACTTAAAAAAGCACCAACGTTAAACTTTGAGGTTCTATTCGCAACAGTTATCTGCGCTAATAAACACAGCGTGGCACTGTTAAAGAAATATGGATTTTCATTATGGGGTAAAGTAAAATATTCTGTGAAATATGCAAACCAAAGATTCGATATTCTTTACTACGGAAAAGATATACGCTCGCATAATAAATAGCTAGCTTTAGTCAATTATACTATGCTCATACCCTTTATCACGAATATTTTTATCGTAATATTTTCGATAATAATTCAAGCGCTGTTTATCCTTTTCTGATGGCATTGACAACAAATAAAAAGTTACATTGTCAGCAAATGAATAGCTTTCTGTAATTCCCATATGAGCAGCTTTTAGGAAAATTATAACATCCCAGTCAATTGGAGTATGAGCAAAGGCTGCCCAATCACGCCCATCACGTTCATCCATAACTGCACTTGTAGCTAAAACTTTTCCATCCCCAGCATCATAATTAGTTTTAATTATTTTTCCTGTTCCACGATCAATAATTGCTTGACGCGGTGTATCCACAGCATCTCCAGCAAACAAAATTAATCGCACGTCAATTGGAGCTTTTTTATAAATACGCATTGCACGATTAAACTGCTCTGCTTTTTTCAAACACTTTGTTAAATGATCAATCGCAATAGCTCGTCGTTCACCAACTGTTTTAATATTTGGCAATAAAATTTGTAATTCACTATCAATTTCAGGATCTGCAAGTCCCCAACCATTAAGAATCCAATTATTAACATCATACATATCAATATTTTCGCCGCCAGCGTCATCATAAACAACACTTCTGGTACTAGTTAAAGGCAACATTTGATAATACGAATGAAACGTTCCAATTGTAGCTCTAGGGTAGATAGGCGCACGTTCATCAAGTTTCAATCCTTCAACCAACTCTCTAAATGTATCTAAATATCCAGAGTTTGGTGTACCAATAATTACTAATGTATCAATATATTTGCTGCCACGCCAATCAAACTTTGGCAAAGAGCCATCCGCTGGCAACTGTTGATCCCCATATCTTAAGTAGTAACGGCTAACAAGCCCTCCCATAGAATGAGCCAAAATATCAAATTGCAAGTCAAAATCTTTTACACGATAATATTTTTGATAAAGCATTTGAATTTTTTTACGTTTCTCTAATACAAAATCATGTAAGCGAGCGGCATTTTCTGGTAAACTTCTGCGCCAATCATAATAAAATGTAAACATTGAAGGAATGTCTTCAGCACTTTTAATATCTTCTACAGCAAAATCATTGTTCAAAACGTAACCAGTTCGTGATAAAATTTCAATCATTTTGTTATAGCCACTAATTTGAAAATTTATTGACCAAAGAACAACATTGAAACTATCCAGCACGCTAATAGGGCGAATATTATCAGTTAATTGTGCCAAACTCTTTCCTTTTCCCATCGGCAAACTTAATTGACGTAAATAATCATCGCTGTAACCTCTCAAAATCATACGAGAAGTCATTTCACCCCAGACAATCTCTTTAGTTCGAATATTTTCAAGCTTTGAGCCCAAAAAACCATGCACTAAAATAACAGGATTACGTACTGGTCCAATATGCTTTTTAAATGTCTTTTGAGCTACTTCACTATATTGAAATTTTTCATACATTTTAGGAGAAGTATAGGAGGAAATTGAAGGGTCTTCATTTTGACAACTGTTAAACAACATAAACAAGCTGATTAAAAAAACAGCTCTCAACTTCAATATATTTTTAAATTTTATCATTATAGCTATAATCTCATTATTATTTTTGAATACTACAGTAAATAATAATAGCTACTTTAAGAAAATACAATAAATAATTAGTGCTTTTATGATTTTTATTCCATTATATCGACTTTTTCTTGTTTTTTTTATTTTTTAAAAGCTCTTTTAATTGATTTTTTCCTTTTGAGCTACTATCATATTCGCAAATGTATGATTATGAAGCAGAAAAGGATTTGTAGTATGAGAAAAATCTATTTTTTTACTTTTTTTAGGAAAAACATTAGTGTTGTTTCGTTGGCATTAATGCTAACTGGTTCAGCCAAGCTTAATGCCAGCTTTGCTCCAAGGTATATGCCTATCAATGAGCAATCAAAAAAGCACACCAAAGTTCAACTAACTGAATTATCAAAAGCAAAAAATTGGCAGAAATTTTCAAACCGTGACTTAAAAAAATTTAAGACATCCACTAAATCAAGACTAGTTCTTTCAAATAAATATATTTTCAATGATAATATCGACTCAATTTTATGGAAATGTAAAGTTAATGATTCACTGACCATACCTATGAACTTAGGTAAAATTAGAATGCTACAATTTTTTTTGGCACTTCTTGTCGACGGAGGTGAAGTTCGTAAATTCCGCATCGAATTTCTAAACGACAAGAAAAACACTTTACTTAGCTATCAATTTACTTCCTCACGCCGTTACTGGAACCACACTCAGTTCAGAGCTGACTTTCGTTATAAAACGTTAACTCACACCTATAACTTGTGGAATAAATCAAGAAACGAACTAATTAATGGAACTACACATTTACGTATTACTGCTTTAAACGGCTCAAAAGATGTTTACATTGGCTGTATTTCCTACATCAAAAACCCAAAACTTGGAGGAGGAAAAAAATCTAAAGATTTTCGAATGGATACAGCTAGCGATGGAAGTGACAAAAAATTACGTATTAAAATGCCAAAAAGCACACTGCTCCCTGCTCCAAACACAAAAGATTTGGCTGATATCGCTAAAGTAGAGCAGCGTTTAGATTTATTGTTAAATGCTAACATTTCAGTTTCAGAAGCGACTGGACTAGATGCTAAAAAATTTAAAAGTATTTCTGAACGTTATAAAAAGTTAAAAATAACACGTACTCCTTGGGCAATGAATGGGATTAATGTTACAATTATACCTAATTATAGTAGTTGGCAATCTCCCGAAAATGATTTTGCCATATTACTACATGATATTGCTAATGCTTACTGGTTAAGCAATGACATTAAACAACGCAACAAACTTGAAAATATGTTTATCATGATGTTTGACTACCATTGGTACATCGGCGGAATGCCTGACAGTTGGAGTGGCAGTGGAGATCGTTATGTTTCATCATTATTTTCTATGAGAAAAGTGCTCTACAATCACAAACGATTAACTAATGCTGTCGTCAAAAATATGGCATCACGATTATCATTTAACCGTATGTATTTAAATTATTCATACTACTTATCGGGAAGAAAAGGCTATGAACGTAATCACCGAGGTGAAGATATTGACTACATGCGTATGAGATTGCTTGATTACCCAATGTATACATTGCTGTTTCCTAGCAAACGCGAAAAAGTTTTTCATTTAAAAAAATTCACTCGCTGGCTAAATAATATAGTTTTTCGTTATTCTCCTGGAGCTGCCGATGGCTTTAAGCCTGATGGAGCAGGATATCATCATTTGGGATTTTTAGACCACTATGCAAAAAGTGCCATTGAAATCTCAGCAAAAATAGTTTGGATTCTATCTCAAACAGAATTTGCAATAAATCCTTATTCACATAACTTAATTCGTTCAGTAGTCTTTAAACACGATTTTTATAATAAATTAACAATGCACCCTCCAACGCTATCTGGTAAAGGATTTGACCCGAAGCGTTATGGGGGATCTGGAACTAATTTAGGAGATAAGCTTGCTTATATGGCATTAGCAGGAACCATTGACCGTAAATCAAAAATTGACAGAGAAGCTTTAAGGTTATATTTACTACAATGCGAAAGACTTACCAAAAAAGCAAATAAAACATTAGTAAAAAACAAAAATATCTATAATTTAGCTATCAAAGAAGCCGAAAAAAATAATGTCCAAGCAGCAACAAGTGAACAACAAGGCCATTTAGCAATGAACTGGGGCGCAGCAGCAATTCAACGTCATCAAAACTGGCTGGGAGTCTTAAAGTTACACTCTAAATTCCAGTATGAAGCTGAATCATTTAATTATTCTACCTATCTTGGCTACGGGACTTTATTATTTTTCCGTGATACATTGCTACGCAGTGGAGCTATAAAATTAAAATACGATATCGGCGAACCAGGTTGGGATTGGCGTTTTATGCCTGGAACAACTACTGTGGCATGGGATCACTGGGAAAAAGTTAAGAAAAAAGATTATAAACGTTACCGTGCTCCGCATACTTATGCAGGTGGAGTTGAATTGGGAAGTTTTGGAGTTTCAGCAATTGATATTCATGGTAGCAAAGCACAAGGATTGGCAAGTTTTAGAGCAAAAAAAAGCTATTTTTTTCTCAATGATAAGGTTGTTTGTTTAGGAATTGATATAAAAAACAAGCTTAAAGATGGTGAAACCGTAACAACAATTTTTCAAGATTATTTGCATGGTAGCGATGCAATATATCTAAATAATAATAAAATTTCAACCAAAACCAATAGTGGTGCAAACTTAGTTCCTGAAATTAAAAATGCAGCCGTATCAATATTTGATTCAGAGCATGGTTATTACATTTTTGATAAACAACGACTATATTTCAAACGTGGACATCAAAAATCCCCAAATGCTAACGGTAAAAAAGAAAGCACTGGTAATTATGCAACAGCTTATTTTAACCATGGAACAGCTCCAAATAAAGCAAGATATAGCTATATTATTTTGCCATATTCAACTCCAGAAAAAACGGCAGAATTTGCAAAAAAAATGAGTGCAAAAAATGCGTCAGTAAAAATAATTACCAATTCAAGCTCAGTTCAAGCAGTATATGATTCAAGAAATAAAGCCTTAGCAATTTCTGCATGGCGCGATTTGCCAAAGATAAACCTAGGTAATGTTATAGCAATAAGTAGTAAATGTACATTAATTATTAAGAAGAATAGCGAGAAAAATCAATTAGATGTTGCAATAGCTTATCCTGATTTACAGTTAAAAAAACCATACTCGCTTGGGAGATAGTAACTGGGGCTATAGCAAATCCAAAATTATTTCAGTAGTTTTAAAAGGAAATTTTCAACTAGTTGAAAAATTAAAGGGAGTAAAAGTTGTTCAATCTAATAATAAAACTATGATTAAAATGTTGCTACATTCTGGTATTTCAAAACAGATTTCACTAAAAAAATTTAAGCCTACTATTAGGTGAACCATAAACTTTTAAACAATTTTACAGCAAGGTTGATTTGCGGCGAAAAAATAAGTTTTTTTTTTTTTGAAAAAAACTATAAATAACACTTGCTTTATTTGAAAAAAAGAGTAACTTAATAGCTCAATTGTTAAAGAACCGGGGTATAGCGCAGTCTGGCTAGCGCATTTGGTTTGGGACCAAAGGGTCGCAGGTTCGAATCCTGCTACCCCGACCATTTTTTTTCTAATTATGGTTATTTTTTGGCAATTACAACTGAATAAAATTTTGATCCGGGGTATAGCGCAGTCTGGCTAGCGCATTTGGTTTGGGACCAAAGGGTCGCAGGTTCGAATCCTGCTACCCCGACCATTTTTCAAGCTTTTATGAAGTTCACCTCAAGTCGGGGTATAGCGCAGTCTGGCTAGCGCATTTGGTTTGGGACCAAAGGGTCGCAGGTTCGAATCCTGCTACCCCGACCATTTTTTTTTATTCAACTCACTTAATTCAATTAAAAACTTCATATAGAGTTATCAATATTTTTACAGAATTCTTATGACGTAGTCATAATAGAATACGAATTTATTCGCAGAACCGATAAAAGGTTCAACGGCGAAGCCGAACGAGCATTTGTTAAAAAATGTGAATGTTAATCAAACGACAATGAATTTCTTTTTAGGTGGTATAATTTGAAATAGTAGAAGAAGTCAATGCAGACGTTAGTGTCACTAAGGTGAACTAGCCATGCCCATTCTCGCTCCACTAACGTTGGGGTATTAAAGGTTAATTTAAATATTTTTATCTATAAAATCTAAGTCCCTAAGTTGCTTTATAATACAAGTCATTATTGGCTTCAAACAAAGAATATATTCCGTTTTTTTCAGTCCAAAATTATCACATTTCATCAATAAATTATAATCTTTCATTGATTTTAAAATTTTTGATCGCATAGGAGCAGAATCCATTTTTAATACATCTCTCAAGTCTTTCGGTTGAATTTTGCACTGATTTTTTTGAACCATATAACTACAAATTTTAAACTCTCTTTCATATATTATTTTTCGCTCTTTCGCATCATGTAAGACTTCATTAAAATATTACTAGAAAGATAGTCATAATCTAAAAGTTTATCAACTTTTTCAATTTCATGACTTAAGCCTTTAAAAACATATTCACACCAGGCCAACATTTTTTCTTTTTCATTTGTGTCAGCCCACGACAATGCTCTATAATAAAGGGCTCTATTACTACAAAATATAGCAGTCGGGTTAAGAAGACGCCCTGCCAAATCAACTTGAAAACCATATTTTATAAGCATAGCATAAGTTAAAGCTCTGACAGTTCTGCCATTTCCGTCTTGAAAAGGGTGAATCCATGCAAAACGATGATGAGCTTGTGCTATTTTTATCAGATGATACTTTTCTTCATCATTTTCACTATTGATAAAGCTATACAATTCATTCATATAATCTTCCACAAGGTAGTGAGGCGGAGGCTGATGAATTGATTTGGAAATACTTACATCCACAGTTCAATAAAAACCTGGTTTTAAAGAACCATTCTTACTTAAAGATAAACCTTTAAAAAGCAAATCAATAGTAATATTTTTTATAAAAATAAAATTCCACCTTAAAAAAACATAACATATTAACAATCAGGGCATTATAAACAGGCTATATTTTTAAAAATTAAATATAATTATTAGTAAAAATTCCTTTACAACACTATAATCTTTAATAAATTCATAAGCTTAACTACCATCCCTCCCTCTTTTCAAGCTAATTTATCTTAGCTTTTATTTCAAGTTTTGTTTTTGTAGTAGTTGGAATATTTTTAGGTTTTGAGAAATGCGGTTAATACTCTTTGCGTATTAAAGCCGTAAATTGGGCATTCTTTCAGTGCTTAAAAGTTGAAATCCATAGCTGCTCCCGGCTCTTTAGTTTATTTAAATTTCATACCAACATTATTATTTAAAGCCACCTCGCCTTGAAGTTCTTTTCCTATAGCAACCGTTTTACTATAATACATTTACAATTAAAACCATTTCTTCCATTTGTTTATTACTTATAATATTTTGCCTTTTTGAGCGTAATTATCCTTGCAAAAACAACTTTTCAAGCTATAGTAAATAGCTCACAGTAATTAACTATAATTACCATGCAGGAGTGTAGCTCAGTTGGCTAGAGCAGCGGTCTCCAAAACCGCAGGTCGTGAGTTCGAGCCTCACCGCTCCTGCCATTTTTTATTCTTACAGTTTACTTTTGCAACAGCTTTATTATCAAAATGTAGTAACACTTTTCTTAATGTATTTTAATTTAATTTACCGAATAAATACCTATAATTTAGCAAAACATTTATGTAAAATGGCAATTTTTACTAAAAAAGTATTAATATTATTAATTTTTTCTTGTATTTTTAAATTTCTTAACTTAAAATATTATTACAAAAAAAAACAATCTTAAAGGTGAAGCAAATGAAATACCTTGTTACATTTGCGATCTTTATATTTGTGGCTCTCCTATTACACTGTAAAGTAATGATGACCAAGAATATTTCTGACCTACCTTGCCATATTGTTAATATTTCTGAAAATGGAATGGTGACAGTTAGCTGTGTTAACAGGGATATAAAAGGCGAACTCGGTCCACGCACAGGTTTTTTGCATGGCGTTGGAGAATTGGATGAAGCAAACTGCGCTCTGCTCAAGGAGTTTATTGCGAAAAACGTTATTGGCAGTCAGATTACGGGAGAACGAAAAGGTGATGCATCCTTAGTTGTAAAATATTATAAAGAGGACAGTAATGGAGATATTGCTATTAGATCACTCAACGAAGATTTTGCACAATATAAAGAAAATGGCGCGGTCTTAATTGCCGATAAAAATTAACATTAAAAGCTCTATTCATAATTTTGAATAGGGCTTTTAATTGTTATTATACTATTTAGTTCTAGTTTTACTTTTTTTGATAACTCAAAAATAAATACTGACCTCCATTAGCAATAGAGAATTCAATACAATTTGCACTATCAGATTTTGCACTAAAAGAGCTTCCCATCATTAGATTTACAAAATGGTATTCTTGCTCTTTATTACCATTAAATTTTAATTGAATTTTCTTTTTTGATTCTTGATTTAGTCTTTCTCTAAAAATCAATAAATAGCCTGTCTTATAGTTGTTTTTTACATCAACAGCCTGAAAACCAACATATGATTTATTATCTGGCTTATTACCAATTGGAAAAGTATAGCAATCATAAAGATTACTACGAATTCCCTTATATTTTTTTAATAAAGCTCGAACCGCATCACGTTGTTCATCATCATATTTTTGTGTTAAGTGGAAAAATAAAGGCGAACTCATTAAAGCAATTGCCGTCAAGTAATCTTGTTTATATAAATATGCATCGCTTTCTTTTTTGTTAGTATCAAGTCCATTTTGCACTGTTACTTGAAATTTATTAAGGTTTAGATTTTCACTAATTTGCCATGCATCACGCAAAACTAAAAATGGCTTATAAACAACACTCTCTGGTGTATTTGGTTTACGGTTTGCTAAGAAAATATTGCCATATTCACGTCCAAAGAAATACCCCATACGAGGATTTTTTTCTGTTACGTCCCAATTAACTCGCACATTGTGGTTTGCTTTTGTAATAAAAGTGCGAATTTTATTTTCTAGTGCACGCAATTTTGGCATTGTGCTTAAATAAGCAAAGTCAATTTTATAATAATTGAATCCTCCTTTTTGATAATTATAAAATAAGCTGTCTCCATCAATCGCATTTGACGCCCACAAACCTAATCGCATATTCTTTTCCTTTGCTAAAGCTTTAACATTTTTCCATCCCTGTGGATACATATCATAAGTTTTTTTAGGTTCTTTACGCCCCTTGTTAACAATTTGAGGAACGGTGCGCCAATTTTTATATCCCCAGCCTTGCCAACCATCATCAATTTGCTGAACGTCGATCCCTAAATCAGCCTGCGAAATTATTTCCTTAAGAATATTTTCCTCACGACTTGCATATTTACTCTGATCATATGTATTTCCTGAACCCCAACTATTCGCTAAAATATACATATCTAGTTTTTTATTAACAACATAGCGCGAACGATCAAATTCTTTAAGAGCCAACTGGCGACTATCATCTAAATTATTAGCCTCACACTCTTTTTGGTAAACAATTAACCATGATGCAAAACATTTACGAAACTCTTTATGCTGTAAACATAAATCTTTAGCCCTCCAACCTAATCCTTCATTTACTAACAAATCATTATTTATAAGTAAAAACTTTCCAAATTTTATTTTTACCTTTGGTGTATTAACACAGCCACTATTCTCTTTAACTAGCATCAATCCAAGATCTTTATTATTATCAGCAATAATTAAATTGGCATATTTTTTATCATTAATATTTTTTGTTTTGTAAACAATTTCCTCTTCAATACTATTACGATTTTGTGTATCTGAGTAATATCCAATTTTTGTAAAATTATCAAATGATTTTGGTAATGTCACAGCATCACAGTAACTGATAGGATTTATCTCTTTTTTTAAACTTACAGCCATACCTTTAACTGAAATTTGAGAACGAAATCCCGTCGCATTTGGATATGTCCAAGCAGTGTAGCGAAGAATAAAACTTTTACTATATTCAAATTCTACTACCGTTTTAAAGTGTGGTGTGGTGAAATGGTTATCATCATCAATTGAAGTTTTAATATCCAATAATTTCGCTGTGAAATTATTTTTTAAAGATTCTCGAAAACTACTACTATATGCTTTTGACCAATAAGTAGCGTTAACAGTAAAATCAGAACCTGACAAATCATTAGGAGTTAAACTAACAACTTCTCTAATAGATTTATCTTTATTGATTAATCCAATGAAAAATGTTTTTAACCCTGCGTTAGTGACTTTAAGTTTACGAACAACTTTACCTGTAGACAACGTTAAAACATTATCTTTAAACTCAACAGAAGCATTTTTAAGTTTGTTAATTTCTGCTCCAAATGACATATTTATAAACAAAAATGTCAAAACCAACAACAAAAATATAAATTTTTTTTCATAACTTTCTCTTTTTCTCTCTTGTAATTTAAATAAAAATTAACCTTCTTTACATTAATACAAAAAACGTAATTATAAAATTTTTATTGTCAAAAAAATTAAATATTTAAGAATAAACTCTTTATATAACAGTTTTCACCACCTATAATTTTATAAAAAGAATTAATTTCCATGCATATATTCTATAAAAAAATGCCATCAACTAACGAGGAATAAAATGTATCACAATAAAAAAGATAGTCGCCGTTCTGAATTAATTCAACGTCCGCCCGAAGAATCTTATTCTGGACGCTGGGTCACTCAAGAAATTCCAAAAGACAAAATACCAGATGAATCACTAGACCCAAGGGCAACCTATCTTTTTATCCACGATGAATTAAATTTAGACTGCAACCCATCATTAAACTTAGCATCTTTCGTAACTACATGGATGGAAGATGAAGCCGAAAAAATCATCATTGAATCATTGAATAAAAATTATATTGACGAAGATGAATATCCACAAACTCGTATTATTCATGATCGAGTTATTCGCATGATGGGCAATATGTGTCATAGCGACGATAGTGCAGGCACTGCGACAATTGGTTCAAGTGAAGCCATTATGTTGGCGCTTTTGGTTCATAAATGGAACTGGCGCAAACGCCGTGAAGCTGAGGGCAAAGATTTTTCAAGACCTAATATAGTTTTTGGCGCAGATGTTCATTCTTGTTGGGAAAAATTTGCGTTATATTTTGATGTCGAAATGCGTGTTATTCCAATGACAGAAGATAAATACACTATAAATGGCAAAGACATTATTGACTATGTCGACGAAAACACTATTGCCGTTGGAGCAGTTTTAGGAACAACTTTTACAGGACAAATTGATGATTTTACAAGTATTAACAAGTATTTGCTTAAACTAAAAAAAGAACAAAATTTAGATATTCCAATTCATGTTGATGCGGCAAGTGGTGGATTTGTTGCCCCATTTGCCTTTCCAGACCTAAAATGGGATTTCAGATTGGAGCAAGTTAAGTCCATTAATATTTCAAACCATAAATTTGGCTTAGTTTATGTCGGAATGGGAACAGTATTGTTTAAAAACAAAGAAGTTATCCCAGAAGAACTAATTTTCCACATAAATTATTTAGGAGGCAGTATGCCAAATTATAGCTTAAATTTCTCAAAACCAAGCTCTTTAGTAATTGCGCAATACTATAATTTTTTACGCCTTGGCAAAACTGGCTATCATAACATCATTAATAATATTCTTAAAGTGGCACGCTACGTTGAGGCTAAACTTTTAGAAACAGGCAAATTTAAAATTTTAACCGACTGTAATTATTTACCTGTTACTGCTGTTTGTTTACTTAATGACAACAAATACAATGTTTTTCAAATATCTAAGCTACTACATGAATACGGATGGGTCGTCCCAGCTTATACCCTCCCCCCAAAAGCAGAGCATATCGCAGTTTTGAGAATTGTTTGCCGAGAACGTTTTACTCTTGATATGGCTGAAAATTTTATTGAAGATGTAAATAAAGTATTACTTGAGTTAGAACAAAATTCCTCAATCGAATCTGCCACACCGTCCACGACTACCAATATTTGTTAAAACATAATTATATTTTTTACATCAAGAAGTGCATCTCTAGAAACATAAAAAAAAAGCGAGTAGCTCAATACTCGCTTTTTTTTCAATATTTTTCAAAAAATATCTTAACTCTTAAGATTATTTTTTCTTTGACTTTTTGCGAACAACCTTTGGTTCAGCTTCGTCTTTAACAACTGCGCCATTTATTGTACATTTGGTAACATCTCTATCAGACGGAACGGTGTACATAATTTCAAGCATTAACTGTTCTAAAATTGAGCGAAGTCCACGTGCTCCAGTTCCTTTTGAAACTGCTTTTTCAGCTAATTCATCAATCGCATCTTCTGTAAATTCTAATTCTACCCCATCAATTTCTAACAATTTCTTATATTGTTGAACCAATGAATTTTTAGGCTCTAGGAGGATACGTTTCAAATCATCTTTTTGCAATTTATTTAAAAATGAAAAGACTGGTAAACGGCCGATAAATTCAGGAATTAAGCCAAACTTGATTAAATCTTCAGCCTGACATTGTGCTAAAACTTCATCACTTTCAGCATCCTTTTTGGCAGCAACTTCACTATTTTTCTTAATATTATCAAAACCAACAACTTGTTGCCCACTACGGCGGCTAATAATTTTTTCTAAGCCAACAAATGCTCCACCACAAATAAATAAAATATTTGAAGTATCAATTTGTAAATATTCTTGTTGAGGGTGCTTACGTCCGCCTTTTGGAGGAATATTAGCAACCGTACCTTCTAAAATTTTCAACAACGCCTGCTGAACTCCTTCACCGGAGACATCACGTGTTACTGAAACATTTTCAGTACGGCGTGCCACTTTATCAATTTCATCAATATAAATAATACCAAGTTGAGCCGATTCAATATCATAATTAGCAGCTTGAACCAAGCGCAAAATAATATTTTCAACATCTTCACCAACATAACCAGCTTCAGTCACAGTTGTCGCATCACAAATACAAAATGGCACGTGCAGTGACTTAGCCAATGTCTGCGCCAATAATGTTTTTCCCGAACCAGTTGGTCCAATAAACAACACATTGCTTTTATCTAATTCAATATCAGCGAAATCATCTTGCTCAATTGCGTCCTCTCCATTAAGCATCGCTGAGCGACGCTCTTCACGATTATGCAAAAACTGCAAACGTTTGTAATGGTTGTGAACTGCCACTGATAAAACTTTCTTCGCATGCTCTTGACCAATTACATAATTATCTAAATGTGCATGCAATTCCTTAGGGGTTGGCACTTCCATTTCCGCAATTGCCGTCAACGCTTCGTTGTGTTTTTCCTCTTCAACTGCGTTGTTTTGTCCATAAATATCTCCACAAATCTCTACGCAATGCTGACAAATTGATGCTCCATTTGGACTGGTAATTAACTGTCCAGAAACTTCATCTGCGCTTCGTCCGCAAAATGAACAAACCCCCGCACCATATTTATTATTATTGTTTTCACTCATTATAAAAATCCTTTTTACAAAACTATACGTCTATTTCGCATTACCAACTACAGCATCAATTAAACCATACGTAACAGCTTCTTCAGCAGACATAAAATTATCACGCTCAGTATCACGAGCTATCTTACGTGCAGTTTGCCCAGTGTGTGATGCAATAATTTTATTTAATGAAGTTTTCATGCGTAAAATTTCTTGTGCTTGAATATCAATATCAGCAGCAGTTCCTTGCGCTCCACCCCATGGTTGATGAATCATGATACGTGAATTTGGTAACGCATAACGTTTACCTTTAGCTCCTGCACATAATAGCACCGCACCCATACTTGCAGCTTGCCCCATGCAATATGTTTTAACATCACATGATAGTAGTTGCATCGTATCATAAATTGCCAATCCTGCAGTAATTGATCCACCAGGGCTATTGATATAAAACTCAATATCTTTTTTAGGATCATCAGACTGTAAAAATAACATCTGAGCAACAATTGAATTTGCTACATGGTCATCAACAGCTGTCCCTAAAATGATAATTCGGTCCTTCAGCAAACGAGAATAAATATCACACGCACGTTCACCAGCTCCAGTTTTCTCAATAACCATCGGCACTAATACAGAATTATTCATAACTATTCTCCTATCTATATATTTATTCTCTACAATATCTGCAAAGAATTTCAATTAAATCAAATTTAGCTTACAAAAATAAATTGTCGTGAAATTATAATATGGCATAAACCCAACAAAATTCCACGACAATTTTTAATTATTTAAAATAATAACTGTTAAAGTCACTACTTTATGTATGATATTCTCAAAATTATATTAATTTATAATTTTCTATATCAAAATATCACTCAGCGTCTTCAGCTTTGTTTGCACTATTTTCAACGATAAAATCAGCAACTTTAGCCATCATCATCTCAATTTGTACATCATCCATACCGCCATTCTCTTCCATTGTTTTACGCAAATCGCTAGGTTTATAACCATAGTATTGGCTTAACATTTCAATTTGTGTATCAACTTCATCTTGAGTAACTGTAATTTCTTCAGCTTGAGCAATTTTCTTTAAAACGAAAATTTTCGTTAATTTTTCTTTTGCAGCTTTTTCAGCTTCTTCACGGTGAGAGTCTAAATTATTTTTGAATTCTTCAGCTTCTTCTTCCGTTTTCACTGTTGCATTTGCAATGCGTCTTAATTCTTTTTGAACTTCATTATCTAAAACTGCAGGAGGTAAATCAAATTTACCAGCAGCGTCAACGACTAATTCCATTGCTTTTGTACGTAAAGCGTGTTCGTTCTGCATCTCTAGTTCAGTTTCTAAACCTTCCTTGATGTTTTTGCGTAAATCTTCAACAGATTCAACTTGCATTTTTTCGCATAAAGCTTCTTCAGATTCAACAGCAACACGTTTTTGAACTTCTTTAACGTTCACTGTATATTCAACTTCTTTGTCAGCCAATTCAGCTTCGCGGAAATCTGCAGCAAATTTAGCAGTAAACTTATATTCTTTACCAGCTTCAGCACCAGTTAATGCTTCAATGACGCCAGGAATCATTTCTGGTTCACTTAACCATAACCAGCCATCTTCACTCTTAACTAAACGTTGAGCACCAGCAGATGCATCATCACTTAATTCAATATTTGCAGCGTAATCAGCTTTGATCATATCGCCAGCAACTGCAGCTTCTTCTACTGATTTAAATTCAGCATACATATCTTTATATTGTTGAATTTTTTCATCAACTTTTTCATCTGTAACTTCTTCAGTTTCAGCTTCAACTGTTAAACCTTTATATTCTGGCATCGCGAATTCAGGAGCGATATCAAATACTAAAGCAAATTTATATTCTTTGTTTAACTCTAATTCTGGAAACTCTCCGCCTTCTTCCATAGCGTAAGAAACAACTTCAAACTCATCATTTTCTGTAACTTTATCCATTGAAGTAGAAAAGACGCGGCGACGTAATTCATCAAGAATCTCATTTTTGTATCTGCGCATCAACATTGCCACAGGCGCTTTACCTTTACGGAAACCAGGCACACTAGCGTAGTTAGTAAATTCTTTTACAACACTTTTTGTTTCATTTTCTACAACTTCTTGAGACAAAGAAAATTCAATCTTCTTTTGGCAAGGCTGAACATCAGTTGCAACCATCACGATAGAATCTTTTAAATTTGACATATCTTGATTTGTCCTTTATTTATTTTAAATCTAATAATTTACATTTATTTTAATTTACACACACAAATTCTTCTTCTTAATAATAATCTAAAACTTCAATCTTTATATTCATGTATAGATAATTTTATCTAACTCGCTCTTTAAGAAAAAGAAACTTCAAAGACTATAAATTTTGCACAAATTCTTATTTTTTAAAGTTTTTTTTGATAATTTCTCAAATATTTTTTAAAAAAAACATAAAATAGGGCATTTTTTATCACTTTGTCTTTTGACAAGTGTGTTCATAGAAACTATATTTTATCGTTATTAATATGATTTTTCTAGCTTTAAAAAAACTTTTTTGTTAAACAGTTTTTAGAAAAATCTTTTTAAGAGAGCATTTTAGGGACAATTTTTGATATTTTTAATAATCTTATTGATAGAATTTTGACTTTCTAAAGACATCTCTTACATTAAACAATTATAGACGTAATAATTAATATAATAAACAACAGGAGATGCCATGGTTGGTTCACCTAAATTAGTATTGTTGTCTGCTCAACAAAGAGGTACAAGTTTTGAGCTTGAAAACGATGTATATACGATCGGTAGATCTGAAACACAAGACATTGTAATTAAAGACCCTACAATTAGTACGTATCATTGTGATCTTGTAAAAAAAGGTGACACGTATGTAATTAAAGATAATAATAGTACTAACGGCACGCGTGTAAACAATGTTCCTGTAGAAGAACAAGAGCTAAAAGGTAGCGATATTATCCAGCTTGGAGGAGTCGAAATTTTATTTGACAATAACAACAATGTTTCTACTGTTATGAAGACTCAAACGAACATAGATATTAATAATACAGATATTGGTGTAACTACAATCAAAACAATGGAGCAGGAAGAATCTAAAGTTGTTAATAAAAGTAAAGATAAAATACAATTATTGATGATTGGTGCGATTGTTGTTCTAGTAATTATCTTACTAGCAATTCTAATTACTCTTTTAACAAAGTTTATGAATTAATGAAGTTTATGATAAACTTAAATTAAAGTTTATTGAACTGTTTTTAATAAATATTTCTAAATAGTTTGCATAAGTGCCCACATACTTCACCTGTTTTAAGTTTGAGAAGTTATATTAACAAGTATGAAAGAGCAATTCTTTAGAAATATTTTTTGTATATACGATAAAACAAAAACAACCAACAGAATTTTACTTATACTATGGAAAATAAAGAAAAAAATAAGTTACCACAAAGTTTTAAAGGGAAAGCATTTTCACCAGCAGTAATAATTTGGATGATAGTGCTATCACTTTTCTTTGTGATGCTTTTTAATAGAAGTGTAGACATTTTTGGTTCAACAAAAAAGTTTAGCGGAACTGAATTTGTTGAAAAGTTCAAAGCAGGTTTAATCAAAACTGCTGAAGTAAATAATATTGAAGCAAATATGATGTCAATTTCTGGTAAGTACTACTATTTACCAAAAGAGAATATGAAGCTTGAAACTAAAGATCAAAAAACAATCTCAAGTGAAGAAAAAACTCAAAAAAAAGCTGCTGAAATCAAAAAAATTGTTATTAGCGCTGAGTCTTATAAATTAGGTAATTATTATACGACTATTGGGAAATCAAATGAAAGTGATGCTTTGTTAAATAATATTCATAATATTAAAACAATTATGGGCAAGTCTCCAGTTGTTACATTCCAGCAAAAAGGAACATTTTCAAAAATTTTAATTTCGATTTTACCATTTATTTTATTGCTAATTGTTTTATATTTTATTTTTTCAAGACAGCTAAAAAGTGCTGGCAAGGGGGCAATGCAATTTGGAAAAAGTCGTGCCCGTATGGTACTCCCAGAAGATTTAAATATTAAGTTTGACGATGTTGCAGGGGCTGATGAAGCTAAAGACGATGTAAAAGAGATTGTGGACTTCTTAAAAGATCCACTAAAATATCAAATGCTCGGCGGAAAAATTCCAAAAGGAGCATTATTAACAGGTCCTCCAGGAACAGGTAAAACGTTATTAGCAAAAGCTGTTGCATGTGAAGCTGGTGTGCCATTTTTCTCAATTAGTGGTTCAGATTTCATGGAAATGTTTGTTGGAGTTGGAGCAAGTCGTGTACGTGATATGTTTGAACAAGCACGCAAACATAGCCCATGCTTAATTTTCATCGACGAAATTGATGCTGTTGGGCGTTCACGCTTCTCAGGAATGGGTGGAGGAAATGATGAACGAGAGCAAACACTTAATGCAATGCTGGTTGAAATGGATGGTCTTGAAACCCAAAGCGGAGTGATTGTTTTAGCAGCAACCAACCGCCCAGATGTACTAGACCAAGCATTGCTACGTCCAGGACGTTTTGACCGTCAATTAGTACTTGACTTACCTGATATTCGTGGCAGAAAGAAAATTTTAGAAGTTCATACAGCAAAAATTCGCGCGGATAAAAATGTTAATTTAGATTTAATTGCACGTGGAACTCCTGGTTTCAGTGGTGCAGATTTAGCAAACTTAGTTAATGAAGCAGCTCTTGGAGCTGCTCGTGAAGAGCGTGATGCTGCAATTATGGCAGATTTCGAAGAGGCTCGCGATAAAGTTTGTTGGGGAAAAGAGCGTCGTAGTCGCAAAATTAGCGAACGTGAGCGTAAATTAACAGCATACCATGAAGCAGGACACGCATTAGTTTCATTACATTGTGAATTTGCCGATCCGTTACATAAAGTAACAATTATTCCTCGCGGACAAGCTTTAGGGGTGACATTAACATTACCAGAAGAAGAAGTTTATACGAAAAGCAAACAACAATATTTAGACCAATTAGCAGTGTTAATGGGTGGACGTGTTGCCGAAGATATCGTATTTAGCGATGTAACCAGCGGCGCATCAAGCGACATTGACCATGCTTCACGCATTGCACGTTCAATGGTTTGCTTATTCGGTATGAATGAAAAAATTGGTCCAATCAAATATCGCATTCAAAGTGAAAATCCGTATTCTACAAAACATGGTGAGGGCATGGATAGTTGCAGTCAAGAAACTGCTCGCGAAATTGATATTGAAGTTAAAAAATTAGTTGAATATGGTCAAAATCGTGCAAAAGAAATTCTAACAACCTACCGTCATCAGTTAGAAGCACTAAGTCTTGAGTTATTAGAAAAAGAAACTATGGACGTTAAAGAAGTTAAAACTCTCTTAGACATGCCTTATGAAGAAATTGATGTTAATTTCAAAATCGATCCAGATGAAGAAACTGAAGCCCCAGCAGAAGAGAAATCCTTTACAGTTAATTCTGTTGATATACCAGTTCAGGATAAAAGTAGTGAAGAACTTTCTTCAGAAGACTCTGAAAACGAAAATAAAAGTAACGACAGAACAATTTTCTAAGCGCTACAATTCATTAAAAATAAAAAAAGCAACGATTTATTATATCGTTGCTTTTTTTATTTTTAATCCCTAAATTTTAAGCCCAAAAGATAATATTTCAAAAAAATATAATTTTTTTTAGTTTTTTTTCTAATTTTCCCTAATAAATAACAAAGTCTCACGACATATATATAAACTAACCATGTTGTTTTATTAAAAGTGCGAGTTAATAAAACATCTTATGGGTAATCTAAAAGTTATTTTTTAGAGAATCCCTTTCGGAGAAAATATGCTGTAGCTTTTGCAATAGCTGTATTTAAGGTACTCTCCGATGAGTCACTGTCCATCCTACAACAGTGACTCTTCTTTTTTATGCCTTTTTTTTTAACAAAAATTTATTAATGTATAGTTCTTACTTATCTTTCGTTAATAATTTTATTGGAATAAAAATACGGTTTTTTGCTATCTCTGGAGCATAAATAACTTTAATTTGTTGCAGTGGTAAGTTTTCAATGAATTCGCCCGTATCACGCCTTACAATATCGTAGCAATTTATTTCTTCACCACTCTGAATTAATACTTTAACATAAATTTTTGAATATAAATAGTTTTGCCCCTTTTTATAACAAAGGTGTTTAATTCTTGTAACTTCTGCGTTGTATTCATTTCCTTTAACAAAAATTCTTAGTTGTTTTCTCATTTTAAGCCATGCAACAGAATAGAATAAAATCCCCATCAATAGTATTAAAATAGTAATAATTGGATATATCAACAACGGCATGAAAGATGATATATTAATTTTCAAATTATTAAAAACAGTATCATAAATAATATAACCAACATAAAGAAATAATGGCACAAAGCAAATTAAAAGCAACAATTCTAATTGCTGATTTATATCACTCATAAAATATTTTTTGAATGATTTTGGAATTGCCCGAATATCTTTTAATTCTTTAATATTATCAATAGCATCAAGTTGTTTTAATTGCAGTAAGTTCAGCTTTGATGGTCTAAAAATTTCAACATCCCCGAATGTTTTGCGAACAAATTTTTTTGTTAAATAATCAATTACCAAATCAGGTAAAATCATTGTTAAAAAGAGAAATATTGCTCCTCCAAATATTAAAAACAAAATCAAAACTGGTAGATTTTTAGTAATTATAAAACAAGATAAGACTCCTAAAAAAAGCCATATATTTAGGTTAGATTTATGATATGAATATATTATCTGCAATAGTCCATCATCATCTTTTTTGAAATAAAATTCAAAGCTTGTTGTAATCAAAAATGAATATTTATGAGGTTTAAAAATATTACTATACTTAAATTGATACTTTAATTTTAAAATATCATTACTCGAATTATTTACTACATAACTCGAAGCAGGAGAACAAATTTTTTGAATAAAGTACCATTTTAAATCTTCAATAGTTGCTTCATCATAATCAACATTAACCTTTAAAAGATTATTTTTCTTTAAAAAGTGCACTTCAGATCCCCTCTAAAAAAAATCTTTCACATTAATTTATGAAAGATTTTTTTGCAAAATTTATTGATCATTCAAAGCTTCTTCTGCTTTTTTATTGTATTCATCAGTTTTATCTAACGCTTTGCCAACTGACTTAAACTGTTTTAATGTTGCACGCCCTGCCAAAGTTTTTTTAGCTTGTTTCTTGTTTGCACCCTCTTCTTTTGGCGTTGATCCGGCAGCACTGTCAACTTGGGTCAAATCATCTTCACCGCTTGCCGCAGTTTCCAGTGAACTTGGGCTTCTTAACATTAACATTGCTAAAACCATAATAATACCAACTGATATTAACATTCCGACAATTCTCATTTTTCTCTCCTAAATTAAGTTTTGTAATTGTTTTTTAAATTCTGCTAAACTTTTTTGACTCGCGGCAAAAAAAAGATTTAACTTTTTTGCCAACTCAATCGAACACGCTTTAATATGTCCATAATTATGCCCACTGTAAATAATACATTGATTAGGCAAATTCCACAATTTATTTCTTAATGAATCATACATTCTTTTTGCATTACAATAACCTATATCGTCAACAAATAATGTATCACCTGTAAAAACAGCACTATCATCATCAAGCAAAAAGCACACTGCATCATTAGTATGCCCAGGAGTCGCTAAAACTTTAAAACCCAAATCTTTAAATTCATGTTGATCCTCAGCAAAAATCATATTTACGTTTGCAACCTGCAGCTTCGCCTCTTTTCCTAAAATTACAGTAGTTTTACAGCCATTAAGTTTTGCTAAATATTGTGAGATTTCGGCAACTTTTTCAGTATGGTCATGATGACCATGCGTCACCAAAATTGTTGAAATTTTTATCTCATTTTCTTTATAAAATTTATCAATTGCGTTCTTAATCATCACCGCACTACCACATGGATCAATTACAAACCCAGTCTTCGCTGCAAAATTTGCAACCACATAGCTAAAATTATGATCAAATCCGCCTACCAGCAATTGCTCAACTGAAAATCTTTTCATCCAATCTCCTAAAAAATATAAATAATTCCCAGCACAAAAATGCTAATAAAAACAATATAACTAATAATTTTTACAGCTTTATTTCCGAGCGAAATAGCAAATTCACCATCAAACTGTTGCTTAATTCTACCTGATTGCATATATGAATCAATTAACATATTGTGGTAATTATTCTCAGGTTGTTTTTTTGAAAACAGCCCCATTCACTTACCCTCCCCAAGCAAAACGAAGCATAAGTCCTAAAAATAAAATAGCAACCATTACCCCAATAATGAAAGGAAGCATAAAAAAGAACCCCATTCTTATCAATTGAAGTTTATTCAGAGAAATTAATTCGTGAATAAAATTGGCATTGTTTGAACTTGCAGCTGATGTCGATCCATTTGAACGGTATGGCAATAAACTTTCAACCTCGCAATTATACTTAATTAAATCAAGTCTAATACGCTCTAAACGCTCAAATTGTTGTTCAAATATTGTGTTATCTAAATTATTCGCTTGTGAATTCTTTAACTCCAAGCCTTGCATCTCTTTTTCAATCGCACGCACATAATCATTAATTTTTTTGAGTTCATAGACTGCATCTTGCAACAATAGTTCATCGTTATGGTAACTATTCAAAAACTGCGCAACTCGTCCATTAATTTCACGATATAAACCCTTGTAGTCATTTCTTGAAGCTGCTTTTTCGTCCATTATTCTCTCCAAAATTATGTGTCTTGTAATTTATGGTGCGAAGTATAGTATATTTTACACTCCGCACTCCTAATTAATTTATATCAAGTTTAATTTTTTCGCAACATAATCAGCATCTTTATCTCCACGTCCGCTTAAATTAACTAAAATTGTCGCTTCTTTTGGCAATGTTTTTGCTAATTTCATTGTATAAGCAATAGCATGTGAACTCTCAAGTGCAGGAATAATCCCCTCTGTTCTTGATAAAGTAATAAATGCATCTAAACACTCTTTGTCAGTTGCACTAACATACTCTGCACGCTTAATATCTTTTAATAGACAGTGTTGAGGACCAACCCCTGGATAATCAAGACCAGACGCGATAGAGTGAACAGGCAATGGCTCGCCTTGCTCATCTTGCAATACGTAGCACTTAAACCCATGAATTTCACCTTTAGTTCCTTTTGTCATTGTTGCTGCATGATGGTCGGTATCTAAACCATGACCCGCAGGCTCAACACCAATTAACTTTACACCTAAGTCATTCATAAATCCACTGAACATACCAATAGCATTACTTCCGCCTCCGACACATGCAACTACATAATCAGGCAATGCCCCATTATTCATTTCAGCAAATTGTTCTTTTGCTTCACGACCAATAACCGATTGAAAGTCACGTACCATCATTGGGAATGGGTGTGGACCAACCACTGAACCAATTGCATAAAAGTAGTTTTGCGGATCTTTTAAATACTCAACAAAAGCACTATCTACAGCATCTTTTAACGTTTTTGTTCCACTTGTTACGGTAATAACATTAGCCCCTAAAATTTTCATTTTAGTAACATTTGGATGTTCTTTAATAACATCAACTTCACCCATATGAATTTCACAATCTAAGCCAACTAAAGCACACGCAGTTGCCATTGCAACTCCATGCTGCCCAGCGCCTGTTTCAGCAATAACTTTGGTTTTATTCATATATTTTGCTAATAATGCTTCACCGATTGAGTGATTAATTTTATGTGCACCAGTATGATTTAAGTCTTCACGTTTGATGAAAATTTTTGCTCCGCCACATTTTTCGGTGAGGCGTTGAGCGAAATAAATTGGACTTGGACGACCGACATAATACTTTGCTAAACTTTGCAATTCATTTATGAAATCTTCACTTTTACAAATATTTTTATATGCTTCTGCGATTTCATCCATAATTTTCTTTAAATCTTCTGGAACAGCCTGTCCGCCAAATTCACCAAAAAAACCGTTATTATCTGGTACATTATTTAAGTCCCGCATTGCATTATTTTCTACATTTCCTTTCATACTACTTCTTTTAAAACTCCGTATTTTTATATTAAATTATTCTAATTATTTTATCTTTAGCGACCCTTAAATGAAATTCTTGGATCAGCTAAAACATATAACATATCAGAAATGAAAATTCCTGTCAACGTTAAGATACCACTGATTGCAAATAATGCCATCAAAATTGGATAATCTCTACTACTTAATGCTGACATTGACAACCAGCCCATTCCTTCAATATTAAAAACCCACTCAACCATAACGCTACCAGCAATAAGACCTGGCAGTAATCCCGCAAAAATCGTGATCATTAATATTAATGCATTCCTAAATGCATGTTTCATAATCACAACGCTTTCTGGCACTCCTTTTGAACGAGCAGTTCTAATATATTCTTTGTGTAAAACTTCAAGCATGCCACTTCGTACATAACGCGATAAACTGGCCAACCCACCGTAACTCAAACACGCCACAGGCAAAATATAGTACATTGCACTTTTGCAAAAAATTTCCCACGTACTTAACGACTCTGTTGGAAAGTCTGGTTGACCGCTGATTGGGAACACTCCATAAAATCCGCCTTTACATAACAGTGCCTGCAAGCAAATTGCCACCCAAAAAACGGGTAATGAATACAGAATGAATAACCACAAAGTGATAACCTTATCACTATGGCTTTTTGTAAATACAGCCGAATAAATTCCTAACGGCACTGCGATAAAGTAACTTATTAAAATCGCCCAAATATTAAGTCGTAAAGAAACCCACATCCGACGCAAAATAATATCTTTGACAGGTTCGCCCTTATCAAATGAAGCTGAAACACCGAAATCGCCACGCAGCGCATCTTTAAACCAATAAAATAACCCCACATATATGGGTTTATCAAGGTGTAACTTCTTTTCAAGATAATTACCAGTTTCTTCAAGCCCCTTTTCACTATCAAGACCTTGATTACTAGAGGAGTTTTCACTCAACATTGAGCTTTTGGTCGGATCACCCGGAGCAAGCCTTAATAATGTGTATGATACCGTTAGTATCACAAATAGTGTAAAAATGGCTAAACATATTCTTTTTAAAAAATACAAATACACTAAAAACAGCTCCTTTGTTAAATTTCAATTGTAATTATAGAATTAGAAGTTTATCTCTAATAAAATAGCGTTATTTTCCATTTTTTACAAATATAAAAAGCTCAACGTTACATATGAACGTTGAGCTTTCCTCATAATATGACAGTTTTAGCTGATTATAGTTTATTAATCAGTAAAACTACTATTATGATACATGATTAATCAATATCATTTGGAATATAGTAATTATATGGATGATGACAAGTTGGGCATTTTTGTGGAGGAGTTGTACCAACATGAACATAACCACATTTTCCACATTTCCATGTAATTGGCTCTGGACGTTCAAAAACTCCACCAGACTCAACTAAAGCTAATAATTTTTCATAGCGTTGCTCATGATGCTTCTCAACTTTGCCAATATTTGCAAATAAACGTGCTGCGTCCATTTCTCCTTCTTCTTCTGCTTCTTTAGCAAAAGTTGGGTACATATCTTCAGTTTCATATTGCTCGCCAGCTGCTGCAGTTTTTAAATTTTCTAACGTAGATTTAATCCCTCCAAGAAGCTTAAATTCATCTTTAGCGTGCTGCATTTCATTCATCGCTGTTTCTTCAAAAATGTCTGCAATGTAATGAAAACCTTCTTTTCGAGCAGCAGCAGCCCAGTATGTATATTTATTTCTAGCTTGAGACTCGCCAGCAAAAGCTGCCATTAAGTTTTCAATTGTTTTACTCATAATAATTTCATCCTTAATAAATTTGTTAATTTTTAGTAATGATTACTAAATGTATTGCAATGCTTCAAGTTTTGCAAGTGAAATAATAAAAATACTATATGATTTATTCTATAGATTTGCAATTGAAAACTTCAAGGGGTAATTTAAAAAACTTAAATAGTCTAAAAATAACATTGAGAAATCATAGGAAAATTATAGATAGTGAAAAATTTATCGTTTATTTCGATTAAAGCAACAATTCTGCTAATTGCAACGGTTTGTTACTTTATATCATTAAATATTGCTCAAGCGGCAACACTTCCTTTTCAGAATATTGACTTTAACCGTAGTTTTGGCAATCCGCTTAAACTAAAGGGGCTGTCTGATAAAATTAAAATAAAAGCTGATAATGTTGAATATATTGGAGATAACTTAATTGTTAGCGGAGATGTGCGAATTAAGTATAAAAACTTAATTGTTCATGCTGATAAAGCAATTGTAAATCAAAAAAGCAAAGATATTGAAGCACATGGAAATGTTGAAATTACTAAAGAAGTTGTTGAATACGCAACAATTCCATTCAAACAATACTTACAAATCAAAAAAGAATTTCGAACTCAAATTAAGATTTTGAGCTTTTTAACATCCGCCTCTGGGCAAAAAAGTGTAAATTGTTTAATTCGCCGTAAAAGTGATTATTTTTTAGCGGATAAAATATCAGGAAACCTAAATAGTGGAACGCTAAAGTTTACTGACTTTAGAGCTAAATTTATGACATTTACTGCAAAAGCAAAAAAGGCAGAACGTTTCGCGGACGGTTCAATAGAATTAGATCAAGTTGATTTAACAACTTGTGAATATGCAGATTTCCATCAAGAACATTATTCTGTTAGCGCACAAAAAGCAAAAATTTTTCCATCTCCACAGAAAACATTTGGTTTAAAGGGATATAACCCTGACCCAGGAGATCATAGTATTTGGGCATATAATTGCTCAATCAAAGTTGGTGAACTTCCTGTAGCTTGGCTACCAATGTTTTATAAACCTAACGAAGAAAATTTAGGGTGGTGGACAGTTCGAGCTGGGTATCAGGCAGATTATGGCGTAACCATTTTTAACTCGAAAAAATTTCACCTAAGTGATTACCCTTGGATTGATACCAATATTTTGGTTGATATATTTTCAGAACGTGGAGTAGGATTTGGTAATCAAACCACAGCGTATACAGAAAACAGCAAAAGTAATGTCCTATTCTGGGGTATTTATGATACCGACCCGTATCGTGAATATGGAAATGAAAGAGATTATTTAGAAGATCATTTGATTACAATTCCATCGTTTCGTTATGATGTAAAATTCACCCATTTGAGTCATCTCACTCCACAGTTAGACTTCAAAGTTAATTTCGAAAAAGTTAGTGATATTAACTTTCTAAAAGACTTTTTCCGCGACCGCTTTGCGAATGAATACGAAGTTGCAAATTATGCATCACTGGAATATCAAAACGATTATTTCTCATTAGCATTTGGAGTTCGTCCCAAGTTAAACAGCTTTTTTAGTGCTGTAGAGCAACTCCCAGAAATTCGTTTAGATGTACAACGCCAAGAGTTATTTAGTAATATCTATTTCCAAAATGAAGGTAGTATTGGTTACTACGAAAGAGATTGGCGTGATTTTGATATTGCAAACCCTAATGGTCCCGATTACGAATTAGATAATTATCAATCAGTACGTTTTGATGATGCAGCATTTTTATACTATCCATTTAAAGAAAAATTTTTTAACTTTGTTCCTCGTGCGGGTTTGCGTTTCACATACTATACACGATCATCAAATCAAGCTTTAAATATGCTTGACATTGAACGATTATTAGTTGCAGACCTACCTGACGGAATAAACAGTACACCTGTCACCAATTACGATACAGGGCGTGGCGGAACATTTAGGCTCTTAGGAGAGATTGGTGGAGAACTTAACACTAAGCTTTCTATTGCAAAGGTAAACCTCAAAAATGCATTTTTTAATATTGATGGTTTGCGTCATGTAGTGGTTCCATATATTAACTACACCTTTATTACAAACCCAACGAATAATGAGGATAAGATTCTCTATTTTAATGATGTTGATCTTTATCGTGGTCAAAATTCAATGCGTTTCGGTATGCGTAATGAATTACAAACTCGCCGAGGGGGATATGGAGAAGAAGACATTACAACAATTGCATTAATGGAAAATTACTTAAACTATCACTTTAATGATGAAGATAATTTTAGTCAAATTGGTGACTTAGGAACTATTTTAACAGTAACACCAAATGATAGAATTAGTCTTCAGTCAATTATCTTAGTAGACTTAGGTAATAACAATAGTAATGACGTCGCTCGCGCAACCGAAACTCCTGATGATAAAGGGGGAATTGATGTTGACTGGCTAAACAAATGGGAAACTAATTTAAAAATTAAAGTTATTGAAGATTTATGGTTTAACTTTGCTTATATCTATTCAGATATTTACCGTACACGCCCAATTTACTCAATGGGTAGTACCTTAACACAAATTGACGGTGGTAGTGAATTCTTTGGTAGTTTTTCTCCAGAACGTCGTCAAACAATTCGTTTTGGTGTTGAAGGAGTTGTACCATTTGATGAAAAAATGCTGGCCGCATATAATATTTACTACGACTTTGAAGCAGGTTATATTAGAGAACAACGTTTGTCAATAAAGCGCCAAATTCACTGCTGGGAAGTTGCATTTGAGGCAGCTCAAAGAACAAACCGCGCTGATAGCAACAACGACAAAGAATCAAAATACTCCTTTATGGGGTCAATTTACTTGCATACGAGCCCGAGCTATGCAGTAAAAAGTCGTGAGACGCCATTTAAGCCATAAGTTTTTACTATTGGTATAATGATAAAAATATAACAGGAGTTTTATGGATATGATTATTGTTACAGGTGCAGCTGGACTTATCGGCAGCAGTATAGTTTGGGGATTAAACCAAGCTGGGATTAATGATATAATATTAGTTGATAATTTACGTTCAAGTGAAAAATGGAAAAATTTACGAGCTTTAAAATATGCTGATTATTTAGAAAAAGATGTATTTCGTGAAATGCTTTTAAGCGGGAATTTACCACAAAATGTGACAGCGATTATTCACATGGGTGCCTGCTCAGCAACGACTGAAACTGATGCGAGTTATTTAATAGATAATAATTTTGAAGTAACTAAAGAATTAGCACTATACTGCGTAAAAAAAGGTATTAAATTTATCTATGCGTCAAGTTCTGCAACTTATGGTGATGGCGCAAATGGTTATGTGGATGATGAAGATAACTTAGATTATCTACGCCCAATGAATATGTATGGGTATTCAAAACATATGTTCGATTTATGGGCAAAACGTAAAGGTTTATTTTCTGAAATTACTGGTTTAAAATTCACCAATGTCTATGGTCCAAATGAACGCCATAAAGCGCACATGCGTTCGGTGGTATGCCGAGCTTATGAACAAATTAGCGAAGGTGGAAAATTACAATTATTTAAATCATATCGCTCAGAATATAAAGATGGCGAACAAATGCGTGATTTTTTATATGTTAAAGATGCAGTTAAAATGGTGCTATTTTTATTAAATCATCAAAATAGTGGCGGTTTATTTAATATTGGTAGCGGAATTGCTGAAACATGGAATGCATTAGCAGATGCCGCCTTTAAGGCTTTTGATAAACCTATTAATATTGAATATATTGAAATGCCTGAGCATTTAAAAGATAAATATCAATACTATACTAAAGCCGAAATGGGTAAACTTTTATCTCTGGGGTACGATGGCGGGACAATGGGTTTAAAAGATTCCATTCATGACTATATTTGCAACTACATGATTGTTGATAAATTCCTCGGTGATGAGTAATTTTTATTATAAAACATAGATTTTGATAGAGCAGTTTTAATAAATTAAAATTGCTCTTTTTTTAAGGGTATATTTAAAGGAGAAACTATTTATGGACGACAAAATTGTTTTAACAAAAAAACAAAAGTTTGCTATTAATGCGCTGGCAATATTTTTTATATTCGGAGGGACATTATCGCTAATTTCAGTGATCTTTACAATACTAATTGGAGGCAAGGTTCATATTGACACATCAGCAGTTATGCTACCATTGCTTGGTTATTATTTACTGAAAAAAAGCTATGCTGCCTATGCAATCACAAAATTTATTTTTCTCTTGAATATGGCTGCTTTAATAGCATTTTACCCCTTCTTTGTAATCTTTAAAACTGTTGAATTTGAAAACATAACATTTCGGTTGACATCAATTTTTGTCCCATTATTTTTGATTGCGTTATGCTATTATATTTGGCAATTTTTAGCAAAAGAAAATATTAAAAACTTTTTCAAGCAAGACAATTTGCCAACAGTAAAGCCATTGTTTATAAAAATTTTATGTTTATGCTTAATTGTTTCAATAATCGTCTGTGGAGCAAGTTATTATGCTTTTATAACATATAAAAATAATGCTAAAAATAATAAAATTGAATATGTTATTCATGTCGTAGATGATGAGACTAATAAAACCATTCGTTACTACTCTATTGCAACAGAGCCTATTATTACTCCTCTTGATAATGCAAAAGTATTTGGCAAAAAAATTCAAGATCCTTATATATCAACACGTTTCGGTCCAAATGGCAAAGCTACACTCGGACTCCCAGCTTCAAGAGCCCCTGTTATTACAATCGAGTGCCAAGAATACAAGCAAAAAAAAATAACATTAAGCAAAAATGAGCCTAAAGAGCATACTGTCAGGCTCGTTAAGGCAAAGTAATACTTAATTTTTCAACTGCATTTTTCCCAGCTATTTTATAGGTAATTTGACCATTTTTGATATGAACTAAGGCATAATTATTACTTGGTTCGCTCTCCTCAATATAGCGATATTTTTTTGCCAAGGAACTATCCATAATATAGATATATTCATTGAACTTGTTATTAAGTGCAGTTGAAAAATTAAAATCTTCTTTAACAATACAACCTTTTTTTAAGACAGAGCGTGTTTTAGATAATTCAACAAAAAATACCATATTAACCTTTGGCATCGAAACTTTTGCAACATTATCAGTAAACAAAGTAATTTGATTTTTCCCATTTAATAGAAGGTGAAAAAATGGTTCCTGTTTTATCGAAATTTTAGTTAATCTTTGTGAAATTTTATCACTATGAAACTGACAGAACGATTCCCATGCACGCTCACGACTTTCTGACCATTTTAATCGTTGATCATTTGTATTTTCCTTTAGTAAACTTTCTCCTACAGGAAAAATATAGTTACTCTGAACTCCTAAAGCATCAAGAATAGTCGGAGCAATATCAAAGGTTGCTCCAGCTTTATTAATAGAGCGGTCTGCCTTATCATTAAACTCAATAAGCATAAATGTCATGCCTCCGATATTATTTGCCAAATTGAAGCGCCGAAAGCATCCCTCTTTAACAGTGTGATCAGAAGCTAACGCAATCATTGTATTCTTTGCTAATGCTGAATTTTTAATATAATCAATAAAATCAACAACTAATGAATCTCCATCATAAATTGCATCGAGCATTTTTTTATTATATTCTTTAAGAGGAAAGCTTGCCGATATTTGGTATTTTTTGCCACGTGGATTTGACATTCCAGGCGGATGCGAATCAACGGTCGTCATTGTTAAATGAAACGACTGATTTAACTTCGATAATTCTACTATTTTTTTCTTAACGACTTTATACAATTCAACATCATAAACACCCCACTGCCCGCCTTGCATTTGTGATGTTTTAAAATTGGCTGAACTAATTTTTTCATCATAGCCTTGATTTTCAAGAAATACTTTTGTCCCAGCAAATTCTAGTGGCGCGCTCTTAATAAAAACTTGATAATAATATGCTTTTTTTAAAATTAATGGCAACGATGAAAACTGATTAGCTGTTGTAAGATTGAACCCTTTATTGCTATCTTCTTCATTAAAATCACTTTTATTATTTTGCGCTAAATGTAAACGACTAAAAACACTTCCTGTTAGAGCCGTATATGTTCCAGAAAGAGTAAATGAAGCATTGCGAGCTTCAGAAATATTTGTAAAATTTGTCACTCTAATCCCATCATTTTTTTGAGTTAAAAGTTTATTTAACCTTGGTGTAAGATCTGGATAAAAATTGTTGTTTAAAAATGCGTTATCATAGCCTTCTAAAAATATAATAATTAAATTTTTTTGAGAATTTTTTTCTATTTTAACCTTGTTTTTTGTAACAAAATTAAGAGGAAAATGATACTTTTCCCCCATTTTTTTATTAAAAGGAGCAACTTCAATTTTATACATCTGCCAATATACTTTTAAAAATTTAACAGGGGAAGCTTCACAATAAATAAATCCACCTAAGAAAAATAATATCAATAGTGTTTTTGTAAAAATTCGTTTATGGTAGTTACTTTTAATTTTTATACTTTTATGATAATATTTTCGTTTTACCAGTGATCGTGAATTAAAATAAAAAAGAACCATCGCCACTATAACAACGCAAATGAAAACTATAATTTGCCACTTGAAAGCATTGAATACCTCTTCATCTAAAGTATTAAGGTTAAAATGGTAAAAAAAACCAAAATTAAATGATTCAGCACTCAAATAATAGCAAACCAATTCAAGCATATTAAAAGTAAAAAAAAGAGCTGAGAACACTGTAATTAAAACTACTGCGCAAAAACTATTTTTGTGCTTATTAAATAAACACAATGAGTAAATAAAATATGTATAAAAAATCGTCCCCAAGCATAGCAGCAAGGTTGAAGTAAGCGGAGTCAATGAAAAATATCCTGAAAAAAGTTCAGGAATAACCAAAATTAAAAAAAGCAGTACAAAATTTTTATGATAAAATAGCTGTTTCATTTTCATGAGTCCTAAAGTAAAAGCTTAGTTATATAAATTAATTATATTACTTTTTAAACAACATAAACTTTATAAAATATAAAACTCTAGACAACTTTTATCACTCACTAAACTTATCTAAAAAAGCCAATAAAATCAAACAGCCTTTAGAGTACTTTTATTTATTATATAAACTATCAATAATAAAAACAAGAGCAAAAAAAACATTGAGCAATATTTCTCAATGTTTTAATTAAAATTGTATATTTTTTAGAAAATTTTACTTATAACTTTTTAATTTACCAGCATGAATGCTATATATCTCTTCTGGAACATGATAATGTTTTTTGAGTTGAGCATATTTCCCTTTGAGCTCTTTTATTACAGTAGCATACTGTGGGTCATTATAAATATTATTCATTTCACTAGGATCATTTTTTAGATCAAATAATTGCCATTCTTTTAGCTCATAAAAATTAATTAATTTCCAACGTTTCGTAGAAACTCCATCATGACGAGGGGTTTTGTGCGCTGTTTGAGTTTCATAGTAATGATAGTACAAACTATCACGCCATTGATCTTCAGCAACTTCGCCCTTATCGAGAAGTTTTTTTAAGCTCACTCCTTGCATTTCAGCAGGAATTTTAATATTAGCAAAATCTAAAATTGTCGGGGCATAATCAATATTTTGCACTAAGTTATGATTTTTAACTCCTTTATTTTTGTTTCCAGGAACCCTAATTAATAATGGAGTACGATATGACTCTTCAAACATATAACGTTTATCAAACCAGCCATGTTCACCCATATAAAAGCCCTGATCCGAGGTATAAATTATAACTGTATCATCAGCTAAATTTGCCTGTTCTAGGTAATCAAGAACGCGCCCAATATTTTCATCAAGAGCACGAATCACTCGCAAATAATCTTTCATATAGCGTTGATAATTAAATTTCGCAGCGTCTTTCTTACTTGCAAAAGTTTTATTGATGTATGGCGCATTTTCCTTTTTGTAATGTTCAGTCCAAATTTTATATTCTTCTGGTAATTTTTTAATCTGAATATTATCATAAGTAAAATCAACTTTTAAATCTCTGCGTGTAAAGTCTCTTGCAACAGACATTTTACTTATTTCTAAAGGTTTTCCACGAGTGCTATAATTATCAAAATAATTTTCAGGCATTGGAATTTCACAATCGTTGAATAAATTTAAATGACGAGTCGCTGGCGAAAAAGAACGGTGTGCAGCTTTGAAATGTAAAAACATCGCAAACGGTTTTTCTGTTTTGCGTTGTTCTTTAAACCAATTCAGTGCTATATCCCCAGTGATATCTGTATTGTAGCCTTTCACTGTATGCTTTTTCCCTCCATTTTTAATAAATACAGGGTTATAATACAATCCCTGCCCGATGAGAACATCTGAGTAGTCAAACCCTTTTGGAGTAGTTGTTAAATGCCATTTCCCAATGATAGCTGTTTGATAACCATTTTGCTGCAACAGTTCTGGTAACGTATTTTTATTAACATTGTAATCGAAGCCTCCACGATTAGTATATTTACCATTCATATGACTATGTTGTCCAGTTAAAAGAGTAGCACGAGCTGGCGAACAAATTGAATTTGCAACATAAGCTCGCTCAAAAAGAACTCCATCTTTAGCAATACGATCAATGTTTTTAGTCTGAGCGTACTTCCCCAAAATATGGTTATATGCACTGATAGTCTGAAATGAGTGGTCATCACTCATAATATATAAAATGTTATAACGCTTAGCATCCTGAGCATTTGCAGCAAAAGCAATGCAACTTAATAAAGCTCCACTGAAAAAATATTTAGTCATTGTCTCTTTTCCTTAAATTTATTTTATTTCATCAATGATATTAAATAACGATTCAACCCTCTTATTTATTGTCGTTAAAAAATAATATTTGAATATTTTAAGATAACGGTTTCTTAAAAAAAAACAATTATTTTTTATTTTTATAATAACGAAAATAGCTAATTATTATAGCTACAATCAAACCTACAACCATGAAAGGTATTATTATAATCGGTGCAAGGTCCCATCTTAGGTGCCCATTTTGATACAAAATATAGAGATTAAGATAAATAAAATAGTTTAAAACAAAAATAAGACTTACGTTTTTTAGCTCTTTTTTAAATTCATATTTTATATTTGATAAAGGATAAATCCAAATTGCAAAATAAATTATGCCAATTAAAAAGTTGCAAAATATGAACTTTCATACTCGTAGCCATGTTCTGGAAAAAAAACAACTCCTATTATTCCGTGAAACAACATTGGTCCAAATGTTATACCTATTATTCCTATTACCCCTAGCACAACTTTAATCGTTTGTTTCATCATATTACTCATCCTTTACTGTAAAATGATATAAAAAAAGCGTAGCTTTTAAACTACGCTTTAATAATCTATATAAATTGCTATAAAGACTAACTTTTATAGCTAATTAATTCCTCTTTAGCACGCACTTCGGCTAATTTTTCACGCAATGAGCTGCGTAATAATTCAAAATCGTTGTCATTAGCAGCGCTCATCGGAATGATTGTTATGTTTGGATAATCTTGCTCTAATAATTCAAGATTTTCCTGAGAAATTTCAATATCCATTTTATTGGCAATCACTACTGTTGGACGTTCTGAAAGTCCTTTCATATAAAGATCAAGTTCACGTTTCAAAGCTTCAAAATCTTCCCAAGGATGACGTCCATCAACTCCAGCCATATCAAGAACATAACATAATAATTTTGTACGCTCGATATGTTTTAAGAATTCATGACCAAGACCTACATTATCATGCGCTCCTTCAATTAATCCAGGAATATCAGCAATTGTTAAACGAGTAAAATCTTCAAACTCAACCACTCCAACCATTGGATGAAGCGTCGTAAATGGATATGGAGCTGTTTTCGGTTTTGCTGCTGAAACAGCGCCTAAAAGGGTTGACTTCCCAGCATTAGGAAATCCCACTAAGCCAACATCTGCAATCGTTTTTAACTCTAATTCAATAATTCGTTCTTGCCCTTCAATTCCAGGCTCACAACGACGTGGAGCACGATTGGTACTTGTAGCGAAACGTGCGTTACCACGACCACCACGACCACCTTCAGCAATTACAAAACTCATGCCTTCCTCGTTTAAGTCTACAATAAACTCTTTAGTTTCAGCATCACGAATAATTGTCCCAACAGGTACTGATAAACGGCAATCTTCACCACGACGACCATGCTGTTTTTTTCCACTACCATGCGGACCACTTTTAGCTTTGAAGTGACGGTTGAACACCAATGACGCTAAACTTTGCTCACCACTTTTAGTTTCCAAAATAACATCGCCACCACGGCCTCCGTCGCCACCATCAGGACCTCCTTTTGGTACGAATTTCTCACGACGAAAACTGCTACAACCATTACCGCCATCGCCGCCTTTAACCGTAATACATGCTTTATCTACAAACATTTTTTATTTCCAAAATTTATTAACTTTTCTTTCATGCAATTAGAAAACGCTCTCTGTAAAAAAATCTAACTGCAGTCCCTATATAACGAAAAAGCCCGGATTTATGGCCGGGCTTTTCATTCAATAACTTTATAAAGTTTGAATATTATTCGCTAAAGTTTAGCAATTTAATAATCTTTTCTATAAAATTATGAGCAAGGAACAACGCTTACTCTGCGGTTTTTCTTATCAAAAGAAACTTCGCCATCTGTTAAAGCGAATAATGTGAAATCTCTACCGCAACCAACATTTTTTCCAGGATGAAATTTAGTACCACGTTGACGAACGATGATGTTACCAGCAACTACAGTTTCGCCACCATATTTTTTAACTCCTAAATATTTAGGATTACTATCTCTTCCGTTTCTACTGCTTGACTGACCTTTCTTATGTGCCATTTCAACAATCTCCAGTTTATATTTAATATTATTATTTTATAATTATTTTCAATTTTCTCAACATGTTACGGTCATTATTAAAATAAAATAACTAAGTAACACGGATTTTGAATATAGCTTTTATTTTCAATAATTCAATTATTTTTTCGGAAAATTTCCGTAATTTTTAAATAAAAGTGCATTTTTTCTTTTTCGCTAAGTTGCTTTCTAGGGTATTTTTAGAACCAAACTAGCCCATTTTTATGGTTTTTTATACTTATCGTCACCACGCTTTATCATCTCTAATTTTACATTTGCAACGCCTTTCTCTTTCATTGCTAATTTTTCAGCAGCAGCAACTGATAAATCAATAATTCGCCCTTTTGCATATGGACCTCTATCATTAATACGAACTTTTAGTCTCCTACCATTATCAAGGTTTGTTACCATTATAATGCTGTTTTTGGGCCATGTTAAGTGGGCACAAGTATCATCACGCCCTGTGTAAATTTCACCATTAGCAGTCTTTTTGCCAATAAACTGCCCGCCATACCATGACGCTTCACCATATTGAACATAATTTGCTCTAATTGAACTAAACAAACTCCATGATGCTAAAAGCACGACCCCTCCGACTGAAATACACTGCAAACCCTGACTCCTAGAAATTTTTTTACAACTCCACTTTATACTACCTTCTAAATAATGACATTTTTTTGCGAAAAAACTAAAAATCACCTTAATTTTTCGCAATTTTTTCTTTTTCCCAATTTTTTGCAAAGATTGTTCTATAAAACTTAAGATCCAAACTACAACTGTTAATAGAAAATTTATAATTATCCAAATCTTTGCCACTAATTTCTGCAAAAACACTCCTAACTTCTTTATTTTACCCTTGTTGTTCATTTATACAGCCTTGTAAAATTTGCAATTATTATTCTTATGGTATAAATTAAGATAATTTTATTTCTAAATAAAACAAACATAATGATAATAATTAATGTTATTTATAAAATAGTAAAACATAATAGGAAATATTTATGACTAAAATTGTAGTACCTACTGGTGAAAAAATTACTGTTGACAGTAATGGTGTATTATCTGTACCAAACAACCCAATCGTTCCATTTATTGAAGGAGACGGTATTGGACCAGAAATTACTGAAGCAACACAAAAAATCTTAAATACGGCAGTTGCAAAAGCTTATAATAATGAAAAGAAAATCTCTTGGATGGAAATTTATGCGGGAGAAAAAGCAGTAAATACTTATGGTAATGAAACATGGTTACCAGCTGAGACAATGACTGCGGTTGAAGATTATCTTGTAGCAATTAAAGGGCCATTGACAACTCCTGTTGGCGAAGGTATTCGTTCATTGAATGTAACATTACGTCAAGATTTAGATTTATATGTATGCCTACGTCCAGTGCAATACTTCCAAGGAGTACCAAGTCCTGTTAAGCATCCAGAAAAAACTGATATGGTTATTTTCCGTGAAAACTCAGAAGATATCTATGCTGGTATCGAATGGATGAGCGGTACTGAAGATGTGAAAAAGGTTATCAAATTCTTACAAGAAGAGATGGGTGTGAGCAAAATTCGTTTCCCTGAAACTTCTTCTATTGGTGTTAAGCCTGTTTCTATTGAAGGTACAGAACGTTTAGTTCGCGCTGCAATTCAATACGCTATTGACAACAATCGCAAAAGCGTAACTTTAGTTCACAAAGGTAACATCATGAAGTTTACTGAAGGCGGATTTAAAAACTGGGGTTATGAATTAGCTAAAAAAGAATTTGGCGACAAAGTGGTATCATACGCAGATTGTAATGGCACTGCTCCAGAAGGCAAAATCATTATTAAAGATTGTATTTGTGATGCATTCTTACAAGAAATTTTAATCCGCCCAGAAGAATATGACGTAATTGCCACATTAAACTTAAACGGCGACTATGTTTCTGACGCATTAGCAGCGTGCGTTGGGGGAATTGGTATTTCTCCAGGAGCAAATATTAACTATGTATCTGGTCGTGCAATTTTTGAAGCAACTCACGGAACTGCACCAACAATCGCAGGAACGGGAAAATGCAATCCATGTTCATTAACTCTTTCTGGCGAAATGTTGTTACGACACTTAGGGTGGACAGAAGCTGCTGATTTAGTGATCAACGCAGTTGAAAAAACAATTCAAGATAAAACAGTTACAAGCGACTTTGCCGCATTAATGGATAATGCAAAACTAGTTAGCTGTAGCGAATTTGCAGACCTTGTAGTTGCAAATATGGCTTAATTAAGCTGTTTCTTTTTTGTTTACTTAAAAGTTTCAGTAAACGAAAATCCTCTTTAAGGGTATTAAAAAAATACCCTTTTAAAAGAGGTCAAAACAAATTTTTGAGGCTATATAAAAAATTAAGCAACCTAAATGCTTAACCGTAATTTTTTTTATAATCAAAGAAAACGGAGAAAAAACATGAAGTTAACCTCAATATTAAATCCAGATTATATTGTTTGTAATCTATCAGGGAATACTCGAGAAGAAATTTATAAGGAGATGCTCGAAAAAGTTATCAATCAACTTCCTGACTCTTTAAGCGTTGATGGACTTTATCAAGAAATCATTGAGCGCGAAGACTCAATCAAAATGCCATACGAATCAATTGCCTTGCCACATGTGCGCAACAATAAAGTCAATGATTTATATGTTATTATTGGCATACTTCCTAATGCTGTTAAACTAAAAGACTATGACCTTGGTGAGTCGCAAGTTGTTATTATGTCCTTAATCACCGATGAAATGAGTGATTTATATTTAAAAAGTCTAGCTGCATTCACCCGATTTTTATTAAACAAAGACAATTTTAACAATTTTGTGGGACAAAAAAATCCTAGTGAACTACTCAACTTACTAAACCGTGAAAAAGTTACTATTAAATCACACGTTACTGCTGAAGATGTAATGAATAGAGATCTAATTACTGTTACCGAAGACGATTTGCTTAGTAACGCACTTAACATTATGACTGCAGAAAAACGTCAACAGTTAGTTGTTTTAAACAATGAAGGAAAAATTTCAGGGGTTTTAAGAGCAAAAGATATTATTAAAAGCTACATCCCTCAATACATTCTTGATATGAGCAATTTAAAATTTATCACCAGCTTTGAACCTTTTGACAAAATTTTTAAAGAAGAACACAATCATAAAATTAAAGAGTTCACTAAAACTCCTGATTTAATTATTAACAAAGATACTCCGTTAATTCAGTTTACCGTCCCATTGTCAAGAGGCGATGCTGATGTTGTTTTGGTTAGTGATGAAAATAATCAATTATTAGGAACTATTGCGTTAAGAAGTATTATCCACAAAGTTCTACGTGGGTAATCAATATTTAGCTTAATTTTTATATAATTTCAAGAGGTTTAAAGAATGAGTGTATATTTATTTTGGTTCGCAACAATTGTGTTTTTCGGAACATACATTGCGATTGCAACTGAAAAGTTTCATAAAACAACCGTTGCATTAGCTGGTGCAATGATGATGTTTTTTGTTATTTTAGAAGGTCCTAGCCATAGTGAAATTGATCATAGCAAGCCAACAATTACTGAAGTTATTAGTCAATCAGTAATGGGTAAAGAGTATCATAATCAGGTTAGCAACGTTATCGAAAAAGCAGAAACTTATGATAGACTTAACGGCTTTTCCCGATATGTTGATTTTGACGTAATTTTCACATTAGCAGGAATGATGTTACTAGTTAACATCTTAAGCGGAACGGGAGTGTTCCAATATATTGCAATTAAATGTGCAAAATATTCACGAGGATCGCCAATTAGAACAATGATTTTATTGGTTTTAGCAACCGCCATTTTATCGGCGTTCCTTGATAATGTAACAACTGTTTTATTGATTGCTCCTGTTACATTGTTAGTAGCAGCAGAACTTGATGTAAACCCAATTCCATTTTTAATGGCTGAAACAATGTCATCAAATATTGGAGGTAGTGCAACATTAATTGGGGATCCTCCAAACTTGATTATAGGTTCATACGCAGGACTAAATTTTTCTCAATTTTTGATTAATTTATCCCCATTTATCATAATAGTGCTGATAATTTATTGCATAGCATTATACTTACATTATGGGAAAAAAATGGAAGTTAATGTTGAAAAGCGTGCCCGGATTATGGAATTAGATGAAAATGCAGCGATTACAGACGTTGATAACATGCGTCGTGGAGGGGCTGTAATGATTATAACCATTATTGGATTTTTGCTTCATGGAGCATTACACTTACAACCTAGTGTGGTCGCAATGGGTGGAGCAACATTAGCGCTAGTTATTTGCAAAATTGATGTTGATCATCAGCTTGAAAAGATTGAATGGTCTACGTTATTTTTCTTTATGGGATTATTTATTGTAGTTAATGGAGCTCAGCAGGCTGGGCTTATGGATGAATTTGGTAAACTTTTGGCGTTTACAAAATCATGGCATCCATTATTGACAATTTTAGTAGTAATGTGGGTTAGCGGTATTGCAGCAGCGGTCACCAACAATGTATCTTTTACCGCCGCAATTGTGTCTGTAATTGGCGCATTTTTAGCAGCTCAAGACAATATTATGTTTACAGGTAATACTGATTTAAAAGAACTTATGTGGTGGGGTTTAGCTTTAGCGGTTTGTTTAGGGGGTAATGGAACAATTGTTGGGGCAGCAGCAAACCTGGTAACAGCTGGAGTTGCAGAAAAATCTGGTATTAAAATTACCTTTAAAGAATTTTTACGTTATGGTGTTCCTGTAACATTAGGCAGTTTAGTTTTAGCGTCAATTTATATTGTAGCACGCTTTTATGTAGAAATTAAAATTTAAAAGTTTGAGCAGTCATTATTTCAACAGGAGGCTAAAGTTAAAAAACATTTTATATAAATTTGATTTTTTAATCAAGCCTCTGAAACCAAAGGATAGCTTTATGCAAATTGATTATATTGTTATAAAAAAAGTCACCGAGCGTGAAATTGATGAAATTGTCAAATTATATAAAGACGCACAATGGTGGGATTCACAATGGAACAAAAGTTTCATTTCTGAAATGGTAGAAAACAGTTGCTGTTTTATGATTGCACGTAATAAAGATAAAATCATTGGCATGGCACGCGCTATTGCCGATCATTGTAGCGATGCTTATATCCAAGATGTCATAGTTTTGAATAAATATCAAAATCACGGCATTGGTGGCAACTTAGTAAAAAAATTAATTAAAGAATTACAAAAAATGGAGATCGACTGGATTAGTCTAATTGGCGAACCAAACACTCAAAGCTTTTATGAAAAAATAGGTTTCAAAATTATGAAAGGCTACATTCCAATGAAATATGAATAAACAAGCTTCTCTTTTAAAAAATGGTGGCAAAAATAGCTTGCGCCCAATTACAATTGATGATTATAATGAAATTACTACTTATATTAATAAACATAATTTTTTAAGTTGTGAATTGAATTTTGCAAACATTTTTTCATGGTCAGAACACTATCCTATGAAATTCACCCAGCTAAATAATAGTGATGACTTAGTCCTTTTTTATGAAGATGAGAACATTTTAATGTTGCCAAATTTGGAGATTACTCCGCAACAACTACATTCTTTATCACAGGATATTGGTGAAAATAATTCGCCATTTGTAGTAACAAATGTAACCAAAGATTATCTAGCAAAACATCTTGATATTAACAATTATTTTGAAATTCAAGATAGTGAGGATTTTGCTGAATATATTTACTGTATCGAAAAATTAGTGAATTTGAAAGGGAAAAAACTGCGCAAAAAAAAGCGTCATGTTATTAAATTTTTAGAGAATAATTGCGATAATGAAATTGTTGTGAAAAGTTTAAAAGAAATTAAAAACATCCCATTTCAAAAAATTAATTTCGATACCCAAAATATTTGTAAAGAAAAATTAAAAGCTGAATCATCACCTACGGAACAACGTCAAAAGATTATCAATGATTGCCGTACTTTTTTAAATAAACAAAATAAAATATCGCAAAAACAAAGCAACAGCAGGAATGAAGACTTCACTGCAATTATGAAAGCAATGGAGTATGCTGATGACATCCATCTTGATGGTATTGTTATTTATTTAAAAAATAAAATCATTGCATTCGCTCTTTTCACTCAACAAAATAGCAACACCGTAACAATTCATTTCGAAAAAATTGATCATAAAATTGCAGGAGCATCTCAGTTTTTAAATTATTCAACCGCAATTTATTTATTGAGGAATTATGATTGTATATATATGAACCGTGAACAAGATTTAGGAATTGCTGGACTACGACATTCTAAAAGATCTCTTGACCCAGAGTTTATATTTCAAGTATTTAATTTAAAAATTAAGAATCAATCTTAAAAAATAAATTCTCAAGTTTAGAATATTTAAAAAGCTTAAATAAAAAAAGCAATATTATTAATTAGTAAATTGCAAAAAGATAAAAAGGTTAGTAAATTAATAGCGATAAATTGTCATTAATAAAAAAAGATAAAATTAAAATTATTTTAGCGTTATAAAATAATATTAAGCATAAAGGAGAAGCTGTTTTGAGTATCAAATACAGTGCTAATTTCAAAAAAGATTACATTACATTTGCTGTAATTGTATTGTTTGTTTTCACGTTTATTTCTGAAGTTTTTTTAGCATTTTATATGCCTATGAAACTCAGGGATTCTTCACTGTGGGACACAGAGGCATCACTTCAACAATTAACAGAAAAGGTTGATCATGTGAGATCAGAATTTCAAAAAATCAAAAGTAGCGATATCATTATACAAAGCCAAGCGAGCTTGGGTAGTGACTTTATGATGGAAATTACTGAATATATTCGTAACAACCGTGAACTCTTAACACTGGATGAAATTCATAAAATTAATTTGATGGTGCAAAGATTTGCGGGTGATTTAAATATGTTTAACAAACAAAAAAAGAGTTACGGCAAACAATACAATGTAAAGATTAAAAATTTTGCTAAAAAAACTGTTCAATCATTAGATAAGATAAAAATGAATATGCCAAAGATTATTAAAGACGATGATCAAAAGCAGCCTGAAAAAATATCTAATCAAAAAACTAATTTAGTTAAAAATATTAAATAGAGATGAATATTATAAAAAGTAAAGGTTAAAAAAATTAATTCCGATGCGAAAGAAAAAACTAATCAATATTTTAAATAATTTTAAAAATAAAAGAATTGCGGTCGTTGGAGACCTAATGATCGATGTTTATATTTGGGGTCGTGCAACAAGAATTTCTCCCGAAGCGCCAGTACCTGTAGTTCATGTCAAGCGTAGAACGTCAACTCTGGGTGGAGCTGCAAATGTTATGCGCAATATCATCACAATGGGAGGAGAAGTTGAAGCATTTGGTATTTTAGGTCATGATGCTCGCGGCGATGAACTAGTCAAACTTCTAAAAGAGTACAATATTAACACTGAATCAATTTGTTTCGATGAAAATTGGACAACCATTGAAAAACAACGTATTATTGCTGATTCACAACAATTAATGCGTATTGATTATGAAGATTTACACCCTGTAGCAGACTCAATTCGAGAAAAAATTGCAAACGACTTAATTGATTTAATTAAGAAAAATCACCTAGACGCAATTATTTTCGAAGATTATGCAAAAGGAATGCTAAATGATACAATGGTACAAAAAGTTGTTGACGTAGCAAAACAACATAACTGTATCACGGCACTAGATCCTAACCCACGCCATTTAATGAATATTAAAGATTTAACCGTAATGAAACCAAATCGCTTAGAGGCGTTTGCTATAGCGGGAATGGTTTATACAGAGCCAACAGCAAACGTTGAAGATGATGAAAATCTTCATCAGGTTGCAAAAGTTCTAATGGAACGATATAACCCTAAATATTTATTAATTTCATTAGCAGCCCAAGGAATGGCTATTTTCAAACGCGATGGGTCATTAACTGTTAGCCCGACGCGTGCGTATGAAGTGTTTGATGTTTCTGGTGCAGGGGATACTGTTATTAGTGCATTTTCTCTAGCATTAGCAGCTGGAGCAAACTCAAGTGACGCCGCCGAAATAGCTAACCATGCGGCGGGTGTTGTTGTTGAAAAAGTTGGAACAGTAACCGTAACTAAAGATGAATTATTAGCAAGTTTTGATAATAAAACGATTTTTTAAATATGAATAAGAAAAAAACATTAATAGTCATTCCAGCAAGAATGAATAGTAGCAGGTTTCCTGCAAAAGTAATTGCCAATTTATGCGGTAAACCGATGATTCAATGGGTTTATGAAAATGCAAAAAAATCAATTGCAGATGAAGTTATTATTGCAACTGATGCACAAGAAGTTATTGATAAATGCCAAAATTTTACTTCAAATGTAATAATGACTAGCGATAAACATCCTTCGGGAACAGACCGTATTTATGAAGTCATCAAAGATCGTGATGATATTGACATTGTTATCAATGTGCAAGGCGATGAACCATTAATCCCAGTTTCAGTAATTGATGAATTAATAAGATTAATGCAAAATGATGCTGAAAAATTAATGGCAACAGTAATCGTTCCGAAAAAGCGTAGCGAAATTGGCGATGATCCAAACCGTGTTAAAGTAGTAATTGCAAATAATGGCAAAGCTTTATATTTTAGCAGAGCAAATATTCCGTTTTTACGCAAAGATAGTGGCGAGGGAATGACGAGTTACCTACATTGGGGAATTTATGGATACCGCCCAGAAGTTTTAGAAAAATTTGTGGGTTCCCCCGAAGGTAATTTAGAAAAAAGTGAGAAATTAGAGCAGCTAAGAGCAATGGAAAATGGTATTGAAATTTTCACCATTCAAAGCAATTTAGAAAGCATTGGTGTTGATACAGAAGAAGATTTAACAGCTGCAGAAAATAAAATTAAAGAATTAGGATTGGTTTAGTTATGAACAAATATTTTGATATTGGAAATTTTGAAGTTGGTGAAAAATTAACGCTTCTAGGAGGCCCATGCGTTGCAGAAAGTTTAGCTACCTGTGATGAAATTGCGGCTTTTTTAACGGAAACGTGTGATAAGTTAGATATCAATTACGTTTTTAAAGCATCATTTGATAAGGCTAATCGTTCTTCAATTAACTCATTTCGTGGACTTGGAATTGAAAAAGGTCTTGAAGTAATTAACACTATCAAAGAAAAATATAATGTTCCAACGGTTACCGACATTCATGAAAGCCATGAAGCAGAAATTGCCGCTGAGGTTGTAGATATTCTTCAAATTCCAGCATTTTTATGCCGTCAAACCGATTTATTAGTGGCAGCAGGCAACACAAATAAAGTTGTAAATATTAAAAAAGCTCAATTTATGTCAGCACGAGATATGGCTACAGTGGTTGAAAAAGTTCGTTCTACTGGCAATGAAAAAATTATGTTGACAGAGCGTGGAACCTCATTTGGTTACAATAATTTGGTGGTTGATATGCGCGGAATGGCAATTTTTAACTCAATGAACATGCCTGTAGTGTTTGATGCAACACATTCAGTGCAATTACCTGGAGGACAAGGTACAACTTCAGGTGGAGAAAAAGAATTTATTTTACCATTAGCAAAAGCGGCGGCGGCGGTTGGTATAGACTGCTTGTTTGCAGAAATTCATCCGAATCCAACAAAAGCGTTGTCTGATGGTGCTAATTCATTAAATTTTGCAGAAGCAGAAAAAGTTTTAAAACAGGTTAAAGCAATTTTTGAACTAAATAAAGAACTTAACTAAGTTAAGAAAAGCAAAAACTAATTTTAACGAGAGGGCGTAATATTTTCCCTCATCAAAAATAAAGGTATATTATGGCGATTGATTATAAAAGTGATTTAGTTGAAAGAATCAAAAAAATTAAAGTTTTAATTATGGATATTGATGGGGTTTTAACTGATGGCCGAGTTGGTTATGACAATAGTGGCAACGAAATTAAATTTTTTAATGTTCAAGATGGTCATGCGTTAAAAATGGCAAAACGTGGTAACTTAATTACTGGAGCCATTTCTGGCCGCCAAGCGGCAGCTAATCAACGTCGAGCTACTGAACTAGATTTTGATTTTCTTTATGAAAGACAGCTTGATAAACGCGTTGCATTTGAAAAAGTTTTAGATGAATTCAACGTTACCGCAGAAGAGTGTGCATATATTGGTGATGATGTTATTGATATTCCAATCCTTCGCCAAGTTGGCTTAGCGGTTGCTGTAAATAATGCGCCTGTTGAACTAGATGATTTTGTCAATTATCGTACTAATTTATGCGGCGGACATGGAGCTGTTCGAGAACTAATCGTCATGATTTTAAAAGGTCAAAATTCTTGGAATAAACTAATGGAGCGTTATGTAAAATAATGTTTAATATCCGCAAAAAATTTGCTGTATTTACCTCTGTTTTAGGACTTTTTTCACTCATTTTCGTTAACGATTCACAAGCTATTAATTTAAGTGCAAACAAAAATGTTAGTGGACAAGCATCAAGTGTTGTATGGCAAATACCTAATAAAGATGGTCGTTTGCAATATATTATCTTCGGCAACAAGGGAATAACTCAAGGGGTTGAATTGTCTTTAGATAGTATGTTAGTTGATTTTATTAAACCAGATTTGGTAGACATAAATTTAATTAATGCGACACAGGATTTAAAGCTTTATAAATTGGCTGTAGACAATAATAAAGAAATTGATGAATTCTGGAAGTTTTATCAGCATGCAGAAGCATTTGTTCACACTGCTAATACTTTTATTAACACTATAGATAAAACGGCTCGTAGTGAGGATGAAGTTAAATTTCGCTCAAGAGCAATTGACTTAGATGGTAAAGGTTTTTTTGCAGATTACGAGAATAAAACCCTCAATATAAAAAGTAATGTTAAAATTGTTATCCGCTTGGATAAAATTCAAGAGTTTCAAAAAAAACAAACTGAAAAAAAAGCAGCAAGTAACAGTAAAAAGGTAGAGAATGAAAAATAAATTAAACAAATTTGCACATAGGATAGTTTTAGCCTCAACAGTCTTTATAACGACAGCTTTTTTGTGTACACAAAGCAGTTATGGACTTGATCTGAAATCATTTGCAGGATCAAAAAGTAAAAACAAAACACAAAAATCAGCATTTATAAAATCCAATAGTATGGATATTGATGTTAATAATAATGTTGCTAAATTAACAGGTGATGTTTTTATTGACCATCCAGACATGACGCTAAAATGTGATAAAATGATTATCAATTTACAAGATAAACCTAAAGAAAAAAAGAAAAAAGCTGCTGAAAAATCTCAAGAAGATAATAATGGCGATACGAAAAAAGCCAAAAATACTTCAAAAAGTGCTGCCGCTGTTTCAAATTTTAGTTTAGGAGGCAACAGCAAGGAAGTTTCAACCATTGTTTGTATTGGCAACGTAATCATCACTAAAAAAGTTTTTGATGAAAAAGATAAAGCTAATGGACCTCAGACAGCAAAAGCAAATAAAGCAGTTTTTGACGTTCCAAAATCAATTATCACTTTGACTGAAAATAACCCAGTTATCAGCATGAGAGAGAACAGCATTAGTGGAAAAATTATCACTATTTATATTGATGAAAACCGAATGAAAGTTGATGGGAATTCGGTTATAAAATATGATGTCAATGATAACGAAAAACGTCAGGAATTCTTAAAGCAAAACCCAAATGTTCCCAAAAAACCAACCATAATTAAAAGTGATTCATCTGATATAAATATTAACAAGAATATTGCTCATCTCGTAGGTAGTGTACATATTGACGACGCAATGGCAGATTTAAAATGTAACAATATGGATATTTATTTAACCGATGATCAACAACTAGCCTCTACTGAAGCGAGTTCAATTCCATATTTCCCAATAGATGGTAAAAATAAAACTGTTGATCAAATTGTTTGTGTTGGAGATGTCGTCATTAAACGTAATTTATACTCAGAGGGCGACATTGCAGCGGGAGAACAAAAAGCTACCTCGCAAAAAGCTGTATTTACCAATGAAGATTCGCTCTTGCTGCTAGCAAAAGTTAAAGATGTTCGCCCAATTATTTCACGAGGAGACACATTGGCATCTGGAGATACTATCGCAGTGAATTTAAAAACTGAAACGGTTAAATTCACAGGGTTTTCGGCTGAAATCCCACAAGCTGATATAGATAATTTTAATAAAAAATAGTAATTTGTGTTATTTAATAGTTAAAACCGCAAATATTAAAACAACAGCAATTAATTAAGAGACAGCCAATTACAAAAACAAAATATTTTTATTTAAAAAAATTAAAGTTTTTATTAGAAAAGTGTTTCATTTTTTTCTGCAATTGGCTTATACTATGTATATAGGGTTATTTTGTTGCAAACCCTAACAAAAAAGGTTAAATTAAAATGAGTCAAGAAATTCTTTTAAGTGCAAATAAATTAGTAAAAGCATACCACGGAAGAACTGTCGTAAATGGGGTATCCATCAACGTAAAAGTTGGAGAAGTTGTTGGACTTTTAGGTCCAAATGGAGCTGGAAAAACCACTAGTTTTTATATGATTACTGGACTTGTTCGCCCTGATGGAGGAGAACTAACTTTCCAAGGACAAGATATCACTCATCAACCAATGTTTAAACGAGCTCGCATGGGCATGGGGTATCTAGCTCAGGAGCCTTCTATTTTTAGAAAATTAACAGTTGAAGATAATATTATGGCGATTCTTGAAACTTTAGCGATTAGCCGCAAAGAGCGTAAAGAACGATTAAACACATTGCTTGATGAATTAGAACTAACCCGTTTAGCAAAACAAAAAGCGATGACACTTAGTGGTGGAGAGCGACGTCGCTTAGAAATCACTCGCGCATTGGTGACAAACCCTGCATTCTTGATGCTTGACGAACCCTTTAGTGGAGTTGACCCTATAGCAGTTCATGATGTTCAACAAATTATTTTACAATTAAAACAACGTAACATGGCAATTCTAATTACAGACCATAATGTAAGAGAAACTTTATCAGTTGTGGATCGAGCTTATTTAATGGCTCAAGGTAACATTGTTTGTGAAGGAACAAGTGATTTCTTAGTAAATGATGAAAAAGCTAAAGATGTTTATCTAGGTCCGCAGTTTTCAATGTAACCAAGTACGCTTTTATAGCGAAACATTAATATAAGAATTGAAAGTACTAAAATTTAAAATATCAATAATATACGGAGGTGGATGATTATAAGAAAAATGATTGATAAACCAGTTGTTGTTTAATAAAGGGTTTGTATATCATTTTTAAAAACAAACATCAACTTTTGGTCTTTGTTATTTTGTAGATTATGTTTTCTACGCAAGACCGGAGGATTTAACATATTTTATAGGAGATTTGATTATGCAAATTATTATCAGCAGTCGCCATGGTGAAGTTACTCAAGAAATGAAAGAGTACGGTCAAGCTCGCTTAGAAGCAGTTTTAAATCATGGAAACTTAAAAATATCTTCAGCTCGTTTAGTGTTAGATATTGTTAAAGATAGGCATTTTGCAGAAATTATTGTAAATATGAAAAACCACACAGTTGAGGCCGATACAGAAACGGAAGATATGTTCCTTTCTATCGACAAAGCTGTTCACAGAGTTGAACGTCAAATGAGGAAAATTCTCGATAAAGTACAAAATCATCACCACGAAAATCTAGCTACAGCAACTTCTGATGAAGAAGAGTTAACTCCAGAAGAAGAAATGTATTTAGAGTTAGCAGCAGAGTATGCTTACAAAGAAGTATAGCAATTCCTTAAATTAAATAGTTAATACAAAAGCCAGCTTTTTAAGCTGGCTTTTTTTATATAATAATCTAAAAATGATGGCAATGAATTAAAAACCTTTTTTACGGTATTCAGATGGCGTACGGTGAAAATGTCTTTTAAAATGATTACTAAATTCATATTGATTTGCATACCCTAAGTCATCAGCAATTTCTTTGATAGAGTCATGTGAGTCCTCTAGTAATTTAAGAGCACGATCCATGCGGCAATTTACTAAATATCTATATGGAGACACTCCAAAATGCTGACGAAATTTTTTTCTAAAATTTTCATATCCATAACCATTATCATGAGCAAGCTTATGCAAGCTTGTGCGCTTACTGCAATTCTCTTCTAAATATTTTGCAATTTTACTAAAATCACTAAAGAAAAAAGTTTCCTCATCTAATTTTTTTAAACAATCAACAACCAGCGTACAAGTTTCTGGTAAAAGTTTGTATGCTTCATCAATCGAAGTATGCTCTATTAAATTTAAATATTTATTGAACAAGGTAATGCGTTTACTATTTAATTTTATTGACCCAGCAACAAGATTCTTATCAAAACTATTTAGTTCAATAATTAATTGATATAATTTAGCAGGTATAATTAAACAAAATTCTGCATAATCGGAGTTTTTATTGGGCGAAAATTCAATATCTTTATGTGGACCAATAATAAAAAAAGCTCCCGCCTTTACTTTTCTTTCGACACCATTGCTCCCCGTATCAGAAACGGTACCTGTTCCATTTAAAATAATTCTAAGATAATAATTTTTGTTTGAATTTAAATTTACAATCTCTTCACTGTCGGCAGTTAGAAACCCAGCTCCAAATTTATATTCATCATCATTAAATTCGACAGTCTTAAGTCCTAAATTTTTTTTATAGTTATATCCAAACATCATAATAAAACCTCATCTCATTATTACTTTCTCTCTAAGCATTTATAATATAACATTTTTGGCAAAATGTCTACAAAAAAAGAACATTTTTTACATTCTCTCATTTTATTTTTGCCTCTTTCTTTTAAATTTTTTTCTTTTGTCACGAAACAATTTACATCATAAAAAGTGGTTTTCGCAAAATGCCATAATCCACATTTTTTTGCCAGTAAACTATTATTTATGTATAATTAAATAAATTGAACAACCATAATTTTATAAAATTATCAAACCCTAAATTTTCTATATAAAGGTTTTTGTTTTATATAAAAAAAAATTTGGTCTTTTTTTGTTTTTATATTGATTATCCTTACGCAAATTAAGGTCCATAAGAATATAAATATTGTATTATTTTTTTTAAAAAAAATATAGCACCTTAATTAGTACTTTTTCAATTTATCATATCAAAAGTTATTATCAAAAATATTCTGTTGTGTAATTCATATTTTTACCACATTAAATATTATTTCTCCCATTTTAAATATTTATTTATGATAATATGTAAGTATAATAAAAATTATGTATTTTTTTTAAATTTATACAGTTATTTTTGAAAGCGTCAGAAATTGATAAAAAATAGTAATTTTTTGATCATATTTAGTAATAATTTATTATTGATAAGCGTAAAAATTTAAGCTATAATTTAGATTACTGATACTTTTGAATACACTACACTAAAAACTAAAAACGATGAGGTGAAGTTATGAAGAAGTTTAGCAAGTCAGGTTTTACATTAATTGAATTGTTAGTGGTTGTGGCAATTATCGCAATTTTAGCGGGCATGTTGCTTCCGGCTCTTAATGCAGCTCGAGAAAAAGCAAAAGAAACGGTTTGCCAAAATAATAAAAAACAATGTGGTTTGTACCTTACAATGGAAATTAATGACATTGGCAAAGTATTAAATGCTTTTCACTCGCCAGGCAACACCCAAAATACTTTGCAGTGGGCAACGGTTTTAAATGATGGACCAATGAATCGTCATTCAAGTTCACAAATAAAAGAGAATGTATACTATACGGAATGGCCAGCAGGTAATTTAAATGGACTTGGGTATGTCAAACTTTATCAATCAAAAGGAGCTGAAACTATTCGTTGTACAAAAAATCCTTACTTCACTCAACATTCTCGTGGGGTTCAAGCCTTCGATGATTTCCCTGGAGCTAACCGCTATACAGGATCAAACAGTGATAACTGTTTCGGTATGCCCGTTGGTGATGGTGTAGAAGGTGGGAGTTATCAATTTGCCCCAGCTAGTGGATGGGATAGTAATTTCCCAACAAGTGTGCAGGCTCGTAGCTGTCTTTTTACTGAAAAGTATGGCGAAGCTAGTAGCACAATTTTATTAATTGATTCAATCCAAGGGGCTTGGGCTGGTTCAACTCATCAATTTAGTAAACCTGGCAATGCTCTTTGTGATGGGACAGAGCTTAACAACAGTGGTTTAGGATATTCACGTGTTGCACTAAATCATGGAGGAAGAGCAACAGTACTATTAAGTGACTTACACGTTGAGTCTGTAGATGCTAATGGATTAAGAAATGTTTGGTATAAGAAAAACAACCTTGGAAACGCTAACGGAAAAACTGGTATTCGCATTACTCAGTACTGGGATCCTAAAAAAGCTATTCGAGCATTCCAAACAATTTCTTATTAGTAATTATAATTTAAGAATCAAAGACTTTTTCTTTGATTCTTAATAAAAATTTATTAAACAAATAGGAAGAATAATGGGCGAAGCTTATTTTAACAATAATAGCGAGAATTTATTTTGTTGTAAAAAATATTTGAAGTGTAAAGATTTTTATATGACAGGGTATTTCAAAGAGAATGATTCTTCCTTTAAAAATCTTAAGTTTCCAAAAGACTATTATATCATTTTTATCGGTCTATATGGGAAAACAACTTTTAAAATTAATAAAAAAAATTATTCCTTAAGAAAAAATCAAGCCTTAGTTATACCAAGCAGTGACAATTTTAATATTGTACAATCAGACCAAGAACAAAATCATCCTTTTTTCCTTACAATCAATGAAACTCATATCATAAATTTTGGAATTATAAACAATAAAAATAATAAAACTCCCTTATTACAGCAAATCAATGCTTCAATAAACACAAATGAAGTATGTAGAGATTTCTATAGAAAAGCAAAAAAAACACATAATATGGCTAATAATTGCGATAAAAATATCTGCCATGATTTTATTAAAAAATTATCCTTAGACAATTATAATGTCACAGAACAATTATCTCAGAACAAAAAAAGCAAACCTACTCCTCTTTTTATAGACGCAATTTTTAAATAAAAAATAATAATCATTTACAAATTAATATCATTAAACCCATAAATCTTATCATTTTTGGAAAACTCCAATTAATTTTTGTATTTTTTCTAGAAAAAACTATTCTTTTTTTATTTTCAGGATAATTTATCTATTAAATATTACAATTCGGAGTTTGCTAATGTTTAAAGAATATAATTTTTTAGATTGCGTTTTTACAAGTATCAAAAATGAAAATAAGTCTGATGTCTTTTTTGCCATGGGATCCCTACCCTGTGGAGATTTAAAGGTAATTAGTAAACTTGAAGAAAACTATAATTTATTTATTGTTTTAACTGGGGCGGCTACATTAGAAGTAGAAAATTCAAAAATTATTTGCAATTTACAAACTGGTACGGTTTTTCAACTACATCCATATGAAAAATGTCATATCAAAACAAATAATAAATTTCGGACTCTTTTTATTTCTCTTCCCAAAATGGTTTATAATCTTTTTAAAAATACAAACGCAATTTGTTCAGCTAATTACGTTGGAGAAATTTTTCTTAATAAAAAAATATATGATCAACTTGAATCCTACCACTCAATTATAAAGCACAATAATATTATAAATACACCATCATTTTTAGCAACAACTTGTCAACTTATATTTGGATGTTTACATAAAAAAAACCTCTATAAAAACTTTTCTCAGCAAACAATAGATTTTCATAATTTCGCTAAGGACAATTTTCATTTAAATATAAATTTTAACGATTACTGCACAAATAATAAATGTGATGAAACCCTTCTTATTAAGGAAATATTGAACTACAGCGGATTAACTCCAACTGATTTAATAAATCATTATTGCAGTAAAAATAAATAATCTCTTTCTCTTTTCTATTCTCAATATATCTGCAACAAAAGTAGCTTTTCCAAATTAATCTTTTGCTAGATTCTTTTTTTTCATATACTCTATGAAGAAGTGTTATTAAAAATTACAACAGCTTCATATAGCATTAAGTTAATTATTTTACAATAAAATACGCATCAGCCCAATCAGCGTGATCGTAATTTTCATTACCTTCATCATCACATTCTAGTACAATTTTATTTACGTTACTAACGTCGAGATTGACAGTTTGAGTTGCTGAATATGCACTCATACTACCACTATCAAATACAGTTGTACCATCTGCAATAACTTTGAACCTAACCGTAGTTGCTTTTGAACCTACCTCTTCATCAATACCAACTTTTGCATGGAAATTGCTATATTTTTGATCTAAATTAATTTCAATATGAGAATCCGCATGTATGCAAATTCCTTTTTCGTAAACAACTCCATTCATCTCTAAATAGCCACGATCAATACCACGGTCTAATTTAATTGGACCATTTTCAAAACCACTGTTCCAGGCATCATCAATTTTAATTTCAGATAGATAATGCTTGTCACCAGTTTGTAATTTTTTCGCGTCATTAATAGTATACGATAACTCAGCATAAGCCGCTTTATGATCTGATAAACTTATACCATTATGAACAAACCATCCATGGTAAGCATAACTTTGAGTAGAACCATAATTACAACGCTCAAAATGTGAAACCGTAAAAGTGACGTCATCACCATTTCTAAATAAAATACGGTCAATTTCCCAGTAACTATGTCCTGGATTACCGAAAAATTCTTCGTAACCATCACGTAAATTATTTGGAGTTGCTAATCTGCTTCTTACATTTCCACGACCATCTAAAGTAGCATTTAAATCCCCCATCACAATTACAGCACGGTTAGAAGGACTATTAGCCTGAATATATGCACTGATTTGATCAAGTTGTTTTTCAATGTCACTTTCATCATCACCAGTATGAGTATTATACACATCTACATATACTCCAGGATACAATGTCACAGTATTTTTTGTAAACCCCTTTTTAACATACCATGGGCGGTCATTAAAAGTTATGCGTGTAGGCCATGGAGTGGTTGGGAATTTTGAAAATAAATCCAATCCACTTCCACCGCTATATAGATGTTTTCCAGCAGTATAAAAAGGCATACGCACGTCAGTTCTAAACAAATCAATTTCTGAAAATTGCTCTTGAACGCCTACAATATCAAAAGGATACAATTTTTGACCAATATATTGGACTCGATCTTCTGGATCTCCAGCCGCATTATCATAATATGCAGGCCAAGGTAATGCTGCAATATTATAGGTCAAAACTTTAAGTTTTCCATCCTCAGCTTTTGCAATTTGAGCACAAAAAGGTAATACTAACAAAGATAATAAAACTACTTCTTTTAATTTTTTAATTTTATTCATTTTTGGTTCCTTACTTCAAAATTGTAAATCATTAATTTTTTTATATATTATATATTATTAAGATTACAAAATTAAAGTGATTTTTTGTTAATTGTTTTGTCGATTAATTTTTGGAAAAGCTACTTAAATAGAATAAAAACCTAAGAAATTGCGTAAAAAAAATGGGTGTATAAACACCCAAAATATATATAACTTTTGAAAGATAATTTCTTAATCTTCTTACAGGTCAGTCCAAACTAGACCGTTTGCTTCATTATGGTATCTTGTAATTTTAATACCATTTCTTGCATCTGTACTACCAAGATTATTTTTCTTGTACCAAATACTACCTAATCCATTTTTATCAAGTACTTCTGCGTGTAAGTCACCTAATAATACAGTTGATTTACCACCATGACACATATTAACATAACCTGGTCCTGAAATTGCTCCTGTGCCAGTTGTACCAGAACCTAATGCGCTATGGCTTTTTTGGAATAAGTATTTACCACTATCTTGTCTTACAGAGTCAGCTAATAATAATGTTGATGACCCTTCACCCCATTTGTCAGTAAACAAAGTGTTTTGTTTGCCAACACTATTTGGGAAATTACTATCCCAACCACTTGAAGGTGTCCAACTGTAGCTTCCTGAACTATTTAAACCATCACCAATTGGCATACCCATAGCAATTTCACTGTTTGCATATGTGTAACGGTTACGTCCTTCATATTCATTATTACCAGGACTACTCATACCACGATCACTACCTTGGAAATATTTTGTTTTTTCACATCTAAATACTTTTGACGCTTGAGATCCATAAATTTTAAAATAACCTAAACCATTCAAATTTCCTGCAGGCCATGTACCATTCATTTGACCGCCTTCATGACGAGACATTGGACCATCTGCTAGTACTGTTACCCATTGTAAACAGTTATCTTGAGCACCACCACCACCAGCAGCGTGTAAAATTTTACCAATGTCAGATTGTTCCATTGCTAAATAGTTACCACATTGTTTTTTACTGTTTAAACAGAAAGTTGTTTTTGCTTGTTCGCGGGCAGCACTTAGTGCAGGCATTAACATACCAGCAAGAATTGCAATAATTGCAACTACAACTAAAAGCTCGATAAGAGTAAATTTCATTTTTTTCATAATAACACCTATTTTTTTTAAACTTCTTTTTTTATAAAGCCTATTATTAAACTTCTTCTCTACAAAAGTTATTTATATTGTTATTATAATTAAATTTTCCCAAATAAAAATGGGAAATTTGATATTTTTGATATTTTTTTTTATATATCTTGGCTTTGTCATTGAATATTAAAAAAAAATTAATATAATTATATACGAGGGTTCTTGTATTCGAGTCCTTAACTTTTTGTAGAGAGAAAGTTGATAGTAAAATTTTAAAATGTAAGGTGAATGTATGTTTTTAGAGAGTAAACTATGCACACGCCACGAAGGATTAGCTACTGTTAGTAGTAGTGGAGTAAATTTTTCATTTGCCGCTGGCTTGATATGTGAAGAAAATTTGCAGCTAAACAGTTCTTTGTCATGCTATACTTTTGTCGTGGTTTTAAGTGGTGAAGGTGAATTAACTTCCCAAAGACAACAAGCAAGTTGTAAATTAGTAAGAGGTAATTTTTTCCAAATTGCACCTGGGCAATCATGTAATATCAACATTAATTGTCCTCAAAATTGGAAAATTTTCTATGCAACGATTCCAGTTCCTTTGTTCGAGCTGTTTGTTGCAACAAATTGTGAAAATTTAAATGGTAAAATTGGTTATACATCCTTAAACCATGACTTATTAATAAGCTTTAACGAGTACTTGGACTTGCTCGCTTCTATTAAAGACAACAATGCAAGTTTGTTATTGCCGAAATTATGCTACTTAGTCACTGGCTGTATAAATAATTCTACAATAATAAAAGAGTCTGCTTTTTTAAAGAAAACCAAAAGTTTCTTAAATTCTCAGCATGATCAAAAGCTAGATATGGAACTTTTCGCCAAGAAAAATGGTGTCAGTTATGCTAAACTACGTAAGAACTTCAAGGACAAGTATGGAGTATCTCCACATAAATACCGTATTCAATGTCGCATGGACAAAGCAATTGAACTATTAAGTGATTTAGACAAACCAATTAAAGTTGTTGCAAGCCAACTAGGCTACTCTACTCAATATGATTTTTCTAAACAGTTTAAAAGTTATTTTGCGGTCACTCCGACTCAATACCGTAAAAGAGGTTTATAATTACAAATAAGTAGGGCTAAAAGCCCTACTTATCCCCATCCACTTTTTCTATATTAAATATAAAATTCATACCTTATTTTTAATAAAGCTATACTGCAAACTGCGAATTATATAAATAAAAATAACTTTTTTAAATAAAATAATATAAAAGTATTAATATATTGATGATTTTTTAACTCTATTTATTGACCCAGTTCTAAAAATATCCTTTTAATAAAACACAAAAATATCAAAAATGATATTTTTAGTCAGTTACTTATTCTCATAATTTAACAAATAAAAAAGCTAGAGACTTATAAAATCTCTAGCTTTCTTTTTATTAATTAACAATTTTAAATAATGTTAATAGTAAAGCATTTAATCAACCATTGGCTTAATTACAAAGCTGTACTCAAATGTTTTCTTTGGCTGTAATGTATACTGACTGTGAGTTCTTGCTCCCCAGCTATTATCACCACCAACACCCATTTGTTTGTAATCAATGTAAAGATGATTATTCACATCTTTTTTCAATTTGTAAGGGTGACTAGCTTTATCAACATTACCTTCACTATATTGAACAACAGCAAAGTCAATTGTTGGCTTACCAATAATTTGAAGAGCATAGTCTTCATTACCAGAAAGCATTAAAGCTCTAGTATCAGTACGGTTTCCACTTTCTTGAGGCTCTAAATAATAGAAAAACATATCTTCAACGTTCATTTGGTACAATCCAACAAATGCAGATGTTTTTCTATCCCAGTAACTTTCAAAAGGTCCACGACCATACCATTTTGCCGTATCCAAATTTTGACTAACTTGAGTTTTTAAACCAAATCTTGGCAAATTCGCATTTGCATTATCAACAAGTTTCATCGCAACATCAATACCACCAGCAGCAGGGCTATAAGTGATTGTTAAAACACTATCTTTTCCTGCTTTACGAGCACGTTGCTTGCCTTGTTTTTTAGAAGCTGAAGATGCTGTAGGAACTTTATATGTAGCAATTACTTTGTTACCATCTTTCACAATAGACTTTAAAGTTACATTGTCTTGAGCTTTCTTCCAAAATGCTAAACGATTTGGCATACCATTACCACGATCATTATCAATTGGAGCTCTCCAAAAATGTGGAGTCATAGGAGTTTTAAGAATGTTTTCACCATCACCATCCATAATGCTAACTAAGAAACCACTTTTCTTACAGATTACAGCCTTAAATCCTTCACCAACAATGCAGAATTTATCTTTGCAATCTTTTAATGTTGCAACTTTTGTTGAATCTTTGTCTGTATTCCAGAATTTCATTGAATCAACAACTTTTCCAACCATAGATTTTGGAATATCATCTTTTGTAAAACCAGCAAACTGTTTAGTTTCTGTCACAAATGGTAATTGCTCTCTAGCGATAACATGACCCTTTTCTGCCCAAGATTCATCTTTAGCCAATTCAAAAGAAATATTTAGCATATACTCAGCAGCATTTGCATCAACTGCTTCCATATTAATTGTTACTTCTGCTGTTTTCTGTGGACATAAATTAATTGCATCCATTGTACCAGTTTGAACAACTTTACCATTCGCTAACAATTCCCATTTTGGAGTAAACTCTTTTAAGTTTGTGAAGAAAAATTTATTAGTAATAGCAACTTTACCTTTAGCTGCATCAACAGCTTTCACGCCAATATTTTGATATACTTTTTTCACTTCATGGATATGAGGATTAATTTTGCGGTCAGGCTGTACTAAACCATTTGCACAGAAATTGGCACTATTTGGTTGGTCTCCAAAATCTCCGCCATATGCAAAAAATTCACCTTTTCCATATTTTTCTGGAATCTTTTTATATAAACCTTGATCAACCCAATCCCAAATACACCCACCTTGAAGAACAGGATATTTTTCAATAGCATCCCAATAATCTTGGAAGTTACCAACACTGTTACCCATTGCGTGAGCATATTCACACTGAATCAAAGGACGATATGGATTTGATGACTTTGCATAACTAACCATGCCTCCGATACTACGATACATTGGAGCGATAATATCAGTATGTTTCTGCCAACCAGCACGCTCACTTTGAACAGGACGAGTTTTGTCACGACCTTTAGCCCAATTGTATTCAGCAATAGTATTCACACCGTGTCCCATTTCATTACCAACACTCCATGTGATAATTGATGGATGGTTTTTGTCACGCTCTACCATTGCTCTCATACGTGCTAAATGAGCTTTTTGCCAAACTGGATCTTTTGCCAAAGACTCTTTCCCATAATGCATTCCATGAGATTCTACATTAGCTTCATCAATAACATACATTCCTAATTCATCACATAGTTGATAAAAACGTGGATCATTTGGATAATGACTTGTTCTAACTGTATTGATATTGTGTTTTTTCATTAACAAAATATCTTGCTTCATACTTTCTAAAGAAACATAATGTCCAGTACGTGGATCATGATCATGACGATTAACACCTTTTATATAAATCGGTTTATTGTTAACTAACATTTGACCACTTCTAAATTTAATGTCACGGAAGCCAAATTTTGAAACTGTTTTATCGATAGTATTACCATCTTTATCTAATACAGTCAACTTCATCGTATAAAGATTTGGCTTCTCAGCACTCCAAAGTTTTGGATTCTTAATAATCATCGCAATATTTTGTAAACTTTTACCATTTTTATCAAAAGAGAAACTGTCCGTGCGTGATTGAACTAAACCCCCAGCAGCATCCATTACGTCTGCTTGAACTTGAACATTTTTATATTTCTTTAAGAAATCTTTAAGCTCAATTTCAGTGTTTAAGTAAGATTTGCTATAATCATTATCCTTGAAACTAGTTGTGATAAAGAAATCACGAATATCAAGATTTGGAGTACTATATAAGTAAACATCGCGGAAAATACCACTTAAACGCCAAAAATCTTGGTCTTCAAGGAATGACCCATCACTGTAGCGGTAAACTTCTACAGCAAGAAGATTTTCACCATCTTTTTTCAAGTATTTGTTTAAGTTAAAAACTGCAGGAGTTCTACTATCTTCACTGTAACCAACTTTCTTGCCATTTACCCAGATATAAAATGCTGATTCAACACCATCAAACTGAATAAATACTTGCTGACCATCCCAATCACTTGGTACTGAGAACGATGTACGATAAGAGCTTACAGGATTACGTTCATCATACGTTGTATATTTTTTTGGCGGTTCAAGCATCACTTGACCAGGCTTAGCCTTGCTAAATGGGTAAGTAACATTTGTGTAAATTGGCGTACCATAGCCTTCGATTTCCACATTTGCTGGCACTTTGATTGTTTTCCATAATGAATCATCAAAATCAGCTTGATAGAAATTTTTAGGACGAAGTTCAGGACGTTTTACCCAATTAAATTTCCATTGTCCGTTTAAAGATTTAAAATATGGAGATTTTGTGCGATCCAAAGAAGCCTTGTCATTGCCAAACGAAAAATGCGTTGCATATGGTAGTTCTTTGTTACGGCCGATAATTTGTGGGTCTTCCCAGTCTGGAAGCATTGTTTTTGCCTCAACTGCAAGAGAGCAAAGACCTAACAAACCAAGTGTAGTTACAATAGTTTTTTTCATAACTTTCCTTTCTCTTATTTTTATTTTAGTTTATGCTGTCTATTTAATTTTCAAAAATGTTACTAAAAATAATAATTAAGTAAAATTTAAAGTAATTTGGTATTTATCATAAAAAATATTTAATTCATTTTTTCACTTAAATTTACAGTAAATCTTCTCGGTTGAGCTAATTTAATGGGATGTCTGCTATAATTCAAATATAATTAACAATTTATGCAATTATTATTTCATTAGAATTAATTATTCTTAACTAAAAAGATCAATTTTTTCATTTTCTTTTCTTTTTTATACTTTTTGATAACTAATATAGTTTTTTTGATAAACAGATAATTTTTATTCTGCTTTTATAAATTTAATCGTAACAATTTTTAAAGTCGTATCATCAATTGCGTATGCAGAGCTAACTTTACACCCAACCGCCCATAAAACATTGCGATTGTCACTATTTTCTGCAGTCAAAATTGGCACTTTGTAGCGATCAGATTTAAATAATTTCAAATCAGAAAAAATTTTTTTTAGCTTTTTCTGTGATTTGCTACCAAATGGGATTATATTATCACCATGCTGCCAATGCCGAAGATATAAAACATTAGGCAATTTTTCAGCATCAAAATAGACCACATTTTTATCATTATTTTTATAGGCGCGCTTCTTAATCTTCACAAAATTATCCAAGTCATTTGTAGAATAGCATTCAATTTGAAATTTTCCAAATCCATTAAAATATTTTACTAATCCACCACGCCAATTTAACTTAATTGATTCACTTGTAAGTATATTTAATTTGTTTGTGTTCTCAATAATTTTTAAAGAATTATTATGCAGTTGCAAAAAAAACTTTTCTTCTCTCTTGTCTACGAACCTACTCTTCAAACTAATAAGCTTAGCTTCATTACAAGAATTTCCATAATTTCTTAAAAGTTTCATTGTTCTCAAAAATAATTTATAATCACAGTGTACTAAATGGCTAGTTTGTTGTAGTAAAAATAAATTTAAAATACGAAATGCCACCGCATCATGAAGTAATAAAAATTTATTGACCATCAGAAATTTTTGTCCTTTCTCATCACTAGATATAATATTTTTAAACTCTGCCTCTGCAATTCCTTCAATGAATAACGCATCATTAGTCAAATATTTTAAACTATGCTCGATTCCTTTTTGAGAATGAGGAAACATTTTAAATAATTTTCTAAAAAAACTTTTACGCAAAAAATTACGTAAAAATTTCTCATCATCGTTAGATTCATCGTAGCAAAAATCTGTAATTTTATATTTTTCTGAAAGTCTTTTAACAATTTCACTGCGTTTCAAGTCTAACAATGGTCGCAGAAAAAGCACTTCTCCAATATTTTGTTCGGCGCGTAAAGAAGTAATACTACTAACATTTCCACCACGCAAAACTCTAATTAACATTGTTTCATTACGATCGTCTTGATGATGACCTAACAAAACGACCGCATTTTTATAATCAGCAAAAGTTTGGTAGCAAGCTAAACGTCGCTCACGACAAACCGCCTCAATATTACGATTATTCTGTAATTTTTGCGGAATATCTAATGTAATTAACTTAAAGTCAACACCGTGTTTTTGACAAAAATTTTGGCACCACTGCGCATCATGTTTAGCTCTATCTCTTAATCCATGGTCAAAATGAACTGCTGTAATATTTAAATCCTGCAACTTTTTTTTCATCTCAAGCAATTCGCAAAGCAAAAAGGTACTATCAGCTCCACCACTAAAACCTACATAAAAATGGCAGTCTGAATATTTTTTCATTAATTGTTTTAAATTAACATTTTTACTCATACTATTTATCACTTAATTATTACTTTGCTATTGCTTTATATTGACTTTAACAATACATTACAACTTAAACAATAAATTTTAAAGAAAATAATCAAATATAAAGGTACTAAAGGATGTTTAGAATAGTTGCAGCAACTAAAAATGATCACAAATTGGAAGAGTTAAAAAAAATGATTGGCGATATCGATAACTGCGAAATTGTCAGTTTAAATGAATACCCAAATTATCCAGATGTTGAAGAAACAGGCACAACATTTGAAGAAAATGCAGCGCTAAAAGCCCTTGCCGCATGTCAATATTGCGATGTTCCAGCATTCGCAGATGACTCTGGTTTATGTGTTGAAGCTCTTGACGGGGCTCCAGGCGTATACTCAGCTCGCTACGCACCAACTGACCCAGAACGTATTGCAAAACTTTTAGAAGCTCTTAAAGGCGAAACTAATCGTAAAGCAAAATTTGTTTGTGCAATTTCTATTGCTAGCATGGGTGAAGTTATTGAAACATTCATTGGCGAAGTTCATGGCGTAATTATTGATGAACCACGTGGGAATAATGGATTTGGTTATGATCCAATATTCGTTCCTGAGGGATATGATAAAACATTTGCAGAACTTAGTGACGAAGAAAAAAACAAAATCAGTCACCGTGCCAAAGCAATGGAAGCAGCAATGGAATTCATTGACGAAGAAATGAGTTGTTTAGATGATTTTTAATAATTTTTAGTAAGAAAAACCCAAGCAATACAATATAGTGTGCTATACAGCGTTATTAATAGCAATTCTAAAATTATTTTTAGACACATTTAAGGTATTTTTTTAATCCAACAAATTTTAAAATACCTTAAATAATATTTTTAACCTAAAAAGAGGATATTGAAATGAATTTCTTATTTCAAAAAATCGCTTTTGCTGTATTGATTGTATCTTCCTTACTAACTACTCTTAACGCTGCAAAAGTACGAACTAGTAAGACAAATTATACTTATAAAGCAACAAAACAACCAAAAGAACAATTCATTGCCAAGCAAAAAGAGCTCCTGAAGTTAGATGCAAAATGGACTATGAATGACTTTGCAACCAACCCACATTTAGGAATTAAATACGTCAATGCAGTGAAGAAAGGTAATGCTTCTAGCATAATAGAAAATTTCAATGCTGATGGTAGCTGGAAAAAATTATTAAAAAAAATTCCTCCTAATCAAAAAGTTAAAAGAAGAAAAATTAAAAATAAAAAAACTTCAGGAAATAGCTACAAAGATCACACTAATTTTTTCAATGAGCTTTTTGCATTAGCATATTCTTATAAATTTAAAGATATCAAAAAATTACAGCTGCCAAAAGAAAATTACCAAAATCCAAAAATTAAACTTTTAATCTATAAAGCAATCAATTGGTATTTCGATAATAAACTAGCGCCTACCCCAACATATCACGGAACGTTCAATTATCATGCCCCAAATGCAACGATTGCCCCAGCCCTATGTATGGTTGGAACAATTCTCAAAGATGAGATAAAAAAAGATCGCAAAACTAGCAAAATGGCCGCAAATGTTTACAGAAATATAGACACATATGGTCGTCAAATTATCAATAGTGAACCACAACGCCGCGGACCAAACTGGTCTTTTCGTTTGAAAAATTGTTTGCTCTACGTATTTTTCACTGAAAATCCACGACGCATGGATGAATATATGCACTATATTGATGAGTCATTAAGTTTCAATAAAGTACAGTATGATGGAGTTCACCCAGACTGGAGCATGATGCACCACGGAGACATGAATTACTGGGGCATGTATGGTCAAGCATGGACAAATCGTATTATTCAACTAGGCGAGTTAGTGAAAGGTTCTCCTTGGGAATATAGTAAACGTGAAATCGTATTTATTGAAAACTGCATGCTCGAAGGGGTGCGTTGGATTTTATATCGTGGCAATACTGAATACACCACTGCTCCAAAACGAGGAACAATGCTCTTAGCTCGAACTGATAATGTAGCTCAAGGTATTATTGATTTAACTGAGCGTCTAATCACATTAGGCGGAAATAAATTAAAACGCATTGATATGCTTAAAGAGATGGTTGCCAATATCACTCCATCAATGGAAAATTTGGAACAATACACCGATAAACAAGAAATTATTGGTCATAAATATTACTGGACAACTGAATATCAAGTACATCGCCGAAATAATTATGCCATTGCAATCAAGCGCAATTCACAGCGTTCACGCCCTCCTGAAGATAGTGCTGTAAAAGGGGCAAATTTTCATCTTCATTACGGTTCAGGTTACACTTCAATTCTCCGCCGTGGTGATGAAAGCCGTTTTAGTCGTTTTGCTTGGGACTGGAATGCTATTCCTGGTACAACTTTAACGCAAAATAGTTCTGTATCATCAGGTAAAGCAGCCTCTCTAATCCGAGGGATGAACATCTTTTCAGGAGGGGTGTCAGATGGCATGGATGGTTGTGGCTCTTTCCGTCAAATGCTTGTAGACTTTGACAGCAAAAAAGGAGTTAAAAAAAAGATTAACGGCATACCAGCAAAAGTTGATATAGTTAATAGTACCACCGCCTTAAAAAGCAATTTCTTTTTTGATGATGGCATGCTCTGCTTAGGAGCAGGTATCCATAAAATTATTAATGATAAAAATGAAGTCTGGACAACAATCAATCAAACTATGCGTCGTAGCAATATTGTATATAGTATTGATAATCAATCTCCTGTTACGATTAATAGTAATCAACAAAAAATCATAAATATAGATCCTCAAAAAACACTATGGGTATGGCACGATAATATTGGTTATGTTATTAATAAAGTTAACAAAAATGTTAAATTAAATATCGTTTTACGGGCGAAGCGTCAACAGCTACAAAAATTTCTGAAAACTGATAAACATTTTCAACAATCAATAAAAAAATCTCAATGGAAAAAGGATTTTGTTCGAGGGGATCTTGATATGTTCTTTTTATATATCAACCATGGATTAAATCCACAAAATGACAAATATGAATATTTCGTCATCCCAAATAAATCTTTAAAAGAATTTATCAAGTTCACAAAAGGTTTTAATGGAATAAAAGTTGCTACAAATGAAAATGGTTTACAAGCTGTTCAACAAAAAGATAATCTTTATTACGCAGTATTTGAAAAAGGAGGCATAGTACAATTTGCTAATAAAAAGACAATAACAGTTAAAGTACCGTTAATCATTATGATCAGAAAAGAAAAAAATAGCTATATGGCAACTGTAGCAAACCCCATTCACACAGGAACAAGACGTGAATATATTCCAGGGCATGGCGCTTTAGTGGGGATTCGCTACAAAAGTGGCATCTCAGTTCAGTTTAAGGGTTTCGGTAAGCACTTCAAATTATTAAATTTTAAATTTAATAATACCCCATTACATGATGGAGCAAGTGTATCCAAAGAACTATAAATAGCAATAAAATGTGGTAATAATACTATTTCATGGCGCTATTAAAACAATTTAACATAACGCTTATTTACTTAAAAACATAATTTGAAATTTATTTGTAGAATTATTCTTGAAATATCCATAATTATAAGCTATAATAGAAGTAGTTTAACCTAGAAAAAAGGAAAGGAACTTAAGTTATGACAAAGAATAACAAAGAAAAAATACGTTTAATGTCTACAACTATTGCTCTTGGTGCAATGTTGTTTTCATCAGGAGGCTGTTTTTCATCAAGTGATGAAACTTTAGTAAATACAAGCTATAAACTATACCATAGTGAAAAGAGCTCAATAGAAATTGAGAAAAGCCAAGATACTCTAAAATATGGTATTGGTAATTGGACTAAAAGTTTTGGTAATCACCGTATTGTGGTTGAGGTTCCAGAACCACTAGCAAATGCTAAAGCAGTACAAGTTGAAATTCCATGGCGTCGTGATGACGACTTCGTTGCCACTAAAGATGTTGTTATTCGCGATAGCAATAATAAAATAATCAAAGATAAATATATTATTAGTGAAGATAACGAAAAAGGTCTTATTGCTTTCAAGCCAACTCAAGGAGCAGGTACATATTATTTTTACCACTTTGCAATTATGCCACAACCCAAATGGTATATGACTCGTTATTTTGCAACGACTCGCTACATAAAACGTGCAACAAAAAAATCAGCATGGGCTCAAAAATATGTAACAGACGACCTACCATATGCAGAAGTTGTAAGAGCAGAAGCTCGTAATAAATTTGAGAGCTTTTACCCAATGCAAGTGATTGCCACTGCCGAAGAAGTAAAAGAACTGACCGAAAGCTATGGCAAAGACAACAATTTTATGGTATTTCCAGAGGTGCGTGAACATCCTATTGTTATGACCGAAAACATTCCAACACGTTGGTTGAATAGTTCACAAAAATTATCATTATCAGCATTTAATAATGAATATTTTGCATTCCAAATTGGAATTTATGCGTTAAAAGATATCAAAAATATTGAAGTTAAATTCTCAGACTTATGTGCTGATAATGGTAATAAAATTAGCAACAAAGCATTAACATGTTTCAATTTGACAGGCTCTAATTATGATGGCAAACCTATGAACAAAGTTGTTAATGTTCCTAAAAACCGTGTGCAAGCATTATGGTTTGGAATTGATATTACTCCAGAAGCGGTCAAACCTGGAACTTACTACGGTAATGTAAGAATTTCAGAAAAAGATAGCTCGAAACGCCCAAAATGGGTTCCAATAAAATTAACTGTATCTGAAAATTTAATTGCTAATCGTGGTGATGATGAACCGTGGCGCCATAGTCGTTTGCGTTGGTTGAACTCAAAAATTGGCCTTAATGACAATTTAGTAGCGCCATATACAAAAGTTAAATTAAATGAAACTACTAGAACAGTTAATATTTTAGGTCGTCAAATTAAATTTAGTAAAGCAGGCTTACCAACTAGCGTTAAAAGCTTTATTGACTTAGATAAAATCAAAACTTCAGGTCGTGAAATTTTAGCTTCACCAATGCGCCTTGAAATTGAAGACGAAAATGGTAATATTGAACAACTAAAAGGTTTAACATTCCAAAAAACCTATCAAGCTGATGGTAAAGTTTCACTTTTAGCGATTAGTGATAGTAAAAATTTCACAGTGACAACAACAATGTCACCTGAGATGGACGGCTATATTCGTTACCGTTTTTCAGTAAAAAATAAAACTAACATCAACTTAAAAGATGTTCGTTTAGTAATGCCATTGAAAAGTAATGTTGCAAAATACTTCAAAGGTGTGTATAAAAAACCAGCTTGTTTAACTCCAGAAAATTATAGCTCTACAATGAAACACGGTTTATATGTTAATGGATTTTGGTTAGGTGATTATAATGTCGGAATCGCATTTAAACCAAAAAATGATATTGATGAAATGAACCCAGACCGTAATACACGTCATAAAGTGCCATATCCAATCGAATGGAGTAACAATAATCAAGGCAAATATACTTTAACAAAAAAAGATAACAATGTCACAGAAATGGTTATCTCAAGCGGAGCACGTAAATTAACAAAAAAAGAACAGTCTTTTAATCTTAATTTTGCATTGTATGTGACTCCATTTAAACCAATCAAAAAAGAACATTGGGATTACCGTTACTATCACAATAACTGCGGTTGGGATCCTCAATTATATAAAGCGAAAGATGCTAAAGTTGTCAATGTTCATCATGGAGGGAGCGCAAATCCTTGGATTAATTACCCATTCTTAACAATTAATAAGATGCAAAAAATTGCCAAAGAAGTTCATGGTCGTGGCCAAAAAGTTAAATTTTACAATACTGTTCGTGAACTTTCTGTACGTGCGCCAGAGTTATATGCACTTCGTAGTTTAAATGGCGAAGTTTTACTCGCAGGAGAAGGGCACAGAGAACTACAAGAAAAACCTTTTGATTACCAAAAACCACACAAGAACCGTGGCGGTCAAGCGTGGTTAGCTGAACACCTAAAAAGTAACTATCGTAGCCGTTGGCATAATCCGATTCAAGGAAGCCGTGAAATTTCTGACGCATCTTTAGGCGTAAAAGGCTTGTCAAGATTTCATAATTATTATCTAGAAGGAATCGATTATCTTGTGCGTACAGTTGACATTGATGGTCTTTATTTAGATGGAATTGGCTATGATCGTTCAATCATGAAGCGAGTTCGTAAAGCGCTGGATAAATCAAAAAGTGGCAACTTGATTGACTTCCATGAAACACCATTTCCTAATTTGGAACACATCCCTTATGTTGATAGCATTTGGTTTGGTGAAGGTGCTAATTATAGCCGCAACCAAGCATATTGGTTGGTTGAAGTTAGCGGTATTCCTTTTGGGGTTACTGGTGAAGTTCTTAAGCACCATGCAAGCAATTACAAAGCATTTGTTTATGGAATGTGGAAACGTGACAAATGGAGTGGAAATCCTAAGGGTTTATGGAAATTTTTAGATAAAGTAAAAATCAAAGATACTGAAACAATTGGCTATTGGATGGAGAATTGCCCTGTGTCAACTGATCAGAAAGATGTATTAGCTTCAGCATTTGTGAAAAAAGGCGAATATGCAATAGTTGCAGTAGCGTCATGGAACAAAGCAAAAAATGGCGTAAAAACGCTACTTAATATTGATTGGGATAAACTTGGTTTAAATGAAAATGATGTTACTGTAACATTACCAGCTATTGATCATTTCCAAAAAGCAAATCCAAATTTTTCATTAACAAAAGCTATTAATCTAAAAAATGACGAAGGTTATGTTATTGTAATTAAGAAAAAATAATTACTTTTAAAGCTAAAAATACACAAGCTCTCAATTTTTTATTGAGAGCTTTTTTTATTGACAATTTAAAAAAAAGGCTCTAAAATCATAGAACGTAAGAAGAATAAAAAATAGGAGCGGAGATTATGAAAATCAGTCATATTGCAATGTGGGCAAAAGATATTGATAAATTAAAAGACTTTTACGTTAAATATTTTGCGGCAACTCCTAATAAAAAATATATCAATGAACAAAAAGGTTTTTCTTCTTATTTTTTAACCTTCCCCGATAGTTGTTGCCGCTTAGAAATTATGCACAAATCGTCAATTCCAGAGAGCTCTGAGTATGTATTCCCCCAATATATTGGCTTAATTCATATTGCAATTAGCGTTGGGAGCGAGCACAAAGTTGAAGAACTAACAGCGCGTCTTGCGCTCGATGGCTATACCATTGTCGAAGAGCCACGCAAAGATGGCTATTTCGAAAGCGTTGTCTTAGATCCTGAAAACAATAGACTAGAATTAACAATATAATCTTAATGAATATTTCTAAAAATTAATTTTAAAGAAAAATTTAACGATTGTTAACTTTTAGACAATTATTTTACAAAAAACAAAAAGAGCAAATTTTAATCAAGAAGAGCCCTAATGTCATTTAAAAAATGAAAAAGCACTTCAATAAACGAAGTGCTTTTCTTGACCAAAATAATATTTTTTTTCATTACTGAGGATCTTTTGAGTTTGCGAACTCCATCCCTGGTTTTGCAAAACTAACATGGTTATGATAAGTTGCATATTCAGTCACAATCGCACCATCACTTAGTGCCATCATTCCATGGAAAGACTCAGCATCTTCCATATCCACGCAATCACCCTCATTAGCAATAACGTAATATTTACTTTTAAACCAATCTTCACCAAATCCCCAAGGGCGTTGATCTTCTGGTAAATCAGCAATCAATTTAGCGCCATCGCTTTCAATTTCGCTATAAAGCATTACTGAACCATGGCGAATTTGCCAACTTTCCATTTTTGCACCAAAGTCTTCGGCTCCTGCTTCGTGATGATGTTCAGGTAATGTTTGATTTGGCAATAAATAAATTTCATGCCCTAGATAACCATAATTGTCATCAATATATTTATCAGCAGAGTCATTTCCGATAATTTTTGTATACTTCCCCTTAACATTCATCCAGAAAATTCCACCCATGCCTAGGTTAGCAAAATCAGCTTCTAAAAAGTCACAAAACCAAAATTCATCGGTTTTCAAGCGTGGATAAATTGGATAATTAAATTTTTTCATCATTGCAAAAAATGCATCTTTAATTCCATTTGGATTTACCGCATTATCAGCATCATAATAATTTTCATTACTCATTTGTGTCATATTAATAATTCCTTTATTCATGTAAAAAGCTGTTAGAAAACTCTAACAGCTTTTTAACTATTGTCATTTATTTACTGCTTATAAAGCTAAATAAATTATTTTTTATCTTTTTTCTCAGGCATCTTTGAATTAGCAAAAGTCATTCCTGGTTTTGAGAACATAACATGGTTATGATATGTTGCAAACTCAGTAACGATTGCACCTTGATCAAAAGCCTTCATACCGTGCCAACCTTCTGGGCACTCCAATTTACCATTTTCGCCACTTTTAACGATTGTATAATATTTACTTTTAAACCAAGGCTCACCAAATCCCCAAGGACGTTGGTCTGCTGGTAAATCTTTAATTAATTTAGCACCTGCAGTTTTTGTTTCACTATAAAGCATTACTGTTCCATAACGAACTAACCAGCTTTCCATTTTTGCGCCACAACCTTCTGGCCCTGCTAAATGACGGTGCTCAGGTAAAGTTTGATTTGGAAGTAAATAGATCTCATGACCTAAATAACCATACATAGTGCCAGCAAATTTTTTACCTTCAGGTAAAAGACATTTTTTAGGGTAAGTTCCTTTAACATTCATCCAGAAAATTCCACCCATACCTAGGTTAGCCAGATCGCCTTGACCAAAATCACTGAACCAGAAATTAGGAGTTCTTAAAATAGGGTAAATTGGGTAATTAAAATCTCTCATCACAGAGTAATAAGCCTCGTTAATTACCTCTGGCTTCATTGTTTTGTCCTTGCAGTAGAAGTCTTCATTGTCATATGAGCTCCAAGGGCACTTCATAGTTTCACAACCAGTTAAAGCTAATGTAGTTGCCGCAATTGCAGCTAAAAACAAACTTTTTTTCATTATTCCCGGGTCCTTTTTTGTTTCTAACACCAAAATGGTTAGAAGATTTAAAATTTTTGTTAATACCTTAATTAGTATAGCATTATAGCACTGCTCAATACAGAAAACAACTTTTTTCTTAAATTTTCTAACCATTTATTCGCTAAAAACTACCTATTAAAAAGTATTTTATTATATAAAATATTTTGGGCTACTTTTCTCTAATTCTAAAACTGAATCAAACATTTTCCCATTAGGTAAATCTAGCTCCGAAGATATGATTGCAAAGTTTTTAGCTACATCATCAAGAGTATTACCATGCATCATTGCAAACATATTATATTTGAATTCAACTGGCACATCACGTTCGTAACAATGGGTTACAACTGGCAACTTAGCTAAATATTCACCAACTTCATCAACGCGATCTTTAGCAACCTCCCAAGCACACATCGCATTTCCTTTAACCCCAATTTTACGGTGAAAAACCACTGCCGATAAACGACGCATTACTTTTGAATATTGCCAACGTTGGAGCCATTGCATTAATTGCGCCAACTCAATATTTAAATGCTGGGCAGCATTAGCAAATAGATTTGAGGTCACTTCAATGTCGCCTTGAAAATATCGAATTGCATTTTTTTGAGCTTCAGAAAATGATGTTTTTTTAATTAATTCAGTACTACCTACATCATCGTTATTATCGTCAAAAACTGCACGAATCTTATAACGTTTAATTGCCGGCATATTCCAAATACCACCAACAAATAATTTATCATAAAAGGCAACTGTTTCAGCAAATTTTTCATTCAGTTCTGTAATCGTAAACCATAAATTTGGCATTCCTTTGCGAATATAAGCATGCGTAATACGTGGATCCGTTGAAAAAAACACCTTAATCTTTGCTATTTCATCAGCATTATTTTCATCAATATTTGCAGCACACAATGTTGAACTATATCCTAAAGCATGAGAATCAAAAACTGCGCCAAAACGGCGAATATTTCCACTATCTTTCATACTGTTAATAATTTCAACAACAGTTTCCTCGTCAGTACCACATTCTTGAGCAATTGGTAAAAAAGGATGTGGTTCAACCTTGATACCGCCCTGAACCTTTTTTAATACTAACTTTTCAACTTCCTTTGTAGTCATAATACCCTTTCCTATTTTTTCTGAAGCAATCTTTCACTTCTTCTTTGCGTTATATTTACAGTTTGGCTCTGCGGCCATATAGTCTCCATATTTTTCTAACGCTCTTGCACGACAGCCGCCACAACTATTAACAAATTTACAAGCTCCACAACTCCCCTTATATGAAGCCGTGTCACGTAAATCATTAAAAATTTTTGACTCTAAATAAATTTTCTTAAAATCATAATTTTCTGCTCTAAGATCTCCACATACTCGATTAAAGAATCCACATGGTTGTACAATTCCTGTGTGTGAAATAAATGCAAACCCTTTACCTCCCAAACACCCACGCGCTGTAATTGGTTCATCTTCATCGTTATTTTGTTGCTGAATTCTAGCATAATGAGGAGCACACGTTACTCTAATATCAATAGGAGATCGTTTTCGCAAATTATCAATAAAATTTAAAGCATCTTCATATTCGGCTGAACTAATCTCTAATTTTTTTAACTGTTCGCCACGACCAGTCGGCACTAAGAAAAAATAATCAACTGCTTTGGCCCCAAGTGAAACTGCTAAATCATGAATTTTTTCTAGATCCGCAACATTTAGTTTACTAACAGTACAATTTATTTGTGTTCTAAAATCAGCAGCAACAGCATACTTGATTGCTTGTACAGCAGTATTGAAAGCTCCTTCTTCACCACGAAAATCATCATGGCTTTTTGCATCTGCACCATCAAGGCTAATACTCATCGCCATTGCGCCAGCATCTTGAAGTTTCTTTACAGTTTCAGGAGTAACTAAATGCCCACATGGTGAAATTACAGGAATAAGTCCGCACTCTTTTGCATAGCTAATTAATTCATAAATATCGGGGCGACTCATTGGTTCACCTCCAGTAAAAATCATCACGGTACGACCACAAGAGGCTATACTTTTTAAAAGTTTTTTGCCTTCTTCTGTTGTCAATTCGCCACAATATTCTTTATTTAATGCTCCACCACGGCAATGTTTGCAATTCAAAATACATTTACGAGTAGTTTCCCAGGCTACTGCACGAAGAGGATATTTTATTAAATCATTAGCAGAGTCATGATGCTGAGCACTTGCACCATGAGAATGCTGTTGATGATGAGGACAACTCATTACTTGATTTCCTCATCAGTTAAGTAACATGCAGGGTCAGGTCCCCACAGTGAACCTGTTGCAGCTTCACCACGTGCTCTAAAGTTACCGCCACAAATTTCTAAAAATTTACATTCAGCACAACGACCTTCAACCATTTCATGACGTTTTTTAAGCCCTGCCATCAATGGATTGGAAATATCTTGCCAAATTTCACTAAATGGACGCTCTAAAACATTACCTAACTTGTGCTGACGCCAAAATTGATCTGGATATACATCACCATTCCAGCTCACGCAACCAATACCCACGCCACTGCTATAACCGCCATTACGTTTTAAAAGTTGATATACCTCTTCCGTTTTTGGGTTATTTTCAGCTTTCATTTTTAAATATAAATATGGTCCATCGGCACTATTATCTACAGTTAGAACTTCGACAGCTGGATTTTTTTGTTTTAATTCAAGTGTACGTTTTACAATATAGTCAACAACATTAGCCGTCTCTTCATGTGTTAGCAATGAGCCACTAATATCTTCACCTCGTCCCGTGTTTACTAAATGATAAAAACAGATACGTGGGATATTCTCTCGTTCCATTAAATCAAATACATCGCCTATATCTTGCATATTATCTTTAGTAATTGTGAAACGCAAACCAACTTTTAATCCAACAGCTAAACAGTTGCGCACACCTTGTACGGCTTTCGCATATGAACCTTTACGTTGACGAAATTTATCATGTGTTTCCTCTGTCCCATCAATACTAATTCCAACATATGATAATTGAATCTCTTTAAGCTTAGCCGCCATCTTTTCATCAATTAAAGTTCCATTGGTTGAAATTGTTGCACGAAGTCCTTTTTCAACCGCATATTTTGCTAACTCCGGCAAATCAGGGCGACTTAATGGTTCGCCACCGCTAAATAAAATAACTGGGCTACCAAATTGTGCTAAATCATCAATTAAATTCTTTCCTTCCTTTGTAGAAAGTTCATAATCACCTTTTGCCTCATCACTACGAGCATAGCAATGGCTACATACTAAATTACAACGTTTTGTACAGTTCCAAACTACTACTGGACGTCTATCCATAACTGGCACCGCATCGCCGCAACGATTACCTCCATAGCGTAATTTATCATTTGGCTCGCTATCACCAGTGAATAATTTCGTAATACTAATCATCTTAAAAAACCTCCTCGTTCCCTTTTAAACGATCAACTACCTTTCAATAAAAACTACATTTTTACATTTTCATAAACTTAATGAAAATAATTTAATCTCTTTTTAAATTCAAATCTAAATATTATAAGGTTATCGCCTAATGTTGTCAAGTTTATGAGCCCTATTTTGCAATAATTATCAATAAATCGTCTCAATTTTTTTGTTAAACAATTGCAATTAGAGCAATTACCCTCTATTTTTATTAACAATAATATAAAGAAATAATAACTAAAAAGGACTTTAAAATAAAGCCCATAAAATAAAGCATGAGTTACAAAAAAATCCTTAATAAAGAAAATATCGAAAATATTACTGCGACAAATGAAAACTTACTAGTTGAATTTGATAAAAATGGCCTTTTTTTAGCAGGCAATGAAAATGCAGCTGATTTTAAAAAAAGAATGCAACTACTTTTAGATAATTTACAAAAAGTAGATACTGGCATCGTTAAAAATGACGATTACGAAATTTTTGATGGTATTACAGCCTCAAAAAATGATATAATTCCCGATTCAATCATGAACGAAGCAGGAGAAACTACTTCAAAGCTGTTCAATTTTTCAGCAACTTGGGTCCCAGGATTTTTCCTGTCAAAAAGCTTAGGTTTTATGTGGGGAGGATGTGCGGCATATTTTCCAGAGAGCGGACTAAGTATGTTTTTAATTCGTAAAAATTTTAAAGATAACGAGAAATTTTTTATCTACAAACGAACTGAACTTTTATCTCATGAACTATGTCACGCAGCCCGTTTACCATTAAACGATTCTGCATATGAAGAACATTTTGCTTATATGACTTCAAAAAGCAAATTGCGTCAATACTTTGGGAACTGTTTCCAAGGTCGTTGGGATGCACATCTTTTTTTAGGTCCAGTCCTACTACTTTTAGCAGTACAAATTTTTAGAACTTTTATTGCACCAAGCTCTGATGTGATGATTGCGCCATTTTGGTTTTTAATTACAATTTATCCTATTTATATGTTACTAAGAAGCCACAAACAGCGTAAAGAATATTACAATGCCTTTAAAAATTTATCTGCATTAGCTGTGAATGAACCCAAAGCAGTACTTTTTAGAAGCGTTAAAGATGAAATTTCACGCATGGCATTATTAAAAGACAAAGCTTTATTGAATTTCATCACATATAAATGCAAAGAATCGTTACGATGGAGAATAATAAGTAAAAGGTTCATCGCGACGGCCAATCAAGAATCAGGAGAATAATATGCCTAGTTTTAAAGAAATAAAAGAATTTTTTGATAACACTGTAAATATTAACTCTTGTGTTAGTGACTACTCAAATAATGGAATTCAAGTTGAAGCTAGCACTGAAGTAACAAAAATTGCCTTTGGTGTTGATGGTTGTTTGGATCTATTTCAAGAAGCTGCAAATTGGGATGCTGACATGATTTTTGTCCACCATGGTATTAGTTGGGGTGATGGCTTCAAACGTTTTGATGGAGTTATTGGTAAAGAGTTAAAAATTCTTTTCAAAAATGACATCAGTTTATACGCTGCTCATCTACCATTAGATGGACATCCAAGAATTGGTCATAATGCCTTAATTGCAAAAGAATTAAATTTACAGAATGCTCATCAATTCGCCGAATACTGTGGACTTGAAATTGGCATGATTGGTCAAGCAATGGAAGAAAATGGTATATCTGCAAAAGATTTAGCGAAAACAATCGCCAATAAACTTAACAGCGATCACGTACAAATTTTTAACGATCTAAAAAGGCCTCTAAAAACTATTGCCGTTATTTCGGGAGGAGGAGGAAAGGATGGCATAGCTGAGGCTGCACGCGTCGGAGCTGACTGCTTAATTACGGGTGAAGTTGGACATTCTTGTTTTCACTTAATTAAAGAATTGGGAATTACAGTAATTACGGCGGGACACTACCAAAGTGAAATTCCAGGAGTATTAGCGGTAATGAATAAAGCAAAAGAACAATTCGGTTCGCAAATTGAATGCAAATTTTTCGATATTCCTACAGGATTATAAGGACACTTAAAAAAATATAATTGAGGATCTATTATGAGTAAATTTTTTGATTTTAATTCTAATTTTATGCTACTAATTTTATTATTAACATTAACGACAACAACAATAATTGGGTGCCAAAACACTGACACTACGATAAAAAAACAAATAACGTATAAAGATAAGTTATCGCTGAGTGAAGAGCAAAGGTTAGTTGAAGTAGCAAGAGCTGCTACATTGAAAAAATTTGAAGGAAAATTATCTAAAGAAGAAATTAATTTTATCAAAGAAACCAAACCTCTTGTAGCAATCGAATATACTAACTATAAGTATGGACTAGCAAAAATTGTTTGGGATCCAGCACTAAACATCAACCTTTTTGAAACTCCAACAGAAAAAAAAGTCAATATTGAAGAAATTAGAGCACAAAATCGTAAAATTCAAAAAGCATTCAATGTCTATGTTAGTGGTCATTTAACTAGTAATAAACTGTCTATTACCATATCGGCAGCAAAAAGAGCAAAAGTTAAATATTTTAGCAATCCACGCAAAGCGCCAGATTTCAAAAAAATGTCGAATGCAGAAATTATGAAAAGTTATGCACCATTACTTTATGACGATGAAAAAGAGCGTGAAAGAGCAATTAAAGCATACGATGCAATCGATAAACAGAATAGAAAATAAAGTATTTAGAAAAATTACATTTGAGCAAAAAAAAACTATTTTAAGTAAATCTTCATTTTTTAATACCGTCCTAAAGTTGTTATTGGTAAAATTTAGTTAAAATTTGCATAAAAAATTTGCATAAATGATAAATAAATCTATATTTTTAGTTCTATTAATAATGTTCTATAAAGATTGATAGATAAGTTATTTAAGATTTTGTTGAAGAAAATTTTGACGAGGTAATTTTAACTCCCTCTCTAAAATTATATTTGTGAAAGTTATTTTCAATTAAATTATAGCAGTATAAAAGAATTAATAAAAAATTAAAGATATAAATTTTTGTTCTTTGTGAGCAAAGAAACAGGAGATTGTAAGATGTACGCAGTTATCAAAACTGGTGGAAAACAGTATAAGGTTGAAGTTGGTCAAACTATTGACATTGAAAGAATTGCAATTGAAGATGGCAAAGTAACTTTTAACGAAGTTTTAGCTGTTGGCGAAGAAAGTGGCGAATTAAAAGTTGGCGCTCCTTTATTAGAAGGCGTAACTGTTGAAGCTGAATTAGAAAAAGAATACCGCGGTAAAAAATTAATCGTTTTCAAAATGAAACGTCGTAAAGGATACCGTAAGAAAAAAGGTCACCGTCAAGAGTTGACTCAAGTAAAGATTACGGCAATCAATGCTTAATTTTTAGCGATATATATTTTACATATTGACTTAAAATATGTCGAACGGTTCCGTTTTTGAATGGGGCCGTTTTTTTTATATATAAGTATATGAACAAGGATAGAAGGACAATAAAATGAATTATGATGCAAATGGAGCTTTATTAGAAAGCTCAATTCCAACATTAAAGTTGTTGAATCGCGGAAAAGTGCGTGATGTTTATGATTTAGGCGATAGTTTACTTTTTGTTGCAAGCGATCGTATTAGCGCGTTTGACGTAGTGATGCCAAATGGCATTCCAAATAAAGGTAAAGTTTTAACTGAAATCTCACTATTTTGGTTTGATTTAATGAAAGAGTGGATGCCTAACCACCTAATTTCTGCTGATATGAGCAGCCGCCCTGAATTAGAAGATTATGTTGCTGATTTACAAGGTCGTGCAATTATCGTAAAAAAAGCTGAATGCTTACCCGTAGAATGTATTGTACGTGGTTACATTATTGGTAGTGGTTGGAAAGATTATCAAGCTACAGGAATGGTTTCAGGGCTTAAATTACGCAAAGGCTACCAAATGGCTGAAAAGCTAGATGAACCACTATTCACTCCTTCAACGAAAGCTGAAGTAGGCGAGCACGACGAAGCAATTTCATATGGACAAGTTGTTGAGTTAATCGGTGAAGAACAAGCAGCAAAGGTTAAAGAGTTATCATTAAAAATCTATAAAACAGCTGCAGATTTTGCTGAAACAAAAGGAATTATTTTAGCTGATACTAAATTTGAGTTTGGTGTTGTTGATGGTGAAATTATTCTAATTGACGAAGTTCTAACTCCAGATTCAAGCCGTTTCTGGCCTGCTGATCAATACGAATTAGGAATTAGTCCTCCAAGCTTAGACAAGCAGTTTGTTCGTGACTACCTAAGCAGCCTAGATTGGGATAAGAACCCTCCAGCACCAACATTACCAGCTGATGTAGTAACAAAAACTTCTGAAAAATATTTAGAGGCATATAAAGTTTTAACAGGCAACGAACTTGCTTAATAAAACTGTTCAAAATAATAAAGGCACCTTTCAATTAACCTTGGCTGGTGCCTTTTTATTTATTTTCACTTGTGTAATTTGCTTCTGATCGAATAGTCTTATATACTGCAACGCTCTCATCATTTTTCCCAACATCTATCAGCCAGTTCTACATTAAAAAAACTCTTTAAAAAAAATTTAAATCATTAATCCACCTTATTCTCTGCAGACCCTAAAAATCTATATTTATCAGGGATAGTTTTTCTATCCTATATATTCCTGCAAAATTTTGATACATTACTAGTATTCACATTAAATTTTTCGATTTCTAGCACACAAATGCTCGCTTTCTAAGAAGTAATGCTTCGCCTCAGCAATTGAATTAATTTGATAAAAAGCACTAACAGTGAAACAAGTTATACCGTTAGAAAATACGACTATAATGAAAATATATAAAACAGTTTATTTCGGCATTTTATCGTTATGCTTTTTATAGCTTAATGTTTATTTTCTCCTCTTCATAACTATTGTTTTCATCACTATTCTTTACTTATTTTATTTCAAAGTATCGTAAATCGTAATAATCGCTGGCCTCATTCTTTATACTTGTGTATAATATTGTATTAAAACAAAAAAAAGCACTTACAGGAGCTACCTATAAGTGCTTATATAAAATTAAACCCGGCATCGAGCTACTCTCCCACAGTAAAATATGCAGTACCATCGCCGCTGGAGTCCTTAACAATCGTGTTCGGGAAGGGAACGTGTGTAACACCTCCGCTATGGACACCGGATAACAAAATCGAATTTTAATATACTGTAGAGTTAACAAATTGCAAACGTAACGTACTCAAATACAGCGTATTTTTTAATATGAATTACTACTCAATTATAAACTTCTTCAAAAGAGAAGAATTATATTTCTTTCTAAGATTCGCAAAAGCGAAAATCAGAAAGAAAAGGTGGTTAAGCCTCACGACTTATTAGTACTGGTAAGCTGAACACATTGCTGTGCTTACACCTCCAGCCTATCGACCTTGTAGTCTTCAAGGAGTCTTTAGATGAAATAAATTCATAGGGATATCTAGTCTTCAGGTGGGCTTGGCGCTTAGATGCTTTCAGCGCTTATCCGTTCCCAACTTAGCTACTCAACAATGCTCCTGACGGAACAATTGAAACACCAGAGGTTAGTCATTCCCGGTCCTCTCGTACTAAGGAATGATCCTGTCAAATATCCTACGCCTGCGGAGGATAAGGACCGAACTGTCTCACGACGTTCTGAACCCAGCTCGCGTACCACTTTAATCGGCGAACAGCCGAACCCTTGGGACCTTCTTCAGCCCCAGGATGTGATGAGCCGACATCGAGGTGCCAAACAGCGCCGTCGCTATGGACGCTTGGGCGCTATCAGCCTGTTATCCCCAGAGTACCTTTTATCCGATGAGCAACGGCGATTCCACATTCTACCGCTGGATCACTAGGGCCTACTTTCGTAACTGCTCGACCTGTCGGTCTCACAGTAAAGCACACTTATACCCTTACGCTCTACACACGATTGCCAACCGTGTTGAGTGTACCATCGCGCTCCTCCGTTACAATTTGGGAGGAAACCGCCCCAGTCAAACTGACCCTCTGAAACTGTCCCTTGACCGGATTCACGGTACAAGGTTAGACATTCAATTAATCAAGGGTGGTATTTCACGTGTGGCTCCATGAAAACTGACGTTCTCACTTCACAGCCTCCCACCTATTCTACACATAATTAGCCAAATGCCAATATCAGATTACAGTAAAGGTTCATGGGGTCTTTCCGTCCTTCCGCAGGTATCCGGCATTTTCACCGGAACTACAACTTCGCCGAGATCCACGTTGAGACAGTGTGGGCATCGTTACACGATTCGTGCAGGTCGGAACTTACCCGACAAGGAATTTCGCTACCTTAGGACCGTTATAGTTACGGCCGACATTCACCAGGGCTTCAGTTCACTGCTTCGCGTAAAGCTAACAGATTCCTTTGACCTTTTGGCATTGGTCACGTGTCACTCCCTATACATCCTCTTGCGAGTTAGCAGAGAGCTGTGTTTTTGTTAAACAGTCGCACCCACCGCTTTGTTGCAACCATCGTAGGCTTACGGAGTAAATCCTTAACCATGATGGCACCCCTTCTCCCGAAGTTACGGGGTTAATTTGCCGAGTTCCTTAACGTGGTTTCTCTCGCGCCCCTTAGGCTTCTCGCCTCACCTACCTGTGTCGGTTTACGGTACGGATACCATTACATCAACGTTTAGAAGCTTTTCTAGTCAGCGAAGCATCAGCGATTCCACGCTGCCCGAAGGCGTTGTGGCCTGTCAGATCTCAGGCGTAATGAGATGCGGATTTGCCTACATCTCGCCCTACTTCCTTCGACTGGAAATTCAATAACCAGCTCGCTTAGCATACTGCGTCCCTCCATCACTCCGTAATGGTAGTACAGGAATATTAACCTGTTGTCCATCGACTACGCCTTTCGGCCTCGCCTTAGGTTCCGACTAACCCCGGGCGGACGAACCTGCCCCGGGAATCCTTGGGTTTTCGGGGACCGGAATTCTCATCCGGTTTTTCGCTACTCATGCCTGCATGGTCACTTGTATGCAGTCCACCTCCAATTCCTTATCGGCTTCAATCCACATACAACGCTCCTCTACCAGTATAAATACTCCGCGGCTTCGGTTTTAGACTTTAGTCCCGATCATCTTCGGCGCAAAACCACTCGACCAGTGAGCTATTACGCACTCTTTAAATGGTGGCTGCCTCTAAGCCAACATCCTGGCTGTCTATGCAGCTTCACATCCTTCATACCACTTAGTCTAAATTAGGGACCTTAGCCGGCGGTCTGGGCTGTTTCCCTCTCGACCAAGGAGCTTATCCCCCATGGTCTGACTCCCGAGTTAAAGCAATACGGTATTCGGAGTTTGATAGTCATTGGTACCCCGGTAGGGGCCCGCAAACAATCAGTGCTCTACCCCCGTACGCTATTTTATTCGAGGCTAGCCCTAAAGCTATTTCGAGGAGAACCAGCTATCACTGAGTTTGATTAGTCTTTCGCCCCTTACCACAGGTCATCCAAGCGGTTTTCAGCCCGCAATGGTTCGGTCCTCCACTCCGTGTTACCGGAGGTTCAACCTGCCCATGGTAAGATCACTCAGCTTCGGGTCTACGTCATGCAACTAAACGCGCTATTCACACTCGCTTTCGCTTCGGCTGCGCTGTTAGCTTAACCTTGCTACATAACGTAAGTCGCAGGCTCATTATGCAAAAGGCACGCAGTCACTCCGAAGAGCTCCTACACTTTGTAGGCACATGATTTCAGATTCTTTTCACTCCCCTAACAGGGGTTCTATTTCACCTTTCCCTCACGGTACTATTCGCTATCGGTCTCTAATTAGTATTTAGCCTTGGAAGGTGGTCCTCCCGGATTCAGACAGAGTTTCACGTGTTCCGTCCTACTTGGGATACTTCTAAAATAATTAGCTATTTTCGCATACATGGCTTTCACATTCTTTGGCTGAGCTTTCCAACTCATTTTGCTAACAATTAATTATCTATAGTGAAGTCCCGCAACACCGTTAAGTAAACCTAACGGTTTAGGCTGTTCCGCGTTCGCTCGCCACTACTTACGGAATCTCAATTGATTTCTTTTCCTTCAGGTACTGAGATGTTTCACTTCCCTGAGTATCGCCTCATTAACCTATGTATTCAGTTAACGATAATAGAGCTTTTCTCTATTGGGTTGCCCCATTCGGAAATCTCCGGATCAAAGGTTTTTTGCACCTTCCCGAAGCTTATCGCAGCTTAACACGTCCTTCATCGCCTATTAGAGCCAAGGCATCCATCATGTGCCCTTAGTAGCTTAACCACCAGAAATTTTTGTTGTTTTAGTTTTGCATACCTAAAACAATCTCTAATGAAGTTATAATTTATTTTTCGATCTTTCGATCGAAGTTGTAGATTATTTTATTAAACATACTACGGCTTTTTTCTTTCACATTCACTGTTAATTTATTACTTATTGTATAAATTAATGTTGTTGTTTCTTACAATATATTTTTCTTCGATTTTCAATGAACTACTCAACTTTCAGTTGAGTCGAATTCTTTAACTGTTCAGTATAATAAGTAAACTGGTGGGCGTACCAGGACTTGAACCTGGGACCTCATCCTTATCAGGGATGCGCTCTAACCAGCTGAGCTATACGCCCTCTTGTGATCTTAAAGCTTTGGGCTTCAGTGAGATATTTTTTTCAGTTGCTCCTTTTTTCTTTTTTTAAATTGTTTTTATGCAAAACTTACTGATTATTTGAGCTAAAACATACTTTTAGGTATGTAAAAAGCAAAAATAAGCGGTAAAGCTTACTAAAAACAAGAGAAAAATGGTGGAGCTGAAGGGATTCGAACCCTTGACCCCCTGCGTGCAAGGCAAGTGCTCTAGCCAACTGAGCTACAGCCCCATTTATTGAGACTAACTTTTTTATCTCTTACTTAATACTTCTTCAGTTGTCAATCAGCTTTACTTAGCGATTAAACCTTGAATAGTACAATGTATCCAATCGAGTTATATCTCTATAACTCACACCCTTGACTGAAAAGGGGCTTAGCCATCTCCAGAACATGAACTTTATTTATTAATTTTACAGTCAGATGTGTTCATTGCTTTGTTCTAGATGCTCCTTATAAAGGAGGTGATCCAGCCGCAGGTTCCCCTACGGCTACCTTGTTACGACTTCATCCCAGTTACTAACCACACCTTCGGCGCATCCCTCTCGAAATGAGTTGGGTCAACGACTTCGGGTGCAATCAACTTCCATGATGTGACGGGCGGTGTGTACAAGACCCGGGAACGTATTCAAGGCGTCGTAGCTGATACGCCTTTACTAGCGATTCCGACTTCAAGGAGTCGAGTTGCAGACTCCTATCCGAACTTAGACTACTTTTACGGATTTGCTCCATCTCGCGATTTCGCTTCCCTCTGTAGTAGCCATTGTAGCACGTGTGCAGCCCTGGACATAAGGGCCATACTGACTTGACGTCATCCACGCCTTCCTCCTGCTTAACACAGGCAGTCTCGTTAGAGTCCCCAGCTTCACCTGATGGTAACTAACGACGTGGGTTGCGCTCGTTGCCGGACTTAACCGAACACTTCACAGCACGAGCTGACGACAGCCATGCAGCACCTGTATATCTGTTCCGAAGAAAAACCATGTTTCCATGGCGGTCAAATATATGTCAAGCCCAGGTAAGGTTCTTCGCGTTGCCTCGAATTAAGCCACATGCTCCACCGCTTGTGCGGGTCCCCGTCAATTCCTTTGAGTTTTAGCCTTGCGGCCGTAGTCCCCAGGCGGTCAACTTAATGCGTTAGCTTCGTCACGGAAGGGGCTAAATCCTCCCACAACAAGTTGACAACGTTTACGGCGTGGACTACCAGGGTATCTAATCCTGTTCGCTCCCCACGCTTTCGTCCCTCAGTGTCAGTAACTGTCCAGTAAGCTGCCTTCGCTTTCGATGTTCTTCCTGATATCTACGCATTCCACCGCTACACCAGGAATTCCGCTTACCTCTCCAGTACTCTAGTGGATCAGTTTCCAATGCAATTCCAGAGTTGAGCTCTGGGCTTTCACATCAGACTTAGTCCACCACCTACGGACCCTTTACGCCCAATAAATCCGAATAACGCTCGCCACCTACGTATTACCGCGGCTGCTGGCACGTAGTTAGCCGTGGCTTCCTCTCAAGGTACCGTCAGATCTTCGTCCCTTGTGACAGTGGTTTACAACCCGAAGGCCGTCATCCCACACGCGGCATTGCTCCGTCACACTTTCGTGCATTGCGGAAGATTCTCGACTGCAGCCTCCCGTAGGAGTCTGGGCAGTGTCTCAGTCCCAGTGTGGCTGATCATCCTCTCAGACCAGCTATTCATCGTAGTCTTGGTGAGCCGTTACCTCACCAACTAACTAATGAAACGCGAGCCCATCCTCAAGCGATAAATCTTTAGATATAAAAGGAATCCCTTCTATATCCACATCCGGTATTAGCCACCGTTTCCAGTGGTTATCCCCGTCTTGAGGGCAGGTTACTCACGCGTTACTCACCCTTGCGCCACTCGTCCCCTGAAGCAAGCTTCAGGTTCTTCGTTCGACTTGCATGCCTAATCCATGCCGCCAGCGTTCATTCTGAGCCAGGATCAAACTCTCCGAAAAATAAATTTTTCTTCAAAGCTTGATTTAGCTTTTTATTTTTAAATTATTAAGGAATAAATCTCTCAATAATTTCGACTATTTGTTTTTAGTTTGTATTATTCAAACTTTTTGAGGTTACTACCTCAAAAGAATTTTTGGATACATTATACTATTCAATTTTCAATCAACTTTTCTTTAATTTCAAACTCACCGTTTCCAGCGGCTTGAGTTACTTAATTTAGCAGACTTTCTTAACTTGTCAAACAAGTTTTGAAACTTTTTTTAACTTTTATTTTCAAGCTCAATTTTAATCGAACTCGCTAATAAATGTTTTTAGTTTTCTTAAGCACTGCTTTTTATATATTTTAAAGAACTTTTAACTCTCGTTAACTTCATCACCGTTTCGGTCATGAGCTCTTTAATTTAGCACGCTTCAGCAACTTGTCAAACTCATTTTTGAACTTTTTTCAGCTTTTATTTTCAACGGCTTTACTCGTTAAAATAATTCACAAAAAAATCCATCTGTTTGCTTTTTTATTTAAGTTTAAAAAGAACTCTCAACTAACACAGCAACTAAATCGCTGTCGTTAGTGAGCTCTTAAAATAACTCGACCTACAACTTTTGCAAACCTTTTCGCTATCTTTTTTCAATCTTTTTTTTAGACCCAAATAGGCAATTCTGCATAACAGTTCTAGGGGTAATACGTTAGACTTATTTATAGTTTTTTGATAAATAGTGCAAATTTCCTTAAATAAAATCATTCCACCTGCAATGCATTAACAACTCTACACAAAACAATACTTTTATTTCTAAATTTAGCTTACAAAATGCAATTATCCCCATCAAACACCGTGAAGTATATATAATATTGTATAAAGCCCAAATATTATCTCTCCATTATAGATGTATATTTACAGAATGTTTTACCTAAGATTGCCGTGTTTTATAAACAATAAAAAAATAAATGATGAAAATTCAATTTATTTATTTGACTTTTACAAAAAAAGCATTAATATTAAACTTCTTTTAACTCCGATCAAATACCACAAGAATTGTTAGAAGAAGAAAACAAGTTAAGAATATATTATAAAATAGTAAAATTTAATTTAGAGAATTAAAAAATGAAATCATATTTAGCGAAAAATGGTGAAATTGAGCAACGTGTATTACTATTCGATGCATCAGAAGCACCAGTTGGAAAAATTGCAGTAAAAATTGCAAACGCTTTGCGTGGTAAAGATTTACCTACATTTACTCCTCATGTTGATACTGGAGCTATTGTTATTGTTATTAATGCTGAAAAAGCTGTTTTCACAGGTAAAAAGAACACTGACAAAATCTACCAAGATTTCTCGGGTTACCGTGGCGGTCAAAAAGAATATACTGCTAAAGAAATTAGAGAAAAACATCCTAAGCGTTTAATTAAAGATGCTGTTTGGGGCATGTTACCACATGGTCGTTTAGGCAGAGCTCAATTCCGTAAATTGAAAGTATACGCAGGTTGCGAGCACCCACACGCTGCACAGAACCCTGTAAAAGTAACAATGTAAGATGGAGTAACCAATAGAATATTATGGCAACTAAAATTGATAACGAAATTATTAGCGTTGGACGTAGAAAATCTGCTGTTGCGCGTGTTCGCATGACTCCAGGAACAGGAGTTGTTACTGTAAATAAGCGTAAAATTGAAGATTATTTCACAATCGAAACTACTCGTGGTTATATCAATCAACCATTAGTATTAACTGAAAATTTAGGTAAGTTTGATTTTAAAGTAAATGTTAAAGGTGGTGGAATCACTGGTCAAGCTGGAGCATTACGTCATGGTATCGCTCGTGCTTTAATTGAAGAAAACCCAGAATTACGTCCAGCATTAAAAGCTGCAGGAATGTTAACTCGTGATTCACGTGTTAAAGAACGTAAAAAACCTGGTCAACCTGGCGCACGTAAACGTTTCCAATTCTCAAAGCGTTAATCTTAATATTATACAAAATTTGAGAATTATATATTTGGTCGTTATCAATGCTTTTTGATAGCGACTAATTTTTTGTTTTTAAGACGTAATAATCTTGCAGTTTGAATTCATAACACTAAAGTAGATTGTTAACTCTTAAAAATAAAAAATTATCAAGACAATGATATTTAATTAAAAAATGAGATAAATAAAATGACAAAAAAAATCAAAGCAGCTATTATTGGGGCTTCTGGTTATTCTGGTGAAGAATTAATCAGAATCTTATCTAACCACAATGAATGTCAAATTAAGATTATCACTTCTCGTCAGTACGATGGCATTAAAATTGGTGAAGTTTTCCCACGTTTTGCAGAAAGTAAATTAACTTTCTCAGCCCCTGACGTTAATAAAATCATTGCAGAGTGCAATGTAGCTTTTTTAGCACTTCCGCATGGACTCGCAAGTGAATATGCAGCAAAGCTTGTTAATGGAGGCGTAACGACTATTGATATTAGCGCTGATTTCAGACTTAGAAGTTTGAATAAGTATAAAGAATACTATAATCAAGATCACCCCGCACCAGAGCTGTTGAAAGATGCTGTTTATGGTCTCCCTGAGAGATATCGTGAAAGCATCAAAAATGCGAAATTAATCGCCTGCCCTGGGTGTTATCCAACAAGCTCTATTCTACCAACTGCTCCTCTATTAGAAAAAGGTTTAGCTTCTAAAGATAAAATTATCATTAGTAGCATGAGTGGAGTAACTGGTGCTGGCCGTAAAGTTGCGTTACCTTTTATTTTTCCTGAAACTAATGAAAGCCTGCGTGCTTATGGAATTACAGGTCATCGTCACCTTCCTGAGATTGAGCAAGAGCTAGCTGCAGCTTTTGGTTGCGACGCAAAAGAAGTTGCCATTAACTTCATTCCTCATTTAGTCCCAGTTAATAGAGGCATTAATTCAACTATTATCTTAGAACCTACATCACTAAATATTACAGTTAAAGAAATTTATAAAGTTTATCAAGAATATTACGCTAACGAGCCATTTGTTCGTATTAAAGAGCATGGCAACTTAGCAGATACAAAAAATGTTACATTAAGTAATATGTGTGAAATTGGTTTCACTTATGATAAGCATACCAACAAGATTATCATCACAAGCTGTATTGACAATCTTACTAAAGGAGCATCAGGCCAAGCAGTCCAGTGCATGAATATTATTTTTGGACTAGAGGAAACTTTAGGATTAAAATAATAATTGAAGCTAAGTTAAAAATTCAAGCAAATCTCATATTTTGAGGTTTGCTTTTTTATACCCAAACTAATAACTACTTCCTCATATAAATAAAAAAAGCACCCTTCGAAAAGAGTGCTCTTATATGAAATGTAAATAATAATAAATTATTTACCAGACATAACACCATGCGTTCTGAATCCACGAGTGATTGCAAATTCACCAAGTTTATGTCCAACCATGTTTTCAGTCACGAATACAGTTTGGAAAGCTTTTCCATTGTGTACTTCAAAAGTGTGACCAACAAAGTCAGGAAGAATCATTGAACGACGAGACCAAGTCTTAATAGGAGTTTTCTTGTCTTCAGCGTTTAACTTTTCAACTTTTTTCATTAAATGGTCATCAACAAAAGGACCTTTTTTAACTGATCTAGCCATTATTTATTCCTCCGTTCAATGATAAACTTGTTAGATGGTTTGTGCTTCTTACGAGTTCTATAACCCTTAGCAAGCTGTCCCCAAGGTGATTGAGGGTGACCACCACCACTTGTTTTACCTTCACCACCACCCATTGGGTGATCAACAGGGTTCATCGCAACACCACGTACGTGTGGACGTTTACCTAGATAACGCTTTTTACCAGCTTTACCTAAATTTACTTTGTTGTGATCTAAATTACCAACCTGACCAATAGTCGCGCGGCAATCCATGTTGATATAACGAACTTCACCACTTGGTAATTTTACGATAGCATATTTACCATCTTTACCACGTAATACCGCAGTTTGACCAGCAGAACGAACTAACTGACCACCACGACCTGGATATAATTCGATATTATGAATATTAACCCCTGCTGGGATATCTTTAATTTTTAATACATTACCTGGTTTGATTGGAGCTTTTGGTCCACTCATAACTGTATCACCAACTTCTAGACCATTTGGCGCTAAAATGTATGATTTTTCACCATCAGCATAACAAATTAATGCAATGTTAGATGTACGGTTTGGATCATACTCAATAGATTTTACAGTTGCAGGAATGTTTTCCTTGCTACGTTTAAAATCAATAGCACGGAAACGACGTTTTACACCGCCACCACGGAAACGAACAGTAATACGACCAGCGTTATTACGACCGCCTGTAGAGCGTTTACCTTTTGTTAAAGACTTTTCTGGTGCACTCGCTGTAATTTCAGCGAAATCAGAAACAGTCATATGTCTTCTACTAGGAGAAGTTGGTTTGAAACTTTTTAATGCCATTTTTCTTTACCTCGCTATAATTACAATACGTCAATGTTTCCACTAGCTAATGTTACAATAGCTTTTTTCCAATCTGCACGTTTGCCCATTTTTAATGAACGACCAGCGCGTTTTGGTTTACCAGTGTAATTCATAACATTAACACTTTTCACTTTCACTCCATCAAATAATTTCTCAACCGCCTTAGCAATTTCAACTTTATTTGATTTTGGGTGAACTTTAAATACATATTTGCCTTCAGCAGCTAATTCAGCATTTTTTTCTGTAATTAGTACTGTATCAATTACTTCATATGCGTTTTTCATATTTCTTTACTCCTTACCCAAGACGTTCAATGAATTTATCAAGAGCATCCTTTGTGAAAAGGACCTTATCAAAGTAAAGAAGCTGATAAACATTTACTGACGAAGCTTTAATCATTAACAAGTTACTGATATTACCAGTAGCTCTTACTACATTATCAGAATAGTCATCTACAACTAATAATACGCTTTTGTCAATATTCATATTATCTAAAGCAGCCACAGCACTTTTAGTTTTGCTATCAGCAATAGCAAACTCATTTACGACTTTCACAGAATCAGCTAAAATCTTATCAGTGAAAGAACGTTTTAATGCTAATGTCTTTACTTTTTTATTTACTTTTTTGCTATAATCGCGTGGTTTTGGTCCAAAGATAACTCCACCTTTTCTCCAGATAGGGTTACGGATACTACCAGTACGAGCACGACCTAAACCTTTTTGTTTCCAAGGTTTCGCGCCACCACCGCGACGTTCGCCACGTGTTTTTGTACAAGCAGTACCAGCACGTAAACCAGCTAAGAATGCTACAACGCAATCATGTACAGCTTGAACACCTTTCTCAAACTCTAGGTTAGTTTCAGCGATTGCATAATCACCAACAACTTTACCTGTTATGTCTAAAATATCTAATTTTCTGGACATCTAAATCACCTCAAATGTTACTTTTTCTTTGACTTTTTCAAGTAAAGAGTTCCACCATTAGGACCAGGTACAGCACCTTTAACGAAGATCAAGTTTTGCTCAACGTCAATTTTTTGCACTTTCAAGTTTTGAATTGTGCGAGATACATTACCCATTTGTCCAGGCATTTTCTTACCCTTATCAACACGACCTGGGAATTCACATTGACCAATTGAACCCGGCTTTCTTTTCCAGCCACCACCATGTGAATAGCGACCGCCACCAAAGTTGTAACGTTTTACAACACCTTGGAATCCGCGTCCTTTAGTTGTTCCAGTGATATCCAAAAACTCAACATCATCAAAAACATCAGCTTTGATTTCTGTTCCTAACTCTAACGCAGCATCTTCAACTGTGCGGAACTCTTTCAATTGAGCTGGGAATACTTCTAAACCAGCTTTCTTGAAGTGACCCGCCATAGGTTTTGCTACGTTCTTCGCTTTGCGAACGCCAAAACCAAGCTGAACAGCACTATAGCCGTCACGCTCTTGCGTTTTTACATCAACCACAACACAAGGACCAGCTTCGATAACAGTAACAGGTGTTAAAGCACCAGTTTCGCTGTAAACTTGCGTCATGCCAATTTTTTTACCGATTATTCCTTTCATACTACTCCTTTGATACATACCTAAAATCGGATTAAAGGCATTGGTATCATTATACAATTATTTATAGTTATTGAACAAAACGCTACACTTCTGTTCATTAATGAAGACCTTCACACTATGAAGGCCTTCTATAACTCTTAAGAGAATGAAAAACTTATGCACCAATCTTAATAGAGATATCAACACCAGCAGGAAGATTTAATTTCTTCAACTCATCAACTGTTTTTGATGTAGGATTGATAATATCCATTAGTCTTTTATGTGTACGAATTTCAAACTGCTCCATTGATTTTTTGTTCACGTGAGGTGAACGGTTAACAGTGAATCTCTCAACTCTGTTTGGCAATGGAATTGGGCCCGCAACTAATGATCCAGTGCGTTTTGCTGTGTTTAAAATTTCAGCAACACTTTGATCTAAAATACGATGCTCATATGCTTGTAAACGAATTCTAATTTTTTGTTTCTTATTATCGCTCATGATCTTAACTATTCTCCACGATTTTGTCTTGAATTGCTTTTGGAACTGCTTCAAAGTGTGATGGCTCCATTGCATAAGAAGCACGACCACTTGATAAAGAACGGATTGCTGTCGCATAACCGAATAACTCTGATAATGGGCAGTTTGCAATTACTTTAGTAAATGTTTCTTGGTAATCTGCATCAATTTCAGCAACATTACCACGACGACCAGTTACGTCACCAATGATATCACCTAAGTTATCATCTGGCACTGTAATTTCAAGTTTCATAACAGGTTCTAGGATTGTCATACCAGCTTTTTTACAAGCTTCTTTAAAGGCCATTGAACCAGCAATTTTAAATGCCATCTCACTTGAGTCAACCGCATGGAAACTACCATCAAGTAATGTTACTTTAAAGTCAATTACAGGGTTACCAGAAATTACACCGCTCTTAGATGCTTCGCGAATTCCTTCTTCAACTGGTTTTATATATTCTTTAGGAATACGTCCGCCAACAACTTTATTTTCAAAAATAACACCAGTACCATTTTCACCTGGCTCAATCTCAATAATAACATGACCATATTGACCACGTCCACCAGACTGACGAGCGAATTTAGTATTAGCATCACTTGGACCATTAATACGCTCACGGTATGATACTTCAGGAGCACCAGTTGTAGCTTCAACTTTAAATTCACGTAACAGACGGTCTTTAATAATATCTAAGTGAAGCTCACCCATACCAGAAATAATTGTTTGACCAGTTTCTTCATTAGTCTTAACTACGAATGTTGGGTCTTCATCTGATAATGCTGATAAAGCAACGCCTAATTTATCGCGTTCCGCTGTTGATTTCGGCTCAACCGCCATAGAAATAACTGGCTCAGGAAATTCCATTGATTCAAGAACAATTTGATTTTTATCAAAACATAATGTATCTCCAGTTTTAACGTTTTTAAGACCAACTGCAGCACCAATATCACCACTATGTAAAATTTCTTTATCTTCACGAGTATTCGCATGCATCTGCATGATACGACCAAAACGCTCACGTTTTCCTGTACGAGGGTTAACTACTGTCATACCTTTTTCTGCACAACCAGAGTAAATACGGAAGAATGTTAACTTACCAACATATGGGTCATTCATAATTTTGAATGCTAAAGCTGCAAATGGCTGATCATCACCAGCATGACGAGATAAAGCCTCACCAGTCTTAGGATCAGTTCCATGAGTATCCCAAATATCAATTGGAGATGGTAAATATTCTACAACAGCATCAAGAATAGGTTGAACACCTTTATTTTTGAATGCAGAAGCACCAGCTACTGGTACAATGTCACCAGCACAGCAACATTTACGTAACGATGCTTTTACTTGCTCTAAAGACGGCATTTCATCTTCTAAGAACATTTCCATGATTTCTTCATCATATTCACTTAAGCACTCTACTAAGTACATATAAGCTTCTTCACGTTGATCAACTAGGTCAGCAGGAACTTCTTTCTCAGTCATTACCGCACCAAATTCATCACCGTCAAAATAAATTGCTTTGTTATTAACTACATCAAGTACACCAATGAAATCCGCTTCAGCTCCGATTGGAATAAGAATTGGAACTGCTGTACAACCTAATTTCTTACGCATATCTTCAACTACAGCGTGGAAATCAGCTCCAGTACGGTCCATTTTATTAACACAAGCCATTACAGGCACTTTATACTTTTGAGCTTGACGCCAAACTGTTTCAGTCTGAGGTTGCACTTTACCAACCGCACAGAATACTGCAACTGTTCCATCAAGAACACGTAATGAACGCTCTACCTCAGCAGTGAAGTCTACGTGACCAGGAGTATCGATAATGTTAATTTTGTGGCCTTTCCAAGCGCATGTTGTTGCTGCAGAAGTAATAGTGATACCACGTTCTTGCTCTTGCTCCATCCAGTCCATTGTTGCATTACCTTCATGTACCTCACCAATCTTATAGTTGATACCAGTGTAGTATAATACACGTTCACTGAATGTTGTTTTTCCCGCATCAATATGAGCCATAACGCCAATGTTACGTACTTTTACTAATGGGTACTCTCTCGTCGAAACTTCTTTATATTTTTTCTCAGTCATAATTTACTTTGCTCCAGACTTTTATATTACCATCTGTAATGAGCAAAAGCTTTGTTTGCTTGAGCCATTTTAAATGTATCTTCGCGTTTCTTTACTGCAGCACCTGTGTTACCAAATGCGTCTAAAATTTCACCTGCTAATGCTTCCATCATTGGCTTACCTTTACGACCACGCGCAAAAGTTGTAATCCAACGTAATGCTAATGCTTCCTGACGGCTAGCACTTACTTCAATTGGAACTTGGTATGTAGCACCACCAACACGACGACTTTTCACTTCTAGCTTAGGCTTTACATTTTCCATAGCTTGCATGAATACTTCGATTGGCTCTACATCAGTTTTAGTTTTAGCAATAACATCAAATGCACCATAAACAATTTTACGAGCTGTTGATTTTTTACCGCTTTCCATAATTGTGTTAATTAATTTAGAAACTAATTCGCTATTGAATTTTACATCAGGAATAATTTCTCTTTTTGGAGGTCTACGTCTTCTCATTTTTTTCCTCTAAATTTTTGGTCTGCAATATATCAGATGTAGTTAAATACTATTATTCTTCTGAACTCCAGTGGCAACGCAACCACTGAGTAAGTCACTACAACAGTAACATATTCGACCGATTGGTCATTAATACTAAAATTTAACTAAATTTATTAGCTAGATTTAGCACCATATTTTGAACGACCTTGTTTACGATTTTCTACGCCTAAGCTGTCTAATGCACCACGTACAATATGATAACGTACACCAGGTAAGTCACGAACACGACCACCTTTTACTAACACAACACTGTGCTCTTGTAAATTGTGACCTTCACCACCGATGTAAGCAGTTACCTCTTGACCATTTGTCAAGCGAACTCTTGCCACCTTACGCATCGCTGAGTTAGGTTTTTTAGGAGTTCTTGTTGTAACTTGGATACATACCCCACGTCTTTGTGGGCACGAATCAAGAGCACGTGATTTGCTCTTTTTTACTTTCTTTTTACGTCCATTACGGACCAACTGATTAATTGTTGGCATAATTTTTTACCTATTTTTAATACATTTTTCAATATGTTTAAATTTCATAATATTTTTATACAGAATGCTAAAAATAATACACTTACAGAAATTTACAAATATTTTTCAATTGTTTTTTGAAAAATATTTGTAAATTAACACTTTTAGTCTTCAAATTCCTCTTCTTCAACTGCAATATCGACTTCATCAACGATTTCTTCGCCAAGTTTAACAAGCTGAATAGCTTGCATTGGTTCGATACCAGTACCAGCTGGAATTAAGTGACCTGTAATAACATTTTCTTTGAAACCGCGCAGTGTATCAACCTTACCAAGCGTTGCAGCCTCAGTTAAGATACGAGTTGTATCCTGGAAAGATGCCGCAGAAATGAAACTTTCTGTTTCAAGTGATGCTTTAGTAATACCAAGAAGTACTGGCTCTGCTGCTGCAGGCTGTCCACCCGTTGCAACAATACGTTGATTCTCACGTAAAAATGCAACTCGATCAACTTGTTCACCAACTAAATATTGGCTACTACCTTGCTCTGTGATTAATACTTTTTGCATCATTTGACGAATAATAATTTCAATGTGCTTATCATTAATTTCTACACCTTGTGCACGATATACTAACTGAATCTCATTAACAAGGTACTTCTGCAACTCTTGAGGTCCGCAAATATCTAAAAGCATCTGTGGAACGACTGCACCCTCTGTCAATTTTTGACCCTTCTTAACAAAGTCACCTTTACCAACAATTAAGTGCTTATTTGTTGGAATATTATTATGTTCTTCAACCACACCAGTCTCAGGATCAGTAATAATTAACTGACGGCGACCTTTCGAAATTTTACCAAGAGTAACAATACCGTCAATACGAGCAATTTCAGCAATCTCTTTAGGCATTCTTGCTTCAAACAACTCAGCAATACGAGGTAGACCCCCTGTAATATCTTTATTTTTCGCTGTTGAACGAGGCACACGAGCTAAATACGTACCAACTTCAATTTTTGCGCCTTCGTCAATCATGATAAAAGCTCCAGCAGGTAATGGATAATTAGTGATAAACTCTCCATCTTCATCTTTTAAAACAATCTGAGGATATAAGTCTTCACGGTGTTCCATAACTGTAATTTCAGTTGAATCTCCACGTTCAATACGATTTAGAGTTACACCTTCTACAAGGTCATGGAATTCAACAATTCCTGTTTCTTCAGAAATGATTGGAATATGATATGGATCCCAATGAACAAATTTTTCATTAGCTTCAACTTTTTGTTCATCAATTTTAGATAATACAGCTCCAGTCTCAACTTCATATCTGTCAAGCTCTGCTTCTTTAACTGCATCTCCCCAGAAATCATAATCCGCATTATAATTAACACCAATTGCTTCAGCTTCACTTTTCGCTTTAGCAATAGCTTTTGCTTCTAATTCTTTAGCACGCTCTTCATCAAATACAATAACTGAACCATTCTTGTTTACAACAACAATTTCACCTTTAGCGTTTTCTACGGTTCTAATATTCTCTAAACGAACTGTACCCGCATTACGAGCGGCAATCACAGGTTGACGATATGCAGATGATGCTGTACCACCAATATGGAACGTACGCATCGTTAACTGTGTACCAGGCTCACCAATTGATTGTGCAGCAATAATACCCAATGCGTCACCTTCTTCTGCTAAACGGTCATTCGCTAAGTTTTTACCGTAACATTTTACACAGATACCGCGATCAATTTCACAAGTTAAACCAGAACGAACCATAACTTTACTAATTCCGCGCTTGTCTAAAACGTCACAAACTGCTGGCGTAAACTCTTCTCCCGCATTGACAATATTACGTCCATCATCATATGCCGGATCATGAATATCATGTGCAGAATAACGACCGATTAAACGATCACGTAATGGAATAATTTCCTCGTCACCTTCCACAAGAGCTGTTAACCAAATACCTTTTACAGTTCCACAATCATGCTCATGGCAAATAATATCTTGAGCTACATCAACTAACTTACGAGTCATATAACCCGAGTCAGCTGTTTTAAGTGCAGTATCAGCCAATCCTTTACGAGCACCGTGCGTACTAATAAAGTACTCTAACACAGTCAAGCCTTCACGGAAGTTCGAAATAATTGGACGTTCGATAATTGCTCCTGACGGCTTAGCCATAAGTCCACGCATCGCAGATAACTGACGAATTTGATCTTTACTACCACGAGCTCCAGAGTCCATCATTGCATACACGCTGTTAATGCTTTTCTTACTTTCTTCCTCTAACACAGCAAACAATTCATTTGCCACTTTATTAGAAGTTTGAGTCCAGATATCGACAACTTTATTATGACGTTCACCTTCAGTTAATACCCCTTGTTGATATTGTTCAACAATCTTATTGATTTCAGAACGAGCTTCTTCAATAATTTGAGGTTTCGTATCAGGAATAGTTAAGTCAGCAACCGAAATTGAGAATCCAGCTAATGTTGCCCACTCATAACCTAAAGTTTTTAAACGGTCTAATAAGTCTACTGTCGCATCATGACCAATATATTTATATGAAGTACTAATTAATGCTCCAAGCTGTTTCTTACGTGCTACTTCATTAAAGAAACCAAGACGCTTATCCCAAATTTCATTAAAGATACAGCGACCTGCTGAAGTTAAAATATACTTATCTTCTTTATTTCCATAAGGAGTATCTTCACCAAAGTTAGGGTTTGGAATTAATACCGCATCATGAATATGAATAAATCCAGCATCTAAAGCACTCAACACTTCATAGTAACCGTCATAATGCTTTGCATGGCTCTTATGATTTGGCTCATACGTTAAGAAATATGATCCAAGTGTAATATCCTGTGTTGGCGATGTAATTGGTTTACCATTCGCAGGAGAGAATATATTATTTGATGCAAGCATCAATAATTTTGTTTCCATCTGTGCAGAGTTTGACAATGGAACGTGTACCGCCATTTGGTCACCATCGAAGTCAGCGTTGTAAGCTGTACATACTAATGGGTGAATACGTAACGCAGAACCTTCAATTAAGACTGGATCGAATGCCTGAATAGACAATCTATGTAACGTTGGAGCACGGTTAAGCATCACTGGGTGACCTTGAGTTACTTCCTCAAGAATATCCCATACAATTGGCTCGCCACGTTCAATCATTTTCTTAGCACCACGCACTGTGTGAGCATAGTTACGCCCTTTTAAATGACGAATGATAAACGGCTCAAATAATGCTAAAGCCATTTTCTTAGGTAAACCACATTGATCAATGCGTAGCTCTGGACCTACAACGATAACAGAACGTCCTGAATAGTCTACCCGTTTACCTAATAAATTCTGACGGAAACGACCTTGCTTACCTTTAAGCATATCTGATAATGATTTTAGAGGACGATTACCAGCACCTGTTACAGCACGACCATGACGACCATTATCTAATAAAGCATCCACAGCCTCTTGAAGCATACGTTTCTCATTACGAATGATAACTTCAGGAGTTTTTAAACTTAATAAGTTTTTCAAACGGTTATTACGGTTAATAACACGACGATATAAATCATTCAAGTCAGAAGTCGCAAAACGACCTCCTTCTAATGGTACTAAAGGACGTAAATCTGGAGGAATTACAGGTAAGACCTTTAAAATCATCCATTCTGGCTTTGAACCACTTCCAATAAATCCTTCAACCAAACGTAAACGCTTCGCTAATTTTTTGCGAATAGCTTTATTTTTTGTACCTTCTAAATCTTCAACTAATTGAGCCGCAATTGCAGGTAAATCAAGTTGTTCTAAAAGTGTATGAATAGCCGTTGCACCCATATCAGCCATGAACGCATCACCATAATCATCACGAGCTTGGCGATATTCCATTTCTGAAAGAGTTTGACCGATTTTTAATGGTGTGTCACCAGCATCAGTTACAACCCAATCTTCATAGTAAATTACACGCTCTAATGAACGTGAAGTCATATCTAAAATTAAACCAATACGTGATGGCATACATTTGAAAAACCAAATGTGTGAAACAGGGACAGCCAACTCAATGTGTCCCATTCTATCACGTCTTACTTTTGATTGTGTAACCTCTACTCCGCAACGGTCACATACAATACCTTTATGTTTTACGCGCTTATATTTTCCGCAATTACATTCCCAGTCACGAGTTGGACCGAAAATACGCTCACAGAATAAACCCCATTTCTCAGGTTTAAAGCTACGATAGTTAATTGTTTCAGGAGTTTTAACTTCTCCATGACTCCAAGAACGAATCACTTCTGGTGAAGCGACATTAATCGACACTGCGCCAAACGCAGTTGATGACGATGTTCCTAAAAGTTCTCTATATGCATATGTATTATCTATCACTTTAAGGTCTCCAGTTTATGCATTAAGCTTGCGCACTGTTCTAATATCTAAACCAAGCGCCTGCATCTCTTTTACTAATACGTTAAATGATTCTGGACGGCCAGACTCAAGAATATTTTGTCCTTTTACAATAGACTCATAAATTCTTGCACGACCCATCACATCGTCACTTTTCACTGTCAACATCTCTTGAAGAGTATATGCTGCTCCATATGCCTCTAGAGCCCATACTTCCATCTCTCCGAAACGCTGCCCACCATGTTGAGCTTTACCACCAAGTGGCTGCTGTGTTACTAATGAGTATGGACCAACCGCACGTGCGTGAATCTTATTCGCAACTAAGTGGTCAAGTTTCAACATGTAAATCATACCAACCATTACTCGTTGATCGAAACGATTACCAGTACGACCATCATATAAATCAGTCTTACCATCATAGTATTCATTTCCTTCTTCATCAGTAGTGAAGCCCCATTTATAGTCGCCTTCACCAGCATCAACTAACTTTTGGTTTGCCTCTTTCATTAATTCAACGATTTTCTCTTCAGGAATACCATCAAAAACAGGAGTTGCAATATTAATACCTAAAATTTTAGCAGCCCAACCTAAATGTGTTTCTAATACCTGTCCGATATTCATACGTGATGGTACCCCTAACGGATTCAACACGATATCTACAGGACGACCATCTGGCATAAATGGCATATCTTCTTCTGAAACAATATTAGCAACAATACCTTTATTACCATGACGACCAGCCATTTTATCACCAACTTGCAACTTACGTTTGCTCGCAATAAATACTTTTACACGTTTAATTTCACCTGTTTCTAAAGGATCGCCATTTTCTAGTTTTTCTAAAGCTTCTTCTAAAACTAATGCAATCTCTTTAAAACGAGGAACAAAACTTTCAATAATCTTACTTATTGTTTCTTTAATATGGCAATCATCCATTACCCAAGCGTCATATTTGTTTGCTAATTTAGCTAACGCACTACGAGTAACCTTACGATTTGATGAAATCAAAATTGTATCTTCTTTACTTGCGCTACCATCATAAATATGATGTGGTAATTTTTGCCCTAATAAAATATCTGCTAAACGATCACATAGCTCCTCAGACAATTCACTATGTTTTCCTTTATAATTATCTTTAATTGACTTAATTTGCTTTCTTAACTCAGCTTTAGTCATAATTCCTTTATTTGGGTCACGTAAGTATTCAGTACGAATATCCATCACGATACCACCTTTTCCGCTAGGAACAACTAATGATGAATCTTTTACATCAGCAGCTTTTTCCCCGAAAATAGCACGTAATAAACGCTCTTCTGGAGCTAATTCCGTTTCACTTTTCGGAGTGATTTTACCAACTAAAATATCACCAGGAGCAACTTCAGCTCCTAAACGAATAATACCGTTTGCATCAAGATTACGAAGTGCATCTTCACTTAAGTTAGGAATATCACGAGTAATTTCCTCAGAACCAAGCTTAGTTTCACGAGCTGTAATTTCAAATTCATCAACATGGATACTAGTGTAAACATCTTCTTTAACGATTTTTTCACTAATTACAATCGCATCCTCAAAGTTATATCCACACCATGGCATAAACGCAACACAAACATTTTTACCTAATGCTAACTCTCCGCCTTCAGTAGCTGCACCATCAGCAATCACATCACCAGCAGCAACTTCTTGACCTTTGAAAACAACCGGGCTTTGATTGATACAAGTCCCAGCATTACTACGCATAAATTTCTTTAATTTGTAGCTAGCAGCTTTCTCCGGATTACTAGTTTCAGCAATTGGCAATCCGTCACAAGTTACTACAATCTCATTTGCAGAAGCCTCAGCAATAATACCAGGAATTTTTGTTGTAACAACAGAACGAGAGTCAACAGCGATTTTACCTTCTAACCCCGTACCAACTAACGGAGATTCCGTAGTTAGTAATGGCACTGCTTGACGTTGCATGTTAGATCCCATCAACGCACGGTTCGCATCATCGTGCTCAAGGAAAGGAATAATACCAGCAGCAGCAGAAACTAACTGCTTAGGAGAAACATCCATATAATTAACCTCATCTGCAGGGTGTTCCTCCGACTCACCTTGATAACGACTCATAATCATTTCATTAACAAAGCGACCTTCTTTATCTAATTTTGCATTTGCCTGAGCAATTACATATTGCTCTTCTAAGTCCCCTGAAAGATATTCAATCTCATCAGTAACAATTCCATCAACAACTTTACGATAAGGAGTTTCTAAGAAACCATACTCATTAATTTGTGAGTATAAAGACATTGAAGAAATCAAACCAATATTCGGACCCTCAGGAGTTTCAATTGGACAAATACGTCCATAGTGAGAAGTATGTACGTCACGCACCTCAAAACCAGCGCGCTCACGTGATAATCCACCAGGACCAAGCGCAGATAAACGACGCTTATTTGTTAACTCACTTAATGGATTTGTCTGATCCATAAACTGTGATAATTGGTTACGAGCAAAGAAATCACGCACTACACCAACAAAAGCTTTTGGGTTGATTAACTTATAAGGAGTAATGCTAGTTTCATCAGCATTTAACAATGTCATTTTTTCTCTAATTAAGCGCTCAGTTCTTAACAAACCAACGCGACAATGATTTTGTAATAACTCACCAACTGTACGAACACGACGAGCACCTAAATGGTCAATATCATCTGTAGCACCACCAGTGTTACGTAAATTCATCATATATTTTGTAGCACCCATTAAGTCTTCTTTAACAAGAACACGTACATCTAGTGGGAAATCTAAATCTAATTTTTCATTAATTTTATGACGACCAACCATACCTAAATCATAACGCTTTACATCAAAGAATAAACGCTCGATTAAAAGCTCGGCATTTTTTACACTTGGAGGATCACCAGGACGCATACGTTTATAAATTTCTTTTAGAGCATCTTCTCTTGAACGAGCAGGGTCACGCTCTAGACAGTTGATTAAATAATTATTTCCATCTGGGCAATGACATACTTTAATACGCTTTACTTTTGCATCTTGCATCTGTTTCAGTAAAGATTCACTCAATACCGATAATTCATCAAATAAAACAATCCCGTCTTCATTTTCAATATTATCAACTAGATAGTAACTATCTAAGTCTGCAACCTTTAACAAAGAAGAAATTGAATGCTCGCTAACTTCATATGCGCTTGATAAAATTTCTTCATTTGTATCATATCCAACAGCACGTAAGAAAGTTGTAATTAAAAATTTACGGCGACGGCGGCGGCGATCTAAGTAAATATAAATCAAATCGTTAATATCAAATTGCACTTCCATCCATGATCCACGGTCTGGAATAATACGATATGAGTATAAAGTTTTACCACTCGTATGTTTGCTCTTCTCAAAACAAATGCCAGGAGAACGGTGCAACTGGCTAATAATCACACGTTCCGCCCCGTTAATAATAAATGTTCCACTTTCAGTCATAATTGGAATTTCACCAAAATACACTCTCTCAGGGATTACTTCATCATTATTACGATTTTCAAGTTCGAAATCAACATATAATCCAGCACCATAAGTCATGCCATCTTTCAAGCAATCTACAACATTACTTTTTGGTTCACCAATCTCATATGTCTTATAGCGGATAATTATCTGTTTATCGAAACTTTCAATTGGAAAAACTTCTTCAAAAACTTCTTGCAAGCCTTGAACTTTGCGAACACCCGCAGGTCCCATTTGCAAGAAATCCGCATAAGAATCTAGCTGAACTCCGATAAGATCTGGAATTTCAAGCACTTCCGTTAATTGACCAAAATTAACACGTTTTGCCATTCTTTTTTCTTCCTACTTTTAAATTTTATTCCAGGATTTTCTCCTGAATCTTATTAAAGTCGAATTGTAACAATTTGTTACATTTTCTGCAGCAATAACACCTGTCATCACTAGCAACACACACTCTGAAAATCTGTTTGTTCTAAAAATCTATCTGACTGATTCCCAGTATATTGAAAAATTAAATTTATTCAATTATTCATTTAATAAAAGTATTTTAAATCAATTACTTTTATACTATTCACAATTCATAAAAATTATGTATATTCTTAAAAACAACTAACTTAAATCAACCTTCCCTTCCTAAATACAGAAAATTTGCCCCTAAAAAACAACTATTTTTTAGACGCAACAACGGTGGAACGCCTTTTAAGGGCATTCTCACCGTAAATATCTAAATTGAAATAAAATAAATTAATTTATTTAACTTCAACAGAAGCACCAGCAGCTTCTAAAGCTTCTTTAATTTTATCAGCTTCGTCTTTGCTTACGCCTTCTTTAACAGCCTTTGGAGCACCTTCAACTAATTCTTTAGCTTCTTTTAAACCAAGACCAGTGATATTTCTAACTTCTTTAATTACGCCAACTTTTTTGTCGCCGAAAGATGTTAAGATTACATCAAATTCAGTTTTCTCAGCTGCCGCTTCGCCACCAGCTGCAGGAGCTGCTGCTGCTACAGCTACAGGAGCTGCTGCAGATACGCCTAAGCGATCTTCTAAAGCTTTTACTAAATTTGAAAGTTCTAAAACAGTCATGTTTTCAATTGAGCTAATGATTTGTTCCATAGCTTCTGTAACTTCTACTTTTGTTCCTTCAGACATTTTAAATGCCTCCATATGTTATATTTATTATTATTTATTCTTTTTATATAAAAATATATATCTTATTCTTCAATCTTGTTCTTGTAAGCATTAACAACATTAACAATGCTTGTAACAGAGTTATTAAGCACGCTAACAAAGTTGCGTTTTGGAGCTTCAAGTAAGCCAAGTAATTGTGCTTGAAGAACTTCTTTGCTTGGTAGAGATGCAATAGCGTCTACATCTGCAGCTGTTAGTACTGAACCATCAATATAACCAGCTTTTGCAGCTAATTGCTCATTTTCTTTTGCAAACTCTTTAATTACCTTAGCAACTGCACCAGCATCACCAGTACCACAAACCATAGCAGTGTCACCAGCTAACTTAAGGGCAGCTAAATCATCAAGATTACGTAATTCAGCAGCTTTTGTGACTAGACGATTCTTCATCACGTGACATTCTGCACTTTGCTTAAAAAGCTCATCACGGAACTCATTAAATTTTGTTACGTCTAAACCTTTATAGCTAACAAAATAAACAAACGCTGAATTTTCCACTAGGTCGCCAATGTAATTTACAACATATTGCTTTTCAAATCTCATTGTCTACCTCGCATACTGTTTTAAGTTAATCTTAACTGATGGACTCATTGTCGCTGTAGCAGCACAACTTTGAATATAAACACCTTTTGCAGTTGCAGGTTTTGCAGCTTCAATTGCGTGTAACACTGCTTCAAAGTTTTCTACTAAATCTTCAGCAGCAAATGAAACTTTACCAATTGGAACATGAACACATGCACCACGATCAGCACGGAATTCAACACGACCAGCCTTTGCTTCTTTAACAGCATTACCAGTTTGTTCTGTAACTGTACCAGTTTTTGGATTAGGCATCAAACCACGTGGTCCTAATTGACGACCTAATGGTCTAACTTGTTTCATAGCTTCTGGAGTCGCGATTAATACATCAAACTCTAACCAGCCATCTTTGATCTTCTCAATAATGTCTTCCATACCAACAAAATCTGCACCAGCAGCTTTTGCCTCTTCTGCTTCTGCACTTGTAGCAACTACACATACAGAAACCTCTTTTCCAGTACCTTTTGGTAATGGAATTGCTCCACGAACAGTTTGGTCAGATTTTCTTGGGTCGATACCTAGTTTAAACGCAACTTCAACAGTTTGATTAAACTTTGGCTGAGGCATTTCTTTAAGAGCTTTAACAGCATCAAGAATATCGTATACGCGATTTTCTTCGATAGTTGAAAGCTGTGACTTGTATAATTTACTTCTACGCATCTTTCACCTCGATTCCCATACTTCTGGCTGTACCTTTAATTAGGAGCACTGCTGCATCCATGTCACGAGCATTCAAATCATTCATTTTCACAGTTGCAATCTCTTTAGCTTGCTCAACAGTAATTGAACCAACTACTTCACTACCAGGCTTGTTAGCAGCACTTGCTAAACCTGCAGCTTTTTTAATTAATACCGCAGCTGGTGGAGATTTTGTGATAAATGTAAATGAACGATCTTGATAAACTGTAATTACTACTGGAGTAACCATACCAGCTTGCTCTTGAGTCGCAGCATTGAATTGCTTACAGAAATCCATGATATTTACACCAGCTTGACCTAAAGCAGGACCTACTGGAGGTGATGGATTCGCCTGACCTGCAGGAATCTGTAAACGAATTACACCTGTAACTTTCTTCGCCATTTTATTTCTCCTTAATCATGTCGTGGTCCAAATAGGCAGGAATTTTACCACTGCTTTCATGACTTAAGTTTTCTTTATTATAAATTCATAAAACACGAACTTACTGTTCACGCTCTACCTGCCAGAATTCCAACTCTACTGGTGTTGAACGTCCAAAAATTGATACCATCAATTTTAGCTTGCCACGTTCAGCGTCTATTTCTTGAATAACACCTTCAAAGTTTGCAAATGCTCCATCTTTAATTGTCACATTTTCGCCAACTTCAAAGTTTATCTTTGGTTTTGCTTTCTCTTCGTCTTCGGCGACTTGGAACATCAGTTCTTCTACTTCTTCCTCGCTCAATGGAACTGGAACATCATTTCCGCCAATAAAACCGATTACCCCTTGAACATGTCGCACAAAATACCAAGCTCTATCATCTAATTTATTAGTCTCTGGATCATATAAATCCATGCGAACTAAAATATAACCTGGGAAAAACTTTCTAGTAGTAGTAATTCTTTTACCTTGACGAACTTCTGTCACTTTTTCGGTCGGGATAAATACTTCATAGACGGGAAAATCATCATCTTCATGCTCTAACTGCTTCTGGATTGTATTAAAAACTTTATTCTCTTGTCCAGATAAAGTTTGTATTACATACCAGAATCCTTTGTCACGGTCTTCTTGCATTGTTTTTCCTCAGTAAATTTGTTTTCGACTCAATTTAAAATTTGTCTCTAAGGCCTAACGGGTTAACCATTCAAAGATATTGATATAGAACCTGTCAATTGCAAAAATTAGCAACGTAGTAATAGCAATTGTAATAATTACTAAAATTGAGCTTTCCCATAACTCTCCACGAGTAGGCCACGTGCATTTTTTTAACTCTGCATTCGTATCTGTTACAAAATTTCTTATTACGGTCAATACCTTTTCCATTTTTCAGCCTCAAATAATCTTCGTTAATATATATAGAAAATGGCAGGAGCGGTGAGGCTCGAACTCACGACCTGCGGTTTTGGAGACCGCTGCTCTAGCCAACTGAGCTACACTCCTGCGTAATCACATTATCTATCCTGTCATCACTTGCAAAAAATTTTACAAAGCTATGTAATATAGCTTATCTTGTTTCTTTATGCAAGGTATGTTTGCGATCAAATTTGCAAAATTTCATCTTTTCTAGACGCTCTGGAGTATTACGCTTCTCTTTTTTAGATTGGTAATTACGTCTTTTACACTCTGTACATGCTAGAGTAATAATTTCGCGTGCCATAATTAAAGATTCCTTATTTTGTTTAATTATATCAGGACGTTCAATTTGAACGCCCCAATTTATCATCTAATAAATGATTATTGACTACTCAACAATCTCAGATACTCTACCAGATGCAACTGTTCTACCACCTTCACGAATAGCAAAACGTAAGCCTTTATCCATAGCGATAGGAGCAATTAACTCAACAGAGATTGCAACATTATCACCAGGCATTACCATTTCTGTACCTTCAGGTAAAGAGATGATACCAGTTACGTCAGTCGTACGGAAATAGAACTGAGGACGGTAGTTACTGAAGAAAGGAGTATGACGACCACCCTCTTCTTTTGATAATACATAAATTTCAGCAGTAAATTTAGTATGAGGAGTAATTGAACCTGGCTTTGCTAATACTTGACCACGTTCTACATCATCTTTCTTTGTACCACGTAATAAACAACCAACATTGTCACCTGCTTGACCTTCGTCTAGCATTTTACGGAACATTTCAACACCTGTCACAGTTGTCTTAGTAGTCTCTTTGATACCAACGATTTCAATCTCTTCACCAACTTTCACAACACCTTGCTCGATACGACCAGTTACAACAGTACCACGACCCTCGATTGAGAACACATCCTCAACAGGCATTAGGAAAGGTTGATCAACATCACGAGCTGGCTCTGGAACGTACTCATCAACAGCATCCATTAATTCTAAAATACAAGCTGATTCTGGAGCATCAGGATCGCCACCATTTTCAGTTACTTTTAGAGCTGAACCTTTGATTACAGGGATATCATCACCTGGGAAATCATACTCTGATAATAACTCACGAACTTCCATTTCAACAAGTTCTAATAACTCTTCGTCATCTAACTGGTCAGTTTTGTTCAAGAATACAACGATAGCTGGAACACCAACCTGACGAGCCAATAATACGTGCTCACGAGTTTGAGCCATAGGACCGTCTGTAGCAGCGATCACAAGAATAGCTCCGTCCATCTGAGCAGCACCTGTGATCATGTTTTTAACATAGTCAGCGTGACCAGGACAGTCTACGTGTGCATAGTGACGTTTTTCTGTTTCGTACTCAACGTGCGATGTATTAATTGTAATACCACGCTCTCTTTCTTCTGGAGCGTTATCGATATCTTCATAGTTAGAAACTTCACCTGATCCAAACTTTCTGTTTAGAACCATAGTGATAGCAGCGGTAAGAGTAGTCTTACCATGGTCAACGTGGCCCACAGTACCAATATTTACGTGTGGCTTTGTTCTTTCAAATTTTTCTTTAGCCATGCTGGCATCCTCCTGGCAATTACTAGTTGCCCGATTTTAAAGTTTGTTTTTTACTTATTTTTACCATTTTCTTGCGCAAAAAAATGGAGCCCACAACCGGACTTGAACCGGTGACCTCTACCTTACCAAGGTAGTGCTCTACCGACTGAGCTATGTGGGCACCAGCGTCACACCTCTTTAAGTCCGTTACGACTTCAACCGATGCCGCAATTCAGGTTACTATACAGCAAACACTTTGGTACTCGGGGGGGGATTTGAACCCCCATGGATTACTCCACATGGCCCTCAACCATGCGCGTCTGCCAATTCCGCCACCCGAGCGAAATGCGATCCACTTCGGTTTTAATTCGGAGTAATAATCTAATACATTATCATTCCAATGCAAATTTTTTTTTTATTTTTTTTTATTTTTTTTCACATAAATATATTTTTTTTGCTTAACTAAAGTGTTAGTAGCCATTTATGTTACCTTTTTTCATCAAGTTATTAAGCCATTTTTTTTAGCTCTTCACGCAATAGTTGCGCTGTCGCATTTAAAGCTTCAGGAACGACTCGATTACCCCCTAAAACAGGCATAAAATTATTATCTCCATTCCAGCGTGGAACAATATGCATGTGCAAATGATCTTCAACGCCTGCACCCGCTGATTTCCCTGTGTTTAATCCAATATTAAAACCCTCTGGTTGCATTACACATTCTAGCAATTCTTGCATCTTTGCAGTTACCTTCATAACAGCAAGATGCTCTTCATCGCTTAATTGAGTTAAATCACCAACATGACGGTATGGCGACACCAACATATGCCCAGGATTATATGGATAGCGATTTAAGATAACAAAGACCAACTCTTCACGATATATCACCAATTCTTCATCAAAACAATCATATTTAGATTTTTTTTTGTTACACAAAAAACACTGATCATCCTTTTCCCCTCTAATAAAATCAATACGCCATGGAGCCCAAATAGGGCGGTCTTCATTCTTAAAAATCGTCATATTATTTCTCTATAAGTTTAAATTTTATTTTGCTAGCTTTTCATAAACCCTTACATAATCCACGTAATACTTAGCTGGCAAATCATCATTAACAATTTCTCCGCCCCATGATCCACCTAGTGCGAGATTAAGTAAAATATAATATGGTTTACTATACACCCATTCTTTATTTTGTGTATTTTTTAATGACAAAAACATCTTTCCATCAAAATAAAACTTCATACTATCTTGATTCCATTCTAAACTATAAACGTGATAGTCTTCAGTAGGAGGTCTATCAAATAATAAATACCCTGTACGTGGTTCTTTTTCAGTTTTCCAGTCATAATTTGGTCCATGTACAGTAGAATGAACACGAAGAGGATTTTCTTTTTTGCCACTTACAACATATTCCATGATGTCGATTTCGCCACATTTTGGCCAACCATATTTTTTTCTATCCGTTCCCATCATCCAAATTGCAGGCCAACACCCCCTCCCTCCAGCTAATTTAGCACGCACATCTATACGACCATACTTAAATGAAAACTTACCTAATGTATTAATACTCCCTGAAGTATATGAAGATTTCTTTCCATTTTTTGCCGTAAAATCTTCCTTAATACCTTCAATAATTAACTTGCCATCTTCAACTCGAACATTATTACGACGATCCTTTGTATAATATTGTGATTCTTTATTACGAATAAAACCAACTTCATAACCCCATTTTGAGCTATCCAAAGAGCCATCACCATTGATATCCTCAAACTCATCACTCCAAATCAATTGCCAATTATTTTTTATTGGCGACTGTTGAACTAATTTTTTTTCTCCATATGCAGATGCTTTAATAATACCTAAAGGCTTATTATTCAATTTTTTCCCACATTCTGACACACAACCACTGCTTAACACAGTAGTAATTACTGTAGCCATCAAGCTACAGTAAAACTTGTTACTTTTTTTCATTTTAATAATCTCTTCCTTTACTGCTTTATTTTTATTGTTATCTATAAAAACTTAACCCTTTTTGTCGCTTTTCTTAACAATAAATTTTTTGATACTTCATTTCAATAATATTGCATAAAAAAGCCGATTGTCAAAATTATTTTGTCAATCGGCTTGTATAAACTAAACTAATAGCTTGCAATTTTTTACAAACAACTTTCTAAAAATTACTTAGGTTGCTGTTCTTTTGATTGCTTTTGCTTTTTTTGTTGCTCTGCAGCTTGCTTCTTTAACTGCTCTAACATTTCAGGAGGAAGCATATTCATTGGAGCAGGTTCTTTAATGAAAACTTGTAATTTTTGAGCTTCTTTTTCTTTATTTAAGATATCAGTAACTCTTTTTTGAATTTCGCCTTGCTTCACTCGTGATATAATTTTATCTTTTACTTCATCAAATGACACATAACTATCTTCTTTTTGAGCTTTATCTCTTCTAATAACATGATAACCAAATTGAGTTTTTACTGGCTCTGGATGTATCGCTTCTTCAGCCAGCTCAAATGCAGCTTTTTCAAATTCAGCAGCCATCATGCCTTTCCCAAAAGAACCTAAAGATCCACCACGCGCTCCACTTGGACACGCACTATTCTTGCGAGCAGCTTCTTCAAATGTAATTTTACCATATTTAATATCTTTAATTAATTGAGCCGCTTTTGATTTAGCAACTTCATCATTACCTAACTCAGGTCTAATCAAGATATGAGAAGCAACAACTTCACCTTCTTTTGTAGCAGGAATTTTAAATGCTTTTTCTTTATTTTCATCGTATTGTTTTTTCGCTAATTTCTCTAACTCTTCATCTTTAGGCATAACAAATTTTAAAACCCAACGCTCAATAGCAGCTTCTTCTTGGAATTGCTTTGTTTTAGCTAGCTTTTCAACGTGATCTTTAAAAGTCATTCCACGTTTCTTTAATTGAGCTTGAAACATCTCTTTTTGTTGTTTACTAGCCTTATTCCACGCTTCACCTAATAATTTTTTAGCTTCAACTTCGCTTGGAACAATACCTTCTTTAGCAGCTAAACCTAAAAGAATATCATTATTAATCATTCCAGTTAAAAAACCAAACATATTTTGTTTGATTACTGTATTAATTTCTTCTTCAGAGCGTCCCTTAAAATTCGCATTTTGAGCAATAGTTTCTTTAATTTCACCAATTAACTCATCTTTAGTAATTTCCCTATCGCCAAGTTTTGCGACAACGTTAGGGACATCAGCAAAAATATCTTTTTTTGCTTCTTTCGCAACTGGAGCTTTTTCAGCAGTTACTTTTTCATCTTTTTTAACTTCTGCGGCATTTAACGAAAGACCAACTACTGTTGCAAATGTTAAAGCCATTGCCTTTGTAATTTTTTTAGCCATTGTAATATTATCCTTATTTTTAAGTATTATTAAATATGCTATTATGATGGTAATCTCTATATCAACTTTACTGCCAATAAAACATCTACTTAAAAGTTGATTTGCATTCTACTATACAGAGCATTTCTCAGCTCTACAACAAAATTATTTAAAAAAAACTCTTTTTTATTCAATTATTTACACTAATTTATGGTTTTTTAGACTTTTTTTTATTTTTAGATCAAATGTTCTCCTCCATCAACATAAAGAATTTGTCCAGTGACTGAACAATTTCCTATTAAAAAATCAACTGCGTTAATAATTGAATCTACTGACACTTGCTTTTGTAATGGAACATTTTCTAATACCTTTTCAAAACCTTTTCCTTGATAATTAGGGGGCGATAATACTGGACCTGGAGCAATATTATTAACTCTAATATTTGGAGCAAACTGTACTGCGGCCGCCAAAGAAGCTTGTTCCAGGGCTTTTTTGCTGATTGCATAACTTCCAGTCGTCCCGTCGGCTTTAATATTTCGTTGATCCAAAAAATTTATAATAATCCCTTCATTAACTTTTTTTTGGCGTGCGAACCATTTCATTAGTTCATACGGAGCCGTAAAATTAATAGTCATTTGCTTTAAAACGTCATCAGCGGACTCTTGCAATATTGATTTAATATTAAAAATTGCAGCATTATTTATTAAAATATCAATACCACAATTTAATTTGTTAAGTTTAGCAATTAATGACTCATAGTCATATAAATCCCCAGTAATAATTTGATGTTTCAATTTTCCATTGGGTAATTCATTTAATAATTTTTCAGCCTCTTCTAAAGAGTTATTACAATGAACTATGATATTCGCACCTTGATTTGCCAAATTTTTAGCGATTGCTGCACCTATTCTTCTAGCAGCTCCAGTAATTAATACATTCATATTGGCAATATCTTTTCCCATTATAATTGTCCTTAAATTTTAATTTAAAAATACAGCTTTTTTGTCACTGTGTAGTTTAAATCAAATATAGCAAATAATTTGTATATCGTCAAGCTTTAACTCAAGCCATTAATTAAATATTATAAATACAACAATTTTGTGTTAAATTTTTAGTAAATTTTACTTTTTGACTTGATTTTGTGTTATTATAGCTTTCTGTTATTAATTGAATTTTATGAAAACAAGATTTTAATCTTTTTTTTGTAAAATTGATTAAATGTAAATTAATATAAGATAAAAAGTTACAACAATGAGTATAGATTTAGATTTTAACAAATGCGAGCTGATTCCCGTAATCGCTCAAGATGCTGAAACGTCCGAAATTTTAATGATGGCGTATATTAATAAAGAGGCATGGGAAGAAACCTTAAAAACAAACAAAGCAACCTATTGGTCTCGATCACGAAATGAGCTATGGCGCAAGGGTGAATCTTCAGGTCATTTTCAAGAAATTAAAGAAATTTTAGTTGATTGTGATCTTGACACGGTAATTTTTAAGGTTACTCAACATGGTGGAGCAGCTTGCCATAAAGGCTATAGAAGTTGTTTTTACCGCACGGTTAACAAAGAACAAAATGATTTAATTGTCACTGGCGAATTGGTTTTTGACCCCAAGGAAGTCTATAAAAAATAGCGAGGCACCAAAAAATGAAAAAAAACCATAATATCAATGAAATTGAAAAAATGATTATTGAAAATTTTCCAAATTTATCAATAATAAAAAACACATCTTGGTCAAAGGTTAGCACTTTTGGAATTGGGGGCGCAATTCAATTATTAGCTGAACCACAAAGCGATATTGAGTTGATGCTACTACTCAAATTTTGTGCAAAAAATAATATTAAAATTGCAATTATTGGCGCTGGAAGCAATGTTGCTGGTACTGATGAAACATTTAATGGCTTAGTTATTCGTATTCGCCAAGGATGTTTTCAAGACATTAAGCATGGCAGAACTCATATTACGGTTGGAGCAGGTCTAAAATTAAGTGAATTATTACGCTATTCTGCAAAACATGGTTTTGGTGGGGCTGCTGAGTTAGCGGGAATACCAGGGACTGTTGGTGGAGCTATAAAAATGAATGCAGGGGCAAATGGTAAAGTAATTAGCGATTATATTGTTGATTTATTTGGATATCACATTGATGGGACTCCATGGGCCGCTGAAGATAATGAAATTTCGTGGGAATATCGTGATACAAACATTCCCAAAGATATTGTTGTAACAGGCTGTATTTTAAAATTTGAGCGTGTTGATGCTGATAAAGAATTAACAAAAATTAGTGACGTATTAAAGAATCGTCGCCTGATTGAGCCTAAAAAACGTAATGCTGGTTGTATGTTCAAGAATATTGACAACGCACTATCGGCTGGTATTATGATTGATCGAGCGGGATGCAAAGGTATGAGTGTCAACGGCATGAGCGTCAGCAGAGAACATGCAAACTATTTAGTGAACGACGGCACGGGGACAGAAGCCGATTTAATAGAGCTTTGCAAGCAGGTTAAAGCTGCTGTTTATGAAAAATTTAATGTTTTACTACAGACAGAAGTTAAATTTTTTAGTGATAGCACTGTTGCAGAAATTGAAAATTTCCCAATCCCGCCAAAAGTCGCAGTGATAATGGGAGGCGATAGCAATGAACGTGAAATTTCATTAAATTCTGGCCAACAAGTAGTCAACGCATTACAAAATGCAGGTTTTGAAGTTGCGGCAGTCACTTTAGATTCACCTGTAATTACTCCAGAAATGAAAGATGCTGATATTGTTTTTTCAACTCTTCACGGTGGTTTTGGCGAAAATGGCACCATGCAAAAGGTTCTAGAAGATGCTCACGTTAATTTTGTTGGTTCTGACAGTGTAGCATCTAAATTAATTATGGACAAATCATTAAGCAAACAATTAGCTGATAAGCATGGTATTTTAACTGCGAAATATCAACTAATTACTAAAGATAATTCGCAGACATTACCAGTTGAATTAAATTTCCCAATTATTCTAAAGCCTGCAAATGAAGGTTCAACTGTTGGCATTGAATTGATTGAAAATGAAAATGAATATTATAATGCTATTGAGAAGGCATTACAATTTGATGAAGTCATTGTTGCAGAGGAATTTATTGAAGGCAACGAATATACAGTTGCAATTGTTGATGATGTTGCATATATGCCTGTACAAATTGAGGTTCCAGGCAAATTCTATGACTACGATGCGAAATATATTCACTCAAATGGAGACACAAATTATTACTGCCCTCCTCAAATTGGGAATGACAAATTATTTGAAAAACTTAAAGAAATTTCATTAAAGTTTTTCAGAGTTTCAGAGGCAAAGGATATACTTAGAGTCGATTTTATTGTTGACAAAAGTAATAATTGTTTCTTTTTAGAAGCTAATTCTCTGCCAGGATTTACAAAAGATAGCCTAGTTCCTAAAGCTTTAGCTCATTCAGAGCTTTACTTTTCGCAATTGTGTGCTAAATTAGTAGTATCCTGCTTGAAACGATAGCAGTGATAACGCTCATAGCGAGCAACACACACATAGAGATGGCGGTGAAAGAGCACCGCCTTTTTTTTTTGCATTTTTTAGAGGTTAAAATTATGGACAATTATACTTTTTCACCAATTGGTTATTTACATTGCGATGAAAAATATAAAGCTCATCAACCACGGCAAGGGGTATTTGCTAAAAATCGCGGCATAATCCAATTAAAAAAACACCATAACTTTGAGCAAGCGCTTCAAGATTTAGCAGGAGTAGATCGCATTTGGGTCATTTTTGTTTTTCATGAAAACCATAAATGGAAACCTTTAGTACAGCCTCCTATTAATAATAAAGGCAAAAAGGTTGGTGTATTTGCAACTCGTTCTCCATACCGACCAAATAATATTGGCATGAGCTGTGTAAAAATTATTGATGTAAACATAAAAAACTTAACGCTTACAATAGAAAATTTTGATTTAATAGATAATACGCCAATCCTCGATATAAAACCTTACATTGTCACTGCTGATTCATTCCCAAACTCACATGTACAATGGTTAGATAATGCCACTAATCAACAACAATATTCTATAGCAACAACTGTTGAGTTTGATAACAAGGCAAATTTCATTGAAGAAGTCGCCAATTTAAATTTATATTCATATTGTGTTACACAATTAAGCAATGACCCATTAAACAACCTACGCAAAAGAGTCAAAATTTTAGAGTTTGAAGAAAATTGTTACTCCCTGGGGTGTAGAACGTGGAAAATTATTTTTAAAGTTTGCAAAGTTACTTCAAAAATTACATTGCTTGATATTTTATCAAACTATCAAGCTAACGAATTGACTAATCAAGCAGTTAAAAAAGAAGATAAATATAAAGAGAAAAAATTTCATCAAGCTTTTCACAAAAAATTTATCAAAGACACATAAATTTTTGATAAAAAATTAATTTATATCACTATAACTTGTATAAGTTTTCATATTTAATTGCATTATAGTTTTCTACAACTATTTTAAATCGACACAAAAAATTATAAATAACATAATAAATAAAGTATAGGAATGATAAAATATGACTTTTATTGAAAAACTAACAAAAATTTGGGAAAAAAACAATTCTCTAGTTTGCGTTGGGCTAGACCCAGATATTGATAAATTACCAGCTTGCTTAAAAGAGAAAGATTTTCCAATCTTTGAATTTAACAAAGCAATTATTGATGCAACTGCAGATATTGTATGCTCATACAAACCACAAGCGGCATACTACCAAGGGCAAAATGCTGATGTTGAATTAAAAATGACAATTGACTATATCAATGAAAATTACCCTGAGGTTCCCGTAATTTTAGACGTAAAACGTGGAGATATTGGTTCAACAAGTGAAATGTATGCTCGTGAAGCGTTCATTCGTTACAATGCTGATGCTGCAACTTTAAACCCATATATGGGAACTGACACCTTAAAACCATTTTTAGATTATGCAGATAAAGGATCTGTTATTTTATGCCGTACGTCGAACCCAAGCTCATGTGAGCTACAAGAGCTAATAGCTGATGACGCTGAAATTTATAAACATGTTGCAAAATTGTCAAATACAAAATGGAATTATAATAACAATGTAATGTTAGTTATTGGGGCAACATTTCCTGGCGAATTAAAAACTGTTCGTGAAATTTGTCCTGAAATTCCATTCTTAGTCCCAGGGGTTGGAGCACAAGGCGGAGACGTAGAGGCTGTATTAAAGAATGGTCTAGATGCAAACGGCTACGGTCTTGTGATTAATTCATCTCGTGGTATTATCTATGCCGATAGCAGTGAAAACTTTGCTCAAGGGGCACGTAACGCGACAATTGAGTTAAATAACTTAATTAATAGCTATCGCTAAGATGTTTCTCAGCTTTTAAAATAAAAAAAAGACGCACTGAAATAATTATGCGTCCTTTTTTATGCAACCTTAGTTAGTTTAACATCTTGATACCAATTTATAATTTTTTGGTGAAGTTCTTTAAATAACTTAGGATTGTCCTTTGCAACTAATGTCGTTTTTTTAAGTCATACAATTCTGGATTGTTAAATTTATCTATGACCAATTTAAAATTATTACTACGAATTGCAAATTTACCATTAAATTCCCAAAACAAATCACGTTCATATAAATTCCCCCTCACTAATTTGCGCCATAATATAAATCCCATCAAACTTAAAATCTCTAGTTTTTTTAGCATCGGCCAAATTAATAAAAGTAGGCAAAAAGTCCATTGACATTACTGGTTCATCTATAACTGTTTGAGATTTTATTTTATTTGGGTGACGTATCAACATCGACACTCGAATACCACCCTCATAAAGAGTTGATTTTGATCCCTTCAACAAATTAGTAAGCTGTATTTTTTTTGAAAACCCACATTATCAGAAGTACAAATAATAACAGTATTTTCGCGCAATCCATTGCTATCAACAGCAGAAATAATCTCTCCAACGCCTAGATCCATGAACTCTACCATTTTTAATATAATTTTCTTGAATTTGTTTTACAGTTAAATTCTGTTTTCTGACTTTTTTATCAAAATGACTTGATATGGGTAATGAGAGGCTTCATGTGCTAAATATAATAAAAAAGGATGTCTATCTTTAGATTTTACATATTGTCTAATAAATTTAACTCCATAAGATCTGTGGAATAACCATCATCATTGACTAGTTCTTTTTTATGCCACCAATCTGCATACCCTGCTTGATCAGTGTGAGAAAAATAATCAACATTTCCAGAAACAAAGCCTTTAAAATCTTCAAATCCAAAATTTGTGGGATAAAAAAAGTTTGATACCCAAGATGCCATTTCCCATACATAACCAACCTCTTTTGAAAGCTGTGGGAAAGCAGTAAATTTGTTGGGATTCAAGCCATGACAACGGTGATTTGTAGCAGAGACAAATTTGTCTACTCCAATAACCCAGTCATTAACGCGGCACGAGAGGGGCTACAGACTGGACCGTTAGAATAATATGACTTAAATTTTACTCCATCATTAGCGAGAGAATCGATATTAGGAGTTTTAATTTTTATTGACCCAAGAGCACCAATATGGTCGTAACCTAAATCATCTGCCATGATTAAAATAATATTGGGTTGAGTATTATTACTAGAAAAACAAATTGCACAATAGGAGAACGACATTAGCGCTAATATGTTAAAAAAATTATTTTAATTCAATATAACGTAAAAAAATTATTTTTTTTGATAAAAATTTATTTATTAATATATAACAAATGCTACATGCTAATACAGCTAGTTATTTTCTCAACGACTTTATCTATGGATAAATCACTAGTATCAATTAAAACAGCATCTTCTGTTTGTTTTAAAGGAGCAATTTCACGCTCCGAGTCAATTTTATCACGAGTTGCAATATCAGCCGCTACAGACTCCAATGTTGCATTAGAAAATGTCTCGCCATTCTGATTTAAACGTCTTTGAGCTCGTACTAAAGGAGATGCTGTAATAAAAAATTTATATTTAGCATTTGGAAATACAACTGAACCAATATCGCGCCCTTCCATAACAACTAGTTGCTGACCGCCTAAATAACGCTGTAATTCAGTCATTTTTTTACGAACTAGAGCATTCGTTGCAACTATTGCAACATGCTCTGCAACTTCTGGAGAACGTATTTCAAAATCTAATATTCTACCATTTACAGATAAAACAAAAGTTCCATGATCATTTTTTTGGTAGCATAGTTCAAAGTCACTTAGTAATGACTCTACAACTAAGTTTGTTAGCCCATTCATTTTTACATCATTTTGCAAAAAATACCATGTTACAGCTCGATACATGTTCCCAGTATTAATATATGGGATTTGCAATTCTTTGGCTACCAAATTAGCAACAGTACTTTTCCCCGACGCAGCAGGTCCATCAATAGCAATCACACTAACTTTTTCGTTCATTAACAAATATTCTCCTAAAATAATTATGGATACCGCCATAAAAACAGTATCCATAATAAAACAATCTATATTTACGAAATTTTAAAAAATTAATTTAAACTCCGCTTCGAGAGCGTAACTTACCACTCTTTAAAAAACCTTCATAATTACGCATTGTCAAATGAGATTCCATTTGGCTTAGCGTATCAAGTACAACCCCTGCCATGATCAACAAGCTTGTACCACCAAAGAAAGATGCGACTAAATAATCAATTCCCATCATTTGACTCAAAATACTTGGGAACACAGCCAAGAACGTCAACATCATTGTTCCAGCAAATGTCACTCTATTCATTGTACCGTCTAGAAATTGTGCCGTTGGTTGACCAGGTCTAATTCCAGGAATATATGCGCCATCTTTCTTTAAATTATCCGCAATTTGCATTGGGTTAAACTGGTTTGCAACCCAAAAATATGAAAATAAAATAATTAAAACAGCAAAAGTGATTGTATAAACTGGATGAGTTTGTGAAAAATATGGAGAAATAAATTGTACAAACTTATTACCTTGAAAGCGGCCAATAATCAATCCTGGAATTGTCATCAGTGTACTTGCAAAGATAATTGGCATAACACCAGCAAAACCTACTTTTAATGGCATATAAGTGGTGTCTGGTTGAGCAAATCCACCAATGCTCTTACGAATCATCTGTATTGGAACTTTTCTCACACCCTGCGTAAACATAATTGTCGCAGCTGTAACAGAAAAGAAAATAATCAATAGAATAATAACCTTCACCCCATCTAAAGTACCATCTTGTACAGAGGATACAACCTTACCAACAGCTTGTGGCAAACGTGATAAAATACCAATTGCAATAATAATTGATACTCCTTGTCCAATACCACGCTCAGTAACTTGTTCACCAAGCCACATAAAAATCATTGTTCCACAGGTCAAAATAATCAAGGCAGGAATCATAAACATCATTTTATCATCAAATAAAACTAATGACTCTTTTGGTGTAGGTAAATTTGCTAACCGTGGATTCATCATAATTCCTACTATCGCAATTCCTTGGAACATACAAATAACAATAGTCAAATAACGAGTATACTGATTAATTTTTTGTCTGCCAGATTCCCCTTCACGCTGAAGCTTTTCTAATGTTGGGATTACAGGCATCATCAACTGCATAATAATTGATGCAGAAATGTATGGCATAACACCTAACGCAGCAATTGCAAAATTACTAATCGCACCACCACTAAAAATATCAACAACACCAAATAATGCTTGATCTTGAAAACTACTAATATACGCCTTTAACGCTGCTGTATCAACACCTGGGCACGGAATATTAGCCGCTAAACGGCACAAAAGAATAATTCCAACTGTAAATAGTATCCGGTCACGTAAATCTTTTACTTTAAAACAATTTATAAATGCAGAAAACATTAGTATCTCGTCCTTTATTCGAAACAATCCTGACTTGAAAACAAGTCAGGATTATTATATTAATTAAACAACTTCGCAAGTACCACCAGCTGCTTCAATCTTAGCTTTCGCTGTCGCTGAAAACTTTGCTGCACGTACTGTTAAAGCTTTAGAGATTTCACCATTACCCAAAATCTTCAAGCTAAGCTTGTTATCTCTGATAAGATGCTTTTCTCTTAAAACTGTTAAGTCAACAACATCATTAGCCTCAAAAGCAGCCTCTAATGTATTAACATTAACTAAATTATACTCAACATGGTTCATGCTTTTGAATCCACGCTTAGGTAAACGTCTGAAGAAAGTGATCTGTCCACCCTCAAAATAAGGACGGTGAGATGCACCACTACGTGACATTTGACCTTTTTCACCGCGACCACAAGTTCCGCCTTTGCCAGAACCATCGCCACGACCAACGCGAATACGTCTCTTTTTTGAACCGTCTGTTGGTTTTAACTCATGTAATTTCATTTTCAACTAACCCTCAATTTATAGGCTGTCAACACCACGTTTAGCAACTACATCAGCCTTACTAGAAAGACCTTCAATAGCTTTAAAAGTAGCTTTAACAACGTTTACTGGATTGTTAGCTCCTAAAGACTTAGCTAATACATCATGAATACCAGCTAATTCTAGAACCGCACGCATCGCACCACCAGCGATAAGACCAGTACCGCCACTAGCTGGACGTACTAATACTTTAGCGCCTTTATATTTTGACTCAATTTCATGCGGAAGAGTCGTACCATTGATAGGAACTTCAATAATATTACGCTTTGCAGCTTCACTACCCTTACGAATAGCATCGCTTACTTCATTAGCTTTTCCATAACCATAACCAACTTTACCGTCACGGTTACCGATTACTACTAACGCGCCAAAACTGAAATTTCTACCACCTTTGACCACTTTTGAACAACGATTAATCGCAATTACGTTTTCTTCAAACTCTTTTACGATTGCATTGTTGTTTTCATCTGCTCTAGCCATTATAGAAACTCCTAAATCTTAAGTCCATTTTCGCGTGCAGCATCAGCAATAGCTTTCACACGACCATGGAATTTGAATCCTGAACGGTCGAACACACAGTTTGTAACATCATTAGCAAGAGCTTTCTCAGCAATCATCTTACCTAAAACTGCAGCTCCTGCAGTATTAGCTTTTGACTCAGTAGCTTTGAATGCACTGTCAAGAGTTGATGTTGAACAAATTGTTTGTCCCTTATCATCGTCGATAACCTGTACATAGATATTGCTTGCAGTAATGCTAACACATAATCTAGGACGTTCTGCAGTACCCTGAATTTTCTTGCGGATACGCATATGGCGACGCATACGTTTTTGTTGTCTTGTTTTATATTGAGACATCGTTTATCTCCATTATTTACCGACAGATTTACCTTCTTTCATGCTAATATGTTCGCCAACATAACGGATCCCTTTACCTTTGTATGGCTCAGGTTTTCTATAACGACGAATCGTAGCAGCAACTTCACCTACTAGCTGTTTATCAGCACCATCGATCTTTAACGTGCTTCCTTCACCTGTTGCAATCGTAATTCCTTTTGGAATATCGAAAACGATCGGATGAGAATAACCAATGTTTAACGTTAATTTTTGACCTGAAACTTGTGCGCGATAACCAACTCCAATAATTTGTAAACTTTTAGAGAAACCTTCAGTTACACCAACAACCATGTTATTGATTAAACTTCTCGCTAATCCCTGCATCGCATTAGATTGACGAGTTTCATCTGCTCTTGTTACAACAACTTTATTGTCTTCAATAGCGACATTCACTTTTGGAGGAAGTTGCATTGAAAGTTTATCTTTACCTTCAACTGTAACAACATTGTCAGCAATGTTTACTTTTACACTTGCCGGAATCTCTACCGGCTTATTTCCTACACGTGACATATATGTAAATCCTTATTGTTCACCTTACCACACGTAGCAAAGGACTTCTCCACCAACTTGCTCAGCTTTAGCTGTGCGACAACTAACAACACCTTTAGGAGTTGATAGAATAACAGTTCCAAGGCCATTACGAACCTTAGGGATGTCCTCACTGCCACAGTAAATACGGCAAGAACTTTTACTCACTCTAGTGATGCCTTCGATAACAGATTCATTTTTGTAATATTTCAAAGTAACTGTTAAATCTTTTTTTACATCACCTGCGACGCTATAATCAGCGATATAGCCTTCACTTTTTAATACATCCGCAATAGCAGCCTTCATTTTAGAAGAAGGCATCACTACTGTTTCCAACTTTGCTTTACCCGCATTACGGATACGAGTTAGCATGTCAGCAATAGGATCTTGCATACTCATAGTACTTCTTCTCCTTAACTTACCAGCTTGCCTTAATTACGCCAGGAATTTTGCCTGTTGAAGCTAATTCTCTGAAGCAAATACGACATAATTTAAATTTACGAATATAAGCACGTGGGCGACCACATACTGCACAACGGTTATAGTTACGTACAGCAAATTTTCCGCCTTTTTGCTGTTTAGCAATCATACTTTTCTTAGCCATGGTATATTACTCCTTTATTCAGCAAATGGCATTTCAAACTCTTTCAACAAATCTTTCGCTTCTGCGCAAGTTGCTGCTGTCGTAACAAATGCAATATTGATACCCAATGGGTACTTCATTTTATCTGGGTCTACTTCTGTGAAGACACTAATGTCATCACAACCAACATTATAGTTACCAGCATGGTCGAAACCTGTCTTAGAGATACCACGGAAGTCACGTACACGAGGTAGAGCGTTATGAATATAACGATCTAAGAATTCATACATTCTTTTTCCGCGTAATGTAACCATTACTCCACTTGGCATTCCTATACGTAATTTAAAGTTCGCCACGTTTTTCTTAGCTTTAGTGATAACTGGTTGTTGACCAGTAATCATCGCTAAATGTTGCTTAGCCTCTGTAAATGCATCACGCTCACGACCATAACCGATACCAGTACTGATCACGATCTTCTGCAATTTAGGCACTTGCATAACATTTTTATATCCCTGGCTTTTCATTAAAGCTGGAACTATCTCTTCATTATATTTTTTATGCATGTCAGGCATTTTCACACTCCGTGATTTTCACTTAGCTTTGCAGCTTGTTGACATTGGAAACATGAACGGAAACTCCACGTGGAATTAAACCACCCTCTGGGTTTGCCTGAGACTTTTTCACCGTTCTTGTGCGATTGTCAACCTTGTTCTTTTGAACATCAGTTAATGAATCCATATCAAAATCTAAAACCACACGGTCTGTTTTTTTGATAATAGAAGCAACTGTAGCAGTAGCTTTTTTAAATTCACCAGCGTTGACAACAACCTTATCTCCACTTTTTACATGATATGTTTTAACCATTATAACACCTCCGGCGCGAGAGAAATAATTTTCATGAAATCTTTCTCACGTAGCTCACGAGCCACAGGTCCGAAAATACGTGTTCCAACAGGGTTTTTATTTGCATCAATAATAACCGCTGCATTTCTATCGAAACGTAAAATTGAACCATCTGCTCGGCGAATTGGAGCTGCTGTTCTAACGATTACAGCTTTAACAACATCTTTCTTTTTAACGTTACCACCAGGGATAACCTCTTTTACAGCTGCTGTTACAATATCTCCAACTTGAGCATATTTTTTGCGTTGACCAAGAACTGTGATCGCAACAATACGCTTAGCACCGGAATTATCAGCAACTTCTAAACTTGTTTGCATCTGAATCATAATTCAAACTCCTTAATGCTTACTCACCACGACTGATGATATCCATCAATCGCCATCTTTTGTTCTTGCTCAACGGTCTAGTTTCAACAATTCTTACAAAATCGCCAACTCTAGCCTCATTATTCTCATCATGTACAGCAAAACGTTTTTTAACTTTCACAACTTTCTTATAAAGTTTGTGCGCTGTACGTCTTGTTACTTCAACAGTAATCGTTTTGTTTTGAACATCTGATACAACGTATCCTGTTCTTTTCTTACGATTACCTCTTTTTTCATTCTGAACTTTAGTGCTCATTTTTGATCCCACTTTATATCAGTTTAAAACAAAAAATGCTTTACGCTCTAGCTTTGTTAAAGCAATCTACTTTGCACTACGAGCTTGCATTTCAGTAAGAACCTTTGCAATATCTCTACGCACCGTTCTAAGTCTAGTTGAATTTTCTAACTGCCCAGTTCTTGATTGAATTTTTAAATTCAATTTTTCTTTGCGCAATTCTTCTAGAAGATTCACCATCTCAGCATCTGTTTTTTCTCTGATTTCTTTAATTTTCATCGTCTAATAAACCTTATACTTTGGTTTTAGCGAGCAAGAAATTTGCAACGCAAGCTCAACTTGTTAGCAGCACGAGCACACGCTTCTCTCGCCTCGGTCTCAGTACAGCCACTCACTTCAAAAAGTACGCGACCAGGTTTTACTGGTGCTACCCATGCTTCCACGTTACCTTTACCTTTACCCATACGAACTTCTAATGGTTTTTTAGTTACAGGCTTATATGGGAACATACGGATCCATACTTTACCGCGTCTTTTTAAATAACGGTTAATAGCAATACGAGCTGCTTCTATCTGATTATTAGTCACGAAACCTCTAGTCATAGCTTGAATACCGAAGTCTCCGAAATCAAGCTTGTTATTCTTAGTCGCAAGACCAGAGTTATTTCCGCGCTGAACCTTTCTGTGTTTTACCCTTTTTGGCATTAACGGCATATTGTTGTTCCTCCGTTACATCGTTATGACATATCCAAACTTTAATACCGATGATTCCAGCAGTAGTGTTAGCTTCTGCGAAACCGTAATCAATTTTTGCACGTAATGTGTGCAAAGGTGTACGACCATCTTTGTATTGCTCTGTACGAGCTAGCTCTGCACCGCCTAAACGACCAGCACAAGCGATTTTAATACCATCAACGCCCATATCCATTGCAGTTTGAATTGCTTTTTTCATTGCTCTTCTGAAGCCAATACGACGCTCTAATTGCAAACCAATGCTCTCAGCAACTAATTGCGCATTAATTTCAGCACGTTTAACTTCAATAACATCTATAATAATTTCCTTACCAGTCATCTTAGAAAGGTACTGTTTTAGACTCTCTAATTCTGATCCTTTCTTACCGATCAGAAGACCTGGACGTGCAGCGTAAACAGTTACACGAATTCTTGAAGCGAAACGCTCAATAAGAATTTTAGCGATTGCAGCAGCATAGAAAGTTTTCTTAATATAATTTCTAACTTTCAAATCTTCTTGCAACCAGCTACCAAACATTTGCTTGTTAGCAAACCAACGAGAATCCCAGTTCTTTCTGACTGCAGTTCTAAGTCCTATTGGATTGACTTTTTGTCCCACTTTAATACTCCTTATTCTTCAGTCAGAATAATTCTGAAATTACTGGTTCTTTTACGAATCCTACCTGCCGAACCACGAGCTTTTGCAATAAAACGCTTCATTGTTGGACCAGGACCTACTTCGGCACTTTTTACGGTAAGATTATCTTTATCCAAATCAAAATTATTCTCTGCATTAGCTACTGCTGAACGCAAAGTTTTTCCGAGTAAACTTGCCGCTTTACGAGGACTTAAATCACAAATAGCCAACGCTTCATTAACAGGCTTTCCATGAATTAAGCGCGCAACGTGACGAGCTTTCTCAGGAGATATTCTTACATATTTAGTTATAGCTTGAACTTCCATAGTTCTCGTATCTCACTTATGAGTTCTCAATTATACTACTGGCTTTATCACCAACAGTAACTTCTTTAACATCGCCTTCTAAAACAATTGCTGCTGACACAAATGGTCTTACCGCAACAATCAATAGCGTGACGTGTTTTTCGTTATTCAGGCGAATCTTAAATTTCATCTTCTCGCGAAGACCTTGATTAAACCCACCTGCCAGCACTATTATGTTTGAGTTTTTGTCGATCTCTAATACTCTTGTTTCTTTTAACGTCGCATTTTCACCAATTACTTTAGTAATAGTTAAAATTTCACCTGCTTGCGTTTCCAAAGATTCGGCTTGCAGACTCATCGACGCTACAACTGCCTCTTCAACCTTCCTATCCGAGGACAATTTTTTTACATCATCAAATAAAACTAAAGAATCTACAACATATTTGTAAACCTTATTATTGAGTGAACTTTGCATCAAGTTAATCCTGGCTTCCCTGTCACTAGTACTTTCAACTCCCTTCCGAGTTAAAACTCCAGCAACACCATTATTAATACTATTTAGTTCATCAACACGTTTTTGATACTGATTTTTCAGCTCGACAAACTCTTTTTGCAACCTAGCATTTGCTTCCCGTTGGACATTTAAGTCTCTTTCAATAACTAGGTTAACATTTTTTTGTTCTGCTAATTGCTTCTGCAACTCTGCTATCTTTTTTAGCATCAGTGACTTCTCTCCTTTCCCAGAGAAGTCTTCAACAACAGCTTGCGATGAAATTTCATCAGCAAAACAAACGCCATTTATTAATACATAAATAGACAGAACACTAAAAATAACCTTCCATTGTTGAAATGTCCAGCTAAAATTTAAATTTTTTCTATTTTTTTTCATATTCCACCAATATTTTATTGTATTTATCATTATAATTGGCAGTAATTTACCATTATTAATTGCATTAAGCAAATTTTTTTTCGTTTCAAGTGGTTATTTGTTGACGTTTTTTTATTACTATTTCTTTACTTTTCCTTTTTTACAGATAAATTACCTTTTTGAATAAAACCAATTAGAATAAAATTTAATTTCTTTTAATAATTAAAGATGGAGTAAGGAAAATTATGAATGTATTAGTATGTGGTGGAGCTGGTTATATTGGCAGTGCTTGTACTGAATATCTTTTAGACCACGGTCATAGCGTTACTGTTTTTGACTCACTTGTAACGGGTTATCGAGATGCTGTTGATGAACGTGCTGAATTTGTGCTTGGAGACCTAGCTGATCGTGAGAAAGTTTTTGAAGTAATGAAAAACGGTAAATTCGATGCTATTATGCACTTTGCTGCAGCTTCATTGGTTGGCGAATCTATGGTAAACCCTGGCAAATATTTCCATAACAACGTTTGCAACGGTTTAAATTTAGTTGACGCAGCAGTTGAGTATGGCGTATTAAATATTGTATTTTCTAGCACTGCGGCTACGTTTGGCGAACCTGATGAAATGCCAATTAAAGAAACTACGACTCAATGCCCTATTAATCCTTATGGAGAATCTAAACTTTGTTTTGAGAAAATTTTACACTGGTATAATAAAGTTCACGGTCTAAAATATGCAGCGCTTCGCTATTTCAATGCGGCGGGAGCAACAGGAAAATTTGGTGAAAATCACAACCCTGAAACACATTTAATTCCAATCATTTTACAAGTTGCGGCTGGAACTCGTGAACATATCATGATCTATGGTGATGATTACGATACTCCAGATGGATCTTGCGTGCGAGATTACATCCATATCCTTGACTTAGCTCAAGCTCATATGTTGGCTCTTGACGCTCCAGAAAGCGGTCACTACAATTTAGGAACTGGTAATGGTTTAAGCGTAAAAGAGATCATCGAAGCAGCTCGTGAGGTAACGGGCCACCCAATTCCTGCGATTATTGAGCCACGTCGTGCTGGCGACCCTGCATTCTTAATTGCAGACTCAACACGAGCTCGTAAAGTTCTTGGCTGGGAACCTAAATATGAAAACGCTACGGCGGTTATCGAATCTGCATGGAAATGGCGTTGCGAAAACCCAAATGGTTATGCAAAATAAATAAATTTTGTTAATTTTTAATAGAGTGTTTCTGAAATTAATTTTAAGATAAAATTTAAATATTATTTAAATTTTTAAATGATTATTTTACAAAATTATCAAATCCAGCAACGATTACAAAATTAGAACAATGACTCAATTTCTTGAAGCGCCCTCTAGATAAAAGAAGACTACGAAACGTTGTCTTCTTTTTTTTGTTTAGCTCTTCATATTTGAATTCCTTTTTAAGTTGTATTTGTGAAATACTGATGTAACTTGATAAAATGATTTGATATAAAAACTATAAAAACAAAAAGAAATAATAAAATGTTAATCGAAAAATGGCATGAGTTAGGCCCTTTCACAATTTTTGATGTTGAAACCACAGGGTTTAGCCCTGTTCAAAACCGCATAATTGAAATTGCAGCAGTGAGAATTGAACTAGATGGCACACAAAGCTACTTTTCTAGTTTGGTAAACCCATCAATGACGATTCCGTATAAAATTACTCAGATAACCAAAATATCTAATATGATGATAAAGGATGCTCCAATCTTTGCTGATGTCGGCAATAAGTTTACCGATTTCGCCCGTGGTACAACATTAGTTGCACATAACGCACGTTTTGACTTGGCATTTTTACAGGAAAGCCTGGCTCGTACAGGGCTACAACCTTGGCAAGGGAAAACGCTTGATTCACTAACTTTAGCAAAGCAAACTTTTCAAAATTTACCCTCATACAAGTTGCAAGATCTACGTATTTTACTGAATTTAAAGCACAAAGATGAAAATAACGCCCATCGTGCTTTAGATGATGCCAAATTAACGACCTCACTTGTCGAAAAAATATTTACGGCACTTCTTGAGCGTGAGAAATAAATTTTCGTTTTTTTAGCAGTTTAGATTTTAAGTAAAGCGCTCGAGGATTTATATTATAATTGATACGGTAGCTATTTTTCAAACAAATATTGCAGAAACCTTAAATGTGATTTTTAAATTTTTGCTATCAATCCATGAAATGTTGAACAAATTGAGATGTAAATAGTGGTATGGATTTACCAATAACCTTAATAGTATTATTTTGTATTATTTTTATAATTATGCTTGCTTACTGCTTTGTGATAAGCAACCGTAATTATTTTTTACGTGCAAAAATTCGCGATGCACTCCACCGTAAAGCTGAAATTTCAAATTTCTTGAATCTATTCTCTCGTAATCTATCGACTTCACAAGAAGTTCACGAAGCAATGGATATGACAGCACGATACGTTGCTGACTTTACTGAAGCAAGAGGGATTATTATTTTCGACCGTGAAGGAAAGATTTTAAATCCAATTGGATTTGCAGGCAACGTTCCAAACCTTCAACCTTTACCGCCAAATATTCCGGCAGGTATTGAATTTGATAAATTATTTGATTCATTTTTGCGTCGTCATATTATGGTTGGCGACGGTATTATTGGCTCAATTGTAACAACTGGCAACAGTGTTTTTATTGACAATGGCTTTGCTGATCATCGTATCCAAAAGTTAAATTGCCCTTTTGAAATTCACTCTTTAATGGCTGTGCCAATGCTTAAAGAGGGTCATGTTGCGGGAGTAATCTGCGCAGTAAACAATCGTTCAAACACTAATCGTCCGTTTAGCAATGAACAATTTTCCCGCTTTAAATTTATTGCACAACAGGTATTATTAGCACAAAATTTTGTTGATGTTTATTCGACTCTATCTGAACAGCAACGCATTAATCAAGAACTTGAAGTTGCCCGTGAATTACAAGCTTCATTTTTACCAGAAGCATTTCCAAACTGGGATCAATTTAAAGTAGATTCATTTACTCGTTCAGCAAAAGAGGTTAGTGGAGACTTTTTCGACTTTGTTGAAATCGACCAAGACCGAATGTTGGTTGTTCTTGGGGACGCAACAGGTAAAGGTATCCCTGCGTGTATGATTGTAGCAATGACTCGCAGTTTTATTCGTTCGGCAGTGCGTGATTTTACCACATTAGAAGAATTGTTAATAGAACTAAATGACAACCTATTTCGCGATACTGATGCAGAACGATTTATTACGCTAGCCTGCTGTTTACTTGACAAAAAGAATAATACTATTGAATATTGTCGCGGTGGACATACCGATCTCTTTACATTTATTCGTGGCCATGTGCGTAAAATTTCTCCTCATAGTTCGGCTTTAGGTTTACTACCTAGCGATTTTGCTTCTTTTGATACAATTACTTTAGAATTTAACCCTCATATGTCATTACTTTTATTTAGTGACGGGATTAGTGAAGCATTAAATAACAATCAAGAAGAATATGGCGTTGAGAGGCTTGAAAAAGTCTATTTTGATTCACGTAATAATGAAGATTTGCCAGAGCAAACCGTTAGTAAAATTTTAGCTTCAGTTGACGAATTTGTTAAAGATGAACCTCAAAGTGATGATCAAACCATAGTTTTAATCCAACATCTATAACATCTTAAAATAAATTATGTCCCTCCTAAAACAAGTAATTGCCATCACCAACAATGATAAAAGTTTTGAATTTTATATTGAATATGTAAAATATGCAAATTTAGGAGTTAGAAAAAAATCACATACTGCTTTAAATAGATTTATTGAAATTGCTGAAAATTGGGATTATGAAAAACGTAAAAAATTCTGTATTGATATCTTAAGTTTAAGAGAATCATTGGAGGGAAAATATCATTTATCTAATTTTATTTTAAATCAAAAAATATTATTGCCAACACTTATAGAATATACCCAGCTTGAACCAAATAACTACATACCTTTTCACCATATAGCATTACTAATGAGTGAAAATCACAGTTACGAATTACTTATTGAATTAGTTCCCGAATTAGATGAAGATGGTTTTCTTTTTCACAATAAAGCACTAGAATTAAATCCTCTAGACCATGAAATTAGAGCCTATATTATTTGCAGATTAATTGATTCTTGTGGCTATTATCCGACGCATCATCTTCCTAAATTTTATGTTCAAGACTGGAATAACACTCCTCAGTGTGATTTAGATTATCTTATAGAAAACTTCACAAAACACATTGATTTTCTACCTGACAACAAACAAAAAGATAACTTTATTAACGCCTATAAATACTATGTTCAATTAATTTCTGACTATATTGCATTTAAAAATAGCAAAGAAGAAGATTTTACAAAATTTACAGCAAAACTTAACCGTGATTATCATTGGGTAGATACATATTATTACGAAAAATGATAATAATTTATTAATTTCTTAAACACAAATTCCCTCAACGCATTTATAGTATTATATCTAAACATAAATTTAATACTATAAGAATATGCGTCCAGAAGATATAAAAAAATTTTTACTTGTTCTATTGAGTATTCTAATTGATAATACCAAAGGTTTTTTTGGTTCGGCTCTGCGTGATAAATTTGTTGAATTTCATCGACATATCGCTTATCAAAAAGGAATTAGCCGATATCAAGCAGAGACTTGTCTTAACAAAATATTACTATTTTCAGCATCGTTGCAAAAAGTAAAAGAGTTTCAATTAGCTAAGCCTACCCTACAGATTGCTATTATCACTGATTTTTTAAATAAAAATCCTATTTTTAAAGAACAAGTATTACCTGGAGCAAGTTTTGAAATTAATGAAATGGATCTAATTTCCTACTATAATCTAAGAGCTATGCCTGCAATAGTTAATGAATGGCTACCAGCAAAAGCACTTTATCATAAATTATCTCCACATAAAGATGAAAGTGTAACTGTTAGCGAAGTCAATCAAATTCTAGTATTTCGTCAAAAGTGTGACTGCATTTTAAGCCGGGGCGACACCCGTCCCCCTGAAGAAGTATTACAAGCCGCGGGGTTTACTCCAACGGTTCCCAGTTCAGCATTTGCAGACCGACGTAATGAAAGTGTCTTAAGAGAATTAGCTCATCACTTTCCTGCTCGGATTTCTTTTACTTCCGAAAATTCAATTGCACAAAGATATATGCGTAACGCCGCATATCGTCAAAAAAAACAATTCTCCTATATATATTATGTTAACGTAAAAAATATGGAAACTGTTGATATTCGCCTTAACCTTGAAGAAGGACACCTAGGAAGATTTTTACAGCGTGAAAAAGTTGACCAATTTACAGCGAACTGGGTTGATGAACACGTTGTTTTAGGGACATTTATTCCTGTTGAAAACATTACTAAGGTTGAAAAATATGAAGTAGTTACAGCTGACCCCAAAAGTCCATCTGAAACTATTCGCAAAGGGTTTAAAATTTGTGGAGTTTATCACTTCAACCATGAAAATCGTTCTTTTGACTATGAAGAAATTGATTCTAGAGAACAGCTTTTTAAATATAAAAGTGTTAATTTAATATCATTTATTGGTCGACGCCGTCACCAAAACCCAGACAAAGAGCCAGAGTTATACTCTATTGATACAATTGATTGGCCAACATTTCGATCATCTTGGGACATTCCAAGTAAATTAACCAGAGGTTTGCGCTTAATGACTCCCCGTAATAGTTTAGCTGGAAACTATATTTCAATGGTCTCTATTAATTATGACCTTGAAGATGATGAAAAAAATAAATTTAGAATAACTCTAGCAAAATTCCGTGAAGCGTTTAAAAAACTTCAAAGTCCAGCAAAAATTTATATTTATGGATACAAGAGCGACGACTGCGAAGCTATTATTCAACTAACTCAACAGTCTTATCATCGTTCGCCTCAAAAATTCAGGTTAAAACTAAAAACGCTCGCCGAGCTTTTAAAAAAAACAATGCCGATCCACCGATCCATAAATTTTCACTTCTTAATGAACGATGGCTTTATGTTAGCTGCACCTTTTTTAACAGCATTGATAGAAGCTGGATTTCAAAACTGCTTTGTAGTTAGCTATATTGGAGATGTCGAAGTTTTAGCAGAAGAAGAAACGAACCCATATTCCGCTATCACCTTAAAAGACTTTGGTTCTAGTGCAAACTATGATTCATTTCGTGATAAAATACTGCACCACTCTGACCGCCCAAGTCTTCCTGATAACAAAATTATCACTTTTTATGCTAATGGAAAAGTTTCTCAAGCAGGGTACAGAGAATGGCTTAAAGCACATCCTCAACAATACTCGCGTGAATATCGCAAAAATCTCTGGGTTCAAAACTATACTGCTATTTTAACAGAAACTGTAGAGTTTTTAAATTTACAAGCAGAGTCACAAGAAAATTTTGCACAATTGCGTGCTATTTTGAGCTATTTAATGGCAGTGACCAACTCCTATCAGCAAGAATTACTGACAGCTGAATTTTCAGCAAAGAGCTGTGCAACATTTTTAATGTCAATATTCAAAACCCTCGATATTATTGCAGCACACCCTAAAGTCGCGATTGCCCAACCATTGATAAATGAAATATTTGATAAATTACCTAAAGACGATTCAGAAGTTGAAGCTGTTAACTACGACAAGGATTTTGTCATCTGTTACCATACATTTAAAAGAAGTTTCCTTCCGATTATCCCTATTGAATTTTCTGAAGCAGGATACTCTCTTGAAACTTCTTCTGCCCAAAAAACAACAACAAATGTTTTCAAAGTGCCACCTGACCCCCTACCTCCAGAAATTTTAGCTGCAAAATTAGCACTAGGAGAAATTCCAGACTTTACAGATAATATATAAAGTCCACCTAGCACTATTTCTGATGCAAGTAATTGATAACCTCTTTTTGCACAATTGGGTTATACATCATAAAAGAATGATCACTATTAACGTGTTTTGAATAACTGATATTTTCTAAAAAAGTATACTCTTTTTTAACTAACCAATCATATTTCCCACTAATTATTGCCAAATCAATATCAAAATCTTTAAGCACAGGCACCTGTTTAATTGTAGAATCGTCACCGCTACAAAGTTCTTCAAGCGGCAAAATAATTTTCTTTGCCCACGGCAATAGTTTACAAACTAAAGACGCAATATCAGATCCTTGATTAGGAGGTCCCAGCATAATTACTTTATTAATGCGTTGCAATTCAATTTCAGTCAAGGCGTTAATTGCATAACGACTAACAATACCTCCTAAACTATGACTTACAATATTAACTTTGGCATTTGGGTAATCCTTATAAACTTTATTGACTAAAAATTCCTTAAAATCAATCCCATGACCAGCAATATGTTTTAATGTAGTGTCATAATCGTACACATAACAGGGTAAGTTAGTCTTGGCAATTTTACGCGCCAAAGCCTTAAAACAGCTTCCACGTCTAATAAGACCATGAATCAACACTACCACCTCTTTGCTATCAGCTTGAACTTCTGACGCAGAAAAAAAGCACTGCCCTTTTAATGGTTTAATACAGCTTTTTACTAAATCGATAAAACTCATAATTCACGACCTCCTCCCTCTCTCAATGTTATAATTAAAAAAACATTTAAAATTTATTTATCTAAAAAAATTACTAAAAAAGTTTAAATTCACCTTATTATAATTATATTAAAACAATGTTTCATAATATCAATGTTTTAGGAGAATTTATCAATGAAAAAAAGTTCAATTATTATTAAGTCAGCTTTTTTTGCATCATTAATGGCTGTTTTAAGCTATAGTACTGGCTGTCAAGTAACTAGAGAACGTTCGGCTGAAGATCTAGCTAGCCGCACGGCAAACTATGAAATTCAAAAACTGCAGCACAATTTAGACAATTATAAAATTACACAAAGCAATGATGAAAAAATTCTTAAGGAACAAATTGACGAACTGAGCAAAGAATTAGCTACGGCTCAAGAACAAATTCGCTACATTAAGCAGTATTTAATTGATATTAATAATGGAGTTCAACCTAAAGATTTTGATAATTTACCAGCAACTACAGCTGAACCTCAGTTAGAAAACGAAAAAAAGAAAGCTATAGCAAACCCTCTCGTCAAACCTGAAGAGCTGGCTAATGAAAAGAAAGAAAGCTTAAGAATAAAAAAAGTAAATAGCGAAGAATATTATGTTCATACTGTCGAATCTGGAGAAACTTTAACTTCTATTTCACGTCAATATGCTATTAAGATAAAAGAGATTAAAGAAGCGAACCGCCTTGACAACACTGATCGCATTTTTGTTGGGCAAAAATTATATATTCCTAAAAAATAGCCAATGAAAAATTGTAAAAGTAAAAATTTTTGTCAATTCTATTTAAGTAGCAAAAGCTTTAGTTCATTCTTCAATGCTTTTGCAACTTTTCTAGTGGTATGGTATTTTATTTTAAGCTATAATTCTCAAATTGGCGAATTGCAAAATAGCTTAGGTTTAACGGCTCGCGCCTTCTGCTTTTACCTGTTTACATCATTTTTTTTACACAGCATTTTTGGAGCAATACTTTCTCACTTAAAAAATATCCGCACCATATTAATCTACAGTAAAATTATTATAAATTTTGTTTTGGTAATATTTTTGTTGACTCTGATTTTCAGCTCTCCTTACAATAACATTTACTTCATGCGCATCATTGAATTATCATATATAGTGCTTGCTGTGACTATTTTTAGTGTTTTTTCATTCGAAAGGCTACGAGCATTGAGTGTTAAATCAACAACTAGTAACCTAAAAGAAAACTCTCTAGCCAACTATTTAGCTATTTTTAATAATTATTATGGCATAAATTTAAACTGTTTTATTGTTTACGCTGGTGCTGCTGTCGCATTATTATGCGCGCTGGCATTAAATAATTATATCTCAGTTTTTTATAGCTTATTACTGGTAATTGCTGTCAATCTACTTGCATTATTGCAACTAATCTTTTCTCATGACAATGTTAAAACAGCGTTTTCTCATCCTTTTGAAATCGAAGACGAAAGTTTTTATTTAGATGAAACAATGTTTGGTTTATTTAGCAAACTAAAAAAACATGGAATTAATACTGAAAATATTATTCTTTGTAGCATTTCATACTCAATGGTTATTGTTGTTGCATTAAGTTTATGCTTTTTGCAAATGACAACTGCATTATATTTTAATCTTAGCTCATTAGTAACTCTTTTTATCTGCTTTTTTATTGGTTTTTCACTATTTAGCTTCAGTAAAAAAATAAACTTGTTGATGTTAAAAACAACCAATAACAACACCTTGTTGAATATTATCACTTTAGGGCTGATTGGCATTTGTAGCAGTTTAACTTTAGGCAAATACTTCGCATATAAACCAAATTCGATAATCAAATTATTTCAGATCTCTTTTGAATTTAATGTTCCTAATATGATAATCTGCCTGTTCGCTGGTGTTTTCTGCTCCTTAATCCATCGCTCATTATATGCAAGGATGTTTGAAAATTGCACCTTAAACAACCTCTGTGGTCAAACTATTTCAACATACCTTGCTATTCGTTCTGCGATTGCCTTAACTGCCATCGTTTTAATTATTCCGTTTCAAGTTTATCCACGAATATCTGAAAATCTAATGGTAGATGAATTTTTAAATAATAAAATGATTAGCAAAATTGAAAATTTTAACACATTGCGTGTTGATATATTGTTATGTATTCTTCTAACAATAACACTATTTTTAATATTAAAAAAATTATTAACAAAATTAAGGAAGTAATAATGGGGTCTTTTTTTTCAGCTATCTGTTTTAGCAATTTTTTGGGATTAACTTTAGTAAAATTTATTTTACTGCCTTTTATTCGGGCAAAATTAATTAATACAGAAAACCTGTCTTTTAAAAAAGGACATCTTATAATTGCCAACAGTATTTCAAGTATTGACCCGCTTATAATTTCACTGTTGCTGAGAAAAAAAATCTACTTCGTTGCTGATGAAAAATTTTTTAAATTTAAGTTCTTGTTTAATTTTATTGCTGTTTCTGAAAAATCACAAGTTCATAAGCTCCTAGAAAATGGCGAAACTGTTTGTTTATTTTGCGAGAAACAACCAAGCAAAAACGGAATCATTGGCAAATTTGAGTATGACTACCGCGATTATTTGGCAAAAAATATCCAAACTAGCACATCTTTACTATACATTAGTGGTTTATGGGAAACTATTTTTAGCCACCTATATAGAAACGAACGATTCACTTTTAAAAATATTTGCAAACATCTACTTGGCAGAAAGTCATTCGGAATAATTACAAAGCTACGTGATACGACAAAAACTCCTTTTGCTACACGTTCAGCATTGATTGAACTATCAAGTGAAATTGAATTAGCGCCCAAAAAAAATGAAACTATTCTCGCCTATCAATTCGCAAAACGGGCTCGAATTAAACCTTTTAACAAAGCTTTAATCGATGGAGTTAGCGGAAAAAAGCTAAATAATTTTACAGTATACAGCAAGGCTCTTGCTTTAAGTGATTATATTAAAGAATTATGCGATGAAAATGAAAAATATGTCGGAGTTTTGATGCCAAACACACCCGCAAGCGCAGTAGTTATTTTAGCGGTAATGTTTGCTAATAAAGTACCTGCAATGTTAAATTTTACAGTATCTGCTGAAACCCAAGAGCGTTCAATTGCCAAAGCAAATATAAAACACGTTTTAACCAGTAAAAAATTTCTTCATAAAGCAAAAATTTTACAAACCCCCGAAATGGTGATATTAGAGGAAATTGCCTCAAAAATTTCAAAATCAAAAGCTCTAGCGAAAACATTTTTAGGCTATATTTTACCGTTGAAAATATTTTTTAAGGCAATTGGAATCAAAAATTACTTTGCAATTCACAATGATGCCGTGCTTCTTTTTTCAAGCGGCTCAACTGCTGAACCTAAGGGAGTTCGCTTAACGCATCATAACTTCAATGCTAATTTAAAATCTTTTTTACCCGCAGTTAATATGACTCGCAAAGATGGCATAGTCGGAAATTTACCTTTATTTCACTCTTTTGGTATGAACGTATGTTTTTGGATTCCTTTAGCAAAAGGTATTAAAGTTGCCTACATCCCTAACCCACTTGACGCAGAAAATATCGTTAAAAACATAACTGATCATAAATTAACAGTAATTACAGCCACTCCTACATTTATGCAGTCATACATGCGGAAAATGGATTATGACCGTATCAAATCACTTCGGTTAACAATTACCGGAGCAGAACGATTACGCGATGAAATTGTCACACGTTTTGAAGAAATAAACCGGCACTCTACAACAGTTGTTGAAGGTTATGGCTGTACCGAGCTATCTCCAATAGTTTCAATTAATTTAGCTAAAAATATTGATAATTTAGGGAAAGAGGTTGGATGGTCTCATAGTATTGGAATTCCAATGCCTGGAATTTGTGTGAAGATTATTAATCCAGAAACTCTTGAAGAAGTTCCAGCAAATACAGACGGCTTGATAACCGTTAAAGCTGACACCGTTATGAAAGGTTATTTAAACAACAAAAAATTAACCAAAGAAGTCATGGTTAATGATGGTTTTTACAATACCAATGATATAGGGCAAATGAATGAAGACGGATATATTAGAATTACGGGTCGTGTTTCACGTTTTAGTAAAATAGCAGGAGAAATGGTTCCGCATGAATCAATTGAGCAACAAATTTATCATGTATTAAATTCTAGTGATGCAAAAATTGTAGTTACTGGCACAAAAGATAGTGCTAAAGGAGAAAAAATTATTGTTTTCTATACTACTGATATGAAAATTGACCATCAACATATCATTAAAAGTTTACGAGAGAACAAAATTCCTAACCTTTGGATTCCAAGAGCAGAAAATTTTATTCAAATCGAGGAAATTCCACTACTTGGCAGTGGTAAATTAAATCTTGGCGCAATTTCAAAATTAGCCAAAAAATATCAAAGTTAAGGAGAAATGACAATGGCTTTTCATAAACATAACTCTTTTGATAATTTTATAAACAATAATTCGAGCACTAATAGTAAGCAAAATAATGCTGAAATTGATTTATCTAGAGATAAAAGGTGCGGTTTTAGTGAAGTCATTTATGGTGAATCAAAAACAGCAGAGCAAATTAAAGAAATTATTTCTATTATGCTGGACTCGGGACAAAAAATTATTCTTACAACCAGAGTCAATGCTATTAAAGCTGAATTATTATTGAAAGATTATCCAAACGCATATTATGACAAAATAGCTCAGACTTTTACAATTGGAGAAGTTGAAAAATTTTATAGCGGAAATGAAATTATTGTAATGACAGCAGGAACTAGTGACCTTCCAGTAGCTCGTGAAGCACTAAATACACTACACGCATTTGGCATTAAAGGAGCCTTAATTAATGATGTTGGTGTTGCAGGATTACATCGATTATTAAACAAAATTGATTCTTTAAATAAAGCTAAAGTTATAATTGTAGTTGCTGGAATGGAGGGTGCGTTACCTAGCGTTGTAGGTGGACTCGTAGACGCAGTAATAATCGCAGTTCCAACTAGTGTCGGATATGGAGCATCCTTAGGCGGATTCACCCCCCTTTTGACTATGCTAAGTAGCTGTGCCAGCGGAATTACCGTAACAAATATTGATAATGGTTTTGGAGCAGCATGCGCTGCAAAACGCATTATCAACAACATTTGCTAAAAACTTTTCCACAACACTTGTCATAAAAATTTCAATCACAAAATTAGCAAGTTTTGACATTATTTCATGAATTCTTTTTCATGCAATTATTTTACAATTAAACAATGAAAATAAATTTTACTTTTGCCATTATTAATACTTTGTCATATCAATAAAATATTTACTTCTCCTTAAAAAACAAGTATTTACAGCATTATTAATATTTTGTCATGATAATTTTTGTTTTTTTATAAAAATGCCTTGTAATTTCCTATTTTTTCCTTATAATGACAATATCACTAACAAGTTTTTACAAAGATAGAGGATTGTATTATGAAAAAATTCACATTAATTGAACTATTAGTAGTAGTTGCCATTATTGCTATTTTAGCAGGCATGCTTCTGCCAGCTCTTGGCGCAGCTCGAGAAAAAGCTCGCGCTGTCAGCTATATGAACAACCAGAAGCAAACTGGTACTATTTTAGCAATGGTAAACAACGACTTAGGTCATTTATTAAACGGGAATACTTATGCCCCATGGCAAACTGTTTTAAGTGACAAAGAGGACTTTTCTAGTACAGGAAAAGATGGTTTAGGATACTTCAAAGAATTTTCAAAATTCTTAGAATGTTCGAAAAGAACTGGTAAAGAACAAGCTTTTCACGGAATGCCAGCTTCTGATCTAAAATATGATAGAATATCAAACGGCCCTGACAATAAATTAATTCTTCTTCAGCCTAGTGAACAATATTATGACCGTGCCGTTCAAGGTTGGCTAGTAATTGACCGTTACAGCGACCCTTCAAGCACAATCATGCTTGCGGATAAAGATCAACAAACTTGGCGTTGCGGAGGATTAGAGGCAACTGATACAGGCAGCTGGCATGCAGGTAATGTATATCTAAAACATGCTGGAAGAGCAAACTTCCTAGCTGTTGATATGCACGCAGAGAGCATTGACAAGAATAACATTAAAAACTGGTGGTACAAAAAAGTTGATGCAACCTCAATTGCTGGTCAAACTGTTCCAGAACAAGCAAGAAAGACTAAAGGCCAAAAAATTGTCGATTATTATGATGAAAATAAAATAAAACAAACTATTACTTATAATTAATAATGCATATATAATTCTATTAATATAATAAAAAACAGCTCATTTGTTAGTGAGCTGTTTTTTACTTTTAAATTTATTAATATGCTTATAAATTACTTTTTTTCTGTGTGTTTAACTTCTTCACTATCAGTAAATACATCATAGTAATTTATTCCCCAAGCATCATATCGTTTGAAGTTATCTTTAAGCTTTTCTAAGAATTCTTGATAATCTTTATTTTTTTGCATCGTCCAACCAGCAGCAGCAGCACCAGCAATTCTTGGATATGTCATGAAAAACAAACGCTCATTTTCACGAATTTGTTCCGTCCAAATATTTGCTTGAACCCCAAGAATTTGTTGACGTTGCTCTAGGGGATATTTTTCAACAAATTTCGGGAAATCATAAACTAAAGGCAAATCAGCAATTCCAGGGTTCCCCCACACTCGTCCACTTTTATGCGTTGTAGATTGAACAAAATCAAAATACATTGGAAGACGTGGACATAAAACCACTTGATAACCTTTTTCTAAACTTTTATCTAAGCTCTTTACTCTATCATGACGCCACCACATCATTACAGCTTCATTTGGAGGGACATCTGCAGCAATAACTTCATCCCATGCAACAGTTTTACGCCCTAAACCATTAATAAATTTTGACATTTTACGATTAAAGTACCACTCAACTTCATGAAGATTTTTAAGATTTTTTTCTTTCATTAATTTAAGAATAGCTGGATCTTTTAACCATTGTTTATTTGCAAAATGCACCTCATCTCCACCATAATGAATATATGGGCTTGGAAATAATTGAGCTGTTTCTCTAAGAACATTTTCAAGGAAATCATAGGTAACTTGTTTACCAGGATTAAAGGTAAATTCAGGATATTTTTCCGAGCCTCCCCCACTAATTTCTGGATATGCTTTTGCAGCAGCAGTCGCGTGCCCAGGCATATCTACTTCAGGAATTATCATAATATGGCGTTCTTGGGCATACTTAACAATTTCTTTAATATCTTCTTGAGTGTAAAACATCAATTCGCCATTAGGATTTGTGCGGTCTCCACGCGAACCAATAGTTGTCAATTTAGGGTACTTTTTAACTTCAAAACGCCACCCATCAGTATCTGTTAAATGCCAATGAAAACGATTCATTTTATAAAAAGCCATAGTGTCTAAAAGCTTTTTAACAATATCTTTGCCAAAGAAATGACGAGACTCATCTAACATAAGTCCACGCCAACGATAACGAGGTGCATCTTTGATTTCGACATTGGGAAGTTTTAACGCTCCTACTTCTATTTTTTTATTTTCAACACATGATGGTAACAATTGACGGATTGTTTGTAAAGCGTAAAATAACCCACTTGCACTACTTGCCTTGATCGAAATTTTATTGTCTACAATTTTAAGTTCATAGCCTTCTTCTTTAATCGGTAATTCTGAGCGTAAATCAATAATAATTTTTACTCCACTAGAATTCTGGCTAACAACATTAACATCAACAGTTTTTAACTGAGCTTTTTTAAGATAATCATTAAAAAATTCTGCCGCCTTGCGTGTATCAACATTAAGTTCATTTACCAAGATTTCATCACACTTTGCTAAATCAAAACATGAAACTCCTTGCTCGCTAAATTGTACTTGAGGAATAACCGTTACATTTCGTTGTTTTTTATCAGCCATTGCATCGATAGCAACTAAAGACGTTAATAGAACTGAACTTGCTACTAGTCCTTTAAACATTTTTTTCACTTTCATATTGTTTCTCTTTCTTTAAATATTACATCTATAATTTATAGACCTTTTCCATAAACAAGACAAAAAAATACTACTTTACTAGGTATTTAATTTTTGTTAATATATCACCATAAAATAAGTTTGCAAGAAGATACCTTTGCCGCCAAATTAATTGCAATTGCATTAAACGAACTATTTCAAGGAATTAATAAGATATCCTTTTGCCAAATCTTCAATTGTAAAAGAATTTAAATAGTCAAAAATAGCATTTTCTAATCCATTCCATAACTCAAAAGTCGAACAATTTTCTTTTCGTAAACAGTTACAATTTTTTTCATCTAAACACTCAATTAGAAATGCTTCATTTTCTAAGAGGACAAAAATATCTTTAGCGGTCAGCTTCAAGGTTTCAGGCTTTATTACGTACCCTCCTTTGCTTCCGCGGACAACAGTTAAAAGTTTTTTACGCATAAAAGAGCGAATAATCTGCTCTGTGTATTTAATGCTAACATCTTCATGCTCTGCAATTTTTTTTACACTAATCGGTTCTTTATCTTTTTGAGTCGCTAAATAAACCAACATACGTAATCCATAGCGCGTTTTTGTTGAAATTTTCATGCTAATTTCTTTGTCCCAATATTTTTAGTCATTGAAATTCTACATTTCTCAAAAATTCTAATGATCTATTTTTTTACAATTTTTCCAATTAAATCGACAACCTGTTTCACTGCTGTTTCGACAGTGAATTCGCCAAGTTCTTGAGCCGCAATTACCGCTAAATTATCATGTTTACTAACAATTTTATACGCATCAACAACTTCATCATCAATACGCATCTTTTTGCCACTTAAGCCAATTTTCGCAGTAACATGCCGAGCGCAACAATTTGGACAGCCTGAAATTAATACGGTATCACAAACACGCAAAACTTTTTGACTATCATCAACATTATTGCTAATCAACAAATCTTGATATTTATCATCTAGTGCTTCAGCTATTTTTTGAGACATAGTCGTAGAATCAAGAATACCTATACTACAAACATTTGCGCCAACACAACAGCGTATATGCCCAGAAAATGACGTTAAATCAAAGTCTACTATATCACAAACTTGCTTAATTTCATCATATAGTTCTCCTAAAGAATTTGCATCAACTAACGGCAAAATAATATCTTGACTATATGAAATGGCAACTTCACCATTATTAAAACTATATCTTTTTGCTATATTTTCAAGCATTTCAAGCTGATTTGACGTCAAATTTCCTTCTTTAATAAATAATTTTACCGCTTTCAACTGCGGAGTATAAATTGTTTTATGGGTCGCCAAGTTTTTCCAGCGTAAAAAATCATCTTGATCGCCACCAATTGTTTTGATACTTGATTCAATACATGCCTTTTGATGTGGCTCGTAATTGCCAAAACTATCTACCATTTTAATATTATCAGCGACAATACTTTTTTGAAAATATTGCAAGCACAAAGTTCTAAAATCATCATCTCCAAGGCGTTCTTTGACATATCTTAATCGTGCAAGACTTCGCCTTTCACGGTTCCCATGATCATTGAAAAGTTCAAGCATCGCGTGAATTAAGCGAACTACTTTTTCAGCAGGCAAAAATTCAAAAAGCCTAATCCCTTCTGCTGTTTTTGCTCCAAGCCCTCCTCCAACATAAACTTCAAACCCATGTTCATCGTTTTTTACTTTAGCAACTAGTCCCAAATCCTGAATTTTTGCCAACCCAAGATCATGAGGTCCATCAAAGACTCCCATCTTAAACTTTCGTGGCATATGAAATGCACATTCCCAAGCACCAATCTTTTCCCATAATTTTTCAACAAAAGGTTGAACATCAAAAACACTACGCTTTGTCAATCCCGAATACTCACTAACTAAAATATTACGAAATGTGTCTCCTCCTCCTCCGTTAAAAGGGAAAAAACTTTTATTACATAGTTCAATAATATTTTTTATATCGCACGCCTTAACCCCATGAAGTTGGATGTCCTGACGGGTTGTTAAACGACAATAATCAATACTAAATTGGTCAAGAAGCTGCGTGCGAACAAAATTCAGATGCTCAGCTTTTAAACGATTGCCTGTTACCCTGAGTCGTACCATAAAATTTTTATCACGTTGCTGGTAAATTCCAAATTGAGCACTGTAGTGTTTTAATTCTTTATATGCATATTCCCCGGCAATATATTTTTCAATTGCAATGTATAAATTTTCTAAATCTTGAGACAATGATTCTCTCGGTGTAGAGGTTATATTCTCCATAGTAATAGTTCCTTGATGATTTTTTGCAAAATAAGTATTGGCACATAATTAAAACCTAACTCTCATATAGGAATGTAATTTTAAAGGGAGTTATGTCAATGATTGTTACTTAACTTTATAATAAAAAAATAATGGGAGTCACAATGAATCCCATTATTTTTTATAATTTTACTTATTAAATAATTAAACCAACTCCAACAGTATTATTTGATAACGGATCAATAATAATAAAGTTTCCTGTCTCATGATTTTCTGGATATGAATCATAAAAAATATCTGTAAAAAGACTAAATTCAACTGACCCAATTTCATTAAGTTGTAAACTTTCTGTAGCACTATTTTCCAAAGTGTTAACATTCGTTTTAAAATTTAATTTAGCAACTTTGCCTTTGATAATCTTCCCATTGTGTCGAATTAAATAATTTTTGTTTGTTTCTAGAGGAGTTTCGACCATCCAAATAACATTTGCAATAATATCACTGCCTTTCTGTGGATTTTTTTCATTATCTTTCACAATTAAATCGCCACTACTTATATCGATTTCATCTTCTAAAGTCAATGTCACAGCTAAAGGCGCAAATGCTTCGGCTAAATTTCCATCATAGGTAACAATTTCTTTTACTTTTGACTTTTTATTTGAAGGAAGAACTCTTACTTCATCTCCAACATTAACCGTACCTGAAACAACCGACCCAGCAAATCCTCTGAAGTCTAAATTCGGTCGAATCACATATTGAACAGGATATCTAAAATCTTGATTTTGTAGCTGTTGAGAAACATCAATATTTTCAAGATAATTTAACAATCCTTTTCCATCATACCATGGAGTTAGTTCTGGTGTTGGATTAACAACATTAGCTCCATCTAAAGCTGAAAGCGGGAAATACTCAATCGTTTCAAATTGAAAATTTTCTGCAAATTTAGCAAATTCACCTTTAATTTCCTCAAAAATTTCCTGAGAATAATCAACCAAATCCATTTTATTAACCGCAACAACAATATGCTTTATTCCTAACAATGATGCAATAAAAGAATGACGTTTAGTTTGAGTCAAAATGCCTCTTCGGGCATCAATTAATAACACCGCCAAACTTGCAGTTGATGCACCAGTCGCCATGTTTCTCGTATACTGTTCATGCCCTGGAGTATCAGCAATAATAAATTTACGCTCAGGAGTCGAAAAATAACGATAAGCAACATCAATTGTGATGCCTTGCTCACGTTCAGCTTTCAAACCATCTAGCAATAACGCATAATCTATTTTCCCTTGATCTCTAACTGTTCCTATTTTTTTGCTATCTTTTTTGAGAACACTTAGCTGGTCCTCAAAAATTAACTTGCTATCATATAATAATCTACCAATTAAGGTTGATTTACCATCATCTACCGAGCCACATGTTATAAATCTCAATAGCGTCTTATTTTCATGTTTATCTAAAAATTTTCCAATATCCATCTTAAAAATATCCTTCTCTTTTCTTTTGTTCCATTGATGAATCTCCATCATGGTCAATAATTCTAGTCGATCTTTCACTAACTTTAGTCTGTAACATTTCTTCAACAATATCCTCAACTGTTGTTGCATTCGACTCCATTGCCCCTGTTAGCGGGTAACATCCTAGCGTCCTAAATCTAATATTCTTATGCTGAACTTGTTCCCCTTCTTCGAGCCTCATTCTGTTGTCATCGACCATGATTAAGCTTCCATCGCGCTCTACTACTGGGCGCTTTTCAGAAAAATACAATGGCACTAAAGGAATTTTTTCTAACCTGATATATTGCCAAATATCTGTTTCAGTCCAGTTTGATAATGGGAAAACGCGAACACTTTCTTTGAAGTTAATTTTACCATTATAATTTGACCATAACTCTGGGCGCTGATTCTTTGGATCCCATTGATGGTGTTTGTCTCTAAAAGAATAAATTCGCTCTTTTGCACGAGATTTTTCTTCATCACGACGAGCTCCTCCAAATGCTACATCATATCCTCCTTCGTCTAATGCCTGCAAAAGAGCCTGAGTTTTCATTATATCAGTATATTTTCTGCTTCCATAATCAAATGGATTTACTCCATTTTCAAACCCTTCTTTATTATGATGAACAATCAAATCCAAACCTTCTTTTGCACAAAAATCATCTCGAAATTTTAACATTTCTTGAAATTTCCACGTTGAATTTATATGAAGCAACTTAAAAGGTAGCTTCCCTGGATAAAACGCTTTTTGTGCTAGTCTTACTAAAACTGAAGAATCTTTTCCTATCGAGTAAAGCAAAACTGGGTTTTCAGCTTGACTTACTGCATCTCGAAAAATCCTGATACTTTCAGCTTCTAACTGTCTTAATTGACTTATGTCATATTTTTCTGTCATAATTTACCTATATATTTTAAATCTATTTTTTAATTCTTTGTAATTTTCCATCAACAATGTGCAATCCACACTCTTTTTGCTCTGGTGTTTCCCACCACCAACGACCGTTACGAATATCTTCCCCATCAGCAATAGCTCTAGTACAAGAAGCACATCCAATACTCGGGAAATTTTTATCATGAAGTTCATTGTATGGAACATCATATTTTTTAATGTAATCCCACATTCGTTCTTCATTCCAGTCGAAAAGCGGGTTAATTTTGAAACGCTCATTATTATCTAACTCAATAACATTAACGTCACTTCTTGTTACAGCTTGTTCTTTTCTGAGTCCACAAATCCAAGCGTCTGAATTTGCTAAAGCTCGCGACAATGGCTCCAATTTTCTTATTTGGCAACACTCTTTTCTTAAAGCTATACTTTTATAAAATGAATTAACTCCATGCTGGTTAACCATTTTTTCCACTGACTCATTTTTCGGAAAATAAACTTTTACTTTACAGTCATATTTTTTTTCAGTTTGCTCAATTAACTGGTATGTTTCAGGAAACAATCTTCCAGTATCAAGCGTAAAAATTTCAATTTTTAAATTGTTTCGCATTATCATGTCTAAAATCACCTGATCTTCTAGTCCAAATGATGAAGCAAAAACCAATCCATCTGAAAAATTATGCTTGGCAAAAAGCAAAACTTCCTCTGCCGAGAAATCTTTTATCTGGGTTTTAATACCTTCTAATTCGTGAAACATTAATAACTTCCTTTTTTAATTCATACTAATTCTATATGATTTATCATTGATTTTATTATACTCCGCAAAAAAAAGAAGTCAAGCAATATCATACTAATTTTATATGATTTTATTATTTTTGAGGGTAAATTTATTGTATTTTTCTTAATAAAATGAAGATTAGAGGAATTTTTTAGTGCAACGATTTAGCAACTTTCCTATTTTTGAATTAGGAAAAAGGAAGAAGAATAAACACAAAAAAATAACGGCCGTTCCAATTAAAATAAATTTAAAATAATCATCAAAAAAAGATGATGATACCCCAATAATAAATGGAATTAATTGCATTTTTGCAACGAAGGCAAAGCGTTTTTGATTCTCTAAAAAAGAATATTTTAGCATTAAATTTTTTTCAATGTCTGGCTTGAGAATAATTTCACACGAATCACCAGTATAACCTAACAACTTGTTTCTAGCAAAAATTCTCTGTTTATCAAAATTTTGCGAGATGTGAATGGTATTTTCATCTGGCTGTAAAATTTTAATATTTTCATTTTGATTTGATAAATCATTAATTATTGAGTCAATTACTTCATCACGTAACTCATCAGTGTACAGTTGTGATAAAAAAATTCGTTTATAATCTTGCCCCATATTCCCCTCATATTGATTTATCAATATTTCTTTGTACCAATTTATCAATTCTTGACCATGGACTTAATATTAAAAAAAATGAGATAAAAAAAAGATTGCCGCAATGAATAATAATACTTTTCAAAGCAGGGCTTAAATCACTTAAAATAACACTTAAAAAAACCATAATATTAACTAAAATTGAAGCAATTAAAAAAAACTTTAACTCATTATTTTTCATTGATTTAAATCCATACTTAACCAATAAATTATCTTCGTAATCTTCAAGAAAAACCAACGACACACGCCACCCATTCAAGCCCAAATAACGTCTTTTAGCCAAGATGGCTCCCCATTCAAACTCGTGAGAAATCTCCAATTCATCATCAGATTTTCTAATGATCTTAAAGTTTTCATTGCGTTTTTCAAGCTCGTCAATAATATTTTGAATAACTTTTTCTTGTAATTTTTCTGAATATGGTTTAGAGGTAAAGACTCTAAAATTATTAAGTACCATCTGCTAATCCTTTGATAAAAAAAATTCAACTTATACAAAATAAATTAGCTGATATTTTTGGAAAATCAAATTTTATAATCGTAATCGAGCCCTCAAACCAACATATTCAGCAGATGCATTGACCTTAGTATATAAAGTTTGCTCTAGAGTATATGAATTAGAACCGGCAGGGCGAAATCCCCAGTTTATCCATCTTTTCAAATTAAATTTCTGAATTAAAGTTTTAACTTTAATATTTTCATAAATTCCCAAATTATGTCTCGTTTCCAAAATTGAAAGAACTATAAAAACCAAATCTTGACGTATTCCATCAAAAAATTCTGATTTTTTATTACGATCATGACCGGTCGGGTCATAATATTTATATGCTAAACCATAATCAATAAAAAATACATTGTTAAGCTGATCTAAGACCATAACATTACCAGCATGGCAGTCGCAGTGAGCAATTTGTAACTCTTTATGAAGTCGTTCTAAAAAATTAAAAACTGAAAAAAATAAATCTTCTTCATTATATTGATAATTGCGGCAATAAGCTCGTAAGTTTTGTCCTGGAACTTCTGGCAAAGTAATTTTAGCTCTTGGATCATCTTTAGAAGAATGGCGAATAACTCTTGATTCCGCATTGTCCCCAAAAAGTTGCCTGCCCATGTGATCATATACTTCCCCAAATAAAGCAACCTCCTTTTCTAATTCCTTGCGTGTGACTCCAGCATCATGCATATCCTTAACTACAACCGAACGACCTTCGGGGCTTGCAAATCGACTAGCTTTCCCATATGCCCCACGTCCTAAGGTTCGGTCTCGACGAAAGGTTGAGCCTTCCTTAATATAAATGCTTTCCTCTAATCCGCTACTCTTTGGTAAATACGCACTTTCAGCACTCAAAGCAGTACTTTCAAAGGTCTCTATTAACCTTCGCCCCTGTCCACCAGAGGTAAGCTGTGACTTAAACTGTCTAATATCTTCTAATTTAGCACGATACCTCATTGATGAATCATCAATCACTTCAATAATGCGACGCATCAAGGCTAAATTACTCTCTGTTTTAGCACGATTAAAAAAGAGTTTCCCCTTGGCAAAAGAACCACGCCACCCAAACCCAGAACTACCATTTTCTATCCAATTTTGACGTATTTCAATATATCTTTCAATTGCGGCTTTTAAAGCATTTAAAGGACGTTTATTGCGTTCCGTTTCGCCAACGTAAAGTCGTCCAAATTTATCAAGGGGGCACATAAATATCTCCAAAATATAATATTATCTTTTTAAAGATTATATATTTTAGATGAAAAATTCTCAATATTTTTTAAGAGTTTTCTTCTGCTCTGATTGATAATAATGCAAAAAGCGTGCTTTTTTAATTTCAATGTAAGTTGCAAATTGTTTAGAGTTCAAAGCTCCTTTCAAAAGCGTCTCAAACTCATCAATTGCTTGTTTTGCAAGTTTTATTTTTATTGTTGCAGAGTAAGAACTTTTACGAATTGCCAAAATTTTTTCCGCATATAGCTTAACATAACCATTTACTTTAATTTTTTGCTCTTTCGTTAAAGCAATCTCGTTAGCAATTTCATCCGTTCTTTCGTCAACAGACTTTAGCTGTTTTTTATCTAAAGATACAGCTACTAATGGATATTTGTCTTCGGCAAACCACAAACAACCTGATAAGTTAAAAGTCAAAGCTACTCCAAAAACCACCAAACATTTTCTTATTAAATACGATTTTGAATTGGTCATAGCATTTCCTTTTTTTTAACTTTCAAAGTTTATTGCGTCCCTTAAATGCCGCATTTAAAGTAGCACCATCAGCAAAAGAGATATCAGCGCCAGCAGGTAGTCCTTGAGCCAAGCAGCTAACTTCTAATGCTGGAAATTTTTCATGTAGTTTTTTTTCTAAATAGCTAATTGTTGCTTGACCTTCAACATCAGCGCTCAAAGCAATGACTATTTCTAAGGTTTCATCTTCAGCAATATTGCCAGCGTAAAATTCTGTCACGCGCTCAAAGAGTTCTTTTATGCGCAAATCTTCAGGTTTAATGCCATCTAAGGGTGAAATTTTGCCATCTAGAATGTGATAAATCCCTTGATAATAACCACTAATTTCAATAGAACGAAGTTGACTACAATTTTCCACCACGCAAATAACATTGACATTTCGATTTAAATCATCACAAATATCGCAATATTGATTAGTTTCAGTTAAATATCCACACTTTCTACAATGCGAAACACTTTTATTCAAGTTAACAACGATTTCACCAAACTCTTGCTGATCTTTAATGCTCCACTGCAAAATATTATTTGCAAATCGTTCAGCACTACGACGCCCGACTCCAGGAAAAAGTTGCAACTTCTTAATTAGCTTTTCAACAGCTTGTGGATATTTTAACTCTCTTCTCATAAATTTTTATGATAATTATTTAGAAATAGTTATTCAAAAAATAACAATTAATTCTACATTAACCCTGGGATGTCAATACCTAAGCCACCTGTTACTTCAGATAAGCGCTCTTTAGATTCACTTTTCGCTTCAAATAGAGCTGAATTTACTGCTCCTAAAACTAAATCTTGAACTGTTTCAGTGTCAGCTTTTAAACACTCGTCACTGATTTTAATGCTTTTAATTTGCATTTCACCACTAACTGTTACTTCAACTAAACCATTTCCAGCTTGTGCTGAAAATTCCTTTTTAGCCAAATCCTTTTGCACCTTTTTTAGATCTTTTTGCATATTTTTAGCCTTTTTAACTAATCCTGCTAAATCTCCTAAACCACCGAACATAACATACTCCTTGTTTTGTTTTGATAGGGCATTTTTCTAAATACCTTCTTAGACTATTCTACTCTTTCCCTTTTTCAAATAGCCATACTCATCATATTTAAACAAATGCCCTTTTCGTAATCTCCAAAAATCACTTCAAGCTAAAGCATTAGTTAAATAATTTGTTTTTATTAATCTTTGTGAGTTGTCTCAAAATAGATTCTAAGTTTATAATCAAACCTCTTTAAATTTTAGACATATTCTCAAATAAATTACACTTTAAATTAATGAATTTCAACAATTTGCCCACCAAAAATGTCCAATATATCTTGAACCATTTTATTTGACTTTATTTCATTTTTTAACTGTTCTTGAGAAACATACTGTCGCTTAGGCCCTTCGCCACCTGTTATTAAATTCTCAGTTTCATTAAAAATTACATCATCAATAATTAATTCTGTTTCAGTCTCTTCGTCAATGATAAAATTTTGATCATCATAATCGTTTATTGGCATCGGTTCACTAAATTCTTGGCTTGTAACCAAATTATTTTCATTATTCAAAAGCTCATTGTTTTCATCTTTACTATGTTTGCTGAGATTGTCATTTCCATCGCTTTCGGCTAAATCATCACTCACATCATCTGGAATACTTGCTAATAATGATTCTTTTGAAATAATTCTCTCTTCTGCTTGTGATTCACTATTATTTTTTTGATTAACTTTTATTTCCTTATGATGCAGTTCTGGAATTTCATCTGTAGCAAACACAATGTTTAACATTGCGCTCCAATCGCCAACAATTTCAATATATGCCTTTTGTAGCCTTGCCTTAATATTTTTTATTTTTTCAATATGATTTTCTTCAAATTCGCCAGTAAATTTAACCGTTAAGTCATTTTTATTTGCTTCAGAGTTTTCTTGAAAATGTTGTACAAAACCTTCATGTAGAAATTTTGCTGTTACGGGGTCAACTATTTGATTATCTGCTACATAATGAATTAATTGTTGCCACAATCCGTCATGAGCATCATCTGTGGCTTGATCTAAATTTTCATGTAAAATATAATCACCTTCACTTTCTGGACTTAACTCAGCAGAAGATAAATTTTGCTCTATATCAACAATATTTTGTCCTTCTTCAGAAACATTTTCAATCTTAGCTGCTACAGCGTTTGATTCTTCAGTTTTATTTTCAACTAGAGATTCTTCTACATCCACTTGTTTTTGAACATGCTCTTCACTTCTCCCTAATACTTTTCCAGTATTTTCCTCTCTGATTGCAGAATTATTAACGAGCTTTTCGCTTATCACTACTTTTTGATTATTCCCTTCGTCAATAAAAACTTTGGATTCAACTGCTGGAATATTATCTAATTGCGTTAATTCACCATTTTTGCGTAAACTATTAAGCTGATTAATAACATCTTCTGCACTAACGGCATGTGCACTACGCATCGCCTTTAACAAAATTGCTTCAAGAAAAATTTGCTTATTCAATGCATCGTGTAAAGTTCTGCCGACTGGCGATAAAATTTCGAGGAAAACTTGCACCACTTTTGGTTTAACTCTTTGGGCAAATTTAACACATTTCTGTAAATGTTCTCCACTAATATCAAGAATATCCTGAGGGTTTTGCACTAATTGACAAATTTGAATATTGCGTAAATATGCTAAAATATCATTAAATAATGTTTCGAGATTCTTCCCTTTTTTTGCCAATGTATAAACAGCAGCAATCACAGTTGCTGGAGAGTTTTTAAATAACGCAACAATCAACTCCGTTATTTCATTTGCTGAAGTCAATCCAAATAAAGATAACACATCATTTTCGTCAATTTGTTGATCGTCAGAGCCTGCAAAAAATGAAATCATTTGATCTAGCAAACTTTGTGCATCACGCATTCCGCCTTCAGCAGCTCGTGCTATGGCTTCAAGAGCGGTATCAGAAATCCTGACATTTTCAGCATCAACAATTTCTCTTAAACGTTGAAAAATCAAACCACTATTAATTGGTTGAAGGTCAAACCGCTGACAACGTGAAATAATTGTCGGCAAGACCATATGTACTTCTGTTGTAGCAAAAATAAACTTAACATGACTAGGAGGTTCTTCAACTGTTTTAAGCAATGCATTCCATGCTTGTTTGCTTAGCATGTGTACTTCGTCAATAATATAGATTTTGTATTTACTATTAACTGGCACATGGACAACTTCTTCACGCAGATCACGAATACTGTCTACCGAGTTATTACTTGCCGCATCGATTTCAGTAACATCCATGTTGTTGCCTTGTTCAAAACTTAAACAACTTTGGCATTCACAGCATGGTTCGCCATCTTGCGGGTTTGTGCAATTTAATGCTTTAGCAAAAATTCTTGCCGAAGTAGTTTTCCCAATTCCACGTGAGCCAACAAACAAATAAGCATGGGCAGTACGTTGATCCTTAATAGCATTCTTCAACGTTTTTATAACGTGTTCTTGACCAACCATATCTGAAAATTTTTGAGGTCGCCACTTTCTAGCAATAACTTGATATTCACTCATAATAAATTTTTTACCGTAATTTTGTCACAATTTTTTATCCATCGAAACTGTAACATATTTATAAATCTAAAACTCTCTAACGATTTTCTTATCTTTAGTAGTGTAATGTAATGTAATTTAATTATTTACAAAATGCAATTTCTATTGTAATTATTTACACCATTACAACTCTAAATCAGCAAATGCGTCCCCAATTGACCCCAATGGATCTTTACGTAAATTTTTATTTTTATTATTTGAATGCTTTTTATTGTCCCCATTACTTTTTGATGTAAATAATTTATTTTGCAAATCAAGCAATGTTTCACACCCACTTTTAGCTAATGATAACATTTGCTCCATCTCTTCATAGCTAAATGGATTTTCTTCGGCAGTCCCTTGAATTTCAATAAATTTTCCTGACTCTGTCATCACCACATTCATATCAACTTCAGCATTTGAGTCTTCTTCGTAATTAAGATCTAAAACAGCCTCACCTTTGAACATTCCCACACTCACTGCCGCAATTTTTTCTTTTAATGGATTACATCCTAGTTTTCTGCTCAAACGATGCATCGCCATTGATAATGCCACTGACGCTCCTGTAATACTAGCGCAACGTGTTCCGCCGTCCGCATTAATAACATCACAATCAATATAAATTGTATTACTTCCTAATTTTTCTAAATCAACAACAGCTCGCAAGCTACGCCCTATTAAGCGCTGAATTTCAAGAGTACGCCCAGAAGGTTTTCCTGCTGTAGATTCACGACGCATGCGATTATGCGTAGACGCTGGCAACATTCCATATTCACATGTTAACCAGCCTCCAGCTACTTTCTGCGCTCTCATCCAGTTTGGAACGCCTGGCTCTAAAGTTACAGAACAACAAACTCTAGTATTGCCCATTTCAATTAAAACAGAAGCCAAAGGATTTGATAAATATCCTTTTTGAAACCAAACTTTTCTTAATTGATCATTTTTTCTTCCGTCACAACGTTCCATTTTTAAACTCCTAAAATTAATATTCTCACTTTTATAAACCCAAAGTTTTCTTCAAAGACGACCTTTTTAAACCATAATTCTCTTTAGGGAATATAAAAAAGCCACCAGCAAATCCAGATGCACCTGCAGCACTCGAAACATACACTTAGAGCTGCTTGGTTCCCCATCTGACTCAGTTCATGCGATTTCGACGCACAGGGTCCAGAAAAACTGGTGACAAATAAAATCTTATTTATAAACTGAAAATTAGTCCAGCATTATTTATTCATCAAGTAAAGATTGCTTTACAATACACTAGTTTTGAAAGTATTCAAGGCAAAGACTCAATTCATTTCGAAGATTTTTTCTTGGAATAATTTTATCAACTAACCCTTTTTCCAATAAAAATTCAGCTGTTTGGAACCCTTCAGGTAATTTTGCCTGAGTTGTGTCACGAATAACACGTGGACCAGCAAACCCGATCAATGCTCCTGGTTCAGCCACAATTAAATCTCCTAATGAAGCGAAACTAGCCGTTACTCCAGCCGTAGTTGGGTGCGTCATTACTACAATATATGGTAAATTGGCATTAGCGTGGCGCTTTAAAGCTCCACTTGTTTTTGCCATTTGCATCAAACTAATCATTCCTTCATACATACGAGCGCCACCACTAGCAGTTACAATAACCACAGGTAAATTTTTAGCTGTTGCTAACTCAATTGCACGAGTTATTTTCTCACCAACAACTGCACCCATACTAGCTCCTAGAAAACGGAAATCCATCACTGCAATAACATAATCTTGCCCATCAAGCTTAGCAGTTCCACTTAACACTGCATCCTTCATGCTTGTTTTCTTTTGATTTTGAGCCAATTTATCCGTATATGAAGCAACTCCTTCAAATTTCAAAGTATCAACTGATTCTAAGTCGCTATCGATTTCTACGAAACTATTTTTATCGGTTAATAATTCAACACGCTGTTGTGCAGTCAATGCTTTATGAAAACCACATTTTGGGCAAACATTTAGATTTTCCTCTAACTGTTTAGCATATAAAGTTTGAGAACACTTTTTACACTTTTCCCATAGTCCACGTGGAATATCTTTTTTCTTACTCTGTCTAGCAAAACCTTTGACTGTTGAATACTGATTTTTGTTACTAAATAACGCCATATATGTATTCCTTCTCTTTATATTGTTTAGGACAAATATTACTATTCTTTGTCTTTTTTTTCTAAATAATCACCATAATATACACCACTTTTACTAATTGTCTAATTTTTCGAAGTTCGCTTTACTATTTTTGGCAGGATCCTTTAACTAACGGTGCAATTTGCTTTCGACAATATTAAGAGTGCTCATTCAAAAGTCATTAAACGTTTGGCGGATTCAATATCATTTTACAGGTGTTGCAAAACAACTTGTTGTTCGGGAGAAAATTTCTTACTAGCGGTTAAGTATTAATACTCATAGTTGGGCGAATGCGGTGAATTTATTTTAATTCCTGTAATCATTAACTATTCTAAATGCGTTCTAATTTTTGTCTCATCTTTCATATTTACCCCCCTTTTTATAAAAGAACTGCACAATTTTCACATTTAGTGAAGGTTAGACCTAATAACCCATCAAAGCTATAAAAACTAATACGCTTAACAAATATTTATAAAACTGCATACAAGCATACCAAATAAAATGTAATTTAGTATACAATACTACGCAATTTCTGTTTACAGAGTTGTAGACATAGTGAGGTATCTTTCGTTAATTAACATTCTTTGGTTAAAATTTGGTCTGCTTTAGTCAAGGCGTTAAAAATGCCGAAAGCACACTATATTTATTAGATTATCCTGTAATGTAAGAGAGACAAAAACAAATTACAAATAATTTTTATCTCAAAGCAAAAAAAATTTTCACTCCGCAACAATTGCAAATTCTGTATGAGACTCATCATAATCTTCTCCTGCAACATTTTTAAATAACTTCATATTAGTAAATCCTGCTTCAATAAACTCTTTTTCCAAAGCGGTTGGATTAAAATATTGTAACCAATTATAAACAACTTTTATTGTATCTCTTTCAATGATAGTATATTTATCAAGCCCAACTTTTTGATCCTCATATTTGAAATTATTAATAAAACAATAATAATCATCGGCAGACCAAAAATTATCTAAATAGTTGAATTCATAGCTTGCTTTTTCTTCCAATATTGTAAACATATTTAATGAATGAACATCAAGTAACACTTTACCATTAGGCTTCAGCATTGAACGAAATTTTTTCAGCAAAATAGCTCTTTGAGCCGGACTTAATGCACAATAATCACAAAAAATTAAGCAAATAAGGTCATATTTGTCAGTTAACTCATAATCCAAATAATTTGCATAGACGTAATTAATAGATAAATTATTTTCAAGAGCTTGTTTTTTAGCATACTCTAGTGAATTTTTTGAAAAGTCAATCCCTGTCACATTAGCTCCTTTAGCACTCAAACGTTGAGAGTATAATCCAGGGCCACAACCAAAATCTGCTATTTGTGTTTCATTAGATACTTTAAAATATGAGCAAATCCAATCAACAGATTTATCGATAAAAGTACTACCTCTTGATGAAGCTTCGATAGCATCGTTTAAATGATAACTAAGCATTTTTTGAACAGTATGTTCATCAGTCCATAACAAATCTGCTGAATAAAATTCAAATGGTTCTGGCTTATAATTAATTTTTTTTAGTAAGTTAAACATTTTTATCTACCTTATTTTTTTGTTTTAATTCATTACAATCCATATAAATTATAATTTTTTATCAAATGTCAATGATATTGGTTTATCGCCGAGCTAACACTAAAACATTAATATTTTTAAACCCTGATTTACGCAAAATTTCAGTCGCAAATTTTAATGTCGCCCCTGTTGTCAAAACATCATCCACTAACAAAATATTACTATCCTTTGAAAATTTGCTTTTTTGCAAAAAACCTTTTTTGATATCAAAAACATTTTGAACGTTTTCTAAACGTTGTTCTTTATCTAATGTCATCTGCACTTTGGTTCTGCTTTTCCTTTTTAGTAGACTAATAATTTTAATTTGCTGACATTTTTTATATTTAGTTTTTTTCAGAGAAAATAATAATTCACGCGCAATTAGTTCGCTTTGATTAAAACCACGCCACAGCAATCTTGAGAAATGTAGAGGAATTGGAATAATCACATCAATATCTAATTGTTCCTCATTAATTCTTTCGATGGCATGTGGCATCAAACCTTTTATCAAATGAGGAGAATCATTATATTTTAAGTTTCGTAGCATCTTCCCTGCGAGATAATCATATTCATAAACGGCAATAATCTTATTCCATGGACGATCCAAACCTTTAATACATTTTTCGCAAACAGCCAAAAAGCCCTTATTAGTTCCTCCACATCCATGACAATATGGCAACGCAATTTTACATAGTAACTTTTTACAATCATCACATAAACCATTATTGAGGTTATTTTCGCTAACCTTTTTACATAATGGACATGGAAAGGCAATAAATGAATCGCAGATTGCTTTTAAACTAAAATGTGTCACCGTTAAATAATTCCTAATTTTTTACCAAATACCCTATCTTTTAGATGCGTCTAGATATTGACTTTTCGAGATAACCACATTATAGTTGAAGATTCTTTTGATAATAATGTGCAAGTTACTTAAGAATTAACTGTAAAGATGATTATATTTTAAAAAAGTCTTATGTTTTTAAAATATTGTTTATAACAAAAAATACAATAAACTTGGAAGTATTATGTACCAAGAAGCATTAAAGAAGTTACAAAAAAATGTTGAAGAACACCTTTCTACGGCACCTGTCTGCCATGACTTTAGCCATGTACTGCGTGTTTTGCAAAATGCTAAGCTTATTGGCGAAGCCGAAGCTAAAAAAACTACCGTTGATATGAATGTGGTTGTTATGGCAGCACTTCTTCATGATATAGCTCGTCCTGAAGAAATTGCTTCAAAGGGCAAGGTTTGCCATGCAGCTGCTGGAGCGGCTCAAGTCCCGACTTATTTAAACTTATGCGGCATTACAGATTCCAAATTAATAATGCAAGTATCTAATTGTGTCTTAAAACATCGTTTTCGCAATGGAATTACACCATCAACTATTGAGGAAAAAATTATTTATGATGCAGATAAATTAGACGCAATTGGCGCAATTGGAATTGGTAGAGCATTTCACTTTGCAGGAAGAATTGGAGCACGAGTTCACAATTCTAAAGAGGAAGCAATGAATAGCGATGCATACAGCATCGAAGATAGTGCTTACCGTGAATACTTAGTAAAATTACGCTACATTGCCGATAAGACTTTGACCGAAACTGGCACCAAAATTGCTATTCAACGCGTGAAGTTTATGGAAGATTTTTTCGCCCAGTTAAATAATGAAGTTTTTTGACCTTAATAGCAAAAATTGCCTCATTTTTATTCTTAAAAATTGTTGACTTTCTTCTAACAATAAGGTTATATTCCTTGTTACGACACGAGCAATTAAAAAAGGTTGTATTTATGTCTTTTTAGATTTTTAAAGTTGTAGATTATGATATTTTTTTAAAAGTAGCAATAAATTTTGGCTAGTTGTATGTTTAAAATTAACTCTAAAGTGTACCAAAAAAATTAAGTTGTAATTTAAAGCTTAATTCTCTTTGGTTGAGGATAAAAAAATGAAAAAATTAATATATACCATTTTATTTGCACTATTATGTTCTATTTCAATCGCAAGTAAAGCAAAAACATTACACATTACATTGCATAGCAGTGATAAAATTCTTATTCAATCTTTAATCATGACTGAAACAGGCGGCGACGACAAAGCTATTGGCGACGACGGCTTGGCGTATGGGGCATTACAAATCCACCAAGGAGTCGTTGACGATGTTAACCGTATCTATGGGCTAGAGTTAACACATCAAAATATGTTTAATCGTCACAATGCTATTTTTGTTTGTTTTGCATATCTACGTTACTGGGCAGTGCAGTACCACAAAACAACAAAAAAATTACCAACGTATGAAGTTTTAGCACGCATATGGAATGGAGGCCCTGAAGGTTATAAGAACAGCGACACCGCAGCATATTGGGAAAAAGTAAAAAAACACTTAAAACAACAAAAAGATATGCTTGAGTTAATGAATGATTATTTGAAAAAATATGAGCATAACCACAATTATATAAAAATTATCTAAGTGCTTGCATTTTTCGGAAAAAACATTAATATTAAGGTTTTGAAAATATTAATGGAGGTAATTTTAGATATGAGTAATAATGTTAATAAAGAGTGCCCTTGCCCAAATGTTTCATGTTCCCGTCATGGAGATTGTGAAGCCTGCATAGCAGCTCATAAAGCGCATGGCAGTAAAACTAAATGTGGAAAAGGATAAGTTTATTTTATGAAAACAGATACTGTTAAAGGCGAGATTCAATTCCCGATTGATTGGCACTACCGGATCATTACAGATGCAAAAAGTGATACTGTAATTGATGACATAAAAAAGGTTTTGGCACTTCATGGAGTTAACCAAGAACTTAAAGCTGGTAAAGAATCTAAAAATGGTAATTACCAAACTTTTAGCGTAAAAGTAGTATTTAATTCACAAGATGAATTAAGAACTTTAAGTGACGCACTAAATGCAATTAAAGATGTTAAATTTTTACTGTAATAATTATTTGAGCATACACAAAAAGAACTTTTTTTTATAAAGAGTTCTTTTTCTATTTTTGCTAAACCTAATCTAGCAACCTTTGAGTGCGTTCTCTCCATTCATGGTAATCAAAAGTGCTATTATAAGCACAAATTAAATTAACGCCTCGATTATCACATTCAAAAATTAAATGTTTGACAGCCTCAACAACCTCCTCTTTTGAGGATGAAAAAGTATTCAATGAGTCGCCTTTTTTATTATCTAATAAAACAATATCACAGCAAAAACAAACATCGTCGAGAAAAAACACTGTAAACCCTGGGGTGTGTCCTGCAATACGCAAAGCTTGAAGTTCACAATAAGCCCAAAAATTCCCCGTCATTACATGAGTAATTGTCGGCAAAAAAGGCTTAGCTATCGAAAATTGTAATTCTTCTTCTTGAATGTAAACTTCACAACACGACTCACGTTGATATAAATTACAAGCCCCCATAAAGTGATGGTGAGTAAAGCAAATTGCTTTTGGCATTCTAGTATTATTCTCAAAGCAGGCAGGGCAATCGACCCATACTTCACCATTTAATGTTTCAACGGCATAAGCGGCATGACTTAACCCTAATTTTGGCTTTGTTTTAAGCATTAAAATTTTCTTTGAAATACGTTTTTCAGTTAAACAATATAAATCACTACACTCTGTTGCAGTAATAAAATGGCTGCGATTGCACCCACAAAAAGGACATTTGTGTGGGATTGAGCCAATTATATTATATCCACAAACTTTACATACGTATTGATTAACCATGAAAATCTCCCTATTTAAGGCATTTCTAAATATATTATTTTTAGAAGCTTCCTTAAATATTAAAACTACTATTTAATAGTATTTAATACATAACAATATTTTACACTGGTGTCATTTTTTCGTCAAGTAGTTCAAGTTAAGCTTGTTCTAGCAAAAAAGCTAATTTTGTTTTGGCATATTATTTGCGTTAATACATTGGAAAATATAAAATTTAAGGATTTCACTATGAGTAAAAGTATTGATTTTGCAAATACGACTGTTTTAAAAATAGGATCAGGAAATCGCTGTGTTTCGCGCGATGTTGCTAAAAAACATATTATTAATTTCCCCAAAGGCCTAATTGGTTTTAATGATTTGAAAAATTTTGTGGTAATGATAAATAAAGACATTGCCCCATTCATGTTTTTACAATCGTTAGACAATGACGATATTAATTTTGTCTGCATTGAATCATTTAATATTAAAGAAAACTACAGTTTTAATTTAAATGATAATATAGCCGAACGATTAGAAATTAATGACATGAGCGACGTTTTATTATTAAGCATTGTAACAATTTCTCAAAATATAGAAGAATCAACAGCTAATTTACTCAGCCCTGTAATCATTAATATGAATAATATGCAAGCAGAGCAAATCATTCTCGACAGTACGCATTACCCTGTTCAATTAAATATCTGGAATAATATCATCGAAATGCAAGCATTTGCACAGTAAAAGATTAAGAATACAACTTTTGGCACAGTAGTTGCGATAATTTATAATCAACAAATAAAAGTAGTAATACATTGGGCAACATCAAATTTTAATTCGCCCAACATCAAATTGGAGTAGTAAAAATGGAGTTAGATTCATTAGTTTTTGATAATACAGCAATCATCAATAGTCAGATGATGCAGATGGCTCAAGAGCGCCAAAAGTTAATTGCCAACAATATTGCCAATGCTGAAACACCAAACTATATCCGCCAAGAAAGCGACTTTAGAATGCAATTAGCAAATGCTGTTGCCAATAATGATATAGCAAAAGTGCAAAATTTAAAAAGCAATAACTTTGAAGACACAAAAGTTGAACCAAAAAAAGATGGTAATAATATCATTTTACCAAATGAAATGAACGAAATGATGCAAAATAGCATTTTTTATAATTTAGCAAACAAAGCATTTAAAACGCGTATGAATATTATCAAAAGCGCGATCAAAGGATAACGTAAACGATGAGTAGTTTTGAATTAATTCCAGCCATAGGCATTAGCAACAGCGGTCTTGCGGCAGAAAGAAAACGCATGGATGTAATTGCAAACAACTTAGCAAATGCCAATAGTACTGGATCAAAAAATGAGGTATACCGCAAAAAATTAGCGGTTTTTGAAGCCCAGATGAAAGACCAAGTAGCAGTACAAAGCAATTCAAGTGCAGATCTTTTAGATGGAGTAAAATTAGCAAAAGTAATTAGCAGTGACAAGGAACCTGTTAGCCAATATATGCCATACCACCCAAAAGCTGACAAAGAGGGCATGGTTTATTCTCCAAATATTTCAGTAATGGAAGAGATGGTTGATATGATTGCGGCAACACGAGCTTATGAAGCTAATTTATCAGTAATAAAAGAGAGCCGTAAAATGGCTGATTCGACAATTAATATAGTTAAAGGCTAAATTTAAATAAAGCAAATAAACAAGGCAATTTGAAAATATAGTAGGTACAAGATGATTGAAGCAATTTCTAATGATATTTTTGTAAATAGTAGTCAGGGGTTTGAACAGTTAACCACAAATTTTGATTCTCAAATCAATAACAGCACCGTCGATAATATTCAAAGTTCAACGGCAATAAACGATGTTAATGCTCCGTCATTTGGTGATGTTTTAACTTCAATGGTAAAAGGTGTTGATAAAAAACAAGACATTGCAGAAATGTCAATTCGTGACCTTGCAGTCGGCAAAACAAATAATATTCAGGATGTAGTTTTAAAATTAGAGGAAGCTGATGTCGCTTTTTCTCTACTTCGTGAAATTCGCAATAAACTACTAGAGGGATATAAAGAAGTTATTTCAATGCAAAGCTAAAATTAACTTTTTACAAAAAAATGACTCCATTTAAGTTATAAAAAATTATATCTAATTTTATAAAATTTTTAATCTATACTTTTTGGTGTATAATAATACCAAGCCGAATTTGTTCAAGAAAACTTGAACAAATTCTTTTTTATTCAAACAATAATTTAATAAGTTACTACGTTCTACAATTTACCAAAAGAGAAATTATCGATTCAAAAAAAGGAAATGATATGAAAAAAATAAGACTAGCAGTTGCCACATTTTTTTTAATTATGCTTGCCTATAATTCTAGCAAAGCGGGGCTATCTGCAGATGCGAAGAAATATAAAAGCCCAAGTAAAAGGGTTGATTTAATAACCCTTAACCTTTCAGGAGAACAATCTCAGCTAAATAACCAACTTTTTACAACGGCAATGAATTATTTTTATGCCAATAAAAAAGCCAATTTTTTTAAGTTATCTCAAGATAAAAACTTTAAGAATTTTTGTTTTAAAAATAACATAAAACTAACAGGAGGCCCCCTTTTAGGAGATATAACGAATAATGGAGTTAAAATTTGGCTAAGGGCGGCTCAAGCAAACACTCTTGCAAAATTGGTTATTACACAAGACAACTCAATTATCAAAAAATTAGAGAAAGTCAGCACTAAAGAAAAAGACTTAGCAATAGTTTTTGATATTAAAGACCTTAATCATAATAAAAAATACCATTATAAGATTTACGTTGATAATAAACTAATTACAAAATCACCTCAACAATTTTTTACAACAGCTCCTCAAAGTACTGACAAAACAATTTTTAGAATTGCACTAGGCTCAGACCCACATCGTTGGGGTTTGGCACGAACTAAATTATTTAAAAATATTAGCAAACGTAATCCCATAGCAATGGTTATGGTTGGCGACGTTGCAGTGCAAGACCGAAATGCCAACACGGGGTTACATAATTGTGACTTTTTATTGCGTGATTTACAACCGCCTTGGCAAAAGTTTGTAGCCAAAACACCTATATATACGGCTTGGGATGATCATGATTATTTTGACAATGATAAAGCAGGAGTTCCTGATGGATACAGCTATACTGATAAAAAACTAGTGTGGAAAACATTCACTCAAAATTGGGCTAACCCTTCGTATGGTTTTGGCGAAAATGGCGAAGGAGTTTTTTATAAGGCAACCATTGGAGCTTGTGAAATTTTTGTGCTGGATAATCGTTATTTTAGAGAAAAAGGCAAAAATTCATTACTTGGAGAGCGCCAACTTGCATGGTTAAAAAAAAATTTGCAAAAATCAACAGCAACATTTAAGCTTTTGGTTTGCCCTACTATGTGGAGTGACTACGTTTCTAACGGTAAAGATTCCTGGGGCATTTGGGATAAAGCTGGGCGTGAAGATATTTTTTCTTTAATTGAAAAAGAGCACATTAGTGGAGTTATTTTATTATCAGGCGACCGTCACGGCACAAGAGGGTTTAAAATTCCTCGCCCAAACGGTTTTTATTTTTATGAATATGGGACAGGTTGTTTAGGAGGAAGAAAAGGACCTCGTGCTAAAGATACAAAATGGACAACCCAACTTTTTGGTTTTCACGACATTTACGCATTTGCCGATATGACTTTTGATACCACAAAGAATGATCCCGAAGCAACTTTTAATTTATTTAGAGAAGATGGTTCATTATTATATCAAAAAAAGATGAAGCTCAGTGAACTGACTCCAAAATAATTTTGCCGACAATGCCTTCCCTAAATTTTATATTTTAAAAATTTAGGGACTTTTTATTCTTATTCAATAGATCATTAAATATAATGATATTTTTTATCAACCTCAAACACATTACAACAACTATCCATTAACTTGATTCTTATAATTTATAGCTGAAGGATATTTGAAATTGATTTTATTTTGTTCTATATTAAATTTCAAAGATTGTTTATAATTAAGTAATACAGTTTTTATTAGGGGGTATTTCTAAAAATTGACTTTTTTTTTAAAATTTGGCGCTTTTTATCTTTCAAACTATTTTTTTATATTTTCGTAACAATCGACTTAGTAAATTTTTACAAAATTATTGAATTAAACAAAAAGAACAAGTTTTTAATCAAATACTATATTTTTAGAAGTGCCATTAATCTTAATTCAATGGAGAAACCCAAAATGTTTAAACAAAAAAAATGCTTTAAAATCCTTAGCTTTGCGCTTTTTTTAACAACGACAAATATAGCGTTCAGTGCAGAAAACAATTCGCAAAACTATTTAGAACCTAAAATATCAAAGTTAACTATCTTCGATGAAGGGATTGTTGCTGTTCAACGTATTTTAGAAAATCCTTTTGTTCAAAAGTATGCTATTTCAGATAATTTCACTCCTCTAAATGGCTCTATTAATTTTGTTCCTTTTGGTAGCTTTATCGTAAAAAAAGAAAAAGTAAAAACAAAAGCCCCTATTTATGGAACTTTCAAAGATATCAATTCAACATTTCTCAATAAAAAAGTTATTATTCAGTCATTAGTAGGCGAAGAAGATATTCAAAATTTTTCAGGGACTGTCATTCAGCCATTCAAAACTGCAAACAATGATATTATCATTCTTCAAGATGACAAAAATCCAAACAACATTCGATTTATAAAAACAAAAGATATCGTGGCCATTAAAAGTCTAAATGGCATTAATAATGAATATGAAACCGCTAAAAATATTGTTTCATTCACGCCCACAAAATTAGCGACCAATAAAGTATATATGAATTATTTAAGCCATGGATTTTATTGGGACTCGAATTACAAATTCATATTGTGCGATGACAAAAATTTAGAAATCGAACATAGCGCTGTAATTTGCAATAATTTTTCAGACATTGAAAATATTGAAGTACAATTGGCATCAGGAACTCCACAAATATTTAATCAAGTAGCGGGCTTTTTTGCAATTGATAATCAAAACTTAGTCAAGTATGACGATGATGAATGCGAAGACAGCTTTGGAGAAGCTCCAGCAACTTTTGTTAAAAATAATTTTGTCAAAAAAGTAAACTCTAACACAGACTTAAAATTTCAAAATATTGGCAAAATAACACTTAAAAAAGGTGAAAATTTACGCCTGCCATTAAACAAAAAAAATATTAAATATGACAAAATTGTACAGTGGGACTTAGATAACACTCGAAATAGCTATGGAGCTGTCCAAAGAAAAAGTTTTGAAACTCCTTGTTATAATGCAATTAAATTCATAAACCCTTATGATTATCCTTTAAATAAAGGATTAGTTCAATTTTACCAAAATAACAAGTTTATTGGACAAGGGCACAATAATTGGGTTAACCCTCAACAAGAAACTATTTTAACAGTTAATCATGCAAAAAGCGTTATCGTGAATTATTTTGAAAATTCATCAACAAAGGGTGATGTATCATTCATGTCAAAAATTAATAAAAATAATTCAAAACAACAAGTAATTAATAACAATCGCTACCGCAAAGAGATTAATGATGCTAAACTCATCATTAAAAATTTTAGAAAAGAAGCTGTCGAAATGGTTATTTCTCTAAAAATTACAGGTAATGTCTTAGAAGCAAATATTAAACCTCAAGAAACAACCTTAAATAATCTAACAACTGTAGTGAATGATTCGCGCCTTTTGACATGGGAAATTACTATACCAGCGCAAGAAACAAAAGAAATAACATTGTCATACGAGTTATTTCGCCGTTAAAAATTGTGACAGGACAATCAACAAGCAATTATTAAGGTATTTTTTACACTTAATAATTGTTATTTTATTACCATAATGGCAAAAAATATATCCCAAAATAGATATTTTGCCATTATTTTCGGCTTTTTTGCGATTCTGCTATTTGTTTTTTGTTCGTTTTCCATTATTTTTAACAAGATGATTAACTAAAATCTTCACATTTTTGTTATGAAATTCTTAGAGAAGTCCTATATAAAACAAAAAGAAAAACTATAACAAAAAGAAGAGGTAATTATGAATTTCTTAAGATTGCATTCTAAAAAAGCTGTTGCTCTACTAACAGCATGTTTTGTTGTGTCTGCGTTCAATACGACATTTGCAGCAGATAAAAAAGGTGGTAAAAAATTTATGCACAGAGAATGTGGTCCTCTAGAGCTGTATAAGGGGCAACCAGTTAAGTATGTATTCCTATTTATTGGAGATGGTATGGCTGCTACACAAGTTGATGCTACTAGACGATACAAAATGCAACCTCTTGCTATTGATTCGTTACCAGTAAAAGGATTAACTTACACAAGCTGTCAAAATAAAATGCACACAGATTCAGGTGCTGCTGCAACAGCTATTGCTTGTGGTAAAAAAACTGGAACTGCAATGCTTGGTGTTGACATCGAAGGTAAACCTATGATGTCGGTAGCAGCAAAAGCAAAAAAATACTCAAAACGTAAAGTTGGTATCTTAGCATCATGCGCTCTTAACCATGCAACTCCTGCTGGATTCTATGCAAATCACCCTGCACGTTCAAAATATATTGAAGTTGGATTACAATTAACTAAAACTAATTTTGATTTATTTGCAGGCGGAGGTTTTAGAGGAGACGACCCAGAAGTTGTTTATAATGCGGCTAAAGAAAATGGTTTTAAAGTAATTAGGGATCGCGCTGGATTTGATAACCTTAAAAAAGATCAATATGAAAAAATTCTTTTAAGTGCTCCTGTTTTAGCAGGACAAGCATTACCTGAAAGAATTAATCAAAATCACCCTGATGATGTGACATTGGCAAAAATAACTAAGAAAGCTATTGATGTCCTTGATAATGATAACGGTTTCTTTATTATGGTAGAAGGATCACAAATTGACTGGTCTTGTCATAAAAATGATGCTGCAGCGGCAATTAACGAATTACTATCATTTGACGACAGTGTTAAAATTGCATTAGACTTTGCAAAAAAACATCCTAATGAAACTTTAATTGTTGTATGTGGCGACCATGAGACTGGTGGAATGAAAATGGGCTTAGCTGGAGTTCAACCTAAAAAATTAAACGAAGTTCTTTCAAAACAAACTATGTCTGCAACGGCTTTCAATGCGGCATTCACTAAATTTGTTGAAGAAAATAAACTTGTAAGTTCAAAAGATAAAGCTGTTCAAGAAAAACAACTTGAAACTATCAAGCCTCTTCTAAAGAAAGCTTTTGGATATGACGACTTTAGTGCAAAAGAGTTAAAAATGCTTAATAAAGGATTAATTGAGTCTCTTAAGAAAATTCATAAAGATAATTATAAATTTGATTGGGGAACTTATGCAAACTATATGCCTTTAACTGTTGAAATGACTCACATCACAAATCAACGTGTTGGTATTTCTTGGACTAGCTATTCACACTCTTATACTCCAACTACTGTATTTGCATATGGTAAAGGTTCTGAAGTATTTACAGGAGAATACCAAAATACAGGATTAGGTTTAAAATTAATGTCAATTATTGGTGTCCCAGCTAAAGTTGAATACAAAAAATAATCTGATATTAAAATTATTAAATAAAAAAATACCGCTCTTTAGTAAGCGGTATTTTTTTTATTTATACTATTTATTATTAATTTTTTTCATTTCTACTTTATAAAAAAAATCTAAAGGAATTTTATCAATATCAGTATAAAAAATTGTGTAACTAGGCTCTTTTGAGAATCCTAAAACCCTACCAAAAGTTACATAATTTTCCTGTTCTAAATAAATCCTTTTGTGTCCTGTTCCAATATACATCACATCGCTAGCGCTTTGGAGCATAGTTGTCTTTTTTATAAATTCTTTTGGTGGCAAATATTCTGCAGACATAGAATTGCATCCTGAAATCAAAAGTATAAAAAAGACAACCGAAATAACACTGATTATATCTCGTGTCTTAAACATAAATCCCCCCTTTTGAAAATAAATTAATGATTTCCGCATCCACAGCCATGATCATGGCAATGATCATCATTATCAGCTTCGAGTTCTAATTCATCACTTACATTTAAATATTATGCTAACTCATCATCTGTTGGAGCTTCACCCATCTGAATCGCCAAAGAGACGTAAGCATTAATTTCATCTTGAATATTTAACAATGCTTCTTGGGCAGAAAAGAAATCTTCTGCTTGCGGTGAAGAATTTAGCCAAGTATGAATTTCTTTATATTCATCTAAATCCTCTTGCGTTAATTCAATTCCATTATTTTGCTTTAGAACAATATTTTCTTCACAATTTTTCATGCGTTCATAAAGTTCATTGTTTTTTTTATCAGCTAAAAAATCATCCATTTTTTGATGCATTTCAGCAATAATACTAGTATTATTTAACTCCTTAGCAAAGGATTGCAACTTCTCTTTTAACTGAGAATTTTCAGTAATAAATGACATATTTTTCTCCATGGTTAAAGCCCCAAGCTTAGAATTCTTTTCTTAAACTTGATGAGCCAATTCCTAATTCTTCACGATATTTAGCCACGGTACGACGGGCAACTTTTACGCCTTCATCTGCCAAAAGTTTAGCAATTTTGCTGTCGCTCAGTGGTTTCTTTTTGTTTTCATTATCAATTAAATCTTTAATCTGCTCTTTTACACCACGACTAGAAACATCTTCCCCCGTTTCAGTTTGAAAACCACCACTAAAGAAATATTTAAATGGAAAAACTCCTTGTGGCGTGCGAATATATTTATTAGCAATAGCACGGCTTACAGTTGTTTCATGAACTTCAACCATGTCAGCAATTGTTTGCATCTTCAAAGGCTTTAATTTATCGACACCTTCACGTAAAAATTCCTCTTGAGTAGATATTAACGCATTGGCAATTTTTGTGATGGTGTTTTGTCGTTGTTCAATACTTTTCATAAACATATTGCCATTGAGAATTTTTTCTTTAATATATTTTTTATCCTCAGCACTAGTTTCATCGCTATTTAAGAGGTTTTCATAATGCTTCGAAATACGAATTCGTGGCAAATACCCCTCTTTCGAAATAACTTGAAACTCACCTTCTTTTTCGACGATTTCAAACTCCGCAACCATATAAATTGGATTGCTAGAGGCAAAACCATTGGCTGGATATGGATTTAATTTCTTAATATCATTCAATAAAAAATAAATTTCATCTACACTAATGCGCATAGTTTTGGCAACTTGAGGAATTTTATTACGTGAAATATCTTCAAGATGGTTCTTAATTAAAACTTCTAATCTCGGTAGTTTATCTTCGGGAATATTTAATTGTTCACTTTTTATCTGCAATTGAAGTAGTAAACATTCTGATAAATCACGTGCACCCACACCTAAAGGTTCAAAGGTTTGTACTATTTTTAAAACTTCTTCTGCTTCATTCAATGAAAATTGTCCACTAGTTGCAATATCTTCAAGAGGAATGCATAAATAGCCATGTTCATCAATACTCCCAATAATTTCTTCTGCAATCGCTTGATATTTACGATTTAAATCCAGAAAACGCAGTTGCCCTAAAAGATGATCTTGCAACGATTCCTCTTCTATTAATGAATTAAACATGTGCTCGCGCTTTTCATCATTTTCGCTATTGCGCGCCATAATTGGCAATGAATCATACCAGTTATCGCTTAAGCTAATTAACTCAGCAATTTCTGCATTTTCATCGCTTTTAGAATCTTCAGCGGTGTTATCAGCTTGCTCAACAGAATGGCTTAGAAAATCGCCCACCGCTTCTGAAATATTTGACTCTTCCTTTTCTAAAACAGGATTTGCTTCAAGCTCTTGCTCAATTTTTTCTTGTAGTTCCATCATTGGCGCTAACAAAACTTCTAGCGACAATAATTGTTGCGGTGCTAAAATCTGCTCTTGAGTTAACTTCTGACTCTGTGATTGGGTAAAATTTTGCTCAAACATATTTTTTTAACAATTATTTTTAGATTACTAATTTTCTTTTGCTTGCTGTAATATACAGTGATAATATATTCTTGACTACCATTAAAAATAATTAAATGGTAATTTAGTTAATTTAAACTCACAATTAGCCCCATCAAATTGCTCATAAAATACTTTCATTAAAAATAATCCCGCAGCAGGGGCCGTCGCTAAAGCTTGATTGCGCTCTTTTGCTAACAAAATATCTTTAACCTCAGATGCTGTAATTTTATTAATGCCAACCCCTGCCAATGTTCCAACCAAACAACGCACCATTTTATAAAGGAATCCATTTCCAATAAAGCTAATTGCAATATATTGATTATTATCGCCAAATTCATCAATGGTAATATCATAAATGGTTCGAGTTGCATCTTCAACTTTTTTCATTTCAACAACAAACGAAGAATAATCATGAGTGCCTATTAAACATTTTGCCGCTTCACGCATTCCTTCAACATTAACACAATGATTCAAATGCCAACAAAAATCATAATTAAATGGACTAACCGCGCCACGATTAATCACATAAGTGTACGCCTTTCCTTTTGCATCAAAACGTGCATGAATTGGATTATCTGTCACTGTCCTCAACGAAGTAATTCTAATATCATAAGGCAATAATTTATTTAATGCAATAAACAACTGTTCATCAGAAATTGCTGGTTGAGCTGGAGCTTTAAAACTTGCGCCTAAATTAAGAGCATGAACTCCAGCATCAGTACGACTACTCCCATTTACCCAAACTAGTTGATTAGCAAAAACATATGTTAAAACTTCATTTAATTTCTGTTGTACGCTAGGAAATTCACTTTGAATTTGCCACCCATTATAATTTCTACCATTATAAGCAACTGTCATAAAAATATCACGGGCGTAATTTTTAAAAAATTCGTGGCGTTCTTCTCTACTCAAATTCATCAAAAACCTGTTTAATTTCGTCAGCTAAAATTTCTAACCCTTTATTAATAATCTGCTCTTCCATCACAAAAGATATTCTCAAACATTGATCAAGGTGCTTTTTATTAAACGGCAACATATCGCCATCTGAATAATTAGCATTAACAATTTTACCAAAATCATCCAAAGAGTCTTCATCTAGACCAGTAAAGAAATAATGGCCAGAAACTACAATAACTCCACGGTCTTTGAGACGGTTATATAACTGCTCACAGCTAATTGGTAATGTTGGTAACCATAACCATAAAAATAAGGCTCCCTCCTGTTCATGAAGGTAATAATCAATCCCTGCATGACACAATGCTTCATCTAACTTTTTGGCCGCTGCTTGAGAACGCTGTTCATAATATGGGCGAATAACATTTTTGCTTAAATGTATAATTTCACCAGTTTCAACAATTTTTGATGCCACCGCCACCCCCATACCGTTTGGCGCTAAATTAATAATTGCATTCATTTTACTAATAGCTTCAACAATTTCTTCACACGCCACGACAATGCCAGTTCGAGAGCTCGGCAATCCTAATTTAGACAAACTCATCGATAAAATAATATTTTCATTCCAAACCGGAGTCGCCTCTGTGAAAATAATATTTGGAAACGGTGTTCCATAAGCATTATCTATAATCAATGGAATATTATTTTCTTCAGCAATAATCGTTAATTTAGCAACCTCTGTGTCAGTTAAAACATTACCAGTAGGATTAGTTGGTCGTGAAACACAAATTGCCGCGATTTCATCATTTTTTAAAATTTCGTTAACTTTTGCAAAATCAATGTAGTATTTAAAACGATTTTTTGCAGTTTGACGCATTAACGGTTGAGCCGCAACGAAAAAATCATCCTCTAACCCCGCATCTGCATAACCAATATATTCAGGGGCTAAAGGTAGTAAAATTTTACGCTTGACCCCTTCTGTCGTTGTTCCACCTAACAAATTAAACAAAAAGAAAAATGCATTTTGACTACCATTGGTCAAAGCAATATTGCTTGGCTTTATTTCAGTATTTAATTCTTTAGTTAATAAGCGCGCTAAAGATTCACAAAAACGTATCTCTCCAACCGCTGACGAATAATTTCCAACCGCATTTTCAAAGCCATTTGTCGAAGCTAATAACTCCTCCATTTGTTCACGAAAATGTTGTTGTACCAACGGAATATGTGCTGGATTTCCTCCTCCAAGCATATAAATATCACCTTTCCCTGCCACACTTTCAGCAATAGCATTTCCAAGATCATTCATTAATTTTAAGATTCCGCTTTCTGCAGTAAATTTATCACCAAATTTTGAAAACTTCATACTATCCCCTACTTTTCAATTTTAAAGAATGACAACGCATTCTTTGTAGTTAATTCGACAACATCTTCTAAATTCATTGCCTTCTCTTCAGCAATTTTTCTCGCCACTTCGATAACATACGATGGTTTATTTTCTTTACCACGATATGGAATTGGCGCTAAATAAGGAGAATCCGTCTCAATTAATAACCTTTCATCAGGAATTAAAGGCAACAATTCACGAATATTCTGCGCTTTTGGGAATGTTATAATTCCACTTATTCCAACCATGGCGTCAAGGGCTAAAAATTCATCACACCAATGCGGAGTTCCGGCAAAACAATGAACTTCAAAACGCCCATTACTTTGTTTAAAATCACTCAATAAAGAATACGCATCTTTATATGCAAGCGCATTATTAGTTTCATCACGGTCTCGGCAGTGAATTATCGCTGGCAAATTATTTTCAAGAGCAAACTCTAGAAAACCTTCCAATACCGCACACTGCACTTTTCGCTCTGAATGTTCATAAAAATAATCCAGTCCAATTTCACCAACTGCGACCAATTTCTCATGACCAATAAACTGTTGAAATTCAGCCACAGCTAAACTAATATTATTTTCAAATTTTTTTGCAAACAATCCAGCTTCGTGAGGATGGACTCCAGCCGCAAAATAACTATTAGGAATTTCTTCGGCAAATTGCTGAGACATTAATGTCGTAGCGAGATTCCCGCCGCAACAAAGCATATATTTTAATTCGTCGCTTTTGATGCTCTCAAAATATTCTTGAGGGCTAATCAAAGTTTCCTGTTTTGTCTTTTTATCAATTTTTTTATTATAGTAATGAAAATGACTGTCAAACAACTGCATTATTATATTTTTTCCTTTATTTCAATAACAAGTCTTATTATTTAAATCAATATAATAGATTTATAACTTATTGCAATAATATGACTCAATAGATTTGCAATTTTACCTGTTAAAGTCTAAATTCATTTAAATTAATATCGTTATTTTTTTTTTAATATTACTGGAGAAAACATTTTGTATTACGCGGCATTAGATTTATCGGGAAACGAAGCATTTTTTGCAATTACTGATAAAAACTATACTGTCTTAATTAACGAGCACAAACCTTTCACTGGACGAACCTCTTCTCAACTAACCCCATGGTTAATTGAATTATTAGAAAGAGAAAATATTTCTTTAAAAAATATAGAAAAATGGACTATTGGTTCAGGGCCTGGAAGTTTTACAGGATTAAGATTAGTTGCCTCATTAGTTAGCGGACTCTGTTTCGGTCGCAAAAACGTTGCTCGTTGTGTTCCAAGTGCAATTGCAATTACTGGAGCTTTGCCGAGTAAAAAAATCACCTCATTGAAAAATAACGACAAAGTGGCGGTTTATTTTAACGGCTTTAATAACGAATTACTATTGTTCTCTTTACAGTTTAAACATGGCAATCTCCACCCCATAGACAATGGAGAATTAGTTTTAAATAACGAAAGCTTTAATTCAATTAATGACGGAATTTTAATATCTCCATACGACAATAATAAAACACTTAATTTTGATTTTTCTTTATCTATTTGCCTAAGTAAAGATTATGAACAAATTAAGGCGATAATGCCAGCTGAGCAACTCTCAAATATAATCAAAATTGATTCTTTAAACATAATATCTTTAATAAAAAATAGCACTATTGAATTTGATAATAACTTAAGTAAACTTGAATATATAAGACCCGCCGCATACAAATAAATTTATAAGAAAATTAACAGGTGTAATGATGACTAAAGAGGACCCAAAAAGTAGTAAGAAAAAATCAAAGTTTGGATTAAAAAAAGCAATTCTTTCTTTTATTGCTGGATTTTTTTTATTAATTCTTTTAATTCTTTCGACTTTGCTGGCAATGATTTTTTCAAGTTCTGGGTCTCTACCTAAAAACAACAGTAAAGTTTCATCTAACACCTTCAATCGATTAGCTTTAGCATCAAAACTTGCAGCTGTACAAGGTAAATTTTTTACGCATAATCAAAAAGATACTTTTACTTTAAGGCTTAGTAAAAATGAAGTTAATTTATTTTTTAAAATGTTTTTTACAGCCCAACGTAGCCTTGCCCCAAACCTCTTAAATATTAAACAATTGAAGGATTTTTCTGATAAAAAAGTTAATTGTTTCATTGAAGAAAATCAATTAATTGTTGGCTTCTCAGGCAAAAGCAAATACTGGACTCCTTTTGGAAGCTATATCAACATTAGAGCTAATGTGACACCATACATCAAAGATGGCACTAATGATATTAAGGTAACTCAAATTAAAGCTGGGACTTTATCTGTACCAGCGTGTGACCTTGCTAATGATATTATAAAAAAAGAATTAGAAAAACCTAAAAATAGCAAATATGTAAAAGTATTCAAAAAGTTTTCAATCTCTGATAATGTGCTAACGATTTCAATTAACCGCAAAGAGTTCTTTGAACTAGTGCCTATTGAAGAATATTTAAAATTCATCTATGAACTATTTCAAAGCTAATTACTTTAAGGGTATTTCTAAAAATTAATTTTGAAGAAAAATTTAGTGATTTTCAGTTTTTAGACGGTTACTTTTAAACATTGTTGAATCAAACAAAAAGAATAAATTTTAATAGACTATTCTATTTATAGAAGCACCCATTATACTATTTCGCTATAAGCTTTTGTGAATGAGCTTCAATTATATTGTAAATTCTATGAAGCTCTTCTCTTAAATCACCAGTGTCAAACAGTACCCATGTATCATATTTCAATGAAACAGTAGTTGATTTTCCAATAATTTTAAAGGAGAGTTCAAGGGGAAAATGTTTTAGAGAAAAAGCCCATGCTGTTCCTGACTTTTTTAAAACTAGTAGATCCTCACTTTCTTCATAGATAAAATACCCATATCTACTGAAAAAATCATAACATTTTCCCATCGATAAAACTTTTTTGACTTCTATCTCTTTAGCTTTCATAAATATGTCTCCTTCAAAAAAATTATTTATTTCCCACTTACTGGTTGGTTATTTGACAATAATTTTAAATATATTAAAATTAAGCATCTTTTCTAAAAAAGATAACATATCGCGGCACCCGCTTGCCGCCTCTGGCCATGTCGAAAACATTTGTTTACAAGCAAATGCTGACATATCACTAACATTTAAATATACTGGAATTTGCGCACCATCTTTTAGCTCTAAAAGATTATCTTTTTGTTTAAGAAGTTCTTCTTCGCTAAAATCATAATCAGCGAAAAAATCAACCTCTTCATAACCTTTATTAGAGGAACGGTTATATAAATCACGCACAGCATTAACAATATCATCTAGTGCTTCAGCAATCTGATTAAAATTAGGAATCATCACCATCTCTGTAATTGGAATATCAAGCTCCAAATAACCTGCAAAACGGCTAATTCTAAAATCAATTTTAATTGCTGGGAAAAGTTGACTGATCCCTGCAATATGAATAATTCGATTATTAATTAATTCGATTGTTGGCGCATTTAATTGCTCTAAAATATCACGGCGATGTAATAACCAACTTGAAGTTGTGCTACTATTAATATGTTGTAAATGATCCACTTCATCAAGCGCCAACCTATTTTGCTGTTGATTCCACTGACGATCACGGTAAAATTTCGCTAATTCGATATACAGCGATGGGTTCGCTTCATCAATATTAAGCATTTCACTTGCTTGAACAACAGATGAAGCAATATCAGTTAACTTATTGGAGTGCAAACTCAAATGTTTGCTAATTAAATCACAAATTACTGCGTAATCGGAAATATATTTTACTTCCGTAGTAGAATTTGTTCTTAGATACACCTCTGCTACGTCAGCGTAACCAGTTTTTTCTAAAATTTTGATAACTAAGGAATTAATATCAGAAATCGAAAAATATTTTTGTTGATTCTCAGCCTGCATCAGCGCATATTCAATTGAAAGTGCAATATCTTCAGCAATCCAAACTTCTCTAACGCCAGCTTCTAAACAGCTTTTAATAATTCCAGACTGTAGTCTCTCAACCTCAAAATCAACAATTGAGCCATCATGCTTCATTACTTTTAACGAATAATCTGAAATCTTAATCATAAAAACCTTGCCTTAAATTTTATCTCATTATTTTCCTAACAACCTAATCTCTTCGATAAATTCCTCAATATCCTTAAACTGTCGGTAAACCGACGCAAATCTTACATATGCGACTTGATCGAGTTTTTTTAATGCATTCATTACACGTTCCCCAATCTCTCGACTCGAAACTTCCTTATCAAATTCTTGGTGAATTGCCACATTTAATTCGTCTACAACTCGATCAATATCTTCTGTTTTCACAGGGCGTTTATAGCATGCATTCTTTATCCCACGACGTAGTTTTTCATGATTAAAGTCTTCTCGATCATCACTATGGCTTTTAATAACCCGTAATTCCGCTTGAACTACTTGCTCAAATGTGCTAAAACGATAATTACAGTTCAAACATTCACGACGCCGACGTACAGCCGAATCATCCTTAACCGATCTTGAATCAATAACTTTATCTTCTTTCTCTCCACATCGTGGACAACGCATAGTATTTAACCCTTTTAAAATTTTAATCTATTTTCTTTAAATTCCAACCATCTTTAGAATCTTCAACAACATAGCCTCGCTCTTTAAGCTCATCACGCAGACGATCTGCTTCTGCCCAGTCTCTATTATTACGAGCTTGAAAACGCTGTTCTGCCAACGATTGAATATCATCATCAATTTCAACAATTTCCTCTTGAACATCAAAATCTAAACAATCTAAAACTTCGTTGAAACGTTTAAACTGTATAATAATTTTTTCTGCATCATTTTTAGCTAAACTTGCGTAATCCCCTGCGCAATTGTCATTAACTAATTTTTTAACACCATTATACAAACCATAAACAGCGCTTAACGCATCTGAAATATTTAAATCATCACCTATCGCACGCTTAAAATGCTCTTCTGTTTCAGAGATTAATACATCAATTTCAACTACAGCACCGCCTTGTGCTTTATTTAACTGAATAAACATATCCGAAAACTTTTTAAGTTGAGTTCGAGCTTGGTCACACGCTTCAAATGTAAAATTTAACTTCTTGCGGTAATGTGTTCCTAATAATACCCAGCGAATTTCACTACCAGTATAACCTTTTTCAATTAATTCACGCAATGTAAAGAAATTCCCCAATGATTTTGACATTTTTTCACCATTAACAATTAAATGAGCACAATGTAACCAATAATTCACATATGTGCAGCCATTTGCGCTTTCACTCTGTGCAATTTCATCCTCATGGTGAGGGAACATATTATCAACTCCTCCTGTATGAATATCAAATGTCTTTCCTAAATATTTCATACTCATTGCACTACATTCAATATGCCATCCTGGGCGACCTTTTCCCCATGGAGAATCCCACATCACATCACCATCAGCTTCGCTATATGCTTTCCATAATGCAAAATCAGCTACCGAATCTTTTTCGTACTCATCTGTATCAATACGAACCCCTGCACGTTGATTTTCCATATCAATTTTTGCCAATTTTCCATACTCAGGGAATTTGGCAATTGAAAAATATACTGACTTATCACTAGCTTGATATGCATAGCCTTTTTCCATTAAGACTTCAATTAGTTCAATCATTTCAGCTATATGGTCAGTTGCCGCTGGATAAACTTCAGCCGCTTCTATCTTTAAAGTCTTTAAATCTTCAAAAAATGCTTTCTTATATTGAGCGGTAAAATCATTCAAGCTCATCTTAACTTTTTGCGAATCACGAATCGTTTTATCATCTACATCCGTTAAATTCATCACCTGTTTCACCTTATAACCATGATACTTTAGGGCACGACGCAATAAATCTTCAAAAATATACGCTCTAAAATTACCAATATGTGCAAAATTATAAACGGTAGGTCCACAAGTATAAAAACCAACTTCATTATCTTTTAACGGTTTAAACTCTTCCTTTTTTCTGTTTAAAGTGTTAAAAAAATACACTGCCATTTTATCTATAATCCTTAATTTTATTTCATTTTAAAATATCATCTATAAACTACCACCATAAAGGCTATTAGTAAAGTTAATTTAACTCATTTCTAAGCAAATATTTTTTAACTAAACTACTACAAAAATAATACCTGAGACGACTAATCTCAGGTATCAAAACAAAAACAAAGAAATTTAAGGAAAAATGAATCATTTTTTTAAGTTTACTATTGATATTATAGCAATCTTAAAAACTTCAATACTCATTTTAAGTACTTAAAAATATTCTATAGCATCATCAATGCCAATTTTTTATAATTCTTACAATTCCAGCTCAAAATAATTTATTTGAAAATTTATCAATAAAGTAAAAATGCACAAATTGCACACAATCCTAGAATAAAACTGTGCAAATAATACACACTTTATATTATAATCTTTACTCTACTGTCACACTTTTTGCCAAATTTCTTGGTTGATCAATCTCACACCCCCGCTCTAAAGCAACAAAATAACTAAATAATTGAAGAGCCACAGCGGTAATAATTGGTGTAGTATATACACTTGCCTCAGGCAGCCAAATCACATCATCAACAGCTAATTTTTCAATATCAGCATCATTTTTAGTTGCAGTAACCACTACTGGTGCTTTGCGCGCTAAACATTCTTGAATATTTCCAATAACTTTATCCTTTCCAGGCATTTTATTTGCCAATGCCATAACAGGAGTATCTTCACATAGCAAAGCAATCGGTCCATGCTTCAACTCAGCGGCGTGATAACCTTCAGCATGAATATAACTAATTTCTTTCAACTTTAAAGCTCCTTCAAGAGCAACAGGATACAAATATCCTCGCCCGATATAAAGGAAATTACAACATTTTACATACTTTTTTGCAATACGATGAATTTCATCACTTTGCGCTAAAACTTCTTCAACTAATTGAGGAATTTTAATAATTTCGGCAATCAAATCCTGACCTGTTTGCTGATTTAAACGACGACAACGCCCAAACATTAATGCCATTAATAACATAACAACACTTTGGCATGTAAAAGCCTTTGTTGACGCAACACTAACTTCCACTCCTGCGTGCAAATAAACCCCTCGTCCACAACGCCGTGCAATTGTAGAACCAACACTATTACAAATAGCCGCAACAATTGCACCTTTATTAATAGCTTCATTAACAGCAGCTAACGTATCAGCAGTTTCTCCTGATTGGCTTACCGCCAAGACCAATGAATCAACCTCAATAATTGGATTACGGTAACGAAATTCAGCAGCTTGATCAACCTCTGTTGGAATATGCGCTAAATCTTCAAAATAATATTCCCCTAGTAAGCCAGCATTCAAACTTGTTCCACACGCGGCAATAACAATGCGATTCAATCTCACAATATCTTGAGCCGTTAAATTCAACCCTGCCAAATTTGCAGTCGCTAAATCCAAATTATACCGTCCCCGTACACTATTCGCTAAAACTTGCGGTTGCTCAAAAATTTCTTTCAGCATAAAATGTGCATATTCACCCTTGCTAACGCTTTCGATATCCCAATCAAGAGTTTTCTTTTCACGCTCAATTACAACATTATCTACATTTCGAATTTCAATATTATTACTTGTCACAATTGCAATATCATCGTCTGACAAATAAATCACCTGCTTTGTATAAGCAGCTATTGCCACCACATCACTTGCAATAATCTTATCATTTTCTCTTAATCCAATCGCAATAGGACTACCTTTAGAAGCAACAATAATTTCATCTGGCTTTTCAGTTGAAATTACTGCAATTCCATATGTTCCTTGTAGTTTTTTCACGGCGGAAGCGACTGCAGCAAAAAAATCCCCTTCATAGCAGTAACTTATTAAATTTGCAATAACTTCACTATCTGTTTCACTTTTAAAAGTAAAATCTTGCGCTATTAAATGCTCTCTTAAGTTTTCATAATTCTCAATAATACCATTATGAACAATTGCGAATTTCTCTGAAGTATCAAGATGAGGATGAGCATTAATAGTACTTGGTTCCCCGTGAGTAGCCCACCTTGTATGAGCAATTACATTTAATTGTTGATTACTCTTAAAATTACTATCAGCTGCTATTAAATTTGGATATTCTTGAAATATTTTTTGTTGTAAATTTCCTACCTTACCAACACTTTTACAATATTTAATTTCATTTTTACTATTAATACTATTATCAATATTAACACAAGCCAATCCAGCCGAATCATACCCACGATATTCCAATCGTTTTAATCCTTCAACAACCACACTTATATCATAATTATCACCAACATAACCAACTATGCCACACATAAAAAAACTCCAATCCAACAAATTATCATTTATAATTATTTTACAAAATCATAATTAATTTACAATAAACTATTAATTAAATCAATAGTTTATTTTTAAATATTTGTAGAATTGGAACTATTTTATTGTTTTTAAGCAGTTATTTCTTATTAATTAAAGCACTTAAACCATGAAGTTGTTCTTCTAATTCGCTTTGAGAAACCTTATTTGTCACAGCTTTACTATTCTCTTCACAGATTTGCTCAAACACTTCTTGACGATAAATTTCAATATCTTTAGGAGCTTTAACACCAATTTGCACTGCTCCACTTTGCACCTTTAAAATTTTTATTTCAATATTATTATCAATAATAATACTTTCATCAAGCTTTCTTGTTAAAATCAACATTCTACTATATCTCCTTTAGCCTTCTAGACCAGACCAAATTTTATATTTCACTTCGTTACCTGAATCACTTAAAATTATTTGTTGACCTAGTTTTTTTTCTGTATTAATCACAACTGGCGCTAATAAATTTGTTGTCGTTAAGGTTGGGTCTTCATTAACAGTTACAAATGTTAAAATCATGACATCTGTAGTATCTTTTAACTCTAAAAGTGAAACATCTTTAGCTGATAAATCAACATTATAATCATTTTTTACCAAAAAAGGATCAATACAAATAAAACCTAATCCATCTCGATCCAGTGATTTTAAATACAAAAATGGTTTAATATTATCATTTACAAGTAGTGAAAAATTATGGCAATCTTCAAAAGCTGGCAATCCTTTTGGAAATTTGTACACAGTATTTTCAGTGCTAACACGAGCAACTTTTTTGGAGTAAGTATTATCAATCTCCTCAGCAAAGCTGCTACTCGAGTTTTCTTGTTTTGAACAATTTTCTATTATCATCTTTTTACAATTCCTTTTTCAATTATTAAACATACTGACGACGCAGTTTTGATTGACTTATATTCATACTAATCCTGTATTTTGCTACTGTTCGACGAGCTACATTATAGCCATTCTCCTGCAACATTTCACTAATTTTACTATCAGAAAGAGGTTTTCGTGCATCTTCCTTAGCAATTAAATTTTTGATAATTTCCTTAACTACATTTTTAGAGACACTCATGCCATTTCCATCGACATACCCTGTACTAAAAAATGCTCGCAAAGCAATCAAACCATGTGGTCCCTGAAGATATTTCCCAGAAACAGTGCGACTCACAGTTGTTTCATGTACCCCGATTTTATCAGCAATTTGCAACATCGTCATTGGACGCATACGATCTTCCCCATGAATAAAATATTCACTTTGAAATTCCACCATTGCTTTAACTATTTTCTTTATAGTTTGCTGTCTTTGAATAATGCTATTAATTAAAAACATCCCTGAGTTTAATTTTTCTTTAATATAATTTTTTGTTTCTTTTGACACATCTTCTTGCATTAAAAGTTGCCGATATTGATTACTAACATATAAATTTGGTAACATTTCGTTGTTAAGGCGCACATTATGATTCCCTAATTCATCTTCCTCAACGAAAACCTCTGGCTTTACATATTCATCTATTTTTTGCTCTGAAACCCTTAGAACAGGCTGAAGGTTTTTAATTTCATCAATTACGTCCGCTAATTCATACATCGAAATTTTTAATTTTCTAGCTATAAACGGCAATTGATTACTCCCTAATTTATCCATATATTGATCAACCAATTGATAACAAAGCGACTTTTTTTCCCCTTGAGTTTCAAGCTGTAAAAGTAAACGTTCACGTAAATCGCGAGCACCAACACCCACTGGCTCCAATTTCTGAACTATACTTAATGCTTCTTCAAGTTTTGAAACCTCAATCATTGTAACCATTGCCAAGTCAGCAATATGGCTACGCAAATAACCATCATCATCTAAAGCCGCTATAATTTGCGTACAATTTTCAAACACCTCAGGCGTTAAGTTAAAATAGTTTAATTGAGATGTTAAAGATTCATCTAAAGACATTTGGTATTCAACAGAATTTAAAAAATAATCATATTTTTCTGATAAATCATTTCCACTCCCTGAGATATTTTGATTATATGATTTTATATAGCGTTTATCATCATCAATCTTTAAAATATTTTCTAACCACTGATCACTATCAGTGCTTGGACATTGGTCAAATTGAGCAACATCTTCAGTCAGAGAAAGGTCATTATCTAAAACAGGATTTTTTTCTACTTCTGCATTAATAAAACCTTCTAATTCGGTAGCTGGCATAAATAACAATTCAAGGGCTTGAATTTGTTGGTGCGTCATAGTTTGTTCTTGACGCATTTGCTGATTTAAATTTTGTTTCTGAGCTATATCCATATAATTCACACTATTTATTAACTTACATCCTTGTAACTAGTAGAATAAACTTAACGCAAATAGTATGCCATTAAAAATATTTTTCAATATTTTTTGAAGATTTTATCAAAAAACGTCAGCAAAGGAAATTACTATAGTAGAGCCCTCATCATATTTATGAGACTCATTGAATACACCATTATTTGATTCTGCGACAACTCGTGCATATGTTAAACTATCATCTACACGGTTTCTAACATCTGAAAAGCGTAAAAAAGAAGCATCTTCACAGGATTTCACAATTCCATTCCCATTATCCTGAATTTCAATAATTAAAGAAGAATTTTCTCTTCTTATATAAAAATCAATTCTTTTCCCTAACTTATCCTCAAGACCGACAAAAGAATTTCGTCCTGCAACCAATAGCATTGTGATTAAAATATAAAAATTATTGATATTAAAAGTAATATCTTTTAGCTCTTCATCACTGTTAAAATAGATACTAATCCCACGATTTCGCAACTGAGAATTAAAAATATCGACAACGTACTCAGCTTCTTTAATAGGGCTAAAAGACTTAACACAGTTATCACTGTAAATAAATTTGCTCAATTTATCGAGAATTTCGACAGCATTATCAACCGAACTAACCGATTTCTCAAAACAGTTTTCAAGGTTAAATCTACGCACAACCTCATTATCACCTAAAACAGATTCTAAAAGTTCAAGGTAACCACGAACCACAAATAATGGTTGACTAATTTCATGTTTAAAACCACTAGTAATTTCACGTAAGGAAATTGAACTAGCAATATTAATAACCTTGTCAGTTGAAATTGCAGCTTCTTGTTTTACTTTATTTAGAGCCTTTTTAGCTACAAATATGCTAATTAAACAACAGAAAAAAATAAAAATTGAGCCTATTACTTTTAAGATTGTAATGCGATGAAGGTTGCCAGTCTCGCTTGTATCAGTGATGAAGTTATTAAATGTTGTAAATTTAAAGTCGCCACTTGTCAGCTCCGAGTATGAGTCTAAGAAAAAAATCCCTATTACTACCATAGCAATAATATTTAAAATATACAACAAATACAATCTCATGTGAATCTCCCTATTATAACTTTATTACTAATTTAAAATAAATTAATTTTCCTATAAAGCAAGCACTCTAAGTACAAAAATATAAGAATAAATCATAACGTCTAAACATAAAATGTAAAATCACAAACGAAACAATAAACTACTTTTTCTTTATTTGATCTTTAAAAAAATCGAAAATAATATTACTTCCATCTTCAGTATCTGATCCATGATTTTTAAGTTTATCGAAAAACTTTAAAGTATTATTTTTAATAATTCCTTGTAATGTTTTGGTATAAATTGTTTTTGGTTTTAATAAATATCCTTTTATCTCAAAAGGCATCTCAAAGAAAGGAAGATTCAATAATGCACGCAAATCAAGGCGTTCATTATCATACATATCCATTAATCCTACTAATTTAATCTCTCGTACCAAATATCCTTTCATCGAAAAATTATTCAGGAACAAACGACCCTGTTCATAATTAGAGTCAATGTCGCCAGAATAAAAATGGAAACCATTAACATTTTCAGCTGACTGAGAAATATCTTTGAATCCCTGTAAAATTTTATTAAAACTAACAATTTTAGGAATTGCCGACTCAATACGCCCTAACATTTCGAGTGGGATAAAAATTAAACGATATGCACGAATTTTAGCATAATCATTTGGAATAAAAAAGTCCTTTCCATTTGCTTTTAACGACATTTTTAAATTTTTCTTTACATTTTGGCGTGAAATTCCTTTTCCAACAGCCTCAAATTGTAAACTATTTAACACCCCATGAGAATATTTTTCTTTGGTAGGCAAAATAGAATTCATTATATTTGTTAAAGGAAGGTCATCAATATCGGCATTAAAACTATATACATATCCATCAGAAATCCCCAAATCAATAGCCCCATCAGCAACTAATATTCCACCTCCAGCTAAACTTACAGATAAATCATCAACAAAAACAACATTATTCTCTATCTTTCCTTGTACTTTAATATTACCATCAATTTCACGATACTTAACATTATCTAAACTTGCAAATAAATGTAAATTCATACCATTAAAGTCAACAGCAATAGGTTCTTTTTCTGGCAAGTAATCAACAACTGGTTTACTATTCTCTAATTTTAATTTATCTACCGTTATTCTTTCGTTATTTTTCTTTTTTACACTAATTTTTGAGTTCATTTTAAGATCGTCAAAAATATCCGTTAAAACTAAATTATTGCCTTTAATATTAATTAAAGACCTTTGAGAATAGTCTAAATAATAATCAGCTTTCAAAGATATATCGGCAATATTTTTTGTCTTTTTAAACATCATAATATCACAGTTGTTCATCTTTAAAAAACTAAAATCATTTTGTGCATTAAAATCGCAAATAATTTTAGCCGACAAATCTTTATTTTTATTAATATTCTTTAACTGTAGCAAGGTTTGAGCATGTAAGCTTTTTTCTTTTTTAAAGTCAAGAGTAACGGAACTCTTACCTGTCCCATCAAACTTAAAATCTTTAGCTAATTCATCTTTACGAATAATTGAAAAAATTTTATCAGAAACCTGAACTAAATCCAACTGCAAATTAGCACCTTTCTTAACAAAATTAAAACCACCAACAACATTCAATTTTATTAAATTATTTATATTAAAATTTGCTTTATAAATATTTAAATTTTTGCTATCAAACTTAAAATTAATATTACTTTTATTCCACAAATTAAGTTTATTAACCTTATCTTCAAAATTAATATCAGCATCCAATTTTATATCTTTTTTGCTTAATAAAATTTCTCCATTACTACTAATTTTACCATTCTCAATAGAACTCTTTTTATCAACTGCAAGTCTTTCAAATAAACTAGCACATTTAACCGGGGAAATTAAATATTCAACCTTAATTGGATAAGATAACATAGATCCGTCATTTTTCTTTGAAAAATCAATTCTAAATAGATCATTACTATTTTTAATAGAAAACATTTTATTCTTCAATCCAGATTCATAACCATCTAAATTTAAATCTCTTAGCAATATATAATTATTTTTTAAATCTAGTACTATTCCACTGTTTATGTTTAAATTAATTCCCGTCAGATCAACCGTTAATTTATTTTTCAAATAACGATTTGGCAAATATTCAACAACTTTATCATATATTAAAATATCACTATTTTTCACCGATAAATAATTATTTTTTATATGATAATCACAATCTCTTAGAAATATTTTTGCAATACCTTGACGCTGTTTTGACTCATCAACACTAAAGTCTAATATTTTTAAATTAATAATATCATTATTGGTAATTTTCCCTTGCGCAAAAAGTTTGTAGTTAGCATTAACAAAATTATCTTTTTTTATTTTAAACCCTAAATTTTTAATATAGCTATTAGTATTAAATTGTAATTTTTTATCATTCGAAAGCGATAATAACACACGGGTAAATAAATAACCTTTGCGCATTGAAAAATCTTTTTTATCAATTATCTCATTAAAAAGCTTATCAAGTCTAAAATTAAAAGCTTTTATTTCTACCGCTCCCTGAGTAAGAGGATTAAGATAGTGACGCGAAATTTTAATTTTATGAATTAATTTAGGAAGAGAAAATTTAATTGGCTCAGAAATTGTCAAAGAAAATTTTTCTGCCAAATTATTCTTAACATTAATATCAATTTTGTTTATTTGAACATCATCAATTTTTGGAATTATTTTTATTTGATATTTTAATGAAGCATCAACTTTTGTAATATTCTTTGCATGATAATTTAAAATTCTTAAAATGGAATCTTTCTGCTGAACAATTGAATCAATAAAAGGATATTCCCTTGATTTTCTAAACTTAATATCAAGCTCTCCATCAGCAACAATTTTACTTTGACTATATTCAATATTACCTTCAAATTTAGGATTACAGTCTCCAATTAACTCATTCCCAACAATAAAGCCAACAATTGTCATTAATTCTTGAGAAATACGAGCAACCTTAATATTAAATTTACCAAGAAATGGTTGAAATGCGGTGCTCGCTTCACTAGTTACTAAACTTACTAACTTTTTATTTTTATCATATTGAGCAATATTTAATTTTTTAAGGTTAAAAACGTCATTTATTCCCTCTCCTGCAACCTTTAAATCAAAAACATTGTCTTGCAAATCAACATTTTTAACCCTTCCTAAAATCTGATCAGTACTGCTTTCAAGGTTAAAATTTTTAACTTTACCATTTTTATCAATTAAACATTGCACCACAGTTGCAACCTTAGCTTGATTAATATTCACCACTTTATCAGCAAACATGCTAAACACAAAACTATTTTGCATTTCAATATTTTTGCCCAAAGCAAAATTATTGACCTCAAGAAAAAACTCACTCATGACAATTTCAGTTAAGGTATTTTGTTCATTGATAAATTTAACTTTAAGGTTGACATTTTTAAATTGAAGCTTTCCTATATTGACATCTTTTAAGGATTCAGCTATATTTTGTGCTATAAAATCAACGGTCTTTTTCCCGTCATTTTGTAGTTGCTCTTTAATTTGAGCATAATTCTTTCGTTTTTTAGCCTTTTCTTCCGTCATTCCAGAAATTTTATTAAAACGTTTCTCTTCACTTTTCAGGATATTCTTAAAAGCTTTTTGATCCTTTATTTTTTGCTGGTAGTTATCATATTTCTGAATAACAATTTCACTATTTTCCAATAAAACCTCGTCAAAATCGATTTGTTTATTTAAAAGTTTTCTCAGTGAAGATTTAATCTCCATCTTTTCAAAACGAACTGAAAAATTTTTTTCGTCTGAAAAATAAACATTTTGTAGTTTTATTGAAGAATACAACAAAGAAAAATTACAGCTATCTGCTGATAATTTTATATTCATAGAACGTGATACGCTAGGTAAAATTACGGAAGTAATAAACCATGAACTACTAATAGTAAAATAAGATAATATAATAAAAATCACCAAAATTCCAGTAATTTTCATTAATCGATATTTTTTAAAGAATTTCTTCAAAAACTGCCTGATATTTAATTTTTGCATAATTACGCAGATTTTTTACCATTAGTAGTTATTTTTTAATGTTTATTACTGAGCAAAACCTGAAGTTTAGTTTGAAAATCAGCCAAGTCAGCTTCTGTTGGTTGCCCTGTAACATTATCAAGACCCAAGCGTCCGTTGTTTTCCAAAATCCATTCAGCTTTAGCTCCAGAAATAAACTCAACCGTTCCGTGTGTCAATGCCCCTGGTCGAACAAGTGAACTAACTTCTATCTTTGTCAAACCATTTCCAGCAACTGGCGGTTGATTTTCAGGAGTAGTTTCGGTAACCTTTTCCTCATTATCTTCAGTAGTTTCTAAACTTTTCCAATCAATTGATTCAACTTCAGCTGCCATTAATCTTAAATCTAAAAAAGTTATTTTGTAGTCATATTCATCTTTTAAAAGATCTTGAATTTGACTCAAATTTAAACCTTTTTGCAATTCTTTAGCGATAATTTTTTTTACTTTACTTTCTTCCATTAGAATTATATTTTCCCATCTTTATCTACATTAATAAACGTTAAAAATAATATATCGCTGGCAATAATAAAAGTCAATTTAATAGCTATTTATTTTAAGTATCCCCACGCTGGCGATTGATATATGCCTGAAATAGGTCCGTATTTTTCGGCTACAGGTTTAATAACCTTCATAAAGTGCGTAAAATCACTAGTGGCAAACTGATATTCCTGTCCATTTAAAATTAGCAATACAACAGTCCGCAATTTACTAGGTTTAATAGCCAGCCCTAGAGTGCCGCCATCATTATCCCCATAAGTATAATAAAGGTACTTTTTAAATCTAATCAACAACTGCCTCTGAATATACTTAGCTCTAACAGCTGCATGATAAAGCTGATAAATTTGTTTAATATTAACAACAACAGAGGTATAAACATTAGGATCACTATACGAAGCCGAGTTATTTGTAAAAACATGATTATTATCTTTTATTAAAAAACAATACTGTAAACCTGATGTGCGTGCGAAATTAATAGTATGCTTTATAGAATATTTTTCAGTGACAAATTCTGACACTGTAAAATAACCAATTCGTTTAAATTCGCTTTCAGGCTCTTCAGCATTTGTGTTATAAATTAAAAAAGATATTATCAAAATGAAAAAATATTTCATGATATTCTCCTTAGATTCTAAAGATTATTAACAATTAATATTTTACCAAACGACAATACTTTTTTATTATACTTTTAAAACTACTTATGAGAATTAATTTTTTCGCTAATAGTATTCACTTTTCTAGCAAAATTTTCGTAATAATTGGTTGCCACATCTTGTTTAGTTAACGGAATATGATAAGAATTACCTAAGTCTACCGTATCAGGCATAATAAAACACTTTGCAACCTTAGTTTTTTTATCAACAGAAACCACTAATCCAACATATTCGCCAGCTTTTGTTAAAACAAAATCACCCTCCTGAGCGAACAACTGTCCATCTTCAAGATGTTTGCTACTATTTCTAATATACAAGTAGTTATCTTTCTTGTCTAGAGAAAATGATACTCGCTCGTCAAGCCTAACTGACTCTTCGCCAAAACTATCATTTTTGAATAAATATAACTCATTTAACCCTCTTTTTAGCAAATCATTGCGGTTAATAATATTCAATCCGCGTTCACGCTTTGGAATAGCAATTAAACAAACTCTTGGATCAATTTTTAACGCTAAAATCATTCCATTAAGCAAACTATTAACTTTTGGTTCAACAGCGTCATTAAATGAGTATTTTACATTTCGCACTTTACTATATGAAGCAATTTTGCTTTGAGGAATATCAAATAATTTGTTAAAATCAGCTAGAATATAATTAAATTCAGCTCCACTAATTTCAGGAATATAAAGCACTTTAGAATTTATACTAGAACTAAACAATCCCTTCTCTTCAATGCTATATGATAATTTTAAAGCAGAATTTTGATAACTTTTTAAAACATCGTTTTGCATTTTCTTGATTGTTTCGTCAAGAATTGAGCCTGTTCTCAGTAATTGTGATTTAGTTGTTTCAAGATTATCCTTTAATGCTCCAACCTTTTTTGTAACTTGCGATAATTGTTGTTCTTTATTTTCCAAAGAAGTTGTTACATTTGTTAATTTTACACTTTTTTCTTTTAATTCATTAGCAACATTATTTAACTCAGTAGCAGTATCATTTAGTTTAGTCGTAGCTTGCGCTAGTTGAGAATCTTTTGTTCTTAATTCTCTGTTGGCGGCAACCAACTGGTTATGTTTTGCTTTAATACTATTTTGATATTTTTTTAGTATTACTTTTTTATCTTTTAGGTTTTGTGATAATTTTTCAGCTTCCTTTTTAGCATTTTCAAGTTCAATCTGAGTACTTGCCAATTTTCCTTGCGCATAAGCTAGACGATCAAAGAATTCTTCATTATCTTCTTGATGTTTTTTTACTTCCTGTTGCAAATTGGTTACTTTTTTACTGCTTAGTTCTAGTTTTTGCTGTTCATCTTTTAATTTAGCTTGCTGTTCTTTAGTTGTTTTTTCTAAAGCAGTAACTTCCTTTGATAAACCATATAATTGTGAAGCTTTTTGCGCTAAAACAATATTCTTTTTTGATAATTCTTTTTCTAGCTCTTGTTTAGACTCTACAATTTTATTTAATTGCTTTTTAGTCTGTTCATTTTCTTGCGATACTTTTTTAATTGTTAATTCAGTCGCATTGCGTTGGCTTTTTTCAATTGCTAATAGTCGCTCTTTTTCTAACCCTTCAGCAATTTTTTTAGCCAACTGATCAGAAATTTCTTTATTTAACTGTGCCTGCTGTTTCAAAACTTTTTCAGCCTTAACATTTTGTTGCTGGGAAGCTTCTAACGTTGCAGCAATTTTAGCTAAAGCACTATCCTTAGATAGCAATTGTGTAGAATTTTTTTGTAGTTGTTTTTCCATTTGCTGAACTTTCTTTTCACGTTCAGCTAAACCTTTCAAAATTTTATCGATGTTCTGTGCAGTCACCAAAACATTTCCAGAATAATTACTATCTTTAGTGAATTCTGGATTCAATCCTGTCGAAAGCGATAAAACCGATAATACGATAAAATCGCAAATTACAATTAATATTGATTTATTCATAATAACCCTCGTACAGCTTATTTAATTTCAATCACGCTTTTTTAACTTTATTGATTCTTCTTCAATAACCGTTAACAATTTTTGTTTTAGCGGATAATGAATAAAAACTTTCATTAAAGTACTGATAATAATACCAATCAAAGTTGATGAATATGCTACCAATCTACTTGCTTGGGGATTATATGAAATAATTAAAAATGATACCACTGTCCCAAATAAACCAATATATAATGGTAAATCAAGAAAAATATCAGCACTATCAATACGTTTAAGCTTTAACTGAGCACTATCACTTGAATTTTTAATATTAGCAAAAACACTTGCTCCACCAATCAGCGTTAATAATTGAACAAAAATAACCACAACTATAATTGCATTTGAAATTTTATTAGCGTTATTAATGGTTGTTTTTTGAATTTCTTTGATCTCTTTAATCTCTGCTTGTTCACTAGTAATTGGAATATTCTGCGGAGTTATTTCTTGCCGTTTAGGCATAAAAATTAATGTTAATGAAACCACTAATCCTATCAAAATTGTTAAGGTAAAAACAACTAAAATTTTACTATTTTTCATCTCTATAAACTCCTTTACATATAAATAATTAAATTATAATAACCTTTTAAAAAATATTAATTTTTCCTTACTTTAATAATAACTATCAATGGAATATGACGTGCTTGTTCATGTAATTCCATCCAGTCATGGCTAAAATATGGCATTACATTAATAATATCATCATATTCTATATTACTTAAATCCATCGCTTGAGGTTCAATGACACGCTCTACCGTTAAATCTTGTGCACTTGCAAACCAATCAAACATTTCGCCAACAGTGTAAAATGTCGAACGAACAATCTCTTGACCATCTTCATCATAACGAGTATCAGCTTGTGGAGTGAAATAATCTTTTAAGAACATCCCTTCTCCTAAGTCATCTTCTCCTAAATCTAACCATTCTCCAGCAAAAGCAGGATGGCCAGTCGAAATTAACATAATTCCATCTTTCTTTAAAATCTTGCTTAAATTTTGAACTAATTTTTTAGGGTCAGAAGAAAAACTTAATGCATAACTCGAATGGATAATATCAAATTTATCTTCTTCAGAAGTAATATCTAACTCATTAATTAAATTATCCATTGGACAACATAACGTTCCCAGTTCAACATCATAACGCTCTGCTAATTCTGAAGCAAATTTGAGTTGTTTTTCAGAAATATCATTAGCAATACAATTAACTCCATTCATTGCCAAATAAATACTATTTTGTGCGCCACCAGCTCCAATTTCAAGAGCCTTCAAGCCACTTAAGTCATTCGGTAATAGCTTAAAAAAATCATCTCCAGCAATCAATGGTGCATAATGAAAATTTTCCACTGTAATATGACATAATTCCTGATAATCTTCCGCAACTTCATTCCAGTAAAATTTATTTTGTTGATCTAAACTACTCTGATCCATACTATTCTTAATCCTCTAATTTTTTACCTGACAATCCTTTTTTTTGACGTACTCTCTGAAAAAAAAGTTTAATTAATTCCGTACATTCAAATTCAAGAACATCTTTTTTTATTTCAACCTGATGCAACATTCCTGGGAATTGCGTCACATTTAACGCTCCGCCACACGCTCCATATTTGTTATCACTCGAACCAAAAATCACCCGTTTAACGCGTGCATTAACCATCGCTCCAGCACACATTGCACAAGGTTCCTTAGTTACATATATGTCAACATCGCTTAACCGCCAATCTCCGAGCGCAGCGGCAGCCTGAGTCATCACTAAAATTTCAGCATGAGCTGTCGCATCTTTAAGCATTTCAACCTGATTATAAGCTCGAGCTAAAATCATTCCATCTTTAACCGCAATAGCTCCAATTGGAACTTCATTTGCATCAAATGCTAACTCGGCTTGACGCAATGCCATGTACATAAAATATTCATCGTTAAATTCAATCATTACTACTCTCTAATCAATTATTTACCAGCGATATATGGCATTAAATCATCTTCACCTAAATATTTATTACGCCACTCGATTACAGCCTCTTCACCATATAAACTGCGTAACATTTTTATATTAAACTTATGAAATAACTCTTCATCAGGAATCGGCACAATTTTATTATTTGCAAATTCAAGCATTTTTGCTCGCATTTTAATATCATTGTTAAATTTTTGCAAATAACGAACCAAAGATCGTGGACTAAGTTCCTGAAATACTTGCTGTCCAAAATTATCAAGATAATCTGCTGTTATTACATTCACCAAATCTTCACTCGGGTTACGCATTTTTAATGCTTTTAGATTATCTGTTACCATCTCCTTAGCTATAAAACTATCAAATTCAGGGAATTTTATATAGCGTCCTCTGCTCTGAATATTAATTGGAAATTTATAATTACTGGCAATAACCATAGCTATATTTTTAGGTAGCCAATGATATCCGCCAACATGAGTTCTAAAATAATACCAGTCTATTTTTTCAGGTTCAACATCGTCAAAAAATATTAGAAACTTTCTATTTGGATAACATTTTAAAATATTAATTAATTTAATTAACTGTTCTTCTAAAACTTTTACATCAGCTAAAATCAATTTCATATTATTATATTGCATAGTTGAAGCTATTGTTAACTGGGTTTTTCCTAATCCTGGAAAACTACTAATTAACAAAGGACTATTATCAATACCTTGTTGAAAATTGCAAAAATATTCAGCGAACTGACGACGTGTTTCATTATAGCCATAAAAATCTTTAATATCTCTAATATCAGTTAAATTTACAGCCGTAAAATCACCGTCAAAATAACTAAAAGTAGCGCTAACAGCAAATTGATCTTGCTCTTTTAAGCACAAATTCAATTCCGTTAATTTATCCGTTATATTAATTTCTTTATCAATATTAAAAAATCTCGAAGAAAATTTTATGTTTTTAAAATTAGGGTTTAAGTAATCTAGATAATTTTCTAACTCTTCATGATTTAGCATATAATTTATAAAACTATCAATCAAATTATTATTCAATAATAAATCAGCCCGTTCAAAATAAAAATTAACTTCTTCTACACTGCCGTTATTTTTTTGAATCTTTTGATTTAAAAATATTACAACTACCTCAAATAATACTTTTTCTAACGGATAAACATCATTATCTTCCGTTATTTTATTTAATAATTTAATTAAATTATCTTCTTCAAAATCATTCTTTTCAATGTTTAAATAATTATCTAAGCAGTCGACAAAACATTTAAAATTTCGATAAATTCTAATAAAATTATTCGATAAATTTTGCTCCTCACAATTATAATCTCCAAAAAAAACATTCAAAATTTGTTTTACTTGAAAAACTTGTTGTTGAAGATCTAGATTAGTCATAATTTAACGCCATTTTTTATATATTAGTTTAATTTACTTTTTGCCCTAATTGCCGCCAATTTTACAGCCGCAAACAAACTACCCGTATCAGCTATTCCCTGCCATGCGATTTCAAATGCTGTACCATGGTCACAACTTGTACGAATAATTGGCAAACCTAGTGTTGAATTCACTCCACTATCAAATGCCAACATTTTAAATGGAATATGTCCTTGGTCATGGTACATTGATACTATTCCGTCATATTTACTTCTAATAGCCTTAATAAACAACGTATCAGGTGGAAAAGGACCCGTCACTTTAACGTTATTTTTTAATAATTCTTCAATTGCTGGTTCAACAATTTTAATTTCATCATCGCCCATAAAACCATTTTCTCCGGCATGCGGATTAATTGCAGCCATAGCAATTTTAGGTTCTAAAATACCCTCTTGTTTGATGACATCATTAATTAAATTTGTTACCTCAATAATGCGTTCTTTTGTAATCGTTTCACTAACTTTATTCAACGCAATATGCGTTGTCACAAAAACAACACGCAATGCTCCATCGCTTTGCATCATGGCGTAATTTTCAACGCCACACATTTCTGCAATTAATTCAGTATGTCCAGTAAATTCAATATCAGCCTCATTCACTGATGCTTTATTCATTGGAGCAGTCACAATACCATCAATTAAATTATCTAAACAATCTTGAGTAGCATTGCGTACCGTTTCATATGCAGCTAAACCACATTCTCTATTAACTTGGCCTATAAAATATTCTGAAAAATCTAAATCGATACAGTGTTTAAAATAAATTTTGTGATGAATTTTATAATCTGGTATAAAACGATTTACGGCTTCACAAATAACATCTCTTGACCCATAAATAACAATTTGACACATTTCAGCCAATTCTTGATCAATCACCGCCTTTACCGCCAATTCAGCACCAATACCAGCAGCATCACCAATTGTCAATGCTAAAATTGGTATTTCTGGTTTTTCTTGACGAATTAATTCAATATCCCTCGAATTCAAAATTTCTTTAAACACTACATTTTTCATGGTTATAATTACCACTCTTGCCCTTTACTTTTATAGTACTCTGCAACATTTGGGATTAACGGCTTAATTAATGCCTTAATTGCTTTCGCATATTCACGAATTTCCCATTGAGCATGACTATGGTCACGCAATTCTAGGAAATGTAATAAATTATTCAAATCCACAGTTCCCCAAAATGTTACCATCATATTTTGAGGTAAAACTCCGCGTGCTTGCTCTCTTGCAACGCCTTTTTCTAAAAGGTTATAGTAAACTTCTAAAGATGCCTTATTATGTGCATCAATAATTCCTTGCATTTCAGCTTCTGTATCGCTATTCCATTCCACAGAAGCTTGACGGTCGCTCTCTGCTTGTTTACGAATTACAGGAGGCACGTACATTTGCATATCAATTTCAGTATAACGACGTGAAATTTCATTATAACTCCATGTACGATGACGATGCCATTGACCACGTACAAATAAAGGACAGTGGATACTAAAAGTAAAAGCCATATGTTCCATTGGACTAGTATGTTTATTATCAAGAAGATAATGTAATAATTTCACGTCAGCAGCAGCCATTTTTTCTTTTAGTTTACCAAAAGAAACGCGAGCAGCATTAACAATTGAAATTTCACTACCTAATTGATCGATTAATCCAACCCAACCTTGACCGTTTAAAACCTTAACATGATTTTCTGGTGGAACATTAATATGTTGCATTTTTTTATCCTTATATTTTGATTTATAATTTTGCAAATTTTACCTTAAATATAACGCTATTTCATAATTTTTACAAAATTTTTGTAACTTTTAACATTATAATAATGAATTTAATTAAGTAGTTTAAATTTTATGATTGTTTAAGTAGTATTTTAGGTTATTTATAAAGTGAAGTTTGATTCAAAATTAAGTTTAAAAATATTTTTATTAGTTTTTTTAGGTATTTGTATTTCGGGTTGTCGTTCAAAGCAAATTGAAAGCAACATTTATTTGAAAGAAAAAGCTCTTTCAAAAATCGACCCTCAATCAGAAAGCATTAAAGATCGTATCTGGTTTGATAAAAAAATTAAGAACTTTGATAAAGTTCAAGTTAATGTTCAATTGACTCCAGAAATGATTGAAGGATCTTTTATGGAGAATGTGACAACCCGAGAATTATTTTATTCGAAAGACAATGATTTTAATTATGTGAAAGAGTATGTTAAAGAATCTTTCAAAAATTCTTTTAATAACAGTCGCCATTTTAAATTAGTTAATGAAAACAATGGTGACTCCTTAGTTTTAAACTTTTATATAACTCAAATTATTCGTGGAAAACCAGTTTTAGGTGCGATTGGCAATATTAGTAGCTTCACACCTATTGGTTTAATATTACTGCCAATTAAATTAGGAGTCAAAGGAATTTCTGATGAACATGGAGGAGTAATTGCAATGGAAACAACTATTTGTGATTCTCAACAAAATCTTTATGCTGTAATTGTTGATCGCCAAAAAGGTAGTGTAGCATTATTTAATTTAAAAGATTTCACAACCTACGGAAACATTAGAACAAATATCAACCAATGGACCAAAAACATTGTTAATGCCTTAGATGCAATAAAAGATAATTATGAAGTTGAATTCTCTCAAATTGACACTTTTAAATTCATTGATTATGAGTAAAATATAAAAATATTAACCTTCATTATTTTCTTCAGATTCGTCAATATATATAGAGCGCATATTTTCCCACAATTGTTCAATATTTCGATATTTACACGAACTACGCCCTAAATTTTTAAAACTGAAATGAGTTGGATCTAATTTATCCGCAAAAAATTTAACATTAGGAGACATATATTTCGTATATTCAGGAGCAAAAAAAACTGCCTTTTTATATGGATCACAAATTATAACATTTTTATATATAGGATTTTTATTTAATTCTGTTGCATTAAACATTTCAATAGGCAATTTAACCCCAGTTGGAGAAACCATCAAAAAAACATGACCTTTCAAAAAAAGACTAAATAAACCAAATTCCATCGTAAATATTTCTCGCCTGCGATAAGCATAAAAAATATACATAAAACATAATAAAGACTTTTCCATACAATTGCCAACTGATAACTTTATTGCTTGACTTAGACCTGTTTCTACCTCTTCAAGAGTGTGTTTATCTAAATATGAATCTTCTCTAATCTGATCAAGCATACCTTGTCCAAAACTAAAATGTTCATATTTTTCTTCTTCTGTTTCAAATAAATTAGGGTCATAATTTTTTTGAAAATATTGACTTGATGAAGATACTGGAAATACTTTTTGTGATAAAATTGCAGCTTCAACACATAAATTAAAAACTTTTTCAACACATTCAGGCAAATATTTAGGTCGTTCTTTAATAAAGAAAATGTTAGGGTTTTTAATACAACTCAAACACACAGGTACCTTTTCAGAACAAATTTCATAATTAGCTTCGTAGCGTGGACATCCTTCAGGAGGTGGAATATTTAACCTAAACTGTCGACATTCATGGCATACTTTTCTACCGCAAACATAACAATTATCTTTTTCACAAAAATGTGAATTAAAATGATTTTTACAAACGCAACAAATTTTATTTCCTAAAGTGCTTTCCCACATAATATTTTCTCCTGTTAACTCAATCAAAAACAAAAGGCATTTTACCCCACAACTCATCAATTCTTCGGTAAAGACTATTATATCGAGCTAACTTAACAAAAGAGTAATGGCTTTTTAAAATTCTTTCATTTTCTGAGATATATTTTGTGTAAAGTGAAGCCATAAAAACTGATTTTTTCCATGGATCACAGATTATAAAATTTTTAAAAGTAGGGTTATGTTCAAATTCTTTAACAAAAATAATAGTTTTATCTTTTGGTAATTTAATTCCAGCTGGAGATATAATTAAAAACACATGATCATCATCTAATGATTCAAATAATGCAAATTGAGTCGTAAATATCTCTCTTCTTCGCTGAGCGTAGAATAAAAACATAAAACAAAACAATGACATCTCTTTGCAGTTCGCTATTGATATTTTTAAAGCTTCTGTCAACATTTTTTCAATTGCTTGAAGTTGATTACCTGCTGTATTATATCGTCTTCTTAATAAATCTAGAGCATTCTGTGAAAATTGATAATGATCTACTTTATGTTGAGATTCTGAGTGTAAATTTTGATCATAATCTTCATAAAATGATTGCTTTGAAGGAGAAACAGGAAAAACTTTATTTGCTAATATTACGGCTTCAACACATAAATCAAAAACTTCTACTACACTTTCACTTAAACCTTCGGTTTTCTCATTAATAAATAATATCTGAGGATCCCTTAAACATTTTAAGCAAACAGGAACATGATTTTTAGCTAAGCAATACTCTTTAGCACTTCTTGGACATTCTTCAGGTGGGTTAACACCTATTCTATCTTGACGACATTCATGACAGGCTAAAAAACCACATACAAAACAATTATTATATTCATCTGTGCCTAAAGGAAAATTTTTATGGCAAACATTACATTTACCAACACCATATTTTAATTCCCACATAATATTATAGTTAATCCATCCATGATTAATATTAGTTACATATAAATAATTTTACATGAAGTTATAATTTTTAGCAATAAAAAAGGAGTTATTTTTATAATTTAAGATAACTCCAGTAGTAGTAATTAGCTATATAAATAATTACTGAAGTAATTGAGTGATACCTTCAGGTAATTTATTAGCTTGAGCTAACATTGCATTTGAAGTTTGAGTTAAAACTTGGAATTTGCTAAACTCAGTTGTTTCACGTGCCATATCAACGTCACGAATTTTGCTTTCAGCAGCTGTTAAATTATCTTCATATGCTAATAAACCATCACGAGTTTGAGCTAAACGGTTTTGTTGAGCTGCCATTTGAGCACGAGCATTAGAAACATGATTCGTTACGATATCTAATTGAGCTAAAACATCGCTACTTGTTACACTAAATGAATCAGAGAAAACTGAATTCCAATCCATACTGGTTGCAACACTTGCAGCATTTGTATAGCTACCGATTATTGTTGAATTTGAACTTGATAAGTTTGGAATACTTAAGTCAACATTTTGACCTGCATCAGGACCAACCTGAATGCTATCAGTGCTACCTTCAAATAAGACTACTCCATTGAATTGAGCAGCAGCACTATCACCAGAAGTAATACGCTTAATTTCATCTTGTAAAGCAGCAAATTCTGTTTGAATATTCTTTTTATCGCCATCAGAAGCAATACCACCAGCCTCAATAGATAAAGCTTTCATTCTAGAAGTAATATCATTAACTTTCTGTAACCATGCGTCTGCAGTTTGCAACATAGAAATAGCATTATCAGTATTTTGACGTGCCATTGCAGTACCTTTAATTTGTCCTCTCATGCGTTCAGAAATACCTAGACCTGCTGGGTCATCTGTATTTTGAATTACGCCAGTTGATAATCTACCCATTGATTCTTGCATAGCTGTTACATTTTTACTATAACTTGACCAAACATTAAAAGCTGCAACATTGTTTTGAATTCTCATTTACTTTGAAAACCTCCTGTTTAGTGATACTTAAAAATCAAGTATCAATCCATTAATTACGTCCAGAACTTTAATTTTCTCTAGACTTTTACTTTTTAACTATTTTTAATTATGGTTTTCATAATACTCAAGAACTGTGCCAAGTTGTATATGTACAAAAAAAACAGTATCAATTTTCTTATATTTGATACTGTTTTTTAGTAAATTTAAATAAAATCAAGGATTATTTTTTATTCTCAATACCTTTAATTTTTGCAGGGAAACCCTTTAATTTACATGTAGATTTTTTAAAAACGAAATAATCTTTAGTTTCGATATCATATTGAGCCGCCATAATAATATCAGCATTATTTGACTTACAAGCTTTATAAACAGCTGTAGACTTTAATTTACCAGTTGGAGATAGTAAAGAATATTCATTTAATAAACCATTATCAGCGTAATTTTCTTCACCAAATTTTTCACCCCATGTAATAAATCCAAACAATACATTAATTTCAGAAGTAGACGTTACTTCTTGATTTTTAATATCTAAAATTGGTTTATAATTTTCAACTACTGTAGGTTTAGCAACAACCCCCATATCACTGTTATTGTAATTTACACAACCTGTTGTAATACTAGTTACAGCAGCGATACCAGCTAAAAGACATACTTTTGAAAACTTCATTTACTTTTTGTTAATATTATTTAGTTAAAAATCCTAACATGAAAGTAATATAATTTACCTTTACAAGTATTCAAGCTTTAAAAACAAGAATTTAAATTAGTTTTTTATCTCTTTTTAATATTATTGCTTTCGACGATTCCTAAAACATTAGCAGGATACCCTTGCACTTGACACTTTAACTTCCTAAAAAAGAAGTAATCTCGTGATTCAAGTTTATATTTAGCTGCTAACAGTAGGTCTGAATCAGATTTTTCACATGCTTTATAGTAAGCAGCCGTTTTTAACTGTCCTATTCTTGTAGACACTGAATTCTGAGACATTCCCTCATCCGCTAAATTATCATCAGCCCAAACAATAAACCAAAAAAGAATATTCAAACCAACATCAGCTTCAATTTTTTCATCTTTAAATTCAACAATAGGCTCATATTTAATAGCTCCCTGTACTCCATTAAGATAACCTATTTCACTTTCATTATAACGAGTACAACCAGTAACTAAAAATATTAATATTGTCAAAATTAATACTTTATACATAAAAATCCTCCAGAATGTAAGTTTATTATTTCACGGCTAAGGTGATTATACATGCTGGAGGTTTTTTTCTCAATATTTGAATTATAGTAGATGATTAATATAATATTTCAATAGTATCAACAGCTTCTTGGAGTAGCTCAGTTAAATTTTCAACCTTATCTTCTTCAGCTTCAAGTTCTTCAATAAAAGCACGAGTTGATACATTACTAGGCTGAAAAACAGAACAACTATCAGGAACTTGCTCGTTAGAAAGGTCAAAAGTTCCAATCTTTCTAGCAATATTAATTGCTTCATTTTTATCCATACCAACTAATGGGCGAAGCACTACTAATTCACTAGCAGCATTAATGGTATTCATATTAACGACCGTCTGGCTTGCAACTTGACCAACACTGTCACCAGTAACTAATGCATAATGACGCTGTTTCTTAGCAATTAAATTTGCAATTCGCAACATAGCTCGGCGATAAAGAATAGTTCTAAAACGATCGCGACAATTATCACGAAATGCTTTTTGTAATGGCGCTAAATTACAGCTAAAAATACGTTTTGGCTTTTGAAATGTATTTAAATAGCGCCCAATACCATATATCTTGTTTTCTGTTTCAGGCGGCGTATATGGACGACTATGAAATGTCAAAAATTCCACATTACAACCACGCTTCATCATCATATAACAAGCAACTGGCGAATCAATTCCACCCGAAAGCAAAGCTAACACCTGCGAATTAGAACCAACTGGTAATCCTCCAGGACATGGGAACTGTTCATAAAAAACAAACGACCACTTTTCACGCACTTCAATACCAATTGTAATATCTGCATTATCCTCTAAATTAACCGTTAAAGGTTTGCCATCATATTTTTTACCAATATAAGAAGCAACTTCAACTTCAATTTCTCTAGATCTAAGTGGAAATTTTTTATCACCACGACGCGCTCTAACTCGATAATTCACCTTTTTCTTATTTGAGAACTGCGTCTCAAAAATATCTTCTTCACTCTCTTTGATTGCTTCAATAATTGATTCAAAAGTGCTATCCGTCATAATTACTAGCGAATATGATTCAAGACCAAATGCTTTTTGCATTTCAATTTTAATAATAGTTACGTCATCCTCTGAAAATGGTACTTTATCTTTTAAAGAACACCAAATTCTACCGCGCACTTTAAAAACTTCAATACCATTAATTTCTTTTAATAAATATCGCAAATTTTCCATCATAACCTTTTCAAACATTCCGCGGTTATTTCCTTTAATTGCGATTTCGTGATAACGACACATTATAGCGTTATATTTTGTATTCATAAATTACTCTCTATATTTTAATTATCTATTATTTTAAAAAATTAATCAATATTATCGTTATTTCACCGTTATTATATACAATATATTGTTAATTAACAAGTTACTATTTCGTTATTTTTTATTCTATATTTACAACACTCGCCAATAAAATTAGTTTTATATTCATCAGTAAATGTAAAAAACATTTGATTTGCAACCTTTATTATTTCAAAAAATTGTTCTTTAAATCTTTCATCTAAATCACCAGTAACATCATCAACTAAAACAATAATTTCACTATCATCTTTTTTAAACTTTGAAAGCAATTTCAACTGCGCCATTTTCAAAATTAATGACAACATCCGACACTGACCATTAGAACCATATTTGCGCAATATTTTTTCATTCAAGAAAAAATCAATATCATCTAAATGAATACCTGTAGAGCTTATTTTTCGTTGAATATCACGCTCATGATTTTGAGACAATAATGCTAAAAAATCTTTTTCACATAAATAATTATCATTACTAGAGTAATGATAATTGAATAAATTATCTTGACCTAAAGAACTTGAAGTAGCCACCATATCAGCCACTTCAAGAAAAAGTTTTTCAAGATAAATTTTTCTCCAATTAGCTATTTTAGCGCCATTTCTAGCGATTATTTCATCAAATACACCCAATAACTCATAATCACATTTTCCTCTCCTTAAAAGCGCATTACGTTGCTTTAAAGCAGTATTATATTCATACATAACACCCACCGCTTGTTCTTCCAGTGTAATTATGATTATGTCAATAAAACGACGGCGATAAGCTGCATTATTTACTACAATATTAATATCAGTTGGTGCAAAAACTACCGTCTTAAAACGATTTATAAACAAACTAGACTTTCTAATTACTTGATCATTTATTGAAAGTTTTTTCTTCCCGTTACTATATTTAATAGTCAACTTTTCACGTTTATCAACTTTATTATTATACAGTAAACCAATAAAAAAATCTTTTGAATCGAGATTTTTTATCTCATTTATGCGAGAAGTCTTAAAAGAGCGTAACATTGAGGTGAAATAAATAGCCTCTAAAAAATTTGTTTTACCTTGACCATTATCGCCAATTAAAACATTATTTTTTTCACCGATATCCAAAACTAAGTTTTGATAATTTCTAAAATTATTTAATACTATTCTATTTAACAAAACATTATTTTCCTATAAAAATTAACGCTATACAACCTACAATAACTGGTAGTATAGCATTATTTAAATATAAAAAACTTGATTTATGTTTTTTATTAAGATTTTTATTTATTTCTAAGCGGCATAATCACATATAAAAAACCTTCGCCACCTTCAATAGCCACAGGACTAACTCCATCATTCATACGCACAATAACATTATCAGCTGTTGAATGACGGAACGGATCAGCTAAAAATACTGGGTTAAAAGAAATTTCAATTCTTTCATCATCATAATCAATATCTAAATAATCACGCCCTTCACCAACTGAACTACTACTACCTTCTAAGACCAATTTATTATTTTCAAAAACTACTTTAATAAACGAACTACTATCGCTAAGAGTAATTGCTACTAGTTCTAATTTAGCGATAAAATCGTTGCGTGGAATTTCAATTTGACGACTAAAATTCTGAGGAATAACTTGACGATAATTAGGATAATTACCCTCAATTAATTTCGTAGTTAAACAAACTTCGTCAGTTGTAAATTGTGCCATTTTTTCGCCAATAGAGATAGAAACTTCACCATCTTTTTCTAGAATTCTTTTTACTTCTGTGGCAGTTTTTAAAGGTACAATTGTATCACCTTCTTCACCTGAGAAGTTTTCAGCTACTTTTTCAACTAAAGCTAAACGCTTACCGTCAGTTGCAACCGCAGTAAAAGTATTATCTGCAATTGAAAATAAAATTCCATGCAAAACCTTACGAGAATCATCTAAACTTACAGCATAAGCAATTTGCTCAATAATTTTTGCGAAAACATTTTGTTTAAATGAAATTTGCTTCACACTATCGAAATCAACTACCGGAGGAAAATCCTCACCAGATAAACCTAATAATTTTATATTTGAAGTACCACAAATAATAGTACTGTGATGTTTATCATTAGTTGAAATATTAACTTCTTCATTATTAAATTTACCAACGATTGATAAAATTTTACGTGCTGGAATTGTTGTTGAACCACTAATTTCCACTGTTGCTTCTACTACTGTTGAAATTCTCATTTCTAAATCAGTTGTCGTCAATTTTAATTTATTATCTTCTGCCTCAAATAAAACATTAGACAAAATTGGCAATGTAGTTCTAGTATTAATAATTCCACTGACTTTTTGCAGTGCTTTTTGTAAATTATCTTTTTTAACAGTAATTTTCATATTCAGTCATATTCCAGTTTTTTGGGTTTTCTATATTACTTTTATTTTAGTAATTAATATAACTACAATATTTAGATATTTCCATTTTTTTTTATGAGTTTATGATATTTTTTTAAACATGTTTATGATATTAAAAATAGTATATTAAATTAATTAAAAAATTATTATCTTTATTATATACTGTTAATAACTTTAATAACTTTATATCTTTTTAAAAATTAGTAACTTATAAATAGAAGAGTATGTTAGTAAGAATGTCGAAAATTAAAAATAAAACTGTGGATTATTAAAGTATAATTATTAACAAGAAATAATGAAGATTTTTTAATAAATTATCAACAAACTTATTAACAATATCCTATTAATGACTCTTCTCCCTATTTTTTTATTTTTTTTGGTATATATTAAAAATACAGTAAAAAGTGATTAAAAAAATAAAGAGTTTTAAAAATGAATAAACATTTAGATAAATTATTACAACGTTGTCCATCTTTAAAGCAATGTGAACAACAAATAATTGACGTTTTTAATTGCTGGTGTGAATTGTATCAAAATGATGGAATTTTATACCTTGCAGGGAATGGTGGTAGTGCTGCAGATGCAGAACATATCGTTGGTGAATTAATGAAAGGGTTTATTTTACCACGTCGATTAACAGAAAATGATATAGCAACTATTAGTAAAGAGAATTATGAGCATGGTGAAGCATTAGCGCGTGGACTTCAAGCAGGATTAAGGTCGTTCGCCTTAACTTCGCATTTATCACTAACAACTGCCTTTGCTAATGATGAAGAGCCTTTAAATGTGTTTGCTCAACAGCTTTATGTTATGGCACGCAGGAATGATGTTTTTTTAGGAATTTCAACATCAGGGAACAGTGAGAATATCCTCCGTGCGGTAACAATTGCAAAAGCTAAAAAAATTCCAACAATTGCTTTGACTGGGAATAGTGGCGGAAGACTAGCAAAAGTTTGTGATTATACGATTACAGTGCCATCCGATGTTACTCACGAAATTCAGGAATATCATATTATGGTTTATCATACTTTGTGTATTATGATAGAGGATTATTTTTATGGTAAAAAATAAGCTTGATCATTTAGCGATTATTATGGATGGTAATGGGCGCTGGGCAAAACAACGCGGTCTTAAACGTACTGAAGGGCATAAAGCTGGCGCTGAAAACGTCAAAGAAATTATTCAGTTGATGGAAAAATATCAGATTAAGTATTTATCTTTGTATGCATTTAGTAGTGAAAATTGGCGACGTAGCCCTGCCGAAATTAATGCTCTTATGCGATTGTTAAAAGAGTTTCTTGATGGTTATGAAGTTGAATTAATGAAAAATGATATTAAATTATTAGCAATCGGTCGTTTTGAAAAGATTCCTCCATTTGCGCGCCAAAGGTTATTAGAAGTAATTAAAAGTACAAAAAACAATAGTAAGGGTGTTTTAACGCTATGTTTTAGTTATGGTGGACGTGAGGAAATTGTTGATGCGGCAAAAAAAGTAGCCGCAGATGTTATGGCTGGAAATTTAAATATAGATAGTTTAGATGAGAGTAATTTTACTAATTATCTATATGCTCCAGAAGTACCAGAAGTTGATTTAATGATTAGAACAAGTGGTGAATTACGAATTAGTAATTTTTTATTGTGGCAACTAGCGTATAGTGAATTTTATGTCACTGATAAATTATGGCCAGATTTCGATGAGTTAGAATTAAATAAGGCTTTAAATAGTTTTTATGGTCGTGAACGTAGATTTGGCAAAGAACAAGCATAAGATAAAATAAAAATAGAGAAGATAAAGGAAAGTTTAATGTTAAAACACCGTTTGATTAGTTTTGTAGTTTTGTTATCGTTATTTTGTACGATTGTGTTTGTTGAAAATTTTTATGTGTCGACATTTGCCGCCGCTATTCTAGCATTACCAATGTCATATTTTGCTGTTTATGAATTTTTGAATATGACTGAAAATATTGGTTATGGCGGATTTAAGAAAATTGGCGGTTGGTTAGCCGTTATTTTTACTTTATGCTATATTGTTAAATATGGTTTAGTGTCAAATATTCCTGTGCCATATCCAATATTTGCAGTATTTTTCTGGTTTATGATTTTAAAAAATATTAGTGATAAAGATAAATTAAAAAGAGTACTAATGACAGCGGTAGCATTTTTTATGATTATGGCACCATTATCTTTTGTTATCGAATTTTTATTTCAAATCAGTCAATTAATAGATGTAAAAGGAAATTTAGAATTTGTTCGTTCTCCTTTTAGTAAAATGGTTTTGCTTTATATAATATTGGTTACTAAAGCTGGAGATACTGGAGCATATTGTACAGGGATGATTTGTAATAAATTGAATGGTGGTAAAAATCATCCAGTGGTGCCAAAGGTTAGTCCTAAAAAATCGATTGAAGGCGTGATTGGCGGTATTTTTTTAAGTGTAGTCGTTAGTTATTTATTTTTAATGGATTATAATATAAAAATGATTATTTTAGGTGGCGATTCTAAAATTTTAGTCGTTATTTTACCGTTATTTTATGGTGTATTGCTTTATTTTGGCGGGTTTTTTGGCGACTTAGTAGAATCAAGTTTAAAGAGAACATGTGGCGTTAAAGATTCTGGAAATATTTTACCCGGAATGGGGGGCGTGCTTGATGTGGTTGATAGTTTATTAGTTGCGGTACCAGTGTTTATTTTGGTACGGTTATTAATTAATAATGTTATAAAATTGTTTTAATGAAATTAAAACTTAATATAAGGATATGATAAAATGCGTGAATCAATTTTAAAATTATTACAGCAAAATTCACGAATCAGTAATAGTGAAATTGCCGCAAGGCTAGATGTATGTGAAGATGAAGTTAAAAAATGTATCGATAGTTTAGAAGAAGGTGGTGTTATTAAAGGTTATACAGCTGTTATTAATGACGAAGCTCTTGAAAATAGCGCAGTGAAGGCGATTATAGAGGTAAAAGTGAGTCCTTCGCGCGATGGTGGATTTGATCCAGTTGCTAAAAAAATTGCTAAATTTAGCCAAGTATCAGAGGTTTATTTGATCAGTGGCGGTTATGATTTACGTTTGGTAGTAAATGGTCAAACCTTAAATGAAGTTGCGTCATTTGTGGCACGAAAGTTGTCAACGATTGATGGAGTAACATCAACAAGAACTCATTTTCTTCTGAAAAAATATAAACAAGCAAATATGATTTTGCATGAAGATGAAGATTTTGAGCGTTTAAAAATAACGCCATAATTAAAAATTGCTTTCAATAAGCAATATTAAAGATAAAAAGTGAATATTATGGATTATAATAAATTTATAGCACAACATATACAAGAATTGCCAAAAAGTGGTATTAGAAAATTTTTCGATTTAGTGAATTTAATGGATAACGTGATTTCTCTAGGTGTTGGAGAACCTGATTTTGCTACTCCGTGGGAAATTCGTGAGGCAGCAATTTATTCGTTAGAGAAGGGACATACAAGTTATACGTCTAATTTAGGATTGTTATCGCTTCGTAAAGAAATTTGTCGTTATTTAAAAGATGAGGATTTCAATGTTGAATACAACCCTGTTGACGAATGTATTATTACAGTTGGGGTGAGTGAAGCATTAGACTTAGCGCTGCGTGCGCTTATTAATATCGGCGATGAAGTGATTTACCATGAACCATGTTATGTTTCGTATAATGCAGAAATAAAAATGGCACATGGTGTTCCTGTAAAAATTGAAACAAATATTGATAATGAGTTTTCACTAGATGCTAAACAAATAGCGGAGAAAATAACGCCAAAAACAAAGGCTATTATTCTTAACTTTCCATGTAATCCTACAGGAGCTACTTTAAATAACGAGCAAATGACGGAGATTTCAAAATTAGCCGTTGAGCATGATTTAATTGTTTTAACGGACGAAATTTATTCAGAATTAACTTATGAAGAACGTTTACCGAGTATTGCATCATATCCTGGAATGAGAGAGCGAACAATTTTTCTTCATGGTTTTTCAAAAGCATATGCTATGACTGGTTTTCGCGTTGGTTTTGCGTGTGGACCTAAAGAATTAATTGATGCAATGATGAAAATACATCAATACACAATGTTATGCGCTTCAATTACTAGTCAAGAGGCAGCTCTTGAAGCATTAAGAAATTCAAAAAAATCTATGCTTATGATGAAAAATGAATATATGCAACGTCGTAATTATTTTGTAAAAAGGTTTAATGAGATGGGGTTACGCTGTTATAAGCCAAGAGGATCATTTTATCTATTTGTTGAAGTTACGAGTACTAAGCTTAGTTCGCTAGATTTTGCTGAAAAATTACTTGAAGAAGAGCGTGTAGCGGTTGTCCCTGGAACAGCTTTTGGTAGTTGTGGAGAGGGATTTGTTCGTTGTTGTTATGCAATGAGTTTGGAAGAGATAAAAGTTGCAACTGATAGAATTGAAAGGTTTGTAAAAAATATGAAAGATTAACATTAAATGTTTTATAATTTAAAGTATATAAAGAAATATTAACTAAAATTTGGTGAAAATTTTAATTGGTTTAAATATCATTTATTACTAGGAGGAAAGTTTATGAATGAAATTGTAATAAAACAATTGTCAGAAGAAGAGATTAAGCAACGGCAAATAAAGCTCTGGCCAATTTGGGAAAAAGAGGAGTCTGAATTTCCATGGGAATATAAAGCCACAGAAAGTTGCCTAATTATAGAAGGTGAAGTTATTGTTACTACCGAAGATGGGCAGCTGTTTGAAATTAAGGCAGGAGATTTTGTAACTTTCCCTAAAGGTTTAAAATGTAACTGGAAAGTATTGAGTTACATTAGGAAATATTATCAATTTACTTAAATTTAATCATTTTTTTTCTAGACATTAATATAAAATTGTGATATTATTAAGATAGACTAGAAGTAAAATAATGTGTAATTAGGGTGTTATGAAATTTGTAATTTAATAAATTATAGTTATGTTTTGTAGCACTCTTTGAACCAAAAACAAGAAAGGTTGAGTGTATGAAGAGTACAGCTAAGCTAAGAGAAAATATTGAAAGTTATAGACAATTAATAATGCTTTCGGTAATTTCTGGTGTTTTCTCCCTTATTTTAGGAGGAGTGGTTTATTTCTTTGGTGTTAAAGGCAGAGCTATTGGCCTGCAAACGTTTAAGCTAGCGATGATTCCAGCGTGGATTTCATTTTTGCTTTGTGTTTTTACGTTTATTCAAGGAAAATTAGGTTTAAATGCTTCAAGAGAAGAAGAAGAAAAATATCTTCTCAAGGAAAGAAAAGCAGATCAAAGTGCTTTCGACGTTGAAAGTGATGTGCGGTTTACAGCATATCGGTCGTACGAGCTTTTTATGAAATATTCACCATACATTGTTGCTGTTGGAATTTTACTAATTTCTGGAATTATGTTGCTTTTAACAAATACAAGCTGGAAATTAGTGCCTAAGGGCGAAGAGTTTATTAAGCCAACTAATCCAATGAATTCCTTACTTTTATGTTTAATTTTATTAATTTCAACATTATTTGCTTGTATGTTTTTAGTAGGACAATCTCGTGATAAGAGATTCCGTTGGTTAAAAGCGGTTGGGGCATGGTATGTTGTTTTTCTTGTAATTCAAATTATTGCTGGTATTTCTGCAGTGTGTTTTACAGAAAAATTTAATGCTCCAAAAGTTGACTTTTTCTTAACATATAAAATTATTTCCCCAATAATTATTGTTTTAATGGTTGAACAAGTTTTGATTATTATTACTGAATTCTATCGCCCACGTACTACTGAGGAAGTAAAGCCAGTTTTTGAAAGTCGTATTTTAACGATTTTTACTGAACCAGGTGGCATGGTGAGAAATATTTCTGAAACTCTTGATTATCAATTTGGTTTTAAAGTTTCAAAAACTTGGATTTATAGTTTTGTAGAAAAATCATTATTTCCATTAATTCTAGTTTGGTTATTTTTATTATGGATTTTTAGTTCAATTTTTATTGTTGAGAGTGACGAGGTTGGCTTTAGAGAAAATTTAGGTAAACTAGCGATGGAGGATGTTAAAAAACCTCTTCAACCTGGATTTTATTTGAAATATCCTTACCCTTTTGGTAAAATTAGAGTATTTAAGACCCAGTTAATGCCTGAAATTAGTATTGGTCCTAAAAAAGAAGTAGCGGAAGGTCATAATAGCCATGGTAATGATAAAATTTTATGGGTAAAACAACATTATGCCAAAGAGCCAATGTTTTTATTAGCAACTGAAACTGATGATTTAAAAAGCGGTAAAGCTAGTGATAGAAAGTTAGTTCCTGTATCTCAATTAGCAGCTAATATGGCATTGCAATATCGTGTAAAACCTGATGGTTTCTATGATTATGCGTATAAAAATAAAAATACTCCACAGTTATTAAAAAATATTGCTGATAGTGTTGCAACTCAATATCTTGCAAGTAGTGATCTAATTAAGATTATGAGTAGTGATCGAGAGAAAGCAGCTGACTATATGATTAAAGAAATTCAAAAACGTGCAGATGAGCAACAATTAGGTGTTAATATTGTGACAGTTAATATTCACGATGTTCATCCAGAAGCTTCTGTAGCAGTAGAGTTTCAAAATGTTGTTTCTGCTCGTGAAAAAGCTAATAAGTTGATTATTGAAGCTGAAACAGAGAAAATGAATATTGAAACTAGCGCAAAAATTGAAGAGTACACTCAAATTCAAAAAGCGTCAGCTTATAAAAATAGTGTAGTTCAAGTTGCTAGAAGTGAGAGTAAACGTTTTGAAAATCAACTTCAAGCATATAAAATTAGTCCAAATATCTACATGTTAAGAACTTATTTAGACTTCTTGGAAAATGATTTAAAAAATGTGAGAAAGTTCGTTGTTTCTGAAGATTTAAAAAGTAGTGTTTACGAAATTAATCTTGAAGAAAAAACTCGCTTAGATTCAGTTAGCATCCCACTAGAAGATATGGGTAAATAAGATTAATTAACAAAATAAAAAAAATTATATATAAATGAGGAGATTTTTTAATGTCTGATTCAAACACTAACACAGCAGTTGAAACTAATGAGAGTAATAAATTATTACGTCATTGGCCATCTTTGATCTTAGGGCTAGTAGTAATTCTTATTTTTGCGATGATTTTATTTACAAAGCAAGTTCGCTCAACAGATTATGTGATTATCACTACATTTGGTAAAGTTTCAACGATCTATGGATATGACAAGGAAACAAAGCAAATTAAAGATGATGGTGGTTTAAAAATTAAATTACCATTTATTCAAAAAGCTACTTCTATTGATAAGCGTATTCGTCCTTTTATTGCTACAGAGGGTAGCTTAGAAGAGACAATTACTAAAGATGAAAAGAATATCATTATTGGTATTGCAATGAGTTATCAAATTGTTGATCCTGAAAAGTTTTGTTTAAGTTATAACTTTGATGTAAAAGAGGGTGTAAAAGCAATTAATTCTCGTATGCGTAGTGTACGTGGCGAAGTGATTAATCAATATAATTTCAGTGATTTAATCAATATTGACCCAAAGAAAATGAAAACGGCTGAAATCTGCGAAAAAATTGAAACATCTTTAAATAAATATTTTAAAGATTACGGTATTAAAATTTCTTCGGTAGGTTTGAGTACGGTAAATATTCCTGAAAACACAACAAAAGAAGTTTTCGAACGCATGAAAGCTGACCGTAAACGTGTTGCTGCAGAATCTATTAACCGTGGTAAAAATGAATCACAACGTATTAAAGATGACGCTGATACTTACAAAAAGATTATTATTGCTAAAGCGCGCTCTAAAGCAGAACAAATTCGCGCGGAAGGTGACGCAGAAGCGGCTCAGTACTATAAAATTTTTAGTAAAGATCCAAACTTAGCTGCTTTCTTGAGAAAACTTGAAGCAATGCGTAATGTGACAAAAAGCAAGACTACTTTGATTTTAGATACAGAGTCAGCGCCTTTTGATATCTTAAAATTCAAAGCAATTAATGAAAAAAAACAAGAAAATAACAGTAAATAATAAAACAAAGAGGTTATCATGCAAAACAGAAATATTGCTCAAGATGAATATGGTAGCTTCGCATTAGGTATCAAGGCTTTAGTAAAAGGATTTAAGATATTTTTTGCGGGATTATTATTTGCCATTATTGGAATGTTAGGGTATTTCGTTACTTTGAACGGATATTTTGAGGCCGACCCAGGTCACGCAGTAGTTTTAATGCGTTTTGGAAAATATGTTGAAACATATCCAGCATCAAGCGGTGCAAATTGGTCTTTTCCTGAACCAGTAAGCCGTAAAATTAAGATTCCAACAAATCCACAAACGATGAATATTCAGTTTAATGAAAAGATTTTAAACCCAACGCGTCCAAGTAAAGCTTTAGCGCCAGGACGTGACGATTATTTGATTACTGGTGATACAAATATCGTTTTATCTGGTTGGGATATTGTTTATCAAATTAAAGATCCAGAAAAATTCTTTTTAACATGTTATAGTAATGATTTTGAACAAAATTTATCAGCTGGAGGCAGTGTAAGTTCAAATTCAATTATTAATTTAGAATCATTACAAAATATTTTGACAAATCGTTTTAGAAATTCTGTAATTAAAGTAACAGCTTCAAGTGAAGTCTCAAAAGTTCTTTATGGAGTAAATGATTACCGTATGGAAGTTATTAGAGATTTTAATAAATCGGTAGAAAAACTTGATATTGGTGTTGTAATTAATACAGTAAATATTCCACGCCAACCATCACCTCCTGAAGCTCTTAAAGAGGATTTCCGTAGAGTTGCTTCAATTGATACAAGCACTCAGCAAAAAATTGATGAGGCGACTCAAGAGGCTGATAAAATTATTCAAGATGCAGCGACTGAAGCAAATAAGGTTGTTGCAGATGCTAAAGCGTATAAAACAAGAATTGTTCAAAGCACAATTGCAGAGAATATTCGATTCCAAAAAATATATAAAGAGTATACTTTAGCTCCAGAAGCTGTATCATTAACTTTGATGAATAACACTTTATCTGAAATTTTAGGACAAATTGATCGTAAGTATATTATAAGCAAAGGTAAAGGCGAACAACAGGTTAGAATTAAGATCAATCCAGAAGTTGAGAAAGTTAGTCAAGAAGAATTATTGAAACGTGCTATTGAGTTGGAAGCTAATAAATAGAGGAATGTAATTAGAATGAGTGAAAATGTAAATACAGAAAATGTTCAAGACAATAATTCAAATGTTGATTTATTGACTGATGGACACGGACATGAACGTTCAATGGCAACGTTGTCTTTGGCAATCTTTGGTGGTATATTTATTCTAAATTCATATATTTTACTTTATCTTTTACCAAAACAACCATATCCATTCTTTTTTAGTGCATTAATTGGTTCTTTGATTTTAGCTGTGCCGATTATTTTTACATCAGCTAAAGAGTTGTTGAAAGGTAAAGTCACAATGAATTCATTGGTTGCATTAGCGGTTGTTTCTGCTTTTTCAAGTGGAAATTTTCAAGAAGCTGGAATTATCTCTTTCTTCTTGATGTTGACAATCATTATTGAAACAAAAACAGCTAGTGGAGCACAACGTTCAATTGAAGAATTAATTAAATTAACTCCTCCAATTGCTTGTCAAATTATCAATGGCGAGGAAATTGAAGTTGATGTTTTAGAACTTAAAATTGGTGATATTATTCGTGTAAGACCAGGGGACAATTTCCCTATTGATGGTAAAATTATTAAAGGAGAGAGTACGGTAAATCAAGCATCGATTACTGGGGAATCAATTCCTGTAGATAAGGTTGCAGGTGATGATATTTTTGCTGGTACACAAAACTTGACAGGTAGCGTAGATATTGAAGTTACTAAAGTTGGTCAAGATACAACTTTAGGCCAAGTAAAAGATATGATTTTAGCGGCTGAAAGTAGCAAATCACCAATTGTGCGCGTGATTGATAATTATATTGCTTACTATACACCTACGATTTTGATGATTGCAGGTTTGGCATACTTTTTATCAAGTAATAACGAAGAAGCGATACAAAAAGTAATTTCAGTATTAGTGATTGCTTGTCCATGTGCAATTGTGTTAGCAACGCCATCTGCAACGGTTGCGGCAGTTGCGGCAGCGGCTCGTTTAGGTATTTTTATTAAAAATATTTCTCACTTAGAGTTAGCGTCTAAAATTAGAACATTTGTATTCGATAAAACTGGTACTTTAACAGATGGTATTTTGTCTGTGGCAAAACTTCAAGGCGTTGAAGGCGTCAGTCCTGCACAATTATTAAAAGCTGGTGCGACAGCTGAGGCACATAGTAATCACCCTACAGCGATGGCAATTAGTAAGTTGGCTGCTGAGGCTGGGATAAAGTTACCAGAAGTTGATAAATTTGAAGAGGTGCATGGCAAAGGTGTAATTGCTTATGATGGCGATGATGTAATTAGAGTTGGTCGTTATAAGTGGTTAAAATCTTTGGGTTTAGAATTACCAGAAGAGGAGCATGATCCAGAAGCAGAAGGTATGAGTGTAGTTCACGTTACTGTTAATGGTAAAAATCTTGGTTGGATTGGGATGAAAGATAAGTTGCGTAAAGAGTCAGGACATATTATTGATGATTTGCGTTTGCAAGGGGTGAAGCACTGTGCAATGGTAACTGGTGACCGTCATAGCGTTGCTGTGAATGTTGCAGATAAATTATCTTTAGACCATTACGAAAGTGAATGTTTACCAGAAACAAAAGTTGCTTATGTAGAAAAAGTTAAAGAAAATTCATTGGTTGCAGTAGTGGGAGATGGTGTGAATGACGCACCTGCACTTGCAGCAGGGGATTTAGGTATTGCGATGGGAGCAATTGGTTCTGATATCGCGATTAATAGTGCGTCAATTGCATTAATGACAAATGATTTACGTCGTATTCCAATGTTAATGACTTTATCAAAGAAATCAAAGATTATTATTAATCAAAACCTTTTCATTGGCATGTTATGTGTATTTGGTGGAATTATTTTGGCGATGTTTAATATTCTTAACCCAATAATGGCGGCAGTTATTCATACAATTAGTACTGTGGTGGTTATTTTTAATAGTGCTCGCTTAGTGAGAACAGGTGAAGAATTGACATTTGAAGAAAACCTTAAGCAAAAAGAAAAAACTGATGAAGATGAAGAAGTAGAGCAGTAGATAGCTTGAAATGGGCACTTTTTGAAATATAAAAGTGCTCAAAATATTTAAATAATTTATGTCACAGATAATATATAAATTTAAAATTTGTAAATTATAGTGCAATAAAAAGAGTGAGGCAACGATTTATAATGTCTAATGTTAAAAAAGAATCAGTAATTACAGCGGTAGGATTATCAAAGATATTCCGCGATTTTTGGGCTCGTCCAAAAGCGCGTGCTGTTAATGATATTGATTTTGAGGTAAAGCAGGGCGAAGTATTTGGTTTATTAGGACCAAATGGTAGTGGTAAATCAACGACTGTGAAGATGATTTTAGGGTTACTTTACCCTACTGGAGGTAACTTAAAAGTTTTAGGGCAACCACCACGTGCCGTCGAAACTAAGAAATTAGTGGGTTATTTGCCTGAAGAAACATATCTTTACAAATATTTAACAGCTCAAGAAACATTAGAATTTTTTGGATCATTGTTTGGTTTGTATGGTATCGAATTGAAGAATCGTGTTGATCAACTACTAGATATGGTAGGATTAAGTCATGCTCGTAATCGTTGTGTAGGAGAGTTTTCTAAAGGTATGCAGCGTCGTATCGGTTTAGCTCAAGCAATGATTAACGATCCATCTTTATTAATTCTTGATGAACCAACATCTGGTCTTGACCCATTAGGTTGCCGTGAGGTTAAAGATCTTATTAAATTATTGAAAGACCGTGGAAAAACGGTGGTTGTAACATCACACCTATTGAGTGATATTGAAGATGTTTGTGACCGTGTGGTTATTTTGTATGGTGGAGAAGTTCGTGCAGAAGGAGAGTTAAACGATTTGCTACAGGTTGAAGAAGACTGCCAAATTACTCTTCCTAAATTAAACGCTAAACAAACTGAAAAAGTTTTAAAATCTTTACGTGAAAATTTAGATACAGATGAAATTAGAGTTAGTCATCCAAAGATGAACTTGGAAGATTTCTTCTTGGATGTTATTAATAAAGCAAAACAAGAAGATGTTCAAACCGCAGGAGCAGTTAGCTCTGGAGAGATTGCAAGTTATCTGCAAAGTGAAGAAGATATTAAAGAAAATGAATTACTTAAGTCTTTAACGGCAGATGATGTTGAAGCGAAAAGTGTCGCTATTTCGGAACTTGAAGAAAATGACGATAAATTAACGGCAGAAATTAACGAGCAGGATTTATCATCAGCTATTGAAGAATTGGCTGAAGAAAAGGTTGAAGCTCATATTAAAAGTGAATCTGAAGAAGTTGTCGTAGAAGAGGATGAGGCACTTCAAGAGGCTAATAAAGTTTTAGGTGACCTTTTAACAGGTAAATTTGAAGATAAGTAATATTCGTAATTAAAGCGTTAATTAATAAATGGACATATAGAGAATGCGTTCACTTTTAGGGATAATTAAAGTAACATGTAAATCAGCAATCAGGTCGCACATTTTTCAGTTGCTACTAGCATTGCTGACAATATGTGTTTTTATATTGCCATACACGATTGTAGGCGATGGGACGGCTGTAGGGTTTATTAGGATTTCCCTACAGTATAGTTTATCTGTGGTGAGTTTTATCTTAGTTCTTGAATCAATCTGGCTGGGTTGTTTTGTTATGGGGCGAGATACTGAAACTTATCAAATACATATGGTAATTTGTAAACCAGTTTCGAGAGTTAAAATTTGGTTAGGTAAGTGGTTAGGAGTAGTTTTTATTAATTTCGTGTTATTATTTACTTCTGCCGTGGTAATTTTTAGCCTTGTATACTGGAAATTCAATACTCAAAAATTTGCAAAGGGTGATAAAGAGCGAGTTAGAAATGAAATTTTAGTTGGTCGTAAGACATATACTCGTGAGATTAAAGATGTTGATAAAGAGGCAATGCGTTTGACTGATCAACGTATTAAGGATCTTAAAGCGTCAGGAAACGATATTTCTGAAAATAAACAAGAAATTGGTAAAATTTATGCCAAGATGCAGGAAACCGCAGCGAAAGCTTTTAGTGAAGTTAAAGTTGGTGAATATACTGATTGGACTTTTAAAAATATACCTACAAATCTTCCGAAAGATACAAAATTATTTTTAAGATTTAAACCTTTTTTAGATCAAATTTCAACCAAAAAGCAACGTGATAGTGCTGGTGGATTTCAAATTCAAGTTTTGGATGCTGCTCAAATTAATGCTAAAAAAGGCCAAGCAAAGCAGTATTCATGGGTTCGTTTTGGTGATCCTATGACATTTATGACTAGTGTTGAGCATGAAATTAATATTCCATTGCAGGCTATTAAAGATGATGGTACGGTTATAATTAGATTTTTCAACCTTGATTTTACCAAAGATGCTGATCCAAAAAGTTTGTTTTTTCAACGTAGCGATGGACCATTTTTATTAGTTAAAGAGATTGGTTTTTTCAATAATTATTTGCGTGCGGTATCAATTTTATTTTTCATGATTTGTGGAATTGCAGGTATTTCATGCGCATTTGGTGGAATTATGAGTATTCCAACAGCAATATTTACTGTGTCAGCATATGTTGTTTTTGGAGTTATTGCTAATTATTTTACGGCTGATTCATTTTATGTTGGCGCTAGTACTGTCAATAAAATGATGGTATATATAAGTGATTCGATTTTATACTTGATTATTCCAATTCAAAATTTCGATATGTCGGCAATGTTAGCAAGTGGACAGTTGATTGAAATGGCTGTTGTTGGGAATGTGGTGTTAAAATATTTAATACTTCGAGCTCTACCGATTATGTTTGTCGGAATGTGGTTGTATTATAGAAAAGAAATGGGGCTGGTGATTAGAAAATGAATAGTTATAAAGTATTTTTCAAGAGAATTCTCTTATTGGTGGTGTCTGCAACGATTTTATTTTTTATAAATGGTGTTCAAAAAAATATCGATGAAAGCATCACTGAAAATAATTTGCGTGATACGGGTACAATCGAAAATGCACCGCCAATTGTGGCGTTTACAACAGTTGTGTTGGGAGCTTTTCGTGGAGTGGCTGCTAATTTATTATGGTTGCGCAGTAAAAATTTGATGGAAGAGGGTAGCTATTTTGAAATGGTACAAATATCAAAATGGATACAACAATTACAGCCAAAGTTTACTGGAGCACTAGGTTATTTAGGCTGGAATATGGCTTATAATATTTCGGTTACAGAGTCACGTTTTGTCGATCGTTGGCGTTGGGTTAATGCAGGGGTTGATTTATTAAGGAAAGCAATTGCTGCTAATCCTAAAGACCCAGATTTATACCATGAATTAGGATGGATTTTTCAGCATAAAATTGGTGCAACAATGGATGATGCACAGCAATATTATAAAAATCAAATTGCTAAAGAGATGTATAACGTCTTAGGAGAAGTGCGTCCTGATTGGGATAAATGGGCAACATTGCCGAATACATTTGCCAAATTAGAGGATCATTATAAAAATAGTGATCCAGTATATAAAGCTCTAGAGCAAGCAGGTTATAAAAATTTCAAAGAGCTGTATGAAGCATTTACTAAAGATGGAATTGGTAAATTGCCAGAAAAATTTACCGCAGTTTACACAGATAAAGATAAACTTAAGTATCTTGATCAGTGTATGCGAGTAATTTGGTTAAAGAAAAAGTATGTTTTAGATTGCAAAATTATTGCAGAAATCAATCACAAATATGGTGCTTTTGATTGGCGTTTACCGGAATCACAAGCGCTATATTGGGGATATGAAGGGTTAAAAGTTGCTCCAGAAGGGAAACATGCTAATAGTGAACGTCTTGTTATTCAAGGATTGCGTGATTCTTGGCGTCGTGGAGCCTTATTAACTATTCAAGAGGGGGAGAATGCATATTTTAACTTTGGACCAAATTTTAGCGTTTTAGATGCAGTTAAAAAGGAATATTTAAAAGCTAAGGATAATTATGATGCTCGAAGTTTTGACGTTGGGTACTTTAACTTCCTTAAAGATGCTATTGTTATGCTTGATACCTATGGATATTCAAAGCAGGCTCGAGAATATTATTTAGAGTTAAGAAGAGTTGCTAAAAGAACAGGAACTACCTTTGATGATAATAGATTATTATTTTTACTGCCAATGAATCAATGGGTCGAAAAAATTCTTGAAGAAGATATGGATTCAGCTAATCCTACTCAGGCAGGTAACTTGATTTCAGGTTTTATTCTAAATGCGTTTAGATACCTTTTAGCAGGAGATATGGAAACAGCTGTTGCGATTGAGGCTAAAGCTAAACATTTATATTTGTACTACAAGAAAAAGAATGAAGGAGTTAATCGTAATTTCTTACCACCTTATAGCCAAATTAGAGGAAATATTGCACGTCGTGCAATGGCTAATGCAACGCCTGAAATGAGTAAGCGCCTAAAAGGTCTATTAATGGATTTAGATGCTGAGAATAAACGTAAGAGCGAAGAGAAAATTAAAAAGAATATTGAAAAATTAGAAAAAATTAAGAAAGAAAAGCTAGAACAAAAAAAATATGGAACTGGCGGAAATATTTTTAATTAAATTTAATTAAAAATATTTAAAAAAGCGAATACAATTTTTATTAAAGTATTCGCTTTTTTTATTAAGTATTGGAAATTAGTGATTGCGCCATGGAGTATGATTTTCTTCAATAATTAAATCAGCTTCTTTGGGGCCCCAGCTTAAAGCTTCATAATGAAAAAGTTTATTATTATTGTTAATTTTTTTATTTTGGTGCGAATATTCTGAGATTGAATGACTTATAGTTCCGTTATTTTTTATATTTGTGTCATTGTTTTTGTCTGAATTTTGCCAGTAATTTAATATTGGCATTAATAGTCTCCACGATTCTTCGATTATATCGCTACGAACAAAAAGAGTTTGATCTCCTAATAGGCAATCTAAAAGAAGTCTTTCATAGGCATCTGGTAGCGATTTTTTATGTTCTAAGATATCTTGGTAATTAAATTCCATATTTAATGTTCCCATACATAATTTTGGACCTGGTTCTTTAGCTTGAAGCGATATTCCGAACCCTTCATGGGGTTGGATTCGTAACACTAAGGAGTTTTGCTCTAAATCTTTTGCTCTAAGGGGCTTAAAAATTGAATGTTTGATGCTTTTGAAGTTGATTACGACTTCAGTACATTTTTCTTTTAAACGCTTGCCTGAGCGTAAATAAAAAGGAACTCCAAACCAGCGTGAATTATCAATTGCTAATTTCATTGCAACAAAGGTTTCAGTTGTTGAATTTTCACTTATATTGTGTTCATTTAGATATCCGTTAATATGCGGAGTGACGGCATTATTTGCTGTGTATTGAGCACGAATAATGTCGGATTTAAGTGTTTCAGGGGTAAAATAACGGATGCTCTTTATTAGTTTTAGCATTTCATCGCGTGTAGCGTCAGCGCTTAATTCATATGGGCTTTCCATAGCAATTAAAGCAAGAATTGTTAATATATGATTTTGAAACATATCACGCAGAATGCCAGATTTATCAAAATAGCTAGCACGCTCTTCGACTCCTAGTGTTTCTGCGACAGTTATTTGTACGCTTTCAATATATTGATTATTCCAAATTGGTTCAAAAATTAGGTTGGCAAAACGTAGCATTAAAATATTTTGGACAGTTTCTTTGCCAAGATAATGGTCAATGCGGTAAATTTGTCGTTCATCAAGGTATTTTTTTAAGAGGTTATCGAGTTCAATAGCGCTATCTAGGTCATGGCCAAATGGTTTTTCAATAATAACATTGCGCATTAAGTTTTCCTCAGAGCAATATTTTTTGCTAGGGTCACATACACAAGCTGTCAATTGGTGTTTTGATAGTTGAGGAATAACTTCACTGACAACTTTGGATGGTAATGACATAAAAAATAATCGATTTAGACTATAATCAGAGGTAGATTCAATTTGTTCAATATTTTTTAAGAGGCCTAAATAGGTAATATCTTCGTTATAGTTGCCTTGGTGATATAAAATTATTGAACAAAAATCTTGGATAGTATTACAATTTTCAAGTGGATATTCTACCGTTAGATGTTCTTTAATTAAGTTTTGATAATCTTCAGTGCTAAATTTACTGCGAGCAACTCCAATTATCTTGCTGGATGAGTTAAGTAGTTTGCGTTTAAATAAATTAAATAAAGCAACCAATAATTTTCTTCTTGCTAAATCTCCAGATGCTCCAAAGATCACAATTAAAGCAGGCATTGCGCTCATTTCAACACATAAGTTCCCACGCCAATTGTTTGATTTATTCATCAGTTTTTCTCCATTCGTTCACTAAATTTAATAAATTTTTTAAAGAAGTATATTATAGTAATTATTATAGTGGTGATAATATACAAATGCAATTTTTAGAAAACTTTTTGTCCTTTTATCCAGCACCCATGAATGCCTTTTGCGAGAGAGTGTGGGGCTGAAAAATTAGCATTGTTTGAATCTCTAATATATTGCTTGAAATCCATCAAAATTAAATTAGCTGCGTAATTTTCTTTTATTGCTCCAATATTTGGCAAATTGAAAGTAACGGCGCTTTTTGAGCTGAAACGACGGATTATTTCGCCATTTTTATAACCTTTTTGGGCTAAAATAGCGGCAAACTTAGGAAAAGAATTAAACCCGCGAGGGTGGCTTCTTCCTAAATTGAACCCTTCTGGACGACTAACTTCATCGCTGCCACATAAACAGCGATGATCATTAATTATTCGCTCCATGTTTTCTTGTTTCATGCTTCCTAAAAAAGCTCCCATTGTTGAATTGCAATCGGTGCGTAAAATTGTTAATAGTAGTTCTGCTGGGGTTGAATTAGAAAAAATTTTTGCAATATTAGCAATAGTTTGCCCACAATAGTTACTAAATTCAGAAATCGGCGTTGATGCTAAAACAATTCTTGAAAAATAATCTTTAGGGTATTTTTTTAACATCTCTAAAGTTGCAGAAAAATTCTGTTTATTTTGTAAAAAATGTTGTATTTGAGCATCAGGCATAGCATTAAATTTGTCAGGCAATGTTAAACTTAAGCTACTTTGTGAAGCAATATATGGATAACGGTCAAAGGAAATTTGCAGGTCATTGCAATTATCAATTAATGAAAATAACGCATCAATTTTATCCCAGTTATATTGTTTAGCAATTTTTAAATGACTTAAGTGTAGTTTTTTTACTTTTGCAGCACGGCATACATTAATCATTTCTTCAATAGCTTCAATGATTTCGTCACTTTCACTGCGCAGGTGGCAGCAAAATATAATATTTAAATCACTAACTGAGCTGAGAACTTCGCTAATTTCTTCAATAGTTGAATAACATCCAGGGGTATATAAAAATCCCCCAGAGACTCCAATTGCTCCAGCAATAATTTCACGACGCAATAATTTTTTCATTTGAATAATTTGTTTTTCACTGAGCTTTTTTTGCTGGTAGCCAGCCACTGATGAACGTAAGGTATTATAGCCGACAAGGGAAAATTTCTCAAGAGATGATTTTAAAGTATTGTAATCGGCAAAGTTTATAGTTTCTTTTTTTGTCAAAAAATTGCTTAAAATGGGATATTTACTATAAACTTTTAAAATATTGTCACGATTAAGAGAAGTCATTGGGAATGGGCTTAATCCACAATTGCCAACAATTTCAGTAGTGATTCCTTGTGCTAATTTGCCAGCAGGTAAAAAATCTTCTAACAAACTAGCATCACTATGAGTATGAACATCAATAAAACCTGGTGCTAAAATTAATCCAGTTGCATCAATAACTGTTTTATTATGAGATCTTTTTGAATCATGAGTGTATCGGTTATAGGATATTTTTCTAATTACAGTATTTTCACAATATACGGTAGCTTTAAATGGTTCAATTGAAACGCCATCGTAAACTTTCGCATTTTTGAAAATTAGCTGAGACATGATTTTTGATACCTTAAAAATTGATTTTTTATTTGACTTAAAGTATATTGTATCATATTTTTTAAATTAAACATAGTTTTTTACCGAAAAAAACGAACTTTTTAGGATTTTGAGTGTCTATAATTTATGATAGGGCGCTCTTTGAAGCGGATTATCAATGAAAAAATATTCAGATGAAGAACTGATTAATGCAGTAAAGAATGGGGAAAACCATTTCTACAGTGAATTAATTGCGCGCTACTCGCAGTTGATGTTAACTATTGCCTATGGTGTAGTAAATAATCAAGAAGATGCTGAAGAGGTAGTTCAAGATGCTTTTATTAAGGCTTTTAATGGTCTTGAAAGCTTTCGTGGTGATGCACAGTTTAAGACTTGGCTGCAACGCATTGTGCTTAATTTGGCACATAATAAATTTCATTGGAATCGTCGCCGTGGAAAAGATGTTAATTTAAGTTTGACTGCCGTTGATAGTGATGGTGGAGAGAATAATCAAACGGAAATTGACGTGGCTGATATAAAATATAAGCCGGATGCTGTTATTGAAGAGGATGAGAGAAATAACCGTATTATTAGAAGTTTTGAAAAACTTCCAGATAATTTACGAGAGGTTATGGTGCTTAGACACCTTGAAGACCTTTCATATGAAGAGATTGCTAATATTGTACAGTGCAAAGTTGGAACTGTTAAGTCGAGAATTTCACGTGGACGTGAGATGTTGAAAAAAATTTTGAAAGAAGTTATCGTTTTAGCTTTTATTTTGCTCTCTTTTGAGTTATAATAAGTAATTAGAATGTGTTAGGAGTTTATATAATGCAACAAATTAGTAAAGACAATCTTGATATTATTGCAGAAGCAACTGAAAATTGTGTTTCGATTGAAATGTTGAACGCTTTTTATGATGGTTCTTTGTCTTCTGCTAAGCATGATCAAGTTGCGATGCACGTTCAAAACTGTATGGTCTGTCAAGATATCATCGCTTCATATGATGATTTGGATTCAGAGCTTAATTTATTGTTAAAAATTAGCGATGAAAAAATTATGCAATCCCAGTTTAATATTGAACAAGCGTTATCTAAAGAACTTGATTTAACATCAAAAACAAAAAATAAAAATTGGTCAATTCCATTTAAAACATATGCATTTCGTGCTGCCGCTGTATTAGCATTTGCTTTCATGGGATTCACTATTATTGATATGAAAAGTGATATCGCTGCACGGAATAATTCGGTGGCAGTGAGCGCTATTCAGCAAAATAAAGCAAATGAGATTCCAAAATTTACCAAAACGACAACCGCTAATTTGAGTGAAAATAAATTTTTTATGCAAAACAGCGTAAGCTTGGACGATTACCAGAAGAGTAGCTATGAGTCGAAATCACAGATTATTGTGAATCAAGACTTAAAATCTAAAAAAGAAAATGCTGTTATTATTGATAGCTCTGTTAATCATGTTTGGACAGTTGATAGCTCTTTAGAATCTTTAAATAATGCTTTTGCTACGGCTTGCGAAGATGCAAATGTCACTGAAACTTTAGATATTAGTGGTGATGAAAATGGTTTTGAAGTGACTATTAATACTACAAAATCTAAATTGATAAGCCTGGTAAGTATATTAAAAGGTCGTGGTATGAAATTGTTATCAAAACAAGCTCCACAGCCTGAAGATACACTGTTTTATACGAATGGTGATAATTTGGTTACATATAAAGCGCAGTTTATTACTTCAAATTAATACTAAGTGCTTAACAATATAAAGAGAAGACTTTTGATTATTTGTCAAAAGTCTTTTTTTATTGAAAAAATTCTTCATAAGATTTATAATCTAACTTTAAGTGATATTGATAATTTTTGTCGGAGAATATATTGCAATGAAAAATGGCAAGACAGTGCAAGTTCAAATAAATGCAAAACATGCGAAAAATATCTTGAAGGAGGTTTTTTTAGTAGTGATAAAGTTCATTGTCGCGTATGTGGAGAAATTGTGTGTCAAGATTGTTCAAGCCGACGAGCTCGCTATATTCCTGTTTTAGAAGGAACGCCAATTATTCATCGTTATCCAACAATGATGTCAGTGCCAGTATGTGATAGATGCTTCAAGGATCCAACCGTACTATTTATAGACGAAGGCTGTCCTTTTGGTGCTAGCGAGGAGGTGCGTAAAATTTATGACTTTTGCAAAGCATCAATTATAGAAGCTAATCGCAATTTCCCTGTTTCTGCAAGTCGTCAAAAATATTTTGGAGATTATGATAGCAATTTGCATGATACTAAGGAAGATAAAGAAGAACATCAAGCATATTCATGGCACGTTTTGCATAAATATGGGACTGAAGTTCAAGGGCGTACTGGAGGTATTAGTGCAATTGAATCAACTATTCAACATTGCTTAAAGCTATCAATTGCAAATTGTTATGAAATGTCTCTGTATTGCTATTTAAAAATTTTATATGCCACTCAAACAGCAAATTTGCATGTGACAAGCTATGGGCTTTATGATATGCCCTTAGGGGATCATATTTTTATGTTAATAGCACCGATTGGAAAAATTATTCCTTCAGGAACTTCAAATTCTGATAATTTTGAAAATAAACATTCATACATCATTGTTTGTGACCCGTGGCGTAAAATGATTTTCTTTTTGCATAGTATGACAAAGTATATGGGGATGACAATATTTAGGAATATTCCGCACTACACAATGAACTATGGAGACAGCTATAGGACTAGATATTTGAGCATGAAACAGTTGCAAGATAGTATTTTTAAAAATCCTCATAAAACATTTCATGTCCCCGAAGATGAAGAAAAGTAAAAAATATTATAATAAATGTGACGCAATAAGTGGAATAATTAATGTTGATACTTCACTAAGTTCAATAAAGTAACCTAGGAAATCACCATTAACTCCCCCAATTGCCTTTTTTGCTTTATTGTTGACTATGCTCATTAAAATGAATTGAGTTAAAATCGCTAAAAAAAAGTAAATTTTTAATAATTCCCAAAACTTAGGGAAAAAGAATAAAATTAAAGTTGCTAATGGGATAGTAAACAAAATCAATCCTATGAAGAAATTTCTAAATTGAGGCAAATTTAAAGTAGCAAAAGAGATGTTTTTGTTGGCATTATCTTTATAAATAGATTTTGAAGTCGCTGAAAAAAGCACTACAAAACTACGAGATATTATAACAGAAAATGCTATAAAGACAAAAGCGAGCTCATTATTAAATGATAAAAAAATAGCAACCAAAATAATAAATTTAAATAGTAGTAATAGGACCCCACTACATAAAGCTCCAACTCCAATATTTGAATCTTTTAAGGCTGAGAGTCGTTTTCCTTTGTCTCCAACCGCCATCAAGCAATCTGCAACGTCGCAAAAGCCATCAAAATGCATTGCTCTGGTAATATAGTAGTATGTAGATAAATAAATTATTGAGCTCAAAAGAGCAGTTAATAATGCTTTTTCAGATAAATATTTTTCATTTAGCAAATAAGGAGCGAATAGACTTAATAATAATGGCATAATGCAAATAATAATTGCGCATAATGGATAAAAAATGGTGTAATATTTCCAGATTTTATCTTTAGGATCATAAACTTCTGTGTCCAAACAAAACCTGCTCAAAAAGCTTAAACTTAAGAAGAAAGATCTAAATATCATACCAATCGTTGAAATTATGGTCATTTTTAAACTCCATTTGCAAGTTTAGTTAATTGTTTATCATATAATTTGATAATTTTTTGCTGCTGGTATTGCATTGCAATTTTTTTTGCGAGTTTGCCATCTTGAATAAATTTTTGGCGTGATATTATTAAATTAGTCGCAAAATGATAGAGCTTTTGTTCTAAGTCTTGTGCTGTGCCATCATAGAAAAATTGTGGATTTTCTTTAGGGTTGAATAGTTCGACATAAGCTAGCCTGTTAGGTAATAAAACAGGGGTGGCACACATTGCTGCTTCAACCACGCTAATGCCAAAAAATTCATGAATGGCTGTTGAAACGAATAAGTCGGCAGTTGCTAAAATATTAAAATAATCCTCTTTGCTAGGCGCAAACCCCCAATTTAATATCCTATCTTCAAAGCGTTTAAAACATTTATCAAATTCTTTAGGGCGGAAATTTTCACTTACTCCCAAAACACTAATGCGAAAATCAACATTTTTATGTTCTAAAAAAAGTAACGCCTTAAAAAAGTCGGCAAAATTTTTATCATATTCCCAGCGAGCAGCCCACACCAAGTGAAGCGGAGATTCGATTTCTTTCTTATGGCCTATTTTTAAATTTAATACTGATTGAGGTGGCGCTTTAATACCTAGAGGCATGACGATAGCTTTTTCTTTGATATGGTCTGGAATTTTTGCCGATAAAGGCTCAGGGGTTTCTGTAGAAAAAGCACTGATTTTTTCGGTAAAAGAATCAAGGTTGTGTTTAGAATTAAACCATAATTCATCAGCTGCCAAGGCGCTTTTTATATTTACTAAAGCCGCATCAATATGTTGTTTCCCTTTTTGTGGGATTGGGTATGCTAATTGATTTTCATGGTAATAGCAAACAGTTTTTTTGTTATTGAAAAGATCACTACAAAAACCTTTTAATTCGGCAACATTTATCAATGAGGTCGTAAAAATCAAATCAAAATTATCGGGGTTTAGTTGACTTTTTAGTTCTTCTAATTGAAAAAAAAAGTCAATAGAACTTGTCCGGCTTCGCCAACGCCATAGCGATTCAGGGAGTGTCATTAACTTCCAATCATGTTCGCTATGTTTGATTACATCGTCGATAAAGTGTTTATGACTACCGCCATAAAATGGTTCAAATGCTAAAATTTTTAACGGCTTATTATTCATATTTATAGTCTATTTTTTATCGGTATTTGCCGTTATTTTAACGGGGGTGCTGTTTTCTTTAACTTGTTTATTATCAGTTGTTTTTTTTGTGTTTTTTAGTTCCGCCAATTTTTCGACTAAACTGTTAATTTTATCCGTTAAATCATTATTGATTTTATTTTGTTCGGCAATAATTTTATTGTTTTTTTCCGTTGCTTGAGCTGTTTGTTGGCTCGCTTTACTTGCTTCGATAATCTTTTTTGTTAACTCTTTTTGTTGGGCGGCTAATTCATTTTTTAGTTCAAGAATTTGCGCTTCATAAGCTTTGCTAATATCGTTTGTGCGCTTGGCTTCAGCCTTTAAACTGGCAATTTGAACTGCAAATTCCTTGCGCTGTTTTGCCAAATCACGTTCATACTTTGCTTTATGATCCGCATTTACTTGTTCCTGTTTTTTAAGTTGTGCATCAAAAGTGCTAACTTGGTTGCTTAAATTTTCAGTATTTGTATTTAATTGAGAATTTTTCTTTTCTAGCGCAACACGTTCATCGTTTAATTTATCGAATTTTTTTATTGCAAAAAATGCTAATACACCAATTGCTCCAATAATTAATAAAAGTAAGAAAAAATACGGTGCTGCGCTACTTTTTTTAACTTCAACTTTATCCATCAAATCAATATCATTCAATCGTTCGTCAATATTATCAAGACGGTTGTTTAAATTATTATTTAAAGTGTTAACACTTTGTAAACGATCATTGATAATAGCCACTAATTGTTCAGTTTGTTCCTGATTCATTAATGCTAGTGATTCGCTGTTGAATAGTGCAGGAGTCGTTACCTTTGAAGTACTCTCTTCGTTTTTTGTAGCTTTTTCTTTAACTTCTTGTTGTTGGTGAACTTCGCCATTTAAAGGATGGCGCTTTTCTAGTTCTTCACAAATTTCATGCGATGATAAGCCGGAGTTTCTTAACTCACTAATCTCTTCAAGAACCTTAAGAGTGCGTTCTGAGTAAACTTTTCTTTTTCCTTGCATAGAGTAATCGATAAACTGGTCATAATTTTTTAACCAGTCATTAATAGTTGAGCGGGCTACTCCAAGTTTATCGGTTAAATCGCTGACTTTATACATTATTGTTACCCCTATACTTATTTAAATTTTTTCTGATATATATTTTTAACTTGATTGACATCAAGTGAAATTTGTTCTTTTAATTGCTGAACGTCAGCAAAAGTGCGTTCTTCACGTAAGTAAGCTAAGAATTCTAGGCGAATATCATCCCCGTATAAATCTTGTTCAACAAAGTCTAATAAATGAGCTTCAACTCGTGCAGTATCGCCATCCAATAAATTGAATGTTGGCGCTAATCCAATATTTACAGCTGCTGGGTATGCTTTGCTTTTGCCAGATTCTGTTGTTATTATTGCGCGTGCTGCATAAACGCCATTTGGCGGAATTATACTATTTTTTGCATCAATGTTTGCTGTTGCAAAGCCAAGCTGGCTTGAAGCTATTTGAAAGCCTTTGACAACTTCGCCACTAAGTTCATAAGGACGACCAAGAAGCTCTTCAACCACGTGAAATTCTCCATTGGGAATGAGGCGACGAATTTCCGAACTGCTTATTTCGATTTCGCCATAAAAAATTTCATCCTGTGCTTCAAATTCAAAATGTCCTGCATCAGCAAATTCGTGTAAATCTGTGATTGTGCCCTTGCCTTTTGCTCCGAAGCGCCATTTGCTGCCAACACAAAGACCGCAAATTTGTACATCATGGCTTAGTAAACAGTTCTGAATAAATTCTTCCGCGCTAAGTTTCGCAAAATTATTATTAAAAGGTATGGTTATTACGGTATTTATACCATATGAAGATAATAATTCTAATTTGCGTTCTTCATTGTCAATAATTAATTTGGGAGTTGTTTTTGAATTGAGAACAGCACGTGGATGAGGATAAAATGTCATTACTACAGCAGTTGCATCATGATCTTTAGCCATTTTTTGTAATTTTTTTAATAGTGCTTGATGTCCACGATGAACCCCATCAAAGACGCCGATTGCTACCACTATTTTGGTAATATTATAATGTGCTAGCGCATCAATATTATTTACATTTACTAATTTTTTATTCACTATAAAAATTCCTCCAGATTTTAGTATAGTTCAATTGTTAGAAAATACAACCGTTATTTATCCGTTGTTTTTGATAAAATTTTCTTTTTACGGTCAAATATCAGCGTTTTTTTGATAAAATATTTGCAAAAAATCATAATAATTGTAGAATACTTTAATATGATAACACTGCCCTGATGGTAAAAATAGTTAAGCAGTGAGGGTATAATTCAAGTTTGCAAGTAATGATAAACAAATTAAGAAAAGTAGAAAAATGACTAAAAAAGCTAAAACAGTACTTTATCCTGGAAGTTTCGACCCTGTAACAAATGGACATTTAGATTTAATAGAGCGAGCTTCGTTGGTGTTTGACACTGTTTTCGTTGCTGTTGCAATTAATCATGAAAAAAATCCAATGTTTACCATTGAAGAGCGTGTTAATTTACTAAAACAAGTAACGGCAAAATATGATAACGTAAAAGTTGTGTCATTTACTGGGTTGCTAGTTGACGCTGTTGAAGAATATAAAGTTTCAGCAATTTTGCGTGGATTAAGAGCTTTTTCAGACTTTGAATATGAATTACAAATGGCATTAATGAATCGCCGCTTAAAGGATGATTGTGAAACATTATTCATGATGCCAAGTACTGATTATTCTTTTGTTAGTTCACGTTTAGTTCGTGAAATTGCTAAATGTGACGGGGATTTCCGTCATTTTGTACAAGATGTTGTTTATGATGCTGTAAAGGCAAAAATTGATGGAATAAAATAATGAAGAATGAATTAAAAATTTCAATTGCAAACCTTGACTCAAGGGGAGCTGATTACAGTGGTATTTTGACAAAAGATTTTTTGATTTTACCAGAACATGATACTGTGCAATTGATTTCTGATATTGAATATAATTTACATTTAACGAAAGTTATTGGGGGAGTATTGATTTCTGGAGAAGTTTCATTTGAATATGCCAGTAATTGCGGGAAATGCTTGGAAGATTATGAACAAAATATTGACAAAAGAATTGATATTTTCTTAGATGAGCCAGAGTTGAATGAAATTGATTTAACAGAGCAAATTCGTGAAGAAATTGCACTAGCTTTGCCAGATAATAGTATTTGTAGCGAAGATTGTCAGGGTTTATGTGTTGCTTGTGGTAAAAATTTAAACCATGAACAGTGTGAGTGTGAGGATGATTTTGAAGAAGAATCACCATGGTCTGCGCTTGATAATTTAGACTTAGATTAGTTGTTTATGGTAAAGTTATTTACAAAGATTTTAGTGAATAAAAAGCATTGAGAGTTAGCCAGAATGGGGACTATAAAGAACATACAAATATAAAGCAAGAAATTTCTTGATTTTTTTTTATGTAATGCTATAGTATCCATTTCCTTGCTTGTGGCAAGGGTGAAATTGCGATTTGAATATAGAATATAAAATTTATAATATAAAAATAATTAACAGGAGATATAAAAATGGCAGTTCCAAAGAGAAAAACATCTAAAATGAAAAAACGTATGCGTAAAGCTGCTAATCGTTACAAAGGAGTTCAAGCAACTTACTGTCCAGCTTGTAATGCTCCAGCGGTTCCTCATCGTGTTTGCAAAGCATGTGGAACTTATAAAGGCAAGCAAGTTGTAAACGTAGATTAATTTTATTTGTTTTAGAAGGGTTCAAAGTGAAGTGCGATGAACCCTTTTAGTTTATGTTGTATCTTAAAGAAAGTTTGTAGCTAAGAAGTTTATCGGCTTTAGCTATGAATTTGGATTTTAACAAATTATTGTAGATAGATCTACAAGTGCAAAAACAGACTGTAAAAATGAAAATTGCTGTAGATGCTATGGGTGGAGATTATGCTCCTTCGATAGTGGTTGATGGAGTTGCTCAAGCTTTAGTGGAGTTTCCGGAAATTGAAGAAATTGTGTTAGTTGGTCATTTAGATAAGATTGCATATTATTTAGAAAAAAATAATATTGCTAATGATCCGCGTCTTTCTTTGGTTCACGCAAATAGTGTTGTAGAGATGAAAGAAAGCTCAACGCTTGCTTTACGTGGGAAGAAGGATTCATCGATAACAACCTGTGCGAAACTATTAAAAGAAAAACGTGTTTCAGCTATCGTTAGTGCGGGACATACTGGTGCAGCGGTTGCATCAACAAAGGTCATTACTAGAACGCTCCCTGGAATTAATCGTCCTGCAATTGCGGCGACTTTGCCTGGGCGTGAGGGTTATTTTATTGTTGTTGATGCTGGAGCAAATACAGACTGTGAACCAATTAATTTGGCTCAATTTGCAATTATGGGTGAAGCTTATGCTCACTATTTTTTTGGTATCAGTAATCCTCGAATTGGCTTATTAAGCGTTGGGGGTGAGGATATTAAAGGAAATGAACTTACGAAGGAAACCTTCAAACTTTTAAGTGATATGCCAATTAATTTTGTTGGAAATGTTGAAGGTGATTCAATTTTTGAAGGAATCTGTGACGTTGTTGTTTGTGACGGCTTCATGGGTAATGTTGTATTAAAAGGTACTGAAGGTTTAGCGAAAGCGGTATTGCATTGGATGAAAGATGTTTTTACGAGAAACCCAGTGCGTAAAGCAGGCGCAATGATGGCGCGTAATGCTTTTAAAGATTTAAAAGCAATTGGTGACGCAGATGAATTTGGTGGCGCCCCGTTGCTTGGTATTGATGGAACTTGTATTATTGGACATGGCGGATCGTCAGCAAAAGCAGTGAAAAATGCTATTAAAGTTGCAGCTGATTTTGTGAAGTATCGTTTGAATGACCGAATTATTTCAAGAATACAAGAGGCTCAATTGCCAGAAAGTGAACAAGAGTAAGATAAAAAAGTTATTTTTTGACTAACTTGACAAGTTAGGGTGAAAAGTATTTTTATATGGAATAATAGAAGTAAGTGTATGATGGGAGTGATATTATAATTATATGCTTATAAAGGGTTTGTAAAATAGTTAAGAGAATCTTACGGAGATCAGGAAAACGACAGTGTTTGAAAAAATTGCTTGACAGTAAGGCTAAAATGTTTTTTCAAAAGTCAAAAATTAAATGATATCCTTAAAAAAAATAATATTTTTAGGAGTAACAATCAATGGGAATCAAAATTGCCGGAACAGGAATGTATGTTCCAGAAAAAATTTTAACAAATGCAGATTTAGAGAAGATTGTAGATACTAGTGATGAATGGATTCAAACTCGGACTGGGATTAAAGAGCGTCATATTGCTGACGATAACATTCCTACTTCAGAGTTAGCGTATCATGCAGCGTTAAAAGCTTTAGAAGATGCTGATGTTAGTGCTGATGAAATAGATTTAATTATTGTTGCTTCAATTACAACGGATAAAGCCTTTCCAAGTACATCATGTATTTTACAGTCCAAATTAGGGGCAAGTAATGCTGCGTGTTTTGATTTGCAAGCGGCGTGCTCAGGACTTATTTATTCATTAGAAACTGCGATGTACTATATTCGTGGTAGTAAAAGATATAATAAAGTATTGGTACTAGGCGCAGAAAAATTATCAAGTATCACGGACTGGGAAGATCGTAGCACATGTGTTTTATTTGGTGACGGTGCGGCTGCATTAGTTTTAGAGCGTACAGATGGCGACGAAGAGTGTGCAATTATTGCTAGTGATTTAGGAGCTGATGGCAATTATGGAGATATTTTACACCTTCCTGCTGGTGGTTCAGCAATGCCTTTAACGGCTGAAAATATTGGAGACCGTATGCAATACTTAAAAATGGGTGGTCAGGAAGTGTTTAAACTTGCAGTTGGCGCGATGGTTTCTTCAAGTAATAAAGTTTTAGAAGAAGCAGGCGTTAGTCGTGATGAAGTTAAGTGGCTAGTGCCACACCAAGCAAACTACCGTATTTTAAAAGCAGTTGCGAGTCGCTTAAAGATTGCTGAAGAAAAAGTATACATGAATGTTGATCGTTATGGTAATACTTCTGCGGCATCTATTGGTTTATGCTTAGATGAAATGAATCGTGGTAATTTAGTTAAGTCTGGCGATTACGTGTTGTTAACTGCCTTTGGTGGTGGGTTGACATGGGGATCAATGTTGTTAAAATGGAATTAAATAAAATTTAATATTAGCTAAAAAGATTAGCTAATAATTGAATTATAGATATTTATGGAGTACTTTAAGATTGTGAAAAATCTTAAAGTATTTTTTTTGTTTTAAACAAAGTATTTAATTATTAAGAAGAAGGGGGTAGCAAGTGGAGGAGTATAAACTTTCCAAAGAAGACATAAGTTTTTTCGAAACACTAAGTTCATTGCATATATTTCACTATATTTGGGCGGGTATGCTGTTGCTTTTGCCAGTACCATTTATTATGTATACGATTTTATTTATTCCTAGAAATAGGACAATCTATTGTAACCTTATTGCAGAATATAATAACAGCGAATTAATAGTGATAACTATTTTAGTAATTCTATCTTTATATTGCATTATTGGGAGTGTTGTTAATTTTTTAGCTGGGTATTTTATAAAAAGGTGTAAGAATTACCTTTTTATTTTAATAACCTCTTCAATAAATTGCTTTTTTATTCCTTTAGGGACGATTTTTGGGGTTTATTCAATACTTAAATTAGTTAAATTTGAAATTAAAGAGAAGTTTTAAAATTAGGAGAAAATTTATTATGAGTGAAGTTGCAATGAATCAAAAAAACACAATGAAAGCAGATGAATTATTAAGTTTATTGGGCATTTTTCATATTATTTGGGGAATAATGCTTGGAGGAGTTATGTTGGTTGTAGTTGCTCGACTTTTGTCAATGATTGGAAGACATCATTTTGTAGCAAATGGGGAGCAATTAGTTTTATTAGCGATACTTTCAACAGGATTAACTGTTTTAAATATTATGGCGAGTCGATTTATTAATATGCATAGAGGGTACACTTTTATTGTAGTGGTTTCATGTATAAATTGTTTTATTTTGCCATTGGGGCTCCTTTTGGGAGTGTTTTCGCTTTTTAAGTTAACTACAACTGAAGTTAAAGATAAATTTATTAGTTAGAAGGAGAATTGATTATGAGAGAATTAGAGATGAATAAAGAGCAAGATACATTGAATTTTTTGGGAGTTATGTATTTTGTTTTTGGGGTAGCACTGCTATTGCAGTCATTATTGGTTATTATTATACTTTGTGCAAATCGCTATGTTTCAAATGGAGCTGGGATATTTTTCGGAATAATGGTTGCTTTTAATTTTACATTGGCGATACTAAATATTAATGCTAGTGATTTATTTAAGAAACATCGCTTTTATAAGCATTGCTTTAACTTATCAATTATTAATTGCTTCTTTTTCCCTTTTGGAACAATATTAGGGGTGTTTAGCTTATATAAATTAACTCAGGGAGCAATTGAAAATAAATTTATTATGAAGATGGAGGAGGATAAAAAGAATGAGCAACAGCGAAATGCCTGTGAAACAAAGAAATATTGAGCATAAAATTTTAATAGATACCTTAAATTTATATGGGTTTTTATTTAAAATGTTTGGATGGCTTACGGTAATAATTGGATTATTGACGACAGCTTCATGGTTCGTTAGTTATCCCGTCTTAAGAATGTTTGGTATATATCAATATAGATATGAAAGAATAAACGTTTCTAACATTTGCGAGGCAATATTTAGACTAGCTGAAAAAGAGACTCCAGTTTTTCTGGTTATGCTAGTTGTTATTGCATTAATTGTTGGGCTTGGGGGTATGATGATTAATGCGGGGAGTAAACTAAAAAATCATCAAAGTTATGTTTTTTGTATGTTTACTGCGATAATATTGTGTTTTATAGTTCCTTTGGGGACGATTTTAGGAGTATGTGCCATTATAACACTTAATAAATTTGCAACTAAAGAATTATTTTACGAGAATTAAAGATTCAGGATTACTTATTATGAATGGTTGTAACATTGACAAGAAAGAAGTTGAAAATTTAAATTTATTAGGAGTCTTTTTTTATGTGTTTGGGGGGATTGTGGCATTGTTTTCACTTCTTCCAATCTTTCATTTTTTTATGGGGCTTTTGATAGTCTGTTTACCAAATCAGGAACCGGCCCAAGTTCCCATTAAAGCAATGGGAATAATGTTTATTATATTTGCTTTAATCTTTATTACTATCGGGGAATGTATAGCAGTGGCATTAATTATCGCAGGGAGAAAACTCCGTCAACAAAAGGCATATATGTATTGTTTTGTTATGTCAGCAGTAGTGTGCATTTTTACACCATTAGGGACTGTTTTAGGAGTTTTCTCTATTATTGAATTAAACAAAGAGAGAGTTAGGCACATTTTTGAATGTAAACAAACAGGGGGGGGATAAAATATGAATGAAAATGCAAAAGTTAAAGCTTTGGCTATCTGTTATTATGTTGTTGGTTGGTTGCAACTTGGCACGTATTTCGTATTGGCGATGTCAATCTTGTTTTTTAACACTCCTGAGCCAAGCGTTGCTATTACAGGGGGAGCTGATGGACCCGCATCAATTTATATAACTGTCAATAGAAATATAACAATAGGATTTTGGTGTCTTGTATTAATGGGGTTTATGACAATTTTTAATGGTATTTGTATTCGTCAGAATCGTTTGAGGACTTATAGTATGATTATTGCTATTTTTTATTCGCTGTTATTTCCATTAGGGACAATTTTAGCAATTTTTAGTTTTATTGTGCTGTTTAATAATGAAGTTAATAAATTATATTTTGAAAAAAAACATCAAGTAGAGGAGTAAATTATGAGGGGGTTATTAACCGCGTTGGGAATTATTTATATTATTTACGGAGCAGGGAAATTATTTATTTCGCTATTTTTGTCAGTTAGTTTTATATCGATGATTGGTCTTTTAAACGAACTAGATTCTGAAGAGCCAGTGACTAAAAGTGTTCAGCATGCTACATTTGAGTTTGAAGCAGGTCAAAGTGGAGGAAGAGATGTATATAGTCATAGTAAAAGGTTAGAAGAATTGTCAGAAAACAGTAAAAATGAGTTGCTAGCAGAAAATTCTCAAGAAGTTAAGACAAAAAATAAAAAAGATGAAGCAAGAAAAAACTTAAATGAATCTGTTTCAAGTATTGTTAGTATAGTATTATTGTTACAAGTAGCTTACGGGATTTTAATATCGTTGTTATCAATTGTTAATGGAATATTGTTGCTTAAAAGAAAAGGAAAAATCTTTAGCATTGTTATTGGATGTTTAAATATATTGTCGTTTCCTTGTGGTTCAATATTGGGAATTTTAGCAATAGTTGTGCTTTGTAATGGTGAAACTCAAAAATTATACCCTGAAAATGATTAAAATTGGTGTCCTGTAAGAGGCGCCACAGCCTTGAGAGGAGAATTATTATATGAAATGCGCTAAATGTGACGGCAAGATGTGCAAAAAAAATGTTGATGGCGTTGATATTGATATATGTGGGAAATGTTCGGGAGTTTGGTTTGATTTTGATCGACTCGAGCAAGTTTTGGTGCGAGATTACTTGGGGACACTGCATTTAAGACCTCAGAAAAGCGCCTTAGACGATGAAAAGAGTCAATGTTGCCCTCGGTGTGGGGATGATGGTAAAATAATAAATGTTAAGCATCAAAAGCAAGATATTACTCTTGAGAAATGCAATGTTTGTAGCGGGATATGGCTGGATAAGGGGGAATTTGACCTTCTAAAAGGGCAAAAATCTTTGCGTGCAAACTTAAAAAAATTTTTTGGGAAAAAAGATGAAGATTAATAGTTTTTTGAGAGTAATACAGGGGTAAAAAAATACGCATCAAAATTTAAAATATAATAGTATGTATCATTTTGTATTTTTTGATTTTGATGTTAGTTTTAATATAAATGAAATTGTTCAAAAAAAGCATTAGTTAAAAAATTATTAAAATGGGAATTTATTATGAATTGTGTGAAGTGTGATGGAGTTTTAGTTGAAAAAAATATTGATAACGTAAAAGTTGATATTTGTAAAAAATGTTCTGGTATTTGGTTCGATTTTGATGAATTAGAGCAAATTATGCAAAAAGATTACACTCCAATTTTAAAAAATCAACAGCAAAATAATACAATTGATGATCAGAAACGTGCTGTGTGCCCTCGTTGTGGAGGGAAAGGTAAGATGATTAACATTAAGCATGACAAATATGATATTCACATTGATTCTTGTAGTGTTTGTTATGGATTGTGGCTTGATGGTGGTGAATATGATTTATTAAAAGAACCAAATGGTTTCTTTGCAAAATTAAAAGCAATTTTCTCTTCAAATGACTAGTATAGAATTGTTAAAAAACTTAAAAAATGTTATATCAAAAATTTGAAACATTCTCGAGAGTTGTTGCAATTTCAACGTTTGTAATTGCAACATCATTAACGCTGTTGCTTTATTTTACAAATAATATCTCATTTGTATTTATTGGATTCTTTTTCTTTTGTGGAGCGTTAGTAGTTAATATTGCTACTGGGGGATATTTATTAATTAAAATTTTTGGCAAAACAAAGAGTCGTAATTGTTTGCGTTCATTACTATTGTTATTAGTAAATATCCCAATAGGATTGCTATATTTTATTATTGTTGTTTGGGTGATTGATAAAACAGTGATAGTTTTGCGTAATAATAGCTCCAAAGAGGTTAAAAATATTGTAGTGTATTCAAAAAAGCATGATTATTACTCTTTAAAATCATTACCTGCATATAGTTCAAAAAAAGTTAGGTTTAAATTGAAACATGAGGGTGAATTGTTGATTCGTTATAATAGTGGATCTAATGACGAAATAAGTGGATATGTTTCAGGAGGGTTAGGAGATGGTGTGTTTACTTATGAATTTATTAATGGTGGAGGCAGAGTCTTCGAAGGGGATTAAAGGATAAGAGTAAAAAATGAATAATAAAGAAGATATTCAGCATGGCCATAATAGTAATATCAGGGCTGATGTTTTTTCTTATGGATTAATATTTTTGAACATAGTGTTTTTGATTCTTATTTTTATTACATCTGCAAAAAATTTTAACGTGGGGGAGTAATATAACCTATTTAATTAATATGGTGGAATTGTTTGCCTTATTAATTGTTGTTATAAACACTAAGCTAAAGTCGGCTTTTTTGGCAATTGTTTTCCTTGGTGTTTAATATTCCACTTTCTGTAGTAGTGGCTCGTACGGCATTAGTTTTCTCAAAGGAAAATGTTACTGTAGCTAATCAGTCCAAAGGAGATATTTATAATGTAAAACTTGTTTATGCAGGATAATTACGAAATGAAGTATTAAAAAATAGCCGCTGGAATCGAAGAAAAATGTAAAATGTCTTTTACTCCAGCTGAGCTAGGTTTAATAATAACCTATGATTGTGATGGAAAATCATATTGTGATACGCTTATTGGTTATGCTGATTGTGTGAATGAAAGAGTGAAGTACATGATAACTGATAGAGAAAATATTTGTCAATATAGAGGAGCTTTGAAGATGGCTCGTAAGCATAGTGAAATTGAAGCAACCCAAAAGAATAAAAGGATAAAAAATTAATACGCTCAACATTGTGAAAATTAACAACTTAGCCGTTTGAGTAGGAATGAGCTTGAAAAAAGTTTAAAAAAAGTTTAATTTTCTACTTGTATAATAAAAAAATTTGACTATATTAAATGGCACAACGAGATGAGGTAATCAAACAACTCACTAAGTTGTAAGTGGCGGGATAGCTCAGTCGGTAGAGCAGGGGACTGAAAATCCCTGTGTCACCAGTTCGATTCTGGTTCCTGCCACCATTTACTTTGAAAGATTCCAGCGTTAAGACGTAATAGTTTTAACGCTTTTTTCTTATTTATTGATTAAATTTAAAAAAGAAGGAGTAAGTGATGGATTTTATTTGTAATCATTGTGGAGCAATTTATCAGGGAGAGAAGTCTTTGATAGGGCAAATTATTAGTTGTGAAAGCTGTCAAAGTAACTTTGAAGGGGAAAACCCAAACCTCACAGAGTGTCCAGATTGCTTTCATGTTGTTTCAAAACGAGCAAAAATGTGTCCTAATTGCGGAGCTGATTTTATCGGGAATATTACTGAAAAAGATAATGCCGCTCTAAAAAATATGGATGAAGGTCCAGAAAAAGAAATTATGGTTTGTCAACCTCAAGCTATGAACTATTTTTGGAATATTGTAATAGGTGGACTTTTAACTCCGGTTCTTATTGGAATTCCTGTTTTGGTTCAGGCTTTAATTGAAATAAAATGCACCTATTATCATATTACGACTAAACGCATTATCATTAAAAAAGGATTGATAAATAAGCGGCAAAATGAAATTTGGATTAAGGATATGCGTGGAGCCAATATGAATCAAAATTTCTGGCAACGCATCGTTAAGGTTGGAAATATTTCAATTGGCACAGCTGCAACCTCAGGATCAGAAATTTCTATTGTTGGAATTGCAAATCCTGATGAAGTTGTTAAAGAGATTAATGACTTAAGAGTTAATTAAATTTAAAAAATATTCATATTAAATATGCGGCAAATTTACAAAATTTCCCGCATAATTTTTTTATATGATAATTGTTCAAAATAAGTCAGATGGTTGCAAAAAACTTCGAAAAAGTTATAATGTTTAAAAGTCCCTATGAGTTTTTTCTAAACTTTAACTAAAGAGGTTTTCTGAAGATGCTTAAACATGTATATTTTTTGAAAGGAATAAAAACTTCGCAGGCAATTGCTGTCTTTAATGACTTTATTAGTCAAGAAACTCCGAGAAAAATCCCTTATTTTTATCTTAAATACTGCCGAGGGGCAATTTTGCAGGCAGGGCTTATTTTTAGTTTTGTTTATTTCGTGATGTTTGCTATATTATTCACATTATCCTTATATAATTCTGTGATGTTAGTTGCACTTAAATTATTGGCGGTTGCCGCAGTTATTGGAGTCGTTTTTGTTATATATGGCATGGTTAAAGAGGCAAAAACAGTTAAAGCTCTGAAACATGGAGCGTTGATAGAGGGGAAAATTACTAGTATTGAGCAGTTTCCATATCGTCATGATAGTATTGCTAGGTGTAAGGTTTTTGTTAAATATATGGATAATAATGGTAGTGAAAAAAATTCGGTAGTGATTGTATCAGATTCTCTTTCTTCAACCTTTAAGGAATTAATAGATAATCATCATGACCCAATGATTGACCTTGTAGCATATAAAGAGACGGTTGTAATTCCATTAATGTTTATTTTAGGAAGTCGTTACGAATAATTTAACTTAAAAAAGTACTTCTAAATTATGTTGTTTAAGAAGTACTTTTTTGTTTATTTTGTACGCTCAAAAAAGTGTGCTGAATCGCCCCAAATTCCATAACAAATTTCTTCTCCAATATTGTGAATTGAATTTTCAAGAGCTTGACGGCTACTTTGACAATTTTCATCAAGTCCAGGTTTGTTTTCATAAAGTGTATATGATGGGCGAACTTCAGTTGCCGTGACGTTAGGCATAATAACATTTCCTCCCGCTAATAGCCCTAATTCGCGACCATTTGGCGCCAATGCTTGTAATGCAGTGGTTGAGGCAATATTAATGTCTTTTAAGAATAATCGGCATACTGCAATCATCTTGAGCCCTAATTTAAGCTGATGTTCCTTATATTCATCGAAAGTCCCCATCATTTCATCCATTGCTAGTGCCATTGGGGTTTGATGGTGAGCGATATATGGACCCATTCCAATCATATCAATGTCAATATTTTTAAAGAATAATACATCATCAACTAAATTATCAATGGTTTGATTCGGGAACCCAATTAAAACGCCTGTTCCAGTCTGAAACCCACACTCTTGAATTAATTTTAGGGCATTAGCGCGTTGTTCAAAAGAGTGTAATTCATCGTTTGGATGAATCGTTTCATAAACATTTTTTGTTGACGATTCAATACGCAATAAATAACGATGTGCACCAGCTTTGCGCCAGCGTTGATAAGTTTCTTTTGTCTGCTCACCAAGAGCCAAAGTTATGCCAAGTTCACCCTTTGATAACTCTTTGATTTTTGTGACAGCTTCTTCAACAAAATCAATAAAAGATGCGTCACTGCGTTCTCCTGATTGAAGAACTAATGAACCATAGTTTTGTTCGTAAGTCCAGCGTGCTTCTGAGATAATTTCATCCATAGATAGCTGAAATCGATCTACTTTGCTGTTGCTTTTGCGAATGCCACAATAATAGCAATCCTTCGTGCAAATATTGCTAAATTCAATTAAACCACGCAAAAACACTCTTTTGCCGATATATTTTTCTTTAACTGAATAAGCAGCACAGTAAAGTTGTTGTAAATCATTTTCATTTTCAAGTTCGAGAAGAAACTTCAACTCATTTCGAGTTAAAGTTTCGCTATTATCGCACGCTTTTTTTAGCATGTTATTTAAAGTTAATTGTGGCATAGATCCACCTCAACATTTTAAAAGTTAATAATAAAGGTCACGTTTTCCATGATAAATTAAATCTAAACGCTCTTCAAGTTTTTTACGTTTTTCATCATCTTTAATTTTATCAAGTTCACGTTTGATTAATTCTTGACCAGCTTTTTTAGTTTTGTCACTTGAATAATCCTCTAGGTATTCAGCCAAAGTCATCAACGCATTTGGTGTGCAGAATCGTTCAATAAAGCCTGGAATTGCATATTCCATGAAATGTTCACCAGTACGCCCTAGACGATAGCATGAAGTACAGAAGCTTGGAATATAATCATTTTCCATTAATTCATACATCACATCATCTAAAGAACGTAAGTCGCCAAGCTGGAACTGTTCTTTTTTGAGCTCTTGTTTTTGCTCTTCTTCACCTTTTTTATAACCAGCTAATTCAATACGTGTGCCAGCATCAATTTGTGATACCCCAAATTCTAATACCTCACGGCGGATTTCAGGAGTTTCACGTGCCGTAAGAATTAATCCCGCGTAAGGAACTGATAAGCGTAAAATTGCCACTAGTCGTTTAAATTGATCATCATTAACTAGATAATCTTCGTTAATCTCCATACCGTGAGCTGGGCGGATACGTGGAAATGAAATCGTGTGAGGCCCAACACCATATTTATTTTGAAGATGACGTGAATGCGTTACCAATGATAATACCTCAAACCTCCAGTCATATAGTCCAAATAGTGCACCGATACCCATGTCATCGCAACCAGCTTCAAACGCACGAGATAAACCATCTAAACGCCATAAATAATCACTTTTATGGGTGTTTTTTGGATGCATTTTTGCATATGTTTCGTGGTGGTATGTTTCTTGGAAAATTTGATATGTACCGATGCCAGCTTCTTTTACTTTTTTGAATCCCTCAGCATCTAATGGGGCTGCATTGATATTTACGCGACGAATTTCGCCATTACCGCTTTTAACGCTATAAACGAGTTTGGTCGTTTCAGCAATAAAGTCCGCTGAATAATCTGGATGCTCGCCAAAGACCAGAATTAACCGTTTATGCCCTTTGTCTTCAAGTGCTTCAACCTGTTCAACTGTTTCACTTTTGTTTAAAGTTTTACGCACTGTCGAACGCATTGAACGGCGGAAAGCACAATATTTACAGTCATTTACGCAGAAATTGCCAATATATAATGGGGCAAATAATACGATTCGGTTTCCATAAACATCACGTTTCAGTTTGCGTGCTGCTTCAAAAATTTCCTCAACTAATTCGGGAGATTCTGCCGCTAAAAGAACAGCCGTTTCTTCGACTTCCAAAGGTTCTTTTCTCATACTTTTAGCAATGATTTTACGGACTTTCGCAGGATCTTCCTTTGTGTTTTTTATAATATTCTCAATATGATTGTCGTCGATAAAATCTACGCAATCCTTCGATAGAACTTTATTTAAATAGCTCACTGTAATTACCTCTTAAGACAATAAAATTTTGACGTTTGTTGTATTATCTCATTAATATTAATAACGTATTTATGAGATGATATATAAACTAAAATAAGTGAAAAACGTTATTATTCAATAGATAAAATCTAAAAATATTAATATTTTAAGAATAATTACTAAAAATGCTAGTAAAATGGTATGAAAGGATTTTTTGATTTTTCTTTTTGAGGAATTTTAAATGCAAAACTGTTAAATAAAGCAAATAGAAAATTTTGGTATATAATATATTGAAAATCTTTAGTAATAAAAAACAAAAGATATGCTAAAAAAAAAGACGCAACAACCTAATGTTACGCCTTTTTAAATATGATGAAATAATTATCTAAAATTATTTATTTTCAACAAATGCATTGTGTAAAGCAATTTGAGCTTTTTCAAAGTCAGCACGCCCAACCATGAACTGCATAGTTACTTGGCGCATACATTGATCCAGTGCTAAAATATTAATATTTGCGTCAGCTAAAGCTTGTGCTGCTTTTGACAAAAATCCTGGAATTTTCATATTTGTTCCAATTACAGAGACAATAGCAATTGGAGTTGTGCGCAATGAAGAATTTGGGAAGGTTTGCTTTAAGTCTGCTAAACACTCTTTTAAGTTACGTGCTTTTTCTGGAACATAATGAGTGATTGTGTTAGCATTAGTATTTTTAGCAATATAGCTAACTTTATGATTATTAAAACTTTCAAGTAATTTATAATCATAACCGCTTTCTCCAACCATCTCGGCATCCATAACTTCAATTGCAACAATGTCATTACGACCGCAAATCATCTCAACGCGTGGCTCTGGAGAAACGTAATCGTGACTGATTAATGTTCCAGGATGTTCTGGATCAAATGCATTTTTGACACGAATTGGAATATATTTTAACTCCATCTCTTTAGATGCTTTTGAGTGAATCGCTTCCATATCCATGTCAGCAAGTTGGTCAGCAATATCAAAGTTTGTATTCCCGATAATTTCAACTTTTTCTGCTCCAATTAATCGTGGATCCCCAGTACTTAAGTGGAATTCTTTATGAATAATACCTTCGCAAGCGTCCGTTAATACAGCAATCTTACTGAATGTGATTTCGCTGTAGCCACGGTCGAAACGGTTCATAAGACCTTCCGAACATTTTACATAACCAGTTGCAATTGGTAATTGTTTGGAGTAGTCAATATCTTCAAAACATTTGACAATCATTTCATTTAATGAATGAATTTGCGTGTCTTTCCAGCCTGTTAAGTCAGCAAAGACTGCATTAACACCATTCGCCTGTAAAATTAGAGATGAGTTGAATGCGCTATGTGCTTCGCCAATTGCACTTAAAAGTTCACGGCTAGCTGGTAAATAATCTTCAGTTTTGAAATGCCCATAGGAGCGCAAACGCATCAAGTCTTCTAAACACGCTTTTATGCCAGCAATACGCTCATTCACGAACTCATCAGCTTGTTCAATATCTAAACCGATATCAGTAAATGTGCGGTTTAGTTCTAACATTTTTAAACGAGTTTTTTCTAAAGCGTCTGCCCATTTCGCATTGCCTTTCGCAAAATAACCGTACACACCAGGTGCGCCAGTTTTCTTGTCTTCCAATAATAAATTTGTAATTCCGCCGTAAGCAGAAACTACAAAAATACGGTGGTAAAACTCTTCACCACTACGTTTCCCTTTGATGACGTTATTCATCACATCACCAAAGCGAGTCATTGAAGTTCCGCCAATTTTTTCTACTGTATGTTTTTGCATCTTTTTATCTTCTTTAATTGTTTAAATGTCTTCAATACGGAAAATTTTAACTTTATCACAAACATCTGCTAAGCTTTCAATTTTTGAGACAGCTGCTTTCAGCTCTTTTTCTATTGCTTTGTGAGTGATAATTTTTAGTGAAACGTTTCCGCTTTCTTCGTCTTTTGTTTCTTTTTGAACGATACTGCTAATACTGATGTTGTTTTCGCCTAATGCTTTTGAAAGTTGAGCAACAACACCAACTTTATCTGCTACTTGAAGTCTTAAATAGTAGCGTGTTTCGATATCGTCAATATTCTTTAATTTGTTGTATTGAGGGTTTAGTTTGAACGCAGGCACACGACGGTGTGAACCATATTGAAGGTTTAGCGCCACGTCAACAATGTCTGCAACTACTGCGCTTGCAGTTGCCTCACGCCCTGCTCCGCGACCATAAAATAATGTATCATCAACAGTGTCCCCTGTTACCATTACCCCATTGAAAACATCGCTAATATTTCCTAACATTGTATTACTTGGAATTAACGTTGGGTGAACACGAACTTCAACTTCACCATTTGCTTCTTTTATGATCGCTAATAATTTGATTTTATAGCCTAATTCTTTAGCAAATTCGATATCCATAACTGATACATCACGAATTCCTTCAACATAAATTGGATCCATGCCAAACCATTCGCCGTATGCTAATGAGGCTAAAATAGCTGTTTTATGTGCTGTATCAAAACCGTCAACGTCTAATGATGGCTCTGCTTCTGCATAACCCAGCTCTTGAGCGTCTTTAAGAATTGGTTCAAAATCAAGACCTTCATTTTCCATACGTGTTAAAATATAGTTACAAGTACCATTCATAATACCATAAACACGCTCGATGCGGTTTGAAACTAACCCTTCACGTAATCCTTTAATAATTGGAATACCGCCAGCAACACTTGCTTCATAGTAGATGTTTACGCCGTTTTCTTCAGCCACAGAAAAAAGCTCTTCACCATACTCTGCCAATAATGCCTTATTCGCCGTAACAACTGGTTTTCCAAGCTTTAACGCTGCTAAAGTGAAATCTTTTGCTATAGTTGTTCCGCCAACTAATTCAGCGACAATATCAACCTCTTCCATTGCTTTGTACGCATCAGTGGTTAAAACATCAGCTGCTACCGTCACTCCACGGTCGGTGGTAATATCTAAATCTGCAATCTTGCTAACAATAATTTTTAATCCTGTACGCTTTTCAATAACTTCTCCGTTATTGATTAGGTTTTCTGCAACTCCGGCACCAACAGTACCAAAGCCGATAATTCCTACTTTAATTTCTTTTGTCACTTTCTACACCTATATATAAGTTGATTAATTTTTTACACATTCGCCATTAATATAGAACAAATTTCGTCATTATCAAGAATTACAGTAAATTTTTACTCTTTAGGGGCTTTACTACAATAGAAGAAGTGTTTTATTTATAAAAAAAGCTTCTTAAAGCACTTTTTTTAAATTTAATTATTGTTTTTTATTAAATGACAGTTAAATTCATATTTTAATTGAAGTTTTTTAACAGTAACTTTTTGCAAACGAGAAGAGAGCAATGCTATTAATATATGATTTGATTTTTGTGATTATTTTTTGGTTTTTTGTGCCAGTTATGATCTATAAATTAATAAAGCGCCCAGGATATAAACGTACTTTTTTAGAAAGGTTTAGCGTTTATGGTAAACGAGCTGCTGAATTACAAAAATTTAAAAATTGTGTCTGGGTTCATGCTGTCAGCGTTGGTGAAGGGATGATTGCTTGTAATATGATTGCTGAGTGGTTAAAGCAAAATCCCACTCTAAAAATTGCAGTCTCAACAACAACAACAACTGGACAGCAATTGGTGCGTGATAAATTGGCAGGGTATGAAAATGTTACAGTTATTTATTGTCCATTAGATTTAGGTTATATGGTTAAAAGAACTTTAAAACTTTTAGAGCCTAAGATGTTGGTAATTTTTGAAACTGAACTATGGCCGAACATGATAGCTTTATCTGCACGTATGGGAATCAAAGTATGTTTAGTTAATGCACGTATGAGTGATAAATCGTGCAAGGGCTATTATCGTTATCGCTATTTCTTTAATAAATTGTTGAGTAAGTTTTCATTTATTGGGACACAAAGTTACCATGATGAACAACGTTTTGCTCGTATTAGCCCTGACTCAAAAATTTTCACGACAGGAAACATGAAATTTGACCAGCAAATTCCACAGAATCTAGATTCTTTGTCTTTGGATAAGTATTTTGGTGTAGACTTCAAAGGGAAAATAATTTTAGCGGCAAGTACTCATGAGGGTGAAGAGAAATTAATATTAGAGCAATTTTTTAAGCTTAACCAAATGAAGGATAAGCTGACAAATGGAGAACAAAATAATAATAGCGATTCTAATGACGTTAAATTAATTTTAATGCCACGTCATGCTGAAAGAGGTAGCGAGCTTGAAGTGATGATTCGAGAATTTATTGCTCAGTTCCCCGCTGATAAAAAAGTTAAGTTTGGACGCCGTTCAACCAATGGGCGCAACTGTTTAGATAATGATTCACTAGATATCTTGCTGGCTGATACTACAGGGGAAATGCTCCATTTTATCAATAAAAGTGATATTGTGATTATGGGGAAAAGTTTAGCGGGGCATGACGAAGGACATAACTTGATTGAACCAGCATTACTAAAAAAAGCAATTATTTGTGGAAAAGAATTAACTAATTTCCGCTTTATTTTACAAACGTTAAAAAATGCAGAAGCATTAACTATTATCGACAACGATGCAAATCTTTATAAAGCGATGGAAAAGCTTTTGGAGGATGAATCGCTATGTCAAAGTTTGGGAGAGAAGGCTTTTGGTGCTCTTCAAGCCCATTGTGGTGCGACTGCAAAGAATATAAAACACTTGGAGGATTTACTGTGATTAATACACAGATGTTTCGTGCAAAAAATGGTGAAATTACACCAGAGATTTTAGCAGTTGCAAAAAGGGAATACCGTGATGCAGAAGACATTAGAAAAGAGGTTGCTGCAGGAACAATTTGTATTCCAGCAAATATCAATCATAAAAATTTACAGCCAATGGGAATTGGTCGTTCTTTGACGACTAAAATAAATGCTAATATTGGTAATTCATCATTAAGTAGTTGCCCGAATACGGAGCTAAAAAAATTAAAGCAAGCTGTAAAATATGGCGCTGATACAGTGATGGACTTAAGTACAGGCGGAAATATTAATGTTATTCGTAAAACAATTATTGAAAATAGTCCAGTACCAATTGGAACAGTGCCAATTTATGAAGCATTAGCGCGGATTGATTCTCCTAATGATTTGACAGATGAGCTAATTCTAGAAGTCATTCAAGAACAAGCAGAGCAGGGCGTTGATTATATGACCATTCATGCGGGGTTGTTACGTGAACAAATTCCTTTAGCAAAAAAACGTAAATTGCGCATTGTGAGTCGTGGTGGTTCAATTATGGCAAAATGGATGCAAGATGAAAATCGTGAAAATCCAATATTTGAGCGTTTTGATGATATTTTAAAAATTTGTGCGAAGTATGACGTTACATTATCACTAGGTGACGGAATGCGCCCTGGTTGTTTGGCAGATGCGTCTGATGAAGCACAGTTTGCTGAATTAAAAGTTTTGGGCGATTTAGTACGTCGTTGCCGTGCGGCAAATGTTCAGTCAATGGTTGAAGGCCCAGGGCATATTCCATTCAACGAAATTGAAATGAATATGAAAAAAGAGATTGAGTTATGTGATGATGCCCCATTTTATATTTTAGGACCAGTTGTCATTGACTGCGCTCCTGGCTATGATCATTATACAAGTGGAATAGGCGCTACAATGGGAGCGTATCATGGCGCAGCAATGTTATGTTATGTAACGCCAAAAGAGCATTTAGGCTTGCCAAACAGTCGTGACGTACGTGATGGTGTTATTGCTTATAAAATCGCAGCACATGCAGCAGACGTTGCAAATAAATTACCTCACGCACAAGATCGTGATGATGCGATTAGTGATGCTCGCGCTGCATTTGACTGGGAAGAGCAATTTAATTTAGCAATTGATCCAGACAAAGCACGTGAACTGCGAGCTGAGGCTATTGAAGAGCAAAATATGGAAGTAGAAGACAAAAGCAAGCATGTTAAAGCAGATGGTGACGATGAGCATTATTGCACAATGTGTGGTCCAAATTTTTGTTCAATGCGCATTAGCAAAGAGCTATAATTTTTAATTATTACTTGAAAAATTAAAAATATTAATTAAATTATATCAAAATAGTATGATATGTGTTGTATGTCATACTATTTCTTTTAATTAATGCTTAAAAGTGATTGATATATACGGAGATAAAAGATAATGTCAAAAGCAATTAGTAACACTGAAGCGTTAAAAATTTTGCAAACAACTTCAATGGTAGAGTTGTTGGAAATTTTTAAGCAGGCTTCAGCTGTTAGAGAAGAAAAATTTGGCGATGAAATAAGTACTTGTGCAATTGTAAACGCACGTAGTGGTAATTGTCCTGAAGATTGTGCATATTGTTCGCAATCATGCCGCTCAAAGGCAGAAATTGAGAAATTTCAATTGTTAAGCGCAGAAGAAATGTTTAAGCAAGCCCAAAAAGCTGAAGCGATGGGGGCTAAACGTTACGGAATCGTAACGGCTGGGCGTGCTGTCAATATGAGCAAAGATTTGGATGAAATCTGCAAGGCGATCAAGTTAATCAATGAAAATACGTCGATTAAAGTTTGTGCGTCATTGGGAATTTTAAATAAAGAGTCATTACAGTATTTAAAAGATGCAGGATTAGACCGTTATCATCATAATTTAGAAGCTTCGGAGAGTTTTTTCCCTGAAATTTGCACGACCCGTGAATTTTCAGCCCAGTTGGATACTATTAGATATTGTCATGAAGTTGGTTTGTCGCTGTGTGTTGGTGGAATTTTTGGAATGGGTGAAAGTTTAGAGCAACGTGTTGAGTTGTTAGATAATATTCGTACAGCAGAAACAACTTCAGTTCCAATTAATTTTTTAACCCCAATCGACGGGACGCCATTAGCAGGGTTTAATGATTTAACGCCGTTAGATTGTTTAAAAATTACTGCAGCAGCTAAGTTAATGATGCCTGAAACTAGTATTCGTGTGTGCGGTGGGCGTGAATTTAATTTACATGAATATCAGAGTTGGTTATTTGCAGCTGGAGTTGATTCAATTATGATTGGTAGTTATTTAACAACTTCAGGTCGTAGTGTTGAAGATGATATTCAAATGATTAAAGATGGTGGATTAAAAGTAAAGGAGTTAGAATAGTGATAGAGTTTATTTTTAACAAGTGGCTTAATAAGGAACAACAATATGACGAAGACGTTGCTGTTGCCTCTAATCCTGCAAATGTGGAAATAAGTATATTACTAATGGCTAGAGATAAATGGTGGCTTTCATTGTTGATAATTTTATCATTTTTGGCGGTTACGGTATTTATTTTTATATATAAAAACGGCAATATAAAAGAATATTATTATTGCTATTTACCAACGATAATTTTTTATTCTTGGTTTTCATATTATTTTTCGGAAAAAGCTGAAAAATTTAAAAAAGGTAATGCTAATCCTGGGATTGTTATTAGTGAAAATCCAACGCAAATTGCAGTTTCTGTTGAGCTAGCTACTCAAGGGGGGCATTACCCTGCATTTAAAATAATTCAAGATAATTCATTAAAAAATGCTCGTATTGGCGATAAGGTTTCTACGGTTGCTGATTATAATGGTTGGGTTGATAATTTGCACTGGAATGATGTTAACCCTGAAACGGTATTAAGTTTGAGTAAAAATCCAGAAGATGAACAGAGAATTATGGGCACCTTCAAACAAGAATTTTGGGATTTTATTGAAGAAAATAAACATCACATTCCTAAAGATTTTGAAACTAATGGTTTATATAAGATAAAAAGTGATTTCAGTGATTGGGATTAATTGCTAAAGTATTTGTATAAAAACGGCTTCAGAAATAATTCTCAAGCCGTTTTTTATTTTTTCAAATATTGAGTTATATAGTAAATAACGATCAATAATCATCGAATAAAAAATTATTCCAACCAACCGTATAACCTCGGTTAAGCAAGCATCGATAGTTTATTTTACTTTTTTTTATGTTATATTTAATATCATCGTTTATGTGAATCTCGCCTTATAAAATTTCAAATATAGATTGGAGCCTTTATGAAAGAATTGCCAAAAGAAGTATTGGAAGGTTTTGTGTCGTGGTATTGTGATTACCCTCTTAGTAACAAAGAAGATTGTTATAAGGATAAAATAAATAAAGAGTATTTATCATCTATAGGTAAAGAAAAATTTATTGAATTTTTTTATGAATTTGTAAGTGTTGGAGGTGAAATTCAATCAGGAGGGCACCGTTTAAAGAATGGTTTTAGAGAAACAGTTAAAAATAATTTCGCTAGTTTCAGAACTTATATTTTAAAAACTTTTGATGATAATTTTAATATAGAGGATTGGATAGTAAATCTTAAAAATTATCACAGATTTGGTATAGGAGCTGCCACAATTTTTCTTAATAGAGTTGATAAAAATAAATATGCCATTCTAAATAAAAAAACTAGGGATGGGTTAAGAATTGTGGGATGTAAAATTTCGTCTTCGGATGAAAAAGCTTATTTGAAAGTACTGGAAATACAATACTGGTATATACAAAGATACCCAGAAATTTTTAAAAATTATTATCAAATAGATGCCTTTATGCATTACCTTGTTGGAGTTGAAGAAGGGAAACGTTTGGCAATAAGGTTTTTAGGGGCTCATTTTCAAAGTAATAAACTACTTCCCGAGGAAATCTCTAATCCTGATGATTATTTAGAGGGAGCAAAAAAAACGATAACAGTAAATGCCTATGAAAGAGATCCAAAAGCGAGAAAAAAGTGTATAGATCATTATGGCAACAAGTATGAATGTCAAGTTTGTGGAGATTCTTTAACTAAAAAATATGGAAAACTTGCAAAAGGGTTTATTCATGTACACCATATTATACCTATTTCAGAGAGAGGGCAGGAATATAAAATAGACCCTTTAAATGATTTAATTCCAGTTTGTCCAAATTGCCATGCAATGCTTCATCGTATGACTCCGTGTTTAAGTATTGAAAAATTGAGAGAAATAATAAAAAAACAAAAATTAGTTGTCTACATCATTTTCATACGGTCGTTGACAGCGTTTTCTAAACGCTTAAGCCCTTCGAGTAGTAATTTTTTGGGACATCCAAAATTAAGGCGAATAAAACCATCTTTACCAAAAATTCGTCCATCATTAAACCCTACTCCATATTGTTCAAAATATTGAGTAGGTTCGTCAAGTTGAAGCTTGGTAATATCAATCCAACTTAAGTATGTCGCTTGAGAATGCTCTAAGCTTAAATGTTCATTATTGTTAACAAACTCTTCAACGATATTGCGATTTTCACGCAAATAAGCAATTAAACCGTTATACCATTCGCTACTATTGGTATATGCTTGAAGAGCTGCCTCATAAGCAAATAAATTCACATATGGCGAAAATCCATCATTTACCACTGCAAAACGCTTTCGTAATTCTGCATTTGGAATAATTGCAAACCCAAAGTTAAGTCCTGCAATATTAAAAGTTTTGCTTGGAGCGTTTAAAGTAATTGTACGATTGGCAATTTCCTCTGACAATGACGCAATTGGAATATGGCGCACCTCTTCATCTAAAACAAGCCCGCTATGGATTTCATCGCAGCATAAGACTAAGTCATGCTTTAATACAAAATCAGCCACCTGCTCTAATTCTTCACGCGTAAAAACTTTGCCTACAGGATTATGTGGATTGCAGAAAATCCATAGTGAGGTATCAGGTGTTGTAACTTCCTCTAACTCTTTAAAATTAAGCACGTATTCATCGCGCTCTAATTTCGTATTGTACGCCATCTTTAATGTGGATAAATTCATTTTGCTGCCAGCATGAACAGGTGCTAAAAAGAACGGATGATAAACAGGTTTTACCGTCAAAACACTTTTATTAGGTCCAGCAAAAACCCATGCACAAGTGTTAAGAGCTGAAACAACGCTAGGGAGCATTACTAGCCATTCACTCTTAATGTCCCAGTTAAAGTCGCGTTTGTACATTTCAACAATTGCGTCTTTCAACTCCTTCGGCTCCAAAGTGTAGCCAAAAATGCCGTGCTCTGCACGTTTTTGTAATGCCTCAGTAATGGCAGGGGATGATGGAAAATCCATATCAGCAACCCACATGGGAATAATATCTTTGCATTGGTATTTATCCCATTTTAATGAATGTGAGTCTTTGCGATTGACCACTTTGTCAAAGAAATTTGCCATAATCTGATTTTCCTTAAAAATAAAAGTTGCTTAACGTGGAATTGTATCAAAATATAACTATATTAATTGTTTTAAATAATAACGCAAATTATTTACTTATTAAATAGCATAAAATTTTCAAAAAAAGATTATAAAAAGGTTTTATAGTATGGCTGAGGCAAATGGAGCGGTGATTTTTTCCGCTGATAGATTACAATTAAGTATTGGGATCCAAAAATTATTAGATGATGCAGCGATTTCGGTTCACGCTAATGAAAAAATTGGATTGGTTGGACGTAATGGTTGTGGGAAAAGCTCTTTTTTGAAAATTTTAGCTTCGGTAGGGGAACTTGATGAGGGGAATATTATTTTTAGAAATAATATAAAAATTGGATATTTGCCACAAGAGTTTGCGATAGACGAAACCAAAACTATTTATGAAAATATTGAAAGTGGCGCTGCTGAAATGGTTGCACTCTTAGCAGAATATGAAAATAACGACACAATAACGGATGTGCGTCACCATGAAATTGAACAGATTTTGAATAACTGTAATGGCTGGGATTTGAACAATCAGATTGAGCAGTTGGTTGTTAATCTAAAAATCCCTGATGTAAGTCGTCCTGCTAAGGAGTTATCTGGTGGGGAAAAACGTCGTGTGGCGTTAGCTAAAACCTTAATTGGCAAGCCAGATTTATTGCTATTAGATGAGCCAACAAATCATTTAGATACAGAATCTATTGAATGGTTGGAAGGTTATTTAAATAATACCGCAAAATGTTGTATTATTATTACTCATGATCGTTATTTTTTGGATCGAGTTTGTAATCGAATTGTAGAGTTATCGTTTGGACAATTTTATAGTTATGACGGAAATTATAGCGATTTTATGATTCAAAAAGCCGAACGTGAGCACGCTTTAGATAGACAGCATGAACGTCGAGAAAAGTTTCTTCGCGCTGAAATTGAATGGGTACGAAAATCTCCGAAAGCACGAACCGCACGAAATCAGGGGCGGTTAAAGAAATTTTTTGAAGTTGCTGCTGAAAAAGCTCCACCAAAGGATTATGATGTTCAGTTAGTAATTCCTGAAGCAAGTAAGTTAGGAAATAAAATTGTCAACCTTGAAAATGTTTCGATTATGCGTGGTGAAAAACAACTGCTTAAAGACTTTAGTTATGAATTTGAAAAAGGGTGTAAAATTGGTATTGTAGGACCTAATGGTTGTGGTAAAACGACGCTTTTGAGCTTAATAACGGGTAATTTGGCGGCTAATGACGGTACTGTTTTTGTTGCTGATACAGTTGAGTTTAACTATATTGACCAACAGCGTGTGCAGTTAAATAACGAATTAACTGTATTTGAAGAAATTGGAGAAGGAAATGATTATGTTGAAGTCGGGAATCACAAAGTTTCGGTTTGGACGTATTTAAAGCGATTTTTATTTACCGATGAACGTATTAAAACCATGGTTGGATATCTTTCTGGTGGAGAACGTGCGCGCTTAGCGTTAGCAAAAATTATCAAAAAAGGTGGGAACTTTTTAATTCTTGATGAACCTACTAATGATTTGGACTTATCAACCTTGCGCATGCTTGAAGAAGCGTTAGTTGAGTATACAGGTTGTTTAATTATTGTTAGTCATGATCGGTATTTTTTAAATCGAATTTGCGACAGTATTATTGCTTTTGAAGGTGATGAAAATCCTATTTTTGAAGTTGGTAATTATGATTATTATAAAGAAAAATTTGATCGTCGTCAAAAAAATAAATTGGCTCAAATTCAAGCAAAACAAGCTCAAAAAACTTCTCAATCCGTTAAAAATAACGCAAACAACGATAAAAATGACGGCAAAAAAGTACGCAAATTAAAGTGGAAAGAAGAGCGGGAACTTGAATCAATTGAAGAAGAAATTTTGCTCAAAGAAGATCGTGTTAGTGAAATTGAAGAATTATTTTCAATGACTGACTTCTTTGAAAAATATGGGGACAGTGTTGCCGATTTGCAAAGTGAATTAACAACACTAAATAGTGAAATTGAGGGAATGTATTCTCGCTGGGAGTTTTTAGAATCCATAAAAAATGGCGAAGTTTTTGAAGATTAAGTTTTTAGAATTCCTATAGAGAAATGCTTCATGTGTCTACTCGCTTTAAAGCCTTTTTGAATGTAGTATTAAAGTTGTAATAATCTTTAAATAAAAAATGACTGAAGCTCAATAATTTTTCTCTTAGAAACTTAGCAATTTCCAAATTTCTAAATGAATAATAAGCATTCTTTTCAAGTGGTTTAGGCTTTAAAAGCGACAACTGAAAATATTGGTAAGATTTCTGTGTCACAAATTTTATAATATTATGATCTATATAAAAGGGAACTTTTTTTGCTGTAAATTTTTGCAAATATTCTTTTTCTTCATTATATATCATTCAATAATGTCATCACTTATTATAGATGGGAAATAAATGTAATTTTCTGAATAATATAGCTGTAGCTTATTAATCATTGTTTATAGCTTCAACTTTATAAATTACAATATATCCTTAACCAATGTCATACCTATCTATATCAATTAATAATAGATTTTTATTGTTTGAAAGCGGAAAAGATATTATTAACCCATGTTGAACTAATCCATGTGTATCACTAACATTTTTCTTGATTTAAGTATGGATTAATTAATACTACCAGATTATCAGAAAAATATTTAAAATAAAATTGGGGGAACATAGTGTTGATTTTTGTTTTTAGACATTTTAAGCTTGATGCCTTTTTTATAAAATCATAATCAAAATATGAATTAACTTATATATAGCATTGTTAGAATAATTTTACAATAGTATAAAAAGTTATAAGTATTTAGAGGTATTTTTTTAAAGCTAATTTATGTAGCATTTTATTAAACTTGTGAAAATAGCGATTTTATGTTATATTAAATCTTAGCTAAATTTAATAAGTGAGGAGATTTCATTATGAAGGCACAGGCGAAATGGTGGAAAGGGGCGGTTGTGGCAATTTCAGGCATTTTTGTTATTGCTACTTTTATATTTGTTAATAGTAGAAACAAAATCTTTAGGAATTCATTCTTTGATGGATTTCGTCCAACATCTATTCTTGAGGAAATTATTGAAGAGGAAATAGACTCTAATTTAACCGATGATGAAAAATTTTTCATTTATGGGGACTATTCTCAGGAAAAGGAAGTTGACCAGCAAAAAGCAATTTTAGATAAATTCCCTAATGACAAGATGTTGTTAGCTAATTATATAAATCATCTTAAATTTGATGAAATTGATAGTGAAAAACTTTTAAAAATTCTACAAGATGCTGAGAAAAAAGATCCAGAAAATGCCTTTTATAATTATTTGCAAGCGTACGTGTATTTTCGTGATGGCGTCAAATTAATTAAGGACGAATCTAGCAAAAATAAATGTGAAGGCAAAAAAACTTTTGAAAAAATATTGCAAGGGGAGTGCCCTTCTTATAAAGAATTGAAACAGAGCAATTACAAAGTTGTTGATGAAGGGAAATTGCAGCAAGGAATTGTGCAATTTTATCAAGGAATCAGTAAACCCTATTTAAAAACGTATTCTACTGAGCTTCATCGCAAGCGCATGAAAATGAAGTATAAAGTTATTGATTCATTAGGAAAAAGTCTTAATAAAATAGCTGATGATGCTGGTCTTTTGATGCCTTACTTTGGCAAATTTCGTGAAAATATTTATGTTATGGCATGGTATGCGCATCAACAGTATAAAAATAATAATCCGAAGTCAGCTAAAAAATTATTTGCTGAAGGGGATAAATTTTTAAAACAATTCAATGAAAATACTAACGGTAGTTTAATTCAACCATTGGTGGTAATATGCTGTTCAACAATTCTTTATAGGGGGGAAGCTTGTTACTATAATGAAATTGGTGACATTAAAAATAAATCTTTAACAATAAAAAAACTTAAACTAGTAAATGATATTAAGAATAGTTTTTCTAGTGACCGAATAGCTAAATTTGAGAAAAAATATGGACTTATTGGAGCAATGATAGTGCCGTCGGTGAGTAATAATTTAACAGAAGAACAGTTTGCTCAAGAAATTAGTTATGAGCGTAATTTATGGTATAAATTATTTGATATTGTAACAGAAACTTTTTTAACGTGTGTGATACTTATTGCTGTCGTAATATTTTCAGCAGTCGCTCTTATAGCCGCTTTATTAAACAAAAAAAGCTGTACAATATTTAGGGCGAATTTTTCCGAGCACTTGTACATTGCTTGGTGGAGTTTAATTTTACCGCTTGGAGTTTATTTGTTGCTCTTAAATATTGATGCCTTAAATGGTCGCGATTATGCCTTGGGCGTTTATAATTATTTTTCTTTGGTAATGCAAAAAATAACTTTTATTTGGTTGGCTATATTGCCAACATGTTGGACTCTTCGCCATTTTGTACGAAAATGGTGTTCGAAGAATAGCATTGATGTTGTGCCAAAAAATAATTTTTTTAACACAAATATAGCGCTTATTACAGTTGCACTTATATGTTTATCATTGCAGTTTTTTAGTAGTGCATTAGGAATAGAAACAGTGAAGCAGGCAACGGACGCACTAAAAATTGTTGGTGTTATAATGGGGATTTATTTAATATCTTTATTGCTATGGTGGATTCTTTATAGTGTGGCATTATATAGAGAGCATCAAGAGTATAAGCGTTTATATTGGATTAATTTAGCTCCATACCTAGCGGTTGTTGCTGCAGTTATGATTGGAGCTGTATTAGCTATTGACATAGCACTGTTTAAATATTATTTTGCTAAAGATAAGTATATTTTAACCAAAAATTTAGAAAATGAACTCACTAAATTTGAAGTTGATGTTGCTAAAGACGCGCAAAAGAAACTGGAAGCTCTTTTCGCAAAATAGTAAAAATCATTTGGGAAATAAATGATAAAAAAACGATGGAAAATTTTAGGTTTGGTTAGCTTGTTGGCGCTGTTAGCTTTTTATGTTAATAGCGTCGCTTACAAGGTGCGTTGTTATTATTTAATTCAAGAAGAAAAATTGCATTTAATCAATATTGACAGCCTTAATGAAGAAGAAAAAATTATTATTAATTACAATGGTAAAAATCGTGAAAACGCTCGTTACTTACATAACAAATATCCAGAAAACAAAATTTATTTAGCTAATCTTTTTCGCAATCAATGGATTCCAGGAATTGATACAGTTGAAGATATTAAAGAATGTGAAAAAGATCCACGGAACTTAGCAGAAAAACACGGTCAAATTCAAAAAATTAATAAACTCCTTGAGCGTGCAAAAAACATTGACCCTAACAATGGTTATTACAACTTTATTAATGCAAACGTGCTATTGTCAGAGGCGGTTGCATGGAAAGATCAAGATGCTAGTCTTTCGTTTCACTACAAAGAGGCAGAAAAAAATGAAACGGAACAGCAATTTACGAAGCGAACTATCGAAAATAATGACAGGCTGATTGTTTTAGATCGCAAAAAATTTGACCTAGCAATGGAAGAATTTAAAAAAGGTTGTGAAAAGCCATTTCTTGATACTTATGCAGAAGAGTTTAGCCAACAAAGGTTAAACTTAGTCCTTGAAGGTTATGGAAATTATGGCGATTATATTACGGCAATCATGGTAAAAGGAACTGAACTAGTTCCAATTTATTCAATGATGAATAGACAAAATATGGTGTGGTGTTATTATGTCATATTATTACAAAAAGAAAAAAAATTAAAGCGTTTGAAAAAATTTATAAATTTAGATAATGAATTAGCGCAGCAAATGGCTGCGAATAATAATAGCATGTTGCTTAGCGCAATTGCAACCATTGAAAATGCTAAAAAGGCATATAACACTAAAAGTGCGGTTTATTTTTTGCTTAGAGATAATGTTAAAGCTAAAAAATATCGACAGAAGGCCCAAAATATTTATGAATATAAGCGCTCTGAAAATTATATTGGGGGGAATAATTTTCACAAAATTCATAAGAATCACAGTGCATTGTTGGTAGGGGTGTTAACAAGTGGACTGTATCATAGCACGACATCAAAAAGTGAGCTAAAGCAGTTGATAGCTAATACTCGTCATTTAGAATATTTTTTCTTTGATGAAGATTTTGGCGGAGTAGTTGTAGTCATTACTTTATTGATGATTATTGCGATTTATTTTATGTTATGGGATTTGAAAAAACATGGAATTGACGCTCATGAAGTAACAATTTACCCTACTAAAATTCAGGCGCTTAATACCGCTATTTTGGGTGGTTCAATTCCGTTACTTTGCTATTTGCTGTTTATAAATATGGACTGCTTTAGTGGACGAGATTATAATTTTGTAAATAATATCGGTGCATTTGTTGGGCAGTTTATATTGCTAATTGCGACAGTTTTTGGTGGAATTATTTTAAGCGTTATTTGTTCCGTTAAAAATGATTTTAAAGAGGCTAAGCAGCCTACTCCAAGAGTGTTAGATTTATCCGCTATTTTGATGTTGATTAGTTTTGTAGTGTTGGTTCTAGGCGCATCAAACTTAAATGAATTTATTATTTTAAAAGCAAGTGAAAGAATTTATGAGCTTGGCGAGTTTAAATTTAAATTTAATATTTTGTCGATAATGTACCTTTGTGCTTTGATCGTCTATTTTATTATTGTTCCGCTATTATTTTGTTGTGATTGGCGAAAAAAATTTGTGTTATACAAAACAGTTTTTTTTAAAAGACTACTTTGTTATCTTCTTTTTTTAGTTCCATTATTAGTACTTTTTCATGCAGTCTTTATAAGGGCTCATGAACGTTTATTAATGGACACTGATGAAGTATTCGGCGTTACGATGTTTGAGGAACAGCTTAGTTGTGACATTGAAGCTAATGCTGCAAGAAATATTTTCGAATTTATTTTTGATCAGATCGATAAGTAGTTATCAAAAGATAAAATTAATTAAAGAAAAATATTGAAAAATCTTTAAATTGTATTATTTTGCCAAATGACCAAATGATGTAATGTTTTTAAAATATTGGAGTTAAAAATAATGGAAAAATTAAATTTACTGTTTTTATGTACAGGAAATTCATGTCGTAGTCAGATGGCTGAAGGTTGGGCTAAGGCATTAAAAGGTGATTTGTATAATGTTTATTCCGCAGGGATTGAAACTCATGGATTAAATCCAAATGCAGTTAAAGTTATGGCGGAGGCGGGCATTGATATCACTAATCAAAAATCACAGCATATTGATGAATTTGATAATGTAAAACTTGATATTGTTGTTACGGTTTGTGGCAATGCTCACGAAACTTGTCCTATATTGCCTGTTTATTGTAAAAAAGTTCATGTAGGGTTTGACGATCCTCCAAAAATGGCGCGTGAATTAGCAGAAAAGGGCGCATCAGAAGAAGAACAATTAAATTGTTACCGTGAAGTGCGTGACCAAATCAAGGCATTTATCAAAACTTTACCAGAAGGGCTTGAGTAGCATTAAATAAAGTCTCCGACCACACAGTCAAAAAATTTAACAATAATTGGAGAGCTTTGTGTGTGTCGGACTAATTATATGGAAAAAGTTGTAGTTTGCAAATAAACACTTGTTAAAACCACTGAGAAAATTATTGCAATTATTAAGAAAATGGTGGATTTTATTTAAATAATAATTTATAATTTTAACAGTTTTATTGATATAAAATACTTTAAAAAAAATTGAAGCATATTTGCTTGTATTTTTACAAAAAATGCATTATCATTATCTAATAATGAGAACTGTTTTTAAATATTAAAAATTGAGATGTAATGAATTTTGTAAAAAAAAATAGAAAGCGTTGGCAAAACCTAAATCTTTGTTGTTTGCTTTTGTCTTCACTATTCTTGCTGTTCTTCTTCTTGAAAAATAGTAGTATAAGTTATACCGTAATGGGATTTTTAGATAATGATAAATGGTTGCTCGTCGAGCAAGTAAAGTTTGAAAAAAAAATACGGGAAAAACTTGACTCTGAAAAACTTTTAATACTTTATGGGGATAAATCCAAAAAAAATAAAGAACAACAGTTAAAGGCTGTAGTTAAAAGATTCCCTAAAAATAAGATTTACTATGCTAATTATGCGCGAAACCTTCAATATAAAATGTTTGGAGCTCATCGAGAAGATCTACCTGTTATTTTTAGTGAATATTATTCTATCATGGAAAAATTAAATAATTATAAAATTTTCCAAATATTAAAAAAAAATAATTCTAATTTAGCTTTCAAAGAGAAGATTCAAACGGAAATTAAAACGCCTTCTCCTTTTTTAATTAAAGAATTAAATAATGGGGAAAAACTTGAACCAGAAAATGCCTTGTATAATTACTTGAAGGCATATGTATACTTTAGCGAGGCAGTTAGCTTCACTGAAGCACAACCATTAAATTTAATTTTAAAGAAAAAACATCTTTCTAGAAAAGAATATGAATCTGAGCTGCAAAAACTTTTTGAGAAAGGTTTTTTCCTTGATTATTTGCGCCCTACAAAAAGTCAAGCAATTATTATAAATAAAGAAAAATTTGATCTTAGTATGATGGAATATTATGCTGGACTGAAAAAACCATACTTAAAAAGTTATAATTATGAACTATGCGTACAAAAACGGCTAATTAAATTTGATAAAATTAATAATTTTCAAGTATTTTGTTTGAGTTTAGTTGAGCGTGAATATGATTCATCTTGCGAAGAAAAAGTTTATGAAATTGCAAAATTAATTAGCTCTTATGCTAGAACTATGTTTAAAGAAAATTTTCATAGAGACGCAGAAGAATTGCTTAAAACTTTAAAAACTTTACTTTCTCAGAGCGCGCAAAATATTCAAGCATATAGTGATTTTGCATTTGCTAGGGCTATTGCTGAAATTTATACCATGGATCTTTGTGAATTGTATCATGAAACTGGAGAACAAGATCAATTACAAAAGATGATGAAACACCTTTTCTCTATCAAAACTTTAAAAGATGTTGAAGAAGACGAATATAAGCTTTCGATTACTGAGGAGAGTGCAGGACCTCTTTCAGCAATAATGTTAAGCCCGAGTGAATATTATAATACGGCGGAAGATTTGCGAAAAAAATTAACTCCTGAACGAATGATGTGGTATAAATACTTAGAAGAGTTTTTTGTGACATTTTTATCATTGATAGCCTTTATTGTAGGTTTGCTTCTATGGGGTGTGTCTGTTCTGGTGAAAAAACGGTATTTTTCAGACGATAAGGCACTTTTTCAAAATAACTTGGTAGTAGTTAAATTATCTACGCTACAATGGTTTTTCTTTATTTTGAGCAGTGTCATTATTCCGGTGGCAATTTATCTTGTTTTAACCCACTTTGAAGTGTTATCGGGAAGAAATTTTGCAGTGATAAATGCTCCAGTTGTTTTAATGCAATTATTTTTATTGACTATTTTTGTTTTATTAAATTCTTTGATTTGTTTTAATTTAATTGTTAAAAGCTATTGTCAAAAAAATAATCTGTCAAGAGAAAAATTATTTTCGAAATCAATGATTTGTTACGGAGTGATTATGGTTGCACTTATAACTTTGAGTACAGTTTATTGCTATGATTCCTATCGTACAAGATTAACTTATATGGACGGGGTCTTTGCTGTCGCAACTGTTATCGCAGTATTGGGCGTTTTATTGATTGGTAATGTGTTAATATTTTTTACTCTTTCTTTCTTCAAAAAATCAATTAAAAAGCTAATTTTATTCCTTAATGTTGCACCATATTTTATGATAGCAACTTTAATCATTTGTTCTAGTTTGAGCATCATTTTTGAGCGGCAAAAAAATTACTATTTTTTAAAAGATGAGCTGATTTTTTCTAAGAACCTACAGAAACCTTTTGCTGAATTGACTAATCAAGCGGTGCGCCGTGGCAAAAAAGTGATTCAGGAATACTTACTACAAGATTGAAGTTTTTCTGAAGTTGATGAAACTTGAAACTGGATCAATATTATGCTAATTTATGGTTAATGATAAACAGTTATAATAAGGAGAAGCTATGAACTTTTTAGAGCAAAATAATCTACGTTGGAAAATTAATAATCTTTTTTGTATTATTTTAACAATTTGTATTGGAATATTTATTTTTTTGAATTGGAGTGAATTTTCTTCAATAATTAAAAATTATAGAGGTCTTGAAAAATTGGGTCAATTGGAATCTGTAAGTGTTCTTAAAATGGATCAAGAAATAAACGAAAAATTAACTGATGATCAATTATTAATTTTACGAGGCGATAAATCGCAGGAAAGTAGAGAATTACAGTTTAAACCAATAGTTGATAAATTCCCAGATAATAAAATTTATTACGCTAATTATGTTGCAAGGTTAGATTTAAATGATTTTCCGAGTGATATTGATCCGAAAGAGTTAGCAAATGAAGAATACGTTGAGCAACGAAAAGATAATCAACGAATTTTAAAAATTTTAGAGCATGGGGAAAAATTAGAACCAGAAAATGCGCTTTATAATTATTTAAAAGCGTATGTATTATTTAGTGAAAGTATCATCGAATATATGCATGAAGATTATTATGAAGACTATGACGAAGAAAAGCCCAAAGATATGGATCGGGAACAATTTAGAGAGTATCAAAAACAACAATACAATAAAGGGATTTTTCCTAAGTTTTCACGCAAATATTCCATCAGTATAAAAATTATTGATGAAAAAAAATTGGCTCAAGCTTTAGATGAATATTATAAAGCCATTGCAAAACCATATTTAAAATTTTATCTTGATGAATTTACAGCAGAGCGTTCAAGGTTATGTTTTGACGAAATTGCTAATATGGAACAATATTTTTATCGCTTAAACATTGTTTCAAATGGGTTATGTTTAAATAGCATGGGACCATTTCGTCAATTAGCGCGAACTATTAATTACTTGTCGCGTCTTGAATATAAAAAAGGTAATAAAGAACAAGCTGAGAAATTATTAAAAACCTGGGGACCATTTTGTCAACAGTATAGCAAGCAAAATACAACATTAATTGGGGCATTGGTTGAATGTTCTATGGAGCAAGTTTTTCTTCATTCATTGTGTGAATACTATGCTGAAGAGGGCAATAAAAAACAATTGCAGTACTATAACAAAAAGCGTCAGATTTCACTAGGTGCTAAACAAGTTGGGAATTCGGAAGAAATCGAAAGAACGATTGAAAAACATGCTGGTCTTTTAACCGTAATGCTTTTTTCTCCAATAAAATGCTATTGGACGGCAGAATCGCTGAAAAAAGAATTGCGCCCTGAACGCATGATGTGGTATAAGTATTATGAATTTAGCATTGTGTTAATTTTAGCATTTTTTGCTATGATATTTGCTTGGATTTATTGGATTATTGCGTTATTGACCGATAAAAACAACGAAGAGTGGCAAATGTCACCAGTGATGATGAAATTTAGTTTTAAAGAGTGGGTGAAATTTTTATCGTTTGCACTTATACTTCCAGTTGTCGTTTATTTAACTATTACCCATGTTGAGCTACTTTCTGGGCGAGAATATTCATTTGTTAATGCTCCTGCCACTGTTGCTCAAATGTTTTTATTGTTGCTGTTCGTCTTCGTTAATCCCGTCGTTTGTTTTAACTTGATGGTTAAGAATTATTGCAGAAAAATGGCAATTACCGAAGAAAAAATGCTTTCAAAAGCAATGATTTGCTACTTTGTCGCTTTGATTTTGCTAATTATTGCGAGCTTAATGCCATGCTATAGTAGTTTTTTATCAATAAAAGAGTTCTTTAATGGGGTTATAATTGCTGCAGTTATATGTGGAATTATTGCTTTAGTGAATTTTTCTTTAGCGATTGTTTTCATATTGAAAAAAGCTCCGAGCAAAAAAATATTTTTTATAAATGTAGCACCGTACTTAATGTTAGTTATTTTAATGATGAGTATTCCTTTGAGTGTCTTGTTTGTAAATCAAAAGAATTATTATTTTATGCAAGATGAATTAGTTTTCTCAAAAAATCATGAAATGCCTTGGGGAAGAGTTGAATATCAAGTTCTTGATTACATTAATAAAGAGGTTTACCCGAAGTTGTTTGGTGAAAAATAAGATATTCGTAATGATTTAGATTTATTAATAGACAAGAGAAAGTTTTTTGCAAAAAAGTTGCTCTAAAAGTGAGCGAATTTTTAAAATTGTGTTATATTGTTTGTGAATATGTAAAAAAAAGAAAATTATAGATAATTAGTTGGAGTTTTTAGATTTAAATGGAACATAATTATAATTGGCAAGCGAAGAGAGCCAAAAATGCATTTTTAGCACTAGAAGATGGTACAGTGCTTTACGGTTATGCTGTTGGTGCGAGAGTAGATAAAGTTGGTGAAGTTGTATTTAATACTGGTCTAAGTGGATATCAGGAAATTTTGAGTGACCCTTCTTACAGTGGTCAATTCGTGACAATGACTTACCCTGAAATTGGTAATATTGGTATTAATGAAGAAGATATGGAATCACGCAAGTTTTTCTTAAGTGGTTTTGTTATGCACCAAATGAATGAACCAAGCAACTGGAGATGTGACGTTTCTTTAGAGCAACGTTTAATTGACGAAGGCGTGCCTGGTATCGCTGGAATCGACACTCGTGCTTTAACTGTAAAGTTACGTGAAATTGGAACTTTAAAAGGATTCTTACACTGTTCAGAAGATAATATTTCTGAAGAAGATGCGATTCAAAAAGCTAAAGAATGGTGTGGTCTTGATGGTCAAGATTATGCGGCAAAAGTTACAACACCAGAAATTTACACTTGGGATGAAGACGATGCGAGCGTAAACACTTGGGGCGTTTTACACGGTCGTGATTTACCTCCTGTAACTATGAATGTTGTAGCATATGACTTTGGTGTAAAATGGAATATTTTACGTAATTTACGCGTTCAAGGAATGAATGTTACTGTTGTGCCTGCCAACACTCCTGCGAGTGAGGTTTTAGCAATGAAGCCTGACGGAGTATTCTTCTCAAATGGGCCTGCTGACCCTTCAGCTGTATCATACGCGATTGAAGCTGCTAAAGAATTAATTGGTAAATTACCCATTATGGGGATTTGTTTGGGGCATCAGATTTTATCCCTAGCGTGTGGCGCTAATACTTTTAGATTGAAATTTGGGCATCATGGTTGCAATCATCCTGTTAAGAATTTAGCGACTGGTGAAGTGGAGATTACATCTCAAAATCATAACTATGCAGTAGCTCTTGATTCTTTGCCAGAATGCTTAGAGGCAACTCATATGAATTTGAATGATAACACTGTCGAGGGTATTAAACACAAAACTGCACCAATGTTTGCAGTTCAATATCACCCAGAGGCGGCACCAGGTCCTCACGATCCGGAGTATTTATTCGAGCAATTTGCTGATATGATCAAAAATGCTTAATTAAAGCGTTAAGTATTACGATTTATAAATATTATAGAACAGCAGTTTATGTGACTGCTGTTTTTTATTTTGGGAATAATTTTATGGCGAAGAAAAAGAAAAATAATAAAAAACGTTTATCGTTTAAAGATATGGTAAAAGAAGTTCAACAACAAGCAGTTGAAGATGAAAAAAGAGCTGCTGAATTGGAAGTTAATGCCATTGAATTAGGCGATTCTGGAATTATTTCAGCTGTAAAAAATATTCTTGAAGCTCCTTTGCGTGCAAAAAAGAATGATGATTCAAGTATTGAAAATGGTGAAATATTTTTGGTCGCAACGCCAATTGGAAATTTAGAGGATATCACGCTTCGAGCTTTAAAAGTTTTACAATCTTGTGACATAATTGCCGCTGAGGATACTCGCCAGACAAGAAAATTATTAAGCTATTTTGAAATTCATGATAAGCACTTAGAATCATTGCACATTCATAACGAGCATGGAAAGACTAATTATTTGCTTGATAAGGTTGTTGAAAAAAATCTTAAAATGGCGATTGTTTCAGACGCGGGGACTCCATGTATTGCTGATCCTGGCTTTTTTACTGTTAGAGAAGCAGTGCAAAAAGGAGTTAAAATAAATATCATTCCTGGGGTGTCTGCAGTAACTTTTGCAGCTGTTGCCGCTGCTTTGCCGGTTGATAAATTTACTTTTGATGGTTTTATTCCAGTAAAAAGTGGAAGAAAAACAGCATTTTTTGAAGCAATTAAAGCTGATGATAAAACCCATATCATGTTCGAAAGTCCGCACCGTATCGCTAAAACAATTAAGATGATATGCGAAATTGTTGGAGTAGATACTCCAATGGCGATTATTCGTGAAGCTACCAAGGTTTATGAAGAAACTATTCATGGAACAGCTAATGAGTTGTTAGACTCGCTACAAGAAAAAAATTGGAAAGGAGAGCTCGTGGTTGTAATATCTCCTCAAAATTTGTAACTTGCCACTTTTAATTACTTTAGGGTAATATATTGATATTTTATTAGATATCATTTTTATCATTTAGCCTTTTTTTTAATTTTATTTTTTTTGCTCAAAAATAACCAAAAAGGTTATTAATGTGACGTTTTTGGGTATTTTCATATTTGATTAAAATAATATAATATCCCTATATAAAAGTGCTTTTTTTGCACTTTTACTAAGTCTTCAAAAAGGGTTCAAAACACAAAACAAAAGGAAAAATTATGAAAAAATGTAATTATTTAAAGGCAAAAAAATATTACCAGTTACTTTTTTTGCATTGATGATGTTAACAGTGTCAAGTTCTTTAAATGCTTCAGAAGAGGTAATTGATGGTAGGTTTAGTGTTTTAACATATAATATTGGGGCATTGCCGTTTCCTGCTTGGCTTGGAGGAACTGCTGGTAACCCTGAAGGGCGAGTTCAAGAGATTGGGAAAAGATTAAACCAATTTGATATCGTTGGAATACAAGAGCAATTTGCTTTTAAAGAGAAATTTAGAAGTGGAACAAGATTTCCATACTTTTCTATTAACGATCATCTTTATGGTGGAGGAAGTGGCCTTGACCTTTTATCAAAATACCCAATGGGTAAATCCGTTAGGGTTAGATATAATGACCATCCTTTTTATGTTGCAAAAGGGTTTCAAAAAAATACTGTTAAAATTTACCGTGATGTTTATATAGATGTTTATAATACTCATACTGGTGATGGAATGGATACTGTTGACTTACAGTTGGCGCAACTCGGAGAATATATCAAAGCGCATTCTCCTTCAAATAGAGCGGTAATTGTTATGGGAGACTTTAATGCTAAGCCAACTCATTGGGGAGATATTAAAACACCTGTCATGATTCCTAATAACTTAAAAGATGCTTGGACAGAGTTTGATACCAATCAAAATCCTTATCAAGCACCAGTTGACAGAATTTTATATCGTAATGGCTCTGATTTAACTATAACATTAGATCATTATGAAACTATTTCTGCTCTAGATAGTGAGGCTTATCCTTTGCCTACGGATAAATTTCAAGATTATTTCTTAAATTATGATGGATCAAGGCTTTCAGATCATCCTGCTGTTTTGGCGATATTTAACTTTAAAGTAGCTGACTATAAGAGACTTAAATCAGGTAATACTGAATATTTATCTGATATGAAGTTGTATTATGGATATAATAATGGCTTTGATCATGGACCATTTGGTATTGATCAAACAATTGGTGGTGGTGATGAATGGGATGGTAAAACATTACGTATGGATCCAAAAAGTTATAGTAAAGGTATTGGAACTCACGCTTTGTCGCGCATTTTCGTTTGGACAGGCAGAAAATATAGTAGATTTATTTCTGATGTTGGAATAGATGAGGAGACAGGGACTAAAGGCAGAGCGCGCTTTAAAGTATTTGCTAACGCTACTGAATCAAATACTGGGACATTAGTATTTGATAGTGGATCAATGGCTCCTTGGAGTGCTACAAAAACAGTTGACATTGATATTAGCAATGTTGATTCTTTAAAATTAGTTGTAGATCCTGAGGATAGTGATAGCTGGGATCACGCTAACTGGGCAGATGCTCGTTTTATCTTAAAATAATAATTAGAAAGTTTTAACATATAATATTGGAGCATTGCCATGGCCTGCTTATAATCACGGGACTGCTGGAAATCCTGATGGTCGAGTGCAAATAATTGGAGAACGAATAAATAATTTTGATATTGTTGGAGTTCAAGAACAGTTTAGCGTTATTGATGAGTTTAGAGAAGGAACCCGCTTTCCATATTTTTCAGAAAATAAACATTTATATAGTGGCGGTAGCGGAATTGACTTATTATCAAAATTGCCTATGACAAAAACTGTCAAAGTAACATTTGATGATCACCCATGGTATGTTAACAAAGGTTTCTCAAAAAATACTGTAATGGTTTACCCTGATGTATTTGTTGACGTATATAATCACCACACAGGTGACAGTGATGATACTGTTCTTGCTCAGCATGTAGAATTAAGTCAATATATTCAAAATAATTCTCCAGCAGGACGTGCTGTTATTGTGATTGGCGACTTTAATGCTAAGCCAACTCACTGGCACCCTTTTAAAGATTCACTAATGACTCCAAACAATTTAAAAGATGCTTGGACGGAGTTTGGAGTAAATCAAAACCCTTGGAGCGCTCCAGTTGATAGAATTTTATATCGTGATGGAGATAATTTGACTCTAACATTGGCGCATTATGAAACGATTGATCCACCAGCATATGATTATTATCCTTTGCCTACAGATAAATATCAAGGTCACTTTAAAAAATCTGATGGTTCAAGACTTTCAGATCACCCAGCTGTATTAGGTGAATTCAAATTCAAAGTAACTGATGAAAAAAGACTGCAATCAGGGGATAAACACTATTTGTCGCAAATCAAAATTCCTTATGCGAAAAATAATGGTTTTAGCCATGGTCCAGTTGGAATCAATCAAACAATTGGTGGTGGCGATGAATGGGATGGTCAAACAATGAATATGAATGGGGTTCTTTATGCAAAAGGACTTGGAGTTCATGCTTTTTCAAACTTAAATGTATTTCCTAATAAAAAATATAGCAGATTCCGTGCAAAAATTGGCGTTGATGAAGAAACTGGGCCTAGAGGTAAAGTTCGTTTTGAAGTTTATGCTGATGGAAATCTTGTTTATACTAGTTGGGATATGGATCCATGGAGCGCTACAAAATCAATTGATCTTGATATTAGTAACGTGAACAAACTGGAATTAATGGTTCAAACTACAGGCGATGATTCATGGGATCATGCGAATTGGGCTGATGCGTATTTAATTCTTAAGTAAAAAGTAGCGACACAAAATTTAATTGGAACGCTTTAAGCACATTAAAATAGTTTTAATGTGCTTTTTATATAATAAAAAATATTTTTATATATTAAAATAATTACCAAAAAAGTTATCAATGAGATGTTTTTGGGTATTTTTATATTTTTGCAAAATAATATAATATCTCTATATAAAAGTGCTTTATTTTACACTTTTGTTAAGTATTCAAAGAGGGCTCAAAATACAAAATCAAAGGAAAAACTATGAAAAAATGTAATTATTTAAAAGCAAAAATGATCTTGTCAGCATCTGTTGTTGTATCTGCGATGCTATCGATGACAAGTTCTTTAAATGCTTCAACAAATACTGTTGATGGTAATTTTAGTGTTTTAACTTATAATATTGGCGCACTCCCATGGCCTGCTTATAATCACGGGACAGCTGGAAATCCTGATGGTCGGGTACAAGAAATTGGAGAGCGAATTAATACTTTTGATATTGTCGGAGTACAGGAGCAATTTAGCGTAATTGATGAATTTAGAGAAGGAACTCGCTTCCCATATTTTTCAGAAAATAAACATTTATATAGTGGCGGTAGCGGAATTGACTTATTATCAAAATACCCTATGATAAAAACTGTTAAAGTTACATTTGATGATCACCCATGGTATGTTAACAAAGGGTTTACAAAAAATACTGTAATGATTTACCCTGATGTATTTATTGATGTATATAACCATCACACAGGCGATAGTGATGATACTGTTCTTGCGCAGCATGTTGAATTAAGTCAATATATTCAAGATAATACTCCATCAGGACGTGCAGTTATCGTAATTGGTGACTTTAATGCAAAACCAACTCATTGGCACCCTTTTAAAGATTCACTTATGACTCCTAACAACTTAAAAGATGCTTGGACAGAGTTTGGTGTAAACCAAAATCCATGGCAAGCTCCAGTTGATAGAGTTTTATATCGTGATGGAGATGATTTAACTTTAACATTAGATCATTATGAAACAATTGACGTACAGTCAAAAGATTCTTTTCCATTACCTACAGATAAATATCAAGGTCATTTTATTAAATCTGACGGCTCAAGACTTTCTGATCATCCAGCTGTGTTAGCAGAGTTTAAGTTTACTATAGCGGATGATAAAAGATTACACTCAGGAGATACTCTATATTTATCACAAATGAAATTAGATTATGGATATAACAATGGTTTTGATCACGGACCATTTGGTATTAATCAAACAATTGGTGGCGGAGATGAATGGGATGGACAAGCATTGCGTATGGATCCTAAAACTTATGCAAAAGGAATTGGAACTCACGCTTTATCTCGTATTTTTGTTAATACTGATAAAAAATACAGCAGATTTATTTCTGATGTTGGAATAGATGAGGAAACAGGAACTAAAGGCAGAGCACGCTTTAAAGTATTTGCTAATGCTACTGAAACAAATACTGGGACATTAGTATTTGATAGTGGATCAATGGCTCCTTGGAGTGCTACAAAAACAGTTGACATTGATATTAGCAATGTTGATTCTTTAAAATTAGTTGTAGATCCTGAGGATAGTGATAGCTGGGATCACGCTAACTGGGCAGATGCTCGTTTTATCTTAAAATAGAAATTATTTTAAAAATAGTCATTTTTTGAATACTTGACATTTAGGCACATTAAATTTAGTTTAATGTGCCTTTTTATATAACAAAAAATACTTTTATATATTAATTAATTACCAAAAAGGTTATTATTCTAGTGTTTTAGGGTATTTTATTTTACTATAAAATACTTACAATAACTTTTGTGCATTAGTGCTTTTTTTTACACTTTTGCTGAGTATTCCAAAAAATACAAAACATAAAATTAAAGGAAAAACTATGAAAAAAAGTAATTATTTAAGAGTTAAGAAGTTCTTGTCATTATCTTTTGTTGCCTCAATGATGTTGTCTGTATCAAGTTCTCTAAATGCCTCAACAAATACTGTTGATGGGAATTTTAGCGTTTTAACTTATAATATTGGCGCATTGCCATGGCCTGCTTATAATTACGGAACAGCTGGAAATCCTGATGGGCGAGTACAAGAAATTGGACCACGCTTAAATTCATTTGATATTGTTGGAGTGCAAGAACAATTTAGTTTGTTTGATGAATTTCGCGAAGATACTAGATTCCCATATTTTTCAATTAACAAGCACCTTTATAGTGGTGGAAGCGGTCTTGACACGTTATCAAAGTATCCAATGGCTAAATCGAAGAAAATTGAATTTGATGAAAATCCATTTTATGTGGCAAAAGGCTTTCAAAAAAATACTGTAACTATTTATCCTGGTGTTTATGTTGATGTATATAATACTCACACTGGTGATGATTACAATGATCATATTGTTCATCAATTACAACAAATTAGTGACTATATTCAAGCAAATTCACCTGCTGATCGAGCAGTTATTTTTATTGGTGATATGAACGTGACTTGGCATTGGCCAGGTACTGCTTTACAGCCATTAATTACTGCGAATAACTTCCAAGATGCGTGTGTGGTTGCGACAGGAAATCAGCATGGTCCAGTTGATAGAATTCTTTATCGTAGTGGTGCTGACGTAACGTTGACTTTGGATCATTATGAAAGAATGGAATTAAATCAACATACTGGCGATAAATATTTTGGGCATTTTACAAAAGATGGCAAATTACTATCAGATCACCCTGCAGTGTTAGCAGAGTTTAATTTTACTGTTGCTGATAATAAAAGATTGCAGTCAGGTGATACTCGCTATTTATCAGAAATGAAAATAAACCATGGTTATAACAATGGTTTTGATCACGGACCATTTGGTATTAATCAAGGAATTGGTGGCGGTGATGAATGGGACGGTCAAGCAATGCGTATGGATCCAAAGAGTTATAGTAAAGGTATTGGTGTCCATGCTTTTTCTCGAATTATTGTTAACACAGATAAAAAGTATAGCAGATTTATTTCTGACGTAGGAATCGATGAAGAGTCTGGACCTAAGGGTAAAGTGCGTTTCAAAGTATTTATTAATGCGACTGAAACGGCTTGGGGAACATTAGTGTTTGATAGTGGAATAATGGAACCTTGGACTCCAACAAAGACAGTTGATATTGATGTTAGCAACGCGGATACCCTAAAATTGGTTGTAACGACTGAAGGAAGTGATAGCTGGGATCATGCAGATTGGGCTAATGCTCGTTTTATTTTAAAATAATAAGCAGTTTTAAATTATACATTTTTGGAATACTCTTGACTAGGTGCATTAAATTTATATTTAATGCACCTATTTTATATAGAAAAATTCTTTTTATATATTAAACAAATACCAGCGAGGTTATGATTGAAACATTTTAGGGTATTTTATTTTGCTATAAAATAATTACAATAGTTTTTGTGCATTAGTGCTTTTTTTTAACACTTTTGCTGAGCTTCGTGATGATACTAGGTTCCCATATTTTTCAATTAACAAGCACCTTTATAGTGGTGGAAGCGGTCTTGATCTTTTATCAAAATACCCAATGACTAAATCAGTGAAGGTTGAATTTAATGAAAACCCAATTTATGTGTCAAAAGGCTTTCAAAAAAATACTGTAATGATTTACCCTGATGTATTTGTTGATGTATATAATACTCACTGTGGAGATGATTATAATGATCATATTGTTCCTCAATTACAGCAAATTAGTGATTATATTCAAGCAAATTCACCTGCGGGTAGAGCGGTTATTTTTATTGGAGATATGAACGTGACTTGGCACTGGCCAGGTAATGCTTTACAGCCTTTAATCACAGCTAATAACTTCCAAGATGCTTGCGTTGTTGCAACAGGGAATCAAGGAGGACCAGTTGATAGAATTCTTTATCGTAGTGGTACTGACGTAACATTAACCTTGGATCATTATGAAAGAATGGAGTCAAACCAACATACTGGCGATAAATATTTTGGACATTTTATTAAAGATGGTGAATTATTATCAGATCATCCAGCTGTATTGGCAGAGTTTAACTTTACTGTAGCGGACGATAAAAGATTACAGTCTGGAGATACTCTATATTTATCACAAATGAAGTTAGATTATGGATATAACAATGGTTTTGATCATGGTCCATTTGGCATTAATCAGGGAATTGGTAGTGGGGATGAATGGGATGGTCAAGTAATGCGTATGGATCCAAAGACTTACGCAAAAGGCGTTGGGGTTCATGCATTTTCTCGTATAATTGTTAACGCAAATAAGAAATACAGCAGATTTATTTCTGATGTAGGAATCGATGAAGAGTCTGGATCTAACGGTAAAGTGCGTTTTAAAGTATATATCAATGGTACTGAAACAGTTCCAGGGACATTAGTATTCGATAGCGGAGTTATGGAACCTTGGACTGCTACAAAGACAGTTGATGTTGATGTTAGCAACGCAAATACAGTGAAGTTAATTGTTGACACAGAGGGAAGTGATAGCTGGGATCATGCTGACTGGGCAGATGCTCGTTTTATTTTGAAATAATAAATAGCTTTAAATTATTTATTTTTGGAGTACTCTTTAATAGATGCATTAAATTTTTAATGCGTCTATTAATTTTTTTAGGTTAATATTTTACTATTCTGCTATACTATTTTTTCGGCGTTATGAATTGGTTATTTTATGTGAAAAGTTATAATCCCCCCAAAGAGGGAATGATTATGGACATTGTAGGTATTTTGTTTTACGCTGATTCTACTTACTATATTATTTATGCATTAGTGCTTTTTTTTACACTTTTGCGATGTATTCCAAGAAGAATAAAAACAAAACCAAAGGAAAGACTATGAAAAAATGTAATTATTTAAAAATGAAGAAATTCTTGTCACTATCTTTTGCAGCATCTTTGATGTTATCATTATCAAACTCATTAAGTGCTTCAGATGGGCAATTTAGTGTTTTAAGTTATAATATTGGTGCTTTACCATTTCCTGCATGGTTAGGTAGTAGTGCGGGAAATCCGGACGGGCGAGTGCAGTATATTGGTGAAAGAATTAATACTTTTGATATTGTTGGAGTGCAAGAACAGTTTGCTTTTAAAGATAAATTTAGAGATGGAACGAGATTTCCATTTTTCTCTATAAATGATCATCTTTATGGCGGTGGAAGTGGTGTTGACCTTTTATCTAAATACCCAATTAGTCCATCAATAAGAGTTGAATATGATGATCACCCTTTTTATGTTGCAAAAGGATTTCAAAAAAATACTGTGACTATTTACCCAGGAGTTTACGTAGATGTATATAACACTCATACTGGTGATGATATGGACACAATTGACCTACAACTTATTCAATTAGGAAATTATATTCAGGCAAATACTCCGTCAAATAGAGCGGTTATTGTTGTTGGTGACTTTAATGCAAAACCAAGTCATTGGGGCGATATTAAAACACCTGTTATGATTCCTAATAACTTAAAAGATGCTTGGACAGAATTCGGTGTAAATGAATCAATGTGGGACTCTCCTGTTGATAGAATTTTATACAGAAGTGGAGCAGATGTTGAAATTTCATTAGTACAGTATGAAACCATTGATAACACTCCTTTAGCTAATGACTGGTATCCAAACCATTTTACTAAAGATGGAGATCAACTTTCTGATCATCCTGCTGTTTTAAGTATTTTTAACTTTACGGTTGCTGATAACAAAAGACTACAATCAGGCGATACTCAATACTTATCAGAAATGAAAGTAAATTATGGGTATAATAATGGTTTTGATCATGGACCAATTGGGATTAACCAAGCAATTGGTGGCGGAGATGAGTATGATGGAGATCCATTAAAACTTAATAGCAAGACATATAGTAAAGGTCTTGGAGTTCATGCTTTCTCTCGTATTATTGTTAATACAAATAAAAAATACAGCAGATTTATTTCTGATATTGGCGTAGACGAAGAATCAGGCTCTAACGGAAAAGTGCGCTTTAAAGTGTATATTAATGGTAGTGCAACAGTCCCAGGCACATTGATTTATGATAGTGGAGCAATGGATCCTTGGAGTAATACACAGACTATTGACGTTGATGTGAGTAACGCAGATACTGTGAAATTAATTGCTGATACTGAAGGCGATGAGCACTGGGATCACGCAGATTGGGCTAATGCTCGTTTTATCTTGAAATAATAAGCAATATTAAAATTATTCATTTTTGGAATACTCTTTATTTGGGCGCATTAAAAAAAGCATTTTAGTGCGTCTTTTTGGCATGATATTTATAAATGTTAAAAAGTTAATATTTATGCTGTTAGAAAAAAATAGTGAAAAAATTATTAAGCTAAAATTTGTATATAAATGAAAATTTATTTAAAATTGTCTTTTTTTTTGAAAAAAATTTTGATTATTAAATTATTTCGTGTAACCTAATTAAATTGAAGTTATAATTATTTTTTTATTAAAATAAACAATATAGTGAGATATTATGAAGAGATTTTATTTAGTTTTATTTTCAGGAGTGTTAGTTGCAGCTCTAAGTGGGTGTTATTCTGCAACAAAACCGCCTGCTCCTTATGAAGAAGAATTTTACAATGATTTACAAGATGAAGAAAAAGTTACTATAGAAGTAAAAGAAGGTGAGTTTCTATCTTTAAAAAGAGCTCAAGAAGTTGCTGTTGCTAATAATCCAAACTTTACATCTATTCAGCACGCAATGAATGCAGCATGGGCTCGCTATTATCAATCACTAGCAGCTTATTTGCCAACAATTTCTGGAGATTATTCTTTTAACCAAGCTCATAATAACCCAGGGCGATCAAATAGTATTTCAGTGTTTAGTAATGGTAATATCGGTCACCAAATTAACTTGCGTGGACGTTGGTTGGCATTTAATGGTTTTATTCGTACATTTAACGCGTTGGCAGCGAAGCATCAAGCGCAAAGTTCAGAAGAATTAACTGATGACACAAGACGTTTGTTATTACGTTCAGTGGCGTTTGCTTATAATGCCGTTTTGTTAGCGATTGAGAATTTCCGAATCGCCGACGAAAACTTAAAATTCCAAGAACGTTTGCTTAAAGAATCTCAGATCAAATATGATTTAGAATCTGTACCTCTATCTGATGTATTGAACTTTAAAATTCAGGTTAATAACGCAAATAGTGCAAAAGTTACAGCAAAATTTAATTACGAAATTGCTCGTTTTGCGTTAGGGGAGTTAATGGGACTAACAGATGCAACATTGCCTGAATCGACAAAATTTCCAAAAATTCAAGTTTTAAGAGAGCGTAATTTTGGAGATGTTAATAGTTATATTGATACAGCTTTGTTTAATCGTCCAGACTTAAAACGTTACCGTCAGTTAATGGAAGTTGCGAAATATAATATGTATGCGGCGTGGGGTAGTTTTGCTCCAGTTGCTAATATTGAAGGTGAAGTTGGTTATCAAAATAATACTAGCCGTACCGCAAATCAACCAGGTAATAACCGTGCGTTTTATGACCAAGTAAATGCCGCATGGGGCGTGACAGTGAACTGGGTGTTATTCGAAGGCGGTAGTCGTGTTATGGATGTAAGAGCAACTCAAGCGTTGTTATCTCAAGCAGAATATAATGTTGCAACTCAGTGGTTATTAGTTGTTCAGGAAGTTCGAAGTGCATTTGAAAATGTAAAACAGAATGCGACACAGGTTGATATTTTTGCGGAGACATTAAAGTTAGTAAAACAGCAACGAGACCTAGTCGATGAAGAATTTAGAGCAGGTAATACGACCATTGCTCGTTTGAATGAAGCTCAAACAACACTGGTTAATGCTCAAAGTCAGCTGGCGATTGCATTGGTTAATTTACAAAATGCGCACGCAGAATTGAAAGCTTCAACTAATTCAAATCCGACGGGGGCTGAATTTAAGGTTAAACAAGAGCTTTTTGAATATTTTAGTGATGAATCACAAATGACACAAATGGCTGCTGAAATTGACAATAAAAATTCAGCAGTAAAAGTAAGTCCGCCAGAACCGAAAAAGGACGAAAAGTAAAAAAAATTGCTAAGTATAGTTTAGTTTTAACTTCATAGTGACCATTACGCTATGGAGTTAAATTTTTTTTTATAGTAATAAAACAGTTGTTTTTGGTTGATGAAAATATAAAAATAAGATATATTAATATCTGAAAAGTTAAGTGCGAGATAATAATCTTAATTTTATAAAAAATTAATAGTAAAGATTAGTTTTGCTATAAACCTATGAATAATATAAAAAGTCACTTCATAGATATTTGATATTTAGCGAAACATAGTAATGATATTAAGACAAAAATCCTAGTAAGCTTAGGTCAGAAATAAAAGGATACAAAGTAATGAATGATAAAGTTCGCGTACGTTTTGCGCCATCTCCGACAGGTAAAGTGCATATTGGCAACATTAGAACTGCAATATTTAACTGGCTGTTTGCCCGTCATGAACAAGGTAAATTTTTAGTTCGTGTTGAGGATACTGATATTGAGCGCTCCACTTCTGAAGCAATAGAGGCGCTTTTTGAGTGCTTAAAATATTTGAATATTGATTTTGACGAAGAAGTTGTCTACCAAACAAAAATGGCTGATAAACATTTAGAAGCAGCACAGAGTTTGGCTGATAAGGGATTAGCATATTATTTGCCTCCTAAAGAAGCAGGCGAAGATACTCCTGTCGCGTTTAGAATTCCTTTTGATTGTGAAAATATTGCTCCAGTTCGTGAAGTTGGACCTGCAGAATTTGCTGTTCATGGTGAACAGCAAGTGCGTATTGATTTAAGGGGCGTAACATTTTCGTTAGTTAGCAAAAAAGGCAAGGCAATGCCAGAGCAAACAATGTGTTTAGCTGGTTTTAAAGACTTACAACTTTTAGATGATAAAGATGAAGTTATTTTCACTTTAAAAGATGATATGGTTAATGATATTTATAGAGGTTTTATTAATCATATTTTTAATGGCGTTGTAAAGATGAAATTTACGCGTCGTGAAGTTTATTTTAATGATGTAATTAAAGGTGAATTAGCGAAGCCTTTAGACAGCATGAAAGACTTAATTATTGTGCGTAGCGATGGCACTGTGGTTTTTCATATTGCAAATGTTTGCGATGATAATACGCAAAATATCACTCATATTATCCGTGGCGACGACCATGTTGAAAATACCTATCGTCATATTTTTCTTTTTGCTGCTCTAGGGTATAACATTCCAAAGTATGGACATATGCCGATGATTGTAAATAAAAGTGGAAAGCCATATAGTAAGCGTGATGGTGATGCATTTGTTGGAGATTTCAAAAGCAAAGGTTATAATGGCGAAGCATTGTTTAACTACCTAGCGCTATTAGGTTGGTCGCCAGGGGATGATCGTGAAAAAATGACTCGTCAAGAAATGATTGAAGCATTTACTTTAGAGCGCGTAAAAAGTTCCACTGCTCAATTTGATATTATGAAATTAGAAAACATGAATGGTCTTTATTTAGCTGAAATGCCAATTGATGACGTTGCAGCTACTGCTATAGATTTTATTAATCAATTAGCGTGGGGACAAAATGTTGTTAATGATGGATATTTTGTGACAGTTGTAAAGTTAATGGCGCAACGTTTAAAAGTGTTTACTGGAGTCGCTGATTGGGAATATTTTTTCACAGACGATTTTACCGTAAATGAAAAAGTGTTTAAGAAGCAGTTTAAAAATAGTGTAGTTTTAGAAGCGTTGACAGCGGTTGCTTCGAGTATTAAATTACTAGATAATAGCGAATTTAATGCTGAAAATATTGAAAAAATTCTTCGCGATAATGAAGAGCGTTTTGAATTGGGAAAATTTAAATTGAATCTACCATTACGTTTGGCAATTAGTGGAACAAATTCTGGAGCTGATTTAATTGAAACAGCGTTGGTTTTGGGAGAGGTTAAAATTGTTGAAAGAATTGACAAAGCCGTAGCCTTGGCTGATACACTAATTTCTGTAGAATAAAAGAGGATTCGATGATGTTTTTAAAGCGAAAAAAAATCTTAGATATTTGTGTTTATGGTCATGAAGCATTACGTGAAGTTTCGCAGAGTATAGGGGTTATTTCTCCTGAGATTAGAGAGTTAGCTGCAAGCATGGTTAACACGATGTATAAGGCAAATGGGATTGGGCTAGCTGCGCCGCAAGTGGGTAAAAATTTACGCATGGTTGCACTACACATTCCAATGGATCGCGAACAGCGTGGGCTCTTATCTCCTGGAGAAATGGCGTTGTTACCAAAAATGCCGATGGTGTTAATTAACCCTGAAATTATTGTTGCGTCTGAGCAAACTGATGTTGCAGAAGAAGGTTGTTTGAGTGTGCCTAATATTTATGGAGAGGTGCGACGTAGCGTCACGGTAACATTACGCAGTCAAGTTCTAGATTCAGATCCAATTATGTTTGAATGTGGAGGGTTATTAGCGCGTTGTATTCAGCATGAATTAGATCATCTTGACGGTAAGCTTTTTGTTGATAGAGCAAGCAAATCGGTTCGTGATTCATTGAAAAAACCGTTAGAACGATTAACTAAAGATTATAAAAAGACAAACTATTTGCGCAAACTTTAATGCGGAATCTTAATATGAAATTAAATTTTTTAACAATTTTACGTTTAACGTGTACAAGGGTTAGCAGTTTTTCTTTCTTGAGAATATTGACGTTAAGACGAATTTTTTTATATCAATTATTTTTAGCACTATTGTTGGCGCTTTTTTCAACTTTGGTGATAAAGAATCGTCTTTATTCTATGATCGATAAAGAATCACAAGCTTTTATAAATACTTTTGAAGGAATTAAAATAGAAAATAATTCTCTAAAGTTTATTAAAAATAACGACAAAGTGGCGGAGTCAATTAGCGGAGTTTTTAAGTTCAATTACTACCCTAATATTAAAGAGTTAGACAGTTCGTGGAGTAAAAATGACGAATTGAAAAAGGGGGTTATTTTCCTTCCCGAATGTGTAACGTTTTGGGTTTATGACAGAGAACAATCGAATTATTATTTAGTGCCAATTGTCTATCGAAACCTTCCTAAAATTAAAGAACAAAAAAATAATTCTTTTACCTTTAAAACTGTTGAAAAAGCAAATCAATTTATTGGTACTCTTGCTGCTCAAAAAGGATCTTTAAAGGCGCCAACCTTGGCGGTAGGTCAGTTTAGTGATGGTGCAGAGGAGTCTATTGAAAAAATTGTTGAAGCACTTAAAAAGAGTGCGTTGATGATTTTATTTATTGCGTCACTGCTATCCTTAGTTGGTTATAGTTGTTTTTTGGCATTGCTGTTTAGTTCATTTACGGCGTTGTGGTCAAAAAATACTGTTGCAGAATGGAAATTTGTAGAAGCTTTAAAGGTTAATCTTTTAGTTTCATTTCCAGCAATGATTATTGCCTGCTTGTATTCAGTAACAGGAGTTCAAATTGTAGGATTTACCTTTGTGTTACTGTTATGTTTTGTTATATATAATTTTGTGGTATTTAGATACTTAACAAATGAAAAAATAAATAATATTGATCAGAAGTAGCATTTTTTAGAAAAATCAAAGTAGCTTCTTTTGATCATGAGGGAAAATTATGTCAAATAATACTATGGCTGCAACTAAAGAGGATTGCCTATTACAGAATTGGTATATTCAGTTGTCAAATTATACATTGCCAACCAATTTTATTGAATTAAAATCAAGTGAAATATCATTGCTAAGTGGCAGTGACTTAGAAACTGAAGATGCTGAAAAAATTGAAAAAGCATTGTTAAAGAGATTAGATTTTGCAATGCGTCAATATTCTGGGAGTTGTTTTGTAACAACAGATTATTGTGCTCCTATTGATACGGAGCGCTTTGCAAGTAAACGTGGTGCGGTTCACTCTGCAACTAGTGCATTGAAATATTTGAGAAAGAGCGAAAAGGTAGTTCATGCAGCAAAATGTGGAGACGTGAAATATTTATGCGTTAAGCCATTTAGATCATTTAATCAAACTCGTGAATTTAGATTGTTTGTTCATGATGGAAAGTTGCGAGCGATGAGTCAGTATAATTTGGTGCGTCATTTTCGTCGTCTTGAAGGAATTAAGGATAAATATTTTTCATTAGCTAAAGATTTTATTGAAGACATTAATTGGTTGTTGCCAGCAAAAAATATTGTTATAGATATTTATATTACTTCTAATGATAAAATTTTGATTATTGATTTAAATGAGTGGCGTGGCAGTACCAATCCATTGTTATTACATAGTTGGGATCAAGACTGGGATGTGGAATTAGGTATTTTGTTGATGCGCCCTCCTATGAAAATAAAAGGTGATGTTAACGTTTCTTTTTAAAAGAAAAGAACCAACTATATCTTCAAATTAGTTAAAGCATTTTATTGATCGCAAATATTGATAAAATGTTTTATTTTTTAAAAAAGGAAAATAAAAATGAAAGTTTTGAGATTTGATTCAATTGGTGGTGCTAGTGGGGATATGATTCTTGGAGGATTAATTGCTTTAGGGGCTGATTTAAGCATAATTACTGAAAAACTACAAAGTGTTATTAGTGATGATTATTTTTCTATTGAACAGCAAAATATTCTTGAGCAGGGGATTGCAGGAGTACAAACGAAGGTTGTCTTAGATGAAGGAGATAAACATGTACATAAACACCACAACCATCACAACCATCACAACCATCACAACCATCACAACCATCACAACCATCACAACCATCACAACCATCACAACCATCACAACCATCACAACCATCACGAAATTGGTCATGATCATTCTCATCACGGTTATCACGCAGAGCATCGCACATTTGCAGATATTGAGAGAATGATAAATGATAGTGAATTAAATGAAAATAGTAAGCAATTGGCAGTAAAAATTTTTAAAAATTTAGCTGTTGCTGAAGGTAGTGTTCATGGTAAATCATTCTCCGAGGTGCATTTTCATGAAGTTGGCGCTGTTGATTCGATTGTTGATATCGTCGGTATTGCGATAGCTTTAGATACATTAAAAATTGATAAAATTTCTTTTTCGGCTTTACCATTGGGAAATGGGATGATTAAATGTGAGCATGGATTAATGCCAATTCCAGCACCTGCGACAGCTGAATTACTAAAAAATGTTGAATGTTGTGCTACTGACGAGCCGTTTGAGTTAATAACGCCAACAGGAGCAGCAGTTTTAGTTTCCTTAGACCAGTTAAATACAATAGAGAGAAAAAAATCACAAAAAATTGTTAAGACGGTCAATTCGTTTGGTCATCGCAAATTAAAGAATCGTATTAATTTATTGCGCATGATGTTAATTGATGTAGACATAGTAGAAAACGGAATGGTTGAGAAGGGGTATTTAATAGATTCTGTTTGTCAAATTAGTTGTAATATTGACGATATGACCCCTGAATTACTAGGGGCGGTACAAGATAAATTGATTGCTAAGGAAGCACTTGATGTTTTTTGTGAAACGATTCTAATGAAAAAACAACGCCTTGCAAATAAGCTAACGGTATTGTGTAGTCTTGAAGAACGTGAGAAATTTATTAATTTAATGTTTCAAGAAACAACTTCATTTGGGCTTAGAATTGAAACAATTCAGAGAGCCATCTTAGAGCGAGAATTTGAAGTGAAAAAAAGTAAATTTGGTGAAGTTAAAATTAAACATGGAAAGCTAGATGATGAGGTTATTTCAAAGAAAATTGAATTTAATGATATTGAACGTTTAGCAAAAGAAAAAGGCTTGAGCGTTAAAGAATTAGCACAACAATTGAGCGATTTATTAGCATAAAAGATTGAGCAAATGTGCAATTATGATATTTTAGGCTAAAAAATAGCATTTTTTTTGATTTTTTTACTATAATGCTATTGTAAAAAGAGAAAACCTCAATATTTTATTTATATGCAGAGTTTTTCTGCTCAAAAATTATAGTTCTTACGCTAAAAGATAAAATAACGGTTAGTAATACCAAAAACAACCCATTTAGGAGGTATTGTAATGAAACATACATTTTATGATGTGAAAGAGAAGACTAAAGTAGAAGCTGAAGTAACAGAAAAAGTTACATATGGCAAACCTGGGAATGAGCGTTACGCTTTCAAAGGAAAAACTGCAGATGGTCGTAATTTGACAGCATTTGTTGGTAAAGCTAAATGGGATGAGGCAAATATCTAATTTTGGTTTTCACAACATTTGATAAGATTTATAAAAACCCCATATTCATTAAATTGGGGTTTTTATTTTTGTATATTTATTAACTTTTTAACACTAGATGTAAAAAATTTTATAGAAGTTTCCTAGAAATATTCTTTTTTAATGTTACATTAACAGAAGATTAATAAATATTTAGTATTTAAAACAAAGATTTTGTAAGAATTTAACAAAAGTAAGGAATTGTCGAGATTATGACTGTTACAAATTTTGACTGGGCGATCATTTTTGGTTTTTTTGCATTGACTCTTGCTATAGGGTTTATTGTTGCTAAAAGTGCGAGCAAAAGTGAGAAGGACTTCTTCTTAGGCGGCGGAAAGATGCCATGGTGGCTACTGGCTTTTTCTATGGTAGCAACTACGTTTTCAACAGATACACCAAACTTCGTTGCGAACTTGATTCGTTCAGAACATGGTGTGATGTCTAACTGGAGCTGGTGGTGCTTTCTCTTAACAGGTATGTTAACGGTATTTATTTATGCTGGATTGTGGCGTAGATCAAATGCTATTACTGACCTTGAATTCTACGAATTGCGCTATAGCGGAAAGCCTGCGGCATTTCTACGTGGTTTTAGAGCACTATATTTAGGGATTGTTTTTAATGTTTTAATTATGGGTACGGTCTCAGTTGCTGCAATTAAAATTGGCGGCATTGTTCTTGGTTTAGAGCCATGGGAAAGTATTTTATACGCTTTAATTGTAACGGTTATTTTTTCGTCACTTGGCGGTTTTAAAGGCGTTATTATAACTGACTGTATTCTTTTTGTTATGGCTATGGTAGGATCTTTTGTCGTTGCTTATTATGCTGTTAGCGGCGATGATGTCGGAGGATTGAGCGGAATGGTTGAAAAAATTTCCAATAATCCAGAAATAGCTAGTAAACTTGACTTTTTCCCTGACTTAACTAATAAAGATGCATTTTTAAGCACAGTTGTGCCAGTGTTAATTATTCCATTAGTTGTTCAATGGTGGAGTGCATGGTTCCCAGGCGCAGAGCCAGGTGGTGGTGGTTATTTAGCTCAAAGAATGCTTGCAGCTAAAGATGAAAAGAGTGCAATTAGTGCAACTTTATTCTTTAATGTAGCTCATTATGCATTACGTCCTTGGCCATGGATCATAGTTGGTTTAGCATCTTTAATTGTTTTCCCTCTTGATTCAGACGCTGTAAGAGAGCAGGCTGCAAAGGATGAAAAGGTGTATAGAATTGAATATCAAGCTATGACTGATGAATTAAAGAAAAGTCCAGCAGGAAAAGCTTTAGAAGAGAAAATTAAAGTAGCAGATGAAGCTAGCCGTGGTTTAACTTCATTGCGTAAGTCATACCCTGACTATAAAGGGCATTTAGCTCATGATGCAAGTTATTCAGCGATGTTAAAACGTGTACCAAATAAGGGATGGTTAGGTTTAATTTTAGCATCTTTAATTGCAGCGTATATGTCAACAATTTCGACACATTTAAACTGGGGTTCTTCATATATTGTAAACGACTTTTATCAACGTTTTATCAAACAAGATGCTTCTCAAAAAGAGTTGGTATGGGTTGGTCGTCTTTCAACTGTTTTATTAATGATTGCTACAGCTTTAGTTGCATTATGTTTAAAAAGTGCAAAAGAGGCATTTGATATTATTATTATGATGGGTGCTGGAACTGGTTTACTGTTTATTTTACGTTGGTTTTGGTGGAGAATTAACTCGTTTAGTGAAATTACAGCGATGGTTGTTTCTTTTGTAACATCATTGTTTTTCCACATTACAAGAAATTTACTTGAGGTAGAATCTTTTGCAAATTTTCCTAAAATTCAAAAAATGTTAATTGAATTGAAGGGAATGGCTGGATGGGAAGCAATTTTATGGACTGTAGGTATTACTACTGTTGGTTGGATTGTTGTAACATTAGTTACTCCACGTGATAGTGATGAAATTCTTGAACGTTTCTGCACAAAAATCAATGCTGGAGGTATTGGGTGGAATAAAATTATTAAGAATGCTGAAGCTCAAGGACGTGCTATTGTTCCAGAACATAAAGCACAAAATATTGGCTTAGGTATTGTTTGTATGATTTTTGCTTGTGCTGGCGTTTATACAGCATTATTTAGTGCTGGGTCGTTTATTTACGGAAAGATGGGGCAAGGAGCAATTTTAGCAGTAGTTTCAGCTGTTACAATTTTCTTGATGTTCTACTTCTGGAATATGAAAACTACTAAAGAAGCGGCAAATAATAAGTAAGATATAATTTCTTAATTATAGAAAAAAGAATCTAGTCAAATATGGTTAGATTCTTTTTTTATGTAAAGTGTTGTTATTTAATAAAAAGTTAGGTATAGCTAACTATAATAATTATTACTATTTTTTTTATTTTTTTCTTGTAAATTCAGGAAAATAATCTATTTTTATTTATGGTTTTTAAGAGGTGCTGAGTGCACCGTTAATAAATAATAATTAACATTTTTAGGAGATTTAAAAATGGCTGCTGTTGTAGATAAAGATTTATGTACTGGTTGTGAAGCATGTGTTAGCTCTTGCCCTGTAGAGGCTATTTCAATGGATGGAGTTGCAGTAATTAGCGACGATTGCATCGATTGTGGCGCTTGCGTTGGCGAATGTCCAGTAGAGGCTATTTCTCTATAATTAATTTTTAATTAAGAGATTTATGTAAAAAGCTAAGGGTTAGAAGGTTAATCTTTAGCTTTTTTTATTGTTAAAAATCGTAATAAAAAAGTTATTAAAAAAAATTAAAAATTTGCTAGACAAATCAAAAAAATAGGTTATAGTAATGACTCAACAATGAAGAACTTGTTGTTGATAATTAAATTCAATGGCGTGGTGCCCAAGTGGTCTAAGGGAGTGGTCTGCAAAACCATCATTCACCGGTTCAAATCCGGTCCACGCCTCCATTTTTCTTTTTTATGTGTAGGAGCTTAGGAAGTTATTCTTAAGGTCTTTTTTTTTATTCTTACCACAAACAATCAAGAGGATTTTACAATGTCAGTTTTTTCCCTAAATGAATTTGTTGAAAAGAATCAACAACAGGATCGTAATGCCGGTGTTTTTGAACTTGAAAGTGATCGTATTTTAGAGTTAAACTTGAATGGAGAAGTGTGGACTAAAATGGGGTCTATGATTAGTTATCGAGGAGATGTTAGATTTACTCGTGAAGGTATTTTAGAACATGGTATTAGTAAATTTCTTAAAAAGGCATTTACAGGTGAAGGTGCTGCTTTAACTAAAGCTTCAGGGAATGGGAAGGTTTATTTAGCTGATGATGGGAAAAAAATCATTATTTTAAATCTGCAAGGTGAATCAATTTATGTCAATGGGAATGATATTTTGGCTTTTGAAAAGTCTATTGCATGGGATGTTAAAATTATGAAAAAGGTTAACTCAATTATCGCTGGAGGATTGTTTAATTTAAAGCTTAGTGGCACTGGTATGGTAGCGATTACTAGTCATTATGATCCGCTAGTCTTAAAGGTTACACCAAATGATCCATTAATCACTGATCCAAATGCGACAATTGCTTGGAGTGGGAATTTAGAACCTGAAATGAAGCTTGATGTTTCTTTAAAAAGTTTTTTTGGACGAGGTAGTGGTGAGTCGGTGCAGATGGCATTTAATGGCGATGGCTTTGTTGTAGTACAGCCTTTTGAAGAAATCTCTTTTCAGCAGACGGCGCGCAGTTAAAATAGCAAAGATGAAAACTTTATTTAGTGTAATAAAAAAAATATAATTATTTGAAGTTTATACTAAAAAATGATATATTGTTTCGGGGTGAGTTAACACCATAAATTTGAGGAAACAATGAATTATATAGCTACTTTGCTGCGAATTAACAAAATATTTAGAAAATATTTTTTCTTGCGTGAAAGTTTACTATTTATTGCTTTTTTGCTAATTTATTTTATTTCTTATATAGGGAGTTATTTTTTACGAGTTGACTTTTTTAATATGAGTGATGAGCTTTTTATGGTGTGTTGGCGAAGTTTGCCAATTATTTTATGCTTCAAAGCTGTTGCAATATTTTTGATGAGAAGACACCGTTTAGTAAGCGTTTTAACTTCTTTATATGATATTTTTACGGTTGTTAAAATTAATTTTTTTATTAGCTTTATTTTTGCGACATTTTGGTTGATTTTGATGCAAAAAAGGTATCATATTCCATATTCTGTTTTTGCTTTAGATTTTTTAAATAGTATTATTTTGATTTCATTGTTAAAAATGAGCGCTAGACTTTCTTATGAAGGCATAGTCAAAAAACTCGGCAAGAGTGGTGTTAATAAAGTTTTGATTGTAGGGGCTGGTAGTTTAGGAGTTTTTGTCGCTAATTCATTAAACAGTTTTGCTAATTCTAATCAACGTAACGTTGCGGTAGGATTTCTTGATGATGATAAAAGGAAATGGAAATATCATTTTCAGGGAATAAAAGTTCTTGGTACAATAAGTGATATTGTAAAGGTCGTAGAACAAAATGATGTTGACACCGTTTTATTTGCGATAAATCATGTTCCTAAAAAAATTATTTCGCAATGTGTTGAGCACTGCAGGGTTGCTGGACTACAGGTTAAATTTCAGAAAATTCCCGATATTAGTACGGTTGTGGATGCAAGTAGTTTAAAAATTATACCTCAAGAAATTAATATTGATGACTTATTGGGGCGTGACCCTGTAGTTTTGGATTTAAATAATTTAGCGGATTTTTTGCATGGAAAAATTATTTTAATTACGGGCGCTGGGGGCTCAATAGGTTCAGAATTAGCACGTAAAGTTGCTGGCTTTGACCCTAAAAAGTTATTATTGCTAGATATGGCTGAAAGTGCCCTATTTAAAACAAATCATGATGTAGTAAGAATAAATAATTCAATCGCAACAGAAGAAATTATTTGTGATATAAAAGATAAAAGAATGCTTGAAAATGTGTTTCAGAGTCATAAAATTGATATTGTTTATCATGCCGCAGCATATAAACATGTGCCATTAATGGAAAAGCATATTGATTTGGCCATTTTAAATAACATTATTGGTACTAAAAAATTAGCAATGTTATCTGCTAATTATAAAGTAAAAAATTTTGTAATGATTTCAACCGATAAAGCTGTAAGACCGACCAACGTTATGGGGGCCACAAAGAGAATTTGTGAATTATTAATTCAGTCTATGAATGGAAAGGACGTTACTAAGTTTAGCTCAGTTAGGTTTGGGAATGTTTTAGGTAGCAATGGTAGTGTTATTCCTCTTTTTATTGACCAGATTAAGGCTGGAGGACCTGTAACAATCACTCATAAAGATATTACACGTTACTTTATGTCAATACCAGAAGCGGCGATGTTAGTTTTGGAGTGCAGTGCATCTGCTGAGGCGAGTGACATTTTTGTACTTGAAATGGGCGATCCTGTTAAAATTATGACTTTAGCTGAAAAATTGTTAGATTTGCTTAATGTAAATGATGATATTGAAATAAAAATTATTGGTTTGCGCCCTGGAGAAAAAATGTTTGAAGAGTTGATTACCTATGGTGAGGAAGCTATTGAGAGTTCAATTCCACGTGTACAAATTATTAAAAAAACAGCGCATATTATTGATGATCGGCAATTAGATGATTATATTAAAAGACTTGAGGAATATGCCCTAGATAAAAAATTAGAAAAATGTCGTGATTCACTAAATGAGTTGTTGGAGAAGAGTTATGTTTAAAAAATTGACTAATCAGTTATTCATGAATGGTGGGCAGAAAAGTATTTCGGTATCTGGTTATAAAAGTTTTTTGAAAAAGTCTTTTTATAGCGTTTTGATTTTAAGCATCGCTTTTAGAGTTCTTTATTGCCTTTTCTGTGCGTATATTGAAGACGATACTGGATTATATTTAAATATCGCTAGAGCCTTTTATTTAGACCAAAGTTTACCAAAATTTGATTTAAATTTTTATCCACTACTAATTTCTTATGGAATGCATTGTGGTTTTGATCCAATTACAGTAGCTTATTTTTTAAGTTTGCTTTCTTCAATAATATTACTTTTTGTTACTTATGGTATAGGGAAATTAATTTTTAAACGGCGATTTTATGCTATAATTGCTTTAGGGGTGGTTGGAAGTCACCCAAAATTAATTGCGCTAGGTTCTCGCTTAATAAGAGATGGGCATTATCTAATGCTTTTTGCTGTAACGGTTTATTTTTTACTAAAAGCTTATAAAAATAAAAACTGTTTTTATTGGTTTTTGAGCGGGGGTTTTACTGCATTAGCGTCAGCCTTTCGCAAAGAGGGTGCTGAATTGATTGTTTTCATTGTGCTAAGTTTATTATTCATATTGTTTTCTTCGAAAGAAAATATTAAAATACAAATGTTACTATTCGTGCGTAATATGTTTATTGCACTCACTGGATTTATGTTAACTTTTGCTTTTATAAATTATTTAATCTATGATGAATTAAGATTAGAAAATAATATTGTCGTTCATTGTTTGCAAAAGTTGAAAAATGTTAAGAAATGGGATTGAAATGATGAATATATTTAACCACTTTATAAGTTGTATCTTTTATTTTGTTTTAATATTTCTCTTTTTTGCTCTTTTTGATGTTAAAAAATTTTGGAGACAATCTGTATTTAAGCTGTTTACTATTTTTTTAGCGAGTAGCTTTGTCATTAGACTGAGTTACTTTTTGTTTTCAAAATGGGGATCAGCTTCATCGCGCTATCATTTAGCCTATGTTTATTTATTGTTATTCATCGTAACAATTGGGGCGGTTTTTTGTGCAAAGTTATTAAAAAAACGTTATAAGAAGCTAAATATTTTATCAATAGCGATGTTAATAATAGTAATATTGTTTGGAGCAGGCGCTGGAAAATCATTTCGTTTTAGTGGACAGAGAAAAATTTATCGCCAAGATACTGTTAAACAGATTCAAAATTATTTAAAAAATAATCATTATGGTGAAAAATTTATTCTCTATACGACAATTGGTGAACATCGTAATTTTACATTTTTTGGTGCTTCAGATATAAGAACAGTGGTAAATGATGAAGAGTTGGTTAGTCCAGAAGCTAATAAAGAGTGGTTTATTGTTTGTAAGTTTAGGAAAAAGAAAAAGAAACCAAGTGACATTCAAGCAGAATCTTTTATGTTGAAATTTTTGGCTAAATTACAAAATTTAAATCAGCGGCATTCGCTGCAAAAAATTGAAGTTAAAAGATATCAAATAAACAAAAAAGATACAATTTATATTTTTCATATCAAAAGAATGAGTAACAAATTATGAAGCAAAGAGAACGAATATTTTTATCGTCACCACATATGAGTGAAGAGGGCTATGAACAAAAATTTATTCAAGATGCATTTGATGCAAACTGGATTGCGCCATTAGGGGAAAATATTGATAAATTTGAGGAAGAGTTAGCGGAAAAAATTAATATAAAAAGTGCGGTAGCATTAGCGAGTGGGACTTCAGCTATTCATTTAGCATTGCGTGCTGCTGAAGTTCAAGAAAATGATATTGTGTTGTGTCAGAGTTTAACATTTTCTGCTTCTGCAAATCCGATTATTTATCAACATGCAAAGCCTGTTTTTATTGATAGTGAACGTGAAACTTGGAATATGTGCCCAAAGGCATTAGAAGTGGCATTAAAAAAATATCCCCAAGCAAAGGCAGTAATTGTTGTTAATTTATATGGCATTAGTGCAAACTATGAAAAGATTGTTCCATTATGTAAAAAATATAACGTAACTCTAATTGAAGATGCTGCTGAAAGTTTAGGATCCTTTTACAATAAGCAAGCGACAGGAACTTTTGGTGATTTTGGAATTTTTTCATTTAATGGAAATAAAATTATTACTAGTAGTGGTGGTGGGATGTTGGTTACAGGGAGTGCTGAAATTGCTCAAAAAGTTCGTTTTTGGGCAACTCAATCGCGAGAAAATAAGCCATATTATGAGCACAAAGAGTTAGGGTTTAATTATCGTATGAGCAATATTGTGGCAGGAATTGGGCGTGGGCAGTTAAAAGTTTTAGAAAAACGAGTCGCGCAAAAAAAGGCAATTTTTGATTATTATGTTAGCGAATTAAGTTCTTTAGATGGGATCGAATTTATGCCAATAAATAGTAATGATGAACCAAATTACTGGCTGAGTTGTTGTCTTGTTCGGAACAATAAAGTAATTCCAAAAATGATTATTGATGCACTAGCTGAAGAAAATATCGAATCACGTCATTTATGGAAACCTATGCATTTGCAACCATTTTATCAAGAATGTGATTATATTGGTGCAAATGTGGCTGAAGACCTTTTTAAACACGGTGTTTGTTTGCCAAGTGACACGAAGATGACTGAGGATGATTTAGCACTAATTTGTTCAATAATAAAAAAATTGTGGGAATAAAGATGAAATTTGGCAATTACTTGTATCGAAGATGTTTCAAAAGAATATTAGATTTTTTAATTGCGTTAATTTCATTATTTTTATTGAGCTGCGTATTTGTTTTTTTTATCGTTTTGGTAAGGTTAAAACTTGGGTCCCCAATATTTTTTACACAAAAAAGACCCGGGTTTCGAGAACAAATTTTCACGCTTTATAAATTTCGCTCAATGGTAGATAAATTTGATAAAAATGGAGAAGAACTACCTGATGCTGAGAGATTAAATTCTTTCGGGAAATGGTTACGTTCAACTTCTCTTGATGAGTTACCTGAGTTAATTAATATTTTGAAGGGACAGATGAGTTTGGTTGGTCCTCGTCCACTATTGATTGAATATTTGCCACTGTATAATCAAGAGCAAAGGCGTCGTCATAGCGTTCGTCCAGGGTTAACAGGATGGGCTCAGGTGAATGGTCGTAATGCGTTAAGTTGGGAAGAGAAATTCAAATATGATCTTGAATACGTTGAAAAATGTGGATTCTTTTTTGATCTTAAAATAATATTTTTGACTTTTAAGAAGGTAATTGTAAAAGATGGGATTAATTCTGAAAACTCAGCATCCTCTGAAAAATTTACTGGAACAAAAAAATAGCATGCCTGTCAAATGAGGAAAATAATGGGAAAAATTTTATTTGTTGCGAGTGTCGATGAACATATTAATTGCTTTCATTTGCCATATTTAAAATGGTTTAAAGAACATGGCTATGATGTCCATGTTGCAACTAATGGAACAGAGAAATTTGCTGATGCTGATAAAAAATTTACAGTGCCTTTTGAGCGATCGCCTTTAAAGATTAATAACTTTACTGCTTATAAAGTGTTAAAGAAAATTATTGACCAAAATAATTATAGTTTAATACATTGTCATACTCCTGTGGCGAGCGTTATAACTCGTTTAGCAGCACGTAAAGCACGAAAATCTGGTACAAAGGTCTTGTATACAGCACATGGTTTTCATTTTTGCCAAGGAGCTCCACTTAAAAATTGGCTGATTTTTTATCCAATTGAAAAATGGTGTTCAAGATTCTGTGATTGTTTAATAACTATTAATCGTGAAGATTTTCTTTTTGCTCAAAAAAAATTTTCTAAAACAAATGTTGAATATATCCACGGCATCGGCATTGATATAGATAAATTTTTAAATGCGAAGATAAATTTTAAGCGAAAAGAAGAGCGTAAAAAATTAGGCATTGCTGATGATGATATTATGCTGTTATCAGTCGGAGAGTTAAATAAAAACAAGAATCACCAATTAATAATACGCTGTTTAGCTGAGTTAAATAATAAAAAAATTCATTATATTATTTGTGGAACTGGAAGTTTAAAAAAATATTTAAAAGGCTTAATTAAGGAATTAAAGTTAGAAAATAATGTTCACTTAGTTGGTTATCAAAATCAAACTGTTAATTTTTATCATATGGCAGATATTTTTGTTTTTCCATCGCGGCGAGAAGGGTTACCAGTTTCAGTCATGGAGGCAATGAGCTGTAACATTCCTGTAGTAGCAAGTAATATTCGCGGATGCCAAGATTTGATTTTAAATGATGAAAATGGTTTTTTAATAAATGTTGATGATTGTCAATCATGGATTCAAGCAATTGAAAAATTAGCTATAGATAGTAATTTAAAGAGTAAGCTTATTGAGAATAATTTAAAAAGAATAAGCAAATTTTCTTTAACAAAATCTTTGCAAGAAATGCAGAAAATATATGAAGATTTTTTATAAAAAATACTCAAAAAATTGATGATTTAAAAGGTCAATAAATTTGTATTGTTTAGAATTAACTAACTAAAATACTCTATTAAAGCATATAAGGATAACGATGTTTCACTCAAATAGTAAAACTCAGCGCCAAGTTGGCATTATTTTATCATTAGCAACATTTGCGGTAGGAGCAGCAATGTTGTTAATTTATACTCCTTTAGTGATTCGTTTTCTGGGTAAAGAGCTATTTGGTTTGTATACTGTTGCGTTTTCAACAGTTGAATATTTAATGTTTATCGGGTTTGGAATTGCAGGGTCTTACGTGCGATTTTTTTCGCGTTATGAGGTTAAAAAAGATCATGATAATCTTGGCCGGCTCAATGCTGTGTTTTTACTAATTTTAATAGCTGTTATCGCTTTGAGTTTTGTAGTCGGAGTAATTGTTCTTTTTAATCTAGATTATATTTTAAAAGATCGCTTAACTGCTGAAAATTTGCATAGTGCTCAGTTAGTAATTTTTATTTTACTGCTAAATATGATTGTTGACGTATTGTGTATGATTTTTCAACTTTATGCACAAGCTAAAGAGCGATTTATTTTTAACAAAATGACGCAACTTTTAAGAATTATTTTGGTGCCAACTATCTCAATTACGTTGTTGTACTGTAATATGAGTATGGTTGGGTTGGCCTTGGGGCTTTTGATTGCAAATACTATTCTTGGAATTGTTAACTCTTATTTTGCAATGAAATCGTTAAAAATGAAATTTATTTTTAACGATTTAAGACTGTCTTTAGCAAAAGAAATTTTTATTTTTTCATTTTCATTATTGGTTATTTCAATGGTTGATTTAGCAAGTCGTAGCGCAGGCAGTTTTATTATTGGTCGAATGATTAGCCTTGAAGCTGTGGCTCCTTATGGTGCAGCTATGAAATTGGCTCTTTATTATACTCAGGTGTCAATTCTAACTTCAACAATTTACCTCCCACAAATAAATTTGTTGGTTAGCTTGGACGAAGATAATAATTTGGAAATAAATAGGTTTTTTTGTCATATTGGAAGGTGGCAAGCTATTATGCTTTTAACAATTCTCTGTGGCTTTATTGTTTTTGGGCGCCCTTTTATCAAGTTATGGGCGGGAGTTGGTTATGAAGAATCATTTCTTATGACCGTTTTGTTAATGGTTGCTTATTTTTTCCCAATGGTTATGGCTGGTGGAATGATGACGCAAGTCGCGATGAATAGACACTCTTTTAATGCTAAAATTCTTCCATTAATAATGATTTTTAATATCTTTTTATCAATTATTTTTATATTCTTTTTTGGTCCAACAGGAGTGGCGTTTTCTTCGGTTATTACTATGGGATTAACTTATTTGGGAATAATGAATTTCTTTTTTGTGAAACACCTTGCTTTAGATATTAAAATTTTTTGGATCAGGATTGTTAAATTATTACCAGTTTTTTCGCTTTTAGGTGTATTTGGGGTTTTCTTACAGAAGATTTTCGATTTTAATGTCATTTGGCAATTGCTTGTTGCGATGGTAATTTTTGGAGTACTCGTAGTAGCTTTAATTGGTCTTTTTATTTTAACAAAAGACGAGCGTAATAAGCTAAAACATTTTATCTCTCTAATAAAAGATTTCTCCCTAAAATTTTTAAAAACATTTAATTTTTAGTTTATGCTCAAGTAATCTTTGTTACTATTAAATTTAAATGAAAATCTACAATAAATATAAGTGGTTTCCTCTTAAAAAGTTGAAGTTTAATAAAATAGCTATTAAATCATACTCAAGTATTTAGGATTGCAAAAAAATAGTGTTAATAAAGGTAATTAATTAGAGAAAATATCTAATAAATAGTCATATTTATATTTTTTTCTTAATTATTTTAAAGAAAAAGATTGAAAAATGACACTTTGCTAGCAAATTATAATCTTGAATAGTCTTTTTTAGGCTGTTCAGTTTATATGATAAGGATTATTATTTAATCGTTTATAAATAAAAAGAATCTCAAAATAACAAATGAGGAATAATAAAATGATCAAAATTGGAATCAATGGTTTCGGTCGTATCGGTCGTCTTGTATTTCGTGCTGTTCAAAATCGTGACGATGTAGAAGTTGTAGGTATTAATGACCTTTTAGATGTAGATTACATCGCTTACATGTTAAAATACGATTCAGTACATGGTAAATTCAATGGTACTGTAGACGTAAAAGATGGTAACTTAGTTGTAAACGGTAAAGAAATCCGTATCACTGCTGAAAGAAATCCTGCTGACTTAAAATGGGATGCTATCGGTGCTGAGTATGTTGTTGAGTCAACTGGTTTATTCTTAACTGATGAAACTGCTCGTAAGCATATCGAAGCTGGTGCTAAAAAAGTTGTAATGAGTGCTCCTTCTAAAGATGCTACTCCAATGTTCGTTTGTGGTGTTAACCATGACAAATTAACTGCTGATTTAGACATCGTTTCTAACGCTTCTTGTACTACAAACTGTTTAGCTCCAATTGCTAAAGTTTTAAATGACAAATTCGGTATTGTTGAAGGTTTAATGACTACTGTTCACGCTGCAACAGCTACTCAAAAAACTGTTGACGCTCCATCTATGAAAGATTGGAGAGGTGGTCGTGCTGCATTAAATAACATCATCCCATCATCTACTGGTGCTGCTAAAGCTGTGGGCGTTGTTATTCCTGAGTTAAATGGTAAATTAACTGGTATGGCTTTCCGTGTTCCTACTGCTGATGTTTCAGTTGTAGACTTAACTTGCCGTCTAGATAAAGCTGCTACATATGCTGAAATTTGTGATGCAATGAAAGCTGCTAGCGAAGGTGAATTAGCTGGCGTATTAGGTTATACAGAAGAAGATGTTGTATCTCAAGATTTCGTTGGTGAAGTTTGTACTTCTACTTTCGATGCAAAAGCTGGTATCGCATTAACTGATAACTTTGTAAAAGTTGTATCTTGGTATGACAATGAGTGGGGATACTCAAACAAAGTTGTAGACTTAATTGCTTACATGGCTGCACTTTAATTTATAGAAGTTTTTGTAGATAATTAAATTATTAGTTATCTTTAGTGGCTAAAGCCACTAAATACTTTATATAATAGAGTCAAACCCGAGGTGTCATTCAATATTTGTTGTGATACTTCGGGTTTTTTGTTAAAAAACTATATTTTAGGATAAAAATAGAAAATGAATTTAAATAAAAAAACAATCGAAGATATCGCATTAAACGGTAAAAGAGTTGTTATGCGTGTTGATTTCAACGTTCCATTAAAAGATGGCGTTGTTACGGATGATACTCGTGTACGTGCTGCAATTCCTACAATTAAATATATCTTAGATCAAGGTGCTTCTTTGGTGTTATTATCACACTGTGGTCGTCCAAAAGGCGAAGTTAATCCTGTATTCAGTATGAAGCCTGCTGCTGATAAATTAGCTGAATTATTAGGTCAAGAAGTTCCTGTTGCTGCTGATTGCGTTGGTGCTGAAGTTGTTGCTGCTGCTGAAGCTATAACTGCTGGTCAAGTTTTAATGTGTGAAAACACTCGTTTCCACAAAGAAGAAGATTTAAAATGCAAAACCGACGAAGATACTGCTGCTCAAAAAGCTTTCGCTGCTGAATTAGCAAAATTAGGTGAAATCTACGTTAATGACGCATTTGGTACTGCTCACCGTGCTCACGCTTCTACCGCGATTATTACTGAGTTCATCGGCAAAGAAAATTCTGTTGCTGGCTTCTTAATGGATAAAGAGATTCAATACCTAGGTCAAACTGTTGCTAATCCTGTTTCTCCATTTGTGGCGATTATTGGTGGAGCTAAAGTTTCTGGTAAGTTGGAAGTATTAAAAACTTTAATCGAAAAAGTTGACACTATCTTAATTGGTGGTGGTATGGCTTATACATTCTTAAAAGCTATGGGGCATAATATTGGTGGCTCTTTAGTTGAAGAAGATTTAATTGACACTGCTAAAGAAATTTTAGCTAATGCTGATGCTAAAGGTGTAAAATTTATGCTTCCTACAGATAATGTTCAAGCTGATGGTTTTAGCAACGATGCTAACACAAAAGTTGTTGGTCGTGACATCGATGAAGGTTGGATGGCTCTAGATATCGGTCCTGAAACGGCAAAAGCTTACGCTGCAGAAGTTTTAGGTGCTAAAACTGTTGTTTGGAATGGTCCAATGGGTTGTTTTGAAATGAGCAACTTTGCTAATGGCACAATGACTGTATGTCAAGCTGTTGCAGATAGTGATTCTACTAGTGTTATCGGTGGCGGGGACTCTGTTGCTGCTGTTAATGTTAGTGGTTTAGCTGGCAAAATGAGTCATATTTCAACAGGTGGTGGTGCATCTTTAGAATTCTTAGAAGGAAAAGCACTTCCTGGTATTGTTGCTTTGGCTGACAAGTAATTGGCATGAATTTGAGCTTTCGGGATTTTAGAGAGCTCAATATTTATTATATAATCGAGAATAGAATTATGTTGTCAGTTTATAGAGCTGGACAATTATTATTAAATTTGGAGAAAAATAAAATGAGTAGAACTGTATTTATCGCAGGTAACTGGAAAATGAACAAGACTGCTGCTGAAGCAAAAGCTATGATTGAAGAATTAAAGCCTTTGGTTGCAGGCTTAAAAGATGTTGAAATTGGTATCGCTCCTACTTTCACTTCGATTGGCGCGGCTGTTGAAGCTGCAAAAGGTTCAAATATCAAAATTGGATCTCAAAATATTCACTGGGCAGAGAATGGTGCTTTTACTGGTGAAATTTCTGCTGATATGTTAAAAGAAGCTGGCGTTCAGTTTGTTATTATTGGTCATAGTGAGCGTCGTCAATATTTTGGTGAAACTGATGAAACTGTTAATAGTAGAACAAAAGCTTGTTTAGCTGCTAATTTGCAAGCAGTTGTTTGTATTGGTGAGACTTTAGAGGAGCGTGAGGGTGATAAAACTGAAACTGTTTTAGAAACTCAATTAAAAGGCGGTTTAGCTGGTTTAAGTAATGAAGATATGGCTGACGTTGTAATCGCTTACGAACCAGTATGGGCAATTGGTACTGGAAAGACTGCTACTAAAGAGATGGCTCAAGATACTCAAGCATTCTGCCGTAAAGTTTTAACAGATATGTTTGGAGTAGAAACTGCTCAGACAGTAAGAATTCAATATGGTGGTAGCATGAACGCAGGTAACTCTGCAGAGTTAGTTGCACAAGAAGATATTGATGGCGGATTGATTGGTGGTGCAAGTTTAAGTGCTGACACATTTGTAGAATTGATCAAAAACGCTATTTCTTAATAGTATAAATTGCAGTTATACACCTGTGTAGTTGCAAAAAAAATGGAAAATATTGTATCGTGTCATAGAAATGACTTGTTTTTTTTAAAAATATGGTATACAGTATTTTCCGTTTGTTTTACAGACGATTAACATTTAGAGATAAGATTTAAAAATAAGGAATAATAAAATATAATGAGCGTATTAGGAATAGTGTTGTTTTCAGCGGTAATTTTGATTGCATTAATGATCATCGGGCTAGTTTTAGTTCAACCTTCTAAAAGTGGAGGCTTTGGCGGTTCATTTGGCGGAATAGGAGAGGCTGTGTTTGGAGCTCATGCAGTTAGTCATTTGTCTAAATTGACAGTGATTTTTATTTCATTATTTTTTATCTTGATATTTGCTTTATCCTTACTCAATTCAAAGAAAAATGATGGTTCAAAGCTAGCAGAATCACAATCTAACATAGAAACAACAAGCACTGTTGATAGTGGAGTTGTAATCGATAAAAACAAAGAGACAAAAAAAGTAGTGACAAAGTCTACAACAGAGCAAGTAGACAGTAAATTAGAGCAAAAATAAAATTTATTTTTGCGACTGGAAAAAGGGCAGTTTTAAGAGATTTAAAATTTAATATTACGTAGGGTTCTTAAAGAGAAGTTTAAGGTTTCTCTTTAAGAATTTAGATGTTTTTTAAAGGCTAAAATAAGGATACTTGAAAAATGAAAGCTTTGAAGCAACTTTTACTGTTGGGAATATGCTGTATTAGTTTTAATGTTTTTGCAGTTAGTAGAATTACCGAAACAGAAATGAAAGTCCAGTTTACGGCAGCGCCAAACTATAAAATAGTTAATGGTTTTAATGTGACTAGTACTTATAATAAATGGTTGGTGATAAACCTATCTTACAAAATGCCAAAGCAAACTTCAAAAATAAAGAGCAAACCTTATGCTTTTATTGATAATCCGTATATAAAGTGGGAAATTTTAACATATTTATTGGTTGGAAACAAACCTACGTTAGGAGTAGTGACAGGACGTACTAATTATTGGTCAATTGCCGTAGATGGAAAAGTGCATAAAGCATTGGCTGTTGTTCCGCCTATAATTATGCAGCGTTATTTTGTCTATGAAGGGAAGAATGTTTTAGCGGCTTTAAATAAAACAATTTTTATAAGAGCAACGCTCTATAATAGCGAAGGGAAATCTTTAGCAGTATGGTATTCTTCAAATGAAGGTATGCGTAAATCGGCTAAAAAAACAAATACAAAAGCAGTTTTTAATAAAATTGATAATAATGAAGATGCAGCAAAAATTAAAGGTGGAATTTACCCTAAAAATAGATCTGCATGGAGTTTTATTAATATTCAAGAATATGACCTGATCAAAGAGGAAGAAGTACAGTAATGGCGAAAAGTGAATCTATATTGGCGATAGACATTGGTAGCGATAGCCTGAAGTTTGCGGAGTTTTTGTATCCAGCTGAAGGTGGATTGTGTTTGGAAAAGTTTTCATTTTCTGAGTATCCAGTTGACACTAACAACCCGAACCTTGAGGTTGTCAATTCAATTTTAAAAGATAAGTTAAAAGATTTCAGTTCAAAAAACGTGAGAGTTTCTTTGTCTGGGAAATCTTCGTTTGTAAGGTTTGCAAATAACTTAGCTCTAGGAGGGGAGTCCTCTGAGAGAATTGAGCAAATCATTGCTTATGAAGCTTTACAAAATATTCCTTATGCCGCAAACGAGATTGCGTGGGATTATCAATTGCTAAACGATCCAAACGCTGAAGATAGCAATGGTGAAGCCGATGTAATGATTGTGGTTGTTAAAAATGATTTTATTACCTCAATTATTGAAACAATTGAAGGGATAGGTAAAAATGTTATTAGTGTTGAAGTTTCTCCTAGCGCTTCATATAACGCTTGTTATGCCAATGATGTTGGCTATGATGGCTGTGAGTTATTAATAAATATTGGTGGAAAATCGACAACATTATTATTTCTAGACCATGGAAATTTGTTTATTAGAACAATAAATATTGCTGGACATACAATTACACAACAAATTGCTAAGGAGTTTGGAGTTCCGTACAAAAAAGCTGAGGAAATGAAACGTCGCCATGGTTTCGTTGCTCTTGGAGGAGCGTATGAAGAGCCTGATTCTCAGGTTGCTGCAACCGTTTCAAAAATTGTTAGAAATGTAATGACGCGTCTTCACGGTGAAATTAACCGTTCAATTAATGTGTACCGTTCACAGCATAGCGGTTCGGCTCCGAAAAAAGTTTATTTGGCGGGTGGTAGTTCAATTATGGCATATGCTCCTCGCTTCTTCTCTGAAAAACTGCGTGTTCCTGTTGAATTTTTGAACCCATTTAAAGTTTTAACAATTAGTGAGAATATCGATAAACAAAAATTGTCTGAAGTAGCCCATACTTTTAGTGAAGTAATTGGTCTTGGTTTGAGCCATGGCTTACATTGCCCAGTAGAGATTAGTCTAGTGCCTGAAAAAATTAAACAACAACGTGATTTCGCAAAAAAACGGATCTATTTCGTAGCAAGTGCAATTACTGTAATTATGTTGTTAGTAGTAAATTTATATACATTAAAAAGTGTTGCTAAACATATGGGCGATGTGGCAAATGTTGCAGCAAAAGATAGCTGTAATTTTGAGAAAATTCATGAAGATATCAAGAAGATTAATGGTGATGTTGGTACTTTAGCTACTGATTTTGAAGCAGATTTAAAAAGATTACAAGAGCGAACAAAATGGACTCAAATTCTTAATGATTTTCAAAGCAGGTTGCCTGATAACGTATGGATTGAGGCTTTTGATCCAAATGGAACAGTTGCTACTACAGGTTCAATGAATTATGATGACGAAGAAGGATCAAGGCGTTCAGCTCAGAAACCAAGTTTTAGTTTCGGAGCGTATTCTAGCGGGCAAGGTGGCTCGTCTTCAAATTATGATGATGAAGAGGGGAGCTCTAAGGGACCGGCTTTTGTTGTTAAATTAGATGTGAAAACGATTGTTATCACTTGTAGTGCATTTGTAGAAAACGATAACAAGTCAAAAACTGCTGCAGATATCTATAGAGAAAATTTATTAAAGTCGCCTTGGGTTGATTTAACATCTAGCAGTGCACAGAAAAATCCAATAACAATGCCGATTTTTAAGCCTGTTCAACCAGGAGAAAATATTGAACAATTTACACTAGTTGTTCCAATTAAAGAAAATATTGAAGTTGCTCAAGACAATGAGTCTGCGATACAAAATAACTAAGGGTAGGTGCTAAAATATGATGGATTTTATTAAGAAAAATATTGCTTTGACGATTGTTTTGGTCATAACTTTAGGTGTTTCTGGATACCTAGGTTTTTTGTTTTGGAAAGAAATTCAAGCCTATGATGTTGCAAATCAGCGTGTAGAAAAAGCGAAAAGCACTCGTGATAAGTTAGAGCGAGCACCAGTTGCGCCTCAGGTCGAGAACTTAAATGCGGTTAAAGCAGACCAAGAACGTATTGCAGCTTTAGTTAAAGAATTGCAAGGTTATTTTGGAAAACCATATGCTAAAGCTGGCGAGAAATTTCGTGAAGTAGTTGAAGCTAAGTTGCCTGATTTAGATTATGATAAATACATTGAAAAGATTAAACAAAAATGGATTTCTGAAACATCTAGCTTGCAGATGGGAATGAAGTTCTTAAAAATTAATGATTCCTTAACGAAGGATATTGATGGCTTTGAACCTATCCCTCAAGATGTGTTAACGGATGCAATTAAAGCATTTGAGTTACAGTTCGATAGAATGTCATTAGGCGTTAAAATGAAGGATTATAGAACTTTAGCTTCTAAAATGCCTTTTTTCTTAGATACTATTGGTATCAACCGTACGATGCTACAAACCGCATCGCGTCGTTATTTAAATGATCAAAGAGATGCTGTGTTGAAATATTTAGATAGCAAGGATTGCTTCTATAATCCAGCATTAAGAAGCTATTTTACTTTCGGCTTAACAGCTCAAGAAGTGCCACGTTTAAAAAATATTCCAATTTATATAAAACAATTAGATATTACTTTTGATTTGTTGAAACGTTTAGCGGATTCTTCAATATTACGTTTATCTTCATTTAAAAATGAAAGTTTGGCTCCAGTTACTGACGGTAAATTTGAAGTTTATCGTTATACAATTGATTTTTTGAGTAACCTTGAGAGTTTGCGCCAGTTTATGACAAACTTAAATGAAGCGTATAAGTCAAACCGAGTTTATACAATTAAAGCTATTAAGATAGTAAGACAAAATGCACGTGGACTTGAATCAGATTCAACGAGAGTAGGGTCATACTACAAATCGTTGGTTGAGGGATTAAAATCTCAAGCTGTTGCAAAATTATATCGTGATTTAGGCGAAGATGGTTATATTTCTGGAGGGTTTTATCAGTATCCAAATATTAAAGGATCTTCTGCTTCAAGTTATACCCCAAGCATGGGTGGGGGGATGTCCTCTGATGAAGACGAGGAAGATTCATATCAACCTCAGCAACCTACTCAAACGCCTGAAGAGATTACAGCAGAGCAACAAGCAGAGTTAGATCGTCAAAAAGCTAAGAAGGATGCAACAGCGATGGATAAATTTCCCGGGTATGGTGAGTTGGTAATTGGTGCAAATAAAGACGTACAAGTTCAGTTGGTTATTGATTATACAATCTACGTTGGCGATAACCTAAAACAATAGAGAATATTAGTAAGAAAAAGGAATATAAATATGAATTTTTTGAAAAAGCATTATGAAAAATTGATTTTGGCTGTGTTCTTGATTGTTTTTATAGCATCGTTAGTGATTCAGTTGAAGGTTGTTGAAGCAAATCGTGATATAGATGTTGTGATTAAAATTAGAGATAAGGCATATAAACCTGTATTGCCAGATCAAAATGAGCAAAAAATTACAGAAGAAGCTACTAAGGATATGATATGGGTTAAGTCGAAGCGCCGTAATCAAAATGGGGTAGGAGAGTATACAGATTTTACTCAACCATTAAATGTGACTTTTTGCCCAAAATGTACTTCTGAACCAGAAGCATTACAGCATCCTGCATTAATTCGTTTTGATTATCTTGGTGAAAAAGCATGCCCATACTGTGGTGGCGCTTTACCAAAGAAGGTTCTTGTAGATATTCGCACGATTGATTCAGATGGTGATGGTATTCCAGATGAGATGGAGCGTCGTATTGGATTGAATCCATGTAATCCTTTTGATGGACTTCAAGATCTTGATAAAGACGGTTTTTCAACAGCATATGAAATCACACAAGATACTAATCCCAACGATCCAACAAGTTACCCTGCACCAGTATTACGCTTATATGTGAATAAAATTACTAAGCCAATTATTGGAGTGAAATTAATTGAAGCGAGGCAGTTAGGTGCTAGAACATGGTTTTTACGTGTTACATTTAAAAAGAATGATAGCTGGGGCAAAAATCAAAGAATAAGATTAAATGATGTTATTGAGGTTGATGGTGTATCTTATGTTGCTAAGAGCGTAGCTAAGGTGAGTGCTCCTAATGGTCAGGGTGCTTTGCCGCAGTTGACTTTAGTACAAAAAGACGATGAGAAAAATGTTCTTAATTTAGTTGAAAATCAAGAAGTTTATTCTAAAGATGTCGTGGCTGATATTAAAGATATTTCAAATAACACTATTAACTATAATGTTAAGTTAAATGATATGATTACAATACTAATGTCATTTCCAAAATATGGAACTGAAGGTTATAGAAAAGAACATAAATATAAAGTTACAAAAATTTATTCTAGTATTGAAAATAAAGTAGATTTAAAAGATTTGGAAACAGGTAAGGTGTATACAGTTGGACCAGAAGCAAACTTTAGCATTGGTCCTAATCGTAGTACAGTTCGACCAAGATCAGGATCTCGAGCTCGAAGACCCTCATCAAGATCAAGAAGAATGCGTTAAATTTAAGAAAATTTAAAAAAAATTGGCAATTTTTAGTTATTATGTTAATTTAAGTAGATAATAATTAAATTATGAATTTGTGAAGTAGTAATTAAGTTAATATATAATTTGAGGATGGAACATGGTTATAAAGCGAAACAATCAGGTGGTGAATGGTGGGAAATTTTTATTCACACTAGTTTTGTTATCTCTAGCAGTTCAAAGTGTTAGTGTTTATGGTAGTACAAGTGCTGTGCCATTACAGTCAGTAGACAAGGAACGTTTGAGCAAGGAGTATAAAAAACAGCGTGAAGAAATTTTTGCTAAGGCTGATTTTCTCTTTGAAGCAGCAAAAAAGTTTGATGAACAAGAAAAGTATGTAGAGGCTATTGAAAAATGCACTCTTGCTCTGGAAGAACTAAAAAAGATTGGTGGTGCGTACGTTAATTTTAAGCGTACTGCGATTACTAACTATAAAAGAAAGTTAGTTCGTTCTTGGGGAACGACCTTATGGAATACTGCAAATACATTTTTTGTAATCAAAAAAGATTATCAAAATGCTAAGAAGTTAGCTTTGAAAGCTAAGCAAGCTGATGATTTTTTTGCTGAGAGAGCAGATGAACTAATAAAAAAGTGTGATAAAGCATTAAGTGCTAACAATTTTAAAGAAAAGATTGCAATTGAGGCAGTTGATTTTGAACGTGAACAACGTGACGAAAAAGCGACTTCATGGTTAGCAGAAGCAAAAGTTCTAATGGAAAACCAACTTTACACTGAGTCAAGAGATAAGCTTGAAGCTGTTTTAATTATTGATCCATTGAATGTTAACGCTGGTCGTATGTTAAAGAAAGTTTATCAAGAAATTTATATTGCTGGACAGAATCGACGTGCAGTAGCTTTTGAGGATATCACTGCTGATGCAGCGTGGCGTTGGATTAGTCCTGTGCCACCATCAGATTCAGTAACAATTGATTTGCCAAGTCCATCCATTGCATCAATTGAAGCTGGTTCTTTATATGATAAGTTACAATCTACTATCGTATCATATGTTTCATGGGAAGATTCAAATATTTTTTCAGTTATTAGCGAATTGCGCGAATTAAGTATTGAAGCCGATGAAGAAAAAATTGGTATTAATATTTTATCAAAAATATCTTCTGAAGCAAGTTCAATTCCAAACGTAACATTACGATTCACAAATATTCCATTAATTGAACTTGTCAAATATGTTTGTCAAGCAACAGGATTAAATTATAGTGTTGAAAATAATACTTTAAGCATAGGGGATAAAGGTGTTACTCCTGTAGCGACAAGACGTTTCCCAATAAAGAATGACTTTTATAATTCTATAGTTGGTGGAGGAGCAGGAAGTTCATCTGTTGATTTGTTAGATCCAGATGCTGAAGGCGGTGATTTAGGTGAAGATTTTATCACAGAAAGTGAAGGAGTAGGAAGTGCTGGACAAGCTGCAAGAAGTGATGATGCGGCATTGAAGGAGTACTTCTCTAATGCGGGTGTGATTTTTGGACCTGATTCAAAGATTACGTATAATGCTCGTAATACACAATTGGTCGTTACTAATACTCCAGAGCAGTTAAGAAAAATTAAAGACTTAATTGATCAGTTAGATATTGCAACTCCAATGATTTTAATTGAAGCAAAATTAATTGAGTTAACAGAGCAAAGTGTTTTTGAACTAGGTTTTGATTGGTTCTTTGGAGTATCAGATACTAATGGAGATGATTACATTTTAATTCAGCCTTCTGTTAGACACTGGACAGGTTTTGGTACAGCTCCAGTTCCTAATAATACTATTGATGCTCCGTTCCCAGGTAAAATTGTTGATGATTTGAGAATTATTCCAAATCTTATTGAAGGAACAAACTCAGTTTTAACTCTTACCGTATATGGTTTAAACAACAATACACGTAATGAAGTACTATCAGCACCAAAAATTTTGGCAACATCAGGAACAAGTGCTTTCATTCAGATGGTTCAAACTCGATTCTTCCCTGATTCATGGGAAGACCCAGAAGTTAATGTAAATGATAGTACTGTACAAATTGTTCCACCAGTTCCTGAGTTTGAAGATGATGGTCAGGATTTAGGTATTACCTTAGATGTGGATGCTACAGTAGCTACAAATAACTATACAATTACCTTAACAGTACACCCTCGTGTAGCAAACTTTGTAGGTTATGATGAATATCCATTTGTTATTACTCAGTCAGCTACTGGTGAGAACTACGAAGGAGTTATTGCGATGCCTAGAATCGCACGTCGTGAAGTAAGATCAACAATTAAGTTGTACGATGGCGAAAGTATTGTGATTGGCGGTATTATTCGTGAAGAAGTACAAAAAATCGAAGATAAATATCCTGGTTTTGCTGAAGTACCATTTTTCGGTGGATTTTTTACTGCACAATATGACTCTAAAGTTAAGTCTAATTTGTTGATATTTATTAACGCGCGCTTGGTTGATTACAGTGGAGTGCCGATTCGTTCAATTGAAAAAGACGGAACTCCGGATTACCGTCGTTAATTAGCATTATTGGAGGATACTTAGATAATGAAATATACAAAATTGCTGTTTACATTATGTGTGACGTTTACACTGCTTAGTTTAGAAGCAGAAGATAAGGCTGTAAAGCTTTCTCCGGAAGCAGAATCTATTCATGGTTCAGTTTCAAGAACTAATACTTCATATGAAGAGGCTTTTAGAAGTGCTAGAAAAGTTCAACTAGCAGGTGATACTGATTATTTAAAAAATTTATATTCGGCTGCAATTATTAAATATAAAAAAGCAATTCAGCTTTATACTGATATTAAAACTGATAGCCCTAAAATTAATGAACAAATAAATTATTGTGCAAATCAGGTCTTTTTAGCAAATATTGAACTTGCAAAAAAAGCTATGTATTTGGGTAGTACAAAAATTGAATCAAAACGCTTTGATGAAGCTGTTAAGTTTCTTTATGAGGCAAAACGTTTTAGTCCAGCAAATTCAGACATGATTCAACAAATGATTGATGATGCAATGAGCAAGAAAAAATATGTTGCATCTAAAGAAGAACAAAAAGCAGAATCTGTTTATCCCGGTATTGAAGAGAAAAAAGAAAAAATTGCAACCTATCTAGCCCAAGGTAAGGCTCTTTTTGCCGCAAAACGTTATTTAGAAGCTAAAAAATTGTTTGAAGATGTATTGATTATGGAAAATACTAATACTCTTGCAACATATTATTTAAAACGTACAGTTATCGAAATTCGTAAGCAAGCATATCAACGACGTGATGCATTGCATAGAGAAGCAATTTCTGAGGTTGCATTCAACTCTGCTCCTCCTATTCCTGATAGAACTTATTCTGGTGTGACTAATAGCATTGAAACAGGAGCTATCGTTAAAACAGTAGAAACTATTTTACAAACGAAACTTCGTACAATTAAAATTTCTGGTGTTAGCATCGAGAATCAAAAAATTGATGATATTATTGATTTTATTCGTCAGCAAGCGAAAGAAGAAGATCCAGATGGCGAAGGAATTAATATTTTTACGAGATTTGAAAATGTAGAGGCTGCTTCAACTCCGACTGATACAGCTGTTAATACCCCAGATGACGAAGGTGACGAAGGCGATTTTGGTGACGATTTCGGCGGAGGAGATGATAGCGGTGGTACTTCTTTTGACGAAGAAGAAGGATACAATGATGAAGGTTTTGGAGATGAACCAGATGCTGGCTCGAATAATCCTATTCAGGTAGATGAGGCTGCTGAATTTAATAGAGATGCACTTCTTTCATTCAACTTCACAGAAGAAATTTCTTTAGGGGCTGTAATCGAAAAAATTTGTAATATTTCTGGATTAAAGTATAAAATTGAAAGTCACGCAGTAGTTATTGCTGCTCCAGATGTTAGACTAGATGATTTAGAAACTAAGGTCTTTCCATTAGAGCGTGAAGCTGTTAGTGAAACTTCTAGTTCTGCCGAACTACGTACTACTTTTCAAAATCGTGGTGTGAAATTTCCTGCGGGAAGTCAGATTATGTATGATCCACGTGTAAGTCGCTTAGTTGCGACAAATACGCCTGAGGCATTACGCCAAATTGAAAGTATTATTAATGAAGAATTAAATGTTGAAGACCCAATGGTTTTGATTTCTGCTAAATTTATTGAAATTAGTCAAGATGATGTTGATGCGTTGGGCTTTTCGTGGTTCATTAATGAACAACATACAAATCCAATGAACAATAACTTCAGAGCAATTAACTTAAATACAGGTGGTAATGATCTTGGAGGAGGAAGTTATGTCCAAGGTCAAGTAATGACTGATAATGATGTTGCTTTTCAAGGAACACTTCAAGCTATTAACAATGCTTATTCATCAGATGTTATGTCATCACCACGTGTGACAACAATGAATAATCGTGAAGCAAGTATACGTTTGTTTGAAGAACGTTACTTTCCTGATGAGTACTCTGATCCTGAGATTGTAACTCAAACCATTGCTGGTTCTGGTGGTAATGCTGGGGGCGTAAACGTTATTACTGTTAGTCCTATTCCTGATTTTGATGAAGCAGAGCAATTAGGTATTACTTTAAATGTTACTCCTACAATCAATAGTGATAGATACAGTATCACACTTGACATTCAGCCTGTAATACAAGAATTTGTTCGTTTTGATGAATATCGTTTTGAAACAGAGGTTAATGGAGAAATTGTAGAAACGTTGTTCCAGAAAGCAGTTATTGCACGTCGTCAACTTAGTACAACAGTAACTGTTAATGATGGTGAAACAATTTTAATTGGTGGTGTGATTGAAGATAGAATCAATTACATTAATGATAAAGTACCTTTCTTAGGAGATATTCCATTTTTTGGACGTTTCTTTACAACACAAGGTACAGAGTCAAATAAAGTTAATCTTTTAATTCTGTTACAATGTCGTCTAGTAGAGCCTGATGGTTCTCCTGTGCGTGAGCGTGAAGTTAGAGGCAGAGTTCCATTCACTTACTAAGTTTAAAAGTGATAAAAATAAAAAAGGCGTTTCATATTTTGAAATGCCTTTTTTATTTTTATAGAATCTATTATTACAAAATAGTTGCGATGCAGAAATAAAATGCCTTATTTGTTTTCAGTTAATTCTTTACTCCAAACGGCTAACGAATTATCACGTGCTCCTGCAATAACAATAACATCTCCTAAGTTAGAATTTTCATGAATAATTTCTGCAACTTTTGCACGATCTTCACAGTAGGAAATATTTTTTTCTGTTTTGTGATTCTTGACTATTTCTTTAGATGTTGGAGTGAATGATGTTGTACCACCTGCATAGTAAACAGGTAGAAATATAAAGTGTTCATTTTTGGTCAGCTCATCCTCTAACATTTCTAAAAGATCCTCTGCCATTAATTTTAATGGACCAAACCCATGAGGTTGAAAAATATAAAAAATTTTATTTTTTATTGTTAATTTTGCTTCTCTAGCTGAGTACAAGCAGGATTTTAATTTGCTCACATTGTGCGCATAGTCATCAAAAACTTTAGCTTGAGATTTTAATTTTCCTTGATAGTCGAATCTACGCCATGCCCCTTGCAGCTCTATGAATCTTTTACTTGCTTGATCTAGGTTTAAGTCAAGTAACGAAAATAACGCAATAATGCTAGAAATATTTGAAGCATTGTGAATTCCTGGAGTTATCATCTCAATTTCATAATTTTTATTGGAACTGTCTGTAATAATGGTGTTGTAATGTCCCTGTAAAGAAGCATAATCTGCGACAAAGAAGTCAGCCTTTGAATTGGTTGCTGAAAATGTCTTGATTTTTATATTATAAAAAATATCTTTAGGAAATTCTTGATAAAGGTCGTATTCAATAACAGCTCCACAACGAATTTTTTTGATAAATTCAGTAAAAACAGATATGAGTTCTTCTCGTGAATAGTGATCGTTTTCAGCATTTAAAATTATGGCATAATCGACACTGTAGTTGGTAATGCTTTTATCGCTTTCATCAGCTTCAAATGTAAAATAAAGTGGCTTTGCTGGGGAAAAGTAGTTTCCTACTGATGCTTTGCTCGCAAACCTGTTAACAATTCCTCCACATAAGAAACTGCTTTTATTAGTCAATAATTGTAGCATTTCGGCTGTATATGCACTAACAGTGGTCTTTCCACAACTGCCTGCAATTGCAATTGAATAAATTTTTTGTTCGTTGTTTTGGCTGTTTTTTAACTGAATTGCCTCTGCTAATGCTTTAGAACGGTGCAATAGTTGTAAATTATTATTTAGAGAAGTTATCATATCTTCATTACTATTTTCAATAGCGCTAGAATAGACAACTTTTACATTTTCGCTTTTTGTATTGAATTTTTGATTAATATTATTTAAAAAACTGCCATCTTGAGGATAAATCTTAATGTCATAATTTTCTAAAGGTCTAAAAATAGTTTCGTTTTCACTTTTTCCATAACCTCGGTCGCTGCCTGTGACATTAAATCCTAAATCTTTATACATTTGAGCTAGACCACTCATGCCGATTCCACCGACGCCAATAAAGTGAATTGTTTTGTTGTTATGATTCATTATATTTTCATATTGTTATAGATTTAAATTAATTACTAATAGCTTTTTTAAATTTAAGTTTTAAAAGGCCTATTTTCAAGGAATTGCAATATTTTTTCTCAGCGTTATATTAGTTTTTATCTACCTAATCAAATTATTGGTGAAAAATGTCGACAAATTTTCTTTATGCAATGATAAATATTTTAATTGAACCATGGTCATCAATTACGTTTGCAGTTGTTGCTTTAATTGAGATGACATTGTGCATTCATATATTACTGACAAAACGTAGTAATTCAGTTTCGACTACATTATGGTTGGTTGTTGTTATTGTTATTCCAATTATTGGAATAGTGTTGTATTTATTTTTTGGATTTAACCGTTTTTATACTTTGGGGAGAGCCGTATCTCGTTCGAGGCTAGATTTTTTACAAGAAAAATATGCTTCAGCGGAAGGTTTAAAAAAGTATCAAGGTATTATTAATAAATTTCAAGTAAATGATTGTGCTAGAAAAGGGTCGATAAACTTCCAGCTTGATAGTTTACTTGAAAATTGTGAAATTTTATCTAATAATACCTTAAAATTATTATCTGATGGTTCACGTGCTTATCCTGAAATGGAAAAAGAGATAATGAAAGCACATTATAGTATTCATTTATCATCTTATATTTTGATGGATGATGAAGTCGGCAAAAAGCTTTTTGCATTGTTGGAAGAAAAGTCCCAACAAGGAGTAAAAGTCAGAATTATTTATGACCGATTGGGTAGTTTTTATTCATTTTGGGGATTGTTGCGATATAAATTCCGCAATAGAAATAATGATAATTTTAAAATGTATGCTTTTTCAAAATTTAATATTTTTACTCCGTGGCGTGTTCAAATGAGAAATCACCGTAAATTGTTGATTGTTGACGGAAAAGTTGCCTTTACAGGGGGACTTAATATCAGTGCAGATAATATGCGTCTCGAAAAAGTTCCTAAGATACGCTATATTCATGATTTACACTGTAAGATTAAAGGTAGTGCTGTTAGTAAATTTCAGTACATTTTTTTGCGTGATTGGAGTTTCTCAGGCAATGAGGGAGGAGTGAATTTTTTAACTAAAGAAAATTTTCCAACCCCAAGGTTAATTAAAGATAATGGCCATGTACGAGTGGTAGAGTCCGGAGCTGGACAGCGAGAAGGAGGTTCAGCAAAGTTTTTTTTTAGTGCGGTGGCTAGCGCTAAAAAAAGTTTAACAATTATGACTCCATATTTTACGCCAGAAGTATCTTTTATAAGAATGTTAGAATTAGCAGTGGCGCGAGGTGTTGAGGTGAAGATTATTTTGCCAGCGCATAATGATCATATTTTTATGCGTTATGCGAGTAGTTATCTTTATGAAAATTTACTAAAACAAAATGTTCGCATTTTTGAAAAACAAGGAATATTTTCTCATGTAAAAGCTATGGTTGTTGACAATAAAACTGTTATGATGGGTTCAAGCAATTGTGATGTCCGAAGCTTTATTCTTAATTATGAACTTGACTTTGTTGTTGAAAACAGTTCTTTTGTTCAAGATGTTATCAAACAACTACAGCATGAATTAGATAATAGTGAAGAAATAACGTTAGAACATCTTCAAGACAAAAAGTTGTCACAAATTTTATTAGAAAATATTAGTCACCTCTTTACACCTATTTTATAGAAAAATTTTTTAGCAAAAAACTCTATTATACTTTTCTTTATGGTAAAACAATGTTAAATTAAAGACAAATGATTTACAATACAGATTTAAAATAGGAATTAATTATATTATGGAAGAACATACAATTAGCGTTCTAGTAGAGAATAATTTTGGTGTATTATCACGTGTTGCAGGGCTTTTTAGTGGACGTGGTTATAACATCTGTAGCTTGACTGTTAGTCCAACTCATGACCCAAAAATTTCGAAAATGACAATTGTTACTAAAGGTGATGATGCAATAATTGAACAAATTGATAAACAGCTTAATAAATTAGTTGAAGTTATTGCTGTTACAGATTTGACTGGAGTTGACTTTATTGAGCGCGAAATGATTGTTTTAAAGGTTAAAACAACTAAAGAAAACCGCAGTGATATCGTCCAGTTAGTTGAATTGTTTGATGGCAAAATTTTGACAGTTCACGCTGAAGAACTAGGCGTTGAACTATCAGGAACTCCAAAACAAATTGATAATTTTATTGAATTAATTCGTGATTACGGAATTATTGATATTGCTCGTTCTGGAAGAATTGCTATTTCTGAGAACGAAGGAAAAGCATAATTTTAAGTCAAAATATTATTTAAAAAAACACTACTTTAATGATTATTAAGTAGTGTTTTTTTATTTTTATATAACTTTTAAAAGCAATTAGTTAAAAGTTAGTGATCATGATCATCATGTCCTCCAGAGCTATCTTCAACGTAATCATGTCCAACTAGCTGTTTTGAGAAGTGTTGGTTAGATTGAATAGAATGATCTCCAACCGTAGACTCAAATTTTAAAGCTTCAGCATGACCGTCTACATATAAAAAGTTTGGACGATCCATATGGCGTTCGGAAGAAACCTTATTTTCCCAGTCATCAACATGTGATGCGGCATTATAGTCTTGCTCGCAAAATGGGTCCTTATTTTCATCTTCGCCACGTTCAGACATAATAATTGTTGATGAATCAGCTTTAAAATGAGGTAATCCAAAAATGAAAATCCGGTTCATCATATAACTTTGATGATCATGATTCCAATATTCATCTGAACGGCAACGCAAATATTCGCTTTTATAGTTATAATGTTCATTCAAGGGAACAAACCAGTTATTGTGTTCATGCCCTGTTTCGTGTTCATGGCCATGTCCTTCTTCATGTTCATGTTCTAATTTTTCAGGATTAGCAAATGTTCCTTCGTAAATTTGAGGGAAGCGTCCATCGTGATCATCTGCATAAAGCAATAAAGAAATGGCTGTTTGTTTTTGATTGTTTAAACAGTATACAGAACGCCCTTTTTCACGAGCTGAATTAAGAGCAGGCATTAACATTCCTGCCAAAATAGCGATAATGGCTACAACTATCAATAATTCTATTAAAGTAAATTTTTTCATTTTATCTCCAAAACAATTCTCAATAATTATCAGAAATCAATTGAGAACGTATAATTTTTAAATTCATATTTAATCTTTATACAAAAATAGTGTTGCTAAATTGATATTTAATCTAGCTTTTTAAAATAGTGATTTTTTCTAAACATGGCACATTAAATTAGAGACATTTTTAGAAATAATTTTATGGATAAATTTAGGAGATGGGAGGTGCTCTTGCCCCATAGTGGAAGGTATAGCTTTGTGATCTTAACGGGTTATAATTTGTATTTTCTATAACTTTAAAAGGAGTGCAGAAAATATTTTTTTTCGTATTAATTAATGTTAAATCAGTATAATTCTGGCATAAGAAGCAGCTATTTATAAGCCTGAGGTTATTTTCTTCCGTATTAGTAAACTTTAGTACATCAGAGGAGTTATGATAGTGATTCTTATGGATATTATGCTCAGCTTTTTGATGGTGCTGACAATTTGTTGGTGTTATAATATGATAATAAGAGTGAACTAACTTGCTCGTTGAGAGCATTGAAACAATAAAAAATAGCACAGAAACGGTCAAAATTTTAAAAACTTTTGACTGTTTTTTGAAGTTAAGGAAATTTAACGTTTTTTCTGTCATTTTTAGTAAATTTTATGCTAATTTTTTATTCATTGTTTTTATAAATATAATATAAAAAAACAAAAATGCAACAAATTAATGTTTTCCATTAACTTATTGCATTTTTTGGCAATAAAAAGCAAACTAGTTCTATTTCTTTTTCTTTGCCCATGAATCTCTTAAAGAAGCTGTACGATTAAAAATGATTTTTTCTGCAGTTGAGTCTTTATCTTTACAGAAATATCCTTGACGCTCAAACTGAACTGTTTTAGTAACATCGCTGTTTGCTAAAGCTGGCTCTAAATATGCATCAACCACTGTTAATGATTCAGAATTCAATTCACTATGAAAATCTACTGCATCGTCAGTTCCTGGACGCTCTGTTGCAAATAAACGATCATAAAGGCGAACTTCTGCTTTAGCAGCATGCTCTACTGAAACCCAATGAATTGTACCTTTAACACGACGCCCATCAGGCGATTTTCCACCACGTGATTCTGGATCATAGCTACAAATAAGTTCGATAACTTCGCCGTTCTCATCTTTAATAACTTCATCACAGGTAATGTAGTAAGCATAACGTAAACGAACTTCACGCCCCTCTGATAAACGGAAAAATTTCTTTGGAGCATTTTCCATAAAATCATTGCGATCAATGTATAAATGCTTAGAGAATGGAATTTCACGAGTGCCAGCAGTCTCATCTTCAGGGTTGTTTACGCCCTCAAGAATATCAACTCTCCCCTCTTCCCAGTTGCTAATAGTCACTTTTAGTGGATTCATTACTGCAAGGTAACGTGATGCATGTTTATTTAAATCCTCGCGAACGCAGTGTTCTAAAAGAGATAAATCGATGATGCCTTTAAATTTAGTAATACCAGCTTTTTCACAGAAATTATTAATTGCTTCAGGTGTGTAACCACGACGACGCAAGCCACTAACTGTAGGCATACGTGGGTCATCCCAACCTGCAACGACGCCCTCTTCAACTAATTGTAATAATTTACGTTTACTCATCATAGTTCCTGATAAATCCAAACGTGAAAATTCAATTTGCTGTGGAGTTGCCTTAACGCTAGTGTTTTCAACAAACCAGTTATATAAAGGACGGTGAACTTCAAATTCTAAAGTACAGATTGAGTGCGTAATATTTTCAATCGCATCTTCTAATGGGTGAGCAAAGTCGTAAATTGGATAAATACACCATTTGTCTAACGTGCGATAATGATGTGCACGACGAATACGATAAATTGCAGGGTCGCGCATTAAAATATTTGGATGTTCCATATCGATTTTTGCTCGTAAACATTTTTCTCCGTCAGCATATTTGCCGTTTTTCATCTCTTCAAATAACGTTAAGTTTTCTTCAACAGAACGGTTACGGAATGGAGATGGGCGACCTGGCTCTTTTAAAGTGCCTTTATATTCACGGAACTCATCTGGGCTTAAATCACAAACATATGCTTTGCCTGAGGATATTAATTCTATAGCATAATTATATAATTGCTGATAATAATCGCTAGCAAAATATAGATCATCGTTCCAGTCCCAACCTAACCATTTCACGTCTTCTTGAATAGCGTTGGCATATTCAATACTCTCTTTTTCTGGATTTGTGTCATCCATCCGCAGATGACATTTTCCGCCAAATTTCTTCGCAATAGAAAAGTTCAACCAAATTGCTTGAGCATGACCAATATGTAAATAACCGTTTGGTTCAGGTGGGAAACGAGTAATAACCGCACCATTATTTTTATTATTAGCGATATCATTATCAATGATTTCGGTAATAAAATTGTTTAAACCATTTTCTACATTATTATTTTCTAAATCGTTCATCTTATAAAAACCTGTTTATCTAATTTGTTTAATTTATTTTATTTTCGCTTTAAAATAATGCTTCTAGAATTATATTTCAATATAGTTTAGTGATAAATCCACCTTTAATACAGTAAAATTCGAGTGAAAAATGCAAAATATTAGAATTGGCAGTGGTTATGACGTTCATAAATTAATCGAAAAACGACAATTAATTCTTTGTGGTGTTGAAATTGACTACCATTTAGGTCTATTAGGTCATAGTGACGCCGATGTTGCGCTTCATGCTATTGCTGATGCGATACTCGGAGCGCTTGCTCTTGGTGATATTGGGAATTGGTTTCCTGATAATGACCCACAATATAAAGGTATTTCTAGTATGTTATTATTAAAATATATTCTTGACTCCAAAGAACTTCAAAGTTGGGCGCTGGGAAACTTAGATTTAACCATTATTGCGCAACATCCAAAACTTACTCCTTTTATTCAGCAAATGCGTCAAAATTTATCTGAACTTTTCGATTGCGATTTAACTCAAATTTCTGTAAAAGCTACAACAACTGAAAAGCTAGGCTTCACAGGTCGTGGAGAAGGTATTGCTGCTGAGGCAGTTGTTTTGATGGTAAAAAAATAGTTTTATTTTTTTACTTTTTACAAAATACTCTTAAATTATTATTTTATACTAATAATTATTGCTAAAATTTTATTTAACTTCTATAATCATAGATGAGGGCTCTTATAATTTCACACAGGGAGCAGAACTATGAAAATAAAACTTGAAGCAGAAACTTTAAAAATTATAGGTCATATTATCTTAATAACTAGCTTGCTTGTTTTGCTGTTAATTATCTCATGTTCATGCACTTATCAAACAATGCCAGAGGCTGGGGATGAGCGCTATGAGCCATTCAAAAAGTATGACACTTGGCGATAAAAAATTTAAGAGGAGTAGTAAAATGAAAATCAATAACGCTTTAAAAAATTTGCTGATGTTAAAGCAATTACGCCTTTTTATGATGCTTTTGGTGGCAATTAGCATTCTGTCAACTTTAACTGGGTGTGCTTCTAATGATGATGAAACTGACCTTGATATGCGTTTAATGCGTCCGCAAAGTATGAAGTTGACAATGCACGACACTCGTCAAATTAGAGTTGCTGATCTTGAAGAAACTGCTAATTATCAACTGACTAATACTAAGAATTCATTTTTAACATTACTATTAAGTGAACCATGTGAAATGGATCCCGCAGAAGGGTTTAGTATTTCAGCAGTGGTGATTGGTCCTCGTGAAAAAGTTATCATTCCTTCAAATCAGCATAAATATTCAATAGTTGTTTTAAAAGGTTATGGAGTGCTTTATGGCTTAAATAATGCTTATATTTTGAAACCTGCCTCTACATTGATTGTTAGTCCACAAATTCCAGCTATAAAGTTGTCTAATACTACGAAAACACCGTTATCGATATTAGTTTTTGCTCAGCCCGCAGTGACGACTGATTACCTAGATAAGTTTTACCAAGTCGCAAAAATTAAATATAAAGACATTGTACATGATATTAAAGTTAATGATAAACGTGAACTGGACAAGAGTGATGATTCGTTTCAAGATCAGACTTTTCCTAAGGGAGCAGGAACAATTCCTGGTAAAGTTGAAACTCAAGTTAAAAAGCTAGAAGTTCTGAAAAAAGATGAAAAAATGGCACCAACTTATAAAAATCCAAAGGAAGAGGCTGAATTAATTAGAAAGCAAAAAGAATTGGGAATAAAAGATCAAGCAGAGCAATAAGAGCTTAGAGATGAAGTGGAGCGCCAAAAAGAAGCAAAAAAAGAAGACAGTCAAGAAGATCAAAGCGATAATGATGAGGATATTGAAGATAATGAAGAAAATGATGAAGAAAATGATGAAGAACGTGTTAAAATTGAACGTTATTTTCCTCCTAAAAAAATTAAAACTCGTAAAACAATTAGTGGTGAAACAATTGATAGAGAAATGGCTGAAGAGATAAAAAATATTGAAGACTTAAATTATGATATGAAAAGAGGAGTGGATTCAAAACTTAATGAAGCCATGAAAAAAAGTGAATAGTCCTTAGTTGTTTAGGTTTGTTTGAAAACTAAGTCTTATGAAGTTCACATTAAACAAAAACCTTCTTTTAAAAATTCAAAAGAAGGTTTTTAAATTTAAAATGTAATATGAGCTATTGCTAACTATTTACACATAATTTTAGCTTTTTGATTGCCTACTTGTAAAATAATTTCGCCTTTATCAAGAATTAATTTACCATTATCATCATAATAACCAAATGATTTTATAGGATCAATTTCAAAAGAATAAGTAATACTTTCTTGCGCTTTAACTAATTTTTTCTCAAAGAACTTAACCTCTTTGCGAGGACGAGTAATTGTTGCATATGGATCGGTAATGTACCAAATTACTGCCTCTTTTGCGTCAATATTTCCTGTGTTAGTTACTGTAACAGTAGCAGTGATTTTTTCTCCTTTAGAGACTTCATTATTACTTAATTTTAAATTGCTATATTTAAATGTAGTGTATGATTTACCTGTTCCAAAACTATATAAAGGTTTAGTGCTAGCGTCTCTATAGTTACCTTGACCTCCTGTTCTTGCACAATTTCTACGGTTATAGTGAATTGGTACTTGTCCGACATAGCGAGGAAAGGTTGCTGTTAATTTACCACTTGGAGCAACTTTACCAAATAGAACATTTATGATGGCATTTGCCCCTTCACTGCCAGGATACCATGTTACCATGAGCGCATCAGAGTTTTTCTTGATAGTTTCTAGTTCTAGAGGACGAGCTGTAAATAACAATGACACAACTTTTTTGCTATGCTTTTTTACTTCTTGAATTAATTTATTTTGATCGCCCTCTAGGTAGATACCACTACGAGAATTATTTTCGCTACTAGGTTTGCCATTTTCTCCAATACAAACGATTGTAACGTCAGCCTCTGCTAACTTTTCAGTGTCAAGGTTAAGATTTCTTTTTTTGTAGTCACAGCCTTTTTGATAGATAATTTTAATATTATCGGCAAATTGTTTTTCTAAAGCATCTTTCAATGTAGGAGTTTTATTAGGCTCAGCGTGACCTCTCCAAGGTCCTAACATTGTTACTGCATCATCTGCAGCAGGACCAATCAATGCAATAGTTTTAATATTTTTCGCTTTTAAAGGTAAAGTATTGTTGTTGTTTTCTAATAAAACAAAACTTTCTTCTGCAAGTTTTCGTGCTATTGCTAAATCTTCTTTGGCATAATAACGTTCTTCTTTTGGATATATTTTTACATATGGATTATCGAACAATCCTAAGCGAAACTTAATGCGTAAAATTCTTTTAACTGATTCATCGATAACTTTGACGTCTAGTTCATTATTTTGCACTAATTTTTCTAAATTTTCAATATAAACTTTATCAACCATATCCATGTCAGTCCCAGCCTCAAGAGCTAATTTTGCTGCTTGGCTGCGATTTTTAGCATAGCCTTGGTTAATTAATTGAACCACTGAACCCCAGTCACTAACAATGAAGCCATCGAAACCCCATTGATTGCGAAGAATTTCTGTCTCAGTAAAATAGTTTGCCGAAGTTGGCACGCCTGATAAGTCATTAAATGCACTCATTAAAGTTACGGCACCTGCATCAACACCTGCTTTAAATGGCGGTAGATAAAAATTAAATAAATCATTGCGAGTAACAGCTGTAAAGTTATAGTCACGTCCCCCTTCACTGGCTCCATAAGCCACAAAATGTTTTAAACAAGCTCCGATTTTATCAGGGCGAGGTAAATCTTTTAACGGGTTGCGCCCTTGAAGCCCATAAACAGTTGCCTCCCCAAAACGGCTTGTGATATAAGGATCTTCGCCATAACCTTCAGCAATTCTTCCCCAGCGAGGGTCAAAAGCAATATCAACCATTGGAGCAAATGTCCAATCAAGTCCCATTCTTTGCGATTCTTTTGCCGCAGTTGCACTTGCTTGCTCTACTAAATCTAAGTTAAAAGATGCTCCCTGTCCCAAAGGCATCGGAGAAATCACTTTAAGCCCATGAATCACGTCGTAACCAAAAATAATAGGAATGCCAAGACGGGTTTGTTCAATAGCCATTTTTTGAATTGCATTGCGCATTTCTGGAGATTGAGAGGCATATAAATATGATCCATTTAGTGGATTAATCTTTTGTGATTTATACCACATATTGACATTGTTTTCATTTTTATCGGAACCTTTTACCAGCTGATTTAGCTGATAAATTTTCTCTTCTAAAGTCATTTCTTTCAGCAATAGTTCAACGCGTTTTTCTTCTGGTAGGTTTTTATTTAACCATGGTTTTGGTATGGCCTTTGCCTCTAAATTAGCAATTAAACAAGCTAAAATAGATGCAACGAAAGCTGTTTTTTTGGATAAGATGCCCATTATAATCCCTTTTTTGATTTGTTTCAAATTAATCTTAGTTTTTTACTAAAAGTTAAATTATGTGCTACAAAGAAAAAGACGATCATTTAAGCATAATAAAAAAGTTTAAAAAGCTATAAATTTTTACAACATTCTCGCACACAATAAACTCATTCATCTATCGAACTGTATTATTATAGTTCTCATGAATAAGAAAAACAATTGACGAATAGTAATAATAATTTACCAAAAATAATATTATAAGCAGACAATAAGAAATACCCACAATGAATTATTGGCAATATTTCTTTTTTATTATAGTAATGAATTATTTAAAATTAGAAATTTTAAGTTCATTATCATTTTTATCAAGATCTGTGTCACTATTTTTTTTGCTATCAACTTCATATACGCGAATGTTTTGTAGCGAAGAAGATTTTATCTGTTTGACAGATATATTGCTTTTACTTCTTTCAGAATACAGTGACTGAGGGGTATTTCCTGAGATTGAATCATAAGTATAAACAACCCCATAAACCGATAATCCTACAAAAAAGAATAGAACCGTAAACTCGATTAAGTTCACAAATTTTTTTACAATTTGAGTTGCCATTTTACTAAAATCCCTATTTAATTAGCTTCTCATAACAAAGTTACGTAGTAGCTGTACAATTAAAAAACTATTAAGGCTATTTTAAAAAATCTTTAAAATAGTACAAAAAATCAGAAAAGAACTTCTTACTTTCCACTTCTACTATAGTGTTGTCATCATTATTTTCAAGTTTTAGGCGTTGAAAAATGTAAAATTTTAACCACATAAAGTGTTCATTTTCAAACTCCTTTAGAATTAAAGCTAACTTTTTGAAATTAGTTGCTTTATTGAATTTTTTGAGTAACAATTTACCACGAAAAGCTTCTATAATAGCTAGTTTTTTAGTGACTGTATTATATTCAAAAATAAAATATTCATCTTTTTGTTTTAGTTCATAAGGGTCAAATAAACTAAGTTCATCGACATAGTTGCCCGTTATTTTCAGATAGATGGTTTCGAAATTATTTTTATTGCAAAGTTCATTAATAAATTTTTCTAGTCCGCCATTCTGACATTTGTCTATAAATTCATTCCACACCCATGGTTTTTCCATTAATAGGGCTCGGCCTTTAGAGCCAGCTTTTGGGTAAAGGATTTTTAATGATTTATCGAGCCCTTTTTCAATATAAAATCCTGCATCAATATAATCCATCATTTTTTCGTTCCAAGTGAAATAAAATTTTCCAAATGAATAAAATGGCATTTTAGCACTTGGTACTAGCCACCATGATGTTTCTACGGGTTTAAAACGGTTAAACGGGCGGCGCGCTAATTTTAAATTAAAGTCACTTTCAGCAATATCAGCAATTTCATCTGCTAAACGTCTTGGTGATTTTTTGTTGGTAAAATAAATTGTATTAAATGTCATAAATTAAGCTCAAAATTTTAAAATAACGGTTTTTTAACGGAGGATTAACGGCTAAAATAACGTCTGTTGACGTTCGTTTTCAATAGCTTTTTTACGATAACGTTTTTTCTGTTCAGTTAACAATAAACGGTGGTATTCGGCTAATGTTGGTTGGCCCGCGTTATTAGTAGCATTGTTCTCTAAATTTTCGAGAATTTCATCTGCTCTTTCTAAAATTTCAATTGGTAAGCCTGCTAACTTAGCAACGTGAATTCCATAACTTTTGTCAGCTGCACCTGTGATAATTTTGCGTAAAAAAATAATTTGGTCACCATATTCTTTTACTGCTACATTATAATTTTTCACGCCATTTCTAGTTATTGCTAATTCAGTTAATTCGTGATAATGAGTGGCAAATTGTGTTCGAGCACAACTTTCTGGAGTGTCATGTAGAAATTCAGCAACAGCCCAAGCAATACTAACTCCATCAAAAGTACTTGTGCCACGTCCAATTTCATCTAAAATAACTAAACTTCGAGGCGTACAGTGATTTAAAATATTTGCAGTTTCAACCATTTCTACCATAAAAGTACTTTGTCCTCGGGCAATATCGTCTGCTGCTCCAACACGGGTAAAAATGCGGTCTACTAAGCCAACAGTTGCCTTGCTTGCTGGCACAAATGATCCAATTTGCGCCATTAACACTAATAGTGCAGTTTGGCGTATGTAAGTTGATTTTCCTGCCATATTTGGACCTGTTATGATCATCATGCGATTTTCGTCACCATCTAGTAGGACATCATTTGGCACAAAACTATCATCTGTCATAGTTGCGTCTAAAACGGGGTGGCGACCATCTTTAATTTCTAATTCAATATCTTCACTAATATGTGGTCTGACATAATTATTAATACGTGCACAGTCGGCAAAACTACTCATAATATCTACAACTGCGATGGCATTTGCCGTTTCTTGGATTTCATTGGTGAATTGCAAGCACTGGTTGCGAACTTCTTGAAATAAATGATATTCAAGAGCTTTCGCTTTTTCCTCAGAACCGAGAATTTTGCTCTCCATCTCTTTTAATTCTGGAGTGATGAAGCGTTCAGCGTTAACTAGTGTTTGTTTGCGTATAAAATAATCAGGAACTAAAGATAAATTACCTTTGCTAACTTCAAAATAGTAACCAAAAACTTTATTGAATTTTATCTTGAGATTTTTAATATTAGTTTTTTGCTGCTCTTCTGCTTGCAGTGTTGCTAGCCAACTTTTGCCTTCGGTTGAAGCTTTGCGCAATTCATCAAGTTCAGCGTTATAATCGTTGTTAATAATGCCTCCCTCTGTAATGGTAATAGGCGCTTCTTCTTTAATTGCTTTTTTTACTAACTCTACTAATGGTTCAAAGCTATTAATATTAGAATTTAATTTTTCTAATAGTTCTGAAGAAAAACCTTCAATTAACTCTTTTACAGCTGGCATAATTTCTAAGCTGTTTGCTAATGCTATTAAATCTCGTGCGTTTGCGCTACCAATATTAACTCGACCAATAATACGCTCTAAGTCTCGCACAACGCGTAAAGTTTCTTGCATTTCGGCTAAAGTTAATGGATCGTTGAAAAAACATTCAACTGCATCAAGACGTTCGCAAATTTGTTGTTTATTGTAGATAGGGCGCACTAATAAGTCGCTTAGCATTCGACTGCCCATTGGAGTTGACGTTTTATTTAGTGTGTAAAGTAACGTATTTTTTTTATTATTGCCATGTAGAGGGGAAATCAACTCTAAATTGCGTTGTGAAATAGAATCTAATTCCATATAGTTTTCAGTTGAATAGCTACGCAATTTCGTAATGTGTCCAGCCTCATGACGTAGATTTTCAACGGCATAATAAAGCACTGCTCCGGCAGCAGCAACTCCAAGGTTCATGTCTCGGCAACCAAATCCATCTAGCGAACTAACTTCTAATTGGCGTAGCAGAGTATCTGTTGCAAAATCTTGAGCAAAAATCCAATCATCTAATGGGGTCCATGCTATTGAACTGTTTAAAAAAATTTCTGGATCTGACGATAATTCAGTGTAGGTTTCTTCGGTTAAAATACATTCACGAGCTTTTAGTCGTTCGAGTTCGCTCTCGACCTTTTGATAGCTATCAAGCTCGGTTACCATAAAATCGGCAGTGCTAATATCTAATGAAGCTAAACCAAAAGCATCTTTATGCTTGGTTAAGGCTACTAAAAAATTGTTTTGATTTGGGTTTAAAACGTTATTGTCAATTAATGTTCCTGGTGTAATGATACGGGTAACTTCACGTTTAACAATGCCTTTTGCTTCTTTTGGGTCTTCAACTTGTTCGGCAATGGCAACTTTTACGCCACTTTCTAAAATATTTGGCAAATGGTTATCAAGTGCATGGTATGGAAATCCACACATTGGCACTCCGCCACGAGCCGTTAAGTTTAAATCCATAAGAGCACTTGCTTTTTGCGCATCTTCAAAAAACATCTCATAGAAATCGCCAAGTCTAAAAAATAAAATGCAATCATCAGGTATTTCATTTTTAATTGCTTGGTATTGCTGCATCATTGGAGTGAGTTTTTTTTTCGTCATTCTTCCTCTATATTTTAAACAGTATTAATTTTTATTTTCATTATCACTTCTTAAAGTAATTCATGCATTGGGAAAAAGCAAAATAAAATAATATTAAATTAATGTTTAATAGTTGTTTTAAAAATGTGAAAATTATGTTATAGTTAGTCGGTTAACGAGAAAATAACTTCTCTAACCATAACAGTTTAAAAATTATAAAAAAATATTTTAACTAAATAAAAGGTAAATAAATCTTGAAAAAGTTATTCTCTTTATCCTCTGTAATTACAGTGATGGCATTTACGATGCTGTTTTTTGCAGGGTGTAAACAAGAAAAAGGACAGGCTAAAGTTGATAAATTGCATGTAATGCAAGGCGATATGCAGACAGCTTTAGCAGGAGAGAAGTTTAAGAAAACTGTGAAAATAGAAGTGCTTGGTCCTGTTAAAAAGGGGCTATTCGGCGGTAAAGGTAGTCGGACGCAAATTGCAAATGCAAAAGTTAGACTTGAAGCAGCAGAAGGTAGCAAACTTATTTTCCCAAAAGAGGTTTTAACTGCTAATGCTGGCGGTGGAATTTCTTTTGATGTTTCAGCTGGTAAAGCGATTGGAGATCAATATTTAAAAATAATTCCTTTAGAAAATGAGAAAAAAGCGGCTGTATTGCGTTTTATTTCAGGGGTGAAAATTGAGGGCGCTAAGCAGGAAACTTCGACAGGTGATTATCTTGAAGATCCATTAAAAGTAACTATTGCTGACGCTAATGGGAAACCCATTGAAGCTTGCCCAGTTTATTTTAACATTTCTTCTTCTCCAAAAAAATCAAAAGCAAAATTAGAAAAAAATGTTGTTTATACGAATAAAGAAGGTGTGGCAGAAAACCGCTTGAAAATGGGTTCAAAAACAGGGACTTACAAAATTTCGGTGGAAATAGCAGATGAAAAAAATAATCTTTTTGTTCGAAGTTTGGTGGTTAAAGAACTTGGAATTAATGTTATAGGCATTGTTATTACTGTTCTTGGTGGATTGGCATTATTTGTTTTTGGAATGAAAAACATGAGTGACGGGTTACAAATTATTGCTGGTGATAAAATGAAATCTTTATTGCATTTTTTTGCGAGCAACCGTGTGATTGCAGTAATGGCTGGTGCCTTAGTTACTGCAGTAATTCAATCTTCTAGTGCTTGTACTGTAATGGTGATTGGATTTGTTAATGCAGGTCTTCTTAATTTAATGCAATCAATTGGAATTGTCTTTGGGGCAAATATTGGTACAACTATTACAGCTCAGATGATCTCTTTTAAACTGGATAATTTAGCATTCCCAGCGATTGCAATTGGTATGATTATTCCAATGATTCCAATGTTCTCAAAGAGTAACGTCGCGAAAGGATGGGGTGCTTGTATTTTTGGTTTTGGTGTTTTATTCTTCGGTATGGGGATTATGGGGGGCGAATTAAAACAAATAGGTTCGTTCCCATCAGTAATAGATACTTTTAATAAATTTGACTGTACACCATTAGCAAATGGTTTTATGCCTGTTAGTGCAATTGCTGGAGCAATTCTTATTGGCGCACTTGTGACAACCTTAGTTCAATCAAGTTCAGCTTCAATGGGTATTGTGTTAGCATTGGCTGGTGGAGGGTTAATTAACTTTTGGACGGCTATCCCGTTAATTTTAGGGACAAATATTGGTACAACTATTACGGCTGCATTGGCTGCTATTCCTGCAAATAAACCCGCAAAACAGGCTGCTGTAGCTCACTTTTTGTTTAACTTTGTTGGCTCAATTGGCATGATTGCATTTTTCTATGTTTGTTGGCCAGGGACAAATATTCCAGTATTCTTATATATTGTTAATAGTATTACTAGTGGTGATGTTTTTGCTGCTGATCCACAAAATATTACCCGTCATATTGCGATGGCGCATACATTATTTAACGTTGGTGTAGTATTTTTATTAATTTGGTTTATTCCTTTAATTGCTAAACTTTGTACATGGGTTATTCCTGTTGGTAAAGAGGAACATATCGAATACCAGTATTTAGAGAAAAACCTTCTTGATACACCAACAGTGGCATTAGAGCAGGTAATTTTGGCGATGCGTAAAATGTTAAAAGAGTCATTGTCGATGATTGATGATTCATTTAATAAACATTTTATGACGGGCGAATTATCTGATGATGATTATGTAGATATGGCAAAACGTGAAGAGCATATCGATTCAATGCAAGCTGAAATTGGTAGTTATTTGGTTGAATTGACCCGTCGTGAATTGACGCACCCACAAAGTGAATTAATTCCATTATTATTGCATTGTATTAATGATGTTGAGCGTGTTGCTGATCATGCTGAAAATATGCTTGGTTTGACGCGTCGTACCCAAAAAAGTAAGGAAAATATTTCTAAGCGTGGAGTTGAGGAATTACAACGTATTTGGCATTTGCTTGAAGATCAGTCAAATCGTGTAATTAAAGGACTTGTAAAGAGCAGTCCAGATGATGTGGTGACAGCGCTAGAAGATGAAAAACGCATAAATGACTTAGCGGTATTGTTTGAAAAATCTCACATTAAACGTTTACGTCGCGGTGAATGTGATGCGGTGATGGGTGTTATTTTCATTGAAATGATTGCGGAGTTAGAACGCATTGGTGATCATTTAGCAAATATTGCCGAACGTTTACCTGAAATGGAAAAACATTATTTAGAATTATAATTTAATAAAAATTATTTAGGTTATTAATAAGTATTATATTAAGCGTAGTAATTTAGTTGCTACGCTTTTTTTTGCTCAAAATTTTGCAAGAATTTACATCTAAAAAATATTTGTAAATCATACTATAAAGGGTTATTTTAATGCTCAATAAGGGATTTAAGCAGATACTCCATAGAAAAAATAAAAAGATTGAGGTTGCAGATGTCGCAAGTAATGGATTGGAATAAATTGTTGTCAAAAACACGACTTGGAGAAAATTTAAAGCCAAAAAATGAGCTAACTGGGTTCAAAGAAATTGTCACTAGATCAGCTTTTGAGCGTGATTATGATAGAATTATTTTTTCGTCAGCATTTCGTCGTTTGCAAGATAAAGCACAAGTTTTTCCATTAGCAGAGAATGATTATATTAGGACACGCTTAACTCATAGCCTTGAGTCTGCTAGTGTTGGGCGTAGTTTGGGATTTTTGGCGGGAGTATTTATTTGTGATAAGTTCAAGTTGCAAAATATGTTTGCTAATGAAATTGGCTCGGTAGTTTCTGCAGCGTGCTTAGCACATGATATTGGTAATTCTCCATTAGGACATTCAGGAGAGGAAGCGGTTCGCCATTGGTTTTCTACATCGAAAGTTGCTCAAGATATGCGCTTAGAGATGAGCGAAAATGAAATTAATGATATTTTGTATTATGAAGGTAATGCGCAAGGATTTAGGGTGTTGACGAAATTGCAAATGCCAGATAATATTGGCGGGATGCAGTTGTGTGCCGCAACGTTGGGCTCATTTTTAAAATATCCATGTTTTTCGTCAAGTGCGAGTTTTGGTTATGGCGGAAATAATCAAAAATTTAGCGTTTTCAAAAGTGAGCAGGAATTTTTTATCGAGTTGGCGGAACACTTGAATTTGGTTCGTTTTAGTGACGATTGTTATTGTCGTCATCCATTAGCATTTTTAGTTGAAGCGGCTGATGATATTTGCTATAGAATTATTGATTTTGAAGACGCATATAGCTTAAAAATTATTGATTATGAAATGGTTTATGATAGTTTTAATGATATTATTCAAGATACTTCAATTGATAACAGATTAGTGCATTTTTCATCACGGGATCAGCGAGTGGAATATTTGCGAGCGAGAGTTTTAAATGTTTTAGTTGAGCAATGTAGTAAAGTTTTTGAAGAAAATATTGATGATATAATGCGTGGTGATTTTACCGAAGATATTACCAAGTTAATACCTTCTTCTGATCCGTTGAAAGCAATTTATGATTATTCAAAGGAAAATATTTATACTGACCGCCGCGCAGTTGATATTAATGTTGCTGGGTTTGAATTGACAACTAATTTGTTAGATATTTTTATGACAGCAGTTAATGATTATGCGACGGCAAAAGTTGAAAGTGAAAAACCAAATTTTTATACCAAAACTTTGCTACATTTAATTCCGCAAAAGTATCGAGTTGAATCTGAGGAGTGGTTTGAAAGTAGTTATATAAGATTGATGAATATCATTGATTTTATTTCTGGAATGACCGACTCATATGCAGTTAGTATTTATAAAAAAGTTAAAGGGATTTCAATTTCAAAAAATTAAATAGTTAAATATTGTTTTGTTTGAAAATAACAGCCATTAGGATTAAAGATGAAAGTAGAGTGTCAAAACTGTAAAGCAATTTTAGAATATGCTAACGATTACCGTGAAAATCGCGCAGATTGCTCAGAATGTGGCGCAAGTAATGATTATTTACATATTAGCTTTGGTCCAACCATTAAGTTTGAATGTTTTAATTGTAGCAAGGCTTTGATTGTCCCAGAGTCTCTTGCAGGTTCGGATACATCTTGTACTGCTTGCGGGATAAATAACTTAGTACCAAAATTTAGTAGCTCCAAATTTGTTGAGCAAAGCTTTCAAAAAAATATAATGAAAGATAAGACTCATGGAATTGAAGGTGCTTTAATAGTCCCATTTGTTGGTTTAGTGTTAATGGCAGTGGCTTCAGCTGTAATGGTTTTTGTTGGCATATCTCATTCATTTAATGCCCAAGAAGTAAATCTAATGACGGTCTTTGCCTATTTACCATACTGTTTTTTAATTTTTTTAACACTTTCATCATTTAATGGGCAGAAAAAAAGTGCTGTGTGGCTAACTGTACTGTGTTATTTGTTTGAAATAAAATTGATGTTAATTAGTGCCATTGCAGCATTAGGTAAAGTTGGGATTAATTTTATTGGTATTGCTATAGTTAGTGTAGCAATTTTATGGAAAGTAGGTTGGGTTGTATATTTCTTCTTTTCGAAACGAGTAAGAAAAACTTTTATTAAATAGTAATTTTTAGGGGAAAAAGGGGGGGAGAAAAAGACTTATTGAATGCTATAGTTGTTGTAATTTGGCATATATAAATTTAAATGATGATAGAAAAAACATTTGTTTGTGAATTTTGTGGAGTTAAAAATTCAATAAACAACAATGTGTAACAATAAAATGTTACACATTATATTGTTAGAAAAATTGAGTTTATTTTTTGTCGTGGCGACGATAATTAACATTTAATGCATCAAAACGCTTATAATGTTGCTCTAATTTATTTGTGAAATTTTGATAATCTTTTTCTTCTTTTGGAGTCCACACACATTCTGCTGCTGCCATTAAGCGTGGGAATGTCATATATTGTAAATAATCATTAGTACGGATGTATTCACGCCAAATATTTGCCTGACCTCCTTTAACAAACTTCGCCGAATTTGCATCTAAATTGGCAGTTGGGTCGAACTCATATACTTTGCTTAATGGTAAAAATCCACCATAGGCCATAGGTTCATTTTTGCGATTTTTACTTTGGTAATAATCAAAATAAACATGAGTATATGGACTCATCACAACATTATGCCCTTTCTTCGCTGCTTCAATACCACCTTTTGAACCACGCCAGCTCATAATCATAGTATCCTTTGCTAAACCGCCTTCAAGAATTTCGTCCCAGCCAATAACATTACGCCCTTTGCTTTGAACGTATTTAGCAACCCTAGTAATGAAATATGTTTGTAATTCGTGAACATTTTTTAAGTTATTTTCTTTCATACGCTTTTGACACAGTGGACACTTTTTCCACTTGTCTTTTTTAGCTTCATCTCCACCAATGTGAATGATTTTACTTGGAAAAATTTCCATTGTTTCTGCCAACACATTTTGGATAAAATCGAAACTTGAATCTTTTCCCGCACAGTATAAATCTTTTGAAATTCCCCAAATGCTCCATACATCAATAGGTTTGCCTTCACATGATAAATATGGGTATGAGCTAATTGCTGCTACTGCATGACCTGGAACATCAATTTCTGGGATAACATCAATAAAACGCTCAGCGGCATATTTGACTATATCCTTAGCTTCTGCTTGAGAATAAAAGTTTCCATAAGGCTCATTAGTCCACTTTAGGTTTTCTGTAATACCTTTTTCGATGGTAATTTTATGGTCACTAATTAATGTATTTTTACGGAATGCCCCATGCTGAGTTAAACGAGGATATTTTTTTATTTCTAAACGCCACCCTTGGTCATCAGTTAAATGCCAGTGAAATTTATTTAATTTATATAATGCCATTAGATCAATCATTTTTTTTAAATCATCAACTTCAATAAATTGGCGGGCAGAATCAATCATGAAGCCACGGTATTCAAAGCGGGGTTGATCTTTAATTGAACACGCTTTTAATTTAATACTTTCAACATTTTTATCTGTTGACGTTTTTTCTAAAAGTGTTGGATCGGCAACCATTTGACGAATAGTTTGCACAGCGTAAAAAGCCCCTTTTGCGCTTGAAGCTTTAATAATGATATTTGCTGGCTTAATATCAAGGGTGTAACCTTCTTTAGGAATATTTTTGTCAAGAATGAAAGCAATTTCATTTTTATTTAAGTTTTGTGTTGCAATTTCCTTTGTTACAACCTTTGTTGAAGGGAGAAATGATGCATTTTCTAAATATTTTGTTAAAAATTTAGCTCCGCTCCATAGCTCTTTTGCTACAATAATTTTTGAATCTGCACTTAAAGTAAAGTATCCATTATTAATCTTTAAACTTGCTACTTGTGGTATAATATTAAATTCTGAAGCATTTTGTTTTGTAGTAGAATTTTTTGAACAAGAGCCAATGGTAGTTGTTTCTGCATTAACTGTTGAAACTAAATGAGAACCTACTAGCAACGAAGTAATGATGGGACAAATCTTTTTTAACATTTTTTTCACCCTTTAAAATATTGTTTAAATTAATAAATTATAATTTTAAAATACATTAACATTATCTTTATTTTTTTCAAGAGTAAAAAAATATGGGAGTTTTTTATAAACCTTCAAAAAAAATATTATATTCTGTTAGAAGTTGTCAAAAATGAAAAATGTGATAAATTATAAATATCAAATCAGAAAAAATATTATAGATTTGATCTGTAAAAAAAGTTTCAATATTTAAGTATTGAGAGGTGATATATTATGCCAGAATTGCCAGAGGTAGAAACAGTAAAAAAAGCTTTAGAAAAAGTTCTTATTCACCATAAGATTGTTGCAACAAATACTTACATTGATAAAATGCGCTATAGTGTTGATTCGCTACATGATGTAAAACTTAATAGTGAAATTATAGCTTTTCGTCGTCGAGGACGCTACATTATTGTCGAGCTAGATAGTAATCAATGTTATATTATTCATCTTGGAATGAGTGGTTCAATGCGTGTGGTTGTAGATAATGAACCACGAAAAAAACATGAACACGTTTTAATATCACTTGATAATGGAATGAGTTGGCGCTTTGATTGTCCACGACGCTTTGGGTTTATGGTTTTAGAACAACTTCATGAGCGTGGAAATGAACCTTTAATATTAGCAAAACTAGGAATAGAGCCATTTGATGAAAAATTCACAGGGGGCTACCTTTATAAGAAAATTCATAAACGCAAGGTCAAAATTAAAACGTTGTTGATGGATAACAGTATTGTGGTTGGAGTTGGCAATATTTATGTTAATGAAGTGCTTTTTCAATGTCAAATTTCACCATATCGTACAGCCGATTCAATTTCCAAAAAAGAGTGTGAACTGTTAGTTAAAAATATTAAAGAAATATTAGCTCGTGCCATAGAAGCAGGAGGTACAACTATAGCTGACTTTAAAGGTGTAGATGGTGAAGAAGGTAAATTTGTTCAGGAATTATTAGTTTATGGCAAGCATGGTGAAAATTGTCCAGTTTGTCGTAATGAAATTATTAAAGAGGTCATTGGGTCTCGTAGTGCATTTTACTGTAAAAAATGTCAAAAATAGATAATTAAAATAATTTAATAAAATAGTTTATTTTCAAAAATAGAGGCTAGAAGGTTGTAACTAATATGAATTACTATTGCCAAAATAAAGTAAAATTTTCCTTCTTTTAGAACGAATATTTTATTACTACTTTTGATACCGTGGTAGACTTTTAGCATTCCAAGGCTAACAATAAAAGAGCAACTTAAATGAAGCAAAGTGCAATAGCGCCAACGAAAATGAGCAACTTTTAGAAGTACATCTGAGGATAAATCATTAAGATAGACATTAATGTAGAGTAAGTTTTCCCCGACGCTAAAAATTAATGCCCCAAAAACACAGCAAAAAATTATTTGTGCAGAATTTTTTATCCAATAGGGGTGTTTTTCCAAAATATAAATACAACCGATGGCTTTTGCTAATTCTTCAATTAATGGAGTGCCTAATATTCCCGTTAAAAAATTATTAGTCGCATTTGTAAAACTCAAAATAAAAGTGATTGGAATTGATAATAAACCACCTATCAGGGCAACAATTATAACTAATAAATAACTTTTAGACAACAAAATGTTTTCAGAAAATTCATTGAGCACTTTATATTCTGAAGTCAAATTATTTTTTAAAGCAATTTCACTTTTAATTGATAATATTATTTCTTTGTCAAAGTTAGAATAATTATCCTCAAATTTAATATTTTTAAATTTATTATCACAATCAAATTTGTCATCAACTGGTTGAAACACAGTTTCGTTTGCTACTGAAAATAATTTCGACTTCATTGAGTTTTTTCCCTAACAGCTGTCCCGTAAGCATAAAGCTCAAAGCCATTTATTGAGGTTGTTGCTATGCGTACATTATAGACGGTATCTGCTCCATGAAGTTGTGCATCTTCAAGCATACGTGCAATTGCTAATCGACGTCCTTTATTCAATATTTTTTGATATAGGTCGATTTCTCCGCCAAAAAAACTAATTATTGAAGCAATGATTTTCATAAAGTAGCAGTTTGCCATAACTGCAGAGCCCTTGACAACAATTGCCCCTTCATATCTAGTGGGGTCAATGCGTTTCTTTGTGGAAAAAACAATATGTTTCACTTTTGCTTCTTTTTCTTCAATAGTATTCATCAAGTTTTTATTGATAAAATAATTGATAATATAAGTCGCAGTGAAAAGCGCTACAGGTATTAAGTATGGTCCCAGTATTCTTAGCAATACATCAAACATTTAAATTTTCTCCATAAATTAAATGTCTTCAACAGTAACTGCTGTACCATAAACATATAATTCCGCTGCTCCAGACATGACTGAACTTGTTGCAAACCTGACATTTATTATGGCGTTTGCTTTTAACTCATTTGCTTGAGCCATCATTCGTTCCGTCGCTTGACGGCGCGCTTCAACCAAAAGCTCGGTGTAGCCAGTTAACTCGCCACCTACTAAATTCTTTAGTACAGCCATAAAGTCTCGTCCGGCATGCTTTGTTCTAACAGTATTACCTTGAACTAATCCTTTTACTTCGATAATTTTTTTCCCCGGAATTTCTTCGCAATTAACAACTATCATAATTCTCTCCTTTATTTATTCACTTTAATCTTGAGAATTGATGGGAACTTATGTTTATCGATACTTTTATAATCGATAATGCGAATTCCTTTTGCGATAAAATTGGCATCAGCAGTAGGATCTTCATTAATTTCCTGATAGTTATCTTCAAGACGGCATTCTAATTCGACAAATAAACTCCGCTCCTTTTTATAGAAATTCTCAAAAATTACCGCAAATAAGGGCATATCATCTTTATTAATTTTTATACCACTATACTTAGGAGAATCCATTTGGAATAATCGCAATTCATTTTTAATATTTCCTTCATTGTCAAGATATTGAACTGGATCTAAAATCGCTTTCAAAGTTTTGCGCATTTTCTTTTTGTGGGTTTCTTTTAACACTAATGCAATCATTTCTTGATTTTCTTTAATGAATTTTAACTCTTTATCTCGATAAAAAGCTTGTTCTTTATTAAAAAGGGCGAAATTTCTTTCAAAGTCTGGTAAATTATCTTTTGAATAAGTGATAAAATAACTTAAAATAATTAACCTTTTAATTGGACTGCTTGCTTTATACCAAGAAAGCTCAACTGGCATGAAATTTTTCTTATAAACAGCCTGATCCACCGCACTTAAAAAATTTATATTTTTAGCCGAATTAGCTAAATTTTTCTTTAATTGCTTATAGTTGTAATTGCTTGGTTCGTGTTTAATTTTTAATAGCTCTAAGTTTTTAATAAATGTCTTCAACTCATTACTGTGATGTTTTGAGGCATATTCTGAAACGTTAACAATTTTAATGCTTGAAATTATTTTTAGCAACTGCGCAATCTCATTTGCGCGCGAGGTTGTTGCTTCAACGCTAACGTAATAACGCTTTGAGTAATTAAATCGCGCGTAAATTTTGAACATTCTATGGTTATTTGTTCGTGATAGTAGTTTATCAATTCCATAAACATAATATCCATTAATATAATCGTTGTTCAGAGCCGTAACTCTACTAGGATTTTCAAGCAAGGACGTTTGAAATCCACTCATTGCTAAACTTATCGATTGTAGTTGAAGTGGATTGCTGCTAATTACTGAATTGATAACAAAAGGATTAGTTTTGGAGCCAATATTAAATTTAACTAGTTGCCCATGTTGTAAATGCGTGTCTCTTGCTTTTTGTTGTTGATAAAAATCAAATTGTGAATTATTGCCGACTGAAAGCATTATTTTTAGGTTATTTTTCCTTAAAGAAATAGTTTTTGCTTCTAAAAGGCTTGTAAACAGCAATAAAGTTAGCACAAATAATAGTGCCACTAATTTTTTTAACATTTGTTTCTCCTTAAAATATTAATTTTATATTGGTATTTTAGTTATAAATTAATCTCTATTAGTATTATATAGAATAAGCTTAGGTGAATATATTACCTTTAAACAGTCTACTAAAGTAACAGTGTTTTTAAAGAAAAGCAAAGGAACACTTCTTAAAATTAGCTTTTTTATGCTAGTGTAGGAAATAAAAAAATGTAGTTTTAATCTTGAGGAAAGTCAAATTCATATTCAAAAAGACTAGCAATTTCTTCAATAATTTCTTCTTCTTTATCTCCAGAAATTTGTAAAGTAGCCTTGTCATCGCAATGTAAACCTAGTGAGAGAAGCCCCAAAATACTTGATAAATCACTTTCGCCATTTGGCGCAATTACTTTAAATGAAACATCTTTATATTTACCAACTGCTTCTAATATAACACTTGATGGACGGCAGTGAATACCTGCATGATTTTTGATAGTGACAATTTTTTCAACCATTTTATCTGACTTTGATTTGTATGATCAATGATAAAGCAACTTCATCATGAACATTTATTTATGCTAACAATATATGAAATGTCTTAATATATTTGCATGCAATAAATTTTGCAATTAAAATGCTATTATTTCATTTAATTTTCTAGAAGTTTAGTGCTATTTGTGCAATATTACTAAATACAATTCTAACATGTATGACTATTAGATAAAAGGTAAAATTAGCGAGGTTTGTTGTGAATAAATTTCAACGCAGAAAGTCGGCAATTTCAGTATCATTCTTGGCAATGGTCTTCATTATTATTGGAGTCATTTTAAGGTGTGTTTATTTAAATGACTATAGCAGTAGTCCGTTATTTGATCAAGTTATTGGTCCAGACTGTAGCGAATATTTTGATTGGGCAAAACGTATTATTCACGGTCAATTCTTATATAAAGAAGTTGATATTCATGCTCCTGGTTATGCTTATTTTTTAGCAGCGTTGATGAAAATAACCAATACAAATATTTATTGGATGAGGTTTATCCAATTATTTTTAGGAATGCTGTCATTGTTAGTGCTATATTTTTCTTTAGAGCGTACTGTTGGAGTTTACCGACGTATGAGAGAAGTGAGCTTTATCTTTTTGGCTATTAGCATGTGCTATGTTCCAATGTTTTTTTATCAAGCAGAATTTTTAAGTGAATCATTACTTCTTATTGTGATGCCATTATTAATTAGTTGCTTAATCTATTATAATTTATATCGACATAAGAGTAAGTTTAAAGCGTTAATATTTTTGGCTATTGGGGCTTTTTTAGGAAGTTTTACAGTAATCGTTCATCCATTGTCGTTGTCTTTTGTTGGTTTGCTGGGTGTAATGTATTTATGGCAAAATCTGTGGTATTTGATTAAAGGTAAAAAGTACCATTTAAAAAATATTTTCACTGCCTTTTTACCAACTATTGTTTATGGTATTTTCAGTTTATCATTAATCGTTACGGTTGTGAGTTACAATACTAAATTAGCTGGACATTTTGTTCCTATACAGAAAAATAGTGGATATAACCTTTACTTGGGTAACAACGCCAGCTCGACTGGTGGTTGTTATATTTGGCCAGGGCCAATGTGGGAAAAAATTCATGGCGAAGCTCAACGTGAAGCTGACCAGAAAAAAGTTACCAAGAACGATATTTTTGTTGATAGAACAAAAGAATTTATTTATACTAATCCTAGTCAATGGGCTGAAAAATTGGGACAAAAGGCGTTATTAACTTGGAATCATTATGGAATGTCTGCGGGACCAGACTTATATGAATTGCGTTATTACACGTTGATAAGTAGAGTTGCAAAGTGGTTCTTTGCAGTGGTAGCAGTGTTTGGTTTTTTTGCATTATTGATGGCTATTACAAAGCGTGAGCGAAGCTTGAAATTATATCAAGAACCCATTTTGATTATTCTTGGAGCTTGGATTGCTTTAACTATAACAGTGACAGGGGAGCGTTATAGAATTATGATATTAGTACCGCTATTTATTCTTGCAGCTGTTGGTGCGAATTTACTATATCGTAAATATCAAAATTCGATGAAAATTTCGTTGACACAGTTAGCATTTTTGGTTATTGCTATCGCGCTAGTGGTAATGCCAGTTGCTCCAAAGGATTTGAGCACTGAAAAAGCACTTAGTTCATCGATGCTTGGAGAAGCTTTTTTGTTAGAAAAAGAGGGTGAATTAGCTGAAAAAATGCTAAAAGAAGCTATTGCGGCAAAACCGAATTGGGCTCGAAATTATAATGTTTTAGGTAAATACTATCTTGAACAGAAAAATATTTCAGCAGCGGTAGGGCAATTCACAAAAGCTCTTCAATATGAAAAAACTAACTGCTATGCATATATGAATTTAGGAACTATTGCAGCTGAACAAAAAGAATATCGCAAAGCATATAAATATTTTTTGCAGGCGCTAAAGTTTAGCTCTGAAAATGAAGATAAAGCCAAAGCTTTATATAATTTAGGCTTAATGGAAATTAATGCGAAGCAGCTAAAACTAGCTGTTAAACATCTTGCTGAAGCATACGAATTAATGAATTTTGATGAAAAAATAGTTAATGCTTACTGTGTAGCTCTTTTGCGTTTAAAGCAATATGATAAGGCGCAAACTATTTTAGAAAGTGCTGTTAAAAATTTTCCAAACAATATTAAAATTCATTATGCGCTTGCCTATGTTTATAAACATAAAAATATGACCAAAGAGCTTAAAGACATTGGTAAAATAATCACAAGCCTAAAAAAAGCTCAAAAGCCTAAGTAAAAGAGTATTAATTTATTAAAAAAATAGTTCAGGATACTTTAAGCGGTTTATTTCTCATGATTTTTAGCATTAGTAAATAACAAGTCTTTGTTTTCTACAACTAAACCTAACTTCGCACTATTTCAAGTGCAAATAAAGGTATTTTGGTTAATATTTCTAAATTTTGCTAATCTGGTTTTAACCAAGCAACCAAAATTTTCAATTCCATTGATGTGGTTGTAACCTTTGGAATATTTATTTTCGCTATCTTTTACTTGATAATGCTTTTTGTCGCCAGCGTCGACGAGTCTATCAATGTAAACGGCTGAATTTTCGTTGATTTTTTCTCTAATAATCGCTAAAAGTGTGCTCGCAGAGCCGTTTGTAACGACCTGAGTGTAAACTCGCCTTTGCCGTTTGATGAGCACAAAAAACGATGTGTTTGACCTCTGACCCCACGCACGCGACAAGCTCCAAATAGCTTCTATCAATTTCAATTTCGCCAGCATTGGACTTTCGTTTTCACAAAACTCAGTAATACGCTGTCTCGTAGCTTTCAAAATCCGATTAATGCATGGACGGTTGAACAATTTTATTAACCTCAATATCAAGTGAAAAGTAACGAATTATTTCCCTGAAGTTTGCTTCAGAAATTCTTGAACGAATCATATATTTGTTTTTTCATTGAATTGCAATAACTTAAATGGTTAAATTTTCAAGTTAAAGTATTTTGAACCAAAAAAATAGTTCACCATCACAATAAATGGTGAACTAACAAAAAAGAGCGAACTCCTTTTTTTTGAGAATGATATTCTCATAAGCTCTTTTGTTTTTCATATATTTTGAAAAAAGATAAATTTTTGATTAAAACTTTATAATAGTATCATGAATATAAGGAAGCTATTCGGTCAACTACTCAAGAATTTGTGTAAACTAAAACATTTAGCCCTGCAGCTTTTAGAGTTTTAAACTGTCAAAGCGCTTTATGCTTACTACAATAAAGTTTTTTAATTAAATATTTATAATTCTTCAAACCCATTTAATTTTTTTAAATTTTAGGATATTGAAAAACAAAATGTTTTTTCTCAGTGACTCTAATTGAAGAGTTTAAGAGAGATAACCTCTATCTTTTTTGACGGAGATCAACTCCGAAATTATTTCTAGGCATCTTAAGCTTTGATTAGAGATGCCATTCATTTATTATTTTAATGAAATTGCATCAACTGGGCATTCTTCAACACACGCACCACAATCAATACATCCATCTTCAACTAATGCTTTATTATCTTCTTGCATTACAATTACGCTAACTGGACATGTATCAACACATAACCCGCAACCCGTACAAGTGTTTTGATCTACTTCAGCAGCCATTATTAATTCTCCGTTGTTTTTGGTGTTTCTAAAAACAAAATTGTAATTTTTAAACGTCTTTTAGAAACACCATTTTTAACATATTATTTTTTCTTCATCATCATTTTAGGAAGAGTAATCATAAGCTTGCCATCTTTCATTTTCTTAGTCATTTTTTTGGCATCAACTTTTTCTGGCAACATGATTGTAGAGCTAAACATACAATATTTTTCAACTTCAACTTCATCGCCATCTTTATCATCTTCTTCGACGCCTGCAGCCATCATTTTTTCGCCTTTGACCATTAGCATTTGATCTTCAACTTTGATAGTGATTTCATCTTCTGTATAGCCAGGTACTTTATAGCAAACCATGATGTTTTCTTTGTTCATTTTCATCATTGGTCCCATCATCATAGGAACTTTAACCATGTCTTTCATTTTACATTTAGCTTTGTCGCCCTTGCAAGTCCCACAACATTTGCCCTTTTTCATCATTTCTTTAGAGCATTTGCATTCTTTCATCATTTTATGACATTTAGTGCATTTACATTTGCACATTTTCATATCTTTATCACATTTACCACAGCATTTATCGCCTTTCATGCTACAGCATTTGCATTCTTTCATCATTTTGTGACATTTAGTACATTTGCACTTGCAATCTTTCATCATTTTGTCGCATTTAGTACATTTGCACTTGCACTCATCCATTTTCATATTGCATTTTGTACATTTGCCTTTCATTGAAGATGAGCATTGAGCTTCTTTATTGTCCATCATCTTGCATTCGCCGCCACCGCTAGTTGCTTGAGCAACTAATGCCACAGATAACATTAAAAATAGTGCGAAAAAAGAGATTTTTAATGCCGAAGCTTTTAATGTAAAAATCTTTCTAATCATAGTAAATACTCCTTTACTTAGGGATTTAAAAATTGTTAGTTTAATGTTTTGCTAATAAATGTTTGTAAATATGACTATAAATGTTCAGAAAGAAAAAAGCAATATCTTTTACTAAAAAGAATCTTTTTTTTAATATTTTAAGATTTTTTGAGCTTAATATTGCCTTTATAAATATATTTGATCAATAAAATTATAGTTTTAATTTGAGAGCTTTTTGGTAATATTTTTCAGTACTAATAGATTGCTGTTGCCAGGATGGAGTGATATAGAGTTTGGAAGCTTTTTGTTGAAGCTCTAATGCTTTTTGAATTTTGCCTGTTAAATACAATAATCTAGCCTGAGAAGTTAGGGTATTTGCCTTTAGTTGTTTATTTGTAATATTATTAATATTTAAATATGCTTTTTGATTGCATAAAGCCAAAATGTCTAGAGGGCGATTGGCAAAATTAAAATTGTTAAATATCAGCCAAAACAAGTCGCTGTGGAATTGATAATTATCAGAAAATTTATCAATATTATTTTTTGTCAGAGTAAAAAGTTTTTCATGTGAAACGTTTTGGCGAATTGAAATATCAGTTAATAATAAACGCAAAGCTGATGACTTGGGATATTCTTTTATCAAACGAGCAACGAAATCAATAGCTAGTTGTTTTTCTGTAATTAGGTTAAATGCATATAAAATCGCTCGACATGCTACTTTACTATTTTGGTCAATTTCAAACATTTTTTGACTCAACGACAAAATACCATTTAAATCTCCCTTGCGTATATTTTCGCGCAAGCGGTGTTGGTAATTTGCTAAAAGAGTTTCTTTTTCAGCGTCAAAATCATCCGCTTTTAGGTTTTTGATTACTCGTTCAAAGTCAACTAAATCGCCTCGCCAAAGAATTTCATTGTTATCTTCAATTAAAAAAACTGTCGGATAATTCTGATCGTATCCCATATAATCTAAAGTTGTACGGCTTTGGTCATCAATAATAAAAGGAATATTAAGTTTGGCTATTGAGTCAAAACGTTCAACTTTATCAATTGCCTCACGTGAAATCAGCAAAAATAAAACATCATCAGAATAAAGTGAATTTAAATCTTCTAATACAGAAAAAACTTGTCGACAAGTTGGAGACCATGTTGCCCAAAAAATTAATGCAACATATTCATGTTCTACTGGCTCTGAATTATTTTTTTCACTACTCGCTTCACTAATTTCGTTGGCGCTAGCAATGATGTCACTAATTTTTAGCGTTTGAACAATTTCCTTGCTATCTTTTTTATCTTTATCTAAAACTCGCTGGTTAGTGGTAATAGCTCGACAATTTAGAACCTTAATAGATTCAATTTTAGGGGCAATGTCACCCGCGCTAACAGCAAATAATCGGTTTTGAAAACAAAATATTACTGCTAAACAAAAAAATAGTTGGAATTTTTTCATAATCAATGACTCCTTTTAGATAAAAAAATAAATAAAGCACCAACGATTATTTAGGGTACTTCTAAAAATCAACTTTTAGAAATACCCCTTAGTGCTTAATCAAAAAGAATGATATTTTTCTTAATAATTTTTTAAAATATCATTAACAGTATAATGTCTTGGTCACTTTTAGTAACGAATCAACCTCTTCATTACTGCCAATGCTAATTCTAACAAACTCCTTGGTTACTTCTCCAGAAAAATATCTTGTAATAATTGCATGATCATATAAATATTTGTAATATCGTTCACCGTCACGATCTGGAGGTATTACAAATAAAAAGTTTGTCTGTGATGGTAAAACTGTAAATCCTAAATTGGTTAGCTCCTGTGCTAATCTGTGACGCGTTGATTTAATTTTTTTGACGTTATTTACAAAGTATTCTTGATCTTCGAGAGCCGCAATCGCTACGCTTTGAGTTATTGCGTCAATGTTATATGAGTCACGAACTTTGTTCATACCCTCAATAATTTTTTCACTAGCAATGGCATAGCCTAGGCGAATACCTGCTAATGAATAGCTTTTTGACAACGTTCTAGTGACAATACAGTTATCAAATTCATTAACTAATTCTAAACAATTATCTTCCGCAAAATCTGCATAAGCTTCGTCAAATACCACAATGCCCTCAAAATTACGACAAATTTCACGCATTTTTTCTAATGAAAAAGAATTTCCCGTCGGCGCATTTGGGCGTGGTAAAATAAACATATTTGTTTTTTTTATTTCTTTTAAAAGGTCGTCAATTTCAGGGAATGCAAAATTGTTATTCTTATCTAACGATACTTTAATAGCTTCAGTACCCTGAATTTCAGCCAATTCAAAATATAACGAATAGGTTGGATTAACACAGCTAAAAGGTAATTTATTGCTAGTAAAAGAGCGAAAAATCATTGTTAAAATATCATCAGAGCCATTACCGATAATAACATTGTTTTCATTAAAGCCATTGCCATGAAGCTTTGCTACTGTTTGACGTAATTTTAAACTGACTGGATCTGGATATTTACGCAATGATGCAACATCAAAATTTTTAATAACTTCAAAAACTTTTGGCGATGGCGCATATGCGTTTTCATTGGTATTTAATTTAATAATATTATCAAATTGTGGCTGGGCTCCAGGCACATAGCCAGTCATATTTTCAATATCACTTCTAAAATATGAATTTTTCATAATTATTTTTTAATCCTAATTTCAGCACTACGTCCGTGTGCGTCTAAACCTTCAAGTTCTGCAAATTTCATAATATCGCCTAACTCATCTTTTAGCGCATATTTTTGATAATTTAAAATACTCATACGGCGGAAAAAACCTTCTACAGTTAAACCGCTGAAGAATTTTCCACTTCCTGCTGTTGGTAAAACATGGCTTGGTCCTGCAGTAAAATCTCCTACTGGTTCTGGAGTCCATTTACCGATAAAAATAGCTCCAGCAGCTTTTACTTTTTTAGCTACTTTGCCTGGACTTTTGCACATAATTTCCAAATGTTCAGGAGCATATTTACTGGCAATTTCAGCTGCTTGATCCATTGATTCAACTTGAATCAAAAACATACCGTTATTCATAACTTTATCAATTGTTTCGCTACGACTTAAAAGCTCTGCTTGCTTTTTAACTTCAACTTCTACTTCGTTAAGCACTTCAGCACTATCACAAACAACCACTGCCTGCTCTAAGCCACTACCATGTTCAGCTTGGCTCAAAAGATCAGCCGCAATAAACTCAGCAGGACTGCTTTCATCTGCAATAACCATAATTTCAGATGGTCCTGCAATCATATCGATTGCAACTTCACCGTAAACTAATTTTTTGGCCGCAGTAACATATGCGTTCCCTGGTCCAACAATTTTTTCTACTTTCTGAATTGTTCCAGTTCCATAAGCCATTGCTCCAATACCATAAATTCCGCCAAGGCGATAAATTTCTGTAACACCAGCTTGTTTCATTGCGTATAGCACCGCTGGATGAATATCTGTGTCTGGATTGGCAGGAGTTACTGCGACAATCTCTTTTACTCCTGCAGCCTTAGCAATACCCGCAGTATGAATAACGCTTGATACTAGAGGAGCTGTTCCCCCTGGAATATAAACGCCAATACGTTCCATTGGCTCAAATCTTTCACCTAAAATAACCCCAGGGCGTGGAGAAAATGACCAAGGTTGTGGAATGCGTTCTTTTGAAAAACTTTCAACATTTTTTAAGGCGCGTTTAATTGCTTGCTTTGCTTTGACATCAACTTTGCTAATAGCATCTTTAAGTTCTGCATCAGAAACTTTAATTGTTTCAGACGTTAAATCTAGGCTATCGAATTTTTTAGCATATTTAATTAATGCTTCATTACCATTATTTTTTATGTCTAAGAGTACCTCTTTAACTGTATCTTCAATTTCGGCTGGATACGACGGGCGGTTATATAATTTTTCTATATCAGTTGAAAAATTACTATCTTTATAATTATATTTTATCATAAATCTTTTAAATTCCTAAATTCGATTTTTATTCTGCACTCGGTTTGGTCAAGTTTTTAGAATCAATAACAGACATTAAAAAAACCTTTAACTTAAAAAATACCATCTTAATGCATTCTATGCAATGGCAAAAAAATAAAAAATTTTCTAAAATTATAGTTCCTAAAAAAAATAATCATAAATTTAAGGATAAAAACTTGAATCGAAGCAGAAATATTGTTATTATTTTTATACAGCTTTCGGAATATATTATGAAATATTACCAATTAATTTAACAAAAGGCCTTCAATTAATACTATGTACTTGTGCCCGCACTGTGAAAATTATTTTGATTTAGTTCACGCTAACCCAATAGACCATAAGGTTGTCTATTGTCCGAAGTGTTATAATTGTGTGCAGTTAGAATTTAAGCATCCACTAGTATCAATAGGTAAAAAAATTGATAACTTTGAAGTGAAAGAATTGGTTGGCGCTGGGGGAATGGGCTGGGTTTATTTGGCGGAAGACGTTATTCACAATGAAAGAGTTGCTCTAAAAGTTTTATCTCCAAAATATGAACGAAATGTAGCTTCAATAAGAAAATTTTTACATGAGGCTTCTTTATCGCTGGATTTACGTCATCCAAATATTATTCCAACAATTAAGTATGGTAATAAAGAGGGAATTAGTTATCTGGCAATTAAATATGTAAAAGGAAAAACTGTTGAGCAGCATATTGAAGAGGATGGTTATTTTTCGGAACTTGAATCATTAAAAATTATGCATAATGTTGCTTCTGCATTGAAATATGCTTGGGATAATCATCATATTTTGCATCGAGATATTAAGCCTGGTAATATTATGTTGGAAAATAAAACGAATAAGGCATATTTATTTGATTTGGGGATCGCCCTAAATATTAAGGAGACAATGTCAAAGGATAAAGATGTTGAAGGCTCTCCCTACTATATAAGTCCAGAACAAGCACGAAACGTTCCATTAACTTTTGCCAGCGACATGTATTCTTTGGGAATAACCCTTTATCAGATGTTAACTGGCGAAGTACCATTTTACCATAAAGATATATATAAAGTAATTGAAATGCACCTTTCTATGCCCTTACCACTTTTAAAGAGCAAAGGGATTAAGTGTTCGCAGGGGACCGAAATTTTACTGCGCAGAATGACTGCAAAAAAACCGACAGATCGTTTTCATTCGTGGAATGATGTTTTAGCGGTTATTGAACATATTATTAATTCTTTAGAAAAGAAGAAGAAAGTTTTACGAGTACCGTTTAGTAACTTTTCGACTGCTAAAAAGGTTGTTGGGTTAGCATCTTTAGTGATTGTTAGTTTTGCCATAAGCATTATAATTGTTAGCTTTGTTGTACCAATTGTTGAATCATTAAATAAAAATGCAGAGCTTGCTTTTAATAATGCATTTATTGCCTCCGATAATGGAGAAGATTTGCTTTATACATATAAACTACATAAAAAAGCATTTGATCTGAGTGAAAGTTTTTTTGTGTATCCTGAAATTCGACGTAGAATCCAAAAATCTAGTGGAAATTATATTAACAATTTTGCTGAAAAAGAAAAAAAAGAGTTTGAATTCAAAGAATTAGCGGCAAAAGCAGAGTCAGTATTATCGGCAAAAGGAACACTAATGTTGACTGGTGATTCGCAAAAACATAAGGAAAATATTGCTAATTTAAACAATCTTCTTTCAAATACACTACCTCAAACAAAAAAATCAATTGAACGTAAAAAATTGTTAGTTTATGAACTAGACCAAATGGTTATTATACTCCATGAGCGTGATTAAGAGTTAGCTATAACTAAAGATTATAATTATCATAACTAATTATAATTAAATTCTTCTTGATTTACTCTTTTAAAAATTCATAGTGGTGATAATATTATATAATAACGGGAAAAGTAAAAATGTTCTTAAGTCCTGTTATAATAAATTATTACACTTAATATGGAAAAGAGAGGAAGTATTATGAAAAAAAAGAGGGTTACTACAAAGGCACTCGCTTGTGTGGTTTTAACAATGTTAACAGGAGCTTTAACTGCAGCACCAACCAAGAGTTTTAAATCCGAAAACTCTGTTGGCTTAGACAACGAAGAAGTGAAATTCCAATTTGATCTCAAAAAAGGAATGTATTCACTAACAAATGAAAAAAATAGAGCAATAAAAATAGAGAATGCTTCTTTTTATATTGATGAAGGAACGGCACGTTGGAGTTCGATAAAGTCATCGTTTTCATTAGCTGGTGTTGAAGATATAAATGATCAGTTAGGTGTTGGAAAGAAATTAACAATTAAAAAATCACAAACGGGTTACCGTCCAATTCAGTATTTTACGGTTTCAATTTACAACGATCAGCCGTTTGTTGTTTTTGGATTTGAGATTGAAAATAATCAAAAATTTCCAATGAAAATTCGCGAAATTTATCCAATGTTCAAAGGAGAATTAGCATTCGGCAAAGATTTAAAAGATGTTAAAACTCTTAATGGTGATGGTGGACGCTCACGAACTGAAATTAAAAAAGGTTTAAACCGTAGTGGTCAAAATAATTTTCTTTTGACAGGAAAATTGAATGATAAACGTGTTAGTATTGTTGCAGGGGGCTTAAGTTATGTGGATTACATTAAGCAATATGTGTTAACTGATAAAGAAATTAGTTTGTATCCAAAAGGGCATTCAATGCGCCCATATCCAGTAGTTTATTACCGAAATCGTGACGCAGGAGCTGCTCCATGGAATTTAAAAGGTAAAGCAAAAACTCCTTCAATGTCATTAATGATTACTGATCCAGTTGGAAAACTAGTCAAGCCAAATCGAATTTATGTGTCAAAAGATTTTTACTATGTTGATATTGTAACTGCAGATCCATATAAAAATTTAGAGCTATATGCTCAAAATATGGCAAAGAAAACCAACGCAAAACCAAATATATATAATTTCCCAACAGTTTGTGGTTGGTTAACATCACATGGAGGATTTGGTACTGGTAACGTGAAAGTTAATTATTCTGATGGTATGGCGGAAGAATCTCAAAAAGCCAAAGAAAGTGGTTTCTTGAAGTATTCTCGAGTTGCATACCGTATTGAACCAGATGCATATTGTTATGGTTCTCATGGTAACACTCAACAGGGATGGTGGGATGATGAACATTGGGCTAAATATAGAACTTTGAGGGAAAAATTAAATACATTTAAGAAATTTGGAGATGAGTTAGCAAAAACAAATGGAATTATGTTTACCTACATTCAAGCAGGTATGCCATCAAATGATTTTGCAATTGCTCATCCAGAATGGATGCTTAATAACAATATTGATTATTTACATTTGCCACATATGCATCATCAAACATTTGTGAGATATGACTATACTGATAAGCAGTTTCAAGATCATACCTTAAATGCTTGGATTAAATTACGTCGAGCAGGGCTTAAAGGAATTAAGTTTGATTATCCAGAAAGTGCGTGGGTCACTGAGGGAGGCTTTGATGATAAAGATGCAACAACAACAAGTGCATATCGTAAAGTCTTTGAATTATGTCGAGAGGGCTTAGGTAAAGGTGCATTTATTCATGAACGCTTAATGGGGGAAAGTGAAGTCCCACATACCGACGCTACTATTGGTGTTGCCGATATGCAACGCGTTTGGAGTGATTCAAGTCATTTTGAACCTGAAATGGCATCTAGAATAGGGTTACGTTGGTATAAAACAGGGACTGCGATGAATTACTATCCAGATGGTAAATCATTGTATGATGGTAAAACTAAAAAACCATTGTCTACTATTGATAGAAGAACATTTTTGACATTGGTTTATGTTGTGAGTGGTCGTTTAGAGTTAGGGACATCATTTCGTGAAATGACTCCTGAAATGCTTTATGATTTAAGTCGAATGTATCCCATTTATAAATGGAAAGGAGCCCGCCCTGTAGATATGTTAAGTGGGAATTATCGCGATCCAAAAGTTTATTCATTTGAAGTAGCAAAGGATTCTAGACATATCATTACATTAGTAAATAATGATAAAAAAAATGCTAAAGAAGTTTCTGTTGCGCTAAGTGCAGATATGGCTGATGCGGGAGGGTTGAATTTACCAAAGGATGGTCAATATCATATTTTTGATTTTTGGGCACAAAAATATTTAGGTAAAAAGGGGGGCGCTGAAGTTTTTAGTCAAAAACTACAAGCTGGCGAGGCAAAAATTTATGCAGTTCAAAAAGCAAGTATCGTTCCTCAAGTTTTATCAACTAACCGTCATTTAATGCAAGGATATTATGAAGTACAAGATGTGCTTTGTCAAAATAATAAATTAAGTGCCGTAGCGAAAGTCATTGGCGGAGAAACTATGAAAATTTATATTGCTTTAAATGGCAAAAAAGTTACTAACGTTGGTGGAAAAAACGTTTCAATTGAGACGTCAGTAGCTGGCGATATTGCGGTAATTAAAATTGATTCAGTTGAAAATACCGATATTGCGTGGAGTTTAACTTTTGAATAATATTTAAATTTATTTGAGCTTAAAAGAGCTATTTATAAAAAAAATATTAAAAATTTCAAAAATAAGGGAACTTTTATAAAAAAGAGATGTCTATGTAATTGTAAGTAATCTCTTTCCCTTTTTTAAGGCCGTCTTTGTAATTCGCAAAGATGGTTTTTTTTTGTAGAAATAAAATATTTTAAAGAAAAAATGAAAAAAATTAAAAAAGTATGGAACTTTTATAAAAAAGAGATGTCTATGATATTATAAGTAATCTCTTTCCCTTTTTTAGAGCCGTCTTTGTTTAACCCGCAAAGATGGTTTTTTTATTTAAATTTTAAATGTATTTTTTATAAACTTTGCGGGGTTCCCTCCATATACAGTAAATGCAGGAACATTTTTTGTTACTACTGAACCGGCACCAATTACTGCTCCGTCACCAATTGTAACTCCTGGACAAATAACAGCTCGTCCGCCAATCCAAACATCATTTCCAATTGTAACTTTTAGGGCATATTCTTTTAGATTTGATCTTTCTACAGCATCTAGAGGGTGCATTGGAGTATATATGTGCACTCCTGGTCCAAACATTGACCCATTACCGATTGTAATAGGCGCTGAGTCTAAAAATAAGCAGTCCATGTTTATATAAATATTATCACCAATATAGATGTTGTAGCCGTAATCACACTTAAAAGTTTTTTCTATGTGCATGTCAGAACCAGCTGCACCAAAAAGTTCTTTTAAAATTTTTTGACTGGCTTTGAATTGATCAGTAGTTGAATTGTTAAATTTTTCCAGAGTAAGTTTACAGTTGAAGCGGTCAACGTCTAATTCATTATCTCCTGGGTGATACCATTGACCTGTAATCATTTTTTCTTTTTCTGTTAGCTGTGACATTTTATACTATAACCCTTGATTAATTTTAAGTAATATTCATGTCGAATAATATAGGTTATAGCATAAAATTGTCAATTTCCCGAAAAGGAAGTTTAAAAAATTGGTTCTGGCATTGGTTCTTTTTTAAACAATGAGCGAGGCCACTTCCAAAGAGCTCTTTCTAAAGCCCAAAAAGGACCGCCTAAAATATAACTGCCTGGAACTCCAAAATATTTACCGCTGAAACGACCTGGAGGAACTAACATTTCAACTTCAAAATTTCCCATTGCTGCGTTGCCAATAATTTTTAAAGGCCAACAAACAGCATTGCCTGCAGCTGTAAACACTGCCCATCCTAAATTTGCAGGCATTACCCATACATAGTCAGAAGGTTCATAATCACTTTCTAAAAAACCTTCACCTAGAGATTTCCAATGTTCAAATTTTTCTGATTCTTCGATTTGAGGATAAAACATATCAACTTGTGTTGGAGTTGCTTCTTGAGTTGTCGTTGGCAATTTAGTTTCGTTATTTTGCGCCTGTGTGCTTAAGCTCACTACAACTAAAGAAAGCAAATAGATAAAAATTTTCTTCATAAAAAGTCCCCGTTATTAAATTAATTGTTTAAATATATTTTATTTCACCATAAGGTTGTAACAAAGCTCTCAATTATACTACTTTTTAATATTATTTGCAACTATTTTTATAAAAAACAGTTAAAATCTTGAGTAAAGCGTTAATGTAATGAGTATTAATGCCGTATATAATTAATAGATAAAATCACTTCTATTATTATCTGTAGAGCAAATAGCTTTCCTCCTTTAGCTGTTTGCTCTATTTTTTTTAAACTAAAGAATTCTTCAAAAAAATGCTTTAAAATTTTACAAAAAAAAACCATCATTGCAGAGCAACGATGGCATTAAAAAAAAGGGAAAGAGATTACTTACATATACCTTTGACAGCTAGTCTGAGCAAAAGTTCCATAAAAATTTAAAAAAGTTTAAAAAAAACTAAAAAAATTGCTTTTTTTTTGAGATTGTTGTAAATTTAGTACTATTATGAGTATACCAAGAGAAAATTTTAAGAACAGTAAAATACCAAATGCAAGCGGAGTTTATATTTACCGTGACCGTTTTGGTAAAGTTATCTATGTTGGTAAAGCAAGAAACCTTCGCCGCCGCATGAGTCAATATTTTCAACAATCACGGTTTAAAACTGCCGACCCTAAATTGCGCTCTCTAATCAAAAGTATTGCTTACTATGAATATCAAACAGTAAAGAATGAAGATGAATCGTTGATTCTCGAATCGCGCTTAATAAAACAATATTCGCCCCGTTATAATGTTTTGATGCGTGATGATAAACGTTTTTTGATGATAAAGATTAATTTAAACGAACCATATCCGAAATTGCAGTTAGCACGAGTTCATAAAGATGATGGGTGTCGTTATTTTGGACCATTCCCAAAAGGTTATATTCTAAAAGATACCGTTGAATTTTTGAGCCGTTATTTTCGATTGCGAATGTGTTCGGCTAAAATCCCTGACGAATGTGATCACCGTCATTGTTTAGCTGCACGCATAAAAGATTGCAGTGCTCCATGTTTACAAAAAGTCAGCCGTAACGAATATATGCAGCAGGTAAATGAATTATTGCGAGTTCTTGATGGAGATATTCGTGAACTAACTGATGTTTTAAAAGGAAAAATGGCTCAGTATGCTACCAAAAATCAATTTGAATTAGCGGCTAAACAACGTGATATGATTAGTAATTTAGAAGAAACCTTTGGCGCAAAGAACCGTAATTTTAGGTTTGCAAAGATTCAAGCTTTTACTGGCATGGAGGCTGTTGATGATTTGCAAAAAGCTCTAGGGTTGCCAACTAAGCCATTGGTGATAGAGGGGTTTGATATTTCTAATATCAGTGGAGAATTAGCCGTTGCAAGCATGGTTTGTTGTGTAAATGGCAAACCTGCTCCTCGAAAATATCGGCGGTTTCGTATTAAAACCGTTCATCAGATAGATGACTTTGCGATGATGAATGAAGTTATTACGCGTCATTTCTCACGCAAATTAAAAGAGGGTAGACCATTGCCAGACCTTTTAATGGTTGACGGAGGCAAGGGACAGTTAAGTTCAGCTATTGAAGCGTTAAAGTCGATTGGTTGTCCGCCATTTCCAGTGATTGGATTAGCAAAAAAACGTGAAGAAGTTTTTAAACCAAATCAATCTGAGCCAATTTTAATAGACCATCACCGTAGTGCGTTGAGGTTGTTGCAGACATTACGAGATGAAGCGCACCGATTTGCGATTACTTATCATCGTAGTTTGCGTAATAAACGACTTCAAGAGTCATTGTTAGATGAAATTCCAGGGGTTGGAACAAAGCGTAAAATTGCATTGCTTAAAGAATTTGGATCAGTACGTGAACTTCGTAAAGCAACAGCAATTGAAATTCAAGAAAGAATGTCGGGAGTTGGAGAAAAATTAGCTGAAGAAATCGTCGCCGCACTGAAAAAAGGCAAGTAGTAATTGAATAATTAAAATGTGATATAATATATGAAAAGTTAAATTTGTGGCAGAAATTTTGGCTAAAAATAGTTACTTTTTGTTTATGGAAGTATTACTTTAATCAAAATTTTCCACAATTATAAGCAAGGGGCCTCTCAACTGAAAATTTTGAAATAGATAAATTGTTTCTAAAGAGTTTGTCGATATAGCAGAATCTGCTATGAAATATTGCCTTCAAAACAGTGCGCTAGGTTTTAAGAATTTTATTATTTTGTCTGAAGATAGTGCAGTTTTCTTTTTGTTTGGGATTTAGAAATATATGGACTGATGATGGACATCAAGAGTTAACTTAAAATAATTATTGATGACGATAAACTTAGTGAGATGTTTGAACAGAACGCTACCTTTTTAGATTCTTTAAATCTACATCAACGACTTACAAAATAAAAATATTTAATAAAAATTTGTATTTCTTCTTGTTTAATTTTAATTTATATTAAATATATTTTCAATGATTTTTCATTTATAAGGAGAGTGTTAAGATGGTAGATGGATTTAAAAGATTTGGGTTATTGGTTTTAATTGGTGTTACTTTAATGAGTGCTAATTTTGTACAAGCGAAACGGCTTTCAGCTCAAGAAATTAAAGAAAAAATTTTAATTATTCCAATAGACAAAAGTTATCAAAAATATTCGGGAAAAATAATGCCGCGAAAATTACAAGCTTTTAAAGATGAAAAATTGCGAGCTGTTGCTGCCAAAAAAAGTTTTGTAAATTGGAAAACTTTTGAAGATGAATTTATCTCTTTTAGTTATCCTGACCATCCAGATATTAAATTAGAAATCAAACAGCAAGGGAAAAAAGAGAGTGATAATAATTTTTCTCGTGATTATTTTCTAAAAATTGGTGACAACATTTATTATAAAATGGCTCTAAAAAGAGCAGAAGATTACCGTCCTAATTATTGTTTATGCGGCCCAATTTTCCATCATGTTTTTTTGGTTAATAAAAAAACGTTGTTGCGATTTTCTCTTTTACGTAGTGGCGATGCTAAGACTGTACAGATTTTCTCCAATGGATGGCGTTTAGAAACTTTTGAATGGACTCATTTACCAGTGCATCAAGACATTTTTTTAGAAATAACTTCTAGCATGAAGTTAAAAAAATCTGCTACTTTAAGTGAAGCTGTAGTATTTGCAAAGAAGACGTATAATAGAGCAGGATTTTTAAACAAAGATATGAGTAAAGAACAAGTAATTGAAATTCTTGGGAAACCAATAGTAACAAAGGGGAATTTATTCACTTTTCAATATCCTAGTGGGCGAAGGTTAGTAACTGCAGAAATAGTATTTGATAAGAAGGGCATTTTTCATGGTTTAAAAAAGAACTGCTATGACTATGTTTTAACAAAACCAGAAAAAGGGTCTTTTGAATGGATTGAAGAAAAAATAACTACTGAGTTCTCAGATGCTGAACGTAACTATGAACCCACACCTTTAACAGAAAATGATGCTAAGCTTATTTTTAAGATTTTTGTTAAAAAAATCGCCACAGCAGAATTTTATAATAAGATGATTTTATATAAGGCAATTTGCTTTTTAGCAAAAAATGGTTTTCAAGATCAAAGAATTTTAAAGATGGTTGAAGAAAAATGCCAACAAAAAATTGTTTCACGAGATGATATTTCCATCATAACTTATTACGCCCCTGAAAATAAGGAACAGTTGCTCTCCTCACAGTTAAGAAAAATATATAAATCAGGAAATAAAACACAAAAAGCTAAGTATCCAGATGGTAGAAATGAAGTAGCAGCAATAGTTCTAAGTATGAAACAAGATGAGCCATTAACTAAACAATTAATTATTGAAGGTTTGAACAATAAAAATAAAAATATTCGTGGAGCCTTATATGAGCTTTTATATCTTTTACCAATTGAAGAGGCTGTTATTTACTTAAGAAAAGGATTTAATGAAAAAGAAGAATTAGCTAAGTTTTACTGTGAAGAAGCAATAAGAAAAATGAAACTATCAGATATTGAAAAGGTTATTGATAAAGAGACAAATATAAAATTAAAAGAAGCTTTTCAATATGAAATTGATTGCAAGGATGACGATTCCGATTTTACGGATGAGCCTGAAATCGATGGAGTATTTACAGTTGATTAGATATTTGAATAAGGGAAGTGTTAAGATGGTAGGTGGATTTAAAAGATTTGGGTTATTGGTTTTAATTGGTGTTACTTCAATGAGTGCTAATTTTGTACAAGCGAAACGGCTTTCAGCTCAAGAAATTAAAGAAAAAATTTTAATTATTCCAATAGACAAAAGTTATCAAAAATATTCGGAAAAAATAATGCCGCGAAAATTACAAGCTTTTAAAGATGAAAAATTGCGAGCTGTTGCTGCCAAAAAAAGTTTTGTAAATTGGAAAACTTTTGAAGATGAATTTATCTCTTTTAGTTATCCTGACCGTCCAGATATTAAATTAGAAATCAAACAGCAAGGGGATGAAATTTCAACTAGTGGCGGAGAAGTGGGCGTTTTTAATAACTCTTTTTTTAAAGGATATCGCCTAGCGATTGGCGGCCACACTTATTTTGCATTGCATTTAGATAGAGATCTGAATTATTTAGATAGTGGTTGGAGTTGTGAATGCGGCGCTATAGAATTGAATTACATTATTAATAATTGTGGTACTCTGCTTTGTTTTGACCTCATGGGCGATGGTAATGTTAAGTTGATTCAGGCGATGTCTGATGATTTACGCATTGCGACTTCAATGTCTACTCATGCACCAGTCTCTCAAGAGGTCTTTTTGGAAATTGGAACGAGTATTAAATTTTAAAAAACAGCTAAAGTCGAGGACTCGATTAAATCAATTCAAACACGCTTTGGAAAAATGGGATTTCTTGAAAAAGGAATGAATAAAAAACAAATTATTGAACTTATAGGACAACCTGCAAGAGACGAAGAAAGTTGTTTAATTTATGAAAAAATGGATGGACGTTATTTAACAACGACGAAAATTCATTTTGATGATAAGGGTATTTTTAATGGTTTTAAAGATGGGTGGAGCGAGACTGTTTTAACTGCACCTAAAAAAGGTTCACTTGACTGGATGAAGGAAAAAATTTATAATAAAGTAGGTTCTAGTCCTCGCAATTATAACTTAGGTCCATTAACTAAAGAAGACGCCCTATTGATTTTCGATATTTTTATTGAGAAAACCCCAAAAGCTTCAGATGAAGAATGGAATGAGTTGTGTGAAGTAATTTCAACATTGGCTATGAAAAGTTACATTGATAAACGAATAGCCCCATCTTTAGAAAAGCGTTATATAGCACAAATCGCCAATGAAGAAGCAAATTTTCTTATTGCTGTTTATTTTCCTAAAAAGAAGTATGAATTATTTAAAGAACAGTTACAAATAATTTATAAAGAGATAAACGATTTGAAAAATGAAGGTGATAGACCATCTTTGAATATTAATAACAGGATAAAAATTTACCAGTTACCAAAGAAATTATAATTAATGGTTTAAATAAGTCTGATTGGTATATTCGATGTAAATTTTTAGAGTGTTATGATTTGCTACCATTTGACGATGTGTTGCGCCGGGTTAAAAGATAGTAATAAAGAAGTTAAAGATCAATTCATTATTAATATTCTTAAAATGAAAGATGCAGATATCAAACGGGCTTTAAAAATTGCTAAAGATGCTGAAGTTAAGAAAATTCTTGCGCAACGTTTAGCTGGAACATTGCAATATCCCAATGAAGAAGAATTTAATTTATAATAAGGAGAATTTTAAAAATGACTTTTGAATTTATTTTAATTTCTATTTGTTTAACAAGTGTAGCATTTTTTACTATTGGGTTAATTTTAGTTTTATGGGAACGTGATAAAAAATTTTATTTATTAAATTTATCTTTTCTTACCAGCTTTATTGTTGCAGTTATTTTGGCATTATTAGTTTTTGGTGGTTTAGTCGAAAGTAAACTCTTAGGGCTTTTGTTTATATATTCACTATCAATGTCATTAATTGAGGTGCTAGTAATATGGGCTTGTTTATATTTACCGCTTTTTTTATTGCGAAAAGATTTGCAATTAAAGTCGAGGACTCATTTTTTTAGCTTTTTAAATCTTTGGGGTTTGGGTTTTATATCAGCATTAGTAAATTTATTAATTTCAAAGCCTTGTCAGTCATTTATTATAGCTGGACTGCCTTTATTATTAATTGTGCTTTTCTTTAACTATCTACAGATTATACAATTAAAAACATATTTTGAGAAGAAAGGATCGAATTAATTGCACAAAAGTATTATCGGTAGATGAAAAATGGAGCGAGTGATGGGATTCGAACCCACGACAATCACGTTGGCAACGTGATGCTCTACCAACTGAGCTACACTCGCATAAGTTATTTGATGGCCACTTGAACCTAAAATTTTCAAAAATGGAGCGAGTGATGGGATTCGAACCCACGACAATCACGTTGGCAACGTGATGCTCTACCAACTGAGCTACACTCGCAATTTAAAGCAGCTGTTATTGCTTTGAGCCTTTAAAATACAGCAATGTTTTAAAAAGTCAAATTGTTTTTTATAAAATATTTTGTTTTTTTTCTAAACTCAAGAAAATTGTCTTTAAAAGATTATTAAAACAGATATTTTGTGCTATATTAGCTCCATCGTTTCTGAAAAATTGAAATTTAGGCGCACAAAAAATCCAAGATATTGGAACTCTTTTATCCATAACAACTTCTAATAAATGAAGTCTTAAAAGAGTCGAAACGCCTAGGAAATTAGTATAAATATATAATGAGGAGTTTTTTATGACTGACAATAAGCCTGTTGTGGCGATTTTAATGGGAAGTGCTAGCGATTTACCAAATTTAAAAGGCGCTTTTGAATTATTCCGTAAATTTGATGTTCCTTTTACTGCTCGTGTAATGAGCGCACATCGTACTCCAGCTGAAGCGTGTGAATTCGCTACTAATGCTGAAGAAAATGGTATTAAAGTATTTATCTGTGCTGCTGGTATGGCTGCTCATCTTGGTGGAGTTGTTGCTGCTCATACAACTTTACCAGTAATTGGGCTACCAATGGCGTGTGAGCCATTTAATGGTATTGATGCATTATATTCTACTGTGCAAATGCCTCCAGGTATTCCTGTAGCAAGTGTTACTGCTGGTAAAGCAGGAGCTAAAAATGCTGCTCTTTACGCATTGAGTATGTTGGCATTAAGTGATGCAACTATTAATGCTAAGCTAAAAGAATTCAGAAAAGAGCAAACTGCTATTGTAAAAGAAGCAGACGCTCAGTTACAGGAAAATTTAGCTAATGGTACTATTTAATTAATACTGTTAATTGAATTTTTGAAGAATATCAGAAGAAGTGCAGTCTTTATTAAAATTAGACTCACTTCTTTTTTAAAGCCTTGAAATTTTAAGGAGAAAATCATGTTGAAAAAAATTTATCTATTAGTTAGTGTTTTTTTTATGGCATTTGCTTTTGCAGGCTGTGAAACTTTTAATTCTGATGAAAATGTTCGTGAAACCGATATCTCTGAAATCCCAACGCCTAAACTTGAGAGTTTAGAAAATCCTGTTATAGAATTGAAAACAAATTATGGCAATATATTTATTGAACTTTATAAAGATAAAGCGCCAAAAACAGTTGAAAATTTCTTAAAATATGTTAACAGTGGTCTCTATGACGGAGTGGTTTTTCACCGTGTGATAAAAGATTTTATGATTCAAGGTGGCGGACTAGATGTTAATTTATCTATGAAAAAAACTCTTAAGCCAATTAAAAATGAAGCTGATAATGGTTTAAAAAATGATCGTGGTACTATTGCGATGGCACGAACCAAAGCTCCTCATAGCGCAAGTAATCAATTTTTTATTAATGTTAAAGATAACGACTTTTTAAATTTTAAATCTAAAACAGCAGATGGTTACGGATATTGCGTTTTTGGTAAAGTTGTTTATGGGATGAAAGTTGTTGATGATATTCAAAAGGTTCCAGTGACAATCCGTAAAGGTTATTACAATGTGCCATTAAGAGATGTAATTATTAAAAAAGCATTACAGTTGCGTTAATTTTTTTTTAAATCCAAAATTAGAGTAACAGTTGTAAAAAAAGAACTTCAAGAATTATTCTTGGTGTTCTTTTTTATTTTTATGCCCAGTGGCGGATTGCCTTATGGACGAGGTTTCTTAATAAACTACCGCTAAAAGTTAAGTCCTTTTTCCCTAAATTATTCAAATCATTGAATAATTCTTCTGATGTTTGGTAACGGTCTTCTGGACGTTTGCGTAACATTCTACTCAAAATATTTTGTAAATCTTCAGAAATATATGGATTTATTTTGCGTGGCTCAAGTGGACGAGAATTTTTAATATTATATTTTAGTTCATTAATATTGCGCCCTTTGAATGGCTTTTTCCCTGTTAGAATTTCATAGCTAACTACGCCTAGCGAAAAAATATCAAATTGTTCAGAACTTTTGCTGCTAGAAATAAATACTTCAGGAGGCATATATGCTGGAGATCCTAAGATTTCATGCTCTCTGGTCATTAGGGAATTTTCATCTTTGGCAATTCCAAAGTCAGTTAGCTTAATATTTAGTTCATCATCAATTAAAATGTTGCCAGGCTTGATATCGCGGTGAATTATATTTTGTTCATGAATGACTGTCAAAACTGCCGCTAATTGAGTGATGATATAAATTTTTTGCTCTAAAGAAAGTTTATTCTCTTTAATCACATCCTCAAGAGTTCTGCTATTTACATACTCCATTAAAATATATGGAATATTACTATTGTCACGAAAACCATATTCATATATATGAATAAGATTTGGATGGTTGAAATTGCTCAATACTTTTGCTTCACGTAAAAAGCGTTTGATAAAGGTAGTTTTTTGAGAATGTTGTAGTTGACCATTTAAAATTTTCAAAGCAAATTTTTTATTATCTTTTTCAACAAGCATCACAACTCCCATTGTTCCAGCACCAAGTGTACGAATGTATTTATATTCTGGTAATGGGTTTAAATTTTCGACATCTAGATTATTTTGTCCATCGATTTTATTTTCATCATTTTCTAAAATAACGGTTTTGGCATCTTCTGTGTAGTATTCTTCGCTGCTTTCAGATAAAAAATCATTGTATTCTTGTGCTTTGCTTTCATATGATGTTAGCGCATTACTAAATTGAGTTTGAATTTGTAAAACTTCGAGGGCTCTAATTTTTTTCTCAATATATTCTTTTTTTTGTAGCTCACGCTTTGATGTAAGCTCTTTTTCTAATTTAACTTTAATATTACTACTGTTTTCTTCAAGTTGTTTTACAGCATTTTTCAAAACAGTTTCAAGTTTATCTGCAGAAAAAGGTGATTCTAGATAATGAAATGCTCCAGCTTTAATTAATGCTACGGCTTTTTCAATACTAGAGTTATTAGTAATGATTATTGGTAATAAGTTAGGAAGGTGTTTGTGACAAAAATTTACTAAATTAAAAATTCTTAAGCCAGGAAGTTTATCTTCAATTAATAATATGTCATAATATTCGCCAGTAAGTTTGTTGAGAATAGTTTCACGGTCTTTCACCACTTCAATAATAAAGAGGTGTTCTATTTCCATGCCATGAAATTTTTCAACAACATTATTATGTTCTACTGCAATTAATATTCGATAACGATACAGCATAATGTAGATCCTTTTTACGTAGTCTATTTTTTAAACTACTTATAGTTTCTCACTACTATATAAACTTGAAATTAACAAGTTCAATAATTCCCCTAGTCTAAAATGTTTTGTCAAGACAGCATATTGAATCTTGTTAAAATGAATATATTATAACTTTATTTAAATTTCAAGTTTATAAAAGTCATGCAGTAAAAAAAATGCTTAGAGCGCAAACGCGCTCTAATTAGTTAATGCTTATTTTTCTGAATCGTTTAAGATGTCTGCTAAATCCTCTTCAGGAGTTGTAATTGGTTTGATATCAAACTTTTCAACAAGAATATTAAGGACTTCCTCGGTAATAAATGCTGGTAAGCTTGGACCTAAACGCATATGCTTGATTCCCAAGCTTAATAGTGTTAATAAAATTGCAACAGCTTTTTGTTCATACCACGATAGAATAAAACTTAAAGGTAAATCATTAACTGTGCAGTCAAAAGCATCAGCAAGCGCAGAGGCAATTTTTATTGCGCTATAGGCGTCATTACATTGTCCACAATCAAGAAGTCGTGGAATGCCATCAATGCTACCAAAGTCGAGATTATTAAAACGATATTTACCACATGCTAAAGTTAAAATAATACAATCATCTGGGACTTGGGTTGCAAATTTAGTGTAATAATTTCTGCCAGGCTTTGCTCCATCACATCCACCAATTAAGAAAAAGTGGCGAATTGCCCCATCTTTAACTAATTGGATAATTTTTTCAGCATGGCTTAATGCTGCTTTATGACCGAAGCCAACTAAAATAGAAACATCTCCGCCGTCACAGTCAAAGCCAGGCTGACGCAATGCCTCATTAATTAATTCAGAGTATTGATATTGAGGAAGGTGCTTGACTCCTTCGTAAGCAACTAAATCTGTTGTAAAAATACGGTCTCGGTAGGTACTTTTTGGTAACTGAATACAATTTGTTGTCATTAAAATAGCACCTGGGAATAGGTCGAATTCACGACGTTGGTTCTGCCATGCAGTTCCATAATGTCCAACAAGGTGTGGAAATTTTTTTAACTCTGGGTAGCTATGCGCCGTAATCATTTCACCATGAGTATAAATATTAATACCTAAACCTTCGGTTTGAATTAGTAATTGTTGTAAATCGCCAAGATCATGACCTGATACTAAAATCGCTTTACCTGCTTTTGGAGTTACTGATACCATTGTTGGTTCTGGTACTCCGAAAGTTTCGTTATGCGCTTTATCCAGCAGTTCCATAACTCTTAAATTGAAATCTCCAACTTCTAAAGCTTTAGCTATTAGTGTACTTTCACTATCTGGTTTATCAGCTAAAAATGCTAAAGTTTCAACTAAAAATGCATTTAAGCTATCATCATGGTAGCCTAAAAGTTTTGCATGGTCTAAATATGCACAGGATCCTTTTAGTCCGTATAAAATTAATTCCTGAAGTCCCACAATAGTTTTTGAATAAACAGCAATACGATTATCAAGAATTAAGCTTTCTGCAATATCAACTAATTCACTTGTTGTAGCATTTACAGGAACGATATTTTGTTGTGATGCAAGAGAGTCAGCTACGCCATGTTTTTCACTTAATTCAGTTGCAATATCTAAAACCTCTAGAGATCTATTAATCATTGCAACCAAGCTGTCTACTGAAAAATTGACATTTGTTACAGCTGTAAATAGCGCATCAATTAAATAGTTTGTGATACGATAGTCTTTATCGCCTTCACGGTATGGAATAGATGAAATTTTCGCAATTAACTTTGCTTGGTACATTAATAAATCCTGTAAACTAGCAACGTCAGGGGATTTACCACATACTCCAAATGAACTACAACCAGTTCCTTGAGATGTTTGTTCGCATTGATAACAAAACATGGAGAGCCTCCAATTTTTTATAATATTAATAAATGTTAGTATCTATGATTATAGCTTTTTGCAATAGAGTTGTCAATATTTTTTTTAGGTGCGTGTTAAATTATCATAATTTGCTCTAATTATTTTTTCTAAAAGTTGTGTAATTATCATAGATTATCTTTGAGATATGGTCGTTTTATGATATAATATAGTGTTATATTGTAACCATAATAATTTTGCAAAATAAATATTGAGATTAACAAAATGAAAACTAAGGCGCAAAGTATTGCCGATAGCTTAATTGAAGCAATAAATAATAAAATTTATACAGAGAAGCTGCCTAGCGAAAAAGAGTTGTCTGTTTTATATAAAACAACTCCAGTTACTGCAGGAAAAGCATTAAATATTCTTAAGGATGATGGAATAGTCGCTCGCGTGCCTGGGCGTGGAACATTTATTCAGGATTTGAATAAAGAGCAAAAAATTAGCTTGCTACTACGCCGTGATTCAACTCAAGAATATATAAATCTTTGGCAAAAGATTAAAAAAATTATTGAGAAGAAGTTTAATAATATTATTTTTGAAGTTAATATATCCTCAATATCTTATGACAAAGCGATTGAGCAGGGAGAGCATGATCTTTATATTAACTTTTCATTCATAAATAATCATCTTTACCAATATTTTGTGCCTTTTCAGGGTGAATTTGATAGATTATTGCAGAGTAATAAATATTATTTTAGTAAAATATCTTTTGCTCATCGAGAAAACGCTTTGCTTTATGGGTTGCCATACACTTTTTCGCCAATGGTTATTTTTGTCAATAAATCTCTTTTTGAGCAAAATTTTAATGAAAACTTACCAACAGAAATAACAACAGCTCAGTTGATTGATTATGCACAACGCTTTGCTAATAGGCAAAATCAAGATAAGCTTTTTATTGAATTACTGGGCAGTGCTAATTTATTTAATTGGTTTTCTGGAGCATTGCTAAATAAAAATATAAAAAATATTTTTGAGCTTGAAACTGTGGAATATCAACAATTTTTGAAAGTTTTTGAAAATTTATATAGAGAATCTTTCACCGAAGATAAGTCTTTCTTTGATGGGGATTTTCTTTTTAGGTATAGTAATAGGCAGTTTGTATTTAAGATGAATGATAAACAGTCAGACGTGGATTTTGATGTAATAAGTATACGTTGTGAAAATGATATGGGCGGCGGTTTTGCTAGCGAATCACTTTTTATTCATCAAAAATGTCAAAATATAGATGCCGCTCAAAAAATATGTAATGAAATTATTTCAGATGAGGTGCAAACATTGATTGGAACAAGCTTTTTGGGTATTCCAATTAATAAAATTGCTGCTTTAGATTCCGTTAATAATAAAAATTTTAAAGATTATTTGTTTTTTGATTCAATTGGAAATATTTCTGCTCATAACGCGGTTTATAGCTTAGAAACACTTGAAATGTTTATTGGTATTATTCAGAGTTTTGTTTACAGTGAATTATCTAAAGAAGATTTTGAACAACAAATGTTGCGTGTTTTTGAATATCATAAATTTGCAGATCAATCAAAAGCAGAGAATCATTTAGCTGAAGAAATGTTTAGTTAAGAGCATTTTTTTATGAAATATTATTGTTTTATATATATATAAATGGCATATAATATAAATATAAAGCGCATTTTTTATATTGAGTGCACTTAAAAAATATGTTAAATTATTACAATGAACATATAATACGATTATATAGGCATAAAAAAAGTATTCAAAAAAGGCAAAAAATTATGAATTTTAAAAAGATGATGATATGGGGAATGATTGCAGCTTCAAGTTATGCTTGTTCTACAGCATTTGCAAAAATAGCAAATCCCCTTTCGACAAGTAATGACTCTTTTGAAGGGTTAAGTTATCAAATTAAGAACACTGACTTTGATTCAAAGGCGTATAAGAGGCTAGAAAAAGAAGTTTTTAATCGACAGGCATTAGTATGGAAATCCGATAAAACTCCAGTTGATATTGTAATTCGTCGTACTGTTGCATTAATAAAATTGTTAAAGAAGAATAACCCAAGTTTGGACTTAAGTGGTGAAATTAGTATTTTTGATAAACTTAAATCAAAAAATAACAGCGTTGTTTTAACTTTAGATGAACAAAAAAAACTGTTTAATGAAATTAAAGCAGTAAGAAGAAAAATTGCATTCAAGAATCCCTTAATTAATTTTAATGACATTGCATTTATTAAACATGATAAAATGAAACGTGGAGAAATCCACATGGTTGATCAGTATTTAGGGTTTAACTCTTCAAAAAATGGTGGAGTTTATATTTTAAAAGATGCATTTGGTGGGAAATCCAGGGTTGAAAGTTTATTATCTGATGTTCCAGTAAGCAATGGTCGTTTAAAAGGCAAAATTATTGAAAATGATGGAGGTTTTATTTCACTTGAGCTTGATTACGATGCAAAATCAATATTATTTGCATACACTGAAGCTGAGTATGATAAATTTGCTGCATGCGATATTCCTAATAATTTGCTGGATGAGATGAAAAATATTCATGTTAAAAATCCAAATAGACCACGCCATGCTAGGCATTATGCATGGAATGAAGAGCGAGTTTATCATATTTTTAAATACGATATTGAGAATAAAAAACTAATTCAATTAACGGATGGGAAGTATAATGATATAGATCCATGCTTTTTACCAAATGGCAGAATTGTATTTATTTCAGATAGGATTGGAGGAAATCAACGTTGTGGGGGGCGTGTTTGTACGACATATACACTTCATGGAATGATGGGCGATGGTAGTGATATTATTCCATTTAGTTACCATGATACTAATGAATGGCAACCAAGTGTTGATCATAGTGGAATGATTATTTATACACGTTGGGATTACGTGGATCGAGATTCAGACGTTGCTCATCATATATGGCATTGTTATCCAGATGGTCGCAATCCTCGCAGTTATCATGGGAACTACCCTAAAATTCGTGAAAGTCGTCCGTGGATGGAAATGAATAACCGTGCAATTCCAAACTCAAACAAATATATCTCTGTAGCAGCACCACATCATGGAGAGAATTACGGAAGTATAGTAATTATTGATGTTAATGTTGCCGATGATGGCGCGATGTCGCAAGTTAAGCGTGTGACGCCTGAAGTCGCATTTCCTGAGTCCGAAATAGCACCAGCCGTAATGGGGCGTTTGCATGGAGGAAGACATAATCCTCAATATGAAGTTTTTGGTCAACCTTGGGCGTTGAGTGAAGATTTTTATTTAGCTGTTTTTGACGCAAATCAAAAAAAATATGGATTATATTTAGTAGATGCGTTAGGTAATAAAGAATTGTTATATAAAGATGAAAAAATAGCATTGCTTGATCCAATTCCGTTTAAAGCAAGAACTAGACCGCCAGTGATTCCAATTCAAACAAAGCAGGCAAAGGCTGACAGGCATGGCGAAACCGATGCTGAGTTGGAGTACGGTACAGTAATGATAAGTAATATTTATAACATGGATCAACCGTTGCCAAAAAATGTGAAAATTAAAGAGTTACGCATTGTAAATATTTTTGCTAAGCCCAACGCATATCAACGCGAACCAAAAGTAGGCGTTGCAGCACAGTCATTGACTCGGGGAGTATTGGGGACGGTTCCTGTAGAAAAAGATGGTAGTGTTTTCTTTAAATGTCCAGTTGGGATGCCAATTTATTTTCAAGCCCTCGATGAAAATGGTGTCATGGTGCAAAATATGCGTTCTGCAACATATTTACATGAAGCAGAAACAATGAGTTGCCTGGGGTGTCATGAGCCAAAGATTGATACTCCAGAAGTTAAAAAAGATATGCGACCAAAGGCATTTATGCGTCCTCCTTCAACTATAAAGAAGGAATCAATTGGAAGTTATCCAATACAATTTTCACGTTTAGTGCAACCAGTTTTAGATAAAAATTGTATTTCTTGTCATGATGGTAGAGAAAAACTACCAGACTTAAGAGGCTATACAAAAGAAAAGCAAAATAGATATGGCTGGACTCCAGCAATGGTTACTTTAAGTAATTATGCTTGGGCTAAGGCAGGAGGCAATGGAGCATTGCGTTATAACAAACGCAGTTATTCAATTCCAATGCATGAAGGGGCGCGAGTTAGTAAGCTCTATAATTTAATAAAAGATGGAAAACATAAAGATGTTAAGCTCAATAAAGAAGATATGCGTAGAATTACGTTGTGGTTGGATTGCAATAGTAACTTTTATGGTGCATATTATAACACAGAGGCACAATCAAAGGGTGAAGTCGTTCAACCACTGTTAAGTTTACCAAAATATGTGCCTTTTCAAGATTTAGTTCGCTAGAAATCTTTAGCGTTTCCTTAATGTAAAAGCATCGTTGGCTACCCAATGGTGCTTTTTTTTGTAGTTTATAAATATAGAAAAGTGAGAGATATTGTTAAAATTTGAAAAACTATAAATAAGTCTAACGTATTACCCCTAGAACTGTTATGCAGAATTGCCTATTTGGGTCTAAAAAAAAGATTGAAAAAAGATAGCGAAAAGGTTTGCAAAAGTTGTAGGTCGAGTTATTTTAAGAGCTCACTAACGACAGCGATTTAGTTGCTGTGTTAGTTGAGAGTTCTTTTTAAACTTAAATAAAAAAGCAAACAGATGGATTTTTTTGTGAATTATTTTAACGAGTAAAGCCGTTGAAAATAAAAGCTGAAAAAAGTTCAAAAATGAGTTTGACAAGTTGCTGAAGCGTGCTAAATTAAAGAGCTCATGACCGAAACGGTGATGAAGTTAACGAGAGTTAAAAGTTCTTTAAAATATATAAAAAGCAGTGCTTAAGAAAACTAAAAACATTTATTAGCGAGTTCGATTAAAATTGAGCTTGAAAATAAAAGTTAAAAAAAGTTTCAAAACTTGTTTGACAAGTTAAGAAAGTCTGCTAAATTAAGTAACTCAAGCCGCTGGAAACGGTGAGTTTGAAATTAAAGAAAAGTTGATTGAAAATTGAATAGTATAATGTATCCAAAAATTCTTTTGAGGTAGTAACCTCAAAAAGTTTGAATAATACAAACTAAAAACAAATAGTCGAAATTATTGAGAGATTTATTCCTTAATAATTTAAAAATAAAAAGCTAAATCAAGCTTTGAAGAAAAATTTATTTTTCGGAGAGTTTGATCCTGGCTCAGAATGAACGCTGGCGGCATGGATTAGGCATGCAAGTCGAACGAAGAACCTGAAGCTTGCTTCAGGGGACGAGTGGCGCAAGGGTGAGTAACGCGTGAGTAACCTGCCCTCAAGACGGGGATAACCACTGGAAACGGTGGCTAATACCGGATGTGGATATAGAAGGGATTCCTTTTATATCTAAAGATTTATCGCTTGAGGATGGGCTCGCGTTTCATTAGTTAGTTGGTGAGGTAACGGCTCACCAAGACTACGATGAATAGCTGGTCTGAGAGGATGATCAGCCACACTGGGACTGAGACACTGCCCAGACTCCTACGGGAGGCTGCAGTCGAGAATCTTCCGCAATGCACGAAAGTGTGACGGAGCAATGCCGCGTGTGGGATGACGGCCTTCGGGTTGTAAACCACTGTCACAAGGGACGAAGATCTGACGGTACCTTGAGAGGAAGCCACGGCTAACTACGTGCCAGCAGCCGCGGTAATACGTAGGTGGCGAGCGTTATTCGGATTTATTGGGCGTAAAGGGTCCGTAGGTGGTGGACTAAGTCTGATGTGAAAGCCCAGAGCTCAACTCTGGAATTGCATTGGAAACTGATCCACTAGAGTACTGGAGAGGTAAGCGGAATTCCTGGTGTAGCGGTGGAATGCGTAGATATCAGGAAGAACATCGAAAGCGAAGGCAGCTTACTGGACAGTTACTGACACTGAGGGACGAAAGCGTGGGGAGCGAACAGGATTAGATACCCTGGTAGTCCACGCCGTAAACGTTGTCAACTTGTTGTGGGAGGATTTAGCCCCTTCCGTGACGAAGCTAACGCATTAAGTTGACCGCCTGGGGACTACGGCCGCAAGGCTAAAACTCAAAGGAATTGACGGGGACCCGCACAAGCGGTGGAGCATGTGGCTTAATTCGAGGCAACGCGAAGAACCTTACCTGGGCTTGACATATATTTGACCGCCATGGAAACATGGTTTTTCTTCGGAACAGATATACAGGTGCTGCATGGCTGTCGTCAGCTCGTGCTGTGAAGTGTTCGGTTAAGTCCGGCAACGAGCGCAACCCACGTCGTTAGTTACCATCAGGTGAAGCTGGGGACTCTAACGAGACTGCCTGTGTTAAGCAGGAGGAAGGCGTGGATGACGTCAAGTCAGTATGGCCCTTATGTCCAGGGCTGCACACGTGCTACAATGGCTACTACAGAGGGAAGCGAAATCGCGAGATGGAGCAAATCCGTAAAAGTAGTCTAAGTTCGGATAGGAGTCTGCAACTCGACTCCTTGAAGTCGGAATCGCTAGTAAAGGCGTATCAGCTACGACGCCTTGAATACGTTCCCGGGTCTTGTACACACCGCCCGTCACATCATGGAAGTTGATTGCACCCGAAGTCGTTGACCCAACTCATTTCGAGAGGGATGCGCCGAAGGTGTGGTTAGTAACTGGGATGAAGTCGTAACAAGGTAGCCGTAGGGGAACCTGCGGCTGGATCACCTCCTTTATAAGGAGCATCTAGAACAAAGCAATGAACACATCTGACTGTAAAATTAATAAATAAAGTTCATGTTCTGGAGATGGCTAAGCCCCTTTTCAGTCAAGGGTGTGAGTTATAGAGATATAACTCGATTGGATACATTGTACTATTCAAGGTTTAATCGCTAAGTAAAGCTGATTGACAACTGAAGAAGTATTAAGTAAGAGATAAAAAAGTTAGTCTCAATAAATGGGGCTGTAGCTCAGTTGGCTAGAGCACTTGCCTTGCACGCAGGGGGTCAAGGGTTCGAATCCCTTCAGCTCCACCATTTTTCTCTTGTTTTTAGTAAGCTTTACCGCTTATTTTTGCTTTTTACATACCTAAAAGTATGTTTTAGCTCAAATAATCAGTAAGTTTTGCATAAAAACAATTTAAAAAAAGAAAAAAGGAGCAACTGAAAAAAATATCTCACTGAAGCCCAAAGCTTTAAGATCACAAGAGGGCGTATAGCTCAGCTGGTTAGAGCGCATCCCTGATAAGGATGAGGTCCCAGGTTCAAGTCCTGGTACGCCCACCAGTTTACTTATTATACTGAACAGTTAAAGAATTCGACTCAACTGAAAGTTGAGTAGTTCATTGAAAATCGAAGAAAAATATATTGTAAGAAACAACAACATTAATTTATACAATAAGTAATAAATTAACAGTGAATGTGAAAGAAAAAAGCCGTAGTATGTTTAATAAAATAATCTACAACTTCGATCGAAAGATCGAAAAATAAATTATAACTTCATTAGAGATTGTTTTAGGTATGCAAAACTAAAACAACAAAAATTTCTGGTGGTTAAGCTACTAAGGGCACATGATGGATGCCTTGGCTCTAATAGGCGATGAAGGACGTGTTAAGCTGCGATAAGCTTCGGGAAGGTGCAAAAAACCTTTGATCCGGAGATTTCCGAATGGGGCAACCCAATAGAGAAAAGCTCTATTATCGTTAACTGAATACATAGGTTAATGAGGCGATACTCAGGGAAGTGAAACATCTCAGTACCTGAAGGAAAAGAAATCAATTGAGATTCCGTAAGTAGTGGCGAGCGAACGCGGAACAGCCTAAACCGTTAGGTTTACTTAACGGTGTTGCGGGACTTCACTATAGATAATTAATTGTTAGCAAAATGAGTTGGAAAGCTCAGCCAAAGAATGTGAAAGCCATGTATGCGAAAATAGCTAATTATTTTAGAAGTATCCCAAGTAGGACGGAACACGTGAAACTCTGTCTGAATCCGGGAGGACCACCTTCCAAGGCTAAATACTAATTAGAGACCGATAGCGAATAGTACCGTGAGGGAAAGGTGAAATAGAACCCCTGTTAGGGGAGTGAAAAGAATCTGAAATCATGTGCCTACAAAGTGTAGGAGCTCTTCGGAGTGACTGCGTGCCTTTTGCATAATGAGCCTGCGACTTACGTTATGTAGCAAGGTTAAGCTAACAGCGCAGCCGAAGCGAAAGCGAGTGTGAATAGCGCGTTTAGTTGCATGACGTAGACCCGAAGCTGAGTGATCTTACCATGGGCAGGTTGAACCTCCGGTAACACGGAGTGGAGGACCGAACCATTGCGGGCTGAAAACCGCTTGGATGACCTGTGGTAAGGGGCGAAAGACTAATCAAACTCAGTGATAGCTGGTTCTCCTCGAAATAGCTTTAGGGCTAGCCTCGAATAAAATAGCGTACGGGGGTAGAGCACTGATTGTTTGCGGGCCCCTACCGGGGTACCAATGACTATCAAACTCCGAATACCGTATTGCTTTAACTCGGGAGTCAGACCATGGGGGATAAGCTCCTTGGTCGAGAGGGAAACAGCCCAGACCGCCGGCTAAGGTCCCTAATTTAGACTAAGTGGTATGAAGGATGTGAAGCTGCATAGACAGCCAGGATGTTGGCTTAGAGGCAGCCACCATTTAAAGAGTGCGTAATAGCTCACTGGTCGAGTGGTTTTGCGCCGAAGATGATCGGGACTAAAGTCTAAAACCGAAGCCGCGGAGTATTTATACTGGTAGAGGAGCGTTGTATGTGGATTGAAGCCGATAAGGAATTGGAGGTGGACTGCATACAAGTGACCATGCAGGCATGAGTAGCGAAAAACCGGATGAGAATTCCGGTCCCCGAAAACCCAAGGATTCCCGGGGCAGGTTCGTCCGCCCGGGGTTAGTCGGAACCTAAGGCGAGGCCGAAAGGCGTAGTCGATGGACAACAGGTTAATATTCCTGTACTACCATTACGGAGTGATGGAGGGACGCAGTATGCTAAGCGAGCTGGTTATTGAATTTCCAGTCGAAGGAAGTAGGGCGAGATGTAGGCAAATCCGCATCTCATTACGCCTGAGATCTGACAGGCCACAACGCCTTCGGGCAGCGTGGAATCGCTGATGCTTCGCTGACTAGAAAAGCTTCTAAACGTTGATGTAATGGTATCCGTACCGTAAACCGACACAGGTAGGTGAGGCGAGAAGCCTAAGGGGCGCGAGAGAAACCACGTTAAGGAACTCGGCAAATTAACCCCGTAACTTCGGGAGAAGGGGTGCCATCATGGTTAAGGATTTACTCCGTAAGCCTACGATGGTTGCAACAAAGCGGTGGGTGCGACTGTTTAACAAAAACACAGCTCTCTGCTAACTCGCAAGAGGATGTATAGGGAGTGACACGTGACCAATGCCAAAAGGTCAAAGGAATCTGTTAGCTTTACGCGAAGCAGTGAACTGAAGCCCTGGTGAATGTCGGCCGTAACTATAACGGTCCTAAGGTAGCGAAATTCCTTGTCGGGTAAGTTCCGACCTGCACGAATCGTGTAACGATGCCCACACTGTCTCAACGTGGATCTCGGCGAAGTTGTAGTTCCGGTGAAAATGCCGGATACCTGCGGAAGGACGGAAAGACCCCATGAACCTTTACTGTAATCTGATATTGGCATTTGGCTAATTATGTGTAGAATAGGTGGGAGGCTGTGAAGTGAGAACGTCAGTTTTCATGGAGCCACACGTGAAATACCACCCTTGATTAATTGAATGTCTAACCTTGTACCGTGAATCCGGTCAAGGGACAGTTTCAGAGGGTCAGTTTGACTGGGGCGGTTTCCTCCCAAATTGTAACGGAGGAGCGCGATGGTACACTCAACACGGTTGGCAATCGTGTGTAGAGCGTAAGGGTATAAGTGTGCTTTACTGTGAGACCGACAGGTCGAGCAGTTACGAAAGTAGGCCCTAGTGATCCAGCGGTAGAATGTGGAATCGCCGTTGCTCATCGGATAAAAGGTACTCTGGGGATAACAGGCTGATAGCGCCCAAGCGTCCATAGCGACGGCGCTGTTTGGCACCTCGATGTCGGCTCATCACATCCTGGGGCTGAAGAAGGTCCCAAGGGTTCGGCTGTTCGCCGATTAAAGTGGTACGCGAGCTGGGTTCAGAACGTCGTGAGACAGTTCGGTCCTTATCCTCCGCAGGCGTAGGATATTTGACAGGATCATTCCTTAGTACGAGAGGACCGGGAATGACTAACCTCTGGTGTTTCAATTGTTCCGTCAGGAGCATTGTTGAGTAGCTAAGTTGGGAACGGATAAGCGCTGAAAGCATCTAAGCGCCAAGCCCACCTGAAGACTAGATATCCCTATGAATTTATTTCATCTAAAGACTCCTTGAAGACTACAAGGTCGATAGGCTGGAGGTGTAAGCACAGCAATGTGTTCAGCTTACCAGTACTAATAAGTCGTGAGGCTTAACCACCTTTTCTTTCTGATTTTCGCTTTTGCGAATCTTAGAAAGAAATATAATTCTTCTCTTTTGAAGAAGTTTATAATTGAGTAGTAATTCATATTAAAAAATACGCTGTATTTGAGTACGTTACGTTTGCAATTTGTTAACTCTACAGTATATTAAAATTCGATTTTGTTATCCGGTGTCCATAGCGGAGGTGTTACACACGTTCCCTTCCCGAACACGATTGTTAAGGACTCCAGCGGCGATGGTACTGCATATTTTACTGTGGGAGAGTAGCTCGATGCCGGGTTTAATTTTATATAAGCACTTATAGGTAGCTCCTGTAAGTGCTTTTTTTTGTTTTAATACAATATTATACACAAGTATAAAGAATGAGGCCAGTGATTATTACGATTTACGATACTTTGAAATAAGTTGTTGAGCCTGTAAAACAACTATGGGATGATTGTTTTGAGAATTAATTGCGCTATTTCTAATTTGCTTGCTTGAAGGATTTTTTATTATAACAACTTTTAATAATTGTTATTAGGAGGCTATAAGATATAGGGATCTTAAAGTATTAGTAATGAAATTATTATTATATTATCTATAGGAAATAACTTCCAAAAATTGCACTGTAATTGTTAAAAAGCTAGTAGAGGAAGGTATTATTTTTATAATTTTAATAATCATTTCAAATTTCAATGGGACACTGAAATTAAAAGTGAGATTATAAAAAAATGGAGTACTAATAGATTTAATTATCATGCGATATAGCATTTTCAAATTAATGATATCAAATTACTTCTTTCTGTAAGTTTTTTTAGAAGACAAAATATTTCTAGCTCGATATCACTTGCTTAAAATTATTTTAGTCTTTTACTGAGCATGAATCAATGTGAAGTTGCTTAATAAAAGACCATTTTAATAAATTAAACAATTTGCAATAATTTTGAAAACTTGCTAATGCGGTAGGTGTAATCTAGCTTGTTATGTTCGCCAAGACCAAATGCGCAAAACGCAACATCCATATTGCAATTATGTGCCGCCTCGATATCTGTATGATTATCACCAACCATTAGGCATTCATTAATGTCTTTATTGAATTTTCTAGCGATATACTCTAGAGTTGCGGGATGGGGCTTTAACTCACATTTTTGCTTATTTTCTCCCCCGATGATAATGCTCATAAATTGATTTAAACCTAATTTTTCAATGATTGGCTTGCTTAAATTTTCAGGTTTATTTGTTGCTACTGCTTGAACAATTCCACGATTATGAAGTTCTTTAATTGTTTCTAAAACTCCTTCATAAAAAGTGGTTTCAACAACACAATTTTCGGCATAATATTTTTTAAAATCTGCAAGAGCTCTATCTTTATCACTGTTTTTTTCATGAAAACATAAATTCACTAAATTTTTTGCCCCTCCACCAATATAAGCGATTACTTCGGTGACAGTAATTGGCTTTAAATCTTGTTCTTTTCTTGCAAAATTAATCGCATTGGCTAAATCTAAACTGCTGTCGATTAGGGTGCCGTCTAAATCATAAATTACACAACTATAATTTTTCTTTTTCATAATTCTTCTTAAAATCCTAACTTCTATGACTATCTATAAATTTAATGTTTTTTGATATCTTTTTGACTGAATTATTATATAAATGGAACTTTACTAATTTGCGGTAATCTTGAGTAGGCATCCAATTGCCAATCGCTTAGCTCTTTCTTATGTAAATAGTGAAAGCCTAATCCAGCAATCATTGCCGCATTATCAGTACAATATTTTTTTTCTGCTAAATAGGCTCTTACTTTATGTTTTATTGCTGACTTGCTGATTCGCTGACGTAAAATATTATTACATGCAACGCCACCACAGAGCACCACTGATTTAGCCTTGAAATCTTTTACCGCTAAAAATAATTTTTTATCTAATACATCAATAACTGCCTCCTGGTACGATGCGACAGTATCAAGCTTTTCAGTTTCGCTTAAATTCTCACCGTCATTTGCTAATTTTAAATCTTTAGCATGATATAAGAGTGCAGTTTTGATTCCACTAAAACTAAAGTTATAGCGATTTTCTTTGCTAACAGCTTTTCCTCCAGCACCTGTTAATGGTCGAGGAAATTGGTATTTCTTTTTATCTCCTTGAGCTGATAGACGTTCAATAATTGGTCCTCCTGGATAACCTAAATCTAGCAACTTTGCTGCCTTGTCAAGGGCTTCTCCTGCTGCATCATCAATGGTTGCACCAATCACCTTGGCTGTTCCATCTTTTTCTATTAACAGTAATGAACTATGACCTCCTGAAACAACTAATGCTAGCATTGGAAAATTTTCTGCATCTTGCAAAATATGTAATTCGTTATCAAGAAATGCACTATAAATATGACCAAAAAAATGGTTCACGCCAATTAGAGGAAGGTTTTTAGCTATGGCCAAACCCTTTGCATAATTAATACCTACTAAAAGTGCGGGCATTAAGCCTGGACCATTAGTAACGCTGATTGCTGAAATTTCTGTTAGTGATAAATTCGCCTCTTTGAGGGCTGAGTTTACAACAATATCAATATTCTTAAGGTGTTCTCGAGCCGCCAACTCAGGTACTACTCCACCAAATTCTGCATGTTGCGCAATTTGCGTTGCAATTTTATTGCTAATAACTATTGAGCCATCTTTAACAATAGCTGCTGCCGTTTCGTCACAGCTACTTTCTATTCCCAGAATATAAGTCATTAATTAAAACCATTTGTTATTATCTATTAATCAAATCAGACTTAAATTAAGTGTGATTTTCAAAAAAACAATCGCTTTTTACTATATATAAAACATAAAATTAAAAAAATACTCAATTTCTAGCAAAAAAGTCCTTTTTTTATAAAAACTTTTTTTTGCATTTATTGCAAATTGTTATTATATTAGTCTTGATAGATAGTTACAATTAAATAAACTGTTTTTTATTTTAGAAAAAAAGAGAAATTTTTGGTGAATTAACTAAAACAGTTTTGTGTTCTTTTCTTTTTGTTTTTAAGAAAAGATAGATACAAATAATAAAGAGTTTGGCTCATTGTTAATAATGGAGAATACTTTCATGGATAAAATTAAAAAAATTAATACGGTTGCAGTGATTTCTGCATTGGGTTTAGGTTCAATAATTTTAACGGGTTGTCAGGAGCCTCAAGTTCTAGGACCTCGTGAAATTATTCCAGCATACAAAGATGAAGTTGTCGTTCCAGAATTAGACACTTCATTGAATTCACTCCCTGTAAATAATTTTGATAATCCTTCAACATTAACTCCAAAGATTGATACAGTAGATGATATGCCTAAACCTATGGAGCCTAGAAAAACTGGCACTCAAGGTATTGGGGTAAACTCTAATTCTAGCAACGCTTCAGCTACAAGTGGAAAAGCAATTGAATATACTGTTAAGAAGAATGATTCTTTATGGAAAATTGCTCGTGCTCATGGAACTGGATATATTACTTTAGCTAAATATAATAATTTATCGACAAAAGCAATGTTGAAGCCTGGACAAAAAATTATGATTCCAAGCTCGGCTGAAGCAAAGTCTATGAGGAATAAAAAATTACCGACTACGACAGTAAAAAGTGGAGTTAAGAGCTCAAAATCAAGCACAAGAAAATATCAATCAATTCCAAAGGGCGGAAGCTACACTGTAAAAAGTGGTGATTCATTATGGGTTATTGCTCGTCGCTACGGAGTGAAAATAGCTGAGTTAGCTGCAGCAAATAATATTAAGAAAAATGCTGTATTAAAGGTTGGTCAAAAGTTGGTTATTCCAAATCGTAATACAACTGTAAAAGTCAATTCAACATCTGCTGCGGTTGAAACTCCAAAAAAGATTTCAACAACACCTAAAGAGTCTGGTGATTTAGATTTGCCATCATCTGGAGGCAATAAAAAAACTTCATCTGAAAATATTGGAGATGATATTGGCGACTTACCAACAGATACTTCTACAGATGTTGTAGATGGTGATGTTGATACAAACGTAGAAATTACTGAAAAAGATATGACAGTTGAAGAGTTGTCCAAAGCAACAGGAGTTTCTGTTGAACAACTCTTAAAATTAAATGACGGTATTAGAAAGTTCAAGAAAGATGAGATGTATTATGTTCCAAAGAAATAATAGCATATCATTATTTCATGAATAATATTTTAAAAAGAGTGCTTCAATATTTTATATGAGGCGCTCTTAATTTTTTAACGGCATTTAACTAAATTAAAGGGAAAAAATTGAAAAAAATTTTATATGATAATTGTTTTGCAATTATAGCTGCCGGCGGATCAGGGCAAAGGTTTGGTGAAAATAAACTTTTTAAACAGGTTGCTAATTTAGAAGTTATTATTCATACGCTAATTCCTTTTGCTAATTTGTTTTCAGAAGAACATATTTTTATTGTAGTTGCGGCTACGCAGTTACAAGAATATCAGAATATTGTTACTAAATATTTCCCAGAGAGAACATTTAATTTTGTATTGGGTGGCGAATGCCGAGGAGAATCCGTTGAAAATGCTGTTAAAGAGATTAGTAGTCGCAATGCTGATTTTGAGAATAAATGCATTTTAATACATGATGCGGCGCGACCACTGGTGACAGAAGAATTAATTGCTGATTCTATAACAAACTTTGAGGAAAATAAAGAGCAATTTAGTGGGGTTGTCGTAGCTAAGAAAATTGTTGATACAGTTAAGCAGGTTGCAGAAAATAGTGAAATAATGTGTAATGTTGATCGTTCAAAACTTTGGGCAATGGAAACTCCGCAAATTTTTGATTTAGCAAAATTAATAGCAGCTTATAATTACATAAAGAATGAGGGTTTGCAACTTGATTCTTTTACAGATGATGCGGCAATTATGAATTATAGCGACTTTAAAGTAAAAATTTTCGCGAATCATAAATTAAATAATAAGTTAACATATCAGCAAGATTTGCAAATGATGGAAATTTTATTGCAACATAAATATATGGAGAAAGAAAATGTTTGGAGATAATTCTGGAGTAGATTTGAAAATTACAGAGGATAATAGCTACAACTTTAGCATTGAAGTTAATATGTATCGAGATGGATATATTTTTTTAACATTGGGTTTAATTTTAATTGTAACTGCTTATTTTGGAGATCCAGTTACTGAAATCAGTTTTAGTGAATTGTTACAAAAGCAATGGATTTTTAAGGCGATGGGATTATTGCTAATAGTTTTTGCATTTACAAAAAATTTTAAGAAATACAACTTTAATTTTTCAGTCGTCGAAAAAGTTTGTGATATAAATGAACGTAAATTTTTTTTCTTAAGTAAAAAGTACCAAGTGAAGTTTGACGAGATTGAATATATAGTCGAAATTATTAATGGAGAGGGACCAAGCCGTTATCAAGCAGTTTTATATGTCAATAATTGCCCTTTCATATTAGGTGATAGCGCTGATAGTGATGAATTTGAAGCGTATATGTTACGCTTGCAAGATATAGGCATAAAATGTTCAGGAGTTTAGCAGTACTCTTTTATCGCTAATTATCTAAATTTACTTTCAGTTCCAGCGATAATGCGTTTAATATTACTACGATGTTTTGCGATTGCAATAACTGCTATAACAACTAAAAATATTAAAATAGGTTTTTCCGTAGCAAAGAAAGAGTATTTTTTAAGAGTGTAGTTAAAAATAACTGCGATTATTGGTAGAGCTCCTGCCGCAATAATACTCGCTAAAGAAACCATTTTGCTTGTTTTGAAAATAATTACCCATAAAATTAATGCTGCCAAAACGGGAGCTGGAGCTAATGCTAAAAGTACTCCAGCGCTAGTTGAAATACCTTTACCACCTTTGAACTTTAAGAAAATAGTCCATACATGACCTGAAATAGCACTAAATCCTGCAACCATACAACCATAGTTAATTGTTGACTCAGTAGTGCTTGGTAAATATTTTTTAGCAATTAAAGAAACAGTAACGACAGGTAATACCCCTTTTAATAAATCACAGGCAAAGCAAAGTTTTCCCCAACATTTCCCGACAGTGCGGGTCACATTGGTTGCGCCAACATTGCCACTGCCGCATTTGCGAATATCAACTCCGTTAGCTTTGCCAATTATAAAAGCCCAAGGGATTGAACCAAAAAGGTAGCTTAAGATGAAAATAGTAGCGTAGAATATAATTAATTGTGTTGTATCCATGATAAATCTCTTGCATTTGAAATAAGTTTCAGTTAAATTAAAATAATAATTTTGAATTAGAAGGTAATGCTTTATTTAATGCATCTTTCTAATAATATCAAAATAATTTAAGTCATAACAAACTATAAGTCAAATTAAAAAACATTGAAAAATCGCACTATCAATATATTGTTAGGTGTTAAAATAAATATGAAAAAAAATAGTGGTAAATTAATAATCAGCTCAAGTGAGAAAAGCAGCGATATTCTCTATATCAGCAAGCTACATATTCCCGATGAATTTATCTATGTAGAAATTGCTGGCATAAATAAAAAAATTATTGCGGTATCATCTTTAGAATATAGCCGCGCAAAAAATTCAGGAAGTGCTGACTGTGAAGTGATCAGTTATGAAGAGCTTTGTAATGGAGAAACAGCTGATGTAGAAAATAGTGTTATTGCTTTAATTAAAAAATATTCACTTCAAGAGTTAGCTGTCCCCTTTGATTTTCCAACAGGATATTATCAACTTTTAAAAACGAACAACGTTGATATTAACGTTGTTAAAGGAAGTTTTTTCCCAGAAAGGTTAATCAAAAATAATTTTGAATTAAAACAAATTGCTTTAGCGCAAAAGTTAAATGAACAGACCATTAATTATGGAATCTCGTTGTTAAGAGAATCCAATGTTAATGATGAAAAGATGTTAATTTTGGATGGCGAGATTTTAACTTCAGAGCGTTTTAAGGGAATTTTAAATAGTTTTATGGTTAAGCGTGGCGGATATTGTGATACTTTAATTGCAAGTTGTGGCGCGGCGGCAGCTGAACCTCATAATACAGGGAACGGTCCACTGTATGCTAACCAAACGATTGTCATTGATAATTTCCCTCGTTTAAGCTCAAGTCATTACTGGGGAGATATGACACGTACTGTGGTAAAAGGAAAGGCTTCTGCAATGGTTAATAAAGCGTTTAATGCCGTTTATGAGGCAAAAAATTGTGTTTTAGAAAAAGTTAGAGCTGGGGTTGCTGTTAAAGATTTGCATGAACTAGCAAAAAATATTTTAGTTAAAAATGGTTTCGAAACTTATGTTCATGACAATGGGTGCCATGTTGGTTTCATTCATGGACTGGGGCATGGTCTTGGGCTTGATATTCATGAAGCGCCTCGAGTTTCATCTGCGAATGATTATATCTTAGAAGAAAATACTGTAATTACGATTGAACCTGGGTTATATTATCCTGAATGGGGTGGAATGAGGCTTGAAGATTTGGTAGTGGTGAAAGGTAATGGTTGTGAACTTTTGAACAACAAAGAATGTATTTTAGAAATATAATAGTTAGAAATGACGATTGGATTTAATATAAATGAATGACGAAAAAAACAATGATAAAGTAATCGCCTTGGATATTGGTGAAGTATGCTTAAAAATTGATACAAAAAAAGTGTTAGATTATTTTAATTTTAGTGGAATTGAAGATATTCGTCCACAGGCATGGGAAACGTTTGATCTGTATGAGTGTGGAAAAATTTCAACCGTTGAGATGTGTGAAAGATTGCGCAAAGACTTGAATTTATATGATTATGATGATGAAAGAATGATGACTGGCTGGAATTTATCAATCGGAGAAGAGTTGCCTATGATGGCAGAAATTATTGCAGAAATTACAACTTTAGGATATCGTTTTATCTATTTCTCCAATACATCATCAGCGCATATTTTACAAGTTTACCGCCGTTTGAGTTTTGCAAATTTAATTACTGGAGGTATTTTTAGCTTTGAGTCTGGTGTAATGAAGCCTCATTGTAAAATTTATGAGGATTTTGAAGTAAAATATGGAAAACCCATTTGTTATTTAGATGACCGCGAGGAAAATATTATAGCTGGAGAAAACCGCGATTGGAAAAGTCATCTATTTACTACGCCTGAAAAATTTCGTGAATACTTTTTTGCACAAATTCATCAAAAATGAAGGAATAAACATGTTTAATAATGAAAAATATCAATTGCTATATTCAATAAACAGCCCACAGGATTTAAAAAAAATACCTGTGGAAAAATTATCTGACTTGGCTGTGGAGATTCGTGATTTTTTACTTGAAGTTGTAGCTGAACAGGGCGGACACTTGGCTCCCAATTTAGGTGTAGTAGAATTATCTATTGCACTTCACTATGTTTTTGATTCGCCACAGGATATGATGATCTGGGATGTTGGACATCAAGGATATATTCATAAATTATTAACTGGGCGTCGTGACTTTATGAAAAGTTTGCGTAGTTATCAAGGGTGTCGTGGCTTTTTATCACGTGATGAATCTGATCATGATCCATTTGGAGCTGGACACGCTGGAACCGCAATTTCGGCCGGAATTGGTTTAGCTGTTGCGCGTGATCGTCAAGGGCAAAAACACAAAGTCATTTCAATTGTTGGCGATGGATCATTGAATTGCGGAATTTCGTTGGAGGGGTTGAATAATATTTGTGAAGCGACTGAAGATTTAATTGTGGTTATTAATGACAATAAAATGTCTATTTCTGAAAATGTTGGAGCTATCCCGTCATTGTTAAGTCGAATAATTACTGGAGAGAGTTATAATCAATTAAAAAGTGCTACCAAGGCAATTTTAAATAAATTACCACGTTGGGAAGGATTTCATAAAGGAATCTCAAAATTTGAAGAAGCTACAAAAAGTTTATTGGTGCCAGGGGTATTTTTTGAAGAATTAGGATTGCGCTATGTCGGTCCAATTAATGGGCATGATTTGGGAGAAATGATTCGCACTCTTGAAGGAGTTAAAAAGTTCAATGCACCAGTTGTCTTACATACAATTACTGAAAAAGGACGCGGTTATGAACCAGCACGAATTGAACCAGAACGTTTTCATGGTTTGGCACAGTTTGATATTGCAACTGGGCAGAGTTTAAATAAATCGCAAAATGTTACATTTTCTCAGGCTTTTGGTGATGCTATGATTCGATTGGCAAAAAGTTTTGATAACACTGTAGCTATAACTGCCGCCATGACTTCAGGAACTGGTCTAAGTGAATTTAAAACTGTTTTTAAAGATAAATTATACGATGTTGGTATAGCCGAAGAACATGCAACAGTGTTTGCTGCGGGCTTGGCTGCGGGAGGAATTCGTCCTGTAGTGGCGATGTATTCAACTTTTTTACAACGCTCTTTTGACTGTGTGATTCATGATGTTTGTTTGCAGAATTTACCAGTGATTTTTTGTTGCGATCGTAGTGGTATTGTTGAGGATGGTCCTACTCATCATGGTATTCATGATATTGCTTTTTTGCGAAATATTCCAAATCTAAGCATTTTAATGCCACAAGATGAAGAAGAATTACATTCGATGTTGTTTGCAAGTTATGAACAAAAAGAGCCTGTTGTAATTCGCTATGCAAAAGGTTCGTCATTTCATTCATACTCAAAGAATTGTTCTTTGAAGGTTATTGAATGGGGAAAAGCAAAGATTGTTCGTAATTTTATAAACAATGGTAATAAAAAGATTTCATTATGGGGCCTTGGTCTTGAAGTCCAAAATTGCCTAAAAATTGCTGAAATTTTAACTTCTGAGTTTAGTTATGACTGTGAAGTTGTTAATGCAAGATTTTTGAAACCATTTGACAAAGTAGTATTGGCTAAAAGGCTACACAAAAATGCAAATATTAATTTAATTATGACTCTTGAAGATCATCAAAAACAGGGTGGTTTAGCGTCAATTGTTGATGAGGTTGTTGTAGAATATGAAAATGGATATTGTGGAAATATTTTACACTTTGGCTGGGGGAATGATTTTGTAGATCATGGAAAAACTCAGCTTTTACGCGAAGAACATGGATTGGATAATGGTTCAATTGTTAAAACAATACTCAGTACCTTGGGTGAAACAAACAACGCATAAACGCTGTTTGTTTCATTATAGTGTGCTATGTGCTACTATTCGCTAGCTTTTTTCATTGCCTCGGTTAAAGGAAAATTTTGATTCGATTTGTCATATTCATGGTGAAGTGCCCACGAGAAAACACCTGTGAACTTCATTTTTTTGACAGCCCAATTAGTTTTGAAGGCAATAGTTTTTGGAGTATCAACTGCAGCAAAAACTTTTTTATCGGCAGAAAAATACCAAGTTGCTAAGTTTTCTGTACTTTCATAACTAGTATAGCCACCCTCTTTTTTCATGCGGTTTAGAAATTTTTGATAGGCTACTTGGCGTCCACCATTGTAGTTTGGCAGTTTTGTATAGGGCTTAATACTTTCAAAAACGTATGTGTAAAATGGTACTCCAAAAGTTAATTTTGATTTTGGAATTTTATTTTCATTCCACCAATAATCCCAGTTGGAAAAAGCAATTTTTTTAGGGTCGTTTTTATCCGCAAAGAGTGGTGAATGATAGCCTGCTTGCCATTCTAAACCATCATATGCCATTAGGTTAATAAAATCAATATTTTTTAAAATCACCTCACGACTTATCCATTTTCCACACCATTTGCCAACTGGTAGAGCTGTTGTTAGCTCGTAGAGACGGTTACTTTGTTGTGATAATTTGTCTAATTCAGAACGTAAATCGGTCATTAATTTATTCCAATTTTGTCCCTCAATTTTATTTTCTGGAAATTCCCAATCAATATCAATGCCATCATAATCATTGTTTTTTACTAATAAAATTAATGATTGAATTAGATTTTTATAAGTTTTTTTATTGTTTGTAATTTTAGCAAATTTTTTGTAACCTCCACCGCCCACGCTAATTATGACTCGAGTGTTGTTTTTATGTGCTTCTTTAACGATGTCATTTGAAATTTGCGTAATTGAACCATCATCTTTTGGAACTGCAAACGCATGAAAAATATGACTCAAGAGCTGATACTTTATTTTATTTGGAGGCAATGTTTTTTTTGCTCCCTCAACATAGTAACTGCCAACAACTGGGCGCGGTGAATGATTTTTGTAGTTAATTTCTTTTGCTTTCAATGTAAAGCTAGCAATAAAAGCACATAACATTAATAAATTTTTTTTCATAATATTCCCTTTTTTTATTATATTTAAATAATAACATAATTTCATCTTATGTCAATAACTTTGACATAAAAAGGGAATATTTATCTAGAATTGTTTTTCTTGGCGAGCAATTGAAATTTCATTACAACGTGGACAACGACATATTGTTGAATACTTTTCAATAAATGTATAATGGCAATTATCACATTGAAAATGGTTATTGCGATTACGTTTCCAGTCACTAATGTAAGTACGAAGTTGCTCGCGAAGCCATAAAATTATTAACACAATGAACCAGCAATATATATAAATAATAAATAGCATTGGTAAAGAAATCGGTATCATTTGTTCTCCACACTTTTTAATGCTGTCCAGTTGAACTGCATAATTAATCTTTGCTCAATAAATGTATAATGGCAATTATCACATTGAAAATGGTTATTGCGATTACGTTTCCAGTCACTAATGTAAGTACGAAGTTGCTCGCGAAGCCATAAAATTATTAACACAATGAACCAGCAATATATATAAATAATAAATAGCATTGGTAAAGAAATCGGTATCATTTGTTCTCCACACTTTTTAATGCTGTCCAGTTGAACTGCATAATTAATCTTTGCTTGTTTAATTTCTTTAAAAGAGAGTTCGCGCTCGCCGTGGCAATTTTATATGCTGCAACATCAAGATTTACTTTGCCACATTTATTAAGAAATTTAACTTCAGGCTGTAAATCGGAGATATTACTTTTAACGATGAGCACTCTAGTAGGAGCTAATGAGCCCGAAATTTTACTTTCTTTTACTAGCTTCTTCGCTCGTGAAACAATTAGTTCACTTTTTATTAGCTCCTTCCCAAAGTTATCAACAATGAAAAAAATTTGCTTTGGTTCAGCTGAATTAACTGATATTTTTGAATTATTATTTTTAATTAATAAAGGTTTATATTTATTAGAGATTTTTGTGACTTTATTCTTTTGGGCAATTATGTATGGTGCAAATTTTGAAAATTTATAACTTGATGGGAGCTCAATGTTTTTATCAAAAACTTTATTTTCAACCAAGATCAATTCATTTATTTGCTTTGGCTCAGCAACTGGCAGATTACTCATTTCATTAAAATTTAATGGTTTATTAAAACTTAAATATTTTCTGAACAGAATTTGTTCTTTTTTGGGCATCTCATTAATGCTTAAACTCATCACAACGCGTCGTTGACCGTCACTTTTTTTTGTTTTTGCTTGATTCACAGGGGAAAATAGAAAAAATAGTGCCACATGAAATAATAATGTGACAATTAGTGCCTGTATTACTGGAATCGATTTTTCAAATTTGTTTTTCATAGTAAATTTTTTGCCAAAATTATTCGACTTCGCTTTTATCGTAAACAACTTCACTCTGTGCTTTTTCTTCGTCTGTTAGAACAAATAAATCTAAATTTGCTTTGTCAGCAAGTGAATAAATTTTGGTCATAATACCACTTTTTGAATCTTTATCAGCACTCAGAATTACCGCCGAATTACTGGGGATTACTGAGTCTAAATCCAGCAAATTTCGTTGCAGTTCTTTGAGTGAAACTTGTTTGTTTTGAAAATAAATCTGATTATCTTTATCAATAGAAATAATCATTTTTTTCATGTCCATTGCCGTTTGATTACTAACTTTTGGGACCTCAACCATAATACCTGTCACATTTAAAAAAGAGCTACTTAACATTACAAAAATGAGTAACAAGAACATCATATCAACTAAAGGCGTTAAGTCTGGGCGGTTAGTGAATATTTTGGTCTTATCACTAAAGTGAAAACGTGAATTTTTATTTTTAGATAGACGCATAAAAAGCTCCTCTATACCATAGAATCGTCATCAGTTTGCAATGATAATTCATTCTCATGTTCGATAGGAATTTTTAAACCATTTAATTTATTTTGACGCTTAAAAAATTGTAAAATTGATGCTGCGGAATATTCCATGTCAAAAATAATATTATCAATTCTTGACGCTAAATAGTTGTTCGCAATGTAACATGGAATTGCTACGCATAATCCTGCAATTGTCGTTAGTAGTGCCATATAAATACCATTTGATAGAGTGGTTACGGACGGTGAAACCTCTGCACTAAATGTCGCAAATGATTTCATCATTCCAATTCCAGTACCAAGAATTCCTAATAATGGGCTAATATAGCCAATTGTACCTAAGATTGTTAAATTGCGACGTAATTTTGGTATTTCAAGCATCGCTGCATCTTCGATACATTGTTCAATATCGTCTTCTGGATCATCGTGGTATGCATTTATTGCTGCCAGCAGAATTTTAGCAATAGGTCCAGGAGTATTATCGCACAAACTAATTGCTTCACGATAGCGGTTGCGCTTTAGAACATTAAATAATCCTTTTAAAACTTCTGGTGCATTTACCTGTTGGCGGTGAAGGAAAAACCACTTTTCAGTAAAAACATACACCGCAATAACGCTGAGAACCAAAATAATCCACATCACTGGTCCACCATCTTTTATAGGTTGAAATTTTTCAATATTAATCATCGTAAATTATTCCTTATATAGTTGAATTAAAGCTTAAATTTAGCTCTTAAGTCTTTAATTAAATTGTTATAGTTATCTCCAATGTTAACTTGGGCGTGCTGAAGCTTTTGATAAATTTTTATAGCTTCTAGTATCGCCTCTGGAGTTCGTTTTCTTAATAAAATATTAACGGCAGCATAAGCGCTGTGAATAAAAAACTTATCGCTTGTAACATAGCCGCTATCGTAGTGCAATAAATAGTTGTTAATTGCGCTTTGATAGTAAATCAATGCTTCATCATCTTTTTCTTTGAGCTCGTAACATTGCCCTAGGCAATAGAAAACTTGATTTTGTACTTCTTGAACTAAATCAGAAATATCTTCATTATTATTAAGTTGTGGAACATTTCCTGAAATTAGCTGCTTATAATTTTTTATTGCTAAATTTAAATAAAAATATTTAGCTCTAGCCTGAGATTTCAATACAGTTGTGCTTTCGGTTTTATCTTTGTTTTTTTTACTGTTGTTTGTTAATTCTTTTAACGCATGTTCTTTTGCAATTATTTTATTGTTCTTTAGTTCAAGCATATAATTGCAATCTGCAATACGTAGCATTGATTTGAATGCTAGATCACTTAATGGTCGGCGTTGAATTGCTTGATTAAAATATTTCACTGCACTTTGATAATCTTTTTCTAAACTTGCGATATCTCCTTGAAGGTAAAATGCATTAGCATTAACGTCACTCGCAGGGTATTTTGCTGCCAGTTGTTCAAGTTGTTGTTTAGACTTTGCAAAATCTTGTTGGGCAAAATAGATATTGGCGATTTCATAACTTGCCAATGCTTTAGTATTGCTGGCAATTTTTTTACTGTTAATTAAAAACGTTAGGTTATCAAAAGCTTTTTGATAATCACTAGTTTCTTGATAGAATCTATTCATGTAAAAGATTGCTGCTACAGTATATTTATTGTTCGGAAATTGTTTTTTCATTCGTTTAATAATTTTCGTAACAGCAGTTAAATCGTTGAGCAAAAAATTACAATAAATAATTTTGTATAATGCTTGTGCAACATTGATATTGTTTGGGTATTGATTAATAAAAGTATTATAAATTTCTACCGCTAGCTTATACTCTTGAATTGAGTAGTATAATTCTCCACTATTGAATAAGGCTTTATCTCGCAGGTTATTGCTTGGAAAATTTTCAGAAAATTCATAATATTCTTCTGCCGCTTTCTTAACATCGTTTGCAATTAATGCAATTTTACAATAGTAAAACTGACTAGTAATTTTGATGTTTTCATCACTAACTTTAGCCATTAAATCTTTATATATACGCAATGAATTTTTTTTGTCTTTTCCATTAATATAAGCAATGAAAGTGTTAAGTAGTGCTTTGTCATGAAATTCTGCACTATTTTTTGCTACTTCTTCAAAAAGTTCGGCAGATTTTTGATATTTTTGTGCCGCTAATAATGTTTCGGCAAGTAAAAATTTACCTTGTGCCTGAACCGTAATGGTATTATCCTTAACTAGTAATGAAAATAAATTCTCCGCCGCTGCATAATTTTTTAATTTCAGAAACAAATGCCCCCCATCAAAAATAGCTTGTTTGCGCTGTTCTTCAGAAAGAGAATTTGATTTTGCTAATTCTAAGTATAAATTAGCGGCTTTATTAAAATCTCCATTGAGGCGATATAGTGCAGCTAAACGATATTTTATGATAGCAATTTCGCTATTATCACTGTTATTATCATAAAAATTGATATATAAATTTGACCATATAATGGAATTATTATAATCGGCAATTTTAGCATAACTATTAATAATTTCTTTTAAAATATTTTTTCTTAGTACCGAGCTTGGAGCAATTTTATATGCGTCAAGCATAAAGTCAATTGCAAATTTAAGGTTATGTCGTTCAATATTTTTATCTTCTTGATATGATAAATTACTCTTAATTTTTTGAATAATATAGCTATCAACTTCATAGCGTAATGAATCACTATTTAGTGTTAAATTATCTTTTATTTTCTGATAAAAATTATGAATACTGTCAATGGATTTACTATTATCCATTGCTAAAGCATATAATTTTAGAAAATTTAGCTCTGTATAGCGAGTTGATTTTTCTTGACTGTCAACATTTTTCAATAACAGCGACAACATCGCATTTGCTGCATTTAAATCGTTGTTTTTAATGCTGCAATAAATAAAATTTCTTTGGGCTTGATAAATCAATTCATCTTTTTGTAATGAATTTAATAGTTTAAGCAATAAACGATATTTTTTTGCCGCTGCTTGATATTGTTCCATTGATTGGGATAAAAAAGCTGATGCACTTAAAAACTCTATCTTGAAATCATTCAACTCGTTTTTTGGAATATTGGGTAATGATTGATTAGCGTTGCTATATTCAACATTACGGTATTGCGGAGTAGACTCATTAATAATTGTCAATGCGCTATGGTAACGATTTTCCGCAATAGCAATATTAGCTTGATATAAAGGAAGCCAAAACAGAAAACGTTGATTTTGAGCGTAAATTTTTTTTAGTTTTTTTAGTAAATTTTGAGCTTCAACCAATTCATTGTCAGCAATCAATGCCTTTAGTAATGAAAACTTAACAGCAAGTTTATCATTGTTGTTTTTTAATTCAGCGAGCTGCAAATAGTATTTAATTGCCAGCTGATAATCTCCTTCACTATAAGCTTGGTCTCCTAAATTCTGCAATTTAGAATACTGAGCATTATTACTGAAAGTTAGTTCAGTATTATTGGCTCTTACTCCATTGCATAGAGTCGTTAAAAAGCTAAAACTAAAAACAAAGGCAGTAATTTTACTTAAGTTATTTTTCATATGAGTTACTTCAATCAAGCTATTAAGGCACCTCTTTTAATTAAGAAATGCCTAGAAATTAAAATTAAGTTATTGGCTTATGCTTCAGAATTCACAGTTTCTTCAGCGACTGATTCTTCATTTTCTTGTTCTTCAGCAGGTAAATCCTTTTGACTTAAATGATCTTTAATCTTTTGCAAAACTTTATTTTGTAATTCTAAATCATCATTAATTAATGCTTTTACAGCTTCTTTGCCTTGACCTAATTGCTTGCCATCAAAAGAGAACCATGAGCCACGTTTTTCAATAATATCTAGATCGCTACCAACATCAAGAATTGAACCCGCACGCGAAATACCTTCGCCATAATTTACATCAAACTCACACGTTCTAAATGGAGGAGCCATTTTGTTTTTAACAACTTTAACTTTTGTTCTGTTACCAGTAATTTCGCCGGAATTGTCTTTAATTGGTTGACCACGGCGAATATCCATACGAATTGAAGCGTAAAATTTAAGCGCGTTACCACCAGTTGTAGTTTCAGGGTTACCAAACATTACACCAATCTTTTCACGGATTTGGTTTGTAAAAATAACTGTTGTGCGACTTTTTGCCGCTGCGCCAGTTAATTTACGTAATGCTTGAGACATTAAACGTGCTTGAAGACCCATGTGTGAATCGCCCATTGACCCATCAATTTCAGCACGTGGCACTAACGCCGCAACTGAGTCGATTACTAAAACATCTAATGAATTGCTGCGAATTAACATATCTGCAATATTTAGCGCATCTTCTCCACAGTCAGGCTGTGAAATTACTAAATCTTTCATGTTAACGCCAATTTGTTCAGCATAAACAGGGTCAATTGCGTGCTCTGCATCAATAATTGCCGCAATACCACCAGCTTTTTGCGCATTAGCAATAATATGTAAACAAACAGTAGTTTTACCAGATGATTCAGGTCCATAAATTTCAACAATACGACCTCGTGGGACTCCGCCAATACCTAAAGCGATATCAAGAGCTAATGATCCCGTGCTAATTGCTGGAACTTTTACCACCGCTTCTGGATCCATTTTCATAATAGATCCTTTACCAAAATTTTTCTCAATTTGTGCAATTGCCGCAGTTAAATTCTTTTCACGTTCAATATTTACTGCATTATTATCTTTACTTTTATCTTTCGCCATTATTAAAATCCTCTTCTCTTAAATGTCTAAATCTTTAACTGTTGCTGCGTGTTTTTCAATATAATCACGACGTGGTTCAACGATGTCACCCATGAGCAATGTAAACATTGCATCAGCTGCTACTGCATCTTCCATCGTCACTTTAATCATTTTTCTTAAATCTGGATCCATAGTCGTTTCCCATAATTGTTCAGCATTCATCTCACCAAGACCTTTGTAACGCTGAATTTGTAGTCCTTGGCGACCATTATCTTTAATTGCTTCAAATAATTCACTTAATGATGTCACATCAAAAATGTCTGACTTTGAAGTAATCGTAAATAACGGCGTGTTATTTTCAAAAACAGTACTAATATCAACATGAGTTGGCTCTAATTGCTGCTCAATCTCAGAACAAGCCGCAGCTTCATGAATACTAATTAAATCAATAGCATTATCTACATTGCGTAGATCACCTTCAGTTGGCTCTTCTGGCGTTAAACGCACTTTGGCATCGGTAATAATTTGAGCTTCTTCTTCATCGCTATATGCATAGAATTCATTAATTACACCATTCAATTCACGTACTGAAATTTTTGCAACTGGGAATTTTTCATCTTTATGATGTTTAAAATAATCAATTGCATCAATACCATGGCGGCTTAAGCCAACTGAAATATTTTGAACTTTTGAAAAAATATTTAGTAATGTTTCAACTTGATCTAATGATAATAGTTCACCAGTCGTATCTTTAATTTCAAGATCGTCACAACCTAATTCAATTAAATAACGGTCTAATTGCTCATCTGTATCAATATAACGCTCTTTGCTGCGGCGTTTAATTTTATATAAAGGAGGGTTTGCAATATAAACATATCCTGCATCAATTAATGGCTTCATCTTACGGTAGAAGAATGTCAACAGCAATGTTCTAATGTGTGAGCCATCGACGTCCGCATCGGTCATGATTACGATACGATGATAACGTGCTTTTTCTACGTTGAAATCTTCACCAATTCCACAACCAATTGCGGCAATTAACGATTGAATTTCTTTGTTTTGTAAAATTTTATCTAAACGAGCTTTTTCAACATTTAATAACTTACCACGAATCGGCAATATTGCTTGGAATGAACTATCACGTCCTTGTTTTGCTGATCCACCCGCAGAGTCACCCTCCACGATGTATAGTTCGCTAATTGACGGATCTTTTGACGAACAGTCTGATAATTTTCCTGGTAATGAAAACCCTTCTAGTGCGCCTTTTCTTTGGACTAATTCACGAGCTCTTTTTGCTGCCTCTCTAGCACGAGCTGCGGTTAAAGATTTATTGACAACAATTTTTGCAACAGTTGGATTTTCTTCTAGAAATTCGCCAAAACCTTCATTAACGATTGACTCAACGATACCACGAACTTCACTATTGCCTAGTTTCGTTTTAGTTTGTCCCTCAAACTGTGGGTCAGGAATCTTAACGCTAATAACACATGTTAAACCTTCACGAACGTCATTACCAGTCATTGACTTTTCGTTTTTTAACATATTATTTGCTTTTGCGTAAGCATTAATAGTTCTTGTTAAAGCTCCTTGCAGACCGCTAAGATGTGTGCCTCCTTCAAAAGTGTTAATATTATTTGCATAGCTGTAAATATTTTCACTGTAGCTGTCGTTGTATTGTAACGCTAGTTCAACATCAATGTTGTCACGATTACGATTTAAATAGATTACATCTTCATGAATTGCAACTTTATTATCGTTTAAATGCTGAACAAATTCACAAATCCCACCTTCGTAATGGAACGTTTCAGTTTTAGTGGCACCCTCATCATTGCGGCGCTCGTCTTTTAATGTAATCGTAATACCACGATTTAAGAATGCTAATTCACGTAAACGTTTTGCTAGGATGTCCCATGAATAAACTGTGTCAGGAAAAATTTCTGGGTCTGGAGAAAATGTTACGCTGGTACCTGTTTGGTCTGTTGCATTAATTTGCGTTAACGGGCTAACTGTTACTCCTCGTTCAAAACGAATATGATGCTCAAAGCCATCGCGGCAAACTGTCACCTCTAATACTTTACTTAGCGCATTCACACACGAGACACCAACACCGTGTAGACCACCAGATACTTTGTATGCGTCATGGTCAAATTTACCACCTGCGTGCAAGATAGTCATTACAACTTCAACCGCAGGTTTTCCTTCACCTTCATGGATTTCAACAGGAATACCACGACCATTGTCTTCAACTGTAATGCTGTTGTCAACATGAACAGTCACTGTAATATCTGACGCATAACCAGCTAAGGCTTCATCAATACTATTATCAACCGTTTCATAAACTAAGTGATGCAATCCGCGGACTCCTGTATCACCAATGTACATACCAGGACGCATTCTAACTGCTTCTAGGCCTTCCAAAACAGTGATTTGGTCAGCGCTGTATTCGCCTTTTGAATCTTTCTCAACCTCATTTTGTGCTGCTAAAGCTTGTTCATCTTTGTATTCGTTTTCTGACATCAAAACAGTACTCCTGTTATTCAATATTTTTGTTAACGCCAAATGAAAATGCTGGCGATTTTTTTTACTGTAGGTATTATTTAAAGTAATGAGCACAAAAAAATAAATATTGCTCTTATATTATAAATAATATAGATTTAACTTAATAAACTAGCATTAAGCGCTCCAAAAATCAATTTTTGTTTTTTTAAAAAGTACAAAAAATCAATTAAAAATAGCTAAATAGCTTGATAAAATCGCTTTTAGCCTTTAATTTAGGTGTTTGACAATGGTAGTAGGCAGTCGCTCTGGAAATTTTTAATTTGCTGAGAGGAAAGTCCGGACTACGTAAGGCAGGGAGTCCCGCGAAATAGATATTTTGTCTATTGAATGCAGGATGTGGAGGTTTTAAGACCTTTAGAAGGAAAGTGCCACAGAGAATATACCGCCATTTTTAATGGTAAGGGTGAAAAGGTGGAGTAAGAGCCCACCGGGTATGGAGCGTAAGCCGTATTGCATGGTAAACCCCTCCTGTAGCAAGACCAAATAGGAAATGATGTTGCCGCCTGTAACATTTGAATTTCGGGTTCTGGTCGCATATAGATAGATGATTGCCGCTTTATTTATGTAATGTACTTAAAGAACAAAATCCGGCTTATTCTGCCATTGTTATTTATTTTAAATATGGTTGACAACCTAAAATAAGTTTAAATTTTTAATTATAAGGTTAAAGAATATAAAATGATTGACAAGGCTCAGTTAGTAAGTAGGATTAATAGTGAATTGCGTTCTATTCCAGATTTTCCATCTCCAGGAATTATATTTAAGGATATTACTCCTTTGATTAAAGATAAGGAAACTTTTGCATTAATTATTAAATATTTTGCCGAAAAGTATGCTGATGCAAACATTGATTATATTGTTGGAGTTGATGCGCGTGGTTTTATTTTTGGTGCTGCTTTGGCTTATGAGTTAGGAATTGGCTTTGTGCCTGTAAGAAAAGCGGGAAAATTGCCGTATAAAAAGATTGCGACATCATATGAATTAGAATATGGAACTGCAACTGTTGAAATGCATGAAGACGCCTTAGATTCTGGGGATAAAATTGTTTTAATCGATGACCTTTTGGCAACAGGCGGATCATTGGCTGCTGCGGTTGAGCTTCTTGAGCAATTAAAAGCAGATATTTTTGCAATTGAAACAATTGTGGAATTAGGTTTTCTAGATGGGCGTAAAAAGCTCGAAGGTTATGATGTTAATTCGTTAGTAATTGAGTAGTGATCTGTCTCTATATTTATCGACTCTTTATTAGGTGAAAAGCTATTAAAGAGTGTAAAGTTATCAAGATAATAGCTTTTTGAGTAACTAATATTGACAATCGAATCGTAAAAAGTTGTAATTTTTGAAAAAAATAATATTTTATTTGTATGACTTTGAAAAAAGAATATAGGAAAATATTTAAATAGTAGTATATAAAGAGTATCAATAATAATGAAATATGCAATATTTAGTGATATTCATGCCAATTTAGAGGCATTGAATGCTGTATTAAGCAAGTGTGAAAGACTGCGCGTTGATAAATATATTTCTCTTGGAGATATTGTTGGATATAATGCCAATCCTCAAGAGTGTGTTGATCGTATTCGTTCGCTGGATCTTGCTGGCGCTGTAAAGGGTAATCATGATGAATACGCCAGTAATAATAGCCAGGAAATGGAGGGGTTTAACCCTCATGCGCGCGATGCGATTTTGTGGACAAAATCACAGTTAAACGAAGAATCGAGGCAATGGTTAGCTTCACTGCCGTTGCGTTCAACTATTCCGCAAACAGGAATTACCATTGTTCATTCCACTTTAGACTCACCTGAAGCTTGGGGATATATTTTTGATATTCACCACGCTGCTGATAATTTTTCATATCAATTCACTCCGTTGTGTTTTTGTGGACATTCTCATGTGCCGATTGCTTTTATGAAAAAACCAGTTACAAGCGCTTCAGAGAAACCAATTGATGAAATTATGCACTGGAGTCATAAACGCAATGAATCATTAGTTCCAGATGTGGTAGATGTAGAAGATTCAATTATGATTGACATTAAGTCAGGATATAAATATTTGGTGAATGTTGGTAGCGTAGGCCAGCCAAGAAATCGTGACCCAAGAGCATCTTTTGTGGTTTATGATAGTGTGGTAAATACTTTAACGCGCTATCGAATTCCATACGATATTGAGTTGGCGCAAAGCAAGATTAGAGAAGCTAAGCTGCCAGAGCGTTTGGCAACTAGACTGCTGTTGGGCAATTAAAAAATACCATTGTTTTATAATTTTAATTTATAGCAATAGAGTTAAATATGAAAAAAAATGTCAAACGAATATTAATTGTTAAACCAAGTAGCCTAGGTGATGTTGTGCATGCGTTGCCAGCACTTGAGATTATCAAAGAACAATATCCTGAAGCAAAAATTGATTGGTTGGTTAATCCGTTGTTTGCAGATGTTTTAGAATTTTCGACTCAAATTGATAATATTGTTGCCTTTAATAGGAAAAAATTAGGACGTTTTTGTAGCTTTGTTTCAGAGTTTATGAGTTTACTAAGTGAGCTTAAACGTGGAAAATATGATATTGTCTTTGATTTTCAGGGGCTATTTCGAAGTGCTATTTTTAGTAGGTTAGCGTCAAAAAATGTCATTGGGTTTAGTGAGCCGAGAGAAAAAATTTCATCGTGGTTTTACCGCGAAAAGATAGAGGTTGATGCTAAGGAACTTCATGCGATTGAGAAAAATTGCTTGATGGTGTGTAATTATTTTAATATTGATTTTCATGTGCCAAAAGTGAAACTTGTTGATGCTGCAAATTTTAGCTCGGAGGCAGATAATGTTTTGAGCGAAGAAGAAGTCAGTAATAGTGATCAATTTATAGCAATTGTTCCTGGAGCTCGTTGGCAGACAAAGGTTTGGCCTCCAGAATTTTTTGCAGAAGTTATTAAAAAATTGGCACAAAAGAATAGTAAATTAAAGTTTATTTGCGTTGGAACTTTTTCTGATGATGAGAATGCGCAGTTAATTAAAGAATTGAGTGCGCCATTTGCAGATAATGTTATTTCGGTAACTGGAAAAACTACGGTTGGTGGAATGATTGAAATTTTACGCCGTAGTAAAGGTGTTTTAACAAATGATAGTGGTCCGATGCATATTGCTGCAGTTCTAAATATACCGACATTTGCATTATTTGGACCGACAGACCCTGCAAAAACAGGACCATTTGGAGAAAATACTTTTGCGTATTTAGCTGATGTAAAATGTCATAAATGTTTAAAACGTTGGTGTCCATTAGCAGAGAATAAGAACGATGGAAATTTAGATTGTCATTCGGCAATAAACGTTGAGTCAGTGGTTAGAGATATGAGTGCAGGATTGACGAAGTAAGATTTTGGAAATGGTAGTGCTAGTATAAGGATTGTTGGTATATTAGCAATAATATAAAATATGTTTGTTAGAAGTAGAAGCTGTTAATACAAAAACGATGGAGTAATTATGAGTTATTTATGTAGGTGCAGTTGGTTAATCTCAAAAAAAAGTTTTTTAGGGGTTGTATTAGTTTTTTTAGCTTTGTTTGCTATGGTTGGTGAGACTTCTGCGGAAGTCGCAATGAAGTTAGAATTGGAAAGAAAAGTTTACATGCAATATGAGCGTGTTGTTGGCGTCTTAACATTGCGCAATCAGAGTGCTAGACCGTTAATTTTTGGACATAATTCAAAATTTAAAGGTTCAATCGAATTTCAAGTTTTTCGTGATGGGAAAATGGTTTTTTCTGCTGCTGATCGTCGTTTTGACTTGGAAGGCATTATGCTGTCAGCTGGAGAGACTCGAACTTTAAAATTTGATATTTCAGGAAAATTTAAACTCAGAGATACTGGACGCTATGAAATGCAAGCATTTTTGTCGCATAGTTTATTAATGTATCAATATAAATCAAATCAAGTTAATTTTCGCGTTGATACAGGAGTGAAGCTTTGGGATATAACAGTTGGGGTGCCTGATTTTTTAACTCGCCAAAAAGTTGCTAAAGAATTAGGTGATAAAATTAAGCCAAGTCAAGTTATTAGTGGTGCGAAAGTTGGTCAAACCGTGACTTATTCGATTCGTTCGTTATTTGAACGTGGTGAAAAAGTTTTCTATTTCATGGCTGAGGATCAGAAAAATATTTATGCTGTGCGTCGCATTGGTTCGGAAATGTCGCAGAAGCATCCGAAAGTAGAGGTAGATATTATAAGTAATCTTCATGTATTGTTGAGAGCGACACCAAGAATTTTTGTTTACTTTAATTTTGACACCAGAGGTCGAATTATTGAACACCGAGTTCTTAAACCTGCTGGAAGTTCATCTCCGTCGCTGCAGCGTAGCCAAAAAGGTTTTGTTCAGGTTGTAGGAGGAGTGGATGCGCAGGAAAAGAAAGATTATAAGAAAGCAATTGAAGAGCCTTTTAATGATGTGATTAAAAAATAATGACTAATTATTGATAAATTTATTACGCACTGTTGATTAAACAGTGCGTTTTTTTTGTTTAAAAAATAAAAGCTCTTAGGAAACAAAAATTATTTAGAAGCCAAATGTGACTTGTTTTGTTTTGAGTTCCTTAATTAATTTTTTAGTTGTATCACTAATTTTGCTTTCAAAGAGTATTACGAATTTACCATTTTGCCAGCGCTGTGATATTTGTTTATTTTTTTCGGGCGCGACGAGGTATTCTGTAGCTGCTTTTTTGTTTGAGAAAGTTAATTGAATTAATTTAGCAATTTCTTTTGTTTTGCTGTTTTCTAACGCAACATGTAAGCAAAAATTCATATTTTTACCGTAAATTTTACGCATAGCTTTTAAATTGCGACTCATTAGCTCAATTGGTTGCCAGTTGTCTGCGTAAGTTGCCATTTTTTTAGAATTGGTTTTTTGGGCGATTTTGTATTGAGTGGGAATTTTGATATAATCTTTTGCTTTAATATTTACTTGAATGTCGTTGAAGCTATAAATTTCAGAATCTGTTGAATAGATTCCTTTGCGCTTGAAGATTATTTTGCTAGGCATAAATGACGTGCCAAATTTTTTGTAATCTTTATAAAAATATGTAGTTTTATTGGTAATCATGGAACTAAAAAAATAGTCAGAATTAAAAATATATTTAGTAAAAGGCTTTTGAGTTAATGTTAGAACAAATTTATTTTTTGTTTGTGAAATTTTGATATTTTTCTCTTTTTCAAGTTTTTTCAATAACGCTATTATATCAATGAGCTCATTGTAGTTGAAATATTCATTCTTGTAATAGAGCCATTCGTTACTTTTATATTGCGTCCAAGAATCTTTAAAATTTGAAATCAATTTACTATTGTGACTTGCAAAATAGATTAAATTGTTGCTTTTAAAGTATTCAAAGCTTCTTTTCCGTTTTGGATAATTTTCCGTTTTGAATGTTTCTATTTCAGTCCAAGTTGTTCCTAAAGCATAAATGTTGTTAAAGTTTTTAGGAATGTTAATTTTTTCTAGAGACTTTTTAATAATTTGTTCTTTAGTTTGTCCTATAGCTGGTATGGTTGAGATTAAAATTGGAACTGCAAGCATTGATTTAAAAAAAATGTTTTTCATAAAACCTCCATTATAACTATTATGTTACCTCAATAATTTTATTTTTGATTACTATCTCTCTGGAATATTATTGTGCCTTTTTTATTTTTAATAACGTATTTTTTTGTTAAAAAACCCTCGTTGTCATAAGTTCGCCTTTCGGCATTAATGATTTCATCGCTGTCATTATGGCATTCTCCTCGAAAAATAGTAGTGATGTCTCCTTTGTTATTTAATCTAAAGCTATAATAATTTTCCTGTTTTGAGATTATTTTCAGCAAGATTTCTTCATTTTTATCAAAAATGTTATTATTACATTGTCAGTTAAAATTTCTTCGCGCTACTTTTTATCGCTTTTTGAGTATTCAATATATTTTTTTATGCGATTGTCTTCAAAATACATTTCATTAATTAAATTTCCCTCTTTGTCATATGTTTTTGTAACACCATCATTAATAAATTCGTCAACTCCATTATTGGTGGCAAAGTATCCTTCCGTTGTTGAGTTATCGCTAAAAATAATCTCTCTACTTTTGCAGCCATTGAATAGAGTTGCAATAACTATTAATAAAGACTAAAACCCTCAATTTTTTTATTTATTTCTTCTTGAAAATTTATGAATGCTTCAATAAATTAGCATATAATTTATATTTTTGCAAGAAGGTGTTAGCATGTTGAAATTGCTGAATATAGAGAAACTGAAATTTTGTATTTTCGAAATATTTTACAGAATTTAAACACAAAAAAAGCGTCCTAGAAATAACTAAAACGCTTGGAATTTTTTTAAATGGCGGAGAGGGGGGGATTCGAACCCCCGGTACAGTTGCCTGTACGCAGGTTTAGCAAACCTGTGCTTTCAGCCGCTCAGCCACCTCTCCGACTTAAGCTTAACAAGCAGTACTTGTCGCTGTGAGTTATACAATACTTTTAAATCTAAATTTTACAACTATAAAATAAAAAAAAATTGCAAAAAATTTTAACTTTTTTGACGCGGTGTTTCATCTAATAATCTTAACAGCTTATTAATTGCAAACTTACAAAAAAATAGTGATAACTTTTGATCGTTATCACTATTGAAAAAATTATGCTTGTAGCTTAAAAGTGCTAAATTATAAACTCATTAAGTCTGCTTCTTTTTCCGAAACAACTTGCTCTATTACCTTAATGGCATCATCAGTCATTTTTTGGATATCAGTTAGCATATCTTTTAAATCGTCTTCAGTAATTTCACTTGCTTTTTCTGCTTTTTTAGCAATATCATTACCTTCACGACGGATATTACGAACCGCAATTTTTGCATCTTCTGAGCGAGTCTTCACCTGTTTTACTAATGTCTTACGACGCTCTTCACTTAGTTCAGGGATAGGCAGACGTAAAACTTTACCATCACTAACTGGTGAAATACCTAAATCTGAGTCAATAATTGCTTTTTCAATTGCTGCCACAGCTGTTTGATCCCAAGGTTGAATAACTAATAAACGTGGCTCTGGTGCAGTAATCGCTGACATATCTTTTAAACGAGTCATTGTGCCGTAGTAATCGACTTTAATGTTATCTAATAGTGCAGGGCTTGCCTTGCCTGTTCTAATGCTAGCAAAATCACGTTTCATTACTTCTTCTGATTTTTCCATATGCTCTTGTAAATAGTCCATTAATGAATCGATATTCACTGTACTCATAGTTTCTACTCCATTTATATTTTAAAAAGTTTAAATATTGCTAAATTAATTTACATAATTATACTAATAAGGCTTATTTGGTTAAAATTCAAGAACTAGAATATTGATTATTATTACAATATAATGAAAATCCGCATTATATAGTTGAATTTCTCATAGTTTGAATTTATATTTATACATTGGATAGGTATAATAATAAATTACTTAGGAATGGGTAAGCTATGATGATGGATGTTTATGAAAAGAAAAAAGCAGTGCGTAAAGCATTTAGTTTGATTGAATTAATCGCGGTTATCGCAATAATTGGGCTAATAGGTGGACTTGCTATTGGTGGCTATTCTCTTGCTATGAGTGCCTCTAAAGAAGCTAAAACTAAGTCTGCAATGAAAACAGTTGCTACTGCATTTGAAGCTATAAAAGCAAAAAAAGGATTTTACCCTCAAGTAACTACAGGAACTAATGGAGATGGGATGTTAAACAATGTCTGCTGGATTGCGACTCAAGATGTAGATGCTAATAATAAACCTGAACAAGAAACGTTAACTTGTACTCTTGCTTTTAACCCCGCAGACCTTAATTCGTATGTAAATAAAGCTTTAGCCGAAGAATTTGTGAAGCAGGTTGATCTTACTGATTTTGTTAAGAAATTTTGTGGATTTATTGTGACTGGAGGAGTTCGTTATTATTACCTAAAAGATGGTTGGGATAATCCTGTGTTTTATAATAGTCCAGGTCATTTTAATCCATTAGGTTTTGATTTAATATCAACAGGCGACGGAGGTTACATTGGCGACCCAAAACCTAATAGCGGAATACCTGAAAAGCTATTTGATATTGAAACGAACCAAATTAACTGCAACCTTAGTAGTAATGAAATAAAAGATCCAGAGACATATGACTCACAAGAAAGTGGCGGCGCTATTGGATTTGGAACTGTCGATGATATTGTCAATAAATAGTAAAAATAAAGTATTTAAAATAAAATTAATTATAGTTTAAATTGTTTGAGGAGTTGAATTATGTTAAAAAAAAGAGACAAAATTAGAGTCAAAGCATTTACGTTGGTTGAAATCCTAGTAGTACTCGCAATCATTATTGTTTTAGCAGGGCTAATTACACCAGCTATAAATGTAGCAAGAACTAAAGCGAGAATTTTAGAGGCTAACACAGAAGCTAATTCATTAAAAATTGCTATTGAACAATTTAAAGCAGATAATAACGACTTGTTGCCAGTATTGAATTCAGGGCAAGATACAATTTTGTATTGTGGGAACACTACTCAAGATGAAACTTCACCAGATCCAATTACTATTGGAGGAGTAGATATTACAGGAATTGGTTTCCAAGGTAGCACTGGAAGTACTATTGATTCTGAAAGTGACTATGCTGACTTTTTGAAGAAATTAATGGGTATAAATATGAGTAGCGGTGTTGGTGCAGAAGTAGCTTCCCCGAAAAATAAGCGTAAGAAAATGTATTTAAGTCCCAAAAATGGTGTTGCAGTTGATGATACAAGTAGTGATGGGCAAGTTATTAAATCATTTGTGACTCGTTGGGGTAGTCCTTATGTGTTTATTTTAGATACAAACTATGATAATAAAATTGAATTAACTATTGATGGAGAAGATGTTACTTTGAATGGTAGTGTTTTTGTCTTAGCTCCTGGAATTAATGGTGAAAATACATCGACTGCTGGAATTAGAGCATTTAAATTTAATTCAAATAATCAAGAAAATTACTACTTAGATAAAGATACTATCAAGTCTTTTAAATAAATCTTTGAGAGGTGACAATATGAAAATTAAAAACTCTCAAATCAAGAGCTTGTTTACTTTGGTTGAAATGATTGTAGTTATTGCTATTGCAGCAGTGCTATTGAGCTTATCTGCACCAGCCTTAAAGAGATTGTTTTCGGTGCAAGGAGCTAAGTCTGCTGCCATTTCTGTACAAGTTACTTTGGAGCGCGCTCGCAGCTTGGCTATTACAAATAATAAGTATGTTGCAGTTGCTTTTCTTCAACGGGAAGTTTCTACTGAACGTGGCAGGGAATTAGCGTATCGCGCAATGAGAATTTGCGAAGTAACAGACAATAATGAATTAATAAAATGGCTTGATAATTGGACTGTTTTAGAAGAGGGCAACCTTATTGTTGCAGTTAGAAATACTGCTAGTTTAGATTTTAACTTAGAAAGTGGAAGTTCTGGAGTAACAGCTTTTAAAGATGCAATGGCTAACGATGGTCAAAATGTTAATATTTTTAGTTCAACAACGGAAGTTAAGTCAAGTTATAGCTCAGGATTTGTTCCTTTTAGTGATCTTGGAGAGACAACTTCTAGTCCATCATTAAACTTAGTGGTGTTTACTCCTAATGGTCGAACAGCTAGTAGCTTAACATTTTTTATAGCAAAAGCCGCCTTTGCGGGGGATGCAATTGTCAATAAGAATCCTCCAGACTCATATGGGGAATTTGTTTTTGTGAATAAATTCACTGGTAGAACTAAATATGGCGAAATTGAATAATTAATACAACTGGAGCAATTATGATGAAAGTTAAGAGAAGAATGAAAAAATATTTCAACCTTGTTGAAATTGTTTTGGCGATGGCTGTATTAACTGTTGGCATCGCTGGAGTTGTGGCATTAATTCCTGTTGGGTTAAATTCATATCGTGATGCTATGGCAGATAATGATGGGGCACAAAATGCTGAGGCAATGTTAAAAATTATGGAGAGTTATTTTACACGAAGTTCATCTTCATTTAATGTAATTAGTACGCTTCCTGCAAAAAAATTTAATAAAGATGATGATGATGAAATAAATGATTCTTTACCAAAAGATACTAGTAGTGGCTGGAATTTGGAATCTGGTGGTTTTTACAGAGTTGATGAATCTGTGGGATTGTATGGTTTTGCATCGCCTGATTTAGAGAAAGCAGATTTTATTGCACATGCGCTAGTGTGGACTGAACCTGTAAACATTTTGAAATGGGATGCAGGTGCTTCTGAGTGGGTTGTTGATACTCCTTCTGGGACAGGTAATAACGTGGTGCGTTTAAATGTTGAATTAAGTTGGCCCGTGGCTAAACCATATAAACAACGTGAAACACGTCTATTCGTCCTTGAAATTTATAACAAAAATTAATTAGGTAAAAAAGTGAACGTTATGAAAAGATATAAAATTAAATATTTCTCGTTAATTGAAATTATTGCGTCTATGGCAATTTTTACCGTTTTGATGTTGATGATGATGAATTTTTTTGGCAAAACCCAAGGGCTGATGACAAAACGTTCAAGCCAAGCTGCTCAATATGCTGATGCACAAGCATCTTTAGATTTGATTGGGCGCCAATTAAACATGTATAATGACTTTGATTATACAAATACAAATGGTCAACTAAATACTTTAGAAGTAGGACCTGCCAATGATGAGTTGTATTTTTATACCAATGAAAAAGGAACTGTCAATGGAGCAGCTTCAATGTTGAAGCTGGTGGGAATTAGATTTGACAATACTAATAATAAGTTGCAATATCGTGAGCGTAATTTGCTTCCTAGTTATTTCACTAGTGATCCATTGAATTCAGCTGCTTTTCAGGTTGACCCTAGTGCTAATTTCCCTTCAATAGCCGACAGTTCTAAACAAAGTTTTTCAAATCAAGATAATACGACTTATGACTGGGAAGATGTGATTGATAATGTTGTAGAGTTTAATGTGGTTAGATTGAATGCTAGTGGCGCAGTCGCTACTGGAACTAATAAAATTGCTTCAATTAGACTTACTATTGTAACTATAAACGATGAAGATGCTAGAAAATATCGGGGCATGACAAATGCTGCAATATCTGCAGCGGATATTAATGAGTCAAAAAAAATTATTACTGAAAAGCCAGAAGATTTTGATTTTGGTAGTTTGAGTCCAGAACAGAAGGTTCTTGCTAATAGTATCAGAAGTTTTTCAAAAATGGTATTTTTGGGATACCGTAAATAGTTTATCAATAAAAATTTTTTGATGAATAAAGAAGAAATAGAACAATTAATAACTCTTTATGAGCATGGTTTATTGCAATATGCCTTTAGGATGCTAGGTAGTGACGATTATGTTGCTGACGCTGTTCAAGAGGCTTTTATTGGTTATTGTCGTGCTCGAGCACAAAAAAAACATATAAATAACCCTCAAGCTTGGCTTTACGGAGTAGTACGTAATAAATGTATTGATTTTATGCGAAAGCATCAGCGCAAAGTTAGCTTAGAAGTTACAGAAGAATATAAACAACAAAATTCGAAAGATGATTACTCTCCAGATAAGGCAATGATTACTGTAGAAAATTTAGAAATTATAAAATCTTGTTTTGATGATTTGAATGTTCGGGAACGAGAAGTTGTTTCTCTTAAGCTTGAACAGCAAAAGTCATACAAGGAAATTGCAGACATTCTTGACATAAGCAGTAGCAATGTCGGTTTCATTATGCATTCAGCAATGAAAAAAATGCGGCAAAATATTGTTTTAAAAGGGGGCCGATAGTTATGAAAAATAAAACAAATAATTGTGAAAAATATCAAGAATGGATAATAGATTTCTTAGTTGGTGAATTAGATGATAAGCATAAGGATGAACTGCAAATTCATTTGGAAAATTGTGAGCATTGCCAACAGGAAGTTAATGAAATGCAAAAACTTTTAAATTTAACCAAAGAATCATTAAGTTCTAATAAATTTACTTGGAGTGATGACTCTATTAATAACGGAGCAAAAACGGTCATTGATATAGATTGTTTAAATCAAATTTATGATGAGGAATCACAAAATAATGACCATAATTATAGAAAAGTTTTCTGGCGATACGCTATGCCAATAGCGGCGTCTTTGGCAATATTGGCTATTTCAGCGGATGCACTGATTGCAAAATATAGAAAAGATTCCACAATGGGAAATATAATGAGCGCGAGTACTGGAAGCAAGCAAGATTTTACGGTTATGAGTCAAAATTTAAAGTTAGCTAGTTCTTGTAAGCTTTTAGCAAATTTAAATATTGACATAAATCAACTTAATATTGATACTTTGAGAGCTCAAGATATTAATGTTTTAGTAGAAAAATTAAATAAACAGTTAAAATCTCAAGGAAACTTGCAAATTGTTGCATTTCATGAGCAACCTAAGGATAGAAATCTTACTCGCTCAGCAATGCCGATGGCTTCGGTCAGTGAAGCGAAAAATGAAGTTTCTGTTGAAAAAATTAGTAGTGATTCGTTTCAAGATGCTGATGATGGAAATGAAAAAATTGCTGATACGTCTTTAAAAAGCAAAGCTAAAAAACAAGCTACTTTAGCAAAAATGGAAGTTAGGAAAAAGGCTAAAAAAGCACAAGTTAAATTTGTTACTTTGCGACAACTTCTTAATAAACTTGCTGCTGAAAAGAATATTAAATGGCAGTATGATGAAAGTAATAATAAAATCATCTTAAAATATGAGCAAAAATAGGATAGATTCAATTCAAGATGCCAGAAGATTTTTGCAGAATAATGGATGCAAAAATGTAGTTGATGGCAAAACGATTAATCTTGAAAAAAAAGTTGAAAAAAGCAACATTTTTTCAGATAATGATTACCAAAAAGTTTGGAGTAAAGCTTTAAATATTCTTAATAGACGTGATCATAGTGTCAATGAATTAAAAGGGAAACTTTTTGATCGTGAAATGCCTGCTAAACAAATTTTTGAGGTTATTGAGGAACTGCAGCGACTAAATTTTTTAGATGATGAACGCTTTGCTGAAATGTATAAAGAAGATCTTTTAAGGCGTGGCTATGGTGAGATGAGAATTAAAAATTACCTTTATAAAAAGCGTTTAGCAACTTCTTTAATTGATAAAACTTGTAGCGAAATAGATTTTAATGATCAAGTAGAAACTGCGATTCAGTTAATTAAAAATAAGCTTAAAGGGACTTATCGAAGAGAAAAAGATTTTTTCAAATTACAGCAGAAGTTAACTAGGCATTTGGTTGGTCGTGGTTTTTCTTTTGATGTGATAAATGATGCATTTGATGAAACAATAAAGAAGAAGTAGTTTAATTTTTGTATAGTAATTTTTGAAAATAAGGAGTGGGGGGAAATGAAATATCTTAGATTGATGGTTTTACTTTTTTGTACAATTTTTTGTTCATGTGAACACCTTGAAAAAATGGGGAATAGTACTAAGTTTTCGTATTCATATAATGCCAAAGTTATTAAGGTTATTGATGGAGATACTATTAAGATTAAAGTTTTTGATAAAATTATAAATTTGTCTTTATATGGCGTTGATGCCCCTGAAATTGGGCAAGAATTCAGTTTTAAATCACGAAATTATTTACAAGGTTTAGTTTATAATAAAGAGATTATTGTTGAGCCTGTCGAAATTGAAAATAATAAAAAAGATTTAATTGCAAAAATTTACTTTATTAAAGAAAACTCAGACTCTGATTTAGAAAAAGGTGAATATATAAATAAAAAAATTATTTATAATGGCTATGCTTGGCATGACCAAAAAATTGCTAGATATGATAAAAAATTAAGAAACGCTCAACAACACGCTCAGCATAATAATTTTGGATTATGGGATTCTAAAACTATACCTATAAAACCTGAAATTTTCCGTCAAGAATATAACCAGAAGTTGTAATTTATTGAAGTAGGATATAATAATGATTTTTGCACACGGATACAGTACGGGAGATATTTTGCTAATGATGCTTGGCGCATTTGAAATCCCTCTAATAATAATTTTTGGTATATTTATAGCTTTTTGTGGTGTATTTTTGGTAAGAAAAAAGAAAAATAGAGAGCAAGCAGGAGAATAGAATGCAAATAGGTGAATGGAGTTTATTGATTTTATGGGTACTGCCGTTAATAATTACGGCGATTTTAATTCACAAAAAAAGAATGAGTAAAAGTTGTTTTTTGCTACCACTTTTGTTAAATGTTATTGGATTAATTATAGTGATATTTTTATATTATTTCCATCCTAAATTAAGTGATAATCGCAAAAATTGGCACGAATATAAGAGTTAGTTCATGCCAACTTCTTTAGAGTTATGAACAACTACAACCACTACTTTTATCACTATCACAACTTTGTGAATTTTCGCCTTTGGTCGCTTTATCATCTTGATGTTTATGAAACATTTTCTTATAAAGCTTTTTTACGAATGGTATGAATGAGGTTGCAATTAATAATATGAGCATTCCCATACCAGCAAATTGCTGCCCCATGCCTACGTGTTCGCCGTGAAGACTACTCCAGTCAAAGCTGACATAATTTTGATATATTAGGTCTAGCAAAATTCCAAATCCTATTGATGAAATCATTATTGTTAAAAGGTAAATAATGGTATTTTTTTTGCCAATTATTTTCCATAGAGTTACTAAAGTTGCAACATTTGTTGCTGGGCCAGTCATTAAAAAAACGAATGCTGCACCAGGCGAAAAACCGATAGTCATTAACTTGGCTGCAATTGGCACAGAGGCTGTTGAACATACATACATCGGCACACCAATTAACAACATAAATATCATTCCTAAAGCATAACCGTAACTTGATGAAGTATATTTGTCAAGGGCGTTATCGTTGATAAACATGCTTATTAAAGTTGCTAAAAGAACTCCAAAGACAAATGGTTTAGCAATGTCTCGAAGTAAGATAACAAAGCCATAGTTTAGGGCGTATTTAATTTTTTTGTATAACATTTTCGTTAAGCTTTTGCTTTTATTAGAGGTACATTGTTTTGCAATACAGTCATTTCCTGCTTCTTTACCACTTTGATGGCAACATGACGTAGCGGTATCTTTTTTATCTTGATCTTCAAATTTTTCTTTCACAAAAATATAGGTTAAAACTCCTCCGATGATACCAGTAATAAATGCAGAAATTACTTTGAAAACAGCAAAAACTATTCCAATTATCGACCCTGTAACGATTATACTATCAACACCTGTTTGTGGTGTAGAAATTAAAAATGAAGTCACTGAACCGCGGCTTGCTCCATTTTTGCGTAAAGCTAAACCAACAGGTAGTACACTGCATGAACATAATGGCAATGGTACTCCAAAAAGTGAAGCTTTAATAATATTCCAAAGGCGGTTTTCACCAAAATGTTTTTTAATAAAATCAACCTTTAAAAATGCAGCAATAATTCCTGCTATTAAAAAACCAAGTAGCATCGCTGGCGACATTAAACAAAAAAGATGCCAAAAATCGCTAAAAAACATTGTGATATATTTAATCATAAATAAACTCCTGAGAGTGACCTTTTATAATTAAGCTTTGTTTCAGGCATTTATTCTCGAAACTAAAGCTGTTCAAGGGCTATTGCTAACTGAGCTGGACATGATGACATTCCTGGACGACAGGGAATATCTTTTAATAACTCAATAACATCTGCAATTTTTCTTCCTTTTACCAATTGGCATATAGCCGCTAAGTTGCCAGGGCAACCACCAATGATTTCAACTGTTTCAATGATTTGAGTTTCATCGTTAACGTCAATTGAAAAAAATTTGCTACAAACTTTTTCTGGGATATAATCTAAATGTGCCATTTATAACTTCCTAAATTTATTTATAATGCTTTAAAAAAGACTCTCCATGAATAACTTTACCTTTAAGATACATTATTAACTCAAAAATAGCAAAAAGTTATAGAAAAAATTTGCTAACTAGCTTAAATATGCTATCTTATCTGTTCTAAATGATGACCTTAGAAGAAAATGGAGATTATTCTGCCTTAAGAATAAATACCGTGAATTTAAGATGTCATTGTTTATTTTAAACTCATTTATTTAAAATTTGTTCTACAATTCATTGAGACTAGAACAAGCTAATAAAGAAAATGATTCAATAATTTAACACAAAGATTTCTTCACGCGGAGGCGAAGCAAAGAGATCGTAAACAATGGAGCTAAACATGGCTAAATTAACAATTAAAGATTTATTAGAAGCGGGTTGTCATTTTGGACATCAAACAAGACGTTGGAATCCTAAAATGAAGCATTTCGTTTACGGGGCAAAAAATGGTATTTCTATCATTGACTTAACAAAGACGATGTATCAGTTAAATGATGCTTGTAACTTCTTACAAAAAGTTGTGGTTAATGGCGGCGATATTCTTTTTGTTGGTACTAAAAATCAAGCACAACAAGTTGTAAAAGATGCTGCGGAAGAAACTGGTATGTTCTACGTTTCAGAGCGTTGGTTAGGTGGAGCTTTAACGAACAATGTTACAATTCGTCAAAGCATTAAGAAAATGTATGACATTGATAAAACTTTAGGTTCAGACGCTACTAAAGGTTTGAAAAAGAAAGAATTATCACAAATGACTCGTCGTTCAACAAGATTACATAAAGATTTAGATGGTATCGCTAAAATGAGAAAACTTCCAGCAGCTATGATTGTTGTGGATGTTTGTAAAGAAGAAACAGCGGTGCGTGAAGCTAAAAAACTAGGCATTCCAGTTGTTGCTATTGTTGATACAAATGGTGACCCTGAAATGGTTGACTACCCAATTGCAGCAAATGATGATGCAGTTCGTTCAATTAGCGTAATCATGGATTTATTCACTGGTGCAATTAAAGTTGCTAGCGAAATCTACCAAAAACGTGTTGTTGAAGAAAAAGAGGCTAAAGCTGCTAAAGCTAAAGCTAAAGCTGATGAAAAAGCTGCTGCTAAAAAAGCCGCTGCTAAAAAGCCTGCTGATAAAAAGCCAGCTGCTAAAAAAGCTGCTGCTAAAAAGCCAGCTGCTAAAAAAGCTGCTGCTAAAAAAGCTGCTGCTAAAAATCCTGCTGCAAAGAAAGACGAAGCTGCTAAAGCTGAGTAATTATAGCAATGAATTGACTCTATTAGCTGGAATGTAACAACTCCAGCTAATATTATTAGAATAGAAAATAAAATAAAATATAAGGAGATCTTAATTATGGCAATCTCCGCCAAAGAAGTAAAAGAGTTACGCGACAAGACTGGCGCTGGCATGATGGACTGTAAAAAAGCATTAGTTGCTGCTGATGGTGATTTAGAAAAAGCATTAGAAAACTTACGTAAAGCTGGTATTGCTAAAGCTGAGAAAAAAGCTTCACGTGCAGTTAAAGAAGGTAAAGTTTTCGCTAAAATTAGTGACGATAAAAAGACTGCTGTTTTAGTTGAAGTTATGTGTGAAACAGACTTCGTTGCGACAAATGATATTTTTGGTAACTTTGTTGATGGTATTGCAGATGCTGCTTTAGCTCAAAATGCTGAAGGTTGCGTTATTGACGCTGTATTAGAAGCAAAAGATGCTGAATTAAAAGATATGATTGCAAAAATTGGCGAAAATATGAAAATTTTACGCGCTTATAAATGGACTACGGAAGGTCAATTTGTTTCTTATATCCATGCTGGCGGTAAAGTTGGAGTATTAGTTGATGTTGAAGGCGAAGCTGATGCTGAATTCCTAAATATGTTAGGTATGCATATTGCTGCATTCAATCCTCCATACGTTCGTCCAGAGGATGTGCCTGCTGAAATGATTGAAAAAGAAAAAGAGATCGCTACAGCTCAATTAGCTGGTAAACCTGCAGAAATGATTGAAAAAATCTTAGTTGGTAAAATTAACAAATGGTATACAGAAGTATGCTTAGTTAAGCAAGCTTGGATTAAAGACGATAAGATGGCTGTTGAAAAAGTTGCTCCAAAAGCAAATATCAAACGTTTCTTACGTTGGGAATTAGGTTCAGAGCTATAATTTTATAGTCAATAGGCTAATTTTTTATATAAACTTCAGAAATACTAATTGCATTTCTGAAGTTTTTTATTTTAAGACTATTAAAAATATTTGCAAATCAATGCGTTTTACTTTAAATGTTAGTATCTTGAATCTTAAATATTTAATACGGAGAATTAAAAATGTCAAAAAAATATTTTTTTGGTTGTTATTTGGAGGGATATTAACAATTGGTTGTGAATGCATGTCAAAATCAGAAAAATTTGTGAAAAAAGGAATGGAACTAATAAAGAATATGAGCAGGTTTTACTTAATTTTGATATAGCCATTTCTCTTGATTCTGAAAATATTATTTTCTTTAGAGCTTATGTAAATACTAACCTAAAAAAGTCTAATAATGTAATAAAAAATTTCAGTAAATGATTGAGCTTTGTCCTAAGAGTGCATTTAAGAGTAAAGGCAAAAAATATGAATTAAAACAATTTAATGAAGCAATTGCAGATTACGATAAAGATATAGAATTTGATTCAAAATATATGTACCCTTATAGCTGTAGGGCAGATGTGAAATATGAATTAAGACAACTTGATAATACTCTTGCAGATTACAATAAGGATTTAAAAATTGACCCAAATAAACGCAAGAAAATTGTTGGGGAAAATTAAAAAAAGTCAGCAAAGTAAAAAAAGTATCTAGGATACAAGAAATATTGTTCAGCATCTACTAAGATAAAAACTTCAGAAACGCAATTAGTATTTCTGGAGTTTTTAATTGTTTTTTTCAGGGTAAACTGTATATGAAATTAAAAATAAGATAAAGCCAATATAGCCTAGGGCTGCGATTAAAATAATATTAAAATATGACATTTTTTTTCTTGAGATAAGAATTGAACTCAGTATTAACATTATAATGTAAATGGTAATGCTACTGAAATCAAACTTTAAAGGAATACCAAAAATTAACATGAAAAGACTCCTGTTTTATGGTAGATTGTGCCTAGTGCGGATTAAAACAACGATATGGCTAAGTAATAGTATCGCTGAAATTGCAACAAAAAAGATAACAAATCTTTTTGAATGCGGTTTTAATTCACGTGATAATACCGCTTCAGTTGGGTCTAAAGGGTTAACGTAACAAACGGAAGTGCTTCCCGCATAATATTTATGAATTAATTCTTGATTATAGTTTTTCTGTAATGAATATTGTTGTGAGCGATAGGTTTTATCATTGAATTGATATGTGTAGATTATTTCTGGAACTTTTTCACTTCGATGTCGTGATGTAGCGCTGATTATTCCTAACAGTGATTTATCTGAAACAAGTGCGCTATCTTCAATAAAACATGGAGTTTTAATCCAATTTTTTGCTTTATTTGCCCTGATAATTGGTGGAATTTTGCTACAAGCGTACCAAAATAATAGTATAAAAAAAATTAATTTAAACAATCTGCTGATAAATAAAAAATTGCTAGGTTCATTAATTGAAATCATTTTTTCCTTCTTTATGTTTTTCTATGTTGTTAATTCATTACGTGTTATAAAAATATAAGCTCCATAAACAATTAAAATAATGAATGTGGCTACAATTTTTAAAATTGCCCAAACATATGAAAATGTTGAAAAATGTATTTTTAGAAATGCTTCTTTAGGGTTAGTTGGGTTTACATAACATTTTGACCAAGTTTCCTTAGGATATTCATATAAAATATTAGGGTTGTTAATAGGCTCTAGACTATATTTTGAGCTGGTATATTGTTTGCCTTTTATCGTATATTGATAGACAATTTGTGGAACTTCTTTAAACCCAGATTCACGGTGAAATTTTTTTTTGCGTGTAGTTAAAGCGTCTGCTAAGCTGTAATCGGTTCCCATATAACTATATTTTATGTAACATTTTGTTTCAGTCCAGTTTTTAACCTCGCGAGATTTTAATAAAACAGGAGCTGAATAGTAGGTCGTTAAAACAAATAAACCTATGACAAATATACTGCATAGTATTTTATTTTCTAAAATTAATTTTAAAAATTCATTTTGGTGAGTCATATTTTACTCTTTACTTTATTTTTTTAGTTTTGCTTATTACTTAAAAAAAGTGTGTAATTTTTTACTTAATTATATCTCATTCACTCATTTGAGAGTCATTTTTTTCGTATCCAAAAAATAGTATCAATGCAAGAATTAACATTACTATAATAAATAATAATGCGGAAATGAATTGACGTTTATCTAAGTTTATTGACAGTACTGCTACTTTTGGATTTTCTGGATTTACATAACACATTTGATTGCTAGACACAGGAAATTTTGCAACAAGTTTTTGTGCTCGTTCAATTCCTTCATATTTCTGAAAGTTGTAGTCACTCCCAATAAATTTTTTACCTTTATATTTGTATTTATATTTAAACTTAGGATTGTGATTAACTTTTTCTTTTCCTCCGTATGTTTTTTCAACAAAGCTTTCAGTCATAAAACATTCAGTCTTGACCCATTTCTTAGCAGAGTAAACTTTTTTTAACGGCAAAATAACACTTATTCCAAAAATAATTAAAGCCCCAATAACTAATAAAACTGGTATAACTCTTCCTCTAATAAAACTATAAAAATTACTCATTATTTTACTTCCTTAAAACCATAAATTGAAATTTAAAAAAACTCTAAAACCATCATGAAGAATTGGTTTTAGAGTTTTTATTTATATTGCTCCAAGCTTAAATTTGCGCTAATGCTTGCTCAATATCAGCAATTAAGTCATCAGCATTTTCAAGGCCAACACTCATACGAATCAAGTCTGGAGTAACACCTGCAGCTAATTGCTCTTGTTCATCAAGTTGGCGGTGTGTCATACTTGCTGGGTGTAATACACTACTTCTGAGGTCTGCAACGTGAACTACAATTGCAAAAATATTCAATGCATTCATGAATTTTTCGCCCGCTTCAGCTCCTCCTTTAACTCCAAACGTGAATACTCCACTACAGCCTTTTAAATATTTTTTTGCAGCATTATAATTTTCGTCTCCAGCTAAGCCTGGATATTTTATCCATGAAATTTTATCATTTGTCGCCAAAAATTCCGCAATCTTTTGAGCATTTTTGCAATGACGTTCCATTCTTAAATGTAGCGTTTCTAGTCCATTGTTTGATAAAAAGGCATTCATAGGACTCATGTATGCGCCTGTGTCACGGATTAATTGTGTACGGACTTTGATGCCATATGCCATATTGCCGAACGCCTCAGTATAAATTAATCCATGATAACTTTTATCAGGAGTTGTTAAACCTGGGAATTTCTCTGAATATTTATTCCAGTCAAATTTTCCTCCATCAATAATGACTCCCCCAACACTTGTTGCGTGCCCATCAATATATTTTGTGCTGGAGTGAACCACAATATGTGCACCTAAATCAATTGGGTTACACAAAAATGGCGTAGGGAATGTGTTATCAACGATTAATGGAATACCTGCAGTTTTGGCAAATTTTGAAAATTTATCAAAATCTAGCACATCCATTGCTGGATTTGCTAATGATTCAGCAAAAATTGCTCTAGTATTTTCTTTAACATGACTTAAAAGTTCTTCTAAAGATGCATTTTGGTCAACGTAGATAACCTCAACTCCAAAATTTTTCATTGTATGCGTGAATAAATTTGCTGTTCCACCATATAAATTTGACGTTGCAATAAAGCTTTGACCACTGCTACAAACGTTTAAAATTGATAACATTGATGCTGTTTGTCCTGAAGCTGTTGCCACAGCTGTAACACCGTTCTCAAGAGCTGTCATCTTTTCTTCAAATGCTGACACTGTTGGATTGCTAATTCTTGAGTACATATGACCCACAGATTCTAAATCAAAAAGAGCCGCAACTTCGGCGCATGTATCATATTTATAGGTCGTGCTTTGCGTGATTGGAACAACACGAGGTTCGCCGCTTTTTGGCTGATATCCGCACTGGATTAGTTTTGTTTCAATATTCCAATTATCCATAATTTTTATCCTTAATTTGCATTGTTTGCTTTTAATTGTAAATTAGTAATTTCAATATATCACTAATTAAATAAAATTTAAGGCTAATAAACGATAAAATGGTAAAAAAGAGTAATATAGCTTACCTTGGAATTAATAGTTCCTATTCACATAGTATGCTCGCCTACGGTAAATTACGGGCATGGTGTGAAGCTAAAGGCGTTACAGCTTCTTGGCATGAATTTAGCCGAACTGTAAAAGATTTCGAGAATGGGCTATTGAGTGAGATTTTAGAGGTTCAACCATGTGTAGTGATTGCGACGTGTTATTTGTTTAATATTGAAGCAGTGATTAAAGCTTTAGGCATGATGAAAGCAGTAAGTCCAGAAATCATAACCGTTGTTGGAGGTCCGGAATTTTTAGGAGATAATGAACGTTTTCTAAGAACTAACCATTTTATTGACTACTGTATGCGTGGAGATGAATCTAGTTTTGAAAAAGTGATCAAATTTGTATGTAAAGGGAATATTCAAAAGAAACAAATTGAAGGGTTATGTTACCTTGATGAAAGCAATAATTACATTGATAATAGATGTGCATTGTTTTCTGGCAACGCTGATGAACTTCCTTCACTTTATTCAATGAACTTATTCCCAAAAAATAAAGCATTTGTACAATATGAAACCAGTCGCGGTTGCCCAAATAAATGTACTTTTTGTACTAGTTCATTAAGTAGCAGTAAACTTTTACTCCACTCTTTAGAACGTGTTCGTAGTGATCTAAAAATTATTAGAGAATCTGGAGTGCGTGAAATTAGAATGTTAGATCGAACTTTTAATGCAAATAAAAAACGTACTATTGAACTTTTAACAATGTTTATCAATGAGTTCCCTGAATTGAAGTTTCACCTTGAAATTTACCCAGCATTAATTGATGATGAGATTTGTGATGTTTTTAGAACTGCTGAAAAAGATCAGTTTCATGTTGAAGTTGGAGTACAGAGTTTAAGTAACGAAATATTAAATGCCTGTCAGAGAAATTTTAGAGTTGAAAAGACTGTCGATGGCATTAAAAAGCTACTGGATGTAGATAAATTTGAGATTCACGCAGATCTTTTAAGTGGATTACCATTACAAAAATTACCTGATATTTTTGCAGATGTTACTGAACTAATGGAGTTAAAGGTTGACGAGATACAGTTAGAAGTTTTGAAAGTTTTAGCAGGAACACCTATTGCAAGTAATTTACCTAAAGGTCACGCTTTTAATCCGCTAACTCCATATCAAGTTTTAAAAACACAATATTTGTCAATTAGAGATTTGCAAATTGCTGATGATTTAAGTAAAATCATTGACTCATTTTATAATAATAGCAAATTGCGGCGTTGTTTTTCGGAAATTATGCAAATTAGTAATAATTATTTGCTAAAATTTTGTGAATTTTACCGTATATATAATAATAGTATGCAAAAGTTGGCAATAAATAAACGTTTTGAATTGTTACATAATTTTCTAAAAGAAAATGTTGGCGATATTAATGAAAAAGAGTATTATTTTGAACTAATACAGTTTTGTTGGTTGGCAGAGGCTATGGCTCCTGAAAAGTATAATTTGAAAGTATTTAAAAATGAAACTGCATTGTTTAGCAACAATGATGACATTTTAAAAATTGCTGGTAATGGAGATGATGCTATTGTTAAAATAAACAACTTTATAAGTGAAAAAATAGCAGATTATACGACAATAAAAATTAATGTAAATTCTAACGAAAACCCAAGTCGATTTTGTATGTTTATAAGTGATTATAATTTTTTCAATAATATTGAAAATAAGGACAAAAGTAGTAATCAAAAAAATTGTTATATTTTTAGATATTTACATGGTCAACGTTTGCACAGTATTACAAAAATAGAAATATAAAAGACGCTTAAATAGGTTTATAAATGATTAAAGAAGAAACTAATTCAAACCGCAAAACCTGGTTTAGAACAATTACTACACGATACCAGTTAGAGCTATCGGTATCAAACGACTTTAAGGTTGTTTACGGTTCCATTAGACCGTTAGAAATTGATGGTGAAGTGGTTATCACAGAAGCTGAATTGTGTTCGGTTTTTTCTGAAGCAGGTGTTGATGGAGAATATTTAGTCGATAACGTGGACTTTTTGATTGATACTGTAAACAAAAACTTGGAAGCAAATAATATTGCTTTAATTCGAGCGATTGAGCCCATAAATGGCATTGATGCTCATTTACACTTTTATATAAAACCTCAGAGCGTTAATTACCAATTTGATAATGAATTAAGTAGCTCTTTGCAAGCTGATTATCATAATTTAAATTTGTTTGAGAATGTTAAAAAAGATGATTTAATTGCTGAGCTTCGCCCCGCGACAAAAGGGGCTAGTGGTATGAATGTTGTTAAAGAATTGATGTTTGGAGTGCCTGGGACTTCTTTAAATTATAATATTACGTATGGAGTGAATGTTAGAATTGAAGAAAGTGATAATTGTACAAAATACTATGCTTTAGAAGATGGTTTAGTAACTTTTAGTAATAATCATCTTGACGTAAGTGATACTTATGTTATAAAACAAGATGTCGATTACCGAATTGGTAATATTGATTTTTCAGGGCACGTGCAGATTGTGGGTAATGTGTTGAATGGGTTTAATATTCGAGGCGCGAAAAGTATTAATATTCGTGGAAATGTCGGAAGTTGTCGCTTAGAAAGTGATGGCGATATTACTATTTATGGGATGGCTGCAGATTTAGAGGATGCTCAAGGAGAAATTATTAGCCATAATGGAAACATTATAGCACGTTACCTTGATGGCGTAAAAATTAATTGTGCTGGCGATTTGATTGTCAAAAATGAAATTTTTAACTGTATTGCAGAAGTTGAAGGGCAAGTTGTCGCTACTCCTAGTACTATTATTGGCGGTAAAATTCAGGCGTTGCGTGGCATTGAAGCAGCAAATATCGGTTCGGATCGCTCTTCAGCTAAAACAATCTTAATTTGTGGTTGTAGTGCTAAGATTAATCGTAGAATTAAAGAAATTGAAGCTGAAGTTGTTGCTACTAATGCTAAAGTGGAGCGTATAGCCAATAGTATTCAACCAATTTTAAGAAATCCTGATATCATTGAAAATTTGCCTCAGCACAATCAGGTTACGGTACGGGATTTAGTGCGAAATTATGAAAAACTTCTTAATCAATTGGAAAATTGTCGTAAAGAGATAACGAAATTAAGATCTTCTGAAATTTCAAATAGTATTCCCCGTATTAATATAGGGAAAAAATTGGAAAAAGATACAACTATTGCTTTTGGTTATAACCCCGCAGTTACGATTGATCGTACTATTAAAAGTAGAAATACTTTAGAGTATAACGGCGAAGAGGCAAATGTACGCATTCTCAATTATATGAAATTAATTTAAATTTTTAACTTCAAGAAATTAATTTTACTTCCTTTATCCATAAATTATGATAGATAAATTGTATGTTTAAATTTATCATAAATATCTACAAATCATTTGCTTATTAAATATATCGATGATATAATAATTTCATATTAGGTTTATTTATTATTAAAGAATTAATCAAAAGGGATTATCATGTTTTTTAAAAAAAGGGAAAGTAGAGAAGGTAATTTTGCGTTTAACTTAGTATTAAGTGGCTCCTTGGGCATTTTGATATTTTCAGGATGTAGTTCATTAGTTAATACTACGAAAAAGGATGAAATTACGGTCGTTCAAGCGCCTTATGGGGAGTTAAATCATTTGCCAGTAGGCAATATTAAGCCTAGAGGGTGGCTGTTAAATGTTGCTGAGGATTTAACAGAAAATTAGTCTAAAAAGTTGCCGAAATATGATAAGGTGTTTAAATCAGAGGGTTGGTTTGGTAATTTAAAAACTAAGAACAAGAATAAGTCTTGGTGGACTTTTGAACAAACAGGCTATTACATAGATGGAACTGTTAGAATGGGGGCTATTCTTGACGATAACGGCGTTGAACAACGTGGAATTAAAGCAATAAACAATGCGGTAGAACGTTCTAAGAATGATTCTAGGGGCTACTACTATTTGATTAATAAAGATATTGAAAAGAATATGTTTACAGATTACTTTTACCCTCTAGCTGTAAGTGGCGGGTCGCAAAGTGGTCATTATTGGGCATTAGCTTGCTTTAATCGTGGAGTATTGGCATTATACGAGCAAACTAAGGACAAAAAATATCTTGATATGCTTGAGAAAATGTATGTAAATTTTCCTGATTTCAATCGTCATTATCCTAACAAGCCGTTGTGTTCTAAAGAACTACATATTAATAGACGTTTAGCTAATATTGAAAATATGTTTGAGGTTTATCGATATACAGGAAATAAAAAAATATTGAATAAAGCTTTAAGATTGTTAAAATATTATGAGCAAGCAGTAACTAAAAGTTGGGTTGAAGAAAAAGATTTTTCACGAACAGACCTTATTCATGGAGTTTCCTTTAATGAAATTGCCAAACAATTTGCAACAGCTTATGCATGGACTGGAAATAAGAATTATTTAACTGCTTCAGTAAATGCTTTTGAACGTTTAGAAAAATGTCATAAATTGCCGATAGGAGTTAATTCTTCAAATGAATACTTAAATGGAATAGGAGCTTTTCATGCGGCGGAGTCCTGTAATAGTGCAGATCATCTTTGGTCAAATGTAAAATTAATAGAAGCAACAGGGGATTCAATTTATGCTGACCGTGTTGAAAAATTATTTTTTAATGCTGGTTTTGGCGCTGTTAATGAGGATTTTTCAAAATATGCATATATTCAAACTGCAAACTGGGTTCCAGAAATGAAAATTGACGGTTGCAAGGGGGCTGTACATACTCAGATGAAAAATTTTCATAGACCAGCTTGTTGTGCAGGTAACTTAATTCGTATTATGCCAAATTTTATTTCTTCAATGGTAATGCAAAATGCTTCAGGTCCTGCAATATTATTATATGGTCCAATGGAGGCAAAAGCATATTCAGCTAATGGAAATTATGTTACGTTAACCACAAAAACAAATTATCCATTTAATGATAAAATTACAATCAGTGTAGAACCAAGCATCGATAATGATATGTTCAATTTGGCATTGCGCATTCCAAAATGGTGTAAAAAACCTATGGTAGAAGTGAATGGAGAAAAACAATTAATTATTATTAATAAGAAAGGATTTGCCAATATAAAAAGAGAGTGGACTTTTGGCGATAGTGTTTACTTAACGTTGCCTATGAATGTTGAAGTTGATGTCAATTCTGAAAAAGCGCTATATTATAAAGATAAAAAAACTTTTTTGAGACCTAATTGTGAGAACTTTGATTCGGTGATTGATGGTATTAAAGATGAGGGTAAACCATATGCAACAATTACATATGGACCATTATTATTTGCTTTCACCGGAGATAAAGAGAGCTTTTTCGATTATGCCTTTGTTTTAAATATAAAAAATAGCAATTTAAAAGTAAAATGTAACACCACTTTAGATGAAAATTTCACTATTGATCGACGTATTGAATCTCCATTGGCAATTAAAGTTGTTTTACAAAAAATAGATTTTGATTTCAATAGTTTTAAATATAGTGAAATGCCTGCAAAATATTTTAATATTGATAATAAAAAGCAAAGTCAGTTTAATATAGTGCCGTATTTATATGCTTCAAAGTATCGCATATCAATGTTTCCTGTGGCTAAGTAAAACTTAAATTATAAAAAAAAACTCCTAACTCTTTTATTTGTTAATTAGGAGTTTTTTGTTAAAATAATTGAACCTAAAATAGCAGAAAAAATTACTTGTTGTTATTTTTTTTTTTATTTTGACGTCCACGACGACGACGTGAACGGTCGTTATTATTTTTTTGATTGTTATTATTGCGACGATTTGTTGGCTTTAATTTTGAAGAGTTTGCATCGTCCTCTAAGGCAATTAACTCTTCTTTGTTAATAACCTGAGACTCCGTAACTTTAAAGCTTTGCCCCATTGTGCGCATCTCTTTAGTTAGTCCTGAGCCTTTTTGGTTTTTATCGCGTTTACCTGCTTGTTTGACTTCAGAAACATTGAAAGTTGCAGTATTTCCAGAATCTTCAAGACGTAATGTAACATTTTGAGTCAATAAATTGCGATCGCAAACCCGACCCTTGCCTTTTGGACATTCACAAAAATCTCCATAGCGTGGCATTCCTTTATTTAATTCCTCGTAACCTTCACTTTCATAGTTCAAACAGCATTTTAGACGACCACAAACTCCAGAGATTGTGCTAGGAGTTAGGGATAAATCTTGGTCTTTGGCAATTTTTACGTTTATTGATGCAAATTCTCTAATATAGTCCGCACAGCATAAATTTCGTCCACAAACCCCAATTCCTCCAACTAGCGCCGTTTCATCTCTTACTCCAATTTGACGCAGTTCAATGCGTGTGCTTAAGGCTGATGAAAGTTGTTTAACTAGTTCTCTAAAGTCAACTCTGCCGTCAGCAGTAAAGTGAAATTTTACTAACTTACCATCTAAAGACGTATGTGCGTCTAGTAGCTTCATTTCTAGCTTTAGATCGTTAATAATTTTCTTTGCAGTTTTATATGCGCTAACAGCTTTTTCCTTGCTAATCTCATAATGAGCAATGTCATGTTTGCTTGCTACACGTTGAACAATACCTAGATGTTCAGCACTATGTTGATCTAGTTCAATAGGTTTCTCAAAAATTTGATTAACCTTACCACAGTCAATATAAAAATCTCGTTTTAAAACAACGAAATCATTTTTTTTCAATTTAATGTTTTCTGGAGTTTTCGCAAAAATTTTTTCTCCAGTATTTAATAATACTTCAATAAGTGAATTCATATTTAGTCTCCAATAGAATCTCAATGCTTTATACATTACCGTCTTAAGTATTGTAATACAAATATTTTCTTACTGTTATATTTGAGAAATTAGCTTAAAATATTAATTTTCTAATAGCAATTTTGCAAATGGGGGATAATATTTAGTTAGTTGGCTTTACAATCGGTCTACTCTGAAAAAATGAGTCAAAAATTACTTCGTAAAAATGTGAGAGAAAGGTTTACCAAATAAAATGTTCAAAAGGAAAAAGATTGTTACATGCGTTGAAATGGGAACTTCACAAACAATTGCATTGATAGCTAGTTGTTCTGGAGATGATGAAAAATTTGATATTTTAGGCTATAGCATTGTCGACACTAATCAAGCAGTGATTAAAGGTGAAATTGCTGACAGCAATAAGGCTTTGCAGTTAATAGAGCAAGTTTTAAAAGAAGCAGTACGTAATGCTCAAACAGCTATTGACCCCAGTTATCTTTTTTTGAATATTAGTGCTTGTGAAATTGCTTCAGAAAAATCTTCAGCGCATGCAATTATTAAAGGTGACAACCATATTGTTACTGAAAAAGATGTTAATGATGCAATTTTGATTGCTCGAGAAAGCAATAGTAAGTTGTTAACTGCTAAGGTTTCATTGCAGGTTTTTGAAAATTTTTTCATGATTGATGACCGAAATCATGTTAAAGATCCAATCGGCGAGGTTGCTCATAAATTGACTGCAGTTATTTGTAATATTTTGGGAAATGAAACTAAGATTGAGCCTTTCTTGAAAATTTTTCAGAGTTTAGATTTTGATAATAATTGTCTAATGTTATTTTCTGGAATTAGTTCATCATGGGGCGTTTTACCTGAAATTTCTGATGATAAAGAAAATGGCGTAGTTGTAATTGATTACGGTGCGGGAACTGTCGAATATACAGTTTTTTACAAAGGAATGGTAATTTATTCAAAAGCGCTTAGTGTTGGTATTGATCATATTATTAATGATGTGAAAATTGCTTTTGATTTGTCATTTTCTGTTGCTAAAGAGATTGTTGATAATGGAAAATATCTTGAAATGCTTAAACGTGGCGAAGTTTTTTATGAAGTCCATAGCAAAGAGCAAAAAGCAAAACGTATTCAACTTGAAGAGTTGGCTAAAGTTATTAATTTGCGTGTTCATGAAACATTTCATATTATCAACGATGAGTTATTATCGTTAAACATTAAAGGGGTCCTTGACAATGGGGTTGTTTTAACTGGAGGCGGTGCTCTACAGCCAACTGTTGAAAATGGCTGTAGAGAAGTGCTTGATTTACCCCAAAGAATTGGTAGACCTTTAAATAGAAATAATATTCCTGATGAACTATATTCTCCTAGAAATAGTTCTATTTTAGGATTATTAAATTTAATTTGTGCAAATCACAAACATTTTTTAGAACAAGAACGACAAAATATTTTAATACGTGTTATTCATGGGGTTGATTACGTCGCTAAGAGTATGTTTGAAGGTTTCAAAGAAAAATTAAAAGCGTTTAAAATTTAACAATATAATTGTAGTAATTAAAAGAAAATATTATTATGACAATAACTAAAAATATTGAAAAAGTAACTGTAATAGGTTTAGGTAGTTCAGGAGTGAAAATTGCTCAATCAGTGGCTGCCGTTCCAGCAAATAATTGGTTAAATATTCATGGCATAGATACTGATAAAAGAGTAGTAGAAGGCTCATCTTTATCTAATAAGCACCTTGTTAGCCAACCCCACGACTCTTCTCTAGGTTGTGGTGGAAATGTAATAAAGGGGTCACGTTTGATTGCACGTGAACGAAAGTTAATTAAGGAAATTATTCTTAGTAGTTCTTTGGTGGTTGTCACTGGTGGTTTTGGCGGGGGAACTATGACTGGTGGAGCCAAAATTATTGCTAGTGTAGCAGCTGAAATAAATATTCCGTGTGTTTTTATTGTTACGACGCCGTTTGCTCTTGAAGGCGACGTGAAACGTAAAACTGCTGCTGATGGTATTGATGATTTATTGACCTCAAAGGGGCTGATTTTTCCATTGGCAAATGATTTGATTTTTTCAACTTTAGATGGCGATAGTTCTGCAAAGGAAGCTTTTGAGTGTGCTACTGAACATATGAGCTTATTAGTTAGTGGATTTTGTGATATGATGCGTTGTGAAGAGTTATTGAAAATTGATTTTTCAACTATGTACAATGTAATGAATAAAAAAAGCAGCCAATGCTCATTGGGTAATTGTGTTGTTGAAGTTGACGATTGTGAAGATGTTACGCAACGTTTACTTGATGGAGTATTAAATTCTCCATTTATGGGCGGGAAAAAGTATTTAAGTGAAGCTGATGCAGTATTTTTTATTATTTCTGCGGGAGAAGATATTGATTTAAAAAGCATTAAAAACACTTTAACAAAAGCAAGTGAACTAGTATCTGTAGATACTGCTTTATGTGCTGGAGCTGCTCTAAATAAAGCTTTAGATGGCAAAATAATGTTAAATGCTGTAGCAGTACGTTTTCTTGGCAACTATAAGGCAACGCGAAGTTTTACTCATGCTGATTCTTTATTAAATAATACTCCAGAAAACAAACAAAAATCGGTTAATAAGAGTGGATCATTTTTTGATCAAAGTCATATGCATAATAGAGGACAGCAACTTAGTAGTAGTCATAATTTAGACCGATTTAATAACAATATTTCAAATATTTTTAGTGAATCTTCAGTTTCAAACTCCACTGATAATTACGAAGAGGTAGGATTGGGTTTAATTCATTTCTCTCGAGGATATTTTGAAACAACTCCTCCAAATCGTTTTAATGGTGAAGACCTTGATGCTCCAACATTCCAGCGACGTAATATTACGATAAAAAAATAGCGGGTAAGGTATTTTTGCATACTTCCCCACTACTTTATATATATATAAATGGTTCAAGACAACTAAACTTGAAAATATTTTAATTTAAGTTTTTTTATTAAATGAGTAATAAATATATAAAACGGTCGAAAATTTCTGATGCGAAGTTTCTTGAGATTTTGAAGTATTTTGTCTACGATATTGAAGCATCAAAAATTGCAGAATTAACGAACCTAAATAGCAGCAGTGTCAACAAGATTTTAAAGGCTTTTCTATTAAGAATTGTTGTGATTTGCGAGCAGTAATGCATTTTTGCAGATGGTAGCGTTGAACTTGATGAAAGCTACTTTGGAGCTCGTCGTATACGTGGCGTTCGAGGGCGTGGATCACGAGGCAAAAGCATTGTTTTTGGTATGATTAAGCGTGGAGGGAAGGTATACACCCAACAATTGGATAACTGTTCTCGCCAGCAACTTTACCCAATAGTCAGCAAGAAAATTGCCAAAAATGCAACAATTTACACCGATTCTTTCAGAACTTACAACGGATTGGTTGACTTTGGCTATCGGAGGCACGATCGTGTTAAACACGGCGAAAATGAATTCGCCGATGGACACAATCACATCAATGGGATTGGGAATTTTTGGGGCATTGCCAAAACTAGGCTTGCTCGTTTTAAAGGTATTTCCAAAAACACGTTCTATTTGCACTTTAAAGAATGTGAATTCAGATTCAATTATAGGTATAAAAATATCTATAAATTTCTTCTGAAAAATTTTAGAAATAAGCTGCTTAAGTTGTCATGAACCTAAAAAATTTTACTTATTAATGTATGAGCAAACATATTCTGCATGTTCATCAACTTTAATTTTGAAGAATGAATTTGCAGGAATGTCAAAATATGAGCCGGCCTCATACTCATAAAAATTTGTTTCGCCTTCAACGCAAGCAGTGCATTTTCCCATGGTAATTTCCATGCGCTCTGCAGCAGCTGTATTAAATTTATATTCTCCTGGGAAAATCACCCCGAGAGTTTTCTTTTCGCCATTTTCTAAAGTAATTGCGTAGCTGACTACTTTGCCATCAAAATAAGTATTTGCTTTTGCTTCAACTGATACATTGTCGAATTTCATAGACATTTTTCCTTTTGAATTATGTTAAATTATAAAAAATAATTTAATTTAAGATAATATTTTTGCAACTTAAAAACTGAGTTCTTTGTTGATAATATTTCGTGCATTAGTTATCATATTCCATGCTAAGGATGAATATTTTTTAATTGAAACAGTACCTGTTCGACCATTTAAAAGTTCATTTTTTATATCGCTATCTGGAATAATTTTTAATTCATAATATTGTGTTAACGGTTTATAAGTTACATCTGAAACTTTGTTACATAAAATTGGACCTCCAAATGGTTGTAGCAATGGAGAAGGTCTTAATTCTGTTGGAACAGGGAAAATACTGGCAACTTTACCTTTATAAACCTTCAAATTGTCACTAATTGTAAAATTAACCTGATCGTTAATTTTTACCTTGCTATAATCAGATTCAACAATAAATGCGTGTAAAACAATTTCATCTTTTGAAAAAACTTCACCAATAAAAGTTCCTTTTTCGAGCCATTTCCCTTGTTTCAGTTTTCGGTCAAACAATGCAAAAGTTCCACTGCTTTGAGCTTTATTGGTTAACATTTTTTGTAGGTGGTGTGTTTGTGAAATACTTTCATTGACTTGATTTAGAATTAATTTTTGAGTATTTACTGCAGATAATGTTTCAATGTCAGTATTCAAGGCATCGAGTTTGGTTTGCGCAATTTTCTTTTCTTGAACTTGATCCGCTAAGAGCCAGTTTAAATTTGGATCATCTAGCTTAACAATAGCATCTCCTTTTTGAACAATGTCGCCATCTTTTACATAAATTTTTTGCAAATAACCATCAGTTTGCGTATAAACAAAGCTTGCATTATCACTTTGAGTAATACATGGCATTTCGATACTCCATGGTAGTGGGATAATGAAAATTGCCAGTAAGATCGCAGTCAATGATGACGTTATTAAAACATTTTTTGCTGTCATTTTTTTTCGTAACATAATCAGTTGTTTTATCTCCATTTGTAACGGCATAATAATTAAAACATATACCTCTAAAATTAATAAAATTATTCCTATTGCTTTAGTAAATTGAAAATAGACGACCATAATAATCGACGTATATAAAAAGATTCGATAAATATATGCACCAATTCCATATAATACCAGGTAAACACGTGCATTGGTGTAGAATCCATCAGGAACTTTGCCTGCAATTCCGAACCAATAACGGTGGCGAATGTACTTCATCATTTCGATACTACGTTTTTGCAGATTATCGACATTCAAAAAATCCATTAACATATAGTAGCCGTCGTAACGAATCAACGGATTCCCATTAACAAAAACGGTATTAATAATGCTTACTGCAAAAATATAGTATGCGACCGTATTGGTGTTGCCCGACATCGTATTTGCCCAAACTAGTGCAGCAAGCCCACCGATAATTAATTCACTAATAATACCGGCTCCATCAATTAAAAAACGTTTGTGCCGGCTTGAAACTCGCCATGCATCGGTTAAATCACTATATAAACGGGGCATAAAAAATACTACTGCAATACCCATTCTGCGCACTCTGCAACCTGATAGTTTGGTCATATATGCATGAGCGAATTCATGAACTATTTTTATTATAACGATTGCAATACTATAGCGAATTAATCCTTTTATAGAAATAGACTTAATAAAGATATCGGATAATTTATGAAAATTAAAAACAACGCAAATATAACCAATTACCGCCAAAAATACTAATAAAAATATAGACCATTTATTAAATATAGCTTTTATAAGGGCTGCCGTTTTATTCAAAAAATTGTCGGGTTTTATTAATGGTATTTTAAAAAATAGATAACTAGATAACAGCATTTTTAAGCGATTATTATTCATCTGCTCGTGCATTTTTAAAACTCTTTGGTGTGTTGTATTTGCTGTTGGCATTGTCAAGTTGCTTTGATGAAGAAAACCAATTAAAGAAATAACTTTTTCATCAGGCGCTGTTATCCCATGTCTACGTAGTTTTGCAATAAATTTACTTAACTTCATATCTTCTGTAATCAACTCGATTATACGTTTGTTTTCTTTCGTTAAGCGAAAATAGTTATCTGTCACTGGGTCAAATAAAACAAAGCTTTCAAAGGCGTTAATATCAATTCCTCCTGGAATTAATTTTAAATCAAAGCGTAGCATTCCAGTAGAAAATTTATCTAATTTATTGGGAGTGTCTGCGTTGTTTTTTTGAACAGAACTTTCATCTTTAAAATGATGTTGTAATGCAGCTTCTTGATCCGAATAATGTTTTGATTCAAATATCCTAAAAGCGTTATGAACTTCTTGAATTGTATTTTGTACTAAATGTGAATGTGGGTCTTTGTTGTCATTAAAATCAACATTCACAACGTTACTATTCATTATATACACCTCATTTACGAATCTATTAAATTGATTTACGCCACCATAAAACTACATTTTTAAATAGAAAATAACCTAAAGAAACTTTGTCTCCGTATAGGCTCGCATTGCCACGCATTCCATAGATAACATCTTTAGGTAAATTTTTCAATTTAACTTTTATCACGTAGCAGTGAAGATTTTTTTCAGTTAAAATTGGTTTTGGACTCAATGAAATTAGTTCACCTTTAAAAACTTTTTCAGGCATAGTTTCAAGGGTTAATTCAATTTTATCACTGGATAAATCATTTAAAACACTCGCATTTTTCTGGTCTAAAAATATTTCAGCAACAATATCACCTGAAGTTAGAATTTCGAATAGCTTTTGTCCTTTACGAACAAATTTACCCTCTAATTTTTCTGTAGCATCAATGGCAATAACTCCATTGCTTTTGCTATTTACTATACTGCGTTTAAGGTAGTATTGATTTTTTTCGATGGCAATTTTTGCTTGTTCTTTTTCTAGTTTTAACATTTCTAGTTGAGCTAGTTTTTTAGGATCAACAAAGGACTCACGATAGGTGGTGTCAAAGCGGCTGTTAGCTTCTTTTAAAGATGCATTGGCTTTGGTTAAAGCAAATAAAATATCTTTTGTTTCATAATCTAAAACTTTGTCATTTTTGTTAATTTTATCACCATTTTTAAAATAGGTCTTGCTAATAATCCCATCTAAAGGAGCATATTGAACATTTTCCAAGGCGGGAATTAATTCAAATTCAGCCTTAGACATTAATGGTAGTCGTACGATAACTAGTGAAATTAAAAATAAAATAATCATTAAAAATGCAATTTTCATTGGGCTAAATAACGCTTTAGGTTTTGCCAAATTATTAAAGATTTTGAAATTATTTTTATTTAAAATATAATGTAAAGATTCATTGTAGTGTTGCACTAGCAGTGCTACTAAGTTGGCAATAGCTTTTGCATTGTTTAAATCATTGAATTCTATAATCCATAATAGTTCAGTTTGTTCTTTTCCATTTTGCTTTAAAGGTGCAACAACTAAAGCACGAGAATTATCAGTTATATCTGCAATATCATCATAAAAGCTTGGGCTAAAGTCATACTGAGTGAAGAAATTTTCGTCTAAAACAGTCATTGTTGAAATTTCTGGAAGTTTTTTGCAAACGCTTGTTAATTGTAACGCAAGTTCAGAGTTTTGATTGATTTTACTTTGTCCTGAAATCGCAATGCACGGACATTTTTTTGTTCGTACGTCAATTATTGCCGAACGATTATACTTGAATGCCAATACACTATTATTTACAACAAAGCTCAACCATTCTTTAAAAGTTTGGCATGAAAATGAATCATGACCAAGTTTCATTATAGCTGAAAGAATATTTAATTTTCCTTGGAGTAACTGTTCGTTGCGTGATGGCGGCTGTTTTTGTGCTGTCTGCATTGTGAACTCCTAAATGCTACTGTTTGTTGTTGTTTGCAACATAATTATTACTACTTTTAAAAATAGTTTCTGAATCTGCTACTAAAACTGCTGACATTCCTGAACTCAAAAGACCATCTTTATTATCAATAACAACTTTTACTTCAAATGTTTTACTCCTAGGGTCAATTTTAGCCGAAAGAGTATAAATTTTTCCAGTGTACTTTTTCATCGTTTCTTCAACCATTACAGAAACAGCATCGCCTTGATTGAGTTTAGTTCTTAAGAAAGATGGTAAATACATGACGGCCAAAACTTGGTTGTCGTTGATGATTGTCATTAGTGGCTCTCTGTCTCTAAAATGTTCACCATCACGGACAGTTTTTTCTACTAAACGTCCAGAAAAAGGAGCAATTATTTTGCATTCTTTTAGATTTAGGTTTGCGATAAAAAGATCATTCTTACTGACAGCTAGCTTTGATTTGCAAATTTCGTGTTCGAGAATTGCCTTTTCAATAGTTGCTTTATCACCAATTCCATCTTTATACATATCTTTTTCTTTTACAATTCTGTTGCGCCAATATGCTTCATTTTTCTGAGCTTCAATTGTTGCGGCTTGTGCTTTGCGATGTTGAAATTCAAAAAAAGTGGCATTGATGTTCACTAAAACATCACCTTCTTTAAATCTTTCTCCAACCTTAAAATTATATTTATCAATTTTTGAAGAGATGCGACGCGCAACAATAATTTCTTGGATTGGAGATAAAATTGCTTTTACTTGCATTCCATTAAATTTGATAGTTTGAAAGGATTTGGTAGTCAACGAGTTATTGTTTGAAAGGTTTTTTGCTTTTACGGAACAAATAGAGCCTAAAAAACTTATGTATAAAGCTAATATCAAAGAGTAAAATTTCATGGTTAAATTCCCCATTTTTTCTATATTTTAAAACTTGTACTAAAATAATATAGTTTTGAAAAAAAATAATAATAGTAAAAAAAGTAAAAAAAACCTTAAAATTTATTAGAGGAATAATTGATGAAAATATAGTATACTGTTTTTGTATACTATGAAAAATAAGCTTTTTTAATGTTTTGTAGTATTATTATTGAAAAAATTAGTCAAATATTGTAAAAAATATCTTGAAATAATTAGACTATTATGTTAGTTTAAATATACTTTAGGTAAGACTTAAGGAAATGTTTAAATAATACAGTATTATAATTGTATGTATTTTTAAAAAGTAGTAAAAATCAAATAATGAGGTAACAACTATGAGTGACAAAAAAGTTGAGATTTATGCAGACGGGATTGGTCAAGTGCATTTTGCTGGCGGTATGGTAAGATATGATTTCTTCAGATTACAACCAGATGCAAACGGAGGAGAGCCTACATCAGAGACAGCTGAGCGTATTATTATGCCTCCTCAGGGTTTCTTGAATGCTTATAATTCAATGGAACGCTTGATTGATAAACTTTTAGAAGCAGGAATTTTAAAGAAAAATGAAGTGGTTGAAACTGCTGAATAATTTCTGAGAAAGTCTGAGGCTAAGATGTCAATGTAATATGCTTTAAAATATAAGTCATAATTGCATTGGCGTCTTAGCGTAATTTATATTTGATAAGCTTTGATATATTTAAAAAATACATACTAGTAATGTGGAGAACGTTAATAATGATTAAAAAATTAAGTAGTTTAACAATGGCACTGGGGTTTGTGCTAGTTGGCTGTAACACTGAGAATGAATATAAGAAACAGCGTGTGGATGCTGCAAATAAATTTATTGAAAAAATTGGAACAAAACGTCCTGATGTAAAAAGAGTTTATACTTTACAGCAGTGCATTGATGGTGCAATTGAACATAATCTAGACTACAAAGTTTTAGATTTAAAACGTCGTGTTGCAGCAGAGCAGAAAAATGCTGCAGTACTAGGAATGTTGCCAGATTTAACCATTAGCAATGATGTTCAGTCAAGAACAGGAACTCCGGGATCTAGTAGTGAAAATATTCGTACTGGCGAACAATCTCTAGTGAGTAGTAAAAGTACACAAAACACAGTTGATACGTTTAAAGCTGAATTAGCTTTAAGTACTCTTGACTTTGGGTTAGCATTTTTAAACTCAACTCAAAGTAGTGATAAATTAATTATTTCAAAATTAACTAAACGTCGAGCTGCACAGAATTTAGAATTGGATGTTGTTAAAACATATTACCGTGTTGCAGCAGCACAAAATGCAGTGGAAGTCACACAAGACCTTTTAGTTCGTTGCCGTGATATTCAAGAAACATTGAAGAAAGTACAAGATAAAGGTGAAGTGCAAATTTTACGTTTAATTGATGAACAGAAACGTTTCTTGGATCTAGAGATACGTTTGGTGTCATATCAGCGCTCATACCGAAATGCTTGTCTTCAGTTAACAAATTTAATGGGTTACAAACCAACAGATTATATTAAAGTAGATACAAGCATGTTTAAAAAGTTTAAAGCTGCAGAATTTCCAAATATAAAACTTTTAGAGCAAGTTGCATTATTTAAACGTCCAGAGTTAGGGCAATTAGATGTTCAAAAGAATGTGACAAGAACAGAGTCGTATAAAACTTTATTGATGATGTTTCCAACGGTTCGTGCTTTTGCTGATTTTACATATAGTAGTAATAAATTTATTTATACAAGTAACTGGTTTGAAATTGGGGCAAAAGCTGCATACAATCTGTTACGTTTACCGCAACAAATTGCAACATACCGTTCTCAAGAAATTCAAGTTGAAGAAATGGAGCAAAGAATTTTGGCATTATCATTAGGCATCATGGCTCAAGTTCGTATTGCGCACGCAAATATTGAAGAGGTGAAAGAACGCTTTGAATTGAACAATCGTCAATATCTTAATTTTAATGAGCAAGCTATTAAGAGTAGAAAGTTATTTGATAAAGGTGGAAATTTATCACGTTTAACGTTAGACCGTTTAGAGTTGGAAGCGGCAGAGGCATATGTTGATAAAGTAATTTCTCAATCAAACTACTTAGTTTCATGTTATCAATTGTTAAATGCGATGGGAATTGAGAGAACTAATTTAACTGATATTGATACTGTTATTAAAAAAATTAAAGCTGAAGAGGCAAAAATTGCTAAGATTGATAGAGAAATTGAAGACCGTTTAATCAATGCAGCAAAAAGAAATCAGGAAATTATTATGACATTTAATGGTATCAAATTGCATGATACAACAATGCCTGAGGATGAACGAAAAATTTTTATGAGAGCAATTGAACGTTCAAAAGAAAATCAATAAATAAAGTAAGTAATAAACAGGTGAAATATTTAGTGAAGTACCACATTAAATATTTTATGAGATAAGTAGTAACAAGCGAAGTGAATTATCGTTTGAAGGGTTATCGTAAGTGTGGGATCTTACGAAACCCTTAAAGTCGTTAAGTCAGGAGAAGAAGATGTACCAATTAGAAGATAGAATATTGTTTGATGCGGCTGCAGCTGTTGATGTGGCTGAGGCTAATGAAAATTCAGATGCAAATTTTGCAGATGATGTCCCAACAAATGAAGACCAAAGTGGTCATACTGATAGCCAGTTAGATCAAAATTATGAAACACTAGAAGGAGATGATCAAGGTGATAATACTGATGATCTCTTAATTGACCTTTCTGCACAAATAGATGAAGGGACCGTTAAAAATTTAAATGTATTATTGATCGATGATGATATAGACAATGCCGACGAAATTGCAGAATTAGCTGGGGAAAACACGCTTGTTATTAAATATGATGCTTCACAAGTCAGTGGAGATGAATTAATTAATTTAATTAAAGATAATGTGGGCGAAAATACAATTGACTCGATTGGATTTATAACTGAAGAAAGCAATAATGGTACATTGCAGGTTATTTCTGAAACGACGACTTCTGATAATATTGATAGTCAAAGCCAAAGTGATTTTTGGAATGGGCTTGATAGTTTAATTAATGACAATGGCGATATTAACTTTTTCACTCCTAATTTAGCAGGATCAGAAGCAGGCGTTCAATTGCTTGATAAATTAGCGGATAACACTGATGCTGATGTAAATGCCTCTACAGATTATACAGGAGGTAAGGATAGAAATGCTGATTGGGTTCTTGAATACACTGAGAATGGTGAAGAGGTTGATTTAAAGGATGTTTACTTTGCAGATAGTGATCTTTTAGACGATATTACGATTGAAACAAGTGAGCAACGTGAGTTATATGTTATTAATGGTATTTTACCTGATAAAGAAACTATTATTGATGGACTACCTGCAGATGCTGAATATGTTATAATGACTGGAGAAAACGGCCTTGAATCTTTATTAAGCAGTTTAGAAGGTCGTGGCGAATATGATGCAATTCACTTAATTACAAATGGTGGAAAAGGTTATTTTAGAATGGGCTATGATGCTGTTGATGGTGATTATGTGGCTCAAAATCAAGATAGTTTCGCCGAGTTAGGAGACTCGATTACTGAAGATGGTGATATTCTTGTTTATGGTTGTGAATTGACAGCTGTAGATGAAGGGGTTTCTTTAGTGAATTATTTAGCAGATGTTACAGGTGCCGACATTGCTGCAAGTGATGATATTACTGGACATGGTGGAGATTGGGAGCTTGAGTATAGTGTTGGGGTTGTTGAAACGGATGTATTAAGTTTCAATGATTATAATTATCACTTGGCTGGAATTGTTGTAAATGTTTTTGATGACTACAAAATTGATGCTAATGATGAAAGAATTAGTCTCCGTGAAGCGATTTATTATGCAGAGGATGGTGATTTAATTGAATTTGTAGCTTATACTGCATTTTTAGATCTAGAAACTACTCCTTCAGCTAAATATCTTACATTCGAATTAACAGAAGGTGAGTTAGTTATTGACAAAAGTATTACAATTGATGGAACAATTGTGATGCCTGCGGGACCTGATTTACCTGCAATAATAGACGGAATGGATCAAAACAGAATCTTTTTAATCCAGGGCGAAAATAATGAGCCAATTAACGTTGAGTTAAAACATCTGCAGTTGGTAAATGGTCATGCTAAGGCTAATAATGATATCGATGCAAGTGGTGGTGGAATTTATATTGGTTCAGAAGTAGATATTACAATTCATGCTGTTGATATTTTAAATTGCTACGCTGAAGCCAATGGTGGTGGAATTTTCAATAGTGGTAATTTGATATTTGAGGTCGGAAGTTTAAGTGGACATTGGTATGGAGATGTTGAAGAAAATACTGCAAACAATGGTGGCGGTATCTACAATAGAGGGACTTTAGACTTAAGAGGCGAATGGGGGGTATATAATGTAAATATTGAAGGGAATGATGCTAATGTCAATGGTGGGGGTGTTTATAACTCTGGAATGTTAATTTCCAATGCTGTCGATATTAGTTATAATAATGCTGGTATTTTAATTGATGAAGGAGCTAATGAACTTGTCCCTGGTAGTGGGGGAGGTTTATATAGTAACGGAATTATTGATAGATTTCATTTTAGTATTGTAAATAGCAACTTTGCAAGTGGTGATGGCGGAGGTATTTTTATTACTGGCGCTGAGAATGATACCCATCTTGTTGGGCTTCTTATGGACGATAATGTTGCACAGAATGGTGGTGGTGTCGCATTTGTTGATTCAAAAGCAGGATTAAGAATTTCTCATGCATACATGGATGATAATTATGCATGTGTCAATGGTGGTTCTATTTATTACGTTGGAAACTATGGCGGACTACGCATTGATAGTGATGACTTTTTTGCTGAAAATTATAAATACGAAGTACAAGAACCTGAAGAATCAGAGGAAGGCGAAGAACAAACTCAGATATCTCATTATTATAAAATTCTTTCTCAGTCTTCATCATATATTACAGATTCTCGAGCTGGAAATGAAGGCGCCATTATCTATATGGATCGCGGAGATCTTGGAGAACAATATGTTGACTTTACTTTGACTATTGACAGTGTTATGATGTCAGCAGATATTTCATCTCTGAATGATGATTCTCATGCCCCAACAGAAGAAAATCAAGCAGATGAAGATAATGCTGCAATTTTCTTAAAAAATGTTGATAACGTGACCTTTAATAAGGTTAATTTGACTCAACAAAGTTATGAAAGTGACGGCATGGGATATGATTATGAACGTAATGAATATGGAATGAAACTTTACCTAGTTGAAGATGATGTTCTTAATTTTGATGATGAAGACGAGTTAGAAATCGTAAATAACGCTACCGCTTCTGGAAAAGTACTTACACCTACGGTACAAGGTTTAGAAGATGCAGGTATTTCTGGAATGACTCAAGATATCATTGATTCGTTAGGTATTAAATTTGGTGACTCTGTATTTGAATTTTCTGATAAAAATCCAATTACTGGTCAAACTATAATTGGTGTACATCGAGGTTATGGAGGCTTTGAGCTTTATTATAAAGATACCGGTGAAAGGGTTGTTTATACCTCAAAAACACAGGATGATGTTACAACTCATTATTGGGGAGTATATGCAACGACTGATGATCCTGCAGCTGACCCGAAATATTCAGCCGGTGATATTATCTTTGATTTTGGTGCTGGTGAGATAGGTGTTTGTGAGCCAGATAGTTTTATTGTTGTTGAGTATGGCGCAGATGGATTAGAAACAGGCATAAACTATGGATTGAAAGGCCATTTTGAGCAGTCTAAAATAGATGTAGTTCATTTTACGGATCACCTACAAGATGGAGTGGTCGCATCTTTTTATAGCGGAACAAGCAATACGTTTTCAATTTCTAATTCAAGTATTATTGGATTCACTGATTCAATCGTTATTGAAGACCCAGATCATGACGCATCTACTTTGGCAAATGGAACACAAATAACTGGTGTTAAATTAAATATTTTATCATCAACTTTCTCAAGCGGAAATGAAACATCTCTTCGTGGAGATATTGTTTATGGCTCAGGTACAATGACTGTAAAAGATTCGACATTCTACAACTCAGGAATTGAACTTTTAGGTAGTGATACAAAGAAAGTAACAGTGAGCAACAGTGCTTTTGTAGGCAAAAATGATAATGTTGTGCAGTTTAATATAGAAAATATAGATAGTACTAGTTTGAATATTAGTTCATCAATGATTTCTCATTACTATAATACAAATAATTTAGACAATTATCTATCTACAAATAATTTACAAGAGATAACTGTTGGAACAAGTGAAGGGAAATCTTTATTGACAGAAGATCCTTCATCGACAATGACATCAATATCAGGAGTTTTGGATAGTAAAAAGAATTTACTTGGTGTTGATGAAGACAATGCAAAATTTTTATCTACATTTTCTTTCTTAGATGATACTCTAAGATTTCAAGGGGATCATTTAACTGAAACACATGCCGTGATGTATGAACAAAGTCTATTATTTGGATATTATGTTGGAAATTCTTATCGTAGAGCTGGTAGTTCTAGTTCGTCTACTGACCAACGTGGGGCAAATAGACATGGATACCACTTTGATTCCAATGGAAAATTAGTACAAAATTCAGGATCAAGTATTGGATCGTTTGAGGCCATTTTCTATACTAGTGTAACTAGTAAAGGTGATGACATGTTTGTCATGGATCATTATAATTATGATACAAACAATTATAATATGCTTTACTATGACAAGGCTAAAAGTGTATATAAAGGATTTGATGATTATAGTCATAGCCAACAAAGCAGTATGTTGTATAAAGACAGTAATGCAGCAGCTTTAATTGGAGACGGTAGTAGTGGTATGACTTTACGTGAAGCTGAGTATTGGATTGATCATTTTGATCGTGAAGCTTCACAAAGTGTGGCGTTAAATGGAGTTAAATTTAAAGATGCTAATGGAAATATTCAAACTGGAGCAACTATAAATTTATATGATCATAACCGCTATGTTCATTTTGATAAAAATGTTTTCAGTACTACAGATGGTGAAGAAAATACAATAACATTGGCTGCTCAAATAGATACTGGTTGGGCTGCTAACTCTTATGCAAGCGACAAAAGGTATAACGATGAAAAATCTGTAATGATTGGTACAGCATTTAACTCTGCTATTGCCTTTGATGAAGGGGCAATGTTCTTATCTAAAGATCATAATGGTGATCCAACTGCATTAATTTATAGTGATAAAATGGCTCAAGATTTTACTTATATGAGCCAGGATAATGAAAATAGAATTAATGTCGTTAATGATTCTGGAAGAGTATTTGTAAACGAAGGTGATTCTAAATCAAAAGATAACGATGGTAATATAATAAATTATGGTGGAGGGAATACATTAATATTAAACAATATTGATATTGATGGATATCTTGAGGTAAAAAATATGAGTAGCCAAACTCATGGTGCAGGTATCATGAATGAGGGTACAATGGTGTTGAACAACGTTGTAGTAAAGGATTCTGATATAATATTTAATGACGTTGAGGAAGGACTATATAGAAATCATGCATTAGGTGGTGGAATATATAACTCTGGAGAAATGGCTATTTACGATTCGACAATTACCAGCAACGAACTTTATGTCACAGGGAAACCAAAACATCATTCGAGTATTTATAGTGGTATGGGGGCTGGTATTTATAACTCTGGAACTTTAATTCTTGAAAATTCGGCAGTATTGGATAATAGCATTGAAATAACTTCGAAGAAATCTGTTAGTGATAGCGGTTATGGTGCGGGTATTTATTCAAAAGGAGAGTCCATAGCGGTTGTCAATAGCACTATCTCTGGCAACTTTATTGATTTGACTTGCGGAACAGAACCTTGTTCAATGGGTTGGGGATCAGCTATTCACTTAGCCGACAATGACGAATATGACAAAAATAACGTACTACTTGTTAATAATACTATTGTGAATAACAGAGTTGAATCTAAGGTCTCAAACAATCAAGATGAAATTATACCTGAACAAGCTGGAATATACGTAGCATCTGATCCTAATTTAGTGTTTAGAATGTCCAATTGTATTGTTGCAAATAATGTTGCGGTTGCGCATGCTCATTTTATTGATACTATTGCCATAGACTTTTTTATCAATGGTACAACAGTTGAGGATGTTGCAATATTTGACGTCGTAGATGAAAATAATGGTAATAAAAATACCAACCTTGTTGGAGCATATTATTATAATGCCGCAACATCAGATAGAGGTAAGGGATATGACTTTAACACCGCTAATATTGATACTACAATTGATTTTGATGTTCAGGATCCAATTTATTGGGAAAATAAAACGGACTTTCATGTTGTTGATGGAGTCTCTGGAGGTTTGATCAAAAATCTTAACCTTTCTGAAGAAATGGATTACAATGGTGGTAAAACATTATCTTATCGCTTGATGGATGGTAGTATTGCATTTAGTCTTGGTTCGCGCGAAGATGCTCTTGGTGCAGTAACTCTTTTTAATCAAGACGCGGATCTTTCAATACATAGCATGCCATTGCAAATTAGATCTATTTCAGCAAATCAAAGTATAGATCAAAGAGGTCTTTATCGTGATTACGATAGTAGTGCATGGAATATTGGTTCATATGAATCATTAATGCTTGTTACTGTTACAAGTAATAGTTCTGGTGTATTTAATAACAATACAGGTTTTGTATATAACGATAGTAAATATTTAGATGTTGGAACTGCTCTTGGGTATTTTGACTCAGATGGTAACTGGATTCAGCAGCATATGACTATAGAGGAAGCATTATATTGGGTCGACGGCGCAGCTCCTTCTCAAATTTTTATTGAAACGGAAACTGGTAATTATAGATTAAACCTTGATACAGATGATGGTTATATTTATTTTGTTGATGATTCAGATCCACTTAATGAGATTGCATATTACCTTTGTGGAGAATATGTTGAATCAAATACAGTTGGTGATAGCTTCACTATTGGTGGATTCGTTCAGGCAGAGGATTGTGACGGAGACATAGGAGAAGCTCAACGACTTGTTACTAAAAATGGAGAAATTGTTGTTTATAATCTTGATAATACTGGCAATATCATAAATGACCAAACGTCTGAAGGTGTTGACTTTTTCTATGAAATTTTAGATGATGGCGATATGAATTTTAGTATTAATTATGGCGGAGAAGACCATGATGTTCTTATTGATGAACAAGGACAATTCTACGCTGAAATTGGAGGGATTACGTATTACCTATATGCTGAAATTGATGATGCTGGTGATGTAACAAGATGTGCTTTTAGAACTTTTTCAGATGGTCAAGCTCCTAGCAAGTCTATACTTGTTGATGATCCAGGTGATCCAGATGAGGGAGTTACATTAAATCTTTTAACTTTAAATATGAAAGAAGATGACAAAAATAGAGATATGGTGAGTGCTGGTGGTGAAGCTTATCTATATGATTTCTATGAAAGTGCAAAAAATCTAACAACAATCCAGTTTTGGGATAAGGAGTGGGATGAAAACCTCAATGTGCTGAATCAAGAAGAGGGTAATGGTACTAACTTAACAATTGTTCACTCAAATGAAACAGGTTTTCATGAAGTTACATTCAATCCTTCGGGTAATATTTCGTATACATATGATGGAGAGGTATATGCTCTTTATGGAGTTTATAATGATGTCTTTGAACGTGAAGATGGTTATAGATTCTATGCAGAAAGTGACACCGAAAAACCTCTTTTATTTCAATATAATAAAGTTGATTTTGATGCTAATGCAGAAGGTCAAGTTACTTCAGAATTTACTTATGCTAAGTCACTACATGACGATTTCCATCAGGTTGTTGCTGATCTTGAAAAAGTTACATATGTACAACCAGAAGATATTTCAATTGTAAGTTTTGATGCTTCTCATACTGTTATAACTGGTACTTCAAGTAATCCGAAAGTTGAAGAATTATGGGTTACTGATCGTAGCAGTAAAAAGCCAGATGAATGTATTTATTTTAATAATAGTAAAACAAATGATAGTTTAATAACATTCACTGGGATTGGTGCTTTAGAAGTTACAAAAGATGTTACCATTGATGGTGAAATTAAATGTGATGAGAACCCAACGGTTAATAGTCATCTAGCTGGAAAACGATTAATGTTAGATGCTGAAGAGAAATCTCGAATTTTTATAGTTGATAATAAAAATGTCGATAAAACATCAACAGCCTATATTAAAAATATTGATATGGTTAATAGTGTTGCTGAATATTTTGAAATCATTGATGGGAAGAAAGTTGAGACTCCTGTTCATGGTGGAGCAATCTTTAGTAGAGAACATTTAGATTTAGCTAATGTAAGCATTACAGAATCTCATGCTTCTGGTCATGGAGGAGCAATATATAATGAAACAGGAAATGTTGTTTTAGATAATGTAAAAATAGAGAATGTTTCTGCACTTTATGATGGTGGTGCTATTTATGCTGCAACTGGTAATTTTGATATGCGTAATAGCGATATAGCAAAGGCTACTGCAGGTGGGTCTGGTGGAGCCATGTTCTTAGATTCGCAAACTGATGTATATATTGAAAATAGTGGGTTTGCTTATAATGAAGCAGGAAAAGATGGTGGAGGTCTTTATATTACTGGGCCTGATACTTTATTAATAAACACCACAACAATTGCTAATAATGAGGCAGGTGAATATGGTGGTGGATTATATATCAGTGGTGTTGGGTCATTGCCAAACACAGAGACTTTAGATCAAGGTACGCCTTCAACTGATGATGATGTTACATATCAATACGGTCACTTGAATTATGTTACTATTGCAAATAATGTTGCAGGAATTAATTCATATGGTGATAAGATTCAATATAAAGGTGGAGGTATTTATTTAGAAACAGGTACATTGTATGTTAACAATAGTATTGTTTCTCAAAATAGTATTTCATCATATTCAGAAAAGGGCATTTTCTCATCAAATAATGCTTATGGAGCAACAGGTTCTAATTTAGAATGTGTTGATGGTCAGAGAAATAATATTGTAAGATCTGATGCATTGTTATCTAAATATGCGGAAAAAACTGATGGTGGATCATTCAAAGTTTATGTTTTAAGTGGTTCTGCTGCAGAAAATGCTGCTGATAATATGTCAATTGTTGATAAATACGGTAATATTGGAGTAGATGATACTGGTCAGGTAATAGCTGATTTCCGTGATTATAGATCAAATTGGACTACGGCAGGCGCATATGAAAAAGAGTCTAAAACTTATATTTATGTTGGCTCAGATAAGGATGGAAATGCTGGTGAATATACAGGAGCTAATGACATTTTTGAGAACGGTTATTGGTATGAAGAAGGTACAAGCATCGATGATCAAGTAGATTCAAGTAAATTACTAAATAATTGGGATATTACTTTTGTTATTGATGGTCAAGCTACATTAAAAGATGGAGCAACATTAGAGGTAAATGAGAAGAACTCATTGGTAATTGATGATGATGCGACAGCTGCAATAGGACATTTAATTGTTAAAGATGCGACAGTCGAATCGATTCTATCTGTAAATGCGGATGGTATTTTGGAATTCGCTGGAGGAGCATTATACACGATTCCAGTTGTAAATAATCCTTATGCACCGGGAGGAGAGTACTCTATTACTGATAGAATTAATAATAAGGGTACAATTATTTTCTCTGATGATAGATATGCAACTGATAGCAGTAAACGTTTTGCAACAATTGATTCTATGATTGCTTTGGATGCAGGAAGTACAATTGTTTTCCATACAGACACAATTAAAGGCGATTTTTCAGTAACGGTTAATGACTTAAGTGATACTACAGTTGTTTATGACTATGATAGCACCCGTTATGGTAAGAAAATTAACACATATGGTATCGATAAGTACTATAATTTACAGGTTTCTGGAATTGGAAATAAAACTTTCTATAATAATGTAGAGGTTCTTAACCGATTAACTATTGGTCAACCAGATGGAGTTACTACATATGGATATACTTTATCTGAAGATACTGGTAAAGTAACATTCAATAAACAATTAAAAGTAGATAATTTCTCGATTAATGATACAGAAGTTACTGTTAAAAAAGATTTCGTTTCTTATACTACAGAAAATTCTGAGATTGTAAGTTCATCTATTACTGCAAATAATTTTGAAATTTATAATGATGCTACTATTAACCTTGAAGATGCATCATTGAAAGCTAAATATAATGTTGAAGTTGATGGTGCTGGTAACATGACTGCTCTTTCTGGAGTTAATAGAATTGATGCAAATTATATTGACTTTGATAATGAATTGAATGTTATTGGAGGCAGTACTTCTTTAACTTTTGATGCAAAGAATATTATGTTTGCAGAAAACAGCGTAAATGTTGCTCAGGGAGGGACGTTATCATTTGATATAGATAGTAGTTTAAAATTAATAGAGTCTGCAACACCAAGTGTTACTCCTGCTAGTAATTTATTTAATTTAGGAATGTTCTCAGTTGAGGAAAGAGCCGGAGATGGTTCTTATGAAGAAAGTAGTGTTAACTTTAATAGTATCAAAGGAAATGTTGATTTCGCTGATGTTAATGGAGCTGAAGACGTAAAAGGTGAATTAGGTATTGGTGGAAATAATATTACGATAGACAACATGCTGAATTTGACTCATGCAACTTTAGCATTCAATAGTGATGTTTATATTGATGGTGACTTGAGTGTTAATAATGGTATTGTTTTTAATGCTGATGTGGTTTTTGCCGCTAACGGTAATTATACAATTGAATCTGCTAATAATAAGGTAGAGTTTAATGGAAATATCATTGGTAATAATTCAATTTTAACCATAGAGGCTTTAAATAGTATTGTAATGAATGATGCTTCAAACTTAGCAATGTTAACAATGTTAAATGCAACAAATATTTTCTTAACAGGTAATACTACAGTAAATGGCAATATTTCAATCAAACCTGGAGATAAAGTCGTAGTTGATAATGCGAAAATTACCTCTAAGAATGGTTCGATTCAAGTTGAGGCAGCTAAAATTACTGGTAACAGTGTTGAGTTTGTTGAAGCAACGTCTCAAACTGGAGCAGAAATTATTGACGTAACTGACATTGAATTGACTGGTAATTTAGTGAATAAAGCAAGAATTGATGCAGAAAATATTACAATTGAAGGCGATTTTGTCAATGGCGGAACAATTGACGTTTCGACTAATTTCACAATTGGTACTTCAACTGGAACTTCAAAAATTACTCAGATTGGCGATATGCAAGGCTCAATTCAATTACTAACATTAAATGGTAATGTTGAGTTAGTCGATGGAGATTTTGAAGTTGCTTCTCTTGACTTTGGTGCTGATAGTAAGATGTTCTCAATAGATAAAGGTGCATCGTTGTATGTTAATGGAGAAGATCAAGTATTTAATGCTAGCTCTCAACGCTACTTTAATCTAGCTGATGGTGGAACTCTTTATTTATCAACGTCAGGAGCAGATGATGATACGATTTTCTATGTAGGAGATGATTCTAGATCTGTAAGATTAGATGTAACCAATAATTCAACAACAAATATTGATAAATTGGGTATTCAAGTTGATGCAGTGAAAACTTCAAATCGCAAGATTAAAGATATGGATTCAACAGTTGGATTACAGTTTAAGCTTGTTACAGAAGATGAAAATTATTCAGCTGAGCAAATTGATTTATATTATCACTCTGGCAATGTAAGTGCTGATTATGACAGTAGTGACAGTGCATATATGGCTTATAATACTGATGGTAAAAATTGGATAACGCCAGAATATAATGAAGATGGTACACTTGTTGATCCAAATGATGAACTGACTGTTGATAAAACAGTTCTGATGATGGGTACTCCAAACTTCAATAGAAGTGTGTCATTGACAAATAGCATAACTACTGATATGACGTTTACATTTACTTTAGCAGATGTTGATTTTACTCCAACTGCAGGTGAAGGTATATTTACAGGTACTGATTTGCGTGATGTTTATTTGAATGCAAATCAGCAGTTTTGGATGAATCAAGAGCTTGTTAATTCAACAACATACCGTGTTCGTTATAATGATATGGCTTACCAAGCAAATACTAAAGCATTCTTAGCCGCGCTGAAAAATGAAGGATTAGCTGATAGTTTAGGAGGCACTCCTGAAAGTGGTTTATCTCAAGCTTCTTTACTTGCTAATGATAATGGTATTATCTTTGAGAATAATTCTGAAGAATTCTATGGAGCAATGGATGGTACCTATGCAGTTGGTTTTGATGCATATCAAAGCACGCCAGATTTAGTTGGAGATTTCGCTTCTGGAGTCTATACCAATTATGGTGAAAGTGAAGTTAAAGGTGCATTAGAAAGTATTATGGTAGAGATGGCTGAGGAAAAAGATTTATTTGATACTCACCCTGCCGTGAATACTGGACCAGATTCGGTTATTTCTTGGTTCCAGAGACAGATTAGAGAAACACTATAGCTTAGTACATAGTGTTATACAAACAAAAAAACACAGTCATAAAAAACTGTGTTTTTTTTGTTTTAAAGATATAATTTTTTATAAGAATAGACAAATTTGTATAGAATTAAATATTGGTCTTGTAAATGATGTTAATAATAAAAATATAAAAAATTATATTAATTTAATTTTTTTACATAGAATTTTTATATATGATAATCTGAAGATAATAAAACATTGAAAGAAATGGCATCCCCAAGGGGATTCGAACCCCTGTTGCCGGGATGAAAACCCGGTGTCCTAGGCCTCTAGACGATGGGGACTAGAGTGTTGAACATGTTGTAATCTATAAAGAATGGCATCCCCAAGGGGATTCGAACCCCTGTTGCCGGGATGAAAACCCGGTGTCCTAGGCCTCTAGACGATGGGGACCCTAGAACGATTATAACATTAATAATATTCAATTTTAAATAAACAAATGGCATCCCCAAGGGGATTCGAACCCCTGTTGCCGGGATGAAAACCCGGTGTCCTAGGCCTCTAGACGATGGGGACACTAGAACAAAAAATAAAATGTAAGTCACGATGCCAAGAAAATGGCATCCCCAAGGGGATTCGAACCCCTGTTGCCGGGATGAAAACCCGGTGTCCTAGGCCTCTAGACGATGGGGACCTACTTAATTATTTTCAAGAGCTTTTACTATAACGTAATTTTTTCGAAAATCAAGTTAAAAAAATGAGAAAATGTTAAAATATTCAAAAAAAATTATAAAAGATATTTTTAAATTTAGTTGAACATATGGAATTAATACACTAAAATTCAAAAAAATATAAATTCACTCTTGTAATGACGATATAATATCATTTTAATAAAATAAATAGCAATAAAAAATTATAAAATACATTAAAAGGTTGACAAAAGATGAGTTTGATGTTATTCTTATAAAGGTGATGTGGTTTGGCAGTGAACAATTATTTTAGTAAACTTTATTGTCTTGAGAATTCAGCGTTAAAATAAATTTCAAAGGAGTAAACAGTGAAAAAAACTGTTATAACTGGTGGGACTGGTTTTCTAGGAATGGCCATTGTCCGAATCTTTGCGCAAGACAGTAGTCGTGAGATTATTGCTGTCGATGTAGACATTGATAAAAATAATGATTATAAAAAAGAAGTCACAAATATTAAATATGTCCAAGGTAGTGTTGAGGATGCTACTTTTTGTGATAATATTATTGCTGAAGCTGATGAATTGATTATCTGTCACATGATTCCGCATCCATACAACGATTGTCAATGTAAAAGGGACTGCTAACTTGTATTCATCAGCCAAAAAACATGGTTTAAATCGTGTTGCATTGATTTCAAGTATTCAAGCAATGAATGGGAAAAAAACTGAAACTGAATTTTGCGCAAGACACCGAGTTGTTTCAAAAAACATTTATGGATTAACAAAAGCTTGTCAGGAAGTTATTGCTGAAACATTCTTTAATAGTGATAATATTGAAACGGCTGCTTTTAGGATTGGATATGTTATTGATGGAGCATCAATGACTGATAAGTATGACAGAAATTTATCAGAATTTGAAAAGGGTATGATTGATCGATTTGATATTGGTATTGCCATTAAAAATAGTTTCGATAATATCAGTTTTGGGAAGCTAGGTTTTAAAGTTTTCTTTTTAGATGGCGGAACTTCTAAGGTTGAAACTGGTGATGTTGATGACGCTTGTAGGATTTTAAATTGGCAACCTAAATTTTTTAATGATAATTTTGATGCGTTTATTTAAATGCATTTTTAATTATAACCTCTATTCTTAGTTAAGCAACGCCTAACAATGTTTATGTGTTGGGAACTTGCAATTGCAAGTTCCCATTTTTTTTTAAAATTCTCAAGTTATTTTTATGAGTAAAAATCATTAGTTGTGAAATGTTATTTTAGAAAATATTTGTTGCTATTATTAAAATTTAATTATTTTTTTTTAATGATATTTTTAAAATTCAATAAAGGAATAATTTTATTACTTTTTGTTTTTTGAAATTGTATAGTAATAGTTTAATAATTCATAGTCAATAATTTATTTTAAAAAGAAAATTTGCAAAATAACGCATATATTTGCTTAATTTTGCTGTATTTTTTTGTTTAAGACTGTATATTTGTCTCTTTGTGTAAATAAAAGAAGTAAATTTCCTTGAATTTAAAAATTATAGTGAGTTTTTAACTGGTGGTGATTTATAGGAAATTATAATTATAAGTAAATATGTATTAAATAAAGGTAGTAGATAAAAGTTTATGTCAGAAATTAGAAATATTGCAATTATTGCCCATGTAGACCATGGTAAAACAACATTAGTTGATGAAATCATCAAGCAAGCGAAATTATTCCGTGACAATCAAGAATTTCAGGAGTGTTTCCTTGATAGTAATGACCTAGAGCGTGAGCGTGGTATTACTATTTTATCAAAAAATATTAGCGTTAGCTATAAAGGGGTTAAAGTAAATATCATTGATACTCCAGGTCATAGTGACTTCGGTGGCCAGGTTGAACGTGTATTAAACCTTGCTGATGGTGTATTGCTTCTTGTAGATGCGGCTGAAGGTCCAATGCCTCAGACTCGTTTCGTTCTTGATAAAGCGTTGAAACTAAACTTAAAGCCAATCGTAATTATTAATAAAGCTGATAAGCCAGATCGTCGTATTGATGTGGTTTTAGATAAAGTTTTAGATTTATTTATTGAATTAGATGCAACTGAAGAGCAATTAGAGTTCCCAGTTCTATACGGTAGTGGACGTGATGGCTGGATGGTTGAAGATTTAGACAATGATCCACGTGATTCAATGCTACCTGTAATGGATGCAATTTTAGAGCATATTCCAAAGCCAGAGCGACATGATGGACCTGTTCAAATGCAGGTAGCGAGTCTTGATTACAGTGATTATGTTGGTCGTATTGGTGTTGGTCGTGTTTATCGCGGTGATTTAGCTAAAAATAAATCTGTAGTGATGATTAAGCAAAAAGATGGTTCAAAGAAGAGTGTAAACTTAAAGCAGATTTTCACATTTGAAGGTTTAGGGCGTACTGAGAAAGAAGTTGTTGAGTGTGGTGATTTATGTGCGATTGTTGGCGTTGATGATATTGATATTGGTGATACAATTGCTGATGCAAACTCGCCAGAGCAATTACCAGCATTAACGATGGATGAGCCGACAATTTCGATGCTGTTTCGTGTAAATGATTCTCCATTTTACGGGAAAGAAGGTTCTTTAGTTTCAAGTCGTCATATTCGTGAGCGTCTATTAAAGGAGGTTGAACGTGATGTGGCATTGCGTGTTGAAGATGTTAATGGTGATTCATTTAAAGTTAGCGGACGTGGTGTGCTTCATTTATCTATTTTGATTGAAAATATGCGTCGTGAAGGTTATGAATTGAGCGTTTCTCAGCCAACTGTAATTTTCCACACAGATGAAGATGGTAATAAGTTAGAACCTATCGAAATCTTAAGTGTTGACGTTCCAGAAGAGTATGCAGGTAAAGTTATTGAAGTAGTTGGGCTACGCCGTGGCGAAATGACTCACATGGAGCAAGCTGGTGGTCGTCAGTTAATCGAGTTCAATATTCCAACACGAGGAATTATCGGTTTACGTAGTAAGTTATTAACGGCTTCTGCTGGTGAAGCGATTGTTTCACACCGTTTTGAAAAATATGGTCCATTTAAGGGCGAAGTTCCACATCGTTTGGCTGGTACTTTAATTAGTATGGGGCAAGGCCCAGCAGCAGCTTATGCGATTGACGGATTACAGCAACGCGGAGTGTTCTTTATCGAGCCAAACACTGATACATACGAAGGCATGATTGTTGGTGAAAACTCTAAAGAAGGTGACTTAGTTGTGAATTTACAGAAAGGTAAACAGTTAACGAATGTTCGTTCATCAGGTTCTGACCGTGCAATGAAAATTGCTCCAGCGATTAAGATGAGCTTAGAGCAATCTTTAGAATACATTGGTAAAGATGAACTTTTAGAGGTTACTCCAAAAAGTATTCGTTTACGTAAGTTTTACTTAAAAGAGATTGACCGTAAGCGTAACAAAGATAAATTCAAATAAGATTAGTTCTTAATTTATATATGGGGTGGCATTGCTAAGAAATGAAGCAATGCCATTTTTTTTGCAATTTTATGGGGCATGGGGACTAATTTATCCGCGACTGGAACATTCTGTCAGTGTACTACGTCTGCATAACATGCGGTGATTATGTACAAAATTTTGAAAATAATAAAACGTTAATTATTATAAACATATTAAAATAAAGAGAAGTTTCTATAAGGGTAGTATTCAATTTAGCGAAGGAGTAGACATACTTAAGAAGTTAAGAATGGTTCAAGAGATATAAAAGTTTTGAAATATTAAATTAACTAATATTGTGCAATGAAAATATATTTGATTTTAGAGGTTTACAAAATCAATATATAAAAATCATTGATGATAATAGAAAATTATTTTTCTTAGATAATGATATTTTAGAAAAAATAAAAAATGACCTAGATTATGATTGTCTTAAGGTATTTATAGAAAATTATAAATTTTAAAAAAGCGAATAGATAAAATATCGTTTCCACATAAAAATGAGATGTTTGAGAAAATAGATTATATTATTGAAGAATTAGAGAAATAATTTTTGAGCTAAAGTTGAAGTATGAGTTATTTTCTAATTTTACCGTACTCCTCTAAAAATACAGTAGGCAATTTTTTATTAAAGACGGAGGTTTTATTTTATGATGTTATGGTGGCATCCCTTGCGAGATTACCACATTTGGTTCGTTACTTTTTTTCTTTCTTGTTTATGACGTTCAATTTGCTTTATAAATCATTATTGACAAACAAATTAAATCTCATAGTTATTTTGAATTTGGATTTCACCATCAAGAATTTTTTTAGAAATTTTATCGCTAACAGGGGTTAAAACTTCAGCATTAACTTCTGATTTATTGTGTGAAATTAATCCACGTCTAGTTTGTTCAACTCGTAGCGTCCCCCAATCTTTGAAGGTATATTCTTTAACTAATTCACGAACAATAACCCAAATATACTTTTTGTTAGCAATTTTTCTGCGTACTGATAAAATATTTATTAAGTTTGTTTTTATTGGAATACATCTTCCATAACGATTTTCATTGGCATATTCAGCATTAATCATTTTTTGTTCATAGTAGTAATTATCATCAATATCTTTTTCAATTTTGATTTTTCTCTTGCCTTTTATCGGAACTTTGCGATAATTTTGAGGATATAACATGGCAACCCTACCACGTGTTTCTCCATAAAGTGCCGCATCATGTAGTAAGTAATAATTGCCATTACGGTCTTGTTGAATGCGAGCTTTTAATGCACGAACTATTGGCGCTGGAAGGTCAGAAACTTTGACTGTTTTAATTCCAGTGCTGTGACGAATTTTCAAAACAGGAAATGCAACTTTTTCGATAGTACAGAGTTCGAGAGTTATTTTTGATTTATTCAAGGTAACTTTTTTGAAATCTAAAGCGCGTGGCATTTTTTTTGTATCATGGCATATAGGACATTTTTTAGGACCTGCGACCTCTTCATAATCATCTTTAGTTTTATTTTGGCATAAGAAACATTCTTCGGCATTACTTTCACTATATAAATAATTACGTCCGTCTGCGCTACTTTTAACGATTTCAGCCGTTGCTGTTGTTGAGACAACAAAAAAGATTGCAATAATTAATTTTATAACTTTCATAAAATTTACCCCACTTAAAATTTATAATTCCCAAAAAATAATATTAGTATTTTATTTTACCATAATTATAAACGAAAGCAAGTTTTTTTAATTAATAAATAAATTTTAAATATGTTAAAATATTGGCTTACTCTTAAAAACTTACTGGAATATTCAAGTGCAAATTGGCAAAATTTTTAAAATGTTATATCTTAATGAGGAGACATTAACAGATTAACGGTTTACTTGGTTTTAAAGGAATTATGATTGATTTTCAAAATGTTTCGAAACATTTCGGAACTAAAGATATATTTAATGATGTGTCATTTCGCATAAATAAGGGCGAACATATTGGTATTGTTGGACCTAATGGTGCTGGAAAAAGTACATTGTTCAAAATTGTGATTGGTGAATTAGCGCCAGATAAAGGTACTTTTTTAGTTCCCAAAAAGATGACGATTGGTCACTTACAGCAGCAATTATCCAGTTCTGATAATGTTCGCAATCTTCTTGAATATACAGCTGATGCGGTACCATTATTAAAAGAATTGCATGATCGAATTGTGCAAATTGAGCATGATATGGCAAGTCGAGATGAATTTATTGCACAAAATTCACAAAAAGATTATGACAAATTGTTAGATTTACATGGAGATTTACAACATGATTTCGAACATCATGGTGGTTATTTAATCGAGAGCCGTGCCGAAGCTGCACTGTTTGGTCTTGGATTCACTCAAAAAGATTTGGCAAAAAATTTGGGTGAATTTTCGGGAGGGTGGCAGATGCGCGCGGCGTTAGCAAAGGTGTTGATTTCTGATAGTGATATTTTGTTGCTTGATGAACCATCAAATTACTTGGATATTCCTGCAATTGAATGGTTGCAACGTTACTTAAAAAATTATAAAGGTACATTATTATTGATTAGTCATGACCGTTTTTTGTTACGTCAATTAACTAATGTTACATTAGAAATTAATGGTGGAAATGTAGTGCGTTACGCTGGAGATTATGATTATTATGTTAATGAGCGTGATGAAAGATTGCGTCACTTGACTGCTGAAAAGAGAAATTTAGATAAAAGAAAGTCACAGCTTGAAAATAATATTAATCGTTTTAAAGCAAAAGCGAGTAAAGCACAACAGGCTAAAAGCTGGCAAAAACAGCTTGAAAAAATGGATGATATAAATTTGCCTGATAATTTACATTATTCAGGAACAATTCGCATTCCTGATCCTCCACGTTGTGGAAATGATATTTTGCGCCTTGAAAATATTTCATTTAGCTATGACGGAGTTAATAATATCTTAGAAAATATTGATTTAACTATTAATAATGGTGAAAAAATTGCTCTTGTTGGTTATAACGGAACTGGCAAAACCACACTCTTAAAAGTTATTGCAGATGTGAATAAAGTTAGCTATGGAGAAAGAGTTTTAGGTCATAATGTTGTTATGGGGTATCAAGCGCAAGAATTTGGTGAAATCCTTCCTGATGAAGAAAGTGTTTATGATTGTGTAAAGCATGCGGCAACTGGAAATAATGATATTAATGATAAACAACTAATGGCGACGTTGGGAAGTTTTGGTTTTAGTGGTGACGAAGCGCATAAACCATGTAAAGTGCTCAGTGGTGGTGAAAAAATTCGCCTTTGTTTTGCGCGTATTTTTATTAATCCGCCAAATTTTTTAGTTCTTGATGAACCGACTACCCACCTTGATATTGCCGCACGTGAAGCATTACAGCAGGCAATTAGAAATTATAATGGGACTGTTATTATTGTTAGCCATGATATTGAATTTATTCGCAATACTGCTGAGCATATTATAAAAATGGCAACGCCTAACGTTCGCCGCTATTTTGGGGATTATGATTATTATTTGGAAAAATCTAAACTGGAAGAACAAAATACAGTTGTTTCTGAAGACGAAAAATTAAAAAATATTGCAAAAAGTAGCTCTATAAATGAGACAAAAAATAATGAAAGGTCAAAAAAAAATAATAACAATAGTATTATTGACTTAAACTTAAATAATAAGGAGCGTCGCAAACAGCGCGCTGCTGAGCGTTCAAAATTACAAAAAGAAAAGAAAAAATTAGAAAAAACAATTGCCGATTGTGAGAAAAAAATTGAGAGTCTAGACCTTCAAAAAGATGAGCTAGTAGTACAACTTTCTGACATTAGTGGCAATATTGATTTTGCAGAAATTAATAAAAATTTGAAAAATATCACAGACGAACTTGATAAGCAAAATGAAATTTGGGAAGAAGTTTCATTATCTTATGAAGAATTTATGGAAATTTGGGATTTAATTTAAAGAAAGAGAACGGTTATGAAAAGAAAAGCATGTTTTTTAGATAGAGATGGTGTGGTAATTGTCGATAAGGATTATTTAGCACACCCACATGAAGTAGTTCTAACGCCAAATGCTGCGCAATCAATTAAAAAATTAAATGATGCAAATTACTTGGTGATTATTGTTTCAAATCAATCAGGAGTGGCACGTGGCTATTTCCCTGAAGATGCAATTAATGATGTCCATGAACGTATTCGGTTTTTAATTGACGATGAAGCTAAAGCTGTTATTGACAAATTCTACTATTGTCCACACCATAGCAAGGGAGCGGTTGCTCCATATAATATTGATTGTGAATGTCGAAAGCCAAAATTAGGAATGTTTCAACAGGCGGCACAAGATTTTAATCTAGATATTGAAAACTCAATTATGGTTGGTGATAAACTTAGTGACATACAAGCAGGAAATGATTTTGGATGCATAAAATCTTTTTTGGTTAAAACTGGGCATGGGTTGGAATCTTTAGCTGATTATAGCACAAAAAAATATCCCCAACTGAAATTTAATGTTGCCGGTGATTTATCTGAAGTTGTAGACCAAATTCTTAGAAATAAATAATTGTTAAAAAAAATTACTGTTGACGAACTTTATTAAAGCTGTAAAATCCATAACTAAGAACCAAAAAAATACCAAAAATTACTAATCTAATCATAATTGAAACGCCCCTCATTTAAAGCATAATTTTTTTGTTAATAACTATAATCTAATAAATTTTTGGAGCAAATGCAAATTTTTTATTGAATTATGTTAGAAATTTGTTAAGATTTTGTTAAATACTTCCTAATGAGCTGTTTAATATGGTGTTTCTTAATGTTTTGTTATACATTAGAGGCATCTTAAACCATTTGCCATAAATGTTAGCTCTTATTACTAAACTTTTTAGTTGATATTTCTGAAGGGAACAATTTTTATCTTTTAGTAGTAACTTTGCTAAAATCTCAGCACTTTTAAAAGCATAGCTGAACCCTTCAGCAGAGCTGGGACTAATAAATGACGCAGCTTCGCCAATTGCAAAAATATTTTTTTCACCACACCAAAAATCACTATTTGTCATTGGGCGAGCAATTATTGAACCCTCTCGTATAATTGAAGTTCCATGGATAAGGTTTTGATTGAGCACTTTATTTTTCATCATTAAGAAACGTTGTTTACTATTCTCATAAGGAAAAGCTCCACCAAATAATATTCCATTACTTTTAGGAATTGCCCAGCCATAAAAATCGGTGATTGATTTATCAAAAAAAGCACAAAAATGATTTAAATTATGATTGTTTGGCAAAAGTTCCTGAATTGAAACATATAAATCTTGAGGTCGAACTCTTTTTGGACTACATTTTTTTCGCACACAACTGCTTGCACCATCGGCTGCAATTAATTTATGGCATGATATATTTTTTATTATCGAGTTATGTTTTAATGTAACTATATTATCAGAAAAGTTTATAAATTCACAATTATCAAGATAATCAACATTTTCTGCAATCGCTAAATTAATTAAATATTCCTCAAATTTTTTGCGATCCATATTGATGTAGAATCGCTGATATTTTTGTTTTTTCTTTGTTTCTAAATCTACAACTTTTACGGCAAAAATTTGTGGTCCACCAATTACTTCTTCGGGCAATGAAATATCAAATTTTGCTAAAATTTTTTGAGCATCTGGCGCTAAAAGTCCACCACAACATTTTTCTTTAAAATCATGTAATTTTTTGCGATCAACTAGTAAAACTTGATATTTTTTTGCTAACATTCTAGCTATTGATGATCCTGCAGGGCCCGCTCCTATCACTATAAAATCATAAGAGTTTGTCATTTTTCCTTCCTCTTTTAAGTAAGGTTTTAATTAATCAAATAGTGACCTAAATCCTTTTACTAATGGATTCTCAAGCACTTTTAAACGGTCTTTAGATTTTTTATGATGCGCTTTGTTGGCTGCAATTTTATAGTATTTGATTGCTAAGTCAACATCTTTAATCTCATCATCGACATCATAGATTTTTCCTAATACTGCTGCAGCTCTATAATGTCCACTTTTTAACGCCTGTTGGTATAGTTTAACTGCTTTCTTAATATCGCGTGAGATATTATGTTTATCATCAATATAGTACATTGCTAGCAGTAAGTTTGCTTTATAGTATTTTAATTCACTTGCTTTTGTTGAATATTCAAATGCTTTCTGATAATCTTTTTCTGTCCCTAAGCCATTAAAATAACATACTGCAAGATTATTGTAGGCTTGCGCTGTTTCTGAAGGTAACGCTTTTTGCGCATAAAGAAATGCTTTGTCTCCCTGCTTGGTTTTAATCGATAATTTAGTTGCATCAATATAGCTTATGAGTAAACCTGCTTTTGCAGATGCTACATAATAATCTAGTGCTTTCTTTGAATCAATTTTTACTCCCAAACCTTCTTCGTAAATAATTGCCAAATTACGTAGCGCATATTTATGTTGCATATGTTTAATAATTTTCTCAAAACATTGGCGAGCTTTTTCATAATTTAATTCAAACCCACCCCGTCCATTTAAATATGCGTATCCAATATTATTAGTTGATTCAATATGACCTAATTCAGCCGCTTTTTGAAAATATTGCATCGCTTTTAAAAGTCTTTTTTTATCATTATTATCATTGTAGATTGAACCTAATAAGAAAAAGGCATTTGCCGATTTATTGCCAGTTAATTTTAATACTTTTTTAGCATATTTTTCAGCTTTTTTATAATCCTTAGCTGTGCCAGTTCCATCGCCATAACACGCTGAAAGGCGCAGAAGAGATTCAATATGATCATGTTTTGCCGCTTTTTGAAAATATTCAAATGCTTTCTTATTATCAATTTTTACACCAACTTCGCCATTATAATAAATAGTTCCTAGTAAGTATAGAGCTTCAACATAATCAAAGTTAGCAGATTTTTTTAGTAACTCAAGACCTTTTTTGTGGTCTACTTTAACCGCATTACCATTAAAGTACATATACGATAAGTAGTACAATGCAACATCATTATCTCCACAATCCTGAAAGTATTTTAACGCTTTTTGATAATCTTTTTTGATGTTTATACCTTGATAATAGTAAATTCCTAATAGGCACTTTGCTTGACCGTTACCATTGTTGGCGGACTGTTCGTATAGCTTTAATGCCTTAGTAAAATCTTTTTCTACCCCTAGGCCGTCTTCATAAATAATTGCCAATTCAAATTGACATTCATTATCGCCTAATTCTGCGCCAATCGTGAAATATTCATGTGCTTTTTGGTAGTTAACTTTTAAGCTTAAACTGCCATATTTATAAGCATGGGCTAGAAAATAAGCGCTATTTGGATCATTAAGCTTAATGCCGTACTTGTACCATTTTACTGCCATTGCATCATCTTTTTCGATTCCTCGTCCATTACGGAATGAATAGGCGACTTCGATTAAACAATCAATATTTTCTTGTTGAGCTCCTTTGAGAAAGTATTCAAATGCCTTTGCTTCATTTTTTGCAACGACTTTTCCTTTCAAGTAAAATTGTCCAAGTTTATACATGGCATCGCTATCGTTATAACGTGCAGCTTGAGAATAAAAGTTATAAGCTTTTTCTAAATCTTTAGTAGTTCCTAGGTAGCCATTTTCATAAATATTACCAAGCTCATATAAACAGTATGAATGTTCGCCTTGTGCTCCTTTATTAAATAATTCAAACGCTTTTTTGTTATCAACAGGGATAGCATCGGCCCCATTTGCGTAATAAATTGCCGCACGATACATACAATCAGTATTATTCAGAGACACTCCTTTATTATAAAGATTAAGAGCTTTGGCATGATTTTGTTTTACACCCTTAAAATAGTCTTGTTCATGTAAGTAACCAGCCAAATAACATGCTTCACCATTGTTTTTTGCAACCGCTTGCATAAAAAAATCTAAAGCCTTGACATAGTCTTTTTTGATAGGTTGATAACCAAAAAAATAATATTTTCCTAAATATACAGTTGCTTCACTGCGCCCTTTTTTATGTAATTTTTCAAAAATTTTGTATGCCTTAATAAATTCATTATTATTGTATAAATTTTCAGCATCAAGAAACTTCTGATATTCATCAAGAACTTCTTTGTTAATAATAACACTTTGATTATTTCTAATAGTCTCTTTGGTAGAACTATTAGCCTTAGATGTAAAAGCTTGTATTAAAATTGCTGTTGATAAAATTCGAAATAAAAATAATTTGTAACACATAATAAACCTTCCAAAAATTAAAACTGATATCTTTGACTTAAATATTGTTTAAGTATAAATGTTGTTGCTTAAATAATCCTGTTTTTTCATCATAATTGATTTCGTTAATAACCCCATTACGAGTAATTGATCCCGCACAAATTTCACCTTTGCCGTCAATGTTTAACTTGCTGTATGGACGATGTATATGTCCACATAAAGATAGGTCAATCACTCCTTCCTTTAACAGTCTAACAATATGTTTTTGTCCGAATAAACGGTGGCGAAAACGCATAATTGGAGCATCTTCAATTAAAGGATAATGTCCTACCATAATACGAGGGTAATGTTTAGGTTGCTTGCAAATTTTTTCAATGAATTGGCTACTTTTGCGCTTTAAATGTCCAGAAGACATTAATAAATTTGTAGGCCAGCTTTCATTGACGACAATAAAATCAATTTCACCATGGCGCTGTACACTTGGTAAATCATCAAAATCATATTCGCCTTTTGTCAAGTACCAAACCATCTCCTTCATAGCTCTGACGCATTTAGTGCGTTTAACGTAATAGTCGTGATTGCCTGGAGTATAAATTACTGGGATATTAGAATCTCGTAGGGGCTTAAGAATTTTTTTTGCCATTGCGAATTCGCCTGGTTGACCTGTTGAAGTTAGATCTCCAGTACAAACAACAATATCTGGTTTGGTGTCAAGAATATATTCAACAGCTAAAATCAAATTGTTTTGATCGTGTTGAAATTGTCTTCTAAATTTATAATTGAACACTCCCACCCAGCGCTTATCTAAATAAGCTAACCAGTCTTCGGCGCCGCCGCCTGCATGAGAGTCTGAAAAATGAATGATTTTTGTCATTATTAAAAATATCTCTTTTTATTTTGAAAAAAAATGACAATTTATTTAATATACTGCTTAAATAAGTTGTTATTAATTTTTAATTACTTTTTATGACGCTTTTCGTATGCTTTTTTTACTAATCCACGTTTTGGTTCAATGCGAATTTTTTCATCGTAAGGAATATATTCTGCCAAAATTTCGTCAAGTGCTTGTTTATCTTTAAAATTGTATGGAGATAAATCATCTGCAAGCAATTGATAAACCATTGAAGCGTAACCTTCTTCATCGAAAGCATTCTCTTTTTTAAATTTTTTAATCTGCTCAATACGCTCTAAAAGTTCTTTATTACTTTCATTTTCTTCAGTGTAGTTACCATTGTTATTAGATGTATAGCTACGTATTTGCAAATAATTATTATCGCGAATATTATTTTTTACGTCATTTGTTTGTGCTAACTTAAAGACAACAATGCTAATTGCAATAATTAATAATGCAATAATAATTAAGTAAAAAACATAATGATTGCGGCGTTCATTGTTTGCGAAACAATCTACAGAACCAATAATATTATCACCACCATTTGATGAATTTGAATAATCAAAAAGTGTTCCTGTGTGCGCTAAATCATCGTTCATCACTCCAGTTATTACCCCAGTCAAAGTTTGGGTTGCACTAGATAATTTATTTAGCAATGCAGTTTTATTCATTGTTAAATCAGTACTATTAGCACCATTTTTTTTGAGTACTAAGGTACGCTTTGTCATTGCTCCATGTTGAATTTTAAAAGAATTTCCGCTATTAACAGGAGAGCGTCCTCGACGAATCATGCGCAAGTCATCGACCAAAGATTCCGCATCTTGATAACGATTCCGGACATTTTTTGCCATCATTTTACAAATAACCTGATTGACTGCGTCAGGAATTTGCGGATTGATTTGGCGTGGCGGAGTTAAGGGCTCTTCTAAATGTTTTTTTGCAATTTCGCTTGGACTGTCTCCTTCAAATGGGAAATAGCCCGTAACCAAATGATAAAGAGTTGCCCCTAGACTATAAATATCGCTACGGCAGTCCATTGCCGCACCAGTTAATTGTTCTGGGCTAATGTATTGTGGAGTTCCCATTACTTCAGAGTCACCACTGCTATCTTCTAAATCACCAGCACGACGTGATAAACCTAAGTCAGCAAGCTTTGCTCGTCCTGAAGATGTTATCATAATATTGTCAGGTTTGATGTCACGGTGAATAAGTTTTTGTTCTTTCCACGCATAATCAAGAGCTTCGGCAATTTGTTGTGTAATAATTATTGCTTGTTCAACTGGAATAACTCTTTCACGAGCTAATGCTTGTTTCATCGTTTCGCCATCAATATTTTCCATTGCAAAGTAGAAAACTCCATCGTCTTCTCCAACGGCATATGCTTGAACTATATGTGGGTGGTTTAATTTTGCTGCCGCACGAGCCTCACGAATGAAATCAACCACGAATTCAGCATCGTTTGCATAGCTGTCTGCTAAAATTTTTAGTGCAGCAGGGCGGTCTAAAGACATTTGGTGTACCAAGTAAACAACCCCCATTCCACCACGGCCTAACTCTCGTACGATAATAAAATCAGCCACTAGCATTCCAGGAGACAGGCGTGTGGAAGGCGTTTGAACTACATTAAAGCAATGACCACATTGCACTTCTGAATTCAAATCATTTTTTTCAATTTCGACAATTCCTTGACACTCTGAACATTGAAAACGCATAAACTTTATCTCTTTTTATTTTAAAAGGTATTTTATTAAGCTAAAAATTTTGATAATAAAATACCATTGTTATTTCGTTTAGTTAATACCTTGTTTTTTAATCCAAAAGTATTACTTTAACACTTTAAAATTTTAATCTCTATTAAATCACTAATACAATATGCCCTATAATCATATTTGGCTAGTTTTTAGAGTGAAAATTTCTGTAATTTTATTCTTCGTCAAAATCTTTAGTGCTTCTCTTAGGAATACCTGGGATAATCCCACGTTTTGTGGCTTTGACAAAGTCACAAAATTGTTTAGTTTCAGCACTATCTGCTGTTTCCAGAATTTTCTGGCACGCATTAGAGCTATTTAAGCCACTAAAAAAGAAAATTTTAACAGCTTTTTTGATATTAGCACGTTGTTCTGTAGAATAATTGGCTCTACGTAAGCCGACGGTATTAACTCCACTAATAAAGCCTTGTTCTCGAAGCATACAAAATGGTGGGACATCTTGAAAAATTAGTGAATCAGGAGCAATCATTGCTAATGAACCAATACGACAAAACTGATGGATTTTTACATAACCACTAATAACAGCACCTTTTTCAACGTGAACGTGACCTGTTAAGGCCGTGTGATTTGCAATTGTAACATTGTCTTCAATAATGACATCATGAGCAATATGGACAAATGCCATTAGTAAAACATGGCTACCAATAATTGTTTTAATTCCTTCAAATGGTGGACGATGAATTGTTACGTATTCACGTATTACAGTATGATTGCCAATTTCTGTGTATGACTTTAACCCCTCTATAAATCGGTGATCTTGTGGCTCTTCGCCGACTAGTGCGCCATAATAAACGCGACAGGATTTACCAATTGAAGTATATCGTGCAATCTTAACGTGACTATCAATGTAGCAATCATCACCAATAACTGTATTATCTTCAATAACAGCATATGCACCAATGCGAACATTTTTACCAATTTTTGCACCTTCAGCAATAACGGCTGTTGGGTGAATTAAGTTTGAATTAGAATCTGTACTCATAATTTTATGTTAAGTAAATTTTAGCCCAAAATTCTTGGTAACTAAAAATTTTGTTAGAAGTTTAAATAATTTGGCTTTTTACTATAATAGTATCTAAATAACCTTTTTGCAAAATTTAATGAATTAATTTTTATAGATGATTTAAAAAACTAATATTTGCGCTATATTTTAAACTAAAGGATTGTTATTTTTTATCAATCCTGATTTTGAGAAATTTTTGAATATTTTCTCATAAATTTACAGATCTTAAGTTAAAGGAGCTTTTTTACTATGGCTGATTTTGATGATTTAAATCCAGACAAAAAAAATTTAACACCAAGAGCTAAACACGTTTTGGTTTTGGCTCAAAAAGAAGCTTTACAATTAAATAATGACTACGTTGGACCTGAGCATTTACTGCTAGGATTAATTATTTTAGATGAAGGAGTAGCAATTGCTGTTTTTAAAGAGTTGGGCGTTAATTTACAACGTTTGCGCAGAGCTATTGAATTAAAAATTTCAGTTGCGACAGAAACAAAACAGAAAGGTCTTTTACCGTTATCCGCACGATTAAAAAAAGTTTTATTGTTAGCAAATGATGAAGCCAAAGCGATGAATTATAACTTTGTGGGCACAGAACATTTACTGTTAGCGATTTTAGATGATGGAGAAAGTGTTGCTGCGCAAATATTACGGAAGATGAATATTTCTGTGGAAGTAATTCGTCTTGAGATCACCAAAGCGCTCGATCCAAATTATTTACCAGAGAACGATAATAATGATAATGAAGATAGTGGAGCGACAAGTTCAAATAATAGTAAAAGCTCAGATGGAACTGAAAGTTTAACGGCATTAAATTCGTTTGGACGTGATTTGACGTTATTGGCTTCGCAAAAGAAATTAGACCCTGTAATTGGTCGCCAACCCGAAATAGACCGCGTAATACAGATTTTATGTCGTCGTACTAAAAATAACCCAGTTTTAATAGGAGAAGCTGGAGTTGGAAAAACTGCTATTATTGAAGGTCTAGCACAAGAAATTGTTGCGAAAAGAGTTCCAAGTATTTTGCTTGAGAAGAGAGTCTTTTCGCTAGATTTGCCGTTAATGATTGCTGGGACAAAATACCGAGGACAATTTGAAGAACGGATAAAAAGTGTTATTGACGAAGTTAAAAGTAGTGGCAAAATAATTCTATTTATTGATGAACTACATACAATTGTGGGTGCAGGTGGCGCAGAAGGAGCAATGGATGCTGCAAATATAATCAAGCCTGCATTGTCACGTGGTGAACTTCAGTGTGTTGGGGCTACAACAATGGACGAATATCGTCAAGGGATTGAAAAAGATGCGGCTTTAGAGCGGCGCTTTCAATCGGTAATAGTTGACCCTCCATCGGTTGATGATACGATAAAAATACTTTATGGGCTGAAGAAAAATTATGAAGAGTATCATAATGTAAAATATGAAGATAATGCATTGGAAGCTGCAGCAAAATTATCAGACCGTTATATTACTGGAAGGTTTTTACCTGACAAAGCAATTGATATAATTGATGAAGCTGGAGCGGCAAGTCGTATTAAAGAAGTAGCTACGCCTCCAGATACGACTAAGTTGGAAGCGCAGATTGCAGAAGTGAAAAAAAATAAAGAAAATGCTATTAAAAATCAATTGTTTGAAGATGCAGCAGAATTTCGTGATCAAGAGCAAAGCTTGAAACGTAAATTGGAGGAAATCATAACAAAATGGCAAAGTAATATTAAGAATAAAATTGCAACTATTTCTGAGGATGAAATTACGCAGATAATATCGAAATTTACTAAAATTCCTGTTCAGAGAATGGCTGCGGAGGAGAATCAAAAACTATTGAATATGGAGCATGATTTGGCAGAAATAGTTGTTGGTCAAGATAGTGCTTTAAATATTGTTTCGCGAGCATTACGTTGTAGTCGTGCAGATTTGAAAAATCCACTTCGCCCAATTGGATCATTTATGTTTTTGGGACCCACTGGTGTTGGTAAGACATTACTAGCAAAGGCAGTAGCAGAATTTATGTTCGGCGATAGCCAATCTTTAATTCAAATTGATATGTCTGAGTATATGGAGAAATTTAATGTTAGCCGTTTAGTAGGCTCTCCTCCTGGATATGTAGGGCATGGAGAAGGTGGCGAATTAACTGAGAAAGTTCGTCGTCGTCCTTATAGTGTGGTTTTATTTGATGAGATTGAAAAAGCTCATAAAGATGTTTCAAATATGTTGTTACAGATTATGGAAGAGGGTAAGTTGACGGATTCGTTGGGACGAAAAATTGATTTTAGAAACTGCATTGTTATTATGACAAGTAATGTTGGTGCTGCAGATTTAGTTAAAAATTCGTCACTTGGTTTTGGAGCAACAGATAATATTTTAAACAGAGATAAAGTGCAAGAAAAATTATTGGAAAACGCTAAAAAGTTCTTTAAACCTGAATTTTTAAATCGTTTGGATGATGTGATAGTATTTAATTCACTAGATGAAAAATCGTTAATTAAAATCATCAACTTAGAGGTTGGCAAAGTGCAAGAGCGTTTAGCGTCGCGTGGAATTAAATTGAAGTTGGCTAAAAAAGTTTATGACTTTTTAATCCAGCAAGGACATGCTAAAGAGTATGGCGCACGACCATTAAGAAGAACGGTAGAACGGATGATAGAAGATCCGTTAGCAGAGGATATTTTGCGAGGGCTATATGATGAAAAGAAAAATATCACGGTGAAAGTTGATAATAATAAACTATTGTTTTTTGCAAAGTAAAGGTATAGTTGATAATGAGCAAAGACGAAATTTTTGAAATTGTTGATGAAAATGACAATATTATTGGTACAGCTCGGCGCAGTGAATGTCATGGGAATCCAGCATTAATTCACCGTACTAGCCATGTTGTTGTTTTTAATAGTAAAGGTGAAATTTTACTGCAAAAGCGCAATAAACTAAAAGACATCCAGCCTGGAAAGTGGGATACAGCAGTTGGCGGTCATCTTGATGTAGGGGAAACTTATGAACAGGGAGCACGTCGTGAAATGAATGAAGAATTGGGTATTTCACATGATTTGCATTTAGAATTTTTATTCAACTTAAAAATTCGCAATAATATTGAATCTGAAAATGTGCGTGTTTTTAAAACGGTTTATGATGGCGAATTTAATTTTCAGAAAGAAGAAATTGATGAAGTCAAATTTTGGACGATAGAACAACTTTTAGATTGTAACAATCATCAAGATTTCACGCCAAACTTAGTTTTTGAAATTGGTAAGTTAGCAGAAATTATAAAGAAATGAGAGAATGTTTAAATGGCTGAGCAATATATTTCACAATCATCATGGGTTAAATTAGCGTTGCGTAAGTTTGCAAAAAGTAAAGTGTCATTGATTAGTTTTTCAATAATTTTATTTTTTGTTTTTATTGCTACTTTTGCTCAATTTATTGCTAATAATCAACCATTGTTGCATATTGATAGTGCTGGACATTACAATTTTCCGTTTTTAAAAGATTTTTTTAGGCCATCCTCATCAGAGGTGTTAATTGAAAAAGTTTATAACTATTTAGCTATTTTTATTGTTGTTAATTCATTGTTGCTGTTGTTGTTAAAAATATGCAAAATAACTAAGTATAAAATTTTTGGCATTGTAATAATTTCAATAACATCACTGTTATTAATAATACCTTTTTTTACTGTGAAAAATAGTTTTAAAATAGTTGATTGGCAAAAGGTCGCGGAAAAAGAAACAGTTGTTTTTGCTCCAATACCTTATGCTCCTTCACAAATAGTAGCAGAACCATATCAAAAGCCAAATGCAAAACATTGGTTCGGTTCAGATCAAATTGGTCGTGATGTTTTGAGCCGCATGATTTATGGAGCGAGGGTCTCGTTGGCAGTTGGCTTTTTTGCGACGACAATTGCCTTAATAATTGGTACAATGGTGGGAATTTTTGCTGGATATTATGGAGGAACTATTGATATTTTTGTTATGAGAATTGTTGAAATTATTATCTGTTTTCCAACTTTTCTGTTACTTTTAATTTTAATGGTGATGTTTTTGGATAAAGGATTTAACCAGTCAATTTTAATTGTAATTTGTGTAATTGGTTTTACTGGTTGGACTGGCTTATCACGCCTTGTGCGTGGTGAAACCTTAAAAGTTCGTCACATGACTTATATTAAAAGTTGTGAAGCGTCAGGGTTACACCCGTGGCGTATTATGTTATTTCATATTCTACCTAATGTTACAGCTCCAATCTTAATTGCTTTTACTTTTGGCGTTGCTGGAGCAATCTTAGCTGAAAGTGGCTTAAGTTTTTTAGGTTTTGGAGTGCAACCTCCGACTTCAAGTTGGGGTGAATTATTAAAGCAAGCTTTGGCCGAGCCATTTACCTATTGGCACATGACTTTATTTCCTGGTTTAGCACTATTTACCGTCGTTTGTGCCTTCAATTTTATTGGTGAAGGGTTGCGGTTAGTATTAAATCCACGAGAGTCATCATAGTAGAAATAAAATTTCTAAAAATGAAACATTTGATTAGAATTTATCTTTTTATTAATTGCTAAAGTTATTTTTCAGCAGGCTCTTTAGTTTGAGCAACTGTGCTACCATTAACATTAACTAAGCGCTCTTTGTGAGCTATTTCTTGTAACGCTTCGTCGTTGTAGATTAACTCTAGAGTATTATCTTTAACCTTTGTTACAATATAGCGATCTTCATGAATTAACATATGATTATTCGAGTTTGAATAACTTGGTTTCATCATTTTTTCTGAATATTGTTCTTCAAGAACAATAGTCAAATTTTGTTGTTCAATTAAAGCATCTTGCTGTTGCGTAAAAGTTGCTCGGGCAATTATGGTGTGAATTTTATTAGTTTTAGGAGTTATTCCAACAAAAATTTGAGAAAATTTTCTAAAAGAATCGGCTTTAATTTCATAAAGAACGATGCCGTGGGCGTCTTCATGTTTTTTAACGATCAATTCCTTAGGAATATCTTTACCGAGATGGACTCCAAACGCTTTATTGATTTTGCTAGTTGATTCTTTTATTGTCACGATCTGTTGTTCTGTTTTTAGTTGCTTTTCAAGTTCAGCAATAATGCTATTAACTTTATCTTGCTTCATTACTGCGACGTTGTGAGTTTTATACTGATCTTTAAAATTTTTTCTTGCAAAAGCAATTTTTAACTTTCTAAAAAGCTCTTCTTGCTCAAGTTGTTCTAGAGTCTTTGTTATATTTCTTTGCGAATCAACATCTTTAGCTCTTGTTAAATTAATGATAAAGATTGTAATTGGTAAGACTACAGTTGTCGAAAATATTGTAATGGCTACCGCTTTGTGATTTTTTTCAAGGTGCAAAAAGCCAATTATTGTAACCAAAATATAAAGAGGGAAACTGATTGTCCAGCTAAAATTAGGAACAAAAATTTGTACTGCAGCAGCAATTAAAAAAAGCACAATTGCTGGGACTAAATACGATTTTTCGAAACTAAATAATTTTTTTTCTTCAATAACTTCATCTTGAATAGACGCCGCTACACGCATAAAAGGCTCTGGGATAAAGTCACCTTCATCAATTCCCATATCTAAAATTCTTTTATGAGTTGCATTCTCATCAGCAATTATATTTTTATTTCCACACTTTGGGCAATCAAAAGAAAGCTCGTCATAGGAGTCGTCTAAGACGATATTTTGGTTGCAGCTTTCACATTTAACATCCATTGTTGTCACCTTTTTTGAAATTTTTGTCTTCAAATTATACTGCTTAAGCTTTTATCTTTTTATCCTTTATCAAAAATATTAAAAATTAATATAATTAATAATTTCTATATACAGGGTCACTTTTTATCTGATGCCTATTAAAAAAGAATAGTACTTCTTTATAAAGGATAATCGAAAATTATTCAAAAATCAATAGCAAAACTCTGGCACTAATAAAAATTTTGTTATTTTTTTGTATTATGGTAATTTTTAGAAATCAGGAGCATTATAAATTCGATAAATTCTGCCGTCAAAAGTTTCATTAACTTCTTCAATACGATATGGTTTGAATTTTTTTCGGGAGTTTGTTTTTGTGATGGTAAATTTAGTTGTGGGACAGTGTGACTGTCTTTAATGGTACAGCCACACATAAAGATTAGTATTGTTAATGAAATCAGTTTCAAATTTACCATTTACTTTGATAAAGACTGATTATTTTTAAATGTTTTTGCTAAATCTTTGACAACTTCATTCATCGCCTCTTCCATTAAAATAGAGTATGCTTTGACATCATGTCCGTTGCGATAATATAGCCATTGCATGCACTCATTTTGTCCCTTGTATGTATGTTCCCAAACGACTTTTTTATTTTTATCTTTGAGTTGGAAATTAATCTCAAGGTTGTTTTGCGAAACTCCTTGAGGAGCGCCCAATATCCATAATAATTCGCCTGCAAAGGATAGTCCATAGCTATAAATTGTTCCATGGTATAATGTTGAATAAATATTGCCGTACATCACATAATCTGCTTTATTTTGTTGACCGCCAAAAGTAAAAAATGCTTCATCAAACAAATTTGAGTGGCGTAGACTTAACGCTGCAGCTTTAGCCAAATCTTCGCTAGGAGAAAATCCAAATTTATGGACTGAAATAAATAAAACGGCGGCTTCTGGGCGGTTATAGTTTATATAGCCGTAAGGAAAAAGAGGGATTAGTTGTAACAAGCGGGTGCCAGTTGAGTTTTCATTACTGCGGTAATCATAGAATGGTAAAATTGCAATTTTCTTATGATAAACTGGATTTGAATCAACTTGGACTAAGTTTTTCATTGAACTTGGATAAACAAACTTTGCCGTTGTGCCACAACCTGTTAGGATGAAAAGTAAAATTGCAATAATAACTAGACGTAAAATTTTCATAATTATGTCCTCTATTTAATTAAATGCTAATAAATATTTTATTTAATATTTTAGCATAAGAAAACATTGGCTACAAATAAAAAAGCATTTTCTTTTTGAAAATGCTTTTTTAGGCTACTTATTATCTATTTTTATTATTCTTAGAAAATGACAGTTCTGTTTTCGTTAACGATGATTTTATCGTCTAGGTGCGCTTTCACGGCACGTGTTAAAACAATACTCTCGATATCTTTACCAATACGCTTTAAGCTATCAGGGTCGTGTTCATGTGAAACACGCTCAACATCCTGATCAATTATAGGGCCTTTATCAAGCTCTGGTGTAGCATAATGAGCTGTAGCACCAATCATTTTCACCCCACGTTCATAGGCACGTTGGTAAGGATTAGCTCCTTCAAATGCAGGTAAAAAGGCATGGTGAATATTAATGATTTTCCCATTATAGCGTGTTACAAAATTGTTGCTTAAAATTTGCATATAGCGCGCCATAATGATTAAATCAATATGATGTTTCTCAATTAAATCAATAATTTGTTGTTCTTGTTCTGGCTTGGTGTCTTTAGTTACTGGTAAACAGTAGTATGGAATTTTAAATTGTTCTGCAACGTATTCTAATTTTGGATGGTTGCTAATAATTAATGGCACTTCACAATTTAGTTCGCCTTCGTTTAGTTTTGACATCAAGTGGTATAAACAGTGTGATGTATTTGAGACTAAAATAGCAACTCTTTTTAATTGATCTGAATAATTTACTTTCCATTCAAGAGTAAATTTTTCAGCAAATTGAGAAAATTCATCCTCAAGTTGCTTTCGGCTTATTTTAAGGTCATTTTTATCAATGACAATACGCATAAAATATTTGCCAGCTAAAGTATCGGAATGCTGTTTACAAGATAGAATATTAAAGTTTCTTTGATAGAAAAATGAAGTAATTTCACTCACTAAACCTTTCGCATCACCAGCTTTTATTAAAAATGTTATTGTATTGTTATCTTTCATATTTACTCTCAAAATCGTTATTTAGGTAAAATTTTATTATATTTAGTTAATGTACTTGTTAAATGTTTTATTGTAAATTCATTGCTGGTAAAATATTACCACGTGGCTCTGTTTTTACATTTAAAGGTTCTTTGCAATCAATTGCGCCCCAGCGACGGTTAAATGGCCAAAATACAAATAATGCCTTACCTACAATATTTCGGCGTGGAACTGCCCCAAAGTAACGACTGTCTTGGCTATTTAAACTATTGTCACCCATCATAAAATAACAATCTTCTGGAACAATAAATACATCATCATCACTGCTTAAATAATTAGCATTGTATTGTTGAGTATGACCGTGGTAACCACCTTTATTACTATAAATTTTCTTGAATCTATTATCAAGTTCTGAAATAATTTTAAATTCTTTAGTTCCTTTTTCTTTAACAAAAAGGCGACTACCGACAATTTTTAATTCATCCCCTGGCATTCCAACTAATCTCTTGATATAGTAATATCCTTCTTTTGATAACTCTTTACCATTAAGCATTAATCCTACGGTATTAAAAACAATAATATCACCACGCTTGATGCCAGTGAAATTTAAGGTAAATCTATCAACAAAAAGGTGGTCGCCAATTACTAGTTCTCCGTCACAAAGCGTTTCACCCTTTTGAAAATATCCTTGTTCTAAAACAGGGCTGTTCATATTGGTTCTTCCAACCATTAATTTAGTATAACTTAGTACTTGTTGAAGCGTCCCAGGCAAATTATATTTAGAATTACCGATTTCAAAAGATGTTTGACCAGGTAATTGCTTAATACTACTAGGTGCTAATCGTCCTGATGTCGCTATAACGGCTTTTGCTTGTTGTCCGCCATAGATTGCTAAATTGCCCCATTCACCAAAATTTGGATAAACTCCTTTCTCAACATAATGTATACCAAATAAAGTTGGTTGCATACTTCCTGTTGGAATTTTGAAAGGCTGTAAAAATAATCCTCTTACACCAAATGCTACCATAAAAGCAACGGCGATAATATCGACATATTCTCTGATAATATTTAATTTGTTTTTTGGTACAACTTTAAGCACTTCTTGTTCACATTCTGTGAAAAAATCCTGAGCTGATGTTAAGTTTTCTGGTACGAAGGTTTCAGCTTTATTTGCAACATCCGTTAAAATTTTCTTCTGTTCATCGCTATAAATATCATCATTGTAGTGTAAAAGATTTTTAGTATGCTTATAGATATCTTTGACAATTTTCTTTGCACGGCTTTTTTTGCTAATGTATGAAAACATAATTTTATCCTAAATTCTTAGGGTATCAAGAAAAATTACCAAATTAAAATACCCTGCTTTAATAGTTATCTTTTATGAGTCTGAATCTACAAACCCATAAATTTTAGTTATTATCAGTTGATTTTAGTACCGCAACAAATGCCTCTTGAGGAATATTAACTTTTCCGACCATTTTCATACGTTTTTTACCCTCTTTTTGTTTTTCGAGTAATTTACGTTTACGGGTAATATCGCCACCATAACATTTTGCTGTAACATTTTTACGCATCGCTCTAATTGTTTCACGCGCAATAATTTTACCACCAACGGCTGCTTGAATCGGTACTTGGAACATTTGTGGAGGAATAACATCTTTAAGTTTTTCGATGATAATTCGACCTCGATATGCTGCTGAAGATGTATGTACAATTGATGAAAACGCATCAACAGGTTCACCATGTACTAAAATATCCATCTTAACCATTTTTTCTGGGCGGTAACCGCATGGTTCATAATCCATTGATCCATAACCTTTCGTCATAGATTTTAATTTATCATGGAAATCAATAATAATTTCATGCATTGGAATTTCGGCGGTTAAAATAACGTGGCTACCATCAACACTCTCTGTATTAGTGCATGTACCACGCTTGCTCATAATTAAGTTCATGACATCACCAATATAGTCATTTGGCAACATAATATGAGCTTTAATCATTGGTTCTTCAATTCGATCAATTGCCGACATATCTGGTAAATGGACGGGGTTGTCAACTTCAACAAGTGAGCCATCATTTAAATAAACATTGTAAATAACACTTGGGTATGTTGCAATAATATCCATGTTATATTCACGACGTAAGCGTTCTTGGATAATTTCCATGTGCAATAACCCTAAGAAACCACAACGGAAACCGAATCCTAAGGCAACAGATGTTTCCGCCTGATACATAAATGCTGCATCATTAAGCTGTAATTTTGCCATGCTTAACTTTAGCTGTTCGTAATCAGCTGTATCAATTGGGTAAATTCCGCTAAACACCATAGGGCGAACCTCTTCAAAGCCAGGTAATGGTTTTTTACATGGGTTTTTTACATCAGTAATAGTGTCACCCATTTTTGATTCTGAAGGATCTTTCACATTCGGAATTATATAACCAACTTGACCTGCACTAATGGAGTCGTCAGCATTCATTTGTGGAGTAAAGAAGCCCACTTCTTTAATATCTCCTTCAACCCCGTTACTAAACATGCGTGCTTTTGTGCCACGACGTAGTTCGCCTTTCATTACGCGAACGTAGCTAACTACACCGCGATATGCATCGTATTCTGAGTCAAAAATCAGTGCTGCAGTTCCTTCAATATCTTCAGGAATAATAGGTGCTGGAACTTTACGCACAATTTCTTCAAGAACAGCTTTCATATTGATGCCTTCTTTTGCACTAACTGCAATTGCTTCTTCTCGAGGAATTGCTAATAATTCTTCAATCTGATCATAACACATTTCAAGATTTGACGCGGGCAAGTCAATTTTGTTGATTACTGGAATAATTTCAAGTTCTTGAGCCAAAGCTAAGTTTACGTTTGCAATTGTTTGCGCTTGAACTCCTTGAGTTGCGTCAATAATTAATAGAGCACCTTCGCAAGCACATAACGAGCGGCTAACTTCATAGGCAAAATCCACGTGTCCTGGAGTGTCAATTAAGTTTAACTCATAAAGGTCTCCGTCATCAGCTTTATATTGCATATGAACAGGGTGTGACTTGATAGTGATTCCACGTTCACGCTCTAAATCCATATCATCTAATAACTGCTGTTGTAAATCTCGCTGAGCAACTGTTTGAGTTAATTCTAACAAGCGGTCGGCAATGGTTGATTTTCCATGGTCAATATGAGCGATGATCGAAAAATTTCTTATATTTGTAATTGGTATCATTTTTATCTATAAACTTTTTTACTAAACATTTAATATTAATTTACTTTCAAGAATTAAATTATTTCTTAATCCTAAAAAATTAGAACCAATAATTTAACCTTGAAAGTCAAAAATATCAACAATTTACATTAAAAAAGTTAGTTTTTATAATTTGCTGGTAATAAGTATGGTACATTTGGGTCTAAGCTAACATCACTTGTTAGGTTATGATTGCCAATTTTAACGTTAATTTTTTGAGATTGATGCGCTTTAGCCTCTAAAAGTTGCATTAAAAATGATTTTTTCTTTTCTTTTAAGGTGATTACTTGGTAGTTGCCCTCAGTTAAAGACGCACTTGTCGCAGCGTATGCAATGGCATTGTCTGTTCCGCCTAATGCATCTACTAAACCATTTTTCACTGCTTGAGAACCTAAAAATACTCTTCCGTCGGTTAATTCAGTATTCTTGAGATCTTTCAATGTTAATTTTGGACGACCTTTGTCTACGATACTAACGAAGTCGGTATAAATTTCATCGACCAATTTTTGAATTAGCTCTTTTTCTGCTTGAGTTGTTGGGCGAGTACCACTTAAAATGTCTTTCATAGCACCAGATTTATAAACTTCAGCATTAACCCCGACTGTTTCTAAAAGCTTTTGATATTTATATCCGCTCATGATTACACCAATACTTCCTGTGATGCCCATACGTTTTGCAAAAATATGATCGCTAGCCATTGCTACATAATAACCACCACTTGCAGCTAAAGATTGAAAGCTGCTGATAATTGGAATTTGACGTTTTTCTTTTAGTTTTAATAAACTTTGATAAATAGTATCTGCTGCTGTTACAGCTCCACCTGGAGAATTAATTTTTAATACAACTGCTTTTATTGACATATCATCTTCAACATTTTTTATCAATTTAGCAATTTTGTCAGCAGATGCGACATTTTTATCACTGCCAAATCCGCCACCTTGATGTTGATCTAGCATAATTCCATTAATTTCAATAATAGCAACTTTTGCTTTTTTACTTGCCATTTTTTGATTCATAGAAAATTCACCATTATCTGGATTGATATGTCCGATTGACTTTGCTAAAATTCCCGCGCCAATCACTAGTAAAATTAAGATAGATGCAAAAAGCGTTGAAATCCATAAACATCCCACCATCCAAAATGAACGTTTTTTGGGATAGTAGTTATTAATGATATTTTGTTGTGGTTGTTTTTTATTTTTTAGTGCTTGTTGTAGCGGAGCTGAGTTTTGAGCTTGATGTGAATCGTCGCTATTGTGATTTTTATCTTCCATTATTAATATCCTTTATGTTTACAAAATTAAATATGTTTAAGTTATTATTTTATATTCACTAATTCAAATATTTTATGTTTATTTGATGTAAAATTGGTTTTACGTCATCAAATGAAAATTCTGCACATTTGTCATTTAGACACGATGCTGAGGCAGTGGCTAGAGCATATTTAAAAGCTTCATTTTTATCTACACCATTAAGAATTTTAGTTAGCAGTACAGCTGAAGCTGTATCGCCAGCTCCGATTGGGTTGATATTAGCTGTTAAGTTTGGGATTTCAAAAACAGCTAACTTTTGGGTGTCTCCATTGAAAAAATAAGCTTGGTTAGCTCCATTTGTGATTGCAATGTCCTTGAGGTGTGCATTGCGAGTCAGTAATAGCTGTATGCCGCTAATAATGTCTTTTTCCCCTGTTAGGGAAAACAGTTCTTGTTGATTAATTTTTAAAATATCAATTGGAATTTCACTGCTTAAAGTTTCTTTAATATTTATATATGCATCCAAAAGTACTTTTTTGCCGTGAATATTTTTTGCAATATTTAAAATTTTGCTGTAAAAATTGTTGCTGACTCCTTTTGGAGTAGTTCCACAAATGGCAACTGCAACAGGATTAGGATTTTTCTGCTTACATAAATTGTTGAAAGATTCCAAATATTGTATTTCGTCCTCTGGTGAGACTTCGCTACTTGTTTCGATTAATTCAGTAGCATAATTTTTTTCTGTATCAATAGCAGTAATAGTAGTTCGAGTAGGTTGTTCAACTAATATAGAATTATGATGAATATTTAGTTCTTTTAATTCTGCGATGAAGTCTTTGCAGTTGCTTTCTCCTAAAAATTGAATGACTGAGCAATATTGATGAAATCTTTGTGCCGCTTTGCAAAAGTTTACTCCCTTGCCTGCTGCATAAGTTAAGCTTTTAGTTGCGCGGTTGACTTCATTAATATTTAAATTGTCAAAATAGAGGTTTTTTTGATATGCTGGATTTGCTCCAACGACAATAATATGATTTTGTTGATTTGCAGTTGGCATAATTTTCCCTTTCTTTAAATATTTTTTCTTTTGCCTAATTTACTTGACATTGTGAATAATTGCAAGGAAAATTTGCGAGCTGTTACATAGGGAAGTTAAAAATATTAAATCGCCATTACTATATATTAAAAAGAGAGGGTATAAAACCCTCTCTATGAATAGTATCTTAAAGATCTAAATCTTAGTTAACATCCATTGGTGCCGCAACGTTTTGCGCCGCATTGTAGTATTGAGTGAAACGAATACCAGTTTTTGCATTGGTAGTACCTAGATTATTCTTTTTATACCAAACACTGTTAAGTCCGTTTTTATCTATTGTTTCAGCATGCATATCACTCATTAATGCTGTACATTTTCCGCCATGAATTAAATCAATAATCGCATTATTACCTCCACCAATGCTTTCTGTAGCACCAGAACCTGGTTTTAATGTGTTATAAGGACGTTGGTATGATCTGCTTTCGTTAGCACCCTCTGTTAGTAACACAGTTGATGCAGCTTCTGGATATTTTTCAGTGTATAGTGCATAAGAAGATTCTACACTACTTGGATAATTTGCATTCCAATTAGAACCACTTAAGTCAAAACTATAACTAGTACCTTTCAAGCCGTCACCTACTGGCATTGCAAATGAATACCAGCTGTTAGCACCATTAAAACGGTTTTTGCCTGGGTATTCAGAATAAACGCTATCACCACGAGTATGTGTCGCAAAGTAAGGAGATTTTAAACAACGGAAAATCTCAGCTTGTTTGTGGTTACCATAAACAGTAATGTAACCTAAACCTTTTAATGCGTTATCATGGATGTTTTGATCAAAACCAGTGTGACCTGGTACATAGTGAGTAGCATGACTCAACATTGGACCATTTGCAAGAGCTAAAACCCAGTCTAATGTAGCAGAACCAGCACCGCCACCAGCAGCAGCCTGTAAGATTTTACCGTTTAAGTCACTTTGTTCCATTGCAAGATAAGTACCACATTGTTTTTTCTTGCTTAAGCAGTCTGTTGTACGTGCTTTTTCACGAGCCGCAGATAATGCAGGCATTAACATTCCAGCTAAAATTGCGATAATTGCTACTACTACTAACAATTCTATCAGAGTAAATTTTTTTGTTTTCATCATTTTTTTGATTTCCTTTTTATTTATTGTTCTGAAAAAGTGAATCTAGTCTGTATCCAAATTATATGAAACTTTTATTCTAATAAAAATACCTAAGACGGTATAATTTATATCTAATATGGTAAAAGTGAGAGCTTTAACAGTCTAATTGATAGAAAAATTATCACTAATATAGATAGGAGGATGCTTTTATTATAGCCAAAAATTATATCTAAATACTAATATGCAAGGCATTTTGCCTTGTGAATGTTTGTAGATTTTTACAATTAATACTTATAATGGGATGAAATATACCTATTATGGTAAATATTTTATAAAATTTAGGAAAATTACTTAAAAAGAACGGTTTTTTTGCTAAAATTTAAGTATCATATTTTTTTGAAAAATTATTTGAAAGCAGATTACATAATTTTTTATATTTGGGATTTATAAAAAAAGTATTTTTTTTATATTTTTATTTTAAGTAATGATGACATATAAGCTTACCGAGGGATATTATCTATGTGGATAAATTATAAAAACTTTCATGATGAAAATTGTAAAAACATGTTTTCAAGTTTTAAAAAAGAAGGATGTGAATATTTTTTTGATGCAGGTTTTGTTGAATATTGTAAGTTCGATAACATTAGAGTTGATAAATTTGCAAATGTAAATTATTGCTTAATCGTAACCTTAAAAGGTAATGCCTTTTTTGTAGATGAAAATAGTTCCGTAAACTATAGCTTAAAAACAGGTAATTTCTTTCAATGTCTTCCACAAGAAATATATTCGATAGAGGTTAACGCTCAAACGGGGTGGAGTATTTTTTACTTATCAGTGCCAAAAGAACTTTTTGAGTTGCTATCAATGGTGAATGGAATAAACACTGAATCTTTAGTTGGAGAATTGAGTTTAAATAATTCATTAATTAATAAATTAGTTAAATATGTTAACTTAGTCGATAAAACTCCAAGCGAAAGAGGTTATGAACTGTTAAATGAAGCGTGTTTATTAATTTCAGAATTTTTTACAAGTCATCAAAATAGAAAAAATAGTTCAGAATTAATGATTAATGTTGCTGAATACCTGACAGAAAATTATAATAAAAAAATAGATTTTGATTACTTAGCAAAGAGAAATAGCTATAGCTATGAAAGCTTGAGGAAGAAGTTTAAGAATTATTACGGTGTCTCCCCTCAGCGTTATTTGATAAATTTTAGAATGGATAAGGCAATAGAATTATTGCATAACTTAGATTATACAATTAAGGACGTTAGTAACGAGTTGGGGTACTCAACACAATATAAATTTTCTGAACACTTTAAGCGATATTTTGCCGTTTCACCGAGTCAATACCGTAAAAGTCGTTTAAAAGAGTAAATTCTAATATGTATATACTCTTTTTTTTAGACGCTTTCTTTAGATAACAAAAATAAACCTCCATATTAGGCTTGAAAAGTTAAAAGTTTAAGAGTATTATATTATGCTCAAAAATGGAGAAGTGTCCGAGTGGCCGAAGGAGCAACATTGGAAATGTTGTGTAGGGGTAACTCTACCGTGGGTTCGAATCCCACCTTCTCCGCCATTTCTCAAATTAAAAAGATTCCAAAAAGTATTTAATTTACGATTTCTACTTTTGGCAAAATTAATAACTTTTTTTAAAGTTTTTTTATTTAGTGGAGTGAAGTTTATTTCTTATTGTTAATAGTTATTTTTTTTATTAAAAGTAAATAACGGGGAAATTTTTTATGAGAAAAATATTAATTTTTATTTTGTTATTAAATATTTCTTCAATATTAATTGCTGCTAAAAAATTAAATAACTTTCAAGAAGTGAACTTGAAGAGTTTAAATTTTACAAGCGATGATTTATGTGATGAAAAATATCTTAATAGTAACAAATTTCCTGCGCTTGAATCATTTTCAATTGAACAACAAAATCTTAAAACTCTTGACTTGAGTGGTTCTCCTTCATTAAAAACTTTAGAAATCTTATATTTAGATAATCTAAAATCAGTATATTTACATAAAAAGGTTAAATTAGAATCTTTAAGTGCATATGAAGTCGATTTTGATATTTTAGCACAAATAGATACTTCTCAACTAAAGATTCTTATATTAAAAGCTTCATATAATCAGCTAAAAAATAAAAATTTATTGCAATCATTTAATAAATTGAAATTTCCAGAATTAGAGTTTTTATTTATTATGCATGCCTATGATAATGAAGTGAATTTTAACCTAATGCCAAAGTTGGAGTTATTGTATTTAGGCGGTTTGCAAGTTAACTCCTTAGATTTTCTAAGGAGTTCATGTCCAAATCTAAAAAATTTAAGAATTTGTAATATGGAAAAATTAAAAGATTTTTTTGTTCTAAAGGAACTACCTCTTGAAACTTTAACCATTGAGGATATTTCTGCATCAAGATGGCTTAGACGAAGTCAATTACCTAAAAAATGCAAAGTAGTAGAATTGCCCCCAGTATCAAAAAATCCATATTTTATATGGGTTGTTTTATAATAGTTATGTTAATTTTAGGAATTTGGACATTTATACATCAGAAAAATATCGAAGGAATAAAAAGATGATTAATATATTTTATTTAATTATGATGCTACTAATATGTTTTTTTGTGTATTCTATGACAAGACCGACTTGGAATAATTTCATTCAAGTTTTTTGTTTCGGAAGTACAATTCCTTTGTTTTTTATATACCCTGAACCATTTGGAATTTATCTGTTTTTTCTATTTATTTTAATAATTTCTCCAATAAATATTATAATTTTATGCAAAAATAAAACTCACTTGCAAGGAGTGGAAAAAAGAGAACAAATTATTATTACGAGTTTTCCTTTAATTATAAGTTTGATACTGCTTTTATTGCTTTATTTATTTACATTAATTTTTAATTTAAAAATAGATGAGATAATTTGAATCGTATATACCTTAATTGAATTCAATAAATTTAATGTTTCATATAAATATTATTATACCGGCAATATTAGCATTGCCGATAGTTTGAAAGCAAAATCTCATAAAAAATAATAAGTGTAATTATTAAGGTAACCACGGCTTTTATTTATGACTTTGACTAGAAATATATAAATTTATCTGATATTATTAAGGTGTAAAATTATGTGAGATGAAAAATAATTTTAGTGTAATAAAGTTATTAGTTATCAATTTTTTCATTTTAAATAAACAACCTTTTCTTATTTAGGAAATGTTTAACGCCTCCAGCACTTTCGATATTTTGAAAATAGTATGGCCTTCTAATTTTTCAATTTTGGCATTATTTTCAGTAATAATATACTCTCAAATAAATTTTAGTATCGTCTATGGGTTATTTTGGGTTGATTTTTAACAAATTTTCACACTTTCATAAAGTTCTTTTCCTTTTCTTTTTTGTGAATTTATTAAGGATTTAGTTTTAGATAAATTTTTCTTAATAAATTTGTAGTTTCTCCATAATTGGCTTTCGCCTCAAGTGCATATTTTAAAGCTTGTTTATATTCTCCTTTTTCGAAATAAATTTCAGCAATAGTTCTTAAGATTGACTCGTATTCAAAATGTAAAAAAGTATATGATTTCTTTTTTTTCATTTCTTTAAGAACTTTCAAGTAGTGTTTTAATGATAAATCATATTGTTTTTTTACAAAATAAATAGAGGCAATGTCTTTGTCAAAATTATTATTATGCGGTGCCTTTAAGTACATTTTTAAAGCTTTGTCAAAGTCTCCTGTAACTTGGCAATAATAGAGTCCAATTGTTGAATAAGCTACTTGAGCCCCATAGTCGTTGCAAAATTTTTGGAAAACTTGTGTCATTTTTTCAGTTTTATTTTGTTTATCATATAAATAGTATAAAGTAAATAGGATTTCCGTATTATTAAAATCAATATCATTTTCTTTTAATTGCTTTAATAGATCTTTAAGTTTTTTTTCCGCCTGAAAAGTATTACTAGTTTCGACTGCAATATCTACAAAGTTGCGTAATTGATGTATATCTAGCATCATAAGGTCTGTTGGAAATGATTTTATAATGTTTTCAAAGGCTTTATCTTTTTTACCTATTTCTAAGAGAAAATTTGCATAACAACGATAAGTATAATTATCATCGGCAATTTTTAAGGCTTTGTCAAAGTAACTTTGAGCTAAGTCATATTTTTTTTGTTTAAAATAAGTTTCTGCCATGCTTCTTGCCGTATTTAAATTATTTTTGGCAATTTTTTTATAAATTTCGATTGCAAAATCTGGATTTCTATTAGAATAATAGTCTCCTAAAGAATTGATGACATTGTGGTCATTAGACTTAAGGTAATTTATTGTAATTTTTTCGATTTCATCTTTGTTATTTGTTAATTCTAATAAGTAAAATAATGAATAGTAATTAAAACTGAAATCTATTTCAGTAGCTTTTTTATACCAGTGAATTGCTATTGGTAAATCTTTTTTCTTGACATATAAATCGCCTATTGATCGAAAAGCTTTTGCTTTATCAAGTTTAATGCTTTTTTCGTACCACTTTTTTGCTTCTTCAACATTATTTAAAATACTATAAGTTTCTGCAATGGTTGAAATATAGTATCCCTTTCTGGTCGTGTTTTTCAGACCTTTTTTGCTATAATAAATAACATTTTCATAATTCTTTTGAGATTTATAGAGGTCTACTAGAGAAAAAATTGCTGTTTTATGATTTTTTCTAGCGGCCAATTTTAAATATAATTTAGCTTTAAAGTTTTCATAAGGTTGGCTATATGTCTGGGATTTTCTATATAGTTTTTCACCATCAGCATAATAGCGAAGCCAAATCTCGAACCCGCCCCAAATTAAGCCAATTATAATTAAAATAACAACTCCAATAGCTTCCAATCTTTTTGTCATTTACTTTTCTCCTTTTGAGATTCGATTTTTTTCAAAAATTGTTGTCTTGTAAGGTAAAAATATCTTAAAGCAAGTGTATAATTGATATTTTTATATAAATTTTTCTCATAATAATTGATTGCTTGGTCACAGATTCTTATAATATCTTGATACTTATTTTGTTGTTTATAAATATTAAATAAAGGCCAATTCAAGTAATTAAATTTATTTTTAGCAACCTCTTTTTCGTAATATTCAATGACTTTATCATATTTTTTTTGTTCTAAATATAATTCTGCAATTTCACTCCCACAATTTACAGTTTTTATAGCACGTTGATAAAGTTTTTCAGCTTTTTCATAATCCTTTAACTTAAAAGCAATGCGAGCAAAATACATTTCTTTAATCGATTGAGTTTCCTTTTTGAAATATTCACTGGCAAGCTTTTTTTTACCTTGTAATTCAAAAATGAAACTGAGTGCTAAATTGTTATAATTATCTTTGAACTTTAGTACCTTTTGACGATTTTTGAATAATTCTATAGCCTTATCTAATTGATCCTGCTCTTGATAAAGTTTTATAATATTTGCTATGTTGGTTGGATAGATATAATCTTTTATAACATTATGGTAGTATTTTTCCGCTTTTTGATAATCTTTAAGTTCTAAATATGCCTGAGCAAAATATTCACTATATTTATCTATTGGGATTTTTTTGTTTTTTGCATAATCTAAAAATTGAATAATTTCAGAGTATTTCTTTAATTTTTGTAAACTACGTAAATAAGTTGAAATTGCTTTGTTTTCTTTAAATTCAATAGCTTGCTAGGATAGTTCACTTGCTTTTTGATAATCTTTGTGAAAATAATAACCAAGAGCAAAAGAGCGCATTGTTTGACCATCTTTAAGCTTTAAATATTTATCTTCAAGTTTTTTTGCGGCATTATAGTCCCCTTGTTCAAGATAAAGTTGATGCAAGCATATTAAGGTATTTAAGTTACCTTTTTTAGAGCAGTTTTTCCAATATTTGGTAACTTTTGGAATATCTTCAATTTTATAATAAAGCATGCCTGCATATATGCTACAATATTTATCAAATTTATTGCCAGCTTGTGTGAAAATTGCTCTTGCGTTATCAATATCACCATTCTTATAATAAAATGCTCCTAATTCTATATAAGCGTTTTTGTAAGATGTACGAGTTGCAATATTAAATAGAAACCAGGCAGTGCTTTTATTTCCTTTGTTGTTGAAATCATTAGCCTTTTTGCAGATTTCTTCTCCATCAGCGAATTTTCTTAAATAAATTTCACCTCCACCCCAAATTAAAATAATAATTATAAAAATAATTACACCTATAATCTCTAACTTCCTAGTCATTTGTCATTCTCCTTTTCTTGCTGTTTTAAATAATATGCTTTACGGAATTGATGCGGAAAATAAAATCCTTTACTACGATATTCTGCTAAATATTTCAACGCTATATCATACTGTTTCTTTTTTAAAAGTAGTGAAATAGCTCGTTTCAAACTGCGTGAATTAGAGTTTTTTTGATAACATTTGATTGCTTCGTCTAGATGCCCCATTTTTTGGTAACAATTACCTAAAAGTTCATTTGCGTTTTCTGAATTAAAAGGTATAATTTTTTCGTACCATATTATTGCATTTTGATATTGATTCAAATTGAGGTAACAATTACCTATAAAATTGTTATACAAACTTGCCGAACCACTAGAGCTCAAAGCTGCTAACTTAAAAAATTTTATTGCTTGATCATAATCTTGATTTTTCATAAAAATATGCGCAGTAGAGCTACAAGAATAAGTATAATATTCTCCTGGTTTAATATCGAATGTTGCATTTGATTTTTCGATGTCACCAATTTTATAGTAAATGTAACCTAATGTGTATTTTTTTAAATTAGAATTTTTTAATCTGTTTATGTCTTCAATTGTTTGAGAGATATAGTTTAATTTTTGCGAACACATAGTTAAATTTTTGAGAATATTATTATCATCATAACATTTTTGTAAAATATCTAAGTATAAAGAATAAGCACTTTGATAATCTTCCATATTGAAATAGCAGTTTGCTAACATTCTTTTTGTAAGATAAGAATCTTTATCTTTTTTTGTCATTTTTTTGTATGCAGTAATTCCTTTTTGATACTTTCCTGCTTTTTCTGCAATTTCAAGAATAGAGTAATAATATTGAGGATCTTTAATTGCGATATTTGAGTAGAATTTTATAGCCTGCTGATAATTTTTTTGGGAGTTTTCAAAATGATGAGCTACTGATGATTTTCTATAAATATCTTTTGATGAGTAAACTTGGGCAACAAATTTTTTCTTCTTATTAGATTGATTTGTTATATCATAAAAATCTAGTAAACTAATTTGCCAAGAAACTTTTTTAAATGCTTTTTTATACCATTTTTCAGCTTCAGAAAATTCTTCAGGTTTTATAAAAAGATCGCCAATGTTACTTAGAACAAACTCACCATCAGAATGTGTTTTTTTGTACCATTCTATAGCTTTCTCTCTTTGACTTAGAGCAGTGTAAGCTTTAGCTATTCTTTCAGCTATAGAACATCGTGAATCTTTTGCTGAAAGCTGGTATGCTTTCTTATACCAGTTTATTGCTTGAGCAAATTGGTAATGCTTTTGATAAATTTCTGCCAGAGCAGTAGCTGCTTTTTTGTTTTTTGCTTTATATGAAAGGTAAAAAATTAATTTCGCTTTAAAATAATCACCAGCAAGTTTATATTTATTTGCTGTAATAAATAATTTCTTATTATTTGCAAAATTTCTTAAATAAATTTCACCTCCACCCCAAATTAAGCCAATTACTATTAAAATGCTAACCCCAATTATTTCTAACTTCTTAATCATTTAGTCTTCTCTTTTTTCTTAAGTTCTTCTTCAATTTTTTCGCTTATTATCAGATTGAATTTAGATATTTTTTTAATAGCTTTTTCGCAGGCATTTAGTGAATTAATAGCAAAAATATAGCCTGGGCGTTTTTTTAAGGTAATTTTCCACCATTTTCTCGCTTCATTATAATTTTTTTGAGCTTCATATAATCTCGCAATTTCTTCACAACGATTTTTATCATTTTCGTATAGTTTTTTAAAATATTTGATCCCTTCATCAAAATTATTCATTAAGATATACACTCGACAAACATTTCTTGCTCCATAAACATGATTTGCAGAGTAGAATTTTTTATAATGCTCTAGAGCTTTAACGAATTCTTTTTTTTCTAAGTAATATGCACCGTATCTGTTGTGGTATTTATCATCAATAGCAATTAAGCGATTAAGTATTTTAACTGTTAGTTGTTCATCATTATTTTCTTTGGCGATAGATAACAATTTATAAGTTGCCCATTCGTCATTATTTTCAAAAGCCATTGTTAAATATTTTTCAGCATTTTGTTTATCTTTGTGACCTATATATAAACATGCCAAAATAGGGAAGGCATTTTTATTGCCTTGGTCTGCATATTTTTGAAAATCATTTATCTCAATTGTGAAATCATAAATTTTTTCTCTTATTAATTCTTGGATTCCTTCTGGAATTTGATCTTTAAAATCCGTCCTTAAACTATTAAATAATTTGCATGCTTTTTCTAATTCTTTTGATTGAATCGCAATCACCATATCAATAGTTATTGAGGCTTCTTTTTCTGATTTCAAGGACTTAGGAATTTGTGCCGACCAATATTTTGCACTGTGTGGGTTTCTATTTGCAAAACTTAAGGACATTAATATAATAGCAGCTTCTTTGCTACCAGCTTTATAAGCACATCTCGCCAATATTGAAGCATAAAAAAATTGTTTTTTCTCTAGATATTTTTGTGTTAGTACCTCAAGTTTATTTTTGTCAGCGAAATTTCTTAGATAAATTTCACCTCCACCCCAAATTAAACCAATTATTATTAAAATACTGATTCCAATAATTTCTAACTTCTTAATCATTTATTTTCTCCTGAGATTTTGATTGTAAATAATATGCCTTACGTAGTCTTTTGTAGTCAAAATTTTTAGCATTGCTGTAATATTTGACTGCTTTGTTATAGTTTTTTAATTGTAAATAAATATCACCAATTTGATTATAGAAAGATTGATGATTTTGTGAAGCTTTAATATAAAAATCAATAGCTTTTTTATATTCTTTAAAATGATCGTAAATTAGTGCTTTGGAATAATTTTTGTTTACTCCATTAATTTGCTTATCAACAAAATTTATTGCCTGAATTAATTTTTTTTGACCGCAGTACGCTTCGATAATAAATTTTGAAGCCCATTCAGGATAATTTTCTAGAAATTTGTGACTCCACTTTAGTGCTTTTTCATATTGTTGAGTTTTTAAATAAAATTTTGAGACATTAAGATATCCATTAATCTTTTTGTTCATTAGCCCCTGTTTGAAGTAAAGTTCTCCTTGTTTAGAGTTGTTAATGCTATCGTAATAGAAACTTTTTTCAGCATACAATGGAATGCTTTCATATTTTTCAAGTTTTTCAATAAAAGCTAAACACTCAGTTTTTTTATTTAACTTAACCATTAAAGCAATGTAGCGAATTAAAATATTTGAATCATGGCCGGCACCAGGCTTATTGTAAAGTGATTTTTCATAATGGTTAATTGATTTCTCTATTTGACCTATTTTAGCATAACAATCTGCAAGTTTAGCTTTGATGTTACTTGATTGATAGCTTCTTCCTTGTAGCTTTAGTGATTTTTGCAAGTAACTTATTGCATCAGAGTAGTTTTTTGTTTGAATATAACAGTTTGCTAAGTTGTTGTATATTATATGATTTTTTTCTAATTTTAAAGCCCGTACAAAAACTTTTATTGCTTTTGAATGTTTTCCATCTTTTGTAAGAAAATAACCTAAACTATTTATTAATTTAAAATCTTTTGATTTCAAAATGTCTTCAATTAGCTGTGTTAGTTTTGTTTGTTTGTTAAATTGTTGATATAATAATAATAGTTCATAGTTAGCCGTACGTTGTATTCTTTTGTTGCTTTGAGCCAACTTATAATACTTTTCTGCATTTGCAATTTCGTTGACTTTGACATAGCAATTCCCTAATTTTATCAAGGCAAATTGTTCGCCAGAAGTATATATTTTTTTATACCAAAAAATTGCATTCGTTTTGTCGCCTTCAAAAAGAGAAGTGTCTGCAATTCGCCACATTGCATTTTTATTACCTGCTTTGGCCGCCAAACGTAAAAATGCCCGCGCTTTGAAATTATTTTTTTCTTGAATGCTTATTTGATATTTGTTGTAAAGTTCTTCTCCATCAGCATAGTTGCGAATCCAAATTTCGAATCCGCCCCAAATTAAACCAATTACAACCAAAATAATTATGCCAATAACTTCTAATTTTTTAATCATTTCTATTTTTCCTGTTGTTTTGATTAATTTTAATATTTATTTTTTGTATGAACCATGCATTTAGAAAATAATTATTTTTTGCTTTTTTTGCGTACTCCAATGCTTTTTGATATTTTCCATTTTTATAATAAACATTGGCTATTGTGTTCAGCAACCGTGTATATTCATCATGTTTGGTCAATTTGTTTTCATATTCCTTTAAAAGTTTATGGTAATATTCTAAAGCAGTATCATAATCTTTTTGGGACAATTGATAAAGCGCTGCAACATCAGCATAATATTTTGGATTTGAAACTGAAATTTTCTTATAAATCTCTAAGGCTTTATCTTCTTCTTTATTGAACTTGTAAAAATTTGCCAGCTGACTTAGGGCATAATCTTCTGAAAATTGTGAGGTAATTTTATACCAAGTTTTCTTTTCCGCTTCTGTATTTTTTGTTGATTTATAAAAAATATAAAGACCGACTAGGTAGTTAATTTGATTTTTATTTTCACTTACTTTTTTTAATAAATTATTTTCAGCGTCTTTAATTTTTTTAAGCTTTATGGCTAAATTTAAAAAATATACTATGTCAGAATAAGTTTGTATATTACTTGCAGTTTTGTATGCCAGCTCTAAATCCCCAGTTTTTTCATAGCAAATTGCGAGTTCTTTTGGCATAAAATGACTTTTTTTGTTAAAATATTTTATCGCTAAACCATATTTCTTTTGCGATAAATATAAATATGCAAGTAAGTCATAATTTTTTGTTTTTTCTACAGTTTTTTCAAAGATTTTAACAGCTTTATCTAGATCTTTTTGAAAAATAGCCCATGCCAGATTTTCTTTAACAATGTAGCTTTTTGAATTGGCATATTCGTTAATGAACTGTTGCAATTTCTCTTCATCGTTTAGTAGTTTATAATATTCGAGAAGTGAAATAATGCCAAAAAGATGTTCATTAATGGCAGCTTTTTTGTAATATTTTATTACCTGAGGGAGATCTTTTTCCGCAAAATAAGATTTCCCTATTCTAAAAAAAGTATAAGGTGAATTTGGGTTTATTTTTGAATATAATTTATGGGCTTTTTCAGTATTATCACTGCAGGCATAAATAGTTGCTAAATCTCCTCTAAGAACATTTTTGTCATAACTTGAATTTTTAAGTAACCATCGATAGTAGTAGATTACTTCCTTAGTATTTTGTTTGTATTTATAAATATCAATTAATCTTTTAGCTGCTTTTTTCGAACCAGCACGCATTGCCAATTTAAAAAAGAAATTCGCCCTTGAACATTTATTTTTTGAAAAGTTCTCTTCACCCTTTTTGTATAAATAATTTCCATCAGCATAGTTGCGAATCCAAATTTCGAATCCACTCCAACTTAAACCAATTGCAATTAAAATAACAACTCCAATAGCTTCTAGTTTTTTAATCATTAACTGTTCTCCTGTTGTTGTCTTTTGATTAGCATAAGTTGAATGAATATAGCATAAGACATATTTTGTTCGTATAATTTTCTGTAAATATCAATTGCTTTATCATAATCCCCAGTTTTACCATATAAGAATGCTTTATTTTTTTTATGGTACTTACTTTTTGAATTATTTAAATATTTAATAAAATAGTTTAAGGCTTCAGAATATTTTTTTTCATCAGTTAGAAGGTAAACAACAGTATATGCATCATCATTATTTTTCCCTTCTTCAACTGATTTTTTATAGTAATAAATAGCTTTTTTTCTATTTTCAATGCTATTATAAAAAGCTCCTAAAGAAGCATAATTATTTGGATTCTTAGTTAATTCTTTTAAAAGGTTTTGAGATTTTTCAACTCTGCCAGCCTGTTGATATATAAAACTTAGTGCGACCTTATTTTTAACATTTTGAGTGCTTTTTGAGTGATTATACATTTTTATGGCTAGGTCATACTTTTTGTTTAGGCAGTATAAATTAGCTAATCTAACTTTGGTAAATGGATGAATATACATATGTACCAAACCGTCATAATAATTTTCATATAATTCAATTTTATAATATTGTTTAGCTTTTTGATAATCGTCGATCTTTTCATAGCACATGCCTAGCATTGTTGGAAAAATATAAACCTTATTTGGCTCAGCTTTGGTTTTGAGCATTTTAATAGCATCGTGGTAATGTTTTAAGTTATATAGTTTATTGGCAAGCATTACGTAATCGCCATTAAATTGTTGTGGAACTAATGCTTTGAGGTATAGCAATGCTTCTTCTTTGTAATCGTTATTATAAAAAAAATTAGTAACTTCTTGTAATTCATCGCAATTTTTTGATGATTTAATCATTTTTTCTAATTTTTTTAGTTCATCATTTTTTTTCTGCAAACGGTAAATTTTAAGTAACCTTGAAGCGGCAATTATGCTATTTTTATCAACTGCTTTCTGGTAATATTTTATTGCAAGGTGAATGTTGTCTTTGTTAATAAAGATTTCACCAGCCTGGTGAGGCTGGTTTGTTAGAATGAACCAGTCAGCGGCTTGAGTCAGGTTATTTCTTTTGAAATAGTAATCAGCTAATTTTTGAGGGGCTTTATTGTGGCCAGCTTTGTAGGCGCATTTGTAAAAGAATATGGCAGTTAGAATATTTTGTTTATTAAAGTTTTTTTCAGCTTTTTTGTATAACATGTGAGCATCAGCATAATAGCGCAGATAAACTTCGCTACTACCCCAAATCAAACCGACCACAATTAAAATAACTACCCAAAAAACTTCCAACTTCTTATACATAGAATCGCCCCTGATAAACTAATTTGTACGTACAAATTAAAATGAATAATTATATTATCATATAAATTTAAAAAAAGATCAAAAACTATAATTTTTGACCACAAGATGAGCAAAAGTTATCCTTTTCATTATTTAGTGCACTGCATGCTCGGCATTTTATTTTAATAATTTCAGTTGTTGCAGTTTGTTTAGTGCTATTGCCTCCAATTTTTTCAGCAATATTATTGATGTTAATTCCAGCCCCATCTAAGCCATCTTTAACCATTCCGCCATACATTTTACTGAATGGAGCACGATCTCTGCGAGCTCTTTTGGGATCTAAAATAACTCCAGAACCAGCTAAGCCTTGTGAACCAATTGCCATTGTAATACCTCCAGCAATCATCATTATCATGCCAATAAATGCTCGCGCAAACCCTCCAACTATAGAGCTGAATCCTGTTGAGCTAAAATTCCCGAAATTCATAATAAACGTTACAAAGTTTGAAATAAAAAGTAAAAAACCAATAACAATCAACCCCATGCCAATATAGTAGGTAATTTTTCTTTCTTTTGAAATTTCTTTTGACATAATAAAGTCTCCTTCTTTATTTTTTATAATGTTAAAATACCATACAACTATTAATTGCTGTTTTCAAGCTGCCAGCTGGTCACTTCGCCTTCTTTATTTAGAACTTTTAACGCTGCTTTTGCTGCAACGCTTTCGGCAGTTTTACGTTTTGAGGCAATACCTTTTGCAATCATATTATCATTTACTGCAACTGCAACGGTATAAGTTTTATCATGGTCAGGACCTTCCACGCTTAATAGTGGATAAAATGGAGCTGAACCCCATTTACTTTGGCAAAATTCCTGTAGAATACCTTTAGGGTTTAATGATAAAAGTAACTCTGCAGGCGACTCTAAATGCGCATCGATCGCTTGTAAAATAAACTTTTTCGCAACTTCATTGCCGCCATCAAGATACATCGCCCCAATCAATGCCTCAAAGGCATCGGCTAAAGTAGAATTACGGCTATGTCCTTTAGCTCCTTGTTCTCCTTTGCCTAAGAAAATGAAGTCTCCCAATTTTATCGCGCGAGCTATATCAGCTAAAGTGTCACCTTGCACAATTGCCGAACGCATTTTAGTCAATTCACCCTCAGGAAGTGTGGTATATTTATTAAAAAGATGCTCGGTGATGATAATTTCTAGGACCGCATCTCCTAAAAATTCAAGTCGCTGGTTGTCGTACTTTAAACCTTTTTCAACCGCGTAAGAGCGATGAGTCAGTGCTTCTTTAAGAAGTTTTTTTTGTTTGAATTGATAATTAATATGATATTTTAATTTTTCGATATCTTTCATTTAAACATCCTCTTGTTTATTTTTTCAGCTTTTAATGTTTAAATGAAATGGTGAAACCTCCAACCAATACTATAATTGGTGAAATTCTCAACATTGCATTTAACTTGTTTTACGATATTTTTTTAATGTTTGCTCTTGGTTGTTAATATTAAAATTTTTCTCAACATAAAATTCGTTATAGAAAAAATTAATTTTGTTATAAAAATACTTTACATCTAATTTTAGATTACGTTTTATTAAACCATCGCAAACTGATGCCACAAAACGACATAAATCAATTTCTCGTTCTTTTGTTGTTGTGGCAGTTTGGTATTTTATAGTTGAACCATCAAAATCCCAAATACCCGTTGTTAGATTTTCGTCTTTTTTATAGTATAAATTAGAAATTTTTAAATCACCATGAATTAAATTTTGGTCATGAAATTTCACAATAATTTTTAAGCTATTTCTCAAAAACAGTTCAAAAAAATCATCTTGATAATGTTGAGCTAATTCATTAAATAACTCGTCACAACTGTATAAATTTTCAACAACTTCATTAACGACGACAGAATATTTTAGTAGCCCAAATTTGCGTTTTTCTACTGCATAAATTGGAGTAGGTGTGTTAACTTTACTTTTTAAATAAATTTCAGCAATATCAAAGGATTTAGCTGCTCGGCTTTGACGCATTAAGTAGCGTAATTGGTATTTAAAATCTATTCGACGATAAACTTTAAAAAATACTTTTCTATTGTTATGTAACTGATAAATAAAAGCTAAAGTTGAACGCGAATTTTTTAAAATTGTTGCCATTGAATTTTTGCTTAAAGATTGTTGAAATTCTTTATATTGACATGATTCTAAAAGCGAAAAAAATTCACTATGATTAAATTCTTCAATACGTGGAGAACTCTTAATCATAGTGAATTTTTTTGCAATAAGATTTGAAGAACAGTTTTCTAAATTTTCTTTGGTCATTGTTTTCAAATCCTATTCTATAAAAGTTATAAACTAAAATTTAGTTTATAGGTTTTCTACAACAAGATCACCAACTTCAGTAGTTGAGTAACCCATTCTGCCAGCACCCATTGAATCTAATTTTTCGCCTGTAACATACATTACTGCTTTTTCTATAGCAGCAGCAGCTTCACTTTCACCTAAGAAATCAAGCATCATTGCTGTTGAAGAAATAGCCGCTAATGGATTAATAACATTCATGCCAGTGTATTTAGGAGCAGAACCACCGATTGGCTCGAACATGCTTACGCCGTTAGGGTTGATGTTACCGCCAGCAGCGATACCCATACCACCTTGAGTCATTGCACCTAAGTCAGTAATGATATCACCAAACATGTTACATGTAACGATTACATCAAACCATTCAGGGTTTTTAACCATCCACATACAAGTTGCGTCAACGTGAGTGTAATCAGTTTTTACTTCTGGGTAATCAGCAGCCACTTCGTAGAATACGCGTTCCCATAAATCGAAAACGTATGTTAAAACATTAGTTTTACCGCAAAGAGTTAGTTGACCAATTTTACCAGCTTTTACATCTTCTTCGCTTAAGCCTTTCCAAGGATTGTCAGCACTATGACGTTTGTAAACTTGCTCGAAAGCAAAACGTAAACAACGCTCAACTTGAGCACGGTTGTAAACCATTGATTGACATGCAACTTCGTTTTCAGTTCCTTTCATAGTGAAACCACCAATACCAGTGTAAAGACCACCAGTGTTTTCACGAACTACAACGTAATCAATATCTTCTGGAGTTTTACCAGCTAGTGGAGTTTCAACCCCTGGATATAATTTTACAGGACGTAAATTAATGTATTGATCAAGTTCGAAACGTAATTTTAAAAGGATACCTTTTTCTAAAATACCAGGTTTTACATCTGGGTGACCAATTGCACCTAGGAATACTGCATCGTGTTGTTTTAATTGCTCTCCAGCGTCGTCTGGAAGAACGTTACCAGTTTCCAAGTAGCGGTCGCCACCCCAATCAAAATATTTGTAATCTACTGCGAAACCAAATTTTTCAGCAGCTGCATTGATAACTTTAACACCCTCAGCTACAACTTCTGGGCCAGTTCCGTCACCAGGTAATACTGCAATGCTATATTTTTTAGTCATTGTGAACTCCATTGTGTTTAATATTTTTATCTTAGACTATTTTTAATTTTAAATTTTAATCGACTTGTAACGTACTCCATAAAAAATAAAAAGTCAAGATTTTATTATTGTAAAAACTTGATTATTAGTAAAAATGCAATAGATTTCTATTTACTATAATTACTATTTAATATAAAAGTAGTAATTAATTGTTAGCAAAGAAAGTTAAAAATTTTAATAATTAAATTAATATAACTAAACACACAGGAAGAATAGAGAAATGACACAAATTTCAGCTCTAGAAACAGAACGTTTGAAGTATCAGCCAAAGTTACCTCCAGTACTACGTAACGGTGCAAATGTTGCAGTAGTAGAAGGTGAGGCAACTACTGCAGTTGCAGATGCTGACAAAATCGCTAAATTATTTGCTAAAACTTTTGGTGGTGCAAAATTAACATTTTCTGATAGTGACAAAATCGCTACAGATAAACCATTAAACGTTGGCGTGATCCTTTCTGGAGGTCAAGCTCCAGGTGGTCATAATGTTATTGCTGGTCTTTTTGACGGTATTAAATCAATTAATGCTGATAGTAAATTATTTGGTTTTTTAAACGGTCCTGATGGCTTAGTTCAAGATAGAGCCGTTGAAATCACTGCTGAGTTCTTAGCTGACTACCGTAACACTGGTGGATTTGATATCATCGGTTCTGGTCGTACTAAATTAGAGAGCCAAGAGCAATTCGAAATTGGTAAAGCTAACTGTGAAAAACGTGGTATCACAAACTTAGTTATCATCGGAGGAGATGATTCAAATACAAATGCTTGTTTATTAGCTGAATACTATGCTGCTACTGAAGCTGGTATCAATGTTGTTGGTTGCCCAAAAACAATTGATGGTGACTTGAAAAATGAACAAATTGAAACATCTTTTGGTTTTGATACTTGCTGTCGTGTATACAGCGAATTAATTGGTAACATCCAACGTGATGCTAACTCAGCAAAAAAATATTGGCACTTTATCAAATTAATGGGTCGTAGTGCTTCTCATATTGGTTTAGAGTGTGCGTTGCAAACTCAACCAAACGCAGCGATTATTTCTGAAGAAGTTGCGGCTAAAGCGATGACTTTAGATTCTGTTGTTAGTTACTTAGCTGACATTGTAAAAGGTCGTGCAGCTAATGGCGAAAACTTTGGCGTAGCGTTAATTCCAGAAGGTTTAATCGAATTCATTCCTGAAGTAAAAGCTTTAATCTCTGAGTTAAATGATTTATTGGCTCATGAAAATGATGCTTTCCAAGCTATCGAAGCTAAAGAAGATAAAATCGCTTTCATCTTAGAGCGCTTAAGCGCGGACTCAAAAACAGTTTTTGCTTCTTTACCACAAACAATTCAAATTCAGTTATCAAATGAGCGTGACCCTCACGGTAACGTACAGGTTTCTTTAGTTGAAACTGAAAAATTATTAGCTGAGATGGTTGCTACTAAGTTAAAATCTGATGCTGATTATACTGGTAAATTTGCGACACAAACACATTTCTTCGGTTATGAAGGTCGTTGTGCAGCTCCATCAAACTATGATGCTGACTACTGCTATAGCTTAGGTTATACAGCTGCTGCGTTATTAGGTAATGGTAAAACTGGTTATATGTCGAGTGTGACAAACACAATTAATGCTGCTGACGAGTGGTCTTGCGGTGGTGTCCCAATCACAATGATGATGAATATGGAACGTCGTCACGGCGAAGATAAGCCAGTTATCCAAAAAGCGCTAGTTAAATTAGATGACGCTCCATTCAAGGCATTCGCTGCAAAGCGTGATGAGTGGGCTGTTAAAACTAGTTATGTTTACCCTGGTCCAATCCAATACTTTGGTCCAAGCTGTGTGTGTGACTTAGTTACAAAAACATTAGAGCTAGAGCAAACTAAATAATTAATAAGAATTATTTAGTTTTAGCTATATAAAGCATATAAAAACCTGTTATTATGTAAGATAACAGGTTTTTTGTGTTTTTTAAAAAAGCACATTACAAAGTTTAGCCATCAGATCTTCATTGCATGCGATCGTATTATGGTGGATAGGGTGTGATGATATGAGAGAGCGAATTTATATTAAATCTAGGTTAAAAAACAGGAGTGATAAGCACTGTAAAAAAACACATGAAATGGTAATTTTGCGTGAAGAGGATTGGTGTTAGAGAATATATGAAAATCTAATGTTCAGCTCAAAAAACAATCTTACTCTTATAATTTAGTTGAAATTTCTTCTAAGAAAGCTAATTTAGTTAGTTTTGGGTTGTTGAAAGAGAACTATTGTTTTATGAAAATGACCTAGTTTTTTAAGTTTTTATGATGTTAAAAAAGGAAAATATTATTATGAAGAAAATTTCTCAAGATGTTATTAATGCGTGGGATAACCGTGTTAGTGCAGTAGTTTTAACTACAGTTGATAGAGAAGGCGTTTGCAACAGTGTTTATGCAACTTGTGTTAGTATGTATAAAGAAGAGGGAATTATTATTGCAGATAATTACTTTAGTAAAACTCGTGAAAACATCAAAAACGGACAAAAAATCGCAAGTGTTTTATTTATCACCGAAGAAAATAAAGCGTATCAAATCAAGGGTGAAATGGAATATCACACTGAAGGTGAAATTTTTGATAATATGAAAAGCTGGAATCCAGAGAAACATCCAGGTCATGCGGCTTTATTAGTGAAAATTTCTGAAATATATTCTGGATCTGAAAAAATTTACTAATATTCTAACTTTAAAGTAGTTGAAGTTTGCAAAAAGTTGTTATTGTATTAATAGCAACTTTTTTTATATAAATCATTTAAAAAATAAGAAGTCTAAGAAGGTGGATATTTCTTCTCTAATGTTTTATACCGTCGTTGTTTTTCATATTCGCACTAGCAATGTATTTAAAAATCGTAAAGTTAGGCTTGCTGCAAATTTTAATATGATTTTGTATGTTATTTATAATTTATACATTGGTTTAACAGTTGCAGAAAAAATACGCAAAATAAATTGGATGCTAATGATTCCATTTGTCGGTCTTGCATATATAGGAATAGCGTAGATTGAATGGAAAAATACTGATGAGAACATTAGTGAACAACAGTAGTAGGGATTTATTTAATTTTAAATTTATTTTTATGAAGGAAAATTATTAAAGAACATTTTTAAGTCTTGCTAAAAATATAATGTAGATATCTATGAAATACCATAGCAATATGGGAGTTTATAATATCAATAGGAGGCTGTGATTATTATTCCCATAGGTAATTACATGAGGCGTATTTTGTTCCTGCCGCTATTGTTTGGTAATAAAATAATTTTCAGAAATTAATTTAGGTTTGTAAAAGGTATGAAAACCTGTTACTTTTAAAGTAGCAGGTTTTTTGATTATTTTAAAAAGGTGTTTTGATGAAGTTTTATTAGAAAAAATGACCTATTTGCCGGGGGGCTTGACGTGGCTTTTAGAGAATATCGTTTAATTACAATTATGCCATTGTGGAGAAGTATTGTAAAGGAGCATGATAATTTTTCAGATGATAGCTATAATTATGCAATGATTGTCAAATTGAATATGCTTGCAATAGCTTTTGGAACCTGTTATACAACAATTGCCATAAGAAATGATTTGCTGCCATTTTCTCTAATTATAGCATTTGTTTATGTCCTCGTTGGAATTTGCTCAATGGTTACTCCTTTAATCATAAATTATAAAAAGTATAGAGATTTAAAAAAAATAGTAGAGGTTACATGGCTTTTATAGAATTTGTTGGTAAAAAAAGAATTATGAGTGGATTCGAGTAAATTTAAAAGAGATATATTGTTATTATGGAATTTTTTTTGATAAAATTGGGAGTTATATTTTTAGTTATTATTTGGAGTGATTTAGCTAGTGAATTTAGTATAATGTATCCGAGAACGCACATATTTAGGTCATTTTTTAGAAGAAGACATCTTTATATGTTGAATAAAACTTGGTTTTATAATTTGTTGCGGATTAACCGATTAGTGATAAACTTATTTACTGTGATTTGTGAGCCCCATTTGGTTGATGTATACATTTGTAGGTGTTGGTATTGGCTCTATTTTAATTGGGGTATTGGTAGGTTTCCTGCAAAAAGATGTAGACAAAAAGTATGATTTTTAGCGATAGTTTGAAAAGTTAATAATAGAAGAAATTATTTTAATATTGAATATTTTTGTCGAATGAGACATCGTGTTATACCTTAAATAGGCTTTGGTTTTAATTATGTTGCTTACAGTGCATATTTGCAATCTTAAAATTTATCTTACTGCACTTTCTATTACGATAAAAATCACGTGTGTTGTATTATTATTTAAAATAATTAAAGCAATAAGGAAATTAGCGTTTTAAATTATTGGCAATTTATAAAAAATACGCTAAATTAATATGTTGAAGTATTTTTAAATTAAATAAGAACGAATTAACATATGGTATGGTAAACAATGAGTAACACAAGTCAAATTGACGTTGGTTATGTTGCAAAATTAGCTCGTTTGGAACTTGATGATGCAAGCAAAGATAAGTTACAGCATGACCTTGAAGAAATTTTAGCATATATTGAAGAACTCGGCGAACTCGATGTCGATGGTATTGAGCCAACTGCGCATGCATTACCGATTTATAATGTAATGCGAGAAGATGTTTCAAAACCTTCTTTTGAACGTGAAGTGATGCTGAAAAATGCTCCTGGTACAGTAGATGATGAATTATTAAAAGTGCCGCAAGTATTGCCAGGCGAGGGGATGAGTTAAGAAATGAATAAGGTAGATTTAAAAACATTAACACTACAAAAAGCAAGTGATTTATTAAAAAGTGGTGAAGTTAGTAGCGTTGAGCTTTGCAATATGTATTTAGAGCGTGTTGCAGATGTTGATAGCAAAGTAAATTCATTTTTAAAAGTTGCTAATGATAAAGTTTTAGCAATGGCTGAAGATGCTGATAAACGTCGTGCTGAAAATCAATCTTTAAGTGATTACGATGGTATTCCAGTCGGAATTAAAGACTGTATTGTTGCTGAAGGTGAAACTTGTAGCTGTGCGTCAAAAATTTTAGAAAATGTGGTTTCTCCATACGATTCAACTGCTGTTAAAAAATTAAAAGCGCAAGGATTTATTCCTTTTGGGCGTTTAAATATGGACGAATTTGCAATGGGTTCTTCAACGGAAAACAGTGCATATAATAAAACTTCTAATCCTTGGGATACTGAGCGTGTTCCTGGAGGTTCTAGCGGAGGTTCAGCCGCATCTGTTGGTGCAAGCTTAATTCCTGCGTCACTTGGTTCTGATACTGGAGGATCTATTCGTCAGCCTGCAGCATTCTGTGGTGTAGTTGGCGTAAAACCTAGTTACGGAATGGTTTCTCGCTTTGGTTTAGTTGCGTTTGCCTCGTCACTTGATCAGATTGGACCTTTTGCGAAAGATGTTACTGATGCGGCAATTGTTTTAGATGCAATTAGCGGTGTAGACCCTAACGATTCAACGACTTCTCCAGAAGAACACCCTTCATTAGTTGAAGCTGTTAAAAATGCTCCAAAAGATTTGAATGGTTTAACGGTTGGTCTTCCAAAGGAATACATGGAAATGGCTGGCTTAAACCCTGAAGTTAAAGCGGTTGTTGATAAAGCTATTGATCAAGCAAAATCTTTAGGCGCGACAATTAAGGAAGTTTCGTTGCCTCATACTAAATATGCTGTGGCAACATATTATATTATCGCAACTGCTGAAGCAAGTGCTAACTTAGCTCGTTTTGATGGAATTCGTTACGGAGAGCGTGTAGAAGATCCAAAAGATTTGATCAATACATATTTTAAAAGCCGTGGTGCTGGTTTTGGCGATGAAGTAAAACGTCGTATTATTTTAGGTACGTATGTATTAAGTAGCGGTTACTATGATGCTTATTATTTAAGAGCTCAAAAAGTTCGTACTCTTATTCGCAATGACTTTGAAAATGCGTTTAAAGATTGTGATGTGTTGTTAACTCCTGTTACTCCAGACGTAGCATTTAAATTTGGTGAAAAATCTGACCCATTACAAATGTACTTAGCAGATATTTTCACAATTGCATTGAATTTATCGGGTAACTGCGGATTAAGTTTACCATATGGTTTCGCTGATGATATGCCTGTTGGGGTTCAGTTAATTGCCCCTCATTTTGGTGAAGAAGTTATGTTTAAGACTGCTAAAGTTCTTGAAGATAATCGCGAACAAAAAGAATTTATTGCTTCAGTTTAAAATATTTTAAGCAGTAAATAATTATATCAAAAAAGCATTTTCTAATTATTTAGAAGATGCTTTTTTGATATAATTATTTAGAGAAAATTTCATGTTTATTGCCATAGCCTTGAGGGGAGTGGTTATTTGCTTTAAAAAGTCATAGGTCTATTATCTTAATATTATCTTCAAGGTCATTTGCCGAGTTAAAAAGTTTTTCATAAGCTTTTGAGATTGATTTCAATCCATGACTATACTTCGCTAAAAGTTCAATTCCTTCACCTTTTTTGTTGAGCTTGTCAATAAATTCATTGATTGTAATATCTCTAAAATCAAATGCAGGGATATAGCAAATTGTCGCTCTGAGGGAATTTTCTTCAGTTACAGTTGTTTCAATTAATAAATCGCTTTTTGTTAATGAAAAAAGAACTTCGCGTGTCAAACGTACTGGCATACTGCATTTTATTGATAATTCTCTATCGCTGAGAGCACTTTGTTGGTTAACATAGCGCTCTAAAATTATTTTAAAAATTTTCAATGAAACAATCAAACGACTACTATAGCTAAGTTGTTCGCTTTGCGGTTCAAATTCAAATGATTCAACATTTTGGTTAGCAAATGTAACCTCTGCACCAAACAGTACTATGTACCAACTAACTTCTAACCACATCAAAAAAAGTGGTAATGCTGAAAAACTTCCATAGATAGCGCTATATTTGGTCACTGTTGATTGTAGAAAAATATATGAATGTTGTAGACCCACAAATAGTAAAGATGTGATAAATCCTCCAATTAATGCACTCATGAAGCGAACCTTGGTATTTGGTACAAATAAATAGATAAAGCAAAATAGCAACCATAATGATAAAAATGGTGTAAATTTCAAAAATAGAAATAGCAATGGTGCACTAAAAGCAGACAAAAAATGTTTTTCTGTGCTTAAACCAATAACAAAATTATCTAAATAAACACTTAAACTAGCGTACAGAGCTAATAGGGCTGGGCAAATTATTAAGAAAGAGATATAATCACTAACTTTACGGATTAATGACCTTTCGGAGTGGATATTCCAGATAAAATTAAATGATTTTTCAATATTACTGAAAACTTTTATAACTGTATAAAATAAAAAGAGTGCTCCAATTCCAGCAATTAAGCCACTTTTGCTTTGGTCTAATGCAGATTGTGCAAATAAAATAATCTGTTCAATGAATTCAGGGTGTTGAGAAAAGTTTTCTTGTAATTTTTCCGTTAAAAATTTCTTAATCCCAAATCCCTTAGTTATAGCTAGGTATAGAGCTAAAAGTGGTACCATTGACAAAAATGAATAAAAAGTTAGTGACCCTGCACGCATTATGCAATTGTCTTGAACAAAACCACGAAATGACAAAATTATAATACGTAATTGCTTGAATAAAAATCTTTTCTTGTGAGAATCTTCTTTCACTAAATTGAAAACCCACAGATCATGAATTAAAAAATGCCATATTTTAAGGAGATTTTTAATTATCATAAGTTTTTACCTTGTTTATTAGATAAAGAATATTATTTTAGTTAATTGTAATATCAACAAACCTTAAATAATAATATCATGTTTAAATATATCAGTCAAGAATTTACTAATATTATTGAAATCAAAAATAGTAAATTTATCGCAATCTTAAAACCATTTAGTCATACTAATGAGCTAAATGATTATTTGAAAGAGGCTCAAAAACTATACCCTAAAGCAAGTCATTATTGTTACGCATATATCATTGGTGACCCTCACAATAGTAAATTTGCAGGATCAAGCGATGATGGTGAACCAGGAGGAACTGCTGGAAAACCCATGCACAGTGTTTTAATTAAAAATAATTTGGGTAATGTTTGTGTTATTGTTGTGCGCTACTTTGGCGGAGTCAAGCTTGGCGCTGGAGGTTTAAGTCGTGCTTATGCTAAAGCAGTAGGGCAGGTGGTAAAAATTGCTGAATTTATTGACAATGTAGAACTTGAACAACTTAATATAGAGTGTGATTTTGCGCAAGAGCAGCTAGTACGTTCTATTGTAGAGCGTTTCGACTGTCAAATCGCGCAAATAAATTACAGTGAAAATGTTAAAATAATATTGCAAGTTCCCAAAAATAGTGTCATATTAACAAAGAAAGAATTAATTAACAAAACAAATGGTAAGATTTTAATCACTGAATAATATCAATAGTTTGGTGTATATTGGTTGAATAAGGAGTCCGCATTGATGGATTTACGACAATTTATTTATAATAAAATTAGAGAATATAATCGAATTTCACGAAGCGAATTGGCTAAAAAATATAAATTACGTCAAGCATCTGTAACAGAGGTTTCGCGTGAAATGATCAGAGACGGGATTATTGTTGAAGGTGATGTTGCGGCCTCAACGGGTGGACGTAAACCAGTTTTTTTAGAGGTTAATGGAGAGGCTTTTTTTGTTGTTGCTGTTGAAGTTAGCAAAAGTTTTATGACTGCAAAAGTTTATACCTCTGAAATGAAGTCCGTTTATAGTTGTCAATGTGAGATTGATGCAGCAATTGATAACGATTCTTTTAGCCGTCAATTAATATCTTTAATTAATGATGTTATGTATGATTCTGATGTTCCACGTCAAAATTTTGCTGCTATTGGAGTAGGTATGTCGGGAACTGTTGATAATGATACTGGAATTTTTAAAGGTGTTCCAAATTTACAAAATGTTTATAATATCGACTTGAAGCGTGAATTAGAGAAAAACTTTGGATTATTAGTTGTTTTAGAGCATGATGTTGCAGCAATTTTAACTGCGGAGTGTGCTTTTAGAGGAATTCCTTCAAATGACAACACTGGAGTCATTTTTATTGATGAAGGTATCGGTTCCGCCTTTAACTTAAATGGTGCGATTTATCGTGGAAGTTACAATGGAGCAGGTGAATTTGGTCACGTATCAATTGATCATGATGGTAGAGAATGCTATTGTGGCAGAAAAGGTTGTTTAGAACAATATGCAAGTACTGCAAATTTATGCAAAGATGCAAAAGTAAAATCATTTGACGAGTTTGTTAATGAATATAGCTCTGGTAATAAGCAAGTAATTGAGATTTTTGATAATTCAGCAAAAGTTATTTTAAGTATTATTGATAACGTTTGTTCGTTGCTTGATTTGAAAAAGTTGATTATTTGCGGCGAATTCGCAAAGGCTGATGATATTTTCAGAGAGTTCGCTGGTAAACAAGATTTTAAATATCGATTTAGTTTTAATAGTGCAGAATGTGAAGCAAAAAATAGTACTGAAATTATTTTTAGTAATGATGCTGAGCGTTCTGGTATTTATGGACCAGGAGTATTAGCTGCTCGAGAAACCTTTACTCAACTTGGAATAGAGAGGTATGTTTAAAGGTAGCCTCAAATAGATTAAGAATTTATAAAATCATCAAAAGATTTTATTTAGTATAGATTTTTTAAACTTCTGGGAAATATCCGAGAAGTTTTTTCTTTTTAAGTGTATAAGCAGTTATAACTTAAATGAAATATAAATATTGCATAGACTCAGTTTATTATTTTGCACAACTGCAAGATAATGATATATTAAATAGTTAAAAAAATATTATAGATAATGGAGAAAGGTAAAAATAATGGTTAAACCTTATAAATATGATAGAAATGTTGAAATCATGGATACAACACTTCGTGATGGAGAACAAACTCCGGCAGTAGCATATACTCCTGAGGAAAAGTTACAATTAGCAAAAATATTGTTGCAGAAACTAAAAGTTGATCGTATTGAGGTTGGCTCAGCACGTGTTTCAGAAGGGGAGCATGTTGGCGCAAAAAATATTATTGAATGGGCTGCAAGTCAAGGAATGGCTGATAAGGTGGAATTGCTTGGATTTGTTGATAAGGGAAAAAGTGTTGATTGGATTTGCGCTGCTGGAGGTAAAGTTATTAACCTACTGACGAAAGGTTCTGAAAAACATTGTCGTATCCAGTTAGGAAAAACTCCAGAAGAACACTATAAAGAAGTGTGTGAGCAAATTGATTATGCAAATAGTAGAGGGTTAATTGTTAATGTTTATTTAGAAGATTGGTCAAGTGGTATGCGTGATAGTTTTCAATATGTTTTTGCATTTGTTAAAGAATTAGAAAAGCATAATGTTGCACGCGTAATGTTGCCTGATACATTGGGAATATTGACTCCTGCAGAGATGACGCGCTATTTAGAGTGGATGATTACAGCGTCTAGTAAATTAAAATATGAATTCCATGGTCATAATGATTATGGTTTAGTTACTGCTAATTCTTTAGCGGCGGTTGAAGCTGGAATTTATGGAATTCATACGACTTTGAACGGTTTAGGAGAACGTACGGGGAACCAAACATTATGTGAAATAGTTGCATGTATCCATGATATGACAGACCGTACAATTAATATTGTTGAAGAAGAAATTCATTATACAGCAAACGTGGTTGAGGCAATCACAGGTAAAAAAATTGCAGCAAATAGTCCGATTGTTGGTAGCGATGTGTTTACGCAAACATGTGGTGTCCATGCAGATGGTGATAAAAAAGGAAATTTATATGCAAATGACTTATTACCAGAACGTTTTAGTCGTAAACGTATTTATGCTTTAGGTAAAACCAGTGGTAAAGCATCAATTGATAAGAACTTAGAAGAATTAGGTCTTGATTTGCCAAAAGATGTGCGTGATGCAATTTTAAGTGAAGTTATTCGCCTTGGCGATAAAAAGAAAAATATTACACCTGATGATTTGCCATTTATCATTGCAAAAATTGTGCGTAGTCCTAAATATAGCCAAATTAAAATTGTTGATTATAGTGTTACGACCAAAAAAGGCGAATCCCCATGCGCAAGCGTTGAAATTGATTTTAATGGAAAAATTTTAACAGCATCAGCATCTGGAGACGGCGGATATGATGCTTTTGTGCAAGCAGTACGTATTGCAATGGAAGAGATTAATGTAACAACGCCTTCATTGAAAGATTATGAAGTTAGAATTCCACCAGGAGGTATGACTGATGCATTAGTGGAAACGATGATTACCTGGGAATCAGATGTTGCAAATAATCAATATTTTAATAACAATGACAGCATGTTAATTACCATTGGTGTTGATAGTGACCAAATGGTGGCGGCAATTGAAGCAACTGAAAAAATGTTAAATCATGTTGTTTCGCAAATTGATAACAAATAAAGCTCGATAGAGATTATGAATTTAGACAAATTAATAAATAGTAAATTTGATTGTGTCGTAGCAGCTGAGCCATTGAATGATGGTTCAGCTTTATTGTATATTCGTGACGTACAAGGTCAAAAAATTATTGAAAAAGAAATTGAATTTAAACCATATTTATTGTTGAATGATGAGGCGTTGCTTAATGGTGTTGAGTTGGAGGTTTCATTTAAAAATTTAAATGGAGCAGGAAAATTTAATGTCATTGCTGAATTTAGAAACAAAAAAGAATATGATGAAGCAGTAAAATTTTTAAAAACAACGACAAAATATAATCCAAGTTCACTAAATGCGCCATATAAAGTTTTTAGTGATATGCAGCAACAACTGTTGACATCTCAAGAGATTAGATTGTTTAGAAATTTAAAATTTACAGATTTACATCGTGTGCAATTTGATATCGAGGTCATGACAACAGATGGCTTTGATTTTCCAAGTGCTACGCGTGTTGGAGATGAAATTATTATCATTACTGTTAGTGATAATTTTGGATTCAAAAAAATTATTCATCAAGATGAAAATAGTGATGAAAGAGCGATTATTAAAGAGTTTGTTGATACGATTCAAAAATTAGATCCAGATGTGCTTGAAGGGCACAATATTTTTAATTTCGATTTGCCATACCTCGAAACTCGAGCAAAAAAATACCGTGTAAAAATGGCATTAGGTCGTGATAAAAGTGTGATTAAAAAACGTGCATCACGCTTTAATGCAGCAGAGAGGACAATCAATTATACACGTTACGATGTTTTTGGCCGTGCGTTTGTTGATACGTTTCATCTAGCGATTTTTTACGATATGATCAATAGAAATTTAGAAGGGTTTGGCCTGAAATATTTGGCAAAACATTTCAATGTTGCAAGTGCTGATCGTACTTATGTCGCAGGCGAAGAAATCACCGTGATGTGGAATGATGACGAACGTCGCGAAATATTATTAGCATATGCGCTTGATGATGTGCTTGAGGTTAATGCGATTAGTGAAATTTTACTGCCAAGTTATTTTTATCAAGCGCAGATTATTCCATTTAAGTTTCAAGACTGCGTAATTCGTGGTAATGCAATGCGTATTGAGGCGTTGTTAGTTGGTGAATATTTAACACGTAGTCAAGCACTGCCATTTGCAAGCGGTGAAGTTTTCCGTTTTACGGGTGGACTAACAGAATCATTCGAAGTTGGTGTTTTTGATAATGTTTGGCATTGTGATGTGCGTAGTCTATACCCATCAATTATTGTTGCAAACAGTATGAATCCTGCTAATGATTCATTGGGATTATTCAACGAATTTTTAACGACGCTGAGAGATTTTCGCCTGTCAGCAAAAGATGCTCAAAGTAATGCTGAAGATGTTTCAACTAAAGATTTCTATCAAGCGTTGCAAAGTTCATTTAAAATTCTAATTAATTCATTTTATGGTTATTTAGGATTTAGTATGGGGACGTTTTGCGATTTTAATTTGGCAGAAAATGTTACTGCTTCGGGACGTGAAATTTTAGTTACTATGAAAGATTTTTTAAGTTCTCAGTCTGCACAACTTTTAGAAATGGATACAGATGGTATCTATTTTTGTCCACCAGAAAATGTTACCGATACTGAGGCTTTTCAAAAATTAATTCAAAAAAAATTGCCAAAAGGGATTGAGGTTGATTTAGACTCAACGTATCAGGCAATGTTGTGTTATAAAAGTAAAAATTATGCGTTATTAGAAAACAATGATGAAGTTGTGATGCGTGGCGCTGCACTTAAGTCACGCGGTTTAGAGCCGTTTTTACGCAACTATATTGAAGAGGTTGTAACATTATTATTAAATAAAAAAGTAGCAGAAGCAGTGGCATTACAAGCTGTTTATGAAGAAAAAATTTCTAATTATGAATTGCCATTGTTAAAATTTGCTAAAAAAGAGACTTTAAACGATTCTCTTGAGAATTATCAAAAGAAAATGGCTTCTGGGAAAGGGCGTCGCAGTGCTGTTTATGAATTAGCAATTGAATCCGAACGCAAGTATGAGCGTGGCGATCAAGTTAGTTACTATGTTATTGGTGATAAGAAAAAAGTTCCAGTAGTTGGCAATAGTAAGCTTTTGGCTGATAATAATGGAAATGAACGTGATGAAAACGTTAATTATTATCTTGGAAAATTGTCGGATACAGTTAAAAAATTTAAAGATTTTTTAATTGATGATGAGCCTTCATTATTTTAAATTTTTTTTAACAGTTTGAATATTTATATCGATTTTTTTGTAAAAATACAATTTTTTTATGAAAGAATCGTTATTTTTTTGTATCATTACAAAAATTAAAATAAAAAGGGTTATTAAACAATGAAAAACAAACTATTATTATTAACCACTGCTTTTAGTGCTTTTGCAATCTTTCAACCTAGTACTCAAGCCCGAAGCAAAGTCAACGAGCGTGGGTCAAAATCTCAACCAAATGTTATTTACATTTTATTAGATGATGCTGGTTATGCAGACTTTAGTTTCTTAGGACAAAAAAAGTTTAGTACTCCAAATATTGACAAAATGGCTAAAGAAGGGATGACCTTTTTAAATCATTATGCAGGTTCGACGGTATGTGCTCCATCTCGGTGTGCATTGATGACAGGGAAGCACATGGGGAGAGCTGACATTAGGGCTAACACGCTAAGTTCAGAAACTGGCATAAAATCATCAGTTTGTATTGCAGAAAAGGCAAAAGAAGCAGGCTATGTTACTGGAGCGTAGGAGATGAAAATAGTAGTTCAAGCCCAAATCAAAAGGGTTTTGACCGATTTTACGGTTATCTGGATCAAAAGAATGCACACAGTTATTACCCCCAATATTTAGTTAGTGATAATCAAAAAGAGATTCTTAATAAGAAAAAATATAGCCATGACTTAATTATTGATGAGGCATTTAAATTTATTAAAAAGAATAAAGATAAGCCATTTTTTGCATATTTACCAATCACTTTACCACACGCAAAATATCACATGCCAAAAAAATATTATCAACAATTTGAAGGTAAGTTTGGAAAAGGAAAAGTTGCAAAGACGTGTGAGGTTTATGCAGGAATGATGACGTTGGTTGACAAAAATATCGGTGATTTATTCAAATTGTTAAAAGATTTAAATATTGATGATAAGACGGTTGTATTTTTAACAACTGATAATGGCGCTTCTAAAAGTCCATGTCTTAAGTTTTTTAATTCAACAGGAGCATACAAAGGACTTAAACGTCAGTTACATGAAGGTGGTATTAAAGTACCGTTAATCGCTCATTATCCAGCCAAAATTAAAGCCAATACAACTTCTAATTTACGTAGTGGATTTCAGGATTTAATGCCAACTTTTTGTTCCTTAGCTGGTGTTACTCCTCCAAAAAATATTAATGGGATATCAATGTTGCCAGAAATGTTTGGAAATCCAGCTGATCAAAAGATACACAAATATTTATATTGGGAATTTGAAGGAGATAGAGCAATTATTTTTGACAGTGGCTGGAAGCTACTTGATTTACGTATAAATAAACGCCGTAAACGTGATAAAAATTCAATTGAATTATATAATTTAAACACTGATCCAACTGAACAAAAGAATTTAGCTAAATATTTTCCCGAAAAACTCATAAAAGGGTTTAATTTAATGGATAAAGCTCATGTCTATAATTCAAGGTATAAGTTGAATGATGAATAAAATTAGTGCTATTTCGTCAAATTTTTAAATTTGATAAAGGGCTGTCTTTGCTGAAAATGATTATTTTATTGCTATTTTTTATAAATTCTAAAGAGTTATTTTGTTAGTACAAACAACGTTGAAATTTTCAGCACTGTTCAATTTAATGATGCAGTTTGTTTTAGTTGCTCTTGAATTAAGGATATTCGCTTTCTGATAATATTGCGCTCTTCATTTGAAATGGATTCATTTTGCAGGAGAGCAATATACCACTTTAATTGTTCATGTTTAGTCGCTAATTTATTGTGTAGCTTGGATATTATTTCAAGACGAAATTCTTGATATTCTTGTTTTTGTGCTTGCTTGATAACCCTTTTGCAAAGACGAATTACTCTGTTTTTATGTAATTGATGATTTTTGAGTTGTTTCATAAAAACTTTATCTTCGGTGGAGGAGATAATTGATATTTTTTCATCAAGTTTTTCATGACAATTTTTACTTTCAAGCATCTTGATTAAGACATTAAGCTTAATGCGGCTTGCTCTCGTAAATAATTGGACTTCTGAAAGGCGCCTTAAATGTTTTTTACATGCGTTGATTTGTGACAAAAAATCTCCATGAAAAGGACGCTGGCGGATGCTAATTTCATAGGCTATTGCGGCTGTATCCTTATAGGTATAGCCGATTGCAAGTAAAAATAGACTCATACTTTTGTTGCGCACTTTAGTTTTAGTTTTTGGTGAAAGTTTAGCACGTTGTGCTTTTGATAAAACAAAGTATTTTTCATATGGGAAATTTTTGGCATTTTGCGCAGCAATTTTACAAATGATATTTAATTTATTTTTATTTATTTTTTTGAACCCATTTTCTTGCCATTCTTGAAGAATAAATGAAGTGCTTTGTCGAGAAATATTTTCATTAGTTAGTTCTTTTATAATAATGTCAATTGGATCTTTACTGGAATCAGTATTTTTAGCAGTTATATTAATCGAACAAAATAGCCATAAAACAGCAACAAAAGTATAAAAATAGTTCTTCATGTTCTCACCAAAATTTTATAATTATAATTTAATGAAAAAAACCTCTTATAATTATTGTAATGGCAAAAAATTGAAAAACAATACTATTTCTAAATAAATACTAAAATTTATTACATAGTTGATGCAGTTATTAAAAAGTGTTGAGGTAAAATTGTAAATAATGTCTTCTGTGCTTCTTGAAAAAATTCTTCATTGCAAAAAACAGCAAACATGGTTGAGCCACTGCCGCTCATTAGTACTCCATTAGCTCCAACGCTATAAAGTTCACGTCTAATAATGGTTAAAATTGGAAATTTTTCTTCCACGCTGTACTCTAAATCATTTTGCAATAATTGGGCAATTTCCAAACTATTGCGATTGCGCAATGCTTCTTGCATTTTTGCATACATATTGCCGCATTCACTAGTGTTGTTATCAGAAAATGTTGAAATCGGTAAGTGTTCATAAGCCCATTTAGCACTAACTGGAAATTGTGGTGAAACGATTAAAAGGTTAATTTTGTTATGGTCATTTTTTTGTGGAACTTCGTCTAGAGGAGTTATTATATCGCCAATTCCTTCAGCTGTAGCGAATTCAGGTGTCAAGAAAAATGGGACGTCTGCACCAATTTTGACTGCAATTTTTTTTAATTCCATGCGCTCTAATTTATTGCCGTAATAAAAATTGAGTAATCTTAAGACCGCTGCAGCATCGCTACTTCCGCCACCCATACCCGCAGCAACGGGAATGTTTTTAGTTAATATAATTGTCCAACTTGGTTTTAACTTGAGTCGTTCAGCAAATAATTTTGCGGCTTTAAGGCATAAATTATCATTACCATTTGGAACTAAATCTGGATCCGAATCGCATTGGAAATTAACAAATGATTCATCTGAATTATGAAATTTTATTTCAATAATATCAAAAAGATTTTCTATTGGGGCGAAAATGGTCTGTACAATGTGATAATTGTTGGGCAATTTTTCTGGAACTCGCAAATAAAGATTAATTTTTGCAGGTGTTGTTAGCCGTAAATGACTAACAACTTGCATTGATTCAGAGTTTTCAGTTAATGGCAATTCGATTATCTCTTTAGAATACTTGATTTTTGCCGCCTCTGAGATATTATTTGTATTTTTATTTGAATGTGAAGCCATGCTTTTCATTGTGCATTGTTAAGTTTTCAGTGATCTGGATTGCAACTTCTAATGCTTTTAAGCCGTCTTCAACTGGGACTTTAGTTTTATGAAGAACTCCAGTTTCAATAGTTTTTGTAACAGCGTCGACAAAGTCGTCGATTTCATGTGCTAATGCATTTTTTTCATCTAAATCAACTTTCTTTTCTTTAATGCCAATACGATTTTTCTTTAAAATCATCCCTGAACATTTACCGTAATCCATAGAAATGTAACAATCACTTTGGAAAACTCTAAAACGGCGTAATGGATCAACGCTAACGCGGCTTGCAGTTAAGTTTGCTACCGCACCATTTTCAAAATGAATACGTACGCTTGCAATATCTTCTGTTGCACTTAACACTGGAATACCAACAGCGTCAATTGAAGTAATTGGACTTGAAACCATTGATAAAATTAAATCAATATCGTGGATCATTAAATCCAAAACAACACCAACTTCTGTTCCACGACGATGCATTCCTGGACGTGGAGGAGGGTAGTTCGCTAAACGATGTGCTTCGATGAAAATATTTTCAGCTTTGCGGCTTTCCAAATAATCCATTGCAGGATTGAAACGTTCAACGTGTCCAACACCAACAACGAGATTATTCTTAGCTGCTAATTCAGCAATTTTACGTCCTTTTGCAAGATCAGATTCTAATGGTTTTTCAATTAATAAGTGTCTGCCCATTTCTAAAAGTGGTGCAGAAATATCATGATGAAGTGTCGCAGGTACTGCAATGCTTAATGCTTCACATTTTTCAGCTAACTCTTCCATTTTTTCAAAAGGAGTTAAATCAAATTCTTCGGCAACTTTTTTACATTGTTCGAAGTCAACATCAAATACGCCCACAACTGTGCATTTATCATTTTCATTATATAAACGAGCATGGTGACGACCTAGAGCTCCAACTCCAATAACGCCAACTTTAATTTTAGTATCCATTTAAGAAATCCTCTTTTGTTGTATCGGAAAAATCTTGAATCAAGCAATATTAACTTATTATTTTTATAGCAATAATATACTTTTTTTCATTCAAAATTTCAATTTAATTTCACTTTTGAAATAATTTAGCACTAATTAACAACTCTGTAAAAGATTAAAATAATAGTTTTACTATTTTTTTATTAATTTAATGTAAAATTAACTTTAATAATGATAAAATTGATGTTATTATTATTTTGAGGGCATTATTAAAAGAGAAATATCGCTTTTTTTTATCAATAAAAATTAACTTTAAATAGTGCACTTCAAAAATCATTATTATTCAAATTTTAAAGGAATTTTACAATGTCGACAAGTTATAAGTATAAGAGAGTACTTTTAAAGCTTAGTGGAGAAGCTTTAAAAGGTTATCAAGACTCAGGTTATGACGCCCAAGCGCTTGATACGTTAGTCAATACGGTGCAAAAAGTAGTTGATAACGGTGTTGAGTTAGCAATTGTGGTTGGAGCAGGTAATGTTTGGCGTGGAGTTAATGGTTCGAGCTGGGGTATGGATCGTGTAACAGCTGACTATATGGGAATGTTAGCGACGGTAATGAATGGGCTTTGCTTACGTGACGCTTTAAATAATGCAGGCATTGCCGCAGAGGTTTTCAGTGCGATTCAAATGGAGCCAGTTGTGCGTCACTATAACCGTAATCAAGCGATTAATGCAATGAATGCTGGTAAAGTTTGTATCTTTACGGGCGGGACTGGCAGTCCATATTTCACAACTGATACAGCATCAACACTAAGAGCACTTGAAATGGATTGCGAAGCTGTTTTAAAAGCTACAAAAGTTGACGGTATTTATAGTGCTGATCCAATGAAAGATGCTAATGCCACACGCTTTACACAAATTTCTTATACAGAATGTTTATCACGTAAATTAGGCGTGATGGATTCTACGGCATTCTCAATGTGTAGCGATAATAATTTACCAATTGTAGTATTTAATTTCTCTGATCCTAATAACTTAGAAAAAGTACTTGAAGGTGACTTAACAATTGCCTCTGTAGTTGGTGAATAATTGTAATATTCCAAATTATTATATGTTTTATGAAAACGTGACTATGAATTAATTTTCAACGTCACGTTTTTTCTTTTTATACTGTTTAGTGTATATTTTTGACTAGTTTGTCGAATTCTTTGATGATTAATGACTCAATAATTTTTTTACAGAGCTCTTCATTAGTTGAGCTTAATTTTGCTAAAGTTGAAAATTGATTATTGTTCATGTTTGCTAAGCCTCTTTGCATGAGGATTTTTTTTAGTTTTTCAACGTTTGCATAATGTTTTGGGTAAGGGTCTTGAAGCACGATAATTTCTCCTTAATAAAAAGTTAAGATTAGACGGTTGCTATGCTAAGATTCAGCAACAGTAATCCTTTTAAATTAAACTCTTTGATGGGAATTTATGCACAAAAAAGAGCGTATTCATTAATTCCACACTTAGAAAAGGCATCGCCAAACGCCCCGACACAAATATGGAAAAAGAATACGCTCAAAATATCTATAGAACCGTATTGTTATTTTAATACAGCTTAATATACAGCAATATAGATATAGTGAACGTCTTTCAGTTTTCTCTAACGTTTTGTGTCTAAAAATTGGCGATTTTTTTCTAAAACGCAGAAATAGTGAAAGCAACACTATATAAAAATTTTCAATTGTATTAAAAATTAGTACTCAAAAGCTTGAAATACAAATTCAAAAAGCAAAAACAATAAAAATATTATTTTTATAAGTAGTTCCTATATGTTATATTATTTACTGTGAAATTTTAAATAGGGAATATCTTTTTATGACTGATGATGAAAAACGTAAGTTTATGTTAAAAAATTCATATAAATATATGAGTTTAGATATTTTTAAACAGGTTATTCAAAATCAAACAGTGCGTATCACTTGCCCGCTTGATTTCAATGATCCATTTGATAGTCTTCATCCTAATGTTGAAAGTCATCATATCTCATCAGTTGATACAGTGAGAGAAATGCTTATAGAGCATTATAATGTCACTGAAGAAGAATTAGAAAAGGCAATTGTTGAGTCAGATGAAAAAATTGATGAATATATGGCAGATTTTGATGGAGAACAAAAAATTCGAGAAGCATTTACAGAGGCTTTTAAGGATGAAGTGTTTTCTGATGTAAGTGAAGTAAAAGCTATTCCATTAAATGAAAATCTGTTTCCTAAGCAAAAACTTACAAAGTGGTGTCAAGATTTTGATAATCGTTGCAAAAAAATTCTAAACAACTCTGATTATTATGAAGATTTAAAAAATTGGCGAGCTTTGTCTCTTACATGTGATCCTAAAGAGGTTTTAATGTGGTCACACTACGCTGATGAGCATAAGGGTGTGGTATGTAAATTTGATTTTTCTTCTCATGAAGCAAATAATGCTATCCATAAGGTTAATTATGTTGATGTGAAAGAATCTGATTCATTAAAAACAATTTTTAAACCATTTGTTAAGGCATGGTTAAAAAGTTCAACAACAAAATATGAATCTTTGAATAAATTTTTATATAGTATTTGTCATAATTTCTATGAAGTAGGTGAATTCGATATTTCTTTGAAACAATTCTTAATCATAAAAAATATGATTTGGCATAAGGAAAAAGAGCATCGTTTTGTTTATCACATTAATGACAAATTAGATTATATATCACATTCAATAGATATGGACTTTTTGAAATTTGAGAAAGAGCATTTAAAAGAAGTTGTTTTTGGAATAAAAACAGATGAAGATGAAATATTAAAAATAAAAAAATATATGAATAAGCAAGGATTTAATGTAGACTTTAAAAAAGCAATTAATGAAAATTGTCAGCTTAAAATCATTGATTGTGATTTATAAATTATTCATCGTTTATGCTTTTAAATTTATAAAAATATAATCCCATAATAGCATAGATTGCTGAAAGAATAGTACAGCTTAATCCTTGAGCTATTGAGCCTTGAAATTCATATATAAAACTGTGAATTGTAAATATAATTCCAAAAATAATCATGGAAATAGGTATAAGTTTGGAAAATAAACTAAATTTATTAGCAATATATTCTATGATTTTCATATTAGGGGTTTTAATGCTAAATAATTCGATGAAGTTATAGTATATAATAGAAAATAAAATTAGAAGTATCCATGGGAAATAGAGTGTTTTTAGCACCAATGGAGGTTTGAAGAAAATCTCTTTATCATTATTAAAAAGGTGTTCACTACAGATGTAATAAGTACCCAATATCGTTGCTCCAATTCTTAATAAATTTAGAATCCAATGCAATAAAAACTTAAACCTATTGTGAGATCTGATTTTGTTCATTTTTCTTTAATATTTTTTTAATGTTTTATATAGTCCAATTCCACCAGTCGTCGAAAATACAATAAAAAATAATATTCCGCCAAAGAAAGGAAGCTCATAACGAATGCTACGACATAAAACGACATCTGAAGGGTTTGTCGGATTTACATAGCAAATTTGGGTGCTATTCGCGGGATATTTTGCAATAATTTTTTTCTTTGGTTCAAGAATATTGTCTCCATCATCATAAAAGCTGTAGCTAATTGAAGTGTATTTTTTATTCTTATAAATATAATTGTATTTAATATGTACTTTGTATGAATTGTGTTTTCCGCTATAATTAATTTTTATATTACTTGATTCAATTATACAACTTGTTGCTTGCCAACTTTGTGCCCTAATAACATTAAATAATGGAATAATTACGGTAAAAATTCCGAACAATAATCCCGATGTTAAAAAAATGCCGTAAAGCCATAGTAAAATTTGTTGATCTGAAGAACGTTTCATGCCAATAATAACTGGTGCTCCAGTTCGTAGAACTCTGCGATTTTTCCATGTAAAAAGTATTCCCGATATACTAATTAATATGAAAATAATTGGGATTATAATTTTTGTAGAATTGAAGCTAGCTTCTGTAGTGTTGAATATTAACTGGCAGGAGAAGCCTATTCCTACAATACCAAATAATATAAAAATTAAAAATATAATTAGTGTATGATTAAAAAATTTTCTTTTTAAGTTGCGTAGAAAATCATTTTGTTTTATTGAGTTTGCAAACCAAGTATGGGCAATGATTCCGCAGCCAATTAATGTTGCCATTACCCCTATGAAAAAGATAGCAATTCGATAAAATATCGGATTTTGCCCTTCAGATAAATTTTCAAGAGGTGAAAATGCTCCTCTAATAAAAAAACTCCCAATAATTATTGTAAAAATTGCGCTGACTATAGAAGTAAATTTATTATTTCCTCGGTAGCCAAAATTAAAATAATTCATAACTTTCCCTATTAAAAAATAAAACCGCTAAAATAAATTTTTAGCGGTTCAAATATTGAAAACAAATATTAAATCAAATTATTTTGCATTTTGCAAGCTTTAATAGTATTATCCATTAACATTGCAATTGTCATTGGACCAACTCCTCCTGGAACTGGAGTAATTAGTGAAGCTTTTCCTGCACAAGCTGCGTAATCAACATCACCAACTAATTTGTATCCACGCTCATTATCAGCCTCAACACGGTTAATACCAACATCCATAACCACTGCTCCTTCCTTAATCATATCGCCTTTTACAAATTCAGGAATACCGATTGCTGCGATTAAAATATCAGCACTGCGAGTATATTCTTTTAAATTCTGCGTACGAGAGTGACAAACAGTGACCGTTGCATTTGCTCCAGCATGTTTTTGCACTAACATTGCCATCATAGGTTTACCAACAATGTTAGAACGACCTAGAACAACTGCATGTTTACCGCAAGCGTCAACGCCACTATGTTTTAATAATTGCATCACACCATATGGCGTACATGGTAAAAATCCACTATTATCGCCTGTTAACATTTTTCCAACGTTTACTGCATTGAAACAATCAACGTCCTTGTTAGGGCTGATCGCTGCAATAATTTTTTCTTCATCAATTTGTGGTGGAGGAGGTGATTGAACTAAAATACCATTAATTTTTGGATCATTATTTAATTCATGAACTAATGTTAAAACTTCTTCCATCGTTGCATCTTTACTTAGAACACGTTTGTCAGAAAAAATACCTAACTCATGGCATTTTTTTACTTTCATATTTACATAAACTTGTGATGCTGGGTCTTCACCAACTAGCACCACTGCAAGCCCTGGTTGAACATTACATTCGCGTGCTAAACGTGCCACTTCTAGAGCATTTTCTTCATTAATTTTTGCAGAAATTGCCTTGCCGTCAATAATTTTTGCTGTATCCATTGCAAAAAACCTTCTAATTAGTTATATTTTATTTATTAATATTTTAATTTTTGTATCACTATAATATGAATGTTTTTTTATATTTATGCAAAAAAATCTTAACAAAAAAAGGAATTAAATTATTAATTATGAGATTAATTTGCTACAATATTGCCTATAGCACTGGTCCTCATAAAAGTTTTTGGCAAATTTTTAAATCGTGGTTGCGTTTTGTTAAACCGCATAAAAATCGTCACAACTTAGCTGATATTGCTGAATATTTGAAAAAGAAAAATGCTGATATTATTGCTTTGTTAGAAGTTAAATGTGTTGATGCTGCATATGGTGCAAATAAAAATCAAGCACAGATTATTGCCAATTCTTTAGATTACAACATTATTAGTGAAATAAAATATGCTCCCGAATTGTGGCATAGTAAAATGCCTTTTTTAAAGCAACAAGGTAATGCTTTGCTGTCAAAAGGTGAATTAAATATTCAGAATTTTCATTATTTCCCATTCGGGGTCAAGCGTCTTATTATAGAAATTGAATTCAATAGCACTGCAATTTTTGTTGTTCATCTGGCATTGGGGCAAAAAACGCGTCAGCAACAGCTTGAGCACCTTACAAAATTAGTTAAAGACTTACATGAAAAAAGTGGGAAATCAATTATTATTGCTGGAGATTTTAATGCATTTAATGGAGATGATGAAATAAGCAATTTATGTGATGAATTAAAACTAAAAAACGCCAATACTGCAAATGTCAAAACATTCCCCGCTTGGGCCCCTCGTCATGAATTAGATTTTGTGCTACATTCAGAAGATATAGAAGTTATCAATTTTAAGGTTGATAACGAAGCTAAATTTTCTGACCATTTGCCTATAATTATTGATTTTGAGCGATATAATTAATTTTGTTTTATGACAATATAAGCTGTTTATTTCTAATGATTATTCATTTTCAATGATATTCTCATTAATCAAGCAAATTTTCTCCATGAAATTGAAAAATTTTTGATGATACTCATTGGTAACTTCAGTATAGCAATGGTTGTGTGTTCCAATAAATGGCGTAAATTTTAGTCGTGGAATATCATTGTTATTTTTAGCTGCCTTCAAAAGTTTCTGACTATGATAATATTTGACAACATTATCTTCTTTTGAATGTACCATAAAAAGAGGTGATTTAACTTTTGAAATTTTGCTTAAGTTATCAAAATTATTTTTTAAAATTAATCTTGCTGGAAAAATTGGCATCTGATGCTGTGCAATATTAAGTATTGAACTAAATGTTGACTCTAAACTTAATGCAAAAGGTTGATGTTTTTCAGCAATTGATAATGCAGCAAAGCCTCCCATTGATCGACCAAGAACAATAATTTTATTTGCTGGTATTCTCATTTCATTAATTAAATAGTCCCATGCATCTAAAGCATTTTGTTGAACGTTTTCTGCACTTGGTCTACCGCTACTTTGACCATAGCCGCTGTAGTCAAAAACAAAAATATTAAAACCATAATCGTGGTATGTTTTCATAGTTTTTGAACGGTGACTAATATTGCCTGCATTTCCGTGACAATAAAGTATGGTGTAGTCATTAGCGTTGAATTCTGTTTCGGCATCTTCTATGAAGCGCCCTTTTGCATAGTACGCATGAAGTTTATCTGTACCACTTGAAAAATAGATATTATCATACTCAATTCCATATTCGGCAGGAGTCTCAAAAGTATCGCTTTTAGGGATGAAAATTAAGTTGTCTTGCAGAAAATATAGCGCCACACAACTAATGATATAAAGTAATAAAAAAAATTCTGTAATAATTAAAAACATTCTTAAATACCAATTTTTAACATTTTGAAATGGTAGGACATTTAACTTCTTCATATAATTCCCCTATTTTAAATAAATTTAATATAAAATTTAAACTTCAAATATAATTATTTATGCATCAATAAACTTTTTAACTACCTTGCTATCATCAAAAAATATTTTTTCATCGCCAATAATTTGGTACGTCTCATGTCCCTTACCTGCGATTAAAACTATATCTCCAGTTTCTGCTTGATTTAGAGCTGCTTGAATAGCTGCTTCACGATTTTCAATCTCGTATAAATCACAATCAGTGTCGATACCTTCTTTGATATCATTGATAATATCACTAGGGTTTTCACTACGTGGGTTATCTGTTGTTAAAAATACTTTATCAGCGTATTGATTCGCAATTTTTCCCATGCGAGGACGCTTTGTCTTATCACGGTCACCGCCACAGCCAAAAATAACACTTAATTTATTGACACAAATTTTCCTCAATACCATTAAAACATTTTTTAGTGCATCATCACTATGTGCATAATCAATGAAGACCGTTGCCCCGTTATCAAGTTGAAACCTTTCCAAACGTCCAGGAATAACAAAATTTTCTTCAGCAATAATTTTGATTATTTCATCAAATTCATAGCCATAGCTATTTACTGCAATAATTGCAGCAGTTAAGTTTAGAGCATTGTATTCGCCAATTAAATTATCCTCAATTGCTAATTTTTCGTCAATTTCAGGTAATTTAAGGTAAAATGAACTGCCATTTTCATCGCTACTAAAGTTACTTAATACAAAGTCCGCATTGGGATTGAAACCATAGCTAATTAATTTTTGGGTTGACTTTTTTTCTATTACCAGCTCTTTAAGCAATTTTTGACCATACTCGCAATCGTGGTTAATAATGATTATGCCTTCATCAGAAATATGATTAATGAACATGGTCTTTTTTGCGTTGTAATAGTTTTCCATACTGTGGTGATAATCAAGGTGATCCCCACTCAAATTACTGAAAATACCAACTGCAAATTTTGTATTTCCAACTCGTTTTTGCTCTAACGCATGACTTGAAACCTCCATGACGACATTGTGACATTCATCTTCAACCATTTGTGCAAATAATTGTTGTAAAAAGAATGCTTCAGGAGTTGTTCTTTCTGCGGCAATCTGCGTTAAAATCGATGAATGTTTTACTGTAGAAATTAATCCACAGCGGTTGTTTAAACTATTTAAAATTAATTCAATAATAAATGCTGTAGTAGTTTTTCCATTCGTTCCAGTTACTCCGATTACTTTTAATTTTTCGGCTGGATAGTCAAAAAACCAAGCAACTGCTTCATTATAAGCTGCTACTGTATCAGTGACCTTTATATAATTTATTTCATCGTGGTATTTTTTGAGATCCTGTGAATAAATTATAGTATTTGCGCCTGCTTCAATTGCTTGTTCAATGAACTGATGTCCATCAGAAGTAAATCCTTTTATTGCAACAAAAACATAATTTGGGCGCACTTTGCGTGAATTATTACTAAGTGATTTAATCTGTTTTTTATCACTATCAAGTTTTAACTCAATAACATAGTTTTGTATTACTTTTACTAAGTCTTCAACTATTTTCATTTACAGTATTCCTCAATTAATTCTAATTTCATTCCGCGTGATCCTTTTAAAAACAACACTTTTTCTTGAGGTGTATTATATAGATCTTTAGCAATCTCTTTTTGAGCAATTTCGCTATTTGGGAATGTTTTGATACTATTTGCTATATTACTATCAAGATGACATTTTTGCAAACTTTCCTGAAATTTATCCCCAATTAGATAAATTTTGGACCTTGGAATTCGCTCGTTAGTGATATTTTTAAGTAATTCTAAAATAATTATTTTATGTAAATGTACTGATTTTTCTCCTAATTCAAGCATATCACCTAATGCCATAAAGCAGTGAAATTTTTCATAGCTTGGGCTAATTAACAAGTCATTAAGCCACTTTATAGATGCTGTCATACTTTCAAAATTTGCATTATACGCATCGTTGATGATAGTTATGTTATGGGATTTATTTTCGGTTATGTTCATTCTCATGCCAACATTGTGACTACTGGTTAAACCTTGTGCAATAATTTTATCATTAATGTTTAAAATATACGCTACAGCACACGCTGCGAGAGCATTACTTAATTGGTGTTCACCTTGAAACGGCAATAAACATTTAAAATTTGTAATATTTTTATTTTGATTAATTTTTGATATTTCAATATTTGAGCCATAAATATTTTGGTCAATGATTGACCCAAAAATTGAAACATTAGCAGTGATCGAATTTGAAAATTCGATAGTTTGCGCTTTAGTTACTGCTAATTTTTTTAAAACAATATCTTTTTCATTGCAATTTGCAGGAATGACAGCAAAACACTGCTCATTCATATATTTGAAAATATCACTTTTCTCTTCTGCAACACCTGCTATGCTTTTTAATTCTTCTAGGTGACCATGTCCAATCATAGTAATGATTGCAATTTCAGGACGGCAGCAATTAGCTAAGCGATCGATTTCTCCTGGTGCACTTGTTCCTAGTTCTAAAATTGCTACCTTAGTGTCCTTTTCCATATTAAGAATATTTTGTGGAACACCAATGTGATTATTAGTATTTTTTATTGTAGCATAAACTTTAGTTATCCCAAATGCGTTTTCTAAAATGCTTTTAAGCATTTCTTTAGTAGAAGTTTTGCCACAGCTACCAGTAATACCAATAATTTTTAAGTTATTATTATCTTTTAATTTTTGACAATAAAACTTCGCTAAATCTAAATATGCTTGAGTTGTGTCTTGAACAACTAATATGGCAATTTTATTGGTTAAAGTATTAAAATAAGTGCTTTTTTCGTGATAAAATTTTTCATCAACACAAACTGCAAAAATTCCTTGATTAATTAATTTTTCAACAAAGCTATGACCATCAAAAATTTCACCTCTAATCGCTATAAAAAGTTGACAAGAATTATTTTTGCCTGTAAAGGTGCGGCTATCGGTTGAAATCGCAATGGCATTATTTAAATATTCGTTATTAACAAAATTATTGACTGTCCATGCGCCATTTGTTGCCTGTTTTAGCTCATCAAATAAAAATGTCGCCACACTTTTCATTTTACTTTCCCTTTTTAAATCAATAGTCAAAAATTAATAGTTTTTGATATCAATAATTTCAGCAACTTTTTCATTTCTAAAAACAAAACGAATTGAGCTGTTGACGTCATTCCAATAAATCCATGTATCATCAGTTGTATCTGAAGTACGATTGCGTGGAGGATACCCATAAGCAACTAATACATCAGCCTTAGTCATTCCTTTTTTGACTTCACCCTGTTCAATAATAGGGATAAATTTTTCTGTTAATGTACTGTTAATTTGCTCTGGTGTTTTTGTGGTTAAAAAGTGGCGTAAGATTTGGTTTGGCGGTATCATCATTTTTGCATGAACCATTCGAACCGTAAATAACTCACCATTTTTTAGATTTTTAAAGGTGATTATACTATGATTGAAGTAACTTGAGGTTTCACTTTTGACTACCCCAACAGGAGTTCCGTAAGGTATAAAATTACCTTTTATAATATTTTCGGCATCAATATTATTAATATCGGTATAGAATAGGTTATATGCGGTATAAATTTTTTCATTAGTTTTTTGTTGTAAAGCTTCGGCGACGTTTAATGGAGTATAACAAGCTGTTAATAATCCTGATATAATTGATAGGCACAGAAGCAAGAAAAAATTTTTAAGTCTCTGCATAGTATGAAAATCTCCAAGTATTAAAATTGTTTTATAGGTTAATGTTAAAGAATAAAACCAATATTAATATTACGTCTTTAGATTGATAAAACAAGTTTTTTATAGTAATAAAAAAGATTATTTCTGTTGAATAACAGTCTAAGTGTTGCTATTGTTAATTTTATTGTTATACAGGAATAAAAGATTAAATTCAAATAAGGAGCATATAATGGCTGAAATTCATGATGCGACAGTAAAAATAACATTAAGAGAAGGTTGTGAGGATTTGGTTCCAAGTAAAGCTCATCATGATGATGCTGCTTTTGACCTGCGTAGTTGTGTTGGTATGGTATTGCCAAAGGGCGAAACGGTGTTAGTGCCAACAGGTATTTTTATGGAGCTACCTTACGGGTATGAAGCTCAGGTTCGTCCGCGTAGCGGATTAGCGTTAAAACATAGTTTGTTGATTCCAAATTCTCCAGGCACAATTGATGCTGGATATCGTGGTGAAGTTGGAGTAATTATGTATAATGGTGGACACGAAGACTTTCAAGTCAAACGAGGCGATAGAATTGCACAAATGGTGATTTGTAAATTGCCAGAGGTTGAGCTTATTGTAGTTGGAGAATTGAGTGATTCGTTGCGTGGAGCAGGTGGCTTTGGCAGTACTGGCAAAGAGTAATAGTTTTGTTCTATAAAAAAGTCAATTTGTAACCAAAGGATGGAAAATGTTAAAATTATATGGAGCACATTGGTGTCCCCATTGCGTTAAAGCAATGGCTTACTTAAATAAAAATAATATTAAATTCGATTTTGTAAATATGGATACAATTGATGTTGACACCGAAAAAAAAGTTATTGAAGCTAATGGCGGTGATGATTGGATTATTCCAACTTTAGAATTTAATGGAAAATGGATTTCTGGTAAAAAATTTGATGTAAATATTTTTGCCGCAGACTTGAAAAGCTTAGGAGTTTAATTGTTATGAAAAACAGAAGATTGTTTGGTTTTAAAGATTTGTTTATTGTAATGAGTTGTGCCGCTATGACATTTTTTGTAAGTGGTTGTTTCAATTTTGACCAAGAAAATATTGTTGGAGAAAAGCGAAAATTAGCTGGATGTGATATTGATGTTTTTAAAATTTATAAAAATGAAATTGCAACGCTAAAAAATGCGAAGTTATCTGAAAATAGTAAAGAGAAATTTGAAGCGATCAAAGTTCTATTAGATAACGTTGATTTTGAACAAATTTATACTGTTAAGCAAATGGAAAATTTGCTTGGTAAATCAAGGCGTGGAGTGCGAGGCGTTTATGGAGATTCTGGCCGTCGTTATCGTTATGGATATAAAAATGAAGCAATAAATATTGATTATTGGTCTAAAGGGGGGACGGTTTTGCGAGTTAGGATTCAGGTTGAATAGATTTATTATTGTATTAAACATTTTTACAAAGTTAAAGGTCATTACAAAAATATGTAATGACCTTTTTGCGTTCTTGATGTTAAACAAAGTATTAAAATAATTTTTTATTAATCAATAGCATAATTATCCTGCTGTGTCGAAGTGAGTCTGGTTTATTTCCCTGCCTTTATTCTAGTTTTTTTCATGCACTTCTTGTAAAATAATATAAAAATAAAAACCTATAAATATGCTAGTTGATTTTGATCTGAGTTGTTGAATTGATGTTTGTTAAACTATAATAATATATTGCTTAAGTAAGATGTGCTCAGTTGCTTTTAGCTATTGAAGATACTTAAAGCAGCTTCGCTTAATTCTAACCAATCAGAACGTTTTTCTTCAAGGAAAGTGACACCTTCATCTGTGATAGAATAATACTTGCGTTTCTTTCCATCATCAGAAATTTGCCACTCACTTACTAGTAAGCCACGCTTTTCCATACGTTTTAAACATGGGTATAAGTAACCTTCTCTCCAAATAAACTTGCCATTTGAAATCTCACTAACGGTACTACTTAATTCATAACCATAGTACGGCTTTTTTGCAATTAAATGCAAAATTAATGGCTCTGTTAAACCTTTAATTAAACTACTATCTACAGCCATATAAAACTCCTTATAATAAATAACTTATTTTCTAAAATACTAGAATTAGGCGAAATCAATTATATTAAAATAATTGCTTTAATTAATATGTAAAGAGTGAAATTAATAATATTTACAATTTTTTTTTATGATAGCGTAAAAAATACCATTTTACTATGCTATTGGATAAAAAACTCGCAATAAAATTGAGAAATTGTTTTGTTTTTCGCTTAAATTAATTTATATTTATTTTTGAATAAATTTTTATTGAGAATATTCATGAAAAAATAATATACTATAGTTAAGTCGAAAATTTCATGATAAAATATATAGAAGGAACAGTTTGCAATGACTATGAAAAAAAGTTTTCCAAAATATAAGAAACCAAGTAGTATACCGATAGTAAATCGTCAATGGCCTGCAAATGAGTTGACCGTTGCACCTAAGTGGTGCTCTGTGGACTTGCGTGATGGTAACCAATCATTACCAATTCCAATGGGACCTGCGATTAAGTTAGATTATTTTAACTTGCTAGTTGATATTGGTTTTAAAGAAATTGAGGTTGGGTTTCCTTCGGCTTCACAAGATGATTTTGATTTTTGCCGTAAATTGATTGAAGAAAATTTGATTCCAGAAGATGTGACAATCTCAGTTTTGGTTCAGGCTCGTAAACATTTAATTGATCGTACTGTTGAAGCTCTTAAAGGGGTGAAAAAAGGAATTATTCATTGTTATGTGGCAACTTCAGATCTACATGGAAAATTTGTATTTGGTCGTGAACGTGATGAAGTTATTAAAATGGCGGTTGAAGGTACTCAGTTAGTTGTAGATGCTCTTGAGCGTGAAAATATGCGTGATGTAATCAATTATGAATTTTCACCAGAAGAATTTACTGATACTGATATTGATTTTGCAATTGAGCTGTCAAAAAAGGTTAAGGAAGTGTGGGGCGAATGCAAAAAAGATGAGTTTATTTTGAATTTGCCGGCGACTGTTGAGCGTCGTCCTCCAAATCAGTATGCCGACATGATTGAATATTTCTGTAGAAATTATCCATATTTAGATCAAACAACAATCAGTGTCCATGCGCATAATGATCAAGGTTGTGCGGTGGCGGCAAGTGAATTGTCTTTGTTAGCAGGAGCGGAACGTGTGGAAGGAACACTTTTTGGACATGGTGAACGTACTGGAAATGTAGATATTGTTACATTGGCAATGAATATGTTTTCACGAGGAATTGATCCAAAATTAGATTTTTCTAATATTGACAATGTGATAAAAATTGTTGAAGAAGCATCAAACATTATGGTTCATCCACGCCATCCATATGCAGGAAGCTTGGTTTATACGGCATTTTCTGGTTCGCATCAGGATGCAATTCGTAAAGGAATGGAATTGCGTGAGGAAATTTCAGAATTTTTTGAGCAAAACTGGAAGGTGCCATATCTTCATATTGATCCAGCAGATGTTGGGCGTAAATATGGAAAATTGATTCGTATTAATGCTCAAAGTGGAAAGGGTGGTGTTGTTTATATTCTTGAGAATGATTTTGATATATACCCTCCAAAGAAAATGCACCCTGCAATTGGAGGAGTTGTTCAAAAGGTTGCAGAAGAAAAAAATAATGAATTAAGCACTCAAGATATTTATGATGCTTTTGAAACGGAGTTTGTTGATGTTGCTGGAGATTATCAACTTTTAGAGTATAAGCGAATGCCTGAGGAAGAAGCTGATATTGTTAAAGTATCATTAAAAATGGCGATTAAAGGAGAAAAATTTGACGTTGTAGGTAATGGCAATGGACCTGTTTCTGCAATGGTTGCAGCAATTAAAACTTTGGATTTTATTAAAAGTTTCGTGCTAGTCGACTTTTCGGAGCAGACTCTCGGAACAGACGCAAATGCGGTAGCAATGGCGTATATGGGTGTTGAAGTTGACGGAGTGTTGCATTATGGTGCTGGTCGTCATGAAAATATTGACAAAGCTGCTGTTAGAGCATTATTTTCAGCTTTAAATAGAATTGAGAAATAACAATATTAAAAAATATTTATGTTTATAGTTTAATATCATAAATGTTTTTTAATAAATTAAGAAAAGATAATTATATTATAAAAAAAACTAACTACTTACAGATAAAGAAAGAGATAATGAAAAACATTTTTAGTGGAAAATTTTTATTGTTTGGGCTATTAATTGGCGCCGTGGTGATTGGACATATTATTTTAGTTGTGCCATTCATTCTAAAGAGTAACGCTGTCGACGATGATAATAAAATCGAACAAGTTTCAGCGAATAATAGCAACACACAAAGTGATGTTGTTGGTGATTTAACTCAAGCTAAGGTCAACGAAAACAAAGCTGCGGAGGTTAAGACTAAAGTTTCGACGACTGAACCGCAGTTAAGTTCAACGACTTCAACTGGCGACTTAACGACTGCGCCAACAACCTCACGTTCAAAGGATTTGGTTATTCCTGGAACTGAAGCAACGCCAACCGCATCAACTTCTACTACAACCAAAACTGATAAAAAAGATTTTGCAAAAACGTCAACTAATTCAATGGCAGAAAGTACGAAAACGGCTGGAAAAACAGATAGTAAAGAAACTAAATCTCAAGATCGAGTTGTGGTTAGAACTGTTCCGTTAAATCCAACATATCCAACAAATAAGTTACAAAAAAGATTTAAAAATACTGCACCAGGAATGAATTTTGATTATTCTTTAGCAGTTTCAAATTTTGCTGGAAGTGGGGCAGCTAAAGCAGGAATTTTGGTTGATTTGGGCTCAAGAAAAGTTCTTTGGGCAAAAAACCACAATAAATCATATGGCATTGCTTCTATGAGCAAGATGATGACGGCGCTTTTAGCAATGGAAAAAATTGCTAATGCTAATAATAAAACATTAAATACGGTTGTTAATGTTTCAAAAAGTGCGGCTAAGTTTAGTGCTAAACAACGTGGAGGTATTATTTGGTTAGATTCGCGCGAAAGTTTTACAGTTAATAACTTGCTGAAAGCGATGATGATTAAAAGTGCTAATGACGTTGCTTATTTAGTTGGTGAATATTTTGGTGGAGGTGATGTTAATAAGTTTGTCGAAATGATGAATAAAAGATCACAAGAGCTAGGATTTGGTCACAGTCATTATGTTAACCCACACGGTTTGACGGAATATCGTAATCGTAAAGCAAATTTTAATAAAAGTAGTGCAGAAGAGCAAGCACGTTTAGCAGAATTGTTACTTCAATACCCTGAAATTGTTAATATTACCTCAACAACGTCATTTAAATTGCCACGAAAGGTTGGTAAAAATAAATACACATTATTGGCTAATACTAACAAATTAATTAGCCAAAAAAAAGGTGTAATAGGTATGAAAACTGGGTTTACAAACGCTGCAGGGTGGTGTTTAACGACAGTTTATCATCAGGGCGACACAACTTTAGTTGGCGTTGTGATGGGAATGCCAAGTAGTAAAGGGCGTAATAAGTTTATGAAAGATTTATTGGACTGGGGTGCAAAAAAGGTTGCCAAAAAATAATATTTTTATATATTTAAATATAGAAGTTTTAACAGTAATTATAGTTAATTAACAATAAAAAGACTTTAGGAGAATAACATTGGAAAACAAAGGATTTCGCTTAAGATACGGTATATTTTTATTGTTTAGTGTATTTTTGATTTTGTCATTAATTTCACATAATAATGAAGATTTTGCAGTAATTGCTGGTGGTTCTAACCATGCTTTTGGCAACTGGATTGGAGCTCTTGGTGCATATATTTCATGTGGAATGTTTCTGTTTTTTGGAGTAGCCTCTTATGTGATAGCAGCTCTTTTAATTGTGAGTTGTTTCAGGCTATTATTGCCTATTGAGCATAAAAGAAGAGGCTATATTAGTAGTTTTATTATTTGTTGCTTTGGGGTAGTTATTCTTTTTGGTATGTATCCGAATTATTTTGTGGAAATAACCTCTAAGCTTGGAATTGGGCGTGAGCAAGCACCATTTAGTGCTTTGAGTGGTGGCTTAATAGGGCAATTCATTGCATCACCAGCTGTTGAACATATTCAAGCAGGTTTTTTACGTCGTTATATTGGAACGGTCGGAATTGGAGTTTTTGCTGGAGTTTTAGTTTTTATTGGTATGGTGTCATTTTATATTTCAGACTGGCACAGTGTATTAATGCATTTTTTTAAAAAGCAGAACTTCAATTTTAATTTTGATATTCCAGAAGCAATGGGAAATAAAACAGAGAAACAACAGAAAAAAATTGCTAAAAAACTACAGATTCAAGAACAACGGTTGAAGTTAAAAAAACAACACTTTGAACTGAAACAAAAAGAGAAGCAATTTGCTGAAGAGGTTCGTAAAGAAAAATTAAAAGATAAAAAGTCCTCATTTTCATTGTTTGGGAAACAAGAGAATAAAAAGCAAGATGAACTTGATCTCAATAGCGTGCCAAATAAAATAGCTGATGCAGAGGAAGAAAATTCAAAAAGTGTCAAAGACAAAATTAAATCATTGCGTGAAAAACAGTCTGGCTCTAAAAAAATTGAAGAAGCAGAGGTTGTGGAACAGGATAATAATTTAAGCCCATTGATGCGTAAAATTCAAGAAAAACGTAAACAGTCCGAACAACAGCGAAATGATGAACAAAGTGTTGATTTTTTTGCGCCTGATGATGTTCATAAAAATGTTGCTGATCAAGTTAACCGTGGTAACGGTTCGTTAAAATCGCAAAATTTTAAATCAAATCAAGCGGAAAGTAAAGCTTCAGAATCATTTGATGATAATTATGATGAAGTTGAAGAAACTGATATCAGAGAACGTTTAAATATTCCTAAAGTTGTGAATAAACCAACTATTAATAATGTGCAAAAGGATAATATTTCGCCACGAACTTTTAATGATAATTCGCCAGTTCTGAATAAAGTATCCGAAGGGGATAATTTTAGTGCTAACGCTAAAAGTGAATTTATTTTACCCCCAGTTTCAATGCTAAGTAAAGGCGCAGAGGTTAAAACAGTTAATGAAGCTGAAATAGAGCAAGCGGGGATGGTGTTGCAGGAAACTTTGGAAAGTTTTAAGGTTGAAGGACAGGTAACCAATATTATTTCTGGACCACGCGTGACTCGTTATGAGGTATCATTAGCATCGGGTGTTAAGGTTGAAAAAGTTACTGCAATTGCCAATAATATTGCGATGGATTTAGCTGCGGAAAGCATTCGTATTTTAGCTCCTGTTCCTGGACGTAAAGCTGTGGGCGTTGAAGTGCCAAATCCATCACCTTCGGCAGTGTTTATGCGTAATTTAATGGAATGTGACTACTGGCAAAATAATAAAAGTGATATTCCTATTGTTTTAGGTAAAGATGTTGCTGGCAAGCCAGTGATTACGGATTTAGCGAAAACTCCGCATCTGTTAATAGCGGGCGCTACGGGTAGTGGAAAAAGTGTTTGCATGAACACTTTAATTATGAGTTTATTGTTTAAGTTTTCACCAGAAGATTTACGTTTAATCATGATTGATCCCAAAGTAGTAGAAATGGAAATGTATACATCGTTGCCACATTTAATTACTCCAGTTGTAAACGATCCGCAAAAAGTACCGATTGCATTGCGATGGGCGGTAAATGAAATGGAAAAACGTTATCGTACTTTAGCTAAGGCACGGGTGAAAAATTTAAATGGCTATAATTCGCGTGATTTATCAGGTGAACCTGTTTATGACGATAATGGTGAAGAGTTACCTGAAAAATTGCCATATTTAGTTATTATTGTTGACGAATTGGCTGATGTCATGATGACTGATGCAAAAAGTGATGTTGAAACTTCAATCGCAAGGATCGCTCAGAAAGGGCGTGCCGCTGGTATTCATATTGTGATTGCAACTCAGCGTCCATCAACAAATATTATAACAGGAGTAATTAAAGCTAATTTACCTACGCGTATTGCGTTTAGGGTTGGTTCATTAGTTGATAGTCGTGTTATTCTTGATCAAAAAGGCGCTGAAACATTACTTGGACGTGGGGATATGTTATTTATCCCGCCAGGCAGTGCTAATTTAGAGCGGATTCAAGGTGCTATGGTTGAAGATAGCGATATTGAAAAAGTTGTAGAATTTGTTTCGGGGCAAGTTGAGCAACGTTTTAATGATAATGTTGTCGCAAATGAGGATGCTCAGGATGAAAATGGCAGTAATGCAGCCGATGCTTTTAATAACTCAATTGATGACGCCGTGGATATTAGTCCTATTGTTGCTAAATATTTACAATCTGGAGATTCTGAATTGATGCAGAAAGCTCTTGAAATAACATTGCTGGAAAGAAAAGTTAGCACTAGTTATATTCAGCGTCGTTTAAGAATTGGCTATAATCGTGCTGCTGAAATCATTGATAGCCTTGAAGAGCGTGGAATTGTTAGTCCTCCTCTGCCTGGTGGTTCAAAAAGAGAAATTTTAGTTTTTGATGAAATAGATAATAATTTGTAAAAATCACTAAACCAATGTAAATTGAGATTATATAAATTTTATTGAAAAATAAGAAAATATTAGAATTGCGGAGAATTTAGCTTTATTTAAGATTTATGCAATAACCAATAATTTGTCTGTGGCTGTTTTATACAGATTATAATAACTTCACTTATGAAAATAAAAAACAAATAAAGGGTGATAGCAATGAGCGAAAAAAATAAAGGTGAGGGTAGTTTTCACGGTTTTGTCGATAGTAATTTGTTCATTTTTGATGATGATCAAATTATTGATAATAACGAAAGTAATACTCCTAAAGATAGTGAAGCTGATGGAGGAAAAGCTGACTCGCAAAATGCTAAAACTCAAAAAGATAGTAATTCTGAGGAAACTAATAGCGAAGATTCCGTTGGCGAACTCAAAAGTCTTGACTCGCAAGATGATAGTTGCACTGAAAATTCAAGCGAAGTTGATGATGTGGGATTGCAAGTGGTTGAAGATTCACTAGATGTTGATTCTCAAAAAATGGCGTCGGATGCATTAATGTTTGATGTTGATGAAAAAATTGTAAAAGAACAAGATTTGACGAAAGATTTACTTGATATTAAGGGTGATTTTCATCGTGAAGAAGATGCACAAGTTGTTTTTGATGATACGGTAGCTGATGATAAGCAATTTAGTGTTGAAGAGATTGCCACGATTGAATTTAATGACAAAAAAGATGAAGAGCAGTTAGCAGTAATTTTAGATAAAGAGAATTCACAGTCTGAAGACAGGATATCCGAAAAGAAAAAGGAAAATTATAAAATGGCGACTTATAGGAAAGATCAGTATAGCTCCTTGACTGGAGAAGTAGCCGATAAAACCATAAAATTAAAACAAACTGCGAAAACAGTTGAATATAATACAATTGATAATATCGATAATCTGAAAAATGGTGATATATTGCGTCAAGCGCGCGAAAAAGTTAATTTGGATTTTAAAGAAGTCGAAGAGATTACAAAAATTAAAAAATCATATATTATTGCGCTTGAAGAAGATGATTTTAGCAATATGCCTCCGTTTGTTTATACTAGTGCTTATGTGAGAACTTTATGTGAAGTTTATCGTTTAGCTCCTGAATATGCAGAGAAGATTATCGATAGTATTAAACTAGATCGTTCGGTACAAATTTCTGAAAGAATGGATCACAATGCAGAAAGTGACGGAGAGCAAGAAAGTTTAGACTCTGCGGATAAAAGAATTATTGTTTGGTTTTCTTTAGCTGGAATCGCAGTCTTAACAATAATTGTGCTAGGTACAATGTTTATCTATAATTCGTTAAAAAGTTCAAAGGCTGATTCTGCTACGGTAGGAACTGTTGCATCGACTGCCGTTATTGTGAATGACAGTAAGCCTTTTGAACGTCAGAAATTTGATAAATTGTTGCCGCCAGTGCAGTTAAAAGAGGATGAATTACCAATGGAGAAGTAGAAAAATATATTTTTTATTAGGTTATTAATTGATAAATGGTATTTTTCGCTTTATATTTAAGTTATTATGAAGATATTAGTAATAAACGGACCCAACCTAAAATTGCTAGGGAAACGTAACCCAGAGGTTTATGGTTACGATTCGCTCGATACAGTTTATGAAAATCTGCGTACTAAGGTTTCGCAGGATAATTTGTCTTGCTCTCTTGATTTTTTCCAAAGTAATAGTGAAGGTGAAATAGTTTCGCGTATTGGTGAAGCATTGTTTGATCAAACTAACGGAATAATTATTAACCCAGCGGCGTATACTCATACAAGCATTGCAATTCGTGATGCGCTTGAAGCAGTTGATATTCCTGTAGTTGAAGTTCACATTAGTAATATTCACAGGAGAGAAGAATTTCGTCATCATTCGATGACAGTTGCGAAGTGTGTTGGTCAAATCTGTGGCTTTGGCATTCATGGATATGAGCTAGCATTAGAAGCATTAGTAAAAATGTTGCAAGAGCAAGAAGAAAAATTCACATTATAAAACGTTAAAAATTTTAAAATTAATTTTTTTGAAGGTCGAAAAATTAATTTTTAGGTTAATTATATAAGAAAATTTAAGATAAAATAATAGTTAAGAAAGGAATTTTAAAGCTATGAAAATTGACGAAATCAAAACAATTGTCGAGTTAATGTCAAACAATGATTTAACAGAGTTTAAGATAGAGGCTGAAGAGTGTAATTTATGTATCAAACGTGGTGGAGATAATATTCCTGTAATCCAACATGTAGCAGCGCCAGTAGCAGCAGCAGCGCCGGTCGCAGCCCCAGCAGTAGCTCCTGCGGCGGCATCAGCTCCAACGGCAGACGAGGCGGTTGAAGATCAAAATACAATTGATTCGCCAATGGTTGGGACATTCTATGGATCTCCATCTCCAGAAGCTCCTGCATTTGTTAAAGTAGGCGATACCGTTACAGCTGACACAGTTGTTTGTATTGTTGAAGCGATGAAAGTAATGAATGAAATCAAAGCGGAAAAAGCTGGTACTATTAAGAAGATTTTAGTTGATAACGCAACTCCAGTAGAATATAATCAACCATTATTTGTGATTGGATAATAATTTTAGAGTAGAAGAATAGGAATTTGTTATGTTACAAAAAGTATTAATTGCCAATCGCGGAGAAATTGCACTACGAATCATTCGTGCGTGCCGTGAATTAGGCATCAAGACGGTAGCAGTTTATTCTGAAGCGGATCGTGATAGCATGCACGTGAAAGCTGCTGATGAAGCTGTTTGTATTGGTCCTGCTGCTTCAGCTCAAAGTTATTTGTTAATTGAGCGTTTAATCAGCGTAGCAGAAATTTGCGATGTGGATGCAATTCACCCTGGATATGGTTTTTTAGCAGAGAATGCTCATTTCGCAGAAATTTGTCGTGAGTGTAATATTACCTTTATTGGTCCAACTCCAGAGCAAATGCGTGCAATGGGTGATAAAAATGTTGCGCGTCAAACAATGATGGATGCAAATGTGCCAGTTACTCCAGGTAGTAAAAGTTTATTAAAAAGTGAAGACGAAGCTAAAGCTATGGCAAAAGAGCTTGGTTTCCCTGTAATAATTAAAGCTTCTGCAGGTGGTGGTGGTCGTGGTATGCGTATTGCCCATAACGAAGCAAGTTTAATTCAAGGATTTCACGCAGCTAGAACTGAAGCTGAAAATGCTTTTGGTAATGGCGATTTATATATGGAAAAGTTTTTGGTTAACCCAAAACATATTGAGTTTCAAATTATTGCTGATAGTCACGGCAATGTGGTTCATTTAGGTGAACGTGATTGTTCAGTGCAACGTCGTCAGCAAAAATTAATTGAAGAAGCTCCATCACCGGCATTAACTGCTAAAATGCGCGAAGCAATGGGTAATGCTGCAGTAGCAGCAGCTAAGGCTGTTGGTTACGTAAATGCTGGGACAATTGAATTCTTAGTTAGTGGTGAAGATTTCTATTTTATGGAAATGAATACACGTATTCAAGTAGAACACCCAGTGACTGAAGAAATTACTGGTGTTGACTTAATTAAAGAGATGTTGCGTGTTGCTGCGGGTGAAAAATTATCATTCACTCAAGATGATATTAAAATCAAAGGTCATGCAATTGAATGCCGTGTAAATGCTGAAAATCCATATCGTAATTTTACTCCATCTCCAGGTAAAGTAAATTTATTTTATGCTCCAGGTGGGATGGGCGTACGCATCGATTCACATGTTTATAGCGGTTATAGCATTCCGCCATACTATGATAGTATGATTGCAAAAGTAATTGTTCACGCGGATACTCGTGAAGAGGCAATTGCAAAATGTAAGCGTGTGCTAGACGAAACAATCGTCGAAGGTATTCATACATCAATTCCGTTTACTCAATTTGTTTTGGGTTGCGAGGATTTTGTTTCGGGGGTATATAATACAGGCTTTATTGAGAAAATTACTTCTGATGGAGCTTTTGAAAAAATGGCTAAAGACGCTGAATAGAAATTTCTTAACAAGCCATTTTGTGGTTTGAAAGCATTTTTACGAACCTCTTTCTAATTTATTTAGATTATAATTAGCCAGGTTCGTAAAGATGTTTAGAAAATATTATCTTAAATTAAAGAAGATAAATATGACTAATAATTGTTGTTAATTTTCGAGTATGATACTATATTAGTAAAATACTTTAAATAATAAACTAATTAGTGTGCGTTTTTGATTAACACAAAAACTGTGATACTGAAATTTTACAGTTCGAATAAAAACAATAAGGAGTAAATTACTATGAAAGATGCAAATTTAGAAGAAAATGTAAGTTCTATTATTGAAGAATCTAGTTTAGGCGATATTAAAGTCCATACTAATGTAACTGCATCAATCGTGCGTAAGGCTGTATGTACTGTTCCTGGAGTTGCACGTTTAGCTGGTAGTTCTTTTGTTGACAATATTGCAGAAATGGTGGGAAACCGTCGTATTCATGATAGAGCGATTAAGATTATTGACAATGGTGACAGCTTAGAAATTGAAGTGAATATCAATATCTTTTATGGAATTCCAATTCCAGAAGTAGCCGCAAATGTTCAGGAATCTGTGATTGAAGCTGTTGAAAAAACGGCAGGTAAAACAGTTAAAGCAGTAAATGTTGTGATTCAAGAGATTGAAGATGAAGTTGCTGACGCTCCAGAAGATATGACTGTTGAAGACGCTACTGATGAAGTTTAACTCTTTTGAGATAAATTATAACATTTGAGAATTTTTATATTATTTCAATCTGTAATCAATATTTTATTACAGGTTGAAATATTATATTTAATGATAACTCACAAATTTTACTAACTAATGGGTGCTTTTAAAAATCAGACTTTAGAAGTACCATTAAAAAAAATGGAATTATCAAATAGAGGAATGAAAAATGGAGATCTGTAATAAAATTTATGATTTGATAAAGAGCGCCACAGTAGATGATTTGCCGTATTTTTATTTAGGCTGTATGACAGCAGTGTTATTATGGATTTTATTGATAATAATTCGTTACTTTTTGATGTTTTTATTTCGTGAGCATCGTTGTAAAAATTTGACGATAAAAAGCAGTGGTGGCGATGTAAATATCTCCGCAAAAGCTATTTTTGAGGTTATAAATTCACTAAGATGTGAATTCAAATTTATTGACATTGAAAAAATTTCCCTTTATGAAACTGGTGGAAAATATAATTTTAACATAAACTTGACGGTAAATTTGGCGAATCAAAAATTGCCATCATTTGTTGAGAGTTATAAGACACGAATTTTAGAAATTCTTGAGAATAAGTTTGGGATTAGAAACGTCAAACATATTAGGTTAAATGTAAAAAATATTCAACTTAATTATGCTGGAATGGCTAACGCTAGCGAAAATAATAAACCAGAAATTTCTCCTAATCAGATTGCAACAAAAGAAATACAAGAGAAGGCTGCAAAAACTTTTGGTAAATTTACTGTAAAAGATGAAAAAGTTATTGATTCAGAAAAAGTTAAAGTTCCTAAAGATGTTAAGAAAGAAAAAGTTATCCTTGAAATGCCCAATTCTAAAAGTAAAAACAAGGATAAAAAATAGCGAAATATGTTATACTTAGCGTCTAAGTCTCCACGTCGCAAAGAGCTTTTGGCTGATGCTGGCGTGGATTTTTTATGTTTGGAGAATATTATTGAAGTTGTGGAATTGCAACATGGTGAATGTTTGTTTTCTGAGTTGGCTTTGAAAAATGCAATTATGAAAGCAGAAGCCAATATCGAACTTTTGGTCAATGATGAAGATTTATTATTAGCTAGTGATACTGTTTTAGAATTTGAAAAGCATATTATTGGTAAGCCTGAAAATATTGAATCTGCTTTTCGGATGCTAAAAAGATTAGCAGGTAAAACTCATACTGTTGCAACTGCGGTAGCAATTATGAGTAAAAACAGAAAATTTGAGAGTGTTTTTATTGATTTTGCCGATGTTACATTTCATAGTGTTGATGATAATTTCATAAAGAAATATGTTGAAGATATTCACATTCTTGATAAAGCAGGCTCTTATGCTTTACAAGAGTCATTAAGTCAGCAGTTAATTGCAAATGTAACTGGTGATAATAGTACAGTAATAGGTTTGCCAATGGTTAAAGTTTTGCAAACACTGCAGTTGTGTTAGACTTGTTTATTTTGTTATACCTTTCTATTTTTCTTCAAAATTGATTTTGTAGTAGATAATATTTGTAAAAAAGAATTTTATCATCTATGTTTAGTTGTTTTTTATACATCATTCTTAACATAGAATTAAAAAAAATGTTGTGGGGTAGCATTCTTCTGAAAAGTCAAAAAAAATAACTTTCTTTATTATTAAAAATTATGTTTAGACTCTAAAATAATAGGATTTTTGTCCGTAAAGTTAATAGTAAAATTGAGCAAAAAGAGTAGGTTGCAACAAAAAATAACAAAATAGTCATAAAATGATTAAATTCGCAAAATATATAAAGGAATAGTTTGAAAAATGGAAAGACGGCGTAAATTCACTATTAAGCAGTTGACATATTCTCAAGCTTTGCCTAAGATACCCGAAAAAAATATGGTATTGTTTAGAAATATGATTCAGCGTAGAAGCACTTTAGAGGAGCTTGCTGAGGAAATTTTGAAACATGAAGATTTAATGTTGGTTTTAGCCACTCTTGCGAAAGAAGAGGGGATTAATGCTTTAAGGAAGTCTAATATAACTAAAGACGTTTTAGCAAACGTTCTGCATTCTTTTGGTGAGCTTAATTACCGTCATATTATTTTATCCTATTGTGTTTTACCGTTGTTTGATGGCTACCAAAAAGAGTGGGAGCATTGTTACTCTACGAGTTTGTTATTGACAAAATTATTAAAGCGAGAAAATATTTTTGAGCGACATAATTTAATTTTATTAGCATTAATCCATGATTTAGGGATTGTTATTTTAAAGAAATTCAATCCACTAAAGGCTCATTTAGTGACCGAGTATAAGGAGCACTTTAATTGTAGTATTGATGAAGCTGAGGTAAAAGTTTTCAGTGTTGATCATGGTACTATCGGAGGAGTAGTTATGCGTTATTGGGGGCTTGATGCAGACTCGGTTGTTCCTGTTATTTATCATCATGCAAGCACTGTTAGTAATAAGAAATTGGCTGTTGAGACATTTTTAATTCAATATATTAATTACATTGATTTATTAGTTAGAGAAGATAAAAATTTAATGCCTTATTCTGAATTATTGCAAAAGATATCGCGCTTGAGTTTTGAAGATAAATACTATATTAAATATCAAAAAGAATTGCTTGAAACATTAGAATTTCAAAAGAACCTCTATAAGCATAAAGAAGATGATTTTTATGCTCGTAATTTAGCGATGTTTAGGTTGCCGATTCGTCAAGATAAGGTGTCACGTGCCCTTGCAGAGGTTTCAACAATGACCATTTCGAAAGAGCAATTACCTCCAGTGCATTTTGAGGAGGAGGATGGTTCTTTATTTGATAGTACTTCAACAATTTCATTTATTCCAGACCAAAAGCGCAAGAGTGATTTTGAGCAAACAACAAATACTTCAATCTTAAATGTTGCGCCTGATTTAGCACCATTTATTAAAAATAAAAAAGAAAGAGTTGTTGTTGAGGATGAAACACAAGTTTTTAAGCGACCAAAGAATGTCAAAAGACGTTTTTTTAAAGATTAATTTCATCAAATAGTTTTTTTATAAATCAATCAACATTACACTACAAAAAGTTGCTAAATGTTAAAAATGAGTTAGATTATGTTAAATAAAATATAATTTAATAACTAACAGAAAGTATTATTATGGCAAAAGCAATTATTTTTTTACCAGATGGCATGGCGGATAATCGCCTTGATAAATTGAATAATAAAACTCCCCTTGAATATGCAAATACTCCTGGAATGGATAGTATCGCTAAGGCAGGAGTCAATGGGACATTTAGAACTTTAATTGATGGCTTTCCAACTTCTTCAGATGTGGCAAATATGTCTGTATTAGGTTATGATCCTGCTGAATGTTATCCAGGACGTGGACCGATTGAAGCTGTGAGTCAAGGAATTAAACTTGGTCCACAGGATATCGCATGGCGTTGTAATCTAGTAAATGTTACTAGAGAAGGTATTATGAATGATTATTCGAGTGGTCATTTGGCTGAAGACGTTGCAGAAGTTTTGATGAATGATTTACAAAAAGAGTTTGGTTCAGATTTAGTAACATTTTACTCAGGGGTTAGTTATCGAAATTTATTGGTGTTGCATGGTGAGCAATTTTCTGATAAAGTGACTTATGCCAAGCCAGACTCTTCTCATGGCGAACACATTGATGATTTGGTGTGGACTGCTTTAGATCAAGATGATGTAAAAGCGCAATTTACAGTTGATTTTATAAAAGATTTATGTGAGAAAGCAGCAAAATTTTTAGCTGATCATTCGCTAAATAAAAAATTGAAAGTGACTGCAAATAGAATTTGGCCGTGGAGTCCTGGTTATCAACCAGATTTTAAACCATTTTTAGAAAAGTATGATGGAAAAAAAGGAGCGGTCATTAGCGCCGTGGATGTTGTCAAAGGTATTGGCCTTTGTGCTAAAATGGAAGTTATTGAAGTTGCGGGAGCTACTGGTTTTATTGATACAAATTATGCTGGCAAAGCAGCTGCAGCACTTGAAGCAATTAAGCGTAATGATTTGGTTTATTTGCATGTTGAAGCGATTGATGAATGTTCACATCTTGGTGATTTAGATTTAAAAATTAAAGCGATTAATGACTTTGACAGTCAAATTGTGATTCCAGTAATGAAGGGAATTTGTGAAATGTTTAAAAACGGTGAACTTGACTGTGACATTAACTTTGCCGTATTACCAGATCATCCAGTGCCAATTCAGCTAAGAAAACATACTCGTACACCTGTTCCTTTAGCTATTTGTGGACCAAATTTCACTCCTGATGGTGTTGACGTATATTCAGAAATTGAGGCGTTAAATGGATCGTTGGGCCTTCTTGGTGGCGAAGATTTAGTTAGAACATTAATTTTTGAGAAAAAACAAACTATCTGTGGAGACGGTTGTGCCGACTGCGGAGGATCATGTTAATAGCTTGAGTTTTTTTAATTTGAATCTAAAGGGCATTAGAAATGTCCTTTGGTTATGATAAAAATCACTACTTGTGGTTCTTCTCATATTCTTCAGCATATATCACTTCAAAAAAGAGCTGTTTGATGCGTAACTCATTTTTTACATATTTTTACTTTTATAGCGTATTTGTCTTTTTTCTGAGAGTGTTCGCGGTATACGGTATCTAATTTTGATGTTTTTTTTATTCAGAAAATTCAGGAGTATTTTATAATTTCGCTTTTTGCTAATGTGACTCGAAATTTCAGTTATATTAATTCTTGAAAAAAAATGTCAAATTTTATTTTTCTTTATTATTAATGAAAAAATTAGCCTTTGAATTTATATGAAATATAGGTAATGATTCATTAATATTTTTGGTTAGTAAATCAAGCTTTTGTTGTCCAGAAAGTAACACTAAAATATTATCTGCATCATTAATTGTTTTTAATGATAATGTTATTCTAGGGACGTGTGGAGATGCCGTTGTGGGAGCTTGGGTTGCAATAGCATATTCGCTAATATTTTTAGCATTAAGTAATTCGTTTGAAGCCGGGAAAATTGAGGCGGTGTGCCCGTCATTACCAACTCCTAAAAATACAATATCAAAACTTTGACTATTATTTTTAGAAAAAAAATGTCGGATCTCATTACTATAAGTTTTCGCAATTTTTTTTGGTGAATTATTTTTATTCAATAGTTCAATAAAGTTAAATTTCACGGTTGTTGAACAACGGGCTAAAAAATATTTTTGAATTAATTGGCGGTTAAATAATGAATAGTCGGTATTAATTGTACAGCGTTCATCAACTTGAAAAAATTCCAAATAAGCTAGATCTTCATCTGTCAATGCATTTGCAAATAGCTTGAAAAATATTTTTGGTGAGTTCCCCCCACTAAAGGCTATAGATATTTTTTTTTGTAGCACAGTGTCTTCTTTTAGCATAGTAATTTTTTTTCGAATTATTGACAATGAAAAATCTTTTAACCTTTCAGATACGGCCACTAAGCTTTTATCAATGAATAAATTATGGTTTTTTCTTAACATTTTTTTTCAACTGTTTAGTTATAAAGGTTAATTCTTGCTGCAATGCTTTTAAATCTTCTTCATTCAAATTTTCGACTTTGTCACGTGAATACCTAATTAAATAAAATGATTTGCACCATTTTGACAACATTTCTTTGAGCTGTTTATTCAAAGAAATACGCTCAAAATAAATCTTAAAACTTTCACTTTTCTTGCGTGGTTGATTGGTTATTTTTACAATTTCACTTTCAATATTTTGTAAACTTTTGTAAATAGATTCATAATCGCTTTTTTTCTGACTCTTAAATAGCCATGCAAATCCTTTAATCTTGAATAAAATGAATAAGCCAATTAAGATTACCACTATAATAAAGCTAATAAGTGACCTTGCATTAGTGAAAAATTCTTTCAAAAAGGCAATGACTTTATCAATAGTCGCTCCCATGAATGTGCTAAAATTTCCTTTCTTAAAACTAGCAATCATACGTTTGAAAAACATCGTCATTTGTTCTTTTAAACTAGCAAATTTGCCCCATTTATTTTCTTTTTTACTACCAAATGCATTGGTTGCATCTGGAGTATTTTCAACCTTGTACCAAGTTTTTGTTTCATAATCATATGCTTCAACCCATGCATGAGCATTGCGTTGACGAACTACATAATAACCAAATGGTGTTTTTTCTTCACACATATAGCCTGTAATATAACGTGTCGGGACATTTAATAACCGCAAACATAAAGCGGTTGCTGTTGCAAACATTTCACAGTGACCATCTTTTGCTTCAAACATGAAATAGTCCAATGGTGAATAATTTTCAATATATTTTTGTAGAGCTCTACGGCTTCTCTTAAATTTCTTAAAATCATTTTTTTGTTTATTGCTTTCTTTAATGAAGTCCTCAACAATTTTTCGATTTGCTTTGGTTGTAGCATTTTTAAGTGCTTGGTTCAAGTTGAGTGTATTTTGTGATCTAACTCTTTTTTGTAATTCAAAGGCTTGTTTTAAAATGGTTTTTCTGAATTCTTTGTCTTTTCGAACCTTATCACGTAATTTTATTTTAAATAAAGTCAAATTACGGTAAAAATTTAAACTATACGTAAAATTTGCAAACTTTTGATTAACAAAATGTAGCTTTTGCTTAAAACTAAGTTGTTTTAATTTTTTAAATTTTTTATTGTTGGGCTCAAGAAAACGTTTTAAACTTGCTCGATAACGGTTGGTTAGCATTAAATATTGAGTTAAAATTTCATCATTAGTCTCATCCAAATGATTGTTGAACCCTGTTTCCTGATTATAGTTTACTGGAACAAAAACATCGTAATCGCTACTAGTGCTCCAGCCTTTTAATATTGCATTACCTCCATAATCTATTTCTAGATCATCTGCAACTGTTTTTATTTGAAAACAATTCCCTGGGAAATAAATTTTGTTATCAACAGAAGTTTCTAGGAATATTTTGAATTGCGTTCCTAATGTCCCAATTTGTTTACGGTTTAAATAAAATGTAGTAACATTTGAATCACTTTGAGCAGATGATGGCTTATTAGTCTTGAATGTACCACTTGTCCAGGTTGCTGAATCGAAATTTGAATAACTATTACCTCGTAAGTAACTGAAATTTATCTCATTATTTAATTTTTTAACAGCATCTTTTTCTTCCTCTGACTCAACATTACTGACTCGCATAATTATTGAATCATCATTACCCATAAATTCTTTGCTACTACCGTTAAGAGATATTTGATTTCTAATGCCTTGAACTTTGCGATTCCCATATAAAATATAATTATCTAATCTTGTTAACGCACTAACAACATGGCGTAACGCATAGTTGATTCGTAAGCGATTTTCTTCATAAGCAATCAATAAACCAAATGCAATAAAAAATGATGTTAAAATGGTTATGAACTGAATCATTGTTTTACGGGTAAAAAGACGTATTCTTTCAGGATGATAGTAGGTGTAAACAATTTTAATTAATAATGAAAAACTAATGATAACTACTGCGTAAAAAACTATTTCTAATCTCATATTTTCATTGAATTTAGCTAATAGTGATTCGCGGTCCATTGTTGAACTCCAGTCAGAGCACATTGCTAAACAAAGTAATGGTCCGACGCAAATAATAACGATGTTTTTGTTGTTGCGGTAAAAAATTGTCATTAACATTGAAATCATTAGTATAAATGGAATATAGATATTATGACGGAATACTAAGCGAGTGAAATCAAAAATTAATGGATGAAACTCGGTACTTTTGTAGAGAATTGCGGTTGTTAAGAGAGGAAGTACTGTGATGTATAAAATACTTTTTAAAGAAACCTTGACATTTTTTTTAAAAAAAAGTGTTGTAATCGCGCATATTGTCAAAGTTAGCAATAAAAAATAATTTTTTGTTAATAAAACATAAAACAATGCGATAACCATTAGGAAAATATAGGTGTTGATTTTTAGCTTAAAACCAACTTTTTCCCACTGAGAATTATTTAATAAGCTTTCTCTCAAGTCATTATTTTTCTTTTTTCTTTTCATATATTAAACACTTCCCCATTATTGATACTTTTGTGGCTTATTGAAATATTGCTTGGCACAGAAAAATCATTTTCATCACAAATAAGAATTCTTTTCACATAAGTATTTGCGTAAATCATTTTCTCATAAAATTCCTGATGTTTTTTTGTCCATCCTTTAGTAATCATAAACACGCTGCCAATGGAATTTATTTCATCGATAATGTCACTGCTTAAAGTTGTGAAAGGTGATTTTTTATTTTCGTGACGATCGTTTTGCAAACATGCTAACTCATCAAGAATAATGTTTAGACAGGCTTTATCTCGACCAACAGCTTGTAAATGAAATGTTTTATCTCCAGCAGCAAAAATATCTATGATGTTATCATTATGGCAAATAAATTCAGCAATTGCTGCTGTAATTTTAATTGCAGCTTCAGTCGTTTCTTCCCCGTGTTTGATGCGGTATGAAAGCATTGAGTCAAATGGATTTTTACTATAATTATTAATATCAAGAATAACAGCAGTTTTTATTAAATAATCTTGATGATATTCTTTGATAGTTAGTTTATGATCTTTTCCATAACTTTTCCAATTAATTTTTCTAACATCGTCACCATGGCGATATTCTCTGCAACCAGCAAAATCATTGGTCTCTCCAACATCTTTAGCTATACTATTACCGTGGCGTTGGAAGCGACTTCCCGAAGGTAAAATTAAGCTTTCAAAAGGGTTAAACGATGGATAAACTGTAATGTTGCGCTGGATATCATTTTTGCTGTTCCACGTGAAAAGTCCAAATGGGAAAAAAGAGGCTGAAACAACACTTGGTAAAATAAATTTACCACGCTGAGTTAGTGCAATTTCTTGCTCACAAACTAGTTTTTGTTGAGATTTAATAACTTCAAACTTTTGTTTTGGAGCTACATATGGTAATGCTTTAGAGCTTTGGCAATTATCAACGATTAAATTATAGCAATTAAAATGCTTACGGTTATTTTTTAAGGTATAGCGAATTGTAACAACACTATCACAGCGCGCTCGGTGTGGAACTTGTCGGTGTAATTCTAGCTTTGGCCGAAAAATAAATCCCGTTATAAAATCAATAATAAATACAGTCGGAATAAAACCAATTGCAAAAATTAATCGTGTTTTATCAGTAATTGTTGCTGAAATGCAAAAAACGAAAAAAGTTAAAACCAAAATTCGGCCAGATTCTGAAAACCAACGTAAATAACTCGCTCCAACCCAATTTATTAATAGAGAAAAAAAGGAGAAATGTTTTTGTATTTTAAACAATCCTATAGGGACAATCCAATCTGGACCAGCTTGAAATTTTTTAATCAACTTTCTACTGTTTTTTGATAAATTCATAATTTAATCTTCTTCTTGTTTTTGAGGTTGATAAATTAAATTTGTAACATTTAAACTATCGAAAACCTCCTTAGATAATGCTCCTAGGTAATTATTTGAAATATCCAAATTATCAAAATTTACATCTTTTAAAGCACTAATGTCTTTAATTTTATTATTGGATAAATCAATATTGGTAATAAAATTTAGTTTTTCAAAAATTGTTAAATCACTAATTCCTAAACTTGATAAATTCAAATTATTAACACTTTTAGCTTTAGAAATGATTCTAGCTAGCTTTTTTTGAATTTCTATAGGTAAATCGTTATTGCGATTTTGGTTTAAAATAGAATTAAAAGAGCTAAACTCTGGATTTCTTATTACAATTTCTTGCATTTTTTTCAATGCTTTATTGAATTCGCCGTTGCGCCAAAAATATACTGCCTCAACATGATTGACATCATAATTTTCAAAAAAGTTTAGATGGCGGTAATCATTAATGTCTTTAATCGTATGGAAAACATTTTGGCGGTCAACGATATCACTATTCACACTATTGTAAATATATGCTTTTTTTAGAGCCTCAAAAGCTAATGTGCGATTAGCGTTATACTTTGCTAAGTTTAAGTATTCTTCTATTGCTTTACGGTAAAAACCATAATCAGCTAAGCTATCGCCATTTAACAGTGCTGAAGATCGTTCTGGCGGTTCTAAACGTGATAATTTAAATTCAGTTAAACTAATACTATGATTCTTGAGTAAAATCCCAGCAGAATTCAAATACTCCGTTGATAATGGCAAGATGTTTTGGTACTCGAGAACATTGTCATCATTAATTTGCACTATAATAGCTGTACTAAAGCGTAAAATTGAAATTTTATTAATAGCATTGCGTTCTAAGGATACATAAGCATTCTTGAGGTTAATAGTTTGAGAAATGTTGCTGAATTCCAACGAAATATGTGATTTTTCATTGATATTATCAATTTTAACACAATATCCGAGTGGGTTGCCAAGTGAATTAGTTTTTTTATCAAAACCATTTAATGCAATTTTTAAATTAAGATCTTCATTTTTAAGGAAGAATGAAAAGTCCATTCTTAAATTAGTTGGTAAATAGTAACTTTTATACCATAGCCACTGGTCTTCAACACATTTTAAACCATCCAGTGAATCTTCATCCCAAACATTAACATCACTACTATTATCTGAAGAACGAAATTTGAAAACACTGTTATCATAAAAACCACTGCTAAAATCTTGACGAGCAATTTGTGACCAGCTGTATTGAGTTTTTTTGACATCTCTTAAAAATATTGCTAAAAATAGCGTCAAAGAGACTAAGATTGTTCCCATGATAACTGTTAATGTGAAATTTCTTTTGATATAAAGTAAAATTTTTCTAGTATGAGTTGCTTTTTCTGCAGAAGTCATAAAACCTGACAAATATGCGTTTATATCCCTCTTTAAATCTACAACAGCTTCATAACGATGCTTAGGATTTAATGCTAAGGCTTTCATTGCGATAGCATCTAATGCAGGAGAAATTAAATTTTCAGGCGCTTTTTTTCTTGGCGGCTGGATATCGCCAGTTAAAGTTTTTGTAATAATTTCTTCGATGGACCCCTCTATAGGATTGGAATTTGTCAAAATTGAATATAGGATTGCTCCAAGGGCATAAACATCGGTACGTTCGTCAAAAGAAGGATTGATATAATTAAGCTGCTCTGGAGCCATAAAACCAGGAGTACCTTTAGTAATATTGAGACATTGTTCTAATTCATTATCATCTAAATTGGGACATTTACAATCTCGGCGGTGTTCATAGCTACTGCGCATTCGTTCTAATTCTTTTGCTGCAAAACTAAAATCATCTTTAGTAGCATTCTCTTTCCGATCGATAAAACGAGCTAAACCCCAATCCATGATTTGTACTTCACTGAATTCACCTAAGTGAATATTTTTTGGCTTAATATCTAGGTGAACAATACCTTTGTCATGAGCAAACGAAACTGCATCACAAATCTTAGAAAAAATCCTTAACATATATGTTGTCGTATATTTTGAAGGAATTTTGCGGTGTTTATAGGTTTTTATTTCAAAAAGCAATTCTGTTAAGTTGCGTCCTTTCAGACGTTTCATTGTAAAATATGGAACCCCGTTATCATCAAGACCAATATCATGAACCGGTACAATATTTGGGTGTTCGAGAATCGCACTAATTTTCGCTTCTTCCAGAAAAGCAATAATTTCTTCTTCAGTACGATTTTTAAAATCGCTTAATGTTGCCATAGCTACACCACGTGATGTATCATTATCAAAAACGTGGATAATATTTTTACTGCCCCCATGACCTAGAGAACGAATAAATTTGTATTTATTCTTTGGCTTGGTCGAAAGTTGGTTTTCTGCTAAATATTGTTCTAGTTCATTCATTTTTATACAATATCTTCCCAGATTTTAACTTGTTAATAATTAGTTGAATGGGAGGCGATATTTAATTTTGAAATGAAAAAATATCCCCTTGATAAAATTAACTATACACTACTAGCAACTAATTCTCCAATTATAATTGATAAAAAAACGGTTTTTCATGACGATATAGGTTATTATCTAATGACATTTTTATTTGAGCTAATAAATTATTCTTGTCTTTTGGCAATCTTCCTTGTATTGGTAATGGGTTGGAGGAATGATTAGCCGAAAATACTGTTTGATTTAAATCTAAATTTTTAAGTAATAAATATAGTTCTCGTAACGCCTCGCTTTCGGATACTTCACTATAATCGTCATAAAGTTTTTGATGTGGAGATTGAGCAACTCCAATATAACGCAATGCTGATAAAATGCGCGGTTGCATTTTATTTAATGCTTCTGCAGTGGCTAATGCGTGTTGCTCGGAAAATTTTTGACCGCCTAGTCCTAAAAGAACCATCACAGAACATTTAAAATTGAAACTTTGAGCGCGCTGAATCGCCGTAATATTTTCTTCTACAGTTTCACCTTTTGCGACATTATCAAGAATGAATTGTGTACCAGATTCTAGCCCAGTATAAAGAGTTGTTAATTTCAAATGGCGTAATTTTTTAAGTTCTTCATCGCTTTTTTTATTAATAGAACTGGCATTTGCATATATCCCAATACGGCTAAGGTTTAAAAATTTTTCATTTAATAATTCTAAAATTTCAACTAAATGTTTGGTTGGTAAATTCATCACATCGCCATCGGCTAAGAAAATTCTTTTGACAGCCTTTGGAGTATATTGATAATAGTCAGCGACCGCATTTATTTCTTTGAATAAAGCCTCTTTTTCGCGAACTTTATATTGACAATCTTTATACATCATACAGAATTTACAACTATTATGTGGACAGCCATAACTAACTTGAAAAATTAAGCTATTTGCCTCAGCTGGCGGTCTAAATAATGGTTCAGAATAACTAATTGGTGGTTGAAAAGTGCTAAATAGCGACATACCCAACTCCTAACTTTAATATTTTTAGGAAAACTTAAAAATACCCTTTTATTGTAAATTTCGGTTTAAATCTCCAGTTTTATACTCTGAAAGATTTAAGGCAACATCGTCGTAGCCTAATGATTTTAAAAAAGAACAAACTTTACCATGATTCTTAAAAATAACCTTCATCGAACTTGCATCAACTGAAATATTTGCACTTCCATCAAAATAACGCACTCGACAATTATAAACTCCTAAACTGTGTAGAAATTTTTCTGCCTCACCAGTCATAGTTAAAATTTCTTTGCGTAAAATTACATAGTAAGGAATACGTGTTGCTAAACAGCTATTTGACGGTAAATTTGCAACATCAAGCTGAAATTCTCTTGCTAATTGTCGAATATCATCTTTGTTAAAATTAGCCATCACAAATGGGTGGATTATTTCTAATTGCTTGGTAGCTTTTAGCCCTGGACGATAATCGTCAAAATCATCCAAATTAGTCCCGTCAACAACAAATTTAATACTTGCTTTTTTAGCCTCATCTTGCAAAATGCTCATAATTTTATGTTTGCAAAAATAGCACCTTTCAGGCGAGTTTTTAACAATTTTTTGATTTTCTAAAATATCATTAATTTCAACAACTTTGTAATGACAATGTAGTGATTGAACTAATTTTAAAAAGTTATTGGTTTCACTTTCAATTGAAAAATCACTACGCACATGAATCAACAATACATTGTCTGTTCCTAAGGCTTCTAGCGCCACTGTAGCTAATAAAATGCTATCAATACCTCCAGAACAACCAATCACAATCGCTTTTAAAGACTGTAAATAATTTGTCAATTCAGCTTTTTTGTTTTCTAAATCCATATTTAAAAATTTTCTAATAGCCTAAGTTTTTATGATATTCTTCAAGCAACGTTTTGACCATAAATTCTTTGCTAAATTTATCTTTAACAATATTTTGACCATTCTTACCTAATTTAGCGCATAAATTGGAATTGTCCACTAATTTCTTAACAACTTTTATGACTGCTGCGGTATCTTTTGCCTCAACTGTATAGCCGCTTACATCATTTATGACTACTTCTGGCGTGCCGTCAAGATGAAATCCAACAACTGGTTTGGCATTTGCTAACGCTTGTACTGCTGCTCTTGGTAAACCTTCACGAAGTGATAAATGAACTAAAATATCCATAATGCCAACATATTTGTGTACTTCTTCGGGGGCGATTAAATTAGTAAAAATAAAGTGTTTCTCACAATTTGCTGCTTTTATTTGCTCGACAATTTTCTCTTTCATATTGCCATCGCCAATGATTAAAAAATAGAGGTTGTCATTTTCTTTTAATAATTCAATAGCCATAGGGATAAAATATTCATACCCTTTTAGTTCAAATAACCTAGCTATGGCGCCAATGACAATACCTTCTTCAGGAATATTATGTTGTGCTCTTAAATTCAAATCTTGTTTTGCGTTGATAAAATCTTTTATATCCATTCCACTATAAACAACAGAATATTTTTTGCGAGGTGCAACTTTTGCTTCAACGCATTGGTTAATCATTGCATTTGCAACAGCATAAATTTTATGACAGCGTTTTGCTGCAAATTTTTCTGCAGCGATGTAAATAAAATTTTTTAACCCTTTTTCAAAAGGGTGAAATGCTTGTCCATGCACCGTATGACAAACAAACGGTACATGACTCTGCCATGCTGCTGCTCTGCCAATAATACCAGCCTTTGAGCTGTGGGTATGAACAACGTCAAATTTCTCACGCTTTAAATATTTTTTTAATGAAGTGTATGCTAAAAAATCTTTTATAGGGTTAATTTTACGCACTAAATAATTATTGATTTGTACTTTTAAATTAGGATGGTGCCAGCGTGCTAGAAGTTCACCCTCTGGACCTGGTGAATGTCCTGTTATTAACGTTACATCGTGACCAGCTTCTAATTGTCCTAGGCATGATAAAAAGGTATTTTCTTGAGCTCCTCCAACAATCATTCTAGTAATAATGTGGCATATTTTTAATTTTTTTTCATTCATAAAAACCTCTTAAAAAATAATTTCTGTAACGTTTGTAATACTACTGCTATAAAATTTATGTTTAAATATTAATTGTTTACTGTCTTTAATGCTGTCAAGTTTATAAAGCTTGATAATTCCTTCGCCAAAATGGTTTAAACCATCAACCTCTAAAAGATAATCTTGATCGCTAAATTGCACGTTATCAATATTAAAATTATAATCGTACCAATAACTATAATTGCCAAAATTTTTAGTAACAGTGCAATCTTGCTGTAAATAATTAGCTTTATAACAATAGCTTTCAGAATAGTATTTGTCACCTGTATAAAGAATATTTTTACTAAAAACATTTAAATTAAAGTTGTTCTGCTCACAAAATTTCACTAAATCTTTGGCGTAATGTGAGCGTAGTTTTTCTTTTTGCAGTAAGAAAATTTGCTGAGGATGTAGATTTTTAATTAACCACACAGCATTATGCAATGATGACTTTTTAATCGTCGTAAAATAATTAACAATATATTTACTTGGGGCATACTTCTTGACGCTATTTGTGATGAAATTGGCGCTATGGTAGTCGCCAGAGTTAATGATAGTGCAATAAAAAGAATTTTTTAAATTAACAATTACACTCGGTTGATAGCTATTATTGCTTGAAATAACAATAATTTGATTTTTTGAAAAGTCTTTTACTGCAAAAAAATAGTTCCAGGAAATTAAGATTAAAATTACACTCAACGCGGTTAATGAAATTTTTTTTCTGCCTTTAATGAATAAAAAGAGTAAAATTGCAATGATAAAAAGCTCAAAAGTGTTGATCTGTCCAGTTAGTTGCGGTTTGAAGTGCTCTGAAAAAGAACGCGAAATCATAAAAATTAAGTCAATAAAAAAAGCGTTAAAAATTGAAGTAATTTCTAATACCACATCACTATAACAAAATAAAAATTGTATGGCAACAATTGCATAAATTGCCCAAACTAAAGGGAAAAGTATAATGTTAACTAAAATAGAAACGCTAAAAAATGCTTTATAAGAGTTTATTGATACTAAGCTACTCGCTAAAAATGCCACTATGCATCCGCAAATTAAGCCAAAGAAATTACTGAGAGTGCGTGCTTTAAATAATTCAACTTTGCGTTCTTTTACTTTAGCAATATAACTGCTTTTTTCATAAAATAATAAGCTTAAATCTTGAAATTTTTGTGAAAAAATTATTAAGAAAAAGACCACTAAGAAACTGTAATTAAAGCCCAAATCAGTTAGTAAAAATGGGTTGAATATTAAAAAAAATGTTGCAGTTAATGCTAAGGTATTAATGATTGGTGTTTTCAAACGAAGAGATTTAAAAAATAAAACTGTACTAATCATGGTAATTGCGCGCAATGCGGGCGGGTTGCTGCCAGTCATAATAAGATAACAGATTAGAGAAAAAATAATCAAATAATGACGAAAACGAAATGGTACCACTCGAAAAATCAGTGAAATAATTAATGCCACCATTGCTGCGTGAAGCCCACTAACTGTAAAAAGATGAATTATTCCATTATCAATAAAAGTTTTTTTATCTTCACGGCTTAAATTTTGCTTAATTCCAAAAAACATCGCACAAAAAAGTGTTTTTTGATCCTTTTTGGGCAAATATTTAGTTAACCGATTAATCAAAAAATTTCTGAAATCAACAATTTTTTTTGCGATTGAAAATGAATCTTGAGGAATAAATTCTAAGTTTGAAACTGATACAATTCCGCAAATATTTTTTGCTTTTACATAATTATAAAAGCCACTCTCATTATTTTGATAATTTGAATCTAAATTAGAATAAGTTTTTGCACTTAAAAGGTTGTATTTCTGATATTGAATTAAATTGTTAAGCTTGCGAATATGACCAGTAATTTTAATTTTATCGGCAAATGCAAGTTTTTCATTTAAGTAGGTTGTTTTTATGAAAATTTTTTTATTCTTTAAATTTAATTCAGAAGGCGTATTTTGATTAATAACATCAACTATTTTACCTTGAACAAGTTTTGGATTGTCCAAAAAAGAAATTGCGTTACCACAGGCGCTATAGTCGGTGACTTCTAAAATAGCTGTAAACTGTAAACTGTTTGGCAATGAATTTTCAAGGTTATCATAGCTGTTATTTTTAAAAATAGTTATTCCTAAAACCATAAAAATAAGAAAAACATTAACCAAAAATTTTATTTTTGATGAAAAATATGTAATAAGGCTTATAGCTGTTAAAACAAATAGTAAGATAGCAAATATATAGAAGTAACGATATGATTCATCAAACTTTGCAATAATATTGCCTAAAAAAATTGTCAAAACGCAGTTAAATAATATTAAAATTGCTGGATATGAACCAATAAATAGCGTGAATTGCTTTATTATATTAACCAGTTTTATTTGACAATTTTTCCAGGTTTGTTGGAGCATAAAGATCTTTACTTATTTGAGTTAATTTTTAAATTTTAAGCACAAAAGGCGAAAGTTATTAGTTGCGTTGAGCAATATATTCGATCATTTTTTCGTAAACCTTGTAAGGTACTGACAAATTTCCGTAACCTTTTCCTAACATAATTTTAGGTTGGTTTTCGCCATGAAAATCACTTCCTCCAGATTCTAATAAATCAAGCCCTTGTGCAATTTCTTGTAACATTTTTTGTTGCTGCTCATTGTAAACAGTGTAATATGTTTCAATTCCATCTAGTCCTAGGCTTTTTAATTTTTTAGCAAATTTTCGAGTTTGATGACGCTGTCCCTTGCGTGGTTGGTAAACAGGGTGTGCCCAAATAGCAATTCCATTGGCTTCATGAATAATTTCAATAGCTTCGCTAACTGGCGGCAGTGGGCGTGGTTCAAAACATGGTTTACCACGACGTAATAGTTTATCAAAAATTTCTTGAGGAGTGGAAAAATAACCTTTTTTAATTAATGCTGCCGCAATGTGCGGGCGCCCAATTGCGTCACTTGATAGCTCTTTTTTGAGTTCTTCAATTGAGATGTCGTAGTTACAAGTTTGTAATTTTTTAACAATAATTTCATTACGATTTTGACGAGCAGTGCGTTGTTTTTGTAAAAAATCATTTAATTGTTGATTTTCCGCGTCAATAAAAAGACCCACAATGTGAACTTCACGATTGAATAAGGTTGTTGAAATTTCAACTCCAGGAATTGCTGTTAAATCGTCTGAAAAATTTTCAGCAGTTTGAAGAAAATCTTTTACTCCGCCAACAGTATCATGATCAGCAATAGCAATAGCTGATAATTTTTGTTTATATGCTAAATTTATTAACTCTTCTGGCGTTAAAGTTCCGTCAGAAAAAGTGCTATGTGTGTGTAAGTCAATAATTAACTTAGGGTTGTTGTTCAAAGAGTAATATTTCATATTTTTCCATTAAAATTAGTATTTTTTATTAAAAATAGCGTAAATTTTGCACTTCTCAAGATAAAATACTTGAAAAATCGCAATATTTATAGTAAGTTTTCGACCATAAAAAAATTCTAGCAGTTTTTTAAAGTAATTTTTTTTGTTAAGTGCATTAGGTAGTTGTAATCTAAAACATTAACTTTGTTTAGATTTAATTGAGAGAGTTCTGAATGCATATTTCTTCTATAAGTGGAAATGTAACATTGAAACACTCTTAAGCTTGTTAAAAAATTATAAGAAAATAAAATCCTTATTTTAGGATTTAGAAATTTTCATTAACAGAAAAAGGATGCAACGTAGTGAATATGACAACCACAATGAATTTGGATAGTGCTAATAGTAGCAATAGTAATTTGGACGGCAATGTTTTTTATGAGATGTTGATTCATTCACGGCAAATTGTTCAAGGACAATATGAACTGCACAAAGACGATGCCTTAAACGCAAATCGCGAAAATTCTGAACGTGCTGGTATGGCAACTCATATGGCAGATATTGGTAGCGAAAATAATCGCCAAGAGCTTGAGTTACAACTTCTAAGCGAGGAAGGCGATATTTTGAGATTAATTGATGAAGCAATTGAGCGCTTAGAAGATGATTGCTATGGCGAGTGTTTAGATTGTGGAGATCAAATAGGGGAAGCACGTTTGATGGTAAAACCTTATGCGATGTATTGTGTGAAGTGCAAAGGAATTAGAGAAGCAAACGACGGAGAAAATCCTTTTGTCTAAAGAAAACAACAACTCAATTGTAGTTGATAATGAGCAAAATCAAACTGTTGATGATGCTCAAGGAAGTAAAAGTAAACGTTCTTTTTTTGAACGTTTACAATTTAAAAGTGCCGAAGAATATAGTGTTATTATCAAAGCGGTAATTATGGCGATTATTTTGGCTCTTCTTGACCATGTTACAAAATTGTTAATCGTTAAGAATTTAGATTACGATAATCGCGATTTTATTGTGATTATCAAAAATCTCTTCAACATTAATCACGTTCATAATAGGGGTGCTGCTTTTGGTATTCTTGAAGGAAAAGGTTTTCTTCTTTTGATGATTGCCTTGATTGCTGCAGTAGTAATAGGAGTTACTTTAAGAAAAATCACTGAAGGGTATAAAGAGCGATACTATGCTTTAGCGTTAGTATTAAGCGGAATTATTGGCAATTCTGTTGACCGTGCAATGCGTGGGTTTGTAGTAGATTTTCTCGATTTTTTCGTTGTGATTAATGGCAAGGAACATCATTGGCCATCATTTAATGTTGCTGATATTTGTATTTGTGTAGGTGTAGGAGTTTTGATGCTGTCATTTTTATTACGTAAACCAGATGAAGAGACAACTGTTAGCGAGACAGAATAAATTGGTGGATTTCTAATGGGTAGTTTATTAAGCGAAAATCCAATTTTAGTTATTGCTGGACCAACGGCATCAGGCAAAAGTTCTTTAGCTGTTGAAGTTGCCAAAGAATTTGATGGTGAAATCATCACTGCTGACTCAATGCAGTTATACAAATATTTAGATATAGGTACTGCAAAACCATCTGTAGCTGAACAAGAAGGAATAAAACACCATTTAATTGATATTCTTGAAATCACTGAAGGCGTTGATGTTTATGATTATTTGGCACGTGCTGAAAAATTAATTTTGGAAATTCAATCGCGAGGGAAATTACCTATTGTTGCGGGCGGAACAGGTTTTTATATAAAGTCATTGCTTTATGGACTTGATAATTTGCCAGGTGATGAAAAAATTCGTGAAAAATTATTTGCTAAATATGATAATGATGAAAAATTTGGTGAACTTTTAGAAATTATGACTGAAAAATCTCCTAATGATGCTAAAAAATGGGCGCAACATCGTCGTAAGTTGATTCGCGCTTATGAAATTTTTTTGTTAACAGGGAAATCTTTAATTGAACTGCAAACTTTAGAGCAGCCGCAATTGCGTTACAAAAGTATTGTTTATACTTTAAACTGGGATCGTGCTATTTTACGTGAACGCATTTTTAAACGTACTAAAATTATGCTACAACAAGGCTGGATTGAAGAAGGTAAGAATTTAATTGAAAACATGAATTTGTTTGATACTCCAACTGCACATCAAGTTCTTGGTTACAAACAAATTGCAGCTTACTTAAATGGTGAGATCAATATAGCTCAACTTGAAGAGCAAATTGCGACTAAAACATGGCAATATGCACGCCGTCAATTAACTTGGTTTAAAAAACAACACCCTGAAGCGATTGCTTTAGAAATGCCAATTGCCGATAAAAAGGTATTTTTTGCCAATCTAAAAGAAAAATTACAAGATGCGTAAATTTAACCTAACTTAAAATAACGACGTAAATATTCATGTCGGTATTCACGCTTAAAATCATATGCTTGGCAGTCATAAAACTCTTCATGGTGACGACTATCGTTACGTGAATATTCCAGAACATTGGTAATTGCTGTCCAAGGAACGCGATTTCCAATAATAAGCCGCTCATTAACCCAGCGCTCCGAATATGCTGTACGTTGTTCAGGAGTCATTTGTAACGTTCTACCAAGTTTTCCTGTGCGAAGGTTTTCATTAAGATTTATCAACTCCATATTCTTAACGTTGACACTATAGATATATGATTTTGCTTGTAGCTGACGAGTTGCCGCTCTAACCATATACCGTTCAGCGACCTCAAACTCCTCGGTGAATGATATTCGAGCTGGAAAATGGCGTGCTAATTCTTGTAAAATACGTTCATTATTACGATCAGCACTTAAAAGAATATTTGGTTCAAATCCTCCTGCGAGGAATAGTTCTTTTGGAGAACGAGTATCTCCACGATAAAGAATACGATTACTACGGACACGTTCAACCTCAATACCTTCAACTATATTAATAGTTGAAGGTAAATCGGGAGCATAAGATTCTTCTAAAGGACTTGTGCGAGAGACATATGTTTTAGGCGTTACGGTTACCTTAGGTAATGGTTCACTTTTTTTCTTATCTTCATAAATATTATATTTGGTACGTAAAAATTCGTTAGTAACGAGAGGGATGTCTGGAAATAAAAATTCTTTTAACTCTGCATATTCAACATCATTAATTTTAGTAACAACATAGCGCATCGTTTTGGTAATAGAGTCTCTAAATGTACCTCCAAAAATGAATCCAGTATTACGATGACGTGATGCTGCCCATACAAAATTACGAAATAGTTCGCGGGCATTTGGTTCGTCGAATGGTTTTTCGCGAAAGCCACTACCAGTTTTTTTCACGTCATTGTTAACTTCACGTATTAAGCTTTTTTTCTGTTGTCCTCGATGGCTTCCACAAACCGCTAAAGCTCCTTCCAAAAAGCGATTCATAGCTCGTTTCATTACTTCGTTATGCATAAAGAAATCCTCTTAATATGACTAAATTACAAAAATTTGAAGCTTACTTTTTGATTTATATATATAAAATGATTTTACATTACTCAAAGGAAAAAGTCAATTCACTATTTATATATATTTACGAATAGTGTTTTTTAGCAAAAAGGAGAGTAAAATAAAGAATTACAATCACATAAAAAACGTAATTTCAAATATTCCGTAATGGTTGCTGGAGTGGTAGGCGCAATGAGTTTACCTTTATGTACAGAAGGTACACAAACACGTTTAGTGGGAGAAATTTCCCCCGCAACCACAACTAATTCAAGATTCACAAAAACAACTTCTTGGCAGTGATGTTACTAATGTAGATTCCAGTAAAAAAGAACAAGATAAAACTTAACATTTTTTAGAAGAGCCACGGCCAAATTATTAAAATAAAAAATACAAATAGAAGGAAAATTCGGAGCAACCTCGTTTAACAGGCAAAATAAAAATCCAGCCAAAAAATGAATAACAAATGATATTAGATGCGACAATATGCCTAACACATAAATGCAATATGCTGTTATGCTGGAGGTAGCCGTATTGAATCAATTTCTGAAGACAATATTTGCCAAGCTATTGATTATATTTTTGAACGAGGCAAAGATTTTGGTTAAATTGATTTAGTTTTTTTGTGAGGCGAGGTTCTCCTTTAGTTTGAATTGTTGAAAAAAGGAAATTTTATGCCAAAAAATTAGTAGAAAGTCAAGTGAAACATGTGCTTTTACCTTAACAACCAATGATAAAGTTTTAAGCGATCAAATTACAGAATTTTTAGTGAAACATAATGTTTTGACCGCATTTTCAGTTGATGGAATTGAATCTTCACACAATAAAATGCACAAAATGGCTGATGGGCATGGTAGTTTTCAATTCGCAGTAAAAAGCTCAAAATATCAAGAATAAATCAAAAATATTATTATGGTAGTCGAACCAAATAATTTGAAAAATTTAGCAGAAAGTGTTTGATTATTAAATGAAAAGTATAACATCAAAAATATTTCATTAAGTTTTGATTATGATGCATATTGGCCAAAGGCGTTATTTATTAAATTAGCTCATGATTATGACCTTATTACAAAATTTTATATTAAAAAAATGCGTAATAATCAATTAATATTTTGTCATTTGATGATAAAATTAATGCCATCACTAAAAATTTGTCGGGAGGATGTTCGTTTAGAATTAACAATATAGCTGTAAGCGTTTCATAGAAAATTTATCGATGCGAACTAATTGCTTGTGATAATGCACGAAGTAAATTTGTGTTAGGGACTTTTGAAAATCCACCAAAAATAAGAAATATAAAATAATTAGCTAGAAAGACAGATTGTACTGAAGGTGAATGTTCTTAATGTTTTAATGTTAACTGCTGTTATAATTTGTACTGATATAGTAATGATGCCTTATCTGGAGACCCTACAACTCCAACTGATATTTTATGTTATTATGAAGAGATTTGTTGTGACTGCTTACTATATCGCTGAAACTGTTTATCAAGAGCAAAATAAATTATTTCTTCAATAATTTTATAATTAAAAACAGTAATAATAAATAACATGTTAAATACAATATTGAGTTTAAAATAAAAAAACCCCCGTTAAACGGGGGCAAAAGGAGGGGAGGGGTAGAACATAAAAAAAGATATTACTAAGATTAACTGCTTTTGACATAAAGTCAAGTTTTTTCCTCTGTTATTAACAAAAATATTACTCAGTTTAAAAATTAGCATAGTCTTGAGCTATTTTTTATTAATTAAAGTGAAGAAAAAAAGTACTCCAACTGTTTTTTTACAGTTGGAGTACTTGAAGCGTTATAGAATAAAATTATTGCTCTTAGGGTCAAAATTAGCTTTAAAATTTTTCTACAACTTAGGGATTCTTCTAAAAATAGAATATTTGATAAAAATTAATTCTTTTCAATTAATCTAATGGTTTTATAAAATTCATGTAGTTTATTGCTACACAATTCTTTAAAAATATTCTTTTACAAAATAAAAATATTTGAATTTTCTTCAAAATCAATTTTTAGAAATACCCTTAATATTATTAAAAGCTTGTTACTTTTTCTATTTTTGGTTCTTACGCCACATGAGCTTGAGTTTGACGGGCGATTAATTCAGCATTTACTTTTGCTTTAATTGAACGCATATCGATGATTCCCGCAGGCTCAGCGCTTTCGTAATCTTTTACAACAGGCATTTGGTCAATTTTTAAAGAAATCATTCTATCGTAAACCTCTTGCAAAGATTCACTTAACTCACATTCATCTAAAACAGGTTGCATTATGTCATTTACTAATAACCAATCCCAACTGTCTTGGTTTCCTAAAACATCTTTTAAAGAGTCAAATGTTAATAGTCCAATAACTTTGTTGTTACGGTTTACAACAGGATATATGAAATAATCGTTACGAGTGAAAATATCCACTGCCATTCGTACAGATGCCCCCTCATTAATTAGCTGTACATCGCTGGTAATTACGTCAGGAACTTGTAATGTCGCAATGATATCTTCTTCAGTGATATTGCGGTTATCTTCTTTCGCTAGTTTTACTGCTAATTTTACCATTGGAGGTCCAATTAACTGCACCAATAATGTTGTTGCTGTAACTGTATAAATCACCATGTCTGAAAGTAGTAACCCTTCATGAACTCTTACATCGCCAAGTTTATGAGCAGCTACAATTGATAAACCAATTGCCACGCCACCTTGGGCAAAAAGTCCCATCCCTAAATAACGACGTACGCTCGGCTCGCTGCCAGTCATGCGCGCTCCAATATAAGCCCCAACCATTTTCCCTGCTGTACGGCAAATTACGTAAAGAATAACAACCCACCATAACCAGCCAGGCATCGCACCAAATGATAAACGTGCGCCAACTAATACAAAGAATATCACATAAATTGGAATTGAAAAACTACGCATGAGTTTAAATAATTCTTCACTGCGACGTGGTGCTAAATTAGTTACCATAAAGCTAGCCATCATTGCAGCTAAAATAACATCCATGTCAAATCGAATTGTTAAATATATAATTAATAATAATAAACCGACCGCTATTGCAACATGTTTATCTGCGCCTTTGAAAAATTTCATAAATAATACAATAACAAGTCCAAATATAGTTCCAATAATTAGTCCACCAAATAGGTGTATTGCAATATTTAGAGCAGCAGCCGTTAACGATGATGATGCGCTACTAGTTGTTACTGCAGTGGCTCCATTTGCAATTGCTTCAGTTGTAGCTTTTGCTGCTCCTGGATCAATTTCAGCTAAAAGTTTTGCGATTGCTGTCCCTAAGCCATATAATGTCATTGCTAAGGCATCATCTAGGGCAACAATAGCAATAATTGCAGTTGTCATCACTCCCTTTGCACGGTTTTCCCATAAAACATCAATTGTTGAGGCTGGGTCAGTCGCAGATGCTATTGCTCCAAAAACAATGCCGACGGCTAATGAAATAAAAATTTTGCCCATCATTAAGTATACGACACAAAATGTTGCGCCTCCAACTAATAAAAAAGCTAAAACTCCTTCACAAAGCAATATTGCCATAAATTGTTTGCCGTACTTTTTAAAGGTCGCAAGTTGCAATTCTCCTCCAACCAAAAAGCCAATAATTCCCAAAGCGAAGTTATTAAATAAACCTAGATTTTTGATGTCATCAGCGGTAATTAATTTAAAACCACTTACACCTAAAACTAAACCGATTACAATATAACCCACTACTTGAGGGAATTTAATTTTTTGGAAAATCCATGCTCCAAGAAGACCTCCAAATACACCAATTCCTAAAATAAATAAAATATTGTTACTGATAACTTCTTGCATTAAAGTTTTAGATCCTTCAACCTTTGAAATAACAGTTGCAAATTGGCAAAATAGATTTTCTAATGTTCCAAACATTGTTGGTTTTCCTCCTAACTAATAATTTTAAAAAATTCTTCAACATTGCTTGAATCAATAATTGTATCTCGAGTAGTTTGCTCTTTTAATGAAGAACTTATTTGTGATAATAATTTTATGTGTTGTGCATGTTGGTCTGTACGTGCAACAATCATAAAAACTATTTTTACTAATTCTCCATCAATAGATTCATAATCTTCGATTCCATCTTTTACTATTGCTGCAGCCACAACCACATCTTTTACGGAATCCAAACGCACATGGGGAATTGCAATGCTCATTCCGATTCCAGTACTCATTAATTGTTCGCGGTGATAAATGCCTTCTGCTAATTTTTGTTTTGAAGTTATTTCGTCAGTTTCGCTTAAAATATCAATTAATTCATTTAGAATTTCATTTTTGGTTGCTTTATTTTTAATCACAACTCGTTCTGGAGTTAAAACATTGCTCAATGGCAATGGTGTGAAGTTTGGTTGTAGTGTCCCTTGACTTGATTTATTTGCCCCCAATTGATTATCAATATAATTTTTTAGTTCAGATTTTTTAAATCTCCATGAAGTACCCACTTTCCCACAAGGGATATCACCTTTTTGGGCTAACTCATAAACTTTTCTTTCTGATAGTCTTAAATATTTCGCAACTTCTTCGATTGTCATAATTTCTGGAAATTCCATAATAAGGTTCCTTTTATTTGAATATTTTTGAATATTTCGCATTTAATGTCATTTTAGGCGCTTATTTTGAAAAATCAAGCTAATAATCAGCTTTTTATTGGAAAATTGCCAATTATATTACTAAACTGTAACTCTTTTGTGAAAATATGTCTGCAAAAAAGTGAAATTTTTTTTCTTTTTTGAATATTTAAAATGCAACTTTTGTCCAAAAATTTAATAAAATAATATTACAAAAATGTCATAAAATGTAAAAGTTGATAACAAAATTGTCACATTGAATCAATGTTAGAAAAAAAGGATATTTTTTTGGTTTTAATTTGCAAAATTAACTTGTTTTCTAACACTAAATAGTTTAATTTAAAAGGTTTTGAATATAAAAAACGATTCTTATAAAAGAGTTTATAGGGGTGTTTAAGAACAACGGAATGAACGCATTTACAAGAAATATGCTATTGACAAAATGCAATAATATTTAAATAAATGTTAAATTCCACAAAAAAAGATAAAAAAAGAATATTTAAATGTTCATTTAAAAAGAAAGGTAGTGATTTATGACTATTTCTGTTAGAAAAAATGCTATTGCTGAGATTGCCGCTGGAGATGTATGTAGTAGTGAAGGGTTTGAAAAATCAATTAGCGAATTTTATGGCGAAGACGTTTTTAATTTAAAAACAATGCGCGAGTTTTTACCTCGTGATGTTTATAAAAAATTATTAGCTACAATCAAAAAGGGATCTACATTAGATTCAACAATTGCTGATAGCGTGGCAAATGCAATGAAGCGTTGGGCTATTAACAAAGGTGCAAGTCACTATTCACACTGGTTCCAGCCACTAACAAGTACTACTGCTGAAAAACATGACTCATTTATTGAGCCAGATAATGTTGGTGGAGTTGTGATGGATTTTTCTGGATCTAATTTAATTAAAGGTGAACCAGATGCGTCAAGTTTCCCATCAGGTGGACTTCGTGCAACATTTGAAGCTCGTGGCTATACAGCTTGGGATCCTACAAGTCCAGCATTTATTAAACGCAATAGCAATGGAGCAACATTATGCATTCCGACAGTTTTCTGTTCATATACTGGTGAAGCCTTGGATAAAAAAACTCCATTACTTCGTTCAATTGACGCTGTTTCTGTTCAAGCTGGACGTTTGTTAAATTTATTAGGTATTGAGTTAGAAGAACGTATTATTCCAACATTGGGTGCAGAGCAAGAGTATTTTTTGGTTGATAAGAAGTTGGCATCATGCCGCCCAGACTTAGTGCAAACAGGACGCACATTATTTGGTAATATGCCTCAAAAACATCAACAGCTTAGCGACCACTATTTCGGTTCTATTAAGCGTCGCGTATTAGATTTCATGACTGCTGTTGATCATCAATTATGGAAACTTGGAATTCCTGCTAAAACACGTCATAACGAAGTATCTCCTGCGCAATTTGAATTAGCAGCACAGTTTGAAACATTAAATTTAGCAGTTGATCATAATATGCTAATTATGGAAGTGTTGCGTGATGTTGCTGATCAGTTCGGCTTTGAATGTTTAATGCATGAAAAACCGTTTGCTGGCGTTAATGGCTCTGGAAAACATAACAACTGGTCGTTAAATGGTCCAGGAATTAATATGTTAAAACCTGGTAAAAATCCTCGTGAAAATAAAATGTTTTTAGCAACATTATGTGCAGTTATTAAAGCTGTTGATACTCATGCTGATCTATTACGTTCTACATCTGCATCAGCAGGTAATGATCACCGCCTAGGTGGACATGAAGCTCCTCCAGCAATTATTAGTATGTACTTGGGTGAAGAGCTAACTGCGATTGTTGATCAATTAGAAAATGGTGTTAAAGAATCACTGGACGCTGCTAAGAAGATGCACATTGGTACTGAAACATTACCCCAGTTATCTTTAGATAATTCTGATCGTAACCGTACAAGTCCATTTGCATTTACAGGTAATAAATTCGAATTCCGTGCTGTTGGAGCAGAACAGTCTTGTGCTAATGCGAATATTATTCTTAATACAATTGTTGCAGAAGCACTTGATGAAATTTGTACTGACCTTGAAGCATTACCCGCGGATAAATTTGAAGAAGGCTTTGAGACTGTTTTAGGTAAAGTTATTAAAGGTCATAAGCGCATTATCTTTAATGGTGATAATTATACTCAAGAGTGGGTAGAAGAAGCAGCTCGTCGTGGTTTACCTAATTTGGTAAAAACTCCAGAAGCTATTAAAACATTGATTGCTGAGAAGGCTGTTAAATTATTCGAGAAGTATAATGTTATGACAAAAACTGAATTAGAGTGTCGTCATGATGTTTACTTAGATGTTTATGACCAAGTGGTTGCCATTGAAGGCGGAGTTGCTTTAGAAATGGCTGAATCTTCAATTCTGTTTGCGGCATTAAACCAGTTAGAAAAGTTATACAGCTTAACATCAAAAGGATGTGCCTTAAAAACTGTGACAGGCTTAGTTGAAAAGATTGAAAATTCAACAGAAAAATTAAGTACCAATATTGAATCTTTACGTCAAGCTTTAGAGACAAAAGAAAGTTTAACAATTTTGGATGCAATGCAAGAACTGCGTGCTACAGTTGATTGTTTAGAGTTATGTATTGATGATGAAATTTGGCCATTACCAAAATATAATGAGCTATTATTTGTTTACTAAAATATTTTTAAATTTAGTTGACTATAAATGATAAAAGGAGTATTGTTTCTTTGCGAACAGTACTCTTTTTTTAGTAAATCTAAATAACAAGAGTTTAGGGTATTTTTATAATAAATCTGAATAAGGAGAAAGATATGAATTTAATTACAATCTTGAAAGGTACTTTAGTATTAACTTTTGTGGTAATAGCGTTTTTCAGCTTAGGTTGTGTTTCTTTAGACCAAGATGGGGTAAAAGTTAATAATAATATTGAGCGTGGTAATCCAGAGTGGCAGACGTTTCCAACTTATAATCGTTAAATTATTCAAGCGGAATAGATTTTATTAAATGTAATGTGAAGGAAAATTTAACATGATCAATAAAGTTACAAGAGGGATTTTGCTGGAAAAAGTCCTGGGAGGAGTTTTGTTGCCTGGCGCTATGACATGGTATGGCATTTATCTTTTTGTGTACCCTCAAATAACTCTATATGGGCGTGGTAATAGGCTTATTTTAAGAGATACAAATGCAGTTTTGTGTGGAGTGATGATTCTGTTAGTTGGAATTTTTATGCATCTTCATACGGTTTGGGACACTGAAGTTAAGCTTCTTTCTTACTTTTTTAATGCACTTAAATTGGTAACAATTTTAGGTGTATTTACAATGATGGTGATGCTGTTTATTAGAGTGCTATTCCTTTAAGTTTGAGTTGTTTAAGTTTTGACTACGGCTACTGTAATAGAGAAAATTAATTATTGCGCAAGGAATATTTAAATAAAGCATTTGCATGACAATTAGCAGGATCCAACCAGTATGCACTCGGTAAAATATTAGAATCCATTTTAAAAAATTGATAATAATTAAAAATATAGCGGCGCATTGAGTTAGTAATGAAGATTCGGTGATTAGCGAAAATTTACCAAAAATTAATGCCGAAATCAAGCCACAAAATATTCCTAAAAAAGATAATGATCCGAAGAAAAGAGCTAAAAAGTATCCATAACGATAATCACATAATTCAGGCTTTTTTTCAATAGCATGACGATTTATTGAAAATGAGAAAAAGACGCAAATAAAGAATAATACCAATAAAACTCCAAATGTTAAGAAAAACTGCATTGAGGTGAAAAATATCATAAAATCAATAGTTTGAAGCTTATTAATCAAATCTTGAAATGTTGTCGTTTTATCCATGAATGCACCTATTTAAATAAATAATATAGCTATTTCGTCCCAAAAATTTAGGCCACTAGTTGTCAAAAAAATTCTATTTTTAAAGACTACGGCATCATAATTAGTAAAATTTAAATTCTCAGAGTTATTATTAATACTATAATTGACTTTTAAATTATTTCGAGTCAACCGATTAAAAAATAATTTTTGAAGTTGATCCCAGGTAATAAAATCAGAACTATTTTGGAAGTTATTTATTAATTTTTCCCATTGAGATTGATTCCATCCAGTAGTTGTTCTTAAGCCCATGACAAAGATTTCCATTATTCTCTCTGAATAGTCAATAATATCAATACTTGGAGTTTCTCCATTAAGATATAATTCAATTGAATCGGTATGAGTATAACGAATTGATGTACTGTTATTGAAGCTACTCGCGGTTGGTCCTAGACCCAAATAATTTGTGCCATGCCAAATGTTATTGTTGTGCTGGCATTCATGGTTTCTAAGACAATAATTAGATATTTCATATTGTATAAAGCTATATTTTCCAATGATTGTTTTAGTCAAGTTGGCGCAATCAACAGCAAAATTATCATCAATATTTGCTGAAATTTCATTGATTTCTGTTAACATTGCCCCTTCATCAATTGTTAAAGAATAACAGGACAAGTGCTGGCAGCCGTACTCAAATGCAGTTCGTAAATCTGTTTCCCACATAGCTAAAGTTTGGTTTGGTATGCCATAAATTAGATCGATATTGAAATTATTTTTTAGTGAACTTTTTTTTATTAAATTTAAAGCCTTTTTTATCGCCTCATCACGGCAATCACGCCCGATAATTTTGCGCATCTGTTGATTAAATGATTGCACTCCTAGGCTAATACGAGTGCAATATTTTTCAATAACGTCAATTTTTTCAGCAGTTAAAGTTTCAGGGTTGCTTTCAATTGATATTTCACAATTTGCTATTAAAGGTAAGTCGTGAATCGCAATGAAAATATTTTCAAGCTGTATTTTTGTTAATAACGTTGGCGTGCCACCGCCGATATAAATTGATTCAACTGGCGCACAATAATCTTTGATAACGGTTAATTGTTCAACAAGATAATTGCAGTAATTATCAATTAGTTGGTCATCAAAATCTGTACTTGAAAAAAAAGCGCAGTAGTCACATTTCGCTCGACAAAAAGGAATATGTAAATATAAATTGTTAAAAATTGGCGCTTTTTCTTCAGGCAATAGAAGCTGCTGAATGATTTTTTCTTTAAGGTTATCTGTCATTTTTTGGTTCATAATTTAATAAAAATACTGTAATAGCATTGGTGATTTTTGCCATATTTTGATAATTTAATGTATCATAAGTATCTGTTAACTCGTGATAATTTTTATTGCGAAAGAACGCTGTATCAGTTAACATCACAGCGGGAACATTAATTTCCCAAAAATTGCGGTGATCGGAAAATGCTGTTTCTTTTACATAACTAGGCAATGACACAAATTCTGAAGGTAATTGTGCAAATTTACGAATATACCAGTCCATTAATCTCGCATAATCAGAACTTTCACTATTGCCAACAGAGGCTACAAAATTCCCTGTTGTAGGGAAAAACCATTTTAATAATGGTACTGGATAATTTTGTGAGTTTGGTTCGTCACTGTAATAACCTAGCATTTCTAAACAAAGCATCAAATCAATGTTTTCTTTATTTTTTAGCCAAGATTGGGCATGAACATAACTGCCCATGCCAGAAGTAGTAAAAAATGGTGGTTCTTCGTTGGCATAGGCTGCGAATACGACATTAACTTTTAAATTTTGTTTGGTTGATAGTTTTTCAATAATAGCAATTTTTTTAGCAACTTCAAGTAATACAGCCACTCCTGAAGCATTATCATCAGCTCCTGGGGTTGTATTAAAACAGTCATAATGTGCGCCAACAATTATGTATGGGGCACCTTTGATTTCTGGAGTTGTTGCAATAATATTACGAAATTTGGTTCCTTTACGCGCAAAACCATCAGCGTTAAACTCTTGCTCTGAAACATCAAAATAAAAATTTTGTGAAAAATAATCATTAATATAGTCGGCGCATTCGTTTAGCGAGTCCATGTGTTCATAGTTACGTGGTTTTTCTCTAATACTAAGAAACTTCACATGGGTTAGTAAATTTTCTGCGGTTTTTTCTTCATTAAGAGCCTTTTTGCTACTTTTTAGTAATGCCAGCTCTGTGTCGCTAGGGGCACGATTAATTTGACGCATACATCCATAAAGTTTTAAACTAATTACTACCACGGCGAAAATTATCGAATATTTTATTAGTAATCGACAACACGTTTGTTTAAAAGTTAATTTCTTTTTTTTGCCTTTTTTGTCGCATTGAGTTTCGTTTTCTTGAACTTCATTTACTGATTTTACTGCATCGTTTTCAACTTCATTTGAAACTTCATTCATGTTACTTCTCCTCTTTAATATTTTGTATTCCCGCACGGTTTAGTTCAATTAAAAAATGGCGATATTTTTCTTTTGGCCTTAATCCTAATAAGTTATTACTTGGCTTAAGACCATATTTTAAAATTAAATGTACATGGTAAACGCGTGATGCTTTTGCAATTTTTACATCGTCATTTTCTTGGTTGGCAATAATAATGTTTTCATATGGATCGTCCATTTTATAAAGCAAAGAATTTACGTTGAAGCGTAAAATATCAACAATACCATCAACTTCAAATTCAGAAAAATACTGTTGTGTTTTCTGTGAAAATATCACTACCTCCTTTTTGGTGTAGAGAATATTTTCACCAACCAAATTTGAACTTAAATGGAATGGATTTTGGTTGTTTCGTAATGTTGCAATGTCATTTGGCAGTTGTTTTTCATTAATAAAGCGTACTGATTCACGCATAAATCCAATTTTTTTATGTAAATTGCTAAATAATGTGGTTTTGAAGTCATATAAAAAACGACGTCCTTTATGAATAATAACTTTGCTAAGCCAATCTTTGCTACGATCTTTTAATACGTAAATAAGGACAATTAACCATAAAAAAACGATGCTAAAACGTTCGAAATTTTTTTGCACTAAAAACATTAATAGTGTGGCAACAAGCATTGCTCCAGTAGCACTTAAAATTGGTACTAAATGACCGAGTAGTAAAACACCCTCGCTTTTTGTTTCACTTTTAATAAATAATACACTTTCCATAATTTTTTTTAAGGTACTGAAGCGGTATAAATATTTTTTATTTTTACTGTGATCCTGTTGTAGGCTTTCAAAATTTTGTTCTTTGCGGTATTGCCATTCGGTTGTTAAAACTTTGTTGAGATCATTTTTAAGACTTTTCGTTGTCGATAAGTTTAATTCATTAGCACGTTTTAAAATTAAAATGCAATGTCTTTCAACAACCAAGCTCATGTATTCATCAGCAAAGTCATAAAGAGCAACACAGTCTTCAGGTAAGTTGTTTTCTCCAGTAAAGTACTTTCTGAGTGTTTTAAAGTTGTTACGCACTAACGTCATATCACTAAGTTGTTTTTTAATAACCTCCTCGATATTGTCATCTTTGTGCGAATGCTTTAAAAATTCTCCTTCGTCGCGCAATGTGCTTTTAAACATTGCCGCTACTAACTTAATGCTTTGTTTAAATTTTTCTATTTGATCTTGCTTGTGAGAGTTTTTTATCAATTCTTCACAAACTTTTTCTAATTTGACAATGGGGTTGTCTTCATTAGTTAAAAATTTTTTGAGTGTAATACGTGGAGTTTGCAATCTGATGTAGTTTTGCATATCATGATAGATATTTTCTTGGCTATAGGTTTCCGCCGAAACTCCTAAGTTATGGGGCAAAAATATATAACTTTCAAAAATAAAGTCACTAAAAGAGCTATGCTTATCAAATGGATAAATAGACTTGATTTCAAATTGATAAAGGTCATGGCTTTTTAGCTTTTCCTCGACAATATGACTCATGATTTTACTCCTTATTCATGATAAATTAACCTTTTAGAAAGCTGTAATTCATAAATATTGCTTATTTAAAAAATTTTCTTTTTACGATATTTTAAAATTTAAACACATCGACAATGCCAACACTGTCGATAATTGAAAATCAAAAATCTTAACTTTATTTATTTTAACACTATTCATAAACAACAGCTTAGCAAGTAATTTTTGAGTACGTTTAATATTTTTTTATCTTAATAATCACTTTTTTATATCTTCTACTTGGCTCTCCATCAATTTGTTTTAACTGAGTAATGTGTCCATCTTGAGGAAAAAATATTGCAAATTTGCCTGGTTCAAGGTTACCTCCTACTCCTTTAAAATTAGGATATTCAAAAAATTGGCAATCAATGTTAGGATCATATTTACCTTCAGCAGTTAATTCATCAGTACAGTAACATTCAAAGCGTTCTTGACCTTCAATTACTGTATGGATGTCAATATATTCTTGATGATTTTCTAAAATACCATCAATAGTATCTTTAGTATCAAATTCAATAATGTTTGCAATTACATCTTTGCCTTTAATTTCATAAACGCCACACTCTTTGGTTAATGCGCTATCGCGTAAAAATACCATAGCATCTGCAAAGCCTTTAAAACGAGTGTATTCAACTAAATTTTCTAATTTATCGTAAATCATTTGTTATTTCTTTTTTTATTTATATTAACTTTTAATTATAAATGTGTTAAATTTTTTTGTATAAACCGCTTTTCCACTCTTTTTCTGTGAAATCGCAAATTTTTTCTAATCCTAATTTAACGAATTGACCCGTGAATTCTTCAAACTGAGTTTCAAGAATTCCTGCTAAAATTAAGTAACCACCCTTTTTGACAAATGACATAATTTTTTCACGGTTTGCTACTAAAACATGACCTAAAATGTTTGCAGCTACTAAATCAAAACCATCTTCTTGATTGGTATTTTTTAGGGAATAATTTGCTAGATCACTGCAAATCATATTTACATTATTAGCGTTTAAACCATTTTTTTCAATATTTTCTTTAGCAATTCGTACAGAATCTTCTTCAATATCAAAAGCATGAATGTCGCTATATTCTAATTTCATTGCAGCAATTGATAAAATTCCCGAACCGCTACCAGCGTCAAGAAATGTTTTAACTTTTGCATCTTTTGCTAATTTATCAATCATTTTTAAGCAAAAATTTGTAGTTGCGTGTTGTCCTGTTCCAAAGCTCATTCCAGGGTCAATTTCAACAATTATTTGACCTTCTTTTTGTTTGTAATCTAACCATTGAGGTTTAATTACTAATCTTTTAGTAACTTCAATAACATTGAAGTATTTTTTCCAGACTTCGGTCCAATCTTCTTTTTTTATTGAGAATGTTTCAAGGTCGCTGATATTAACACCCAACTCGTGCCAAATTGGTAGTAATTCCTCGATGAACTGTTTTTTTTGTTGAATTTCTTCTTCTGTCGTAGCAAAAATTGTATGATAATTTACTCCTCCTTCACGGTCTTCCCAAGAGCTAAAGTCAAGCTCCAAAGCCATTAGTAATTCAACGGCTAATTCGCTATTTTCAGAGGTGTCAATTAATTTGCAACAATATAATAAATCGTCCATTTTATTTTCCATATATTTATTAGTTAGGGGATCCAAGTAAAAATACCCATTAAAATTTTTCTTGAATATAACATTAATTAAACGATTATACTATTAAAATCTATGAAATAATCACTTTTTAACAGCGTTGTAAGATTACTGCTGATAATCCATTAAAATTCACACCAATTTGATAAGGCATATTGTGCAATTTACCCGTTTCAGCAGTTACAATTTGTATCTCACTGTCGTTATCAAAGTAGTTATCGTCATTAGAATTGAAAACGACTTTCCATTGTCCATCATATGGTACTCCAATACGGTAATTAAAACGGTCAATTGGTGTTAAATTTAAAATAACAATTAACGGGTTATCACGTTCATTATTCCAACGAATATATGAATAAACACTTTGCTGATAATCACCAGCTTCAATCCATTCAAAACAGTCACCATTAAAATCATTTTCCCATAATGCTTGATTTTCCAAATAAAATTGATTTAAAAATTTTACGCAGTCATTATATTGGCGATGAATTGGGAAATTAAGTAAATTCCAGTCCAAAGAGGTATTTGAATTCCACTCATTCCACTGCGCTATATCTCCACCCATAAAAAATAATTTTTTACCAGGGTGTGTTAGCATATAGGTATATAAAATTTTTAAATTTGCAAACTTTTGTTCATATTCACCTGGCATTTTATTTATCAATGACCCTTTACCATGAACAACTTCATCATGGCTTAGCGGCAAAATAAAATTTTCGCTAAATGCATAAAGCATGGAGAAAGTTAATTCACCATGATGATAGCTACGGTAAATTGGGTCAAAGCTAAAATATTTTAACGAATCATGCATCCATCCCATATTCCATTTAAAACTAAATCCAAGTCCGCCAACGTAGGTCGGGCGTGAAACTCCACTCCATGCCGTTGATTCTTCGGCAATAGTTACTGAACCTGGATAGAGCTGATGGGTTAGGGTGTTTAATTCTTTTAAAAACTCAATAGCTTCAATATTTTCATTTCCGCCATATTTATTTGGAATCCATTCACCATCGCTACGTGAATAATCTAAATATAACATTGATGCAACCGCATCAACTCTTAAACCGTCAATATGAAATTGTTCAAGCCAATATAGAGCATTTGCAATTAAGAAATTTTTTACTTCATTGCGTCCATAATTGAAAATATAAGTTCCCCAGTCAGTGTGTTCTCCTTGGCGTGGGTCTTCATGTTCATATAATGCAGTGCCATCGAAACGACCGAGCGAAAACGCATCTTTAGGAAAATGAGCAGGAACCCAGTCTAAAATGACGCCAATGTTTTTAGAGTGTAAATAGTCAATCATCCATGCAAAATCTTCAGGAGTTCCGTAACGTGCTGTCGGCGAATAAAAAGCGGTGATTTGATAGCCCCATGATTGATCAAGCGGATGTTCGGCGATTGGTAATAGTTCAATATGTGTAAAACCCATTTCATTAACATATTCCGCTAATGCGACGGCTAATTCGCGATAATTATGAAATTCTTCGTGATTTGGATTTAATGGATCACGGTCAAGCGTTGGCAAACTAGGATGCCCCCATGACGCTAAATGAACTTCATAAATATTCATTGGTTTTTTTAGGTAATTGTTTTGTTTGCGGTTGACTAACCATTCGCTATCTGTCCATGCAAAGTCTTCAATATTTTTAGCCACAATAGCTGCATTATTTGGACGCAGTTGGGTTTGTTGTGCGTATGGATCTAACTTTAGAAAAATATTATTTTTTTGATCTTTAAGTTCAAATTTATAAATTTCACCAGGGTGCAAATCGGGAATAAACAATTCCCATAATCCACTCGAGCCCATAATACGCATTTGGTGACGGCGACCGTCCCAGCAATTAAAATCGCCAACTATTGATACACGTTTGGCATTTGGCGCCCACGTTACAAATCGGGTGCCTTTGATGCCTTCTAAGGTCATATACTGTGCACCCATCATTTTGTAGAGCTGACGATGTTCGCCTTTGTTGAATAAATAAACATCGGTTTCTCCAATCCCCGGCATGAATGCATACGGGTCACGAGCTGTATAAGTATTATCGCCATAGCTATGAGCTATTTTATAATCAAAATATTTTTTAACACCATTAAAGTAACCGGCAAATAATCCAGCGTCATTAATTTTTTTTAATTCTAAACTTTTTGAAAAATCTTTCCCATATACAACTGAAATTTTATCTGCTTGAGGATCAAGAACTATCACTTTCATGCAATCTTCTTTTACATCAAAGTGCATCCCAAGTAATTTATGAGGCGTAGCGTGTTCGCCTTTGAGAAGTAAATGCAGCTGTTCTTGATAGTAATCATCTAATGAACTAAGAGCTTTGGCATTATTTTGGCGACGTTTTTCGTTATCTTCAGTATTGTATTCTTTTATCATTGTTTGACTCTTTAAATTATTATATGGCAATAAATTTGTAACTCAACAACCTTATATTTATTATATAGCTATTATGTTACGAATTAAACCAACTAAATTAAAAAAAAGAGAATTTATTTTAAATAAATGGCTTTAAAGTTTTACATTTCATCAAAAATATTAAAATTATCAATAACGATAAATTCTGTAGGAGTGCTTTTTTTAAAGTCATTACTGTAGATGCGATAGCCAGCAACTTTACGTTTTTTTCTTTCATAACGGAGTTTATTATTGTTGTTAATAATTTCTTTGACTTCAGAATTAATTTTACCATTCTCGAAAACATCTTTTAATTTTGCTTTAATTGCAATTTCTAGTTTTTGTTTATCTTTGATGCCTGTTGGATTTTTTGTTGAATAGGTTAATTTTTCAGCAAAATATTTCTTGATTTCATTTGTTGCTGTTATTGTGCATGCAGTATTATCAACTGAAGTGTACGTTTCAACTTCAACAATATTAGGTTCATAACCAAAAGGAGTGCCTGTAAAAGAGTGAATTTGTTCGTTAGTTAAATATTTAGGAATGAGTTCGATTAATTTTTTAGGCCTACGATTATTTTTTAGTTTGAATTTTTCAATTGCTAGGGCTACGACTGCCATCCTACGTCGTAAAATTATTGGTTCATGCCCAAAATAAATTTTGCAGTTAGATAATGCTTTATTATAAAATCCTTTTTTAGGGGCATAATATCTAAGTCGTAAAAGTGGTAATTTATTTGTTTTTAAATTAGTTTCAATGTCTTTAATATTTTTTAAAGTTTCTAGAGAAACATCGGTCATAATTTTTTCATGTGCAAGGCTACAAAATACCCCCATCGTCTTTGAAAACGGGGTACTTACTTTGCATCGGTTCCCTGACTGAAAATAATATTCATGAAATTCATATTTTTTTGACATTGAATCTTCATATGTTAATAAATATAGATAATTATAGCTGATGGTATTTTTTAATAGTTTTAAATTTAAATCATTTTCAGCAGAGAAATTTTTTGTTAATAATTTTAATTCCTGCGGTGTCATCTTGAAATTTGACAAATATCTCTCTAGATGGCTATGATAATCTCTTGCCATTCTTGGGAAAAAACATATGAAATTTAAGCTATAATCGCCAAGCTTTTTCATACACAGTAAAATTTTAAAAGCTTCATCTCGATTTTTTTGAGCCATTGCCACATCAAAGTTAATTTTTAAAATATCAGGTATAAGATACAAGCTAGAGTAAGATTTTACCCCAGCAATTTTTTGTCCAATATGAAGACCTTTAATGCTATCAACTCGTTGACAAAATTTTTGTAATTTTGTTAAGTATTGACGATTAGCTGCAATCTTCGCTTTATAATAACTAATTAGCGGAGTAAACATTACTTCATCACACTTTAAGTCTTCATGGTAATCAATATCAATGCCATCATCTTTAATTAGAGCGCAAAATTCATCAATATTTTTATCGTTTATTGGATTAGATGGATATAATTTTTGATATTGCTCAACAGTGGTTGCAATACCTTTTTTAAATAATTCATTTTTTAATTGCTCATAAGAACTTTTATAACTCCACAAATATCCCATTAATGATAAAATAGTTATAAAAACTATTGTTGACGCGTAAATAAAAACTTTTACTAGCTTTTTACTCATAGTTTTATTCGTTATTTAATAGGTTTCTGTTTTCTATCAATGACAATTATAGAAATCTCTTTGAGATCACCAGTTGCTTTTTTGATTTCATCAGTGGAAATTTTATAACCTGATTTTTTCTGCTCTTTTTTCGGAATTGATTGATTTTCGATTATTTCAATTACAGCAATGTCGTCAGAGCCATTTTTCAAAACGTCAGCAATTTTTTTTCGAACAGCTTCAATTACTAGCTTATAATCTTTAAATCCTTGAGGATTTTGTTCGGTATATACTAATTTTTTCGTAAAATATTTACGAAGTAATTCTTTTGTTTTAGCGAGTTGGTCAAGATTATCTTTCTTAGAATAAAGAAAAACCTCAACTTCATTTGGTTCATAATTAAACGGTTTTCCTTGTAAAGTTAAAATTTGTCTCTGAGTTAAAAATTCTGGTACTAATTCCGTTAGCTTTTGTGGCTTGCGTTTGTGTTTTAGCTTAAATTGTTCAATTGCAATCATAATTTTGCCGAGTCTTTTTATTGTCATGTTGTGTCCCAGTTTGACATCATATGGCAATGAAAAACCAAATAATTTATGAAAAAGAATATCACTATGTTTATCCATTTTGCTATATGAAAAATTGCCAGCAGATAAATCTTTTTTCATTTTATTGAAATTTTTTAATTCTGCTTGGTAGTATTCGTTCAAAATATACTCGTGCTGAGTTGATAAAAGATTAGCTGTTACACCACGCAAAAAAGATGGAACCATATTATACGTATTAGATTTATAAAAGGTTTTAAGACCCTCTTTTTCAAGGATGGAATATTCAAGAATTCCTGCGGTTAAACTTTTTTGATATTGTTCAATAATAAATTTGTTGGTGACATTAGTTGAATCTGCTAACGACTTTAATTGCGATTCGGTTGGAGTAAAATAGAAAAAATAATCTTTCAATGCATTATGGTATTCCTTATAATAAATATCAAAAAATGAAAATTTAAAAAAACTATCATAATAAGCACCAATTTTTTTGAATGTCAATAGATATTTGAACGCTTTTTCTTGGTCATTATTAACGCAGGCTTTGATAATTGCCATACGAAGATTATATCCTAATTGTCGGAATGCTTTAATATCAACGTTGTTGCAATCCTTGGCTTCAAAAAAGACCATTAAAGTACTGTTGATAGAATCAACTTTTTTCGTAAATGCAACAATTTTATCAAGCGACTTTTGGCGTTTAGCGACATCTGAAGATAGGAATCCGTAGTGGTCATAGCGAATTTTATTTCCATAAGTGCCAACAATAAATAAATGATCAAATTTAGAATCTGGAACTGAGTTAATTAGCTTATTAAATTCAAAAGCATTGTCGTCATGGCCTTTTGTTGATGGGTACAGATTATAAAGTTTTTCACAATCAGTTGCAATGCCAACTTTTTGGAGGTCTTTTAGTGTTTCTTGATAATTTTTTTTGCTATAATATTGGTGCATAGCTAATAGGCTACTAAATACGATAAATACTACTGCAATTGAACTAAGAACAAAAACTAATTTTTTATTTTTCATAAATTACTGCCTCTCTATTGAAAATATTAATGATTTAAATTTTAAACTATATTATTTTATTTATCTTGAACTTTGAAATCAATTTTTCTATTCCAAATTGTAATATCATTGCTATAAATTCGATAACCTGATCCTGATTTTGTTATTTTTTTATAGTTTTTAATTTTGTGACTATGGGCTATTTTCCTAATTTCTGCGTCAGTAGAAGCATTATTGAGTATATTGTCAAACTCCTTTTCGACAGCTTGTTTTAGTATTTTTTTGTCACTTGTTTTTAATTTTTTAGCTAATTTTTTAGTCAAATAATCCTTAATTTCTATAATTATTTGTTGGTCAATTTCAGGATTAGTAGCTGTAGGGTATAATGTTGAAAAATCAATATTTTCTGTTTGATATTTGAATTCGTTTCCTCTAAAGGTTTTGATTTGCTCCGCAGTTAAAAACTCTGGTACTAATTCAGTTAATTGTTGCGGTTTGTGCTGATATTTAAGTTTATATTTTTCTATTGCTATTGCAATATCCAAGCAACGTTGTTGTGTCGCTGCAAATACAATGTCTAGAATTGTCATTCTTGAATTTTTAAAAAATTGTTTTTCAAAATCATTTAAATTTTTTGACATAGAGAAAGTTTTAATATCAAAAGTATTTGTTGTCAATTTCTTTTCTAAAAGATTGTTTGTTTTCATAAATACGTTGGCAAGCTCTGCTCTAAACTTTGGAATGCGCAAAAAGAAATACTTTCTCAAGAGATAATACACATATTTGTGTTTTCCTAGAATATTGAAAGTTTTTGGAAAAATTTTCTCGAGTGCATTATTTGATACTTTATTTAAATTGGTCTTTGAAAATTTATAAAAATTAATGAGTGACATACTTGAGTTAATTTTAAACTTTTTCATTATTTCAGTAGTGGTTGGTTTCCAGTTATTATTAGTCAATTTTTGTAACTGTTGCTGTGAAATAGGAAATTTACTCAAATATAATTGCAATGCTCTTTTGTAACTTAGCCTCGAAAAATACCCAAAGTTGTTCATGTAATTATTTTTGCCATAATCGTTTATCTTTTTCATTATAAAAAGATACTTGAATGCATCATTTGCATTATTATTTAGCAAGGCATTTTCAAATGCAATTTCAATATTTTCACTCAAAGCGTGATGATTATCAATTGATTTCATGTTCTCAATGAAAACATAAGGTCCCGTGGTAGGAAGTTTTTCGACGTGATGGCAAAATTTATTAATTTCCTCCAAAAATAATTTATTTTTTTTATTTGCTCCATCAAGTAGAATTTTTTCAGCAATGTTATGTAGTTCATTTTTGGTATTAATGAACATAAAGTGATAATTTCTGCGTTTTGTGAGCGTTATAATTTGATTAAATAAATTAACGTTTTTATTTTCAGATTTTTTAATAGGATAGGTTGCTAAAAAATCTTGTTCATTTGTTGCAATGCCAATTTTCAATAATTTATCATTGCTTATATTGCATTCTATATCCCACATGAGTAAAGTCACTAAAAATATAGTAATTAAAAAAATAAATAGTCCAAAAAATATAATCAATGAATTAACTTTTTTTGAAAACTGCATAATATTTCTCCTCCTTGTTGGTTGATTTAAATTAGTGCTTTTATCTATAAAATTCAAAGAATTCATAATTTTTTTTCATTTTTTTAAGAAAATGTCTTGACTGTGATAATGTATTGTGGTATTGTAGTACCATAATAAGATAAAACGGAGTGATTTAATATGTCAACATTTGTAAAAATTTCAGAAGGGGTTTCATTAGCAATGCATTCGATGCTATTGATGGCACTTAACGAAAATGGCATTTTAACAACTAAAGATATTGCTAAAAAATTAGATGCTTCGGCAACACATTTAGCGAAAGTGATTCAAAGATTAAATAATGCAAATTTGGTTGAGTCAACAAGAGGTCCAAAAGGTGGGAGCCGTTTAGCTAGACCAAAAGAAGATATTACATTGTTAGAAATTTTTGAAGCAATTGAAGGAAAATATTATTCTCCAAAATGTTTATTAAATGAAACATTATGTGAAGAAAAATGTTGTTTGATGGGTGAATTAATTGGCAAAACTAATGAACAAATTGCTTATGAATTAGCCACTCGTACATTAGCAGACGTTGCCAAAAATAGTTAATAAAAATTAAGAATCAATTTAAAAGTATAGCATAACAAAAAGTTTTAAAATTTAAAAATGGTATTCAAGTACCATAATAAAACAAAGAGGAATATGACAATGGTTTTCAAAAAAATTTTTAAAAGAGACAAGAAGGACAATTCAAAAAGCAATGAATCAGCAATGTATTGTTATCAATGTGAACAAAAGTGTGGTGACACTGCATGTACTACTTTTGGCGTATGTGGTAAAGATCCTGCTACAGCGGCAATGCAAGATGTGTTAGTTTATGTTGCAAAAGGCTTATCACAGTACGCACATATTTTAAATCAAAACAATTTAACAAATCGCAAATATGATGTTGCTGTAGTAAAAGCATTGTTTTCAACAGTTACGAATGTAAATTTTGATGCCAATGATCTATATAATCAAATTAAAGAGTTAGAAACATTAAAAAATGAAGCGAAAAACGTTTATTTAAGAGAAGTTGAGAATGCCGCTGAATTGACTGGACCTGCGCAATTTAAGGTTGGTGAAAATATTGATGCATGTCAAGCTCAAGGTTCTTCAATTGGAATTTTAGCAAAAATTAAAGGTTTAGGTGAAGATGTAACTTCAGCTTCAGAGCTTTTAATGTATGGTTTAAAAGGAACAGCTGCTTACGCTGACCATGCGCATGTTTTAGGTTATGACGATGATTCAGTTTACGCGTTTTTCCATGAAGCATTAAGTTTCTTAGCTAATGATCCAACTGATTTAAATGAATTGTTAGCAATGAATTTAAAATGTGGTGAAGTAAATATAACTGTTATGGCTCTTCTTGATCAAGCAAATACTGATAAATATGGACATCCAGAGCCAACTCAAGTAAAAGTTAGTGCGGTAAAAGGTAAAGCAATTTTAGTTTCAGGGCATGATTTATTAGATTTAGAATTATTATTAAAACAAACTGAAGGTTTAGGAATTAATATCTATACTCATGGTGAAATGTTACCATGTAATGCATACCCAGAATTGAAAAAATATTCTCATTTAGTTGGTAATTATGGTGGTGCATGGCAGGATCAAAATAAAGAGTTTGCAGCATTTCCTGGAGCTATTTTAATGACAACAAACTGTATTCAACGCCCATTAGCAAGTTATGAAAATCGTATTTTCACTACGGGGTTAGTTCAGTATCCAAATATCGTTCATATTGATGAAAAGAAAGATTTTACACCAGTCATTAATGCAGCATTAGCAAGTGAAGGATTCACAACTGATGAAGAAGAAAAAAATATTACAATTGGTTTTGGTCATAATGCAGTATTAGGAGTGGCTGGAGCAGTAGTTGACGCAGTAAAAGCTGGTGATATTAAGCATTTCTTCTTAATTGGAGGCTGTGACGGTGCAAAATCAGGAAGAAATTACTACACTGAATTCGCTGAAAAAGTGCCTGAGGATTGTGTTATTTTAACTTTAGCATGTGGAAAATATCGTTTTAATAAATTAGAATTTGGCAACATTGGTGGAATTCCAAGACTTTTAGACGTAGGTCAATGTAATGATGCATATTCAGCAGTGAAAATTGCGATGGCATTAGCTGAAGCATTTGATTGTGAGTTAAATGATTTACCACTGAGTTTCATTTTATCATGGTATGAGCAAAAAGCTGTGTGCATTTTATTAAGTTTATTGCATTTAGGTGTTAAAAATATTAAGTTAGGTCCATCATTACCAGCGTTTGTGAGCCCAAATCTGCTAAATATTTTAGTTGAAAAGTTCCAAATTGCCCCGATTAGTGATGTGGATAGTGACTTAAAAGCCTGCTTAGGCGAATAAAAGTTTTAAAAAAAGAGATTACTATCACCTCTATATTGAGTACTTCTGAATATTTTTTCAGAAGTACTTTTTTATTTTTGTTACATGGATGAAAGTGAAAGCAGTATGGTATTTGTAACTATTTCCCAATAAAAATCGATTTGTATTTTGATTGTTTATAGAGTAATTTAAAAAGTATTTTGATTATTAATAAATTCTGATTTGCTAGGGGGAATAATAATGTATAAACTATTTTTAATATTGAGCTTTTTTATTTTGGCTTCGGGCTGTGCTGTGGAAGAAAAGCCATCGTTAGAAGAACAATATAAGCAAATAGCTGAAGCGCAACGTAAAATGCGTAACTTTAATCGTCAACATGATAATTTTAAAAAAGAGCGTAAAGTTGAAAAATTAAACCTAGTACGCCCAATGCAAAAAAATAAGTTATGATTTAAAAATTGCTATTAATCTTCAATTATTAACCTTATTCCAACGTCAAAAACTTTTTGATAACATTTATAACCGTAACGATAACTGCTCGTAGCATATTTAGGTCTAGTAATCCAACTTCCACCACGAATAACCATTGATGTTTGCGTATTTTTAGCAATCAATGGAGTATTACGATTATCATTGTCATTGTATGGATATGGCAAGAATTTGCTTCGTGTCCATTCTGCTACATTACCAATCATATCATATAATCCGAACTGGTTTGGGTTATATGATTTGGGTTTAGCCGATAATTGAAAGTTGTCATTAACTTTTTTTATACGTGGCAGCCATGAACAGTAATCGCTTACTTTTTCTTTTTTATGTGGTTTGCCATGAGGCACTCCAAACCAACGTAGATTATAATCAGCTAAATTAGCATATTGGCTAAAATCATCCTCTTTAGTTCCATAAAACATATCGGATTGAGAACCCGCTCTTGCAGCCCATTCCCACTGTGCTTCCGTAGGTATTGTTACTTGTCTACCAATTTTTTCACTTAACCAGTTACAAAAAGCCATTGCCTCATGAAAACTAACCCTAACAACTGGTTGTTCTTTTTTATTTAATGGCCAACCTCTATCTTCTTGATTGGCGCTTAGTCGCGGATAATAACGACTGTCATGTGTTTTGTCGAATTTTGCATATAATGCATTTGATACCTCTGTTGTAGCCATAAAAAATGGTTGTTTTATTTCAATGATAGCTCTTGGATATTCTTGAACCGTTTCATTTTTTGACCCCATAATAAATTTTCCGGTTGGAAGCTTTACAAATTCAATTTTTTCACCTTCGACATTGAATGTTAAGCGTTCTAATTTTTTCGGAATTTTAAGTTTAACAACTTTTAGATTATCATTATAATAGGGAAGTTTGATCGGTTTTATAGCTTGGGCTGTACTTGAATGTTCAATGGCCTTGCCATATCCATCAAGGGTCTTATTAGCAAACAGTTTTGCATATTTTTTTCTTGCCTTCAAATGTTTTTTCATTTGCTCATTTTGGTGCTTTATTGATTTTGAACCAGCCCAGTTACTAAAAGCATATCGATGCGCTTCTTCCCAACTGCCGTTATATGGAACATTTAAATCAATCCAAGTATATAAACGATCCCAAGCTTCATTTGATAATTGGACATTGTGGTGTCCCTTTTTTAAAATACGTACTAATTCACTGGTAGAGGCATTATATTCTAATGGATAATCCATGTGGTTGTCATTTTCTGTACCTGGGCGACGAACAAATGGATGTAAATTTAAATAGGAAATAGGCATTTTAATATTGTCCGCCGCTAATTCTGGAATTTTAACAAATTCTTGATTTTTAAAATCAGGAATTGTGCGATCTTTTCCATTGTGACAGGCTATGCAATATTTATCTAAAACAGTGTTTTGGATTTCATTTTTGAAACTAAATCCTCGGACATCTCCATACCACTTTCTAATTTGTTGAGGAACTTTTGTTGAGGCGATTGAACGTTTTACTTTTACCGTTTCATTTTGGTTTTCATGACAACCAACACATGTTAATGTTTCTCCAGGCATTGCAACCATCCAACTTTTCATTAATTGCAATGCTTGTCCATCTTTATTAAGAGGTTGTACTGCAATTGGAGTATTTGCTGGCCCTGTAAACATGGCGGAGCCATCTTTTTCAACAGAAACAGTGCCTAAAATTCTTTTAACATCCCAGCCACATTCCATGCCAATTGCTTGAGCTGTTCCACTATGCATATAAGCGAAATCATATTCAAAAATACGTAATGATTTTACACTATCTCGTGGAATATCAATTAATCCTTGCCCCGCATAAATGTCATTGATAAAGAATGTTGCAGTTTTTGAATTTAAATCAACTTTATTAGGAATTACATAAGGTTTTTTCTTTTTGTTTACTGGTATTGGTTCAAAAAAGAATTCTCCTTGTGTGATAGGTATTATATTGTCAAAGATATCTACTAGGTAAATTCCCCAAGGAGATTGAGCCGATAATTTACCTGATACAATAAAATATTTTCCTGCCCCATCATTATGATTAGTGCCTAATGGCTGTGGATTTAAAAATTTTGGCCAAAGATATTTATAGAGATGGTCTTTTTTTGCATTTTTAATTGTTTTATTCCGCCCAGGAATTGCTTGAATAACCCCACTTGTTTCATGACGGCCTTTTTTGGTATCAAATAAAACTAAACGTCCTTCACGAGACGTATGGTGACCAGTGACAACGGCAATAAATTGACTATCATCTCCAGGAATAGGTTTAGCAAAATATGTGCTATTTGGCCAATATGAATTTGAGCCATAATGTCCTTTTTGATCTGTCCCGTCTGGATTCATTGTCATTATTATTCGTGAAAAATAATGAGTTACGTCAGAGTATTCCCAGCGAGTATATAATATGCGTCCACTTTCCATTACTGTAGGATTCCAGTCGCTATCTTGGTCAAATGTTAATTGTCTAATGCAATTTGTTGAACGATTTAATTTATACATGGATGCAATTGGTTTACGCCCAAATTCGCACGGCAACCCCTGAAAAGAGGCTGTTGACATAAAAACAATGTTCCCGTCAGGTAGATAACAACTATCAAATGAATCAAAGTCGCTGTACTGTTTGGGTGTTAATTGTTGAAGTTTGTTATTTACTAAATTATATTCAAAAATTTGCCAACGATTATGACTTCCAACTTTAGTAAACATAATTTTATTATTTTCAAAATTTATGTCAATGTCAGAAATGGTTTCATTTTTTTCAGAAGAAAAAATTGTTTGTTTTTTAATTTTTCCACGTAAATTGGTTAATTTAATAATATTAGATTTCAAATCTTTGGGAACATCAGTTTGAATATAGACAGCGCCAGGGGTCGCAGGGTTATCTTTTTCTCTTTCTATTACAATAATTTCGTCAAAATCAAGAATTGGATTTGCTAGTAAAGCTTCACGAATAATGGTTTTATCTCCTATTTGTAGTTTTTTCAAATATTCTTGCCCATTAGGATATTTTTTTGGATTATTTTTAATGATATCTTTAACTGCTAAAATTGCCGATTCAATTTTTTTATCATTATTTGTCGCCTTTAGAGGAGTTGTTAATAATATAAGAGTAAAACAGTATAACATTGTTGTAAAATTTTTTATTTTTTAAATCATAAATTTTTTAGGTTCGTGACAACTAAACTTGAAAATATTTTAATTTAAGTTTTTTTTATTAAATGAGTAATAAATATATAAAACGGTCGAAAATTTCTGATGCGAAGTTTCTTGAGATTTTGAAGTATTTTGTATACGATATTGAAGCATCAAAAATTGCAGAATTAACGAACCTAAGTAGCAGCAGTGTCAACAAGATTTTAAAGGCTTTTCGATTAAGAATTGTTGTGATTTGCGAGCAGGAATGCATTTTTGCAGATGGTAGCGTTGAACTTGATGAAAGCTGTTTTGGAGCTTGTCGTATACGTGGCGTTCGGGGTCGAGGAGCACGTAGAAAAAGTATTGTCTTCGGTATGATTAAGCGTGGGGGGAAGGTGTACACCCAACAATTGGATAACTGTTCTCGCCAGCAATTTTACCCAATAATCAGCAAGAAAATTGCCAAAAATGCAACAATTTACACCGATTCTTTCAGAATTTACGACGGATTGGTTGACTTTGGCTATCGGAGGCACGATCGTGTTAAACACGGCGAAAATGAATTCGCCGATGGACACAATCACATCAATGGGATTGGGAATTTTTGGGGCATTGCCAAAACAAGGCTTGCTCGTTTTAGAGGTATTTCTAAAAACACGTTCTATTTGCACTTAAAAGAATGTGAATTTAGATTCAATTATAGGCATAAAAATATCTATAAATTTCTTCTGAAAAATTTTAGAAATAAGCCGCTTAAGTTGTCATGAACCTTTTTTTTATACGGAATATTGATGGATGATTTCTATTAATTATAGAAAGCAATTCTTTATTATAATGCAAGAATTAAAAATTACTAAAAATAATCATGAAGTTGCATTGTTTTATCATTATCATTATAGTTGTATTATTAATTATTTTCGCGATAGCTTGAAAGCAGTTTGACAATATCACGAATTTTCATCCACCATTGATCTTTTGGTCTATCGTTATGAACGTGTACCATATTCTTAAAATGTTCAATATCGTGTGAAATAACTTTTCCACCAATTAACCCTAGAAATTTTATGTCTTTATTTTTATCGTCAAAAGCGTCGTCAATCAAATCAACGGCTTTATCTACCAATTTTATTGCTGTAATTCTATCAAAAACTGTTGGTCTTCCACCCTGTTGCAATGGACCTAAAATAGAGGTTCTTACATCGAATAACCCCTTACTTTCACGTTGATATAGTTTTCGTAAAAAATCAGTGTCATAAATATCATTAGCTTCCTCGTTGCGAACAATTAGAGCAATTTTACGATTATTCGCAAAAGCATGATTTAATTCTTTAATATCTTTTTGAAAGTCCTCTAAATCAAGACTTTCTTCTGGTAAATAGATATATTCCGCTCCCGTTGCAAGTCCAGTCATCATTGCTAAATAACCGCATTTGCGACCCATTACCTCAACAATAAATGTTCTCCGATGGTTTGCGGAAGAATATTTTATTTTGTCAACTGCATTAACAATTGTGTTAAGTGCTGTATCAGCGCCAATACAAAATTCTGTTCCAGGAATATTATTATTTATAGTTGCTGGTACGCAAATAATTGGGATTTTTAATTCTGGGTGCTGTTCTCTGCTTAAATAAATATTGTAAACATTAATGTAGCCTGACAGACCTCCAATCATGATTAAGGCATCTATTTGATACTCTTTGATAACATTTGCTAGTTGACAAAATGTTACTTTATCTAAAATATCTCGATTTGTTCCTAAAAATGATCCACCATTGGCACAATATTCCTCAAGTTTGACATTATTAATTAAACTAATTTCGCGATTTAAAAAACCACTGAAGCCGTTATTTATACCTAAAATGTTATGTCCTTTATGGATTGCTAGACGTAATGCTGTTTTTACTGCGGTATTCATACCTGATGCTGACCAGCCACAGTTGATGACGGCAATATTTTTTTTGCTATCATTAACTAATTTTGGGATAGTAGTATCTTTGTGTGGTAATGCACGTGAAAATATTTTAAAAATTTCATACATATCCTCAAAATGACCACCTCGTAATGCCATTACGCTTGAGAAATCACGTTTTTTTAAGGTTTCAGGTATCGCCTTAGTCTGTTTAACAGCATCTGCTAATGGGAAAACATTTAATCGATTATTTTTTAAGCCAACAATTTTGGGTTCTGCTTCAATATTATCGCTTTTATCATGAAAAATATTGACAGCTTTGTAGCCTAAAACAGTACTCATATAACGATCAAATGCACTTGGTGATCCACCACGTTGAACATGACCTAAAATAGTAATTCGCGCATCACAATTAATTTTTTCTGACAACACATCTTTGATGTATTGAGATGTTATTCTATCTCCATTTTGGTCAAGTGCTCCTTCTGCAACAATAATAATACTATGATTACGTCCTAACATATTATTGTTTTGAATTAGTTCACACATATCGTCCTCCCAACCTTCTGCGGGTGGATTTTCAGGAATTAATACAAATTCTGCGCTTGTCGCCAGTGCACTTGCTAGTGCTAAGTAACCACAATTACGCCCCATTACTTCGATAATAAAGGTACGATGGTGACTTGCCGCTGTATCATTAATTGCATCAATTGCTTCAACGATGCGATGTAGGGCGCTATCTGTGCCAATAGTCATATCTGTATTAACCATATCATTATCAATTGACCCAACTAAACCAACGATACTTAATTGAGAATTATTGTGAGCTTGTTGTGGAGTAATTTGTTTTTCTTGAAGTAATTTTTCTAAATATTGATTCCACTTTTTCGCCAAGGAATTCGCTCCAGAAAGTGAACCATCGCCTCCAATAACAATTAAGTTAGTAATATTACGATCAATTAAGTTTTTAGCAGCTTTAAGCCGTCCTTCAAATGTTTGAAATTCCATGCTTCGTGCTGTTCCAATTGCGGTTCCTCCTAGACTGAGGATACCTCCGACGCTAGCCCAGTTAAATTCTTGGATTAAATTTCCTCCACGAATTAAGCCTTCGTAGCCTTCAAAAATTGCATAAACTTTAAACTTTAAATTTAACGCTGTTCGTACAGCTGACCGTAAGGCAGCATTCATTCCTGGGGCATCTCCACCGCTTGTCAAAATGGCTATTGCTTTGTTTTGCTGTTGTGTCATAATATTCCTTAAACTTTTTTCTTAGAAGTTATAATTAGTAAAAAAGATATGTATTATATGATAATAAGTGGTTTTAAACTAAAAAGCAACAAATAAATATCCGCTAAAAGACCAAATGAAAAAAAAATGACTTAAAATTTCAATATAATTTGTAATTTATTAATATAGCAGTTATTTTTCTTATAGGATATTAATAATAAAAACAAAAAATAATTGGTGATAAGTTCTAAAAGTGTTAGATTAAAGTTCGCCACAAAACTAGAGGTTGCTAATTTATTATGAGTATAATCAAAAAGAGTTTAAAAATTGTTGTTCTTGCAGCTGTAGCGGGTTTTTCAGCTGTAAATACCGTCAAAGCTAACGGTTGGGATTGGACAGGACCATATAAAAGTAGACAAAGCCAAATTCAAACATTGGTAATTGCTGATGATGGAGGAGCTTCTCGTGTGTTAGCTGACTTGATTTTAGGTGAATCAAAACAACCTTATATTAAATTACCAGGTAAAGCAAACGAAAATATTGCATTTTTTGGAGCAAAACAAGGTAAAGGTATTCAAATTTTAGAGAAAGATTTTGGTCGTTTTATTCAGTTTGTTAGCCCAGAGCGTATTTTAGTTATTGCTGCTGCTGGCGAAAATCGTGATAAATATGTAAAAATGTTGCCAGAAAACAAAACAGTAGTGGTTATTTATAATGATGAGAATTGGTTAAAGACTGCGGAGACTGTGTCTACATTATTTAATATGAGTCATTTGGCAAAAGATTTTAAGAGATTATACACTGATGTGTATGTAAATACACCATACCGTCCAACAAAACCAAAAAAGCAAAAAGTTAAAGTCGGTGGGCAAGTAGATACAACAAATACACAAAAAACTGAAGAAAAAAGCCCAACAGTAAACAAACCAGCTGCAACTGAAACTAAAAATAAACTTGAAACAGCATACGTGATTGGGAACTAATTTATTTGCTCTTATTTGTGGCGATTATAAAGAAATTTCATTTTTATAGAAATTCTAAGGAGGTTTAAAATATTATGAATACGCTTTTTAGCTTAACTCGCAATACTTTTAGAGAATCATTGCGTGATCCATTGTATGCAATTTTATTGCTGTGTGCTTTGGTGCTGATTGGATTATTTCCAACTATGACATTATTTGCATTCAACAGTGAGATGAAGTTTGTAATTGATAGTTCAATGTCAGCGACATTTACATTAGGTTTAATTGCTGCGGTATTGTGTTCTAGTAATAGTTTAAATCGTGAAATGCGTAACGGTACAGTTTTATTGTTGATGTCAAAGCCTGTGAATAGGATTTCTTTTATTGTTTCAAAGATGCTTGGAATTTCTAGCGCACTAATTGTCTTCGTATTTTTATGCAACCTTGCAACTATTGTTGCTAAATACGTTGCAACAGACCAATTTGATTTTGAGACGGGTAAACTACTTTGGTACTTTGGTATTTTGTTTCTTTCGGCTATTATTGCTGGTTTACGAAATTTCTACAGTGGTAAGTCTTTTAGTGCTAGCATGGTGACTACATTGTTGGTGATGTTGCCAATTATGAGTATTATTTTGATTGCGATGAATCCAAAAAATTGCGAGCTAAGTTTTATTTACGCTATTTCTTTGTTATTTTTCTCAGTTATTATCATGGGTGCAGTGAGTGTTTTATTAGCAACACGTTTTGGTTTAGTGGTTAATTTAACTGTTAGCTTCTTTATTTTTGTTGGTGGCTTGGTTTCAAGCTATTTATTAAAAGAAGCTGGTGATTCTGGAAATTTTGTTATTGAAACAGGCGCAAAAATGTTTAGTTTAATCATTCCAAATTGGCAATATTTCTGGATGGCTGATGCAATTACAAGTAAAACGGTTATTCCAGGAAGTTATTTCTTATGGAATACTTTATATACAATTTTATATTTAGTCTTAAGTGGATACTGGGCAAGCTACTTATTTGATAGCCGTGAGCTTGCATCAAGTATTGAGCAATAATCAATTATTTAATATAAAAATTTTAAAAAAAGCTGATTGTGATGGTCAGTTTTTTTTGTGTTTAGATATTGAAGTTGTCACGATAAGCACGGTGCTCCCGTCGACGTTTACTGATATAAAATTCAGCTGTGTTTTGACTGATTATTTCATATAGTATTGCTGTTTTATCTTCTTTAGCACGTAGAATTCTTCCTAACCTTTGGACGTGTTCGCGTGTGCTACCAGTGCCTGAAATTACAACTCCAACGCTGGCTTCAGGGACATCAACTCCTTCGTTGAGGACTTTACTAGTAATGAGAATTTGATATTCGCCGCTACGAAATTTTTTGAGAATATCTTTGCGTTCACTAGCTTTTGTTCGATAGGTGATAATAGGCAAAAAGAGTTGTTCTGCAATAGAATATGCTGTTTCATTGTCAGCTGTAAACACAATGATGCGTTCACCTTGGTGATATTTAATAATATCCCATAATTTAAATAGTTTTTGTTGACTCCCGCCAGCAATTTTCTTTTGAGTATGGTATGCTTTAAAAACTTCACGACCATTTTTTGAACGAGCGCATAAACCAATAAACTTGTTCCAGTCATTATTGTTTTTAAAATTAATACGATGTTGTTTCAAAAAACTGGTGTAAATTTCACGATTTTTTGCATATTCAATAGCTTCAGTTTCACTTAATTGGGTGAATATTTGTCGTGTTTCATAGGGTGCAAGAATTTCTCCTGCAACTTCGTCAATGTGTAGTTCATAAACTTTTTTTCCAACTAATTGATAGAGGATTGCTTCACCGTCGTCGTTACGCTCAGGGGTTGCTGTTAAGCCAAGCTTAAAAGGAGCGAGGCACATCAATGCTGCGTTGCGATTGACTTTTCCTGGTAAATGGTGGCATTCATCAAAAATGATTAGTCCAAATTTATTTCCAATGAACTCCATATGGATTACTGCTGAATCATAAGTTGAAATAGTTATAGTTTGCACATTATTTTCACCGCCGCCAATCATGCCGATTGGGACATTGAAAAAATCTTCTAACTGTGTAGCCCATTGATGAAGCAAATCTATGGTTGGAACTAAAATTAATGTTGGACGCTTGACTAAATTGACTGCCATCATAGCTAAAAATGATTTCCCAGAGCCAGTAGGTAATACTACAACGCCATTATAAAAATTTTGTTTCCACTTTTGCAATGCCGTAATCTGATGGTCTCTGGGTGTTAATGGCGTTGTAAATTGTAAATGCTTCAATGGCTCAAAGTTTTTTGCATTGTCTATAAAGGAGATTTTTTTATGATACAGTTTTAATGCAATTTTGCCATAATCATTAGCGCGCGCTCTATAGCAGTTTGCACGGTTGTCAAAGGTGACATATTCGTTGATGATTGCAATATGATCGCGCGGTCCAAAGATCTCTAATGTTCCGTATGAAAAGTTTATTGTTAAGTTTTTATTCATTTAATTGTCACTAATAAATTTATCTTTAATTTTAATATAGCTGAAATTTGTCGATTTACTATTAATCTTAATTGAAAGCAGTCGAAAACAGTATTATCATAAGAAGTGAAAATCATTTAAGAGGAAATTTATTATGTTAAAAATATGTATAGTTTTATGTTTGGGGTTAATTTTAGCAGTTAGTGGTTGTGTAAATAGCTATAATAGAGTGCAAACTCCTTATAAAGCGAGTGCGGAGCGGTTTCAACAAATTATTAATGCCCAACGCGTTTTGCGAGTAAATGATACTGAAGAACGAGTTTTAAAAATAGCTGGCGAACCAGATGAGGTGCGTAATATTTCAACTTCATTAGATTCTACGGGTGAACGAGTTGGTTATGCTTTTATTTATTTAATTCAACGTCAGAGTGAGCATGGGTCAATTATTCAACGTGGAGAAAAAAACTTAAAAATTATTTTTAACAACAATAATATTGTGACTAGAATTGAATCAAATGGCGGAAAATTTTAGTGTTTAACAAAAGAGTTTAGTACTAAATCTTGGAACGCTGATTTCCAGCCTCGTGAATATTTAAAATAGCGTTTATTTTTCAATTCTTTATACACTATTAGGGTTCTTGAAAAACAATTTTTTTTCAGCATTAAAGCACGTTGTTCTGAATGTTCACTGCGATCATATAATTCTTCAATAAATGATTGATCAATTTTATTTTCTAGGCGTTTGACTAATTCTATAAATAATTTTTTATTCCATTTGAATGTATTATTTTTCAAGGAATATATTGCTTCTTGAAGTTGATTGCGTCGATTTGCTTGAGATACATTTTTAGAATGTTGCCTAAAGAGTGTTAACTCTTCGTTACAAAAATACCATTTTCCTAAAGCTGCAATGTTATATCCAATCCATGAGTCATGACATTGTTTTAAATTAGGAAACGGAAATAAAATTTCTTTGGCCTCTTTGCTAAAAATCATATTGTGTCCGGCAATTGGCACACGTTTTAAAAATAGATCAAATTGTTGCTGATGGCTAATTTCACCATTTATAATATCTTTTGGGCTAAAACCACGTAATGAAAGGTGATTGACGCTAGGCTTGAACGGGCTAAGGTTACTGTCAACCAAAGTGCTATTACAGAACGCGCCACATATTTTATGTTCGACATTGTAATTATTTTTTAATAATGAATATAGCAATTCTACTTTGTTTGCTAGCCATAAATCATCTTGGTCGGCAAGCATGATGAAATCTTTTGTCGTCAATGAAATTGCCTTCGCAAAATTTTTACTTGCCCCTAATACTTCAGTATTGTGGAAATATTTGATAACTTTAGGGTGTTGTTGAACAATATTTTTTAAAACATCATAAGTTTTGTCATCTTTTGAGTCGTCACAAATGATTATCTCATCAACAGCATGAGTCTGCTCTAAGATACTAAACAGTTGTTCTGCAATAAAATTTTCTCCATTGCAGACCGCCATTGCTACTGAAATTGTATGTTTTGGTGTTCTCTTCATCACTCTATTATCTAATATTATTAAAATATAAATATAGAATGTTTTTTGATAAAATCAAAACAAAATTATAAAATTATCTCATAATCAGACAAATTATCAATTTGTACATGATTGGTAATGATAATTTTATTTTAAAGCTAAATTAAAGCATGCTGAACCATTTTTTGTTCTAATTGCTTAGTTGTAATTTCAAGAATTTCTGCAGCAATATCTTTATTGTTATCACATTCCTCTAAAGCTGCTTTTAGAGCATTTTTTTCTGCTTGCATTAAGCTCATTGCTGGTATTTTTTTTGCATCAAAAACAACTTCGTTAAGAACTTTTTCTTTATTGAATGGAAATAATAAGTCGCAGTCATCAATTATTTTACCTGTTGATAAAATACAGCTACGCTCAATAACGTTACGGAATTCACGAACATTTCCTGGCCAGTCGTATCGTGTTAAAGTTGTTAGAACTTCATCTGAAACACCAGTAATTTTTTTATTAAGCTTTTTGTTAAAAGACTTTATAAAATAGTTACATAAGTCTGCAATGTCTTCTTTGCGATCACGAAGCGGCGGAATTACAATAGGCAATACATTTAGACGATAATAAAGGTCCAAACGAAATTTATTTTGTTCTACCATTGTTTGTACGTCTTGATTGGTAGCAGCTATTATTGACACATTTACGGTAATATCACTATCTCCACCTACTGGGCGAAAACGCTGTTCTTCCATGATCTTTAACAACTTTGCTTGTAGATCAATATTCATGTCGCCAATTTCATCTAAAAATAAAATTCCGCCATTGGCCATTTCGAATAATCCAATTTTATCTTCTTTTGCGTCCGTAAATGCTCCTTTTTTATGTCCGAAAAGTTCACTCTCAATTAATGTTGGAGGCAATGCTGAACAGTTGACTTCAACAAATGGCTTATCTTTGCGGTTGCTCATGCTATGGAGTGTGCGCGCTAGTAATCCTTTGCCAGTGCCACTTTCTCCTTCTAAAAGTACACTTGAAAAGTCACTATTACTAATCAACTGCATAAACTGCATAATTTTTGCCATTTTTGGCGCAGAACTAATTATATTTACGCTTGATGGTTCGTTATTTTTAGAATTTTTTTTGTTTTGTTGTAGGTCGCTGGTATTTAGGTTAGACAACAATTTTTGGTGCTTAAGTGCATTTTTAATTGTTGAAAGCATTAGCTTTTTATCAACAGGTTTAGTTAAAAAGTCATAGGCTCCTTTACGTAAACACTCTACAGCAGTAGGGATATCTCCATGAGCTGTAATCATGATAATTACTGTTTTTGGGTATGCTTTTTGCCAAGAATCAATTAATTTTGTTCCTAGAGTGTCGGGTAACATCATATCAAGAATGATTAAATTAATTTCTTCTTTTTTTAAAATTTTACTGGCTTCTTTGCCCGTGTCACATGCAAACGTCTCGTATCCTGCCTCTTTAAGGATATCATTGACGGCCATATTTACGAGCATATTATCTTCTACAATTAAAATCTTTTTTATCATATTTCTTAGTTTGTACTGCTTTTCTAAATTCTCTTTTTTGTTTAACGCGTTCTTTAAATGAAACGCTTTGATAGTTCACTTAACTATTTCAATCTACTGGAATTGTTAATTTTGCTGTAAAAATATTTTCGCTATCATTGTCATTAATCTCAAATTTTAGGGCTCCATTCATTGCAATAGCTAAACGCTTTGCAATTGGTAGACCTAGCCCATCGTGTCTGCTTTTATTGGTAACAAATGGGACAGGGTTTTCTAAATTAACTTCATCGAAAAAATGTCGAGGGAGCTTATTCTTTATTGTAAATGTTATTTTCTTTTCTTCAGTATCCCAACTTAAAAAAAGATCGCTATTGGAATCGCTTTCACCAACATTTTGTAAAAGTTCAGTTAAAGCAATTTGCAAATAAGAACCGTATCTAAAAGTTACGTCTTGCTGAGGTCCCTTTAAAATTAAGTTGCAGAACGGAAATGATTGAGTAAAAAAGGCCCTTAATTCTGTAATAACTTCTAACAATGATAAACTTTCAGGCATTGGTAATACTTCAAACAGTAAATCCATGCGGTCTGTTAAAGTTTCTAAACGCTGCATTTCTTCTTTCACAACATGGCAACGCACGCTTAAGTCTGGATGGATATCTTCTGCTAGCTGCGCAATTCTTTCGGTTGTCATTGTTACTCCTGCGCATAAATTTCTTAAACGATGGCGTAATCTTTTATTTAAAATTTTTATATCAGTAACATTAATAGGATATTCTTGCATAAATGAATCTTTCATAATTACCCTTTCTACAAATCATTATTCTCTACTTTGTGGCGCATTTTCATGATACCCATAGCCAGTTCATGTTTCAATAATTGAACTTCTTCGTCAAGGTTACTTACCTGATGTTCAAAGTTGTCAATTTTCTTAAAAGCATCTTTGCTCTCCACACTATACGCCACATTTAGCATTTTGTAAATTTTTCCGATGGTAAATTTCCAAATTAATGCTAATGCCACTGCTGTAACAAAGATTAATGACAAACGAATAAAGAATTTTTGTTTTGATGGCGGTAATACTGGAATGATTAAAGTTGTACCCGCTGGAACAATCTTTTTTTCATTATCAATTTTTGAAGCATTCGCATCAAGAATTAATTTCCAGTGTTCAATATTGGCATAAGTGTCTTTTGAAGAAGAGATTTCCTGTAAAGAACTATCTTTTTCAATCGTAAGAAGTTTCATGTTGTATGATATGCCACGAATTTTAGGGATATTTAAAACTGTATTTTTTGCAATTACATCAGTCGGATTTTTGATTGCATCTGTATTTGCTTTATAAATAGCGTACCAATAATTTGAATTGCCATAAATATCTTCTTGAGCACTAATTTCTTGTAAGGTCATTGGGTTTTCTACTTTGTACGCTTCTGAATGCATATCTTTGATTTTAGAATTTGCATCGTTATATTTGATGTTTGCTTTTACCTCATCATATACTTCAGGTGTTTCAAAATAGCTGCCAAATGAAACCATTAGCGCCAATAGAAGCGCCGCAGAACAGTTGCAAACTAATTGATTTTTTGGCGAGAGAGCTATAACAATTACAATATTGATATAGCCAAGAAACAATGACCACTCAATTGATAAACCAAATGAATATAAAATTAATGGTAACAGTAGAATATTGACGCAATCAAAGAACATATTTATGTAACTTCGAAACCTTGACTCATTAAAGGCATTTAGTCCACCAAATAGTACTATGACAATAAGTGCGATTAAAAATATAAAAGGTTCATCATTAAGATTGTTTTTTTGCATATTTTTAAATAAAATTGCACAGCTGGCAATAAACCATATAAAATTAAAACACCATTGTGCCATGATGTTGTCAAAAAAATATTTATCTTTTGATAGTAAATCTGTCTTCATTAAGCTTCCTTTGGGTATATTTAAAAAATGCTAGATTTAGCAAAAATACCCTTTTATTTTTACAATAATTTTATAGAACGTGTTAGAAATAGACACTTTTTTGTAAATAATTTAGTTAATTATAAAAATTTATTTTTTCGCAAATTTTATGCCATTATTAATTTTGGAGTAACGCATATAGCTTTGAAAAATAAATTTGCCATCATTTAATATACTTTATAAATGACGGCAAATATTATAATTTATTTAGTACTCAGTTAAAAATTTGAGTTTTTGTTTAGATAGGATGATAAAGTTTTATGATTGTATTACTGAGCTTCTCTCAACCAATTTTAATGGAAATTTTGTTATACTACCTTCATTGCGCTCTTCTATGTTTTCGATAATATTCATGAATTCTTTAAGTCCATTGTAAATATCAAAACCAATTGTTGTTAAAGGAGGAATCGCATAAGAACTCCACGGAGAGTCATTAGTTCCAATAACTGAAATATCTTCACCCACAACTAGCCCTTGTGACGTAATTGCGTCATATACAGCTTTGTATTGAATATCTTCACCTAGAATAATTGCATCAGGGCGAGTTGATTCATTTTTGATAAGTTCAACAGTATTTGAATATACATCTTCAAAAGAGGAATGTGCATTGATGTTATAGTCGCTAACAACAGGTTCCATCTTTAGTTTAATGCTTTCCATGACGAATGCATCCCAGCGGTCACTTAAGGGACGGCGGTGCAGTCCGTGAGGCGCGTTGGCATAAGCAATACGTTTGTGATTTCTGTCGTTAAGGTATTCTAATTGCATTCGCACAATTTTAGCATCGTCATTGGTTATTGCGGCATTAAGTTTATAATCGTGCATTGGTAGAACATCAACAATTCTTGTACCACTAGCGCGTGCTTCTTCTATTGGGAGGAGATGCTCGTGAGCTGCGTTAAATAAAATAATTGTACTTTTTAAATCATTTTTTAAGCTCTTGAGAAGTTCAAGTTCTTCAGTGCTGTTGTTGGCCGTGATAATGCTAATTCGACGATTTTCTTGTGAAAGCATATAAAATAAGCTGTACATTACTTGTTGGTAAAACGTTGCATTACTGTCTTCAGGTATTAAATGACTGCCAACAAAGCAAACAATTTTAATATCGCGTGGATAAGCTTTTCTTTTATACAATCCAGAACGAGGGCGCATTTCAACGAGGTTCTCAAGCATTAATCTTTCTACAACGCGGTCAATGGTTTTTTCACTAACTTTACAAGTTTCCTTAATGCTACGAACAGATGGTAGTTTTCCACCAATTTCTGTCTTGTCAATACAATCTCTAATGTATTTTTCAACTACATTGTACTTATCCATCTTATTGAACTCCTTTGTGAATTTTGCTAATAATATTCACTTTTAAACCTATTTATTAACCTAGAAGGTCATGTCAAATAGAAATTAGTTAAATTTTGCCTGTCTGTTAAAATGACCTAAATCAAAATGTGTCCTTACACTGATATAAAATAATGAAAAAATGACTGATTTACAAGTAGTTTATTAAAAAAAGTGCCAAAAAAACAGACAGATGCAACTGTTGTTATTTTATACTTAATCAATAGTTTAAGAAAATAATGATATTTATCGAATCAAAAATTTAGTTCTATAGATTTAATAACTCTAAATTTAAACCGAATTATAAATTAATGAACAATTTAAACATGAAAATAATTATAAAAAAGTTTAATTTTACTAAATAATTAATGTTGAAATAAAAAAAAATTGAAATATTTTTGAATTTGAGATGAAATTTACAGAAAGTGTGCTAGACTATTAATTCATAAGTTTTTAAAAAATAAATTCAAATAGAATATTAACATAGCAAATTAAGGAATAACTCAAATGGGTAATCTTAAGAAAAAACGTCGTAGAAAAATTGCTAAACACAAACGTCGTAAACAATTAAAATCTATGCGTCATAAAAACAAATAAGATTAAATGGTTAATTTTAAAATTTTTGGAAACATTAAAATTTTGTAGTTAACTTTAAAAATTAATTTTAATTAATTGTTTTTGATGGACCCTTCATTGCAATAATCTCTTTTGACGGTTATTTTAGATGAAGGGTTTATTTTTTTAAGCGTTTGATTTATGCTTATTTAAAAAAGATTGAATAATTTGTGGAGTATGAAAACAATGAAAAGAAGAAGTAGTATTAAACAAATTTTTGAAAAAAAATATATTTTATTATCACTGGGTGCTTTTGTTTTATTTAATATCAATTCGTTTGCAAATGAAGGAGATAGTCTTAAAGCAAAATCGTTTAGAAATTCATATGCGGTAGATTATAAAAATTATCAATTTTCAGAAGAAGAAATGGCATTAATGTTTAAGCTCGAAAAGCTTAGTGATTATTTATTGTATCGTAATAATCGGGATTTTGAAGGTTGTCAAGAGGCGTTGCTAAGTTTAATGAACGGGGCTAAATCTGAATTGGTTGCACTTGATGCAATACAGACATTACTAGCGGATGCTCAACGTCATAATAAGGGTGAAGAGATTCAAAAAAAATTAAATAAGTTTGTAGATGAAAATCCTCATTTTATAAAAATTGCGACCATTGTTACTGGAGATTTGGTAAAAAATAAAAAATACCAAACGGCTTATTTACTAGCTGAAAGAGTTTTGTTGTATCACTCTGAAAACTATAAAAAATTTGATAAATTACCAAAAGAAGATTTGGAAATTTTAAAAAGTTTATCAATCGCTTATTGTGAGTTGAGTAAAATAAATTCATCGCTTAAGAAGCGTTATGATGACTTAAATTTTGTACAATTAATTCCTGTTATTGGTGAAAGTTATTTAGTTCAAGCAGCACTATTAAATTTTTATATTAATTTAGAAAAGGGTGTTGTTGAATCTGATAATGATGCGCATAAGGGGAAACTGTTAAGGCATATAAAATTGCAACGTGCTGTTTTGATGACCTCCATGAGGCATAAAAGTGGCAAAGAATTTATTGATGAGGATAATTTGGAAAAATTAACTGAATCGATACAGAAGTTTGATGATTTTGAATCTATTGAATTTTTAGAAGATTTACTACTTAATAATTTATTGATAAAACCAAATGATATTACAACTTTAACTGGTTTGGCTTCTTTTTATGCAGATGATGTCCGTCAGTATGCTTTAGCTTATGACTTAATGAATAAGACTAAAAAAGTTTTTGAAAAAGAATTCAATGATAAATTTTCAATGGATGACCCCAAGCATAAATATCGTTTTAAAAAGACAGTTAATCTATTTCTTTTTTCAGCTTTAAATTCAGCGGTGCATTTAAATTATTTTCAAGATACTAGAGCAATAGCAAATCAGTTAAAAATTAAACAAAACCGCTTTGCTTTGAATGATTTAGGTGTTCGCGATATGGATAGGGTTCTTAGCCGTATTTCAGAGATTATGCTAGCAAATTATTTTTATGATGATGCTTATGCCTTTGCGACTACGGCATTAATTGAAAAGCAGAATCAACTTCTAATTGCGAGTATTTTATGTAAGCAAGGACGATTTGATGAAGCTTTGAAGTATTATGAAAGTATGGTTAATAAGGTTGCTCAAAATAAGACTTTAAAGAAAGATAAATTATTGCTTTCGTTTGTCTATAATGGTTATGTTAATTGTTTGTATAAGCTTAAAAAATTCGATGAAATGATTGCATTTCTTGATAAAGAGCAGAGTTTGTTTGCTGATGATAGTGTTTGGTTAAATAGCTTCGCTTATGTGCTTGTTGAACAAAATAAAGAGTTAGAACGAGCAGAAAAAATGCTATATTCAGCTATGGATATTCTTGAAAAAAGTAAACATGACGAAGGAAGTAAGGCTAAATCTTTACGTAAAATTGAATTTGAAATTGCTCTTAAAGATAGCTTAATGTTATGTTTTTTTAAACAAAATAAGTATGCCGATGCCTTAAAAGTTGCTGAAAGTATTTTGAAGATGGCAAAAAATCATGATTTAGTTTTAAGTACTGTGATTTATGATCACTGTGCAGATGTTTATGCAAAAAATAATAATACTAAAAAAGCCTTGAAAATATGGAAAAGAGCCTTGCAAATTTATGAACAAGATGTTGATTATAACTTGATCAATAAAAAAATAACTGAATATTCAAAAAAATAGCAGGTTTTAACTAAAATAAATGAATGGTAAAGAAGTAGAAATTTGGAGGTTATTAGTAAATTCGTCTCAGTCAGTGGTAGTAATTTTGTGTGTGGCGATTGTTGGTGCAATTTTAGTTAGAAAAAAATTTGTCAGTGAGAATTTACTTGATAATCTTGGGAAGGTTATTTTCTATGCAATGTTACCATGTTTATTATTTACTTCTGTTTCAAAATCTTTGGATTTAGAGTCATTGCAAAAACTATGGTATTTACCAGTCGTATGTGTTATTTATATGATATGTGGTTTTGGTGTTGGGATTATTATTAATAAGTTATGTAAGGTCCCTCAAGAATATCATCGTGCTATAATTATAGCTTCTGGTTTCGGTAACAGTGGGTATTTACCAATCCCATTAATGACTGCGGTCTTAGCGATTTTTCCTTTTTTTCAGAATTTAAATATTTCTGAAGATGTTGGAAAAAGTTATGTTTCAATGTATTTGATTGCATTCTCACCATTGATGTGGTCCGTTGGGTATACAATTATGGCGCAGAAGGAGAATGTTATAAGAGGGTTTCATATTGAATGGAAAAAAATTATCACTCCACCAATATGGGGTATTATCTTAGGAGTTATCGTGGGGATGATTCCTGCTGCTAAAAGTAACTTTTGTTATGCTGATGGTCATTTTTATTTTCTATATAAAGCTGCTGAAACTATTGCTGATGGAGCAGTGCCTTCAATTTTAATTATGTTAGGGGGGAAATTAGCTTATGGGCCTCAGCCGTCTGGGTTGGGTAATAAAAGTATTATTGGCTTTATTGTTTTAAAAATGATTGTTTTTCCAATTGTTGCTTTATGCGCTATTTTTGCATTACGTTATTATAAAATTTTTGGAGATGATCCAGTGCTCTATTTGTTGTTAATTATTGAGGCGGCAGTACCTCCCGCAAATAATTTAATTGTCATTTGTTCATTAGTTAATAGGCGTATTGAAACTGGATTAGCTGCTTTAATTTTTTACAGTTATTTGGCATCAATTCCATTGTTGACATTTTTTATAATGCTAGCAATGTGGACTCTTAATCGTTATTTCAGTTGAACTTCTTCAAAAAATCACAAAAATTACCTCAAAAATAGTAAAAATTGATTATTAGTGGAAAAAATCTATAAAAAGTCTTGAATTATTATTTTTTTTGATTATGGTAATATTGTGTATTAGAATTGTAGGGTGATTTTATTGACACCCAAGAATAAAATTGGAGATAAATGTAATGGATATTACGCTTTTGGTTTTAGCTGCTGGAATGGGTAGCAGATATGGTGGACTTAAACAATTAGATCAAGTTGGGCCTAATGGCGAATCAATTATCGATTATTCGGTTTTTGATGCGATTCGCTCTGGTTTTACCAAAATTGTTTTTATAATTCGTAAAGATATTGAAGATGCTTTTAAAGAGCATGTTGGCTCTCGCTATAGTGATAAAATTGCTGTAGAGTATGCATTTCAAGCGATTGATGATTTGCCAATACCTTTTACAGTTCCAGAAGGGCGTACTAAGCCTTGGGGAACTGGGCAGGCATTATTAGCTGCTAAAGATGTGGTAAAAGAGCCTTTTGCGGCAATTAATGCGGATGATTTCTACGGTAAAAATGCTTTTAAATATACAGCTGATCAGCTTAAAAAATTAACTGATAACAATGTTGCAGATTTTTGTATGTGCGGTTTTGACCTAAATAAAACATTGAGTGATTTTGGTAGTGTTAGCCGTGGAATTTGTTCTATTAATGTTGATGGTTATTTAACTGATGTTACAGAATTAACAAAAATTGAAAAATTAGCAGATGGGACGGTGGTTAATAGCGCGGAAGGCGAAGCGATTAGCAAATTAACAGGCGAAGAAGTAGTATCAATGAATATGTGGGGGTTTACTCCAAAGATTTTTGATTACCTAACTGATATGTTCACATCATTTTTGGAGAAGCAGGGAACAGAACAAAAAAGTGAGTTTTTCCTACCATTTGCAGTTGATGAATTAATTAAAAGTAATCAAGCGACAGTAAAAGTTTTAAATAGCCATGATAATTGGTTTGGTGTGACATATTCTGAAGATAAAGATATTGTAGTTGAAAATATAAAAGAATTAATTGCTGCTGGTGTTTACCCAGAAAAATTATTTTAAGTGAAAGGATTGTATAATGATTAAGCACGATATTGAGAAAGTTGGCGCAATGTTTGAAATTCCAGGCGATTTTATTTTTGCAGAACGTTATGGAAGTGGCCATATTAATGAAACATATTCAGTTGAATATAACCAGGGTGGAACAACTATTCGTTATATTTTTCAGCTGATCAATAAGTTTGTTTTTAAAAATCCTGAAAAATTAATGGATAATATTTACCGTGTTACTAGCCATATTCATGAAAAGTTGAAAATTGCTGGAGATAAATCACGACACACATTAACAGTTATAAAAAGCAATGATAATTTACCATATGCAATTGATGAAAATGGTAATTATTGGCGCGTTTATGTTTTTGTTGAAAAAGCAAAGACATATGATATTATTGAAACTCCTGACCAAGCATATCAAGCAGCACGAGCATTTGGTGAATTCCAAAAAATGTTAGTTGATTTACCTGGAGGCAGATTATTTGAAACCATTAAGGATTTTCATAATACTCCGAAACGCGTTGAGCGTTTAAAAGAGGTAATAGCTGAAGACAAACTTGGACGTGTTAAAGAGTGCCAAGCTGAAATTGATTTTGTTATGAGTCGTATTGATGACACTGAAAAGTTGATTCAATTGCAAGAAGCTGGGAAAATTCCTGAGCGCATTACGCATAATGATACTAAATTAAATAATGTTATGCTTGATTATTTAACGGGTGAGGGTATTTGCGTTATTGATCTAGATACAGTTATGCCAGGACTTGTTCACTATGATTTTGGTGATTTAGTGCGTACAAGTACGAGCCCTGCTGCTGAAGATGAGCAAGATTTAAGCAAAGTATATATGCAATTTGATATGTTTGAAGCAATATTGCGTGGTTATATGGCTGGAGCTGGCGAATTTTTAAATGAAACAGAGAAAAAATTATTACCATTCTCTGGAAAATTAATTCCATTGGAAATTGGTGTACGCTTTTTAACAGACCATCTTGAAGGTGATGTTTATTTCAGAATCCACCGAGATGATCATAATTTAGATCGTTGTCGTACTCAATTTAAATTAGTTGAGTCAATTGAAGAGCAATATGATAAAATGATGGAATTATTAGAGTCTATTTAATTTTTTTAAAGGTTTTGTTAGTAATGAAAACGATTATCAAAATTGCAGTTAGTGGATGTTGTCAACGAGGTGAATTTGTTGATGAATGTGTTAGCAATAGTTTTGATAATCGTTTTCAAGTTAATATTGTTGCTGGTTTTGATCCTAATAAAGATAATTTAGTTAAATTTGCTGAAAGATTGAGTATAAAATTTGACCAACGAGCTAATTGTTATGATGATTATGAAGAGATGCTTGATAACGAAAAGTTGGATGCTGTTTTTATTACCAGTCCAGATTATTTTCATTATGAGCAAGCAAAACTGGCTTTAGAAAAAAATATTCATGTTTTTTTAGAGAAGCCTTTAGCTATTAGCGAAGAAGAATGTCATAACTTGGTGCAAATTGCTCACAAAAGCACAGCGAAAATAATGGTCGGACATAATTTGCGTTACATGCCATTTATCCAAAAAATGCATCAAATTGTTAGAGATGGAACTATAGGCAAAGTTGTAAATATTTGGGTGCGTCATTTTATTTCATATGGTGGAGATGCATTTTTTAAAGATTGGCACGCTGAAAGAGAAAAATGTGGGAGTTTATTGTTACATAAAGGCTGCCATGATATTGATGCAATTCATTTTTTAGGTAATAGTTATTCAAATGTTGTATGCGCATTTGGACAGCAAAGTTTGTTTAATGAATTACCTAAGGCTAAATATCAAAAACAATTTTTTAAAGCAGAGGATAAGCAACAACGAGTTAATAATTGGCCTCCTGAAGAACAACAAGGATTTAATTCAAAGCTTGATGTTGAAGATAATTGTATGATGATGATGCAATTAGATAATGGAATTCAATGTAGTTATATGCAAAATAATTTTACTCCAGATTGCAGCCGAAATTATACTATTATTGGAACCAAGGGCAGAATTGAAAATTTTGGTAATTCAGCAGTGCATGTTTATTTAAATCGTACAGATAATTATAGTATTAATGGTGATGAAATTTTTGAATTTAATGAGCAAGAACAGAGTCATAATTTTACAAATAACTTGATAATCAGAGATTTTTTTGATTATATAATTTATGATAAGCAACCTTTAGTGAATTTAAATGATGCTTTTTATAGCGCAATAAGCTGTATTAAAGGAACGCAGTCAATGAGAAATAATGGTAAAAGGTGTGAAATTAGCGCCTTTAGACCTTGAATTTTTTATAAATTAATTTATTTTACAATAATTCTTTATTACATTTAATGTAATAAAATTCGAGAGGAAATATTTATTATGAGAGTATTAGTAACTGGTGGTGCTGGCTTCATTGGGAGTCATATTGTTGAACATTTTCAAGGTAAAGCAGAAGTAAGAGTATTAGATAATCTTCGTTCTGGATATGAAAAAAACCTTGAAGGTTTTGAATGTGAATTCATTAAAGGCGATATTTGCGACCGTGAAGTTGTTAAAAAAGCGATGGAAGGTGTAGATTATGTTTTCCATTTAGCGGCAATGATTAGCGTGCCAGAGTCGATGCATAATCCAATTGAATGTGCTAAGTTAAATGTTGAAGGTCTTTTAATCGTTTTAGAAGAAGCGGCAGAAGCTGGTGTTAAAAAATTATGTTTTAGTACAAGTGCTGCAATTTATGGTGATAATCCTGTTACACCAAAAGTTGAGACAATGATTCCTGAACCAAAAAGTCCATATGCGATTACAAAACTTGACGGTGAGTATTATTGCAAAATGTTTGCTAACGAAGGTAAGTTAAAGACAGCATGTTTACGTTATTTTAACGTGTTTGGTCCTCGTCAAGATCCTAATAGTGCATATGCGGCGGCAATTCCTATTTTCACTGCTAAGTCATTAGCTAATGAAGATATTACAATTTTTGGAGATGGGGAACAAACTCGTGATTTCATCTATGTTAAAGATATTGTTGCAGCAAATGTTTATTTGGCGATGAATGAAGAACATAATGATGTTTATAACGTTGCTTATGGTGCAAAAATTACAATCAATGACTTGGTGACAAAGATTAAGGCAATCACTAATAGTGATTCAAAGGTTGTTCATCTTCCAGAGCGTGCTGGCGATGTTAAACACTCAATGGCTGCAGTAGATAAATTAGCAGCGACTGGATTTAAACCAACTGCTGACTTTGATACTGGTATGGAAGCAACTGTTGAATATTTCACAAAGTTAAATAATGAGAAATAATTATAAATAAAAATTAGATTTAAAGGTAAAAAAATGGAAGTAATCATTAGAAAAGATGCTGCAAGTGCAATTAACTTAACAGCTGAAATTTTAGCAGATGCAATTACTGCAAAGCCAGACTTAGTGTTAGGTTTAGCTACTGGTCGTACAATGGAGAATTTATATGACAATCTTGTAGAGCGTCATAAAAATGAGGGATTGGATTTCTCTTTATGTAAATCATTCAACCTAGATGAATATATTGGCTTATCAGGTGATAATGAGAATTCATATCGTTATTACATGAACCATTTTTTATTCAACCGTGTTAACATTGATTTAAGAAATACTCATCTTCCAGACGGTGCAACAGAAGATTTGGATGGAGAAGGTGAGCGCTATGAGCAGGCAATTGCTGACGCAGGGGGCGTTGATATTCAATTATTAGGAATTGGTCGTACGGGGCATATTGGCTTCAATGAGCCATTATCCTCTCTAATGAGTCGTACTCGTCAAAAAGCATTGGCGCCTGTGACTATTGAGCAAAATTCTCCACTGTTTGACAATCCAGAAGATATGCCTAAGCGTGCTTTTACAATGGGTGTTGGTACAATTTTAGATTCTGGAAAAGTTATTATGTTAGTAACTGGTAAGGAAAAAGCTGAAATTCTAGCAAAAGCTGTTGAAGGTCCTGTCACGGCAATGATTTCTGCTACAGCATTACAATTGCATCCAAATACAGTTGTGATTTGTGATGAAGAAGCGGCTGAATTATTAACAGAAAAAGACTATTATAAATGGATTTTCGATAATGAACCAGAGTGGGAAAAATATCGTAATTTAAAATAAATTGTTATATATATTTTGAATAAATATTAAAAAAAGTGTAAGTTGGATTTATTTTCAATTTACACTTTTTTTTATTATATTAATTGTATAAATTGTTAGTTATGTTATAATAAAATTATTCGTTATGATTAACTTAAAATAGAAAAGGAAAAAGAGGAAATGAAAAAATTGGTGAAAGATTTTTTTATGATGGTTACTTTATTGTGCTGTTTTTTTACAGTGAGTATGGTAGAGGCAAAAGAGTATAATGTTAAAAATTTTGGAGCAGTTGGCGACGGGGTTAAAATTGATAGCGCTGCAATTCAAAAAGCAATTGATAAATGTAATGCTGATGGCGGAGGAACGGTTGTCGTGCCAGCTGGTAACTATTTATCAGGAACAATTCTTTTTAAAGATAACGTAACCATGAAACTTGAAAAAGGTGCTGTTATTTTGGGAAGTAAAAATTTCAAAGATTATTCTAACCCAGACTTTTTTGTTGATGCGGTAAAACAAAAGCGCGGTTGGTGCTTAATTGGTATCGTTGATGTAAAAAATGTTAAAATTATTGGTGAAGGAACAATTGATGGGCAGGGGAAAGTTTTTAGAAATCCGCGTCCATTTTTGGTGCGTGTTGTTCGCAGTGAAAACTTAGAGATTAATGGTGTGAAATTACAAAGTGCTGGAGCATGGTGTTTACATCTTTATCAGAGTAAAAATGTGCAAGTTAAAAATATTGCAATTAATAATTTAGTTAATGGCAATAATGATGGAATTGATATTGACTCAAGCGAAAATATTTTAATTGAAAATTGCGATATTGAATCAGGAGATGACTCAGTTTGTATTAAAGCAACAAGTCCTAAGCCTACTCGTAATGTTTGGGTAAAGAATTGCCGTTTAAGTAGCCATTGGGGTGCTTTCAAAATGGGAACTGAATCGATGGGTGATTTCATAAATATTTCATTTACAGATAGCGTTATTCATAATAATAAAGGCGGAGCAATGAAAATTTTGTCGGTTGACGGTGCTCGCTTAGAGAATTTGTATATCAACAATATTAAAGTAATTGATTCTGATATGACATTATTTATGCGTCTAAGTAATCGTTTAAATAAATACCGTGAAAAAGAATCACGTAAACCTGGTTGTATCCGCGGAGTAAAAATTTCAAATATTACTTCTGAAACATCAGAAAAAGGTCGTTTAGTTCATCCAACAGGTATTATTATTTCTGGAAGAAATGATGATGATTTACTTATTGAAAATGTTCAATTAGAAAATATTAAGATTAATTTAGTTGGTGATGGAAAAGTTGCAAATGTAGCGAAAATAGAGGAGATTACTAAGCGTAAATATCCAGAATATATTTATTTTACACATAAAGCTCCAAAAGGTAAAAATGCATTTCCAGCATTTGGTATTTATGCTCGTCACGTAAAAAATATTGATTTTAAAAATATCGAAGTTATTGTTAAAAAAGAAGACGAACGTAATTTTATTCACTTAGAAAATGCACATAAAATTACTCTTGATAATGTTTCAACTAATAATGGCAATAAAGATATCATTGTGAAAAATGATAAAAAAGAAATTGTTATTGATTAAAATAATTTAGTTGATAAAAATATAAAAATGCACTTCATCATTTGAAGTGTATTTTTTTGTTTAGAAATATAATATTATCAAAAACTGATTTAAAAATAATAGTCAAAAAAGAGAAGTTTTTATTATAAATGCTAGTTTTCAGCAGATTGTGGTTGTATGTTAAGTATTATTCAATAAAAAAGGTTGCAATATGAAAAAAGCATATAGATTAGTATATTATGTTCCTATTGAAGACTCTGAAAAAGTGAAAAAAGCAATTTTTGCTGTAGGTGCTGGAAAAATTGGCAATTATGACTGTTGTTGCTTTGAATTAAAAGGGACAGGGCAATTTAGACCGTTAAAAGGGAGTGCCCCTGCGATTGGCGAGTATAACAAAATAGAAAAAGTTTCAGAAATTAAAGTTGAATTAATTTGTCAACTTGAAATCATTAAGGATGTTATAAGAGTTTTAAAAGATGCTCATCCTTATGAAGAAGTTGCATTTCAATTTTGGGAAGTTGCAATAGATATTTAAAGAACTTGTAAAATTTGAAAGAAAATCAAAAAGTAAAATAGAGAAAAATTTAAGGGGCAAAATGTTTATAGTAAAATTGTGGGAAACTCCACTTGTTGGTTTTAGCTGGTTATTAATAATTGTGTTTTCGATCTGTTTTCACGAATTAATGCATGCTGTTACCGCTAAATGGCAAGGTGATTCGACGGCTGCAGATTTAGGACATATTTCAATGAATCCACTAAAGCAGATGGGATTAGTTTCTTTATTCATGCTGTTTTTTATTGGTATTGCATGGGGAGCCGTGCCAGTAAATCGATATAATTTACGTCATAAATATAGTGATGCATTGGTATCATTTGCTGGACCATTTGCCAATTTACTGTTGTGTACACTTAGCATTTTGTTAGCGAGTTTAGCATTTGTTGTGATTAAAGATGCTCTAGTTTTAAAAAATTTGGTACAGTTTTTTCAATTAGCGGCGTTGTTGAATTTAGTATTATTTGTATTAAATATGTGTCCAATTCCTACATTTGATGGGTGGCACGTATTATGTAATTTTTTCCCGCGTTTAGAACATGCAGTGAATAATAGTGAATTCAATAAAGGAGCAACATTGGTTGTTATGATCATTTTATTTAAAAATATTTCGAAAATATTTGCAGTTTCACAGATTGCAGTGGCTCATGCGATTGAGTACTTTGCAAAATTATTCATGGGTGGGTAATGAATTTAAAAAATGACATTTGGAGTGTGAGTGACGTTAATAGGGCAATTCGTGATATTATTGAGAATAGCTTTATGCCATTTTGGATTAGTGGTGAAGTTGGAACGTTAAATATTCACAGCTCTGGACATGTATATATGACACTTAAAGATAACAAATCACAATTAAAAGTTGTTTTTTTTAAAGGTGCTTCGCAAGCCCGTGCAATTAATTTGCAAGTTGGAATGGCGATTGAAATTTTTGGAAATTTAACTGTTTATGAAGTGCGAGGAGAATATCAATTCAATGCCAAAAATATTCGCATCGCTGGAGTTGGTTCATTACAACAGCAGTTCGAAGAATTAAAACGTAAATTGTATAATGAAGGATTATTTGAACAAAGTTTAAAAAAGTCATTGCCTAAGATTCCAAAATGTATTGGCGTGATATCTTCTTCTGATGGTGCCGCAGTTCGAGATTTTTTACAGGTTGCTGAACGTAGATTTCCTAAAGTTAATATTAAAATTTTTCCAGCTCAAATGCAAGGTGAAGGTGCTGGAATAAGCGTTAAACGTGGACTTGAATATTTTAATAAAAGCAAGGACGTTGACGTTATTGTTATAACACGTGGTGGCGGTTCAATGGAAGATTTATGGGCTTTTAATGAAGAACTTTTAGCTCGTAGTGTTGTAAATAGTAAAATACCAGTCGTTAGTGCGATAGGTCATGAAATTGATTTTACCATAGTTGACTTTGTTGCTGATGTTAGAGCCGCAACACCGTCTGCTGCTGCTGAAATTATTGTTCCAGAATTGAACATTTTAAAGCAAAATATTGCGAATGGAGAAAAGTTATTACTGCAAAATTTAAAGTATGCCCTTGATAATGCTAAACAACGATTGAGGTATTTAGCGAATTCACAATTATTTCGCGAACCAAAATATGCGCTACAGTTTAAGCAACAGCAAATAGATGAACTAAGTATTGCTTTAGAGCATAATTTTGATGAAGTTATGAAAAATTATCAGCATCGATTAAAATTGGTATCGCAATCTTTGAGCTTAAAAACGGTTCAAAATATTCTAATGAAAAATCAGCAGGATTTACATATTTTACAAAACCGTTTAACTGAATGTTATTCTTACGCTTTGACGAACCAAAAGCAACGCCTCAAAATTGCTGAGACAAAAATTAAAGCTTTTAATCCTGAAGCAATCATTAATCGTGGTTTTGCTGTGATAACTTCTGAAGATGATGGAACAGTTCTAACTTCTGTTGCGGATTTTAAACACAATCAAAGTGTTAGTGCAAAACTTAAAGATGGTAGCGTTAAGTTTAAGGTGCGTTAACTTAGTATGTATTTTAAAACTTTGCTTGTTAATTTAGTCTTGAAGTTTTGCTAATTGCTCTCGCTCTTTTTTTAGTTCTTTTTTTAGTTTAGCAATTTTTTCTTCAGCAACATTTTGTTGAATTGCATCTGCAATTTCAAGAGTTAAGCTAGTAATTATCAAATAGGATTGAATAATATTGATATCACCTAAAGGGCGCATCCCAACACGAAAATCTTGAAAATATAATTCACGTTTGCGTGATAAATACTTGATGCGCTTTGCCAATGGAATTGACATTAGTTCTGGCTCTAAATTACGAGGCTGTGAGAATGAATGATTAATATCAGATAAAGTTAATTTTATTTTAAACTCAACTTTTGGTAAAAATTTAAGCTTTTGGTCTTCTGTAGTAAAGGTTGTTTTTTTATTTGTAATAGGATAGTTTTTTCTACTACAACTACTCGCAAAAGTATATTCTTTATTTAGCTGTAAATTAATTACTTTTTTAGTGCATAGTGTTAGCTTATTGGCATAATCAAGTCCGAAACGTTGAGCTATTTTGACTCGCTTATCACTTTTTTGATTAATTAATGACAAATAAAGATGGGGGAAGCTCCCTTTATGTGAATTAACATTTAATGATAAATTCAATTTATCTTTGAGATCGTCAATGGTTTGAATGATTTCGTAACGTTTGCCTTCTTGGTTGAAAAAAACTGTCACACGCAAAAACTTACCCTTGGGAACCGTAAATTTTGCAATAGCCAACTCCCAATCTAAGAATGCGCCAGATACACCACCACGATAAAGCCTGCTTGCATCAAAATAGTTTAGCTGAGCAATAACTTTATTTTCTGCTTTTTGAGCATTATTTTTTTGGTTATTCGTAGCTTTTATTTCATTATTTTTTACGATTGGGACAACTTTTGAATCCGCACCGTAAAGAGAAATACCTAATAAAAAAACAAGTAAAAACAACTTCTTCAACATAAAAACTATGCCTCCAATAGTAGTTATAAATTATAAACTAAAATGTTATTTTAATTGTAATTCAACAATAATCTTGTAATCTCTTTTTATTTATTCAATGCATAAATTGTAATATTCTTGCATTGCTATAATATTTTAATATATATCAAAAACAAAAATAGTGCAACAATTGGCTGCACTAAATATTTAAATCTCTAATGGTAAGTAGGTTTGCAAATCTTATGATATAAATAAAAATATGAATTTAATCAATAATATTTGGCTCACTATCTTGGCTATATTGAATAGTTTTAATTTTTTTGAACTGAATATCACTATTACTTCTGAAATATAATTCTTTAGAGTCATTGTCAAAGGCGTATAATCCTTTTGCAAAGCTTTCAACTGTTTGTGGTAAAACGATATGATCTCCAGCTACCTTTAATTGTTCTTGGTTGTGAATAGCCACTTCTTGAACCAAGTCTTTGTAACCGCCAACGGGGCGTTTTTTATCTCTAGCATTATAAATTTTAACTAATTCTCCAAGTGAATGGCCTTGTAAATCAACTGCTACCTCACTAGAGACTCCCAATAATGGTCCATTATCCATATCATTTAAACTAGAATAAGGCTCAGCAATAATAACACTCGAGCGTAGCGAGTTTTTTCCGGCAATGATAGCTAATTCAATAGGAGCTTCATGCAAGCCAACTAATAATCGTTTTCCAGCAGAATCTTCTATCAATAAATCGCCTGGGTGAACGTTTAGGCATGGTAAATAACCTGTTATATTTGTTAATGGAATGAATCCTGCTAAAACTGCAAAATCAACATCATAAGCCTTCAAGCGTTTATATAACTCAGCGGTCCAAAGTTCACGAACTTTTTGTCCTTCTTTTAATGCTAGAGAAATGCTTTTTAAACCATAAGTCGCATAAAACGATTTTATATCCACAACTTCAACAGGAATATTGTATTTTTTCCCGAGCTCAAGAATTCGACAGTTTTTTGTTCTATCCGATAATAAAACAGTTATTTCATAGGCACAGTCGGTACCTTCTTCATTTTGTTTTTCCAATAATTTTTCCGCATTCGAACCGCTACCACTCAAAAACACTGCAACTTTTCTTTGCTGTAACTCTTTCTCTTTGAAATACTCTTTAATCACTATACACTTATACCTTATATTATTTTTAACAATAAAATCTTATAAAATTTTTATTGAATAAATTTGACTATTTACAAAGTTAAATTTAACATAAATTTATAAAAATACAAAAAAACATACTCAAGAGAGCATGTTTTTTTGTTAATCTATATTTTATAAAAAATGAAAAACTATTTTGAGTTTGGCCATGTAACAGCTTTAATACTACGCCATAGAGAGCCTTCAATATCAATATGTTTTCGTGAGCGTGTCGCTTCTTTAATAGGTACCAATGTGAAAGAATTATTCCAGTGTCCTACCACTACATCTGTACAACCTGCCATTGCTGCATGAACAGCATTTTGTGCTAACATCAAACAGAATACCGCATCGGTACCGTGAGCAGGCAAACTTCTAATCATGTAGCTTGGGTCAAAATACTTAACATTGACCTCAAAACCTTCATCTTGAGCATATTGATTAATTTTATACTCTAAAAAGCGGCCAATATTTTTATGTAATACATTACCTGATTTGTCACGGTTTTCTTCTTCATTATCAAAGAATTCTTGTCCTGCACCTTCAGCCACAATAATCACGGCATGTTTCGAACTTTTTAAACGATTTTTTAAGTGTGGTAAAAATTCTTCTTCAAGCTTAAATTTTTCCTCTGGGACTAAGCAGTAGTTTACATGGCTATTTGCTAACGCTGCATATGCAGCAATAAATCCACTATCACGACCCATCACACGAATCAAACCAACTCCATTGTATGCTCCCTTTGCTTCATTATGAGCTGCAGTGATCACTGGGTATGTTGCATAAACGGCAGTTTCAAATCCAAAAGTTTGGTCGATTAAATTAATATCATTATCAATAGTTTTTGGAATACCTACAATGCTAATTGATAAACCGCGTTTTTCCACTTCTTTAGCAATATCGTGAGCACAACGCAAGGTGCCGTCACCGCCAATACAAAATAATACATTGACATTCATTCTAACTAAAGTGTCAACCATAATTTTTTCGTCTTGACGTCCACGAGATGAGCCTAGAATAGAACCTCCATTTTCATGAATATCGTCGACGCTATGACTGTCTAAAAGAACAGGTTTATGACCAAATTCGGGAACTAATCCTTGGTAACCATATGGGATACCATAGACTACAGGGACTTGATATAAATCTTTTAATGTAATAGTTAAACCTTTAATTACATCATTCAGTCCTGGGCATAAGCCTCCAGCCGTAACAATTGCTGCTTTACACCAATTTGGATCATGAAAAATCTTTTCACGAGGACCAGCTTTATCAAAAGCTGCTAATTCATTATACTTTTGAAAATAATTTTTAATTTCCCTGGTATCTTTTAGATAAACAACAGTAGAATCTTCTGGAACAAATGCAATCTTATTTAATGGTGAAGGGATTTGACACTCGCCTAATTTTTTAACTGATAAGTCTAGTTTAGTCATTTTAATAATTACCTTTATATAATTTTGGCATATGCAAATAATTGCAAATCCTTAGTTAATAGTTTTTCTTCTATTTTAAATCTTATCGGAGTTTTTACAACTTTATTTAACTAATTATTTGTCAATTTTATTTATAAAGTAACATTTTTTTAATATAAAAATTTAAAAAAAGACATTATTGTTAGAAAAATTTTGCAAAACTTCAATAGATACTCATTATATTATAGAATAGCTTAAAACTATTCCTAAAATTAAAAACAATGCAGATTAATTACATGTTTTGTAAATAACTTACATTGTCTTTATAAAATTGCAAATATATTTGCAGATTATTTCTAAATACTCTATAATCACTCAAGTTTAGCAATTAAATATCACTTTATGATAAACTCAATTGCTAGATCCGCTGAGGTCGCAAATGTTACATTTGCTACAATCAAATTCTTTTGGAGTATAAAAACCTTTACCATTTTTTTTAATTTTTCTAATTTGTAGTAAATTCATAAACGCAATGAAAAAACCTAATATTACAAAAGCTCCAACTGCATTTGTTGGCAATGTGAAATTTTCACTCCATTTTTCTACGATTTTGTAGGTAAACAATGATCCGCTAGTTAAAAATTCACGAAAACCACCAAGTAAGACTAACGCAAAAGTAAAACCTAATCCCATACCAAGTCCATCTGTAATTGATCGAATTGGACCATTTTTTGAAGCGAATGCTTCTGCACGTCCTAAAACGATACAATTTACCACAATCAAATCAATAAACATTCCAAGTGCACTGTTTAGCGCTGGTAAGTATGCTTTCATTGATAATTTTACCGCAGTAACAAATGTTGCGATTACAATAATATAAGTTGGGATTCGTACTTTCTTTGGAACAACGTGACGAATTAATGAAATAACTAAGTTACTGCCCATTAAAACTGCAGTTGTTGCTAAGCCCATTCCCAATGCATTTTTTGCATCACTAGTTACCGCCAACGTTGGACACATTCCCAAAAGTAATACTAAAACGGGGTTTTCAGCCCATAATCCTCTTACAAAATCTTTAAATAATTGCATTATAAAAAAGTGTCCTCAAGTTATTGTTTATTAAATTGTTTTAAAATGATTTGCTGTTTACTTTTTAATGTTGCTATCGAAGCATAAACAGCTTTTGTTACAGCACGAGATGAAACTGTAGCTCCAGTAATTTCTGAAATTTGCCCGCCATCTTTTTTTACCTTCCATTCTCCCTTAGCATTCCAAGAATTACCCTTTTTACTTAAATCAGTCCAAATTTTATCATCAAGAAAAATATTTGGAGGTAATTTAATTTTGGTTGTTTCTTTTCCAATATCACTGGAGTTCTTCTGCACTTCACGCTTGACAACTTTTGATCCAATTCCAGGAGTTTCATTTTCTTTTTGGATTATAATTTTATCAATTGTTAAGGATGGATAATTAAAACTTGTTAAAACTTCGATCTCAGGTCCATATCCTTTTTCTTTGCTAAAAGCGACTATTGAAATTAATTTTCCGTCTTTTTTAATAGGGTAAAATTCAATTTTTTTTGCCTGATTTACTGCAGAAATTTCAATCGTTTTTTCAGCAATAGGATTGTTGTTAAATTCTGGAACAATTTTGGCAACTTTTTCTTGAGCTGTTTTTGCTTCTGCTTTTAAAATTATAGGTTCTGTTTTTTTATAAACTACTGCTAAAATAGCTGCAGCAATTGCTCCAATCATTGCCAAATAAACTCCAAGAACAAAAATATTTTCGGTATCTTTTATTTTCATAATCTTCCTCTATGCCTCAGCCTTTACATTTACGTAACCAAAAGGCTTTTTAGCTGTAAAATTGTTAATCATTGGAACCAACGCGTTCATAATTAGGATTGAAAAGCTTACTCCTTCTGGATAACCACCCCAAATACGAATCACACTAGTTAATAAACCGCAACCAATGGCAAAAACAATGCAACCTAGCTTTGTTGATGGACTAGTCACCATATCCGTTGCCATGAATATTGCTCCAAGTAATAAACCACCAGTTAAAATGTGAAATAATGCGTTAGGAGTAACAGGTTTGTTGCCAAATAAATTTGCTAATGTTACTACGACTGCAACAGTTCCGACAAAATAAACAGGTACTTCCCATTTTATTAACTTGAACCAAATTAATATAACTGCACCAATTAATAATGCTAGTGCAGATGTTTCGCCAATACAACCACCCATGTTACCTAAAAAGTAATTTAAATAGGCAGTTTTGGTTGTTAAAGGTGAAAAATCAGCACCTTTGTCAGCTAGTTCTTTAGCAACTGCTAATGGTGTTGCAGTCGTAAAATCCATTACTGTTTTTGCTGAGTTATATACCGTATCGTTATTAAAAAATAACTTGTTATAAATACTATCGGATGTTTTCAACATTAATGTCGTAGGGCGCCAAGTTGATAGATAACTTGCAAAACCAATAAATAATCCAACACGGGCAACTAAAGCAGGATTAAATGGGTTGTTTCCAATTCCACCAAATACTTGTTTGCCTATAACGATTGCTAAAAATGCTCCAACTAAACAGATCCACCATGGAGTGCCAGCAGCTAAATTCATCGCCAATAATAGACCAGTTAAAATGGCTGATCCATCTTTGATTGCGATCAATGCGCCACTACACTCTTTGTTTGCTAAACGGTCTTTTTTATCCTTAATAATTTCAAGCGTTAAGGCTAATGCAATCATCACTAATGAAAAAATAATGACAACAACTTCTGGAATTGAAAATAATTTTGTAAATAAATTTTGACTCATTTCAGACAGTGAATCAATAAATGCTATTGGTTCTTTAGACGTTGCCGAAACATATCCCATATTGATAAATCTACCAATAAAAAATATTGCTTTTGTTAAAACGCATAAGGTCCCGTAAATAACAAACGGTGCTAATAAAGTTTTTGCAAAACGCCATGACAAACACGATGCTTCCATTGCAACACAAAAAATAACACAATAAAGTAATACTGTTAGCGCACTCATGCCCCAGAAATATACTCCTGCCCCAATAGCAGGTGCTAAAGCCAAGATGACTAACCCCATAATTCTTGGTACGCTGTTACCATTATGCACATGTGGCGAAGAACTAATCATTAACTGATTTTCCTTAGGAACTAGCGGTTCTTTTTCTATATTTTCAACATTCATTATTATTAAAATATCCTTATTTTTAAAGTTACAAATTTATCTTCTTTATAACATCTTATTTATTTTGTTGGGCACGACGCTTGGCTAAAATTTTGCCTTTTGCTAATCTTAAGTGTTGTACCATTGGACGTCGTGAAGGACAAACATATGCACAACAGCCACACTCCATACAATCCATAACGTTGAAGCGTTCCGCAATGTCAAAATTTTCTTTAACAGCAGCCTTACTTAGCACGCTTGGCGTTAAATTCATGGGACAAACATCGACGCAGCCTTTGCAATTTATACATTGTCTAGATTCATAAATAGAGGTATCCTCTTTATCTAATAGCAAAATACCGGAGCTATTCTTAGTAATAGTTACCATTAAGCTTTTTTGTGCGAACCCCATCATAGGTCCACCCATAATAATTTTCGCCGGATTATTCTTTACCCCAGATGCCAACTTTAATGCATCAAGGGCTGTTGTTCCTAGTTTTAAACGCCAGTTTCCTGGATTAACAACACTATTTCCAGTAATAGTTGTAACGCGTTCAATTAGTGGTTGACCTTTAACTACTGCGTCATAAACAGCCGCAGCAGTTGCTACATTTTGTACCACACAACCACAATCCATTGGAAGACCGCCTGCTGGAACTTTGCGTTTAGTAACTGAATATATTAATTGTTTTTCAGCACCTTGTGGATACATCATTCGTAATGGTACAATGCTTATTCCATAATCAGCTGAATGTTTCTTTAAAATTTTAATTGCATCTGGTTTATTTTTCTCGATTCCTATCGCAATTTTATTGATATTTAAACTGTTGGCAATAATTAACGCGCCCTTTAAAATACGTTCAGGATCTTCAATCATCAAGCGATGGTCAGCCGTTAAATATGGTTCACACTCGGCACCGTTCAAGATTAGGTAATCAATATTTTTGTTTTCTGGGGGGGATAATTTAACATGGGTTGGAAATGCGGCTCCGCCCATTCCCACAATCCCTGCATCGTGAATACGTTGTTTTATTTCGCTATCATCACGTTGTTCCCAGTCTTTCATTGGTTTTAATGAACTTCCCCATTTATCTTCCCCATCACTAGCAATTTCGATTGCTTTAACACTTTGCCCCATTGCTCCCGGTATCTCAACAATTCCACTAACTACTCCACTTGTTGGTGCATGAACTGGAGTACAAACAAATCCTGTTGATTCAGCAATCATTTGCCCTTTTAAAACTACATCACCTTTTTTTACAATTGCTTTTGGAGGTGCGCCAATGTTTTGTTGTAAAACAACCTGATATTTATCAAATAATGGCGCTTCGTTTATGCTATTTTTTGCAGATAATGCTTTGCCGTCATGAGGATGAACTCCACCACGAAAATATTTTCTTTTACCTTGATTTTCACTCATAATAATAAAATACCCTTTAATTTATCCTCTAATCGTGACTATGAAATTTTTTCAATAATGTCGTTGTGGTACTTAAACAACCTGTTGGACACTTTGCTTCTTCAATAATGTCTTCTTGTGGCGGATTGTCATAATTAACTGTTGCCAAAAATCCTTTCATTTCAATATTTTCTTCTGCAACTTTAAAGCATTTACGACAACCAATACAGGCAACAGAACAAATTTTACGTTTTTGTGCACCTTTAGCTGGCGAATTACAGTAAACATTAACTTTTGCTGATTGTGGTCGTAGAATAATTAAATCACGTGGACACGCAGTTAAACATTTTCCACAGCCAACACATAAATCTTCATGAACGATTGCTAATCCATCAACCATTTCAATTGCGTTAAATGGACAAGCTCTTGCACAACTCGCAAAACCCAAACACCCGTAACTACAGCCTTTTGGTCCACCAGCAATTAACATTGCAGATGCACAGTCATTTACGCCATTATATAATTCAGAACGTGAAGAACTGCTACGATCACCGCCACAGCGAACTAATGCAATTTGTTTTTCACCTGTTTCAGCATCAACACCCAACACTTTTGCAACTTCCTCTAGTAATGCTTTTCCTGCAACAGGACATCCACTTGGCATTGCTTCTCCCGCAACTAAAGCTTTAGCAAAATCACTACATCCTGCTTTACCACAACCACCACAGTTTGCGCCTGGTAATAATTCTTCAATTTCTTCAATTCGTGGATCAACTTGCACTGCAAAAATTTTAACGGCGAAACCAATTAGCACTCCTAGGAGCAAACAAACTGCCGCCATTAAAATAATTGAAAATAAAATCGTTTCGAACATGACTTAATAAATCCTTACGTTTAACTCTTATAATATGTAAATATTCTTTAATTTTAAAAAACTTTAATAATTTAAACTAATCCACTAAATCCTTGGAATGCCATTGCCAAAAGACCACCTGTAATTAATGCAATTGCAGTACCTTGAAATGGTTTTGGAATATTAGCTAAATCCAATTTTTCACGTAAACTTGAAAATAAAATTAGCGCTAATGAAAAACTGATTCCACCAAAAAAACCGTGAATCGTTGATTGAAAAACTGATAAATGTAAATCAACATTGTTTACGGCAATACCCATGACCGCACAATTTGTAGTAATTAGTGGTAAATAAATTCCCAGTGCTCCATAAAGGCTTGGGCTTAATTTTTTTAGTGAAATTTCAACTAATTGAACTAATGATGCAATTACAACAATAAAAACTAAAATCTGTAAAAACTTAAAATTAATTTGTGAATTTTCGTAAATAAATGTTTTACTGAGTACGTATTTACTAATAGCAGAAGTCACAAGAGAGGCTAAAGTCATTACAAAAATTACTGCTCCACACATACCTAGTGCCGTTTTTAGCTTTTTTGATACTCCTAAAAAAGGACAAATACCCAAAAATTGTGCCAAAACAATATTGTTTACTAACACGATACCGATGGTTATTTGCATATATTTTGCTAATTCTTCATTCATGTTATCATTCCTAAAAGTATTGTTACTTAATATTTTATTTTGAATTTCTTTGAAAAACTTTTTTTCTTTTTTCAAAAACAATCGTAAACAATAATCATAAACTATAAAAAAAGCAAATAATAAATTAATGGGTGTGATATTATTATTTGCTTTTTTTTAGTTTAAATAGCTGAAAATTAAAGTCTTATAAAATTATCCTTTTTTTTTATCATTTCGATAAAAAAATATCTAAAACAGGATGTTTGTAACCTTTTGATATAAATATATTTATATTAATATTAATTTATATAAAATGATGTATGCTATTTATATTTGTGATGGTCACTATTTTGATATTTTGCAATGTATTCTCGTGGCGATAAATTAGTTTGTTTGTGAAACCAATTTGAAAAATTTGAGATATAAGAAAAACCTAATTCAATAGCAACATCTTTAATGCGTTCACCTTTTACATGAAGGCGTTGGCAGGCATGTTCAATGCGGATATTTTCAAAATATGCCTTTGGGGTTAATCCAATATCATTTTGAAACAATCTTGTTAAATGAATTAGGCTTAGTCCGACGTTACTTGCTAATTGCTGTTGATCAAGCGCTTCACCTATTGGCTTGGCGTTTAGTAAACGTAAAGCTTGACTGACACGCTCGTCAATACCAAAATGCCCAGTTGGTTTTACACCTTTTGTTTCTAAAACATCAATGAGGGTGATAAACCAGTCATTAAGATATTTTTCGAGTTCTAAAAATTGTCGAAAACTTACTTGATGACGGCGTAGATCCCATAGAGAAGGGTCAATACTACTAACAACTTTTGTCATTGGTATAGCTTTTTCTTCTAGTTCTGGGCATTCGTCGGCATCAAAAACAACGCTCAGTCCTTCATCTAGCCAACGGCTACCATCTGGCCAACGGGCATCAAATGCGACGGATAAAATATGAGAATTTGCTTCAAATGTTTGAATTCTTAATGTTGGTTTAACAATAATCCATTGACCTGGTCCAGCATGGTATACTTTATTATTGTGTTCAACACGTGCCCAACCAGATCGAACTAGCCATGCTGCATTATTATTGAATTCAGAATAGCTTTTTTTCAGCGCATCAATTGAATCAATATGAACTTTGTGGTCATAACACCATAATAAATGGGTGCTTAAGTTTAGCCAATTACGATACAGCATTGTTTCTTGATAATTTTTTTTCATTGTTTACTCAGTCCCTTAAATAATTAAAAAAATAACCTCTTTGATAAAATAATATAACTTTTTGACAAAAATATACAACTAATTTGCGTTGTAAACAACACAAAAACATTTAAAATAAATTTATAGATAATTAAGGGTGCTTATAAAAATACCTTTAAGTATTTCAATTAAAGCTTTGACGGTATAAAATAGCTTATAATACCTTATTTATGCTGTCACTGATTAAAATAATTACAAAGAGTTTAAATTTAAAATAATTGCTTATTTAAAAAAGGAGTCAAAAGAGATATATGAAGTCTGTTGATTATGTAATTTTAATTATTTATTTGGTTGGTATTTTTGGTGTCGGTGCATTGTTATCATTGAAAAACAAAAATGCTGACGATATGTTTGCGGCTGGGGGTGAATCCCCATGGTGGACTTCTGGACTTAGTGCATTTATGACAATGTTTTCTGCAGGTACGTTCGTGGTTTGGGGTGGAATTGCATATGAGCATGGATTTGTTGCAGTAATGATTAATATTTGTTATGGTATTGCTGCATTATTAGTTGGTTATTTTGTGGCAGGAAAATGGAAAAAGTTAGGAGTGCGAACTCCTGCTCAATTTATTGAATACCGCTTCGGTTCATCTGCTGTTCAATTTTATACTTGGAGTATGTTAGTTTATCGTGTGGTCGGTTCTGCTGTTGCTCTTTACGCTTTGTCAAAGATTTTGGTAGCTCTAATGCCTTTGGAAGAAGGAAATTTTTTACGTGATGATGTGACTGGTAATTTATCACTAATGTGGGCAATTATCATTTTTGGTGGCATGGTGGTTGTTTACACTATGGCTGGTGGTCTTTGGGCTGTCTTGATGACTGATGTGTTACAATTTATTGTATTGAATTTGGCTGTATTATTTATTATTCCATTGATTTTGATGAATGATAAAGTTGGAGGACTCAGTGGTTTCGCGGATAAACTTCCAGATGCATTTTTTAGTTTAACTAATGATAAATTTACATGGTTTTTTATGTTTGGCTGGGTAATGATCCACTTCTTTATGGTTGGTGCTGAATGGGCTTTTGCTCAACGTTTTATTTGTGTGCCTACTGCAAAGGATGCACGTAAAAGTACCTATTTATTTGGTATTTTATATATAGTTAGTCCAATTCTATGGTTATTGCCTCCAATGGTATATCGCGTAATCGACCCGACGGTGAATAAAGCAGATGCTTATATTAAAGCTTGTGAATTTGTATTGCCGAGTGGAATGTTGGGACTTATGGTTGCCGCAATGTTTTCCGCAACTGCTTCAATGGTAAGTTCTCAGCTCAACGTTTTTGCAGGAGTATTAACTGATGAATTATATCGTCGTGTATTTAACCCTAAGGCTAGCGACAAAGTATTATTAAATGTTGGAAGAATTTTTACCGTATTAATAGGGGTTGTTTTAGTTATGGTTGCATTATTGATCCCTAAGCTTGGTGGAGTCGAAAAAGTTATTATTTCCGTAACAAGTATTATGGTTGGACCATTATTAGCACCAACCTTGTGGGGGTTATTTAGTAAAAGAGTTGGTGTTAGCGCAATTTGGATTACTGCTCCATTTAGTTTTATTCTTGGCTTGGTCGCAATGCTATTAAATCCAAATGGATTCTTAAAAACATTAAGTGGAACAAATAATTTTCCTGCTTTAGAGCCACTATATACAAGAATAATTTCTTTTAATGAACCGTTAAGTTCATTTATCGCTAGTAATTCAAAAGCCGTTGAGTTAGTTATTGGTGTAATAGTGCCGATTGTAATCTTAACAGTAATGCAATTGATTGCTAAAGGCGAAGCGCCAGGGGTTAAAAGAGTCGAAGATTTAATTGCTGAAACTGAGGTGAAAAATGCTACTGGTGTTAAAAAAGCCAGCAGTATGCCAGCGCTAATAGTAGCTGGATGTTTGTTTATGTGTTCATTAATGATGTATGCATTACTTGGTTTTAATGGTAAGGAAGACCATCTGTTATTAGTGATTTTTGGAACGGTATTATTAGCTATTAGTATAACCATTTTTGCTGTTGAATATTTACAGTATAAAAAATATAATTTAATAACCAAAGAAGAAAAATAGGATCTCAGGAGAAAAATATGTTAAACACAAAAAAAACATATCAAAAGTTAACAATGTCATTATCATTGTTAGGGTTATCAACAGTTTTATTAGCTCAAAATAATACTGTTTTTGCAGAAATAAAAAGTGCTAAAGGCAATTCAGAATTACAGAATTATTCTGCAGAAAAAGCTGTTGATAATGTTGTTAGTGATAAATCGCGCTGGATTAATCAACGTAATGAAAAAGGGCATCCAGAGATTGTATTGAACTTAAAGAAAAAACAGTTAGTTCGTGGGATTCATTTATATAGTGGCTTTGGTCATAAAGATGCTGTTAAAGACTTTGTGGTTTACTACAAAGATGTTAATTCAAATTGGAAGAAAGTTAAAGACATCAGAAATAACAGTAAAACTGCTTTGGCTGTGCCATTTAAAAGGGCGGTAAATACTGCTGAATTAAAAATTGTTTTTACCAAAACAAAAGAAAATTTAGCTCGAATTAAAGAGATTAAAGTTATTAAAAATTTACAAGGTAAATTTCCAGCGATTGATGATCTGAAAGCGAAAATAAAAGTTAAGTATAAATATGAAAGTTTATGGAATGATTCTAAACGCTTCCCAAGTGATCAAATTGTTCTAGATTCAATTGTTAATATTCCTTTTATTACTGGAGATTTTCAGTTACACGTTAGTATGAAAAATTTTCAATTTTCAGTGAGTGACTCTGACGGAGAAATTGTTATTCCAAGTCATAAAATTAGTGGATTGTACTTCTCTGGTGGCAAGGCAATGACAGGACGTTTGCTTAATGCAGATCGTGAAAAAGGAATTGCTGTTTTTAAAGTTAAAAATTCAGTAAATAAAATTGCTAAAGTGACTGTATTAACTAATGATGAAAATGTTATCAAATTTACGGTTGAAACTGATGATAATAGTCGCATTGTTTTAAATGCTGGAGTTGATGGAGTTGCGCATGGATTGGGAGATAGTGGTGGTTTTCATGAAAAATTTGATTTGACAAGTCGTCGTCGAGTTTACCCTATAGATAATAATGGCGGAGGTCACCGCTGGGCGAGTAGCTTTGTGATTTTCCCTCAAAGTGGTTATGCAGGGGTCCATTTTAATTTAGGTGCAAAAAAGGTTCTACTTGATGGGATAGCTGGTAGCTATGAGATGGCAATTGATGGTGTTAACACCGCTGATTTTTATTATATATTAGGAAATAATAAACAAATCTATCAACATTATAAAACATTACGTAATAAATATGGCTATAATGATGTTTATCCAAAATCACAATTATTTGAATTAGGTTGGGAAACATGGGATGCATTAGGTTGGAACACCAATGAAAAAACTGTTAAAGAAACATTGCAGGAATTTTTGGATAGAGGTTATCCAATTCGTTGGGCAGTGACTGGTTCAGGTTTTTGGGAAGAGGGGGGAACAACAACAAGTTTTGGAAAGTTTGGACCTAAATTTTCAAATGCAGTAGCATTAAAAAAATGGTTAAATGACAATAAAATTGCATGGATGATTGGTTTAAGAACAAATATTGTTCCAGCAGGTGGTCCATATTATTCAAAACGTAAAAGATTTGACCGAAATTTAAAAGTTGGAGGTTTTAAAGGTAATCCAATTGCGACAGAAGGGTTAGCAAAAGGATATTTCATTAAAGATCAAAATGGAGACGCAAAAAAATTTACATCCGGAGTTTTCCCTGTAGTACCAACTTATATTATTGATGGACGAGTTAAAGGAACTGGACAATGGTTCTTAAAACAATTCAATAAATGGAATGTTGATGGTATTAAAGAAGATACCATGATGAGATTAGGCGGTAATGTTGATGTGTTTAATCGACCAATCTCTGCTTTGGCAAATGCGAAACAAAATTATTTAATTATGGCGCGTTGTGGTGCTTTTAGTTCTCCAGGAACATTGTTACGAATTAATGATACAGGTGGTGCTAGTTCAATGCAAAGGCGCACTCCATTAAATTATATGCAATATGCGGCATGTGGTGCTCCAAATGTTTATTCGGATACAATCGGATTTCACCGTATACGAGATAAAGTAAGTTCAATTCGTTTGGCATGGATGCAAGCAATGACTGCAGGTATTGCAGTTGGAGCGTTACCAAAAAAATGGTCTGTTGAAGATGAAGCAATGCTGAAAAAAGCGATTATGTTTCGTTATGCATTAACTCCATATTTTTATAGTGAAGCGGTAAGAGCATTTAATACTGGTTACCCATATACACTAACTCCATTGACGATTGCAAATAAATATGATTTAAATGCGAAACATTTACCAAATTATCAATGGATGATTGGGGAAAGCATTTTAGCAACACCATTACTGAAGAATTATAAAAGTGGCATTATGGATATTTATTTACCAGCAGGTAAATGGATTGATTATGATACCAATAAAGTATATGAAGGTAAACAGATGCTAAAGAATTTTGAAATGCCGTTAGGAAAAACTCCAGTATTTATTGGAGGAAAAGGTATTATTACATCTCGTAAGAGTGATGATTCAGCAATTGAAGTTAGTGTGTACCCTGTATCTAAAATTTCAAACAATGTATATGAATATACGTATATGAATGGAAAGGATAAGAGCATTATAAAATACGGTAAAATGAGTGACGTGAACTTTTCAAAGGTTAAAGTTGTTAACACAACTAAAAACAGTATTGTTAAATTTACAGTTGATATGAAAAAGAACATTTTAAAATTTACAATTGAACCAAATTGTAATTATGAAATTATTAATAATTAGGAATTAACAAGAATATTATGGATTTAAAACAACTATCATTAAATACTAAGAAAGTCGGTGCTGACTTTTGCGTAGTAGGCGGAGGAATGGCAGGAGTATGTGCTGCTTTAGCTGCTGCTCGTAACGGCGTAAAAACTGTATTAGTTCAAGATCGTAGTGTGCTAGGAGGGAACGCCTCTAGTGAGGTAAGAATGTGGATTTGTGGCGCTCACGGTAGTGAAAATAAAGAAACAGGAATCATTGAAGAGTTACAGTTAGAAAATATTTTCACAAACGAGAGTTTAAATTTTAATGTTTGGGATCATGTTATCTATGGTAAATGTTTAGAACAAGAAAATTTACAAGTTATTTTAAATTGTAGTGTTTATAGCCTAGAAATGACTGATGACAATAAAAAAATTGCTAAAGTCAATGCATGGCATACTCATGAGCAATGTTTTTATGAAATTAGTGCAAAATTGTTTGCAGATTGCTCTGGCGATTCAATTTTACGTTTAAGTGGTGCTGATTATCGTTGTGGTCGTGAAGCTCGCGATGAATTCAATGAAGCTCATGCTCCAGAAAAAGCTGATGACTTCACAATGGGTAATTCAATTTTAATTCAAATTCGCAAAACTAATTTGCCGCATCGTGAATTTACGGCTCCAGAATGGGCTCATCATTATACGGATGAAACAGCGCCAAAACGTGAATTAGTTCCAACAGGTCATAATTTCTGGTGGTTAGAAATTGGTGGAATGCAAAATACGTTGCTTGATTGTGATAATATTCGTGATGAACTTTTAAAGATTGCTTATGGAGTTTGGGAATATATTAAAAATCATCCAGATGGCCGTGGTCATGATTGGGAATTAGATTGGATTGGATCAATTCCTGGGAAGCGTGAAAACGTTCGTTATATGGGCGATGTAATCTTAAATCAAAATGATGTTGAAGCAGAAGGTAAACATTTTGATGATATTGTAGCATTTGGTGGTTGGCCAATGGATGATCATCATCCTGAAGCGATTCATTATCCTGGGGAGCCAACAATTTTTCACTACGCGCCATCACCATTTGGTATTCCATATCGCTGTTTATATTCACGCAATATAGACAATTTATTATTTGCTGGGCGTAATATTTCAACAACGCATATGGCAATGTCATCAACTCGAGTGATGGGTACAACGTCAATTATGGGGCAGGCAATTGGTACTGCTGCAGCAATTGCAGTGCGCGATTCATTAACTCCACGTGAAGTGTATTCGGCTGGGAAAATGGTTGAGCTGCAAAACACATTGATGGATCAAGATTGCTATATTCCGTGGCATGCACGTAAAATGTCGGACTTGACAAAAAATGCAGCTTTAATCTCTTCTAATGGCAATGATGTAACAGCAATTCGTAACGGAATTGAGCGTTCATTAGATGGTGTTGATAATGGTTGGTGGGGAAATAGTAATGATTATTTGGAATATTCTTTTGATAAACCCGTAGAAATTAATGGTATTCGCTTGTTATTCGATAGTGATTTAACTTTAGAAAAACGTATGTTATGTCGTTATGAAGAAGAAGGTTTTTCAGCAGAATATCCAAAAATGATGTCAAAAGAATTTATGATTGAGGCTAAATTTGCTGATAGTGATGAATGGAAAACTGTGAAATTAGTTACAAATAATAAACAACGTTTGGTTAATTTTAAAAATTTAAATTTAAAGAATGTTGTTGGTTGTAGGCTAAAATTGCTAAAGATGCATGATGAAAATAGCGCAGGACATGTATTTAGTTTTGATTTTTTATAAACATTTTTTGTAAAATATCTCAAAATTGTTTAGCTAAAAAAAATGATACAAAAAAACACCAAGTTTAATGCTTGGTGTTTTTCTATTTTTGGTAACTATTTTTATATTTATAAATGATATATTTGGTTTACTTAATTAATTAATAAAATTTAGTCAAAATTATGTGAAATAATTGTAATTAGCTTAAAATTATGTTACAATTTGTTTGGTTATTTATTGTATTACAAGGGTTTAAGAGATTGAAAGTAGCAAAATTTAAAAAATTACATTTAAAATGTGAATTTCCTTAAGTTTTAGTTTTTAAGGTTTTAAAAAAAGATTTACAAAAGCGAGGATGGATTTATGAAAAGAATTTTGATGGGGTCACTTTTACTTTCACTTTTAGGAATTCAAGTTGCCGAATGTTTGGCCGCTCCTAAAAATCCAAAAATGGAGGTGTTTTTACGCAAATCAGGAGTCGAGAAAGGTTATCAAACAGAAAAAACTTACAAGCTATTACAAAAACGTAGTAATATTGATGCCGCAATTACTTCTGTTAAACATTTAATGCGTAAGTACCCTAGAGAATACAAAAATGGGCGAAATTTTCTTAAGCAATTAAAAGAGTTAAAGAAAAATGGAAATTTGCAAAAGAGAGCAGATTTTGAAAAGTTTCTTAAAATTCAACGTCAATCATTATTAATAGAAAACCCTGAAATTAATTTTGATGAATTATTATTAATTAAAACTAAACATGTAATTTTACCATTAAATTATCTAGGAACTCATGGGTTAGCAAATTCAAAAATTGGAGAAATTGGGAATCTTAAAAATAGTGTATTTGATAATCAAATAATTCGCTACAATTTTAAAAATGATATAATCACTCCAGTTTTTAGACCTGCTAATAAAAAGTTTTTAACTGAATTAGAATTAAGCTATGATTCTGATAAAATTATGTTTTCAAGTTTGAACAAAGCAGATGATAGTTTACAAGTCATGGAAATAGATGTTGAAGGTAAAAATTTGCGAGAAATTTCAAAAAATATTCATGGGAAAAACATTCATAATTATAATGCAATATATTTACCTAGTGGTGAAATTATTTTTAGTTCAACAGCACCAATGTTTGGAGTTCCGTGCATTAGCGGGCGTCAAAGCGTTCCTAACCTTTATAAAATGGATAAAGATGGCGAGAATATTCGCCAGTTGACCTATGAGCAAGATGCCGATTGGCATCCTGTTGTTTTAGAAGATGGAAAAGTGATGTTTCTTCGTTGGGAATATGTTGATATTATGCACTATTATTCACGTATTTTGATGACAATGAATCCTGACGGCACTAATCAACGATCAATTTATGGGTCGCAAAGTTTATATCCAAACAGTATGTTTTATGCGCGTCCAATTCCAGGTAAACCTGGGCAATTTTTAACAGTCGTTACTGGTCATCATGGCAGTTATCACAACTCTTCGGAGCGAGCTGGAGAATTAACTATTTTTGATGCAAATAAAGGTTCAATAGAAGCAGATGGTGCTCTTCAAAGAGTGCCTGGTTATGGAATTGAAATTGAGCACGTTGGAATGACTGATGTTTACCCAACGGTCAGTGCGAAGTTGCTAAAAAAATATCCTGACTTAAAGGAAAATATCAAGAAATTAATCGCTAGACATGGACGAAGATTTAAAAAACAAAAATATTATCAAGATAAAATCAATATGTTCTATGTTGAAATTTATCCACATTTGCGAGATTACTATCCTGGATTTGCGTTGGACATTGATCATTTAGTTCATAATCAGTGGCCAAAATTTACGCAACCGTATCCTGTTAGTGATAGTTATTACTTCACTGTTGCAAGGTTGGCGAAGCGTGATGAGTGGAATTTATATTTAGTTGATAAATTTGATAATATCATTCCAATTAAAATTGATGAGGAATATGCCTTTTTAGAGCCAATTCCACTGAAAAAACGTCAGCGTCCACCTGTGATTCCAAGCAAAGTTGATTTAACTTCAAAAGAAGCAGTTGTAAATATTCAAGATATTTATCGTGGACCAGGGTTAAAAAATGTGGCACGTGGCACAGTTAAGAAATTGCGTTTATTTACTTATGTGTATGGGTATTTCCGTCAAGGTAGTCATTTTCATCTAGGAGTTGAAAGTAGTTGGACCGTGAAACGTGTGATCGGGGAGGTTGAAGTAGAAAAAGATGGTTCAGCATCATTTAAAATACCAGCAAATACGACGATTTCAATTCAACCTCTTGATAGTGAAGGGCGTGCAATCCAGCTCTTTAGAAGTTGGTTTGTGGCAATGCCTGGAGAAAATTTATCTTGTGTGGGTTGCCATGAGCCTCCAAATGAGCCGCCACTAGTGCGTCGAACTATTGCAGCGAATAAACCACCTCAAAATATTCAATTGCATAATGGTAGCAATAAGATTGAGGGATATTCTTTTAATAATGAAATTCAACCAATTTTAGATGCCTATTGTAGTGAATGTCATGATGGTACTAATAAAATGATTCCTAACTTTAGAGATAGAAATATTGTTAAAGGTAAAGAAAATCGTGCTGAAGAACGTTTTAGTCGTGCTTATTATGATTTTCACAAATATTTTCGTCGTCCAGGACCAGAAAGTGATGGTTATATGTTTATGCCATATGAGTATCATGCTTCAACGAGTGAGGGTGTGCAAATTCTCAAGAAAGGTCATCATGGAGTTAACTTAGATGATGAATCATGGCGTAGAATTTATACATGGATTGATTTAAATGTTCCTTTTGGCGGTAGCTGGAGTAATATTTATGAATACCAAAAAGATGGTTATACAGAAAAAATAGCTGGTCAAGCACGTGAATTACGTAAAAAGTACTCAATTGTGGCTCATAATTGGGAAAATGTTGCTTCAAAGCCATATCCATTAAAAAGAATTAATCAACGCAAAGAGGAACACATTAAAGTCGTTGAAATAACTGCTAAAAATTGGCCGTTTAATATTGAACAGGCTAAAGAATTACAAAAAAAGGCAGGTAAAGAAATTAGTAAAGTTATTGATATTGGTAAGGGGGGTAACGTTAAGATGATGTTAATTCCTGCAGGTGAATTCGTAATGGGGTCATGGAATGAGACAAAATGGGAAGCGCCACGTAATAAAGTTGTTATTAAAAAACCATTTTGGATTTCTGCTACTGAAATTACAAATGGTCAATTTAGAACTGTTTTTCCAGATCATAGTTCGATGGTTTATGATCAACAATGGAAAGATCATACTCGTCGCGGTTATGAAGCAAATAGTGATGAACAACCTGCAGTGCGTTTAACTTGGAAACAGGCAAGCGAATTTTGTGAAGTATTATCTATAAAGTTAGGAATTAAAGTTTCACTGCCAACTGAAGCTCAGTGGGAGTGGGCTGCTCGTGCTGGTAGTGATGCCGCTACTTACTTTGGTCGTGTCGGATTAGATTTTAGTAAATACGCTAACTTGGCTGATGAAAGTATTGAGCGTTTTGCAGTAACTGGCGTTAATCCTGTTTTCAATAAAAGACTGCGAAGTAATCCAATTTATGATTTTATTCCGCGTGAAGCACGCTTTAATGATGGCGAAATGATTGTGTCGGGAGTAGGACATTATAAGCCAAATGCCTGGGGGCTTTATGACATGATTGGTAACGTTGCAGAATGGACAAGTAGTGATTATGAACGTTATCCATATAATTGTGAAATAGCTAACTCTTTAGACTTAACAAAGGAAAAAGTTGTGCGTGGTGGTTCATGGCGTGATCGACCAAGATATGCGACAAGCAGTTATCGTTTAAGTTATCCAACTTATCAAGGTGTTTATAATGTTGGATTCAGGATTGTAATGGAAGCAAAATAATATTTATGTTATTATAATTAAAAATATACAGCACCTCTTAAGCTTCATTAAGAGGTGCTGTGATTTAACATTAGCTTTATAAATAAATTTTAGAAGATGGTGTTGTTATAGGAAGAGTCTGTAAAAATTTTGGAAATTAATAGTTTCATCTTAAGTCTAAAAATTAATTCGTTTCGTTAGTGTTACTAGATAAATTTTCTAAGATTTCATTATTTTGTTTAATAATTATATTATTTTGTTTGATAATTGCTTCATTGATATATTGATTTATGCACCCCTGCTTTAATATTATTTTTATAGCAAAATAAAATGCTGCTCCAAAAAAGACTCCAACAGCTGCAATTAAATTTCCTGTTATTAATGTAAACAATGCAAATAAAATAAATAATATTCCAGCTGCTAAAAATAATCCTTCAAGCAAAGTTAGTGGGTTTGCATCAATTTTTCTTTGTAAATTAATTTCATCGCTTGATTTATAATTCATTACTTTTATTCTCCTTTATTATTTTTTAGCATTTCTAAATAGAGTGCTTTTGATCGCATGTCACCATTTTCAGCAGCTTTTTTTAACCAAAAAAGTGTTTTTTTTGTGTCTTTAAGAGTGCCAATGCCATTTAAAAAACAAATTGCTAATTCACGTTGCGCTGGTGCGTAATTATTTAATGCCGATTTTTCGAACCAATAGAAAGCTAAGTTAACATTAGTTTTTACGCCTGCTCCCGCCAATAGCATTGAGGCAAATTCATACTGCGCCTTGGAGTTATTTAACAATGATCCTTGATGTAATAATCGAGCCGCTTTTTGTAAATCTTTTTTAAAATAAATTCCTTTTATATAAAAAGTTGCTAACGTGTAAATTGCATTAGTATTTTTTGCTTCCGCAGCTTTTTTATACCACTCTACTGCTGTTGTTAAGTTTTCCTCAACAAATTCACCATAGGCATAAAAATCACCCATTTGATTCATTGCCATTGGTTCATTTACCGCCGCAGCGTGTTTGAAAAGCTTAAATGCTAACTTGCGGTTAGTTTTGGTTCCATAACCATGATAATAACAGTGTGCTAAACGGGCAATAGCATGGTGATTGTTTTGTAGTGATGATTTTTTCAACCAAAAAAACATCTTTTGAAAACTTTGTGGAACCCCATCTCCGGAATTATAACAGTCAGCTAAAAGATTCATTGCATGACTATCGTTATTTTTTATCGCAATTTGTAACAATTTGACTGCTTTTTCTTTATCTTTTTCGGTGGCATCAATATTAGTTAATAGCATTTTTGCGTAACTATAATAAGCGTCGGCATATTTATCTTTAGTTATTAATTGTTCATATAGCTTTGAAGCTTTTGATAAGTTGGCTTGTAAAGCTGTTCGAGGATCGTTATTTACAGGTAAGAAACCTTTTTGATAAAATTGTGCAAGCATATATTTAGCTTTGGGGATATCGTTAGCAACCTCTTCGCAGAGTTTGAATGCGAGATACTTATTTTCTTTAATTCCTAAACCTTTTGAATAACAAACTGCTAAATTAAATTTCGAAAAACTATCATTTTGCTCTGCTGCTTTTTTAAACCAATAAACCGCCAGCTTATAGTTTCTTGAGCGGTTATTTCCCATGAAATATTCATATGCTAATTTCTTCTGTGCCGTTAAATTGCCTTTATGTGCTGATTCACGTAATGCTTTATCGTTTTTCAGGCGATCATTTTTAACATTTTCTTGACCATATAAACAAAAGGTTATTAAATAAATATAAAAAATTACTAAAATATTTTTTTTCATAAAAATTGGCTCAATTCCTAAATAACTAAAATACACCTCGATTTCTTTATAAAAATCACAGGTGTATCTGATTTAATTAAACGTATAAATTTTAATTATTTATACAGCATACAGTGCCTTTATGTCTAAATTACTATCGACATCAAGAGATACGAGTGTCTTCGTATGCGTGATTCCATCAATATCATGCGGCATTTTATTCGCAACGATATCAGAGAGCTCCTTATTTGTTTCTACACGAATTAATGCAACCAAGTCATATTCTCCTGCAACAGTGTAAACTTCAGATACACCATTGAGTTCTAGAATTTCTTTAATCACATCTTTGAGGCGAGGTCTTTCAACATTTACTAAAACAATTCCTGTAACCATAATAATATTACCCTTTGTTTTAAGAATATTTGCGGATTTTTTAGCAATCTAATTATTCAGTTAGCTATTGAATAATTTAAGATTACTAAATAGCAAATATTCGATTTTCTGATTGCGCTAAAAATAATTACTGTAAAAGATTAAGTATTTGTAACAAGTTATTAATTAAAATGTTATACTGTAAAATTACGATGGATTATTTTTAGTGTTGAACTACATATAAAACCTTTTATTCAAGAAGCTATTAATGAAATAGTCTCTAAAACTAGTTTACCCTATTTATAAATTGATTGCAAGAGAAAAATAATTATTTTTGAAAAAAAAATATAAAAAAATTTTTATTGAGAAAATTTTTATAAAATAACTTTAAAATTTGCATAATTAGTAGTAAATTACATTTTGAATATGTGTATAAAAATGAAAATATAAAAAATTAATTATAAATAAGATAAATTAAATTCGACGAGGTAAAATGTCAGAGAAAGTTGAAACAATATTGGTATTGGATTTCGGATCGCAGTACAGTCAGTTGATTGCACGCCGAATCCGTGAATGTAATGTTTATAGTAAAATATTACCGTTCAATACTCCAGCTGAAGAGCTGAAAAAAGAAAATCCAGCAGGTATTATCTTAAGTGGAGGTCCTGCAAGTGTATATTTAGAAACAGCACCAAAGTGTGATCCTGCTCTTTTTGAGATGGGGATTCCTGTTTTAGGTATTTGTTACGGTTTGCAGTTAATGATTCACACATTAGGTGGTGAAGTGGCAGCAAGTTCTGCTCGTGAATATGGTAAAGCTATCTTGCGCAAAACTGGAGCCGATGCTTTATTTGAAGATATTGATAGCGAAACTCAAGTTTGGATGAGTCATGGTGATAAAGTATTAAGTTTACCTGAAGGTTTTAAAACTGTAGCTGTCACTGATAATACAGAGTATGCAGCAATTAATCATCCAGAAAAACATTTCTATGGTATTCAATTCCATCCAGAAGTTGTCCATTCAATACAAGGTAAAGAAATTGTGAGCAATTTCTGCCATAAGATTTGTGAATGCAAAGCTGAATGGACAATGAAGTCATTTATTGAAAGTCAAGTAAAAGCTATTCGCGAAACTGTTGGTGATCAGAAAGTTATTTTGGGTCTAAGTGGTGGAGTTGATTCATCTGTTGCTGCAGCATTAATTCAAAAAGCGATTGGTAAACAATTAACAAATATTTTTGTAAACAACGGGTTGCTACGTAAAGGCGAAGCCGAACGTGTTAATGAGTTGTTTGCTGGCGCTTTTGATATGGAATTAATCACAGTTGATGCAACGGATAGATTTTTAACAAAATTAGCTGATGAGACTGATCCAGAAACTAAACGTAAAATCATTGGACATGAGTTTGTAGCAGTTTTTGATGATGCGGCAGATTCAATTGAAGATGCAACATTTTTGGCTCAAGGGACAACATATCCAGATGTTATTGAATCAGTGCCAATTGATGGAAATCCTGCGGCAATGATTAAAAGTCATCACAATGTTGGTGGTTTGCCAGAAGATATGAAGTTTGAATTATTAGAGCCGTTAGCAAAATTATTTAAAGATGAAGTTCGTGAGGTTGGACGTCAATTGGGGCTACCAGATGAAGTTATTCTTCGCCAGCCATTTCCTGGTCCAGGCTTAGGTGTTCGTCATCTTGGTCCAATAACAAAAGAGACAATTAATGTTCTTCAAGAAGCCGATGCAATTGTCGTTGAAGAAATGAAAAAAGCAGATCTTTATTACAGTACATGGCAAGCTTTTGCAGTATTTTTACCTGTAAAAACTGTTGGAGTAATGGGTGATGAGAGGACTTATGAGAATGTAATTGCGATTCGTGCTGTTGACAGTATGGATGGAATGACTGCTGATTGGTGTCGCTTGCCATATGATTTAATTGAAAAAATGTCAAATCGTATAATCAATGAAGTACGTGGAGTGAATCGTGTTGTTTATGATGTTACATCAAAGCCTCCAGGTACAATTGAGTGGGAGTAATAAATGTTTTAGTTACTTTTGCTATAATTAAGGTAGGAGTAACTAAAAAATAATTTTGGTTGAAAGTTGGAAATTAACAAAGAAAAATAGTTGATTTATTTTTAGGAAAAATCTTTAAATAATAAAATTATAATTTAACTATAAATAATGCTTAAAAGAAGGTTAAGTTGAAATGAGTTCACTAAAAGATCAAATTGTTGGCTGTGGCTGTTTTGGAATTATTTTGCTATTTTTCTGTATTATATCATTTGTCATGGGGGGATATTTTGGGCGTGATTTTCTTGAGACAGTTAAAGAAAAATCAGCTCAAATTTTTACATCGGTTGCTGATAAGGCTGAAGATGTTGGAGAAGAGGTTAAAGAGGCTGGGACCGAAATTATTAATGAGGCTGCTAAGAAGGGTGGAGAAGCTGCTGTAGATGAAGTTAAAAAAGAAGTTGAAGAAAAAATTTCTAAATAATTGAAAGTTGAAATGGTCTAAGTATTTCATGAGTGATATAAAAATTATTAGCGGTAAATTTAAAAACTTAAAGCTTCATACTCCTGCAAGTTTTGAGGTTCGACCAACTTCGGTTCGTTCTAGAAAAGCTTTATTTGATAGCTTGGGATCATTTGATAATTTAAATGTTATTGATGTATGTTCTGGAGTTGGAACGTTGGCTTTAGAGGCTGCAAGCCGTGGTGCAGATAAAGTTTTATGTTTGGAGAAAAATAGCTTGCATTGTGAATGTATAGTTGATAATTTTACGCGAAGTGGTTTTTCTCAGTTTAGTGTTGAAAAATGTGACGTTACTAAATACACTAAGTATGATATTTTTGGAGCGGATGTTATTTTTGCAGATCCTCCATATCGTGATTCTGCGCAAGTTTTTGCTAATTTGGCGGCGAACAAATCATTTGTCAAAAGTTTAAATGATGCTTTGTTGGTTTGGGAAATGCCTGCAAAATTAGAGGATTTCATGGGGTTTGGTGAAGTTGAATTATTTTCACAAGGAACTTTAAAAATATTTGATAATGTGAAGTTTTTATTCATAAAATTGAACGGAGGGCTGGTTTAGGATTGTTTTTGGAACACTCTAAATTTGTTTTTTTAGAGTATCAAATTGGTTGAATATAACTAAGGAAAAATAAAATCAACCAATAATATTGTAAATACAGTTTGCAAAAGGTATTTATGATGCTAAATTATTTTTGTGGCTATTTCAAATATAGCTATTGTTTTTGATGTAGGTAAGAAACATTTTGATGGATTGATGTTTGAGCGTCAGCAACTTTTGCTTAATTAAAATATTATTGAATTAAGTGAGATGATGCGCAAGTTTTCATAATCAAATGTTAATTCCAAAAGAGTATTTAAAATAAGATATAAATCTTTAAATTTAGTTCATAGGAGCTTGAGATGGGCACTTTCAACAAGATTGTTATTAGTTTAGTGGCGGTATTAGCGATTGCTACTGCGGTAATTAGTTACTTCCTTTTTGAAAAAAGAGAACAGTATGTAAAAGGATCGGAAAAAACAGCAAATGCTATAGGATCAGTTGTAAAAATATTAGATTCTAAAAGTGGAACAAAGAAATCTTCAAGTGTTAATGCGGATAGTTTACATCACACAAAATATAGTGAACTAGAAGGAAACTTGAAACAATTTGAAGATCAAGTTAAAAAATATGCGGCACAACGTGATGCTTTAGCAAATACGGTTGCTACATTATCTAAAGATTTGCAGCTGTCTAGCAAATATAAAACTTCTTCGTTTCAGAAAATAAAGTCTTATGAAAAATATGTTAAAAGTGTAAAGAAAGCTGGTTCAGACACTTTAAAAAGAAATAAAGATGTTTATGCGGAATTAGTAAATACTTCTAAGAGCTTAGGCTACGGTTCTGTTTCTGTAAACAACCTACAATCTAAAAACTACAAATCTACGTTAAGTCAAATTGTATCAACAGCTAAAAATGTTAAAGATCGTCAAGATAGCTATGGCAATTCAATTGTTACAATTTCTGAAAATATTGGTTTACAAAACATTGGTTTAATGCAATCTGATTATAAATCTGTTTTGGGTAAAGTTGAATCAAAAGTTCGAGAATTATATCTAACTCAACAAAGAACTAAAGAACAATTAACTACAAAAATTCAGCAATATGGTGAATTAAGTAAATTGCACGCTGACTTAAAAGGCGTAAATGAAGCCTATGCAATTAAAATTGAGGATTTACAAAATCAAGTAAATAACCTTCTTAATATTAAAAGTGATGGTACTGGAATTGTTTGGGTGCCAGGTTCTCCAAATGTTTTACAACGAGCTAAAGGTAAGATTATAGATGTAAATAAAAAATGGAACTATGTAGTAATTGATATTGGTTATGATACAACAGTTGTTCAAAGTATTAATGGAAAACCTCATCGTTTAGCGACAATGTTGAAAGAAGGTTATTCTTTAGTTGTTGCTCGTGACATGGTAAAAGATCCAAAGAATGCTTTTGTGGGTAAGATTAATTTAACTAAAGTTGATCCTTATTGCTCTATTGCTGATATTGATCCAGATACAATTAAGGATATTAAAGTTGGCGATACAGTATTTTTCTCTGATAAGTTCCTTAATGATTTAAGAAAGAAAATGGCGGCTGAAAAGCAAGCCCGTATTGATAAAGCTATGGCACAGGGAGCTAGAATTGCTGATAAAATTAAAAATGAATCAAGTTCAGTTGAGGATGATACAGCAGCAGAAGAAGATAAAAAAGATGAGCCTGTAAATACAAAAACTGAAAAAGAGTTAGATGATTTTGGTAGTGAATTTGAAAATGACTTAGACCTATAAGTAAAATAACGGAGATAGAAAAATGTTAAATAGTGGATTATGGACATTTATTTCATTTATGATTCTTGTTGCATTAATTACTACGTTAGTTTTCCAAGTATGGGAAATGCATGATTATGGTATGCTAGAAATGATTATTGGAAATTAAAAATAAAATGTTTAAAATTGTATTATTATTATTTGCAACTTTCGGAGTTCTTTTATTAACGGGTTGTGAAACTACTGAACAGGAGCGACGAGGAGTGTCATCAATACCTCAAAATCGACCTGCTAGTTGGGAACAAATTAATACTAGATTTTAAATATGTAAATAAAAAAAGACTGGAATTATCTAGTCTTTTTTTTGGTCGATTTAATATTGATGTTTAAAGATTTTAAAATTTTTTCTAATTCAATATATGGGTTTATTGATTGTGCAATTTTTTTATAGTTAATAATTAAAATAACAAGTCTAAAAATTTTTCTATATCATTAGTAAACAGAATAATTTAGGAATTTGAAACCCAAAAATAAAGTAAAGTAATGATTTTTTAAATGATTGAATTAACAAATTTTTTAGTTTAATTTATTATATTTTTTGTTTAATATGATAAGTTTATAAATCTATTAGGAACATAAAAAAAGCACTTTTAAGATATATTAGAAGTGCTTTTTTTATTAAAAGTAATGACTCTGTGTAATTATTTTAATTTCACACGGTATGCTTCAACACCATGACGATGAACGTTTGTTCTGAATGTAGTGATATTAGATTTGTTTGTGACATCACGTTGCCGCCATAAATCACGAATCATTTCAACTTGATACTTTTTCCCATCCTCAGTGAAATCAACATCGCTCCAGTTGAAACTAATCATTTTATTAACATTATTGCCGTTGTTAAAGATTGCTACTGCGTAGTTATTTTCTTCCGCTAGAGGCTTAACCCAAATTTCCATGCCATCTTTTTTCATTACTGGGTATGCTTGAATGCCCTTAGGGTCTTGGTTAATTGCTAAGATTTCACGGTTTTTAAGTAGATTAAGGGTGAATTTATCTAAAGATTCAATATCACAGCTTAACAATAATGGCGCACTTAAAAAGCTCCATAATGTAATTTGCGTATACTGCTCATCAGGAGTTAGGCGATTTTTTTTGAATGATTTTACGTATTGATTTGGTTTTCCTAAATTACCAATTTGTAGCATATCTGGGTCGTTCCAGTGACCTTGTGATTGGAACTTGCGCCATTTATTAGCACCAAAACCTTTTGGAGCGATTGATCCCCAGGTATCATGAATATCTCCAGTTGTGCGCCATAAATTTGCATATTTGGCTAATCCAGCAGCATTTTTAAACGGCGCTTTATTGGATAAACTGTAAACAATATCGCGACCACTTGCGCGTAAATTTTCCGCCATACGCTTTGTTGTTGGGACATCATTTGGATTCCAGTCTACTTTAATATAATCAATACCCCAGTCTGCAAACTGTTTAGCATCTTGAGCAAAGAACCAATGTGGACCAACTTTTGCTGCACCACGTTTAATTGAACCTGGATAGCTACCAAAAAATTGATGTTTTTGTTTACGTTTATTTTCAGGCAATAAATTCAATGAGTCATAGCGGCCGTCTGCTGATGGAGCGCTACCTCCAATAAATCCAGCATAGGTTCCTTGCCATGGAGATGAGTAAATACCAACTTTTAATCCCATATTGTGCACTGCATCAGCCATAAATTTCATATTAGGGAAGCGTTCGTTTCCTTGAATTGCATTATATTTTCCGCCACGCACACCTTGCCAACAGTCGTCAATATTTACATAGGTCCAACCGTAATCTTTAATGCCAGTTTTTACGAATGAACGAGCTGTGTCAATAACTTTATCTTGGCTAACGGATTCGCTCCAGCAATACCAACTATTCCAGCCCATTGGCGGCGTTAAGCAAATTGTTTCACCGACTTTAATTGTTAGCTCTTGTTGGGTTGAACCAAAACGGTTTTCAGCCATAAGCGTTACTTTGTATGTTGCTTCGCTAGTATCAGCAATTTTACCTGTGATAACACCTGTGCGAGAATTGATTTTAAGTCCTGCAGGCAGATTCTTTGCCTTAAATCTCATAGGTTTAACGCCGCTTGCCGCAACCGTATATAAAAATGGATTATTTGGTCTAATGCCGAAGATTCTTGCACTATTAATTAATGGAAATTTTGGTGCTTTTGGAGTTAAAATGAAACGTTCTGCAACATTAACTGTTTGAGGTTTTGTACCCTTTGCATGGTATTCAATGTTAACTTGAAGAGGGCAACTTTCTAGTTTTTTGTCGCCATCATCAGGTAAAGAAATCTCTAACCGTTGTACTCCAGAAATGTCAATCGGAGTTAATGAACTGCATTTTACTTGTTGTCGGTCTAGTTTAACGACTAAATTTTTTGCGCAGTTGATTGTTAAAAGTTTGCCGTGTCCTTCAAGGTAAATTACCACCATGCTGTTTTCAGTAATTGAATTTTTAGTAACAACTCCGCTCGCCTTTTTAAGGTTTAAATCGGCAAGTGTGACACTTTTTGTCTTGTAGGTTGTGTTACATGAAGTTAAACTTGAAGTCATAGCTATAAGCGCGCAGCTTGTAACTAGCTGTTTAATGTTTTTTTTCATTTTATTTTCCTTTCTTTAAGTTTACTGGTTATTTTAATTTAGACTATTAATAGAAAAAGGCAAATAAAAAACAGGCGAAAGAAAGACATAGCAATATTTTTATTGCTATGCCTTCAAAACATATTCAATTAATTATCATCTATTTGATTTTAACTCGATAAATTTCAGCACCATGGCGGTGGATGTTTGTTGTAAACATTTTTGTATTATTATTAGTTGTGATATTACGTTGACGCCATAAATCACGAATCATTTCAACTTGATACTTTTTCCCATCCTCAGTGAAATCAACATCGCTCCAGTTGAAACTAATCATTTTATCAACATTATTGCCGTTGTTAAAGATTGCTACTGCGTAGTTATTTTCTTCCGCTAGAGGCTTAACCCAAATTTCCATGCCATCTTTTTTCATTACTGGGTATGCTTGAATGCCCTTAGGGTCTTGGTTAATTGCTAAGATTTCACGGTTTTTAAGTAGATTAAGGGTGAATTTATCTAAAGATTCAATATCACAGCTTAACAATAATGGCGCACTTAAAAAGCTCCATAATGTAATTTGCGTATACTGCTCATCAGGAGTTAGGCGATTTTTTTTGAATGATTTTACGTATTGATTTGGTTTTCCTAAATTACCAATTTGTAGCATATCTGGGTCGTTCCAGTGACCTTGTGATTGGAACTTGCGCCATTTATTAGCACCAAAACCTTTTGGAGCGATTGATCCCCAGGTATCATGAATATCTCCAGTTGTGCGCCATAAATTTGCATATTTGGCTAATCCAGCAGCATTTTTAAACGGCGCTTTATTGGATAAACTGTAAACAATATCGCGACCACTTGCGCGTAAATTTTCCGCCATACGCTTTGTTGTTGGGACATCATTTGGATTCCAGTCTACTTTAATATAATCAATACCCCAGTCTGCAAACTGTTTAGCATCTTGAGCAAAGAACCAATGTGGACCAACTTTTGCTGCACCACGTTTAATTGAACCTGGATAGCTACCAAAAAATTGATGTTTTTGTTTACGTTTATTTTCAGGCAATAAATTCAATGAGTCATAGCGGCCGTCTGCTGATGGAGCGCTACCTCCAATAAATCCAGCATAGGTTCCTTGCCATGGAGATGAGTAAATACCAACTTTTAATCCCATATTGTGCACTGCATCAGCCATAAATTTCATATTAGGGAAGCGTTCGTTTCCTTGAATTGCATTATATTTTCCGCCACGCACACCTTGCCAACAGTCGTCAATATTTACATAGGTCCAACCGTAATCTTTAATGCCAGTTTTTACGAATGAACGAGCTGTGTCAATAACTTTATCTTGGCTAACGGATTCGCTCCAGCAATACCAACTATTCCAGCCCATTGGCGGCGTTAAGCAAATTGTTTCACCGACTTTAATTGTTAGCTCTTGTTGGGTTGAACCAAAACGGTTTTCAGCCATAAGCGTTACTTTGTATGTTGCTTCGCTAGTATCAGCAATTTTACCTGTGATAACACCTGTGCGAGAATTGATTTTAAGTCCTGCAGGCAGATTCTTTGCCTTAAATCTCATAGGTTTAACGCCGCTTGCCGCAACCGTATATAAAAATGGATTATTTGGTCTAATGCCGAAGATTCTTGCACTATTAATTAATGGAAATTTTGGTGCTTTTGGAGTTAAAATGAAACGTTCTGCAACATTAACTGTTTGAGGTTTTGTACCCTTTGCATGGTATTCAATGTTAACTTGAAGAGGGCAACTTTCTAGTTTTTTGTCGCCATCATCAGGTAAAGAAATCTCTAACCGTTGTACTCCAGAAATGTCAATCGGAGTTAATGAACTGCATTTTACTTGTTGTCGGTCTAGTTTAACGACTAAATTTTTTGCGCAGTTGATTGTTAAAAGTTTGCCGTGTCCTTCAAGGTAAATTACCACCATGCTGTTTTCAGTAATTGAATTTTTAGTAACAACTCCGCTCGCCTTTTTAAGGTTTAAATCGGCAAGTGTGACACTTTTTGTCTTGTAGGTTGTGCTGCACCCAGATAAAGATGCTGTGAGCATTGCTGCAAAGGTTGTTGAAAGAACAATGTTTTTATAGTTTACTTTCATTTTAATCTCCTAATTTTTGTCTTGTAAAAAATTAAATACTATCAAAATTTCGTTGTTGTTTAATAGTATAACAAATAATCGCACAAATATCAACAATATTTAGAATAAAAAAAATAACACCACCTAAATTAAGATGATGTTATTTTTTATGATTTAAATGAATTAATTTTAACGCAATTCAATTGGTAAATTTTTTGCCATTTGACTACGTAATTTTTCATAAGCATTATTAACTTCTTTGTCCGTCAATGTTTTGTTACTGCCACGGAAAGTTAAGTTGTAAGCCATACTTTTCTTACCTTCTCCAATAACTTTTTCGTCACGGAAAATATCAAATAAAGCAACGCTTTCAAGATTTTTTAATTTACATTTACTGATGAAATTAATGACATCATTATGTTGTAAGCTTTCATTAGCAGTAAACGCAATATCACGAGTTGTAGCTGGGTATTGAGAAATTTCTTGATACGTCAACTTCTTCTCTTTTAGCTTGATGATTGGATCTAAATCTAAAATCGCAAACATCACTGGATATGATGTTTTGAATCCTTTGCTTAGTTTTTTGCTTAGTACACCAAGCTGACCGATTGAACGGTTGTGCATGATGATTTCAAGAGCAAAACCTTTGGCAAATTTAGCATCTTCAATTAACTGGTAACGGTAACCAGTGATTTTACGCATTTCAAAGAAACTATCAACTAAACCTTTTAAGTCATAAATATCATAAGCAACTTCTAATTCATTAGAGAACTGCTCTGCATGACGTTGACCTGTTAATGCTATACAAACTTCCATGCGTTCTTCAGAGTATAATTTTTCGTTCGCACAGAACACACGACCACACTCAAATAATGCTAAATTTAAGTTACGGTGTGAAATATTACGCTCAACAGAGTTTAACATTTCGCCAAATAGTGATGGACGCATTACCGCAAAGTCTAGGTTCAATGGATTTGAAATTTTTACTAAATCATCTTTAGTGAAGCGGGCATCTTTAAGTGCTGATTCAGTGCTAATCATTGAGTAATTCATGCACTCATTTAAACCTAAGCCAATTAGCTGGTTACGTGCTGTTTCTTGTTTGAAATATGCATCGTTAGAGAAATTATCACAACCAACAGCTTCAACAGGCTTCATTGGAACTTTATCTAAGCCGTAAATACGTGCAATCTCTTCATCTAAGTCAGCTTGACGGTATAAATCCAAACGGAAAGTAGGAGGAATAACCACACAGCTTTCATCGGTGATTTCGGTAACATTTAAACGTAAACGCTCAAAAATATTAATCATAGTTTCGTTGCTTAAGTCATAAATACCTAAAAGCTTACGGCAACGTTCAAAGTTGAAATCGATTTTTGGCATTTCAGGCTCGCCAGTATTAATGTCAACTAATTCAGTAACTAATTCACCACCAGCGATATCTAAAATCATTTGCGTAGCACGGTCACTTGCTAACTTAGCACCATTCCAGTCAACACCACGCTCATAACGGTATGATGAATCACTTGAAATTTTTAACTTGCTAGCTGTTGAACGGATATTTGAACTAAAGAATACAGCACCCTCTAAAAGAACATCAGTTGTTTTCTCTGTTACACCACTGTGTAAACCACCCATAACTCCAGCTAAACAAACAGGTTTTTCAGCGTCGCAAATAACTAAGTTATCAGTAGTTAATTCTAACTCTTTTTCATCAAGAGTAACGATTTTTTCTTTATCTTTAGCACGACGAACAACGATTTTGTTTTCTGTTAATTCATTTAAATCGAACGCGTGTAAAGGATTACCTAGTTCATAAAGAACATAGTTTGTAATGTCAACAATATTATTGATTGGACGTAAACCAATCGCCGTTAACTGCTCTTGTAACCACATTGGGCTTTCTTTTACAGTTACGTTACGAATAATACGAGCCGTGTAACGTGGGCATAAGTCATTATCTTCAACCGTTACTACATTTGTAACATCTTCTGTTTTTGTTGGAGCAGGCTCGTTGATTTCAGGTAGTTGTGAAGGACAATCTAAAAGTGCCGCAACGTCACGAGCTACACCCCAATGACTTAACCAATCTGGACGGTTTGGAGTTACTTCGATTTCGTAAACAGTGTCACCAACTTGTAAAACTTCACCTAAAGGTTTACCAACTTCAAAATCAGCAGGTAATTCCATTAAACCAGTAGTGTCACCCGCTAAACCTAACTCGTCACAGCTGCAAAGCATACCAAAAGAAGGCACGCCACGGAGCTTAGATTTTTTAATTTTAAACTCTTTACCACCTTCTTCTTCAGGAGGGAATACCGTGCCAATTGTTGCCAATGGAACTTTTTTATCAGCGTCGCAGTTAGGAGCTCCACAAACAATTTGTAACTCCTCATTGCCATCAGAAACTTTACATACAGATAATTTTTCAGCATCTGGATGTGGATTACGTTCTAAAATTTCACCGACAACAATTCCATTAGGAATCATACCAACTTTATCAATGGCTTCAACTTCGATACCAGCCATTGTCATTTTATCTGCTAAATCCTCAACTGAACAATTCAAGTCGACATATTTAGCTAACCAATTATATGATACATTCATGTTATTTTCTCCGCTTTATGCAACTTAAAATTGTGTTAAGAAACGTTTGTCATTTTCATAAAGGTAACGGATGTCGCCAATGCGGTATTTTAACATTGCAATACGCTCGATACCAAATCCAAATGCGAAACCGCTAACTTCTTCTGGGTTGTAACCAACAGATTCTAAAACGTTCGGGTCAACCATTCCTGCACCGGCAATCTCAATCCAACCAGAATTCTTACAAATACGGCAACCTTTACCTTCGCACATGATACAGCTAAAATCCACCTCAACTGATGGCTCAGTGAATGGGAAAAAATGTGGACGTAAGCGAATACCAATTGTATCACCAAACATATCGTGAGCAAATGCTAAAAGAATGCTCTTTAAGTCAGCTAAAGAAACATCTTTATTAATATATAAACCTTCGATTTGGTGGAAGTTCATACTGTGAGTTGCATCAGGAGTGTCACGACGGAATGTACGACCAGGGGCAACAATACGCACTGGTGGATCTTGTTTTTCCATAACACGAATCTGAATTGGACTTGTTTGCGTTCTTAATAAACGACCATCATCAAAATAAAATGTGTCGCGTGGGTCACGGGCAGGGTGGTCTTTTGGTGAGTTCAACGCATCAAAGTTATTATAAACAGTTTCGATTTCTGGACCATCGGCAACAATAAAACCCATACGGCGGAAAATTGCCACGCACTCATCCATTACGCGTGTAACAGGATGCTTTGTTCCTGCATGCCATTTACGACCTGGTAATGTTAAATCAACACCAGCCGCCTCTGAATCAGATTGAGCATCTTCTAATTTTTCTTGAGCTACTTTCAAAAGATCTTCAATTTTATTTTTTGCAGCGTTAAAAGCCATACCAACTTCACGCTTGTTTTCTGCTGGAACGCTTTTCATTTCTCTACTCAAAAGAGTGATTGCTCCTTTTCTGCCTATGCTGGCAATTCGAGCATCTTCAATATCTTGAGCATTACTAACATTTTGTAAGCTAACTTCAACATTATTTAATGCTTCGTTTAACTTTTCAATAATTTCTAATGACATAGTCTTTATATCTCTATTATTAAAGTTTTTATCTATATTTTATTTAATACTTAAAAGAAACTTTTTACCCCGTTTGTAAAAGGCTTTTTTTAAGTTTTAAATTTTCAATAAAAAAACAGCTAGCGACAATGTTTACACTAATTTAAAAAATTAGCCTGAAACCCATCTCTAGCTGTTTTTATGAAAACATAACTAAAAGTTATATTTAATGTACTGATCTACAGTTTATTACTTATTGAGCTGAGCCTTAGCTTGTTCAACAAGGGCTGTAAACGCAGCTGGTTCGTGAATAGCAATTTCTGAAAGCATTTTTCTATTCAAATCGATTTCAGCACGTTTCAACCCGCACATAAACTGAGAGTAGTTTAAACCATTTAGACGACAAGCAGCGTTGATACGCGTTGTCCATAAACGGCGGTATTGGCGTTTCTTTTGCTTACGACCAACATAAGCATGAGCCATTGCTTTATCTACTGCATCATATACTGTACGGATATTTTTGCTACTTGCTCCGTAAAAACCTTTTGCTTGCTCTAATACGCGTTTACGACGTTTACGTGACGCTACAGCACTAGTTACTCTTGGCATTTTATAAATCTCCCGTTAAAATTGCTGTTAATTACTTAAGACCGTATGGTAATGAAGCTTTGATTCTGCTATTTTCAGTAGCTTTAACTTCACCATCTTGTCTTAAACGACGACGACGTTTTGCGTTTTTCTTTGTCATGATGTGACGTGCACCAGCTTTATTACGACGATATTTGCCAGTACCAGTCTTCTTTAGACGCTTTGCAGCACACTTTCTAGTTTTCATTTTAGGCATCGTTAAATCCTCCATCTTAATTATAATCATTGGACTATAATTAAATATGTTTAATTTTAATTTTGGTCACTGCGGCCGATGCCAGCCAAAAGTAACCTCTTACTGAGTCAATATCTTTGAACATCTCAATTGAACTCACCTACATATTAACTACAAGAAATAATCAATTATGATTTTTCTGTAAAAAACGTATACACTATAAAAGTTCTTCAAATAAAAAATTCATTTAAAGAGCTTTTACTTTTTGATAATACTTATGTTAAATAAACTTTTCACATTAATTGCAAAATTCTAAATAACACTTTCACCTTTATTGTTTAGCAAAATTAATTATTAAAAACTATTTGCTACTTTTTTTTGATCGGAGATAATGAAACACCAATATTACGACCCATTAAGTTTGGTTTACCATCAGGTGTTGCATGCTCTTTTAAATCTTCAATAACACGATTGACTAGCTCGAAGCCTAAATCTTTATGTGCCATTTCACGACCTCTAAACATTAAAGTGATCTTTACTTTACACCCTTTGTTTAAAAATTCAATAGCATGATTCAATTTATAATCAAAATCATGTTTATCAATGTTGACACGGAACTTAACTTCTTTAACTTTATGTGTTTGCTTTTGTTTTTTTTGCATGCGAAGATTTTTCTTTTGCTCATATTGCAACTTGCCATAATCCATAATTCTGCATACAACAGGTTTTGCTTGTTCAGCAACCACAACTAGGTCTAAACCCACTTCATTCGCCATTTCAATAGCTTTGCTGAAACTTACAACTCCAACTTGCTCTCCATCATGACCAATAACTCTTACATCTTTACCAGTCAAAATCCGATCATTTGATTTTACTAACTTAGCGATATTGTCGCCCTCCAGTTAAAATTAATGTTATTTTATATAATATAGTTTACCTTGTATTATCAAAAAATAATATATTTACTCATTTGCCTTATTAAAAATACCTTAATATAATCAACTTATAGCTTATTATCAATATCAAATTGTAATTTTTTTGCAAACTCTTCGATTTTCATCTCACCAAGCTGATCTTCTCGACGAGAACGCACTGCAACCGTACCATTTTCTGCTTCATTTGCGCCAATTACAAGAATGTATTGAATTCTTTCATTACGAGCTTCTTTGATTTTTGATCCCATGCTTCCTGAACGCTTATCGATATCTACACGCAATCCATGATTTCGTAATTTTTTGCAAACTTCATCAGCAAATTCATGCTGCTTGTCTGTAATTGGGACAATTTTTGCTTGAACAGGAGCAAGCCAAGCAGGGAATGCTCCAGCAAAATGCTCAATTAAAATTCCAAAGAAACGCTCTAATGAACCAAATAGAGCTCGGTGAATCATAAATGGACGATGCTTTTTACCGTCTTCGCCAATATATGTCATATCGAAACGTTCTGGCAGATTGAAGTCAAACTGAATTGTACTTGTTTGCCATTCACGGCCAATTGCATCTTTTACTTTTACGTCAATTTTAGGACCATAGAAAGCACCGCCTCCTTCATCAATTTCGCACTCTAAACCCAATTTATCAACGGCTTTCTCTAAAGAAGTCATTGCAGTATCCCAACGCTCTGGTTCACCAACTGCTTTTTCAGGACGGCTCGCTAAATATAGTTTGATATCTTCAAAACCAAATTGTTTCCAGATGCTCAAGCTAAAGCGTAAAACTTCAGCGATTTCTTCTTCAATTTGCTCTTTACTACAAACAATATGTGCATCATCCTGAGTGAATCCTCTAACACGCAGTAAACCGTGCAATGCTCCACTTTTTTCATAACGATAAACCGTACCTAATTCAGCCCAACGACATGGTAGCTCACGGTAAGAGCGCATGCGAGATTTGTAGATTTCAATATGGAACGGACAGTTCATAGGGCGGACGTAGTAATCGTTGCCGTCAACTTCCATTGCTGAATACATCCCTTCACGGTAGAAATCTAAGTGGCCGCTTGTTTCCCATAGATGGCTCTTGCCAATGTGTGGAGTGTAAATTAATTCATAACCATTTTTATAGTGTTCGTCGCGCCAAAAAGTTTCGAATGTATGACGGATGAATGCTCCTTTTGGATGCCATAAACATAATCCTTGACCAATGCTATCTGACATACTAAACAGATCTAATTCTTTACCTAATTTGCGATGGTCGCGTTTTTTAGCTTCTTCGATCAATTTAAGGTAATTAGCTAGTTCAGCTTTAGATCCGAATGCTGTGCCATAAATGCGTTGAAGCATTGGATTTTTTTCGTCACCACGGTAGTATGACCCTGCTACAGATAAGAGTTTAACTGCTCCGATTTGTCCAGAATGTTCTAAATGTGGACCGCGGCATAGGTCTAAAAAATCACCACTTTTGTAGAAGGTGATTTTTTCGCCCTCTGGAATGTCCGCTAAACGTTCTAATTTATATGTCTGATTTGCATCAGCTAAAATTTTCACAGCTTCTTCACGCGATACTTCTAAATATTCAAAAGGTAGTTTGCGACCCATTAATTTTTTCATCGCTTTTTCGATTTTCTTTAAATCTGCTTCAGTTAAAGGTTGTGCGATATCAAAATCATAGTAAAAACCATCGTCGGTCGCTGGTCCAATGTCAAATTTAGCGTCTGGATGTAGTTGTTGAACCGCAGCTGCCATAATATGTGCAGCACTATGTCTAATTGTTTCTAGCGAAATTTCGCTCATTTTTCCTTTCTCCAATATCTGTAAAAATATAATTATTATTTTCTAATTAAAAAATCTAATATATAAAAATAGTAAAAACTATTAAATAGTCAAATATTTTATTTATCTTAAATCAATAAAATTTAAAATAAACTTAATTGTTCGGGGGGCGGTGTAATAATATCCCTCACTGGGGCAAAGCTTTTACGGTGAATTTCTGTAACGCCAAATTGTTGTAGAGCTTCTAAATGTGCCTTTGTTCCATAGCCTTTATGTTTAGCAAATCCATATTTAGGGTATACTTTATCGTATTTTTTCATCAAATTATCACGATGAACTTTTGCTATGATACTAGCTGCTGCTATTGAGGCGCTCTTGCTGTCACCTTTTACTACAGCTTCACTTGGTTGCGAAAACCCTTTTACAGGAAGTCCGTCAACTAAAATAAAATCAACTTTTTGCAGTTTGTTTACTGCTTCAATCATTGCAATGTGGGTTGCTCTTAGGATATTCACTTCGTCAATTTTATCAGGAGTTATTTCTATGATGGAATAGTCTATACCTGGTATATTGATGATATACTTATAAAGTTCTTCACGTTGCTTTTCATTTAATTTTTTTGAGTCATCTACTGCTGGGAGTCTTTCTTTAGTTGGTAATATAACTGCTGCTGCAACTACTGGTCCTGCTAACGGTCCTCTGCCAACTTCGTCAACTCCTGCAATAAATGAAAACCCCTTGTCGTGAATTTTTGATTCAAGAGCAAGGAGTTTACTATTTTTGCGTAAATATTTCATAAAACAATGTTTAAATAATTAAAATTTTTCACAAGTCCTCTTAAGATATTTACGCAAATGCTAATCAGTGAATTAGTTAGTACGTAATTCTTTGATTTTAGCTGCTTTACCAATCTTATCTCTAAGATAGTATAATTTAGAACGTCTAACTTTACCGCGTCTTTCTACTTCGATTTTAGCAATACGTGGTGAGTTTAATGGGAATACACGCTCAACTCCTTGTCCATAAGAAACACGGCGAACCGTTACTGCTTTTTGAACTCCTGAGTTTTTAATTGCAATTACTGCACCAGTGAAAACCTGAATACGCTCAGTTGTACCTTCAATGATTTTTGTGTGAACTTTAATTGTATCACCAACGTTGAACGCTGGCAAATCTTCTCTGCATTGCTCACGATTAATTTTATCTAAGATATTCATTGCTATCTCCAACTATTTCTAATATGTTAATTTTACTTTTATTATTCTTCTAATATTACTATCGAACTATAACTTTTCAGTTAGCTTTCAATTTTTCTTTTTTCTAACAATTCTGGTCGAACTAACTTAGTTCTTGCTAATGATTGTTCTTTGCGCCATTCTGCAATTTTCTTGTGATTACCACTTAATAATACTTCTGGAACTTTCATTCCTCGATATTCTTCTGGTCTGGTGTATTGAGGATATTCCAATAAATTATCACTAAATGATTCATCAACGCTTGATTCATCATCTCCTAATACGCCCGGTAATAATCTGATAATTGCATCACTCATTACCATTGCTGGTAAATTTCCACTGGTTAAAACGTAGTCGCCGATTGAAAGTTCATAATCAATTAGAGTCTCTCTAATTCTTTCATCTACGCCTTCGTAATGACCACAAACAAACACTAAATGTTTTGCCTTGCTTAATTCTAAAGCCTTTTTCTGGTCGAAAACTTCACCTTGTGGTGTTGTTAAAATAACAATAGTATCTTCTCTTTTTATGTCCTCAATTGCCTCGGTTAGAGGTTCTGCTTTGAGGAGCATTCCAGGACCTCCGCCATATGGTTTATCGTCGACAGTTCCTCGTTTATCATGGCTGTAATCACGCAGATTTACTGCGTTGATTTCAACAAAATTGCCATCGATTGCTCTTTTGACGATACTTTCGGCAAATGGTCCAAAAAAACTATTTGGAAACAATGTTAAGATATCTATTTTCATTAACTTACTTTAACACTTTTTCGCTTAAACAAATTGTTAAAAATTTCAAAAATTAATCTACAACTTCAACTGCAACTCTTTTTTGCAATCTTCCTGCTGCTCCGCTAACCAAAGATCTAATAGCCATAATTGTTTTGCCTTTTTTTCCAACAATTTTACCAATATCCTCTTTTTTGCAGTGGATTTGAATAACATTTTCATTGTTGCCTTCTACAGAACAAATACGAACACTATCAGGAGAATCAACTAATGATTTTACAACATAGTCTACAAAACTCTCAAGCTCGTGTAATCCGTCTACGTGGCTATCTGCTACACGATTCTCTTCTGTTGAACCAGTAAAAAATCGTAATAATTTCTTTATCACTTTCGTTACCTCTAGTGGTTTAGTCTAGCTCAAAGTTATTATTCTGCTGTTTCAGCCGCTGCTTCAGCTGCAGCTGCTTTTTCAGCTTCCATTTTAGCAATAGCTTTCTTTGATGGTTTTTTAGTCTTACTAGCTTTTAGCTCTGCTAAGCTAACACCGTTTTCAGCTCTTTTTGCAATAGATGCAACTGTTGGTGAAACTAATGCTCCGCAACCTTTCCAGTATGTAACTTTTTCTAGATCAATTTTTTCTTGTTTACGAATTGGATCATAAAATCCTAATGTATCAATTGCTTTACCATCACGAGCAGCTCTCATGTCTGCTGCGATAATACGATAACATGGTGCATTTTTTGAACCAGTTCTTTTTAGTCTTAATTTAACTGCCATTTAGTTTTCCTCTAAATTTTAATAATTCACAATTTTTCGTGGTTTTTAGTTTGTTGAATATATAATAAGAACAACTTTTTTCACATTATTATATACTCGTACGACAAATTATGATCTGACGTGACTGTAAAATTCTTATTTTTGTAAAATTAATAAATGAACGCAAATATACCACAAACACAACGAACTACAAATATTTTTAGTAAAAAAATGAAAAATTTATAAAAAAATATAAAAAATACTAAATTCTTTCATAACTATGACGTAAAAATAAACAGAACAAAATAACATAGAGGTTGTTGAGTTCTTTCCGTCAGAAGAACAAGGATGTTCTTCATAATTGTGAATAGTATAGGTGTACTTATTTACGATAACAAACTTAAATTTGGGTGATGACTTATTCATTGTCCTTCACTATTAAACTATGGAGAGTTTAAAATGAGAATTAATAACAACACTGCGGCATTTAACGTTTGGAGTAGCTATTCGGCAAATACAACTAAATTACAAGAGTCTATGAGCAGACTTTCAACTGGTGTAATCAAAAATACAGATGACCCAGCTGGAGTTGGTATCAGTGAAAACATGAGATCTGATATTAAAGGTACTGCAATGGCTCGTAATAATACTGAAAATGCTATCTCTATGATGCAAACTGCTGATGCATGGGCTCAAAAAATTAGTGATATGCTTAACCGCATGAAATCACTAGCTATTGAATCTAAAGGCATAACTTCAGATGCTGATAAAACTAATATCAACGCTGAGTTTAAAGCAATGCAAGAAGAGATTAGACGTATTACTGATGGTGATACTGCTGCAGCTCAGTTTAACGGTGAGAATTTATTTGATGCAACAGCGAAAAATATTCAAGTTGGGTCAAAAGATAGTCAAGCAGTAGATGTGAAACTAGCAAATCTAAAAGCAACAGCTGAAACTTCAACTGGTGGTATGACGATTGGTAGCTTAACAAGCAATACTAGTTTCTCTGTTACAAGTGCGAGTGCTATCGCTCATTTAGACACAGCTATTAACTACGTTTCTAACGAACGTGCTCAAATGGCTGCGCAACAAAACCGTTTATCACAAACGCGTGATGGTTTGTTAGCTTATGAAGACAACTTAACTTCTGCTGAAAGTAAAGTTCGTGACGTTGATATGGCTCGCGAAACAACAAACTTTAGCAAATATCAAGTGTTAACTAACACTGCAAATGCAATGTTAGCACAAGCTAATAAATTAAGCCAAGGTGTACAACAATTATTAAACTTCTAAGGAAGTTAATAATTAGACATTAAGTTTGATTTAAATGGTAATGCCTTTAAACATAAAGTTTGGAGGCATTATTTTTTTGAGAAAATATCTTTTCTTCTTGTAATCAGACTAAATTATTATGATTTTATGTCGTAAATACCATGTTGAAATAATACTGCATTCGGCAGTTTTGTTTTACAAAAAACAAGGATGTTTTTTGTAGTTATAACTGAACAAGGTGGTTCAGTTAATGCAACAAACTTAGATGTGGGTGATGACTGGTTCATTATCCTTCAAATCTTAAACTATGGAGAGTTTAAAAAATGAGAATTAACAACAATACTGCGGCATTCAATGTTTGGAGTAGTTACTCTGCAAACACAACTAAACTACAAGAGTCTATGAGCAGACTTTCAACTGGTGTAATCAAAAATACAGATGACCCAGCTGGAGTTGGTATCAGTGAAAACATGAGATCTGATATTAAAGGTACTGCAATGGCTCGTAACAACACTGAAAATGCTATCTCTATGATGCAAACTGCTGATGCATGGGCTCAAAAAATTAGTGATATGCTTAACCGCATGAAATCATTAGCTATTGAGGCTAAAGGTGTAACTTCAGACGCTGATAAAACTAATATCAACGCTGAATTTAAAGCAATGCAAGAAGAGATTAAACGTATTACTGATGGTGATACTGCTGCTGCTCAGTTCAACGGCGAGAACTTATTTGATGCTACAAGCAAGAATATTCAAATTGGTGCAAAAGATGGTCAAGCTGTAGATGTAGTTTTAGCAGACTTACAAAGTACTGCGGCAATTTCTACTGTTGTTGGCGCAATGACTATTTCTACTTTAACAGATAATGATGAATTCTCTGTTACAAGTTCAAGTGCTATCGCTCATTTAGACACAGCTATTAACTACGTTTCTAACGAACGTGCTCAAATGGCTGCACAACAAAACCGTTTATCACAAACTCGTGACGGTTTGTTAGCTTATGAAGACAACTTAACTTCTGCTGAAAGCAAAGTTCGTGACGTTGATATGGCTCGCGAAACAACAAACTTTAGCAAATATCAAGTGTTAACTAACACTGCAAATGCAATGTTAGCACAAGCTAATAAATTAAGTCAAGGTGTACAACAATTATTAAACTTCTAAGGAAGTTAATAATTAGACATTAAGTTTGATTTAAATGGTAATGCCTTTAAACATAAAGTTTGGAGGCATTATTTTTTTGAGAAAATATCTTTTCTTCTTGTAATCAGACTAAATCATTTTGATTTTATGTCGTTAATAATGTATAGAGCAATACTGCATTCGGCAGTTTTGTTTTACAAAAAACAAGGATGTTTTTTGTAGTTATAACTGAACAAGGTGGTTCAGTTAATGCAACAAACTTAGATGTGGGTGATGACTGGTTCATTATCCTTCAAATCTTAAACTATGGAGAGTTTAAAAAATGAGAATTAACAACAACACTGCGGCATTCAATGTTTGGAGTAGTTACTCTGCAAACACAACTAAACTACAAGAGTCTATGAGCAGACTTTCAACTGGTGTAATCAAAAATACAGATGACCCAGCTGGAGTTGGTATCAGTGAAAACATGAGATCTGATATTAAAGGTACTGCAATGGCTCGTAACAACACTGAAAATGCTATCTCTATGATGCAAACTGCTGATGCATGGGCTCAAAAAATTAGTGATATGCTTAACCGCATGAAATCATTAGCAATTGAGGCTAAAGGTGTAACTTCAGACGCTGATAAAACTAATATCAACGCTGAATTTAAAGCAATGCAAGAAGAGATCAAACGTATTACTGATGGTGATACTGCTGCTGCTCAGTTCAACGGCGAGAACTTATTTGATGCTACAAGCAAGAATATTCAAATTGGATCAAAAGATAGTCAAGCTGTAGATGTAGAACTAGCAAATCTAAAAGCAACGGCTGAAACTTCAACTGGTGGTATGACGATTGGTAGCTTAACAAGCAATACTAGTTTCTCTGTTACAAGTTCAAGTGCTATCGCTCATTTAGACACAGCTATTAACTACGTTTCTAACGAACGTGCTCAAATGGCTGCACAACAAAACCGTTTATCACAAACGCGTGATGGTTTGTTAGCTTATGAAGACAACTTAACTTCTGCTGAAAGTAAAGTTCGTGACGTTGATATGGCTCGCGAAACAACAAACTTTAGCAAATATCAAGTGTTAACTAACACTGCAAATGCAATGTTAGCACAAGCTAATAAATTAAGCCAAGGTGTACAACAATTATTAAACTTCTAAGGAAGTTAATAATTAGACATTAAGTTTGATTTAAATGGTAATGCCTTTAAACATAAAGTTTGGAGGCATTATTTTTTTGAGAAAATATCTTTTCTTCTTGTAATTAGACTAAATGATTGTTAGTTTAAGTTGTACTAAATCCATAAAAAGACTGAACTGTATGAGGAGAATAACTGTTTATGCTTCAAGAGCTTGAAAAGCCATCGGAATTTTTTATAAAAAGAACATTTGCTTATTTATTGTTTTTGCTCTTTTTTTCATTAATGTTTTATCCTCTAGTTTATATTAAAATTTTTGGAATAATTGTAAGTCATTATGCTTATTGGTCAGTTTTTAATATCTCCTTTATTAGTTGTTTTTGCTCTATTTTTCTTTTTGATTTACTTGATTTTGAAAGTTTAAAAAAGGATTTAATGAAAAATAAGTTTTTTTTAGTCTGCTCTTTATTTGTTTCATTTGTTTCATTTATAAATATCTTTTGGCGTGGTAGCGGTATCTTTGAAATTAAAATCGCTAATTTTATGTTGTGCACGAGTATCATTGTTATCCCTTATTTTGTGAGAACTTGTACTGCGACTGTTGACATAAAAAAAATTATTTTTTACTTTATTGTATTTTTATTTAGCTGTAATTTCTTGATTGTTTTCTCAATGAAATTAACTGCTCCAAAGCGCTTGCCATTTGGATTGCCTGGGAATACGAACTGGCAGGCTATTTTAGCCGTAGCATTTTTTCCTATAATTGTATGGGGGATAGTAGAATACATTCCATATAAATTAAGGGAAAAGAAAATAACTATTATTTTAGTTGGTTTTGTGATATTGATGACGGGCTGGCTTGAATATAGTGCTGATTCAAAAGGTGCAAGGTTAGCTTTGCTTATTTGTTCAATCATTTTTATTGTTGGGCAGTATGGGGAGCGTGTTTCACATTTATTCTTTCAAAAATTATTATCGTTGTCAAAGGAAAAAATGCAAGATGATAAATTTTTGAAAGTTGAGAAAAATATTTTATCTTGGAATAGGATTTCAGATAAGTACATCAATAGTGTGATTGTTTTATCAGTTTTTGGGTTAGGATTTATCTTGGTTGCAGTTGCAATTATAAGTTATAATTATGATATAAAGTTAATCAGTAATGATATTAGAAGGTTTTTGTGGAGTGGTAGCGTTGAACTTTTGGTCAACAGCAAAATAAATTATTTTTTTGGAGTTGCTAACGGTGCTGGCGAGGGAGCTTTTGAATCGGCTTTTGCTTCTTTTAATAGCTTGGATTATTATTTAACAAATTTAGCTAGTGACCGTAATAACCATCCACATAGTCAACTTTTGTATCTGTTTTTAAGTTATGGAGTTGTGGTAGCGTCTTTGCTTTTAGTGTTGTTATTTAAAATTTATAGTAATATTTTTAAAAATTTTTCGCAGAAAAGTTGGTTTATTAAAGCTGTGACGATTAGTTCTTTAATGTTACTGGTACATGGAATGGTTGATTTAGTACTTTTTGAATGGCCAACAAATATTGTATTTTTAATACTAATTGGGATTCTTGCCAATGAAGTCTTTCCATTTCAAAAAACTGTTTGTACCGATAAACATAGAAATGGGTTGAAGAGTTTTGTGACAATTTTTTTAACAGTAATTTTATTATTTGAAATATGTCAGTTTTCAATGGCAACCTATATTGGCAGGAAAGGCCGTTGTCGCAGAGCTTTAAATAATTATCAAGGAGCAGATAGTCTTTTTGCGCAGTCTTTAAAAAAATACCCTAGAGCACAGGTGGCTTTTGATGCTATGTATAATGCTTTTTTTAATCTTAGTAATTTGTCGCTAACAGAAAAATATTATGGTTATTTAAGAGATTGTGGAGTTGAAAATTATAGTCACAATAATTTATTCATGTGCGTTGTCAAGCTAGAAGAAAATCGTGATGAGTTAGCTTTAATTTATGTTAAAAGGGAAATTGCTAATTTCCCTGCTGAAGTGATGCCAGTGTTACTTGAATTTTATATATATAATGTGCGATTAAATGATAATTCGGCAGCATTAATTTCGTTAAAAAATTTAGAACGAAATTTGGAATTAAAAATCAAAGATAAGCACAAACTTGGTGAAACTTTGAAAATATTAACATCAGCAGTAAGAATGAAAAATTTTTCACCGTATCAACTTGTAAAAAATAATTTTAGGAAAAAATAATTATCCCTTATAAAGTATTTATTTCAGAAATTATTTTTTTGAATGAATTTTATTCATGCCTCAATATTTAGTTTTACTATAATTAAAAAGCACCTCATATTGAGATGCTTTTTAATTAATATTTAGGACATTTGTTATAAAGTTTCTAACTCATTTTTTTCATTAATATATTCTTCAAATTTTATTCCATCATGATAATTTTTATGAATATTGTTTTTTTTCATATAAATATTATTTAAACTATTTTCATCAAGAGTTTCTGCATGCATATCCCCAAATAATACATTGGCACGATTTGCATGTGTTAGGAATAAGAATCCATAACCATCTCTAACGGCTCCTGATTTATTAACCATTGTATAATGTCCGCTTTTAGTAGGTGAATTTTGTTGAGTGTCGGTCAAAATAGCTGTGCTAGTAAGGTTGAGTCCATTTATCAATTAGAATACGGGTGTTAGGATTTGTTTTATAATAAGTTGAAGTACCTTTGTTAAGATCCCCAGAGTATTCTAATAGTCCATCTTTGCGATCCCCACTATTTACTCAGTATACTCCTGTTCTAACGTCGCCATCAAATTCACGTTTTGGACAGCGAATTATTTTGCTTTTTTCTGCGCTGTTAATATAGCCAAACCCTTTTTCATCAGGATCGTTCCAATAAATTTTCTCACTAGAGATAATTCCACTCCATGGAGCCATATAGCGACCATTTAAAATTGCACCATCCGTATCACCCATCAACAATGTAAATATTGCACCAGTTTGTTTTTGATTATTTACACAATTTATAGCACGAGCTTTTTCACGGGCAGAACCAAGAGCTGGTAACAGCATTCCAGCCAATATAGCAATAATTGCAACTACAACTAGTAGCTCAATTAAAGTAAACTTTAGTAGTTTAAGTTGTTGTAGAGTTTTCATGATAGCAACTCCTTACTTTGTTAACAATCTATAGTTAATTAGTATAAATTACTTAATTGGTTACATTAAATAGTATAAAATGTAAGAAAGTTACTAGAATATTAAAAAAAAGGTTCAAGATACTTTAACTTGAAAAATTAACTATTTAAGTTACTCTAATTCAATGAAAAATAAATATATGATTTGTGCAATAATTTCTGAAGCTAAATTCAGAGAAATTATTCGCTTGATATTGAAGCTAATAAAATTGCCCATTTAACTGGTTTGAGCCATCCTTGCATTAATCGAATTTTAAAGGCTACAAGGCAGCGAATTGCTGAGTTTTGTGAAGACGAAAGCCTATTTGATGCTAGTGAAGTTGAAATCGATGAAAGCTATTTTGGAGCCCGTCGCGTACATGAGGTCAGAGGTCGTGGAGCTCGTGGAAAACATATCGTTTTTGGGCTAATAAAACGCCAAGGGAGAGTTTACACGCAGGTCGTTACAAATTGTTCTGCGAGCACACTTTTACCGATTATTAGAGAAGAAGTCAATGAAAATTCAGCTGTTTATACCGATGGATTCAAGTCCTATGATGGACTCGTCGACGCTGGCTATAAAAAGCATTATAGGGTAAAACATGGCGAAAATGAATTTGCCAAAGGGTACAATCACATCAACGGAATTGAAAATTTTTGGGGCTTGGTTAAGACTAGATTTGCAAAATTTCGAAGTATCACCAAAAATACATTTTATTTGCACTTTAAAGAGTGCGAATTTAGGTTTAATTACAGAACAAGACTTGTATTTAATGATGTTAAAAATCATCAGAAATAAACCGCTTAAAGTATCTTGAATCAAAAAAAATAAGCACCCATAAAAATGAATGCTTATTCCATATTTTAAATAAATTTATGCTTAAAACATAATGCTTTAGCAATTAGCTATTTATTATTTAGCAGCTTCAGTTGAGCAACCTGGCGTTCCACAAGAAGTTTTAGCTTCTTTAGCTTTTTCAGCTTTCAGTTCTTTAAGAACTTTTTCAGTTTTCATAATTCTATCATCAATATTTTTTCTAGAATCGCCTATAACTGTTGATGCTTGACCAAATGTGATATAAATAATAACTACGATTACAACTAGAATTAGACCTACAGCTGGAGCTTTTTTCCATGGAGTCATATCTACAGCTTCAACATTTTTATAAATGAATTCTTCTTTACGTGGCATATAATCACCCATTACTAACATGAAGACAATTAATAATGCAAATACATAACCAACGATGTAGAACCAGTGAATATATGATGTGAAGCCTAATAAAGTTTTATCAAGGAAATAAATTCCCATTAATAAAAGAATACCACCAACTAAAGAAATTTTAGCCGCAACAGCTGGTACACGACCTGTAAATAATGCTACTAAAACTACCGCAAAAATTGGAATGAAATAGATAGCATTCATATCTTGTAGGTATCCAAAAATCGTTTTACCTTCAAGTAATGATAATAATGGGGCAATACAAATAGTAATACCTGTAACGATAATACCAAAGATTTTACCAGCGATAACCGTGTCACGCTCAGTTGCATCTTTATTAATAACGTTTTTATATACACCGGTACCAAATAATGTGGTAGAACCAGTCAATGCACCGTTAAATGAACTTAAAATAGCACCCATTAATGCTGCAGTAAAGAAACCTAAAACAAACTTGCTTTCGATAATATGATTTACTAATTTACCATAAACAGCTGCATCGTCTGATCTTAATGCACCATATTCTGTGCTGAATAATGCCGCAGCAATCAGACCAGGGAATACTAAGTAGAAAGGACCAAATAATTTTAATAAGCCAGTGAATAAAACACCTTTTTGGCCTTCTGCTAAACTACTTGCACCAAGCGTACGCTGAATGATTTGCTGATTTGTACACCAGTAGAATGCATTGATAAGCATTACACCACTGAATATAGTAAAGAATGGCACATTATCATTTGGTCCACCCATTGAGTTCATGCTAATTTTTGGATTATCAGTGATAGCTTGTTGCATATTTTTGAAACCTTCGATAACACCACCATTTTCGCCACCAAGTTTATCAAATGCTAAATAAGCTACTAAAAAACCGCCTGCTAGTAACAAGATACCATTTAATGTATCTGCAACAGCAACAGTTTTCAGACCACCAACTAGTGCATAAATAGCGCCAAGAATTGCAATTACGGCACAAATTACATATAGACGACCCATTTGGCTAGTAATGCCTGTAATTTCTTGAACGTCAATAATTTTGTCTAAGCATTTTGCTCCAGTGTAGAGAATAATTGGGAACAAAATTACAATGTAAGCACCAAGAAAAATAAAGTCACAAACTGTTCTTGTTTGCTTATCAAAGCGAATCTCAAGCAGTTCAGGAATTGTAGAAATACCACTACGTAAGAAACGAGGCAGGAAATATAATGCCATCATCACAAGAGCGATAACCGCTACAACTTCCCATACCATAACGTGGAAACCATGAACAAAAGCAGCACCGTTTAAGCCAACCATCTGTTCAGTAGAAAGGTTTGTTAATAATAATGATCCAGCAATTACCGGCCAAGTCAATGAACGACCACCTAGGTAAAAACCTTCAGAACTTTTGTGGTCACCACGACGAGTAATAAATAGTGTAATTACTCCCACGAGACCCGTACAAATTAGCAATGCTAACCAAAACATTCCCATTTAATTTTCCTCCTAAATCTTAAATTTAGACTTTTGTTGGATAAACTAAATTATAGACTAAATAATTTATCCAGTGTTTTTTTTCTTAAACCTCAATTATTTGTTCTCAAGTTTAATTTGAAAAGCCTCTTTCCATAAATTAAAACAAGAGAAATTTCGGTCAAAAATACTTTTTTGCTTTATATTGTAAAACTTTCGGCAAAATCCCTGATCTTTACCTGTATATATAAAACCTAGATCATACTTAATACAAAATTATCACTGCAACTAAATAATCTTGATTCATACTTAGCAGCGGTGTTGTAATTTAATTAATTGTTTTCTAAATATTAAACGTTAAAATGCATCAATAGCACCTTGTTAATTTGAAGATATTTAGCAAACACCTAACATTAATCTAGCTTTATTTATATCAATGTCAAATTTTAGGACTAATAAATTTCTCAAAATAGCCTAATCCGTAGCTAATTTTAGTGATTTTAGCAATTTTTTTATTATTTACTTTTACTGAAAAAATGGCAGAATCGCAACCTTTTTCAAATAATTTCAATCGCTCTGAGGAACCATCTTTGTAGAGGATGTTTACAGAGACACTTTCAATTTTTCTGTAATCAAAATTTAGTGGTACTTGTAGATTAATTTCTGTAAATCCACTAACTTTATTTACTTTGTAGTTGAATTTTGTATCAAGATAAGCCATATATGCTAGGCTTAAATTTAGAGGATTATTGTGTTGAATCCAACCTTCTGTCCAGCCAATATTACCGACTTCTGGGTGGAATGGATAGGGACATCCATCTAAAACAAAACGTGCTTCTTCTAGTTTTCCAATGCCTCCTTTATGAAAACTATACCAACCATGTTCAACGCCTTCGACTTGTTCGGGAGCGTGGTATGAAAAATGTCTGCCAGTTGGGTTACGACCAAACATATTGTCAATATGACTGTATGCAATTTGATTTAATCGTTTAATTCTTTCCTTGTCAGAGTCTAAGCTTATTGTTGCAAAAATAACTGCTGGTAAACCAACTACATTTCCAACTTCATTCCACATTGTACGTTTTTTCCCATCAGGAACCCATTTTGTTGTCGAAAGTTTACGAAAATCCCATAAATTTTTACTTCTTTCAATCACAATGTTTTGCCAGTCATTAATTTTTTTCTTTAAACCTTTTGGTGCCTTATTTGGATATTGCTGCAACATAAATACTAAACCAGTCATAGTAATATGTTCGCTCATGCGTTGTCCTTTAGTAGTTTGTGGGTTATTCCAATCAATGTTTTTAATCATCCATTCTACTTGGTTGTAAGCAGCATTAAAGAAGTTTTGTGCCAGTTTATCTTGACAATCACGTTTTAATACTTCATACATTAATAAATTTGGTAAAACGCTGTGTCCAGGAGGGTTATTACCTTTTGTTGTACCAATGATTGGTTTAATTGCAAATAAATTATGATCAGTGCTATTATCATAGGGGTAATTGCGATCTTTTGCACTATTACCCCAAGTTTTTAACGCATAACCTTTTACAATTTGATAATTTTGAGCTGGCAACCATTCTTTTAAATGAGGATAAGCATATAAAAAGTAAGCCAACTGTTCTTTGAAGAATTCATGACGAAGCTTTTGAGTTACAATGATATCTGCTCCAAAATGAATTAATTTAACAATATCAGGTGCGCTTTCACTGAATGGAGTTAACGCACCGTTAAATTTAGCTAATTTCTCATATTTAACAGTTTTAGGCATTCGTAAATATGCCTCTGGATTTGATAAAAATTGTGGGACTAACGTATTTAATTCCCAACCAAAATGGTGATCGTCACGCCAACCAAATGAACCTCCACAATATTTTTTATAAGTGCCAAAACGGTGGCGGCTATCAATCATAAAATTGATTGAGTTTTGATAGGTTACTCGTTCTATCCAATTATTGGCAATCGCAAATGGAACTGATAAATTATTGCCTATTTTGATTTGAAAAGCGTTATCAGCGCTACTGTTTTGAGGATTGAATGCAGAAAAGTCACCCTTTTGGTTGAAAATTTTACCTGTAAATACAGCTTTTTTAGATTCAGAATTGATAACTTCAAAAGTTGTTCCGTTTGCTATATTAGGAGCAGTAAATAACTTGGCTTTATTGATGTTATAGCCACTCTGATTAACAAAAATAATTTTTTGAGCACTTTGTTTAATATTTAATTTTGTCTTAAGTGATGGAATATTTTTGCCATTTTCGCGCCAAATTACCAATTCCTTAATGCGTGCAAGGTTGTCTGGAGTTTTCTTTATAACTAATTGTAACTGTTTTGTTTCGACGTTTAAAGTAGTGTCAAATGGAATTGCTAATGCACTTTCTTTGTTATTTGTGAAATTTGCAGATGGAATTTTAACAATTTGGTTGTTTTTATTTAAAAATGTAAAGTGAAAATCGCTAATTGCCGCTTCTGTTTTATATCCTGAAAAAAGATGTACTCTAGCAATTTTTTCTTTTTGGGATAAGTTAAAGGTAACAATTAAGTTTTTATCATTTTCTTTGACACCTATCCAGCGAGAGTTGTCACTAATTTTATTATCAAAACAGTTGTTAATACTGAATTTAGAACTATTATTGTATATTTTAGCATCTGAAGTTGCTTTTTTGATAGTAATTTTGCGTTGAGAATTATTTTTTTGCTTGCTTAATAATTCGTTAGCAAACCCTAAAGCCATAATGCAACTAAAAGCAACCTTTGTAGTAAGTTTAATCATCTTGTCTTTCCTTAAATTTATTTTCTTTTAATTTAACTTCATTTTTATAAAAAGGAAAGAGATTAAAATTATAAAAACTAATCAAAAAGTTGTTATAAATTATCATTAAGTGTGGGTTACAACTTTTTATTGCTGATTTTTACTTTAGTAACTTATTAAAAGACTCTTTGATAAGATAAATTTTTGTAGAATCAATTTTTGGAAATATTTTTTATAGTTTTTCTTGAGGAATTATTTCCCACCCTAAACAGCGAATGCTTTTAATTTGATCATCTTTACTATGTAGTAATTGGAAGGTGGCTTTTTTCGTAACCTGCTGTGAAGTTTGTTCAATCATATTTTGAGTTATGACATTAACTTCTAGTGTGTAAATATTTTTTTTCTTACTTAAAATTTTATAGCTACAAATCTCAGTATTGTCACTTGTCTTTGTTCCATAAAAACCTTCGTTTTCCCAAATTAGGAAATTGTTAATGATATTTGACTTCATTAAGGCTAGATAATTAATTTCATTTACTTCACCAATACTAAATGACATACCATTCACAAGGCGGTATATTGCATATGGGTGTACTGCTTTAATTTCCGCAAATGGATCAGCAATTTTTTCTGCTCTGCTAATATCAAGAAAATACCTTTCTACAAAAAGACCCTGAAAATAGAATTGACGTTTGCTTAGTTTAACCTTAAGTCTTTCAGTTGTTGTTAAATCCTGCGTGCTATTTTTTTGCGAAAAATCAACAACATAGCTATCAGTGTTGACAATTTTGCCAATGACTTCTGTGCTAAAACTTTCTTCGCCACTTGTAGACTCTAGAAGCATTCCAGAGGTCTTTCTTGTTAAAGACATATTTTTTAAGAGAATGTTATCTGTGTGAATTGCTTTATAATCAATTGATTCAAAAACATTTTCTTGAATTGATTTTCCTTGCGCAATTAACTTAAATGCATAGGGGTGAATTTTTTCCAAAGCAATAACTTTTTTATCGACAAAACTGCGTGGTCGCTCGTTTTCTGAGCAGCCGGTAACATTCAGCAATGCTAAAGAGCAAGCAAATAGTAAATAAAATGACATTCTGTAACGCATTTGAGACTCCTTGCTCATGGCTTTTTTTACCAAGCTTCGGTCGCTTGATTTATAATTTTGGTTGCTAGTCGCTGTGATGCTTGATTTATTCCATTACGTTTACTGGTGGTGTAATCTCCTAAGTATTGAAAATTACTTCTGCCGACAACAATTCTTTTGTCAATTAAAGGACGTTTACGACCAGGAATTAAAATTGAGTATTCAACTTCCATCACCAATTCCCATTCAGCAGGACGGAAAATCTCTTGATTGTCGGTAGATGTATCAACAATTTCACGGGTAGTAATTTTTAAAATTTTACAGTATAAAATGGCGTCTGCTGTTTTTTGTGATTTCAACTTTAAATTACTAAATACTGTACATTTTTCTGTTAGTTTTCCGCGCAAAATTGATGATGCATTATAGGTTAGCGTTTCATTAGTTACAGGAGCAATTGCTAAACTTTTAAATTGTGGATGATTGATTGAACCAATGTGGTAACCACAACCATTTAAAAATAAAAGTAAGCTTAAAGCCGCTGTAAAATTAAAAAATTTAATAAATTTCATTGTCATTAAAGTCATAATTTAGAATCCATAATTAATGTTATAACGATTTTTTCAAAGAACTGTTACTCTGTTTCTTTTCTTTGTTATTGTATTCATCAGAAAGCAGCTCCCTTTTAAGCTGGTCACTTAGTTCTAATTCTTTTTTGGCTCTTTCATTTTCTTCGCTATCGGACAGGTTGTCTTTGTCTCCAATTCCTAAATCACGAATTGGTAGTAACCATTTATTGTTACTATTTTCTGGCACAATTAAAATTTTTCTTGGACTACTAAGCATTTCATGTTTTTGATATGGAATGTACTCACTTTTAATTTTTGGAGGCAGTTCACTTAATTCAAAATTTGGGTCAATGCTACTAAGCATATCTTCAGCTTGTACAACTGTTTTACTTGTATCATAGCGCTGAATAATTTCCTCTAAATAATCTTTTGCTGCTTTTTCGTTATTATAACGTTTATAAAATTTAGCGATATTATAAAGGCGGCGTGCCGCATTATTTTTGGTGATAATTAGCTGTTTGTCTACCCATTCTATTTCTTTTGAATTCGGGTATTTTTCTTTATAGCTAGTTATTAATTGAATTGCTTCATATGCCATTCTGCCATCACCATCACCACTTTTTGACAGTGAGGTTAATAGCATAATCATTTCTAAATAAGCAAATTCAGCACTTTTACTTTTTGAATGGTCATAAATAACTTTTCTGAAAAGCTTCATCGCATCCTCATAAAGTTCTTCTTTTACTTTCATTTTTGCTAATCGTAAAGTTGCTTGAGCTGAATATTTTGAAAAAGGTGCATTAGCAATAGCTTTTTCGTATATTTCTGCAGATTTGTCTTCGCCAGTAAGCCAAGGAACCCAGCGTAATGAATAAAATTCTGGGTCACGGTGACCTGCAAAGAATTTATCAGCAATAGCAAATTGTTTATCAACAACTTCTGCAAAATCAACATAATGAGGGTAACTTTTTATTAACCTTTCTAAACATTTAAATTGCTCAAAAAGTAATCCTGCTTTTTCATAACATTCTGCAGCTTTTTGTACAGCTTTAGCTTTAGTTTTGTTAATATCTGAATATAACCTTACCTCTAAATATTTATCAGCAGCATCGCGGTAATCTTTAGCTAACTCTAGTTTTTTAGCTTCCTTTAAGCTTTTAGCAGCCTTTGCTGCATTAACTTGACTTTTGGCATTGTTGCTATAGTCATTATCATCATCACTAAAAAAGAATCCTTTCAAGCCGCTTGATTTATTAAAGTCCAGTTTTTTGTCCTCTAATTTCACTGCTTGAGCTTGATTGATACATAAAGCTAATAACGCTATGCTGTAAAATTTATTTATAGTAAGTTTCATATTTAATTTGTACCGTTTTTAACCCTCAAAGTTTTACATCAATTTCAGACCAGGTAAGTCCTGAATGTCAACTAAACCAATAACTTTAGATTCATCATCAATAGCTACAATATCATTAATATGCTTATTTTCAATTAGTTTCAATGCCTCTACTGCTAAAATATTAGCATTTACTGAGATAGGGTTTTCTGTCATGACCTCTGAAATCTTTTTGTCTAGGACTGTAATGTCGCTTTCAGCATGGCGTCTAAAGTCGCCGTCAGTAAATACTCCGAGCAATTCGCTATTTTCATTAACAACTATCGTTGCACCACAGCGCACTCTAGTCATTTCATACAAGCATTCTTTAACAGTTTTGTTTGCAGTCGAAATTGCTAATTTTTCCTTAGGTCTCATTATATCGCTAATGCGCATTGTTACAGCTCTACCAATTGCTCCACCTGGATGTAGACTGCCGTATTTTCTTTTTGTGAAGCCGCGTTCTTCAAGTAAAACCATTGCTAAGGCATCACCTAAAACTAGTAATGCAGTAGTAGTAGTTGTTGGAGCTAGGTTAAAAGGGCAAGCTTCTTTAGGTACATTCATGTCGATTGTTAAATCACAAAGATTTGCTAGACGAGAGTCAGAACAACCTGTAATTGCCACAATATGTAAACCTAAGCGTTTAGCAGGAGTAATAATTGCTAAAAGTTCGTCAGTTTCGCCGCTATAGCTAATTGCAATTAGAAGGTCATTCTCTTGGACAATTCCTAAATCTCCATGCAATGCTTCAACAGGGTGCATGAAAATTGATGGAGAGCCAACACTTGAAAGCGTCGCAGAAATCTTTTGACCAATATAGCCACTTTTGCCAATACCGGTTAAAATTAATTTACCGCCATTGTCTAAAGTTTTTTTACTCATTTCAATTAATTCATTGAATTTTTCTCTATCTAAATTATCACGCAAATATTTTAAGCCTTCAATTTCAATATCAAAAACTTCCTGTGCGTGTTTAATAAATTTGCTCATTTAAAACCTTTCTAATTTTTATTTTTAAATTAAACTCACTATAAAATATACTCTGATTTTACAAAATTTAAAATTAACTATCACTTTTCTTACGATAAAAGTTATTTTTTGGTTTAGGTACTGTTAAATCAGCCTTAAGTCGGTAACGTTTTTCCCCTAAAATATCTCTAATTTGGGTTAAAAAATCTTCATCAACAGATATTTTCATTTTACTTGAAGCCTCAATAAAAACAATTTCCCCACTGCTAAGAGTTGCAGCTAAAATAACTTCAGTTTCACCGGGGTAATTATTACAAAGATTCTTAAGCTTAGTAATTTTTTCAGTTGTTGCGCTTCCTTCATATAAATGCAGGTGAATCTCATTAGTGTTTTGTGCCATAACAAAATCAAGAGGAATTATTTTTTGGGCGGTTAAATTGACACGAGCATTTTCATCACGTTTTTGCGTCAATGCTTCAACAAAAATTAATTTGTCTTCGGCAAATTCTACGCCATTCATTTCTGCTTCTTCTAGTGTTCTGCTATAAACTAAGCACTCAATTGTACCATATAGATCTTCAAGCTCTAAAATTGCCCAATGTGCTCCTTTTTGAGTAATTTTTCGTTGAATACTTTTAATTATTCCACCACATTTTATACCCTCACGATCATTCATTTCGGAAATTTTAACAGTTGTTGATGTCGTGTAGTTACTCAGAATTTCACTGTATTTGCTTAATGGATGACCTGTAACGTAAAAACCAAGTAATTCTTTTTCACTACTTAGAATTTCATGTTCATCTAATTCAGGAATATTAGGGACAGGAATTTCCATCGAATCATCTGGCTCTGCTAACATATCAAATAATGATCCTTGTCCAGACTCTTTATCTTTTCGAGATTGTGCTGCATGTTTTAACGTCGGTTCTGCCAATTGTAATAATTGTGAACGTTTATGACCAAAAGAATCAAATGCTCCACTACGGGTCAAATTCTCCATCATACGTGAATTCATTGCATCGCCAGCGCGTTCACAGAAATCTAACAATGATTCAAACGCTCCGTCTGCTTTACGGGTGGCAATAATTTTACTCGCAGCAGCTTCACCGCAACCTTTAATAGCCCCTAATCCAAAACGAACTGAGTTTCCATCCACTGTAAAGTTGATTTCACTTTTGCTTACACATGGTGGCAAAATTGAAATCCCCATCTCTTTGCATTCGCCAATAAAGAATGCAATTTTTTCGGCATTGTTAATCTCACTTGATAACACCGCCGCCATAAATTCTTCAGGATAATTTGCTTTTAAGTATGCCGTACGATATGATAAAAATCCATAAGCTGCAGAGTGCGATTTATTGAAACCGTAACCAGCAAATAATTCAATTTTTGCCCAAATTTGGTCGGCTAATTTTTCATTAATATCAGAAGCTTTCTTACAACCTTCAACAAATTTTGCTTTCTGTTGCGCTAAAACGTCTTCTTTCTTTTTACCAATTGCACGACGGAGAATATCTGCTTGACCTAAGGTGAAGCCTGCCAAAACCTGAACTACCTGCATAATCTGCTCTTGATAAAGCATAATACCGTAGGTTTCGTTTAATAATGGCTCCATTTTAGGATGGTCATAAACAATTTCTTTGCGTCCCATTTTACAGTCAATAAAATCAGGGATAAATTGCATTGGACCTGGGCGATAAATCGCTAATAATGCAATAATATGCTCTACTGTTTCTACACCGAATGAGCGGCATAAATTTTGCATTCCACCTGATTCTAGCTGGAATACACCAACAGTGTCACCGCGAGATAATAAATCAAAGGTATTTTTGTCTTCTAAAGATGTTGTATCCCAATCAATTTCAATGCCTTTGCTCATTTTGACATTATCTACAGCTTCTTGGATTACTGTTAATGTTCTTAAGCCTAAGAAGTCCATTTTTAGTAGACCTAAATCTTCACACGGTACTGCAGGAAACTCGGTAATAACTTCACCACCAGCTCCACGCGCTAACGGCACTAAGTTATCAAGGCGTTGGTCTCCAATAATTACACCCGCAGCGTGAATTGACATATTACGGTTTACACCTTCTAAAACTTCAGCGTATTCAAAAATTTCTGCAACTACTGGATCTGTTTCAATCAACTCAACAAGTTCTGGAACCTCAGCTTTTGCTTTTGCTAATGTCATTTTTGGGTCGGTCGGAATTAATTTTGTAATCTTATCACCGTCAGCAAAATTGAGGCCCATTACTCGAGCAACGTCCTTAATAACCGCTTTTGCTTTTAATGTTCCATATGTTCCAATCTGCGCAACTGATTCAGAACCGTATTTATTGCGAACATATTCGATAACCTCGACACGCCTTTTCTCGCAGAAGTCAATATCAAAGTCGGGAGGACTGACACGTTCAGGATTAAGAAAACGCTCAAACAGTAAATTATAACGTAGCGGTTCAATATTTGTAATATGGGTTAAGTAGGCAACTAAACTACCAGCACCAGAACCACGTCCTGGTCCTACCGGAACACCAATATCTTCTGCATACTTAATAAAGTCTGCAACTACAAGGAAATAACTGCAGTATTGAGTTGTTGAAATAACATCTAATTCATAATCCATACGGTCGATTTTAGCTTGATCTTCTTCCGTCAAATTTTCCTCATCGCGAGGATTAAATTTATAACGCTCTTCAAGACCATCTAAACAAATTTCACGCAGTTTATGTTTTTCATCTTCAAATGAATCATTTGGGTCATATTTAGGGTAGTGGTTGACCTCTGGAGCAAATTTAAACTCAATATCGCATTTTTCAGCGACTTCAACGGTATTCGTAATTGACTCTGGAATTTCTTTAAATAGCTCTTTCATTTCATCAGTGCTTTTAAAATAAAATTCTGGAGCAGGGAATTGAAAATGTTTTGGATCATCTAGTTTTGATTGTGTTTGAATACAAAGCATAATTTCATGTGCTTTTGCATGCTCTTTTCGCAAATAATGTACGTCGTTGGTTGCAACGCACTTCAAATCAAATTCTTTGCTTAAGGTAATTAATTCACGATTAACACGAATTTCCTCTTCCATGCCATGGTCCATTAACTCAAGGTAATAATTATCCTTCCCAAAAATATCAATATGTTCGCCTATCTGTTTGCGCGCTAAGTCGATGTTGCCATTCAAAATACTCTGCGGCACTTCACCTCCAATACATGCAGATAATGCAATTAAGTTGTCGCTGTATTGAGCCATCAATTCTTTATCGATTCTTGGTTTGTAAAACATTCCAGTTGAGTATGCTTCGCTGATTAATTTACATAAATTAATATAGCCGTCATAATTTTTAGCTAATAAAACCAAGTGATTACCACGAATATTCGGCACCGCAGAATTTTTATCAAAACGATCTGTAGGTGAAACATATGCTTCACAGCCAATAATTGGCTTTAAACCCGAGCGTGTAAAAGTATTATACATATCGATAGTACCACCCATGAATCCGTGGTCAGTAATTGCTACTGCGCTCATATTGTTTTCTTTTGCCATTTCGGCTAAACCTTTTATCGTACACGCTCCATCTAGTAAACTATAGTGAGAATGCACGTGCAAATGTACAAAATCTGCTGCCATTATTAACTCCTAAGAAAGTTTGATTTTTAGAGATACCCTTAAATATAATACGTTTTTACAATACAACTAATATCCTCTTTTTCCCAAATATTTTTGTAAAAAAAACAATATTATTTTGTTGTTAATTGACATTGAATTTGCATCATGCTAAATTGTAATGATTAATATAAAAAATAAAAGAATCTTTATAGTATTAAAATATCAATAGGAAATTAATATAATGACAAAATTAGGAACAGCATTGCGCAAAGATGCCACAAAGGTTATGTTGTGTGGTTCTGGTGAATTAGGCAAAGAATTCGTAATTGAAGCTCAAAGATATAATGTAGAAGTTATTGCTGTTGATGCTTATGAGAATGCTCCTGCAATGCAAGTTGCACACCGTTCATATGTCGCATCAATGCTTGATGGTGCAAGATTACGTGAGATTGCAGAAAAAGAACAACCAGATTATATTGTTCCAGAGGTTGAAGCTATTGCGACTGAAACTTTATTAGAGCTTGAAAAAGAAGGTTTTAATGTAATTCCGACAGCAAAAGCAACAATGTTAACGATGAATCGTGAAGGCATTCGTCGTTTGGCTGCTGAAGAATTGCAACTTGAAACTTCACCATACGAATTTGCAACAACTAAAGAAGAGTTTTTAGCGGCAGTTAAAGATATTGGTATTCCGTGTGTTGTTAAACCGATTATGAGTAGCAGTGGTCATGGACAGAGTACCATTAAAACTGTTGATGATATCGAAAAGGCATGGGCATATTCACAAGAAGGTGGTCGTGCTGGAGCTGGGAAAGTTATTGTTGAAGGATTTGTTGATTTTGATTATGAAATTACTCTTTTAACAGTTCGTCACGTTGGTGGTACAACTTTCTTAGAGCCGATTGGACACCGTCAAGAAAATGGTGATTATCGTGAATCATGGCAACCACAAGTAATGACTGAAACTGCATTAAAAAATGCACAGGATATAGCTGAAAAAGTTACTACTGCTTTGGGAGGTCGCGGTATTTTTGGAGTTGAACTATTCATTAAAGGAGATAAGGTTTATTTTAGCGAAGTTTCTCCTCGACCACATGATACTGGCATGGTGACAATGATTAGTCAGGATCAAAGTGAATTTGCATTACATATTCGGGCAATTTTAGGTCTACCAATTCCTGCAATTCGTTTTTACGGACCCTCAGCGTCATATGCGATTGTGGCTCATGGAAATTCAGAAAATGTAGTTTTTGAAGGGGCTGATGACGTGTTAGCTGAGGCTGATACTCAGTTGAGAATTTTTGGTAAAGGTATTGTTCAAGGACATCGTCGTTTAGCGGTTGTTTTAGCTCTTGATGAAGATACTGATAAAGCGCGTGCAAAAGCTGAAAGATGTGCAAAAAAATTAAAAATTGAAATGTAATTTTTTGTTATGGCTGAATTTAAAGCACAAAAAATAGTTTTTAATGATTATCCAGTCGTTGGTGAACAATTTAGTTCATTGGCGACTGTTCCTTTTTCATGGTCAATTCAGCGTAAAAATATTTATGAATATTGTCAGAGAAAATATTTTCTTCATTATTATGCGTCCAGCAATGGTTATGATAAAAATAATTGCAGTGAACTAGAGCGTGAACTTTATTTATTAAAAAATTTGAAGCCATTACATTATATGATTAAAGAAGTTTTTCTCGAGGTTTTGAAAAATGAATTACAAACATTTTGTGGTAAAATGAATGTAAAAAAAATTGTTAAAAACATTTATAAAACTGCCAAAAAAGAGCTTTTAAAGAGACTGCAACAAGCTAATGATTATCAAAAAGTTGTAAATGAACCAAAGCATTATGCAATTCATGAATGTTTTTATTGTGTTTATTCAGTGGGTGAAATAAAAAAAATTGCATTAAATGAACTCGATCTTTTAGTCAAAAATTTTTGTTCAGAAAATAATCAGTTTTTTGAAGATTTAATCATGGCAAAAAATGGTGATGTGAAATTTCATGATAATATTGATAGTTTTATGTTAAGTAAAACTCTAATTTGGGTCGCGCCGGATTTAATTTATGAGTCTAAGGGTGTGTTACATTGCTTGAATTTGAAGTTTGGAAAATATTCGGTTATGAATGCGTTTACATTTCAAAATAGTTTAATATTGTTATATTTGATGAATAATTTTCCAACTTTTAAAGATAAAATTTTGTTGCAAAATTTTTATTATCAAAATAATGATTTAAAAAGCTATAGCACTATTGATTTTGATGGGAATAAACTAGCAATTCAGCTTGATGCAAGCATTGAAACATTGCGCCAAATTGCTAATAAAAATATTCTTTCTGTAAATGATTTTGCAAAATTTGACCTTGATAAAGATTTAAGCTGTAACAACTGCAACTTTAAAAGTTTTTGTAGTAAACATTAAATCAAAGAAGTTCTAAATTGTAATTTAAGCAATAGTAAAGTCCAACCATAATAAAAATTATTCCTGAAATCATTCTGAAATATTTTTCAAATGCTACGACTTTATCAAAAAATTTATCAACCTTTTTAGTTACAAATACAATTAATAATGCAAACAAAATTACTGGTAAAGATGAACTAATTCCATAAATTACTGGCAAAAGATATTGAGTGAAAAATTGTGGATTTTCGGCAGCTTGAACTTCTTTAAGTATCATTGGAATTAATCCACCAAAAAATATTGTTGCTGATACCGGGCAAAAAGACAATGTAAAAATTACACCAATTAGAAAAGCTGCCGCAATATTTCCATTTTTTGCATATTCCTGAAGCTTATGACCTTTAAATTTTAATTGCAAATTCAATTGAATTAATTTTAGTAAGACCAAACCTATAAAGATTAAGACTGGACCTAAAAATTCATTCATATGCTCTTGTAAAAAACGTGAAAGAGTGGCACTTTTCAACATTCCAAAAGTTATAATCAACGATAATAGTAAATAGGTCAATGTCCTTCCTGTACTATACAAAATACTCGCTAGTAAAGTGGTTTTATGACTGGAATTATTTTGACTGATGTAGGAAATAGCAGCAATATTAGTTGCTAACGGGCAGGGACTAATTGCGGTTAAAATTCCCATTGATATTACTACAATAATTATGTTGATTAATGAAATCATGAACTTTACCCATCAATAATATTAGAAACAATATGACTTTACATGTGCCGTGATATACTTTGTAAATTTTTTGGAATCAGATTTTAGTTTCCAAACATCATCAAGACGGTCAAATTTTGTCAGTTTACCATTTTTATCATATTGGGAAACCACTACAACACTTGAAACTAATTCAAATTGTTTAGCTAACTCAGGTTTTTTCTGAAAATTGATGCTTTTAAAAACTATTTCGCCATTTTTTAGCTGTGTTGTAAATTTTTCTTCTAGCACTTCCTTTGTTGTTTTCTCAATCAAATTACATGACATACAGCGTTTTGTTGCGTGAAAATAATAAACAATTGTTTGAGGTTGTTGTTTAATTTTATTTTCTATAGCAGTGAAATTTGCTTTATTTTGCGCTAACTTGTTTTTAGCGGATTTTTTTCCAAGGCTATAACTAATAACAAAAGTCAAAAAAAGAGCCAAAATTAATGAAATAAATTTACTTGTACTATTGTTTGTTTTTGTTGTGGCTGATGAACAACCACATCCTGAAGGTGTTGGTGTTGAACATCCGCAACTGTCAACATTTGTTGATTTTTGTTCTTCCGCTTTGCAACCACATTGATTTTTTTTGTCTATCATGTATCTATTCTCCAAAATAAAAATTAAATAACATTTGGTTATTTGGGAAAATAACATAATAATCAATAAAAATCAATAGTAAAAATAAAAAAAATGGAAAAATTACACTCTAAAGTTATATAATGGTTGAAAAGATTAGTTCTGTTCGTTTATTTGATAGTTAAATTGAATCTTTAAAATATTGATAATTTATATCTTAAATTACTTTGTTCTACAGTTAATTTATTCGTTAAATTCTGTTTCGAGTAGTGTCTTAAACTTGCGATTGCTGGATTTGCTAAGATATAAAATAAGACAGTTTAAAATAATTGCAATAACTATAAAGTTAATAAGTATATGGTCATTGATGCAAAATAGCAATAGACCAAACTCCATAAAAATAATCGACGCCATAATTAGAACATGTTTAAATAAAATTAGAGCTATCGATCCGATAATATTAAGTGAAATTAATATTATCAAACAGAAGGCAGTTGTCCATACATTGCTCATGCGCAATGAAAAAAAGATAGCGTAATTAATTGTTAATAAAAATATCATCAAATTCCACGCGAATCCTAAACAGAACGCATTATTAAGAAAATTATAGAAAGTTGGAAAGTTATCTTTTAGATCATTTTTGTTGTGCGCTAATATTTGAAAAATCCATAGACAATTCATGACTAATAAACCACTTAAAATAACTGCAATTAAACGTAAATCAAAGAGCCCGCATAATAACCAACTCATATTTATAGCCAAATAACAACTCAAAGAGACAACAAATTTATCAAGGATATTTTCATGGTAGTAACGCAATTTCATGAAGCACAATATTGCACAAAATATCAGTGCCTGACTTAAAAAAAAGACTGAATATTCAATACCTAACATGCTTAATGTTGCATTATTAAAATGTACCTGTGAGTAGTCATTGTCCAATAAAATAAAACTATACAGCGCAAAATATCCAGTTACAGTAAAACTAAGTAATGTAACTAATAATAACCATGCTCTACCTAAAATAATTTTATTCATACGCTGAGTTCTCAATTTTATTAACGGTGTGCAATCCTATAAATCATAATTACTCCCACAATTTGATATACTATACACGGAATCCATAGCAAATATTGAGGATATATACCAGGTTTACTTTCTAAAGATAAAAAGATAATAATTGCCATAAAATAAACAACAGAAAGGATAATTCCTAAAAATAATCCCACCGATGTTTCACGGCGACTTGTTCTGATTGCCAATGGCAAGCCTAGTAAGACAAACGCAATAGGAGCTAAAGCCATAGCAATACGACGGTTCATTTCTAATTCAAGCTCAGTTGTACCCATACCATTTTTACGATGAATTTGCATCTGGGCAAATAATTGAGTTGTATTCATATATTTAGATCTAAATGATAATTTTCTATTTGCTAATTGTTTGCCATAATCAATATTAATAGTTAATTCTTCAAATCTTGTAGTACTCTTATTTTTTGTGTATGGCTTATTAATGCTTTGACCATTGTAAAGGTGAATACCAATGATTTTTTTCTTTTTATCCAAGGACATAGAACCTGTGCTTGCAGTAATATCAGCTTCAATATTTTTTTCTGAATCCAAAGACATTAGTTGTACATCTGCTAATTTATCACCATCTTTTTCACCAATATAAATAACATAGTTTTCATAGCTAACCGAACGACCTGGTTCTATGATTGCAGTTGGGTTCTCAAGACGACCCACGTTTTTAAGCATTGCGCGACCTTCACCGAGAAAACGAGGTCCAATATCAAGTTGCAAGTATAAACACAAGGCAGATAAAAGATACGCTAACAGTAAAATTGGTGCAATAATCTGCGTAATTGAAACTCCACATGCACGCATTGCTGTAATTTCATTATCAGCAGATAAACGTCCAAAAATTAACATCACTGCCACAAGCATGGCAAATGGAATAGTGAAACTCAAAACCACTGGCATCATGTAGGCAATCATTAAAAAGAATTCAAATAAAGGTACGCCTTCCATTAATTTATTAATGATTTTATATAGACGAGCTCCAACTAGAAAGAAGGTTAGAATACCAATCCCTGATAGGAATGTTACGAGGAAACTTTTACTAACGTATAAATTAAGAGTTTTCATATTTAAAATTTTGATATATTTATAAAGTAACTATACTTTTTGATTATTATTTATTTGGTTTTTAGTAGTTATATTAAATTTACTCTGTCATATGTACTTTAGCAAACTTTTTTGGTTAAATTAGATTAAAAAGGGAACTTCAAGTATGAAATTCCCTTTAGTAAAATTTTAATTGTTATGAATTAAATTGTTACTGTTTAACGTTCAATTTAAACTCAACAACATGATAGCTAGGGTTTGCAGAGTTTTTTGTAATAACTAAACGAACATGGCGAGCTTCAACAGGCGCATCAAGATTTGTGAAATACCCCTTCTTAGTTGAAGGTTTTTTATTTTTAGTCATATCAACAACCGTTTGCCATGCTAATCCATCCGCAGAAGTCTCAATTTTGTATTGATAGTAGCGAGCGTTATCAGCGTAAAACCAAACTTGAGCATTATGAATATTGTGCTTTTTACCAAGATCTAATTGTAAATACTTTGTCTTGCCATCACCTTTAACAGCCCAGTAATTATTATTGTTTATTTGTCCATCAACAGCGTATAATGGTAAATTGTTTCCTTCAGTACCTTTTGAATATTTACTAATCTTACCACTAGTAATATTATTTTTGATAACTTTAATTTTCTTAGGGCTTTTGCTTCGGTGACCAACTTCATATGTTTTATTTACAGGGTAGCCATATTTTAATGAATTTGCTTCATTTTCCGCCATTGCATTATAATATTTAGAGATAAATTTTTTACTTAATTCTAAGGCGTTATTTGTTGCTACAGTCGGAATATCACCCATAAATTTTGAGCGTGTCCACGCTTGTTCTTTCGCATATTCACTTTTATACCAATCGCTTGAGAAATGCCAAGGACGATCATGGCTACGACCTAAGCCTTTATCAGAATATTCTTCGCCTTTTTGTAGTTTAGCAATCATAAAGTTGAACCAACGTTCCCAGCGAGGTTTGTAGTAACTACTTAATAATCCATTCCAACTTCTCCAAGAATAATCAAAGAAACGACCCGTAACATCGGCCTCCCATAATGAAACTAAAGCACGAGCATTGTATTCATAAAGATCTGCCTCTTGTTGATTTTTACCCCAGCTTCGTGCGTCTTTAATCCATTTACCAAGTAAGAATTGTTCTTCGGCTCCGAGAAGAGTGTTTGTGTCATTTAACAGTTCAATGAATTTGGCACTAGATTTTTTGAAGCGTTCAATATCTTTTTTATAGAAGGCATCAACGCAATCATTAAAAACTCCAATAGCTATATTAGTTAAGTATTGACGGCCAAGAATAACCAAGTCATAGTTTAGAGTTGTACTATGTTTATTAAGAGCATTTTTATTGATGTTGTCGCCAGCTTCTGTTAAAAGTACCCAACTCTTAAATAATTTATTGTTATCATACCAGAATTCAATATTCCAGTTTGGATCTGCTTTAGTCGCAGTTAATGCTGGACGTGCTGCAAAAATAGATGTTGCCCAGCGACCACGATAAACATCTTTGCCGATGATATTCCAAGCTTCTTTTGCTTTTTTGCTGTCAATTCCATAGCGGCGAGTTGCATATTCGTCTGTCCATTGGCTAATGCTAACTGCTTTTTTGCGCCAAATATTTTCGTAGAAAGCGTCCCAAATAACAGGATTAATTTTTGTTGCTTCATCAAAACCACCAATACCTTCTAAATTAGCTGGGCGTTTTGTTAAACGATTTGCGACATTTAACATAGAATTTAAATTACCACTTATACAAGAACGACCTCCAAAATTATTCAAAATACCATAAACCGTCGGACGACCCCAAAATGGCTCTTTACCGAAACTGCGACCACCACCAAGGTCGAAAACAATAACTTTTTCTTTTGGAGCTGCAAGAATAATAGGTTTACGTAGTGACCAACTTTGCATAACCCACATCGCTTTTGGATCTGCCGCTTTCATTGTTTCAAAAATTTTGCGACCAACATTTGGTAAATAATCAGGAGCGTTACTAGGCGGATGACCTTCATGGAATGGATCTGCCGCGTAAAAATGGTCTGTACCAAATAGTTCGGTTTGTTTTTTGATAAACATTTTACCCACTTTTTCAAACATTGGATCTAATGGATCCATTTGATATGTTCCTGGGCAGCTTGCCCAAGTTTTTTCTTGTTGAATTTTTACATTAGGATATTTTTTTGCAAAGTCCTCTGGGACGCGCCCAGAAAAGCCTTGTAAAACCATTTTCATACCTAAGCTACGCTGACGCTCTACAATTTGGCGTGTTAATTTAATATGCGAATCAACCCAACTTTGTGGTAATGGACCACCAATGCGGTCGATATTATTCATAAATCCCCATGCAAAATAAGCTGGACCAACTAAAAAATTAGAACGAATTTGCTCCGAAGTCAGACCAAACTCTTTAAATGTTTCAATCCAAGTTGCCTCTTGACCTAATGGTTGAAGTGGCATATTCACTCCATTCATTGCTAAGAAGTCAATTTCACGTTGCCATTGATCCCAATTCCACCATGGCATTGTATATGAATATGTACAGTAATTATATGCTGTACGGTATTTTAAAGTGGTTGTTTTACGAACTTTTTCTGTTAATATAGGCAAAACTTTAGGCATTTTTAAGTTTTCATGAACTGCAGAAAATTGCACTTTGCAATGATATTTTAAGTACCAGTTTAATGCTGAAGCCACCGCAATTCCATCAGTACCTCGTAAAATAACTTTATTATTAATTGTTTCAATTTCAAAAATGTCTTCATTATCAGATTTTTCTAAAATTTCTACCACAAATAATTTGCTGTAACCTGCTGGTAAGCGGCGTTCAATTAAATCCTCTGCAGCTTTTTTGAAAATTGTTTTCATATCAGCCGTTTTATTGCATGAATTTAAATTTTTTGCTGATGAACAGTTATGAGCACTAGCTGTATTTGTTGCTAATGACATTATACAAGTTGCCGCAAGCGATAGTAAACTTAAATTTACTGTTTTAGTAATAGTTTTACTCATGTCCTCAAATCCTCTTTTTTTTACATTGATATTATTTTTTCTTAGCTTGTGTTAAAGTATATAGTTATTTTGAAAAAGTCAATCCATATATAGAAAGGAGCTATGATTAATCAGAAAATATTAAATTTTGCAAACTTAAATATGCGTTGCGATTTATAAATATTTGAACCGTAAATCAATGAAAAAGATATATATAAATCAATAGTGCAGCTCAAATATAAAGTTTCAGATTAATCTTATATTTAAAATAACGAAATACTTCCTTACAAGCAATAACGATAGAAATTTCAAAATTTCACAATAAATTGTAAGTTTTTTTTATATTTATTTAAATTAAGCTAAATTATGTAAGAAATTACGAGTTAAATATTATTATTATTTATAAAGATTTACTTTTGCAGGGAAAATATTTTCTACTTTAATTGCAGGATCTTTTGTCCAGCACTCTAAAGGAACAGTAACTTGATCAGTAGCTAATTTTGAGGTGTCAATGAAAATGAAGAAATCAGCACTTTGCATTTCAGAGATATTATTTACTGGACCAAAAAGGCGTACGTCAGCATTCAAATTCTCTAAATTGCTATATTTTTTTAAATCAATGATATTATCGCAAATGATTTTGACTTTAATATTACTAAAAGTTCTTTTACTAAATTTTTTGCCGATTTCAACTTTAGCAACAACATTTTTAGGTGATACACTAACTTTTTTATCAGGGGCAATGACAAAAGTTTTATATTCAAAACTTTCGTTTGCATTATCTAATGGAATTGGCTTGGTTGAAACACTGTCAATTAAGTCCACAAAACTTTTTGCACCTGAAATTGTGATAGTGCTAGGCGCAAATGATACTTCATTTACAGTTAAGTTATCAGCTAGCTTGTTCATGCCAGTGTAACGAGGAACAACTGGTACTTTTTTTGATATTTTATCTTCAATATTTAGTTCTATCACTTTTGGATTAATATCAATTACGCTAATGCCAGGCATGCTCACAGAAACATTTTTGGTTGATAATTTTAAATTATATGGATAATCTGGCGAATAGTTTTTTTCGTCAATAATTGCTTCCACGTGAATTTGATTTCTCATTAATACATTTAAACGATCCTTACTGCCTTTTAAACGTACAGTCACAGTTGAAGGTTTTTCCATTAATGATAATTTTTCGGGCACTTCAAGTCTAATAATAATATTATCTAAATTGGTCTCATCCCCGATTTTAAAATCAACAATAAAAAATATTAACAACGCAAAAAATAGGGCGATAACTTTACGTGGGAAATCATTGGTAATGATACCAAGTAGTCTCCTAGCTAAAGATTTATTGACTTTTTTAATATCTTTAATTTCAATATTATGTTGAGTGCTAGAATTGCTTTCAGTTGTAGAATGTTTTTTACCCATTTTATCCAATCACCTAAATTTTAATTATCATCATCATTACTAAAAGCACTCATTAATGAGTCTTCAGGTAAATTTTCAAAAAAACTATTGAGATTATTGCTACTACCAGGAATAATTAAACCACTTAAAAATCGCTGTAACTTGTCTGAAGGAACATTTGTTTTTAAGCGCCCACGGCAAGCGATGCTAATATGCCCAGTTTCCTCTGAAACAATTAATGCTACAGCATCAGTTTCTTCGGTAATACCAACTGCAGCACGATGCCGAGTTCCTAGTGATGGCATGAATTTATCATTGTGACTTAGTGGTAAAATCGCATGGCCTGCGATAATTTTATTATCTCGAACAATAATTGCACCATCATGAAGGGGTGAATTAGGAAAAAATATTGATTCAAGAATATGGCTATTAATTTTTGTGTCTAATTTTATCGCATCATCAACGATAGTTCCCATACCTATTTGACGTTGAAAAATTATTAACGCGCCAATTTTCTTTTGTGACATATTAATTGCAGCGGTGGCAATTTCGCTAATTGTTGCTCGTTTACGTTCACGGTTTTGATTAATAAATGGCGAGCTACCAAATTGAGCAAAAGCACGACGCAATTCAGGCTGAAAAATAACAATAAAAGCAGTTGGTAAAATTAACCATAAACTATTAAGAAGCCAGCTGAAAACCTCAAAATTGAGTGCTTCACTTGCAGTAGTTAGTAAAATTAATACTAATACCATACCTGCCAGAATATTAGCAGCACGAGTATCACGTAAATAATAAAGTATCCGGTAAATTAAAATCGTTAAGATAATAATCTCTAAAATCGGAGAAAACATTAATACTGAATCGTGTAAAATTTTACTTATTTCATTCATGTTTTTGTTCAAACCTTAAGTTCAAATAAAATTAATATTATTTGTGGGACTTTTAAAAAATTGAATATTTGGTTAAAAATGTTCTTTAAAAAAATTACATTATATCAAAAAAATTGTCAATTAAAATTTTTGACACATCTGATAAACTTTAAAAAATTGTTTGTGTTCAATCGCATCATGGACACGAATTATTTCAACACCACTTTCCGCTAATGCCGCACTACTACCAATAGTACCAAAGACTCTTTTTTGCGGATCATCAACTGACAAAACTTCACCAATGAATCTTTTTCGTGATGTTCCATAAAGTACTGTGAAATCACTCTCAACAAATCTTGGCGCATTTTTTATTAGCTTGATATTTTGCTCAAAAGTTTTTGCAAAACCAATACCTGGGTCAATTACAATATTTCGTGCATTTAACCCCGCATTAATAGCTTTTTTAGCCTGACCAAATAGGTAACTTCTAACTTCATCAATAATGTTATGGTATTTAGTATTATGCTTGCTTTGCATATTTTTTGGCTGACCTCGCATATGCATAATCATTAATCCTGCATCGAATTCTACTGCTAAATCAATCATATCCTCAGAAAATTCAGTTCCGCTAACATCATTAATAATATCAGCACCAACTTCAAGAGCCTTACGTGCTACCGCACTTTTTCTTGTATCAACGCTGACCACTGATTCGGGAAAATAATCTTTAATTCTTTCGATCAATGGCACTACACGCATAATTTCATCATCTACACCAACTTCTTTAGCGCCAGGGCGAGTTGATTCACCACCAATATCAATAATATCAACATTGTTTTCAATCATCTCTTTAGCATGTTGAAAACCTTTCTCGATATCAAAGTATAAATTCCCATCGCTAAAAGAATCAGGAGTTGCATTGACTATCCCCATAATTAATGGAATATCTTTACTGACTAATTGGCGACTGCGGAATTTAAATACTTTAGATTGTGTCATATTTTTTTATAGATTTAAAATAGGCATCTTTAAAAAACATTAAAGATGCTTTATTATTATATTTTATTCGTTAGCTTCTTCAGCTGGTGACGCCTCGTTGTTTTCTGTTGAGATTGGTGCTTCTGAAGTTATATTTTCTTCAGTAGTTTCACCGTTATTGTCATCAGAATCATCTTTGCCAATATCTATATTAACAATTTTTGAAATGCCGCTAATCACATCACCATCATTAAGGTTCATAATTTTTACTCCTTTTGAAGCACGGCCTATGGTACGAATTTCATCACATGGAATACGAACTAATTGACCTTTTTCTGTCGTCATCATTAATTCATCACCACTTTCAATCTTGATTGCTGAAATAACTTTTTCGCCATCTTTTAGTTTCATACTAACGACACCTTTAGCGGCACGTTTAGTACGGCGATAAGTGCTAACTAAACTACGTTTACCCATTCCGCCATCTGAAACTACTAATAACTGTGGCTGACCATTTGTAATAACAACTTCTTCGTCGCTGTCAACTTCTGTAGCATCTATTTCAATATCATCTTCAAATTGTTGTGGTACTACTTCCATGCTCACGACATAGTCATTAGGAGTTTTAAATTTGATACCTGTTACTCCACGTGCGCCACGACCCATTGGGCGAACATCTCCTTCAAGGAAGCGACACGCCATACCATTTGCAGTTGACAAAATAACCTCCATTGTGCCATCGGTTATAGCTGCGCCAATTAGAGTATCTTCCTCATCAATTTTCAATGCTCTTAATCCAGCATTACGCAAACGAGAAAACTCTTTTAATGGAGTTTTCTTAATGTAGCCACTTTGAGTACATAACATTAAGTATTTATCTTCAGATTCTAAATCATCTTTGCTTAAAGTCATCATTGTTTGAATCTTTTCTTCATTAGTAACTTTAATCATATTAATGATTGCTTTACCTTTTGAAACACGTGACCCTTCTGGAATTTGATATACATTTAGCCAGTGCATAAATCCTCGACTTGTAAAGAAGAACATTAGTTCATGACTATCTGAATTAAATAGATGTTCAACATAGTCCTCATCTTTGGTTTCCATGCCAATAATGCCCTTTCCACCACGATGTTGTGTTTTATATGTATCAGCAGGAGTACGCTTAACATAGCCGGTATTTGAAACTGTTACTACGCATGAATGGCGTTCTATTAGGTCTGCAACATTTAAATCTCCATCATCATGAGTAATTTCACTACGACGTTCATTGCCATGTTTTTCTTTTACTTCAATTAATTCTTCTTTGATAATATCTAAACGCAATTGACGGCTTGCTAAAACCTCTTTTAAGTAGGCAATTTTCTTTAATAATTGATCATATTCAGATTGTAGATCTTCAGCAGCTAAGCCAGTTAACTGGTGTAAGCGCATATCGAGAATAGCATTTACTTGGGTTGCTGAAAATTCAAATTTAGCAATCAATCCTGCAGCAGCATCTTTACGAGTTTGAGAATGACGAATAATACGTACAACTTCATCAATATTATCTAGCGCCTTTAATAATCCTTGCAGAATGTGAGCACGAGCTTCAGCTTTATTTAACTCAAACTTAGCACGGCGAATCACAACTTCCATACGGTGATCAATATATGCTTGCAATACTTGAGGTAAATTCATAATACGAGGGCGATTTTTATCAACAACTAGCATAGTTGAACCAAAAGTTGACTCTAGCTGAGTGTGGGCAAATAATTGATTTAATACTACATTACCCATTGCATTACGTTTGATATCGACAACAATACGAATACCACTACGGCGGCTACTTTCATCACGTAAATCAGAGATGCCAGTAATTTTTTTATCACTTGCTAAATCTGCAATTGATTTTACTAAACGCTCTTTATTTACAGCGTATGGAATTTCAGTAATAATGATTTGCTCTTTGCCGTTAGTTTCAACAACATCAGCTTTAGCACGCATTCTGATTGAACCACGACCTGTTTCATATAATTTTAAAATTTGGGTGCGTCCGCGAATATATGCGCCCGTTGGAAAATCTGGACCTGGTATAAATTGCATTAAATCAGTAACAGAGGCTTGTGGGTTTTCTAATAAATGAACCGTTGCATCAATAACCTCTGCTAAATTGTGTGGAGGAATATTGGTTGCCATACCTACTCCAATACCAGTTGTTCCATTAACTAAAAGGTTAGGGAATTTTGCAGGCAATACTTCTGGCTCAATATTTTTCTCATCGTAGGTTGGAAGCATATTCACTGTTGCTTTATCAATGTCCGAAAGTAATTCTTCAGCCAAACGCTCCATACGACATTCTGTATAACGATATGCAGCAGCAGGGTCACCGTCAATCGAACCAAAGTTTCCTTGTCCGTCAACCAATGGTTCACGCATAGCAAAGTCTTGAGTTAAACGCACCATAGCATCATAAATAGATGAATCACCGTGTGGATGGTACTTACCAATTACTTCCCCGACCACTGCAGCACTCTTTTTATATGCACTACCTTTCGTCAAGCTCAATTGCTTCATGGCGTATAAAATACGTCTATTTACTGGTTTTAGTCCATCACGTACATCTGGAATAGCTCGCCCGACATTCACACTCAATGAATATTGTAAGTATGCTGTATGCATAATATCTTCAATATTAATTGGAATGTCTCTTTTAGTAATTTCATCCATATTATTAATAAACTCCCATCAACGGTTTATTTTGAACACTGCTTTTGAATTCAAAAAATTATTCAAAAAATGTTCTGTAGTTAAAGGATTTTTCTAAAATCAATTTTTAGAATGTCCCAAAATTATTAAATCAATCTAAATCACCAGTAATATATACCTCTTTTGAGTAGAAAACAAATCTAAGATATTGTAAATGTTAGAATTTTTATACTATTAATTTTCAATAAACTTTTGCAATATAATTAAAAGGGAAATATTTTTATATATGAACCATTTCTCAAGCAAACTTAAAAAAAACTCACTGTAATGTGTCAAAACGGAGTTTGTAGCAATGAAAAAAACTAAAATGATGGTATTGAATGTCGTAACTGTGGTAATTGCATTAGTGATAATTACAGTCTATGCTTTTGTTCACTACCTGAAAAAAAAACAAGAATTCGATTCTATTCATCCTCTTCAAATCATTGGAGAACATATTAAAGAATCTTCACAGAATGAAGTGAATAGTGACTTTAAAATTGATTTAAAAAAATTTCCTGCTAATCGTGGAAAAAAAATTGTTTTCAAATTGGTAAATCGTGGGGGAAAACCATTGAAAATTACGGGTGTGAAAAGTTTTTGTTCTTGTTCAGTTCTTAAGATTTCCAATTATGACATTGATTCAAAACTAGATGCTACAGCTTCTCTTGAGGTTTTACCAAATTCATTAGGAGGTAAATTTTCAAAAATGATCTATATTTCAACTAATTCTAAAAAATTTCCGTTGCTAAGAGTTCGATACTTTGGAGTTGCAGAACAACTTTTTGATGTTAAGTTTGGTCGAACTTTCTATGCGAATATTTTTAAGAAAAATAGCGTGACGGAGCATCGGTTTGCTGTTGAAAGTAGATTGTCGCTGAAAGAAATTTTTGTTGAAGTTAAAGAACGAAAAATGCCACTTAATGACGTTCTTAAAGATGATAAATTGTTGTGGTCGTTACTGGAAGGGAATCTAAAAGAATATTCAATTATTTCGGTTGAAGATATTACTGAAAACAGTTTTGTTATTGTACTTTCAGTTCAAGTAAAAGAGGCAAAAAAAGGTAAAGCGAAAACGTTGATAAAATTTAATGTATTAGAGCCGAAAGATAACCCGCCGTTAACTTTATCTATCGTTGGGCGGGTTTATTGAAATAAGCTATAAAAAATTATTTTTCTTGTAATAGTTTTTCTAGAACTTTGTCAGAAACGGCAAAGACTGTCCCGTGGCGAATTCCTTTGGGCAATTTTAATTCTTTATTAATTGAAGTCCATATTTTCATATCTTTGGATTTAATTCCTTCAAAATGCCCGCGGCCATAAGCATCATAGTATACATACCATGTGTCACCAATTTTGATTGCTGTAGGGCCTTCAACCCAGTTCTTTTTAGAAATTGGTGCACTAGCAGCGCTCCATGGACCAATTGGAGACTTGGCTGTTGCCATTCTAATATCTTTTTTGGCTGGATGGCGTGTTTCATCTTTTAGAAACATCACATAACGATTATTGCTACTATCTTTTACAATTGTTGAGTCAATCACATTGAAGCCTGGGTCATAGAATAATTTTGTTGGCGTATAAGTTTTGAAGTTTTTGGTTGTTGTGTAGTACATACGATGATTTAATCCATTGTCGCCAGTTTTAGCGGTTTCGGGGAATTTCCCTTTGATAGTTGTTGCCCAAAATATAATGTATTGTTCGTTAACGTCATCATAAAAAATTTCTGGAGCCCAACAGTTACGTGCATTTTTTTCATGTTCCATTACTGGAATTACTTGATGCTTTGACCAATTAATTAAATCATTAGAGTGAGCAATTCCGATTTGCTTACTCCACCAGCTAACAGTAAAAACCATGTGAAATACACCATCTGGACCTTGGATAATACAAGGGTCACGCATTATTTTGTCACCCACTTCAGGCTTATTAAATGATTGACCATTCTTTAAGTTTTTCCAATTTAATCCGTCACGGCTATATGCTAAATGTAGCCCACTGTTTCCATTGCCTTTAAAGTAAGAAAAAAGATAATTTTTTTTCTCAGGTTGAGTATGTAAATTTAAGCAGGATGTTAAACTTATTACTGCACCACTAATTGTCATTAGGACTATTTTTTTTAAATTCATGGTAAATTCCTTTTTTGTTTTTTTGAAATTAAAGTTTGTTTAAGCTATATATTTTGTTTTTTATATATCACTAATATTTTCTTTTTAATTTGCAAAAATTTTGTTTTCTCTCTAAATAGTTGTTAATTTTGAATTTACCACTTTTAAATAAAATTACAATTTAATTTTAAAAGTTTTGTTATTTGATTTTTTCTTTTTATTTTTTTCTAAACCTTGCCATCCAGCTAAACGAGCCATCATCCACCAAAAAGCTTGACCTTTCATCGCTGCATTCAATGGGTGGGTATGGGCAGCTTTCTCAGGTAGAGAAAAATTATGTTTAGGGTTGTTTTTAATCCATTCCTTAGCCCAGTTTTTTCTTTTGCCATCTTTTTTGTAGTCACAATTATCCCGTGCTGATAGCTTGCTGTAATCAACTTTTCCGTCGGGATCGAAGCTTTCAATATCAGCAAAATCAAAAAGAACTTTATTGTGATTTTTGCAGAATTTACGAATTTTTTCATTATTCTTTAACAGTACACTTGATTTACTGCTATTACCATCAAGGTGTCCAGTCATGTAGATAAAAGTAACTTTTGGAAATTGTTGTTCAAGGCTATTCATAAGGGCTAAATATTTTTCAACCTTGGTTGCTTTGCGACTTAATTGCCCACACCAACTCCACATGATAATATTGCGACTTTTACCTTTGCCTTCTAATAGTTTGCGAGTTTTTTCTGCCCATTGTTCTTGATTAGGATTTCCTAAATCTCCACTTGGAATTCGATCCCATAAAAAAGCTTTATCACTTTTTGGGTTGCTTGTATAATTAAATTTTTTATCTTTTTTTGCTAAAGCTTTCATTCCAGAAATAATTTGGTTTCCGTGTGATGTATGTCCATAGGAAATATGAAATTTTCTTTGAGCTTTTTTGATATATTGTTGTGGGATTTTGGTAATATCAATATTTTTATGATTAATAATTAATGGTTCTTTTCGGTCTGCTTTAGCATTATCTACACAACAAAAAAATACAATAACTACTGCGTGATAAAGAATTTTTTTCATATTTTACCTCAATTACGTTATAAAATTATTTTGTTTACACTAAAATATTGCGATTTATTTACTACTATCCTTAAAAATAAATCGCAATGTTTAGCACTAAAAATTGAATTTTTCAGAAATGACTGTTTGGTTTAATAATAAATTATTTGCTAAAAAGCGCTTTAAGCTTGTTTTTAGTTTGTTTTGCTTTAGAATTTTTTTTAGGAACTAAAATACGGTATTCTGGCATTCCTTTTACTGCAAATATTTCAAGAACTTGCTTAATGAATTTACCACTTGGTTTTTCTGCTTGAAATTTGATTTCAACAAAATTACTTTCTAATTTTTGGTTAATGCCTTCATCTTTAAATGTCTTAGCATTCATTGCCAAACAGTTTTTGCACCAAGTTGCCCAGAAGTCGATAAAAACAGGTTTTTGTTTGCTGTCAGCTTCTTGAAGTTGTTTTTCTAAATTTTCTAATTCTTGTAAAACAATATCTTCTTTGCTTGGTAATAGATGATAGCCTTCATAGGCGTAATATGCTGCTAAAATAAAAATAATCACTCCAAGGGTGTGTTTTACTTTGTTCATCCAAACTCCAGGTTTTGGCAATACGCTTAGTCCTGCTCCAGTTAACGGCCATGGCGCAGCCATACCTAAGCCTAAAATAAATGGTAAGGCAAAGCCTAATGCATTTCCTTGTTGAGAAAAATCTGTGGCAATAATTAAAACTGCAATTAAAACAGGAGCAACGCACGCACCTGCTAGTAAAGCGGTAATTATTCCGAGGAAGAAAGTCCAAAAATACCCGACTTTTTCGCCGACTTTTGGACCAAATCCAGAACCATATTTTGATAAATCAATAACAAAAACATCAAACATGCCTAAACCTAAAATTATGAAAATAAAAGTAATGGTAAAATTGAACCATGGTGATGAATTTAATGAGCCTAATGGCGTGCTTGCTAACACAGCAAATAAACCTAAAATCCCATATGAAATCATAATTCCTAATGCATAAATTGACCCTCTAATTAGACCTGAAAATTTACTTTTTGCAGAACTTCCTGCTCCAATTACTGCTAGGTTTACTGGAATTAATGGTAGAACGCACGGTGTTAGATTTAATGCCAGTCCGCCCAAAAATATTAGTAGTAACATCACAAAAACATTTTTGCTTTTTAGCTTTTCAACCAAATCGTTTTTCTGGCTATTTGTCGGTATTTCAGTTGCAGCATTTTCGGCTGATTGAGCAATGCTATTGCTATTTGTTAAACTTAAAAAGTTATTCATTTCTTCAACATTCATAAAACCAGAGCCTGTTTTGGCAACAGTAAATTTAGTTAACAGTTTTTTGATGTTATTAAGATGTTGCTGTTTTTTGTTGTCTTTTTGACTACTTGCTGTAACAGTTTCGGAAGATTGATTTTTTTCGGCTGCAGCTTTTTTAAATTTTTCTATTTCTTCAGCTGTCGCTTTAGTAGTGACGGCATCACTATTGATAAAAAAGTTTTTTTCATTTGGAATAAAACATTGTGATGGACCAGTTTCATCTTGATCTTTGCAACCTTGGTAAGTTAAAGAAATTAGTAAAGGAAATTTTTTTGCTGATAAATTTTTATATTGCCAAATTAACTTTTTTCCCATTAATACTTTGGCGTTAGTATTTGTAATAGAGTCGAAATGATTTTTGTCTTTAGGTATAACTTGGGCTTTGAGCGATTCATTATGAAAATTTTTGACATCAACTTTTGTCTGAGTGGTATATAAGTAGTGATGTTTTGGCATCGTGACGCTGATGATTAAGTTTTTATCTTTATCTAATTTTGCCTCCCAATTAAATGGGTCAGCAAAAGGCGACGCATATGAAGTGCAAATTAAAAACTGTAGTACTGCGTAAACAAAAAATGATAGTAACTTTTTCATAATATTCTCGCTTTTTTTGAAACTTATAAAATAATATAATTTTGTCACTATTAGGGGTAAATAGTGACAAAATTTATTAAACAAGAGTATTTTTTAATCTTGTTGTTTTTTAGGGCTATTTTTTCCCCCAATTTTATTTGCTGATTTCATATTTGGATCAGCTTTGACATTCAAATTATCTTTATTTGAATCTTTATCGTTCATATAATACTTGATGGCGTCATTAATTTTTGCCAAATATTCTTTTACGCCGCCTTCTTCATAACCTAAGCGAACAACGACATTTTTACCATCAGGAGTTACTAGAACAATAGTTGGGTATTTTGCAATAGTATATTTGTTTGCTAACATACGATTTTGCTTTTTTAATTTTTCATTTAATTTTTTGTAAAAAGGAAAATCTACTGTTAAAAGTTCAAAACGAGTACTTGCATAAGTTAAAAATTCTTTGGTTTCGAAGACCTCTTTTTGTAATTGCTTACAGTAGCGGCAAGAATCAGACTGAATAAATTCTATTAACATAAATTTTTTATTCTTCATTGCAGCTTTTTGAACTTCTTCGTAATTGTTACTCCATTTTGCTGGTTGTACTTTTGGATTTTTCTTTTCATAATCTTTAATCATTTTGTCAAGCATTTCAGCATATTTTTTGGGACCACCCTTACGATAACCAGTTTTGCCAACTTTTGTTTTACCATCAGGAGTTAATAAAATTACAGTTGGGAAACCTCGCACGCCAAAGCGATCTGATAATTCGCGATTCTTTTTTCTTAGTTTAGGACTTTGGGTGTTGCTCCGTGGGAAATCTGCTAAATAAAGAACTAAATTCTTTTTAGCATATTCTTTGAATTCTTTTTTACTGAAAACTTCGTTATCTAACTTTATACACCAGCCACACCAATCTGAGCCAGAAAAGTCAATCAATAAATATTTTCCTTCAGTTGTTGCTTTTTTAACAGCTTTATCATAGTCGGTCATCCACTCTTTACCGCTGCCAGCAAAAGTTGTTAATACAAAACTAGATAATGCTAGCAAAAATGTTAAAATTAATTTTTTCATAGTTGGTCTCCTTATTAAAGGTAATGTTTTTAAGTAATCTAAATTTAATATTAACCATTTTAATACTCAATTTTAATGATTGCAAATAAAATATATCGTTGTTTTATGCTTTAGTCTAATTATTTTTTGATAATAATTATTAAAAAAGTTTAATTTAAGTCGCGTAAACTAAAAAACACATATAATTAAAATATAATTTTTAAGACTAAATTGTCAATTTAGATTATTGTTAAAAACTAATAAATATATTATAGTCTATATTGTGGTCTGAGTAATTTGTGACTGAGACTCTTCTAAAAATTGAATCTAAATTACATGAATAATTTGAGGACAATATGCGATTAAGTAAAAATTTAAAATTTATTGATGTTTTCTGTATATCTGCCGGAGTGATGGTTAGTTCTGGAATATTTATTTTACCAGGGTTAGCATTTGATTTAACAGGTCCTGCGGTATTTGTTTCTTATGTTTTAGCAGGGGTAATTGCTTTAATTGGTGTAATGAGTGTTACAGAATTAGCGACAGCGATGCCCAAGGCAGGAGGAGATTATTATTTCATAACACGTAGTATGGGCCCATTAATTGGAACGATTGAGGGAATTTTAAGCTGGTTTGCAATTGCATTAAAAAGCGCATTTGCCATTTTCGGTTTATCTGAAGTAACACATGCAATAATACCTTCCCTTGATGTTTATATGGTGGGATGTTTTTGGACAATTGGATTTATGTTGATAAATATTGTTGGAGTGAAAGCCGCCGCAAAATTTGAAACATATTTGGTTATTGTTCTACTAATTATTTTAGTTTTATTTGTTATACGAGCATTTAATTATGTTGAAGTTGCCAAATTTACACCATTTGTAAAAGATGATAATTCATGGCTGATATTATCTACTACAGGTACAGTTTTTATATCTTTTGGGGGATTGTTAACAGTATCTTCCATTGCTGAAGAGGTGAAAAATCCGCAACGAAATATTCCTTTGGGTATTATTAGTTCAATTATTGTAGTTACATTACTTTATGGTTTGATTTTGATTGTTTTAGTTGGTGTAATGGATACAGATGTTTTAGCACATTCAGTTACTCCTATTGCAGATTGCGGAAAAATTATTAATGGAGATTTTGGGTACTATACAATTATGGTAGCAGCTTTTTTAGCATTTGTTACGACTGCAAATGCAGGGATTTTAGCCGCATCGCGTTATCCGCTGGCTTTGAGTCGTGATAGTTTAATTCCCGAATTTATGGCAAAAATTAATCAGCGAGTAAATACTCCAATTTATTCAATTTTAGCGACTGGTTTATTTATTATGATTGCGTTAATGCTGCCTTTAGAAGATTTAGTGAAGGCAGCATCTAGTATAATTTTGACTTCACAAATTTTAACTAACTTAGCGGTGATAATACTTCGTGAGAGCAAAGTGCAAAATTATCAACCAAGCTTTAGGTCTCCATTATATCCATATTTACAGATTGCTGGTATTGTTATTTTTGCCGCATTGATTTATGATATGGGGTTGCGAGCAATTACTGTTAGTTTGAGCGGAATTTTATTTAGTTTAATAGCTTATCTAATTTATGGGCGTAAAGCAACTAAAGAATATGCTTTATTACATGTTATTGAAAGATTGACCAATCGTAAATTGACTTCACATTCATTAGAAACCGAATTAAAAGAAATTATACATTCACGAGATAATATTGTGATGGATGACATTGATAAACTAATTGAAGAATCTTTTGTTTTAGATTTAAGTTCTACAATTGAAGCAGGCCATCTTTTTGCCAAAATTGCTGAAGATTTGCCAATTGCTGAAGACTTAAAAATAACTCAAAAAGAATTGTGTGATCTTTTTTCTGAGCGTGAGGAACAAAGTAGCACCGTGCTATCTCCATTTGTCGCAATTCCGCATATTATTACTGAAAATGAAAATTATTTTAAAATTATTTTAGTTCGGAATTCTGCAGGAGTCACATTTGCTAATGAAGAACACGCCGTCAAAGCGTTATTTATTATTGTAGGTTCATTAGATCAGCGTAATTTACATTTGCGAACCTTGGCGGCTTTAGCACAAATAATTCAAAATCGTCATTTTGAAGAACGATGGCTAAATGCTAATGGAGAATTGCAGTTAAAAGATATTTTAATTGTTTCAAAGAGAAAACGTAGTTTTTAAACGTTAATAATTTGCAATGTCAATGAATAAATGGCACTTTAAGATGTTAATAAATATTAAAGTTCAAAAGTTAATAAAGTAAGGCATTGATCGTGTTAAAGTTTATTCATTGTGCAGATTTGCATCTTAATAGATTATTTAAAAATATTAATATTTCACGAAGTGATATTCGTGAAAAGTTAACGAATGCTACTAAAGATGCATGGAATTTTATTATAGAGTCTGCGATTAAAGAAAAAGTTGATTTTGTGGCAATTTGTGGTGATATTTTTGACTCTGAAACGCCTGATATTGCGACACAAATTGAATTTGTAAAAAGTCTTCGGCGTTTAAATGATTATCAGATTAAAGCATTTATTGTCACAGGAAACCATGATCCTTTTAAAAGTTGGAGTTCAAGTTTAAATTTTTCAGCAAATGTCACTATTTTTCAGCCAAGTGAAGTTAATGTTTTAAAGTTAATAAATCGCAATAATCAGCATACTGCTAATATATTTGGATATAGTTTTTTGAATAAACAGCAAAGAACAAATGTTGTAAAAAAATATTATAAATATATTGATGATAATAATTTTTTAGAACGAGATGTTCCAAATATAGGGTTGTTGCACTGTGATATTGTTGGAGTAAATGGCACTGAAGAACTAAAAAGTAGTCCATATGCGCCAACAACTGTTGCGAAATTAAACAACAAATCGTATATCGACTACTGGGCGCTAGGTCATATTCATCAAACAACAGAAGTTTTAACGAAGAATTGTAGTATTAATTCAATTATTATTTATCCAGGAATTATGCAGGGGCGCTCCGCAAATGATCAAGGGGATAAAGGCTTTTATGTTATTAGTTATGATGGCAATAAAACTGCAGATAAACAATGGAAATGTGAATTTAAGCCAAGTTCAACAGTAAATTATTACCGTACTGAAATATCATTGGACTTTAACGATTTTGAATTGAGTTTCAGTGATTTAACTTTTGAAGAAAAAGTTGATTTTTTAGCACGTAGCGTACATGAAAAATTAATAGGGAAAATAAAAGAAAAATTATTGAATAACAATGAAAATAGCAGGGCGAAAAGTGTAATTTTTAGATGTGCGCTTGCAGGACGACTAGCAGCGTCAATTCAAGATTTTTTTAATGATTTTGATAGTGAAATTTTAGATAGTATCAATCAGTTATTAAAAGATGAAAATAATGAAGAAATTGACTGTTATTTGGAAAAATTTAGTTGTGAATTTCAAACCCTGCATGATTTTGAAGATAGCCAGGCTAATAGCAAATTTCATAATGAGTTAGCTGATTATTTTATTCAATTGTCAGCAGATTTGAATAATCATGGAGATTTGTTAAAAAATAAAACTAAGATGCAGATTTTAATTGAAAATTGTAAATTTTTACAAATTAACACTAAACTCAAAAAACAAATTTTTGAACTATTAGATGACGATGATGTTGCAAAAATTATCGAATCAGGACGTGTGCAAAGTTTTAATTATATTTTAGATGAAGAAGAATAGTTTATGTTTATAGAAAAAATAGTCATTACAAATTTTGGAATTTTTAAGGATTTAACCATCGAAAATTTATCGGTGTCACAAATTAATTTGGTTTGTGAAAATAATGAATTTGGTAAAACAACATTGTTTGAATTTATTCGCCGTGTTTTATACGGTTTTGCGGGAAATGATTATGGGGAAAATTGTGAAGGTAAAATTGTTTTAAATATTAATGATCAATTATTAACAATCGAGCGTACTAAGCGAAGTGTCAAAAAAGATAATTTGACCGTTTATTATCAAGAAAAGGTTGTTAAAAATAATGAGGCGGAAGATTTTCTCAAAAATATTTTGCCAGTAAATAGTAAAATTTTTCAGGACGTTTATGCTTTTTCATTAGAAGAGCTTCAGCAAATTGGGTTGCTTGATGATGAAGATATTAAAATTAAAATTTTTGGAGCAGGGCAAGGGATAAGTGCAAACATTAATAACAGTGTTAAGTTATTAGCAGACAAAAGTGATAGTCTTTATAAATGGCGCGGCTCGAATCAGATTATTAGCCAGCAACTTAATGAATTAGATATGTTAGAAAATGAAATTAAAGCTGCTTCAATAAATGTTGATGAGTATGACCAAAAAAGTGATGAATTAAGTAAAATAGATAACAATATTCAAGAACAAAAAAAACAATTAGATAAATTACGTAATCAATTACAAAATCTAGAAAGACAAAGCAAAGTTGTTGAATTAATAACTGAACTTAAGCATAAAAAAAGTGATGAAAAGATTTTAATAGAAAGTTATCAGCAGCAATTGAGTAAAAAAATGATTGCGCAACATGATATTAATAAGCTTGAAGATCTTTTAATTAGTAAAAATGATTATCAATTGAATTTAAGAAATGTGCAGATTGATATAAAAAATCTTGAGCAAAAATTAACAAAACAGCAAGCTGAGAATAAGTTGCTAGAAGGTTTGAATATTGTTAATTTAAATGATGATCTGAAATTTTTGGAAAATCAGTTAACAATTTTAAGTAGCAACCAAAAACAAATTTTTGCGGCAGATTACGAATTTCGTACTCAAATGAAGTCATTAAGTGATAAATGTAGAAATATTGATAAAAGTTTAACATTAGCAAAACTTCGCGAGATATCTTCAGATCAAAAAATGCTTGATTGTTACCATAACATTAGCAACAATTTTACAGTTGCTGAAAAGAATTTGAATAATAAACAAAACTATTTGGATGTTTTAGAGTCAGAAAATATTTCTCAAATTAATAGGCAAATAGAATCTGAAGCTAAAAAAATATCACTAAATAGATACCAAGCATTGTTAGGTATTACTATTGTTGGATATTTAATTTGTACAGTATTAATATATAGTGTAAAATTTTTATGGTTAGGAATTGCCGCTGGATTTGCCTCATCCATTATATTAATGTTTATTGTAAAGCCATTCAATAAATTATTAAAAGAAGTTTTTGTTGAGAAAAAAATAATGGAACTTCGTGATGAATTAAAAATTGCTCAACGTGACTTTGAAATAGTTTCACTAGAATGGGAAAATTTTACCGCAGAAATATTTCACTCAACTTCATATACAGTTAATGATTTTGAAACAAAAGTTTTATTACCATTAATAGGTGCTAAAGATCAATTGAATAAATTATTGCAAAAAAGAGGGGAGGTTAATCTTCAAAAAAGATCATTTATGAAGCAGAAAAAAAGCTATTTTGCACTATTGATGCGGCATTTTTTAGTTAATCAAAAATTTTTAGATATTGAAAATTACAAAGAATTAAACTTAATTGCAAACTGCAATTGTGATATTATAGATTCAGAAGTTTATTTAAAAAAATTGCACAATTTTTATAATAGTATAAAACAGAATTTTGAGATCAATAAAGAGTTAATGATTCATATTGAGCAATACAATACTGAACGAGAAAAGCTAATCAGTGCAAAACAAATTTGTGACGAAAAAATTGTAAAATTACTCAATTATTTTACGGTTGAAAATATTGATGAATTAAAATCAGTGTTTGCTATACAACAAAAAAATGAGCAGTTAACAGACAACATTAAACAGTTAGCAATGCAAGTAAAAATTAATTTAGACATTGATTGCTCAATTGACGAGTTATTAGAAAATTACGGCAATATTAATCGCCAAGAAATTGAAGAAAATTTATTTAAAATTAAAGAGCAATTAACATTACTGCATCAGAGTTACGATGAAAATATTAAAAAGCAAGCATTGCTAAAAAAAGATTTAGATCAGTATGCAAATGATGATGATATAAAAAAAATAGCTGTTGTTCGTGAACAGCTTAAAAGTAATATGAAAAAAAATATTTGTGATTGGTTAGCTAAAAAATTGGCGCAAAATGCGATTGAAGAGTCATTAAATAAGTTTCAGCAAAAAAATCAGCCGTTTGTGATTAATAATGCTGCAAAATATTTTTATGAATTAGTTGGCGATGGTCAACGCATAATTCAGCGTAATTTTACTGATAAAAAATTGTTAATTAAACCAAGTCAAACTGCTAATGAAAAATTTGTACTTAGTGATAATATGATTGACGTCACTCAATTAAGCAGAGGTGCAAAAGAGCAATTATTTTTGGCTATACGTTTGGCATTAATTGAAAAATATTGTGCTGATGGTTTTAAAATGCCGCTGATTATGGATGATGTGTTGGTTAATTTTGATAACAAACGCTGTTCTAATGCATTGAAAGTTTTAGCTCGATTTGCCTATGAAAATGAGGTGCAATTAATTTTCATGAGCTGCAATGAAAAGATGATTAGTTATTTCGAAAAAGAATTAGCAAAGTTAAATAGTGAGGATAATAAGTACCTCCTAAATCAATTAAAAGTGGTTTAAAAATATGAATGATAAAAATAAAAAAAATCCTATATATAGCGCAAATATTCCCAGTCATGAAGAGAATTTGGGTACGAAAAGAGTTTTTATTGCTGGAGCTGGTGGACTTGGATCGAATGTTGCTGTGATGTTATTACGTAGTGGTTTAACAAATATGATTATTGCAGATTTTGATGTCGTGAATTTTTCAAATCTTAATCGTCAGTATTATTTTCAAGATGAGGTGGGGAAAAAGAAAGTTTTAGCATTAAAAGATCGATTGTTAGAGATAAATCCAGAAGCTAAAATTACTGCACTTGATGCCAAGCTTACACCTGAAAATTTTGCAGATTTAATACCTAATGATGTTGATATCATTTTTGAATGTTTTGATAATGGTGAATGCAAGGCGCAGTTAGCAAATTTTGCAGTTACCGAGCGAAATCATATTCCGACCATGGCGGTGTCAGGAATTGGTGGAGATGGTGCTTTAAGTGAAATTAAATTGCAAAATAAAAGATTTAATCTTTATATTTTCGGCGATGGTTCAAGTGAAGTAACTAACGAGTCAGGAGTGATGATCACACGAGTTTTAGCCGCTGTAAATTTGCAGGTACATACTGCATTAGCGATTTTGCTTAAAGATATTCGTTGAAGGAATAATTTAACTTTTACTAACAAAAAATTAAAAAGGAAGGATAGATGAAAGTTGTATATTTTTGTATAATTATTTTATTAACAATCAAATTTCCAGTTACTGTTAAAGCAAAGAGTGAAGACAATAAAAAACAAGATTCAAAATATGTTTTGGTCTTAAAAAATGCTACTAAACATTTCGTTCCAATAAATATTAAATATAAAAATGAGTGGAATGAACTATTTTATGATGGAAAGGTTCCTAGTAAAAATAGTAATATTGCTAAATTTGTTGATATGATTGAAAAGTCTAAGTCTTTAAAAATTATTTCTGAAAATTACCTTAAAATAAAAAATCATAAGGGTAAACTTGCTAGGCGTAATTCTTATAACTATCATAATTCTATAAAAGAAACTAAAGGTGTTGTGACTTTTGTATATTACTATAAAATTGCAATGGCACAATATTTAATTAATAAGGAATGGGATAAATTTTTAGATACTTTTGATAGATATATCTATTTTAATTCAGTTGTATCTAGTGGTGGTGCGACATTACCAATTCACTTTCCTGAATTATATTATCTTTTACAAAAGAAGCAAGCTCCAAATTATGTTTATGATAGAATGAATGATAAAATTAATGGTTTGATAAAGTTTTATTTAGATGTTTATTTAGATGAAGGTTATTTTATTAGTACATTAAATTATTATAGAGTAATGCAAATTTTAAATTTGTCTTTAAAGTATAAAAATAACCACGGTAAATGGCCTACGGCATTTGATACAGAAGAAATTGCAATTTTATTTAAAACACTTTCATCATCGACAAGGAATTATGAAATAGCCTTGAATAACCTGGATAGTTATCAAAACCAATTTGAATTTGGTTTTTTATTAAAAATAACAAAAAAAGATTTAGAATCACAATATTTTGGGGGTTGCCTTAATCCGATAAAAATTATGGATAAAGAGTCGGTGAAAACTTTTTTTTATAAAGATTTATTTTTTACTTTTGTTTATGCTAGTGAAAGTCTGCTGACTAATTCAAATTACAAAAAATACTTCTCTTTTATTAAAGATATTAAGTTTGAAAAAATTACAATTTAGAGGAAATAAAAATAGTTATGGATATTTATATTCAAAAAGCAAATTTTAATGAAGCGTTCTCAATGGATGAAGGTGGCGCTGAAGATATTAAAAAATTACTTCACAATTATGATTGGTTTAATGAGATTGAATTGTATGAAAAAATGAAAGCTGAAGCTGATGATTGTTGTCCAGTTTGTTTAGGTATCATGGACGATAAAGCTCATCATAATAATCAATTGCAAATCACTATTTATCGCAATGAAACAAATGCAAATAAGTTATACTATGAAGCAATGTTGATGTATCATGATGAAAAGCGGGCTAAAAAATTAAAGTTTTTGCCATTATTATGGTTTTTGTGTGATAGAATGGAGTATTTTTCAATAAACCGTGAAAAGGATGTTGAGAAAGCAATTGATAAGTTTTGCGCTCGTGACATGAATTATTTTCTTGATAAAATAGCTGAAGAAAAAATTAGTCAACGCTATAGGTAATAATCAAAAAGAATCATAAATAAATTAAAGAAGGAGAAGTTTTATGGATGATATTAAAAAAGGTCGCACAATTATTATTTGGACAGTTTCAGTATTATTTTCGGTGATGTTTTTGATTGCAATTGTGGCATTAAAGGAGGTTGTTCAATTAAGGAATTACACTCAAATTACTATTAATAAAAAGTTTGATTTGTCAAAAGCTAAAAAGGAAGAGTTGTCTTTTGGATTTTCGGGGTCAGGAAATAGTAACCGTTGTTATTATAGAATTAGTGAAAAGAAGGCAAAAACTCTTGATGATAAAATTGCAACAACACTTGATAGGATGTTAAAATATATAAAAAGTAAACAAAATTTTTCTCGTGAAGTACATTTTGCTTTTGGAGAATATGAATCTTGGATATGTAATGATGTGATTATAGATTATTACTTATATGGACAAAAAGGGAATTTTTTGAATACCCCTGTTGAGAATGTTGTTGAAATAAAAACACGCAATAATAAAAATTTTTTAAAAAAGATAATCAGCAAAAAGGGCAAAATTATAAAATCAGATTTTCCAATCACAAAGAATAAAATTAACCGAAAATCAAGCAGTATTGGTACTTGGCATAACTTTGTACAAAAAAATGAACCTCCTGTCTATGTAGATACTAGAACATTTGTATATTACCCTGTCAAAGACAAAAATGATTTAATAAATATTGCAATTCGCACGGCATTGAATATAAATTCTAGAATTTCTGATGTTATTCAAGTTGCTATAACAGACCTTGAAAATATTAATTACGCGTTAGTTGTGGTAAAATATTATCCGAAAGGTTATGATGAAAATAAAGAGAAAGTTGAAAATACTCTTGAAGTTTATGTCAAAGATCCTAATATAGACCCATTTAATGTTTTCTATGTACAAAAAAGATAATTTACTAAGTCAGAAGCAATGAATAAAAAAGATAATAATATTGAAACATGTTTGGCTATAGAGCGGCGTAAAAAATTAATCAAAATTTTAGTTGTTAGCTTAGTTGTTTTGACTATTTCGATACCCATTTCTGGAGGGTTGGTTGGGATTTTGATTGAAGCAGAGAAAGGAGTGGTTGGTGTGAACGCTATTGAATTTATTTCAAAAGCATTTGACATAGTTATTACCTTAATTTTTTCATTATTGGTGCTAATAATTTCCTTGGTTCTAAAAAATCAACATGATTCAGAAAAAGAAAAATGACAGCTGGAAAAATTACGTAAAAAGAAATTTTAATCAATATTAAATATGTTGCTGATAGGCTACAACTGAGTTAATAACCTTAATTATTGCTTCTTTATAAGGATAAAAAGCGGCAATTAGCCGCTTTAGAAAATATAGATTAAAAAAATTAAAATTATTTTTTATTTATTTGGTCAATTGAATCTTTTAGTAACATAGTATTTGATAGACCTGAACCTAATGCACTAAATGGAATTAGGATTGCCGTATTATTTGGCCCCGAAGCTAATTTTTCATACATTTCAATCTGCTTGACCATAATAATTTCTGGAGTTAAGCTTGCAGCTCTCACTCGGTTTGCAGCTGCATCTGCTTCAGCCTCTACTAAACGTGCTTTGCCTTTTTCCGCTGCTAATTCTGCATCACGACGTGCTTTAGCCACTTCGGCTTTTGCAATTGCAGCATTTTCCAAATCTTTTAGCTCTGCATTTTTAATTCGTTTACGCATTGCTGTAATTTCTGCAGGATAATCTAAATTAGTAATCAAAACATCTGCGGTTTCAACGGGATAATTTAGAGCTATTAAGCGATCAATAAATTTTTTCTTAATAGTGTTTCGAATTTCGTCTCGTTTTTCGCGAATATTATCTGTTTTATAAGAAGATATTGTCGAACGTGAAATTGACGAAATAATATCTTCCATTGCAATCTTGTAAAATTTATCTAATGATAATTGAAATCCTTTAATATCTCCACGATTTACAGTGTCAGCTGGAACTTTTGCTTTGATAATATCAATGCTTTTTTCACTGATTTCAAAAGAACCAATCCACTTTACTTTCACGTCCATATTAATGTCATCTGCACACAAAATTTTTAGAATATGATTTCAATTTTGTGTCAACAAAATAAACCTTGTCACGTCCCCAGCCACGGTAAACTCCGCTTTTTATAATTTTTGATTCTCCATTTGGAGTTAAAATAATAACTGTTGTACCAGGTGGAACAACTTTACCACATCCAGTTAGAAAATTAATTGCAATAATGCCAAATGCTATTACTACCATTTTTTTTATAAACTGTAATTTCATCTGTTTCTCCGTAATTAAATTATTTTGCGTTTTTAAATATTTTTATTGAGTCAGCCATTGCTTTATTATTTGCTTCAGTTGCCTCTTTTTTGACCTTTTGCTCTTTTTGGGTAACAGCGACTTCGTTGCTTTTTGAGATTTCCTCTTTGCTTGATTCAATAAAATTTTCAGGCAACTTAGTAGGAGTAATTTTTGCATCGTCTTTGCTTTTGTTTTGCGCTATTACTCTATTATTATCAATAAAAAAAGCGAAAATTAACACAAATACGACCGCAACCGCAACTGCTCCCAAGTTAATAGTATTGATTACTTTCTTTACTTTTGATTTACTGCTATGATGATTTTTTGAGTTAAAGAAATTAATAGCTTGTAGAATAAAAGTTATTAAAACTAATAACAATGTAATAATTGAAATATTATTAAGAAATGAATTTTCGAACATAATTTATAGTCTCCTTCATATTTAGTTTTGTGTACTATAACAATAAATTTATGATAATACAAGAAATATCTTTAAAAAATAAAAACCTCACATTTATTACTAAATGAGAGGTCTTATATACGGAATTTTTTTAAATTACATTCCTAAATAACAATGCAAATTGTTAAATTATTTTGCTAAAAGCTCAGCGATTTGAACAGCATTAAGTGCGGCACCTTTTAATAATTGGTCTCCGCTTACGAAAATATCTAACGACTTACCATCTTCCTTTGAAATATCTTGACGAATACGACCTACTAAAACATCATACTTATCAGATGCATCAATTGGCATTGGATATACGTTGTTTGCTACATCATCAACCAATTCAACACCCGCCGCGTTTTTAATTAACTCGCGCGCTTCATCTACTGTTATTGCTTCTTCAAATTCTAAATTTAACGCCTCTGAATGCGCTCTTAATACAGGAATGCGAACACAAGTACAAGAAATATTAATTGAATCATCGTTTAAAATCTTACGAGTTTCATTAACCATCTTTAACTCTTCCTTAGTGTATCCATTGTCTGTGAAAGCATCGATATGAGGAATAATGTTAAAACCTATCTGATGTACAAAATTTTCACTTTTTACATTTTCAGCACCATTAATCAAATCTTGTGTTTGGTCGATTAACTCTTGCATTGCAGGTGCTCCAGCCCCACTTGTCGCTTGGTAGGTAGCTGCAACTAAACGTTTTAATTTTTTAGCTTGGTGTAATGGGTTAACCGCAACAACCATAATAATTGTTGAACAGTTTGGATTAGCGATAATACCTTTGTGTGCTAGTGCAGCAGAAGGATTAACCTCAGGCACAACTAATGGTACATCAGCGTCCATTCTAAATGCAGAAGAGTTGTCAATCATAACAGCGCCAGCGTCAACAACTGCTTGCGCATATTTTTTAGAAATATCACCACCAGCACTAAATAGTGCAATATCAATATCTTTAAATGAATTTTCGGTTAATTCTTCAACAACAATTTCGGTGCCCTTAAAGGTCAAGGTTTTTCCAGCAGAACGTTTTGAAGCTAATAACTTCAAGGTTTTTACAGGAAAATTTCTTTTCTCTAAAGTTTTGATCATCTCAATACCTACAGCCCCAGTGGCTCCAGCAATTGCAACATTGAATTCTTTTGTCATTTTAATTTTTATAATTCTTTTTTTGTTAATTATTTAAAAATGAAATGTTTACATAATTTCATTACGATTTATAGAGTAAATTTCAGCTTGTAAAATATTGGTTATTCTTTGATATTCAAGCATTTTCCTTAAAAAAAAAGGAAATTTGTCAAAATAATCTAATATTTAGGCATCTTTTTTTAATTTATTAGGAAATTAATCACAAAATGGTGTTGAAAAAATCACGCTTTATTTTACATTAGTATTGTGACTGTTTATATTAAGGAAAAATGGAGATTAGACTAATGCAAATTTTAAAATATTTTAACGCTCTGCTGATTGGCAGTTTTAGCGTATTGTTATATTCTGGGTGCTCTGATGGAGAGTTAGACCCTAATGTTGAACTGAATAAAGCCGTTTCGCAAGCTGAAAATGGAGATTGGGAAAGTGCAACAGAGACAGCAAAAAAATTAATTGATAATGTTAAAGATAATTCCGACGCATATGTTATTTATGGATTAACATGTGAGAGCCAAGGGAATTTAGAAGATGCCATTGAATCTTTTAAATTAGCAGTCGAAAAAGATGATACTAATTTTTATGGAACATACAATGCTGGACGTGTTTATTTGAAGCTGAAAAATTATCCAGAAGCTGTTAAATTTCTTCAAGATGCCTTAACGTTAAAAAGTGATTATGATGATTGTATGTTGTTATTAGCTCAATCTTTAACTCCACTGATGCGTCATAAAGAGGCTGTCGAGTATTATGAAAAGCTAGCGAAATTACCTAAATATCAAAAAAGTTCAGAAATTTATAATCTGATAGGGGTATTGTATAGTCGTTTAGGAGAAGACAAAAAGGCATTTGATAATTTAAAGAAATCTTATAGCCTAAATCCAAACAATCCTGAGGTTATTTTTAACTTAGCTATTTTTGTTGATAATAAACGCGAAAATACTAACCAATATCGTAAATGGAAAATTCAATTTTTGAATAAATATTTGAAGTTGACTAAGGATAATTCTTCTTTGAAGGAGCGTCATGAACAAATTAGGCAGCGTATTAAAAAAATTATGCGACCATCTTAATCTCCTGAAATCATGAATAGAGCTATTCCTAACGAAATTGTTGAAGAAATTAGAGCGCGAGTTGATATTGTTGAAGTTATTAATGACTATGCGCCATTAAAGAAGAAAGGGCATACGTTTGAAGCGTGTTGCCCTTTTCATACTGAAAAGACTCCTTCGTTTAAAGTTAATCCACAAAATCAAATGTTTTATTGTTTTGGTTGTGAAGCGGGTGGCGATGTTTTCAAATTCGTTATGGATAAGGAGAACGTCGATTTTCCTACAGCAGTACACCTTTTAGCAGAACGCTGTAACGTGATAATTCCAGAAAAACCATCTTATAATGCTAATAATCAAAACAGTAATAAATGGCAACAGAATCAACGCAATTTACGCAATCGATTATATGAACTTCATGAATTTGCAAAAAATGAATACCAGAAAAATTTGTGCAATAATCCTAATAATGCCGTTGTTCAATATGTAAAAAACCGTAACATGTCATCTGAGGGAATTGAAATGTTTTCACTGGGGGCAAGTTTAAATGGATTTGATATTATTCAAAAAGCAAATAAGGCCGGGTTTACCAATAACGAATTATTACAGTCTGGAATTGCAGCAGAGGGGAAAACTGGTAATCTTTATGATAGATTTTTTAACCGTTTAACATTTCCGATTTGGAATGAAACAGGTAAAGTGATCGGCTTTAGTTCGCGAACCGTTGAAAATGATAAAAAAGGGGCAAAGTATGTTAATAGTCCTGAAAGTATGATTTTTAAAAAAAGCAATGTTCTATATGCGCTGCCGTTGGCTCGTAAAGCATTTAATGAACTTGGCTTTGCAATTCTTTGTGAGGGGCAGATAGATGTGATGGCGATGCACTTAGCAAACTATAAAAATGCTGTTGCACCTCAAGGGACTGCTTTAACTGATGAACAGTGCCGAATATTAAAACGTTATACTGATACAATTTACTTTATGTTTGATTCCGATAATGCAGGTCAGAAAGCGATTCGCCGTGGGATTGAAATAGCATTGCCGATAGGGTTTGATTTAAAAGTTGTTCAAATGCCTGCTGGTAAAGACCCTGATGAAATTTTTAAAGCAGAGGGAGCTGAAGGTATTGAAAATATTGTTAATGATGCAAAAGATTTTTTTGTTTATTTGATGGATTATTATTGCCAAGGTAGTGTTAAAAATTTGACGCCTGCTGATAAAGGAAAAATTGTTAACGAATTATTAAAATTCGTTCAAATGATAAAAAATGCGGTTGCTCGTGCTGGATATGTGACGATGTTAGCTGAAAAACTCAATATTAGTGAAGGGGCAATTTTCAGTGAATTAAATAGTTATAAGAAAATTGTCAAAAAACAAACAGATTATGCTCAAAAAAGAGAACAAATTAGTGCTCAATATCAACAGAGGAATCAAATTCAAAATAATAATTCACCAAGTAATCAGGTTAATGGTGAAGCAAATAATATTTTGCCACAGCAAGGAATCAATAATGAGTTTGTGATTGATATTCCCGAAAAAATCAAACAGGCAGAAGTTATTTTATTACAGTATGCCATAAAAGATTATGATACTGCTCATATGTTATCAACTCAATTGCCTGTAGAACTAATAAGCAAGCATCCATTGGGGCGTGCTCTTGAAGAAGTTATTCGGGTTTCGGTTAATGGTGAGCATGATTTGGCAGTAAACTATTTAGCTGAATTTGAACGAAACAATAGCAATGAATTGTTACGTAGACTTCTTCTTGAACCTTTATATGTAATAAATGAAAAATCTAAGAAAAAAGCGATTGCAGAATGTCTTTTTACTGTTAAATTATATGCTTTGGAACAAGAAAAAAAACTAGTTGCAGATAAACTAAAGAAGATAAGTTCATCTGAAGAAGAAGAAATATTATTTTCTAGTTATTTAAAATTAGATTCGGAAATAAAGCAGTTGCGAGTCGAACACAGTAGTGTTTAATGTATACTGCTGTGAAAATAAAGGGTTAAAATGTTAGACTATAGTTATTTTTTTAAATTTTTATGTAAAGAAAAACTACTTCGTCCGTTTTGTGATGAACTCCAAGCAATAGTTGAAAATAAAGTAAATAAATTGAATCATGGGGATAAATTCAAATGGTTGTATGCTATTAAGAGTATGCCAGAACTGAAGACAACGAATTACAATTTTTCTCAAAAGGCCGTGACTGTTGGAAAAGAGAGCGAATTAGATCAAGAAGATTTAAAAAGATTATATTTTTCATTGAAAATGTTGTTCCCATGGCGTAAAGGACCATTCAATATTTGTGGAATCGATATTGATACAGAGTGGCGCAGTGATTTGAAATGGGATCGATTAAAAGATAAAATTAGTACGTTAAAAGATCGTAATATTTTGGATATTGGCTGTGGAAGCGGTTATCACTGTTTTCGTATGCTGGGCGAGGAAGCAAAAACTGTTACTGGTATTGATCCATATTGGACTTTTGTGATGCAATTTCATGCTATAAGTAAATATGTTGCTAGAGATTTACCTATTGCAGTGTTGCCATTAGGTATTGAAGAATTGCCAAAAGATATAACAGGGTTTGATACCGTCTTTTCGATGGGAGTTTTATATCATCGTCGCTCGCCAATTGATCATTTAATTGAGCTAAAAAATTTATTGCGAGCTGGAGGAGAATTGGTTCTTGAAACGATTGTTACCTATGGCGATGAAAATAGTGTATTTGTCCCTCCAGGACGTTATGCATCAATGAATAATGTATGGTTTATTCCATCAGTAAAAGCTTTAAAAGTTTGGCTTGAAAAAGTAGGATTTAAAGATGTTGAAGTACTTGATGTTGAGGAAACCTCTATAAATGAACAACGCACAACTAATTGGATGCCATTTAAATCTTTGCCTGATTTTTTGGACGAAAATGATAAAAATTTAACAATTGAAGGGCATGTTGCTCCAATAAGAGCAGTGTTAAAAGCTACGAAATAACCACTTGAATTTATCAAAAAATAAAATTTAGCATTTAATTGATTAAAGAGGTTTAATAATCTCCAACTTGGGGTTATTATAAATACAATTGACCTACCAATATTTTCGATTTAATTAATGCTATTTCTTAAAATTGTGGAGTTGGTTAAAAAACAATAAATTCCAGCAGGACTAAAATTATGGACCAAAGTTTTAAAGAACAAGAAGAATACATTAAAAAGCTAATTGCTGAGGGTAATTACGATGCCGTTCGTGCATGGTTTACTTCAACTGATCCTGCTGATGTTGCTGATATTCTTGAAGAATTAGAGCCTGAAGATGTTAATAAAATTTTTGATAAAGTTGACGATACTGAAGCGGTTTCAGATGTTATTGTTGAAATGGAACCAAGCGAGCTTGATGATGTCGTTGAGCTAATTCCTGATGATCAAAAAGCAGCAATGATTGAAGAGATGGCTCCCGATGACGCAGCGGACTTCTTTGCTGAATTAGAGCTTGAAGATCGTGATAAAGTTTACGGTCTTTTAAGCGATGAAACAAAAAAAACTCTAAGCGAACTTCTTGATTATGAGGAGGACTCTGCCGGCGGTTTGATGACATCGGAGTTATGTGCGGTTCCAATTGAGTTTACGGTTGAAAAAACTATGAAGTCATTAAGTGATTGTGAATTTTCCGATCCTATTACGATGATTTTTGCGGTTGATAAAAAACGCCATTTAGTTGGAGGTATTTTGATTTCTGAACTTATTTCAAAAAATAGTAAGTTATTGATGAGTGATGTTATAGATCAAGATATTATCTGTGCAAATGTTGACGATGATCAGCAGGAAATTGCTTTAAAGTTTAGGAAATATGACCTTTACGTAATGCCTGTTGTCGATGGAGATGGGGAATTAGTTGGTCGAATTACTGCCGATGATGTCATGGATGTTATGGACGAAGAGGCGGTGCAAGATATCGCTCATATGGCGGGTGCTCCTGATATTGAAAGCCATGAAGAGTCGCCATTTGAAATTGTTAAGTTGCGCCTACCATGGTTATTAATTACGATGGCAACTGGTTTATTAGTTAGTCTAGTTGTTAAAATGATATTGAATGTTTCGACTGCTCATTTTGGTTTAGCGGCATTTGTGCCGTTAATTTTAAGTATGGGCGGAAATACTGGAATGCAGGCTACTGCGGTAACAATTCGTAGTATCGCATTAGGTGAAATCCAGTTTGGAAAATTGTTTTCGCTATTTACGCGTGAAATTGGAGTTGGAGCTGTAATGGGACTAATTTGCGGAATTATTACCGCAACAATGGTATGGGGATATTTAAAATTTACCTCGGAAAGTGTCATTGAAATTGGTTTGCTTATTCGCTTGAGCGGAGTTGTGGCTGTTTCAATGCTTACAGCAATGAGCTTTGCCGCTTTTTCTGGGACCTTAATGCCGATTATTTTAGAAAAACTACGTGTTGATCCAGCAGTAGCATCAGGACCCTTCGTGACAACTTTTAATGATTTATCTGCATCGTGTATTTACCTGCTGATGTGTTATATGCTTTTACCTCATTAACAAAGTTATGGTGAACATAAATGGCGATATATCACGAATCAAAATCAAAAATAATTTTTAGCTCGATATTTTTATTTGGAGCTTTTTTATTGCTTTATTCTCCATTGCAATTGGGTTGGCGTGAACTTTATATGCACGAAGGCTTATATGCTGTTATGGCAAAAGAACTGAATTATACCATGCCGGTAAATATTGCCCACGGAGAATTAATAGCAAATCATTATCCTTTATTCGGTTATTTTTCAAAAATTATTTTTGATCTGTTTGGAATCTCAATGGAATTAGCATTGCGTTTGGTTTCTGTTGTTTCATTGTTTTTGATTTCATTAATTGTTTACCTTTCTGCGCGGCGTGCAGATAATAGGCTAAGTGGTTATGTCGCCGTTGCTGTAGTTATTAGTAGCAATATTGTGATTGAAAAAGCTTTAGACGGTTATCCATTCTTTTTGGCGCTATTCTTTATTTTTGGCGGCTGGATTATGTGGTTTTTATGTGGCTTTGTCTATAATAAATGGAGTTGGGGATGGTTTTTTGCATTTTTAGCGATGGGATTTAGTTTTTTAACTATTGGAGTGAATGCGATAATATTTTTTGCTTTTCCATTTATTTTTATGCGTCGTCCCTTAACAATTTGGACAAAACTAAAACATAAGGGATTTGCGCTGGGGATTGTGCTTTTAGTTGCATTTATTCTGTTTTGGGTAATTTCGCGTCAGTTGACGGGATTGCAAAGTGTAGTGTTGTCTACTTCATATTTTTCACTCAAGGAATATTTACAGCATTTGGTTATATTCCCATTTGATGTTATTTGGCGTTTCATGCCTTGGTCTATTTTCATTTGGGCTCCATTTTGTGTTGCAATGCAACCATTAATAAAATCACCAATTTTTTGTCGTTATTTGCGAACAATTATTTTGAGTCTATTTTTACTTTTATGGTTAAGCCCATTTCATTACGGAGAGGTGCGTTATATTGCTATTTTAGCTCCACCTATTGCAATTTTAACTGGTATGAATTATTGGTTGTTAATACGTCGCTATGGAGATAAATTCAAATATGGATATAAATTTTTGAATATTGGAGTATTACTTGCAGGAATATTTGTAATTGTTATTTATATAATTCCAGAACAAATGTTGCAACTGTTTAACTTAAAAAAAATGCAACTTGATTTTATAGCTGATGCTAATAATTTTATTGCAGGAATGATTGCGGGTTCAATTTTATTGACTATATGGGTATTTTTGCGCTGTTTTATGAATAGTAAGAAATATGTATTATGGGTTCATATGCTGACGTTAGTTGTTAGTTGTGCTGTTTTATTTTGGAGCGTAGTTGTGCCATATAAAGCTCAGCGTAACGATAAACGAGAATTTGGCAATGCTTTAAATGAAATTTTAATTGAGCATAAAGTTGATAGTAATATGCCAATTTATAAATATAAAATTGCCACAGGATATGCACGTGGATTTTACTCTCAGCATCCAGTATTTAAAATTGATGTTTTGGAAAATTTATCGTCGGGGAAAAATCCAGAAAAAATTATTTATGTTCTTAGTCCAGAATATCCAGTAGATCCAGCGCGTCGTTGGACTTCGTTAACTCCTCAAGGTTTGCGAGATAAAAATTCGAAAAATAAACAACCTCTTGAACTTTGGGTTGGAACATTGTTGTCGACAAGTATTGGTGATAATGGAAAATTTTTAAATCAGAAAGAGAATGATGTTTTAATAAAAGGTGATGGAAATAGTGAAGGAAAATAAATCGGTTAATCGCAATATAATAGCAAAAAGAATAACGCCATTATCATCTTTTAATAGTGCTGAATTAGAAAAAATTGTCATAGAGAAATTAAATGAACCTAAATTTAGAGCCAAGCAGTTAGCTGAATGGCTTTATAAAAAGTTAATTTTAGATGCTAATTCAATGAAAAATATTCCAGCAAAATTATTTGATAAATTGACTGAAAATGATTTCACTACATGCTCGTCAGAAATAATTAAAAAACAGCAATCTCATGATGGAACTACTAAGATTTTAATACAATTAGCTGACAATGAGGTGATTGAATCGGTTATCATTCCGAGCGATAAACGTATAACATTTTGCTTAAGTACTCAAGTAGGTTGTCCTGTGCAGTGCTATTTTTGCGCTAGTGGAAAAAATGGGTTGACACGTAATTTGTCTGCTGGTGAAATAGTTGAGCAATTTATTCATTGTTGTTCGATTATTGGGCATAAATTGCCAAGCAATATAGTGTTTATGGGGATTGGAGAGGGATTGTTAAACCTTGAAAACCTTCTCAATGCGTTAGAAATTATATCATCAGAAAATGAAATTAATTTAGGTGCTCGTCGAATTACTGTTTCAACCAGTGGTTGGGTGCCAGGTATTGTAAAATTGGCTGACCAAGAAAAACAATTCAATTTAGCACTATCTTTGCATGCAGTTGACGATGAGATGCGCTCAAAATTGATTCCAGGGAAGATGAGGTATCCAGTTAATAAAATTTTGGAGGCGTGTCGTTATTACCGTCAAAAAACAAACCGCATGGTAACATATGAATATACTTTGCTCAAAGGAATTAATGACTCCATTGTTGCCGCTAAAAAATTAACAACACTAGCTCTTGAAAATCGTGCAAAAGTGAATTTAATTCCTTATAATAGTACTGAAAATAATGGCTTTTATCGCCCTTCTGCAAAGCGCATTAACGAGTTTTCCTCAATTTTAGAAAAAGCAGGAGTGCAAGTTTCTGTGCGTCGAGAAATGGGAAATGATGTCGATGCTGCTTGTGGTCAGTTGAGAAATAAATATAATAAATAATGGAAAACCATAAAATATTATTTTCAAGTTGGATTAGCTTACAGACGGAGGAACCCCCGTCACGGCCAAACTGATAAACTCGCCGACTTTTAAAGTTGATAGATTTGCACTTTTTCTATGTAGATGAAGTTTAAGCCTATCAGAATTTATCGCCTCCAAACTGGTAAAAATACCTGATTGCTCTTCTAAAAAAGCTTCCCCCCCGTTGATTAATGATTTTGGTTTACCTTTTTTTACAAAGCGGTGTGTTGCGGCTATTTCGGGTGTAATAAATAAAATAATTTTTAGAAATTTACATACTTCAAGAAACATAAGATGTTCTCTGCGCTCATACATCAGATGGCAAGCATTTCCTAGTGTCGTATATAGCCTAGCCTTTCTTTGAAAAAATGAAAGCGAGTGCTGCATTCTTGCGACTTTTTGAATAAAAAATATCCCAAGTATACTACAGGTGTTACAAAAATCATATTTAAGTTCGTCGTTCTCATAAAGAAATAAATTTTTGTACTGATCTGGTTTTAATAAAGTTGATTCGCGAGCGATAAAATTATGATATGAGTCAGACATTACTTCTTCTCTCTTAATAAAAAAATGATTTTATTATCTGGTAGATAAGGATTGTCTGAATGATGCAAGTGACTGCCAGGGTTATGTTTGTCATGGCGTGACAATAGTGAGGAATCTTTAACTACATTGGAATATTTTTTATCTGTAAGAGTCGTTAATACTTCTTCATCATAAGCAATAACAAAACATTTTTTAAATGACCTCTCATATAATTTTTTGAGAAATATTTTGCCAAAAACATCTCCAGCTCTTGTTATAAGTTGAAAACAAATCTCTCTTTTTTTTGTTTCGGGAATTGCTTTTCTAAATATTTCAGATAAGTCTGCAGCCGTGACATTGTTAACAATACGATTTAGCTCTCCACCTAGAAGAGGATCATCGTATTATTGTACAATTTAACCAGTTGAAAATGAGGTTTGAGCAGCGATATAAATTTTTGCTGGAGTGATAAGATGATTATCGAATACTTCTTTTATGGTGGCAATGGTGCGAAGAAAATATTTGTCCGTTGTTAAATTAAAATTAATTTTTATCAGGTGTATGTCTTGATTTCCAATTGATTTTCTTTGCTTCTCAAATTTCACAGTTTTCATATTTTTCCCAGCACTTCCGACAGCACAATCAGGAAACCTTAATGCAGGACTATTTTTTAATTTGAGATTATATTCAGCGTGGAAACTTATCCAAAAGACTGAATTGTATTTAGACTTCATACTTATAGTTATAGATGCTTTTTAAAAAGCTTATTATTTAAAATAAGATATAATATAGTGTTTAATTGCCATTATATTAAAATTTTTAGTTAATAAATATACTGACTGTGCTATTTTTATCATGTAGTTGAAAGTTGTTTATGAAAGAAATATAACTATTTTGTTAACAAATTATTACATTTGTTCCAGTAGTCTAAAATAGTTCAATACTTTGTGATTGAATATTAAAATATTTGTCAAACTTTATACCATCAGCAATTTTTTCGCCTAAATCACTTTTACCACAAATATTATTTTTCTTATAGTAGAGTTTACGGTAATCCTTTGTCGTTTGTGGAGCAACATGTAAATCGCCAAATAGAACATTTGCCATATCATTATGTGGAAAAATTACTAATCCAGTACCAATGCCATTTTGATTTGACCATGGAACTCTTAAAGCATTAGTATTTCCTCCAGAAAATGTACCGTTATTTTCTACTCGAAAATCATCTGTGAGTAAAACTGTTGAGTTTGCGTTAGTCATTTTATTTAAGAATAATTTGATATGATTAGTATTCTTTAACTCTTCAAATGATTGTGGAATTTTTAAATCACTATCGTATTCATCAGCAAAAACCAACCTGCTTTTGTTATAATCTCCAGCAGGCATTCCAAAACCTCGATGGCGATAAAAGCTTGTTCCACAACTTTGTTTAGGACACTGAACAATTTCACGTTCAGTAGCCTTAATATATCCAAGCCCAATAAAGTCGTCTGTTAAACTATTACTAATTTTGCCTTCATCTAATACTCCACACCATGAATATTCAATAGACCCGTTAATAATGAACCCGCCCAAATCTTCTTCGGCAAGGCTTATTTTTTTACCACATCGGCGTTGATTGTCGACGCCTAAGCTGGCACGAGCGCGCTCTCTTGTAGCATCTAGAGCAGGGAGCATTATACTTACCAAAATTGCAATAATTGCTAAAATAACTAGGAGTTCTATAAATGTAAATGATTTATTGGTCATTGTTTATCGTTTCTTTAAGTTTTTTAAAATACATAATAAAGTTAAGTGAAAAATAGTAAAAAGTCAAGGTTGACTTAATTATAATAGTTAAATTTGTATTATAGTATTATTGTATTGAAGTAATTAATTGCAATTTTGAGTATATTTAGTTTATAGATAAAATCTGTAATATAAAAATAATAAACTAAAATTTTATTAGTTATGATGAAGTATAATTATAATATAACTAAGATGATACTGTAATGTATTTGTTCTTTGCAAGAAAAAAGAGTGTTAATGAAGCTATTAACACTCTCAAAATCGTAAATATTTGATGATTTATTTTGTGCCAAAAATACGGTCACCAGCATCCCCTAAACCTGGTAAAATATAGTTGTTTTCATTTAGACCACGGTCTAGTGCTCCAGTATATAATTTCACATCAGGGTGCTTTGTTGTTATTTCATTAACTCCCTCAGGCGCAGAAAGAATTGTGATGGCAATTATTTTGCTAAAACCATGCTTTTTTACTAAATCTATTGCTGCAACCAAAGAGTTTCCAGTTGCTAGCATTGGATCTACAATAATAGCTAAAGCATCTTTATTGCATTCAGGTAATTTGCAAAAATATTCAACAATAGTTTCATGATCATCAGCACGATATAGACCTACAAATCCAGTACGAGCAGTTGGAATTAGATCTAAAATTGTATCAGTCATACCAAGACCAGCACGCAAAATTGGGATTAAGATCATTTCGTTTTTCACCTTTTTGCCAATCATTGGCTCCAAAGGAGTTTCAATTTCAACATTTTCTAATTCGATATTTTTTAAAGCTTCATAAGCAATAAATTTAGTAATTTCTTCAGCACAGTTTCTAAATTCGCGGTGTGGTGTATTTTTATCACGCATAATTGTCAATTTTGCACTAATGCAAGGGTGTTCTACAACAGTTAACATCTAATATTTCCTCTGTTTTGTTGATTTTTTTATATATTACTTAAATTGCAAATTAAAAATCGCAAGATAATTATAATAGTTTGAGTCTCAAAAAGCAATTATTTGACAATAAATTTCCTGTAAATTAGTATGATTTATCAATGTTTGTTAAGAATATCAATGCAAGTTTTTTGCAATAACTCACTTTGAGTTTGTTTTGAAAAGCGTTCGATAAGAGTTTTTGCTTCAAAATTATTAAAATTCTCTAGTACTGCTAAAGCATTTCTGCGTAACAAAGTAATTCCTGCATAATTAAGAGTTGTTTGTTTGATTATTTTTTTTAGTTTTCCCGCAGATTCGGCTAACAACCAATTCAAATCAACCTTAAAATCGGCTTCATTTGCGTTAAAGCAAGCAGTTGAGCAATTGCTACAACCAAAAATATGATATTGAAGCTTTGCACGCTGTTCTTTGTCTAAAAAATGGCGCTGTTCCATTGTTAGGGAACTGATGCAATTTAAGAAGTTAGGTTTATTCGAATTTAATATATGATTTGGGCAACGGTTTATACATAACTGGCAATTGGCAGGACAATAGACTTTTTGGGCAGGATTATTATTAGGGGTTATTAATAATTCATTATTAATTTTAAAGTCATAATCACACACAAAACCACAAATAAAACTACTGCTATTTGCATGATATGGCTTTAAGCAATTGTTTTTTCCGATAAAGCCTATTTTAGCCTCGGACGCGAAAAATCGTTCCGCTAATGGAGCCGTATCAACAAAAATTTTATAATTGAAATTACTTTTGATAAACTGAGTTATTTCTTCTATAAGTTTTGTCATTATTTTTTGTGCCTCATAATGGTAATCTAGATAGGTGGCGTAATTGGCAATTAGTCCATAGTATGGGGCATTTTGAGGCGCTTCTTTAAATAACTTGGGAACTATTTTTTCTAGTGTATTAAATGGAATTGCGCAAATGAAAAGAGTCTTTGTATTGTTCAGAAGTGATTCAGGCTGAAATCGTTGTTCTATGGTATTTATAATATATTCTGGTAATGTGCTATTGTCGAATTCTTTAAGAAGATTGTTATTTAAAAAATTATCTTCTTTTATTGTAGAAATAGGTATGAAACCATAGTCTAAAATTTGCAGTTTTTGTGACAAATTAGTGAGAAAATTGTTAAATTTTTGCTTATTCATAAAATATAGTGTTTGAATTAGTTGTAAAAAGTTGCAAATTTAAAATATGGGTGTATTTTCTATAGAATTAATAATTAAATATTAATTTCATAATTATTATAAAGTTAATGCAAAACGATAAAAAAACAAGCGTGCTTAATTTTTTTTATATAGCACAACAAATTATTTACAAGGAGTAAAACTATGTCTTTTATTTATGACATTCACGCTCGTGAAATCATCGATTCACGCGGTAACCCTACTGTAGAAGTGGAAGTAGTTCTAGAAGACGGAACTATGGGTCGTGCAGCAGTTCCATCTGGTGCTTCAACTGGTGAAAACGAAGCTTTAGAATTACGTGATGGCGATAAAGGTCGTTACCTAGGTAAAGGTGTTCAAAAAGCTGTAGATAACGTAAATAACGTAATTTTCCCAGAGTTAGAGGGAATGAACGTTTTAGATCAAGTTGCTATTGATAAAGCAATGTTAGCTTTAGATGGTACTGCTACAAAAAGCAAATTAGGTGCTAATGCAATGCTAGGTGTATCTATGGCTGTAGCAGTAGCTGCTGCTGAGTATGTTGGGATGCCTTTATACCGTTACTTAGGTGGTGTTAATGGTAAAATTTTACCAGTTCCAATGATGAATATCATCAATGGTGGTTCTCACTCTGATGCTCCTATTGCATTCCAAGAGTTCATGATTCGTCCAGTTGGCGCTCCAACTTTCAAAGAAGCTATCCGTATGGGTGCTGAAGTTTTCCACGCTTTAAAAGGTATTATCCATGATAAAGGTTTATCAACAGCTGTTGGTGACGAAGGTGGTTTCGCACCTAATTTCTCTGGCGGTACAGAAGAAGCTTTAGACAGCATTATCGCTGCTATTAAAGCTGCTGGATACGAGCCAAAGAAAGATGTTACAATTGCTTTAGATTGTGCTTCAAGCGAATTCTTCGCTGATGGTGTATACGACTACGCTAAATTCGAAGGCGAAACTGGTGTAAAACGTAATTCTCAAGAGCAAGCTGCTTACTTAGCAGAATTATGTGCTAAATATCCTATCGATTCAATCGAAGACGGTTGTGACGAAGGCGACTGGGATGGTTGGGTTGAGTTGAATTCTGTATTAGGCGACAAATGCCAGTTAGTTGGTGACGATTTATTTGTAACTAACGTTGACTACTTACGTAAAGGTATTGAGTTAAAAGCTGCTAACTCTATCTTGATTAAAGTTAACCAAATTGGTACTTTAACTGAAACTTTTGATGCAATCGAAATGGCTCATAAAGCTGGTTTCACTTCTGTTATCTCTCACCGTTCTGGTGAAACAGAAGATACAACAATTGCTGACATCGCAGTTGCTATCAATGCTGGTCAAATCAAAACTGGTTCTATGAGCCGTACTGACCGTATTGCTAAATACAATCAATTACTACGTATCGAAGAGGAGTTGGGTGAAGCTGCTGTTTACGGTACTGAAGTTAAAAGCAAAATTTGCTAATTTTGCAATGTAATTGAATATTTTTAAGTACTTTTTATAGTTGCTTAAAATATATAAGCCCCAATTTATTGGTATTTCCCAATAATTTGGGGCTTTTTTTCTTGTAGTTATTTAAAAGTCATGTATCTTATTACATTAATAATATCTATAAATATTTTTTAGTCAAAAAGTATAGTGTAGAATTAGCAAAATGGAATTATAAAGAAATAAATTAAATAAAACTAAATAATATAAGGAAAACGATTATGCAATCATATTTCACAACAATCGCAGTTGCAGATGCTCCTCCTACTACAGGAGCAAAAGATGGTAAAGCTCAAGGTCCCGCTAATAACGGTATGGCGTTTTTGCTTCCAATGGCAATTATTTTTGGCGCAATGATTTTTATTCAAATGAGGAGTGCTAAAAAACAGAAAAAGCAACGTGAAGATATGATGAGTGCAACTAAAGTTGGTGATAAGATTGTTACAATTGGTGGGCTACACGGTAAAATTGCCGCAGTTAAGGAAGAAACTTATATGATTGAAATTGCTCCTGGAACAAAAATTGAGATTTCAAAAGCTGGGGTTGGGACTGTTATCAACAGCAATGGTGAACAAAATATTGATAATAAAATTGAAGATGCTGATAAGCAATCATAAATTTATATGATAGGATTTAGGAGATTAATTGATGAACAAAAAAAATAGTAATAAAGAGAACTCTCAACCTGTTTTAATGAGAATGTTTATCGCACTTGTATTTATTGTAGTGTTTGCCTTCTCAATGTTCCCTTTAACAGAACGTAATTTTTATGATACTTTTGTTGATATAGTAAAAAAAGAAGATGTTGCTAAAGCTCAAGAGTTAGTTGAGGCAGCAAAGAAAATTCAAGCAGAGAATAATGCGAAAAAAGATGCTGAGCATATGCTTGAAAATCAAGCATTAAGTATTGCTGCAACTGAAAAAAAAGTTGAATTAAAAGAACTTTTTACTAATAAAAGCTTAAAAAATAATGCTGATGCAATTGGTTTTATTAGAAATAAAGCAAAACCATCAATTCGCCGTGGTCTTGATTTGAGTGGAGGTGTAGAGTTTACGTTACGCTTATTACCTCCAGATGGAGCAGAAAATACTGATGGTACTCCAAAAACTGAATTAACGCCGCAGGATATTGATGTGGCAATTGAGGCATTGCGTTCAAGATTAGAAACTCAGGGAATTAATGAATCAGAAATTTTTAGTACAGAAGGTAGTGATTTAATTACTTTGCGTGCTCCTTTAGCAACAAAACAAGAAAGTCAAAAGATTCGTCAATTAGTACAGATGAGTGCTCGTTTATCATTTAATTTAGTTGCAACTGATGCGATGATGGCTCAAGAGCGCATTAAATATTTCCAAAACCCTGAAGCATATAAGCCTCCGACAAGTTATATGATGATGAAACAACCAGGGCGCGCAAGAGATGCGATGCCGTTATTGGTTGAAATTAAACCAAAAATGACCGGTAAAAATATTACTTTATCACGTGTTAATAGTGCTCCAGGTGGTTGGGAAATTATTTTACGATTCAACGTTGATGGAGCTCGTAATTTTGGTGATGTGACTTCAAAAAATGTTGGTCGTCGTTTAGCGATTATTTTAGACAAAAAATTATATAGTGCACCAAATTTAAATGAACCTATTACTGGAGGAGAAGCGCAGATAACGGGGGACTTTAGTCAAGATGAGGCAAAAATTGTTTCAGATGCGTTAAATGCTGGTTCATTACAATTTAAAGTTGAAGTAAAAAGTATTGAAAGCACTGATCCAACATTAGGATCTGAGAGTGTAAAAAGTGGCTTATACGCAGGTTTAGCTGGATTGGCTGTTGTTGTTATTTTTATGACAATGTATTACTTGAGCGCAGGACTTATTGCAAGTGTTTCATTAATTGTTAATATGGTTTTAATTCTTGGAGCAATGGCGGCATTCAACGCAACACTAACATTGCCTGGTATTGCTGGTATTGTTTTAACTATTGGTATGGCAGTTGATGCAAATGTGCTTATCTTCGAACGTATTCGCGAAGAATTACAGAGTGGTAAAACACTTAAAACTGCACTGCATGAGGGTTTTAGTCGTGCATTTACAACTATTTTAGATGCTAATCTAACAACTTTATTAACGGCATTAATTTTGATGAGTGTTGGTAAAGGTGCTGTACGTGGTTTCGCTGTAACATTAAGTATTGGTATTGCAACAAGTATGTTCTCAACAATTTTCTTATCACGTTTATTATTTGATACAATGTTGAATGTGACCAAGGCTAAGAGTTTGAAAATGCTTAATTTATTTAGCTTTAAAAATATCAATTTCTTGAAAATTTCAAGAGTTGCAGGGATTATTTCAATAATTATGATAGTTGGCTCGTTAGCTGTTTTTGGTATTAAAGGAAAAACGATTTTTAATGTAGACTTGACGGGTGGTATTAGGCTAACAATGAACTATGATAAGCAAGTTCCCGTTGAAGATATTGATAAATTTTTGAAAAATAGTGGTTTCCCAAGCAGTCGTTCATCTTACAAAGAACAAGGTGAGATAAAAGTGTTAGAAGTTGTTGTTTCTGATATTTCTGCAACTGGCGCTATTGCCAACGAAAAAGGGAATGAAGACGTGAGCATGATTATTGCAAACTCTTTAAATAAGGAATATCCTGAATCTAAGTTTGTTGGAGCTGGTCAAAGTTCAATTAGTGGTTTAGTTGGTGGATTGTTCCGGAAAGCAGCACTAACGGCGATTTGTTTGGCAATGTTAGGTATCTTGATTTACGTTACAATTCGTTTTGAAATGGCTTATGCTTTTGCAGCAATTGTTGCATTATTCCATGATGTTATTATTGCAATGGGGGTTTACCTGTTACTTGGATACACTATTTCTTTACCTGTAATTGCTGCAATTTTAACAATTATTGGTTATTCGTTAAATGATACAATTGTTGTGTTTGACCGCCTACGTGAGGATTTAGGTCTTATTAAAAATAGATCTTATAAAAGTATTATTAATGAAAGTATTAATAAAACTTTAAGTAGAACGATTTTGACTTCTGTGACAACATTAATGGTGCTTATTATGTTAATAGTATTTGGTGGTGCAGCAATTCAAGATTTTGTATTTGCAATGCTTTTAGGTGTTATTGTTGGTACATACTCTTCGGTGTTTATTGCTAGTCCATTAGTTGCGTTATGGCATAAAAAAGATCAGCATGATTCAATTCAAGATCAAGAAGCTGTTATTGTTGATTAATAAGTAAATTATTTTATTTGACAGACAAGTGAATTGTAAAAAATACTGTTAAGAATTTATTCTTAGCGGTATTTTTTTTTGTTATAATTAAGGAGGAGTTTGTAAAAAAAATCTTGGAATATTATGACATTATCAATAGACTAGAGTAGACATCGAATAGCAATAAGGATACTTTAATATAGATTCTATATAAATATAAAGATTATTTTTGCTCTACCTAATTGCGTAAAGTGCAAAATTTATTGATTCTCAAGCTTTAAAATAATATCGTCACCATCTTCATTTTTAATGAAAACTTCGTAAAGGTAAAGGCCTCGTGAAATTGATTTCATTGCTCCATTTTGGTCAAAGCAGATATTATTTTTTTTGTAAATAATTTTATCTAATTGATAGCGATTAATAGTGTTAACATGAAGATCACTAAAAAGAGCATTTAATGAGTCTTGATGGGCAAGATATGCAGTTCCACGTTGCTCTGAGTGCATATACTCGTTAGAGTTTTGATAGCGAATAAGGTATTCAGATCGATGGATATTAAATAAACTTTCAGTATTTCCTTCAATATATTTTGAATCAATTATTAACATAGTATTACTGGATTCTGGGTATTTATCAACATATAGCGCACCATTAATAGTATTTAAATATTCTTTTGAAATAGTTTTATTGGTCGCATCAAGGTAATGTCCATCAATTGACGCTGTCCAGTATTTGTGGGTGATATTGTCTGGACCTTGCATTCCAAAAGTGTTTCTAAATTCATAACTTTTACTTAAGTTATTACTCTGTAATGTTTTATTTTTTATACAGTGTAAAAAATTAGTATCATTATGCTGAAAATACCCTAATCCAATATTATTATTGTTTTGGTCATAGAAATTTGCTGATAAGACTCCAGCCCAAGGTGTTTTGCTACTTCCGTTAATAATTTTGCCGATATCATTTTTTGCCATTGAAAGATAATATCCAGCACGTTTTTGATTATCCGTACAATTTGATGTGTTAGCTTTTTCTTTTACTGCAACTAAAATAGGAATAAGTAGAGTGGTAAGAATTAAAATAATCGCTAGTATTATAAAAAGCTCAACTAATGTAAAATTATCTTTTTTAACTGTCATTGAGTAGACATCTCCTTATTACCGAAAAAAAAATTTGTAAATAAAATCAATATCACATTAGTATAGTCAAAAAAAAGTTAAAAGTCAAACTTTAGTTAGTATTAAATAAATAAAAAAATAGCTTTCAGTCGTAAATTTACAAAAAATTGTACGCTAAAAGCTATTTTTGTAGCTATTAATTAATCAATTAATTTTTAAAATTAATAATTGAAAACGAATGCCGCTGTTGCATTAACAGTTTCTTTTATTTCTTGAACGATTTCTCCTGAAATATCAACATTTGTTTTAATAACCGCTAGAGATTTATGAGATTCTAAATCTTGAGGAGCACGTAAATCAACAATATTAATGTTGTTGCGCCCTAAAATACTAGTGATTTTACCCATAACTCCTGGAGCATCATTGTATTCAACAAATAACGTAGTGCCAGTTGGCTCTAGGTATAATTTGTCGAATTTATTGATACGTGAAATCATTAAATTACCCTCAGTGATTGTACCACGAACACTAACTTTATTAATTGTCTCTGCAGATCCTTCGAATAAATCAATTGTAATAGAAGCCTTGTAACTTTTGTTTGGATCAGCTTCACGTTCTATAAACTCAATGCCGCGCTCATTTAAAAACTCTAACGCATCATTTGCTTCAACATATGGATCAACTTCTTTTGTAATTCCTGCTGTAATTGGGGCAATTAACCATTTACCAAAATCATTTAGTTGACCATAGAAACTTGCTTCAATTTTTTGAGGTTGAACACGATTTCCAAGATAGTTACGTGCTAAAGAAGATAAAGCATAAGCTAATTTTTGGAACTCTGGATTCATTCCTTCTGGAACGGCTTTATTTACAACGCAATTCGTAACGCCTTCTTCGAAATAAGCTACTGTTTGGTCCGCAGCACGTTTAGCTGCATTAAAATTAGCTTCTTTTGTGCTAGCTCCAAGGTGGGGAAGCATTAAATCGGCACAGTCAGTAATTGACTTTTCGCCAGCTGCATCTTTTTGATATACGTCATTTAGATATTTAATATCTTTAGTTGCTTTTACTGCACGCAAGTCATCTTCATTGATAACTCCATGACGAGCACAGTTAACAATAGCTGCGCCATCTTTCATAGATTCAAATAATTTTTTATTTACCATGCCACGTGTTTCATCGTTTTCTGGAATATGTAAAGAAATATAATCACATTGTGCAAAAATTTCTTCAACAGAAGCTAATTTGATATTCATGTTTTCAGCTAAAGATGCCGAAATAAATGGGTCATATCCTAGCACTGTCATTTCGAAGCCCTCTAAACGTTTAGCAACTAAACGACCAATGTTACCAAGACCAATGATGCCAATTGTTTTGTTAGTGATTTCAGTACCCATGAATTTGGCTTTTTCCCATAAACCAGCTCGTGTAGAAATATCTGCTTTAACGATATGGCGTGCTCCTGCAAGCATCATTGCTACAACTTCTTCTGCAACTGCATTAGAATTAGCGCCTGGAGTATTCATTACGTCAACGTTATTTTTACGAGCGTATTTGATATCAATAGTATTGTAGCCAGCTCCAGCACGTACTACTAATTTTAATTGCGGTAATGAATCAATAATTTCTGCAGTTACTTTCTCGCTGCGAACGATAATGACTTCTGTATCAGCATGTTGTGCTGCTAATGTTTCTAATGAAGTATCAGCGTCTTGGATTACATTAAATCCTTTGTCTTGTAAAATTGCTGCTGATACACCGTCTAATTTTGTAGGAATTAATACTTTTTTCACTTTAAGTCTTCCTTATAATTATATTAAAGATTAATTTTATTATTTAAATCACTTAAAAAAAATTTGAGATTCTTATATAACACTATATAATAATCTTTGCAAATAAAAAAGTGTTTTCTTTAAAATTTAATTACTCTTTTTTTATTAAATAACTGTAAAAATGACAAAAACGATTAAAATTATGGTTCAAAAAAATACAATTGGCTCAATCGAAATAAAATGTTTAGAAAGCGTTGACTCGACGAATCGTTACGTAAAAGATAATTTTGATTCATTGGGTAATTATAGTTTAACATATGCACTGCAACAGACTGCGGGTAGGGGACGATTAAACCGTACATGGCTTTCACCTAAAAATGATAATGTTTATGCTTCAATAGTCGTTAAGAATCCACCATTTCCAATTCATATGGTGACTTGGATTTGTGGTTTGGCTACAATTAAAACACTACGTAGTTTTAGTGAAAAGAAAGAGTTGCCGTTGTGGTTGAAATGGCCTAATGATGTTTATTGCGGTTATAAAAAAATTTCAGGAATTTTATGTGAAGGTATTTTAAATAAAAATAATACTCTCGACGGCTTGGTTATTGGCGTGGGAATTAATATAAATTCAACCTCGGAATATTTGGCTCAATTAGATCAAGCAGCTACATCATTAAAAATTGTTACTGAAAGAGATAATAATTATCAGATTGCTGATCTCGTTGCAGAATTTGCTGAATGTTTTAAGGATTATTTTAATTTGACGGTAGGGTCACAAGAGCTTTTATATGAGTTATGGCGAAAAGAAAATAAATTGCTAAATCAAAAAATTGATATTGTTGATGCGCAAAACAATACGCTAAAAGGTATTGTTAAAGATTTGACAAAAAATGGGGAAATTATCTTTGAAATCGATCAAAAAGAGCAGATAATTCTCTGTGGAGACATAAAAATACAAAAAGAAACGATTAAAAATTTGCAATTTCCATAGAATACGATAAATTGTTTGTGATTTTATATTTTTTTATTAAATATAAAATAATTGTCAAGAAATTGAAACCGTATTTTTTTATATAAAAAATATACTCATAAGTATTTGATATTTAACAAATTTAAAATATAACAAAATTTTAGGAGTAAAAAAATGCAAGAAGGTTTTTTATTGATGGCGCTTGGTATGGGTGCGGTATTCGCATTCTTAGTGTTGTTGATTGGCCTTGTAAAAGGCATCGCAGTATTGGTTAAACCAATCGCACACCTTTTAGAGGAACCAGCAGTAGCGGTAGCTCGCCCTGCAGCAAAAGCAGCAACTCAAAGTGAAGATAAAACTTTGATGGCAGCAGCAGTAGCAGCAGTTCATATGCACCGTAGTAGAAAGAAGTAATTAACCACGAACTATATGGTTAATTAAAAGTAAAAGTGATTAAAATATAACAACAAAGTTAATCTAGATAGAAAATTAAGGATTTGATCAAAAAATTATGAAGACTATTAAATTTATGGACACGTCTTTCCGTGATGGATTCCAATCATGTTACGGAGCTCGCGTAAAAACTGAAGATTTCTTACCAGCTATCGAAGCTGCAAAAGCTGCTGGTACAAACTACTTTGAAATGGGTGGTGGTGCTCGTTTCCAAAGTTTATATTTCTACTGTCAAGAAGATGCATTCGATATGATGGACAAAATTCGTGAAGTGACCGGTCCAGATGCAGAGTTACAAACTTTATCACGTGGTGCTAACGTTGTAGGTTTGATTTCTCAATGTCGCGAAATCATTGACTTACATGCTAAAATGTTCAAAAAACATGGTGTTAGCACAATTCGTAACTTCGACGCATTAAATGACGTTCGTAACTTAGCATACAGTGGTAGCAGAATTAAAGCTGCTGGTTTAAATCACCAAGTAACTGTTACATTAATGGGATTACCTCCAGGCTTAAATGAAAAATATGCTCATACTCCAGAGTTCTACGTTGATCGTCTAAAACAAATCTTAGATGCTGAAATTCCGTTTGATAGCGTAGCATTCAAAGATGCTTCAGGTACAGCTACTCCAGCAGTTATCTATGAGACAATTAAACAAGCTCGTAAAATTTTACCTTCAGAAGTTAGCATTCATGTTCATACACATGAAACAGCTGGTATGGGTACATCTTGTTACATGGCTGCTATTGAAGCTGGTTGTGATTGCATTGACTTAGCTATGAAACCTGCTTCAGGCGGTACTTGTCAGCCAGATATCTTAACAATGTGGCATCGTTTACGTGGTACTGACTACAAATTAGATATTGATATCGATAAGATTATTGAAGCTGAACGCGTATTCACAGACTGCATGGATAAATACTTCTTACCTCCAGAAGCAACAGAAGTTAACCCAATTATCCCATTCAGCCCAATGCCAGGTGGTGCTTTAACAGCTAACACTCAAATGATGCGTGATAACAACTGTTTAGATTTATACCCACAAGTAATTGCAGAAATGCAAGAAGTTGTAGCAAAAGGTGGTTTCGGTACTTCTGTAACTCCTGTTTCTCAATTCTATTTCCAACAAGCATTTGCTAATGTAACTCAAGGTAAATGGAAGAAAATTACTGAAGGTTATGGTAAAATGGTATTAGGTTATTTCGGAGCAACTCCAGCAACTCCAGATGCTGAGATTGTAAAATTAGCTTCTGATCAATTAGGTTTAGAGCCAACTACTGAAGACGTACATGACATCAATGATAAAAATGAAAACTTAGGTATTAAACCTGCTACTGATAAATTAAAAGCTGCTAACTTAGAAGTAACCGATGAGAATATTTTCATCGTTTCTACATGTGGCGATAAAGGTTTAGATTTCTTAAATGGTGAAATGCCAAACGGCGTACGTTACAAAGAAGACGAAGTAAAAGCAGCAGCACCAGCAGAAAGCGGTGATTACTCAGTGACTGTTGAAGGTAAAACTTTTAATGTTCACGTTGGTCCAGCTGGTACAAGCGTAGCACCAGCAGCAGCGGCGGCTCCAGCGGCAGCAGCAGCTCCAGCAGCAAGCGGTAACACTGAAGATGTTGTAGCTCCAATGCCATCAACAGTTTTAGGTTGTAATGTTGCAGTTGGTGATGTTGTAGCTGAAGGTGATGTTCTAGTAACTGTTGAAGCAATGAAAATGGAAACTCCTGTTTCTGCTCCTTGTGCTGGTACAGTTTCTCAAATTTGTGTTGAGAAAGGACAGAAAGTTAATCCTGGCGATGTATTAATCGTTTTAGAGGTGTAATTAAAATGCGTTCATTGAAATTATTATTAATAGCAATGTTTGTATTTGTTAGTGCTGTTGTGTTTAACACGACAGCATTAGCTGGTCCTGATGCAACTGTTTCTGCTCCAACTTTAAGTGAGCAAGAACTTGCTGATCATGCTAATAATCTGACATTTACAAAAGACATAGGTAATGGCGTAAAAGCTGTTTATTATACTTGGCATAAGCCTGCTATTGTTTATAGTGTATCTTTCTTGGAAGGTCAAACTTACAATGGTTACCGTGAGTTAATGATTTTATCTCCAAAAGATCGTAGTAAAGGTACATTGCGTTTAAGTGCAGCTAGTAAAATTATCTCAATTGGTAAACTTGTTAAAACAAAATGTCAGTTAGAAGCTGGTAATTTTTTGTATACATACAGTGTTCCAACGGTGATTCATGATTCAAAAGAAAAAGATACTCAAGCTAACGACTTAAAGTTTTCTGTGATGTTAACTAACCTGTGGCATAGTACAGGTATCTATGATATTATTCGTACAACAAACGCTGATTTTAAATCAAATTGGCACTTAGGTGCAGGTCGTTTGATTATGATGTTTGTTGGTATTGTATTATTATATTTAGCTATTTTCAAAGGTTTTGAGCCTTTATTGCTTGTTCCAATTGGTTTTGGTGCAATTTTAGCAAATATCCCAATGGCTGGTATTGATGGACCTGATGGCTTATTAGGTATGGTATACTATGTTGGTATTAAAACTGGTGTATTCCCATTAATTATTTTCATGGGTGTTGGTGCGATGACTGACTTCGGTCCATTGATTGCTAACCCAAAAACAGCTTTATTAGGTGCTGCTGCTCAGTTTGGTATTTTTGGTGCTTTAATTGGTGCGGTTTTATTAACGAATGTTGGCTGGGTAGAATTTACATTAAAAGAAGCAGCTTCAATTGGTATTATTGGTGGTGCTGATGGTCCAACAAGTATTTATTTAACAAGTAAGTTGGCTCCACACTTATTGGGTGCGATTGCGGTAGCGGCATATTCATATATGGCGTTGGTTCCAATTATTCAGCCTCCGATTATGAAGTTATTCACAACTAAAGAGCAACGTAAAGTAAAAATGACTCAGCTTCGTCATGTTTCAAAAGTTGAGAAGATTTGCTTCCCTGTTGCTGTTACATTGCTATGCGCATTCTTATTGCCAGATGCGGCACCATTGATTGGTATGCTTATGTTTGGTAACTTAATGAAAGAATGTGGTGTAGTTGAGCGTTTAAGTAACACTGCTTCAAATGACTTAATTAACATTGTGACAATCTTCTTAGGTTTATCGGTTGGTTCAAAACTAAATGCTGCGGCATTCTTGAATTTCCAAACTTTAGGTATCTTAGTTCTTGGTTTAGCTGCATTCTGTGTAGGTACAGGAACTGGTGTTATTTTTGGTCAAGTAATGTGGTTCTTGAGTGGTAAAAAAATCAATCCTTTAATTGGTGCGGCTGGTGTATCAGCAGTTCCTATGGCGGCACGTGTTGTCAATAAGGTTGGTTTAGAAGATAATCCACAAAACTTCCTGTTGATGCACGCGATGGGACCAAATGTTGCTGGTGTAATTGGTTCAGCAGTGGCAGCTGGTATTCTATTGAATGCATTAACGTAAGATATATAAAATTAACAAATCTTTTATAGTTTTGTTAATTTTATAATTCAAAAATCGTCTCCAATTTTTATAATTAGAGACGATTTTTTTTATGAAAATATAAAAAAGCACTAAATAAAAATAACTTTTACTTAGTGCTAGAAAATATGATTTAATAATTTTATAAAGTTCCCTTTGTCGATAGTACTCCTTTGACTCTAGGATCTTTAGTAGTCGCGGCGTCAAGAGCTTTTGCTAAAGCTTTGAAGATACATTCAAAAATATGGTGAACTTCAGAACCGCTTAACATTTTGATATGTAAATTCATACCGCATTTTACGCTTAAAGCTTGGAAAAATTCTTTAAATAAAGCAGTATCCAGTTCTTTAATGTAATCACGTGGTGGTTCAACATCGTAAACCAAGTATGGACGATTAGATAAATCTAATGCCACTAAAGCTAGTGCTTCATCCATTGGTAATATAGCACTGCCATAACGTTTGATTTGCTCTTTGGCTCCTAATGCTTTATTAATTGCTTCTCCAAGAGTTAAAGCTAAGTCCTCCATTGTATGGTGACAATCAATTTCAAGGTCACCTTTCGCTTTTACCTCTAAGGCAAAAAAGCCATGCTTTGCAAAAAGTGTTAACATATGATCCATAAATGGGATACCAGTATCAATGACACTTTCGCCTGTGCCATCAAGGTTTATTTTAACATAAATATCGGTTTCTTTAGTTGCTCTTATCACTTCGCCGATACGTGAAATATTTTCGCTCATTTTATTTACCCTTTAAATTAGTCATTTTTATAAGATAAATGTTTTTTGTTGCAAATACAACTTTTTTTATAAATTTTATGTTTGGTTAATTGCTGTTTTGAACCTCTTTAAGTGCTGGAGATGTCTGTTTTCCTCTTATTAATGACGAAGGGTCATCGTTTATTTTGTTAATTAATTCGTTTAAAGACGCAACTGTTTGCTCTATTTGTTTTAATAAATATGTCACATCTTCTTTTGAAGTAGTGACTGCATTTGCCGCATTACGAAAACTCTCAGTTGTTTTACCAATTTGAGCTCTTTTTAAGTCTTTTTTTGCAATAGTAATTAGAGAATCAGTTTCTTTAATTAAATCATTTATTTCACTTAGGATTTCACGAATATCTTTTGCATCAAATGCTTGATTTGCTTTTTCTAGGATAGCTGTTAAATTTTGACTCGATTTTTGTAGTTCTGCAACAATACGTGAAATTTCTGGGCTATTAATTAACTTATCAGCAGACTGTATTGATTTATGTAAATCTTTACTAATACCGTGGAAATCTATCTTCGCTATATTATTTAATGATCTGGTTAATTGACTAATTAACCCTTTGAAAACAGATCTAGTAGATGGTAAATAATATTGCCGATCTTTGCTGTTAATTAGAGCTAATTCTTCCATTGGTGAATTAGGGATGCCGTCAAAATAATCCATTTCAATATATTTTTGCCCTGTTATACCGGCAAATTCTAAACGACAACGCAGACCGCGTTTTCGCTCTTTTTGGATAAAATCCCCAAACATTTTTGCTAGTTGTTTTGTGTCGCTTGAGTGTAATGAGTCAAAATTAATTTTCATTTCAACTTGAATTAAATGTTGTTCATTTGACGTCATAATAAAAATATCGCTAACTGAACCAATGGTTACCCCTTTGTATTTTACTTGAGAACCTTTTTCAAGGCCTTGGACTGACTCCTTAAAAATGGTCACCAACCTTGCGTGGGGTTGAATTAGTTGTTTTACGGAAACATAGAATATTAGAATCGAAAAAAGTGCAATTCCTACTGTTACAAATATTCCTAGTTTAACTTTACTTAAATTTTCCATTATTATTTTTGCTCCATTATTAGCGTAGCTTTATACTTTTAACCCTTTTCGACTCAAAAATTCTTGTACCCATTCGTTGTGGCACTCTTGTTTTAATTTGTGAACATCGCCTTCAGCGATAATTCCTTTTGTACGCTGATCTAACATAATTACTCGGTCAGATACCGTAAAAATGCTATCTAGTTCATGTGTTACAATTACAATTGTTGTATCTAATTTATCCCGTAGATTCATAATCAAACTATCAAAATCTGCCGAAGTTATAGGGTCTAGTCCTGCCGATGGTTCATCAAAAAATAGTAGTTTTGGCTCCAGCGCCAATGCTCTAGCTACTCCTGCACGTTTTTTCATTCCACCGCTTAATTCGCTTGGCATATAGTCATTAAAACCTTCTAGATCGACAATTTTTAATTTTTCATTAACAATTTTAGCAATTTTTTCTTGAGAATAATCAGTAAATTCTTCTAAAGGAAGCGCTACGTTTTCGGCTAATGTCATCGCTCCAAATAATGCGCCTTCTTGATATGTTACTCCAAATTGTTGTAGTAGTAGTTGTTGTTCATGCTTAGATGCTTTTAGCATGCTCTTTCCATAAATTTTAATATCTCCAGAAAATGGTTTATATAGGCCAATAATATTTTTTAATAAAGTTGTCTTACCACAACCAGAACCACCCATAATAGCAAATATTTCACCTTGTTTAACTTCAAAGTTAATATTATTTAAAACTATATTATTACCGTAGCCAATTGTGACATTTTCAACCTTTATTACAGGCCTTTGTTTTTGTTTCATAATCATTTACCTAATTCCTTCCCATAGTTATTTAGCAAATATTTTCATAAAGATATAAGTTATAATCGCATTTGCAACTACAATCCAAAAAATTCCGCTGACTACTGCTGATGTTGTAGAACGACCAACTCCCTTTGAGTCATTTTGAGATGCAAATCCTTTCTCACAACCAATTGAGGCGATTAGAAAAGAATAGACCAACGATTTTACCATTCCTTCAAAAATCCAACGTGGTTTCAAGTAATTTATTGAAGTCGTAACATAAGTTTCAACTGGTATATCTGAAAATGTTTTTGCAACGACAACTCCTGCAATTAATGCTGCATACATTCCAAATACAGTCAAAATTGGACCAACCAGGCACATTGCAATAATTTTTGGAGTAATTAAAAAACGCTCAGGTGATAAGCCTAAAGTTTTAAGTGCATTGATTTCATCATTAATTTTCATTGTTCCAATCTCTGCTGCAAAAGCAGATCCTGCTCTTCCTGTTGAAATTATTGCCACCATTAAAGCAGCTAGCTCTTTGCAAACGGCAACATTCATTAAAACAGTTAATTCAATATCAGCACCAAATTTATGGAGTTGGACAATACTTTGGTAAGCTGTAATTAGCCCCATCAAATAACATAGTAGTATTACAATGCCCAAGGCATCGCTACCACACATATTAATATAGTAAATCGTTTCATGCCAACGCACTTTCTTGGGGTGGCGTACTGCTGCTCCTAAAGAAAAAAATACTGCGGCAATAAACCGCACTAGCGAGGTGACTTGGCTAGTCAGATCGCTAGTGATATTGCCAACGTTTTCAAAAAATAATAGTGCGCTTTTTTTCATGAATACCATTTTTAGATTGTTTTATCTTATTTGACACATGTTTAAAATGTTCAAAATAATGCTAATTTAACTTAAATTTACTATATAGTCTATTGAAGTTTATTGCTAGTAAAAAAAACTTATTATTAAACGTAAAAATGAATATTTTTTTAAAGATGATATTTAAATTTCAAAAAAATGAGCTATATTGCTATTTGTCAACATTTTCTATTTGTTGACTTTTGATTGTGATTAATAATAAAAATAATAACATATAAAAAAGGTAAAGGACTTTAAAAATGTTCATTAGTAAATTAAATACTGCTATGCATCAGCATGGTAAATGGTTTTTCGGATTCTTATCAGTAGCTTTAGTCGTATCTCTTGGTTATGGTTTAAGTGGTAACTCTTGTGCGAGTCAAAACTCGAAAAGAGGAAAGTCATTTGAACAGGACTTTACTCAAACGGATTTATGGAAGATAGATCGTTATGTACAAATTATGGGGGCAGTTAGTACAGGTAGATTGGGAAATAGTAATTATGATGATAGCCGTTATATTTCTTTTTTAGCTCGTGAGCGTGCCGCAGATAAACTTGGTATTTTCGTTACTGATGACGAATTAAAAAGTTTCTTGAAGAACTTTCCTCAATATGCAACTAATGGTAAGTTTGATGGCAAGAAATTCCATGATTTTACTAAAACATTGAAAAAATCTGGAATTTCAGGAAAAGATGTTGATGCTGCTTTGAAATTCGTAATCAAAATAGAAAAGGTTTCAAGCCTTTTTGCGGCGAATATACCAATGATTGCTTCTGATGATCAGCTAAAAGTATTTTATGATTACCTTTATGGTAAATATGAAGTAACAAGTTATACTTTTGATAATAAAAATTATGCTCAAGATGTGAATACAGAAGAAAAAAATATTGTTGCATATTTTAACGATAATAAAGATAAATATCCACAACCAAAGTTGGTTTCATTTGATTATGCTGTTTTTAACTTTCGTTCTTTTGCTAATGACGTAAAAGATGCAATTACTGAAAAAAGTATGAAAGGTTACTATGAAAAAAATAAAGAACGTTTTGTAAAAGATCCTACAGCAACAAAAGATAAAACAGAATATAAGACTTTTGAAGAAGTTAAAAAAGAGATTCAAAACACTTTATTTAAGCAAAAATGCAAGGCAAAAGCTGTTGATGCTGCGTTACAATTTGTGACAGAATTATTCCAAGAAGCTGATACGGCTCAAGACAAGCGTTTAGAAATTTTTGCTAAATTAGCAAAAAATAGTAAATTGGACGTTATTAGTGAAAGAAAAGTGCGTGTTGATGGTGAAAATTATAAAGGTAAAGCGCCTCAAGCATTATTAAAAACAGTTGACGATACTAATATTGACGCAAGCTATGCGGCTGAAGTTGTAGATGGTGTTGGAGATGACGATGGTAAGTACTATGTTGCAGTGGTTGATGAAAAAATTGCTGCCGGTGAAGCTGAAAAATATACTGACTTACCAATCGATATTCAAGAAAAAATTAAAGCCGATTATATTTTGAGTGTAAGTTTAAAATTAGCTCGAGAAGATGCAACAAACGTCTATAATGCCGTAAGTAATAATAAAGAATTTGATAAGAAAACAAGCAAAGTTAGTATAGAAAACATGAAACCATTCACGCTAATGTCTTTAATTATGAGTCGTGATCCAAAAGTTTCTTTGGCCTCAAACTTAGCCGTTCCAACGAAACAAGGTGCAATTTCTGAGTTAAACGCCAATGCTAATTTTGGAGCAATTTTTGTAAAAGTTAATAAGCGTGAAAAACCAGATATGAAAAATTTCGAAAAACAAAAACCGATGCTTAGAGCATACAGTCAAAGTTTGGATGGGGCAAGCGCTTTTGGTCGAGGTATGTCTCTAGGAGATTTAATTCTAGGTGATTGGGTTGAAGAAAACAGTGTGCTTTTTAAACAAGAAAAAAAATAACTAATGGTAAAAAATTAATTTATCAATAAGAGTAATATAATTAAATATTAATTTTGATTAGGGCGCGTAGTTTAGAACAACTATATGCCCTTTTGTCAATTTAAACCAAAAGGATAGAAAAATCACCAATGAGTAGTAGCAATATTATTCACAATAATAAGATAAAAAATGATTTGCTTTTTGATCGTTGTTTTGCCTTAGGAAAGCATATGACTATTGAATATTATGAATGTAGTAGTAAAATTTTAGCTGATTGCGAAACAATGGAAAAGGCGTTTATTAAATCAGCTGTTGATAGTAATGCGACCGTGATAAGTAGTAAATTTCATGATTTTAAGCCACAGGGGGTTAGTGGTGTTGTAGTAATTAGTGAGTCGCACTTTGCTGTACATGCTTGGCCTGAACATGATTATGCGGCTGTTGATATCTTTACTTGTGGAGAAACTATTGATTTTCATGCTGCGGTGGAATCATTAAGAGAGAGCCTAGAATCTGAGCAAGTGATTATTTCTTCGGTAATGAACCGTGGAATTATAGGAAATAATGGCGTAGAAAAGATGGTGCCAGTTTATGAAGATCGCACTCATATGTATGCACTAAGCTGGGAGCGCAAGTTTATGGAAAATGAAGCGTGGGGTCTAACATCTTCAATAGACTTATATGACTGTGATGGAGTCAAGATTGTTGACAAAGAATTGATAAAAGAATTTATTAAAAAGTGCACAGAAAAATTTAGCTTGTCTTTAGCGGATTCGAAAATTCCTGTTTGTTTTAGCATTAATGATAATATCACTGGCTTTAGTAAAATTTCTAATGATGCGACAATTTGTGGTCACTTGAAAAATAACTCGACAAACTTATATATAGATGTTTTTAGTTGTAATTATTTTGAACCACGCGAAGTCGCCGAATTTGCAAATGAATTTTTTAATGCAAAACATTACCGAATGCAAATTAGTTTGCGTAGATAGTTTTAATTGAAGTAGAAAAATAACCTTAAACTATTAACAATAAAAAATAGATAGGAAATATTATGACAAAAATTTTATCAGGATGGTTTTCAGAATTGTGTGATATGTGGCCGGGGATAGCTTTGTCTTTAAAGTATAAAAAACATCTGGTGAATAAGCAAAGTAAATTCCAAAAAATAGATCTTTATGAAACTGAAAATTTTGGTAAAATGTTGGTTCTTGATGATATTATCCAATTAACTGAACAAGATGAATTTGCTTATCAAGAGATGATGACGCATGTGCCATTATTTAGTCATCCAAATCCAGAAAATGTGCTTGTAATTGGTGGCGGAGATGGTGGTATTTTACGTGAAGTAGCGAAGCACAAATGTGTAAAAAATATTGATATTTGTGAAATTGATGAGGAAGTTATAAATGTAGCTCGTGAATTTATTCCTTCAACAGCAATTGGTTTTGAAGATGAACGTGTAACTATTAATATTGCCGATGGTAGTGAATTTATCAAGGAGCGTCAAAAGTTTTATGATGTGATTATTGTTGACTCATCAGATCCAATTGGACCAGGAGAGGCATTATTTACTAAAGAGTTTTATTCAACGATGAAAACAGCTCTTAAATGTGATGGAATTATTGCTAATCAGGCAGAGTCTTTCTTCTTACACACAGATGTTGTTAAAAGTATAATGACAATTTTTAGGCAACTATTTCCTATTTTTGGATATGCAGCAATTTTTATTCCTACATATCCAGGTGGAAATATTGGGACTGGGCTCGGATCATTAAAATATGATGTTAGAAAGCCATGTCGAACACCTGATGAGGAAACTGCTAAGCAATTAAAATATTATACTACTGAAGTTCACCAAGCGGCATTTGTGTTACCAAAATTTGGTGAAGTGATTTATGAGTAGTTAATTAATAAAATTTTTTTATCGAGAAACTTTTAAAAATCGTAACTTATTCTGAGTTTTTGTCAACTAAGCATGAGTATAATATGGTTTTTAAAAGTTTTTTATTTGGAGTTAGAAATATGAGTGAAAGCTCAATCAGTAGTAATATCATGGTGCGGGGAAAAGTTGTTCCGACTTTTTTCCTTTATAGTTTACCTTGGGTTTTGGCGTTGTTAGCGCAGTCTTCGGCTGGGGTTGTAGATGGGATTTTTATAGGTCAATATTGTGGAACTCAGCAACTAGCAGCAACAAATTTAGTTTTCCCAGTTTATTCGGTTTTTATGGCAATATCAATTGTTTTTTGTGTGGGAGGTGTCGTGCGTTATGCCAAATATATTGGAGAAAATGATATTACTAAGGCAGATGCAATTTTTACGAAAGTTATTTTTACTATGATTTTCTTTAGCGTTATTTTTGTGGCTGGAGGATTTATTTTTAATGACTCAGTTATGAAAATTCTTGGCGTTAATAATAATGTATTACAATATTCACAATCTTATTTTAATGTTTTGTTAGCATTTGTCCCTGCTTTTATGATTGGGATTACTTTATCAAGTTTTATACGTGCTGATGGTAATGTTATGCTGGCAGGGATTGCTCCAATGTTTGGAGTGGGAATAAATATTTTTTTAGATTACCTACTAATAGCAAAATATGAAATGGGAGTTGTTGGAGCCGCTTATGCAACTGGAGCGTCACAAGTTGTTGCTTTATTAATACTATGTGGTCACTTCTTTTTGAAAAAAAATAATCTACGCTTTACCAAAAATATCGGCTCTCTAAAAGAGGTTGCTTTAGCAGCATATAATGGCTCTAGCGAATTATTTAGTGAAATGTCTACGGGAGTAATTATTTTACTTTATAATCGCACTTTAATGCAAATGGTCGGTGAGAATGGTGTTGCCGCATTCACAATTGTTGGATATTTGTCATTTATTGTAATGATGATTAGTTATGGAGTGAGTGACAATTTGGGTCCTTTAGTTAGTGCAAATTATGGAGCTAAAAATAAAAAGAGGGTTATTCAGTTTTTATTATGTACCGTTGCATTTGTTTTTTTGGTCGGTATTATGATGGTAAGTGTTTTGAGCTTTGCTTCTGAAAATTTTATTTTGATGTTTATTGATAAGAATCAAGTAACAGCAAATGAAGTAATCAAATTAACTCTTGATTTTATAGCAATATATAAATGGGGATTTTTATTGTGCGGAGTGAATATTGTATTAGCGACTTTTTTTACAGGGTTACATTTGCCTGCAGCATCGTTGATTGTAGCAATTTTACGTGGTTTTATTTTGCCTATAACACTTTTGACTTATTTGCCTAAAATTGCTTCATTGAACCTTACGGGTGTTTATATTGCTATGCCAATATCTGAAGTCATAACTTTTTCTTGTGCTATTATAATTTTATGTTTCGTATGGAAAAAGCGTTCTAAGGAATTGACTTAAAAAAATGATACTGAAAAATTTTAATTCTCAGTATCATTTTTTTATATAAATATTGATTAATATAGGCTACTTAGCTTTTTTCTCTACAGGTATTGGTGTAAACTTTATCTTGAAGTCGTTGCCGTTTTGCATTTTCATCTGAGCAGCTTGATTAATTTGCATTGCTTTCATTTGTGCCGCATTTAAAGCAGGGAGTAAAACTCCAGCCATAATAGGCAATTGCATAGCAGCGTAACTTTGGAATTGTCCTAATTCATAGTTACATTTCACCACTGATTTGAAACCATTTTTTAATCGGTAATCAAGACTATAGAATTTTAATTCAGAGAATTTATCAAGTTCTGCATTAAACATTTGGGTGATTTGTGGAGGCAAAAGAGCCTTTACGTCATTTAAAACTTTTTTATCAAAGTGGGCAATCACATAACTTAGACCACCATCTTGCTTATCAATATTTAAACCATCAATAATTTTCTGAGCATATTCTGTATCTTTATTATTCATACATTCAGCTAAAAATGCTGTATCAGTCGTGAAAACAATTTCGTCTTTAGTTATAACCAAACGTGGATTCAACCAGTCAGGCATAGTTGCATCCTTAATTAATTTGTAGTGATGATCTTTTTCCTTATAAATTGCTTTATTTGACTTCATTGCCATATCTAGATTAGTTTCAAGAAATTCACCTAGAAAGTTATTATTATTAGGGATTCTAAAAACTACCTGAGCTGTTGGTTGTTTCTCAACGAATTTAACTTTAACAATTAGTTGGTATTCACCACTTGCGCTCTTTAAAATATCAATTAAGTATTTACCAGTATTTTGGTAGAATTCATTTTCAAGTTTCATAGGCATTGCAGCAATGTCTTTATCAGCATTTTTCTTTGCTTCAGCTTTAATTGCTTGATAAATATTAAAGGCGTCAACTTGAGCTCCAATTGCTAAATTGCTACTTTTAGGAATATTTTTTAATTTGTTGAAAGGACGATTTTTTTCAGCAATTTTAAAGATTAAACCTTGAGGATCATTGTCAGTATAGGCAAATGTTTTGGTAATGTACATACCATCTTCTGCTAATTTTTCGCTCACCGCATAACTTTTAAAACACTCCACTCCTGAAGCTTCAATTAACTCATCAAGAACTTGAAATGCAATTTGCATTTTGATCTGCAGCATTGGAGAACTATTGGTTGTTGGATCCATTTTTGCAATATTTTTAAGTAAAGCAACCATTTGGCGAATTTGATTGCCAAGTTGTTGAGTATTATAATACTGTAACATTTTTCCGCCAGTATCAACATTTTTGATTGTTTCAGCAAAAATCTTTTCATCAGTTGTTTCTGTTTTTTTAAGTTCAGAAGCCACAATTTGAGTACCTGCAAGCATTGTTGCTGTTGCAAATGCTGTCGTACAATATTTTTTCCACATCATGTTTTAATTCTCCAATTTTTTACTACTTTTTCTGTTTTTTAAGGTAATAAAAAAATCATCTTATAATTTTTTTTATAATTATTCTTTAATTAAAATAAATTCTAAAAATAAATTTTACAATCATAATACGAATAAAAAAAAGTATTAATTTGATAAATATTTAATTATATACTAATTTAAACTTAATTTTTTCTCTAATCCGTGTGATAACATGTAATCAATAATTTGTTGATTTTTGGTATGTCTCACGCATTTCCACATTGTATGGGTACGGCATTGAATATTGATTTTTGCTCCAGCTTCGACTAAAGTTTTAACATTGTTTATTTTTTTTCTTTCGATAGCAAACATTAAAGGTGTATAATGCAAATTACTTCTTGTTTCAATATCTGCACCAGATTTTATTAGGTATTTTATTATTTTTCCGTTATTTTTGTACCTTGCTGCAAAAAATAATGCTGTGTAACCCCATTTATCTTTTGTTTCGAGATCTGCTCCTTTGTTAACTAAAAATTTGACTGCTGTTAAATTTTTATTGCGTGTCGCTGAATAAAAAAGTGCAGTTCTTCCTATGCTATTTTTATAATTAATATTATAGCCGAGATCAAGCATCTTTTGAGCTAATTGATAATCATTACTCTCTATTGCTATTAAAAGATGGCATTCAAAACGACTATCATCGACTCCATATATCGACTTCATTTCACAAATTTTTTTACATAAATACAACTGCTGAGTTTTAGTTAAATTCTTTTTTTCTAATAACTGATGTAGTTCGTCAATAGCTAATTCTTTATCTTTCATATATAAACTATCAACTTTTTCCATTTCAGCAGTTAAATTGCCCATGCCTGTTAGTTCATCATAAACATTGATCCACTCAACAAAAATAGAGCTTGAATACATAGTTTCATTTTCTTCCTTAAAATCTTTTATATCACAACTATTCATCAATTTTTGTGCTTCAGTGTATTTCCCTTGATAGAATAAAATCCAAATTTTTCGAAATGTATACCACTTGTCTGCTGGGGCCTTTTTTTCAGTATCAATTTTATGAAGTTTTGTTAAAATTTTTTCAATATTATTAGCAACATCTTTTTCACGGTAAATTTTTTGCCATTTGTCGTTAGATAATTCTTCTGCAATATTTTTATAAATTTTTAGAGCTGACCTATATGGGACACGGTTATCAATATTGCTTTCAACACAGGCGTTTGCAAATTCTTTTAATTTTTGTATAGATCCACACCAACGAGGACGCAATGCCCAGCTCAATTTACTATAACTTTTTTTATAGTCAATTTGTGCCGCAATTGAGCGATTGAACCAGATTATTTCACTATCTTCACTATCAGCCATAGCTACAGATATTAATCTGTTAGGAGCTTCTGGTAAATCTGGATATTCTTGATAGGCTTTTTCAAGATGTTCGCGAGCTATCGAAATATATTTTTTAAAACCATCCCATCCTTTTTCAGAGACTGTTGACGCCCAACCACTACCACGTTTGTCCCAAGCAATATCAATATACAGTTCACCTAACAGCGTATTTTTTAGCCAACTATTTTGTGAATTTATTGCGAGTGTTTTGTTCAAGTAAGCTCTATGATAATTATCATAATTTCCTAAATAGCGAAATAAAGTTTGTTGGTCATATTTACTGAGTTTTTCATTTTTTGCGAGATCAAAAAGTATATAATTAGTTTTAAAGATTAAACCTTGATTAAAGTTTTTATTAGTAGCATAATAGTACCCACGTGCGATGAAAAATTTATCGATATAATTTTTAGCTTTTTCTTCTAATCGTTTAAATTCATTTGCCCATTCTTCATCAGTTTTTTCTACGCCGCCAGTTGACCATGCTACTAAAAAACTAATGATATCGTCAGGGTTCTTTTTTAAGAGTTCTTGAGATTTTTTTACAGCGTAATCATATTCTTCAGTTGACAGTGTTATTGAAAGATGTTTGCAGTATAAATCAAATAGTGGATGTTGTTTATATTCAGGAGTTTTTCCCAGCCATTTTCTAAAAAAAGGTAAAGATGCTCTATTTAGAAAATCTTCTTGAGTTACAATATTTTTTTGTTTAGGAAAAACAATTTTAGGTTGCTCTTGAATATTTTGTTCAAATTTTATTTGATTTTGTGAGTGTTGCTGTCCAATTTCAGCGATTCGTTTTTTAAATTCTCTTTTAAAGTTTTTCTTAAATTCTTTAACCTGTATAACTACAATTGTTATCGATAATGCCAACCATAGTGTTGCCCCTAATGAAATTAAAATTACATTTTTCTTTTTCATTTAAATTCTCCTTGTAAAAAAAGCAGTACTAATAAAAAATTAATACTGCTTAATATTGATTTTTCTAATTAATTATTAGAAATACCTAAAAATTTTAAAAATGCTGCTACTTTAAAATAGCTCCAGTATCAGCACTTGTTGCTAATTTTGCATAACGACCTAACCAGCCTTTAGTGATTTTTGGTGCAGGTGCAACCCAATTTTTGCGACGCTCAGCTAAAACTTCATCACTAACTTCAAGTTCCATAATACGGTTTGGAATATCAATGTTGATTATATCACCTTCTTCGACTAAACCGATAATACCACCAGCCGCAGCTTCTGGGCTAACGTGACCAATACAAGCTCCACGAGTACCACCACTGAAACGACCATCAGTAATTAATGCAACGCTTTCACCTAAACCTCGTCCCATAATATAACTTGTTGGCGCTAACATTTCCTGCATGCCTGGTCCGCCTTTTGGACCTTCGTAACGGATAACTACTACGTCGCCAGCTTTAACCTTACCAGCTAAAATACCTTCACATGCTTCGTCTTGGCTTTCAAAAATTACAGCAGGTCCACGGTGTTCAAGCATTGATGGAGCAACTCCAGCGGTTTTAACTACGCAACCATTTTCAGCTAAATTACCGAATAATATTGCCAAACCACCTTCTTTGCTATATGCGTTTTCAACTTTTCTGATAACAACATTATCAATTTCACCAGCAACGTCTAGGTAATCTTGAATTGTACCTAATACTGTCTTACACTTTGTATTGATAGCGCCTGGAATATTGCTAACTTCTTTCATAATTCCACTGATACCACCTGCGGCATGAACATCTTCCATGTGGTATTCACTTGAAGGTGAAACTTTACAAATATTTGGCGTTTTTTTACTAATTGCATCAAATTTTTTCAAATCTAATTGAATCCCTGCTTCATTAGCAATTGCTAATGTATGAAGAACAGTGTTTGTACTACCACCCATTGCTACATCAAGAGTTAAAGCATTAAAAAACGCTTCTTCAGTTGCTAATTCGCGAGCAGTTGGAGTACCTGTTAATGCCATCTTTACGATTTGACGAGCCGCTGCTTTCCATAAAGCAATACGATCTTTACTTTCTGCTAAAATTGTTCCATTCCCTGGTAAAGCAATACCTAAAGCTTCACATAAGCAATTCATACTATTTGCTGTAAACATACCAGAACAGGAGCCACAACCAGGACAGCTAATTTCTTCAAGAGTTTCAAGCTCTTTTTCATCAATTGAGCCAACTTTTAATTCTGCAATACCTTCAAATACAGAAATCAAGTCGCTTGCATTGCCATCTTTTTTAGGCTTACCAGCAGCCATTGGACCACCAGAAGCAAAAATTGTTGGAATATCCAAACGCATTGCACCCATTAGCATCCCAGGAACAATTTTATCGCAGTTTGGAATACAGATCATTGCATCAAAAGGATGTGCGCTACCCATAGATTCAACTGTGTCAGCAATAATTTCACGGCTTGGTAATGAATATCTCATTCCACTGTGCCCCATTGCGATACCATCGCAAATTGCCATAGTATTAAATTCCAATGGTACTCCGCCAGCTTTGCGAATCTCGTCGCAAATAATTTCACCAACTTCTTTTAAGTGGCAATGACCAGGAACAATATTTGTATATGAGTTGCATACGCCAATAAATGGTTTAGCAAAGTCTTCAGTTTGCAAGCCCGTTGCTCTAAATAATGAACGATGTGGAGCACGTTCTGTGCCTTTCTTAATAATATCACTACGCATTTTATTTTTTATCCTTTAATTCGGTTTTACATTTTGCAGGTTGTTTTTATTGTGTTATATTAGAACAAAATAGTACATTAAAAGATTGACTATTTAACACTTCACAAAATTTTAACTTACTATAGATTTTGTGAAATTCAACAAAAGAAAGCAATTAAAAATTGAACTATTGATTTTTAAATATAAATAATGTAATAAAATAATGAGGTTCGTAGATTTATGTTTGATAGTCTAAGTGACAGATTTCATGACGCATTTAAATCTCTACGTGGACAGGCGCGTTTAACAGAAGCAAATATCGGCGAAGCGCTGAGAGAAATTCGTTTAGCATTACTAGAAGCAGATGTTAATATCTCAATTGTTAAAGAATTTATTGATTCGATTAAAGAAGATATTCTTGGGCAAGATGTGTTACGTAGTGTTACACCTGGACAACAGGTTATAAAAATTGTTAACGATCACTTAACAGAGTTAATGGGGTCGGAAAAAGCGGCATTAAATTTAAGCAGTAAGCCTGCTGTAATTATGATGGTTGGTTTGCACGGAAGTGGAAAAACTACTTCGTCGGCAAAATTAGCGGCTAGGTTAAAACAGGATAAAAAGAAAGTTTTATTAGTTGCCGCTGACGTATACCGTCCCGCTGCAATTGACCAGCTGGAATTTTTGGGTAAGCAGATAGGTGTTGATGTTTTCTCAAATCGCTCTGAAAATAATGTGCCAAATTTAGCACGCACAGCAATGCAAAAAGCACAGTTAGAAAATTATGACTGTGTAATTGTCGATACTGCAGGGCGTTTACAGATTGATGATGTTATGGTTCAAGAGTTGGCATTAACTAGTCAAGCGACTATGGCAAGTGAAATATTGTTAGTTGCTGATGCAGCACTTGGTCAAGAAGCGGTTTCGGTTGCAGATCACTTCCATAAGGCATTGGGTTTAACAGGGGTTGTTTTAACAAAACTTGATGGTGATGCGCGTGGTGGTGCGGCGTTATCAATTAGAAAAGTAACTTCTTGTCCAATCAAATATGTAGGTCTTGGCGAAAAGATTGAAGATTTTGATGTATTTTATCCAGAAAGAATGGCTTCACGAATTTTAGGCATGGGCGATGTTGTTTCTCTTGTTGAAAAAGCTGCAGCTGAAATTGATGAAAAAGAAGCTGAAAAAATGCAACAAAAGTTAAAGAAAAATAATTTTGACTTTAACGATTTTTTGAGCCAGTTACGTCAAATGCAAAAGCTTGGCGGGCTTGAAGGAATTTTAAAATTTTTACCTGGTGGTAAGCAGCTTAAAAATATGATTAAAATTGACGATAAGCAGTTTTCTCGAATGGAAGCGATTATTTGTTCAATGACCAAAAAAGAACGCGAAGAGCCAACAATTATTGATTTTTCACGTAAAAAACGTATTGCTAAAGGTAGTGGGACTTCGGTTGATCAGGTTGCTCAATTGGTGAACCAATTTAATCAAATGAAAAAAATGATTAAAAAAACTGGTCTTTTCAGTAAAATGGGTGGCGGAATGCCTGCTAATGCTGCGGCAATGAATAGCCCTATGGCAATGAATTCAATGATGCGTTCGAAATCTGGTAGCAACTTTACACCATCGAAAAAGAAAAAACGTAAGAAAAGAAAAAAATAATCACTATACCATAAAGGACTGTGTTAGATTAGAATTATTATAACTTAAAAATAATGTAGAGAAGATTTATGTTTTTCAGAAAAAACAAGAACAATTCAAAACAAGATGATGCTGAAAGTAGATATGTTGATTCTAAACATATAAAAGTTGCTCAATATGTTGATGTTAAAGAGTTAATTAGTAGCGAGCTTAATGAAATTAAAGAGCAGATTTTTAACTACGGTGAAATTTGTGAAGTGCTCAATACTAAATCAAGTAACCCTGAAGCTTATATTGATAAACTATTTGTATTGTTACAATCTTTTAGATTTAGCGTGGTTTCATTATGTATTGTTGATGAGGATGGAAAATTAGAAATATTTTCGCGCGGTTATAATGAAGAGCTGGATGAAGATTTAATTAATCAATGGCAAGAAGCCGTTGAAACCGAAAGTAATTTAGTTGATTGGAATAAATTGTTAAGTAATACTCAATCAGAAAAAAGTAAAGTTAACGATCTACTTGTTACGGAAAATTTGGGCAAAATTGGATTTTCTCCTATTGAAGAATGTGGAACAATTTTTGGTTTTATTTTTATTGGAGTTAAAGTTGGAGAAGAAGCAAACCAGTTGGCTTCTAACTGCCTTGAAACTCTTGGAAGTCGTATTGGGATTGTTTTGCGTCATTATTTTGAGAAGAATAAAAGTAAAGATGTATTGCTAAGTTATCGCAGCGATTGCCATGATCAGTTAAGAGTTTTGAATGGTACTTTAGAACGGCTGGAACAAAAAGTTCTTGAGTCTGATGCCGAAGTAAAAATGATTGTTAAAGAGTGTCAGAGAATTTCTGAAGGAATCATGAAATTATAGTTTAAAAAAATATTTTAAAATAAAACAAAAAAGTAAAATAGCGTGAATGCTTTCATTCACAAAACAAGAAGGAAAATAGAATATGTTGAGTACAATTATTGCACTTTTTGCAGGATTAATTAGTGGAGTATTGTTATATGTCACAAAAACTGCATCAACGCCAACTACTGTCTTTTTAGCGGTTTTGACAACTGTTGTAGTTCAAGTAATTATTTCTCTAACTATTAGAAAAAAGACGCGCAGAATTAATGATGAAATTCAAAATATTATGCTTGAAGGCCAAAACAAAATAAATCGTCAAATGCAAAATTTCCAACGAAAACCTCAGAGTGGGGTAAAAGCGATGCAAACCTTGATGGAAAAAGAGCAAGCGAAGTTTATTCGTAAAGCAATTGAAGTTTTGGCAAAATATCAGCCTTTTTATAAGTGGAATTTTTTGTTAAAAAAGCAAATTAGCACTATGAAAATGATGTTTTATTTTCAGTTAAGAGATTTTAAAAAAGCTGATGAGTTAATGAAAGACTCTCTTTTTGTTGACTCAAGAGCTTTAGCTTTTAAATTAGTGAGAATGTATAAAAATGGCGAAGATTATGAGACGGTTTTGAAGAAAAAACTAAAGAAATTTAAGGCAACTAATGCTGTAATTTTATACGCATTTTATTCATGGGTGTTAGTCAAAGAAAAACGTATTGATGATGCAATTTCAATTCTTATAGAAGCATTTCAGCGTACTGGAGAGGATGTCTTTTCTGTAAATCATCAAATGTTAGTGAATGGAAAAGAAAAGAAGTTTTCCAATGCAAAACTTGGTGATGTGTGGTATGCTTTATATTTAGAAGAGCCACAAATGGCAAAGCAAGGAAAAATGCGTCAAAAGATGAATAAAAGAGGTTTTTAAGTTTCTCTTATAAGAATTCATAGTTTCAAGATGATAGTTTTTGTACTATTGTCAAAAAATTTAAAAGCTTAAGGATTATAATTAATTGGGTATTATTTTGAAATTAATTTTCTAATGTAAAAAGCTTGATATTTCAGTAGTATCGTAGTTTAATTTTTAGACCCATAGGAAAAATAGTGGAAAGTTATTTCTTAAATTTAAATATGCAAAGAAAGCTTTATGAACTTAAAGAGCTTTTCCCTGATAACGACGGAATATTAAAAAGAATTTCGTCGTTAGATAGCTTACTTAAAGAACAACAAAAAGAGCTTATCAGTGACGAAAACATTATTGTTTGGAGTTATGACTTAAAAAATAAGCTTGATTATGTTCACTTTGGTGGAAGAATTGCCGAAGTTTTTAAACTGATAAATTGTGATGAACAATACATAGAATATATTCATAGAGACGACCGTCAAAAATTTAAAAAATTTTTAAGAAAAGTGCGCGCAGGTAATTTTGCTGAAGTTTATTATCGTTGGAATTATGAATATGATAGGAATAATAATGAAGAGTTGCGGTACTCAGTTGTTCGTTATATTGATGATGAACTTTCTTACGTAATTGATTCCGAAGTTAAAAATTCAGAAAAATCGTCTATTGAAAAATTTAAAGATAATTCAATTATAAAAGTGTCTAGTCTGAATGAAGAAAATTTTGATTTGGCAACTATATTTGAAGCTGTACCTATTCCTATTTCTTATAAAGATGAAAGTCGTCGCTGTTTGGGTTGTAATGATGAAATGAAAAATGTTTATGACCTTTTTGATATAAAAAACTATTTAGGATCTACTGTAGAAGATTATTCAGTTATTCATGATGCTGATGTTTTAAAGGAATTCGCAGCTGAAGAAGAAAAACTTTTGAAAAGTGGCGGTAGCGTGATGGTTAGTATTTCATTGTTGGATAAATATGGAGCTAAACGCAACTTTTCAATAGCTAGCACCTTAATTAAAAGTAAAAATTCAAAGATGTTTATTTCAACGGCTATAGATCATACAAAATTAATAGCAAGTCGTAATAATTTTGCCTCATTAAATAATCAGTTTTATAAGATTATGAATATAATGGGTGAAGCCTTAATCTACTTTGATAAAAATTTGGATGTCATACTTGCTAATAGAGTTGCGCAAAAGTTTTATAAATCATCATTAGAAGGAAAAAATTTTGCCGCTTTTATTGGAACTAAATCGTTGCTGAAGACGATAAAAAAAGAATTATGTGAACAAAATGTCAGTAGAACATTATTATTATCTGAAAAGAGAGGGCGAAAGTATTTTGATATGACCTTTTATTCTCTTTTTGAGAATCGCAAATTTGACGGATTAGTTATGGTTATTAAAGATATAACTAATAGAGTTCTTGCTGATAAAAAAAATTATACCCAACAGCAACAATTGCTTCAGGCTGATAAATTATCGACTTTAGGAACTTTGGTCAGTGGAGTTGCTCATGAAATCAATAACCCAGCAAATTTTATAAGTATAAATTCGTCAATTTTAAAGAAGATAGTTTTTGATTTAGAACCTATTCTTAATTTTTACTATCAGCATAATGGAGAATTTTCGGTGGCAAATTTTCATTGTTCATCAATAATGAATACGCTTGATATTGTAGTGAATGGTCTTCAAGAGGGAGTTGAGCGAATTGATAACATTGTTAAGACACTGAAAGAATATTCGCGCGATCATTCGGTGGATAGGCATCATTTGGTAAACATCAATAATGCTATTAATAAAGCATTGACAATAATGCACTCTGAAATTCATCAGTCAACAAATAATTTTATTGTTGATTTATATGAACCTATGCCAAAAATTAATGCTGATATTTTGAAAATAGAACAAGTTATTATCAATTTGGTACAAAATGCATGTCAAGCATTGAAAAATTTTAATAGTTTGTTGAGAATTACGAGTTATCATGATAAAGTAATAAATTCTGTTGTTGTTGTTGTGCAAGATGAAGGGCTTGGGATAAAAAAGAAATATTTGCAAAAGATTAAGGATCCTTTTTTTACAACAAAAAGGGATGCAGGAGGTACTGGATTAGGTCTAAGTATTTGTGCCGCAATAGTTCAAGAACATAAAGGAGTTATTGAAATTAAATCAGAAGATGGGGTTGGAACAATTGTTAGGTTAATATTTCCAGTGACTGAATCTATAGAATAGTTGTTTTTAAAATAAACAGTATATAAAATATTAGATGTTTTTTGTTATTTATAGTGAAAATCAACTGGAAAAAAAATAAAGTCAAATTATATTAAATAACTATATTTAGTTTCAAATACAACTGTAACATTTAGGGTAGTGTTGGGGGCATAAATGATGCGTTTTGATGAATTTGAAATAATAAAGTTGAAGAATATATAAAAATAAAGGCATTGCTGAATAATATGATTAACAAGTTATACCCAAAAAACCCTATTTTACTAGTAGATGATGAAACAATGGCACTTAGTAGTTATGAATTATCCCTGCATACTTGTGGAATAAATAATGTCATTAGTTGTAAAGATAGTCGTCATGCAATGAGTATTCTGGAACGCCAAGATATTGATTTGGTGGTGTTAGATTTGATGATGCCTCATGTTACGGGGCAAGATTTACTTGGTTCAATTAGAGATTTATTTCCACATATACCAGTGATTATTGCGTCTGGAAAAGATGATGTTGATGTTGCAATCGAATGTATGAAAGTTGGGGCTGTTGATTATCTAAATAAGCCAATAAATTGTGATGAATTAATAGAGCGGGTTAAACGTGCTGTTGAAAATAAAGAATTTGCCACAGAAGGAAATGATGAGCTGTCTTTGAGTTCTTTAATGCATGAGCAGCAGGATGGCTACAATTCTGAAATTTTTAAAGATATAATTACGCGCAACGGTCAAATGTTGGGTCTATTTAAATATGTAGAAGCGGTAGCAAAATATGATAAACCAGTTTTAATTACTGGTGAAACTGGGGTAGGTAAAGAGCTTTTTGCTCAAGCTATTCATCGTGCTTCTGGTAGGACAGGAGAATTTGTAGCAGTAAATGCTGCGGGTTTAGAAGATAATATGTTTGCCGACACACTTTTTGGTCACTGTAAAGGGGCTTTTACTGGAGCTATAAGTGATCGAAGAGGTGTAATAGAAAAAGCTCAAAATGGAACGCTTTTCCTAGACGAAATTGGAGATTTAAGTTTAGCTTCACAAGTTAAAATTTTAAGGTTACTTCAGGAATATGAGTTTTCTCCATTAGGGTCTGATGAAAATAAAAAATCAAATGCAAGAATAGTTTTAGCTACTCATAGAAACTTACACGATTTGCAAGTTAGTAATAAATTTAGAAAGGATTTATATTACCGAATCGCAACGCATCATATTCACATTCCTGCATTAAGAGAGCGAAGCGAAGATATTATTTTGTTGATGGATTATTTTTTAGATAAAATTATTAATTCAATGAATAAAGAGGTTGATGGTTATCATTGTGATTTATTACCTATGCTAAAAAAATACCATTTTCCAGGTAATGTCAGGGAGTTAGAAGCAATGATGTATGATGCAATTAGTAATACGGAGTCAAGGTTATTGCAGCCCAATGTTTTTCAAAACCATATTAAACGTAATTTATCTAAAGAGAGGTCATTGCAAGTAACAGGGCAGTTTGAAAGGGGGGATGAAATTAGAAGTTGCAGTTTCACTAGTAATATTTTTGAAGATGATATTGCAACAGTTTTGTCTAAGTTAAACAAATTGCCTAATCAAAAAGAAATGATGAAGGCTTTAACGCAAGAGGCCTTGAACAGGACTAATAATAACCAACGAGCAGCAGCCAAGATATTAGGTATTTCTCCTCAGGCATTAAATGCCCGCTTGAAAGGGAGTAATTGATATATCAATATATTATAAAATATAAAAAGACCAGCTATATTTAATATTTAAAGCTGGTTTTTTGTGTTATTTATTATATTAATTAAATAAAAGAAATCTAAAAAATAAATTTTATGCTGTTAGTGTTTATCCGCAGAGTTTTTTTACTAATTGCTCTGCTATTTTGTTCATTGCATCATCAGAAGGTATTTGCCAGTTTTTAATAATTTTCTTGGCATTTTTTATGGCGTTAGCACGTGAATTTAAATATTTATCAGAGCAACTCATCGCTTCCATTGCTTCTTTTATTTCATTGGATTTTGAAAAATATTGTTTAACAATTGCTTCGAGTTTATTTTTTATGTTTGAACTATTGCAGCAAGATATATTTTGTTGTTTGATCGATTCAAGAATTTGTTGATTGTTAGTGTTCATTGCAAAATATTTTATCTATAATTTTTGGTTAATATTTTCATATTTATAATGATGTTAAGTTTTTGTTACTATACAATAACGGTAAGGGTTTAGAACATTTTATAGTGGTCGTAGATAAAATATATAAAATAATTTTTTTTGAAAGTATAACTAATGTGGTATAACATGTTGTATTGGTATATGTTGTGTTGAAAGTTAGAGTAAATTCTAAAAAAAAGATTGAAAAAAGATAGCGAAATGGTTTGCAAAAGTTGTAGGTCGAGTTATTTTAAGAGCTCACTAACGACAGCGATTTAGTTGCTGTGTTAGTTGAGAGTTCTTTTTAAACTTAAATAAAAAAGCAAACAGATGGATTTTTTTGTGAATTATTTTAACGAGTAAAGCCGTTGAAAATAAAAGCTGAAAAAAGTTCAAAAATGAGTTTGACAAGTTGCTGAAGCGTGCTAAATTAAAGAGCTCATGACCGAAACGGTGATGAAGTTAACGAGAGTTAAAAGTTCTTTAAAATATATAAAAAGCAGTGCTTAAGAAAACTAAAAACATTTATTAGCGAGTTCGATTAAAATTGAGCTTGAAAATAAAAGTTAAAAAAAGTTTCAAAACTTGTTTGACAAGTTAAGAAAGTCTGCTAAATTAAGTAACTCAAGCCGCTGGAAACGGTGAGTTTGAAATTAAAGAAAAGTTGATTGAAAATTGAATAGTATAATGTATCCAAAAATTCTTTTGAGGTAGTAACCTCAAAAAGTTTGAATAATACAAACTAAAAACAAATAGTCGAAATTATTGAGAGATTTATTCCTTAATAATTTAAAAATAAAAAGCTAAATCAAGCTTTGAAGAAAAATTTATTTTTCGGAGAGTTTGATCCTGGCTCAGAATGAACGCTGGCGGCATGGATTAGGCATGCAAGTCGAACGAAGAACCTGAAGCTTGCTTCAGGGGACGAGTGGCGCAAGGGTGAGTAACGCGTGAGTAACCTGCCCTCAAGACGGGGATAACCACTGGAAACGGTGGCTAATACCGGATGTGGATATAGAAGGGATTCCTTTTATATCTAAAGATTTATCGCTTGAGGATGGGCTCGCGTTTCATTAGTTAGTTGGTGAGGTAACGGCTCACCAAGACTACGATGAATAGCTGGTCTGAGAGGATGATCAGCCACACTGGGACTGAGACACTGCCCAGACTCCTACGGGAGGCTGCAGTCGAGAATCTTCCGCAATGCACGAAAGTGTGACGGAGCAATGCCGCGTGTGGGATGACGGCCTTCGGGTTGTAAACCACTGTCACAAGGGACGAAGATCTGACGGTACCTTGAGAGGAAGCCACGGCTAACTACGTGCCAGCAGCCGCGGTAATACGTAGGTGGCGAGCGTTATTCGGATTTATTGGGCGTAAAGGGTCCGTAGGTGGTGGACTAAGTCTGATGTGAAAGCCCAGAGCTCAACTCTGGAATTGCATTGGAAACTGATCCACTAGAGTACTGGAGAGGTAAGCGGAATTCCTGGTGTAGCGGTGGAATGCGTAGATATCAGGAAGAACATCGAAAGCGAAGGCAGCTTACTGGACAGTTACTGACACTGAGGGACGAAAGCGTGGGGAGCGAACAGGATTAGATACCCTGGTAGTCCACGCCGTAAACGTTGTCAACTTGTTGTGGGAGGATTTAGCCCCTTCCGTGACGAAGCTAACGCATTAAGTTGACCGCCTGGGGACTACGGCCGCAAGGCTAAAACTCAAAGGAATTGACGGGGACCCGCACAAGCGGTGGAGCATGTGGCTTAATTCGAGGCAACGCGAAGAACCTTACCTGGGCTTGACATATATTTGACCGCCATGGAAACATGGTTTTTCTTCGGAACAGATATACAGGTGCTGCATGGCTGTCGTCAGCTCGTGCTGTGAAGTGTTCGGTTAAGTCCGGCAACGAGCGCAACCCACGTCGTTAGTTACCATCAGGTGAAGCTGGGGACTCTAACGAGACTGCCTGTGTTAAGCAGGAGGAAGGCGTGGATGACGTCAAGTCAGTATGGCCCTTATGTCCAGGGCTGCACACGTGCTACAATGGCTACTACAGAGGGAAGCGAAATCGCGAGATGGAGCAAATCCGTAAAAGTAGTCTAAGTTCGGATAGGAGTCTGCAACTCGACTCCTTGAAGTCGGAATCGCTAGTAAAGGCGTATCAGCTACGACGCCTTGAATACGTTCCCGGGTCTTGTACACACCGCCCGTCACATCATGGAAGTTGATTGCACCCGAAGTCGTTGACCCAACTCATTTCGAGAGGGATGCGCCGAAGGTGTGGTTAGTAACTGGGATGAAGTCGTAACAAGGTAGCCGTAGGGGAACCTGCGGCTGGATCACCTCCTTTATAAGGAGCATCTAGAACAAAGCAATGAACACATCTGACTGTAAAATTAATAAATAAAGTTCATGTTCTGGAGATGGCTAAGCCCCTTTTCAGTCAAGGGTGTGAGTTATAGAGATATAACTCGATTGGATACATTGTACTATTCAAGGTTTAATCGCTAAGTAAAGCTGATTGACAACTGAAGAAGTATTAAGTAAGAGATAAAAAAGTTAGTCTCAATAAATGGGGCTGTAGCTCAGTTGGCTAGAGCACTTGCCTTGCACGCAGGGGGTCAAGGGTTCGAATCCCTTCAGCTCCACCATTTTTCTCTTGTTTTTAGTAAGCTTTACCGCTTATTTTTGCTTTTTACATACCTAAAAGTATGTTTTAGCTCAAATAATCAGTAAGTTTTGCATAAAAACAATTTAAAAAAAGAAAAAAGGAGCAACTGAAAAAAATATCTCACTGAAGCCCAAAGCTTTAAGATCACAAGAGGGCGTATAGCTCAGCTGGTTAGAGCGCATCCCTGATAAGGATGAGGTCCCAGGTTCAAGTCCTGGTACGCCCACCAGTTTACTTATTATACTGAACAGTTAAAGAATTCGACTCAACTGAAAGTTGAGTAGTTCATTGAAAATCGAAGAAAAATATATTGTAAGAAACAACAACATTAATTTATACAATAAGTAATAAATTAACAGTGAATGTGAAAGAAAAAAGCCGTAGTATGTTTAATAAAATAATCTACAACTTCGATCGAAAGATCGAAAAATAAATTATAACTTCATTAGAGATTGTTTTAGGTATGCAAAACTAAAACAACAAAAATTTCTGGTGGTTAAGCTACTAAGGGCACATGATGGATGCCTTGGCTCTAATAGGCGATGAAGGACGTGTTAAGCTGCGATAAGCTTCGGGAAGGTGCAAAAAACCTTTGATCCGGAGATTTCCGAATGGGGCAACCCAATAGAGAAAAGCTCTATTATCGTTAACTGAATACATAGGTTAATGAGGCGATACTCAGGGAAGTGAAACATCTCAGTACCTGAAGGAAAAGAAATCAATTGAGATTCCGTAAGTAGTGGCGAGCGAACGCGGAACAGCCTAAACCGTTAGGTTTACTTAACGGTGTTGCGGGACTTCACTATAGATAATTAATTGTTAGCAAAATGAGTTGGAAAGCTCAGCCAAAGAATGTGAAAGCCATGTATGCGAAAATAGCTAATTATTTTAGAAGTATCCCAAGTAGGACGGAACACGTGAAACTCTGTCTGAATCCGGGAGGACCACCTTCCAAGGCTAAATACTAATTAGAGACCGATAGCGAATAGTACCGTGAGGGAAAGGTGAAATAGAACCCCTGTTAGGGGAGTGAAAAGAATCTGAAATCATGTGCCTACAAAGTGTAGGAGCTCTTCGGAGTGACTGCGTGCCTTTTGCATAATGAGCCTGCGACTTACGTTATGTAGCAAGGTTAAGCTAACAGCGCAGCCGAAGCGAAAGCGAGTGTGAATAGCGCGTTTAGTTGCATGACGTAGACCCGAAGCTGAGTGATCTTACCATGGGCAGGTTGAACCTCCGGTAACACGGAGTGGAGGACCGAACCATTGCGGGCTGAAAACCGCTTGGATGACCTGTGGTAAGGGGCGAAAGACTAATCAAACTCAGTGATAGCTGGTTCTCCTCGAAATAGCTTTAGGGCTAGCCTCGAATAAAATAGCGTACGGGGGTAGAGCACTGATTGTTTGCGGGCCCCTACCGGGGTACCAATGACTATCAAACTCCGAATACCGTATTGCTTTAACTCGGGAGTCAGACCATGGGGGATAAGCTCCTTGGTCGAGAGGGAAACAGCCCAGACCGCCGGCTAAGGTCCCTAATTTAGACTAAGTGGTATGAAGGATGTGAAGCTGCATAGACAGCCAGGATGTTGGCTTAGAGGCAGCCACCATTTAAAGAGTGCGTAATAGCTCACTGGTCGAGTGGTTTTGCGCCGAAGATGATCGGGACTAAAGTCTAAAACCGAAGCCGCGGAGTATTTATACTGGTAGAGGAGCGTTGTATGTGGATTGAAGCCGATAAGGAATTGGAGGTGGACTGCATACAAGTGACCATGCAGGCATGAGTAGCGAAAAACCGGATGAGAATTCCGGTCCCCGAAAACCCAAGGATTCCCGGGGCAGGTTCGTCCGCCCGGGGTTAGTCGGAACCTAAGGCGAGGCCGAAAGGCGTAGTCGATGGACAACAGGTTAATATTCCTGTACTACCATTACGGAGTGATGGAGGGACGCAGTATGCTAAGCGAGCTGGTTATTGAATTTCCAGTCGAAGGAAGTAGGGCGAGATGTAGGCAAATCCGCATCTCATTACGCCTGAGATCTGACAGGCCACAACGCCTTCGGGCAGCGTGGAATCGCTGATGCTTCGCTGACTAGAAAAGCTTCTAAACGTTGATGTAATGGTATCCGTACCGTAAACCGACACAGGTAGGTGAGGCGAGAAGCCTAAGGGGCGCGAGAGAAACCACGTTAAGGAACTCGGCAAATTAACCCCGTAACTTCGGGAGAAGGGGTGCCATCATGGTTAAGGATTTACTCCGTAAGCCTACGATGGTTGCAACAAAGCGGTGGGTGCGACTGTTTAACAAAAACACAGCTCTCTGCTAACTCGCAAGAGGATGTATAGGGAGTGACACGTGACCAATGCCAAAAGGTCAAAGGAATCTGTTAGCTTTACGCGAAGCAGTGAACTGAAGCCCTGGTGAATGTCGGCCGTAACTATAACGGTCCTAAGGTAGCGAAATTCCTTGTCGGGTAAGTTCCGACCTGCACGAATCGTGTAACGATGCCCACACTGTCTCAACGTGGATCTCGGCGAAGTTGTAGTTCCGGTGAAAATGCCGGATACCTGCGGAAGGACGGAAAGACCCCATGAACCTTTACTGTAATCTGATATTGGCATTTGGCTAATTATGTGTAGAATAGGTGGGAGGCTGTGAAGTGAGAACGTCAGTTTTCATGGAGCCACACGTGAAATACCACCCTTGATTAATTGAATGTCTAACCTTGTACCGTGAATCCGGTCAAGGGACAGTTTCAGAGGGTCAGTTTGACTGGGGCGGTTTCCTCCCAAATTGTAACGGAGGAGCGCGATGGTACACTCAACACGGTTGGCAATCGTGTGTAGAGCGTAAGGGTATAAGTGTGCTTTACTGTGAGACCGACAGGTCGAGCAGTTACGAAAGTAGGCCCTAGTGATCCAGCGGTAGAATGTGGAATCGCCGTTGCTCATCGGATAAAAGGTACTCTGGGGATAACAGGCTGATAGCGCCCAAGCGTCCATAGCGACGGCGCTGTTTGGCACCTCGATGTCGGCTCATCACATCCTGGGGCTGAAGAAGGTCCCAAGGGTTCGGCTGTTCGCCGATTAAAGTGGTACGCGAGCTGGGTTCAGAACGTCGTGAGACAGTTCGGTCCTTATCCTCCGCAGGCGTAGGATATTTGACAGGATCATTCCTTAGTACGAGAGGACCGGGAATGACTAACCTCTGGTGTTTCAATTGTTCCGTCAGGAGCATTGTTGAGTAGCTAAGTTGGGAACGGATAAGCGCTGAAAGCATCTAAGCGCCAAGCCCACCTGAAGACTAGATATCCCTATGAATTTATTTCATCTAAAGACTCCTTGAAGACTACAAGGTCGATAGGCTGGAGGTGTAAGCACAGCAATGTGTTCAGCTTACCAGTACTAATAAGTCGTGAGGCTTAACCACCTTTTCTTTCTGATTTTCGCTTTTGCGAATCTTAGAAAGAAATATAATTCTTCTCTTTTGAAGAAGTTTATAATTGAGTAGTAATTCATATTAAAAAATACGCTGTATTTGAGTACGTTACGTTTGCAATTTGTTAACTCTACAGTATATTAAAATTCGATTTTGTTATCCGGTGTCCATAGCGGAGGTGTTACACACGTTCCCTTCCCGAACACGATTGTTAAGGACTCCAGCGGCGATGGTACTGCATATTTTACTGTGGGAGAGTAGCTCGATGCCGGGTTTAATTTTATATAAGCACTTATAGGTAGCTCCTGTAAGTGCTTTTTTTTGTTTTAATACAATATTATACACAAGTATAAAGAATGAGGCCAGTGATTATTACGATTTACGATACTTTGAAATAAGTTGTTGAGCCTGTAAAACAACTATGGGATGATTGTTTTGAGAATTAATTGCGCTATTTCTAATTTGCTTGCTTGAAGGATTTTTTATTATAACAACTTTTAATAATTGTTATTAGGAGGCTATAAGATATAGGGATCTTAAAGTATTAGTAATGAAATTATTATTATATTATCTATAGGAAATAACTTCCAAAAATTGCAGCTTTTGAATTGCATAATGGTAATAGTTGTTATATTATAAGTTATGTTAGTTATGAATTTTATGTGATTTTGATGGGTGGTATTTTGAATAATGTAGAACAAAATGCAAGTTTAAATATTGTGACAAATCGTAGTTCGATAGTTTCTGAAGTTAATATTGAGTTGATTTTTGAAAAAAATATGGAGCAACATGACTTTTTTGAATGTGCGGCTCCTATTCCACCTAATGCCATTATCAAAAATTTGAATATCTTTCGAAATGGGCAAATTATCAATGAAATTGAGCTTTGCGATAATTTTACAGACAATCTTAATACGGAGCAGAATTTTCATTGTGCCGTTGTCTTTCAAGATAATGTTTCTTTGAAATTTGCTTTTTGGAACCTTGAGAAAGATGATACTATCAGACTATCCTTTGATTTAGTGCGTAAACATATTTTTTGCGATCGTCAACAAAATCGTTGTGTTTTTACTGAAATTGGACTAATTCATAGTGATAGTGCAAGTCGGTTTAGCCAAGTTGGAAAATTAGACTATATTTCAGGATCATCAATTATTAGTTATCAGTACAATCCATTATATGAGGTTACTCCAGCAAACTATGTAAAAGTTTTAGATAGCACCTTTTTCTATAAAAAGAGCAAAAAAATTCTGAATCTGCTGTCGGGGAAAACTAATCCTTTAGTTCTTAATTTTAAATGTATTACAAAGCAATTTTATGATCATTTTGCTTATTTCTATCGTGAATCATCGCTTTTGAACTTAAGTTTTTCATCAAAAATAAATTCGTGCAATTACTATTTTTCCTCACCAAAAACTTTAACGATTGTCATTGAGTGTAGTAAAGTTGTTATGGGGTTTAAGTTTGAGCAAATAAAAAAAGCAGTAATTACGGCTTTAAAATGCTTAGATGAAAATGATAGTTTTTGTATAGCTGCTATTGGTTGTGGAATAAAAAAGTTTAGACCAACTTTCTGTTATGCAACTCAAAATAATATAGCTGAAGCTACGAATTTTATTGAAAATTTAGATGAGTTTGATGATTCGCTTATTTCTTCATTAAAAAATAAACAAATGTCAATTGAAAATTATATTAAAAAAGGTTGCTTCATCAATTATGAAGGAGAAGTTTTATCTTTTAGAAACAGTTGTCCTGCTTTTTTTGAAAATAAATTGACTGCAATAATTACTAAAAATTTTAATACTGTACGTTATTACAGTTTTGTTGAGCTAAATAAAATAAATTGTTCACTGAAAGAGTTGTCTTCATTTAGTTCTGGCGGACATTGTGAATATATTTATAGTAATTCTGATCTTGAGGAGTTAACTATTAAACAGATGACGCGCATCAAGCAGAGTAATTTAAAAATTGAGGCTGTAGCTATAAATGGTATTAATCTTTTTGATAATAGTTGGATTGCTATTAATTCTAGTTCATGGCGAAAACGTAATATTTTAATTGATGTCAATAAAATTATGAATACTCATAATGATCTTGAACTTGATGTAGGTAAACCTTTAATTGTTAACATAATTTACCGAGCTGGAGAATTTAAAAAAATAAAAGAAACATATAAAATTTTACCTTTTGTTGATAATCATAAATTGCAATATACTTTTGATAGTGAATCAAAATTTTTTAAACATTTGAATTTATTATTTTTATTGCAACGATGTAAGGCTGATTTTAATGATTCGGTTTATGCGGATATTATGCGATTAGTTGATGATAAAAAATTGCCACGTTCTTTGATAGCTTATAATACAACCTTACTAAATAATAAAGATTTTTTTATTTTCCCTGAAAATTTAAATTTTGCTGTCACAAATGATGTTGATTATTTAGAAAATATTGAGTATGATGATTATAATCTAAATGAAGAGGGGTATTTTCGGCTTCTTGAAGAGCCAGAGATTTATGAAGTTGTTGGTTAACAATAGTTAAAACCTAACAGACAGATTTTGTCAATATAAAAACCACCTAATTGGTGGTTTTTATTAAAATTGAAACAATTTATTATTTATTAGTTTTAAGTTCAAATTTTTCCAGTTTAGGACAATTTTTTGAGTCTTTTGCTATATTAGCTTGAATCTGTTTCAAAGCTTTATCATCAACGACTTTTGCTTTAGATGTTTCTTTGCTAGGTTCACTTGAGCTTAAATTCTTTTGAATTCCATCAAAAATTACAATCATAATAGCAACAGGAATTGCAAAGCGAATAAATATACCCCAAAGAGAAGCCAAAGTTAATACATGGACATTGCTATTATGACTTTTATCGTCGCGAAGTCCAGCTAAAAAAGAAATTAAATGAACATCGGCAAAATTTTCTGAACCATGACGAATTTCATCGACACCTTTTTTAGTTCCCCAGACCCAACCAACGAAAACTGCAGTTAGAATTCCAGTCACAGGCAATAAAATTGTATCAACAATAATATTCAATAAATCAAGAAAATTATTGAATGGCTTTGTTGTGGTATCTAAGCTAAATGCACCTTTAATCATTTTTTCTAATGTAGGTAAATGTTGCCAATCATTTGCTGAAACGGCAATGAAACAACCAATAATAGCTACTGTTACAGCAATAATGATCACGGAATAAATACGTTTGATATTAAATTTATCAATTAAAAATGATATTGAAACTTCCATTATACTAACTTGCGAAGTAAATGCTGCCACAAATAGTAAAAAGAAAAACAATCCTGTCCAAAATGTTCCTCCAGGGATATTACTTAATACTGTTGGAAATGTAATAAATGCTAAACCAGCTCCTTGTCCAGGTTTTAAGCCTAAGGAAAAGAGTGCAGGAAATATTGCTAAACCTGCTAAAAGTGCGACTAAAGTATCAAGAGAAATAATTGCTATTGCAGACTTAAAAATATTTTGTGTTTTAGGTAAATAACTACCGTAAGCAACCATAATCCCCATACCTAATGATAACGTAAAAAATGAATGACTAATCGCTAAGACAATACTTTCAGCTTTTAATTTACCAAAATCTGTCGCAAATAAAAATTTAACACCTTTCATAGCACCAGGTAAACTTACGCTACGAATTGCAATAAAAATTAATATTAAAAATAGTAATGGCATCATGAACTTAACAGTGCGCTCAACCCCTTTTTTGATTCCAAAACATAGTACAATCGAGCACAATGTAATAAAAATAAAATGATAGAATACTGGATGGTGCAAAATGTTATGGAATAGTATGTTGGTTTGTTCTGCAAAAGTCATACTATCAGTAATTGACATTTGATCTTTAATTGAGATAAAATTTAAAAAGAAATCTTTAGTACTTTCAGTTGCTGCCAAATTGCCCCCAAAACCTTGAAATGTATAAAATATTGTCCAGCCTCCGACAACAGTGTAGTAGCATGCAATAATAAACGCCACTAATGTTGCTAAAATACCGACAATAGTCCATCCTTCAATAAAAATTAATGCTCCGACCAACAAACTTAGTATGCCAAAACCAATTTGCCCAAAACAACATAGCGAAATTCCATTAATAACCATTATCGCACCAAAAATGTGTGCTATTAGTGATACTTTTGGTTTTAATTTATCAAATGCGCTTACAGCAGACAACTGCGTGTTTCTCCCAATTGCTAATTCACAGAGTAATAGTGGTAAGCCGATTAGTGCTACGCTTAATAAGTAGATTAATACAAAAGCTCCACCTCCATTTTCACCAGTAATATAAGAAAATTTCCAGATATTTCCCAAACCTACTGCAGAACCTGTTGCGGCTAAAACAAAGCCTAAACTGCTACTCCAATGTTCTCTTTGAACTTTTTTTGCCATAGTTATAAAGTTATCCTTATTATTTATTTAAAATGTATTATATTTAATTCTTTTAAGAAAATGACAAAAATTACCACAGGCGCAACAAAACGAATAAAAAATATCCATAGGTGTCCAATTGTAATAATTTTTTTATCATCGCTATTATCTTGATTCTTTGATTTAAAAATACTTTTTAAATCGAATTTGTCAAACCATTCGCAGCCTAAACTAATCTCTTTAATTGCTTTTTTAGGATTCCAAAAATAGACAATAAAAACACAGCTTAATACTCCACCAAGAGGTAGTAACCATTTTGAAGTCAAACCATCTAGTAGAAGAAAGAAACTAGCAGGAAGACTTTCTTCATTGCCAAATGCGAAAGTAAAAATTTGCTTTATTTGTGGTACGTTGTCCCAATTAGCATAGCTTAATGCTGTTACTGCGCCAACTAATGATACCGCTGTACAACAGATTATTACAGCAATATAGCGTGGGATTTTTAATTCATCCTTAAGAAATGCTACTAGTGCTTCAAGGATACTAATTCCTGAGGTTAATGCCGCAAAAAACAGTGCAATGAAAAATAATGCTGCCCAAAAAGTTCCTTGTAGTGGCATTCTACTAAATAATTGAGGTAAGACTTTGAATACTAATTCGGGTCCAGCTTCAGGTTTTAAACCCATCGCAAAAAGAGCAGGAAATATTGCTAACCCCGCCAACAATGCAATGGCTGTATCTAGCAGTAGAATCCAACTGCCGCATTTGATTAGATTGGCGTCTTTTTTAAGGTAACTTCCATAAGTAATAATTGTCCCACATCCTAAACTTAAAGTAAAGAAAGCATGTCCCATTGCATCTAAAATTGTATTTGGAGTGATTGATTTTAAATCTGGATTGAATAAAAATTTAACACCTTCAGAGGCTCCTTCTAAGGTTAATCCGCGAATTGCTAAAATCATTAACATAACAATTAAAATCGGCATTAAAATCTTTGAAAACATTTCAATTCCACGTCGTACTCCAAGCGCTAAAACAGCACCGCAAGAAAATATAAAAATAAATTGCATTATAACACTGCTTTTTAGGCTGAACGTTAATAAATCTTTTGTCGCAGTTACATCTGCAGAAGATGATAGTCCTACAAGCTGATTGCTGACACTACTTGCTAATTCTTGATTTTTTAATGAAAAATTCCATGCGTTAACAATATCGCCAACATAACCAGCTGAATACAGCATTGTCCATCCTCCAATTACTCCATAAAATGAAATAATGCAGAATGCTGTGAATAGCCCTACAATCCCAAGAACTGCTAAACCATAAAAATAGGTCAATGAGCCGATTATTAATAGAATTATGGCAATACCAATTTTTCCTAATAAGAAAAATATTAATGCACCGATTAATAGGTAATCAGCTAAAAAGTGGTACATTTGCTTATCTTGTTTCTGCAAGTGGCGAAAAGCACCAACTTGATCTGTTTGCGCAGCTCGACCTATCACCATTTCTGTTAATAAAATAGGAAATCCTATTAAAAACAAGCATGCCACATAGATTAGTACAAATCCTGCTCCGCCATTCATTCCTACCATATACGGGAACCGCCAGATATTACCTAACCCTACTGCAGAGCCAGCCGCCGCCAAAATAAATCCTAACGAATTATTCCAATGTTCTCTTTTTTCCATAAAAATTTAAAGGTGTTTTTGATTATTAATTTAAAAAATGTAAGAGTATCAACAAAATTAATAATTTATCTTTTTTGAGATAAATTATTATAAAAACTAAATTTACATATTACAAAATTTTAACTAAAAATAAAAAAAGCCATTGTTGTTACTTAATGTTACTATACTTCTATTGTATGATATTTTATGTATTATATCACTTTAATTTCTATAAGATAGCTCAAGTTAAGAAATAAACAATATTAAATGCAAAATTTGTTGACAATATACTGATAAAATGATAATTTAAGAATTAAGCTTTTGATACAAAAGATGGCTCAATATGAGAAGGTATTGAGCTTTTAATAAAGAATGTAGTAGTTATTTAATGAAGGATTTGATACTATAAAATGATTAAAAATAGTGATTATAGCATAAAAGCTGTAGTTTTTGATATGGATGGTACGTTAACGGTGCCCAATATCGATTTTGTTGTGATGCGTAATGAGTTACAAATTCCAATGACAGGTGATATTGTCGAGCATGTTTTAGCAATGGATGAGGAACGTCAAAAAGAAGCATGGGGAATTATCAACCGTATTGAGGCAGAAGCCATTGCTGATTATCAGTTGCAAGATTATGCTTTAGAAGTTTTGCAATCTTTGCAGAAAAATGATATAAAATTAGCAATTTTAACGCGTAATACAAACCGTGGAATTGAACGATTTTTGAAGTTAGTTGAAGGTATTGTACAATTTGATTATGTTTTGGGTCGAGAATTTCCAACAATTAAGCCGTCGCCTAAACCATTGTGGCATATTCTAGAAAAAATTGATGTTGCTGCGGAAAATACTTTGATGGTTGGTGACTATATTCATGATATAAGTTGTGGCAATGATGCGGGAGCAATGAGCTGTTTTTTCTTTAATGCAGATCATCAATCATACGAGGAGTATGCCGACTTCACAGTTCGCAACTTTAACGAACTAAAAAATATTGTGTTGAGGTGAAAAATGTATTACTGCCGAATTGCAAGCGAACAAGATATACCTTGTATGGTATTATTGCTAAAACAGTTGACTGAAATTGAGACCGATTTTCAATTTGATGCTGAAGCGCACTATGATGCGCTCGAACAGTTAATAGAATGCTCTCGTTCGCTGGTTGTGGTTGCAGTAAATAATGAAACCAATAAAGTTATTGGTATGATAACAGGGCAGGTGATGATTTCAACTGCGGTGGGTGGTAATACGCTTTTTATTGATGATCTTGTGGTTAATGAAAAATTCCGAGGCAATGGTATCGGCGAGGGGTTGCTAAATTACTTAACCAAAAAAGCTGATGAAAGTTTTAATATTAAAAGAATGCAACTTTGTGCTGATGTGCAGAACGAAGTTGCATTTAAATTTTATGACAAACTTCAATGGCAGAATACTAATTACACTTATATGAGAAAGTATCTTTAATTTTTATTGCTATCATTTATAATTGATTTAAGCTCTAATTCTAAGCGATTTAGTTTTTATTAATGACTCGTTGTGGTTCTCTAATATTTTAATCTTTTGCATATTAATAATTATTGAAAGAAGTGAGTAAATCACAATTAGTATAAAAAACGGAATAAATTTATAGTTAATTTTTCACCAGAAATATGATGTAAGCAAATTAGTGTCAAAAAATATGCTGCAGATGGTGAAAATATTATAAGCTTTATTCTTTATTTTTTCTGTAAAAGTTTCTGCTTTCATGATTTTTCTTTTTGATGTAAATTTGTTAATGAATCTAATTTATCAGTTAACTCTTGATTTTCTTCTCTAATTATATCGGTTTTATAATTGCAGTAGAGTATTGAAATTATTACACAAAATAAATTAGATATTAAAATTGTAAATACAATATTTGCCATATTTCTGCCACTTGTGATGTCTTCTATAATGTTAAAAAATAAGGAGCATGATGTGATTGAAATTATAATAGAAAATGGGTTGGAAATTATTTTGAAAATATGTTTTAAAAAGCTAGATCTTTTTTTCATTATTTATTTCTTCTTCTATATTTAAGATTTTATTATATCATAAAGAGGAGTTATTACAAATATATTTATGCTGTTACACTTTTTAAGTTGTTGTAATTGCAAAGATTTTCGGACCAGCTATTAAGCTGTTTCCAGCCAGAAGTTTTGATTTTTGGAAATTTTATAAAACCATTTTCACCTGCTTGAATGACTTCTAATAACTGACGGTATTTTTTGTCAGATTTTTCTTCATTAGTATCTAAATAATCGGGTAAAAGACCATTTTCATAAAGAAAAGTTAGTTTGAAAGTAGCGTTCAAAGCAATAATCAATTGATTTTCAATGATTTCTATTGGTAAAGATTGTGTTTCGATAACATTTTGTAAATAATTTAAAATGTTAGTGAAACAGTTAAATGTTCCTGGGAGAGGAATATATATATCGGTATTTAAACTGATAAATTTAGCGATTTGGCTGCAAAATTCAAATGCACGATAATTTTTTGCCACCCCTTGAAAAGTGTCGATTAATTCAAAAGACGCATTAGCTATTAGTCCTTCGTCACGTAATTTAAAACTAACTTCGTAAACATTAAAAAGATCAATTGTACTACTGTGACGCTTTTTATTAACCTTTTTTGCTCCTTTTTTTATAAAGTCAAGTTTGCCATAGTCGGCAGAGAATGCGTTAAAAATTAAGCTGTCATCACCATAGTCATGACGGCTTAAAATAACACAGTTTGCAGATGCTTGTTCGTTATTGTCTGTTAACATTGTAGTAATTTAACTAATTTTCTGCTTTTGCTTCATTAATCATTTCTTTGAGATACTCGATGTCGGCTTTTGATGATAAATATTGCATGGCAGTTTTAGAGTTAGCGCCAAGATTTATCAACGCCTTAGTCATTTTATCATTGCGCTCCATAACCATGTATGACAGGGGGTTAGTCACGTTTCTGCTATTTCTCAAGAAAAAAGGCTTGTCGATATTTTTTATATCTTCTAAAATAACACTAAAAATTGTTTCATTTGTTAATTTGTCATTAATAGCTTGAGATATCGTAAGATCACTGTTGTCAGTAGGGCTTGACATGTTAAAGTTTTGAATTAGCATCGTAAAAAAGGCTAATAAAATGATCGCGCCAGTAAACATTAAAGCATTTATTTTATGTTCAGTCAATTTCATATTTTTTTATTCACCTAATGTAATAAAAGAGGACGATTTATTGTGTTAATTAAAAAATAGTCCCATTTTTCTTATTTTTATTCAGATATCGGTCGCTTTTTTAAAATTCTCAAAATAACAGACGGTCGAGTAATGTTTTCAATAACTTCTTCAATTCTTTCTGGATGACGCAGTCGTCTTGAGATACTGCCTAAAAGCTGTAGATAAGCATTTTGATCTTCATCTGAGGCCATTAAGAACATTAGTACACGAACGTCGTTGCCATCAGAAGATTCATAATCTGTAATTGGCTCTTTAGTCACTAATGCAATAACAATTGGACGCATTTTTCCCTTTGTTCTAATATGCGGAAGCCCTAGCCCACAGCCAACACCAGTTGTCATCATTTGTTCGCGTTGATTCATCAAGCGCAAAATTGCACCTGCATCTAAATTGCAGAACATTGCAGCTCTTTCGCTAATCTCTTTAAAAGCATCTGCTTTTGTAGTGCTGTTTGATAAAATCAACGAATCTTTGTCTAAATATTTAGTGTATGAGTGTTTCATGGATTTAGATTCCTTTGAAAATTTGTTTTACATCTGTAATTTTTTAACTCAAATTATAAACTATAAAATATTTCATAGTTTAATGGTTGTTAGTTAGTGATTTCTATCTAAGCAACAGACCATAATTATAATAATTTATTATTTGTTTACTTTTTTTGCAAACTTTTAAATTTATAAAGATATACCTTAATATTAACAGTTGAAAATAAATTTTGCAAAAAAAAAGCTAAAAAAAGCAATTTAATTATTATTCTATATTCGAAAATGGCAAAATGAGTGTTATATTTTTACTTTATAAAATAATAAAGAGTTATTTTTCCGTTTTATGATAATACATTTGAAATTACTTCTGAATTAAGGAAATATATAAGATGAATGGATTTTTAGAGATTTTTAGTTTTTTTGTTTACCCATTTTTGAAAGTATACGATTTATGGATGGCTTGGATTAGCTTTTTAAAATTTGATGGATTGTTCCCAAATGTTCTTTTGATTATTATTGCGTTAATTATTGCTGGAGCTTGGTCTTATTCTGGGTGCTTATGTAGTGGAATTGCTCAACGGAAAATGCGTGATCCATTAATACATTATATTTTAGGGATGGTTATGCCATTTTTTCATGTCGGTTCTTTAAAATTATTGGCAACAAAAGATGAAGCTTTTGCTGAAATTGCAGATATAAAAGCGCAAAAAGAGCAAGACCTAAAAGCTGAATTAACTAGTAAATTTACTGGTGGTGCTGAGTATATGGAACGGGCTCAAGAAACAGAAACTGTGGAAGAAGAAGTTGAGGAGTCTGTTGAGTATGATCGAGATTTTTTTGAATCATTAATTTACAGTGAGACGGGTTATACGGCAATATTAAAGAATGGTCGAGTTATTGAAATTGAAATGATTTCCGAGATTGGAGATGATTACATTATGGTTGATGTTTTAAATACCGTTGGGGAATTGCAAAGATTAAGATTAGTTTATCGTATGATGGATGTGTTCACAGTGCGTGAAAATTTTGAAGACAAAGCAGAGTAAAATGCGTCTATGATGTATGCTGAATTAAAGTAGTAAGTTAGTAATAATAATATTTATATATAAATAAACAAAAATTGGAATAGTATAAAGAATGTTTAAGAATGTTGAAAGCCCAAATTTCCCAAAAATGGAAGAGGCTGTTTTAAGCTATTGGAATAATACAAAAGCGTTTGAAAAATCAATTGAAAACCGTGAGGGTTGTGAAGAATTTGTGTTCTATGATGGGCCACCATTTGCAACAGGTTTGCCTCATTATGGGCATTTACTTACTTGCGCAATGAAAGATGTTGTACCACGTTATCAAACAATGCGCGGAAAGAAAGTTAATCGTTCATTTGGCTGGGATTGTCATGGATTACCAGTTGAATTTGAGATGGAGAAGGAGTTAAATTTATCAGGAAAAAAAGATATTGAAGATTACGGAGTTGATAAATTTAATGAATCATGTCGTGGTATTGTTTTAAGATATACTGCTGAGTGGGAACAAATTGTTAGTCGTATGGGTCGTTGGGTTGACTTTAAAAATGGTTACCGCACAATGGATTTGGATTATATGGAGTCGATTTGGTGGGTATTTAAGCAATTATGGGATCAGGATTTAATCTATGAAGGTTACAAAATTTTACCATATTGCCCACGTTGCGCAACTCCACTATCAAACTTTGAAGCAAATCAAGGTTATGAAGATGTGATTGATCCAGCAATAACAGTAGCATTTGAAGCTAAAGATATGGAAAATAGTTATTTCTTAGCGTGGACCACTACTCCGTGGACGTTGTCATCAAACATGGCACTATGTGTTGGAAATGATATTGATTATGTAAAAGTTAAAGATGAATCAGGTAAATATTATATTGTTGCCGAGGCACGTTTAACCGATTATTATAAAGATGAAGCTCCAGAGGTTTTAGAACGTTTTAAGGGTAAGGATTTAGTTGGGAAAACTTATACTCCTTTATTTGATTACTTCGCAGATAAAGCTTCTGAAGGAGCATTTCGTGTTATTAGTGCAGAGTTTGTTAGCACAGATAATGGTACAGGTATTGTGCATATCGCGCCAGGATTTGGTGAAGATGATGCGGCAGCCGCGGCTGAATTTAATATTCCAGAAGTTTGTCCAATTGATGCACAATGTTATTATACTGACGAGATTACGAATTACGCTGGTCGTTACGTAAAAGATTGTGATAAGGATATTATTCGTGAATTAAAAGAAAATGGAAAACTAGTACACCGTGGTCAAATTAATCATAGTTACCCACACTGTTGGCGTGATGATTCACCATTAATTTATCGTGCAATTTCAACATGGTTTGTCCGTATTGATAAAATCAAAGATAAGATGATTAAGGCTAATAGCCAAATTAGCTGGAATCCAGGTCACCTTAAAGAAGGTCGTTTTGGTAAATGGTTGGAAAATGCTAGAGATTGGGCGATTAGTCGTAACCGTTACTGGGGTACTCCGTTACCAATTTGGCGTAATGAAGAAACAGGCGAGGTTGTCTGCATTGGTTCAGTTGCTGAATTAGAGGCATTAATTGGAGAAAAAGTTACAGATATTCATAAACATTTGATGGATAAAGTTGAGATTCCAGCTCCAAGCGGAAATGGTGTGTTAACACGTATTCCTGAAGTTTTAGACTGTTGGTTTGAAAGTGGCTCGATGCCATACGCTCAACAACATTATCCATTTGAAAATAAAGAGCATTTTGAAAATAATTACCCAGCAGATTTTATCGCTGAAGGTTTAGATCAAACGCGTGGTTGGTTCTACACATTAACAGTTTTAAGTGCGGCATTATTTGATAAACCATCATTTAAGAATGTGGTAGTTAATGGTTTAATTTTAGCTGAAGATGGTCAAAAAATGTCTAAGCGTAAAAAGAATTATCCAGATCCAATGCATATTTTAAATAATTATGGTGCTGATGCGATGCGTTTATTTATGCTTGGTAGCCAAGTTGTGCGTGGCGAAGATTTGAAATTCAGTGAAACTGGCGTTAAGGATATCTTGAGAAGTGTACTGTTGCCAGTTTGGAATTCATATAGTTTCTTCGTGACATATGCAAATGTTGATAATTGGACTCCACAATTAGGCGATGAAAATGGACCAGCTAATCCTCAAAATCCATTAGATAAATGGATTTTATCAAGTGCTAATGAAATGGTTGAGGAAATTACAGAATCGATGGATAATTACAATTTACAGAAATCTGCGAATCGTTTTGAGCGTTTTGTTGATGATTTAACAAATTGGTATATTCGTCGCAGTCGTCGTCGTTTCTGGAAAAGTCAAAATGATAGTGATAAAAATGAAGCATATCAGACATTATACAGCGTATTGTTAACATTCTGTAAGACAGCAGCTCCATTTATTCCATATATTACTGAAGAGATTTATCAAAATTTGAAAACTGATACAATGCCTGAATCAATTCATCATTGTGATTTTCCTGTCGCAGATCAGAGCCGTCGGGATGTTTATTTAGAAAAACAGATGGAAAATACTATGACTGCAGTGACGCTAGGGCGTTTCTTAAGAAGTCAGAATTCATTGCGCACACGTCAACCGTTGGCAAAAGCTGTGATTGTTGCCGCTGATGACAAAGTTCGTAATATGTTAACAGAAACTTCATCAATTATTGCTGAAGAGTTAAATGTTAAAGATATTGAATTTAGTAGCGATGAAGCTGAGTTGGTCGTGCGTAGTGCAAAACCTAATTTTAAAGCTCTTGGTCCCAAACTTGGTAAAGAAATGAAATTAATTGTTCCTGAGATTGCAAAATTGACTAGTGCGCAAATTGGGGATGTTTTAACAGGAGAAAGTGTTGATATTACTTTAAGCAGTGGAACTGTTGTTAATGTTACAGAGGCTGAATTGGATGTACGTCGAGAAGAAAAAGAAGGTTTAACTGTTGCAACTGATTCTGGAGTAACTATTGCTCTCGATACAGTGTTAAATGAAGATTTAATTGTTGAGGGGTTGGCGCGAGAAATTGTTAGTAAAATTCAAAACACTCGTAAAGATGCAGGTTTTGACGTTGCTGATCATATTAAAGTGACTTACTCTACAAATGATGAACTATTAAATAAGGCATTTGTTGACTTTAATAATTATATAGCGTCTGAAACTTTAGCCGATGAAATTATTAATAGTGAGATAATTTCTGATGATAACTGTTTAGATATTAACGATATAGCATGTAAGTTGATTGTTGATAAAATATAGTTAAATATTTTATAATTAATAGTTGTTGCTTTTTGGATACTTAAATAATCCAAAAAGTAATAATTAATTTTTATTTACCTTAAAAACATTTGTGCTAAAATAAATACTATATTTTTAGTTAATTTTATTTGATGTTATACTAAATTTGTGCTAAAATAGGTTGACTAAAAGTTACTTAGTAATAAAGATGTTCTTTATGGTGTAGATTAAAATAATATTTTTCAATATAATTTTTGGAGATTATTTACTATGAGTGATTATGATAAAATGCTTATAGAAGATATAATTGATGAGGTTGTCGGCGCGGATGAAGATAGTGAGATTTTGCGCGACCTAGGCAATGCTAGCAGTTCTAACAGTATTGAGGCAGCTGCGACTTCAGAAAAAAAAGTGAAAGATATAACTGATACTGATGTTTTAGAGACGATTACTGAGATGATTAATAAAGCTAGTGATGATGCTAGTTCTCCTCAAGATGAATTACATAAACAACTTCTAAAAGCAAAAAATGCTAATGAAACTGATATATTAAGTACTGCAAGCTCAATTCTAAACGTTGCTGGCAATAAAAATAAAAGTACTCAGCTACTAAAAACTGATGTCAAAAAGAAGGTTATTGATGGAGTTGCAGAAACGGTTGGCACAATTACTACAACTCTTAGCAAAATCAAGCCTTTAGATAAAGCAGCCTCTTTAGTTGCTAAAAAAGTGCCTAAAAAAATTGTTAGCACAAATACGCAGCGTTTGAAATTACTAAAGCCTAAAAAACATGGAACTGAAGACAGTAACGCTAAGAAACCAATTCTTTTAAATCGCAAAGGCAGTGGTGAAAACCATTCAAATATGCAAGGCGTTGACGTTGTTTTTGATGAAAATCCAAATACCAAGACAAAAACAATTATTCATATGCAGTGTGATAAGTGTGGTTTGGCGGGGCAATTTGAGGATCGCATTCAGGAATTTGGTTGTCCTCAATGTGATGGAATGATGCGTCCTACGGCTAAGAGTAATTTAAATAGTGAAGAACTTAAAAATGAGATTAAAGTTAGCCATCAGGAAGTTGTTGATTATCAAGAAAAAGTAAAGTTAGCAACCGCTGTAGTGGATAATATTTTTTCAAATACCTCTCAACGGTTGTCTCAGCTAGAAACTGCTTCTAGAGTATTAAAAAAAAGAGTAACTGACTCTTTGAACAATGACAATAGAGTGACGATAAAACTTGCAGACCCTGTCAAAAAATCAGCTTCACGTGTTTTAAAAAAGAAAGATGAACAAAAAGAAAATAATTATAATGGGATTGAATCTCACTCAATTACAAAATTAATTCCTGCAAAAAAGGGAAATAACATTAATGTTGATGAAACCCTAGTAGATAATTCTGAAAATGCTGAAATCAAAGAAGTTATGACTGATTCAAATCACCGTTTTAATGATTTGGTCAAAGATAAAGATCGCTCCAAACTTACTCAGCAAATTACTGTAGACTCAGAAAATTCTACCGACTCACGCAAGATAAATAAATATGGTAAAAGAAAAACAACAACAACTCTTTTTGAAAAAAATAAGATCAAAAGTTTATCGCTTGATGATGAAGCGCGTAAAAGATTATTGTCGCCAATAAATTTTCAGTATGAGGCGAAGGATAACCGTGGTTTTTTCTTAAAAGTTGTGGTGTTTTTATTATTGTTACTTTTATCACTACTGCTACTATATTATTTTTTAAATCGAGTTTTATAAGATAAAAATTTGCGTATTACAAAAAAAATTGTAAATTAATAGAACATATTGCTTTTAGATGTTCTTAAGCCGTTAAAATAATTGACGATTTTCACGTTTTTTTGAGTTATATGTAAAGATGATAAAATTATAAAAATTAAAATAAAGTTGTAATAGGAAGTAAATATATTATGAGAATTCTTTCAGGAATCCAGCCTTCTGGTATTCCACATATTGGAAATTATTTTGGGATGATGAAAAATGCTGTTGAATTACAGCAGAAAGGCGAAGCATTTCTTTTTATCGCTGATTACCATTCATTGACGACAACGCCAGACCCTCAAGCTTTACGTGATTTGGTAAAAAATATGGCAATTGACTTTTTAGCTTGTGGTATTGATCCAGAAAAAACAGTTTTTTTCCGTCAAAGTGATGTGCCGCAGGTAACAGAATTAACGTGGATTTTGAATTGCTTTACTTCAACTGGGTTGTTAGAACGCGCTCATAGTTTTAAAGATAAAGTTGCTAAGGGGTTTGTTCCTAATAATGGATTGTTTTCATATCCAGTGTTGATGGCATCAGATATTTTACTATATGATGCAAATTTGGTACCTGTTGGCAAAGATCAAAAACAGCATCTTGAAATCACTCGCGATATTGCGCAAAGCTTTAACCATAAGCATGGTGAAACTTTAACAATTCCAGAGGCTGATATTCGCAATGATGTTGCAGTTATTCCTGGTGTTGATGGACAAAAAATGTCTAAAAGTTACAACAATACTATTGCTATTTTTGGAGGCAAAAAGGCGATTCGTAAACAGGTGATGAGTATAGTCACTGATTCGTTATCTCTTGAAGAACCAAAAGATCCAACTGATTGTAATGTTGTAAAATTATATAAACTTTTTGCAACTGCAGAAGAAGTTGCAGCTTTAGAAGATAAATATCGAGGTGGTAATTTTGGTTACGGGCATGCTAAGCAGGAATTATTTGAAAAAATGTGGGATTATTTTGAGCCAATGCGTGAACGTCGTGAAGCTTTAGAAAATGACTTAGATTATGTTGAAGATATTTTGAAAGCTGGAGCGCAAAGAGCAAATGAAGTTGCTAACCAAACAATGGATAGAGTGCGTCACGCAGTTGGCTTGCGATAAGATTTTTGGGGACAATTAATTTTTTTAAAAAATAATTAGTGAAATTTTGAGAGGATTATTAGGTATGAAAGCAACAGTTGAATATAGAGTTCCTTATGCTGATACAGATCAAATGGGCGTGGTTTATTATGGAAATTATTACGTTTATTTTGAACGATTACGAACTGAAATTTTACGAAATATGAATTTGCCATACTCAAAGCTTGAAGCTGAAGGCATTTTTTTACCAGTGATTGAATCGCATTGTGAATATAAAAATTCATGCACTTATGATGATTTGATTACTATTGAAGGAGAAGTTGATTATATAAAAGGAGTTAAAGTGAAAATTAATTGTCGAGTTTATAAAGACAGTGAATTGTTAGTAAGTGGCTACACTGTTCATGCTTGCATTAATCAAGCAGGTAAACCGATTAAAGCTAAAAATATTTTTGAAAACGTATAAACGTATAGATATATAGAGAAGAATTATGAAAATAAATTGTATTGAAGAATTAAAAAAGTTCCTAATTACTGAAAAATTTAGTGAACTTAATTTAGATGATAACTTGGAAATTATTGCTGAAGCGTGTCCTGGTGACATGGATGGAGATATTACAGTTAACTGCTTTAAATTTAGTAGATTTTTTAAACAAAATCCAATGGCTATGGCGCAATTAGTTGTTGAATATTTAGAAAATCATAGTGATGTTGAAAAAGTTGAAGCTATTAAAGCATTTGTTAATGTTACTTTATCAGCAAAGGCATTGCACTCTGAGGCGTTAGAAATTGTTAATGATTTAGCACATTCAGTGCAACTACCTAAGACTGAAACACAAAAAATTGCTGTGGAATATTCAGCTCCAAATACTAATAAGCCGCAGCATTTAGGTCATGTTAGAAATAATACTCTTGGGATGGCTTTGGCTTCATTATTAGCGCGTGTTGGTCACAACGTCATTCCATTGAATTTAGTTAATGATCGCGGAATTCATATTTGTAAGTCAATGATTGCATATCAGCGCTTTGGTAATGGAGATACTCCTGAATCAACTGGTACAAAAGGAGATCATTTAGTTGGTAGTTTTTATGTAAAATATAATTATGAACTTAAAAAGCAACTTGATGAATTAAGATCTCAAAAGCCAGAAATTGCAGATAAAACGGATGATGAATTATTCTTACAAACTGAAATTGGTTTGGCAACGCAAAAAATGTTACAAGATTGGGAAAATGGTGATACTGAAGTTCGCGACTTATGGCAGATGATGAATAACTGGGTATTTGCTGGTTTTGATGAAACTTATAAACGTATGGGATGTAAATTTGAACACACTTATTTGGAAAGTAATACTTATTTATTAGGTAAAGATATCATTGAACAAGGATTGGCTAGTGGTGCATTTAAACGTCGCGAAGATGGCGCAGTAGTTGCTGATTTAGGCAAAAAGATGGGTGAAAAAGTCGTTCTGCGCTCAGATGGTACAAGCGTTTACATTACTCAAGATATTGGTACAACAATTAAAAAATATGATGATTATGCTCCTGACGCTCAAGTGTGGGTGGTTGGTGATGAGCAAATTTTACATTTTAAACAATTATTTGCCATTATGAAAAAATTAGGCTATGATTGGGCAAAAAATCTTTATCATATGGCGTACGGAATGGTTAATTTACCAACTGGTAAAATGAAAAGCCGTGAAGGTACTGTTGTTGATGCTGATGATCTTTTTGATGAAATGGTTAATTTAGCAAAAGAGGCGACATTGTCACGTTGTGGCGATGAGGTGCCTATTGATATTGATGAACGTTCTGAAATTATTGGCTTAGGGGCATTGAAGTTTATGTTATTAAAGTTCAATCCTAAAACAACAATTATGTTTGACCCACAAGCTTCAATTAAGTTTGAAGGTGACACTGGTCCATATGTTCAATATGCTGTTGCAAGAATTAGTTCAATTTTCCGTAAAGCTGAGGAAGAGGGTATTAGTGTTGATGCCATTGATTGTGGTTCTTTAGATTGGAGTGAATTAGCTACTGATGAAGAGAAAAATGTTTCAACATTAATTGCTAAATACCCAGAAACATTACAGTATGCAGCAAGTAAAAAAGATTGCTCGGTAGTTGTTAGTTACCTGCTTGATTTAGCAAAAGCATTCAATAAGTTTTACCGTGAATGCCCAGTAATGATTGCTGATACAGATGAACTAAAAGTTTTACGTTTAGCTTTATGCAATAATGTTAAAGAAGTACTTGTTGATGGTTTAAAAACATTAACGATTGACTGCGTTACTGAAATGTAATTAATTAAACACGAATTATTTCGTAAAAAATATCATTTAAGAAAAAAAGTTATTAACAATATTGTTAATAGATTGTTGATAACTTGCAAATAAATTTTGAGCGTACCATAAAAATGGGGCGCTTTTTTTATTGACATTAAACTGCAACAAATTTATAACTAATTATTTACAGACTAAATTTTTTGAATTATATATATTGGAGACGAAAAATGATTACTGAATTAAAAAAATATGAGAATGGAATTTTTGAGGTTAATGCCAATGGTGAGATGCATCTTGAAGATTTGATGAAGCTTAGAGATTTTATGGATGAAATGATATCAAGTAGTAAAGGCGGGTATCATAAATTCTTTGGTTGTTTAAATTTAAAAAACGTTCCGCTACCAAGCTTAGAATTTTTACAAAAAGACCTAGGATTAGCAGAAAAATATAAGTCTTATATTGGAGCAATGGCAGTGATTGGAGATGCCAAATGGGAAAAAGCATGGTTTGCAATCATGAAAAATTTTGCAGGAGTTAAAATTAAATTTTTTTCCGAAGAAGCAAGGTCTAAAGCAAAAAAATGGATAAATGATTTGGCAAAATAGCTAATAATATTAGCATATTGTTAAATGATTGTTAAAATTAAGATAAATTATCAAAAAAATATTAATCAAGGCACCTTTTTTATTGACAGTAAGATCATAAATATCTATAATATTAGTAGGAAGTTTTGGGTCTAAAAATAAATAAAAAGATGATTTTAAAAAACTTTTTAATTAAACAAGGTGCTTTTAAAACTACCTCATAATTTTAAAATTTTTAACTGGAGGGCTTAACAATGATTACGAAGTTGAAAACATACGCAAACCGAATGTTTGAGATCCATGCTGAAGGTAAGTTGACTATGGACGACTTAACCGTTATGAGAGCCCAGTTTGATAAGCTTGTTGCTGATAATAAGTTCAGTAAACACAAAGTGTTTGGATATTTAGAATTGAACCACGTGCCAATTCCTGCAGCAAGTCTATTGCAAATGGATTTAGCCATGGGTAAGAAATATAAAGATAACATTGGAAGTATTGCCGTTGTTGGTGATAATGAATGGGAACGAGCATGGTGTAAATTCATGGGATACTTTACTGGAGTGAAAACTAAATTTTTCTCATCCAAAAATCGTGGTAAAGCTCATGAATGGATCGAAGAATGTTTTGAGCATGATAAAGAGAAATGATAAAAAAGGTTATTTTTTCTTATTTATCTTGAAAAATAAAAAAATAATGAAAAAGCTCTGAAAAGATGGTCTTTAGACTGGAAATCAGAGCTTTTTAGTTGTAATTTTACTAGAAGTATTTTTTTTAGAATTAACTTAGATTAAGGTTTTATAGATATATGGCAGAATATGACGTAGTAATTGGTTTAGAAGTACACGTTCAAGTAAAAACAAATAGTAAAATGTTTTGCTCGTGCGCAAATAGATATGGTGAAGAACCTAACACATTAGTTTGCCCCGTTTGTATGGGATATCCTGGAGTAATGCCAGTACCTAACAAAGAGGCAATTGATAAGACTGTAGTCGCAGGGCTTATGCTAGATTGCGAAATTGCAAAATATAGTAAATTTGATCGTAAAAGTTATTTTTACCCTGATATGCCAAAAAATTATCAGATTTCACAATATGATTTACCATTTTGTGAACACGGTAAGGTGAAAATTGGTGGGAATAAAGGGTTTTCAGGTAAAGATTTACCTCCAAAAGAGATTGGCTTAACGCGTATTCATCTTGAAGAGGATGTTGCTAAATTAACTCACTTTGGAACATATAGTGGGGTTGATTACAACCGTGCAGGGGTGCCATTGATGGAAATTGTTAGTGAACCTGAAATCGCAACTGCTGATGAAGCTTACGCTTATTTAACTTCAATTAAGCAGATTATGCAGTACGCAAAAATTGGTAACTGCGATATGGAAAAAGGGCAAATGCGTTGTGATGTAAATATTTCGTTAAAACCAAAAGGATCAAGCGAATTTGGAACTAAAATTGAAATAAAAAACCTAAACAGCTTCCGTGCGGTGCATAAATCAATTGTTTATGAAATTAAACGCCAGCGCCGTGGTTATGATAATGGTGAAACATTTCAACAAGAAACTCGTGGTTGGAATGATGATCGCGGTGAAACATATTTAATGCGTACGAAAGAAAGTGCTCATGATTATCGCTACTTTCCTGAGCCAGATTTATTACCAGTTACTTTTACTGATGAAGATGTTGAAAAGGTGCGTGTAACATTGTCTGAAGCACCATTAGCTAAACAGGCTCGTTTTATTGCAGATTATAATTTAACAGATTATGATGCAGAGGTTTTAACGCAAAATCGTGAGGTTGCAGATTATTTTGATGCTGGAGCAGTGTTAGTTGATACTCCGAAGCTATTGGCTAACTGGATTATTTCTGAATTATTGCGTGAATTAAGTGAGGCAAATATTTCAATTGATGAGTGTAAAATTGTTCCTCAACAATTGGCTGATATGATTAAACTAATTGAAAATAAAACAATCAGTGGTAAAATTGCTAAGAAAGTTTTCAGTGAAATGTTTTCTAGTGGTAAAGACGCTAAAGTTATTGTTGAAGAGCAAGGCTTGGTTCAGGTTACGGATGAGTCTGCAATTGAAAAATTTGTTATTGAAGCAATTGAAAATAACGCTCCACAGGTTGAACAATATAAAAGTGGTAAAACTGAGGTATTAAAATATTTTGTTGGACAAGTAATGAAATTAAGTCGAGGAAAGGCAAACCCTCAGCTTGTTATTGAATTGCTTAAGAAAAATCTTGATTAAGAGATTTTAAAAAAGTGTTTCTCAAATAAGGTTGAATAATTTTAGAAACACCTATAGAATATTAAAACTTTGAAATTTTATTAATTTAAAATCAATATATTGGAGTTGGTTACGACTTAATATTTCAATGTCTAAGTGATTTTGTTGCTCCAAAGGTTATTATTATGAAGTTAATTTAAAAAAAATGTAACGAGATTAACTTTAATAACCAAAAATTAATTTATTATAATTATTTAGTGATTATATATAGTATGGTTGTTTGACTATAGAAAAAAGGACATTGAGGGTTAAGCAAAATAGTTTTTGCTGATGTGAGAGATTATTTAAAGCTTGGAGATTCAAAAATGAATTTTAAAAGTAAAAAGAAATTGTTTTTTATTGCAGCTTTTGTAGCTTGTATTTTATTGAGTACAAGTTCAAATAATGTGATGGGATTGACTACAGTTGCTGAAAAAAACAATGTGCAACTGCCTATTTCGGAGTTGCGACTAAAAAGTTTAGCATATCGCGCGATTGTATTAGCAAGTAATGTCTTAGCAAATGATCGTAAAGATAAAAGAGGGTTGTTGTTGATTGATTTCGCCAAAAGTTTTATCCCAAAGGATAAAGATCTACTTCTTTTAAGGGGGAGAATAAAGTTTAATTTGCCTATTAAGCCAATTAAATCTAAACGAACTGTAACGGAAGAGAGTTTTGTTGAAAATTTACGTACAACAATCAAGGATATGCCGCGAGATACACGAACAATTACTCGTCATTTAAAATTGATGTTTTATGGTTTTATAAGATTGTTTAAACCAGAAGATGAAGATGCTATAATTGCATTGGTTGCTTATGAAGATATGGGGTATAATGTTGATTTATCAACAATTTTAACAGAGTCTTTAGTTAGTAAGTCTAAAATTGTTTATGATCCAAAAGATCCACGTTATGTTATTTCTAATATTCGTAAAACAGTACCGGTGGCAGCAAGTGAACCTTGGACAGATTCACGTATAAAAGTAAAAAAAGGTAAAATTATTCGTGTTAATTCATCAGGATTGTGGAGTATGGGAGATGGACCGTATCCGAGCTGTGATGGCGATGGTTTTATAGATTGGCTTCCTCCAACAAAAAGTTCTAAGACTAATAAGAATATAAATAAAGTTGATAAACAATTTAACCCTGGGCAATTAGTTGCCCGGATTGGTAAAAAAGTATATTCAATAGGAGCTTCAGGGACTTTTAGAGCAGAAGATTCTGGGATATTGGAATTTGGTCCATATGAATGGGATAATTATAATAATAATACAGGACGACTGCTTGTCACAATTGAAGTAAGTGACCGTTAAGTTTCACATATAGAAAATCAACTTTTTCATTTTTGATAAAGTTGATTTTTTTTCTTTATGTTATATGGAAAAAGTCTACAATGTGTGTTAATGTTATTAACATATAGATCATTAACTAAAAAAGAGGAAAAAATGAAACGAAGAGAATTTTTAAGAACGGCTTCAATGGCTGCGGGTGCTGTTGCTTTATCGGGTTGTCAAAGTCAAGGCGCAATTCTAGGAGGTATTTCTCAGACGAATATGGCAAAATTTACAGCAAAACCATTGAATAAAATTCGAGTAGGAATTGTTGGATTAGGCAATCGTGGAACAGGTGCTGTTAGTCGTTTAAGTAAAATACGTGATGTAGAGATTGTGGCTTTGTGTGATTTGAATCAAAGTTTTGTTGAGCGTGCTCAAAAAGTTTTAACAAAATCGAAGCGCCCTAAAGCACAATACGAATTTTCTGGCTCGCCTGAAGCTTGGAGAAAAATGTGTGATCTTGATATTGAGTTAATTTATAACTGTACCTCATGGGATTATCACACGCCAATTTCTGTTGAAGCAATGAAAAAAGGCAAACATGCCGCGGTTGAAGTTCCTGCTGGGAAAACACTTGATGAATTGTGGGAATTAGTTGAAACATCAGAAAAATATCAGCGCCATTGTATGATGTTGGAAAATACTTGTTATGACTTTTTTGAATTATTAACATTACGTATGGCACGCGAAGGAGCTTTTGGCGAAATTACCCATGCCGAGGGTGCATATATTCATCAACTGTGTCGTATGATCCAAGGAGATTCATATCAGAATAAATGGCGTTTTAAAGAAAATATGGCTCAAAATGGAAATTTATACCCAACTCATGGTTTAGGTCCAGTTGCTCAGTGTATGAATATTAATAGAGAAAATCTTTTTGACTATATGACTTCGATGTCAACAAATGAATTTGCATTTAGAGATTATGCAAAGCAGAATAACCACGCTCAATATCAAGATGTTGTTGGCTATCGAGGCGATATGAATACCTCTTTATTGCACACAGTAAAAGGGCAAACAGTGATGATTCAGCATGACGTTAGTACTCCACGACCATATTCACGTATTCATCTTTTACAAGGAACTCGTGGTTGTGCTCAAAAATATCCAGGTCCGGCAAAAATTGCTTTAGATAGCTACAAGCATGGTCATCAATGGTTGCCATCAAAAAAATTCCGAGAGGTTTGCAAAAAATATGAGCATCCTTTAATTAAGACAATGGGGAAAGTTGCTCGTAAAGTTGGTGGTCACGGTGGCATGGATTTTATTATGGATTATCGCTTAATTTATTGTTTAAAGCATGGTTTACCTTTGGATCAAAATGTTTATGATGCAGCAACTTGGAGTGCAGTTATGCCATTGAGTGCAATGTCTATCAAAAAACGTTCAAATAGTATTGAATTTCCAGATTTTACGCGTGGAATGTGGAAAAATACTAAGCCATGGCCAATTGTTGATGTTGAGCCTGCAAAATTGCCATTGTTTGATATAAAACGGGCTGAAAATCAACTTCACGTATAAGTGAGGAGATTTTTAATTAGCACCATTATTTTTTTGAAATTATGATGGTGCTAATATAGTTTGAGTAAAAAAAATGGTAAAAATATTGATTTATTGGTAATAGTTTATAGAGTTATTTTGACAAATTATAAAATAGCCCTATATTATGGAAGATTAAAAAGGATAATTAACAACTTATTGGGATTAAAATAATTTAGAAATTGTGTTACAGCTAAATATTGAATAATTAAATTTGGTTTTTGATGCAGTCTGTTTTATTGAAGAATTTAGTAATAAAAGAAAATCCTTGTAATTTGAATCAATTTAGCATTTAATCTGAGATAAAGGATTAATTAAGGGTTACTATGAAGAGATTATTAACTGGGAAGTTAACAAAAATATTGCTATGCACTTTTCTTGCTAGTGGAGTAATGGCTCTGCATGCAGATGATGATTATTTTGTTAAGGTGCAAATTCGCAATGTTAAGTCAAAAGATGCAATTAAAGTTGTTCCTACTGAGGTTGCGGATGATTTTTTTGATAAAAGTGTTAGCATTCTAGGAAAAAACTACAAGCGCAATGAATATGAAGTTGCGACTGCAAATACTACTGACGATGAAAAGAAAAATAATGAACTCACAATCACAGGCAAGGGCGCGTTAGGTGAAAAGTGGAGTTATTACGAGTTTTCGTTTACACCAGATAAAAGTGGCTATTTAACAATTAAGTTATCAGGAACAAATTCAAGCAATAGTTATCAAGACAAAGCTGAAGATGAAAAATTTTTAATTGCTTTTGATTATTTTAAGGTTACTGGAGCGTATTTGTATAATACTAATTTTGAGTTTATTGATAATAATGCGTTACGTGGTTGGTATAATTCGGGGTTGTTGTTAAAGAATAAAAAACAAGCATTGAATGGTAGTTATTTTGTCGGCGCGGCAAATAAATTTTTATTGTATCGTAATTTTAAAGTAAATGAAGATAAAAAAGTGACTATTGGTTTTTTTGCTAAAAAGTATGAAGTCAACTCTGACGATATTGTTAGTGATTAAATAAATTTTAGAGTTTGGCTTGTAATAATTATGATAAATCTACATCCCAAATGCGCCAAGTGTTAGCATTCAATAATTCCTGTGCATTTTGTTGTAGCATCCATAAAAACGTTTCGTTATTGTTAAAGTCACCTGTTAAGCAACCAGAACAAAAAATATGACAGTTATCATTTAGTAGATGGTAATTTTTTTTTGTACCAACCATTCTCTCAGCGCGTTGAGCTGTTACTTCACACCCAATAGGGTTTTCATCAATACAAGATACATAAATATTTATTCCAGTACCACCGCTAATGAATTCGGATGGAGTGACAATGCTAACTTCACCTTGAGAATTTAGTTCAACAATTCTATTATTGCCTATGTATATACCTGAGTGCTCCATCATGCCAAAAAGCAAATCGGTGTATAATACACTGCCGCGCTCTGGTTCAGTTATTGCATCGCGAAATGAGTCAATAACTCCTTCTATGGTGCTACCAACAGGATTGCTCTTTGCTAGATAGACCGTGGCTTCAGATAGATCTTCAACTGTTTCAACTGTGTGTTGAATCGGAGACGTGAGAAAGTCTTCAACAGCATGAAAGCTATCGTCAGCAAACTCAGCAATATCTTCAGCTAAATCTTCTACTATATCACATGTGCTTTCTATAATTCTATCAAATAATGGCATGATTTTATATTTTATTTTTCTATTAATGTGTCTGTTTCAATAAGTTATAAACTTATTATTATCAGTTGGGTTAATATTGAAATTAATAGCATTTGAAAAATTGGCATTTTCGCAATTGTTATTTGAAAATAAACTTCCTGTAAAATCACAGTATTTGAAATTAACATTTCTCAAATTATTGTCATTAAAATCACATTCATGAAGTGAACAACCTTCAAAAGAAGTGTTGCTCAAATCCATTTGAGAGTATGAGCAATGTTGTAGTTTACATTTATTAAAATTAATTTCTAAGGCAAATTGATTTAATAATTCAAAATTTATTCCTTGCAATTTACATTCATAAAAATTAACTTCACGAAAACTGCAGTCAAAAATTTTATTAATTGAAAACACGCAATTAGAAAATTGGCATTCTTCAAATATTGCCTCAGAAAAATCAACATAAAAGAAGTTGCAGTTAGTAAAACTACAACCATAAAATTCAGTTTTCTTCAAATCAGTATTTTCAATCGTTAACGAATTGAAACATTCATCTTCAAAATATGAATTTGCTTTTAAGTTGATTTTATTCATCAGATTATTTACCCATTAATTTTGTCGCCACTTTAACAGCATCCATTGCATCTGTTGAATAATATGCCATAATATTTTTTGCATACTCGGCATCGACAACAGCCCCGCCAACCATGAATTTTACATTTGCCAATTCTGGATAATTTTTTGCCAAATTAACAACTTTATCCATATTACTCATGGTTGTCGTCATTAGAGCACTTAACCCAATAATATCAGCTTTTTCGGCAATTGCTGCATCAATGATTGTCTGTGCAGTGACATCTTTACCTAAATCGACAACATCAAAATTATAATTTCTAAGCATTAAGCAGACAATATTTTTGCCAATATCATGAATGTCGCCTTCAACTGTTGCGAATACTATTTTTCCTAATTTTTCAGTGAGGGCGCTTTTTTCAGATGCTAAAATAGGCTCAAGAACCTCAAATCCACAACGCATTGCATCCGCAGAATTGATTAATTGTGGTAAAAAATACTCTTTGCATTCAAATTTTTCGCCAACAATATTAATTGCTTTAATTAAATAATTGTCAACTAAATCCTTTGCCGTAAATCCTTCCTTTAAAGCTGTTTTTATTGTTTCTTTGATCATGTCATCTGCGCCATTAAGAACACAGTTCATCACTTCTTCTGCACTGTTTTGTGCTTTTTGTGTCGAAGTTTCAGTGCTGGAGTTCAAGTTGTTATTACTCATAATGTTACAATTTAAATTGCTGAAATGATTAACATAATTTTGCAGTTTATTATCGCGCATTGCTAAAGCGTCTGCCGCATATAATGTATTCATTAATAATTGATCATTAGGATTAGCAATTGCCATATTTAAGCCACGAGCAGCTGCCATTGCTAAAAAAGTTGAATTTGCCCATTTACGTTCGGGCAAACCAAAACTAACATTAGATAAACCGCAAATGGTGTTACTTTTGAATTCATTAGTTACATAATCAATGGTTTCAAGCGCAATTTTAGCAGCGTCAGCATTTGATGAAATTGTCATAATTAATGCATCAACACTTAAATCTTCACGCTGGTAACCATATTTTTGGGCTTCAGCATAAATATCATTAATAACTTTAATTCGTTCTTCAGTAGTTTTTGTAATGCCATCATCAGTTAAAGGTAAAACTATAATCATCGCACCATACTCCGCTGCAATAGGTAACATTTTTTCAATTCGCTCTTTTTCGGCGCTAATACTATTAACTAATGCTCTACCTGGATAAATCTGCAATGCTGCCTCAATAACTTCATAATCAGTTGAATCAATACATAAAGGTGTAGCAAATGATTTACATAACATCGAAATACTATCAACCATTAGTTGCTTTTCGTCAATGCCACTTAAGCCCATATTAACATCCAAAATTGTTGCGCCTTTGTCAATTTGTTCGATTGCGAACTGGCGCACAATATTCATTTTATCTTCACGCAATTCAGCTTGTAATGCCTTTTTTCCTGTTGGGTTAATACGTTCGCCAACAACTCTAATTGGTTCATTAGGGCCCATTAATGTATAGCCTCTTGCTGAAGATACTGCGCTTAAAGCTGAAATTTTAGGAGCAACAGGCTGTAAATTTTTTTCGGCAATATTATCAACAACACTCTTAATATGCTCTGGAGTTGTGCCACAGCATCCTCCATAAATATTTACTCCCGCATTAGCAAATTGTTCTGCAAAACTACCAAATTCCTCTGGGTTCATACTGAAAATAGTTTCACCATCGACTAATTTTGGCATTCCAGCATTTGGTTTAGCTATTAATGGAATTGTTGCATATGGCTTTAGTAATTCAATAACTTTCAACATTTCAGTTGGTCCTGTTGAACAATTGCAACCAAAGGCGTCAGCACCTAATGATTGTAGTGTAATTAAAGCTGAAACAGGATCAGTGCCGCTTAATGAGCGCATATCTTTTTCAAACGTCATGGTTACAATTACTGGAAGATCATACTTTTTTGCAACTTTGTTTACTCCTATTAAGGCCGCTCGAGCTTCTTGGATATCCATCATTGTTTCAATTGCAAAACCATCGACTCCGCCAGCAGCTAATGCTTCGGCTTGTTCTCGGTAAATAGCAACGGCTTCAGTAAATTTTAATTCGCCAAAAGGTTCAACGAAGCTTCCTGTGGGAGCAATATCCCCAAATACATAACGCTTGTCGCCAAATGCCACAGCTGCTTCTTTGGTTACTTTTGCCAATGTCGAGTTTAGCTCAAACAAACGATTTTCAAGATTATAGTTTTTTAACTTTAAACGATTTCCGCCAAATGTTGGCGCATAAACAATATCTGAACCGCTTGCTCGATAGGCGTCTTGAACTTTTTGAATTACATCACTATTTTCATAAACCCATAGCTCCGGATTAACGCCAACTCCCATGCCGTTTTTTATTAATTCTGTGCCAGTTGCTCCGTCAAGGATGATAATCTTTTTTGTTATTAAATCTTTAAATTGCTGTTTATTCATAATCTTTTTTTAAGTTTAAATTTATATAATAATATTCTAATAATTACTGCTCAATTCCGATTAATGCAGTAACTGTTTTTTCTGGTGTCATAATGAAGCTATCGCTCAATTTTATTTCAAATTTTGCCAAATTTAGCAAATCATAAAAAAAGCCCTGACTACTCAAATCTAAATCTCCATAGCCTGCAGAAAAACGCATTTTGGTTAACTTTTGTGATGTTCTTGAAATATTTTGAGCAATTATTTTTTGAATAAAATTCATTGCTTCATCAACAACTTCACTGCCTACAGCATCATAAATTAATGCAGCTGACGACTTATTATTTTTTATTAATAAATCACGTTCACTAATAACCTTAGATCCTACAGTTGCTGAAAAAAAAGCAGCTGAACTACTATTGATTAACAATTTTGCCAATTTTTTGCTTTGCAATTCAAAATTACCATTTGCTGAAAAATTTATTTTTCCAGACTCTAAGTTACAACTTGTAATTGGAACTACTGTCCAGACTCCACGAGTTTCACAACAATCAAATGCGGAGTTTATTAGAAGTTTAAACTTCACTAACTCATCACTTGATACTTGTGATTTGTGGTGATTTAATCCTAATCGTGAAAAAATTCTACGTTCAGGCAATTGTACAATAATGTTTTCTAAATAATTTAGTTGTTGAGAACTATTACTCATTTTATTCTGCAAATTTTGATTATACCATTAAATTTGTAATATAACATACTTTTCAAATATTAAAAGAAAAAATACAGTTTGAAGTGATTTACTCCAAACTGTATTTTTTTTGATTTAAAAAATTTTCAAACAATTTAAAAAATCTCAAATTTATTTTGCATTTTCAATTGCTTCTAATATTGTTTGTTTGCTTTGAACTCCAATAAATTGTTCAACAATTTCACCATCCTTGATGATGAATACTGCAGGGATTGTTCGAACGTTGAAGTTTGCTGCAATTTCATTATTTTCATCAATATCAACTTTACAAATTTTTACACCATCTGTTTCGTCAGCGATTTGATCTAATATTGGTGAAAGCATTTTGCAAGGACCACACCAAGGTGCCCAAAAGTCAACTACGCTTAAACCAGTACTAGTTTCTTCTGCAAAATTATCATTATTTAAGTGTAATACATCTGCCATTGTATAAATTCTCCTTTAATTGAGCTTTATAATGGGTAAATTTCAAAACAGTTTTCACTATAAAAATGTTTTGAAATAACCTTTAATAATTATAACGTATTAAGTGAAACGCATTATAATATCTAAAAGCAATGTTAATAATTTTAATATTCTATATTCTGAGTTGCTCTAAGAATTAAATTTGACAATTAGAGTCTCTTTTAAGAAATTTAAATGTAAATTGATTATTTAATTTTAAAATCTCTAAAGTTAAGATAAATTATAAATGTGAAAAATGCTAATGTTTTTATAGATAATTTAAAAAATAAATTTTTTCGTTAATTGAAAAGGGAAATGTAACTTTATGAGTGATAATAAGATGGCAAGGAAATCTTTTGAATGGAGACGGTTTTTCCGCTATAGATATCTAAAATTATTGAGAATTAATGATAATCCAAGATCAATAGCTCTTGGTGTTGGTTTAGGGTTGTTTATTGGTTTTTTAGTTCCGATTGGATTACAAACAATAGTTGCTTTACCACTAGCTTTTTTGTTTAAGGCGAATAAGGTTTTATCAGTTGGTTTTACATGGATAACGAATCATGTATCAGTGTTTTTTATTTATCCGATTCAGTGCTACGTCGGGGGATTGATAATTTTTAGACCTTTTGAATTTGCCAAACTAAATGCGACCTTTTCTGAAGCATTAACATCAATAATGAAAATGGCTAAAAAGAGTGGTTTTTTTGAAGCAACATATAAAACAGTTGTGATGTTTTGGGATTTAGGTAGTGATATATTAATCACATTTTTTGCGGGCGGACTTTTATTTGGGATTGTGAGTGGTATAGTTGGTTATTGTTTAAGTTATGGAGCGATAATTCGTTACAAAGAAGGAAGGCGACAGCGTATGAGGCAAAAATTAATTTCAAAAAGAGAAGAGTAAAAAGCATATTGTTGCGAATTTTTTTTCTTACTTTGTTCAAGAGAAAGTGCTTAGCGTTGTTTTTTAGCTATTTTGACGATAAATAGCAGCTAAATTAATACAAATAGTTGTTAAAAATTTGACTTAAATGGTTTTTAATATTAGCTTAAAGATACTTTTTTGTGAGAAAATAAAGGTATTGAAACATTATTAGTTCACAAAGAAGCGGATTATAGTTATAGTAAATAACTATAAGTTTTTTAGTTTATTAACAAATTAAGGTTCAATAAAGATATGAAACTAACTGAATATGGTATGCGTGAGTGGCTTAGTGCTACAATTGTTGCTGTTATTCTGATGATTGGTGCGCTTTTCTTAGGGCTATGTGCGAATGGGTTCGCTGGTGTGGTTTTAGGTAGTGCAGCACTCATAATGTGGTTGGTTGTTGCAAGTTTTTTTAGGGTTCCAAACCGAAAAATTCCAAGTAATGATGCAGTAATTTTATCTCCAGCTGATGGGGTGGTGCGAGATATTGAGTTAATTAACGATGATTCAATGACATTTTTTGAGGGGAAAAATATTGTAAGAATTGGTATTTTTCTGTCAGTATTTGATGTTCATGTCAATCGAGCTCCAACAGCGATGAATATTGTTTATAAAAAGTATAAAGAAGGCAGGTATCTTGATGCTCGTAATCCTGATGCTTCAAAGGAAAATGAGTCAATGATTATTGGCGGTATGGGAACGGCGAATTCAGTTAATTTTCCACTGGCAATACGTCAGATTTCAGGAGCCGTTGCTCGTAAAATTGTTTGTCCTGTAGAAATTAATTCTTCTTTTGATAAAGGTGAAGTTTATGGCATGATAAAGTTTGGTTCGCGAGTTGAATTATATTTGCCTGCTGATAAAAATATTACAGTAAAAGTAAAAATAGGTGACAAAGTGTTGGGAGGCTCTACTGTAATGGCTGAGCTTAATACTATTGAAAAAGAGTTAGAAAGCTAATTTGCTTTATAAATTTAATAACCTATTTTGCTAAGGTGTGCAGTATTAAATTATGGAAAAAAAGAGTAAAGTTAAGAAAGTGAAAAAGATTAATGAGTTGTTAAAGTTTGTTCCAAATACTTTAACATTATGTAATTCGTTGTGTGGTTTTACTGCGATTTTGTGGTGCTTAGGTGTCTATGGAAAGAGTTCAGAGAATAATAGTTTTAACTATTTAGCTATAGCTGCAGTGATTATTCTTTTGGCTATGATCTTTGATGCTCTTGATGGGTTTGCTGCACGCTTGTTTAATGCAACTAGTATGCATGGAATGCAAATGGATTCTTTGGCAGACATGGTGACTTTTGGTGTTGCTCCAAGTGTTTTGGTGGCAATTTTAGCGCATCGCTTAAACGAAATTAATCATCTTCAAGAATTGCCCGTATTGTTTATTTGGTTTGGATGTGCAATGTACTTAGGTTGTGCTGCATTACGTTTGGCAACTTATAATGTACACGCTTTACAAGAGAAGAAGAGCAGTGACACTTTTTATGGATTACCAAGCCCTGGTGCTGCTTCAGCTGTGTGTATTGCGGTAATTTTTCTCGTTCATGATTATTCTGATAACTTGGTTGAATTAGCTAATAAATTAACCTATACCATGCCATTTTATGCAGGTGTACTTGGTTTATTGATGACGAGTAAAATTAAATATATTCACGTGGGAAAATATTTAGCAAACTTAAAACGTAATAAAGTGCAAATGATTTTAGTTTTTGTAATATTAGCGTTAATAATTTATAAACCTGTAATTACTTTGTTAATTGTGATAAATTTATATATCTGTTCTGGACCTGTGATGGTATTGTTTAATAGCTTGTTGCGATCTGACAAAAAGTGTTCAGTATAGTTTTTTGCTTTTTTCATAGAAATAATGGAATGGTTTAATTTTAAGATAGAGGAGTGTATTAGGCGTTATGAAAATTTTGATTACTGGTGGTGCTGGATTTATTGGAAGTCATTTAACGGATGAACTTTTGTCTTTAGGTCACTGTGTAACAGTGATTGATAATCTTTCGACTGGAAGCGAAGATAATATTGCTCAACATCTTACAAATGAAAAATTTGCTTTTATTAAAGAAGATATTATTGACGAAGATAGTAAAATTGAATCATTAATTGCTAATGCTGATATGGTTTATCATTTAGCGGCTGCTGTTGGTGTGGAGTTAGTGGTTAATGACCCAGTTCATACTCTTTTAACCAATGTTAGTGGTACTGAAAAAGTTTTGCAAGCTGCTGCAAAAAATAACACTCGTATTATCGTTGCTTCAACTAGTGAAGTTTATGGTAAATCTACTAAAGAAACCTTTTCAGAAACAGATGATTTGTTAATTGGTTCTCCATATAATTCTCGTTGGTCATATGCGTGTAGTAAGCTTCTAGATGAATTTTTCGTAATGGCATTTCACCAAGCAAATGATTTAGATGGCTGTGTGGTTCGTTTCTTTAATACTGTTGGTCCACGTCAAACAGGGCGTTATGGCATGGTGTTACCACGTTTTGTCAAAGCTGCTTTGAGTAATGAAAATTTATTAGTTTATGGAACTGGTGAACAAACTCGTTGTTTCTGTCACGTTGCTGATACTGTTCAAGCATTACGTACTTTATTAGAACGTGATGATACCGCTGGTAAAATTTATAATATAGGTAATACCGAAAAGATTTCAATTAATCAATTGGCACAGAAAGTAATAGCTCAAGCAAATAGCAGTTCGTCAATTGAAAAGATTCCATATGAAAAAGCATATAATAAAGGATTTGAAGATATGCTTCATCGTGCACCAAATATCTCTACAATTACTAATGATACAAATTGGAAGCCAGTTCGTAATTTAGAAAAAATTATTAATGATGTTATCGATTTTATTAATAAATAATTTTTTTCTCACAATAAAGCATTATAAATTTCGTTAGTTTTTATACGAAACAAACTTTGATAAAAAGTTGAAAAATTTATATAATTATTGTTTAGTGGTGAAAATTATAAAGAATTATTAATAATATATAGGGATAACAAGAGATGAAAAATTTATCAAAAGGCATAATGGCAACTTCAGTTGTTTTTGGAGCTATTTCAACAACTTTTGCTGCAAGTTCCGTAGTAGGAAAAAAACCAAATATAATTGTAATTTATGTTGATGATTTAGGTTATGGAGATTTGCAATGTTATGGTTCAAAAGCTAATTCGACTCCAAATTTAAATCGTATGGCAAAAGAAGGGATGCGTTTTACTGATTTTTACTCAGCTTGCGCAGTATGTTCGCCATCTAGAGCTGCATTGTTGACCGGGTGTTATCCAAAACGTATTGATATGAGTCAAGGCGATTATCATAGTGAAACAGTGTTGTTTCCAGTTGCTTTTAAAGGGTTAAACCCAGATGAAGATACCATTGCTGATGTATTAAAACGTGCTGGGTATAAGACAGGGTGTTTTGGTAAATGGCATGTTGGCGATCAAAAGCCATTTTTACCAAATCAACAAGGTTTCGATTATTATTTTGGAGTGCCATATAGTAATGACATGGTTTTTAAAGGTGATAAACCTTATCGTCCAGTAATGCCCTTGATGCGTAACAATGAAGTTATCGAGGCAATGACTGATCAGACATTATTAACAAAGAGATTGACTGAAGAAGCTGTGTCATTTATAAAACAAAATCACTCTGAACCGTTTTTTGTCTATTTTCCACATACGATGGTTCATGTGCCGGTAGTTGCTTCAAAACCTTTTAGAAAAATTACACAAAATTCAATGTATGGTGATTCATTAGCAGAAGTTGACTGGTCTGTTGGGCAAGTTCTCAAGACGTTGAAAGAGTTGAATATTGCTGATAATACTTTGGTTATTTTTTCATCAGATAATGGAGGTTCTCGTCATCATAGTAATAAAATTCCTGGAACAAATGATTATCGAGCATCAAATAAACCATTAAAAGGTTGGAAATGTCAGCCATATGAAGGTGGTTTTAGAGTGCCAGGAATTGCGTGGTGGCCAAAGCATATTAAGGCAAATTCAGTGAATGATCAGATTGCTTCAACAATGGATTTATTGCCAACATTTGCTGAATTGGCAGAAACAAGGTTGCCTCAAAGAAAAATTGATGGTAAGAGTATTATTAATTTATTAACAGATAAAGATAATAGCGCAAAAAGTCCAACTAATACTATGTTTTACTATAATGTTAACCAACTTCAAGCAGTGCGCCATGGTGATTGGAAACTGTATCTACCATTAAAAGAACGTTATATTCGTTTTGTTGGTAAACATAAAAATACCGTCGTAGAATTATATAATTTGCGTAAAGATATTGCTGAAAGCAAAAATGTGGCGGCTGAAAATCCTGAAATTGTTACTCAATTAATGAAATTAGCTGATGACATGATTAACGATATCGGGTCAGGAGTTGGTAAAAATTCACGGCAAGGGAAGAATGTTCGTAGTGCAGGATATGTTAAGTACCCTCAACCATTATTAAAGTTAAATAATCCACAAAAATGGTTTACAAAATAATTGATGTTGTAAACTACCAAATAAACTAAACCATTGACAAGAACCTCCTGAATTGTATATAATTATATTAATAGGAGGTTTTTTATGGAACATCTACCACGAAAAATTATTGTTAATGACTTAATGCAACAAAATTATCAATATCAATTAACTGAATTGATAGGGCAGAATTTTGCTGAAGATTTTACGCCTGATTTAACACCTAAGCAAATGTTAGAACTGGGCGTATTTGGCGGTAAATACATGACTGATTGTCGAAATGAATTCCCTGACAGTTGGTTTGAAAATGCTAAATTGTGTACAGAATTTCACAATGCAGAGTTAAATTTTTTTAAGATTAATGCGTCGCAACCATTACGCGTATGGCGAGAAAAAGGTTGGATATGTGAAGAGCATGACCCTAGAGGGTGGTTTCAGTGGTATTGCCGCTATTATTATGGAAGGCGTTGTAGCGATGATGAACGGCAGATTAAACGCTGGCGGATGATGAAAAGGCATTTAATTCAAGTTTTTAAAAATTGTGAATTACTTGATATGAATTGTCGTCGTCGACAGCGCCAAGCTTTGCTTCATTGGGCTTATAAAACGTGGTAAATTTGTCATTGTTTAGAAAAATTTTTGATTGTTTTTAAAATTTTTCTCTTGTATTTGTAAAATTTCCTCGTTTAAAATAGCAATAATTTCACTATACTCAGGACGTCGAGACGGTTGTAGATAAAGCATTCTCAATAAAAGTTTTGAGAGCTTGCGGGATATAAATTTATTGAAACTGCGTGGTTTTTTTGGTTTATGTTCAAACCTTGCAGTAATAATAATATCAATATTTTTACCAGCAAAAGGAGTATGTCCCGTTAGAAGGTGATAGAATGTTGCTCCTAAACTATAAATATCGCCACGGTAATCTTCACGGCGATACATCACTTTTTCTGGGCTTGTATAGTGAGGGCTTAACCAAAATTGCATTGATTTTTTACGATGAGATATTTTTTTGAAAATTTGTGCTAAACCAAAATCAGCAAGGTGAACATTATTTAGTTTATCTAATAAAATATTCCCTGGTTTAATATCATGGTGGATAATACCATGTCTTAAAGAGTAGACTAAACCTTCAGCAATGGACTGCATCCATGTTAAACAATTTAAATAATGACTTTCAGCTTCAATAACGGTCATTTTCTTACTGAAAACTTTATTTTTTAAAGAACCGTTATCCATAAAAGGCATTACAATGTAAAATTCATCTTTATAGTGATCAAATAAATATATTGGCAATATTGCATTGTGATTTAAGCGCGCAACCATTTGTGCTTCAGTAAAAAATAGCTCTTTATGCTCAGCATTATTTAGTAGTGCTTTATTTAAAACTTTTATTGCAATAAAACGATTTAAAACCTCGTCATATGCTTTATAAACAATTGCCATTCCACCAATGCCAACAATTTCTTTTAAAGAAAAATTAGCAAACTCTTGTGATAAACCAATTAATTTTTGGCACTGTGGACATTTAAATTTAGCTAGTTCAGGAAGCTGTGAAACATCCATTTTTTGATCACAAAAGCCACAGCTAATACGTTGTGTTATTTCTTTTTTAAAAGATGAATTTTCAACAATTTTAACTTTATTAATTAACGTAGTTATTTCACCATTTTCTTCATTAACAACATTTAATGACTCTAAATCAAGGTTGTTGAGATACTCATCATTGTTTAGAGCTAAAGTGACTGTTTTAGATGCAATTTCTTCTTTTTTATTATCACTCATGACTTCCCTTGAATTGCGGTTAAATTTAAAATTTATTAAAATATAATTTAGTTTAAATTAAATAGTTGTTAGTTATAAATTACTAACTAATTGCATAAAAAACAATAAAAAGTAATAAAATTTAGCTATTATTAACAGTATAAAAGTTTGCCAATGCTATTTTGTTTGGCTATTTCTAGTGTAATATCGCTTCGCTTTAAGATTCCTAGTTTCATGGTTGCTAAATCTTTTACAATTTCAAAATCATTACAATCTTCACTTAAATGAACTAAACATAAATTTTTTGTTCTTTCAGTGATTAAATGTTCTAGTGCTTCAAGGCATTCGATATTCCCCAAATGACCAAATTTTCCCATAATACGGCGTTTTAATTGCATTGGTCGGTTGGCTTCGCGAAGCATATCAAGGTCATAATTTGATTCAATTACCAAGATATCGCAGTCGTGTAGACGCTGTTTTGCCAGTAAATTTAAACTTCCAATATCAGTTGCAATGCCAACTTTTTTATTGGCTATCTCAAACGTAAAACCTACTGCATCAATCGAATCATGCTGTACACTAAATGGTAATACCATGAAATCATTAATCATAAACGCATTACCAGATTCGAATTCTCTAACTTTTTTAGGTAATTTATTACGTTCAGGTTCTCCTAAATAGTTGGCGCTTTTAAAACTTACATATGCAGGAATTTTATATGAATCACAAAAAACACGGCAACCTTTGACATGATCTTCATGGTCGTGAGTAATTAATACAGCTTTTATACTTTTTGGTTCAATTTCAGCTTCTGCAAGACGCTTAACTAATTCTTTACGTGAAAAACCAGCATCAATCATTAAATATTCTTCTTGAAAGCCAACCAAAAATGAATTGCCTTTACTGCCACTTCCTAAACTTATAAAATGTACGTTGTTTCTACTCATAATCTTTTGTTATATATTGTTATTTTTCTAATGTCCCATCAAAAAATCTTGGGTGAGGGTGAATTGCGTAATATGGGTAACGTGCAAGTTCTTCTTCTGTCGCATCAGGCGAAATATTCTGAAAACGTTTATAGAACCATAAATATTGCTCTGGGTACTTTTTTATAACTTCGCCAGTTACCGTCATAATGTCTTGTATAAAATCCTTATCGTTATCATATTCGGAATATTTTTTTGGTAATGGCTTGATAAAAGAGATAATATTGCCATCGCTTGTGCGTCGCCCTCCGCCAACCATAACCTTAACATTTGGCATTTTTTTGCATATAAAAGCTGCAATTTTACTAGATGGAACTGGTAAACCTAGAAAATCAATAAATACTCCGCCATCTCGTACACGGGTATTTTGGTCAATTAGAGTGCAAACAATCATGTTTTTCTTTAAGCATTTTAGCATCTGACGCGCTGCTCCTTTGCTATCAATAACAATGTTACCAAATTCACCTCGACTATTGCTAATAAAATCTGCTAAGTATGGATTACGGAATTTTTTTGCAACAACAGCCATTGGTGTGCTTAAATAATAGGGTGATGTTTGTCCAACAATTTCCCAATTACCTAAATGTGGTACAACTAACAGCATTGGAGTTTTGGTATTTTCTGTATGGGCAAACTCATCAAGTACTTCTGGAGTTAAGTGTACATATTGTTCGATCCTTTTAGAATCAGCTCTAAACCAAAATGACTCGAAAAACATCAAAATAATACTTTGCATTGATTTTAAGCCAATTTTGCGAATTTCTGAGCTATTTTTTTCTGGAAATGCAACTTTAATATTCGCAGTAATTAGACGGTAACTTGTTGGAAAATAAAATATCCAAAACCCGATGAAATTTGCTAGTGCTACTACCGCTTTGCGTGGTAAAATACCAATTGTTTTTGATAAAAAAGCAATTGGCATATACTCGATTGAATATTTTATTTTTTTACTTAATTTTAAGTTCTTCTTTTTATCAGTCATAACCTTGAAATATTAGTTTTTGTTAACTTCTGGTATTTTGCGACGACGTGGAACTTTGGTGAAAATCACTTCAGACTCACTATTCTTTTGGTATATCCCATTCGCAAACAGCGTGTCTCTTGTATTTGCCCCTGCAATATTCTGAATTAAATGCAAACGATTCATTTCTGGGCAGTTCCAATTTTCAGCTTTTTTGACAACTTCAACACTTTTATCACTATTAACATATATCAAACCCCAACCATCAGCAACCTCAAATGGCTCTAAAATTCCTTTAGGCACCGCTAAATATAACTGATCTGCAACATATGCAGAACGTATTTTTTCGAACCTACTACCATTATAGACTGCCTTTTCAACTTTATCAATCATGCGACAACATTTATGGTAATCACAATTTTTTGAACTACTAAAGTCCCAGCTTTGAAATTCATTGAATAGAAAATCTTTCTCTTTGAGTTCAGGCTCTGTTTTAATAATATACTGCTGTAGTTGATATCGTTGTTCTTTAAGCTTATGCAATTCAGGTAACAAATGTTTATTTTCCACAACTTCAGCTAAACATTCATCGCGAGTTGCTCGGCATTCAATAACCATTGTTCGTGATGGTTTGAAATAATTCTTTTTTGATGATGCCCAAAATGCCGCAATGTTTGTAGTAAAACGAGTTATTTTTGTTGGAACTTTAACGCCGATTCCATGAGGTTTTTTATTAAGCAACCATCCCAAAGAAGCACGAATAACCTCCTTGTTTGATAATGGTAATGTCTTGTCAATGATATTTTGTTGTTTATCAACAACTAAAGAATCATCTCTTTTTTTAACATTATCTGCTTCAATTGAAAAATCAAAAAAAAGTTGGTTATCGGTCATTTTATCTATCTGAATTGAATTTGAATATTTATGGTTTCTAAAACTCTTTAAAATAGCTCATTTTTGCTAAAAGTCAGTAGTAAAAAATAAAAAAATGACTAAAAATTTATTAAAATAGCTGATATTATTATTTTATTAGTGAAATTTAATGGAAATTGTTATGTTTAAAGCTTAAAATAATTAAAACGAATTTAGAAATTATTAAAAAAAGGACTATAATATGGATAACAATACAGTTTCAATTCCAACTCGTGAAGAAATCCCTCAAGAAATGACTTGGGATCTGACGGCTATTTATAAAACTAATAAGGATTGGGAAACTGATTTCGCAAAAATAGATGGTCTACTAGAAGATGTGCTACAATACGAAGGAAAAATTAAAGATGGACCAGAAACTTTAAAAGCATTAATCGAAGCCAATGATAATTTAGAACGATTGGCTGAAAAACTTTATGTTTATAGTCATTTATTAGCGGATCAAGATACTGCAAATTCACCAAATCAAGCATTGAATAGCCGTATTAGTACTAAATTTGCAGAAATTTCTGGGCAATTAGCATGGATTGAACCTGAAATTTTAGATTTACCCGTTGAGAAGTTTGAAGAATACAAAAATAGTGATGTTTTAGCTTTTTATAAGCGTACTTTATTGGAAACGGAACGTGACCGAGCCCATACTCTTAGTCATGCTGAAGAGCGTTTATTGGGTATGGCTTCGGATGCTTTAGGTGCATCGAGTAATACTTTTGGAATGTTAAACAATGCTGACCTTAAATTCCCCGTTTTAACTTTGCCTAATGGTGAAAAAAAGGAGTTAACACACGGTAATTATATTGAATTTCTTGAAAATAATGACCGTTCAGTGCGCTCTTTAGCGTTTAAAGCGATGTATAAGACATTTAAAAGCTTTAGAAATACGTTTGCATCTACGCTTGATGGTAACTTAAAAACGCATATTTTTAGTGCTGAAATACGTAAACATCCATCAGCTCTTGAAGCTTCGCTTCATTCTGATAATGTGCCAAAAGAGGTTTATGAAAATTTAATTGCAACTGTTAAAAAGCACTTGCCAACATTATTTAGGTATTTTAAGTTACGTGCAAAAGTGATGAATTTAGATAATTTAGCAATGTATGATTTATTTAACCCATTGGTTGCGGAGTCAAAAATGACTGTTGAATGGGACGACGCATGCAGTTGGGTTAAAGAGGCATTTAAGCCCTTAGGAATCGATTATTGCTCTAAATTAGAAAATGCTTTTTCTCAGCGCTGGATTGACGTGCTTGAAAATCGTGGCAAACGCTCGGGTGCTTACTCTAGTGGTTGTTTTGATACGTATCCATATTTATTGTTGAATTATACGAAAACGTTAAACGATGTTTACACTTTAGCGCATGAATTAGGGCATTCGATGCACTCTTTTTATTCGCATGAAGCTCAAGAGTACCATTATGCGGATTATAAAATTTTCGTTGCTGAGGTAGCTTCAACTACAAATGAAATGTTGCTACATCATTATTTAATGAATAAAGCAAAAGCAGCGGATGATAAAAAACTTCAGGCATACTTGCTAACGCATTTAGCTGACGGTATTCGAGGTACAATTTATCGCCAAACAATGTTTGCTGAATTTGAAAAAATTATTCATGAAAATATGGAAAATGCTGTGCCGACAACTGCCGATTATTTAACAGAAACTTATTTTAATTTAAACAAAGAATATCATGCGGAGAATGTTGATTTAGATGAAGAAATTGGTATGGAGTGGGCGCGTATTCCGCATTTTTACTATAATTTTTATGTATATAAATATGCAACTGGAATGTCAGCAGCAATTCAATTATCTGAAAATATTCTCAGCGGGAATGATGAAAAATTAGAAAAATATCTTAATTTCTTAAAAGCTGGTAGCTCAAAGGATGTTCTTGATATTATGAAAGATGCAGGTGTTGATTTAACGACTCCTGCACCGGTAGAGGCAGCCTTAAATGTTTTTGCTGAAGTAGTTGATGAACTAGAAAAATTGCTATTATAAAAGTGGATATGTAAAGTTGATTTTGATATTTTTTCAAAATCAACTTTTAAAACTTTTATTACTTACAACTTTTAAGTATTACATCAGAATCATAGTATTTTTCAAATTTTACTCCTTTTCTTAATATACTACCAGCTAGATTGTGTTTTTTGTAGTAAATATTGTTAAACTCTGAAACACTTATAGATGCTGCACTTGTGTCACCAAATATTACATTGGTTCTGCCGCTATGAACAATAAAAGGTGCTTCGCTATTAAGTACGGACTCAACAGAAATATTACTGCTATGAGGATTTATGGTATAGCGTCCTGCTTTTATTCCTTTCGCATCTAATTCGACTTCGCATATTGCTAATACTGTGTTTGTAGGTTCTGTCCAGCGCTCGGTACGAATTTTTGATTGAGGAGCACTTAAGCACCTTTGGTCGTAACTTATAGGTAGACTGCTGTCTCCAGCTGTTACCCCATAAACATATGCGGTTCCTCCTTTGTTATTACGTCTTTCAATTTTTGTGCATCGAATAAAAGCGGTATCAACATCAGTAATATATCCTAAGCCTTCCTTGGTTTCTCCATTTTCATATGATATTCTTTCATTAGTTTTGAGCACCTCGGCCCATCTTGTTCCCGCTCGTCCGTTAATAATGACTCCGTCTAGATCAATTTGAGCCATTGCAAAATATGAGCCAATTTGTTTTTGGTTATTTAAACAATTAATAGCTCTTGTTTTTTCTCTAGCTGCCCCTAATACAGGTAAAAGTATTCCTGTGAGGATTGTAATTATTCCTATAATCACTAGAAGTTCAATTAGTGTAAATTTATTTTGATATCTCATTTTTCTATTCCTTATAATTATATATATTTGATAGTTTAGTTGCTAACTTTTTAACATTTAATGTAATTAATATCGAATATACTAATATAATAAAGTTAGTCAACCAGTAAAGTTGATTTTTTCTATTATTTAGCTTATTTTAGGCTTTTTCTACAATAAAAATTGTAAAAAAAAGTGAAAATAATTGCAACGATTCGTAATTTTCATCTCAATAGTTAGTCTAAAAAATTTTTTTTTGTTAAAGATAGTGCTAATTAATTTTTATATTTATGGTAAAAAATAATTGACAAGGCTGCAGCTTAAATGTTAGAGAGCATTGGCTTGTGCTTGACAAAAAAAATCAATATTATTAGATTATTTTAATGGACACCTGTGTGGTGTTCATTTTTTTCCTTAGGCTTTTTCTAATTTAAATTTTCTGCAAATATTGATAAATAAAATAAAATTGTTACCGTTAAATAAGAAAAATTGGTGTTTGACCAGTTTTGAGGATAAAAAAATGAAGAATATTGGCAAAGTTATGGGGTTGTATCCAACTCCAGTAGTGATTGTTGGTGTTTACGTAGGTAATCGAGTAAATTGGATTAATATTGCTCATATTGGCATTATTGGATTAGATAAGATAATGTTAAGCATTGCTAAAAATCATTTCTCCAATCAAGGCATAGAACAATATAAATCATGTTCGTTAAATATTATTGACCGAACAGAGATTGAAAAAGCTGATTATGTTGGTATAGTTTCTGGAGAGAAAATTGATAAATCGCAAGTATTTGCTCATCAAATTACAGAAGAGCTACATGTGCCGATAATTTCAAGTGCCAAAGTCGCGATGGAGTGTTCTTTATTTGATAATTACAAAACAGATCATCACGATAATTTTGTTTTAGAAGTGATCAACACATTTGTTGATGAAAATGTATTAAATGATGATGGAAAAATAGATTACTTAAAAGTAGATCCATTGATGTTTGAAATGCCAAACCGTAAATATTTATCAGTTGGTGAAGAACTAGGTAAATGTTGGAGTATAGGTTTGAACAAAGAGGAGTAGTATGAAAAAGTCTTTAGGAGCAAATACTTATTTATTGCCGATAACGGTTGTTGCTGTTGGTACATATGATAGTAAAAACAAAGCTAATTTGTCGATTATAGGTTGGGCTGGAATTGTCAACTCAAGCCCTGCAATGATTTCAATATCGATGCGTAAAGAGATGCACTCTTATGATGCTGTTTTAAAAAATGAAGCATTTACGGTTAATATTCCGTCACAGAAATATTTGCAAGAGATTGATTATATTGGTAATGTTTCAGGTCGTGATGTTGATAAATTTGCTAGGACTAAATTAACGGCAGTAAAAAGTGAAATAGTTAATGCTCCTTATGTTGAAGAATTTCCAATAGTTTTAGAATGCAAATTGGTAAAGCATGAAATTTTAGGATTGCACACGATGTTCATTGGGGAAATAAAAGATGTTAAAGTTTGTGAAACTATTTTAAAAGACGATAGCCATATGATTGATAATAATAAATTATCACCAATTGCATATTACCCTCAAGGAAATCGTGAATATTACACTATAGGTGAGTATATTGGCAGATCTAATAATGTTAGAAGTGCCTCAACGTACAGTGATAAAATTAAAACAGTCGATCAAAAAGTGATTGTTGAAGCGTTACATGATTATTATGATGCTTTAGATAATAATGCGCAAATTAGTAAATTATTGAGCTTTTTTGACTGGGACGATTTTTCGGTTATTGACGAAATAGAGCAGAAAATTTATTCTGTTGAAGAATTTAGTAACTGGCATAACACTGTAAAAGGTAAACTTTTTAACCGTCGCCATGTGATTGAAACCATTGATTTTGAGAAATTGACTGACAAGACGTTTGAAGTGAAAGCGCAAGTTTACTTTAAAGGTGAAAGGTGGTTGAAAGGTATGGCAAATAGTGAAATAGTTCGCAAGCGATTTAATGTTTCTTTTAAATTTACTAAATTTTTAATTAATCATAGCGTTAAAATGAAAATTAACAATTACTCTATAAATGAATTATCTTAAAATAATAGTATCAATTTTTGGGTAATATTAGTATAAAAAAAGTTTTTTTATTGATTTTTTCGCCCTCAAAATTAAAATAGTTATCAGGGTATCGATATATAGTCGGCACTTTTAAACATTATTTTTTAAATAAAATGAGGATTAAAACATGAATCATGATAAATTAACTGAATGCGACTCTAGCTTAACAGTTTGTCTTGAGGCACACTTAAAACAAAATAAAAATAAAAGAATTTGCTGTATTGTTGTGGCGATTATTTTAATGTTAGTAATTATTGTACTTTGCGGAGCGGCTCGTTTACATACTGCAGGTCAAATTACTCGTTTTGCTTTGGCTATGATTACAATTAACCTATTTATTTGGAATATTCTAAAAGCGGCAAGAATGTATAAACAGCGTGAATTTGAACTTACAGATGATATTATTGATATTTGTTGTTACGAAGAAGATGACTTCGAAGAATAAAGAAAACTTTTTTAATAGATAAGTTTAATGGCATTTCTTGAGATTATTTGAGAAATGCCTTTTATTATGCCTTGACTAATACTCACAAAAAATTATATTAAAGTTTAATTTTAAAAGTTAAGGTTTGTTAAATATGAGTAATAGTTTAGAAACAAAAATAAAAATTTCCTGCGTTGGCGATAGCATAACTTTTGGGGAAGGAATTGAAAATCGCACTCAAAATGCTTATCCACGTGTTTTAGCTAATATGCTTGGTGAAGAATATTATGTCAAAAATTTTGGTGTTCCAGGAGCCTCATTACTTAAAAAAAGTGAAAAGCCATATTGGGATCAGATTGCTTATCGTCGTGCGTTAAAATTTTCAGCTGAAATTGTTGTCATTAAATTGGGGACAAATGATTCAAAAGCTGAAAACTGGCAGTTTGCTGAAAAATTTGTTGAAAATTATTGTGAATTAATTGAAACATTTAAGAATTTAGCTTCGCAACCAAAAATTTTTATTTGCTTGCCAACACCAGTATTTGGTCCGACATATGGGGTTAATCCAGAAGTTTTAGCTAGTGAAATTATACCTAAAATTAAAGAAATTGCGGTACAAAATTGTTGTGAAATAATTGATTTGAATACTCCACTACAAAGTTTTGAAGGTTTGTTCTATGATAAGCTTCATCCTAACAGAGAGGGTGCAAAAATTATTGCAGAAACTGTTTTTCAAAATTTAAGTTTAACTGTTGATTTGCAATAAGATTCATTGACAGCTATATTTTATACCGTTTTTAGGAAAAAGGCACAATTTATTGAGAAAATTTAAAAGGGTAAAATCAATTAATGTATATTTTAGGATTAGTAATAGCAATAGTTATCATTGTATTGGCAGCAATATGGGTTTTTCTGCTTAAGGAAGAGAATATCAAAAAGCGTGAGGGTTTGGCGCGTAATCATTGGCTCGGAAGTATTTTAGTCGTTATCGACTTTTATTTACTGTGGCCACATTTGGAACCTGTATTACCATTGTTTTTGGCAAAAATTCAGTTAATTTTAGTAGTAGTAGCGGCATTCTTGGCAATTGCATTTTTAGATTATCTTTTTAGCCGTGCTTTAGGTGGACTGTTAATTCTGGGTTGTTATTTTTTAGTTCATGAAAATTTCTATAACTACGGATTTACATATGGTTTTTTCCCTGCATTATGTTATTTATTTGGGTTAGCTGGGATTTTTATTGCAGGAAAACCTGCATTATTAAGGGACTATTTTAGAAAATGTGCTAGAAAAGCAATTTATAAAAATGTTTCATTAGCTGTGATGGGAGCATTTGTGGTTTGTGCCATAATTAGTTTAATCACAGTACTTGCAAAATAGGTGGATAAAAAAATGACTAACAGTGACTTAATTGGTCAAATAGAGACTTTTGCTATCGAATGTCGTGTTTCAGATGTAAATTCATTTTTAGATAAAATGGCGCAGTTATATGAAAAATTAGTTGCTGTTAATAGTGTGACAAATTTAACTCGTATTACTTCTGAAGAAGAATTTTATATTAAACACGTTGCAGATTCTTTAGCAATTGCCAAATATTATCGTGAATTTTCAACCGATAATTTAACAATTCTTGATATTGGATGTGGGGCAGGGTTTCCTTCATTAGTTCTTGCTTCTGCATTTGAAAATTTAACGATTACAGCATTAGATTCAATCGAGAAAAAAATTAAATTTGTGGCTGATACAGCTAAGATTTTAAAATTAAATAATTTAACGGCAATTGCTGGGCGTGGTCGTGAACTTAATCGTAAAGATGAGTATCGCAATCAATTTGACGTGATTACGGGACGAGCTGTTGCTGATGCTAGAAAATTATACCGAGAAACCAAGGCGATGCCAAAAGCTGAAGGCGGAAGATTTATTTTTTATAAAACTCCAGAACAATTAAAGGTAGATTTTGAACAAGTTTCAAAAGATAGTGCAAAAGCAAATTATCAATGGCAAACTACTGAAATATTTGAATTGCCAAATGGTGGTGGTGCACGACAATTTTTGGAAGGATTTCAAGTTAAGGTTTAAAAATTAGGCTTAAGAACTAAAGAAATATTAAATTTTATCGTTAAATAGTTTATGCGTTAATATTTAGATATATTATAAAATTTAGTGATGCTTAAAAAATAATTGTGAGGAAATATATGCGAAAGAAGATTACAAATACAGTTTTATTAGCTGCTCTTTGTGGAATAGGGGTGGTATTTAGTGGTTGTCAACATCATGAAGCAGCGACATGGATCAAGTTTAAGGAGCAAAAAAAGGCGAATTTGCCAACGGATCTAGCGGACTATTCTTATGCTGGTTATAAATTTGGAAATTGTGAAATTCCTGATAAATTAAACTGGAAAGTCTTCAACGTTATTGATTATGGTGCGGTGCCAAACGATCAAAAATCTGATAAAGAAGCCATTCAAAAGGCGGTAGATGCGGCTGAAGCTAATGGCTCAGGAATTATTTTTTTCCCTCCAGGAGTTTTTAGAGTATCTGAAGAACCAAATGTGCCCAATGGCATTTATATTAATTCATCAAATATTTTAATTAAGGGGTCTGGAAGCACTCCTGGCGGTACTGTTATCTATATGAAACATGCTCATGTACCTGCTGAGCCAAACGTTTTATGGAAAGTGTCGCGAGTATTTAATTTTCAACCTGCTGATAAAAAACGAGAATTTTCAATAAGTAATCGTAGTAAATTAGTTCCTTTAGCAAAGATTGTTAAAAATGTACAGCGTGATCAATTTTCTGTGATTGTTTCAGAGCCACGCAAATTTCGTGTTGGTCAAAGTGTAATGATTGCTACACAAAGTAAAATATTAAATAGAGAGCGTTTAGCAGGACTTTGCACCCGACCAATATGGAAAGAGATTAACGAAAAAGGCATAGCCATTGCTGAAAAATATGTCATTAAGAAAGTTAATGGCAATGAATTGACTTTTACTGCGCCTTTAAAAAGCACTATGACTATAGATTTAGATTGGAAAATTTATGACTATCCAACATTGGAAAATTGGGGTGTTGAAGATATTCATTTTGTTGGAAATTTTAGAGAAAAATTCATACATCACAAAGATGCGTGCCATGATTCAGGATTTGGTATGATTAGTATGCGTCAAGGAGTTAATTGTTGGATTCGCCGTAACCGCGTTACTAATAGTACCAACGCATTTTCATTTACTGGATGCATAGGTTCTTCTATGCTGCTAAATTCTGTTGATGGTTATCAAGGGCATACTAATTTTACAACTAACTGGGGATATGGAAATTTGATTGGCTTAAGTCAAGATTTTACTGACATTGGTACTTGGCATGGTCCTGGTATTTCTCATGAAATGACTGGAGCGGTGGTGTGGCGTTATACCTCCTTAGCAAAATTTTATGGCGGACCTGACTATCATGCAAGGTTTCCACATACATCACTATGGGATAATTCAATAGCAAACTTAAATAACTCTGGAGGAAATTACACCAGATTGCCATTGCATTTAAATGATTTAACATATTGGAATTTTACTCCTACGAGGGCCCATAAAAATATTGATTTTTGGGGTTTGCCTGTTAAAGATGAAGATCGGAAGAAAAAATATTTTGGACTTTATATAGCTTATCCAAATATTATTGGTTTTAATAGTACGAATTCAACAATTAATGAAAAGCATGTCAATTTGTTAGAATCTTTTGGGAAAAAGGTTTATCCACGTAGTCTTTATGAGGATCAATTACAGTTGCGCTTAGGGCGTTTACCTAAGTGGGTTAAAGATAGTAAAAAAGAGTGGAAAAGTCTACAAAAGGTTTATGCTCGTGAAGCAAAAGAAGCTAAAAATGAGAGTTATTTGAATAATTTATTAAAAAATTGAATGGCTAGTATGGTTTTTAAAAATGGTGGTTTAGTTTTGAAATTTTTTTACCGTTATATATTCCCTCCAGCTTACTGGTTATTTTTAGCAACACAAAAAACATATGCTTAAAAAGGAAAATTATGAAGTTATCTTGTTACCTAGGTCTTGTATTGTTTACATTTACTACACTAAATGTATTTTCAAATGTGGAGAAAAAAGAATCCGTAAACTGTTCGGATATTCCCAAAAGCAATTATCCGTGGAACGTAAAAAAATTATTGCAGAAACCACAGTTTAAATGGACTGCTTCTGAAAAAGGAGTGCGCTCTTTAATTTATAAAGGAGAACGCTATAAAGGTAAAATTGTTGATGTATTTGCATATTATTCTACGCCTGGTATTCTAACTGGAGATGCTTCAAAAGATAAAAATTTGCCAGCGATTGTTCTTGTTCATGGAGGTGAAGGAGCCGCTTTTTCTCGCTGGGCAAAAATATGGGCATCAAGAGGTTTTGCTGCTATTGCTATTGATCTTTCTGGAAATGGTGCCAAAAAGGTTAAGTTAAAAAATGGAGGGCCAGAATTAAACCATAAAAATATTTTTGATATGATTGAACAGCCCGTTACTGAACAATGGCCATACCATGGTGTTGCTAATGTAATTAAAGCTCATTCTTTGATTAGATCTTTCCCTGAAGTTGATGCAAATAGAACGGCAATAATGGGAATTAGTTGGGGAGGTTATTTAACTTGTATTTCTGCATCTCTAGATCATCGCTTTAAAGCAATAGCTTCTTTATATGGATGCGGATTTCTTTATGAAAATAGTAGTTGGCTTGAGGAGTTGAATAATTTAACTCCAGCTAATAGAAGAAAATGGATTAACCTTTGGGATCCTTCCCAATATGTTCAGTCTATCAAAAATCCAATCTTTTTTGTAAATGGTGGAACTGATTTACATTTTCGAACAGATAGTTATGCGAGAACATATTCATTAATAAAATCAAAATATAAAAATATTCGTTATGTTCCTTACTTGCGTCATTCTCACTTATTTGAGCGTCCAAAAGAAATTGAAATATTTGTCAATCAATTTTTAAATCAGGGTGAATCTTTACCAAAAGTTACTTCTGTAGAAATTGGTGAACAAGAAGTTAAAGCTCACGTCAAAAGTGAGGCGAAATTACTTTCCGCAAATCTTTATTATACAACCAATTCTTATCAAGGAAAAATTCCTTTTTCAAGAATCGCTAATAATTCAAAGCAATGGGAAAAAAATCGAAAATGGATTAAATTGCCCGCAATAATTGATGGCAAACTAGTAAAAGCGGTTCGTCCTCCTCTAAATGAAGCAACAGCTTGGTTTTTTACAGTTACTGACGAGCGTAATTCACTAATTTCTAGTGAAATTATGCTTTCAATTGGAAAAAGAGAAAAATAAAAATGAGTTGTTTTATGACATTTCTAAAATGCTAAATTTTGTTTAGAAATGTTGTGTTTATTTTGAAAGTTATTAGTCTGCATTGAAAAAATAACATTAAAAATCACTATTTGTTGCTTTTTTATAGACATCTGAGACATTGGCTTGAACGGTGGTTATAATTTGTTTTAATTTATTATTGATTTCGACCTCACGAGGTAGTAAATAGTCATTTTGCGTGATAATCGCAATTTGATATTTATGTTTTTTAGACTTTATATAATGATATTTTAGGTTATCTTTTAAGCTTATAAATAAGGTTGTTGGATTGCTAAGTCGAGAGTCTAACCAATGATTCCATTTTTTTGCAAAATTAATACCTTGCTGATTGTTGTTATATATAAACAAATTAAATGGCATATCATATTCCATAAATGATTTATATTTAAAAGTTGGGTTTTGTGCCGCAATAGTTTCATAATATTCAGGGTTGTATAAAATCATAGCTTTCGCAAAATTTGTAATGTGTTTAAATAATAATTTATTATAAGCACGAAGTTGTTTATAGATTTTGATATCTTTGCTATTTTTTGCAGTTAATTTATGAAAATCCTTAGGCGAAATATTATCAAGACGCAAATATTTGCGATGGTTGATGCTGAATTTTTTTAAACTTGGCATTGGCGCTAGAATTTGGTCATTAAAACTCAAAGTGATTGCAACAACTCCTTCATTATTCAATAGTGGCGTGCCGTTTACTGATGTTTTATCAAAATTATTTTTAAGAGTTAATTCATTATAATCAATTGTTGAAATTTGACTCTTTTTATTAATTTCTACTTCATCACTAAATTGTTTTAAAGCCAATAAATCTTTTGCTCGTGCTTTGCAAATCTTATAGGGAGTTAAGTCTGTAATATTTTTATTATTAATGGTAATAACCGCTAAGTCTTTACTTTTATGAAAATAGATATTTTTGATCGTTAATGTGCGATTGTCCATTGTTTTAAACTTAATTTTATTCGCACAGAAAATATTAGTACTTGTAGTTATAATGACTGTTTTGTTGTTAAAATTTGCTAAGAAAGCATAGCTTGGCGATTCATTTCCATAAATAGTAATTAAGGCATTATTAGTTTTTGGTTCTGGTTTTACATGTTCAGTTTGTGTTTTTTTAGTGACAGGGTTTTGACTGTTAGTTTGATTATTTTCTGCTGCTAACACATGACTCGTCAAGTAGCAAACAAAAATTATTAATGTGATATTTATGAATTTCATTTATGTCCTCAAAAAATTAGTTATTAACATAAATTAGTTTTTTGGAAATTGATTTTCAAGCATCAAGTTTAAATAAAAAATAAAATAGCATTTTTTTGAGCTAAAAAAAAATTATCATAGCACTATTTTTAGTATCACTCTTGATATCGTAATAATTTGGAATTACATTAAATTAAAGGCTTTAGAAGTATCTTGTAGGAATTTAAGATTAAGGAGTGATAAATGAGTAACGAAGTATTCTATTCATCTTTGAACCAAAGTGGTAACTCACAATATGACAACGAGCGCATTCTGCTTGCGGATGCTTTTAATGTAATTGATAATAATACAATTGAAGATATGGCTGGTGAAGAATTCTGGTCTGATTTTTTGGTATTTATGCAGTCAATGTATCCGAATGTAACTGCTATTTGTAATGTAACAGCTCGACACGCTGATGACTATATAAATCATTTAGTTCAATATGGAAAATATAGTAATAAAATTAACTTGCAACAAGATGGCAAAATTAGTTATTATGAAAATACGGGATCCACACTTTCCCTTGATACTATTAATGAATATTTAAGTGCTATAAAAAATGTTTTTAACACATTTTGTGAGAAAGGTTTTCTAAGTTATAATCCATTTGAGCATATTAGTAAGCTTGATTTTGTTGAGGATCAACGCGCGCCGTTTAGTTGTGATGAATTACAAATGATTTTTAAAAATGCTGATGAGGCAGAAGATCCAAATTTCATAATGGGATTATTTACAATTGGCTTATATACTGGCTTAACTGAACGTGATATTTGCTTATTACGTTGGAGCGAAATTGATTTAAATACGCAAATAATAAAACTTAGAAGTCGTACTAACCATCGAGAAATTATTATTCCTATTATGCCGCCTTTAAAAATATATTTGGAGTGTTTACGTGATGAAATGGTTAATTCGGAGTATGTGTTACCTGCTCATGCACAAATTTTTAAAACGGATGCAGAATTAATTGGTCATGCAGTTGAAAAATATTTGCGAAGTATAGGTATTTGTACTTCTGTACCTCATGAAACAGAACCTGACACAATAGTAAAAAAAGATATTCATAGTTTGCGCTATTCATTTTGTACTTATGCAGGAACGCATAATATTCCGTTAGCGGTTGTAATGTCTATTTTAGGTCATATGTCGCCAGCGATGACTGAGCACTATAAGATGAATTGTGATACTCATACAATTGCTGAAAAGTTAGATGAGATTGACAAAAAACATACTTTAAAATTGAGTCAAACTATTGAAATTGATCATTCTCATGAAACAGAAGTTATTGATTTTAAAGTTGATCGTGAAGGAGTTAAGCAGCGAATTGATCAATTATCAGATGAAAAAGTGATTAGAGTGATGGAGTTTATTGACCAACTTTAAATTAAGATATGTAAAATTAAAAAATTATCTTATTCCAAAAAAGATTTAAAGAAGAGCATTTGCTGTACAGTAAATGCTTTTTTTGTGAAATTATGAGGACAATTTTTGCATAAAGCTCTATATAAATACTATAAATTTATTTAATAGAGGTAGTGATGAAATTATGCGGTTGAGAATAGTTGAAGATTTAGGATTGGAAATTTTAACATATAAATAAATTTTATAGGTTGGAGAAAGAAGATATTAATCTGTTTGAGAATCGACTTTCGGCTATTAAGTTTAAAACAATTTGTTATAGAAATGATTTTTCTGAAGTAGTATTATTAGATGGAAAGATAAAAAATTTTCAAAAAAATTTAATGAAAATTACTATAAAATAATTTCAATAAAAAAAACGTTGTTGAAATAATCCAACAACGTTTTTTTTATTTTTTATTTTTAAATATTAAATTATAATTATTTAGCAATTAAATCAGATAATTTTGCAATCTTTTCACGAACTAACGCTACTTGATCTTTTGCTTTTTCTTTGAATTTTTGAATTGGAGCAGGTTTAATTTTCTCTAATGCGTCTTCAAGCTCTTGAGCCGCAGTTTTAACTTTTGGATTATTACACTTTGCCGCTAATCTTCTTAGTTCAGCAATCTTCAAGTAATCCTCGAAACCGTCTCGCATTAATTCTGTACGCATCGCAGAACGCACTTTGCCATTTTCTAAAGGATAAACCATAAAACAGTCTCCTGAAGGATATGAAGTATGCATTGAATCAATTTCAGGAGCAATTGGCCAAGAATTGTATGCCCAGCGTAAAAATCCAGTCATATGACGACGAGCTGCGTACATTCCTTGCCACACTGATTCCATTGGAGGAGACGTTACAAATGTATTTGGGCGACGTGGACCAACACAAACATAAAATGTTGTAACTAAACCACGAGCATTACGTTTTGCGATGACTTCATCTGTTACAGATTCAGCATGGTATACGATAGGACAAATATCATAAAAATCTTCAATTTTGTCACTATAGTAGTTAATTGCGCTAGCAATTTTTAACTCAGGGTATTCCTTTGCCATAAATGGAATTAATTTATCCATAATATGCTGAGGTCTTTCGTCCATAGCAATTGCAGTTTTATATAGACGTTTTGTTGTTTTAAGGTGGTCAACAAATGCTGTTAAGAATGGACGCCAGTGTTGTTTGTATTTTTCTGTGCCAGCCTCAGCATGAAGATATTTTTTTTCGCCACTTGCTTCATCATAATATGCAAATTTATTACCCCAAGGCACCATTGTGTAGCAGTTGATTTGATTACCAATACCAGCTTCTTCAGCCATTGCTACATATCTGTCAAAAATTGTAAAATCATATTCCCATGAACCATCTTTCTTTTTTGTCCACTTAATCATTTCATAGAATGAATCATAAGTTTGACCTCTCCAAGGTTCGTCAATTAAGCTAATTGTTGTTACTTTTTGACCTAAATCACCTAAGAAAGTATAATATTTCTTCATTAAATCAAAGTGCATATCACTCCATAATTCAACACGATGTAGGCGAGCGACTGCAAATGGGTTCTGCCATAAATCTAAGTGAAAATTAGATTCTTTTAAACTTGGAATGTCCATATCCTTAACTGTTAAATTAACAGTTAATTCCTTTTTTATACCGCCTGCTGCTTTTGCTATTAATTTCCAGCTGTATTTGCCAGCTTTTGCGTCACGGGGAACTTTTACGTCAACCCAAACAGGGCGAACTGAACTTGCTACCATGTTGAATTCTTTTGCATTACTTAAAACATCAGCGTGCGATTTGTTGCTATTTTCACCGCGTGTGTAAGTGATAAAATGAGTATTAATCCATTTTATAGTTGATTCTTTTTGTGATTTAGCAGGTTCAACTTCAATTTTTAATTGATTTGTAGCAGCATCATTCCATAGCGCAAATTTTGCGAAAACATGTTCATTTTTCCAGCCTGATAATTCAATAGAATTTTGACGTTCAGCAGGAATAATATCACGATGGTAACGTTTTTCTAAAGAAATAAAACTACCTTTTAATTCGTCATTAATTTTTTCATACTTTTCATAACCTTCAATTTCAACAATATGTCCACCACTATTATTTCCTTTACTATTATTAGTGAATGTGACTTTAACATATTTTACTTTTTTAGGCGCGAATTCAAAAACAAAGCCTTTTTTAGTAGACTTTTTTGTATTTTTAGTTTGGTCAGTTAATGTAAACCAGTTTTTTCCGTCTACAGATCCTTCAATTTTGAATTGATAAACACGGCCATCTTCCCAAAATGTCCACATTTTGATTGCGCCAAGCTCTTTTGCATTTTTTAATTGCAAAGTTGCCGCAGCTGGTAATGTGAGTGATGCCCAATGGTTATTTGCTTTAGTGTTTTTGCCATCGTTAATCATGTGAACTTTTTTGTTCTTCCATGTTGATGTTGCTGAAACTTTTGCTCCTTTAAAAAGGTTTCCTTCACTGTAAGAAGTTTCTTGGAATGCTTCGATTAATGGGTGTTTTGTTTTAGTTTGAAATGCGTAGCTTTCAGTTGCCAAAAAGCTTGGCACCAACGCACTTGCCAACATTGTGTAAGTAAGAAATTTTTTCATAAATATTCCCTTGGTTAATTTTTATAGAACTTATCTACAAATATAGTGGAAAAAATTACTCTTACAAGTTAAATTTTATAAAAAAAAACTAAATTCTTTAAAAAATAAAGAATTTAGTTTTTTACTAATATTGAAAATTAATTAATAGAAAATCTTTCTATTTATGAAAGAATATCTAGTAACTCAACTTCAAAAATTAATAATTGACCAGGACCGATTTGTGGACCCGCTCCACGATCACCATATGCTAATTCAGCAGGGATAAAGAATTTAGTTTTACCACCAACTTGCATTAATTGTAAACCTTCTGTCCAACCAGGAATAACTTGGTTTAATGGGAACTCTGCTGGAGTTCCACGTTCAACAGAACTATCAAAAACAGTGCCATCTGGCAATGTGCCAGTGTAATGTACTTTTACTTTATCTTCAGCTTTTGGAGTAGCGCCTGTACCAGCAGTGATAATTTTATATTGTAAGCCACTTTCGGTAGTAACAATATCTATTTCATTAGCATTTTTTTCTAAGAAATCTTTAGCATCCGCTTCATTTTTTCCTTTAGCTTCTTCCATTGCAGCAGTTTGAGCTTCTTGAGCTTTTTGTTGCTCTTCTTGCATGGTTTGTTGGAATTTTTGCATTAATTGCACAAATTCTTCTTGAGGTAGACGTGGTTGCTCTTGATTTAAAATATCATTAATACCTAATAATAATGACTCTTTATCGAATTCAAATGGCATTCCGATTAAAGATGCAGCAACATCCATACCTAAAGAATAGCTCATTTTTTCATTTTCAGTGTTTAATTGTTTAGACATTTTTTAATTCCTATTGTTTTTAATTTAAAAAATACTCTCCTTAGTATAAAGCTTGTTAGTACTTATATCAAGAATATTCTTTTAATTAGTAATAAAAAAGCAATTTGACTTGAGATTATGCGGTTGTTTTTAATTGAATAAATACTATTTTGTTCTATATTTAGAGATAATTAAATTATCAAACAATGTAAAAAAGTAAAAATAGATGAATAACTATAAAATTAATAAAACTAAAAATAATGTTGAATTTTTAACAGCCAACTATTACGATAAATTTTGGGAAAAGGCTGAAGTTGGCAAAATTTCTAATTTTCTTAGCGAGAGCGAAACCTTTGATGTTAAAAGTGAATTTAAACTTTTGTATAGTGATTTGGGAATTTTTGCAGTTTTTAAGAATTTAGAAAATTCAATTAGAAGTGAGGTCAAAGCACATAATTCAGGAAGTTGTGCGGATAGTTGTGTGGAGTTTTTCGTAAAGCCGAATGATAGAAATATCGGTTACTTAAATTTTGAATTCACTCCTCTGGGTTTTGTTCATTGTAGTTATGTAACTGATTGGAAGCGAAAAGAGGGTGGGGCGCTATCTAAACGTGATTTGCTTAGTGCTAAAGAAATTTCAATGTTAAAAATTGTCAGTGATTATAAAAAAAATAGTGATACAAATATGTGGAGTTTGGCTTTTTTTATTCCTTTTAAACTTATACAGCTTTATTTTAAGTTTGACGAAAAGGATTTAGTTAACGACAATAATTGGACAGCTAATTTTTATAAATGTGGTGACAAAACCGAGAAACCACATTGGATTGCATGGAATGAAGTGAATGCATTAAATTTTCATTTACCAGAATGTTTTGGAATACTGATTTTTGAGTAGAAAATAATTATAAGTTTTATAAACTAATTGTGGCTTTAATTAAATATTACTATTTTTAAATGAAAAAGTTTTTTTATTTTAACAGAGCTATCTGTTTTTAAAACGAAGAGTGATTATGTAAAAGCGCTGGTAATGTAAAATTTACTTAATAAAGCGATATAATTTTTTTTAAAATTATAAAATTTATTACTGTTTTTCGTAAAAGTATTGTTGAACTAAAATCTGATAAAGACAGAGTTGCTTTAATTTGTAACAAATTGCTAAATAATATGTTAAGTTTTTCTTAATAAAAATTGCAAGAAATTATCTAAACTTAATTTGTTTTTTGTTAAAATCATATTATATTAAAAACTACACAAAATGTGCCGAAGTGGTGAAACTGGCAGACACGCTAGACTCAAAATCTGGTTCCCTCTGGGAGTGTGGGTTCGAATCCCACCTTCGGTACCATTCTTAACCTCAAAATAGTATAAAACGTAGCCATTTGGTACCGTTTCTGACTTTTAAATTTCCTAAAACAGTCTATATTAGCTAAATTAGATATTTTTAATTAATGTTTAAATTTGGAGGTTTTCCATGGCTAAAAATTCGACTAGTATAAAATTAGATATTGGGACTATTTATAAAAAAACTGAAAATGGTAATTATTTTTTTCGTTATCAAATAAATGGTCAACGCAAAGCAGTTAGTCTAAAAACTAAAAATAAAAAAGAAGCAATTGCCAAAGCACAAGGTATTGTTCCAGTAGCTAAAGCATCATCTATTGAAGTTATTTCGGCACATGTTAAACATGCTAAAAACCTCTCAAAACATAAAGATAGTCTTCTGTTGTCAATGGCTCTGGAAAAGTATAATAATTTACCAGATAGAGCTAAGCCTGCTACAGTGAGCGAACAAGCAAACTATAATGCAACCTTTAATCAATTCATAAAATTTATTAAAAACAATGAAACTACTATTAATGAAGTAACAGCATTAGAAGCAGATCAGTTTGCAGATTATTTGCGTCAAACAAATATTGCAGTTGATACTCATAATCGTAAAATTCGTCATTTACGGAAAATATTTGAAGTATTAAGCGATTATTACGAAGGAGAAAATCCATTTAATTCAAAAAATATTTTAAGGAAACCACGTGAGGAACGAGATCAAGGTGTTAGAAGGCTCTCTTTTAATGAGGAGCATATTGAAGCTATTAAAAAAGTTTTAGATGATGAAAAATACATTGTTATTAATAAAGCTGAAATTAAGGTGGTATACTACTTGGGGATGTATACTGGACAGCGAATGAAAGACTGTGTTTTATTGCGTTGGAATAAAGTTGACCTTAAAAATAATTTAATTTACGTACAACAATTTAAAACTGGCAAAGAAGTTGTAATTCCTGTATCTCCACAGTTGCATAATATATTGTTAGTAGCAAAGGAATGGCAAGAAAATACTCATAGTTATGTTTGTCCTAATGTAGCAGTTCGCTACAACAAGCAAGATGACAAAGGTAAAAATATTGGTAATAATTTAGTGAATAAAGATGTATTACGAGTTATTAAGTGGATAGGTTTAGAGCCCTCAATAGAAGTACCAGGGAGAAAGAAAAAAGTTACGGTTTATGGATTTCATTCTCTACGTCATACGTTTGTTTCAAATTGTGCCGAAGCTGGAGTTCCAAAAGCAGTTGTAGTATCAATAATTGGAGCAGATTCTGAAATTATCGATAAACATTATACACATGTTGGAACCGAAGCTCAGTTAAAAGCAATCGAAGCAATCAGTGGCGAAAAACGTGCCGACCCTCAAGAGAAGATTGATAAAATAATTGATTACCTAAATTATCATAACTTAGATGGTAATCATTATTCAGAAATCAGAAATATCATAAACAATTAAGGCATCATATTGTTTTTGCCGTATTTTGTATTTTAAGCCCTTTTAAGAGAGTGATTTTATTTTACAACGATGTTGTCGTTTTTCTTAATAATTACAATGAGAAGTAGCTTAAAATTGAAACATATTTTATAGATTTAATTAAATTTGTCATGGCAATTATTTATTTGTTAGAATGATTTTAATACTGTCAATTTAGTGTTTGAGTTTGGAAGTTACTTGACCACACAAAATTTCAAAAAACATAAAAATATATTCAAACATACTATTAATACTTTTATATAAACATTTGTTTTCTTTATTAAATTTACAATTTTTAAAAATGGTAATTATAAAAAACACAACTGATATTTTAGCTTGACTATTTCATATCAGTTGTAGATTCTACTTTTTGGTTATAATAAAAATATAAAGAAATAATAACGTCAATAATAAAAATTGAAAAAATTAATAATATCAAAGCGAGTGCTTTGAAGATAAGAATGTTTCAAGCAAAATAAACTTAAAAGCAAGCATTCATAAATATCACAAGAGCACCCAATTAAATCCAATGTTTGAAGACAATAAATTAAGTTTAAAACTAATATCTCTAATTTCTAATTATAGCAAAATTGGCTTTAAAATTGTTCGAAAAATGATTCAGATCAAAATTCATCCAATATACACAAAAAGCATTTACATCTATAAATTATAGCATTTTTAGTTAAAGAACCCTATTTTCGGACGCTTCGGACATTATTGTTAAACTTTTCTATTTGCAATTACAAAACCTTGATAGCCTCTTTTGGGTTTTCCATTTCGTATAATATCATCTCTTTTTCTTGCTCCATATTTAGAACTCATCCATGCATTAAATTCCTTTTGCAATACTCTTTCAGATGGAGATGTCCATTTAAAACGTTCACACATTTTGGTACAAGCAGAAACAACTTCACTTGTTGTTATATTCCTATCAATATCTTTGTGGATGTAGTTTTTTGCAAAATACTGAAAGGGTTCACAGCTGTCTAAAAAGTCAGCAATAACCTTTTCTTGTCTTTCACTTTTTGTAATCTGTCCACCGTTATTTAATAATTTTAAAGCACCTTCAAGTCCCCAGTTTAAAATGCCACTGCCTTCTTCTTTTAATAATTTTTTATCTAAATCAGTAATACGTTCTTTAGGTGGTGGGTTATCATAGCGAATCATTAATAAGCGTCTACGCCAAGCTTCAATATCGCTGCTAAATTTGATGGTTAGATCCGCATTGGTGATAATGATTACATTAAAAGAACCTTCAATATCAGTTACACTGTTATTGTGTTTTTCCTCAACTGTCATTGCATCATTTCCTGTCAATGCTTTTAATATATTTGCACTTTTATATTTTAATGATTGAGGTTCAGCCTCTTTAGTAGTCAATAAAGTTTTTCCTTGAAAACGTCCCATTTCATATCGTCCACCTAATTGGCTTAGACGTAACTCTGTGCAATTTTGACGACCAACAATTCCTTCAATTATATTAACAAGGGTAGACTTGCCTCCTCCTGCAGTTCCTGCTAACAAAAGAAAAGTTTGACTCACATTTCGGTTTAAGAGGCATTGACCAAAGTAAAGCTGTAATGTTTGAATATCATCTTCAGTCATTGCTGATTTTAATAATAGATTCATAAATTGTGGGCATTTTGCGTTAGGGACATATTCAATATTCAGATTTTGCCTACTTCCAAACTTAGGATCAAAATCTTCTTGAATCCAATTTAAATTATCCCTGTGATTTTGAGTTATGTTCAAAGGTAAAGTATTATTGTTTGACCTAAGAGTCAATACTGTATTTTCACAATGAATATAAAAATCTGGGAATTTATCTTTTGCAAAATTCATTTCGCTACGACCTTTTAGTAAGTTGACGATACTTTTTCTTTTCGATTCAGAGCGGTGCTCATTAATTAATATTTCTTCTAATGAATAGTAATGCATATCGCTATCAATGCACATTAATAATTTATCTACTGAAATGGGTTCCCAAGTGCCACTACTAGCTGTATATTTATAAAACTTTTTTTCAGAAATATCATACATTATGCCATATACAATCCGCATGCGTTCTGCATAATACTGTGGATTAAATTTTACATTCCTTTTACCTGTTTCTAAAAATATATCGCCACATTGCTCTACAATGTTTTCATGTTCTTCATTTGTTAATTGTCTCATTACTTAATCTCCAAATAATTCATTCATTGATGAATCAATTCCTGAATCAATATTTTTAATATTTCTATTTCTCACTTTACTTAGTACTTCTTTTTCCTCTGTTTTACTCATCCATCCGCTTTCTGCAGTTTCAAACCTAAATACGTCACCTTGTCGAATGCCAACTGAATTTAATGATTCAACGATATACTTGTTGTTTTCAGACTCATGCTTGTAAATATCGACGAGTTTATCATAAGTTTTTAATTTTTGTAGTTCTTTTTCAGTTTGAATGACAACTATTATACCAATATTAAGGTTTTGAGTGTAGTTAATTGCGGTCATGAATTTATCAAAATATTTAGTGTCTTTAAAAATAATTTTAGTGTCAAAAATTATTAATTTAGGTTGGTATTTGTTTATTGTTCTTTGAAAATTTTCTAAACTTTCATCATTTTTTTGTTCTAAAAATATTGGAGTTATTAACTGAAGTTTTTCGTTGTTAATTTCTCCGTTAGCTGTTGCCATTAAAGTTTTACTGTATTGTTGTTGATTTTCCGTATCAATATAAACTAAACAACTTTTTGACTGTTTTGCTTTATTTAACCAATGCTCAGAAAAGATATCATTCCCATTAGAAAAAGCTAAAGAAATTAAAGATGAAATTATATTTGTTCTTACTCCTTGGTGTTCATGAATAAGAGTTAACTCAGTAGTTGAAATTAAATTTTCAAAAATAACTTTAGGCTGTGGTAATTTTGATAAATCAATTTCACCATGCTGACCTAAGTCTAAAACTGGCGGAATATAAAGATTTTGTTCTTCTGCTAATCTAACAAATTTATCAAGTTTTAATGTTTCTGAAAAATTTCCTTTTTCGTTAAAAGTAAATTTAATACTTAAACTATTTTTTTTGAATTTTTCAGCTATCTTCAATGCTGATATATAACTTTCTTTACAATCTTTTTCTATTAAATATTGAACTGATTTACCTTTCAATGGTGCTATATCAAGATCTTCAATCCAGTCATTACCACCAATATTGCATAAACAAATGTAATCTTCATTGTGTCGAAAATTTTTAGCGATCATATAATCATCAGTCAACAATAAGGTAGCAGATGGGTAGTCAATTACAAAATCAATATTCATTAACGAGTATGGTTGTTTAGGCGGTAAAAATAATAAAAGTGGCTCATTATATTTTGGATGTGAAAAGTATGACACTGGTAAAATGGCATATGTTTTATTATCAATGCTGTATTCATAAATTTGATATACCAAATTTTCTTCATGATCGTAAATACTAAAGGTATCATTTTCAGGTCTTGTTGATGTGTACTGCCATGCTCCATTATGCGATATTGCATCATTATTCCAGTTGCCATGTAAATTATTCTCTTTAGCTAAATATCTTGCATTACGAATGTTACTTTCGGGAACATATGGGTAAATATCTTCATAACCTTTAATATTATCTGCCACACAGCTAAAGTTTAATAAAAAAAACTTAGCAAAAAATATTTTTTCCTCGTTCATTATGTCGTGTGCATCCACCTCTTCGAATTTTAGTAAGTGAGGCTCACAGTTAAGTTGTGGTTTAAAGGGATTGAAGCTTACCTTATCTATAACATTTCTTGGACAATTTTCTAATTTAATTGATCTGTCTTTAGTTACATAAGCATCTTCATTTTTAGTCACTGAAACATATTTATCTAGCCTTCCATTTGCAAACTCATTGCGTAATTTTAATTCAACAACTGAACATAAAATCAGCTCTTTTTCTATATTTTTATCTCTCATTTTTTTTACAAACATTCCTAACAATCCTTCTTTAATAAAAAACTTAATTTATTCTAGTTATCCTCTTAAAGCTTTTTCAAGCATCTCTGAATTACTTTTTTGCAATAATTTATCAAAGTCATCTAGATCAAGAGTTTCATCATTTGCATTTTGGGTAGAATAGTAGTTTTTTGTGGTTTCTTCAACATAACATGTGTTATTAGCACTAGAATTTTCAGTAATAGCCTTAGGAGTAATTACTTCAATAGATCTACCCTCAATAGTATTACCGCCTGAATAATTATTTATCTGTTGATTTCTTTTATGTTCATTAGATGTTTGTTCTTTTTGAAGATATTCTTTAACTATTTTTAAAGTTTCATAAACAGGTTCTAAGAATAAAAAATTGTTAATAAAATCACCCCATGATTGATAAATAAGTTTTTTATATTTTGTTCCTTTGATTATTAATTCCATGTAACATATTATTAATGCAGGATAAATCATTCGACATTGCAATTTGTCGAAATTTCTTTCAAAGTTTTCTGCAGGAATCATTAAATCGAGAATATTCTCATGAAATGAATATTCTCGTTGGACTATCAGTTCACATTCTTTTCTTAATGTTTTTGTGTAATCGAAAGCAAGAGTTTTTTTTTCTTTATCAATACGCAACACTTTGTTATACAAACTATTGCTAGAAAAACTATAGTCATCATTAAAAGAGCTTTCGATATTTTTTAGTTCTTGACTTATTGAGTACAAACTATTCGCACAGGGGTGGTTTTCATAATTATCTATAATATCATATATGTCTTCATCATATAAATTCAATTTACAAATATTATTAAAGGCAAATAATGTGTGAAAGCTCTTGTAAAAAGGTATTTTGTTGTTTATTCTATTCATATAAAACCTCATAAATTTCTTATATAATTTTTTTAATATCACAATTATTTATTATATATAGTTATTTAAACTATTTCAAATTTTAAAGATTAAAATAACTAAGAGCACCCAATAAGGATGCTCTTAGTTATAAATTTTAATTGCAATATTAATCTAAGGTTAAGATATAAGTTATAATATCGGTGTTACGGTATCTTACTGCCGAGCCAACCAATTTGCGTTTGAAGGGGAACGCATTTTCTTTTTCTAATTTTTTGAAATTGCTATGACTGAGTCCAAGCATTTCAGCGGCTTCTTTTTGGTCGATTAATTTTGGTGTGATTGCTGGCATCAGTGAGCTGTTGTTAGCTAAATGCTTTAAGTTAGCAATGACGCATTGTTCTTCTGTCACCGAAATAACACCTTCTTCAGTGAAAGGCTTAATTAAGCGGGTTACTAATTTTACAACTTTAGGGCGAATGTTTTCATTTAAAAATTTTGAAGTTTTCATTGTTGTTTTTCCTGTGCGTTAATTTTTGTTTGCACAGGATGGTGAGCAATATTTATTTTTGTTATCATTACTCTTTTATTAACAATTACTTAAAAAACTTGCACTATATTATACGAGACTTAATCCCGACACTCATAAACTCTATTTTTAATACTTTACTTAAGCTCAAAAGTTTTATTATCTCATAAAAATATGGGCTTGTTATTGGTAGGTTATTTGTAGTAATAAATAATTATTAAATATAAATAATATTAGAAAGATAGAAGCTATTAAAAAAAGTTATAAGATTAACTATGATATAGATTTAACTAAGTAAAAAATAATGATAATCTAACAACAAGGAATTAAAAAAATGAAAAGATTTAATAACGAAAATAGTAATAGACCAAGCAACAATGATAATTATGAATTAAACAAAGACTACTCAAGCAAAATAAAGAGATTACTTTATAGCTGTATTAATAAACATAATAAAGTATTTCTAGTCAGGTTTGATGTTAGGTATCCTACAAGTTATGCTAACATAAATATTGAAAGTAATAGTTTGATTTGTAATTTTAATGAAAGCTTAAATCGTTATTTAAAGCGTAATAACTATGATCCTAGATGCATATGGGTAAGAGAACAGCATGAAAGTAGTAATCCTCATTATCATTTTGCTATTCTGTTAAATGGAAATAAGATACAACGTCCTCACAAGGTAATTTCTAAGGCAGAGTCTTTATGGAATAAACAGTTAAATTTTGATTTTGATAATAAGGGTTTAATAGAATATTGTAATAAGGTTAGTTGTGGAATGATGATTTATAGGGATAGAGAAGAAACTCATCGTAATGCTTTGAATTGGGTTAGTTATTTAGCTAAAGTTTATAGTAAGAATATTAATACTAGGTTTCGTTCTATTGGTATGAGTAGAATTTAATATTATTTTTATGATTGGGAGTGGTAAAGATTTTTTAGTAAGACAATAAAGAAAAAGCGGTTAAAGATTGAGCTTAGCCGCTTTTATTATTAAGGGAATAATTATTTGATTTGTTCTATACCAACGACATTAAAGGTTAACTTTTTATTATTGGCAATATTTTTTAATACTTTTTTAGCATTATCTATATAAAAGCGAAGTTTACCTTTTTTCTCAACATGCATATCTAGACAGGTACTGTACAAGATGTTTTCTTTATCATCTTTATCTATACTTGCTTCGAAAACTAAAACAAATTTCCCTATACTATTATTCGCTTTTCCAGACTTAAGCCCTTCATTTAGTTCCATTAATACTGAAACCTGTGTATAATTATTTGAGTCAGTTTGAAAGTTCACTACATCATTATATAATTCAACTTCACAACTTGCCTTGTAGACTTTTTCAGCCTTATCTTCAGCTTCTTTTCGTGATAAAGGAGAAATATTTTTTTTGTCGATGTTCTCTGCTGAAAGCCATTTCACGCTTTTAGCCCCTTTATATTCGCCAAAAACTTCTTGAAAAGATTTGTTGTTAAATCCTTCAGCTTGGAACGTTTTTACTACAGCGACTCCGCTATCTGAACACCCTGTAACAAAAAAGGTTGCTAATCCAATCATTAGTAGTAATATTATTTTTTTCATTATTTAAACTCCTTTATTTTTATTGTTTATAATATTTTTTAATATTGAGCTTGGTATGCAAATTCCAGCAACAATAGTTGCTTCTTGTTCAGTTTCAGTCTCAAACTTTTTATTGAATGCTTCTTGTTCTTTCTTGAAAATCTTTTTGCGACTAACGTTTAAAATTGCAAATTTTTTACAATTATTACAGTATTTAAGTTCACACCTTAAATGGCTGTCCTTATCCTGAACTTGCTGAGCTGTCAAAAGTTCATTAACTTCTAAATTCTTGACCTTATTTCTTAAAAATTTATTCTGCTCTTTAAATGTTAAGTCAGGCCAAAGTTTGTCACAAACATCTTCAATTATTATTTCCTTGTTTTCATCAAGCCATTCTTGGCAGTCTTCGCAATAAGCTTCTCTGGAATTCAATAATCTACCAGAAAATATTGGAACACCAATAATTAATAACGCTTCAATAGAATGTGTTAGAAAATAGAGCCAACTACCTTGAACATCTTTAGGTAACCGCCATAAATAGAATTTTCCTTTAATGAACCAATTTGACGTCATGTCAAAGGCTACAAAAAGCTGAAAAATCATCTTAAATCCATCTGCATAAGTAAGTTTTAATTGCACTACAAAAAAGAAAATCCAAGCAAAATACAGCCCTAAAATACCTAAAATTAACATCATTGTAGTTAAAACTACTTTGTTACGAGTATGTGACATTTTTATCGCAACATAACCACAAAGACCAATCAAAATTCCATAGGCAAAGGTTCCTAAAATATTGAAATAAGCTAATGGAATCCATTTGCAAATGTAGTTATAAATAATACTCAACCCAATCATTAATGGAATAACCCACAATAATTGCATAAGTAATGATTTTAAGTTGTATTTTCCAGAAAATTTAAATTGTTCTCCCATAACTTGAGAGAGTTCAAACTGATTATTTTGATTCATTTTTTCTCCATTTTTATCTTTAAATTGATGTAAATACTGTTATAAAAAATACTTAACGTCCCATTAACAATAAAATTACAGCTAGCACAAATGCGATAACTCTATCTTTATTGTCAAAACTCCTAACTTTGTCATTCTTCTTATAAAAAATATTTCCAAAAATTAAGATTCCTATTGCGGTTAATATCGATAAAAATGAAATCCAAGATAACGCATGAATAGCCATAGGCTTAAAATTTTCGCAGCCAATCCTCATTTGCATTGAATAAATTTCTTCTTTTGTCATTGAGAACAGAAGTGCAAACCTAGTAAGAATAGGACCTAAAAGTAATATCCAAAAAACATATTGCTTTCTGAAAAAAGGTACATTGCCATAATTGGTATATATTTTGGTTTCATTCTTAAGCGTCATTAATTTTTCTTTAGTAGCATTTAGAATTTGCTTTTTGACAATTTTTTTATTGCTTGTATCTTTTTGGTTGAGTAACTTATTTTTTTCATTGATAAACTCTTCTTCTGATAGAATTCCTTCTTTATAAAGCTCTTTGATATTTTTTAATTTTTCAAACTGTGAATTATCCATTTTTACACTCCATAAAATTAGAACTAAGTTAAATTATTATTGATCGTCAAAAAAAATGACAATCAGCTCGATTATTAAGCTCTTTTGCGAAGTGGAAGCAAAATGCAGGCACAAAAAAAGAGCGTATTCAAATTCCCACACTCCAATGAGGCATCGCCAAACGCCTAATCCCGAATGCAGAAAAAGAATACGCTCAAAATATCTATAAAGCCGTATTCAAAAAAATACAGCTTGAAAAACAGTCTTTATAGATATAGTGAACGATACCTTTCAGGTCTTTCGTTGCATTTCGGGATTAAAAATTGGCGATTTTCATTGGAAACGCAGAAATAGTGAAAGTAAACACTATAAATTATTCAATTGTACTAAAAACTAATACCTAAAAAATCAAATTGCAAACCAAAAGCAATAAAAATATCAAAACTACAATTTCAGAATAATGATAAAATTATATTAAGCAAAATGTTACTAACCTTGCAACGTTAACAAATAACCATGCACTTTATTTTTCTTATTATCGTTGGAGGTGCTGATTGAAAAACATTCTAAAATAGCTCCTTCAAAGTCTCCGTTCTCATACTCCTCTTTGGAATAATATTTTACTTTATGTGGCGAATTCGTTTCCTGATCATTTTGCTTTTGGGACATCGTTTTTCCTCATTAATTTGTTGACTATTATTTGATTAAATGAGAACTACTAAACTTAAAACTTCCTAAAAAAATTCTATAACGCCCCTGCATTTTAAGCATAAAAAAAGAGCGTATTTAAATCTTCACATCTAAAGTAGGGCTAGACCAATAGCCTTGAGAAAATGCAAAAATAAAAATACGCTCAAAATATCTATAACAGCTGTATTCAAAAATACTGCTGTTGAATAAACACGGTTATAGATACAATGAACGCCCTTAAATATTTTTTGTTACGTTTTTCTCTTAAAAATTTGGTCTATTTTACTTTAAAACGTCAAAATACAAAGGGTATCACTATACTAATTCAATTGTACTCAAAACTAATACCTAAAAAATCAAATTACAAATTAAAACATAAAAAAATCCTCCCTAATTTTAGGAACAACTTTTTGAAAAATAAAATATTTAATAATTCTTAAACCAAAACAGTGACGAGTCTTAACGCTTTTTATTGAAATATATTAGAGTGTGGGTATCTATTGAAAAAAATAGTCATAATTAAACTGAAGTTTTTAACGATTTCAAGAATGTTAAAGCCATTTCAAGGGTTACTCTTTTGTGCTGATTTATGATTGCAGAAACAGTTTTTATTGAAACGTCAATCCCTGTTGTAAAATTTTGAGATTTAAGCTACTTGAATTTAAAACAAATCAATACTAATTTATATCAAATAAAAATGAGGTAAAAACATGTTTTCATTAGCAACAAGAAAAAAACTTGATAAAATTGATGCTTTTTTAAATAAATTATTGAAAAAAATTAAAGAACTAACTTATTTAGGAATTTTTACAATAATTCTTATTTCCTATACATATTTTTTTATTTCTGAACTTAATCCTAATGGATACCAAAAATATTTTGTGGTAATTTTTACAACATTTATAATTATATACAAATTTGCTTTATTTTTTGATTTTAAAAAGAGTTTTTTCACTTCATCTAAAGAAAGGCTTACTACATTAATTTACATTGTGTCATTTGAACTTTTATGCATTATTACTCAATGGCAAAATATACATCAATTGCTTGGTAACTATGAATGGCTAAAACCAATTGCTTTTTCTATAGTGGCAGCGATTCCTGCCACATACTTATGGTACTGGCGCGATAAACACAAAGTAAAAGATCATCAACAAAAAGAGGATGAAATAAATCTTCAAAAAAGTACAAATGATTGGGAAAATTATTTTAAATGGATTGAAATTGCATGTGATGAAACAAAAAGTGATAATCTTAGAGCTTCAGCAATTAAAGCATTATCAACCTATTATGATAAAGGTCAAGACTATGCTAATCAGGTTAACGAATTTTATAAAAATTACTTAAATGAGTTTTGGGGGAAATTTAATTTTTCATCAACATACATAAATGAAGCAAGAAGGTATAGTAATACTACAATTTTTCAGTTCAGCGAAAATATTGATTTTTTATCTTTTTATAATGACACTCCCAAAAATAATGAAAATGATGATTGCTCAGATATTGCAATAAAGGAGTTTAAAGAAAAAGCAAAATTTAATGAAAAATTAACTCAATACTTAACTGTAATTTATACGCTAGAGGACGATAAAGATGTTCTATTAAGATTTGTTGAAGAAGCTTATAAACATATACCTCTATATATAAAAGAAACTCATAATATTGTATTATCTCACCTTAAAACTGATAAATATCTATCAAATTTTAATTTAAGTTTTGCAAATATCCATATGAAATACTTTTACCAATGTAAAATATTTAACGTTAACTTTAATTACTCCAAAATGAATCGAACTAACTTTAGAAACTGTGAATTTGACAACACTAATATTAATCATGCAAATCTATTTAGAGTTAATTTTTTGGAAAATAGTTTTTTTCAAAGTGGATTCTATAATTGCAATGTTCAAAATGGTTGTTTTGATGATTCTAAATTTGATGAATCAATAATAGGTTTTAGACATATATCTTTTAAAAATTGTTCTTTTAATTTTCTAAAACAGGGGAAAAATAGTGGTAACTATAAAAAAAATCACGATTTGTTTTTTGATAATTGCACTCTAAAGAATGAAAAATAATATTCTTGTTTTTTTTGAGATTGATATGCCTTAAAAATCACAAAAATTTGGTGGAAAAGAGAATCAACACAAAATTTAAAATAACAATTCCTCCCTAAAATTAAAATCATTAATTTCAAAGTCAAAAATTTCAAAATTTCATTTGAAATAGTGCTAAATATAGGCTAATATATTTTTATAGTGAACACTTAATAAGACTAAAGGTATTTTTTATGTTAGGCAAAATTTTACTAGGAACTGTTGTTGGAGTTGGAGCTGTTGCAGCAGCTCCATTTACTGGTGGAGGATCTGTATTAGCAGGAGCAAGTTTAGTTGCATCTTTGACTGGTGCTGCAACAGCCGCTACTACAGCGGGACTAGCAGGAGCAGCTATTGGAGCTGCTGTAGGTCGCAAAGAAGAAGAGGATATTGAAGCAAATCGTCGTTCTGCAAAGAAAAAGGGTTTTGAAGATGGTATTAAAAAAGGAGAAACAGAAATATTAAAAAAAATGAAACCCATCTTAAAAAAAGTTAAAGAACAAGATGATTATATGATTGGTTTAACTGCATTTTGTTACACAATTGCAAAATGTGATGGAAAAATATCAGCTGAAGAACAGGATGAACTAGATTATTATTTAAATTACATTGTTGACAATGGAACTCTTTCTCCAGTCGCAAAAGATAAAATGTTAAGTTTAAAAAATTCTACATTGACATTTAAAAAATGTAAAAAGTATTTAGACAAAATATCTTTTGAAAATTTATTAGGATTTAGCGATATATTAGACTCCATAATTGAAGCTGATAATATTATTCATCCTGCTGAAATAAAATTAAAAGAAGACTGGGAAAAGTATTACCATGAAAGAAGCCTCCAAAGCTAAACGTCGAGCCGAACGTCGTAAAAAACAAGGGAAAAAAACTGGTTGTTTTGAATTTAATATTGATAAAATAAATACTCAACTAGCAAAAGAATACTATAATTTAAACCTGACTGAAGAAGAAATAAATCAATTTTCAACAGAATATAATCAACTGAATGAAGATATGTTTGATAAGTTTTATAAAATAACTAAACTTAGTAAACTAGATTTTACATTTCTATTACTTGCAACAGCCTTACAATGTGTAAGACAGTATTTTTTCTCAAATTTTGCGGAAAGAGTTGCTCATGACACGACCAAGAAAGCAGACAAAAAGCTAGAAGAATCTATTAGTGATGTTATTGGTGAGGGGCAATCAGGGAAAGCTGGAGGTTGGTATTATAATAAGCTTGATTCCATATTATTGGATGGGGTACCATATGATAAAATAAAGGGAGGACAATCTTTTGATTTAGGGTTGGGGGGACAGAATCACCGATATAAAACCTTAGGTCATGATCCAATTTTAGGTTGGATTATTGGTCCTTTAAATATTATGACCAATACTCTTACTACGCATGCTTTAGACTCATTTCATACTAGAGGGTCAATGGAAAAAGTAATTTCTCATAACGCTCATAATGATAAAATTTTAGAGGCGGCATATGAACGATTACAAAATGAACCCGTTGCATTTGCTGCAGCTATAATAAAGCAAGCTATACACTTTCATTCAGATGTTTATACAAAGTGTAGTTTACCCATTCCATTTATTCAAACATTATCCCCTGAATTTGCTGAAACTCTAGCTAAAAATGGAATTGATAGTGCTAACTTTCTTACAGTTGGAAAACAAGCAACATATTCTATAATTATCAATACAGTGATTTCAATGATTCATGGACTTTTTTGTACAGCGGAGAGTGAAATAGATAAAAAAATTTATCAAGTAAAGACCAAGAAAATAATTCTTTATTCAAATACAATCGCTACAGTTAGTAATGCTTTATATGTTGCTTTTTCAGGTGATCTTACTAAGCTAGATGTTGGAGGTTTTATTGTAACTCTTTGGCGTATTATTAAAGATGAAAAATTTATCCGTAAAGTAATGCAAGAATTTATAGATACAGAGGTTAGTTCATACTATAATGAAGATTTTAAAAAAGTTGATGATGAATTTAATGATTTATTAAGTGAATTTATGCCTGTTCAAAATAGATATGGTCAGTGATAGTGAAAATACTGTTTTGATTTAAGTTAAAAAATATTAATATGCTGATTTAGAACTACTCTAAGTTTAAATTAACTTTCAAATATAGCCTACCAAGCCTAGTGACTCAGCGTTGTTTAAATTTGTAATAGCGGAACTCTTAGTGCGTGTTTAAAAGAAAATGGAGATATACTCACGTGTGCATTTTGTGGAAAAGTACTAGGTAATATATTAGAAACTACATTAACTAGCTATATGGGAAAATGGTTTCAAAAAAAGATTAAAATTACGATGCAAGCAATCTTTTTAAGTTAACTATCGTGAATATTAAAACAGCACTGGAGTATTTTGCTCAAGGATTTATATAACAAAAATGGATCTCGCCTTAATTACATTTATATATTGCCTTTTTGATTAATGGAAAATGTGTAGGATTTTAGTCAAGTTTTTCAACAAATCAAGGAGGTAATTTTTATGATTATTGATCCCAATAAATATGATAAACACTACTCTGAAAAAAATTTCTTTAGCAAGTTAAAGAAAATCATTAAATCTTTAAGTTCAAAGGCATTAAAGCAAATCATCACATTGTACGTTTTACTCAAAAGTGAAGATGTGCCACTTTACGCCAAAGCTTTAATCGTTGCTACACTAGGTTATTTGATTTGTCCAATTGACATTATTCCAGATTTTATTCCTGGGGGACTAGTCGATGACCTAATGACTATTGGCTGCGTGCTTGCTGAACTCAATTTTTACAACACCAAAGAAACTCAAGCTGAAGTTGATGAAATAATCAAATCTATTTTTGGTGACGAAAAGTTTCACTACGAACGCAAAGAATAATCAAAATCCATGACTAAAATTCTACAACATTAATCACCTCCTAAAGCTCAAAATTAACTAACAAATTAAACATAGAGGAGATTGAGAAAATGTTAAAATTACATGCTTCTTATTCGAAAAAAGTTCCTGCTGAGGAAAAGTATTCAAGTCACAGCTTTCATGCGTCTGTTGAGGTTGAATTACCCAATGGTTTAGCTGAAAGTGAATTGCAAAATCGCATTCATCAAACCTTTAAAATGGTGCGAAATTCAGTTGAAAATGAAATCAGAAATCCTAATTATTCACAACAGAATAATTCGCAAAGTCTACAAACAACTAACCAAAATCCGCCTCAACAAAACACTTCAAATGATGTTGCAAGTCCAAAACAAATTAAATATTTGTTAGACTTGTTAAATCAAAATAACACTCCAATTCAAAATGTCATTAATCGCTTCAACGTCAATAGTCTACAAGAATTAACACGTAAGCAATGCAGTCAACTACTTGATGAAATTACTAAATGAGGTGAACCATGAATATTATTAAAAATCTGGAGTCAGCACTGGTCAAACACGGGGCTGAACATACAACCTCAACGTTGGGTGATCGCACTAAATATATTGGCATGTCTGATATTGCCAAAGGTGCTGAATGTTTACGCTCTGCGGTGGCTAGTAAGTTAGGAATTAAAGGTAAAAATAATTGCCTGAATAAACAATTAATATTGCAGCGTGGGCATTGGTTTGAAGGTGGTTTGGTTGAAGCATTAAAAAGTAACAATCAACCGTTTTTTGAACAGTTAGAAATTGCAATCAATGTCGATGGCGTGCCAATTAAAGGTCATTTAGATATGGTGTTTGTGAATGCTGATGAAATTCATGTTGTTGAAGTTAAAAGCATGGAAACAATTCCAAATGAAATCTACAAATCCTATCAAATGCAGCTTTATGCTCAAATTGGATTTTTAGAAAAATGCTTCAACGAGCCATGTTTTAGCGTTCAGAATTCGCATCAAAATCTGACGTTACCTGAGATTATTGAGCAAACTTTCAACGTGAAGTTAAGCTCAAATTCAACCATCAAAGGTTCGATATTGGCAGTTTCAATGACTGAAGCGAAATCATTCGATGGCTTTGTGCCAGATGCTAATAGCACACTTCAAGCTGAGTTAATTGCTAAAGAAATTTGGCAGAACTCTCAAGAGCTTCTCAATGGCCATAAAACGCTAAATGATGTTGAATATTGCCTCAAGTTTTATCCATTATGCGATTGGTGTGAAGTACAAAATAATTGTCCGAAATTTACCGCAGTAAAATTAGCTAATGATAATTTTGACAGCTTCATTGCTGATTTGGAGCAGATGAAAAGTGATAAGAAAAAGTTAGCAGAATTGATAAAAATTAAGGAAAGTAACCTAATTAGTTTTTATCAAAATAGCAACCTAATCAACGACTGGTTAGAGACAACCAATTATCGCTTCAAAGTCTCAGAAATCAATGGCAGAGACACGATTAACATCAAGGAACTCGGCAAAGAAATCAAGCTAATAATTGGCGAATCACAAGTAGAGACGTTAATCAAAAAGCATACCAAGAGTGGCAATCCTTACAGCAGGTTGCAAGTGAGTAAAATTAAATAAAATAAAGGAATAATATTATGATACATAAAGAATTAGAAACACTAAAAATAATCGAAATGGACGCTGGCGAAGTGTTTAGTGGGAAGAAAAGTAATACGAAAATTATGGGATATGAAGCGAAAAATAGCTTCACGCCTAAGGAGGATGAGCATTACGTTTTTCATGAGCTGAGCCGTGATGTAATTGTGTGGTTTATGCATAATATTTCGCCACTTTACCTGTTTGGTCCGAGTGGTAGCGGTAAGACTTCAGTTATTAAACAGTTGGCTGCGAAATTGAATTATCCAGTGTTCGAGATTAATGGTCATTCAAGATTGGAGTACCTCGACATGGTCGGTCATTTGTCGCTACAAAATGGTTCGATGAATTTTGAATATGGACCATTGAGTTTGGCGATGAAATATGGCGGCATCTTCTTAATCAACGAGATGGATTTACTCGATCCAGCGACGGCGGCAGGACTGAATTCTGTGCTTGATGGGGCTCCGTTGTGCATTCCTGAAAATGGCGGGGAATTAATTAAACCACATGAAAACTTCAGGTTCGCAGCGACTGCCAATACTAATGGTGGCTCTGATGAAACGTCTTCATACAGCGGCACGTTAAAGCAAAATATGGCCTTGATGGATCGCTTTTATTTATGCGAAGCACCATATCCAACGGCTGATATTGAGCTGAAATTATTAGCAAAAGTTCAGCCAAATTTACCTGAAATGGTTCGTAATAAAATGGTTGAATTTGCTAACGAAGTTCGCAATTTATTCATGGGTAACATCAAAGATGAATTTGAATGCACCCAACGAATTGACGTAACATTTTCAACTCGCACGCTACTCAGATGGGCTGAATTAACTATGCTCTTTCAACCCTTAGCCAAGCAGAAAATCAACGTTGTAAATTACGCCCTCGACCGTGCTTTAAGTTATCGAGCGTCGACTGAAGGACGCATATTATTAACCGAATTATCGCAAAGAATTTTTGCAGAGGAGAACTAAAATGAAAAATCAACATAAATGTAATACTCAAATTTTGAAAAATATTATTGCTGTGAACCTGGATGTTAGAATCTGGTCGGCACGCAAAAAGTTGCATGAGAATGACTTTGAACATTCACAATTGCCACCTGAAAGTTTGGCTTCGTTAGGTCATAAAAAAGTCTGTGATCCAAATAAGTTAAAAATATTCAGCACTCTTAAATCACGAGCTGTGAAGCTGTTAGATAAAATCGGAGTACGATTCTTAGGTGGATGGGGGGTGCCAATGGCGAAGGCTGATGAGATTGTTGCTGAGCTCAAAAATATCCAAACTGAGTTCATGACTGCAAAATCAGAGTTCATAAAAAATTATGATAAAGCAGTCAAAAATTGGATTAAAAATAATGATGAATGGGAGAATATGATTAAAAATTCAGTAGTGAGTGCGAATTATGTTGCAGGCAAAATTGACTTCATATTTCAGTTATTTGAGGTCAAAAATAGTACAGTTGATAACCTCAATCCTGGACTAAATTATGAAGTTTCAAACCTTGGCAATCGCCTTTTTGATGAAGTCGCAAAGCAAGCACAACAGGCATATGACAAAAGTTTCAAAGGTAAGTCAAATGTCACCAGAAAAGCGTTATCGCCAATAAAATTAATCAAGGAAAAATTGAGTGGTTTAAGCTTTACCGAACCACACGTTTGTGCAGTGGTTAGCTTAATTGACAACGCGTTAACGTGCATCCCAAAGCGCGGTGCAATCGAAGGTGAAAACCTTGAAATGCTCAAAAAGTTACTAGAGTTAATCGCCGAAAAGAAAACGCTGTTAGACGTGGCTGAAAAGATTCTCAATGGCACTTCTGAGCAACAAATAATCCAAAAATTGATGCTGACAACAACAAAAATTAAACCTAAAAAATCAAAGAAAAAAGTCAAGACCAACAATCATATTGATAGTTGCGGACTTTGGTGAGGAGAAATTTATGAAAGATTTTTCAATAGCACAAATATGCCAAGCGCTTCCACTCGTTGCGGGAGTGCTTGGACAACGTTATGGAGTTGAAGTGACGATTGGTGGGACGACTGCATATACTGATGGTAAACGCATTAATTTGCCGTCATTACCTGTTGAATGTGATGAAGTTTTGATGCATTTAATTAGAGGTTATACAGATCACGAATCTGCACATATTCGGCATACAAACTTTGAATTAATTAAGGGTAAACGACTTAGCGATTTAGAAAAGAATATTCTCAATATTTTTGAAGATTGGCGTGTTGAATGTGAACTTTCAAAGCAGTACATTGGCTGTAAAAATAACTTTGCGTGGCTGGTTGATTATTATTTCAATAAAGATATTGATTTGTGTTCAAAACAGAACAACGACGCTAAGCTAATCGTCAATTATATTTTATTAAAAGTACGTAGTTTTACTGTTGCTGAAGTTGGCGTTCATGCTGAGAAATTGAGGCAATTTTTAGAGCCACATTTTAGTAAGGTGTTAACTGAAATTGATAAGATAATTTTAAATATGAAGGCTAATATAGACTCAACTGAAGATTGTTTAAAGTATGCGAAAAAAGTTTCGGCGTTACTTAGAAAATTAATCAAAAGTGATCCTGAATCTAAAACAACTAAAAAGCAGTTGGAGAAGTTGTTAAAAGCTAAAAGTGGTGATTTGCCAAAGGATTTTGCTGGAGAAATTCAAGGTGAATTAGAGGCGAAAGCACCAAATCATAGTAGCAGTTTAGTACAATCGTCTCGCACAGTTGAGAATAAAGCTAAGGCATTTGATAGTGAAATGTTAAGCAAGGGAAACACTACGGCAAATCAGTTAAGGAGCTATTTTTGCAATCTGCTTCAAGCTAAAGATTTGCAGCGAAGTCGAGAGTCAAATTATGGGCATAAAATCAATGCGAAGAATTTGGCGAAAGCTCCATTCTGTTCAAAGCTGTTTCTCAAAGATGCGGAGAAAATCAAAACCAATACAGCAGTTCATTTATTGCTGGATTGTTCATTGTCGATGCGTGATGATATTGAGCTGGCAAGTTTGTCATGCTACTCGATTGCAAAGGCGATTCACGGGTTGAATAATATCTCAGTTGGCGTGACTGCATTTCCAGTTTTTGTGCCTGAAAGTAGTGATAATTACGTTGTGAATGTGTCGCAAATTCTGAAGCACGATGAGCGTATGCACAATAATTTCAACATCAAAGTCTGCGGTTCAACGCCAATGGGAGCAGCGCTTTGGAGCGTGTTGCAAACGTTTTATCAGCGACGTGAAAATCGTAAGATAATTTTCATTATTACCGATGGCGAATCAGACGAAATCGACAACGTAAAGTTAGCACTCAAAGCTGCCGAAAAACTCAATATTGAAGTCTATGGCATCGGCATCAAAGACACCCATATCAAAGATATTTTACCTCAAAACAGCAAAATAATCAACAAACTAACCGATTTAACCCCAACAATAAAAGAACTATTAAAACAAAGTTTAATTTGACCCAAAAAGAGAGCTGAAATATGCTCTTATTTTTTTAGCATTTCTGTAAAAATTAAATAGATTAAATAAACTAATGGAATGATAATTACAAAGTCATATTTCAATCGTGTAACTATATAAATTTTAATTTTATACATTAGCGATAAAAACCAGTTTATTTTATGGTATTTTTTATATCTTTTTAGAACATCTCGATATTCATCAGAAATATTCTTTATTTCATCAATTTTTTCTTGATTTTTTAGGTATGATTTACAAAAACGAAGACGATTGTATAATTGATTGATTTTATTAGCACATTCATCCATATCAATTGCTTCAATTTGATAATTGCCTCTTTCTTCTAGAAGTGAAAATACTAAAATCCAAATTGATAAAAAAATTATAATAATTGATAAAAAATCATTGCCAGGATAAAATTTATCCATGATGCTATAAATAATCAAATAGCTAGTTACACAAGCTACAGATCTAGTTGATAATCTATGTTGAATTCTTAAACGCTCTGCATAATTAAATCACCACAATTGATAATTTAATTCTTGTTCAAAATCTTTATCTAAATGCTTTGGTTTTTTTGATATTTTATATCTCCACTGCCTTAAAATATTGAATTTAAAATTATATTTAATTCATTAAATTCACTTTGAATGTTAAAATAACCTAAGGAGAATCTTACTGTTCCAGAATCAATAGTACCAATATGTTTATGAGCTAATGGAGCACAATGTAACCCTGATCTAGTACAAATTCCTGCCTCATCAAGAATTAAACCCATTTCTTGACATGAGTAGTCATTAAAAATACATGATAATACTCCTACATTATCATCGCTATAAATCAATTTTATATCTTCATTAAAATAACTCAACTCCGAAATAAGCTTTTTAAAATTTTGAATTTTTTGAAGTCTTATTTTTTCAATTTCTTTTTCTAAAAGCCATTCTAAAGATGTATTTAATCCTATTATAGCTAGTGAATTCATACTTCCTACTTCATATCTTTCTGGATAAGATGAAGGCATACCTACATCTTCTGAGTTTATACCTGTTCCTCCAAATAAAATGGATTTTAATACATAATTTGAATTGATAACAAAACCTCCTATACCCGAAGGTCCATATAAAGACTTATGTCCTGCAAAAGCTGCAAAGTCAACACGTAACTCTTTCAAGTTTATTTCTAATAATCCTGCAGTTTGAGCTGTATCTAAAATATTTAAACTTTCATACTCTTTTGCCATTGAAAATATTTCTTTGACGGGCAGTATATTACCAAAGACATTTGAAGCGTGAGTCATGACTACTACATCAGGTTTTTGAGATTCAAAAAGAACTTTAGTTTTATTTTTATCCCAAGAAAATTTGTTAAATGGAATTTGTAATATTTTAAAGCCAAATTGTTTTTGCATATAAAGCAACGGTCTATACACCGCATTATGCTCAAAAGGAGAAATGTATACATGCTTTACATCACTATAGTCAATACCTTGAATGATTTGATTAAGTGCAACTGTAGCAGATGACGATAATATCACATTCTTTGAATTTGAAATGTTAAAAATATTTGCAATTTTTTTGCGCAAATCTAATTCTATATTGAGCATTTTTTCTGCTACAGAATATTTTCCTCTTGAAGCATTTACTCCTAATTCCTTATATAACTCCATAGTTTCTTCATAGAAATTTGGAGCTTTAGGGTACGATGTCGCTGCATTATCTAAATATACTTTCATAATTACCACACAATATCTTCATGTATGGATTGAGGCTTGCAATAGCATCCAGAATTTTTATCAGATATAGCTTTTAAACTTTCTTCAATTTCATCCTCATCAACTAATAAAGAAATAATATCTTCTAAATGTTCCCCTGCTGTATAAATAATTTCATCATCTTTATCATTTTTAATACTTGAGCCTATAAGCCAGTTTAAATCTAAATCTTCATTTTTAAACGAACTAGATACATCGGATTTTTTATTATCTAATATTTTTGTAATGTATTTATTTCTATTTCCTGAGACTTCTTCAGACTCAATGCTATTAATACTAGAAATTTTATAACCTTCTTCTTTATTTTCATTATATTTATCAATATGATGTTGTATAATATCTAAAGAAAATAAAAGTTCACTTTTATAATGATATATAATTTTGTCTTTGTACTCCTTACACCCAGCTGATGAATTTAAACTTTGTGGTAATATTGTAAAATTTCCGATTAAATTTTTTAGTTCTTTACCTTTTGGAATGACACTCTTAGGGTAAATATGTTCAATTGTTCCATCTTCAATTAAGTTAAAATCTAATTTTTTCCCATGTAACGGTAAACCTCCAGTTTTTCTTTTTGACCTAAGATGAGCTTCTTTCAAAATTATAATTTGCTTTCCTGTTTCATTATAGAAATTCACATTTCTGTCGGTTAGAATATTTCTAAGATTCTCCTTATTAATATTAAAATCAAAAATATTTTTTATCTCATGTAACATTCCTGCTGCTGTTTCTTCTTCTATTTTTATCATTATCTTTTCAAAAATATTGGTAAGATTTTTTGTATGCCCTCGTTGAATAATTAAATATTGGAGAAACTTGATATAAATCAAAGTAATAATTTTATTTTTCTCTTCTAGTTTAAATTTTTGTGAAATTAAAATAAGGTATATCGGAGAGAATATTGTTTTATTTTTCTTTGCTAAATGTCCTAATAAGTGTAATGAAGAGCTATAATGATCTTTAATAATTAGTCCTTTAGATATATTATAACAAATTTTTATAAAATTTGTAAACTCATCAACAAATAATTCATGTTTTTTTGACTTGTCATTCTTTTCTAAATTTTTGATATTTTTTAGGAATTGATTATAAAGTTTCTGCTTCTTATAATCTTTATTAACAGCCGCAAAATAAAATTTTAAAATATCATCTTTAGCTGCTTTTTTAGTAAAGGGGAAGGAATCAATATTATCAAATATAAATTTTTGAAATTGTTTTATTTTATCACAATTATTGTCACTATTATACATTTTATGTAAATCACTCATCATTATATCAAATGCTGCTAAAGGTTCTCCCGTAGAATTTATACTAGAGAATGCATCTAGAGCTACCTGTCTAGCCATACTTGGATCGTCATGGGATACCTCAACCTGAACAAAATGTGCTCTATCTAACGCTTTATCAATTTTTTTATTGAAATATTTCAGTAAAGATAAATCATGTCTTTTAAAATCATCCCAGTTAATGAGATAAGTTCCTTCAAACATGTTGATTAAAAATCTATTATATTCCTCAACAAGTGCATTTACAATTGTACCATAGTTATCAACAAAAGGCTGTTTTGCTTTTTTTTGGTTGAGAATCGTTACTTTCGCATCAACTTTTCTAAAAAATTGTAAAAAATATTTAACAATAGTTTTATATTTTTCTCCATATTGCCAATCAGTTAAGTCTTTAACTTCGGAATTAAAATCATTTGCATTTAATATATTACTTCGCCAATTTTCATTGTGAGATGAAGCTAAAACAGAATGAAAAACTTTATTATTTTCAGTTTCTTCACTATGATTATTATAGAATAAAAAGAGCAATGCATTAATAAGTAAAAAAAGACTTCTTTCTTCTCTATGTTTTTTGCAGATAATAAATTTTTATCAAATAATTCCTCATAATTTTGTGTAGATGTATACTTTTTAAATAAATCTGAATTTTCTTCTATAAAGTTTTCAATGATATTTCTATAACTTGCAATATATTTTAAAGAATGATCTTCTTCTAAATCTTGGATACAAATTATAGCTGTTCTAATAAAATTTTTACAATTATCACATTCATTCATTGTAATTTTATTTTCAAAATTGTAACCGTAGTCATCTGTTTTTTTAAAAAATTGTTTTAAGTTTTCAATTTTAGGTTCTGACTGGTTATATTTATTTTCAAATTTTAATTGTTTATCTTTTAAAGCAAAATTGCCTTTAAAAATTGTACTTTTCGCAGTCAAAAATAAAAAGATTGTTATGAAACGTTGTTGACCATCAACAATTTCGATGTATCCATTTTCTTTATTTTTAATAAATACTGTCGAATTAAAAAAATGATCAGTATTTTCATTCATAAGTTGGAATACATCTTCAATAAATCTTTGCACTCCTTCTGTCTTTTTACTCCAAGCATAATCACGTTGATATTCAGGAATTAGATATTGCCCTTGAGCTTTAGTAATATCTTCTTGAATCTCAAAAATTGTCCTTTTGAGGGGATTTAATTCAGATCTACTCATTATTTATTCCTCTTTTTATATTTCGTTTATTAATTGATGTAATAATTGCTTTAATTCTTGTTTAGGCAGGGCTCTGCCCATATTTCTAATATCTACCTGCAACTTGTTCTTTAACATAGATCCAGTGATAGATAGCTCTGCATTGATATTGATTACTTTTTCATTAACATTATTCTGTAAAAGAATTTCACCTAGTTTTAGCTCAAAATCATTTAGATCATCTAAGCTCCTCCAGTGCTTATAATTAAATCCTTTAATTAACCTTGATAATTCAAGAACAAGGTCCTTATCAGAGTAATAGTCAAATGTTTTCTTATCAGTTGTAAGTGACTTCAATTTTGAAATTGAATTTTTTATAATATAGTCATTTATACCTCGTTTAAAATCATTATTAGATATTTCAAATTTTTTAGAGATAATTTTTTCTATTTGAGTATCAAATTCAATGCTTTGCCTATTTAAATTTTCAATATCGGAAGTAAAACAATTTATGCTTTCAGAAAAATCTTTTGTTTTATAAATTCTTGGTAATTTTTTAAAGAAAAAATCTTTAGAATTATTTAAGGAAATACCTTCTATTAATTTTTTTGCAGTTTTAGATTTGTTAGTAGCTAAAACAATTTTTGGCAATGAAAAGATATAGGCTTTAAATGCGTCAAAGATTGCTAAAGATAAATTTTCTTCAGCTAAAAAAGAATCTATATAAGGAGATATCAGAGTATTATTTTTTACATTTTTTAAAGCTAGTTGCTCCACATCAGAAAAATTTATATAGTTTAAAGAATATTTTTCAGGATTAAGTTCAATTGAGTCAAATAGATCTGGAGTTATTGCAACTTCTTCACCTTTGTAACTTATGTAAATATAGTTAAGATTTTGTTCAATAATTAATGATAAAATAAAAGTAAATACCCCTCTACGAAAACCATAAGTTGATTTATTTGATGCAAACTGGCAATAGATGTCAACAAAAGACTTTGAGGACGTCTTTAAAAAATCAATAATTTCCGAATATAAATTCTGAAAATTACTATTTTCAAACGCTAACCTATTTTTTTCATTATTGAATATTCCACTATTTTTCAGTAATATCCTAGCTATACTATTTTCAGCTCCAGTTTTATTAAAGTAATCTGAAGACATTGCATTACTTCTTATAGTCGACAAAATTTCTCTTCTACATTTTTTTATTGGGGCTGACAACTTTGTCTTATTAATTAGTTCGTAATTTATAAAACTTTGTTCATATAAAGGGTATTTTTTTCTAGGTAATTTTTAAGCTTTTCATTATAATCTTTTAATGATTTAATTTTTCGTAAAAATTTACCATGAATTGCAATTCGAACATTTTCCCCTACTGTTAAATTATTTTTTAAAAGCTCTTCTAGATGTTTTATCAAATCACTTTTATAATGAAACAATTCATTTTTAGCTACTTCAGATTTCTTAATTTGTTTATTTGTAGCTTCTAAGCATTCAATGGCTTCAAGTTCTTTTAAATATCCACATATTTCAACGTTATGTTTAGGTTCTATAAAAATAACATTGTTATATTGTTCAACAACAGCTGATGTTAATTTATTTGTTGAATCATTGAAATTTAATATATATGCAACAACTCCATCTTGAACATTGTCTTTGAGTACTTTATCTAACATAGAAATATTACTTAAGTCAATATAACACTTTTTAAAATATCTTGTAATTTTGTATTCATTATTATAAAAAAGAGGGTATTCAAAACCTAATGGTAAGTGTTTATTTAGCACTTCTACGTAATCAATTTTCTCAAGCTTTTGCACATGCTTTTGAACTTCGAGATCAATATTAAAATCTATATCTTGTGCAAGTACAAAAAAGTCATAATGCTTTCTGTATGCAATTTTTTCATCTTTAATTAAACGTTCAGTTATGGTATCAAATTTATCAGCATCCAACCCAAGAGACGTTTTGATAAAATATTTTGATGGAGTTAAAACTTTAAATTCATTAACAATATGAAAGAGAGCAATAATTTTAATAATTTTCTTTGATAGAGTATCATTATCTTTAATAGAACTTAAAATATTTTTAGCATTTAAGTAAATATTATATTCCTTTGAATTAACTCCTAAAAATTTAAAATTTTCTTCAAAGTAATCAAAAAGAATATCAGGAGCAATTAACTCAAAGCTAGATTTATTGTTTGCAAAAATACTTGGTAAAGCATTTTTTTCATTTCCACATAAAAAAGAAAATAAACTACGTTCATTTTGAGCTAATTTTTGTGAAAGTTTTGGTAACATTAATGCTGTAGTATAATTAAGAGGGTATAGATCTTTAAAAATATCTTCTGCATTCGTAACTCCAATATATTCTAATAGTTCAATTTGCTTATTGATTTTATTAAAATTATCATTAATAAACTTTTTGAAAGTATTCTTTTTTCTTAGTACTGTTTTAATAAGCTTAAGGCTATTAGTTTCTTCATAAATTAGATGAGTTTTATTGAATCTACCACTTACTTTTTCCCATTCGTTTTGGAAATCAATATTTTGTAATTTTCTAGAATATTGAAATAAGTCCTTATGAGTGATTAAAAATAATACAGAATCCTTATCCGAGCTACAGTACTCAGCTGCATCTTGAACTTCCTTAACATCAATTTTATTAATATTACTTTCAAGATAACGCCCAAACTCGTCAAAAATATAAATAACTCCTTTAAACCCATTGCATTTCACATTTTCTTCAAATTCACCCATAATTTTTTCAATTGAATTTAAAGAATTGAAAGGAATAAAAGATTCACCACCCATTACCTTAGGATAAACTTTTTCAAAAACGTTATAAGCTTTTTTATCATATTTATCTAATTGTTTTTTTAATTTAGAAATATTCCAGTTTTTTTTCTTTAATTCTAAGCAAAGTGATTTGAAAAATTCTTTGTGGTTTAACTCCCATCGTTGAATTTTTTCAAGAATAGAGTCATAGGACGAATTTAAATTTATATTTAGATTATATCTTTTTATTGATTCTTGCATTCCAACTAATAGTGATTGCTTAAACTCTCCAAAGATATCATTTGCAAAAACTACTGCATATTTTGTTTTATTTATATAATCAGTTATATTTTGTTTATATTCAGAAAATTCATCTATTTTGTTTAAGAGAGGCATAATAGATCTTTCATCAACTTTACCATTGAGAAATGCAATAAGGATTGATATTAAAAAAGACTTACCAGTTCCATAAGCTCCTGATAACAAAAAAGCTTTATTACTTTTACTATTTATACTTGTTAAATAATTTGCTAATAAATTAACATTTGTATATGTAGGTATAAAACTATTTAATTTTTCAGGATTAGCGTAATCATCTCTGATATTTATAGCGTATTTAAAAGTAGGAAGTATTTCAATTATTTTTGCCATAACTTTAAACCTCCTCTATAATAATTTGTTCAATTTTTTCTGTTGTTAGATTAGCTTTATTAATGATATTATTTAGGCCTGCAGCTCTGTCTACTTGTATATAGTTATCATTTTCTAATCTATTTAAAATTTCTCTTAAAGAATTCAAATCTATTTTAAGATATTTTCTAATTTCTTTAAATGCTAAATCTAAAGGTAAACTATTACGTTTTATTTTTGAACCAAAAATAATTAAATAAATAAGCATAGGGGGGATTTCATTTGAATTTAATGCTCTAAAGCAATAGTTATTGTTATTATCTTTTTGTAGTAATTTTAATTCAGCTAGTGGACTATTTAAATTATCTTCAGGTTCCTCTTTGGATGTCTTGTTAGCCCATAAGTATGTATTGATAAATACTGAAATTGCACTATCAATAGTTTTACGAGCATATTTTGTTCCCTCTTCTTTAATCCGAGCTGTTGTTATAATTGAAGCTTTTTCTTTGTCGAAGTAGGAAATATCTTCTTCACAAAACATAACTTTCCATAATGGAGACTTAACACAAGAATGATAGTGCAAAAGCCACAAAGTTCCTTTGTTTAAACAATAAAAGTCAATATCGTAAATATTTTTACCGAAAGAAGTCAAGTTGTATTTACTTGTATTTTTCTTTTCTTTTTCAATAATATTACAAAACTCTAACCAATATTTTAAAGATTTTACCATATTAGCTCCAATTCCAAGATTATCTATGGCATCTTTTAAATTACTTGTTAAAAAAATTTCGGAGTTATTTTTAATAGCTTCAATTCCTTTTGAGAGCCAACCGCTTCTTAAATAAAAGCTTTCATGTCCCGCAAAAAAAGAAAAATCAATATTCATTTTCACTATTCCTATTTTTCGTTACTAAGGCTGATGCTATTAAACATCCCTTATTAAAGTGCGTTAAACATTTTAAACAATTAACACATTTATTCTCATCTATTTTATATACTGAATTACTAACATTTATTGCTGAAACAGGACAACTTGAGTCACAAGCTTTACAATAAATGCATGATTGAAATTTTCTTATTTGTCTTTCAATATAGTTAAATATCGTATTGTTAATATTATTAACTGGATAAACTGTTGTTAAATCAGAAAGGATTGCAATTCTAACCTGATTTGATCCAATTTTACCTGTTATTTTCATTAATAAATTATTATCATTATCTACAATAAAAACCTCACCTAGGTTTTTTCTGCCAATATCATAATTTAAATTTCCAAAAGGCTTTAATAATTCAAAAAAATCATTATCTATGGGTCTAGTTAAACTGAATGTTTTAGCACTTTCTTCGTCTTTACAAGTTTTTGAATTAACATTAATAAATGAATTTTCTAATCCATCCCCACCTTGTCGAGCTTTCCAATTTCCACTGTTGATATATTCTTCAAAATCTATTTTACCAATACTTTGTGCAAACTTAAGTAAAAATTTATGCCATTTTGTATAGTTATTAACATTGTAAATTGAATTTAAAAAATCTGACCAATCTGAATTATTAGGGCAGCACCAACATCCAACACGAGTAAACCCTCGTCTATATGATATATTAAAATCAATTTTTTCAGTTAAGATATAAAGCCAAACATCGATATCTAGCCAATCAATAATTGGTGAAGCAACAATTTGTTTTTTTATTTTTGGGCTTTGTGACACTTTTAAATATTTGCTTCTTGAAGCTGATTCATGCCTTCTAACGCCATAAAAAGTCAAAATATTTGCATTCATCTCAGCCAATGTTGTTCCCATTGGACCAGTTTTAAAAATTGAACAACACCAACTTTTCACTCTACTTGGAGGACCAATTTTATTACAAATATCCATGAATTCTGATGATTCATTTTTTTCCACAAAGAAAGGGGTGTTATTATTTTTATACATAAAATTTTCCAAGTATTCATAAGTTTCAGGAAACTCTAAAGTTGTATCGCCAAAAATATGAAGAACAGAAGGATTATTTAAAGTTTTTGTAACTAACTGAGATACAACAGTTGAATCTTTCCCCCCTGAAAAAGAGACACATTGCACTCTATTTTCATGAGTTTTTATTATTTCCTGAATAAAAGGCTCTGCTCCCTTAAAAAAACCCTCTGAGTCTCTTTCCTGTGAATATAGTAAATTCTGCAGATGTCTTGAATTGAATTTGATAAATTTATTTATTAAATTTTGTTCAAATGCGATAACCTCATCTGTTGCTTGAAATTGAGAAATTTTACTTCTAATGCTATCTAAACTGTATTTTTTTGCTTTTTTTCTAACTGAGCGTAATTTTTTTTCCCCATTGATAAAATATATACCTTGTTTGTTTGCCCATACTGAGGATAAGAGAATATTTTTCGCTTCTTTGGGAAATAATATTTCTAATAAGGCTTTTTCTTCAAAAAAAACAGGGCGCAAATCGGTTGCCATATAAGATAAATCTTTATAGTTTGCAATTTCATTCCTTGATTCATTAATTACAATGGGTGTTTTTTCAATATTATCCCAGTAAACTTTATATTCCTTAGTCATTATTCTTACCTAAATTTAAAAAAAATACAAATATAATTCAAAAGTACAACTTAAAAATATACTAATATTTAAAAGAAAAAGCAAGTTTAAAATTATAAAAAGGTAAAATATTTTGCAATATGTATTTTACTTAAATATGTTATACTTAAAAGCCAAAACCTCTATTTTAAATCATTAACTTAGAAAAAATATTAAGTATATAATTAATCAAGCTTATTTTTTGCTACTGCAAAAAAAACTAGCACTTCGTCAATAAGTATATTAGCAAAATCTCTATAGTTAATATTTATAATCAAAATCATCACTTAGATATAAATTCTCTAAATAATTTATTTTGACTTATCTTGTTGTAAGTTATGATTAATTGGTAAAGTTATTTTGATTGATTTTTCACTTTGTAAGTCGCCGATTATATAATAATTATTTTGAAAGTTATTTCTTGGATTTGTTATATCTGAATTAACAAGATTAACTTTTTTTATTCCTGGAATATCAAAATTACCGTATAAACGAGTTACTGCTAACTTATTTTTAATATAAGTATCTTCACCATTTTTATGCTCAATATCGGTGTAATCTTTATTGATTGATCCATTATCGTGGTTTCTATGATGCTCGTTGTTTTCTATATTTGGTAGTTCATTACCTAGAAATTTATTGAAAAAACCAACTTTATATTTAGCAGTGAAAATAGGATTATTTGGGTTATATTTAGGACTGCCTGCACCAAAATTTGTCAATCTTTCACATTTTGGAATTGAATCATTAATAAAAACTATAAAGTCATAAACTCCATATTTTTGCCAATAGAGCGGGAAAACAGCTAGAGAATAATTTTCAAACTCATAAACTCTAGCGTTTTCATATTCATGACAAATCACAGTTTGTTCATCATCAGTTAATGATAAGTTGCCATTATTTTCAATAAAAAATTTATTTAATGCCAATAAATCCTTCTCAAAAGTAGGAGGCAATCCAATATCATCATCATAAATATCAATCCCAAAATACCCTAGACTCCAATCTAAAAGTTCCCCTGGGTTAAATCCTAAATAGGGCCCTGCAAGTGGTATACCAGCACCTCCCTCAAATTTAGTATAATAACTCCATATATTTTGGTTTAAAGGTTCTGCATAACTTATGCCTGCAATTGAGATAGCTTTATAATTTTTATTTCTAGCCCAGTTAATTTTTTCGTAAGGCACTAATTCCATACCCGCAATTCCAGCACCTTCTCCAAATAAGTAAGAATTACTGGTAAAATCACGTCCGCGAAAAGGTAAAAATAAAGTCATATTTAATAAGATAGGCCCCGCTTGAACTTTTCCTCCAGGTAGCCCAATACCACCCAATGTAAAAATATCATTAAAATCACGTTTTCTATCAACTGTATAATCTGAATCGTTCTCATTAATAGACATACATCCAGGGAAGAGAGCTATCATAAATAACATCACAAAGATATCTAAAAATCTTTTCATATAAAAACCTTATTTTTATTCGCTTAAAATTATAAAGTAGCATTAATTATAAGTTATTTCAATTAAGATAAAGTGGATATTTCTTGCCAACGTGTAATATTATTAGCAGCCCATTTACGCCATCCTGGGTTGGTGTCTTGCTGACATGGAGTTAGCCTGTCACTTTTCAAACTATTTTGATATTTTTTGTCAAGATTTTGATAAGGAATCATCAAGTAGTCTTGTGGTTTGTCAAGACCTGTGTCTTTTATGACATTTTTAAATTTATCATTGGTTACAAATTCAGTAGGAGAACTTCCACTAAACAAAATATTAGCAACCCATATTGCTAAACTTTGAGCAAAATTTTTAGTAATATTATTTGCCATTACATTAAATATATAATCACATTTGGCTTTTCTTGAAATAGTATACTTGTCAATGAAAGCAAATAAAACAGAAGTAGGGAAAAATTTAACGTCGTTAATATGATAGCCAAAATCGTGAATTTTAGCAGTTAAATCTACGATATTTTGGGGACGTTGTTTTGCTGTACCTGTCCAACCAGGTCCTGGAAAACTCCCAATTTCAGGAGCAACAGCTCCTTCACCACTTATTAGACTAAGCCCAAGGGGCTGCCAAGAAGAACTAGCTGTTTCATCTGGCTTAGGTAATTCTATATTCTTTAAAGATGCGTTGCCATTTGCTAAAGCTCCTTGAATAGGAAGTAATGTCATATTTTTAACCCATCCAATGCCACTTGTTAATAAATCACCAACGATTGTCATATTAGTTTCGATTCGACCTGCTAAATTAACAACCGCGTCTAAGGCCACAAGACCCAATAAAGGATTTTTTTCTAGCAAGTAACGATCTTGCTCTTTTTTTGTTATTGCTTTAAAAGGTCTAAATACCATATCAAAAGGCACACTTGCATCCAAACTATAGGAAATAACAGGTACTGCTTCAAAAGCAACATCTGTAAAAGGAATTTTAACTAAGAAGTATTTCTTTTCAATTTTCCAAGCTTTCAACTTTAAACCAGCAATTGTTATTGACCCCGAAATATTTCCTGTTTTTGAATCAAAAGAAACTCCAGCTAAAGGTTTACTAAAAATTTTTATTAAATCTGTGCACAATGTAACAATTCCACCAAATGATAAATCGCTATTTTTCCAAGTATGTACCGCTAATCTAAAAGTTTTTACATATTGCTGCTGTAATACTTCATTGTTAACTCCTTTGATAATTGCTTGTACACATAAATTAAGAAACAAGCCTGTGCTGTCAATTATCTTAGTAGAAGCGTTTTTAGTTGCTTTAACAGTTGCATTAAACACTTTACATGTCGAATCCCATGTCCATGTTGCCGCGTCTGCAACGGCATCACCAAGATATTCGGCTAAATCTGCAGTACTATCCCAAAGCCATTCAGCTCCTTTAACAGTGCCTCCCCATATAGACTCCAGCCAATTTTCATCAGATTTTACTGCTTCATTGACAACCATATACATATTAATTGAATTGCTTTTAGATAGGTCGTCAAATGCAGTCAATGCCAACATTATTTGCATACCTGCTTGATAACTTTCAGTTCTTTTACTTGGGTTCTTTTCATGCCATTTGTCAAAAATTGCATAAAATGAAAACTTCAGATGTAAATGTTTAGGAAAGTGGTCATCTGCAATTCTATCAAAAAGCTGTCTTTCATTGGGCTTGTTTGCATTTGTTGATTTTTTGCTTGTTGATTGAGATGTGGTTTTCTTTACATTAGCTCTGTTCTTCGTTGGTCTCTTGCCATTTACTTTATATGCTGGTTTTGACCATTTCCCAGCACTCCTTGTTCCTGTTTGTTTCATAAATTGAGTTCCTTGTAGTTAATATTAGATGATTTATGATAATATTAAATATAATCTACAAATGTATAATTGCAAGTTTAAATAAAGATTTTATACTAATATTAATAAATCTTAAGCAGCTAATTTTTTAACACAGATAATAATTCTTCAACTTTATCAAGTTCTAATGTATCGATGATTTGCTTTAATTGAGTACGTTTTCTTGGAGGAGTTTGTCTTCTTTTGTTTGAGTGTTACCAAAGTTCACATTCATATCCTTGAACGCATTTTTGTATTTGTAGCTATAGGTTTCTAAAATTATATTTAATAACAACGAATCTTGAAGTTTATTGATTTTGTGATAAATTAAACAATTAAAATATCATGATAAAATGGTGATTTTTGTATAAATTTATAGCTTGAAAAAACGTAGCCATTTGGTACCATTTTGAGACTTAAAAGTGCCAAAAAGTACCGTTTTTTGATGATTTTATTATTCGCATTAATTTAGCTAAATTAGACATTTTAAATTCAAAAAATGAAAGTTAAATAAAATTTTGAGGTGATTTAAAAAAAATGAGTACACACACCTTCGGTACCAAATTAAATATTCCAAGTGCTTAATTCTTAACGAGTTAAGCGCTTTTTTATTGTTTTATAGTGTCGACTTGTGGTCTACTTTTGTTTTTTAAATTGTTTTTTTGTAAGTTTTATTGGCTTGTAAGTCTTGAATTTAAATCAATAACATTGTGATAATCGCCATAATCTTTAGTTTGTTTTGTCGAACTATGACCAACTACTGACGCAATTTGTTCATTATTTAGTCCAGCTTTCCGTAATTGATCTACGAATCTATGACGGAGTCAGAAAAATTTCAATTACTTTTAATTTTTTCATAACAGTATGATTTAAACTCTTAGTTACATGTGCTTAAATCTTTTTGCCAGTCAGCTCAGCGTAATCTATCACTTTTGGTTGTCATAATAACAATTTAAATTTAAAAGTATAACTTTTAAGCGATATGGTTGGTAAATAGGTCATAAACTTTAAGAATAATCCAACTGAAGTGAAATTTTATTATCGCAAACAGCCAAATGATTAGTGTATTTTTCTAAATCTAACACTGAAGGTAAAGAAAAATTATCTGCATGAAAAATTTCATTAAGGTTTTTATCTAAAATCTGTAACGTTAAACTTAGTTTACTATCATTTAAATGAACATCTCCAACAGAAAACGTTAGAGTATTAAGTCCTTGTTTAATATCCCTAAATTTATCTTTTTGACCCGAATAATGAATGATTTTTAAATTATTGGCATTTGAAATAACAAAATTAATATAGCAGTCTTGATAATGTTTTTGCGAATTTATTTTAAATTGAAAATCCCAATTTGATTTTGAGTGTAGAGCTGTTGGGCAGATAAAATCAACAAAATCTAGATTCTTATCTTTAGTAATTAAATTAAAGTTACCATTACTATTTAGGTCTGTGTAATACTTTACAGCATCTTCTACATTCCCTGAATAAATAACTTCGCCTTTATCTAATACAATTCCTTTATTACAAAGATTTTGAACAGCAAGGATATTATGGCTTACGAATAAAATGGTTCGCCCTTTAGTTTTTGAAATTTCATCCATTTTGCCCAAACATTTTTTCTGAAATTCAATGTCACCAACAGCTAAAACTTCGTCAACAATTAAAATTTCACTTTCTAAATTAGCTGCAATAGCAAATCCTAATCGTGTTTGCATTCCAGACGAATAGCGCTTGAGTGGAGTGTCTAGAAATTTTTCTACACCTGAAAAGTTAACTATTTCGTCAAATTTTGATTCAATCTCCTTTTTAGTCATTCCTAAAACTGCGCCATTCAGGTAAATATTCTCCTTGCCTGTTAACTCAGGATGAAATCCTGTTCCAACTTCAAGTAGCGAAGCTACACGACCTGAAATAGCAATTTTACCTCGTGTTGGCTCGGTAATTCTGCTTAGTAGTTTTAAAAGAGTTGATTTGCCTGCGCCATTTCTACCGATAATTGCAACTCTATCACCTTTGTTGATTTCTAAATTGATATCATTTAAGGCTAAAAAATCTTCTTTTTTGTCTTTTTTAATTTTCCAAAAAAAGGCTAACTCCTTAACAAATTCGCGTAGAGTTCGATACGATGCTTTTCCACTTGCATGTGAAATAACATATTTCTTGCTTATATTTTCTATTTTTAAAGCTATATTATCATGCATAATTAAATTTTATCCGCAAATGTTTTTTCTGTTGATCTAAATATTTTGTAACTAATCATAAATGTAATAATTGTCATAGATATTGAAATAACTAATCCTGGAACATAAAAATTTCCAGTTCCTCCAAGAATGCACCATCTAAAGCCATCAATTACTCCGACCATTGGATTTAATGAATATAAAAAGCGCCATTTTTCAGGAACTATACTTGATTTAAATCCAACAGGGGAAATATATAGTCCCATTTGAATTGCAAATGGAACAATATACTTAAAATCGCGAAACTGTACATTCATAGCTGATATTCCTAACCCCACAGCTGATGAAATAATTAAACATAGTATTAAAAACAGCGGCAAGAATATAATATTTTGACTCGGTAAAAATTTATAATATACCATTAATGCAATTAATACTGCAAAAGAAATAAAGAACTCTACTAATTTAGTCATAATGGCTGACAAGGGGATAATAATTCGAGGAAAATATATTTTCGAAATCATGTTGCGGTTCACCAATAAACTTTCTGAACTACTAGCCAATGCATCAGAAAAAAGTCGCCATGGCAATAGAGCACAATATACCATAATTGCGTATGGAGCTGCTCCTTCAGTTTCTAATTTGGCAACTCGACTAAAAATAACAGTAAAGATTATCATTGTTAATAATGGCTGTAAAACAGCCCAAAATGCGCCAAGCACAGCTTGTTTATAACGTACTTTAATATCTCGCCATGTCAAGAAAAAGAACAATTCTCTAAAACTCCATATATCACGCCAGTAATGAAGCTCTTTTGTACCTGCTTCTATCACCACTTTATTTTCGTTATAACTCTTCAATTTTAATAAAACTCCTCGGAATGATTTCGTTCAAATAATATATCATAAAAAAACTACAAACTATCTAAAAAAAATTTTAGCTAATTTGGAGCATATTGTTTCTGACAACATTTAGTATCAGTAAATGCGAATCTTTGTTTCTATAAATAAACATAATCTAACAGTTTTTCAAGCTACAGTGTAAAATAATTTTTAAAATATCTCAAGCCTACCATTAATCTTTGTTCTTATAAATATGTTTGTTTATTAAAGTCGAAAAAATCTTAATTTAGATCTTAAACTTTTGCCCACCTTTTTCAGAAATAACATAAATATTTTTAATGCAGAATCCTCAACGAAGAGCTTGTATGGATTTTTTGAAGCAACTAAATTAGATAATTCTACTGGACTAAAAAGGTTATGTTTTTCGACTAAATCTAGAATTTCTTCTTTTGCCAACTCTTCATATAAAGTGTCAATAGCAAAATCATCAAATGCATCAATTTCTTGCTTTAAAGCGATCATTGCTATATAAAAGGGTGTCAAACGGTCATCTTTAATTTTTATTATACTCTTATATTCTGGGAAAATATCCTCTAAATCTTTACAGTTAGAGATCTGTTTGATAAAATTTTTCAAAATAATTTTGTATTCAACTCTATACCTAATCAGATTTGCAAAATTAGACGGATGACTTTCATTGAATAAATGCTTTCTGAACTTTATTAGGCACTCATCTGAAACAAAAACATCATAATGCCAAAATAATCTTACCCACATATCAAGATCAGGTAAGGTTCTTAGTACCGAAGAGTAAAAACCTTGTTCTTCATAACATTTTCTTTTTATTAATATTGATGGGTGACAAATACAATTTGAAACTGTAAAAAAATAATTCATCCATTCAGCTCTACTTTGCAAATTTGAGGAAGGTAAAAATTCACTTTTATGTTTTACTGTATTACCATTTTCATCAATAAAACTAGCTTGTGAAAAAACTATATCAATATTGCTATTTTCTTCAAAAACTTGTAACTGTTTTTCTAGTTTATCATGTTCCCAAATATCGTCAGAATTTATCAGGGCTATATATTCAGCATTTGACATTTCATAAGCCGTCCGCATTGCGATAACTGCCCCTTTGTTGCTAGGAAAAATTACTTCTTTTATTCTGTCATCTTTTTTTGCGTAAGAGGCTATAAGTTCAGCGCTGCCATCATTAGAACCATCGTCGACAATTATTAGTTCAAAATTTTTATAAGTCTGCTTCAGAACTGATTCAATAGCCTCTGAAATCCATCTTGCATGCTTGTATGATGGTAAAATAACTGTTATTTTGGGATGTTCGTCATACATTTTTTTATCCTTCCTTTTTTACTTTAGAGAAATATTTTAGCCAAATGAATTTTTTGTAACAAAATAATACGTTCCAAGGCTTAATTCCTGTTGCATAATGAATTTGAACTGGAGAAATAAATGCCTCTAAAATTTCATTTTTGGTATTATATTTATCTTCTTTAATTTTTTTTAGCCATTTTTTTGCAAAATAATAAATCCACTTTCCAGAGCAAGATAAATCAAGTTTTTCTTTTTTTATCAACCTATACATATATGTGCAAAACATATATTTTAAGGGTAAATACAATATTTTATCTTTATCAATGGAAATATTAATAATATCCTGCTCTGGTTGGGTTATAATTTTGCGATATCTTTTCAAATTATCTAAAAACAGGTCTTCTAAATTGTTTTCTCTCATTGCGTTGAGGTTGTATATCATATATCCAGCTCCAATTGAGCCAAATAATTTTTCTTTAACCTCATCAGAATAACTTTGAGCTGCATAAAAATCATTGAGTTTTTCAAGGCTTCTGACTCCAGCGATATAATAATTATCTAAATTATAATTAGTAAATGATTTTGATATATCTCCAGTAAAAACAACATCAACATCAGAAACAATTATTTTATCATAATTATTAAATATTGACGGCAAAATCAATTTTATTAGGATTTCAGGTGAAAAATGAGCTGAAAAAACGCCATCCCATTCTAAATCAATATCAAAATTAACTTTTTTAAATTCTAATTCAGCATTATTAAATAGTTTGACAATGTTCGTTAATTTTTCTTTTGAAAACTCGCTGATATTGTTTTTTGCTTGAAGTACATAAATTTTATAAAAATATTTCTGGTCAGCATTTTCTAGCATAGAGTAAAATGCGACTAGAGCTGGATTCACATAATTATCATCAAAAGTAAAACATATTGGTATGATTTCTTTACTCATTAAATTTACACTCTCCTTAACATTAATTCTAAATTGTTTTGGATTTTAGTGATTTCATCTTTCTTAATATGATATTCTTTTTTTAAAGATTCTATATTTTCTTCAATAATTACTTCATTTCTCAAGTCAATTGCAGATGCAACTTTTTCTTTATAAATTGAGTAATAGTCATCAAATTTATAATTTCCCCCCTCTACATTATCAGATAAAATAATACGTCTATTTGGGATATTAAAACTATCTGCGACAATTAATCCATGCATGGCAGAAGATAAAATAAATTCGCAACTTGTAATATTTTCAACAATATTTTTGGTGGAATCCTTGATGTCAATTAATAGAATATTTTCAATATTAATGTTTTCTAAGGCAGGGCTATTTTCATCAATATAGTGCGCAATAACTCCAACTTTGTATTTCTTGGTTACGTTAGAGGTATCAAAAATCCTTGAAGCTAATAGTCCAGGATCGCCCAAAGTGATGTTTGTTAGCTTTTTATCTATAATTTTTTCTAGTCTATTTTTGGTTAATTCACCTCTGCATCCAAAAATTCTCACATTTCTTGAAAATTCTTCTGCTTTGTCATCGTAATAATTTTCAGGAGCAATGAAGCCAGTTCCCACAATATTTAGGGTTTTATTATTTTTATTAATCTTTGCTGTTTTATCTTTCAAAAAAAGCTCCAAATGAGATCCAATAAAGACTGTATCACAAGATTTTAAACATTGATTTTTTTCTATTTTGCAATTAACATATTTACCTAATATTTCTGGACTTAACATATCTCCAAAATTATTTTTATAATCAGAGTAAAGTAGTTCAATTTTAAATTTTTCAAGAAGTTCATCGCCTTTTTTTGTAAAAAATCTAGGGAATAATTTCATTAAAAATCGTTCTTTGATGCTTAAATTTAAGTCATGGCATAAAGGCTTTAACTGCTGGATAAAAATATTATTGTATTTGTAATCAAATTCTTTATTTATATTTAAAATATTGCGACATGCTAAAAATCGTTGCTTTCTAGAACTTGATCCAGAAAATATACCATCTTCCGTGTATTGATAAATAGACATAACTTTATCAATATAATGCAGCTTGCCTTTTGCTAAAAAATACCAGTATGAACAGCTGTCCCAAATAATACTATCAGGAAACTTTAAGTTTGCAAAATCAATACAACTTGTCCTATAAACTCTGCTTGAAGGGTGAACTTTGACAAAATTTTTGTTAGAAAATTTTAGAGGCATAGAGTATGTTGACTTTATAGTATAAGATTCTTCAGAAAATATTTTTCTTTCTTCGCCATTATTGCTTTTAAAAATAGTATTATGGCCAGAAAAACTATAGTCACTATTATTATCAAGAAAGTCAACTTGCATCTGAATTTTATTTTCATCACACCAGTAATCATCGCCTTCGCAAGTAGCATAATATTGGGTTTTAACGTCCTTTATACCTTGGAAAATATTTTGCACTACTCCGACATTTTTTTTGCGCAAAGTGTATTTTATTTTTGAGGGATATTTAGCAACATATGAGGCAACAATATTTGAAGAGTTATCTGTTGATGCATCATCTAACACGTTGATAATAAATTCAAAATTAGTTTTTTGCTCCAGAATAGAGTTTATAGATTGCTCTATTGTTTTCTCGTGATTGTATGTTATTAATAAAATTGTTAATTTTGTATTCATTACCAAATCCCTTCTAGATTATCATCTTCAAAATATGGAAATTCGTACAAAAATTCAGGCAATAAATCTTCCAAAATTTTTATTTCATCATTGTATTTATTAGTTTTCTTCCACATTTGCGTATTTTTTATAGACTTTGATGGGTCGAAAAATTTTAATTTTTTCACATGTTGCTCGTTAGTTAAATTTAAAAAGGTCATGATTTTTGAAGATGTATTTTCATAATTATAAACAAAATCTTCAAATTTAATATGTAAAAAATTACCTTCGAGTTCATTTAATTGAGCTCTTGCAAGTTTATACCATTCTGCAAAATCTTGCGGGTTATTCGGTACTGCAAGACTCTTCCAAAGGTGACGTTGAAATACATAAATATCTCTAGGGTCACGATCAATTATAATATATCGTAAATTAGGAATCGCATTCTTATATAAATTGAAGCTCGCAGGAGTCAAAAGTTGTTGATACAATATATTTTTCCCTGCGTTTTGTTTCGATAAGTACGAAGTCAAATCATTTATATAGTCATTTAGTTCTTTTTTAAAATTATCATAACCTTTAGGAATATAAAAATCTCCTCTAGGGAAATAGTGTGATAAAGGCTTAACATAATTCAGTAGCGATAATGAAATTTTTTTTAATAGTTGATCAATTTTTTGTTTTTTGAATGGCCAAATCTTGTACTTATAAGCAAAATTATTGATATGTTCCTCAATTATTGGGTAATCAAATTCTAAACTGGCAAGTTTATTTTCACTGGTAATTTTATCTATGAATTCATAGCTTCTTTTTTTAAAAAATCCGCCGAATACCTCTTCAGAGTCGTAAGGTAAAGAGTACATGCCATATTTAGATAAAAAATTGACTAACTTTTTAAATCGTGCAATCTGAGCTCCAATTATAATTGGAGCACTATTGAATAAGTATTTATTTTCTAAATCTACAATTCCGTCAATAGTGTCAAATATTAACATTTCTTGTTGTTTGATTCCAAAAGTATTGTCAAATTCAAAAAGAAAGTCATTAACTGCACTCTCTCCTGTAGACCAAAAGCCTTTAACAGCAATATTTAAGCATGTGTTATCTTTCATCGTCATATTGATCCAATATAGCGTTTATTTTTGAAGAAGACGTTGTTCTAGTGTATGGAAAATAAACGACTTTAACACCTATTTTTTTGAAATCTTTCTCTATTTTATTCCATTTATCAGTTCCTTGCCAGTCAGAACCTACAAACAAAATATCAAATTTATATTTTTCCCAGGCAACCATTTTATCTTTGTAGTCGTCAATACCTTGCTCTACAACGACATCAACATAAGGGATTGCTTCTAAAATTTCTACACGTTCATTAAAAGGAATTACTGGAAGTTTATTTTTCATTTCTTTAACTACTTCATCAGAAGAGCAACCGATAATTAATGTATCACACATACCTTTAGCATTTCGTAATAAATTCAAATGGCCAATGTGAAATAAATCATAGACTCCAGTTGTATAGCCAACCACTTTTTTCTTTTCTTCAAACATAAATATCTTCAGTTTTTAATTGTTCAGTTATTTTAGTCCAATCGTCTTTTAAAATAGTTTCAATATTAAAGTGTAACCATCCATCCATGGAACAATCTTTATTATGAAAAATATCATGAATTGGAATTGGAAATCCTACTTTTTTTCTATTTATAATTTCAGATGGGAGTACGTCAGAGAATATTCTTTTCAAAGGCTCCTTAACAATGCCATTTTTCATTTTATATTCACAACCAATGCCATACATGTATTCGATTAATCTATGATCAACAAATGGAACTCTTGCCTCTACCGAGCAAAGCATTGTAGCATTATCTAAGCGTCTTAATAAACCATGTAAGTGATATAATTGAAAAAAAGTTGATATTTTCAATAAATTATCTTTAATATGAGCAACAGGTTCGAGTACATATTGAATAATTTCATCGTCTTTGTGAGTTCCGTATGAATATAATTTATCAAAACTTTCTAAATCAAATTCATTGTTTTGAGCCCACCTAAAAATTCTATCATAACCAAAAAAGAGTTCATCAGCACCTTCTCCGCTTAACACAACAGTGTTATGTTTGGCTACAGCTTGAGTCATCTCAAAAATTGATACTTCATTAGGTACAGACAATGGTTCTTTTCTTTTTTCTATCATAAATTTTGCAACATCTTTGAATTCGTCTCGGGATGTGATTACTTCTTGATGATTAAATTTATATCGTTCAGCAACAATTCTAGCATATTCAAATTCATTAAAGTCATTAAATCCAGTTGTCCAAGTGTATTCTTTTTGGGCCAAAACAGCAATTAATGAGCTATCAATTCCACCACTTAAATAACTGCCTGTTTCTACGTCTGAAATCAACCTGTACTCAATCGAAGATTCAATTAGTTCTTTGACTTTTTCATCATTATAGTCAGTACTGTAATGATTTTCTAAATTCCAATATTGTACTAGTTGATCATTTTTTCTGTAATAACCAGCAGGAAACATTTTGATATCTTTATAAAGAGTATGTCCTCTAAAAAATGTTCGTAACTTTAAATATTGTCTAATGCCTATTAAATCGTATTCAGGAACAAATTCTAATGATTCTAATATGGAAGCAATTTCAGAAGAAATTATTAATGTGTCGTTCTTTTCATAAATATAAAGAGGTTTTATGCCAAGCCTATCTCTTGCAATAAAAATATCTTTTGTTCTTGAATTATAAATCACAAAAGCAAACATGCCATTTAAGTGATTGACAACATCTTCTCCAAGCTTTAAATACAGTTCCAAAAGTATTTCAGTATCTGAGCTTGTGCGAGTTTTAATGTTGAATTGTTTTTTTAATTCTTTAAAGTTGTAAATTTCTCCATTAAAAATAATATGAGTCTCATTATCAGAGCCTGTGAAAGGTTGAGAACTTCTTTTATCCAAGTCGATAATTGCAAGTCTAGTATGTCCCAAAAATATATTATCAAATTGTTTCACATCAGATGCGTTAGGTCCTCGATGATAAAGTAAATCGAGAGATTTCTTGAACTTTTTACGAGAAACATTTTTTGTAAAATGTATTCCACACATTTATTTAAACTCCTTGATAATTTTACAAATATTTTTTACAATCTCACAATCATTTTCAACCAACTCCCCATAAAAAGGCAAACATAAAACTTTGCGGGATAACTGGTGGGCTATTTTTAAATTACTTGGTTTAGATGAAGGAAGATCTTTATAACAGCCAAATTCTGAACAAAGTGGATAAAAGTATTTTCTAGAAAAAACATTATAATTTTTAAGGAAATTATAAAGTTCATCTCTCTTATAATTATTAATAAGTACTGGTAAATATTGCATTGAATTAGTGACATTTTCTGGAAATTTTGGTATTTCAATAAAATCAATATCTTTTAATAATTCTATATATTTTTGAGCAACTGTTGCTCTTTTACCTTGTTCTTCTTTAACAATTTCTAATGTTTGAATTCCCCATGCTGCTTGAAATTCATTCATTTTCCCATTAATGCCAATATCATCAATGAAATTCTCATTCTTAATTCCATCCTTAACCGCATCGTCATGATTTATTTCTTTTATGCCAAAATTTCTCAATTCATAAATTTTTTTGCCTAATCTCTTATCATTGTAAACGAGAGCTCCACCTTCGATAGAATTAAATAACTTTGTCGCGTGAAAAGACAACATAGTAATATCGCCCCAATTACAAATTGACTTGCCATTAATTTCTGTAGAAAATGCGTGAGCTGCATCATAAATAACTTTTAAATTGTGTTTTTTGGCAATTTTATCGATATTTTCAACGTCACAAGGAAAACCATAAACATGTACAGCAAGAATGGCTGATGTTTTATCAGTAATAGCCGCTTCTATAGCTTTTGGATCTAAACCCATCGTATTTTCATCAATATCTGCAAAGACAGGCTTTAAGTTATTCCAAGCAATGGCATGTGGTGTTGCCGCAAAAGTGAATGGCGTTGTTATAACTTCTGAATTTGTTGGTAAATCTAATGCTTTTAAAGCAGTTATTAAAGCAATAGTTCCATTATTGAATATCGAAATATTTTTAACTTTTAGATACTCTTTTAACTTTTCTTCAAATTGATTATGCAACTGTCCCATGTTTGTAAACCATTTCGAATCAATTATACTACTAAATTGAGATAAAATAGCATCCTTATCTGGAGCAATAGGTTCAGTTACTAGTATATTTTTTTTGAATTTCTCAATCATTTTTTTCTCGTTCTTCAAACTTTTCTAGAAATTTATTCTTTAATTCTAGCATTTTTTTACTTCTATTTTTTATTTTTTTTGCAGGCGATCCAGCATAAATTTGCCACTCAGGTATTGACTTAGTCACCAAAGAATTTGCTCCAACGGCAGCGCCTGTTTCGACAACAATCCCAGGTAAAATAGTTGAACCACTGCCAACAATAGAAAACATTTTCAAGGTGACTTTTTGAGTTATAATGTCTTTAAATTCATCATCAATGCATGAATTAGTCAAGACATCTCCTAAATAATTATCTGAAATAGCATAAATCGAAGTTCTAGATGAAACTGTTACAAAATCTTCTAATTCCACAAGAGAATTTCCAGCAAAAATGTAAACCCCTGCAGAAATATGGATATGTGAACCAATTTTAATATTACCTGATAATATACAGAAATCATCAATTCGCACATTATCGCCAAGCTCAATTTTATTAATGCCGTAAAATTTGGCATTACGCGAAACTAAAACACTTTTTCCAAATTTTTTAAAGCCCATTGCTTTTAATTCTGCATAACTATAAAAACTATTATTTGTCACCATTACCCCATAAAGTTAAAAGTATTTTAATTCAATCAAAATATACTTTTTTTAGCCTACACTATTGCTTTTTAATAGTACCACAACAATTATCACTTTACAATATGTCAGATAAGGCCCTTATTCAAGAAATATGAGCCAAAATCACATATATTTTTCATTATAGTTATCTGAATATAGTTTTTTGTGTTAGGCTAAAAGCTATAAGGTGTTATTTATATTACTAAATCACTGTTTGAGAGTTATAAATCATCAGATATTTGAAAAAATATTTGATAAAGTTTCAGTTTGACTACAAAACAAAAAAAATTACCCTATGGGTACTTGATGACGAAGTTATTTTTTCAAGAGGAAAACTTAAAATATAATTTATTTTGCTCCTTTACAAAAAATAACTTCCTTTATTGTCTTCAAAAATATAAAATAATCTAACCATAAATTCCAATTTGTAATATAGTACATATCATAACGGATTCGTTGCGAATAGGTAGTATTACTACGGCCTGACACCTGCCAAAATCCTGTAATTCCAGGTTTTACTTGTTTTATTAAATCAAAACAGTTTCCATAATATTCTAGCTCCTTTTTAACTATTGGACGTGGCCCTATCACGCTCATATCTCCTTTTAAAACATTAAAGAATTGAGGTAATTCATCTAAACTTGTTATCCTTAATAGGTTCCCTAAAGGCGTGATTCGAGGATCATTTTCTAGTTTAAAGTTTGCTTTCCATTCTTTAGCTAATTCTTTATCATTGTCCAACAGTGATTGTAAACGTTCATCAGCGTCTTGATGCATGGTTCTGAACTTTAAAACTTTTATCTCTTTGCCTTTGATTCCTAAACGTTTTGCCTTATAAAAAACTGGTCCAGGAGATGTAATTTTTACAAGGATTGTAATCATTAACAGAAAAGGCAAAAGAATTATTGTAGTAATAAGAGCAAATGAATAGTCAGTAATACTTTTTAAAATACGCGGACCTTTTAGAAGTAATTGATTTTTAAGCTCACTGCCACTAATGCCATTTAAATCATATCTATACATACTACTACTAAACCCAATTTGATTTGGCGAAATAATCATAATATGTTCAAAAATTTGCGATAAATCATAAATGTAATTGTTTAACTCTTCAGAATTGATTATTAAAATAGCGTAGGAAATATTATATTTATGCCGATATTTTCTTAGCGAATGCAAAAATCTTTTCGATAATAAAGCTTTTTTAACTTTTACTACATTTAGTCCCATTTGGCGATCTTTTTTAATCTCATCAATGACATTTTTAACATCACAATCACGAGATGAAATAATAATGCACCTTGTTTCAAAAAGAGCAAGTTTTTTCAGAATAGAACGCACAAACCATCTAGTTATAGGAGTAAAGAAAATTATTAGCATAGTACTTGCAGTGATGACAAATCGAGAGTAAATATCGATGTGTTTTACTAAAATTAAATATGAGCCTAGTATTAACATTGTTAAAATAACAGAAAAAAATATTCTACGCATCTCTTCAACTACATTAAGTGAAACGCCAGGATAAAATACATTGCCGTGGTATAATTTTATAAAACTATTGCAAACAATAAAAATTAGTGAAACTTTCCAAAGGTTGTAGTACAAGCTCATCTCGTAAACCCCGTCAATTTTTTTGTAAATCCACGCAACTAAAATTAAAAGTCCATAAAAGGTAATAAAATCGCTAATAGCTAAGCATAAAACCCTCAATCGTGTGCTATTCATTAATACTTCTCCAATTATTAAAATAAACTTTACTCACATAGCTATATTTTTTGCCGCGAGAATAAGTGCAGAATTTTTTCAGTAAAACATATTCATTAAATTGATCTTCTTCAATTTGTGGATGATTTTGTTCTTTTAATTTTTTTCGATAACTATAAACAATATAATCTGCATTAGAGATATTTTTTAACCCTACGCAATTGCCTTTAGATAAGTAACTTATTGTATTTAAATCATTACTGTAAATAAATGGTTGATAATTAGTTATATATGAGAATATATTTAAATTAGGTTTATAAAATTTACTGATATTACGTTGCTTAAAATCATCAGTAATCACTTTTGCCACAAAAAGAGAATGTTGTCGTCGCATCGATTTTTTACTTGAAGTATAACTTTTGATAAGTGGTCCAGCTCCATCAGCAATCAAGCCAAACATTCCTATTATAATAATGAACTTAATTAGCTTAATATTAACTATTTGACGCAAAAAATTAATTACAAAAAGAGCTCCAATCGCAACCCATCCAAAATACAAAGGCATAGCAGGCAGCAAATATCTTGGCGAAACATAATATTGGTTATGAAAAATTTTTATTTGCGCCAAAATTCCAAAAGTATGAATCACACAACCACTCAACAAAATAGTTTCTTCTTTGGTCCACAGTTTTCTTTTTATACGATAGACAATAACTATTAAAGCTAAAAATAGATAATATGGATAACAACCTGTAAAAATATTTTTTAAATATTCTCCAAAATCATTTTCGCCTCCAGATTTGATATCATGTAAAGGCTGAGATAAAACTTTTTTTTGAACTCCTGATATTGATGAGTTAACTTTTTTCTCTTCATTTTTTCCATTGGTAGCTTGATGTAAACTTAACTTCGCATTTTTATTACAAATCTGAGGAACAACTTTATCCATAATAACTGCAAGACGAGCTTCGGAAACAGGATAGCCTATTGTTCGATAGTTATAAATTAAGTTAGGACTAATAATTGCTAAACACGTTACTGCTGCAATTATAGTTCGCCATGGAAAACGTAGTTTTGAAGCAAAAATATCAAATATCATCATGGTTAAACCGATAATAATAGCAAATAAAACTGCATCAACTCGGCATGTCACTAATAATGCCATTCCTACTGCACCATAAATATATCCACTAAGCTTTTCACGATTTTGATAGATTTTGACGATTCCATAAACTGCTAAAATTATGGCAAATTCCTTTAAGGAGTCACGCAACCCGCTATATCCCAAGCGAATTAAATGAGAGCAAAATCCAGTTGAAATTACAGAAGTTAATGCGATGTTGTAATTTTTCTTAAAAACTTTAATACTGATTCCATAAATCGGAAAAACTGTTAAACTATAAAATAAACTACTAATTATTTTGCAGGCCATAAACCCACTGCATTTAAAAACAAAACAGACAATTCCCGCCATCAATGGCAACGCCATTGGAACGCGTGGATGAAAAGCAAAATCCCAATCCCCACGCGCAAAAGCTTCAGCCATTGGAGCATAACGAAATGCAACGTCTCTAGCTGGTATAACGTCGATAATACTTAATACTATTGATAATAGAAAAAAAGCACCAAAAAGTGACCATAATATTTTTCTTTCTTTTTTCATTTGTTCCCTAACTTGTAGCCACAGTAGCGGACTGTACAATATATTAAAAATTTATAGAACTCCCACCAGCTAAGTTCATTAAATGCTTTTGCTAATAATTTTTTCCCTTCAGATTGAGGTTTGCCGAATTTATTTATTAGCCAACTATTTTCTTTATGCATTTTTCCAATATGAAGATTTCGTTTAAATTCCTCGCTTAAACTATTATTATGCGAATGCACAACTTCAGCTTCAGCACAATAATAAACGCCCCATCCTTTCATTAAAAAATCAGCCGCTAGTAACATATCTTCGCCAAAATTTGTACCTCTAAATCCACCCATTTCTAAAAACTTATCTTTGCAATATAATGCAAAACTGTTAGAACAAAAAGCTGTTTTAATCCCCAAAGTCTCAGAATCACTAAAAGTTTTCAATTTTGAATTTGCAGGGTAATTATATGAACGCACAAATTTTTCAATTTTCGTTGCATTTTCGCGAGGAATCTGTCTTCCATAAGCCATAGCAATATTGTTATTAGAATCTATGGCTTTGACTATTTTTTTTATAGCATCATGATCATTTAATATCGCGTCTTGAGTCATAAATAATACTAAATCACATTGCTTTGTTGTTAAATTTAACCCCAGATTACGTGTTAAACCATGATTAAATTCTTGTTTAGAAATTTTAGTTATTTCAAATCCATATTCCTCAGCTAAAGCAATAGTATTATCACCTGAGGACGTATCAATTAATATTTTTTTTTCGATTGGATATGATTGTTTTGCCAAACCTTCAAGAACGAGTTTCCATTGTACTCCAGCATTGTATGTTGGAATCACGATATTTACAATTGGCATACTCATATTAGAAAAAATACTCCTAGGTTTCGCAAAAGTCCATGTTTAAAAAAGCGATATTTCAGAATAATATAGCGCTTCCTAAAAAAATTACAATTAGGTAAATCAGTAAATTTTTTTAGCATAATAGTTGTTTTACCATCAATTTTATCGCCATAGTTATCCAAAATTCCCTGACACTGTTTACAGCTTTCTCTAAATCTATCATGAAAATTTTTATACCTTTTTAATTTTGTCATAAAACTAGGTGCCCCGAGAACATTTTTTTTATGCTGACGATACAAAATCGTTGGTTGATTTAAATAACTAATTTCCCCAAATAACTTTGCAACCAGCATCAACCAGTGATCATGCATAACTGCACATTTTTTCATTACATCAATATCTATTATTTTGAGTAATGCGTTATTAAATAACATGGTGCATCCTGAAGCTACATTTTGAGTAATGAGGTTGTTCAACCCCAATTTGTAAGGATTTAATTTTGAATAACGAAAAAATGATTTATTCAATAAATTTAAATTTTCATCAACAACTTTTTTGTCACTAAAAACTATTAAAGGTTGCTTTTGATTCTTAATTTTTTGAAGATGATGTAATGATAATGAAATTTTATTTGGTAACCATACGTCATCATGGTCGCAAAACATGATATATTCGCTATCGCTATATTTTAATAATTCACAAAAATTTTCAAGTGAAGAACTTGGTTTATTATTATTTATAATAATAAATTTTTCAGTTCCTAATTTTTGCTGATATTTTTGCAAAATATTAATTGTATTATCACTTGAACCTGCGTCACGAACAATTAAGCGCCAATTTGTATAATCCTGAGCAATTATTGAATCTATTTGCTCGTTTAAAAATTGTTTTGAATTATATGTCGCTAATAAAATATCAATCATAAAAAGATTCCTTTATTGTTGATTTTACGACAATTCATCATTAATATTAAACACTGATACATCTTTTAAAAGTGGTTGAATCTTATCTTTTTCTGACAAAATCATCTTTTTAGCTGGAATCAACCAATCTATATTTAATGATTCATCATCAAACTTAATTCCTCCATCAGCTTCTGGGTGATAATAATTATCGCACTTATAGGCAAAAATAACCTCTTCACTTAAAACCGCAAAACCATGAGCAAAACCTCGTGGCACATACAATTGACGTTTATTTTCAGCCGATAACTTCACTGCAACATGTTCGCCATAAGTCGGAGAGCCTTCACGAATATCGACGGCTACATCTAAAACTTCTCCTTGAATAACACGCACCAACTTTGCTTGCGTGTATGGCATTTTTTGAAAATGAAGCCCTCTTAGAACTCCATAACTTGAAAATGATTCATTATCTTGAATAAAATCTGCTTCAATGCCAGCCTCTTGAAATCGTTCCTTATTATAACTTTCAAAAAAATATCCACGACTATCGCCAAAAACTTTTGGTTCAACGATTAAAACTTCATCTAATTTTGTCTTCGTAACCTTTAACACTCTTTACTTCCTAATATTTAATCCTGATGGAAATTTACCATCTTTTTCAGGTAACCACCATAATTATTATTTTTCATTACCTCTGCACGTTTAAGAATTATTTCCTTTGACAACCAGCCATTTTCCAGTGCAATCTCTTCTAAACAAGCCACTTTTAAGCCTTGACGCTTCTCTATCGTTCGCACAAAACTAGCCGCCTCATGTAATGAATCATGCGTCCCAGTATCTAACCATGCACAGCCACGCCCTAACTTTACAACCTGTAAATTATCCTCAGCTAAATATGCCTTATTTACGTCGGTAATTTCATATTCACCGCGTGGTGACGGTTTAATATTTTTAGCAATTTCGATAACTTTATTATCATAAAAATAAAGCCCTGTCACTGCGTAGTTTGATTTTGGTTCGGTCGGTTTCTCTTCAATCGAAATAACATTGTTATCTTTGTCAAACTCAGCTACCCCAAACGCTTCGGGATTATTAACCCAGTAGCCGAAGACCGTAGCCCCCTCATTTCTTTTCACCGCGTTAACAAACATTTCTTGAAAATTAGCTCCATAAAAAATGTTGTCTCCCAAAACTAATGCAACACGTTTATCGCCAATAAATTCTTCACCAATTGTAAACGCTTGAGCTAATCCTTTCGGCTCTGGTTGTACCGCATAACTTAACTCTATACCAAACTTAGACCCGTCGCCAAGCATACGTTTGAATCCTGCTTGGTCTTCTGGTGTTGTTATAATTAAAATCTCTCTGATTCCTGCTAACATTAAAACTGAAATCGGGTAATAAATCATCGGTTTATCATAAACTGGTAATAATTGTTTTGATACTCCTTCAGTAATAGGATATAAGCGAGTTCCACTTCCTCCAGCTAAAACGATACCTCTCATTGATTGTTCCTCATTATGTCGTTGGCTCTGCATCGCAATACTACATCAATGCCTTAAGCAATTAGTTTTGTAACACTCTTAAAGTGCTCTAAATTATTACGAATGACCTAAACGTTCACGGCTATAAGTCCCTTCTTGAACGTGTTTACACCATGAATCTTTATTGTCTAAATACCATTGAACGGTTTTTAAAATGCCACTTTCAAATGTTTCAGCGGGCACCCAACCTAATTCATTTTTGATTTTGGTTGCATCAATAGCATAACGCAGATCATGTCCAGGGCGATCCGTTACATAAGTGATTAATTCTTGATATTTTTTACCGTCAATTCGTGGTTGTAAATCATCTAAAATTGCACAAATTGTTTTAACAACTTCAATATTTTTCTTTTCGTTGTGCCCGCCAATATTGTAAGTTTCACCAACTTTACCCTCAGTAACAACTTTAAATAACGCTCGAGCATGATCTTCAACAAATAACCAATCACGTACTTGACCGCCATCCCCATAAACTGGCAACGGCTTTAACTCCAACGCATTAAGAATCATCAGCGGAATTAATTTTTCAGGAAAATGAAATGGTCCATAATTATTTGAACAATTTGTCACAATAGTTGGTAAATTGAATGTGCGTTCCCATGCACGAACTAAATGGTCGCTCGCAGCTTTAGATGCAGAATACGGAGAACTAGGGTCATAGGGTGTGTCTTCAGTAAATAATGCATTAGGATCAGAATTTTCCGCCAAATCGCCATAAACTTCATCCGTTGAAATGTGGTGAAAACGGAACTCTTTTTGCTCTACTTCGGATAATGAATTAAAATATTTGCGAGCACATTCAAGCATATTATAAGTGCCATTTACATTGGTTGTGATGAATTCACCTGGACCATCAATTGAACGGTCTACATGTGATTCAGCGGCTAAATGCATGATAATGTTTGGCTTAAAACTATTAAATAAATTTTCAATTCCATCTTTATCACAAATATCAGTTTGCGAAAAACTATAGCGATCATTATTTTCAATTGAAGTCAACGATTCTAAGTTTCCCGCATATGTTAATTTATCAACATTTAACACATTATGCTCTGTGTTATTAATAATTTCCCGCACTAACGCCGAACCAATAAACCCCGCACCACCTGTAATTAGTATATTTAATTTCAAAATTAAAATCCTTACGTTATTCTATAAATTTTTTTAGCATTATAAAAATAGACTATTTTTTATCAAAATACAAACCTATGAAGCCCAATTTAAGAACTTTTAAAAGATTTTGTATTTTATCTAAATATTCTAAGCGAATGCTTTAACAATAACATAGAATTCTTTCAAAAAATTTTTATAATTTTGTTTCACTACAAAAATATATGCGTCAAGTTGATAGAAATAACTATTAATGACAAATTTCAAAATTCATTTAATAAGAAGTGACATAAGCACAAGTTATTATATGGTCGACGACAGGTTGATGAAAGTGTAACTAAAGTCAATAATTTATGACTATTTACTATTTGTGATGTTAAGTGATGAAGTAGCTATTTAAATTCAGAAACGAAAACTTTGATTTAGAAATAAATTTATGCTATTATAATTAGTATGACTTAAGTACAGGTAGGTGACTCAGACGCAACTCAACCCAAAAACAACGTAGGTTCAATCTTAATGGCTTTCTGAGAAATGATTTAATAAATAACATTGATAAAATGGGTTTCAGAAAATATTGATGATGAGACTTGTGAGTTTGAAACCAATAAATATTGAGGTAAAGGATGTTAATAAAGAAAAATAAAATTTATCACTTTACTATGTTTATAAGTTTATTATTACAAGTTTCTTGTCAAACTAAAAAAGAGATTAAATATCAAAAAAATAACGATGGGAAAGACATTATTTATGCCAGTAAAATATCATTTAAAGAATGGTTAGCAGAAGAAAAAAAAAGTTGGCTAGATAAAAAAACATTAATAAATGAAATTAACAATGCAAAAAGTGAAAAAGAAGAAATTTACTTTTTATGGCTAATGCATGATCAGATGAAGTATAATGATATCAATTTTGTTCTTAGTTTGTACGTCAATAATAGAAGAGTAGATTTAGGCGAATACACTAAACAAAAAAACTCGAATTCAAATACCTATTTGCTTTTAGAAGATTGCGATGAAGAAGGGGAAAATTATAAATTAACTTTGAAAAATATAAAAAATATTAGAATACTTACTCTTGATTGAAGTAAATTAATTGATGTTTTAATTGTTCAAAGCTAATGACAGTATCTTGTTTGTAAATAGATTAAGAAGGTAATATTATACTTTATGAGCATAAGCTAAGTAGTGGACGTTTATTCAGAAGGAAAATAATGAAAAGAATAAAGAAAATATTTTTTGTAACAGTTGGAATTATTGTTATGACAATTTTTGTTTATCAAATGTGGTTTATTAACACTAGAAAAGGTTCAACTTACTATTTAAGAAAATTAAATAAACTTGAATCAGCCGAGATGGTTTGGGTTTCTGATTATAAATGCTATGATGAAAGAGTATCAAAAGCAAGCTATGAAACTGTCAAAAAGAAAATATCTAAAAGTGATGCTGATAAAATATTAAAATTATTGCGACACTCTAATGCTGAATCATTTTTTAAATGGAATATACGTATTCCAAGTTTAAGCCTTGATTCGATTTTTGTGTATATGAAGAATGGAGATAAAATAGAAATTATATGGACTTCAGATGACGAATTTTATATAAATAAGCATGAAGCTTCAAAACGATTTTATAATAAAAAATTAGGTAAATTCTGTGAATCTATTGAAAAGAAATATGGCATCGATGGATCTTATTTTATTATAGATTTAGAGGGGAATAAAACAAAACCTCAATTATAATAATAAATGTTTATATGGTGATTTTAGAAAACATTGTGGATGAAAAATGATTTTTTTGTGGAACATTTAAGGTAAAAAGACTTTGTAATAAAATAAAGAGATTATAATACATTAATTATTAGATTTTAAGGTGATATTAAAAATGGTTTTATATCATTTCTCCTTGAAATTTTCAATCATTTCTTTAATTTGCTGAACATCTTCTTTAGAAATTTGTTCATCATTATTTAGTAATGATTTTACTAGATCAACACATGAACCTCCAAAAACACGTTTTTTTATATCATTAATAATATTATAGCTAGCGTCATTTTCAGCTACCGTTGGAGAATAAAATAAGCGATTACCTTTTTTAATTTGTTGTATCCAGCCCTTTTTCAATAACCTTATGAGTTGCATATTGATTGTTGAGCGACTAAAACTTTTGTTTGCTAAAAAATTTACTTTTTCTAAAATCTCACCTAATGATTGTTCATTTCTTTGCCAAAGAGCTTTCATTATTCTTAGTTCAGATGGTGTCAACTTTTGTTTTTTGTCATTCATAATTTTATTCCATTGGTAATGTGTAAAAAGCTCCCCCCCTTGGTTTTAATATAGTTACAAATGTAAATGTTTACAAATGTAAATATTATTTTTTTAGATATTTTTTGTTTTTGAGTTTAAAATTCAGTACAATTTGCATAAAAATAGCTAACAAGCTATAGTCATAAACAAGAATAAATTTGGAGTAAATTATGACCATAAAAGTATTGTTAATTAATGGCAGCCCACGAAAAGAGGGGAATAATAGTTTTTTGCTATCTATTGCAAAGGAAAAGTTATCAAATAACTATGAACTAGATGAAGTAATTTTGCAAAAGATGCAACAAAGTGCATGTACACATTGTGATGCTTGCCATGTTGATAACAGAAATAATTGTGTTCATACTGATGATACTAACCTTTTGATGAATAAAGTTACAAATGCTGAAATTTTAATAATTGCAACTCCTGTTTACTGGTGGGCTGTTTCCGCTCAATTAAAATTATTTATTGATAAATTTTATTCAAAAGTTGATCTGTTTCAAAAAACAGAGAAAAAGTTAGCTTTGATTACAGTTGGAGGAGCTGAGTTAGATGATCCACAGTATAGAATTATTGACCAACAATTTGAGTGTATATGCAAATATTTGAACTGGGAATATTTATTTAATTTTAATGCTACAGCATATGAAGCACAAGAAATCGCTCAAAAAGATAATGTAATTAATAGTTTTATTGCATGTTTAGATGAATCATTTATTTGAAAATTTATTAATGAGCATCTTTGAAAAACGTTGATTTCGTTAAAATAAAGGAAAATAAATCATGAAAAAATTAGTTGTTATTACAGGTGCTAGCTCTGGTTTTGGAAAAGCTTTAGCGTTAGAGTTCAGTAAGGGTGGTTATCCATTGCTGCTTTTGGCTAGGCGTGTTGAATTGCTTGAAGAATTGAACTTGGCAAATACCATATGTGAAAAAGTTGATGTAACTAATTATGAAGCATTTGAAAAATCAGTTCGAAAAGCAGAAGAACTTTATGGTAAAACAGATTTAATTATTAATAATGCAGGCGTTATGTTTTTGGGAAATATTGCATCTCAAGATCCGCAACAGTGGCAAACGATGTTAGATGTTAATGTCATGGGGGTAATGAATGGAATGAAAATAGTCATGGAGGATATGAAGCAAAGAAAATGTGGAACTATTGTTAATATCGCTTCAATTGCTGGAGTTAAACCATTTCCGTTACACGCTGCATATTGTGCGACAAAATATGGGGTTATAGGTTTATCTGAAACTGCTCGTGGAGAATTAGCCGAACATAACGTAAGAGTAATACGAATTTGTCCAGGCGCAGTAAATACTGAGCTATTGAGTCATACAACTAGTGATGAAATTAAAGCAAATTATAAAGTATGGATTGAAACAACCGGAGTTGGTTCAATAACTGCCAATGATATTGCCAAAACAGTTAAGTTTGCCTATGAAATGCCGCAAGGAGTGAATTTACGAGAAATTCAAATAGCTGATACGCGTCAAGATGCTTAAATTTTTATTTAAAAGAAAAAGCGTAAAAAAGAAAATTAAAATTGCAATTAATTGTAATAAAAAAGAAAACTTGCATTTTTAATAAAACTTTGATATTGTATAATTATTCTATTAGTTTGTAATTAATAATAACAGGAGGTCAAGAAATGAAAAATTTAATTATTTTCTCTATTTTATGCTGTGCTGTGGTTTTTACTACAAGTTGTAATGAATCTCATAAAAATGAGCCTCACCAAAAAAAAGCTGAACAATCAGAAGGTGGATGTTGTTAAGCTTTAAATAATTTTTTATTTATTATTGCTCTAGTTATATCTTTGAACTAGAGCATTTTTTTTGTTACAATCTAATTTAAAGAATTAGCAAGAATTTGGGAAATTAATATTTAGTTATATTGAAACTTAATTAATGTAATCATTTTTACTATCTAAATAATATGATTTTTTTCTATATTAAACTTGAAAATTTAAAAAAAAGTTCATAGATTAAACTTTAGCTAAAGTAGTTAATTTCTATCATTAGAGGAACAAGCCTTGCGTAATATTTTAATAACTGGAGGAGCAGGTTTTCTAGGCTCTCATTTGTGCGAATACTTTATCAAAAAAGATGATAATGTAATTTGTTTGGATAATTTATATACTGGGTCATTAAAGAATGTTGAGCATTTATTTCAGTATGAAAATTTTACATTTATAAATCATGACATTATTGAGCCTATTGATATAGAGGTTGATACGATTTTTAATTTTGCTTGCCCTGCATCCCCGCCTCAGTACCAAAAAGATCCTGTTTTTACGTTTAAAACTTCAGTTTGGGGCATTTTAAATATGCTTGAACTGGCAAAAAAAAATAACGCCACGATAATCCAAGCATCAACTAGCGAAGTTTATGGAAATCCATTACAGCATCCTCAAAGAGAATCTTATTTGGGAAATACAAACTGTTTTGGCAAACGTAGTTGCTATGATGAAGGCAAACGTAGTGCTGAATCACTGATGTATGATTATTTTCATCAGTATGGAGTTGATATAAAAATTGCGCGTATTTTTAATACTTATGGACCGCGCTTAAATAAGGATGATGGACGTGTTGTTAGTAATTTTATTACACAAGCCTTACGTGGTGAAGATATTACAATTTATGGAGATGGTGAGCAAACCCGCAGTTTTTGTTATGTAAGCGACCTAATTGCTGGTATTATAAGATTAAGTAAACAGCCTAAAGAGTATACTGGACCACTAAATATTGGTAATCCTAAAGAATTTACAATTAAAGAATTGGCTGAATTGATTATAAAAAAAATAAACTCAAATTCAAAATTAGTTGAAATGCCACTTCCTGCTGATGATCCTGTTAAGCGTCGTCCTGACATTACTAAGGCGAAAGCTGATTTGAATTGGGAACCATCGGTTGAATTAAATGAAGGTTTAGATTTTGCGATTGAATATTACAGAACTGTTCTATAACTAGCAACCCCAGGAGAAAAGCTATGGTTGAAAATCAAATTAAAACAATTCTATGTATTGGAGCAGGGTATGTAGGAACTCCAACTATGGCTGTTATTGCTGATAATTGTCCTGAATATAAAATTATTGTAGTTGATAAAAACATTGATAAAATCCGTGCATGGAATTCTGATAGTTTACCAATTTATGAGCCTGGTTTGGAAGATATTATCAAACGTCGCAGGAATAAAAATTTGTTTTTCTCAGAGGATATCGCAACTAGTATAAAAGAGGCAAGTATTATTTTTGTGAGTGTGAATACTCCAACTAAAAAATTCGGACTTGGGGCAGGGATGGCTTCTGATTTACAATTTATTGAGTTAGTAGCACGTGATATTATAAAGTATGCTCAGGAAGATAAGCTTGTAATTGAAAAAAGTACTTTACCTGTTAAAACAGCTGAGGCTTTGAGTAGAGTTTTGCACTCAAATGATAAAGGGTTAAAATTTGAAGTTTTATCTAATCCAGAATTTTTGGCTGAAGGTACAGCTATTAACGATTTACAGCACCCTGATAGAGTTTTAATTGGGTCAATGAAAACTGAAAGCGGTATTGAGTCTGCTAAAATTTTAAGGAATATTTATACACACTGGGTTCCTACTGAAAAAATAAAGTTAACTAATTTATGGAGTAGTGAATTATCTAAGTTAGTTGCTAACGCAATGCTTGCTCAAAGAGTTTCTTCTATTAATAGTATTTCTGCTCTTTGTGAGAAAACTAATGCTGATGTTGAGGAAGTTTCACACGCTGTTGGTATGGATTCAAGAATTGGTTCAAAATTCCTTAACACAAGTGTTGGGTTTGGAGGTTCATGTTTTAAAAAAGATATTTTGAATTTGGTTTATATTTGTCGTTATTATGGATTAAATGAAGTGGCTGACTATTGGGAACAGGTCGTTATAATTAATGAATATCAACAAAATCGTTTTGTAAACAAAGTTATTGATAAAATGTTCAACACTGTTGTAGACAAAAAAATAGCGGTTTTAGGTTTTGCATTTAAGGCAAATACTGGCGATACTCGTGAGTCTCCAGCAATAACGGTAACCAAAATGTTATTAAAAGAACGTGCTGATGTGGCAATTTATGATCCTAAAGCAATTGAGAATGCTAAATTGGATTTGGCAGACTACTCTCAAAGTAACAATTTACATTTTTATAATAATGCTGAAGATGCAATAAAAGATAGTCATGCAATTTTAGTTTTAACAGCTTGGGATGAATTTAAGGAGTTGGATTTTGAGGAAGCTTATCGCACTATGAAAAAGCCATCTTTTATTTTTGATGGTTGTAATATTCTACAACATGAACAGCTTAAAAATTTAGGATTTAATGTGAATTGTATCGGCAAAAACTTAGATCGGCTTAAAGATGATGAATAGGTAAAATAATTTTAAATATTGTATTTTGAGTTGTTTATATTTTATCTCGTAATTTACTACTAGATCTTCTAATATTTTCGTTTTTAAAGAATTTAATTCATGAGAGCAAGTTTATTAGTACAATTGTAACTATATCATTGATGATATTTACTATTTATGCTTAATTTTTCGAACCAATAGAAAATTGAGTAGTTTATGATTTACTATTTCTAAGTTTAAACTCACAAATTTTTTTATTGATATTATTTAATTGACATACTAATATATTATTATATGACAGTATAGAGATAGGTATATACGATCCTGTTATTTAGATCTATAAGTCTATTATCAAGAAAAAAGTAACTGGAAATAATATAAAATGATTGAGTTAATTGATTTATTAAAAAACGATCCTGTTGTCAAAAATTCTGTAAATCGAACAAAAAATTTGCGCCATCATGTTTCAAGACTTCTTGAAGCTAGACATGATGAATTATTTGGACCAGGCGCAACTAATACGACTTCGGCATTGAGTAGTTATTTTTTACCTGCGCTACAAGCATATTACACTCTAGCATCTAGAAATGGAGACCTACTTCCAATAGTGCAAAGTGAAACAAAACGTGGATTGCGAGCTCTTAGACAATCGCCGTCAACTAACTTTAGTCATTGTTTTAAGCAACTTTGTAAAGAAATAGATAAAGTAATTCCTGAACTTGAAAGTGAGCTGGTTTGTAGAAGTGTGGCGCCAGGACAATCAAAGGACACATTAAAAAATTATGTCCAAAGACGTGCGTTACAAGTTGCTAAAAGAGACTCACAAAATTTGTCTAATTTTTGGGTGTTGGCATCATTGTATTATAAACATGAAAAAACTGCTGGGATTACATTTATTCCGAATCCTAACAACCTTTTTCAAGTAGTGCCTTTATCTGTTGAATCTTTAAAATTATTAGAGACCCATTGTAAGGATATGCTTGAAGATTTTTGTATTAAACATCAAGCAGTTAATTCGGCTACACAAGAAGCCGTAACACAAGGGGGAGGCAGATATGGTTTAAGAGATTCAGCATATCTTACTCAGGTAAACGGGGAGTTATATCCTATTCCTTTTGCTTCAAAAATGAATTTTCAAAGTGAAGTTAAAAATGAATTAGCCAGAGATTTGCTTGCTTTCAGTTTTAAATTAGAATCATGGGAAGCCTTGGTTTATTTTGACTCAAGCACTCGCTTATTGGAGTATGTGCCATGTGAAATAGCAGCATGTTACTTTATTGTTCAGTCATATAAGACACTGTTAAAATTAGTGAATGCCGGAGAAGATGATCCTAAAGAACTAGCGTTTCACGCTGATGGTTCATTCAATTTTTATATTGCAAATATTCACAACTTTATGAGAAGTATCTATGATAGTAGTGGAACAGTAACTGAAAATGCGGAATACTTACTTGCAGGATTTAGAAGGTTCAAACATAATTCTCCAAAGAGTTTAGTCTCTCCTCGTGGATCCAATATATTTCAAGATGCGACATCTGCTGACTCAAGACGCAGAGGGAAGAAATTCTATTAAAACTAACTGTTTAAAAAATATTTATTTACGCCAAAACAGCATGGCAGTAAGGCTATAAATGAACCAAATCATTGATGATGTAAAACTATCACTGGCTATTATTGTAAATTTTAAAAAATATATTTGTAATTATCATTGTTTTTGAATCCCAAATTTTAGCACAAAAAAACGTTTAAGAATTAATTAAAACGTTTGGAATTTTATATTTAACAAATTCTAAAATGCGTTGAAGAATTTTTTCTTACTCAGTGAATTACTGCTGTGTATTTTCGATTTTATGAAATATTGCTTCTCTTTTTGGAATTTTATCTCAAAAAGCCAATAGCCATTTCCTCTGCCTAAATTATCATGATCTTGGATCATTTGAGTTGCATAATCATTTCTCTATTTTGATTATGCCAATGTTTGAATTACTCATAACGAAACCATGTTGAAATTGTTGAAAGAATATATTTGCTTTCATTAAGTTTAAACACAACAAAACGCTTAACTTCAAAAGGCATATCAGTTTTATTAATAATGGTTGTACAATAATATTCAGCTTCATCACGATATAGACTTTCAGAATTGATAATTTCAATATCAAGGTTAGCAATATTCTTGAGTAAATTTTTCTAATAGATCGTTTTTGTCCATCCGTTAAGCTCTTGTTCGATTTTGGTGTTTATTTTATAAAATATCATAAAAATTATAAAATCACCTATATGCCCTAAATCGCCTTCGAGGAGGTTTTCGCTACATTGTTGAAGTTCGCTATCAATCAGCTTTAAAAGGTGCTGATTATGTTTTAAAAGAATAATTTTACCAGTATTCATTTTAGCTCTAAATAGTTATATTTACAGTGTCATCTTACTATGAATAGCAGATTATAGGCAGTAAGTTTGATTTATTTATTACTTAGTATAATATAAAAGGAATTGTGAAGTAATGGATAAATATAATATAGAAATTATTAAAATAGGTTATATTAAAAGTAATTTAGATTTAAATAAAATTAAGACATTTAAATCTGATTTTTTTTAAAAAAACAAGCATTAAACAAATAAATTTAGCTATATACGCAATAAAAAAGCGTTCTAAAGTAATTTAGAACGCTGAAATTTTTAAGAAAATGGCGGAGGGAGTGGGATTCGAACCCACGGTAGCTCGCACTACGACGGTTTTCAAGACCGTTGCCTTAAACCAGACTCGACCATCCCTCCACAGAGGAATAACTTTATCAATTGACTTAATCAATAATTTGTTATTCGATTGAGCTCTTAATTTAATCTTGAAAAAGTAAATTTCAAGCTCAATTATAATTTTTTTAAACTATTTTTTATTTTTCGCACCTAGTACCATCAAATTACTAACGCGCTGCGTAAACTTTAATGGATCGTTAATAATTCCGCCCTCAGTTAGAACTGCTTGATCATAAATCATTTCAGCATATTCACCTAGTACAGGGTTTTCATTATTTGCATCATATAATCCTTGAAGTGCATCAACTAGTGGATGATTTGCATTTAACTCTAAAATACGTTTTGATTCTGGCAAATCTTGATTCATCGCCTTGAATATACGCTCCATTTGTGCGCTAGGATCATATTGGTCTGCTACCAAGCAACATGCGCTATCAGTTAAACGTTTAGAAAAACGCACTTCTTTAACTTTTACATCAAGCGTTTTTTGTAAATACTCCAACAATGTTTTGTGCTTCTCTGTTGCCTCTTTGTTTTGTTCTTCGACCTCAGCTGTATCGCCTAAATCAATTTCTCCTTTGCCTACTGCCTGAAGTTTTTTGTCAGCGTAGTTATGGATATGTTGAACAACCCACTCGTCAATAGGGTCAGTCATAAATAACACATCATATCCTTTACTTTTTAACTGCTCTAGGTGAGGTGAATTTTCTAACATATTACGGCTTTCACCTGTAATATAGTATATTTCTTTTTGACTTTCTGGCATTGCTTGAACATAGTCTGCAAAACTAATCATCTTAGTTGCATCTGTATTCATTGACTCAAAAATCAATAATTCTTGCAGTTTTTCACGGTTTGCATTATCTGTTGCAATACCTTCTTTTAATGTCTTACCAAATTCTTTAAAGAATTCGTAATATTCATCAAAAGAGTTATTTTTAGTTTTCTTTAGTTCACTTAAAATTTTACGCACTACATTGCTTTGAATTTTTCCTAAAAGTGCATTTTCTTGGAGAATTTCACGGGATACATTCAATGGTAAATCAGATGAATCAACCACACCTTTAACAAAACGTAAATATTCAGGAATTAGTTCTTTGCACTCATCAGTAATGAAAACACGCTTAACATATAAATGAAGTCCATGTTTACGTGCATCTGGGTCTGGCGCATAAAATTGCATTGGTGCTGTTTTTGGAAGATATAACAAAGCTTTGAACTCAGTTTTACCTTCAGCAACATAGTGCATTGTGCGTAGTGGTTCACCAAAATGTGCTAAATGTTCAAAAAAGTTGCGATATTCTTCTTCAGTAACGTCGCTTGGATTACGTAACCAAATCGCTTTTTGCGAATTGATAATCTCATCAGCAACAATTTCTTTGCCTTCATCTTCTTCATCAAGTTTAGTGATTGGCATTTCGATTGGGTATTCGATATAATCACTATATTTTTTGATGATTGTTTTTATTTTATATTCTTCAGTGTATACGGAAAATTCTTTATTTAAGAAAATTGTTACAGTTGTTCCATGCTCTGATTTATTTACATTTTCTAACTCGTAACTTTCTTTGCCATTTGATGTCCATTTAACTGCTTTGTCTGCAGTTTCGCCAACTTTACGCGTTACTAATTCGACTTTATCTGCAACCATGAATGATGAATAAAAACCAACTCCAAATTGACCAATTAATTCTGGTAAATCAGCTTCAGAGCTTTCTTCCATTGCTTTCATAAACGCTTTTGTGCCACTTTTAGCAATTGTTCCGATATTATCAACAACTTCTTCGTCAGTCATTCCAATACCGTTATCAATAACTTTAATAGCATTATTTTCTTTGTCGATTTCAATGCGAACTTTCCAGTCAGCATTAATGTCCTTATTTGTTAACGCTTCAAAACGAGCTTTGTCAATAGCGTCCGCTGCGTTTGCAATGATTTCACGCAGAAAAATGTCTTTGTTTGAATATAATGAATGAATCATTAAATCCAATAAATGTTGAACTTCAGTTTTGAATTGTTTAACATTTTTACTCATAACAAATGATTCCTTTATGTTATTTTTTATTTAAAATCAAGTTTTAGGAATGCCCTAAAAATATCTCAAATATTCAACATAACATAAACCTTTGATATTTCAAGAAATCAAAATATTTAAAATTTATTGAAAAAGAGAGTATAAAAATTCTTGAAAGAGGTTAATCTGATGTATATATTAAGCCTTTGAGTGGTTGCTTTATCGTAATTTATATCGTATTTAGATAAAGTTAAATATTTTTTGAAACCATCAAATTGTGTATAAAAAAAGATAATGCTATAAAGGGACAAATAATAATGTTAAAATTGGGTGTTAATATTGACCATGTCGCTACTCTTCGTCAAGCTCGTTTAGGCGTTGAGCCAAGACCATTAGAAGCCGCTTTGATTTGTGAAGAGGCTGGAGCATGGGGGATTACTGCTCATTTGCGTGAAGACCGTCGTCACATTCAAGATGCTGATATGGTTGAGCTTGTGGAAAATGTTCAAAAATTAAATATGGAAATGGCTTTAACTGATGAGATGTTACAAATTGCTACAAAATTAAAGCCAAATAGTTGCTGCATTGTGCCTGAAAAGCGCCAAGAATTAACCACAGAGGGCGGACTTGAAGTCGTTAATAACTTTGAGAATATTTGCGCAGCCGTAAAAAGATTACATGATAATGAGATTATTGTTAGTTTATTTATTGATCCAGTTGCTGAGCAAATTGCTGCTGCTGTTGAAAGTGGTGCTGAATATATTGAATTACATACTGGAACATTCGCTAATACAAAAGCAGGTAGTTCTGAACGTAAAGAAGAATTGTCTCGTTTAATGGAGATGGCAGAGTACGCTACTAATTTAGGACTTAAAGTTAATGCTGGGCATGGCATTGATTATGAAAATATTGAGGATATTTTGAAGATTCCTCATTTACATGAATTAAATATAGGTCATAGTATTGTGTCTCATGCAGTAATGGTTGGAATGAAACAAGCTGTTAGCGAAATGATTGACTTGATGAAAAAATATTAATGTTTAAATTCAAAAAAATGTAACTAAAGTGAAGTTGAAAAATAATTACTATATGTATTATATAATGGTAATTTAACACTATAATAAGGATTGAAATAATATGATAACTGTTTTACATGATGTATTAAAGCTTGGCGTTGATTCTGGTGCGTCAGACGTTCATATTAAAGCTGGGTCTCCTGTGCATTACCGAATTGATGCTCAATTAGCAGGTACAGATTTTGTCACAGAGGAAGTGATGGTAAAAGAATTTATCGAACAGGTTGCAGAACCACATTTACTGGATAAATATCGTGAAACTGGAGACTTGGACTTGTCTGTTGTGGAAGATGATGTAGGTCGTTTTCGTTTGAATATTCATCGTCAGCGTGGTGTTGATGCGATGACATTTCGTCATGTAAAAAGTAAGATTCCAAATTTCCATAGCTTGAATCTACCTCCTGTATTGTTAGAATTAGCTGAATCAGAGCGTGGAATTATTCTTTTAGCTGGTACTACAGGTTCTGGTAAATCTACAACGTTGGCGGCAATGTTGCAGCACGTTAATGAAAATTTTAGTAAACATATTATTACAGTAGAAGACCCAATTGAGTTTGAATTCCAGGATGAAAACTGTATTTTTGAACAACGAGAAGTTGGTTTAGATACAATTTCATTTGATAGTGCATTAGTCCACGCTTTACGTCAGGATCCTGATACAATCATGGTTGGGGAGATGCGTAACCGTACGAGTTTTGACGCGGCATTAAAAGCTGCCGATACTGGTCACTTGGTATTATCAACAGTTCACGCATCTACGGCATCACAGTCAATTCAGCGTATTCTAAACCTTTATGAGCACCATGAACAAGCGGCAATTCAAACATCGTTGGCATTGAATATTAAAGCTATCATTGCTCAGCGTCTAGTTCCTAGAGTTGATAAAGGTGTTGTGCCTGTAAATGAAATTTTAATCAACACTAGTGTTGTTCAAAAGCTTATGGAAGATGACCGTATGGAAAAATTGCCTGCAGCAATTGAATCGGGTGGTAAGAGTGGTATGCAAACATTTAACCAAGCATTAATTCATTTCTTGGATCAAGGTTTAATTACAGAGGAAGAGGCGTTGAAAACAGCTGAAAACCCTGAACAGTTAAAAATGAATATGAAAGGTATCTTCTTAAGTAGTAATAATATTATTGGTTAAAAAATTTTTCTCAATATTTATAGCTTAAAAAGGTATTTAATTATATGAAATCATGGAAAATATTTTTCCCATGATTTTTTTTTGTACATTTTAGTTCACAATTATTAATTAATAGTAGCTTAATTTTATTCAATTTGTTGTTATTTGTTATTTTTATTTTGCCATAATTAGTATTATAAATACCAGAATTGGCATTTATAATTTGGCAATTACCTGTTATAATTTACCTATAAAGATAAGTTTAGAGAGAAATATTAGTCAATAAGTTTAATATTGTTTGAAGGTGAATAAAATGAAAAAGTTTACTCTTATAGAATTATTAGTTGTTGTTGCAATTATTGCAATTCTCGCTGGAATGTTGATGCCTGCATTAAGCGCTGCACGTGAAAAAGCTCGTACTACAACTTGTTTGAATAATAAAAAGCAAACAGGTAATTATCTTGCTATGGAAATTAATGACATTGATAAAATTTTGAATGCAAACGATTCTGGTGCAGGACCAAGTAATGAGTGTTTGCAATGGTTAACAGTTATTGCAAATGGACCAATGACACGTCATGAAATGGCTGCGATTAATTATAATGGAGCTAGAGACGCGTGGAATGCAGCTGGTAAACTTAATGGTTTAGGTTATGTGACAATATATGGAAGTAGTGTCTCAAAAGTATTTCGCTGTCCTAAAACGCCATATTTTTTAGATGACACTGGTCGTCATGGAGGTAACACTTATGGTGATATTAATTATCCAGGCCGTAGCCGTTATACTTATGCAAATAGTGATATTTGTTATGGAATGCCATCAGGTGATGGAGTAAATAGTTCTGGAAATTATAGTTTTTCTCCTCCAAGTAATTGGAAAGTAAATTATCCAAAAAATGTTGGAAAAACTGCGGTATTAAATACCGATAAATATTCGGAAGCAAGTAATACTATTTTGTTATCATGTTCAACAACAGCAAACAATGGTAAATATAGTTTCAAAAAAAGTGGAAATGCTTTGCAAGATGGTACAATATTTACTGGTGGAGGAAATGGTCAAGGATCAGTAAGTATGATTCATCAAGGAAAAACAACTATGTTATTAAGTGATATGCATGCGGAAGCTGTTGATACAAATGGTGTTAAAAATCTTTATTATAAAAAGAATAATTTAGGTAATGCTGAAGGTCGTAAAGGAATTCGTATCACGAAAGTTTATGATCAAGACAAAGATGCAGCGGCTCTGACTACTTTATCTGATTAAAAAATATTAAAGTAATAAAAAGAGATTATATAAAAAATTCATGGAAATTATTTTCCATGAATTTTTTATTTTAATTAAGAGGTTATTTTTCTTTATTAACTTGATAACCTTCCTCTTCATAAACACGCAGTTTATAAATTAACGTGCGTCGACCAATGCCAAGTTCTTTTGCTGTATGTGAACGATTATAGTCATTTTGGCGCAAGCAATTTAGTATCGCTTGACGTTCAATTTCAGCCATTGTTTTTTGAGTGTTTTTTGATTCGGTGTTTTCTGATATAATTGAATTATTATTAAAGTTTAATGTTAATTTTTTAGGTAGAAATTCAATACTAATATTATCGCCTCGAGCCAATAATACCGCGCGTTCAATGACATTACGTAATTCACGAATATTGCCACTCCAAGTATAGCTTTCTAAACAATTAATAGCTTCATTTGAAAATCTTACTCGACTGTTTTGATTAAATTTTCGAGCAAAGAATTCAGCTAATGGCATGATGTCCGCAATTCGTTCGCGTAGTGGAGGTAATGCAATTTCCATTACATTTAAGCGATAATAAAGGTCTTCACGAAAATTTCCTTTTTCAATTTCTTCTTCTAAGTTTCGGTTAGTTGCCGCAACAATACGTACATCAGTAGTGTGAACTTTGCTTGAACCTAAGCGACAAAAAGTTCCATCTTGAGTCACTCTTAAAAGTTTTGCTTGTAACATTGGAGACATTTCGCCAATTTCATCAAGAAATACTGTTCCGCCATTTGCTTCTTCAAAAATCCCTTTGCGCATATTATTTGCGCCTGTAAAAGCGCCTTTTTCATGACCGAAAAGCTCACTTTCAAGTAGGTTTTCAGGAATTGCTGCACAATTCATTTTAATTAATGGTTTATCTTTGCGATAACTCCATTCAACAATAATATCTGTCATTACTTCTTTACCTGTTCCGCTTTCACCAGTAACTAACACTCCCGCATCAGAGTTGGCCACAATAGCAATATCTTTAAGAACTTCTAACATGACTTTACTTTTAAATATTGCCCAATCTGGAATTTTTGGCATTTGATTCTCAAATTCGTTATCATTTACCTCGTTTGAGGTATTTATATATTTTTTTATTGTTTTGAGTAATTCAGGTAAATCAACAGGTTTTTCAAGGTAATCACAGGCGCCAAAGCGAATTGCATTAACTGCATCTTTTACGTCAGCAAATGCGGTGACTAACAATATTGGAATTTGAGAAAAATTTTCATTGTCACTAATATTCTTCAACAGTTCGATTCCTGACATTTGTGGCATTCGAATATCCGAAATAATTAAACTTATTTTTGCAGATTTTTCAGCTAAAACTTCTAATGCTTCAATGCCATTTGCCGCCACCAAAATATTATACTTGTATTGTTCTAGAAACGTTTTAAAAAGGTTTTGTTGACGTTCATTATCATCAACAATTAAAATAGTGTGTTTATTTGTTGTCATTGTTTATAATTCCTGAAATTTTAAAAACTGCGCCTGATTCTTTCGAGTTATCACTTAGTTCAATTTGCCAACCATGCAGTAAGCAAAGTTGTTTTACTATTGAAAGTCCTAAACCAGTTCCGCTTTCATTGCCTGTGAAATATGGTCTAAAAATATCATTTTTGATTTTATCCTCAACCCCTGGTCCGTTGTCAATAATTTTTATTGTAACTAATTCATCACTATCTTTTTTCATTAATAAAGTGATTTTTCCCTCATTTTCTGAAACAGCTTGTAATGCATTGAGCAAAAGATTGAAGATAATTTGCCGCAGCATCTCTTCGTCGGCTTCAATAAAATTAATAGTTGGATCAATCTTTCTTTGAAGCATGACTTTTTTCTCTTCGCAATCATATTCAAGAATTGCAAAAATATCATTAATTAATGATTCAATATTGACACTTTGAATTTTTAAATCGCGTGGTTTGGAATATGATAAAAATTGATTTAAACGGCTTGAAACACGGTCAGTTTCCTCAATAATTTTTTCAAGAAGGTCTTTATCAGCGGCATCAATATATTTTTTTGCTGTAATTAATTGTGCCATTCCGCGAACAACTCCTAAAGGATTTTTTGTTTCATGTACCAGCCCTGCAGCTGTCATATTCATATCTTTAAGGCTATTCATTTGTTCCTCAGATAAAGTCAAATTAATTTTTAACTGTGCAATACCAAGAAAAGCTCGCCATAAAAATGCTAATGTTAAAAGACCAGCAAAAAAGAAAATGTTAAACCCAATAACGCCCCAAAAATTTCTTTTAATAGATAAATTGTAGTCATCTATTGGAATTGAGACTGCAATTTTACCTAATTTAACACTGCGTAATTGGTCACGGTATTTGTCTTTAAAGTAGTCACGTAAACTTTCTCTAATCAATGGAAAAGTCAGCTCCTTATCAACTAAACGACGAGCAACAATAGAAGCATCCTTCTTACTAATGATATTTGATAATAATTTAACTAATTCATCATATGGTAATTTTTTGTTTTTCAGTGAATTAATTTGTTCTAAAGTTGAAATAAATGCAATAAATTTTTTATCACGCTCTTCAAGCATACTTAATGAATGAGGATCACGTTTATGTTTTTCTTTTGTTCTTTCATCGTTTTTCTTATATGGAATTTTAAATTCTTTTCTTTTCTCATTTACTTTGTTAGTTTTCTTTTTGGGTTCTTTTCTTCTTTGAAGTTTTTTTGATTCTGGGCGCTGTCCAGGTAAAGTCAATGTACGTGGTTTATGATGGCCTGTCGCCATAGGTCTATTTTTTTGGCGCTTATTATAATTACGGTTAAAAACTCCACCGTAAAGCTCATTATAGTAAATAATTTTATCTTTTAACCAGTATTCGTGCAATTTGTCGTCAATGGTTTGTGCAATCCCAGAGGTGTCCCCTGCGTTAAATACAAGTTGGCCATCGCGGCTATAAACTCCTAAGCCAATAATTTGAGTGTAGTTAATAATATTTTCTAGAGCTGCTTCCATTTTTTCACGAGGGACAACACCTCGATTAACTTGAGAATTAATTGTTAAGGTTAATGTAGAAGTGATAATTTGAGCTTGTTCTTTAAGAATATTTTTTTCGGATTCAATATAATCTTTATGTCTTCTTATGCTATATAGGCTTACAATAATAAAAATTATTGCTAGTGTGATATAAACAAATAGTGAATATTTTTTCAGTGAATTATTAGCATTAGCAGTCATTATTTGAGTTCTTTTATTTAGAATTTTTTGGAATTTTGATTTCATATTATTATAGCATCTTGAATTATTTGTTACAACTTATTTTTAGATAAACATCTAACGGATTTATTTTAGCAAAATTGATGCCAAAATTATTCCTTTTATTTTTATTGAGGTTAATTTTCTTTTTGTTATATTTTGCTTGTAACTTAGTCTGCAATTTTTGCGCGATTAAACCATTTTTTATTGAATAATATATAAAAATAATATGAAAATTATGCACACTAATAAAAAAAATACTAAAAAACATTGAAATTTGCTTTTTTATGTATAAAATATTAGAATACGGGTTTTATTGATTAAAAAACAAATAATGCAGGAGATACCATGAAAAAAGGCAATTTAAACCGCTATGTTGTGTTAATGTTATTTTGCATTAATAGTATAAAATATATGTCAAAATCAACATTTTTTTGTTTTTGTTTTTATGCTGCGTTATTGAATATTATTCCAACTTTTGCTCAAGATAATACTGGTACTATTAATGTTAATACCCAAGGCGGTGTGGGATTAACGGGCGATGGCTCAACTAATAATGGCTTAGATGGTGCGAATCGTGCCGTAATTAATGTTAATTATAATGGGTCTTCTGCTGCTGGTGACTTTGCAACAGCTATTCAAGGTGATGATGCGGTTAATGGTCAGTATGGTGATATTAATGTTATTGGTAACTATGGACTTGGAATTGTTGGCAATAATGCATCCTTAGTGTCGGGCTCTACATTAACAGTTAGTGGTGAATCTGCTATTGGTGTGGATGCTAGTGGAAGCTCTGGGAATACAATTTTTGCTGATAATGGCGGAACTATTACTGTTTCTGGAACGAATGCTGTAGCAATTAAAGGGAAAAATTATATTTATGATCGTCAAAATTTTGTGAACTTAACTGGTGATGGCGCTATAGGGCTACAAGGTGAAGGTATGCAAATAGCTGAGGGTGTTAATTTTTTCTTGAGAGGAGATAATCAAATTGGGTTACAGGGAACTGGGGTAATCAATAATGGAACAATAAATTACGGAACCAATTTTTCTAACATGACTGCGCTTAGTGGTGATAGTGCTATTAACCGTGGAACAATAAATATTTCGCAACAAGATGGTGTTGGCATTGCTGGTAATAACACTGAAAACTATGGTAGGATAAATGTTAGTTTTGATGGAACTGACTATACAAATGCGGCAATTGGAATAAAAGGAGATGATGCTGTTAATGCTGCATATAGTGAATCTACTGGATCGGCTGGTATTATTAATGTAAGTGGGCGATATGCAATTGGTATTGAGGGTGACAATGCGGTGCTTGGCGATCAATCTTTAATTCGCCTTGATAATACCGCCTTGAATAGTATTGGTGTTTATGGAGATAATGTGATTTATGAAGGAGGAACTATTCAAGTATTAGCAAACGGAGGACGTGCTGTTGTTAGTACTGGCAATCTTGATCCTAGTAGTACTACTGGAACAATGGCAGTGTCAAACTCTGGAACGATTAATTTAGATTATAGCGCTACTGACGATACTGGTTATCAAATGGCGCGCGGCATACATGGAGATAATGTTACTGACTCTGAAGGTCAATACTTAGTAACAAATACTACGGATGGGACAATTAATGTTAATGGTGATTATGGCATTGGTATTGATGGAGATTATCATGTCAATGAGGGAAATATTAATATTAGTAGCTTAGCATACCAAGCGCCAGATGGGTTTTCTTTCAGTTCTGTTGATTATGTTGAAAATGCTATTGGGGTAAATGGTGATGGGTTTGTCAATTATGGGGTTTTAAAAATTGAAGGTGAAAATAATGTTGGTATTCTTGGAAACTTAACTCAAAATAAGGGTGAAATCATTGTTGATGGTAACAATAATATTGGACTTAAGGGGAACAAGCTTCTCAATGAAGGAACTATAAAAGTAAAAGGAGATAATTCTAAAGGTATTTATTCGGAAGGAATCATTGGTAATTATGTGGATCATATTGGCGATATTGAAGTAAATGGGGAAAATTCTTATGGAGTATATTTAACTAATGAATTAATTGATTTCAATGAATCTGGCAAACATGGACAAATCGTTGTTAATGGAGATAATTCAACAGCAGTTTATGGTCAACTTTATTATGATTATCACTCTGAGCCAAATATAATTTTAAATGGGAATAATTCGGTTGCGTTTGAAACAAGTGGCGCATCTACTTTAACTGGACTGTTTTTCAGTAATATGACTGAAATTTCTGAAAGTGCAGTTGGTGCAACTTATATTAAGGGAAATGATGTTAATATAAATAGTGGGGTTGATGTTGAAATAAATAATGAACAAGGTAGAGTTGTAATTGGAAACGATATCAAAAATTATGGAACTGTTACATTAAATGCTAAAGACAGTGTTGCTTTTGAAGGTGATGATGTAACAAATTTTTCTGAAGGGCATATAAATGTAAATTCAAACAATGCAGCTGCGATAAAAGGAGATAGTGGTAAAAATCAAGGTACAATCACAGTTGGTGGAGTTTATAATAATGATACTGGTACTGTAACGGCAAATAATGAAATAGGTGGGGCTTCGGGGATTGTCGGTGCTGGACCAATTAATGAAGGAATTTTAAATGTAACTGGATTGGATAATATAGGACTTGATGGTGATGATGCTTTGAATGATACTACTGGAGTGATTAATATTTCTGGTGGTCGAAATGATGGTATTTTAGGAAATAATGGAGAAAATAAAGGGGTAATTAATGTTGATGGATTTCAGAGTGTTGGAATAAATGGTAATAATGCTACTAATTCTTCAGGAGCAGAAATTTCTGTCACTCGCGAAAATTCAATTGGTATTGAAGGTGATAGTGCAACTAATGCTGGAACAATAGATATAACATATGATTCTCCTGCTTCAATATATAAAGCCGTGGGAATTTCAGGGAATAGTGCTGTTAATCAAGCTGGAGGGGTAATTAATATTGATGGAGCATATGGCGTTGGTATTGAAGGTGACAATGCTGAAAATTATGGAACAATAAATGTTAATTATGATGCGCCAGGTTATGACGATAGAGCATTTGGAATTTTAGGTGATAATGCAATTAATAGGGCTGGGGGACAAATTAATGTTAATGGAATATTTGCTGTAGGTATTTGTGGAGATAATATAACTTTGGAAAATGGCTCTAATATTAATGTAACGGGATATGGTGGAGTTGCTGTTGATGGAGCTAATGTAATTTACTCCGAAGGAACTATTACTTTGAATTCTGAATTTTCAAGAGCAATTTTGGGCGATGGCACAACTGTTACTTCTACTGCTATAATTAATGTAAACGAAAAAAATGCCTTCGGTATTGATGGTGGTAATGCTGTAAATGAAGGAACAATAGTAGTTGGCGGATACTACAACCCTGATACATCAAGTGTGGTTGCTAATCCTGATGCAACAGATGCTTTTGCAATTCGTGGAACTAATGCCATTAATAAGGGAACAATTTATGTTTTGACGGCAAATAGTTTAGGTTTGAATGGGGATTCAGAGGAAAATCAAGGCACAATTAATGTCAATTATAATAGTACTAATAGCAGTCCAGGAACTGGAAATTTAACCGATGATCGGGCAATTGGTACAAATGGTACAGGCGATATAAATACTGCTACTGGAGTCATAAATGTCAATGGTAATTCGGCTAGTGGCATGGAAGGTATTGAAGCTACTAATCTTGGAACGATTAATGTTGCAGGTAGTTTCGCTAATGGTATGGTTGCGTCGGCCTCAGCTGGTAATCAAACATATAATTATGGAACAATAAATTTAACTGGTGGAACATCCATTGGCATGAATGAATATAATTTTGGCACATCACGAAATTATGCAACTATAAATGCAAGCGCTACGGAGTCCATTGGAATGTTTTCACGACAAAATGGGACTCTATATAATGGTGATAGCTCAGATAATACAAATGCTGAAATTAATGTTACTGGGGAAAACGCCAATGGTATGGCCAGTTTTTTCAGTGGACCAACCTATAACTATGGAACGATTAATGTTTCGGGAAGTTTAGCCGAAGGTATTTATAATAAAGGATCTGGAGCTGCTATTAACGAAGAAAATGCTGATATTAATATTAGCGGAGATAATAGTATTGGAGTACGAAATCAAACTACTGGAACATTTATTAATGCTGGAACAATAACTGCTTCAGCAGGGTCTGGTGGTTTTGCTGTCATAAATGAATCTACAGGGCGTATTGAAAATACTGGAACAATTATCTCAGATAATGGTGCCACAGATTTTACTGCTGTTCAAAACTTGGGAGGAGGAGTTATTGATCAAAATGGAATTATTACTATTAACTCTGGCTCGAGTATTGGTATTGATAATGCTGGCTCTGGTTTTGTATTTAATAATCAAAATTCTACCATCACGGTAAATGGTCAAGATTCAATTGGAATGAAAACTAATAGTAATGCTTTCACAAAAAATTCTGGAGTAATCAGTGTCACATATAGTGATACAGCTGAAGGAAATACATATGCAGTTTATGGCGATAATAAGGCCAGTGGCTCAACTTATGTAACAACTAATGCTTCAACAGGAATCATTAATGTCAATGGAGCATATGCAAATGGTATTGGCGGGGATAATCATATTAATGAAGGACGTATTGCAGTTGGTGGATATTATGATGCTGGAACTGGTCTTTACAATGAAAATGTCTCTGCAACTAATGCTACAGGTGTGGTTGGTGACAATTTCACAAATAAATTGCAAGTTGTTGTTCTTAGTGATGATTCAATAGGTGTTAAAGGAGATAATGCCAAAAACATTGGCGATATTTTTATTTTTGGAGATGGTGCAACAGGTGTAGTTGGAAACAATTTTGTTAATGATGAAGATATTGAAATATCTGGAACTGATTCTATTGGAGTGCAGGGGGGAAATTCCATAAACAAAGGTACTATAGATATTGATGGCGCCAATGGTATTGGGATAAAAAACACTGCAGGGTATACAGTCAATGAAAATATTATTAATCTTCAAGGACAAAAATCTGTTGGTATTTTGTTGGATGATGCGGCATCTTATGCACAAAATCAAAAAACTATTACTATTACTTATGATGCTGCTGATGCAAGTAATGCTGCGATAGGTATTTCTGGCAATAATCCAGACTTAGGTGATGGTTTTGTGATAACAAATACGGCTACGGGGTTAATTGATGTTGAAGGGGATTATGCAATAGGCGTGTATGGTAATAGTCATATTAATTGGGGCAAAATTGATATTGAAGGAGCTAATGCCATTGGAATGAAAGGTAGTAATCTTTATAGTGCTGGAAGTGAAGCTGAAATTAATGTAATTGGCAGTAGCGCTATTGGTATAGAAGGAGATGAATTTGAAAATTCTGGAGAAATAAATGTTACTGGTACAAACGCAATTGGGATAAAAGGAGATGATTTTAATAATTTAGGCACTATTACGGTCAGTGGAGAAAATGCAAAAGGAGTGGTATCTGATAGTACAATATCAACTGAAGCTGCTACTAATGAAGGTGATATAGTTGTCAGTGGAAAAAATGCTGTAGGTATTGAGGGAGCTAATGCTATAAATGCGGAAGATTGTACTATTACAATTACATATGACGGAACAGGCGTAGGGGACCGAGCAATTGGTATCGTTGGAGATAATGCGGTTAACAAAGCAGGGGGTAATATTGATGTTGAAGGTAGTTATGCCGTTGGTATTCAAGGAGACTATGCAACTTTAGAAAATGGTTCTGTTATCAATGTAACGGGTGAGAATGCAATTGGTATTGAGGGAGATTTTGTTACTTATGATATGGGTAATATTAATGTTACTGGAGAAAATGCAATAGCTATCAAAGGAAATGGAACTATTATTGGTCCTGATGCAAAACTTGATGCAGATAGCGCAAATAGTATTATTGAGGCTGGAGATAATGTAGTTAATCAAGGGACATTTTACTTAGGAGCAGACATTGACGGTAATGTTGAACCAACTGCAACCAACACGAAAGGTATTGTTGGTAATTTTTCAAACAATGAAGGTTTAATTAACATATATACAGAAGATAGTATTGGTGTTGATGGGGAAAATAATAAGAATTTTGGAACAATAAATATTTTAGAAACTGTTGGAGTAAGTACTGCTGGAGCAATTGCCATTAACGGAGACAATAGTGCAAATAATAATATCATCAATATTTTTGCTGATGAAGCAATTGGCATAAGTGGTGATCTCGTCAAAAACTTTGGAACAATAAATGTTGACGGGGATGATTCTATCGCAATGCAAGGAACCAATCTTTTTAACTTTAGTGGGAATACTATTAATTTAAATGGAGTTGGAGCCGTAGGTTTAGATGGAGACGGTTCAATTAACGGACAAAATCCAAATGACCCAAATGATAGCGGAGTTATAAATGCGAATGGTGAAAATACTATTGCTATTCGTGGACAAGATATTACAAATGAAGAAACTGGAGTAATTAATCTTAATGGCAACAATAGTGTAGGATTAATGGTAACTGGAGGAGACGCTCTTAATAGTGGTTCAATTAGCAGTACGGATGATACTATTTCAGTGATTGGTATTGATGTTAATAAATCTGGCACAACTGGTACAGGAACCAAAGTGGAAAATGAAGGAACAATTTCCGTTGCCAATGGAAACGCTGTTGAACTAAAAGACGCTGGTACTGGTGGATCGGAGTTTGATAATACAGGTTCAATTACTGCTTCAAATGGTAATGCTATAGATGTGACCGCTCCGGAATTCATCATTAATTTAACAGATAGATTGGTGGGAAATCAAGTTGTTAGTAGCTCAGATTTGAATGGTAATATTAATTACGCGACTGCTGAAGACTCAAATATTTTAAATATTAACAGTATCAGCGATGATGAATTTGCAGTTTTTAACGGTGGTACTATAAATAAAAGCAATACAGGAACATGGTATGTGCGTGATGTTTCAAGTGGTAATAATTTATCATCAACAGCAAATATTATTAATTTAACGAATGGTGGAATTGTTTTAAATAGTGATTTGATGACTACAACTTTTAGTATGAGTGGTGGATCGTTTACAGCTTCAACTGATAATCAGTTAAATACCAATTCATTGAGCGTTACAGGTGGAACAATTAATGCAAATTATGGGTCAAATTACAACAGTGGCAACCGTTTAACTTTAGCGCCAATTTATGTGCGAAATGATGGCGGAACTGGTTCGTTAACATTAAGTGGACCAGTTACAGTTAATGCAAATTTAGCTTCTAATATGGATTTATCAAAACCTGTGTATGTCATTGGAGCTGCTGATGGGGTTACGAAGAATGTTAATTTAAGTCAAACCAAAGTAAATGTTGAAAATTCAATGCTTAAGGGAACATTAGTTAATGATGGCAACGGAATACGTTTAGAATTGATGACTGATATGGCTCAGGTAAAAAATAATTATGTTGCTCAAGGGCTACAAATGCAACGTACATTAGTACAACAGTTTCAAGATGATATTCACTTTTATTTGATTAATAATATTGAATTAAATGATGCTAAAGCAATTGACCCATTGCGTGATGAACATGGCTTGGCAGTGTGGGTGAGGGGGGTAAATTACTATAGTCGCCAAAAAGATGGTGCTTCGCGAGCTGGATATACAACTGTAGCGGGAGGAGTTTTAGCAGGTATGGATCAACGCTTTGAAGATGGTTTGGTCGGTATTTATGGAGGATGGGCAAATAATAATGCTCATTTTAATGGTAGTGGATATGGGAATGATGCCTTGATTCAAAATATTATTCAGTTTGGTGCTTATGGAGCGTATACTTATGATCAGTTCTATGCGACTGGTGTTACTAACTTCAACTATGGTTTTAATGATTTAAGAGCATATCGTGGTTTGAATGAAAATATGCGAACCACAGCGCATTATGATTCGTTGGGCGTAGGAGGGCAACTTCGTTTAGGTTATCGTCAAGAGTTTGAGGTGATTGATATTTTACCAGAAGTTGGTTTCAATTATCAATGGTTGCATAGCCAAAATGTTTCTGAAGACGCTGGTGAGCGTATTTTTGAATTGAAATATAAAGATATCAATCATAATTTTGTTGATGGTGTTTTTGGATTGCGTTTAGCAAAAAGTTACCGTGTAAGTGATAATTTTATTATTACACCAAATGTTTCAACACACTGGGTGCAAACATTTACTGGTAATAACGTTAGTGGTGATATTAGTAATGCCGATGGCGAAGTTGCACACGTTACAGCAAGAAGTGCACCTTGGGCGATTGCAACAGAGGCTGGATTTGGGGTTGAGTGGAATAGTAATGTTCAATTCCAGATGGCTTATAAAGGGCGCTATAATAATGACTTAATAGTTAATGGTTTCTTTGCGACAATTAGTTATACGTTTAGTGATTGGACCAAGAATTTTGATGAAGTTCAAGAATTTTTTGACCAATAAATATGGCTAAAATTATTATAGACTCATATGAAAGTCTCTGACATTATAATTTTTTTTCATTATTTTATAACTCTTGAACATAATAAAATTTCCCTTTCAGTTTTTTAATAATATTGTTATCATTCCATACTTCTTGAATTTGGTGTAGGATTTACATAATAAGTAAATTGAATGTATTTACCATGTTCAATTTGACCATAAATTTTACCATATAATGCACTAACAATATTGCCTTTTTCATCTGTTTTAGTGCGAATTCTAAAAATATAGTTAGCATTTCTGTTATGACTACGACTGTGTGTTTTTCCATCAAAAGACTTATATTCTTTTAATATTGATTGATAACCGGTAAGTGAAGCTTTATAAATAAATTTAAATGGACATTTAATTCTACTTACATACCCTGTTTTCTTTTTTTTGAATTACATCATTTGGGTCAGAGAATGTTATTGTTAATTTTTTTATCATGAATGTCCCGTAATGAACCATTATTTTTTGAGTAATAAGATGCATTTATAATAAAATCATTTATAATACCTTGTCCATAAGGTTTAACCCAATCTCCAATTAATAAATCATAACCACATGGATGATTCATTTTAGGAATTGCTTCTTTTATTAATTTTTGCACATACATTGGAGTAGGCGCTATTTTTTACACAATTTTACGACAATTTATTGATTCCAATGTTTAAAAATACTGTTTTTTTGAAAATCAAATTTCGAATTATCAAACAGAACTTCTGTATAGCTACTATAATAGTTTTTCTTCGCAAACTTAGCTTTCAAATTGAAAATATTATCCTCAAAAACATAAATCCCTTTTTTATCAGTTTTCCCAATATATTTTTTATGAACCTCATTTATCAAGGAAATCATAGTGACTTCGCAATCAGCTAATGGCTTTAAGGTTTGCGAACTTAATACCTTAATGGTCTCTTTTGCTTTCCATGGTCAATTTTTTATAATAATATTAGCATTTGAACTAATTGTTAATATAAACAATATCATTAAAGCTATAATTTTTTTCATTATTTTAGTTTGTTTCCTTCGTCTAATTTTAAATTATACCTTTAAATTAGTATTTATTATAATATTATGCTACTATAAATTAAGATATAAGCTCAGAAAAACAGCAAAGTTGTAGGATAACCTTGCTGTTTTAAGGATTGAAAAATTATTATTTTTAAGAGTTAGAAACGCTTTGTCTCTAAACTTTTGGTTTCAAAAAGGGCCTTCCCCCAATTTTTCCCCGATAAACCTTCCCATTTAATTTCCTTCCATTATCACCTTAGTTTTGTTTCCTGCCCCCATTTATTCCTTCCACATTACTAAGATCCTTCCATTATTATTCCTTCCTATACTTAAAACGATACGATTTTATGATTCTTAGCGAAAAAAATAAAAAAATAAAATTTTTTCCCGAAAAATAAAAACACCGAAACTAAATTAAAATTAATTTCGGTGTCCAAAAATATTGTTAAATTATAAAATTAGTTGCTTAACACTGCTGCAAAGCCCCCTCCGCTTGCCATTTTCACTTTAATTTCATCGTTCTTGCGTACTTGCTTCACTACTACTTTGGTATCTTGTGCATTTTTAGCAATGTTATCGCCATCACAATATAAATTTAAAGCGTAAACTTTATTATCATCAAGAAAATTTAACTTAATAACCACCTCTCGTTCATCATAGTTATTCAAACCTCCAACGAACCACGTTGAATTATTTTTGCGTGCCATAATCGCATATTCCCCAGTTTTGCCAGCAAGTGCAATTGATTTATCCCATTCAGCTGGGACTCTATCTAAAAATTGCATCGCAACTGGATTTAATCGATAGCTAGTCGGCGAATCTGCTAACATTTGTAAACCGCTGTAATAGACAACATACATTGCTAATTGGTGGCAGCGGGTACCAATACTAAATGGTTCTCTATAATTGATTTTGTAATCTTTTAAGTGAAGATTCTTCATTGCACCAGGTGTGTAATCCATAGGCCCTACAACATTTCTAATAAACGGAATAATAGTGTCATATTTTGGATTTGCTAATTTGCCTTTCCACTTGTATTGTTCAAGCCCAAGCACAGATTCACAAGCTAATAGATTTGGATATGTGCGTGAAAAACCAGTAGGTTTATAAGCACCGTGGAAATCGACAACCATTTTGTGTTTAGCAGCTTCCTTTAAAAATTTGTAGCACCATTCAACCATAATTTGGTCATCTCGCACTAGAAAATCGATTTTTAGCCCAGCCACACCCCATTTTGCAAACTGTTTAAACGCTTTATCAAAATTATGATGTAATGCTATACCTGTAGTCCATAAAATAACTCCTACTCCTTTATTTTTACCGTAATCACAAATTTCTTGAATATCCATATTAGGAGCTACTTTAAGCAAATTTTCTTTACCTTTTAAGCTCCAACCTTCATCTAGGATAACATATTGATTGCCATGTTTTGCCGCAAAGTCGATATAATGTTTATATGTTTGTGTGTTAATGCCACTTTTGAAGTCCACATCCTTAATATACATCGCATGCCACCAGTCCCATTGTACCTTTCCTGGTTTAATCCATGATGTATCTTTGATACGTGATGGTGATGCTAATTTGTAAATTAATTGGTTTACCATTAAGTCTTTATCATTGCCAATTAAAAACGCGCGCCATGGGTATGTTCTAGAACCAGCAACTTTAGCAATGTAGTTGGCACGTTTTGCAGGCTCTACAGTTCGGAATGAAGTTTGCTTAAAAGTTAACGGGTATTTCGGATATTCGCTTGAAAATTGTAGTGCTTTAGCATCAGATTTTTTCCAATACCATCCTGGATATGATTCTAAATCTGATTCTGAGATTAACATTTTTTTGTCATTATCTAAGCAAATTAGTACTGGGACAGGCATTCTCATTTTTGCTAGTTTTGGTGAAATTTTACTTAGTTTCTTAAAATAATGGTATTTATTTTCTTGGTGAGAAATAAAATTTCTGCCGTTTAATTGAGGATAATAAATTGCAAAATCTTTAGCAAAATTAACTAAATTTTGTTCATCACCAATTAAAATTTCATTCTTGTTAAACATTGTTTCCCAACGAAATGCGACTCCTTCATTATACGCTCGCGCAGTTACTGCTATATTATTGTCAAATTTTAAAATTATTTCATTGTAGTTTTCAGTAATTTTGGAATTAATATTTTTGACAGGTAGTTTGAAAACTTTATTAACACTTGAACGTTTAATGGTAGGCTGTTGAGAACTTTGAGGATATTTTTTATTGTCAATAGTCATACTAATTGGTGTATTAACAATTGTTTTTTTTCTATCAACCTCAATTGAATAACTTAAGTTCTTGTCTTCAAAGTCAAATGTAAAAACTAATTTTTTATCAGGAGATTTTACACTATAACTTTCTGCTAATAAGTTGGTTGAACTTAAATAAAGAAGTGCTAGGCAGCTACTAAATAGTAAGTTTTTTTTCATTTTTTTTTTCCCTTTTTGTGTTAAATTATAATTAAATTTTTTTCTTACTGGTTATTTAACTATATGGTAGAAAAGGAAAAATTCAATCAAACAAAATAAATAATTATATAGTAAAAACAAAATAAAATAAAGCTAAAACAAGTATAAGTGACACGGTAATAGATATAAAAAAAATTGAATCTTAAAAATAAAAAAGTTTTCACTCTATTTATATAATAAAGTGAAAACTTTTCAAATAATTTATTGCTCTAAGTTATTTATCTTTAGAGTTATTAGTCTCTTTTTTTAATGCTTTAGTTTTTTCAACTAAATTTTTATTGTGTATTTCTAAAGCTTCATTTTCTTGGGTTACAGCTCTTAATTTTTCAGCTTGAGCATTTTGTTGTTCTACTAAATAGAATGCTAGCCATGATACCAAACCAATTAAAATTCCAATCATCGCAATTACTGAAATTTTGAAAAAAGGAATATTTAATTTTTTCCGATATTTTGCGCGACGTTTTTCATAAGCTGTGTTGTATTCTTCAATAGAAATGTATTCTGTTCGCGATGGGTCAATATCGTCACCATCAAACTCCAATTGAGTAATAATCATTGTTGAATCAACTTCTTCATCTTCTTTTGCAATGTATAAACGGCCACGTTTTTGTAATTCAGAGTCAACTTCAATATTAACTCTGCTACCTAGTTTAACACATGTTCTTTTGCAATTACCATAAAGTCTAATGCTAACTCCTTGCGATGTTAATGGTTTTAGACAGGTGAAATCTAAAAATGCACATTCAACATAATCTAGCCAAATACTAACACGCACTAACTTTGCATCTTCAGCTTTAGTAATTTTTTCAGTTACAACATCAATATGAATATCATCTGCAGGAAGTGTTATTTGACCTTGTTCTTTAGTATACAGAGTAGTAAAATTTTCACAAAATTTATTGAAATATTTTTTGTGAAAGTATTGTTTAATTTCGCTATTTAAATTCATTTTAACTCGCCTTAAATTAATGAGAATATTTTTCACCGCATCTGAAATTAATTTTGATTTTTTTATTAAAAAAATATTTTTAAAGTTTTGATGTAATGCAAAAATTCCCTTGTTCGCATACTATAGTGCACATTTTCAAAAAGAAATTTGAAAGTGTGGTTCAAATCTTGAACAATTCAACTTACTATTATTAGCAAATAAAGTCAAGTTCTAAGTTATAAATAGTACGCTTTTAGTGGTGGAAAACCGTTAAAGTTCACCGAGCAATAACTTGAAGTATATGCACCTGTTGATAACCAGTATAAACGATCACCTTGTTCTAGACTCAACGGCAGTGGATATTGAAAATCTTCATACATTGTATCAACGCTGTCGCAACTAGGTCCGGCAATAATTGCTTTTTCTTTGTCGTTTTCAGCATATTTTGGAGTATAAATAGGATATTTTATCGATTCATCAAGAGTTTCCATAAGTCCTCCAAATTTACCAATATCAGTATAAATCCAACGTGCTAATGCTGTTCTTGATTTTCGTGCAATGAGAACAATTTCGCTAATTAATACTCCGGCATTTGCAACCATATAACGACCAGGTTCAATGATAATTCTTGGCATATCGTCACCAAAGTCATCAGTTAGAAAACGTTTAATTTCATCGCCATATGTTTTTGTAGTATTAATTTTATCAAGATATTGGCTTGGTAAACCTCCACCCATATTTATACATTGTAACTTTATATTTTCTGATTCTAGCAACATATCGTATAAATATTTAACTTTAGCAATTGCCGAATCCCATGCCCCAATTTCTCTCTGCTGAGAACCAGGATGGAAAGACACTCCATAAGGAACAAGCCCTAAATCACGTGTCATTACCAATAAATCATACGCCATTTCTTGACTACAGCCAAATTTTCGTGAAAGTGGCCAAGCAGCCGTTAAAACACCTTCAGCTAGAATACGAATTAAAACTTTACAATTTGGAGCATTTTGTGCGATATTTTTCAAGTCCATTTCGCTGTCAGAAACATACAACCTCACTCCAGCGTCATAAAATTCTTTAATATCTTTGCTCTTTTTAATAGTATTACCAAAACTCATTCGTTCAGGTGAGATGTTTAAGCTTTGTAGTATGCGTAGTTCATAAACACTAGCGACATCAAAGCATGAACCTAATTGATCAAGAAGCTGTAATATTTCAACAGCAGGATTAGCTTTTACTGCGTAATAAATATCTGCATAAGGCATTGCCTCTTTTAATTCATTGAAACGACGCTCAACGATATTTAAAAGGACTACTAGAAAGGGCGTTTCCTTTTGAGAGCTAAATTCTTGAATTTTTTGCCATTCTTGTGGCGTAAAAAAATTATTTATATCAATATTCATTGTGTGTTAATCCTGCTATTATTAATAATAATTTTTTAAATATGACTTTTAAGGCAGTTATAAATACACCTTTTAAAAGAAAAAACAATTTTGATTTTGAAAAAAAAGAGCAAAAAAAATTAAATTTTTTTCAAACTCAACGCAAATTTATTTTTTTCTTTATCAATTTCAATGATTGTCGCTTCTATTAATTGGTTTAATTTTAGGTAATCGTTAATATTTTCAATGAATTCATCGGCAATATTACTGATATGAATAAAACCATTTTCATGAATACCTACATCAATGAATGCTCCAAAATTTGTGATATTTACAACTTTACCTGAAATTTTATCACCTACAATTAATTCACTAAATGAATGAACAGTCTTTTCGAATGTAATTTTTGAATAATCAAATTCATAATCATCCTCTTTAAGATAAAGTTTAAGTTCATTTGTAATATTGTCAACCGTTTGCGCACCATAAGTATTTTTAAAATTTCGAAGGCAGTCTTTATCTAATTTTTCATCAACCATCAATTGATAAATTTGTTGGGCAATAGAATATGACTCAGGGTGAATACAGGTTGCATCCAACAGGTTGTTGCCATTGAGTATTTTTAAAAAACCTGAACTTTGTTCAAAACTTTTTGCTCCAAATCTGGTAATTTTTTTTAATTGTTCACGATTTTTAAAATGACCATGTTGTTCACGATATGATACAATATTTTTGGCAGTCGTGGCATTTAATCCAGACACATATTGTAATAGTTCCTTTGAGGCCAAGTTTAAGTTTACACCATGTTTGTTCACGCAGTGAATAACTTCATCATCAAGGCTTTTCTTCAATAATTTATTATTAACGTCATGTTGGTATTGTCCAACTCCCAATGATTCAACAGGAATTTTGACCAATTCTGCCAATGGGTTTTGCAAACGTCGTCCAATTGATACTGCACTACGCAATGTTGAATCAAGTTCGGGAAATTCTTCAACGGCACATTCGGTAACAGAATAAATTGAAGCACCACACTCATCTACTACAATAATTGGTATGTCCTTAATAAATGATTTTAGAAAATTCATTGTTTCGTTTGATGCAGTGCCATTTCCCAATGCAATTACTTTGACAGAATATTTTTCTAGTGAATCTTTAATGATATTTGTACTCTTTGTAGCATCTTTAAAAGGAAATATTTTCCCAGAATAAAGCAATTTGCCAACTTCATTAATGATTGCGAATTTTACACCATTAGTAAAGCCGGGGTCAAGCGCTAAAACAGTTTTTTCTCCTAAGGGCGTCGTTAAAAGTAATTGTTGTAAATTGGTTGTGAAAACTTCGATGGCAGTTAGGTCTGCACGCTCTTTTGTCGTGTTAATCAATTCACGTTCCAACATTGGTTTTACATAACGTTTAAAGCATTCATCAATACCAGCTAAAAATAATTTTGTATAATATGCTCGGTGGTTTTCAACTGTTATACGGCGAATTATTTTAATGCATCTTTCGGTATCAATAACTGTTTTTATGCGTAACAATTTTTCATTAACGCCACGGCTAATTGCTAAATATTGATGAGAAGATAAATGGTAAAATTTTTTAGAAAAATCAAAATAATTTTTATAAAGTTGTGCTTTTTTTTCATCACAGTTTTTCTTAACTTGACATTCAAGAATCGCTGTTTTTTCGTAATAGTTACGTAGTTCTTCAATAACTTCATTATTGGAGGCTAATTTTGCCGCAATAATATCCGTAACTCCACTATTAATTTCATCAATTGATAAACCACGATGTCCTAGAATTGCAAAAAAATCAATGAATTGATCTTTTTGAGCCATAATTTCATTAGCAATCGGCTCTAAACCAAGAGCAATTGCTTTTGCCATTCGGTTTTGGCGGCTTTCTTTAAAAGGGAAATAAACTGCTTCAAGGTCATTAATATTGGTGCATTCATTTAGTTTATTTAGTAAATTTTTGTCTAGTAAATCACGTTTTTCTAAACTGTCAATAATCGCCTGATAACGTTTGGTAAATGTTTCAAAATTTGTTAAATTATCACGAATAGCCACTACATCTTTTTCAGTTAAATTTGCACCAATTTTATCACGACGGTAACGGACAATAAATGGCACTGTCGCACCTGCATTTAATAATTCGCATACTGCCGAAATATTTTTTTCAGCTAATTTAGTAGCTTGGTGAATAAAATTTAAATAATCAATTTTCATATTATTATATACTCTTATTAAAAAAGGCACAACGGTTAATTGTGCCTTATAATTCAAATAAAAATTATAACTTAACGTCTATGACGTTTATTTCGTTTTTGAGCCGCTTCACGGCGACGTGTTGATCCTTTTATACCACGGCGCTTATCAGCCGCACGTTTTTCTGGAGAAACCGAACGTGATACTGAAGTTTTTTTACTGCGAATACTTTCAATCTTTTTAGGACGGTCTCTTAATTCAATACGAATTGGCCAACCTAAAAACTGAAAATGATCACGGAAATAATTATTTAAATATTTTAAATAATTTGCTGCACAATATTTTGTACTATTTACGAATAACACGAAGTGTGGAGGTTCGTTATTAATCATTGTTGAGTAATAAATTTTAAATGGACGAGGACCAATTACAGGTGGAGAATTTCGTAAAAATGCATCTTCAATTGCTTTATTAATAACTGAAGTTGGTACAGAAACTTCACTTTGTGATTTAACTTCTGCAACATAATCAAGAACGCTATCCATATTAAAGCCAGTCATTGCACTCGCAAAAACGACAGGTGCATAATTCATTTGTGGCATTTGGTATTTTATCTCGTCTAAAACAACTTTTTTGTCAGCTTCAACTTTTTTGCATTCATCCCACTTATTTGCAACAATAACGCATCCTTTTCCACTTTCTTGAATTAGTGCTGCAATTCGCTTATCTTGAGCAGTTACACCATCTTTTGATGCTTCAATTAAAAATAAAATTAAATTAGCACGCTTGATTGCGTCGTTCGCTCGCATTACGCTAAACATTTCTACTGCATCGCTAACTTTTGCTTTTTTACGCAGTCCAGCCGTATCAATTAACGTTGCTTTGATCTCTTCATCATTTAATTTCAAGTGAAAATCAATATCAACTGAATCACGGGTTGTTCCTGCAACTTCACTAACCATAACACGGTCTTCACCAATTAGGCGGTTTACCATTGATGATTTACCAACGTTTGGACGTCCGACAACTGCGATATTAAAGCTTGCTAACTTGTTTTCTTCTTCGAGTTCTTTATTACTTTTTACACTGCGTACTGTACGGTATAAAAGGTCTTCGATACCGCGGCGGTGTAAACATGAAATTGGAAACATATTTTTAAAACCTAAAGATGTAAAATCTGCCATCAATCTTTCATGCCCTGGATCATCAACTTTATTTGCTGCCAAATAAACCTGTTTTCCAGTTTTTCGAATATATTTAGCAACTTCTTTATCAAGAGGGCAAATTCCTTCTTGCACATTTACTACTAAAATTAATGCGTCAGCGTCTTCAATTGCTGCATCAATTTGTGTTCTAATTCCTTGATCCCAACGGTCCACTTTACGTTTTTCTTTAGCAAAGACTCCAAGTCCTCCAGTATCAACAATCTGGAAATGTTTACCTTTAAATGACGCTGGTGCCATGATTCTATCACGGGTTACTCCGCTCATTTCATGAACAATTGCTAAACGACGCTTCAAAATTGCATTGAATAATGAAGATTTTCCAACATTTGGACGACCAACAATTGCCACAGTAAATGGCTTTTCAAAACTATTTATATTATTATTGTTGTTATATTTACTCATAATTATTTATTTTATAGTATGTTAATATGTTTTTTATTTAATTATTTGATAATAAATTACTAAATTTAATTTTGATTATGACGTTTAATTAATATATATTTAATAATAGACGTGGTTGTTCGGTAACACGCAGTCATTCATAAAAGTTTAATTGAAAATAACCATAAATTAATTTATGAATGACTGTAAAAATTAAAGTTAGCTTTTTACTATATTTCTATTTGTCTATAATAATAAGCTACTAAAGACAATTAATCAACTTTTTTAATAATAAAAGAGGTAAAGTAGTGATGAATTTAGCGAATATCCAACAATCAAGGCATTCATTTTTAACATTTATAATAATTATAACAGCTTCAATTTTGTTTATTTTAGATATTCAGGCTGCAGGGTTAGCGGCTGTTTTTGAATACACAGATACACCAAATTTTGTAGATTTAACCAAAAAATATAATCAAGGTGCAATTCAAACGGTGACGAATTTACGCCGCCAGCAGATTTTAAATAATGCTAATAATAGTAATCCAAGCGGTTATGGTATTTATCAGTATTCACTGCTGTCAGTGTGTCCAGGAGGAATGGATAATGAAAATCAGTACGATGTCGTTTTAGCGGATAAACTTGGTGAGAAGTATATCCCGAAGACGTTTGGTTTTAGTGGGGCGAATTTTAATATGGTTTACATCAGTAACTTTGCATGGGGAACAGAAAATAATGCCAATAATTTCATTCCTTTGTTAATTAAAAAAGATTATCAAGAAATCAAACAGCCATATTATCAATTTTATTGGTTTCAAGAGTTGGGACAAAATGGTTCACGCTTTCCATTAAATGATAATCCGTTTGTTCAAGCTGGAATTCCAATTGTTGGGTTAAATTATAATTTTAAGATTTTACGCAATAGTGGTATTCAATGGGGGAGTGATAATTGGGTGTCAAGGGCAGTTTTTGGTAGTTTTAGTCAGCGTAATGCACCAAAGGTTGCTAATGAAAAAGTTTATCTCTTAAAGAGTGGACGGACAATTCAAAGTTTCGTTGATAATGCTAATAAAAAGAATTTTCAAGTGTCATTCTTTTTACCTGTTATCAAAAATATTGATAGTTTTTTAGTGACAGTTGATAATAAAAATTTTTGTATTTCAAACATAGAAAAGCGCCGAGATCCGCATCATGGCGATGTAATGTTACCAAAAATAAAATATTTTAATAAGAAAGGTCAAGAGCAATGGCAATGCGCAGCTCGTGCGCCAATTATTGAAAGCCATGATCAAGATGCAGTTTTTGCTTTTTCAATGGATTATCGTAGAATTATAAAAATAGCTAAAAGCAATGGGAAAACGTCTGTTGTTTGTGAAGTGCCAAAATATTTGCCACGAACCTTGAATAGTTTTGCTATTTTCAAAACATTGAAAAATGGTCAGGAAAAAAAATATTTGGCGTTAATCGTGCCATTGCAGACGAGAATTTACTGTTTTTCGCTATAAAATCATTTTTTTAATTTGAAAATTATAAATAGTTTGCTAAATTATTAGTTCAAAATAGATAAAGCGGCTCATGGTGGTTAATTAAGGTTTGCCTCTTAATTTATAAGATGACACAAGGTCAAGCTGCCGAGCGCGTAACCAATAAGGAATTATTATCATGGATAAGGCTAAAAAACAAGAAATTATCGCAAAATACGCTCGTCAAGAGGGTGATACTGGTTCTCCAGAAGTTCAAATTGCTGTATTATCTCAACGTATCAAAGATTTGACAGAGCATTTACGTAGCAATAAAAAAGACAACAGCACACGTCGTGGTCTTTTAGCAATGGTTAGCCGTCGTGCGAAATTATTACGTTATTTAAATAGCGAAAATCATGAGCGTTACATCTCATTAACTGATGAGTTAGGTATCCGCAGAAAATAATTGTCAACTATTAGTTAGTTAAAAGATTATTTCAGTTTAGCCGTTATGATATATTTTATTTCATAGCGGCTATTGCATTTTTTACTTATTGGTGTTAAATTAGTTGGCAAATTATGAAGTGTGTTGATTAATTTTTTTGGTAAAGTGGAATTTGTCGTTATCAGCTCCAGAATCATGGTATTGAATAAGTTGTTCTGTGGTTGATAACGCAATTCCGCTAAATTTTTAAACAATACACTTCACTTAAATAGAAAAAAATATTTTAATTAAAAAGGATTAAAAAAATGAGTGAAGCAAAAGTATCATTCGAAGTAGCAGCTGGTCGTTCGATAGAAATTTCGACTGGCAAGATGGCAAAATTAGCTAATGGTTCTGTAATTGTTACAATGGGAGAAACTAATCTTTTAGTTTGTGCTTGTAGCGGTCCAGCTCGCCCTGGAGCAGATTTTTTCCCATTACAGGTAGATTACCGTGAAAAATACAGTGCAGCAGGTCGTTTTCCTGGTGGATTTATTAAACGTGAAGGTCGTCCAAGTGAGAAAGAAATTTTAACATGTCGTGTGACTGACCGTCCATTACGCCCATTATTTCCAAAAGGTTTTTATGATGATGTACAAGTTCAAGCATTGTTATTGAGTGCTGATGGTGTTAATGATGCAGATATTTTATGTATGATTGGTTCATCTGCGGCGTTAATGCTTAGTGATTTACCATTCCAAGGTCCAATTGGAGCGGTACGAGTTGGTTTAATTGATGGTGAGTTTATTGCTAATCCAACATACGAAGAAAAACAAAAAAGTGAAATTGAATTAATTTATGCTGGTTTACCTGATAAAGTTATTATGATTGAAGGTGAATCAAAAGAAGTTCCAGAACAAGTGCTTAAGGATGCAATGGTATTTGCAAATGAAATTGTGAAGGTTCAATGTGCTGCACAATTGGAATTAGCAGCAAAAGCTGGTAAGGCGAAAAAAGAAATTACATTGACAACAGTTCCTGAAGAAATGGCTGATTTCTTAGCAGAACAATTAAAAGATACTATTGAAGATGCATGCTTAATAGCGAGCAAAGAAGATCGTGGTAACGCTTTAGATGCTTTAAAAAGTGGTGTTGAAGAAGCGATGTTCGCAAAATTTGCTGATGTTATGGAAGAAGATGAAATTGCACAGAAATTTAGAATGGCATTTGATGCGTTAGTGAAGAAAACGATTCGTACTGCAATTTTAGAGAAAAATTACCGTCCCGATGGACGTGATACTGAATCATTACGTGATTTACATTCAGAAGTTGCTGTATTGCCTGTTGTTCATGGTAGTGGTATTTTCACTCGTGGCGAAACTCAAGCATTAGTTGTGACTACTCTTGGAGGAGAAAAAGATGCACAGATTGCTGACACAGTAGCAAATGGCGATGAGGTAAAACGTTTTTACTTACATTACAATTTCCCTAATTATAGTGTGGGTGAGGTTGGTAGAATTATGGGACCAGGTCGTCGTGAAGTTGGTCATGGTAACTTAGCTGAGCGTTCTGTTGCGCAAGTTATTCCAGAGGATTTCCCTTATACTGTACGTTGCGTATCTGAAGTTATGGGTTCAAATGGTTCTACTTCAATGGCGTCAGTTTGCGGTGCTACATTGTCATTAATGGATGCAGGTGTGCCAATTAAAGCTCCTGTTGCTGGTATTTCATGTGGTTTAGTTACCGATGGCAATGGTAAAGAGTTGTTGTTAACAGATATTATTGGTGCAGAAGACCATTTTGGTGATATGGATTTTAAAGTTTGTGGTACTAGTGAAGGGGTTACTGGTTTCCAGCTTGACCTAAAATTACCTGGTATCTCTTTAGATTTATTATTCAAAGCTATGGATCGTAACTTAACAAGCCGCTTAAAAATCTTAGATTCGATGGCTGAATGTATTGCTGAACCTCGTGAAGACTTGAATGCCAATGCTCCACGCATTGTGTCAATTAAAATTAATCCTGATAAAATTGGTGGTCTAATTGGTCCTGGTGGTAAAAATATTAAAGGTATTTGTGAAGAAACTGGAGCTGATATCGCAATCGAAGATGATGGTACAGTAAAAGTTATGGCAAAAGATAAAACTGCTTTAGATCAAGCATTATTCCGTGTTGAAGCTTGTACTGCAGAGGCTGAAGTTGGTAAAATTTACCGTGGAAAGGTGAAAAATTGTCGTGATTTCGGTGCTTTTGTTGAAATTCTTCCTGGTATCGAAGGATTGTTACATATCTCAGAAATGGCTGATTACCGTGTTGCTCAAGTTAGTGATATTTGTAAAGAAGGCGATAATGTAACAGTAAAAGTTATTGATATTGATAACGGTGGAAAAATCCGTTTAAGCCGTAAGGCTGCTCTAGCTGAATTAGATAATAAGTAAGCGATAAAAATATTTAGCAAAAAATGGAGGGGCAATGGCAAAAATTAAAGAAATTTTAAATATAAAAAGAGATAATAACTTATTTAATTTATTTGTCTGCATAGTTGCGTTTATAATTTTCTTAATTATGTTTTTGGTGTTATTCAGAGAAACTTATCATGAATATTAATTTAAAAAATGACCAATATAAAGAACACTTAAGTTGGCAAAAATTCCTGCTGAAGTTGAAAAAGTTCGTTTATTCCCTCCAACTAAAGATATTGACGACTATGAATTAAATATTCATATTTTTATTAAGGTCAAAAATATTTCAGACATGATTTTCATCGTCATAATTATGAATGTTGCGCGGGGTTGCAAAAGAAGTTTATAAAGAAAAAAGATGCACATTTTTACGTAGATAAAAATTCTGCAAAAAAAGCTGTTTTTTTCGTAAACATAGACCATCTTTATTTGAGTACCTAGATAATATTATTGGGTTAGGTTCTTTCATTGTTATATTTTGTGCATTTGGTTACTATTTTTTTGATTCTTATAAAAAATATCAAGCTCAACGGCGCAATGAAGCTTTTGAATTGTCTGGTTGGCTAAAGATACTAAAAAAATGTGGCATTGTTACTTTTTGGAGTGCTTTTAATGTTATAATGGTTGGATATTTGGGGTTAGTTTTGTATTTTGGTTTGCGAACTTACAAATATGAACAAGTTCGGTGTGAAATTATAAAATTTGAAATGATAGATTACGAGAAATTTAATTTATTGTATAAATATGAAGTTGATGGTAAGGAATATTTTGGAGATAGTTTTAGTGGTAATCTAAATAATGAAGGAGAGTACAACGTTAATAAATTTAATCGTCAATAATACTGTTATGTTAATCCAAATTATATTAGGGAGGCGGTTTTAAGAAAAGGATTAACTAGAGATGATTGGGTATTTATTAAAGAATTTGTACTCATTGTAGGTTTTGAACTGTTGGCGCTTATTTGTATGATAAGAAAGCATTCACAAAAATTTATGATATTTTGGAATATTATTTTAATTTTAACATTTGTTCTAAGTGGATTATTTTTAAATTATTGTTACTTTGGTTCTTTGATTAATCCTGCCTAATTAATAGAAAGTTGTGCAAAAAATTAACTCACGTATTATAATGTATTGTATATTTATTAGTAATTAATTTTTGAGTATAAAACATTATAACAAATGCTGAGGAGATGTTATGAAAACAAGAAATTTATTAACGGTATTAGTTTTTGGCTTACTATTGGCAATAACTGCAGTCGGTTGTATTAATGTTAGCGTTCCAGGTAAGAAGGGTGATGATGAGCAAATGGATGCCAAAGGTGATAAGCAAAATTTTATTAAAATTAATACTGAAAAGAAATAATTTGTCAGAAAAAACGTTTTAAAAACCTAAACTTATTTTATAAGTTTAGGTTTTTAATTTTTATATGGGCATATAAAACATGGTAAAAATGATATTTAACTTGTAAAGTAGTGTACTATAGTTTGAAATATTGTGATTTGTAAAGTAGTTTATTAGCATTTAAAAAGAAAATAAAAAAGGATTTAATCATGAAAAAGAAATTATTTTTGATTGGGATACTGGCAAGCGCTGTCGGCGTTCAGGCAAATGATTGTCAAGTTACAAAAAAATTTACATCTGTTGATGGAACAAATTCACTACACTTTAATTATGCAAATAGCAGCTTTAAGTTTTGCCGTAATAATCGCGAGTTATTAATTCTTAAAAATCTATCATTTAAAACTAAAAATAAAATTGCGAATTTAAAATTTCTAGAACAAAAAAATGTTTCAGAAAAGGTGCAAGTTGTATGGGGCAAACGTGCGGTAGTAGATAATGATTATTCTGAAGTTACTTTTAGTGCTGATAAAAAAAATCCATATATTACAGGTTTAACTTTTAGAATATATAACGATGCCATTGCCTTTAGATATAATTTAAAAAATAATTTTCCAGTAAAAAATTTTACTGAATATGGTGAAGTTTTACTAACTCAAAAGATGATAGCGACTTGTTATCGAGGTGAAAATTCGCCACAAACTCCAGCAAAGTTGACTAAATTTAAAAATAAGCTACGCACCCCTATATTACTATCAAATGATTTTAAGATACCTAAATATTTTATTTCTTTAACTGAAGCAAATTGTTTAAATTATAATTTTTTAGATTTTAAGGTAAAAAATGATAATGAACTTTATTTTTCTACAACTGTAAAATATAAAAATCAGCAACACTCTCCTTGGCGTGTATTTTTATTGAGTGATAATATTAATTCATTGTTGGATAGCGACACTATTGCAAATTTAAACCCAGTTGCTAATCAAGAAAAATTTAAGTGGGTTAAACCAGGAGTCTGTTTTTGGGATTGGCGAGCATGGGGTTATACTGCAGATGATGGTTTTAAATATGGATTAAATTTGGAATCATGGCTAAGGTTTGTTGATTTTGCACATGATACAAAAGTTCCATATTTATTGCTTGATGCAAACTGGTATGGTCATGAATTCAACCCTAAATCAAATCCTTTAGATCCATCACAGTGGAATCGCATTAACACATTACTTGATTATGCTAAGAAAAAAGACGTAAAAATTTTGCTTTACTTAAATGATGTTGCTTCAAATAATTACGATATTGATAAAGTTTTTGCTATGTATCATAAAAAAGGAGTTGCAGGAGTTAAATATGGCTTTTTGAGGGTGAAAGGACAACAAAACAAGATTGCTAAAACTCAAATGTTAATTGAAAAATGTGCTAAAAATCATTTAATGATTGATTTCCATGATAACCCAGTTTTGCCAACAGGTGAATTTAATACTTATCCAAATGCAGTAACTAAGGAGTTTTGCCATGCTCAAGCTGATGCTAAAAGATCATATGATCCGCAAGGATTTTTGCGCATCGTTATGGTCGATAATATTGCTGGACCAATTGATATGACTAATGGTTTTTTTGACTTGAATACAACTACAAAGCGTCCACGAGTTTTTCAAAAAATTAATTCAACGATTGTTGCAGAGACCGCACGAACTTTAGTCGCATTTAGTGGGCTTGTAGTGCTTCCAGATGCGGCTGATGCCTATAAAAAACATTCTGAACTATTTAAATTTATCGCTTTACAGCAACAACCTTGGCAGCAGAGTAAAACGGTAAAGGCTGAGTTTGATAAATATATTGCAGTTGCACGTAAAAATAAGCATGGCCAATGGTTATTAGCGGTTGTTAATGGTAATTATAAACGTACCGTTGAAGTTCCATTAAATTTTCTAGAAAATAAAAACTACCAAGCAAAGATTTTTACCGATACGGATGAGACTCATTATAAAAGCAATAAAGAATCTTATCAGCAACAAGAGCAAAATGTTGATAATCAGACTTCTTTATCATTAAATTTGGCTGCAGGAGGAGGAGCGTGTATTATCTTTGATGAAATTAAGTAGGTAAAATCTCTTAAATAAATTTAAAAATAATAAAATCCCTAATATTAATATCTTTAAATTAGGGATTTTATTATTTTTATGTAACTATTATTAGGTTTGAATATAACAATTATATGACTATATTTAGTTTGTCTATATTTTAAAGCATTTTTAAATTTATTTAACAAAATGGAGTTTTGTATGAAACGTTTAAGATTATTTATTGGAGTTGTTTTGTGTCTGCTTACAGGATTAGCTACAGGTTGTGCTATTTGTGGAGATTCTGATAAAAATGAGGTAGCCCTACAAGGTTTTGTTAAAGTTCAACAACTTAATGCAAAAGGGAAAATAATCAAAAGCAGTAAAATTAATAAAAATGCCATGGTTCTGGTGTCATGTAAAATATATGCAATAGATAAAAGCGGTAAAAGTAAGCTAATATATTCACCAAGGGTTACTTCAGTGTGGAATAAAGAAGCAACTGTAGCTTTAAATGATAATTATAACCCAGAAAATCCAATATATAAATTATCATGCTTGATTTTAAATCAGGATGCAGTAAAATCATCTAAGTTAAAGTTAGCAAAAAATGAAGTTATGGTGAGTTGTCGTGCAGTTATTATAGGCAATAATGAAAAGTTTAAAAAATTGCCAAGACTTGATAGTGTATATAGCAATAAAGAACAGTTGAATAGAACGTTTGAGTCTTTTCACTACTTGCCAAAAGGTTGGGATAGAAAAGTTTTAATGAAAGCAGAAGATGTGAAGTTTAAATAAAATAATAATTAGAAGGAGAATTGAATTCAATGAAAAAATTTGAAAATCAAATGAAAGTGTTTTTTTTAGTGTTGTTAGCTACAGTTTTAAATGGTTGCACAAGTAGTATTAATATTAAATATCAGGATGCTTTATCGCAAAACAAAGCAGACAAAAATAAACAAACACATTTTAATAAAAAACAGAAATATATTCAAGAAAAAAGTATTAATAAGGCTAAGAAAAAGTCAGGTTGTCATTCATATTATGAAAATTATAATTTTAGCAAAGTTGATATCAAAAAGGGCTATAATTGGCAATTAATTTGGTCTGATGAATTCAATGAGGGGGGGCAACCAAACCCTGAGAAATGGACCTATGCTGAAGGTTATCGTCGTAATGATGCACAATCTTGTTACACTTTACGCCCTAAAAATGTACGTGTTGAAAATGGTTGTTTAGTTTTAGAAGCCCATAAAGAACAGTATCCAAATAGTAATTATAAAAAAGGGAGTAAGCATAAGTTAGAGCAACAGTTTGCCAAATACACATCAGGGCGGCTTAAGTCAGAAAATAAATTTGATTTTACCTACGGAAAGGTTGATATTAGGGCAAAGGTTAAATCAGGTAGTGGAGCTTGGAGTCAATTATCGGTGATTAATAGTAAACATGATACGTTATCATGGCCATACTGTGGCGAAATGTTGATGATGGCTTATACAGGTCAGCTCCAGAATTCTTTTGTAACCACTGTTTTTTCTGGAAAAAGTCGTTGGGATTGCAGAGTCTATGGCGAGAAGATGGATAATGATTTTAATGTTTGGAGTATGGAGTGGGATGAATGCGAGCTAAGATTTTATTTTAACGGCGAGTTGTACCAATTAATTAAAAAAGATGAGGATTTGGGTAAGGACTTAAAGTATTGGCCTTTTGATCAGCAATTTTGTCTGTATTTAGATTTAATTATTGGCGGTCGTTGGAGTCCAGTTATTGATGATAAAATTTTCCCAGTAAAAATGCAAGTAGATTATATTCGTGTATATAAAGATGGGAATTCTAAAAATAAAAAATAATAAGAGTACTGATATTTTATGAAAAATAATAGAGTAATTTTGTTGAGTTTAGCTGCGACTTTTTGCTTAGCCGTAGGACTAATTTTTGCGGTTGTTTTTTTTAAAAGTAAAACACAAAATAATTTGGTGACATATTCTGATGGTAGTATTAAGATTTCATTTGTTAATAATACAACTAAGAAGTTGAAAATCGTCACTAAAAAAGAGTATCTAATGCATTGTGATAGTCATGTTCAATCACTTGTGAAAGATAAAAATATTGATGAAAATATTAAAAAAATGCAGGATATGATAAAAGCTTTTTATATACAAACCGATGATGAAAGTAACTCTTTAATTGTTTTTACAGTTACTGGAGTAAATCCATTGCTATCAAAAGATATGATGATTTCAACAACTAAAAGGTTCGCACAGGTTTTTGTTAAAGATGGTAAATTTTTTGACTTTAAAACAGAAAATTCGCAAGGTTATTCTTGTATAGGTAAAAATTCATCATGGAATAAAAAATTTGCTGAAATGTCTTTTGGAGGTCCATATGCTTTTTCTGGCACAATGATTAATAATGATGGTTTCATTGTTAATGTTACTATTAAAACAAGCAATCAAGCCTTGCTTGAAGATTTTAAACAGATAATTAAAACTTTTAAAGTAACAAAATTAAAAAAAGTGAATTAATACAGGAATATTTATAATGAACAAATTTAAGTTTATTTTGAATGTAGTTTTTATTGTTTTGACAGTTTATTTAACAGGATGTTGTAATTTAAATAAATCGCATATAAATGAAAAAGCTATAGTAGGCACTTTACTTGTTCAAGAGGTGGATTATTCCACAACTCCAATTAATGCCGAAACGCTGGATAAAGAAAAAATCTTATATTTAGTTGAGGCAAAAATTTATACCATTGATGAAAAAGGGAAGAGCAAAATTTTAGCTAAAGATAGTATTGTTATGGAAAAACTTGAGGGGACTTTTGTATCATTAAGAAATCAAAAATGTCCTCCTAGTTATTATGGTTTATCAAAAGGGATGATAAATGATTTTGAAGATGGTGTTGTAAATACCTTTATTCTGGGAAATAAAGAATATTTTAATGTTAAATCAAAAAAATCTAGTAATAAAATTAATAATATTGAAGTAATAACGACTATAATACCAAATGGAAAAGAGAAATTTCCTCCTAAAGTTTTTCTATATTTTGATGAAATTAAATTAAATCAAACAATGACAATGTTTTACTATTTGCCCAATGGCTGGAATATAGCAACTTTAAAGAATTTTTATGATATTGAAGTCAATATAAAAGATGATAAGGCAATAATTAACAAAAGTAATTAATGAAATAATTAAGAATAGTAGTGGAATTTTCTTAGGTAAATTATATTTTGTTAAGTTTATCTATGTGGTATAGATTTTTAATTTTTTAATGAAGTTTGGTGACATAAAGCTTAGAAAGACATCAAGGATTAATATGAAAAATATGCACATTTTAAAATCAATTGGGATTAATCCAGCGGTAGCATTTGGCTTTATTAGTTTGGATATGATGTTATTTAGTGGTGAAGTTGTTACTTTGGGGTTGAATGTTGTACTAACTGCAATTATTGGCTTCATTTTTGGATTTGTGGCAATTTTTTTACAAAAGTATTGCTATAATGACTCATGGGGGGCAGCGATAGGAAAGGGAGTCTTATTGGGACTTTTAACCGCAATTCCAACCGCTGTTCCATCGGTTGTCACTGGTACTCTTGGTGTATTTGGTTATATTGGCAAATGTAAAGAAACAAAACAAATAAGCAACTAAAATAATAACACCTCCAAATTAAAAATTTAGAGGTGGATTTTATTATTATGTTTTAGAAGTAATCATTTGCGTTTTTTAGCAATTTCTTCTAAAATTTTTGCTGCTTGGTCAACACATTCAGTACACGAAGCTGTTTTGTTTTGTTTAATTGCTTTACACTCAGCGTACTGAGTTTTTGAAGTGAATTCAGTTGTTAATTCATCGCGTTCTACATCGGTTTTGCATAACATTTTGCCACAGTAAAGTGCGCCACATAAACCACCTTCAGCTCGCCCGCCACCAAATGCTTTGGCGTCAAGAATTTCATCTTCTTTAATATCATAAAGTTCTTGAAAGCCTTTTAAAATACTTTGCCCACAACTCATTTTATCTTCTGTAAAAGCTTTGACTGCTTTTTCTCTATAATCACTCATAATATTTTCTCCACTTTTCTGTTTAAACGTACGCCGCAATAAAACGTTCGATATTATTTAAATCACTAAATATTTCTATTTTTTGATATTTATTACTACTTTTTAATAAACCATAAACTGCATCAGTTTGCAAGTCTCCAAATTCAAAAACTATAAAACCATTTTTTTTTAAATGGCTTGGCGCCTCAAGAATAGTTCTTTTGATTAACGCTAAACCCTCGTCATCAGCTACTAAGGCTTCAATAGGTTCATAATTTTTTACATCAAACGGCAAAATAGCATATTCTTCTGCAGTTACATATGGTAAATTTGCTGTTATTGCTGAAAACTTTTGATTATTATCTAACGCCGAAAAAAGATCGCTTTTGATTAAGTTAATACATTCATTGTTATAGCATTGGCTTTGATATTTCTTGAAGTTTTGTTTGGCGATTATTATCGCCTTGGAGCTTTTTTCGACGGCAGTAATCCTGCAGTCGTTACGCTCAGTCGCTATGCTTAACGCAATTACACCGCTCCCAGTGCCAATATCTAAAACAGTACCATTTTTTTCAACTTTATCAATAACATATTGACAAAGAATCTCTGTTTCAGGGCGGGGAATTAACACACCTGAGGCAACATCAAGATTCAAATTTCTGAAGAAAGTGTGACCAAACAAATATTGCAAAGGTTCTCCATTAGCGCGTTTTTCACTCCATTTAAAAATTTTTTTTTGTTTAGATTCATTAAGAATGTAGTCAGAAAAAAGAATTTGATTATGTTTAATGGAGGTAACTTCGCTAACTATTAAGGCCGCATCATTACGCGCTAAATCGGCAAATTTGCCCTCTTGTAAAATTTTAACACATTGTCTAAACGCATCTTGTAATTTCATTAACAGAATACCTTTTTTAAAATTCTAATTACCCATTCATATATCTAAAAAATAGCAATGATTTGCAAAAATGTAAAATATTAAACATCATTTCTTTGAAAAAAACTTTTTTTAGTTGTATATTAAAAGTATAATAATGAAAAGTTAAATAAATTTAAATTACAAGTCAATTAGAAGAAAATCATGTTTTATATGCTTGAAAATATGTTACAATTATTGCTGAATAAGGTCGCTGCGTTATTAAACGTCGTGGTCATTGTCGTCAGCGTCGTGGCATTAAGTCAAACGTTATTTTGCTAAGCGACTTATAGAAAAATTGTTACACAATTTTGTGCTACTAAAAACCTTCTACACAAACATAAAAAGCATATAAACAATTTTAGTACAAAATTATAACACAATTTTAATAGCCAAAAAGAAAGATTTAAAGATATAAAATTGATAACAATTGATTGCAGAGAGGCTTAACATGATAGCTAAATGTCATAACAGCATGAGCCACAAACTGAATTTAATATAAGCAATCACAAAAAATATAAGGCTTCATCACAATGAAGAATAGTTCAAAAAAATTGAAAGGATGTCAGGTTACAGTAAAGTGCCTAGAGAAAATGAATGTTGATATTATGTTTGCATACCCTGGTGGATGTTCGTTGGAGTTACACCAAGCATTGCAAGATTCTGATATTCGAGTAGTATTACCGCGCCATGAGCAAGGAGGTGCATTTGCTGCTGCTGGATATGCACGTGCAACGGGAAAAGTTGGCGTTTGTATGGCAACAAGTGGACCGGGAGCTACAAATTTAATTACAGGTATCGCTGATGCATATATGGATTCAATTCCATGCGTATTTATTACAGGGCAGGTACCGTTATCGTTAATTGGGCGTAATGCGTTTCAAGAGACTGATTTTGTTGGCATGACTAGACCAATAGTTAAGCATAATTATTTAGTTTTAGATGCAAAGGATTTACCAAGAATCATTAAAGAGGCATTTCATATTGCTTCAACAGGTCGTCCTGGTCCAGTATTAATTGATATTCCTAAAAATGTTCAGCAGCAGTTAATTGATGAAAATATTGAGTATGATTGTGAAATGGATATTCCAATGTATGAATACCATTACCATGTGAAAAAAGAAGAAATTGATTCGATTAAGGAAGCAATTAAAAATAGTAAAAAGCCATGTGTTTATGCAGGTGGAGGTATTATTTCAGCTGAGGCTAATGACGAATTACTAGAGTTCGCAGAAAAATATAATATTCCAGTTGTGACAACATTAATGGGAGTAGGAGGTTTTCCTGAAACACACCCATTGTCATTGAAGTGGTTAGGTATGCACGGAACTGTTTATGCAAATAATGCAGCAAATGAATGTGATTTGTTATTAACATTTGGTGCACGCTTTGATGATCGTGTAACGGGTCCTGTTGAAACATTTGCGCGTGATGCAAAAATTGTTCATGTTGATATAGATTTATCAGAAATTAATAAAAATAAATTTGCTGATATTGGTGTTGTTGGAAATATTAAAGATGTTTTAGCTGAATTAAATAAAGAGCCAATTCACCAAGGTTATGCTGATTGGCATAATCAAATTGCTGAGTGGAAAGAAGATTATCCATTAACATATAAAAATAATGATAATGCGATTCAGCCTCAATATGTGATGGAAAAAATTTGTGAATTAACAAATGGTGAAGCGATTATTGTTCCAGGTGTTGGACAGCATCAAATGTTTGCATCGCAATATTATACATTTAGTTACCCACGCCAATTATTGACTTCAGGTGGGTTAGGAACAATGGGGTTTGGTACGCCAACAGCGATGGGCGCCAAATTAGCATGTCCTGAGAAAACTGTTATTAATATTGACGGTGATGGTAGTTTCCAGATGAATATTCAAGAATTAGGAACGATTCATATGGAACATATCGGCATGAAAATGGTGGTATTAAATAACCAACATTTAGGTATGGTAGCGCAGTGGGAAGACCGTTTTTACGGAAGTGTGCGAGGTAATACTGAACTTGGTAATGATAAGGTTGATCGTCCATACCCAAATTTTGTAGGAATTGCAGCTGGTTATGAGATCCCAGGTCGCGAAGTTTATAAAAAAGAGGATGTTGTTGATGCAATTAGAGAAATGCTTGAAACTGATGGACCATTTATTCTTGATGTTCATACGGGGTATCAAGAACATGTGTTGCCAATGATTCCTCCTGGCAAATGTTATAAGGATATTATTACAGAATAGGTTGATTCTATGAATAATGATAAATGTAACAATAGAAAAAAAACTCCTGAGTTTATTCAGGAGTTTTTGCGTAATAATACAATAGACAATGCTAAACGTCGTGAGTTACGTGGTATGCAGCCCGTAAATGCACGAGAAATTATTCTTAAGGACGCAAATGGTGTTGAGAAAAAGTGCTTGAATTTTTCATCAAATGATTATTTAGGTTTAAATTTTAATAGTGAAGTTGTTGCTGAAGCCAAAGAGTGGGCTAATAAGTTTGGTGCTGGATCTGGGGCGTCGCGCTTGGTGACAGGTACTGTGAGTGAATATTTGGCTTTGGAAGAGCGTATTGCACTGTGGAAAAATGCGCCAGCTGCCATGATTATTGGCAGCGGTTATATGGCAAATGTTGGGCTGTTGCAGGCGATTACCGATCGTAAAACCTTAATTTTGGCAGATCGTCTTAATCATGCAAGTTTAAATTTGGGGTGTCAGCAGTCAGGTGGAAAATTTATTCGTTATCAACATAATGATTTAAGTTCATTACTACAAAGTATTGAACGTTTTAGTGATCGTTATGAGCGCAAAGTAATTGTTAGTGACACTGTTTTTAGTATGGATGGCGATGTTGGCTATATTGATGAATTACACAAAACAGCGACTGAGAATGATGCAATTTTATATTTAGATGATGCGCACGCATCTGGTGTTTTAGGTGAATATGGTAAAGGTTTGGCGACATTTGATAAATGCGATTTAGCGATGGGAACATTTTCAAAAGCATTAGGTGCTTATGGTGCTTATGTTGCGTGTAGCGAAGAGTTTAAGCAATATTTCATTAATAAATGTGGATCGTTTATTTATAGTACCGCTTTGCCACCAGCGGCTTATGGAGCTATTAGTGCTGCTGTCCGATTGGTGCAGAGTACTGAATTTGACGAAAAGCGTGCGAAATTATTTAAAAGAGTTAACAGTTTTAAAGATGAGTTAAAAGCAAGTAATATTAATATTGGTAATAGTACGACACAAATTGTGCCAGTGATTGTTGGAGATTCTGCCAAAGCGATGGAAATTTCTGAAAAATTATTGACGAATGATAATATTTTAGCCGTAGCAATTCGGCCTCCAACAGTGCCTAAAGGTACCGCTAGATTGCGCATTATTATCAATACTGACCATACTGATGATGATATTAATTTATTAACTGAAAAAGTAATTCAATATGTTAAAGAATGAAATAAAAAAGCTGTTAAGAAACCAACAGCTTTTTTATTATCTACGCCTCAAATTGATGTTTAATATATTTGTTAATTGTCATTGGATATTTTCTTTAAAAGAATTTTGTCCTTGTAATAGCAATAACCTAACGTTTTATTTTGGTAGAGCAGATGTGATAGTCCAAAAACTTTATCTTTGAATTCTCCATCAAGGACTTTCATTTTTATTATAAGAAAATGTGAAAACCCACTACGTGGAAAGTTGGATCCCGTTCGAGCATCTAAGTCATATAGTTCAAGGCGAGTGCTCTGAGGAACAATTTTTTGATATTTTCGACGATATTCTCCTTTAATTGGGCATAAATCATTACAATTATCAATACTTAAATCTTCAGTTGCGATAAAAATATCACCTTCTTCATTATCTTCTTGAATTTTAAATTTTGGTCGACTAAATGATGCAATATCAGCTTTAACAGTTTCGCTTATTGCTCCTACTGTCATAAGAGTCATTCCACATCCTGTTGAAAAAAATATTGGGGCTAACGTACTTATTAATAAAACTTTTTTAAAATACATTTTATAATTCCCATTTTTTTAAATATTTAATTTTGAGCTTACTAACTGCTGGATTTTTTGCTAATGGTGTCCCATATATTGATAAATAATTTAGTGTTTTAATCTTATTGATAGTGCCAAAATCATTTACTTTAGTGTAGCTTAAATCTAAATTGCTAAGAGGTAAATTGATTAATGGTTTAATATTAACAAGATCACAATTATTGATTTCTAAATGGTGAAGTTTTTTTAATTTTTTAAGAGGATTTACGTCAATGATTTTTTCACAATCTCTTACTGATAAATCTGTTAGATATATTAATTTTTCAATTCTATCTAACGAAGATAGCTTTGCGCATTCATCAATTGACAATTTATCGACGACAGTAAATCGTTCGATCCCCTTTAAAGAGGTTAATTCTTTGCAATTTTCAATCGTTAATGTTTTAATTTTGTCAATATTTTTAAAGTTTTTAAAAATTTCTAAGCTTTTTAAATTATTAAAACAATTTAGATTTAACTGTCCAATAAAAACATTTTTTAAGGTTGCTAAACTTGCATTGTCAATATTCTGTAAATTTAGGTTTTCAATTAAACAGTTATTGAGGTTACTCAAATCTATTTTTGAAACTTTATCAAAGGATGAAATGCTCAAATAATCAAGTTTATGAGTTGACAATTTGGGAAATTTGTCCATTTCACAGTCAAAAATTTTAACTTCTTTTAACTTTTTTGAATTTAAAACAATATTTTTGGGCATTTTTTTAATGTAACGAAGATTTAAATTTTCTAAATTAGTCATTTTACTAATCTGTTCACAATTGCCATTACCAGTTAGATTATAAATTGTCAATTTTTTAATTTTTTCAGGAATTTTGAGTGCAAGTTTGACATTGTAACAATTTGTTAGGCTCAAAGTTTCTAATTCTTCAGAAAGCATTGAGGTATCTGAAAATTTTGAAAAATTACTAAGGCTTAGCTTTTTTAAATTTGGATTATTTAAGAAGCTAAAATCTGTTACAACATGTTTTGAATAAGTATTTATGCAAACGCTTTTTAACTTTTTAAAATTCTTCAAAAAGTTATAATCATCTTTTTTGTAATTAGAGATTCTAATGTCGATTTTTTTATCAGTTTTAAAACGATATAATGCATCAAGGTTTTCTAAGCCATCGTCAAAACAATAAAGGTCAATTACTATGGTGTTTTTATCTGAATAGCTTTCTTCCACACAATTTTCATAACAGTCCCATTTTGGGTTATCGTGGCGTAAAATTCTGGTAAGGTTGTATTCATTCACGCCAGTAAGCCAGGCTTTTCGATAACTAATATAGCCTAAACATGAAAAACATAACAGCAAAATTGCTAAGTAAAAAAACTTAAATTTCTTGGTGCAAACATTAATATAATACTTTGGCATTTTAAACTTCTCCTTCTTGATTAATATAATTTAAAATGGCAAATCGTCGCTGTCTAATGGTTGACTATCGGGATGTTCGTTAATGATGTTTTGATTTGAAATATCGCGCTCACTGCTAATGTCAAAACTACTCCACGAGTCGGCGTCATCATTTGTTTGACCTGTTGGTTCATCTTTTGCAACCTTTAAAACTTCAATACGTTTTTCCATATCTGAAAGTTTTTTGTTACAAAAATTCACCAATTTCATGCCGTCTTCGTATGATTTAATCATCTTCTCTAATGGAATTTCACCCTCTTCCATTGCATCGACAATATTTTCTAATTCATCTAGCGCTGCCTCAAAACTTTTAGTTTTACTCATAATTTGTCCTTACTATTTTTATATATTAGCAATTTTTAATTTATTACGAATTAAGATACTCTTATTTCTATGAAATAACCACTTAATTTTGCTAATTAATTTGAGAAAACTCTGTTGTTATGGTAAAATATAGTTACTAACGTACTTTATCAAAATTGGGAAAAATTAAATGCTACAGTTTATTTTAAAACGAACAATTTATTCTTTTTTAATAATTGTTGGGGTGATGCTTTTAACATTTGTGTTATTTAAAGTATCAGCTGGCGATGTTGCTGCTGCTGTATTAGGAAAAAATAGTAGAGCTGAAGAGGTTGAAGCGCTACGGTTAAAATTAGGTACCGATAAACCGTTACTTTTTGGTAATTGGCAGCGTACCGAGGCATTTGACAAATATCAGAAAAAAATAAACAAAGATGTTAGTGTTAGCTTAACTTTTGAGTCCGCCAAATTGACTTTTCCTGCAAATTTTACACTAACAGGCAGTGATTTAAAAATTGTTATTGAGGGAGATGGAGAATATAGCTTAGGAAATGTTGCAAAAGAATATTATCAAGCTACTAACTCACAGTCTGTAACACAAATAATTCTTGATAAGAAAGAGGTAGAGAAGCTTAAAAAGGTAGAAATTAAGGCAAAAAAAATACTGCCAAATTCAATAAATTATTTTCGCCAAACTAGGGATTATTTTGATTCGCAGTTTGCAGATTCTATAAAAGAAGTAGTTTCTTTTAAAAATAAATTCCCATATGTTTCATTTTTTTATTTTGGTGAAACTTTAACAACTCGTGAATCAATTAAGGGAATTATTAAGCAAGGAATTTTACCTTCAATGTGTTTGATGATACCAATTTTTGCTGGTGAAATTATTCTTGGTATTCTTTTTGCATTGGTTGCAACTGCATATAAGGGGAGAATTGTTGATAAAACCATTTTACTATTGAGCGTAGCGTCAATGAGTATTAGCTATATCGTAGTTATTATTGCTGGACAATGGTACTTAGCTTTTTATTGTAATTTCTTTCCAGTTTGGGGTTTTTATTCGTTAAGTTATTTAATTTTGCCAATTATTATAGGAATTGTAAGTGGGCTAGGAGCTAATGTACGTTTTTATCGGACGGTGTTTGTTAATGAACTTAATGCTGAATATTTGCGCACTGCAAAAGCAAAAGGTTGTGGCGAATTTACAATTTATACCCATCATTTGTTGCGCAATGCAGCTATTCCAATTTTGACTCGTGCTTCTGCATCATTGCCATTTTTATTTACGGGAAGTTTACTTCTAGAAAGTTATTTTGGTATTCCAGGACTTGGCTACATTGGGTTGCGTGCACTTAATGACTCTGATTTAAATTTACTCAAGGCAATTGTATTGTTGAGTGCTTTTCTTTATGTGATTATTAATTTAATAACCGACATTGTATATGCTTATGTTGATCCACGGATTCGTTTGAAGTAAATCATATTTTTTCGTAAATGCTTGATTATATGTTTGTTTAGCATTAAGCTAAAGAAATAGGAAATCAACTATTTATGGGTGAAATAAATGAAAAAAAAATTGCTAGCATTGTTTTGTTATTGTTGCCTTAGTTTATTTTGCTTAGCAAATAAAAAAAATTTAAAAAAGGATTTTAATGAGCAAAATAGTAAATTAACTTTGATATTTTTTAAGGATCAGATGCCTGAAAAAATTTCTCAGCGTTATTATAGTTATGGCTCTTCTATTCTTTCAGCGCATGGTGTTTTACCCGAATATCATGCTCAATCTCAAACTTTTATTTCATTTATTCCAAATTCGAAACCCATAGTTATTGCGGGTGTCAGACTTTATGATTCAATGATTGTAAATTTTTCAATTAACTATAAAATTTATAAATATAACTTAGAGAAAAATTGTTATGAGATAGTTGACCATTCTAAAAAATCCGCGCAAAATGCGTTAATTATTCAGGGTGGGGAAAATATTAATATTATTCCAGAAATTCCTTTTTTAAATATTTATAAGACTGAAGATAGCCTATATTTAAACTTTATAACTCCAATAGTTAAACCAAATATTTTTGTTTTTCAGCAAACTTTAATTGATGATATTGTTTTAAAAAATAATCTTTTAAGTTTTGATTTTGAAATTAATGAATTTTTTCTAAAAGGTATTCATGAACATATTGCGTCAAATAATATTGAAAATGCAATTTTTTATCGATGTTATACTGGTAATCTTTTAGAAAATAATGGTAATAATCCCGAAATAAAATATGGTTTCGAGAAAAAAAAAGGCGGATTTGAAACTAACAAAGCACTTGGCTTTGAAAAAAATAATAAACATGTAGAGCAAAGTGTAAGTGAAGTTGCGAAAGATAGTCATAATAATAAGCAGTTAACTTTTAAAATTCTTAATACCATTTGTATTGGCGAAAAAAAAAGCAAATTATATTACGACCCAAAAAATGATGTATTGAAATATAAAGTGGAATTAAAAATAGTACAAATTCATGACTTGAAATAGTATTACTTATTTTATAATTGTGTTAAAAACTAATCGAATGAACTTCAAACCACTTTGCAATAAAAATCATGCGCAACCAATTTGGATTAAATGGTTTAATGCCAACTTGGAAGTCATGATATTCTTTAAACAGAGCATCAGCATTGACATAAGGAAGCTCGGCAACCAACTCTAACTGTGCTTTGAATGTATCAGCTTCTGAAAATTGATTTTGCTGTTTTAGTATTAAGCTTTGAATATGTTCAAAAACATCATAATAAATGGAATTTTGAATTGATTTTGGAACATATTGTTGCAATACATCATATAACAAGCGATTATTAGATTTGCTTGAAACTTTAAATGCTGGGTTTATTGATAAAGCGAGCTCGCAAATTTTATTGTCTAAAAATGGATAACAGTATGAAAAATTTTGTCGACTACTAAAATGGTCATTACAATGTAAATTATCATGTAATAACACTAGACCATCACGCAACACATTATCCGCTGTCAAATCATATTCACTGAAATCATTGCTATAAAAATAATCATTGTAATCTTCAGATAAAAATGTATCTTGACTTTGGGCTGCTTGAGTCGCAAAGCGGCTTTTAAGGAAGTCTTTTAGGACGCGTCCCCAAGATGAGCCACTATTTAGTTTGTATAAATTTAATTTTTTGATAAAATTAACAGTGTTTGCACTGGATAATTGTTGATGTAAATATTTTAAATAATATTGATCGTAACCAGTCAAAAGCTCTCTAATCCCATGACCGTGTAGCAATACGGGAGGAGCTTCTGGAATTATTTCTTTATGTTCATTTATAATATGCCATTTTATTAATACCCTCGGGGTAGTAAAAGGTTGATCATTTTGTAGAATTGTAGCATCAATATCTTCGAAGAGAAAATTGTCACTAATATTAAAAATTTTGCCTTTAAGATCGTTAAATTGCCAGATTTCTTCTAATCTTTCACGTTGTGAAGTCGCAATTTCATCCCATGTCCATGATAGAGCATTTAGTTTTAAGTTTGGGAATTTTTCAGCTAAAATTTTGCTAGTCATACCTGCTAAACCAGCGGACCCTAACCCACCAGAAAGAAGTACATTTATATCATTGCTATTGCTAATTTTGTTTGTAATTGAGTTATTAAGCAATGCTTGCAACCTCTCTACCACTTCAAAATAATCAGCTTTATCACGGTGAGCCATTTGAAATTTATAATATGGTTGCATATAGAGGTTTTCACCTGGAAGCCAATCATTTAGTCGTATTGTAATGAAATATCCTGGAATTAATTCATTTACACCGTTCCATAATGTGTTTCCATTGCTACTAACTTTACCTTGATTTATAAAATGAAATAGCTCGCTGGTATCAACCTTTGCTCTAAAGTCATCAAATTTGGTAAATTGTTTAACTTCAGAAGCAATGCGTAAACTCTTATTGCGATTATAAATATAAAGAGGTTTTACTCCAAATCGGTCGCGCCCCATCACAATAATGTTTTTTCTACGATGGTAAATAACAAAAGAAAAATAACCATTTAATTTTTTGAAAACTTTATTGCCCCATCGACAATAAGCTACTAGAACCAACTCTTCATCACTATCAGTTTTAAAACTATAGCCTTCTCGTGACAAAATATTATGCAATTCTTTGTTATTAAATATCACACCATCAAACACAATAAAACAGTCGCCATCTTCATATTTCATGATACGCTCGTCTGTTGAGTTAGCACTGTCTTGGTTATAGTGTTGAACCATTGAGATGGCATAAGTCCCAATTTCAGACTGTAAGGCTCCGCTCCAAACTCGGCCACGGTGTTTAATAATTTCCGCAGATGCGTGAGTTTCATCGATTTTATTATCTGAATAATTGACTATAAAGCCACCCATAAAAAGCCTCTTTAAGTTTTAGGAAACATCGTTATGTAAAATTAATTGGTTATCAATAAGACGAGTCGTATTCATATAAACTGCTGTCGCAATTAATATTTCCGTATTTGTAATATCATCTAATTGCTTATCCGTAATGTTTTTAAGATTATTTGCATCAACAATTTCAATATAATCGACTTTCCCTCCAACTGCCGTAATTGAAGAAGTAAAGTATTCTTTTAAAGATTCAACTGAAATGGCTTGTTCATTAAGTAATTTTTCTTCGATTTCTATTAAAAGCTGATTTATTATTGGTGCTGTTTTGCGTTCTTTTTCACTTAAATACTTGTTACGTGAACTCATGGCTAAGCCATCGTTTTCACGAATTGTTGGTGCTATAATCATTTCAACTGGAAAATTTAAATCTCTAATCATTCGTTTAATAATTAATGCTTGTTGAGCATCTTTTTGTCCAAAAATAGCTTTGTGTGGCATTGTTGCGTTGAATAATTTTGCAACTACAGTTGTAACACCTCTGAAATGACCCTTTCTAGTTTTTCCACACAAATTTTCTGACAATTGTATTTCTTCAACCCAAGTAGAAGCATCGCTGTGATACATTTCATTATCTTGTGGGGCAAAAATAACATCAACAGTTAAATCTTTGCAAATTTGGCAATCACGATCAAATGTTCTTGGATAAGTTGAAAAATCTTCATTTTCTCCAAACTGTGTTGGATTTACAAATATTGTCACTATCACAAAATTTGCGAGTTGTTTTGCTTTTTCGATTAATGAAATATGTCCTTCATGTAAACAGCCCATGGTTGGAACAACTGCTATTCTTAACCCTGCCATTCGTGCTTCCTGAGAAGCATTTTGCATTTCTGAAATTGTTGAGATAATTTTCATTTTTTAGCCTACTTGTTTTAGATTGAATTATATCACTTTTTTATTTATAAACTACGCGTTGAAGTGAAAATTTTCTAAACACCCATTTCCCTTCGTTATTTTTTATTACTGTCGCAACTACATCTTTCACATCGTTGAAAACCTGTCCAGATTTTAAACGTCCATTAGCATCAATAGTAAATGTCACCGTGGCACTTTTTTTATCAGGATTTAATTTTACAACACTATCATAAATGGTAAATTTTAAATATTGAAAAGCGGTTTTTGCTCGTAATATTTGATTGGAAAAGGTATACTTACTATAGGTAGCATCTGCTTCAGCATAACCAACTTCTAATATAACCTTATCTGCAATTAATTTATCGACAGCATGACTACTAGTATATAAGCTGACTCCTCCACTTTCTTCACTTTTACTAGCTTTTTGAGCTAATTTTTCAAGATTTCTCTTTATAATAACTTGATCGTTCTGTTTAAAAAAATAGAAATATCCAAATATTGCCGAAGTAATTAATATTACGATTATCAAGCCATAGAATATTTTATTCACCATAATGGTACTCCTGCTATTTTGCTTTTTTTCATAACTCCGCCAATATGTTGATTGAATGACATACTACGGTTGTCACCAATGACATAAACTTCGTCTTTTTTTAGTGTTATTGGCTTTGAATCCCATTTACATGGATATTTTACATATGGTTCATTGAGCATTTTATCATTCACAAATAATTTGCCGTGGTAAAAAAATACTGTTTCACCTCCAAAAGCAATAATTCTTTTGAGTAGCATCTGCTCTTTGCCTCGATATTTCATAATTACAACACTTTGACGTTTTGGGATTTTGTTATTCCAAACTGCTGGAGTCCAACAAAAATTAAATCCAAAAGCTGGATAAGTTGGAGCCATGCTTTTCCCACTAATGACTTGAGGTATGCAAACATACTTAAACCAAGGAAATAAGATCACTATTAATAGTACAATTCTAATAAATTGCATTTTTGGAGATGGTTTTAGTAATACTGATAATAATTCTTTAGCACTAAATTTCATTTTGATAATTCCAATATCTCGATAATAATTATTTGTACATATTTAACATTAATTGCTTTATTGAGCACTTGCAACCAAAAAAATTAAGATTTCACTAGATTTTTTTAAAAAGCATACTAAATTACTATGAATAGAAGTTGATGAATAAGTTTAACTTTAAAATTGCAAAATTTATGTATTACTTATAAATTAAAGGAAAATATAATTACAATTAACAAGGAATAATAAAAAGTATGTTATTATCAAGAGATGAACTCAAAGCTAGAATAGCTGAGTTATGTAAAGAAAAGAATGCCATTATTATGGCTCATAATTATGAATTAGGAGAGATCCAAGATATTGCCCATTTTTGTGGAGATTCATTAGAGCTAAGCATGAAGGCTGCTAATGTTGATGCAGATGTAATTGTTTTTTGTGGAGTGCATTTTATGGCTGAAACAGCTTATATGCTTTCACCTGACAAAACTGTGTTGTTGCCTAATGAAAAAGCTGGATGTGCAATGGCTGATATGGCTGATGCGGGCGCTTTAAGAGAATTAAAAGCACAATATGACAATCCATTTGTTGCATGTTATGTTAATAGTACTGCTGCGGTCAAGGCAGAATGTGATGTTTGTGTAACGAGTGCGAACGCTGTAAAAATTATGCAACAAGCACCAAAAGATCGTGAGATTATTTTTGTGCCTGATATGAATTTAGGTCGCTATATTGAAGAGCAAATTGGCCGGAAAATGATTCTTTGGGAAGGTTTTTGTCCAATTCACCATCGTATTACTCCAGATATGGTTGAGAAGCGTCGTGCTGAATTTCCTGAAGCAGAAGTAATTGTTCACCCAGAAGCACCATTAGAAATCATTCATATGGCTGATGAAGTGTTAAGCACTGGAGGAATGCTACGTCATTTAAATGCTACGGATAAGAAACAATTTATCATTGCAACTGAAGGTGGAATTATTTATCGTATGCAAAAAGAGCATCCAGAGAAACAGTTCATACCTCTATCTGAGCAGTTGGTATGTCCTGATATGAAAATGATTCGTCTTGAAGATGTTGTAAAATCTTTAGAGACAATGACAACAAAAATTGTAGTTGATGAAAGTATTCGCATTAATGGAGTAAAGCCAATTAAAAGAATGTTAGACCTATCATAATTTAAGATACAGTGTATATTAATAATGATTTGTAGGCAATGGATAAATTGTTTGCAAATCATTATTTTATTTTTATAGTAATCTCTTAACCAAAAAATAAGAAACTTATAGTTAGTAATGTTTCTAAAAAAATTATAATTAAGGCATAAACTTATGAAAAATATTCTGTTCGAAGCATTGAAGGATATTCCCGCAGATTATATTGAAGTTCGTTATGAATATAGTGAAGCTACAGTGATTGGGATTCATAATTTGGATATCGAAAATAGTGGTAATTCAAATTTTTGTGGAGGAATTGTGCGTGCGTACCTAAAAGGAGCGTGGGGCGTGGCTCTTTTTGACGATATTTCGCAACTAAAACAACACGCATTAAACGCATATCATAATGCACTTTTGGCTCAAAGAGATGATGAAAAGTTAGAATTTTATGCTGAAGATATTGTCGATTTTGAACATAATGTCGAATTTAAAAATGATTTTAGAGATGTGCCTTTAGATGAAAAATTAGCATTAGTTTTTCACTATAACGACATACTGCAAAAGAAAACTGCTAACAAGGAAACAACTTCGGTTGATTATGTAGAAGGGATGCGAACAGTTCATTTTGCGAATAGCTTAGGCTGTTACTTTAAAGAGGAACGACCACGAATAAAATGTATGTATTCAGCAACTGCACGAAAGGGAGATTTAATTCAACGTGCTGGTGATGGAATTTCGTCAATTGATGATTATAATAAGTTATTAAATTTAGATGAGGAAGTTGAAAAAATTGCCGATTTAACTGCAAAATTATTAAATGCACCAAAATGTCAAGGTGGCGCACAAAGTGTTATTTTGGATAATAAGCTAGGCGGCGTGTTTATTCATGAGGCATTTGGTCATTTGAGTGAGGCCGATTTCCTTTATGATAATGATAAGATGCGTGAATTAATGCATTTAGGTCGGGAAGTTGGTGTGAAAGAATTAAATGTAATTGATGATGGTTCAATGATTGGCCAAGCAGGGTCAATTATATTTGATGATGAAGGAACTCCAAGCAGTAAGAATTATTTAATTAAAGATGGTGTTTTAAGTGGGCATCTTCATTCACGAGAAACGGCTGCAAAAATGGGAGCGAAGCCTACTGGAAATGCTAGAGCCGTAAACCGTAGTAATGCACCAATTGTTAGGATGACTAATACCTATATTGATGCAGGTTCTTTAGAAAAACGCGAATTGTTCTCTGGGGTTGAAAATGGAGTTTATGCATGCGATGCATTTGGGGGACAAACCATGCATGAAATGTTTACATTTTCAGCGGGATATGGTTATAGAATTGAAAATGGTGAAATTGCTGAATTGGTTCGCGATGTTGTTTTAACAGGAAATGTTTTTGATACATTACATAATATTGATGGTATCGCTAATGATTTACAAATTATTTCAAGTCCTGGGGGCTGTGGCAAAGGGGGGCAAAGTATGTTGCCAGTCGGATTTGGTGCACCACATATTAGAATTAGAAACTGCGTGATTGGAGGAGAATAACATGGAAAATAACAGTAATACTATTCAAAAATATCGCAGTGAATTATTGAATGTAATTAATTATGCTAAAAAAAATGGTGCTGATGCAGTTAAAATTTGTTTTACTTATAATGAGAATTTTGATATTGGTTTTGAAGCTGGAAAATTTAAAGGAGTTGAAACTTCTGAGCGCATTAGTTATTCAATTACTGTGATGAAAAATCATAAATTGGTTACCGTCGCTGGTAATCGCATTGATGGTATTAAAAAGCTAGTTGACAATGCTTTAATTATGGTCGAGCATGGAAGTAAATGTTATTTTTCAGAATGGGGAGGTGCTGTGCCATTTAATGGTGAAGTTAAAACATATTCAAAAACTGTTGAAGAGCTAAGTGTTGATGCAATGGTTGATGGTTGCCAGCAGATAATTAATGGAATTAAAAGTTATGAGAATGATTTATATACGGCTTCAAGCGCAACTAAAGTTATTGGTCGTACATTATTGTTAACTTCAAGTGGCTTAAATTTTGAAGAAATGCATACATACTGGTCTATGAATGGTTATGCACAGCGTACCGTAGGAACTGATATGTTAAATAGTTATGCTGGGCGTAGTTGGGGTGAAGTTACAGATGAATTTTTTAATCCACAAGTTATAATTGAAGAAGTTGTGCGTGATTTAGAATATGGTAAAAATATTGCTAAATTACCAAGTGGTGAATATCCAGCATTTTTGACTGCAGGGGCGACGAATAAGTTATTGTGGGGACCATTATCAATTGGAATTAAAGGGCGCTTGATCGAAAAAGGTGGGTCGCCATTAAAAGGTAAATTAAATGAAAAAATTCTAGCAGAAAGTATTACTATTGAAGATAATCCATTTATTGATTATAGTATTGGTTCTGATCTTATTGATGCTGACGGGATTGTTACTGAGCGTAAAAATATTATTGAAGACGGTGTGTTGAAAAATTTTGTTTATGATTTAGATAGTGCTGCATTAGGTAACGTTCGACCGACTGGGAATTCGGGAGGAGAATGTCATAACGTGGTTATTTCTCCTGGAATGATTCCGAAAGATGATTTAATTAGTAATATTGAAAAAGGTGTTTATTTGCATAATTTTATCGGCTTAGGGCAGGGTAATTTTGCAAATGGTGATTTTAGTTGTAACGTGGCGTTGGGTTATGTTGTCGAAAATGGTGAAATTGTTGGGCGACTAAAAGATACTATGGTTAGTGGTAATAGTTATGAATTATTTAAGAATAATGTTTTAGTTAGTAGTGACCGCGACTGGAGCGATATGATCCCTCGAATGTTAATTGATAAAATTACTGTTACTTCATAAAGATTATTTCTAAAAGTATAAGAATATATTTTGTTTGAGGGATTTTTTTATCCCTCAAAATTAGCTTTGACTTTTTTTATTGCTATAATTATCATATTTAATATTAAAATTATTACACTAGTTAAATAAGTATAGTGAATGATTAATCCACATAAAGTTGTACTGGTTTTTTCTGAGATTGTTAAACATTCTGCATGGGGTAAATAAACTAATATTGTGACAAAAGCAAAAATTATTCCACACGTTGTAATAAAAATAAAGTAAAAGAATGATATTTGTAAAAATTGTAATTGAGTTAATTTTAGAATTAAGTTTAAAATTAAGAAAATAATGAATAAAATTAGGAAAAATTTTAAATGTGCTGAATAGATACTAAATAAAGAACAGCTTGAAAATTCAAGTAATAGTCGCTCAGATAGAAGAGGAATAGGTACTCCTTCATAATCATGATAATAGGTTGTTGCAACAGCATATCGGCACGTATGAGAAATAACACCCCAAATAAAAGTGTAAAAAAACAGTAAAGTAAGTGTCAAATATTTAAAAATTATGTCAAACTTTTTCATAAATTTATTCTCGACAGTTTGAGTTGAGAGCGTATTTTTTTTTAAGATACTTTTTATAAATCATTATTTTTGCTTTTTTTTTTCAGTTTTAATAGATGTATTTTTAAGTTTATCTTGGTCTTTTTCTTCAATTAAAAATGGGGCACTTTTAAAATCGTCCTTAGTGTTGAATTTTCCATCAGCACCCGCACTAATAAAAGTATATGTTACGCCATTATTAGTATTGGCTTTGACAATTTTTAATTTTTTATTCCACACATCAATCAAGTCTTCTTTATAAATTTTAAGGAACTCTTCATATGTTTTTCCTTTGTTAACAATAGAATCATTAGCCCATCTAGTAATTCTATTAAATTTGCTTTTCATCAAAAAATCTGGATGATCCAGTTGTCTTGTCCCCCAAACGGCCATGCTAATAGTTATAAAAGCAAGACCTAAGATAACCGCAATTGTGCTAATAAATTTAAAACTAAATTTAAAACTACTATCAATATTTTTTATGTATTCGATAATTAAAAGAGCAAGAATTCCTAAAGTTAAAAGTATTCCTCCTACAGCAAATGTTGGCGAGTGCGGTTTGATCGAACTTGTTGCCACATACGCTAAATGTAAATAAGGAATTTTTGTGATAGTTGCACTTTGCCCTATTACTCTCAATTTTAGTTTCTCCTTTAGGTATTTTAATTAAGAAATATATTCTTTAAATTTTTTTTTGGTTGATTATTTAAAATAGCATTATTTTCACTCAATATCCAAAAAATTTCTAAGAAACTTTGTTTTAAGTTTTTACAATTAACAGCAGGAGTATTCAAATTGCCATTATTATAAAAATTTTCTCCTCGACAACCACCTAGACACCAATGTTTGACAAAACATTTTTGGCAGTATGGGTTCATATTTTCAACTGTGGTTGAATTTCTTACTTCTTGTAAAATATTTGAATTATACCACATTTCTTTAAAATTAAAATCATCTTCACGAATATTAGCAATTTTAAATTTAGCGCTATTGGTATTTAAACATGGATAAATAGTCCCATCTGCATCAAGCAGAAAAGTTTGCAATCCAATGCCACAAGATGGGCGGTAATTACCCAATGAACAAAGAAATGCAGTAATTGAAAACATATCTCGACCTGCAAGTTTTAAAAATTTTGGATTATCCTTAAACAGTTGAGCTGTACTTAGCATTATCTCTGTTGTTGATGCTTCTTTAACTTGGTTTTCTTTTGCGGCTCCAATATTTTTTAACGGAATAAAGCGAGCTTCATTGACATTTAAATTTGTAGCTAACTCATAAAAATTTTTAAGATATTGTAAATTTTCATTGTGGCACACTAAACTTAAAATTGTATAAACATTATGCTTAACAAGAATTTCAGTGCCCGCAATTAATTTTTCAAAACATCCTTGACCACGAATTTCATCGTTTAGTTTTGAATTATGTCCATCAATGGAAATTTGCACCTGTAAATTAATTTTTGCAGCGTATTGTGCAAATTCTTCTGTTATTAAGATGCCATTTGTAGAAATTAAAATTACAAAACCATTTTTAGCAGCATATTCTAAAACAGTTTTTAATTTATTTAATTTTATTAATGGTTCGCCTCCGAGAATTGTTAAAGAAGGCGACTTAGATAAAAAAGGTTTTACACTTTTTAATAGAGAGATTATTTCTCCGGCTGTTAGTTCATCACTTTCACTATTTAAGTTATTAATGTTATAACAAAATTTACAGCGTAAATTACACTTGCTAGTGATATTTAAGGCAATGTTTTCAATGCAATATTTTTTTGTGGAATAACTTTTTTGTTTTGCTTGTACATTCTTCTTTGTCAAAACTCCAATCTTGAGAAGTTTTTTCAATTCACAAACAATTGGTTTGTATAAATTATTGAAATTAATATCATTTTTTTTTAAACTTGCTATCGAAATTTTACCATTTAACTTTCTGAGAAATGAATAAAATTCACTATCAACTATCATCCAGTGCTGTAGATTTCCCCAAATCAATAAATAATTGTTGCCTCGTTCTTCAATATAATCAGGCTCAGTAAAAATAAATTTATTTCTTTTAAAATTTTGACTAGCAAAAATCATTGTTATCAACCTCGACGGTCTAGGTTGCGGTAATTAATGGCTTCGAAAAGATGATGCTCTTCAATATTATGTGATGCCGCTAAATCAGCAACTGTGCGGGCGACTTTTAAAATTCTATCGTACGCTCGTGGGCTTAGCTTAAAATTATTTACAGCATTTTTTAATAATAATTGCGAAGGTTTTGCTAGTTGGCAATATTTATGAATATGACCACTCTGCATTTGACTGTTGGTGAAAAAGTTATCATTTTTGAAGCGATGTTCTTGAATTCCGCGCGCTTTTAACACTCGTTTTTTGATAACGCTACTTGGTTCACCTGCTTTTGAATTTAATAATTCATCATTACTTAAGTGTAGCAATTCTACGTGTAAATCAATTCGGTCGAGCAATGGACCTGAAATTTTTCCTCGATAACGCTTCACTTCCATTGGCGTACAACTACAACCTAATTCTGGAGAAGCCATTCCACATGGACATGGATTCATTGCTGCCACAAGAATAAAATTTGCTGGAAATGTATGACTTCCTGCAGCTCGCGCAACATTTACTTTGCCATTTTCTAATGGTTGACGTAAAACTTCTAGCACGTTGCGCTTGAATTCTGGTAGTTCATCCAAAAATAATACCCCGTTATGAGCTAAACTAATTTCTCCAGGAATTGGATTTTTGCCACCTCCAATCAGTCCTGCATCGCTAATCGTATGGTGAGGCGAACGAAATGGACGGTTACTAATTAAAGGTTTTCCCGTTGATAAAAGTCCTAAAATGCTGTGTATTTTACTAGTTTGTAGTGTTTCTTTAAAAGTCATTGCTGGTAAAATTGATGGCAAACGTTGCGCCGTCATACTTTTTCCAGTTCCAGGTGGTCCCATCATTAATATATTGTGTGCGCCAGCAGCGGCAATTTCAAGGCCTCGTTTTGCTAGTGATTGTCCTTTGACATCAGCAAAGTCAAGTGTTTTTGCTAATTCATCGACTTCTTCACAAATAAGTCCTTCTGCTGGTGGGATTAAGCGTGGGTTATTTATAAATTCTACGGCATTTTGCAAGTGATCAATACCAAAAACAGGGATTTTTTCGGAAGCAATTGCTGCTTCGTTGGCATTTTCTTGTGGGACTAATAATGCTTTGATATTTGGATTATTATTAACTGCGATTGCTATTGGCAATACTCCACGCACAGGGCGAATTGTCCCATCAAGTGCAAGTTCACCAACCACCGCGATTTTTGATAATTTTTCTGCTGGAACTGCTTGGGTTGCTCCTAGCATACAAAGTGCAATTGGTAAATCAAATGCTGCGCCTTCTTTTTTAACATCAGCTGGAGCTAAATTTATTAATGTAGTTCCTGTTGGATGGGCATATCCACATGCTTGAATTGCTGAGCGAACTCTATCTTTACTTTCTCTAACTGCGGTATCAGGGAGACCAACAATCGAAACATTATTGAACTCACCTTCTCCAGTTGCATTTAACTCAACGTCAATTAAGTATGCTTCTATTCCAATGACTGTTGCTGAAAAAGTTTTTGCTAACATCGTAAAAAATCCTAAATTATCACTTCTTGAATATATTATTCTCTCATAGTTATTTAAATTATTATATCAAATATAAAATAGAATTTAGTCATTTGCAAATACCCTTTGAAAATATGTGTTTAATTATTATAAGATAGATATTATTACCTCCTTGAAAAAATTGTTACATAGGGTTAACTTATTTCTTAAGGAAATTTTTTTGGAAACAAAAAATTTAATGTAAAAGAATAAAAATTGGAATCATAAATGCCATGAAGTGTCAGATTTGTCAAAAAAATAATGCTTCAATTCATATAAAAGAATTTGTTAACGGTCAACAAAAATCTTTGAATATTTGTGCGGAATGTGCCGCATTAAATTCACAGGGGAATGATCTCTTTGAAGGGTTTAATATTGCTGAACTGTTTATGGATATAAGTAAGGGAAATAAGTCTGCTAACAAAAAAGAGAATGGCAATTCAGAAGTTATCCCACTTGGGGAAGAGCAACTAAAGCAAATTAATGAATTTGCTAGCTCCATTTTTGGACAATATAATGATGATGATAGTGATAATACTACTTCTGATCAAAATAAAGATTCATTGAATGATGATATTGAAGAAATTATGGCAATTTTAGACGATGTTCAATGTCAAAATTGTCATTGGAAATTGAGCCAATTCAAAATTCATTGTCAACTAGGATGTGATAAGTGTTATGATAGTTTTAGAAAAGTAATTAGGGAGTCACTTAGTGAAGTGAATGCTCATTTTCAACATGTTGGCAAAAAGCCGAAACATTATTCTGTTAGTGATGAATATGATGATTGTTTGCAACAAAACAAAAAAATAATTATGAATCAGATTTCGTGTTTGCAATTGAAGATGGAAAAATATGTAAAACTCGAGGATTATGAGGCTGCAGCAATCCTTCGTGATGAAATAATAAATTTACAAAGTAAAATTTAAGGTTATTAAGAAAAATTTATTGAGGTTTATTTGTGGAAAAATACTGTGATTTTATAAAATTTTCTAAAAAAAATATTTTTAATAAAAAATTTCAACAAAATTATAATATTGAGAATGCCAATAAAGTGGTAATTAGTTCTCGAATTAGATTAGCTCGAAATCTTGCGAATTATCCTTTTCCTCTAAATTGTAGCCACGAGCAGGCTATGAATATTTTGGAAAATCTCTTACTTGTGACAAAATATTTAGAAAAAAGTACAGTAAACAATTTTAAAAAAAAGTTTCCCTATTTTTTTATGATTGGAAATTTACAAGAAAGTGATTATAAAACTTTGCTATATAATTATCTGATTTCAAATCATTCTGCTGGAAATAAAAACTCTCAAGCTGTTTTCATTAATAATGATAAAAATTTTTCTTTAATGATTAATGAAGAAGATCATTTTAGAATTCAATATTTTTTACCAGGATTACAATTTAAAAAAATTTGGTCATCGATTAATAAATTTGATGACTATTTGATGTCATTGGTGCACTTTGCTTATGATAAAGAGTTTGGATTTGTCACAAGTTCTTTGGCTAATACTGGCACTGGAATGCGTTGCTCAGCTATGGTTCATTTGATTGGTTTATCTTTGACTGGAAAAATGAAGTGTGTAAAGAAAGCTGCGAAAGAATTATCAATGACAATTAGAGGAATATGTGGAGAGGGAAGTAAAAACTATGGTTATATTTTTCAAATATCAAATAAGGGGAGCGTTGGAGAAACTGAAAAACAAATCATTGAACGCTGTGAAAAGTTTATAAAAATTTTGAATGATTATGAAATTAATGCGCGAAATCAGCTATTAGTTGAAGAAAATGCTTTGATTACAGATAAAATTGCTAGAGCCTATGGAATTTTAAAAAATTGTTATACTATAAAAGAAGGCGAAAGTTTTGAATTATTGTCGCTGTTACGTTTGGGTTGTTCTTATGGAATGATTGAAAAATTAAAAATTCATGATATTGATTGTTTTTTGCGCCAGATACAGACTTTTAGTGGAGCAGACAATGAGCAGGCAATTGATATTGTGCGGGCAGAGCATATTATAAATTTATTAAATACACAATAATTTAAATAAAGAAAATTAAAATTATAGTAAATTTTTTTTATATAAAAGCCTAAAAATATATTCAAACTGCTATATATAAATTAAAAAAATGAAAACAGAGGTGTAATATTGAATATTGATACTACTATATTTAGTGCAATAGGTTTAACATTTGTTGAAATGACATTTGTATTTTTAACATTGTTAATTTTGCATGGATTAAGAAGTGTGATAGGGCAGGCTACCTTTTACATTTCTTTAGGAATGTTATTTATTTTTATTATTTTTATGAGTAGCGCAGAACTTACTGTTAATAGTGGAATCTCTGGAGTTAAGTTTAACGTCGCAGAAACGGCACTTTTTTTGCCATACTTGGCTGTTTTGTTAATAGTATATGTTACAGAAGGGGTTCTAGCGGCGCAGCGATTAATTATTGCTACGGTTGTCGCATTATTATTTTATATGTATTTGGGACAAGTAACTGTCGAGCAAAGTCTTTGGCAACGGGGGCAATATACTCAAGGACCTTTAGGCCCAACGGTTGAACAAATTTTGATAGACTCAACTAGAAGAATTATGGAGTTTAGTGGTATTCAGTTGTTAAGTATCATCACAATTCCTATTGTTTATCAGTGGTTGAGGAATGTGAAATGCGGTTTGTTCTTTTGTGTACTTGGAGCTTTGTTAACTACTCAAGTCTGTGAATTTTTCTTTAATGTCTTTTTGATGAGAGAGGAGAGTAGAAGTATATTTATTTATTCAGATTTTATGACTGCAAGGTTAGTTAGTTTGTTCTGGATAGCATCCCTGTCAACGGTCTATTTGCGTAGAGTGTCAAGGCATACGCAACAAACTCAGCGTCGAACTTTTGAAATTTTTTACTCATTTTTTGGTAATTATGGGCGTAACAAAGCGTTGCAGGAGCATTTGGTCGAATGGGAGGGTCGTTATCGTATGGTAGTAGAGAATGCGACAGAGTTAATCTTGTTAGTAAGTAGCGGAGGTCGAATTTTAGATGCCAACTATGCTGCTGTTAATATGCTTCATAAGAATTCACGTACTGAATTAAAACGTCTTAATTTTAAAGATATTATAAAAAGCAATGATAATAAACAACTTGATTTTTCTCAATATTTGGATTTAAGCTCAGCTGTTGACATGGATATGACAAAGACTATTGATAAGATGAGATTTTCTTCACGAAAAGTTTCATGTATTGCTCCAATTAACGAGGATAATGAAATTCATTTAGAGCTAACTATTTCTCCAATAAATTTCAAGGGGGTTGAAGTTTATATTGTACTTGGTCGAGATGTTTCAGAAGAATTTCGATTAGGAAAAGAGAAAAAGTTATTACAAGAGCAGCTAATGCATTCACAGCGTCTGGATTCAATTGGTAAATTGGCTGGTGGAATTGCGCATGATTTTAACAATTGCTTGCATTCAATTCTTGGTCATGTTGATGTATTGAAGTATATTCATGGTATCGAAGATGAGAAAATTATTCATCATTTAGATAAGATTGCAACAATTTCTGAACAGTCAGCTGAACTTACGAAGCAATTGCTTGGTTTCGCAAGAGAAGGTAAGTTTAATCCACAAAAATTAAATTTATCAGCATTGATCAGTCAGAGCATGGAATTGTTTTTGCCAAATAAGAAGTCATTTGTGGTAGATATAAAAAAGGATAGTAAGTATTCTGAGATGTACATTACAGGAGACCAAGTGCAATTACAACAAGTAATGTTGAATTTATTAATTAATGCACGTGATGCAGTAGAGGCAAAGACTTTTGTTAAAAATGAGACCCCTCAAATTGAAATTATTGCTAATGATCCATTGGATAATGATATTAAGATAGCGCCACCAGAAGATGTCTATGACAAAGATCTTTCTAAATATTACTGCCTTGTTATAAAAGATAATGGAACGGGGATTCCAAAGAAAATTCGTAATCGAGTTTTTGACCCATTTTTTACAACTAAGAAGATTGGCGAGGGTACTGGAATGGGATTGGCGATGGTTTATGGGACTATAGTTAATCATCATGGTTGGTTGCAGTTAACTAGTAAACAAAACGAGGGAACAGCTTTTTATATATTTTTACCAAAAGCTGACGCTAAGATTGAACAAATTACTAAGCCACGAAAATTAGGTGAGAAGCTGGGGAGTGCTGCACCAATAAAGCTGTAATTTTTAATAATTTTGTAGTGAATTAATCATTTGATTTAAAAAAAAATCAAATGATCTAAAATTATAAAAAATGCTTAACATGTTGTATTGGTATATGTTGTGTTGAAAGTTAGAGTAAATTCTAAAAAAAAGATTGAAAAAAGATAGCGAAAAGGTTTGCAAAAGTTGTAGGTCGAGTTATTTTAAGAGCTCACTAACGACAGCGATTTAGTTGCTGTGTTAGTTGAGAGTTCTTTTTAAACTTAAATAAAAAAGCAAACAGATGGATTTTTTTGTGAATTATTTTAACGAGTAAAGCCGTTGAAAATAAAAGCTGAAAAAAGTTCAAAAATGAGTTTGACAAGTTGCTGAAGCGTGCTAAATTAAAGAGCTCATGACCGAAACGGTGATGAAGTTAACGAGAGTTAAAAGTTCTTTAAAATATATAAAAAGCAGTGCTTAAGAAAACTAAAAACATTTATTAGCGAGTTCGATTAAAATTGAGCTTGAAAATAAAAGTTAAAAAAAGTTTCAAAACTTGTTTGACAAGTTAAGAAAGTCTGCTAAATTAAGTAACTCAAGCCGCTGGAAACGGTGAGTTTGAAATTAAAGAAAAGTTGATTGAAAATTGAATAGTATAATGTATCCAAAAATTCTTTTGAGGTAGTAACCTCAAAAAGTTTGAATAATACAAACTAAAAACAAATAGTCGAAATTATTGAGAGATTTATTCCTTAATAATTTAAAAATAAAAAGCTAAATCAAGCTTTGAAGAAAAATTTATTTTTCGGAGAGTTTGATCCTGGCTCAGAATGAACGCTGGCGGCATGGATTAGGCATGCAAGTCGAACGAAGAACCTGAAGCTTGCTTCAGGGGACGAGTGGCGCAAGGGTGAGTAACGCGTGAGTAACCTGCCCTCAAGACGGGGATAACCACTGGAAACGGTGGCTAATACCGGATGTGGATATAGAAGGGATTCCTTTTATATCTAAAGATTTATCGCTTGAGGATGGGCTCGCGTTTCATTAGTTAGTTGGTGAGGTAACGGCTCACCAAGACTACGATGAATAGCTGGTCTGAGAGGATGATCAGCCACACTGGGACTGAGACACTGCCCAGACTCCTACGGGAGGCTGCAGTCGAGAATCTTCCGCAATGCACGAAAGTGTGACGGAGCAATGCCGCGTGTGGGATGACGGCCTTCGGGTTGTAAACCACTGTCACAAGGGACGAAGATCTGACGGTACCTTGAGAGGAAGCCACGGCTAACTACGTGCCAGCAGCCGCGGTAATACGTAGGTGGCGAGCGTTATTCGGATTTATTGGGCGTAAAGGGTCCGTAGGTGGTGGACTAAGTCTGATGTGAAAGCCCAGAGCTCAACTCTGGAATTGCATTGGAAACTGATCCACTAGAGTACTGGAGAGGTAAGCGGAATTCCTGGTGTAGCGGTGGAATGCGTAGATATCAGGAAGAACATCGAAAGCGAAGGCAGCTTACTGGACAGTTACTGACACTGAGGGACGAAAGCGTGGGGAGCGAACAGGATTAGATACCCTGGTAGTCCACGCCGTAAACGTTGTCAACTTGTTGTGGGAGGATTTAGCCCCTTCCGTGACGAAGCTAACGCATTAAGTTGACCGCCTGGGGACTACGGCCGCAAGGCTAAAACTCAAAGGAATTGACGGGGACCCGCACAAGCGGTGGAGCATGTGGCTTAATTCGAGGCAACGCGAAGAACCTTACCTGGGCTTGACATATATTTGACCGCCATGGAAACATGGTTTTTCTTCGGAACAGATATACAGGTGCTGCATGGCTGTCGTCAGCTCGTGCTGTGAAGTGTTCGGTTAAGTCCGGCAACGAGCGCAACCCACGTCGTTAGTTACCATCAGGTGAAGCTGGGGACTCTAACGAGACTGCCTGTGTTAAGCAGGAGGAAGGCGTGGATGACGTCAAGTCAGTATGGCCCTTATGTCCAGGGCTGCACACGTGCTACAATGGCTACTACAGAGGGAAGCGAAATCGCGAGATGGAGCAAATCCGTAAAAGTAGTCTAAGTTCGGATAGGAGTCTGCAACTCGACTCCTTGAAGTCGGAATCGCTAGTAAAGGCGTATCAGCTACGACGCCTTGAATACGTTCCCGGGTCTTGTACACACCGCCCGTCACATCATGGAAGTTGATTGCACCCGAAGTCGTTGACCCAACTCATTTCGAGAGGGATGCGCCGAAGGTGTGGTTAGTAACTGGGATGAAGTCGTAACAAGGTAGCCGTAGGGGAACCTGCGGCTGGATCACCTCCTTTATAAGGAGCATCTAGAACAAAGCAATGAACACATCTGACTGTAAAATTAATAAATAAAGTTCATGTTCTGGAGATGGCTAAGCCCCTTTTCAGTCAAGGGTGTGAGTTATAGAGATATAACTCGATTGGATACATTGTACTATTCAAGGTTTAATCGCTAAGTAAAGCTGATTGACAACTGAAGAAGTATTAAGTAAGAGATAAAAAAGTTAGTCTCAATAAATGGGGCTGTAGCTCAGTTGGCTAGAGCACTTGCCTTGCACGCAGGGGGTCAAGGGTTCGAATCCCTTCAGCTCCACCATTTTTCTCTTGTTTTTAGTAAGCTTTACCGCTTATTTTTGCTTTTTACATACCTAAAAGTATGTTTTAGCTCAAATAATCAGTAAGTTTTGCATAAAAACAATTTAAAAAAAGAAAAAAGGAGCAACTGAAAAAAATATCTCACTGAAGCCCAAAGCTTTAAGATCACAAGAGGGCGTATAGCTCAGCTGGTTAGAGCGCATCCCTGATAAGGATGAGGTCCCAGGTTCAAGTCCTGGTACGCCCACCAGTTTACTTATTATACTGAACAGTTAAAGAATTCGACTCAACTGAAAGTTGAGTAGTTCATTGAAAATCGAAGAAAAATATATTGTAAGAAACAACAACATTAATTTATACAATAAGTAATAAATTAACAGTGAATGTGAAAGAAAAAAGCCGTAGTATGTTTAATAAAATAATCTACAACTTCGATCGAAAGATCGAAAAATAAATTATAACTTCATTAGAGATTGTTTTAGGTATGCAAAACTAAAACAACAAAAATTTCTGGTGGTTAAGCTACTAAGGGCACATGATGGATGCCTTGGCTCTAATAGGCGATGAAGGACGTGTTAAGCTGCGATAAGCTTCGGGAAGGTGCAAAAAACCTTTGATCCGGAGATTTCCGAATGGGGCAACCCAATAGAGAAAAGCTCTATTATCGTTAACTGAATACATAGGTTAATGAGGCGATACTCAGGGAAGTGAAACATCTCAGTACCTGAAGGAAAAGAAATCAATTGAGATTCCGTAAGTAGTGGCGAGCGAACGCGGAACAGCCTAAACCGTTAGGTTTACTTAACGGTGTTGCGGGACTTCACTATAGATAATTAATTGTTAGCAAAATGAGTTGGAAAGCTCAGCCAAAGAATGTGAAAGCCATGTATGCGAAAATAGCTAATTATTTTAGAAGTATCCCAAGTAGGACGGAACACGTGAAACTCTGTCTGAATCCGGGAGGACCACCTTCCAAGGCTAAATACTAATTAGAGACCGATAGCGAATAGTACCGTGAGGGAAAGGTGAAATAGAACCCCTGTTAGGGGAGTGAAAAGAATCTGAAATCATGTGCCTACAAAGTGTAGGAGCTCTTCGGAGTGACTGCGTGCCTTTTGCATAATGAGCCTGCGACTTACGTTATGTAGCAAGGTTAAGCTAACAGCGCAGCCGAAGCGAAAGCGAGTGTGAATAGCGCGTTTAGTTGCATGACGTAGACCCGAAGCTGAGTGATCTTACCATGGGCAGGTTGAACCTCCGGTAACACGGAGTGGAGGACCGAACCATTGCGGGCTGAAAACCGCTTGGATGACCTGTGGTAAGGGGCGAAAGACTAATCAAACTCAGTGATAGCTGGTTCTCCTCGAAATAGCTTTAGGGCTAGCCTCGAATAAAATAGCGTACGGGGGTAGAGCACTGATTGTTTGCGGGCCCCTACCGGGGTACCAATGACTATCAAACTCCGAATACCGTATTGCTTTAACTCGGGAGTCAGACCATGGGGGATAAGCTCCTTGGTCGAGAGGGAAACAGCCCAGACCGCCGGCTAAGGTCCCTAATTTAGACTAAGTGGTATGAAGGATGTGAAGCTGCATAGACAGCCAGGATGTTGGCTTAGAGGCAGCCACCATTTAAAGAGTGCGTAATAGCTCACTGGTCGAGTGGTTTTGCGCCGAAGATGATCGGGACTAAAGTCTAAAACCGAAGCCGCGGAGTATTTATACTGGTAGAGGAGCGTTGTATGTGGATTGAAGCCGATAAGGAATTGGAGGTGGACTGCATACAAGTGACCATGCAGGCATGAGTAGCGAAAAACCGGATGAGAATTCCGGTCCCCGAAAACCCAAGGATTCCCGGGGCAGGTTCGTCCGCCCGGGGTTAGTCGGAACCTAAGGCGAGGCCGAAAGGCGTAGTCGATGGACAACAGGTTAATATTCCTGTACTACCATTACGGAGTGATGGAGGGACGCAGTATGCTAAGCGAGCTGGTTATTGAATTTCCAGTCGAAGGAAGTAGGGCGAGATGTAGGCAAATCCGCATCTCATTACGCCTGAGATCTGACAGGCCACAACGCCTTCGGGCAGCGTGGAATCGCTGATGCTTCGCTGACTAGAAAAGCTTCTAAACGTTGATGTAATGGTATCCGTACCGTAAACCGACACAGGTAGGTGAGGCGAGAAGCCTAAGGGGCGCGAGAGAAACCACGTTAAGGAACTCGGCAAATTAACCCCGTAACTTCGGGAGAAGGGGTGCCATCATGGTTAAGGATTTACTCCGTAAGCCTACGATGGTTGCAACAAAGCGGTGGGTGCGACTGTTTAACAAAAACACAGCTCTCTGCTAACTCGCAAGAGGATGTATAGGGAGTGACACGTGACCAATGCCAAAAGGTCAAAGGAATCTGTTAGCTTTACGCGAAGCAGTGAACTGAAGCCCTGGTGAATGTCGGCCGTAACTATAACGGTCCTAAGGTAGCGAAATTCCTTGTCGGGTAAGTTCCGACCTGCACGAATCGTGTAACGATGCCCACACTGTCTCAACGTGGATCTCGGCGAAGTTGTAGTTCCGGTGAAAATGCCGGATACCTGCGGAAGGACGGAAAGACCCCATGAACCTTTACTGTAATCTGATATTGGCATTTGGCTAATTATGTGTAGAATAGGTGGGAGGCTGTGAAGTGAGAACGTCAGTTTTCATGGAGCCACACGTGAAATACCACCCTTGATTAATTGAATGTCTAACCTTGTACCGTGAATCCGGTCAAGGGACAGTTTCAGAGGGTCAGTTTGACTGGGGCGGTTTCCTCCCAAATTGTAACGGAGGAGCGCGATGGTACACTCAACACGGTTGGCAATCGTGTGTAGAGCGTAAGGGTATAAGTGTGCTTTACTGTGAGACCGACAGGTCGAGCAGTTACGAAAGTAGGCCCTAGTGATCCAGCGGTAGAATGTGGAATCGCCGTTGCTCATCGGATAAAAGGTACTCTGGGGATAACAGGCTGATAGCGCCCAAGCGTCCATAGCGACGGCGCTGTTTGGCACCTCGATGTCGGCTCATCACATCCTGGGGCTGAAGAAGGTCCCAAGGGTTCGGCTGTTCGCCGATTAAAGTGGTACGCGAGCTGGGTTCAGAACGTCGTGAGACAGTTCGGTCCTTATCCTCCGCAGGCGTAGGATATTTGACAGGATCATTCCTTAGTACGAGAGGACCGGGAATGACTAACCTCTGGTGTTTCAATTGTTCCGTCAGGAGCATTGTTGAGTAGCTAAGTTGGGAACGGATAAGCGCTGAAAGCATCTAAGCGCCAAGCCCACCTGAAGACTAGATATCCCTATGAATTTATTTCATCTAAAGACTCCTTGAAGACTACAAGGTCGATAGGCTGGAGGTGTAAGCACAGCAATGTGTTCAGCTTACCAGTACTAATAAGTCGTGAGGCTTAACCACCTTTTCTTTCTGATTTTCGCTTTTGCGAATCTTAGAAAGAAATATAATTCTTCTCTTTTGAAGAAGTTTATAATTGAGTAGTAATTCATATTAAAAAATACGCTGTATTTGAGTACGTTACGTTTGCAATTTGTTAACTCTACAGTATATTAAAATTCGATTTTGTTATCCGGTGTCCATAGCGGAGGTGTTACACACGTTCCCTTCCCGAACACGATTGTTAAGGACTCCAGCGGCGATGGTACTGCATATTTTACTGTGGGAGAGTAGCTCGATGCCGGGTTTAATTTTATATAAGCACTTATAGGTAGCTCCTGTAAGTGCTTTTTTTTGTTTTAATACAATATTATACACAAGTATAAAGAATGAGGCCAGCGATTATTACGATTTACGATACTTTGAAATAAGTTGTTGAGCCTGTAAAGCAACTATGGGATGATTGTGTTGAGAATTAATTGCGCTATTTCTAATTTGCTTGCTTGAGGGATTTTGATTTTTTCAAGTTTACGATTTATTAGCACAACTGCGTTATTGTCTGATCCAAAGCCAATTGCGTTATTACTGACATCGTTTGCCACAATCCAATCAAGATTTTTATTCTCTAGTTTTTCTGTTGCATAGTTGATAACATTATCCGTTTCTGCAGCGAAACCAACTAAAATTTGGTCAGGATTAGTAAATTTTTTCATTTCTCCCAATGACTTAAGAATATCTTCGGTTCGTTCTAACTCAAGAACTAAGTCGCTATCTTTTTTCTTCATTTTATTTATTAGGGTTTGCTTTGGACGGTAGTCTGCTACAGCAGCATTCATAATCACAATATCGGCATTTATTGCTAAGCGTTTTATTGTATCAGCCATATCGGCTGCTGTTTCAGCAATCATAAAATCAGTTAAATTTGCTGGCGGGGTTAAGTTAACAACTCCACTTACTAATGATACATCATAGCCTGCTGCGACTGCTGCTTCGGCTATAGCATACCCCATTTTACCTGTTGAACGGTTTGTTATAAAACGTACTGCATCGATGTGTTCACGGGTTGGACCGGCACTAATTAAAATTTTCTTTTTCATTTTATTTTATATTTTTTTTGAAATTTTATTTAAACTCTTATTTAAAAAACGGTATTGGTTAGGATGACGCAAAACTCGACATTTTGGGCACATAAATGCATCCATGCCAATGATTTTTGCAGTATTATTTGATTTTTTTATTTCAACCGTATCTCCTTCTTTCAGCATAACTTGTTCAGAAATATTATCAGCCACCATTACTGCTGGTCCACGGGTAATTTGTAGTTTGATCACAGAGTTTTCATTTAAAACAAGATGATTTGTTATTTCTGTACTATTGCTAAATGCTAGACCAATTCCAACTCTAAATGTACTGTGGGTAATACTTCGGTAATATGCTGTGCTACCTAAAATTGTTGCAACTCCAGCTCCATCACCTACGATCTCATCAGCATATAATTCATTGTCAATGAAAACACGGTAACGCACTGCTGCTACACGATTTACATTATGGATGAATATGTCATTGATTCCATGAAGTTTTTTTTCTTCATTATTAATAAATGCTGTTCCAACTAACTTAGTGTATTCATTACAAATTAATCTATTTTTAAAATAGTTTTCAATAATCTTTTCGTAAGTATGTTCAGCGCATACAGGTGCTGTACGGCTATCTCTAATTGGTAGAATTTTATTATTATTGAATAAATGGGCTGCTCCTAGTAGCGTTCCATCGCCGCCGTGAGCTATAACTAATGCATCATTATCAACTGAGGTATTGGCCATTTTTTGTTTATAATTTTCATTATCATAATCAATGACTATATCTTTTTGAAGATTGTATTTGTCCATAATAGGAGCAAAGTCACTTAAATTCTTACCAATTAAATTTATCAACATCTTCTCACCTTGTTATATCTTTTTGTTCTGAATATTTTTCAGCACACTATACAGCACAACTGCTGCGCAATTGCCAACATTTACTGATGCTTTTTCGCCTAGCATTGGTAAACTAACAATTCCATCACATTTTTTTAGCGTTTCTTCATTAACTCCTAACGCTTCATTGCCAAAAATTAATGCTAATGGGTATTGGTAATCATAATCCCACGCACAACATGGATCTGCTGAATTTTCAACTGCTAAAATTTGCTCAAATCCTTCAGTACGCAATTGGTTAACTGCCTCTAAAGATGTTTCGAAATGACGAAAATTTACCATTTCATCACTACCCATTGCTGTTTTTGCTAATTTTGGGTGTGGCGGATGTGGTGTATATCCGCAACAGATAACTTCAGTTGCTGTTGTTGCTTCAGCAATACGAAAAATATTTCCTGTATTGAATGCACTTCGTAAGCGGTCTAAAACAATTACCACTTTTGGTGCACAATTTTTATTTTCTCTATTCATATATATAATAATAACTCTAATAATTTTAATCAATTAATTGTTAAGTTTAAAATAATACTTACATAATAAAAGTACAAGTGCTTTTAAGTTGATACAATGCATATTTCAAAAATGGTTTACAATTTTCAAATTATCGATATTATACTCTTATAATTAAGGTTGGGAATAAAATTATATTAAAATATCAAAAAAATTACTAAAACAGAGTTTATTTTGTTGATTTTTTTCTTTAAAGCTATATTATTATTAAATAAATATTGTAAAAGAAAAAATTATAAAATATATGGAGTAGAATTTACTATGAAAAAAGTTGCTATCGTAACAGGTGGAGCTCGTGGTATTGGTTTTGGTATTGCTGAAAAATTAGCTACTGAAAATTGTGATCTTGTAATTGCAGATATTCAAAAAGAGTCTGATTACCAAGATAATATGGATAAACTTCGTAATCTTGGCGCTGAGGTTCTTTATTGTCAATGTGATGTAACTAGTGCAGATGACAGAAAAGCGATGATTGAAGCAATTGATGTAAAATTTGGTCGTATTAATGTATTAGTTAATAATGCTGGGGTTGCTCCTCGTGTTCGTGCTGATATTCTTGAAGCAACTGAAGAGAGTTATGACTTTGTTATGGGGATTAATTTAAAGGGACCTTATTTTTTGACTCAAGCTGTTGCTAATTATATGATTGAAGCCAAAAAATCAAATTCTGAAATGGAATGTTATATTGTAAATATGTCAAGTGTTTCTGCAACAGTTCCTTCGCCATTCCGTGGAGAATATTGTATGTCAAAAGCTGGTATTAGTATGGCAACACTTTTATGGGCTGCTCGTTTGGGTGAATACAATATTCCAGTTTATGAAGTTCGTCCTGGCGTAATCAAAACTGATATGACTAGTAGTGTCACTGAAAAGTATGATAAACTTCTTGAAGAAGGTTTATGTTTACAAGCTCGTTGGGGTTATCCAGAAGATATTGGTAAAACTGTTGCGATGATGGTTCGAGGAGACATTGCTTATTCAACAGGTCAGGTTATCAATGTTGATGGCGGAATGACGATTAATGTTTTATAATTAATTTTTAAAAGGTATAATAATGAGTAATACAATTACATTTCAAGGTAAAGAAATATCCGTAAATAAAGTTCATACACTAATACTAGGTAGCGGAGCTGCTGGTCTAAACGCTGCTGTTCAGCTAGATGCGAAAGGTATTAAAGATATTTTAATCGTTACAGAAGGGTTACAGATGGGAACATCTATTAATACTGGTAGCGATAAACAAACATATTACAAATTAGGACTATACGGAGCTGAGCCAGATTCACCAAAAGAGTTAGCAGATTCATTTTTTGGAGGCGGTTCAATGCATGGTGAATTAGCGTTAGCTGAAGCAGCTATTTCTACACGTGCATTTTTAAACTTAGTAAATTTAGGCGTTAAATTTCCTCAAGACGAATTTGGGCAATTTGTTGGATATAAAACAGATCATGATCCACGTCAAAGAGCTACATCATTCGGTCCATATACTTCAAGAGAAATGTGTCGTGTATTGATTGATGAAATTAAACGCCGTGATATTCCATGTGCTGAAAATCGTGTTGCAGTTCAGTTATTAACTGATGGCGAAGGTGCTAATAAGCGTGTTATTGGGATTATTGCCGTTAATTTAGATAAAGATATTGACGAATCATTTGAAGTATATTCTGCTGAAAATGTGGTATTTGCTACAGGAGGTCCTGGTGGTATTTATAAAACAAGTGTATACCCAAATGTTCACACTGGAGCGATTGGTTTAGCCCTTCAAGCTGGTGCAATGGCGCAAAGTTTACCAGAATCTCAATATGGCACAGCATCAATTAAATTCCGCTGGAATGTTTCTGGAACATATATGCAAGTACTGCCACGTATGATTTCAACTGATGCAGATGGAATTAGTAACGAAGAAGAATTTTTACGTCCATATTTTAAAACTGAAGGCGAAATGAATACAGCTGTATTTTTAAAAGGTTATCAATGGCCTTTTGACCCACGTAAAGTTGTTGGCGGGTCATCAATTGTTGACATTCTAGTTTATATTGAAACTGCAATTAAAGGTCGACGCGTTTTCATGGATTTCCGTCGTAATAGTAGTGATTTAGATTTTGCAGAATTAGGTGCAGAAGCATATGAATATTTAGAAAATTCAAATGCATTATTCGGTACGCCAATTGATCGTCTTCAAAAAATGAATCCAGACGCTATTATATTATATTCAGACCATGGCATTGATGTTGTTAATGAACCATTAGAAATCGCTGTTTGTGCTCAGCATAATAATGGTGGTTTAGCTGGTAATGTATGGTGGGAATCAATTAATGTTAAACATTTATTCCCTATTGGTGAAGTTAATGGTACTCATGGAGTTTATCGTCCAGGAGGATCTGCATTAAATTCAGGGCAGGTGGCTGGCTTCCGTGTTGCCGATTATATTGCTGCACGTTATAGCAACTACACATTTGATGACGCAAAATTTGCTAAAATTGCAGCTAAAGGCATGGAATGCTTAAGTGACTGGATTGAAAAATCACAATCATCTTCAATAAGTTGGAATGATGTTCGTGATGAATTCCAACTTCGCATGACAAAATATGGTTCGCATATTCGTTCAGCCGAATTATTACCATCAGCTGTTGCTGAAGCTAATAAACAATATAGCGATTTGATTGCTAATGGTTCAAAATTTACTAGCACTGAAGAATTAGCGGAAGGTTTACGCAATGTTCAACTTTGTTTCGCTCATAAAGTTTACTTAGAGTCGATAAAGTATCAAGTTGACTGTGGTGTTGGTTCTCGTGGTTCAGCTTTAGTTATGGATAAAGATGGTGAAAAAGCTCATGAATTGTTAGATGATTCATGGTGTTTTGCAAGTGAAGATTCTTCATATCAAGATAAAGTTTTAGAAACTGTTGTTGCTTGTGATGGTACAGTCACTAATGAATGGGCACAGCGTCGTGTAGTCCCAGAAACAAATGCTTGGTTTGAAAATGCTTGGGCTGATTATCGTGCTGGCAAAATTTACGATAATAAATAAAGGATATCTTTAAAATTATTTAAAAATACAAAATTTGGGGTATAGTTATAGGAAAATTCTTATATAAATGCCCTAAATATTTAAATAAAGGGCAAATGTCCTGAATAAAAAAGAGTGTAAAAAAGCATTAAGGAAGCCAATTTATGAGCATGATGTACGATTTTTCAATTTTAAGAGAATTACGAAAGCGTGAAGGTTTAAATATCGCTGATGTTTCGGAAAAAAGTGGCGTTTCTGCCGCCGTAATTTCAAAGTTAGAACGAAATCAAAGCGTAGCTGAGCTTGAAACTCTTTATAAGTTAAGCCGAGTATTTGGTATTAACTGTGCCGACCTGATAGCTTTGGCTGAAAGAAGTAGCGCTCATAAAGTAACAGCTTCAAGTCATAAGACCAATGGGTTTAATTTTAGTGAAATTGCCTATTCAAATGTGCGTTGTTTGTTTGGTAAGGCTAAAGCTGGAGCCAAAGCTTCAAAGCCTAAAATTCATCATGATGATTTTGAATTATGTTGGGTGTTAAAAGGCAAGTTGATGTTTTATTTACCAAATGAAACTATTGAGCTTAATGCTGGCGAATCAATTCAATTTGATGCACTTTTGGAGCATACTTATGAAGCGATTGAAGATTGTGAAATTATTATCAGTCATATTAAAAAGTCGAATCGCTATTAGAATTATATTTTTACACTCAAAATAGTAGTATTAAAAAAACTGACAGAAAAAAACTGTCACAAAAACAAAATAGGAATTATAGGAGTTTTTAAACATGGGACTCGATCGATACAAAAAAGTTAGTAGTCTAAAAACTGTTGAAGATTTTAGAGAACACGTTAAATCTTTAGGCGTTAATTTACCAGTTGATGATACAGTTCAAAGTGGAGCTGATGCACCTATGGCGCAAAAATTAGAATACAAAGGTCGTACTATTGGTAACCGCTGGAGTATTTTACCAATGGAAGGTTGGGATTGCCTTGGAAATGGTGCGCCTAGTGAATTAACGGAACGTCGTTGGGTACGTTTTGGTCAAAGCGGAGCCAAATTACTTTATGGCTGCGAAGCCGCGGCAGTAATGAAATCAGGGAAAAGTAACACACGTCAAATGATGATGACTCCTGAAACTGTTGAAGCGATGGCTGATTTACGTCAAAAAGTTGTAAATGCTCACGGTGATAAATTTGGCGAAACGAATGATTTATATGTAGGTTTGCAGTTGACTCATTCAGGACGTTTTTCACATCCAAATGATGATAAAGTTTTAGAGTCTACTATTGCTTATAATCATCCATTATTGGATGTTAAGTTTGGTAATCAAAATACTAAACCAGTTACTGATGAAGAGGTAGAAGTTATCGTTAAAAAATTTATTGATGCGGCTGAGTTATCATATCAAGCTGGGTATCAATTTGTTGATATTAAACATGCTCATGGTTACTTAGGTCATGAATTTTTAAGTGCTTTTGATCGTCCTGGAAAATATGGGGGTAGCTTTGAAAACCGTACCCGTTTCTTCCGTGAAATTGCTTCGGGAATTAAAAAGCGCTGCCCAGATCTTGATATTTCATTGCGTTTAAGTTTATTTGATATGATGCCATTTAAAAAAGCTGAAGATGGTCATGGTGAACCAATGATTGAAGTTGGTGATTATAAATATGCTTTTGGTGGTGATGGTACAGGGGGTGGTATTGATATGACTGAAACAATTAAGTTTTTACAAATGATTCGTGATGAATTTGATGTGAGAATGGTGTGTACTACAGTTGGAAGCCCATATTATATTCCTCATATTCAACGCCCTGCATATTATCCTGTATCAGATGGTTATATGATGCCAGAAGATCCATTAGTAGGTGTAGCGCGACAAATTAATGCGGTAGCAGAGGTTAAAAAGGCATGTCCTGATATGCATTTTGTTGGTTCGGGTTTAACATACCTCCAAGAATGGTTGCCAAATGTTGCACAAAGTATTGTTGCAAGTGGTATGCAGGATTTTGCGGGTATTGGTCGTATGGTGTTATCATATCCAGAAATATGTGCTGATTCATTAGCAGGAAAACCTTTAAATCGTCGTTTAATTTGTCGTACATTTGGAGACTGCACAACAGCACCTCGTAATGGTTTAGTTTCAGGATGTTATCCGCTAGATTTGTATTACAAAAAGATGACAGATTATGTTAAATTGCAAGAAATTAAGCGTCAATGTAAAGCTTGTAAATAATATTTACATTAGATTAATAAATAATCTTTCTATTGCATTTTTAATTTCGTTAATAAATGCTATATTTGTTGGCGAGATTCAATTAGAAGGAATATAAAATATTAAGGAAAAAAATTACAAATGGCTACATTTAAAGTAAAAAGTAAAGAAGAATGCCGTTATGACATTTTATCATTAGGCGAAGTAATGCTACGTTTAGATCCAGGTGAGGGACGTATTCATACAACACGTCAATTCACTGCGTGGGAAGGTGGCGGCGAGTATAATGTTGCTCGTGGTTTACGTCGTTGTTTTGGGCTACGTGCGGCAGTTGTGACAGCATTTGCTGACAACCCAGTTGGACGTTTAGTTGAAGATTTTATTTTACAGGGTGGAGTTGATACATCATTTATCAAGTGGGCTAAATATGATGGCGTTGGTCGTGAAGTTCGTAATGGAATGAATTTTACTGAGCGTGGTTATGGTATTCGTGGTGCTCGTGGTTGCTCGGATCGTGGTAACACTGCGGTTTCTCAATTAAAAGTTGGTGATATTGACTGGGAATACATTTTTGGTACTTTGGGAGTACGCTGGTTCCATACTGGCGGTATTTTTGCTGCATTAAGCGATACAACTCCAGATGTTGTTATTGAAGCGATGAAAGTTGCTAAAAAATATGGTACAATTATTTCTTACGACTTAAATTATCGTCCATCATTATGGAATGCTATTGGTGGTCACGAAAAAGCTCAAGAAGTTAATCGTGAAGTTGCTAAATATGTAGATGTAATGATTGGTAATGAAGAAGATTTTACTGCATGTCTAGGATTTGAAGTTGAAGGCGTTGATGAAAATTTAACTAACTTAGATACTTCAAGTTTTGAAAATATGATTAAGCAAGCAATTTCTGAATATCCTAATTTCAAAGCAACTGCAACAACGTTACGCGGTGTGAAAACTGCTACAGTTAATGATTGGGGCGCAATTTGCTGGTGTGATGGTGAATTTTTCACTGCAACACATCGTCCAGAACTGGAGATCATGGATCGTGTTGGTGGAGGCGATAGTTTTGCTTCAGGTTTAATTTATGGTTTCATGGAAAAAAGTGATGCAAACCTGGCAGTTAACTACGGAGCTGCTCATGGCGCATTAGCGATGACAACTCCTGGTGATACTACTATGGCTACAATTGATGAAGTTGAAAAAATTATGGGTGGCGGCGGTGCTCGTGTAGATCGTTAAAAATTCACTTATTAATTTTATTTTATATACTGCTAAAAGTTTGTTCTTTTAGCAGTTTTTTTTGGTCATATTAAAATATTTATAGAATGTTATTTAAATAGAAATAGTTTTTTATCAATTTTACCATGAAAAAGAAACTTTTTTATATTTTGCTTTTTCATATATTTAATTAAAATAAAACTAAAATAAGATAATAATATAAAGTAAAAACAAATAAATAGTAAAATAAAAAGTTAAATTACAAAATTTCAAATAAAGAAAATATTAGGAGTTTTGAGGTTAAAATGGCTTGATGTCAGAAAATGGCAAAAAAATAGCTTGATTTTTCTTTTTTTAGTGACAAAAGTAAATATGTTAATCAATAAAAAAAAGTTGTTATATGTCCTATTTTTATATGCAACTAAATTTTAGTGTCAATAAATTAGTTGTTAATTTGAAGCATTTTTGAGAACGCTGAATGTGGATTTAGAAATTGCATTTCTATGAGTGTTAAATTTCAAATTAAATATTTTGAGAGAGTTTTAAAATTTGTAATAAGTTTAGTTACTTTTTTATTATAAAATAGCTTTAAACCAAGAAGAAAATTAAGGAAAATAAAATGAAATTAAAGAAATTTTTAGGTTCATTGATGGTGGTGACGACATTTTGTGGAACCTTGTATGCAGAATCAAGCATCAATATTGCTAGTTTTGGTAAAACAAACAGTGGGAAACAAACCCAGTTGTTTTCTCTAAAAAATGACAAAGGAATGACTGTTGATATTACTAACTATGGCGGAATTGTGGTGCGAATTTTTACTCCAGATCGCTATGGAAAATATGCTGATATCTCATTAGGGTATGATAATGTCCAAGAATATATTAAAGGCTCTCCATATTTTGGGGCAATTGTTGGTCGTTATGGCAACCGTATTGCGAATGGAAAATTTTCTCTTGATGGCGTAAATTACAAATTACCAACAAATAATGATCCCGCAGGAATTCCTTGTTCATTACATGGAGGAAATAAAGGATTTGATAAAGTAATTTGGGATGCAAAAGCGTTTTTAAAAGACAATCAACCATGTTTAGAATTAGACTACTTAAGCAAAGATGGCGAGCAAGGTTATCCTGGTAACTTAAAACTTAAAGTACTTTATACTTTAACAAATGATAATGCATTAAGGATTGATTATCATGGGACTACTGACAAGGCAACTATAGTAAATGTGACAAATCATACTTACTTTAATTTAAAAGGCGAGGGCAACGGTGATATTTTGGGTCACTTTATGCAATTGAATGCTAAAAAATACACTCCAGTTAATGCAGGTTTAATTCCGACAGGTGAATTTGAAATAGTGGCAAATACTCCATTTGATTTTACAACTCCACATACGATTGGCGAAAGAATTAATTTTAAAAATATTCAGCTAAAATATGGCAATGGTTATGACCATAACTGGGTTCTTGATAATCAAACTGGAGACTTAGCTCAAGCAGCTAAAGTTTATGAACCAACAACTGGTCGTACTATGGAAGTGTGGACTACTGAGATTGGTATTCAATTTTATAGTGGCAACTTTTTGGACGGTTCAAATGTTGGTGAAAGCAATCGTCCTTATAATTTTCGTAACGCTTTTTGCTTAGAAACTCAACATTATCCAGATTCTCCTAATCAAAAGAATTTCCCTTCAACAGTACTCAGACCAGGCGAAGTTTATTCTTCACGCACAGAGTACCGTTTCGGAACAAAATAAAATTATATAATTTTGTTTAATATACAAAATTTTTACTCAAGTTGCGTTATGATTTACTGAACAACAGATTAACTTTCAAAATAAAACCAAGAGGAAAAAAATGAAAAGATTTTTACTAACTGGTGCGTTCGTTGCTACATTGGCTCTTTTCGCAAATCAGACAAAAGCTGTCGATAATGAAGTACCAAAAACAAAAGTTTGGAGCTTGGAAAAAGCTAAAGCATGGCAAAAAAAACAGGGCTGGATTATTGGCTGTAACTTTATCCCATCAAATGCTAGCAATCAGCTCGAAATGTGGCAAAAAGCGACCTATTCCCCAAAATTGATTGATAAAGAATTAGGATGGGCGGCTTCAATTGGCTTCAATACGGTACGTGTTTATTTACATGATTTAGTTTGGGCTACTGAAAAAGAAGCTTTCTTAGCTAGGATTGATAATTTTTTAACAATTTGTGCTAAGCATAAAATTAAACCAATGTTTGTATTTTTTGATGATTGTTGGAATCCCGTAGCAAAGGCTGGGCCTCAACCTGATCCTATTCCACGTTTACATAATGCTGGCTGGGTACAAAGTCCTGCTCGTGGAGTTCGTGATGATTATAAGAAAATTGATAAACTTGAAGAGTATGTTTTGGCCGTATTAAAGCGCTTTAAAGATGATGATCGTATTCGATTATGGGATTTATATAATGAACCAGGGAACTTCAATCGTAATAGTTATAAAAAGTATGAACTTAAGGATAAACGCGAACGTACCACATATTTATTAAAAAAGGTTTATCAATGGGCAGATAAAGTTGAATTAAGTCAACCAGTTACCTCTGGAACATGGGCTAGTATCAAAAGTAATGGTTTGCTGAATCGTATTGCATATAATTGTTCTGATGTAATTAGTTTTCACAACTATAGTGGAGTGAAAAAAATGGAAGAAGACATTAAATTTTTACAAAACTTTAAACGTCCTATAATTTGTAGTGAATACATGGCAAGACCAAGTAGCACCTTTGCTAAAATTACTCCAATTATGAAAAAATATAAATTAATTGGGGATTAGTTGCAGGCAAGAGTCAAACGTTATATCCTTGGAATTCTTGGCAGAAAAAATATACTCGAGAAGCGACTCCGTGGTTTCATGATATTTTCCGCAAAGATGGCGCCCCATATGATGATGAAGAAGTGGTATTGTTAAGAAAATTAACAGGCGTTAAGTATACGAAGTAGTAATTGTAAAAGGTGATTGTAAAATATCACCTTTTAATAATGTATAAAAAAACACCATTTTTATTGTTAAATTTATTGTTTGATTGTAGTGCTTTTGTAGCAACTGAAGTTGGGGGCGTCACCTTTAGGTGTAAGAAACAATAATTACATTAGTAAGTGAGTTCCATTAGTACCCAGTGTCTTAATCAAATTACCAGTTGACTTTGTTTGTCTTCAAGACTGATTACCTGAATATATTAAGCGCCAAAAAAAAGGTTTAGCTGGAAATTTGGATAAAATTAGTGTTTTGTTAAAAAAATGATAATGCGTGGTTGTTAAAAGAAGGTAAAGGCGCTTGGGGACGGAAAAAAGCTCTTTATTGGTTAAAAGTTATGCAAACTTAGGTTATTTAATGGATGATCCAAAAATTATTTAAGAGGCAATATTTGGGTATGATGATATTTAGACTAATGGTTTGTGTTGTCTTTCGTAAAGTTGGAGCATAAGTTATTTAACAATAAATGGGAAAGACAAAAAAGTGCTTTTAAATGGTGGTTATAAATATACAATCTATTTAGACATTTTTAATACAGTAGGGTTTTAAAAAATTATTACGAAGAAAATTCGCATCAATATCAATAATTTACAAAAGAATTTTTTTTGTGGAACATTAGAGTTAAAAGTTAAGTAATTACTAGAATAAAATAACCTATTAAAGAATTTAGATGTTTTGATTTTACGTTTAAATTGTTTAAAAAATTATTTTAAAAGCTTGGGTTGAATTTTAATTTGTTCGAACTTTTTTATTACTGTGAGGCTAAAATAAAAGCACTCTAAATTTTTAGAGTGCTTTTATCATTTTAAATTTTAGAAAAATCTAAAATTAGCAAACGTCAATACAGTTTAAGTCTTTGAAAGCTTGTTTTAAGCGATCTACCATCGCAACTTCCGCAGCACGTAACCATACGCGTGGATCATAGTATTTCTTATTAGGCTTGTCAGCACCCTCTGGGTTACCTAGCTGACCTTGTAAGTATGCTTCATTTTCTTTATAGAAGTTTAAAACACCTTCCCAAGTTGCCCACTGAGTATCAGTATCGATATTCATTTTAATTACACCGTAAGATACAGCTTCGTGGATTTCCTCGATTGAAGAACCAGAACCACCGTGGAATACGAAGTTTAATGGTTTGTCTTCTGCTAAACCAAACTTCTCTTTTACGAATGCTTGAGAATCACGTAAGATTTTTGGCGATAATACAACATTACCTGGTTTGTATACACCGTGAACGTTACCAAACGCAGCAGCGATTGTGAAACGTGGAGAAATAGCGTTTAATTTTTCGTATGCTAAAGCTACTTCTTCTGGTTTTGTGTAAAGATCAGATTCATCTAAGTGGCTGTTGTCAACCCCATCTTCTTCTCCACCAGTACAACCTAATTCAATCTCTAAAGTCATATCGATTTTAGCCATACGCTCTAAGTATTTGCAGCAAATTTCGATATTTTCTTCTAAAGACTCTTCTGAAAGGTCTAACATATGAGAACTAAATAATGGTTTACCAGTTTCTTCAAAATGTTTTTCGCCAGCATCTAATAAACCGTCAATCCATGGTAATAACTTTTTAGCGCAGTGGTCTGTGTGTAAAATCACAGGAACATTGTATAATTCAGCTAGGTGATGGATATGTTTAGCTCCAGCAATAGCTCCAGCGATAGCGCCAGCTTGACCTTCTAAACCAATTCCTTTACCAGCATTGAAAGCAGCTCCACCGTTTGAGAACTGAACAATTACAGGTGAGTTAACACTTTTAGCAGCTTCCATTACAGCGTTAATAGAATCTGAACCAACAACATTTACCGCTGGTAAAGCAAATTTGTTTGCTTTAGCAATACGGAAAATCTCTTGAACTCCGTCACCAGTTACTACACCTGGCTTAACTGAATCGAAAATCTTTTCGCTCATTTTGTATAAATCTCCATTAATTTTTATTGTTAATGATGGTTAAATTTATTTATAAAAATTTATCTAAACCTAAATAATCAGTAATAATAATTTTACTGCAAAATAACAAAGTTTAAACTTTGAAATCAAGTTATTAAAGATATTATCAAAAGATTATTTATCAAGTAAAACGGCTCACTTTTTGCCATTAATCGTTATTAATTAAAGTCATCAAAGGATAAAACAACTTAAAAAAGTGAAAAGTGTAATAAATAATATAGTGTTATTATTGCAAAAAAAATCTTTAAGGACTTGAATTATAGTATAAAAAACTAATATTAATAGAAGTTACAGTTATTATTTATTTTACTGTATAATATTAATAAAAAGGGCTTCTTGTTAATCAAAGCTGCCTGTCAAAAATAAAGTGAAAAAGTAATAGATTATGATAAAATATTTGAAAAAAAATGGCAATTTTGCCTTATATTTGATTTTGTTTTGTGTTATTGCATATTTAGCAACGTTAGGATATAGAGGCTTAATTTCTCCAGATGAAACACGTTATGCTGAAATTCCTCGCGAAATGCTCTTAACTGGCGATTGGATAACGCCTAAAATGAATGATTTGGTATTTTTTGAAAAGCCAATTTTTGCTTACTGGTTGAGTGCTGTAAATATGTTAATTTTTGGCGTTAATGCCTTTGCTGCTCGCCTTGGTTCTGCTTTGATGACTCTAATTGCGACTTGTGGTGTTTGGTTTTTTGTTAAAAAGACCTTTAAAAATGATTTTTTATCAGTATTATCGGCGGCAATTTTTGCCTCTATGGGGATAGTTTTTGGTATTGGAACATTTGTTGTTCTTGATGCGCAATTTAGTGGTTTTATGACTCTGGGAATGATTTTCTTTTACATGCTTTATAAAAGTAAAGGGAAAATGGATTTTTTTACTTACTCAGTGCTTTGTGGGCTAAGCTTTGGTTGTGCATTCTTGACCAAAGGGTTTGTAATTTTTATTTTGGCGGGTGGAGCTGCGACATTATTTTTACTTTGGGAAAAAGAATATAAAAAGATTTTTACGTTACCATGGTTGCCCTTTTTTGTAATGTTATTGGTTGCAGTACCGTGGTCTTTGGCGATGTTAAAGGCTGACGCAGGCTTTTGGCATCATTTTATTATTGAAGAGCATATTGGCCGTTTTTTAAGTAAATTTCGCGAAAATAGTAATGATGCTTCTAACAAACATGAAGAGCCATTTTGGTTCTTTATTCCAGTTGTACTAATTGGTATTCTGCCATGGGGTATTCATTTATGGACAATTATCAAAGGTGTTGCGAAGAAAGATTTTAGTGATAGTCGAATTCGTTTCTTAATATGCTGGTTTGGAGTTGTTGTTGTGTTCTTTTCGTTGTCAAGTGGAAAGTTGCCAACTTATATTTTGCCATGTTTTGCGCCATTAGCGATGCTGGTTGGATACTGGCTTAATAAATCTTTAAATGAGAATAATATTAAAACATTTAATATTGTAAATAAGATTCTTTTAGTGCTATTTAGTATTGCGGCAGTAGCTGCTACAGTTTATACTGGAACTGTGTTGACAAATTTTTGCCCAACAATTTATGGCAAGGGAGAATTATTTAAGTACCCAATGATTATTTTAGTATTTGCTCTGTGCGTGACATTTTTATATCTATGTGTAAAGAATAGTGATGTTCATGAAAAATTAAAATACTTTTTTATAGCCTTTGCTGTTATTTTTATGGTTGCGAATTTAGCTGCACCGAATAAATTTCTCTATAATAAAGCGCAGGGTCAATTTATTTTAGAGAATGCTCAAGAAATTCCTGAAGATGCGACCGTGATTGCATATTCAAATATGATTTTTGCAGTGAATTATTATTTGGAACGCAAAGATATTGGGATTTACGCTCGCATGGGCAATTTTGGTTATGCTTTAAACCGTGATCAAAAACTTAAAGAAAAGCGTTTTTATTCCGTTGAAAAATTAGAAAAATTAATTGCTGATAAATCTAGAACAAAAAAGATTGTGTTGTTTAGGTCTATTAAGGAGAAACGATTGGATTCAAAATTGCCAAAGGGTTATATTAAGATGATTCGTACAGGTGATTTGACAATGGCGATATATTGATTTATTATATAGTTGGTTTGTTTTTAACTGATGAGGTCTTTTGGGCTCAATGATAACTAGAATGCGGATCAAATTAAATATGAAATTTACACAACTACATCATGGGGAAGGGTAAAATATGAAAGGTGTATTTTTAAAGCAATTTTTGAAAAATCCAACAAGTATTGGAGCTATTTGTCCTAGTTCTAAGGCATTGGCACGTGAAATTACTTCAAAAGTAGAATTAAAGTCAGCTCTTAATATTGCAGAGTTAGGTCCTGGAACAGGGGTTTTTACTGATGCAATTTTATCTTTGAAGCATCCAAAGGCTAAGTTTTTTAGCGTTGAATTGAACGAGAATATGTTTAATTTAATGCAGAAGCGTTTTGGGGATCATAACGGTGTGACTGTTTTCAATGACAGTGCGACAAACCTTAAGAATATGCGTAATGAATTAATGATGGAAAAGCTTGATGTAATTGTGTCGGGTTTACCTTGGGCATCATTTCCAGAATCACTTCAAGATAGTCTTTTGGAGGCTATATTCAATAATCTTCATGATGAGGGCTATTTTGCAACGTTTGCTTATGTGCAAGGTATGTTGCTTCCAGCAGCTCAAAAATTTAAGAAAAAATTAAAACAACATTTTTCAGAAGTAGAAAAAAGTAAAGTTGTTTGGAAAAATACTCCTCCTGCATTTGTTTACCGTTGCCGTAAATAGTGTGTCAAAATGTCGCACTGTGACAGTTTTTAATTGCCACAATGTCTCAAAATATGATTAGTGTGACACTATCAAAAAATCTTAGTAAAATAATATTAATAAATTTTAGTTTAAAAAAGTGGATTTTAAAAATATAAAATGGATTTAGACTAACATAATAATCAAATTTTAACTAAGTTAACACCTTATTATCAAGTTAATTGCAAATCATAATATAATGATTTGTGGTGATTCTAATGAAAAAGTCCTAAAAATATATTGAAAATTAAAAAAGTTGGCATGACTCATGCTTATATCCTTAGTTGTTAATAAATTTGAACTAAAGTTTTTAGTAACGAAATTAAATTTTAAGATTTAAAATATAACATATAAGGAAAACAAATCATGGGTAAAATTATCGGTATTGACCTAGGTACAACAAACAGTTGTATGGCAGTAATGGAACACGGCGAAGCTAAGGTGATTCCAAGTAGTGAAGGTCATAGAACGGTACCATCAATTGTGGCGTTTACAAAAACAGGCGAACGTTTAGTTGGTGAAACTGCAAAACGTCAAGCTGTTACAAATCCAAATAATACAATTTTTAGTGTGAAGCGTTTCATGGGACGTAAATTTGCAGAAGTTGCTGAAGAACAAAAAATTGTTCCTTACGAAGTTGTGGAAGCTTCTAATGGTGATGCACACATTAAAGTTGGTGATAAAACATATTCACCTCCAGAAATCTCAGCAATGATTTTACAAAAATTAAAATCAGATGCAGAAGCATATTTAGGGGAAACTGTAACAGAAGCTGTTATCACAGTTCCTGCATACTTTAATGATTCTCAACGCCAAGCAACTAAAGATGCTGGAAAGATTGCAGGTCTTGATGTAAAACGTATTATCAATGAACCAACAGCAGCATCATTAGCTTATGGTTTAGAAAAAAATGATGATGAAATTGTCGCAGTATATGACCTTGGTGGAGGTACATTTGATATTTCAATTCTAGAAATTGGAGATGGTGTATTTGAAGTTATGGCAACTAATGGTGATACTCACCTTGGTGGAGATAACTTTGACCAAGCTATTATTGATTTCTTAGCAGATGATTTCAAAGCAAGTCAAGGTATTGATTTACGTAAAGATCCACAAGCTTTACAACGTCTTAAAGAAGGTGCGGAAAAAGCTAAATGTGAATTATCAAGTAGTATGTCTACAGAGGTGAATTTGCCATTCATTTCAATGAATGAAAGTGGACCAGTTCACTTAACAAAAACATTAAGCCGTACTGATTTAGAAAAAATCTGTGATGATTTATTACATCGTACAATTGCTCCTTGTGAAAACTGTATGAAAGATGCTGGTGTTTCAACAAGTGAAGTAAAAGAAGTTATCATGGTTGGTGGTATGACTCGTATGCCTAAAGTACAAGAAACTGCTTCAAAAATCTTTAGCAAAGACCCTCATAAAGGTGTTAATCCTGATGAAGTTGTGGCAAGTGGTGCAGCTATTCAAGGTGGTGTTCTTGGTGGAGAAGTTGAAGATGTAGTACTTCTAGATGTTACTCCATTATCATTAGGTATTGAAACTATGGGTGGAGTTTTCACTCGCTTAATCGAACGTAATACAACAATTCCTACAAGAAAAAGTGAAACGTTCTCAACAGCGGCGGATAACCAACCTTCAGTAGATATTCACGTGTTACAAGGTGAGCGTGAAATGGCTAATGCAAATAAATCAATTGGTCGCTTCCGTTTAGATGGTATTCCAGCAGCTCCACGTGGCGTTCCACAAATCGAAGTAACATTTGATATCGATGCAAACGGTATATTGCATGTTACTGCAAAAGATTTAGGAACAGGCAAAGAGCAAAAAATCACAATCACTGCTGACAGTGGTTTAAGTGATGAAGAAATCGAAAAAATGGTTAATGATGCTAAAGCACACGCTGACGAGGATAAAAAAGCTAAAGAAGGTATTGAAGTTAAAAACCGTGCCGATTCAATGATTTATCAAACTGAAAAGCAAATCAAAGAGCATGGTGATCAATTACCTGATGAGGTAAAGAAACCTGTTGAAGAAAAGATTGCAATTTTAAAAGATCAGTTAAAAGCTGAAGATACTGAAGGTATGAAAGCTACAATGACTGAACTAGAAGAATTGTTAATGAAGTTCGGCGAGCAAATTTATGCTCAACAACAACAAGCAGGTGGTGCTGAAGCTGGTGCTCAAGGAGCTGCTCCTCAGGATGAGGCAACAAACAATGCTAAAAACGATGGTGACGATAATATTGTTGATGCAGAAGTTGTTGACGAAGATTAATTAAAAAAAATATAGGTTGTGAATTTATTTTCACAGCCTATATTCTTAAAATATTAATATATAGATTAAAAATAAAAAATTTCAATTAACGGAGAATTTTAACATGTCTGATTGTGTAATTAAACCTTTAGGCGGTAGAGTTTTAGTAGAGGCGTGCGAAGCTCCTCAAGATCAGCAAGTAGGTGGTATCTTTTTACCTGAAACAGCTAAAGAAAAACCTCAAGAATCACGAGTTGTTGCTTTAGGTACTGGTAAAAAAGATGACAATGGTAATGTAATTCCTTTTGACGTAAAAGTTGACGATATTGTATTAACAGCTCGTTTTGGCGCTACAGAAGTAAAATATGGTAGCAAAGAGTATAAAATTGTTGATCAAGAAGACATTATCGCAGTAATTGGTTAAGTAAAAGAAAAATTTATAGACATAACGGAGAATATTTAAAATGGCTAAACAGCTTATTTTTAATGAAGAAGCACGTCGTGAATTATTGAGTGGTGTTACTCAATTAAGCAGAGCGGTTAAAACTACTTTAGGTCCAAAAGGTCGTAACGTAGCTATTGATAGAAAATTTGGATCACCATTAGTGACTAAAGATGGTGTAACAGTTGCAAAAGAAATTGAATTAGAAGATGCATACCAAAATATGGGCGCACAAATGGTACGTGAAGTTGCAAGCAAAACAAATGATGTTGCTGGTGATGGTACTACTACGGCTACAGTTTTAGCAGAAGCGGTGTTCCGAGAAGGATTAAAAAATGTTACAGCTGGTGCTAACCCAATGGAATTAAAACGCGGTATTGACAAAGCTGTTGAAGCAATGGTTAAGGAATTAGCTTCACTAACAGTAGAAGTTGAATCTCGTGATCAAGTTGCTCAAGTTGCACGTATTTCTGCAAATGGTGATGCTGCAATTGGTGAAATTATTGCAGATGCAATGGATAAAGTTGGTAAAGAAGGTACAATTACTGTTGAAGAAGCAAAAACAATTGAAACAACTTTAGACGTTGTTGAAGGTATGCAATTTGATAAAGGTTATTTGTCTCCTTATATGGTAACAAATGCTGAAACAATGGAAGTTAATTTAGATGATGCATTCATTTTAATTCATGAAAAGAAAATCAGCAATTTAAATGATATGCTTCCATTGCTACAAAGCGTTGCGAAGGAGGGAAAACCTTTATTGATTATCGCTGAAGATGTTGAAGGTGAAGCATTAGCGACATTAGTTATCAATAAGATGCGTGGTACATTAAATGTATGTGCTGTTAAAGCTCCTGGTTTTGGTGATCGTCGTAAGGCTATGCTGGAAGATATTGCTATTTTAACTGGTGGTACTTGTATTACTGAAGAATTAGGCATTAAGCTTGAAAATGTGACAATTGATCAGTTAGGTAAAGCAAAACGTGTTAATGTTACAAAAGAAAGCACAGTAATCGTTGAAGGTGCTGGTGCTCAAAGCGATATTATTTCACGTGTTAATTTAATCAAGAAGCAAATCACCGAGTCAACAAGCGACTATGATACTGAAAAGTTACAAGAGCGTTTAGCTAAGTTAGCTGGTGGTGTAGCTGTAATTAGCGTTGGTGCGGCTACAGAAGCTGAAATGAAAGAGAAAAAAGACCGTGTTGACGATGCATTACATGCAACTCGTGCTGCTAGCGATGAAGGTATTGTTCCTGGTGGTGGCGTAGCATTAATTCGTGCATCTAAAGCTTTAGATGCGTTGGATTTATGTGGCGATGAGAAAATTGGTTTAGATATTGTTAAACGTGCGATTGAAGCTCCATTACGTCAAATTGCTGCAAATGGTGGTTACGAGGGTAGCATTATTGTTCAGAAAGTTTACGAAATGGCTGAAAATAGCGGTTTCGATGCTCAGAGTGGTGAATATGTTGACATGCTTGAAGCTGGTATTATTGACCCAACTAAAGTAACTCGTTCTGCATTACAAAATGCTGCTTCAATTTCTGGATTATTATTGACAACGGAATGTTTAATCACAGATATTAAAGATGATGAGCCTGCGATGCCTGCAATGCCTGCTGGTGGTATGGGCGGAATGGGGGGCATGGGCGGAATGATGTAATTCATCCTTTGAAATTAACCCAATTTAAATATTCAAAGGGCGGTACAAATAACGAGTATCGCCTTTTTCATAAAAAAAAGACGAAGCAACTCAAAAGAAGAGTAAACTTCGCCGTATTATAATTCGCTCTTATAATATAACTACCGAGGTAGATTTTTCAAAAAAATACTCTTCTTTATTTCATCTTTTTTATAATTAATCATTAACCTATTTAAAAAAGAGATTTGTAAGATGAATAAATTATCTGAAAGACCCTGCTATTCTCAAGAAGAGCGCTCTGAAATTGATGTTGATCAAAAATGTATCGATAATATCAAAAAAATTATTGAAAAAATCGAAGCAAATTTACGACTTGGTTGGCAAATTGAAGATCGATTATTATTACAAAATAATTAATTTTATTTAGACTACCCTTTTTCTAGATTACATTAGCTTCTGAGTATTGAGCTCAGAAGCTTTTCTTTTTTTATTAAATAAATATTAATAGATATTTGTGTATCTATTTTTTATATGCTAATATATAAAGATGGCATTAGGGACAATTAAAAAATCAATTAAAAAAAATTAGGAGTATGTTATGTTGGAATTTTCGTGGGGGAAAAAAATAAAATTTATTTTAGTAATTTTTGTGATTACCTTTCAGTCAATTAGTTCTTTTGCTGTTTGGAGTTGGACATGCACAAGTGGTGAGTATAAAGATTACATTGTTAATGAAATATATCAATTAGCACCTAATCATACAATAGAGATCACTGGAGAATATGGGTTTGATGCATGGTCAGATCCTTGGTTTTTTGGAATTGGAGCCTATATTGGTAGTGTTGGAAAGGGAGGAGAAAAAAAATTCATTAAGGTAATAGAAACAATAAATTATACTGACGATAATGGAACGCCCGTTGTTGAGAAGATATTCTATAAATTTTACAGAAGCACTGCTATATATCACACTGAAAAAATTGAAGATGGTATAAAGTATATTGAAACGCATATTGGTAGGTATGCTATAGGATGGTTGAATGAATTTGGAATGTGTCAGCAAACAATGCCTGCACCTTCGACATGGTATATCGAAGTTCAAGAGGATACTAATTACCAAAATAAATATATTCCAATAGATTTATCTGAATATACTAATCGTTCTAGAATTACTAGTTTTAGTTTCATAAATGACTTATACTGGTTAAAACGAATTCAAGGGACTGGACCTGTATATTAACAGTATCGTGGTTAGCAGTTTTCTCTTTGCGAGAATGGATTTATTCATTCGTCGGAGCAAAGAGGTAAAAAACTGCTGATATTGGTAAGTTATTTATGCTACGGTAGGAATGGGTTTATTTTGGCTAGCTACTGAAATAAATCGCGGAAGTCCCAGTATGAGTCAGACCATGACATAAAAGGTCGTCTATTAGTTAATACGGTTCTTCCGCTACCGTGCTCTTTTACGCCGTACATGCCATCATAGACTTAAAGTCTGTATTTCGCAAGCTTGGCAGTTGGGGCACATTTTTATTCTACCATGGCGAAAAACAGGAGTCAAGGAAATGTCAAAAAAACCTGTGTGGATTGGAATTGATGTCGGCAAGGAAGTTTGTGTTGCAGCAGTTGATTTCCCAAGCTTTGAAAACAAATTTAAACGCAAAAAAGTCATGGATTTGGATGTGATTGAATTCAAAAATTCGCAGGGCGGCATCAACAAAATGTTGCGCTGGTATGATAAACTTGAAAAATTATATTTAGCAAAATGTAACGACGAAAATTTGCTTTTAGAGCCTAAAGTTGTCATGGAATCAACAGGAATTTATTCACGACAAATAGAAAAATATATTTTGGCAGTAAAAGCAATATTTCAACCAGTAATAGAAAATGCCATGCTGATAAAATCATTCAGATTGAGCTTAAATTTAAAGAATGAAACCGATTTTATTGATGCCAGAGCAATCGCATATTATGGTTCTGAGCGATCTCCAAAACGCAAAATAAAGGCTGAAAAAGAGTACCAAGAACTTTGTGAATTATGTAGACTTCATGATTTTTACGTGGCAGAATTAACAGCGTGCAAAAACATGCATGAAGGGCTTGAATCAGGCACTTTAAAACGAATGGATACATCTGTGATTAAGTTTTTGGAGAAGAAGTTAGATGAATTAAAGCGCTTGATGAAAAAATTTGTAAATGACCACCCAAATATCCGTCAAGAAGTAGAAATTATGATTACAATGCCAGGCGTAGCTTTTTTATCAGCTGTGACTTTGTTGGGTGAATTTGGTTCGTTGAAAAAATACGAAACTCGTAATAAGTTATCTGCAATGTCAGGCTTAAACCCACTCGTAAAAGAATCAGGAACAAGCATTAGAAAATATCGTCTAAGTAAAAAAGGTTCAAGGTTAGCAAGGCGAATTTTGTATCTAAATTCGACCCAAGCAGTGCGGCTAGATCCACACCTAAACTCCTTTTATAATCGACTAATTTCAAAGGGTAAGAAACCAATGACAGCACGCTGTGCATGTATGCGTAAGTTACTGCTAATGCTACGAGCTATGGTAATAAATAATCAGCCATATGATGTGAAAATTTCACAAAAAGCGTTAAAAAACACTTGAAATTTAAGACACCATCTAATAGCGGGTTCGGTTAGTCTTGGTGGAGAAGCTCTTTCATTAGTTGATGACGAAAAAGCGGTTAGTGGGGTTGCTAAAATCAAAATTAGTCTAAAAAGTGAAGGTGAAGCCGATGATGAGACAATGTACTTATTGAATCGTGGTTATACTTATGGTTGGGGTATGATTTGGTCTGATGAATATTGATAAATTTTAATTTGTAAATTAATATAATTTCCATTTAAAGCTGCTGAAATTAAAATTCAGAAGCTTTATTTTTTATTACAAAAATGTAATTTAAAACTTTTTTGTAATGCAAAATTGTAAGATTCTTCAAAATGTAATTTTAACATTTTTAATATATAATTAAATTTCAAATAAGTTTTAATTTATTTGTTATTAAGTGGTTATGTTGTTGTTGATTGGTGCTAGAAAGTTTGTTTTAGAAAAGTTGGCACTGCAAATGCTCTAAGGATACACCCATTAGAAAAGCTATAAAAATTTAATGGAGATAATATTTTGAGGAAAAACATAATTATATTCTTGGGATTGTTTGTAAGTATTGGAGTTTTTGCAAGTGAAGTTGAACTAAACGTGGTAGGCAAGGCAAGTCCATTAGCGCAAGATGCTGTTTTTTTATTTTTAGGAGCAGTGCTGGTTTTTAGTATGCATGCAGGTTTTGCATTTTTAGAATTAGGTACTGTTAGAAAAAAAAATCAAGTTAATGCATTGCAGAAAATCATAACCGATTGGGGAATTAGTACTGTTTTATATTTTTTGATTGGCTATCCGATTTCACATGGAATTAGTTTTATGACTGGCGCTGAAAAATTATATGAACGCAATGGCGTTGAATTAATGACATTTTTCTTTTATTTGACATTTGCAGCGTGTATTCCTGCGATTATCAGTGGTGGAATTGCCGAACGAGCTAAGTTTTGGCCAATTGTGTTATGTAATGCTTTTTTAGCAGGCATCGTTTATCCATTATTTGAAGGTTTGGCGTGGTTTAAATATGCGTTTAACCATGCTGGCGAATCAATTTATTTACAGAAATTTTGCGAAAATATGTTTGGTGGACAATTCGTTGATTTTGCTGGTTCAGTGGTTGTTCATTCTTTTGGAGGTTGGTTAGCATTGCCAGCTATTATCTTATTAGGACCGCGCCTGAAACGCTATTGCAATGGAGCGCCAGCGGTTTCAAATATTCCACTATTAGCGTTGGGCAGTTGGATTTTATGTATTGGCTGGTTTGGTTTTAATGTAGTTAGTGCCGCTAAGTTTTCAGATGCGTCAGGATTGGTGGCGGTTAATAGCTTGATGGCAATGGTTGGTGGATTATTAGCGAGCGTTTTAGTATCACGAAATGATGCTGGTTTTACTCACAATGGCGCATTAGCAGGGCTCATTGCAATTTGTGCGGGTAGTGCGGTTGTTCATCCAGTGGCAGCTTTTATTATTGGAGCTATTGGCGGACTGATTTTTTATTTTATGTTTACAGTGGAAACTGAGCGCTTTAAGATTGATGATGTTTTAGGAGTGTGGCCGTTGCATGGTATTGTTGGAAGTTGGGGCGGAATTGCTGCTGGTATTTTTGGTGATGTGGCATTATTTGGAGCCAAAGAAGACATTAATTTCATGGCGCAGTTATTTATGACATTGTTTGCAATTTTATTTGCCGTAGCAATTGGTTTTGCAGTATTTGGAATTATAAAATTAGTGTTTGGTATTCGTTTAAATGAACATGATGAATTGATTGGCGCTGATCGTGCGATTCATAATATTGAGGCATACCCAGAAGAAGCAATTTAATTATTGCTAAAAAATGTTTTAATTAAAAATAATTAGGAAATTTATAGATATGAAAAAAATTGAAGCAATTATTCAACCAAATGCTTTAGATAAAGTAAAAGAGGAACTCTTTGAAGCAAATATTTCAAAAATGACTGTTCACAAAGTTCGTGGCTGTGGCCAGCAACAAGGATATAATGAATCATATCGTGGCAAAGTTTATAAAGTAAATTTGCTGGAAAAAATAAAATTAGAAATCGTTGTCAACGATGAGTTTGCGCAAAGTTGTATTGATGCAATTGTTAAGGGTGCGCGTACAGGAAACATTGGAGATGGTAAAATTTTTGTAACTAATTTAGAACAATGCATTCGCATTAGGACTGGAGAAGAAGGACCTCAAGCTGTTGGTTAATGTTATCCTTTAAAAAGAATTTTATAATTAAAAATTAATTTACTTATACTTGACTACTGTGGGTCGGCTTTAGCAATAAAGTTTGACCCACTCTTTTTTTCTTTAGAAATAGCTTTAAAAACTCTGCCATTAGAGTTAACTTTATAATTACGAATTTGCTCAATAATTTTATTAATATATGCATCAATATTTTTTACTGTTAATTGATGATTATTGTTCGCAATTGACTCGAGAATATAGTTATCGAATTTTGGATGATAATGGCTGCTATCAAAATAATTATTAAGGTTATGCGTAATTTCTTTTACGGTATCAAATCCATAGATTCTGACATTTTTATAAGGTGATAATTTTAATACTAAATCTTTACGCATCAGGGTATATTTGGGATCTTCGCTAAGTTTATGATATAATGACCTTGGTGGGAAAAAAATATAAAAATTTGTTGTTTGGTTGCTTTTAATTATTGGTAAAATATATTGGTCGATAGCGTTAAAACTTTTTTCCTTTGATAAATGTTTAAAGTAACTTTTTCGTTTATCAATTAAAGAGTCTGCTAATTTCTGAAGATTTTCTTCACGATTAAAAATTTTAAATTTTGGTTTATTGATATCTTTGAAAAAATTTCTTTCATCAAGTGAAAAACGAGTTAATTGTTGTTTAATGAAGAATTTGTAGGTTGAGTGTGATGTTAAAATTTGCAGATCATTAAGTTTGTCATTATCATATAGATAAAGTGGTAATTGTTCATTCTCCAAATGAGATTTAGGTTTAAATAAATATGAACCTATTCCCCAAATCACATTATCAATTTTTTTTTCTTGAGAGCTAATTTTAAAACCGTATTTTGATCAAACACAGGACTGGCTTCCATAGAAAAATTTAATGAATTCCATTTGGGAAAATAATTTTTAATTTGCTTTGAAGTAATTAGCTCTGTTAAACATGTTCCCATAATAATAGAGTTGAAGTCACTATTTGTTAGATAATTGTTGATTAATCCCACATTTTGATAACGTTGTTCTCTTAGAAAGTAATTTCCAAAGTAACTTTTATGGAAAATTTGGAATGGATCAAGAACGTAGCTTAATACGCAATGAATTATGAACAATGCGCAAATTGTTATTGGGAAAAGCAATACTTTATTTTTATATTTTTGATTCATAATAGTCCTTTAAAATTTAAAATAGATAAATTCTGAAATTTCATTTATTGATAATAGCATATAGAGAAAAATCATTACACAACAGAAAAAATAACGTTTTGATGTTAATTTTTCAGACTTATCATTTAGATTATTAAAGCATAAAGATAAGGTTAAAGCTATCACAATAAATGTCATGACTCCCACATTTGTATCCATAAATAAACTACTGTCTTTAAGTTTTATATTGCTTAATTGAAAAAAAGAAACAGTATAATTACTAACTCGAGTAGATAATTTTTCAAAAGAGAACATATTTTTGACGATAAACCATGCTTGATGAATCGATTCTGCGCGAAAAAACACCCATGCTAAATTAACAAAATTAAAAGTTATTAACCAGCTAATAGCCTTAGGTAGTTTTACATTAAATTTTTGCCAAACTCGAAAAATTATTACTGCTGAGCCATGTAATGCGCCCCAAATAATAAACGTCCATCCAGCACCGTGCCAAAATCCACCAATTAAAAAAGTAAGCAATAAATTTATTGCCATTATTAAGTTTCCTTTACGGTTACCACCTAGGGGAATATATAAATAATTTTTCAACCATCTTGATAATGTCATGTGCCAGCGTCGCCAAAAATCCTGAATATTTATTGCTTTGTATGGTGAATTAAAATTGACAGGTAGTTTAATATTAAAAATTAATGCCGAACCAATCGCCATGTCACAATAGCCACTAAAATCAAAATATAGTTGCAAGGTGTAACTTAAAGAAGTTAGCCAGCTTTCAAAAAATGTTAAAAATTGATAATGCTCAAAACCATTTTTAACTACTGGCGATAGGGTGTCAGCTATGAGAATTTTTTTCCCCAATCCTAAACATAATATGCAAATTCCAAAATAAACATTTTTCCAGTCAATGATTTTATTTCGTTTGTTTTTAAATTGTGGGATTGTTTCCTTGTAATGAACAATCGGCCCGGCGATTAATTGTGGAAAAAATGTTACAAACAGACAGTAATCAAAGAAATTTGCTTTAACTGATCCTCTGAAATTATCAACTAAATAGGCAATTTGTTGAAATGTAAAAAAAGAAATTGCCAGAGGTAAAACAATATCGGAGATGTGAATATTTGCTAAGAAAAAGTGATTAATATTTTCAATAAAAAAGTTGTAATATTTGTAATAACCAAGCAGTGAAATATTGGCACTGAGCGCAAATAGTAAAACAATTAATTTAATTTTTTTGTTGACGATTTTATTTAAAATTGACCCTATTATGTAGTTAAAGAAGACCGATCCTAAAATAATAATTAGGTAGCTAAATTCCCAAAATGCATAGAAAAATAGTGACGCAAACAGTAACCAAACTTTTGCAAGGATGGTAAGTTTTTTTTGGTTAAGAAAAAAATAGATTATTGCTGTTAACGGTAAAAAATAAACTAAATAATAATATGAGTTAAAAAGCATGTACGTTCACCTAAAAATTTATAAGCATAATTATAGCAAAATTTTTTATATATTTCAATAGTTTTAGAGTAAATTAGCTATTTTATTTGCTAGTAAGTGTGACGAAAGGTATTTTAAATACGTTAAGTATAAAAAATAAGCCAATTTAAAGGATCTACCTTATTATGTCAGATGGGAAAAAATATACAAAAGAAGAGTTAAGGAATTTATTTAACCAAGCATGTGATTATTACGATGAAGAAGAATTTGGAAAAGCATTTAAATACTGGAAAAAAGCGGCTGATAATGGACATATTGGTGCTCAATATAATGTTGGTCATTGTTTTTATAATGGTGAAGGAGTTTCACAAAATTTGGTAAAGGCATTTGAGTATTATAAAAAAGCAGCAGACAATGGAGATGCACTTGCTCAATATAATACTGGTCTTTGTTATTATAAAGGTGAGGGTGTAGAAAAGAATGAGGGAAAAGTATTTGAATATCATAAAAAAGCAGCGGAACAAGGTCATGTCATGGCTTTAAATAGTGTGGGTTATTATTACGAAAAAGGGATTGGCACTGATTTCAATCATCAAAAGGCATTTGAGTATTTTAAAAAAGCAGCAGATAGTGATCATGAAATTGCTAGATTTAATTTAGCATGTTGTTATAATAGAGGTATTGGAGTGGTAAAAAACTCTAAAGAAGCAATTAAACTTTTAAAAATAGAATTTAAAGAAAAAAGTAATATTCATAGCGCAATTTTTACTAGAGTTAGTGAAATATTATTTGACGATATTTCAATATTAACAGAAGATTCGATTAATATCTCTGAACGTATTCTTGAGCTATCATATGACATAATTGACTATTTTGAAAATCAACCAAAACCATTGAAAAAAGTTTTTCATTTTAGTTCAATGGTGGCATTTGAAAGCATATTAAACAAAAAGTCTTTTGAGAATGATTTTAAAACTAGTGTTGGTACTATTAATTCAAAAGAAAACAATGATAATTTTATAAATAATGTATTACGTCTATACGATTCAATAGGGATGAATGATCCTAGCGAAGGTAGAGCTCTATTATCAAATGATTTAAAATTTGATAAAGAAACAGAAAAAGAACATTTCGAGTGCCAAGAGCTTTTAGAGTCTTTTTATAAAGATGGCATTGATACATTTAGTTACCCAGAGAATGAGAGTTTACATTGTTTTACTGCTAGTTTTACTGAAGATGAAGATTCTCTTAATTTATGGCGAGCTTATGGCAACGATGGCGACGGTTTCTGTCTTGAAATTGATCCAGTTCAATTTAAATGTTCAAACTTTGACTCATTAATGACAAAAAGCACACTAACTCAAATCGACTGTAAAACTTCAAATGAAAAAGACAATATTAACTTTGAAAAAAATAGAAATGAAAATATAAAATAGAAAGATAATTTGCATTTTCTTTGTCATAAAATAGAGTATGGAGATGATAAAAAAAAGGAAATCATAAAAAGGCTTAATCCCTTTCTTAAAGATATTACTAATGAATTTAAAAAAGCAAAATTAAGTAAAGAGCAAGAGGACAAACTAAAAGGGTTAGTGCGTTCGGTTTTAAATCCTTTAATGTATACTTTTAAAAATAAAAGCTACAGCTCTGAAAAAGAGTGGCGATTGATTTGTCAAATTCCTAACAATAGTGACCTGTATAATAAAAGGGTGAAATTCGACGAACGCGAAATTCCCCAATTATATATTGAAACAGACCCAATAATTTTTAAATCAAATGATAAAGAGAAATTAAAAATTATCATTGGTCCAAAAGTTCACCGTAAAGACTTAATAAAACATTATCTTGAATATTTACTCGCTAAGCGTGGTTTTAATAATGTTGAAGTCAAATACTCAAAAATTAAATATCGCGACTAAATTATAATGCGTTTTGTTGAGTGAAAATGCGAAGTTCACGTTGCATCTCTTCTTTTTGTTGTGGGGTTTGTTTGTCTAAACAACAGCAAGAAGTTGTTGTTAGCATCAATAAAAGTGTAATTAAATAAATTCTCAACATATTACATTTCTCCGTTTCTTAAAAGTGTAGGGTGTAGCAACAAATTTTGCAAGTAATATGAGGATGTTAATAATTTAAATATAAATGTTATTTATGTAGTTATGGAATTCGTAATTTAAAATAGGAGTTATATAATGAATAAGTCAATTTATCTTGATATGAATATTTTTTTGTGCTTGAAGAAAAAAGAAGAATTTCACAATGAAGTAATGGACAAAATAAAATTTTTAAAAGGACAGGGATTTATATTCCCATATTCTCCTGCCCACATGGAAGAAATTGCTATCCCATTAAGGGATAGATTTACACGCGACATAATAAAAAATATTTCTTTTGTTGATAAAGAATTGCAGTTAATCGCTAACATTAGTGATAACTGGGAATTTTTGCCAGGAAATATGAGAGAAGAAGATGTTTACAATCTTTTTGAAGCTAATAATAATACATACTCAAACTCTTTTTTACCGTCCCAAGAAAAACTAATGTTTGAAGAATATCTGAGAGACTTACCTTTTATTATTAAATATCATGGAGAAGATATTTTTAAAACACAGCTAAAACAGGAACACCCTAAAGAATGTATGAAAAGAGTTATAGAGCAGTATCCAAAAACTCAATTTGCAGAAGATAACGATACTTTAATTTTAGGAAGAAAGAATGATAATGTTCTTGAAAAAACGGTTAAAATGTTAGATTTAGATTCAAATTATAATTATTACCTAGAAAGAACCCATGATAAAGTAAGAAAAAAATATAACATATTCCCAGAAGTTATTAATAATATAAGCCCTTGGGAACTTCTAAGTGATAATAATATAAAAAATTTATTTAATGATAGATTTAATGGAACTTTAGATAATTTATCTATTGAGAATGTAAAAAATCATTATAGAAAATGTGATGTTTTTTCTATTTTTTTTAATTGTTTAGAAGAAGCAGGCTATAAAGCTGAAAAAATTAAATACGACAAAAAAAAGAATGAATTGACCAAAATAAAGTCTAGAATGCATGACGTAACTCATGCTATATATGGTTTTGAAGCTAATTATTTTATTTCAGATGATTCAAGATTTATTGATAAGTTTAAAGTTTTAGCAAACTTTTTTGAGTCAGATATAAAAATTATGTCAATAGAAGAGTTTTTAGCATTTGATTTTGTTTGATGATAGTTAAAAATCATATATCTGTTAATGACCTGTTAGTTTTTGTTTAGATTGTATAAGTAATATGAGAATATTAAAGGGTAGTAAAAAAGAGGAGTGAGTCCCTTATTTTTTTAGCCTCAAATATTAGTATTTTTTAAGCTCGAAATTGACATTTTTTGACGTTTTTTTAGCTTGTTTTTCTCTTTTGGTCTTTAGCCTCAAACATGGACACACAATTTAGTCTTTTGGTCACAAAAGTGGACACCCATTATTTATTAGCTAGTTAACCTCAAATTTGCTTTTTAGTAATTTTTCGTTAAATATTGCAAGACTTGATTTCGCTCTGTCAAATTTAAGCTTTTTGCTTTGGTAATAATTGCACGCAAAGTTTCTTCTTCTTCTTCGCTCTCGATATCGCAAAAATCACTTTGCAGACAGTTAAAAAGATTTGCTAATGTTGGCAATAAACTTTTTCTAGGATTTGATGCCCCAGATTCCCAACGCTGCACTGCTTGCTTTGAAATACCGAATTTTGCTGCTAACTCCTCTTGAGTATAGCCAGAACGTAAGCGGTAAAGCTTAAATTTTTCTTTGTTTAATTTCATCTTACAACCAATAATTTAATTTTTCTTTAATCATAAAATAGTTTAAAAAAGCTCAAAAGTCAAGTGTTTAATTGTCTTTTAGTTGTTAAATTTAAACTATATGGGTTTTTATGTGATTAAAAATTGTCATTGTGTTTACTATTAAAAATGCCTTTAAATGTCTATTTTAGCCAATTTGAGAGAGTTTTTAAAGTTTTATGATACTTTTATTGTAAAAGGGAGAACAGGGGCTTAAAATCGCTTTATTTACGTTTTTTAAAAAAATAACTAAAACGGCATAAATCTTGAATTTTATGATATTTTGATGTTTTTTGAGATTTTGGATCAATAAAATAATTTCACCGCAACAGTTTTTGTTTTTTCGTTTTTGATTGATTTAATTTTTTTCTTTTGTATATATATTTTCTTTAATATTATTTGACTTTGACTTTGACTTTGATTGTTCAAGCATTGTTCGAACATTGTTCAAACATATTTCGAGCATTGTTCAATTAGTTTAAATTAACCTCAAAAATTAACAGAGTAATTTTGTAAAGAAGTAAGTTTTTAGTGAAAAAGTAATTTTTTTGTTGTTGCAAAATAAAAGTGTTTTAACACGGTGTTCGAACACTTTTCGAACATATCTTGAACAATGTTCGAACATTGTTCAATGGTGTTTTTTTAGTCGTCTATAAATTGACCTAAAACTTTAAAAACACCGAAAAAAACAGACCAAAATACAACAGGGAGTATTAAGCCACCAATGAATGTTTTATCCGTTGATTCTGGGAGAATAATATTTGTTATAAGTCCAACAATAGGGAGTATTAAAATTGTTACAATAATACTGATTGATTTTTTTGAAAAGTTTTTATTCATTTTCAGTATCATTATTTGCTTTGTTTTTATTAAATACATTGCTAACTACCGTGCATATGAGAGAAAACACAAATAAAAGTAATCCCATTGCTATGGTTGATATTAGAGCAACAAATTTATCTTCCCATGAACGACCGCACCCAGAAAGGGAAATAGTACATAAAAATAAAAGTACGATAATCGTTGAATGAAACATACATACACCTTTTAAAATTATTTGTTTTTATAATCAATTATAGATTTAATAGTAAATTCGAAAAAACCAAAAATAACGCAAAATATAAAAAGCGGTATTTTAATTGCTAATTCAATTATTAAAAATGGAATCAGTAATAAAAAATTCATATTCACCTCTTGTTGTTTTAATTTATTAAATGAATTGTCTAAAATAGTTTAAATTGAGTATAAAAGCAAATATTTATATGCTAAATAATATTAAACTTAAATTATTTGTTAGATTAGATTAATATTTTTTAGTTTATCTTTCTAATATTTTGATTATAAAATTGTTAATTATGGTTAGATATTTTAACGTTTTAGACTGTTATAAGTTTGATAAGTTTTTTACAATCAATAGTTTACAATTTTTATTTGCAATACTAAATAAAGTAGTATAATCTAAATTATGGGGGAATTTAACAATAGGAGAAAATTATGTAAAAAATTGCAAAATTTAAAAGTTTTTAAATCAAGCGAGCTTTTTATATTATAATTTTATTGGAAAAATTGAAATTCTGATAAAATAAGTTAAGTTAAAAAATGCGGTTTAGAACCCGTAAAATAACCAAACATACACGCAATATTTTTGCGTGCCGACTGCTATATTTGTCGGGTGGATGCAGCTATACAATACCCTTGTGGAAAAGTTGCATACTCTGATCGTTTGGTGCAGAGGTTCTAAACGCCCGACTTTCTATAATTTTAAAAAGCTCAAAATTTCAATTAATTATCTAAATTAGGAAGTTACACTATGAGTTTTTTAAAATCTATTTTGTCGCAATTTACACACCCAAAAAGACGACTAACACAAAACTGTATTAATGATCCAATCAATCAAGTTATACAGAGTTATTTTAAATTTAAACGCCTATACTCTTCAATTTGGCTTTTAATTAAAAATTGCTGGTGGTCAGTTAATAATTTAAAGCTATTAATAACATTTTGCTCTTCATCTGAAAGGTCGTTAATCAATTTATTATTTGCAAGCCCAAATTTTTCAACGGTATAGATTTGAGATAAGTCTAAAAAGTCGTCAGTTGAAATTCTAGGTTCTAAAACTTCTAACATTTTATTAAAATTGTCAAGCTTTGGCAATCTAGTATTATCGTTAATTAAAATTGAAACATAATTTGCAGACAATCCTGTTTTTTCTGCAAACTCAATATTGGTCAAGCCAGCTAATTTAATATTTTGCTTTAGTTTTGTTCCGAATTTTGACATAAAACTATCCTTTTATTTTATATTATTTTTTTAACTTTACTATATATTAACCTAAAATATAAAAAAAGTCAATAATTATTTATTATTTTTTTATATTTTATAGGATAATATAGAATAAATATATTTTATTTTGAGCTTATTTTTTATAAAATATCTAATTTTATTATATTATATCTATATAAACGATAACAACCAACCTTAGGAGATTAGAATGAAGTTCAAGAAAACATCTCAAGCTGCAATTTTAGCAAACATGAGAAATTTAGTAGAATGTAAAGCAATTTCTTTAGATGAATTTATAGAAGCATGTAAATGTTTGGGAATTAATTACACACCCCAAAACGCAAAACGGCAAGTTAATTAAGATTTACCCTTTTTTTGACACCGTGGCGGTCGGTGTAAAACCCCGCCAAACTTTAAACAGATTTTTAAGCAGTGATTTTTTAGATTATTTTTATAGCTCTGCTATACAAAAAAATAAAAATAATCCACCGTGGCGGGTGTGTTAAAACGCTAACGGCATAAGGTTTTCTCTGTTTTTTTCTTATGTCATGAAGTAAAACAGACACCGTGGGGAATAGGTGTAAAAATACCATTGCGAAGAGGTAGCCTGTCGTTTATTTCTCGCTCTTAATCTCGGCAGGGTCGAAAAAACCCGTTTTTTCAAGTAGGGCGTGCAACGGCTAGAAGAAAAAGCACATACCTTGACACCGTGGCGGTCGGTGTAAAAATCCGCCAACCGTTTAAGAAATTAAAACTAAAAATTAAGGATTTATGAACAATGAACGACACTTTACAAGAACTTGATACGTTAACGTTATTTTTACTTTTTACTAATAGTAAAATGGAATTTGTAGAATGCGAAGAATGCCACGAACAAGCATTTGCAGGAACAAAAGACGGATATAAAATTTGTCTTAACTGCTTAGAAAATGAAATGAAAAAACGTGGACATGAAAAGCTTATTCCGCAACTAAGAAGTTTAAATAAATTAAATGATGATTGCAGGATTCAAGCAGTTTTTAATTTGGTTAACACACTTTAATAAAATTCATAAATCACACTGTGGTGGGCGGTGTAAAACCCCGCCAAACTTTAAACAATTAACCAAAAAAAATAAGGAATAGAAAAATGAGCATGTGTGAAATTTTAGGAATTGGCAAATATGCAGCATTAAGAAAAGCTTCTTTTCAAGCAGCGGTTTATAAAAATGGAGAACTGCATATCTCATTAAGCAATAAAAATATGAAAATAAAATGTAGCAAAGAAGACGCTGAAAAATTTTTTCAACAATTAGCGTCTAAAAATATTAATTAATCTTGAAAAAATGGACCACTTGTATTTCGATTCTCATGAATTTCTTCAATAGAGATAGTTTCAAAAGTATTGGATTGGTATACAGCTTGATCTTTATTGGATAATACAAAAACAATATAACCATCTTTATAGATGATATTTTCAACTTCTGGGTATTCGTGAAAGTCTTTGTCCTTTAAAATAATTGACACTTTTTTCATTTTGTTAATTTCCTTGTTGTTAAATTAATAAATTTTAGTGTAGGAGCTTAAATATAGCATTAGCAATAAATATTAGCAAATTGAATAAAATAAGCCACAGCAGGCTTTAAACGCTAGGCGGTGAAGTATTGGGATCACCCACACACCGCCGAATTTAAAAATTTAAAACAATCAACCCCCGCAGGAGAATTTTTAAAATGTTACACAAGAAAAATATTGGCAACTCAAGCTAGAAAATTAGCTTTAACTTCTTTTTACTTAATATTTAAAACTAAAAACTTTTAAAGAGCGTGACAGGCACGCAGGGGCATTTTCTACCCTAAAAATATCGCAATCATGAGAAAAACTAGCATACACACTAAATCAATTTTAAACATTATTGAAGCAATTCCAGACTATTCACTTGATACTTTTATCGCTGAAAGTTGCGGTAATTTGCCAAATAATTTAGTGAGTACTAAAGAGGCTTGCGAAATTTTAAAATGCCGTCGTCAAACGCTCCATAATTATGTCAAAAAGAAGTTAATAAAAAAGTATTCAGCTAACGGAGGTAAAACTCCAAAATACAACCGTTACGAACTCAAAAAATTAGCAAATGCTAGATAATAATATATGGAGAAATAAATGGCAATATTTATGAAATCTGAATGGGAAAAAAAAGTTAGGAGAAATATTCCGCTTCAACCTCAAATATTAAAAAATACTATTGGAGAACAAATGGTAAAAAAATGGGGTCCTGGCTGGTTTCGTGATTATTTTTCAAGAGATTTATTTGAAAGTAATAATAGTGATTTTTTTGAGGAGATTGTTGATGAATACATTAATAATTTTGAAAACATTACATCATTGTTAAAAAGTAAAGTAAAAAAATTTTTTATTGATTTAGCAATATTGCAAAGTCAAGAATACATCTTAGATAATTGGGGAAATTATATAATTCCAATTTCTCCATATCTTCAAGAGAAACTTTTCAATGAAGTAATTACAGAAGATATTTATAACGATATAAAAAATATTAATTTAGAATTAAAAAATTTAAACAAAGGATAAAAAAATGAGTAATGAAATTCAGAAAGTACAAAATGTTATGACTGGAACAGTTGCACAAAATGGCAACAATAGCGTAATGGCTAGTAGTGCAAATGCTAAAGCAATCGCCACTGTTCAAGCGGCATTAGTTGTAGCACAGGCAAATCCACGAGATACAGCAAAAGCTGTTGATAGAATCTTAAATGACTGTATGCGTAAAGGATTAGCGGAAACGGCAACTTATCAATATGCACGAGGTGGAACAAATATTACTGGTCCAAGTATTCGCTTAGCTGAATGTATGGCGATGAACTGGGGTAATATGGATTATGGCTTTAAAGAAATTGAAAATACAGGCAATGAAAGCGTAGTTGAAGCGTTTGCATGGGATTTAGAAACTAACACTAAACGCACCGCAGTTTTTACAGTTCCTCATGCTCGATTCACAAAAAGAAATGGTTTGACAATGCTTAAAGATCCACGCGATATTTACGAAATGATTGCAAATCAATCAGCAAGACGTGTAAGAGCTTGTATTTTAGCAGTTATTCCTGGCGATGTTGCAGAAATGGCAGTTAACCAATGTCAAAATACCTTAGCTGCTAATGTTAATTTAACTAATGAAAGTATTACCTTGATGCTTGATAAATTTTCAGATTATGGAGTAACACGAGAACAAATTGAGGAACGCATTCAACGCAAACTTGATGCAATCACACCAGCACAATTTTTAAGTTTAAGAAATATTTTTAATAGCTTAAAAGATGGTATGAGTAAACCTAAAGATTGGTTTGATAATACTGAAACATCTACTACTCAAGAAAAATCTTTATTAGAAAAACCTGCTCAAGACAAAAAAACAGAAAAGAAGTCAACTAAAAAGCAATCTAAAGCCGAAAAAGCTATGAAAGATGCCGAAGTTGAGCACCAAGTAACCGAAACGAGCAATGATGAAGAAGAGCTTGAAACTGCATTAAAATCTAAAAATATTACGCTCGAAAATGTTAAGGCAATGTGTGAAGCAAGCAATATGCCTTACGATCCATCAAAAATGCTCAAAAATATTGAAATTGTCACACAGAAAACTACTGAATTTTTAGTATTGCAAGGAGGTGAGTAAGATGGGATCTGTTCAACAATTTGAAATGTCTGCACAATTAAGTTTGAAAGTTTTTGCATGTGATTCGGAGCAAGTTTTTGAGGCAAGCGTGGATTTGCCTTATGGAACATTTTGCACTGTTGAAAAAATTAACCAAAGCATTCATAAAGTTTTAGAACAGCTCAAGGAGAAATTTGGGGAAGATGTTCGCTTGTTAACAAATAAGAAATTAGGGAATCACCTGTTCCAAGAACGCACAGGCATAGCAGGCAACTTTTATCTTCCAGAAGAATACGCAGAACCTTTTCAAGGAATTTATAACAGTGATACTTGTAAGGAGGAGGACGAATAATGTTATTGCTTTCAAATTTAATTGAAGAATGTAAAAATAAATTTAGTTTCAACGTGGCGGTTATCCGCCACACTATTAAAGATGTTATTGATGCAGTTAGAGCTAAAATTACTAAAGAAAATTTAGAATTTAATTTTACAATTACTGACAAAAAAATTGTCGCTGCTTTAACAGGGGCAATTAGAGAAGTTCGCAGGCGTAGATTTGACTCAAGAACTGGCAATGATGGAATTTATATTCCCTTTCACGAAATCCAAAATAATTATAGCAAAGATGATTTAATTGCTGTTAATGGCGATTTTTTAAAGCCAATTGTTACTTATATTTGCTATTGTTTTTGCTTAAGTTATTTGGAAAATGGCAACCTTAGAGAGTTGTGTGAAAAATTAATAAAGCAATTCTGCTCAGAAGTAGAAAATGCCCCGTTATTTGTTGGCGACAATCGTTTTATCGCATGGGCTAATAGTGCGGTGCGTGAAGTTCGCAGACGTTACCCAGATACATTAATTGATGATAGCGGAAAATTTATCGTCTTCGAAGAAATAAGTCAAGATTTCAGAACTAATGAAAAGCCGCTTGTTATTCAAGATGATAGATACAAAAATCATTTAATTTATTACATGCTTTATGCTGCAAGTCTGGAGCTAAATAATAGAGATTTAGCTAATCACTACTTACAACTATTCAATAATTGCGAGGTAAAATAATCATGCCTAACGAAATTCACCATATTAACTCACCAAGTAGCTTAGAACGCAGAAAGTTATGTCCTGGAAGTATGAAAATCGAACAAGCACTACCAGAGCCACCCCAAAGCGAATACGCAGCAGAGGGAACAATGTTACATGAAGCTGTTGCAACTAATAACCTAGAGTTATGCGAAACTGACGAACAGTATGAAATGGCACGAAATTGTTTAAATTTTGTTGATGAATTAGCAACTTCTCAAGATGAAGTTTACAAGGAGGTTTCTTTAGAATTATTAGGCTCAGATTGGGAAATTGTCACTTTTGGTACAGCTGACGTGGTTATTAACGGAGCTGACAAACTCATTGTTATTGACTGGAAGTTTGGACGTAATCCCGTGCAATATGCTAAAGATAACATTCAGCTGGCAACTTATGCAACTATGGCAATGCAACAATTCAAGAAAAAAGAGTGCACTGTTTTTATTGTGCAACCTCGTTGTGGACGTTGGAACGATTTTTATACTTTCAGTGAGCCAGCAAATATTTTAGCCAATATTGAAAGCATTATTGAAAAATGTAATGATCCAGCCGCAGAAGCAGTACCTGGAGAAAGTCAGTGTAAATATTGTCGTGGTCAATATCATTTAAGCTGTAAAGCAATTCAAAATGAAGTTGAAGTCTTTATTGACGAAGAATTGCCAACGATTGAAGAAAAAATTAATGAGCTTTCAAATGATGATTTAGCAAAAATCTACGCTAAATGCAAAGCTATTGCCAACTTTCAAAAGAAAATTGAATATCGCATTAAAAAAGAGTGTGAGTCAAATCAAGTTTGCGGAAATTTAATACTTAAAAAATCTAGTGGCGGGCGAGAAATTAAAGATATTACCGCTCTTTATAACGCTGTAGCTGATGTTATTACTCAAGGTGAATTTTTAAAGCTATGTAGTTGTTCTGTTGCTAAAATTGAGAAATTATATGCAGTTAAAAAGAAAGAGGACGGCACTTATAAAACTCAAAAAGATGGCATTGCAGAATTTAACGGCAAGGTAGAAGATTTAATAAAATTTAAAGCAGATCGAGTTTCAATACTTGAGGTGAAATAATGAATACTAGAAAGGGTGCTATCATATTAGGGTTTGTTCTTGGGTGGGGCATCACAATGTTTCTATTCGCTATTTTCGCAATAATTTTCTTACATTTCTTTTTATAAGGAGGATCTTAAAATGTATGAACTTACACCACCACAACAAGAAGCTTTTGATTTTATTAAAAGTTTTATTGAGCAAAACGGCTACGCTCCAACACTTCAAGAGATTGGAGCAATGCAAGGAATAACTCCACAGGGAGCTAAACGGCATCTTAATGCCCTTGAAAAAAAAGGCAAAATAGAACTTAAAGCCGCTAAACATCGCAAAATTACCGTAATTGAGGAGAATTAAAGTTATGAACTGTGTTATTATGACTGGCTACATTGCGACTGATCTTGAGACAAACCAAGTTGGCAATAGTTCAGTTACTGAATTTACCATAGCAGTTAATGAGCAATATGGTAAGAAAAAAGAAACTTACTGGGGTCGATGCGTAGCGTGGGGAGCGTTAAGCAATTTTGCTAGCAGTTATCTACATAAAGGAAGTTTAGTTGAAGCTAAAGGACGATTGCAACAAAATAACTATGAAAAGAATGGAGTTAAGCATAGTAAAACACGCATTGTACTTGAAACAATCAAAGGCTTAAACGCTGGTGGTAATACCAATAATAATCAACAGCAGAGCAACACGCAAACAACCAATAACACTCAACAGCAGAATAATTATAACGGCAATAAGTATGGAAATGATTTACCGCCAAGTAATCCAGATGTTTTTAATTCTAAAGATTACGAAGATGATATCCCATTTTAGGAGGGTTGTAAATAATGGCTAATAATTTGCACACGATGCCATTAAAAATTGAGAAACTTTTATCAAGTCGCAAAGTTAGAAATATGAAGCTTGACGAATTTGGTGCTTATTTAAAACTTTTATCAGAAGCTTGGCTAGATGGAGCGATGCTCCCAAACAATGATAACAAATTGCGTTATGATTTTCTCAACATCGAGGATGATGAGACATGGAAGCGAATTAAAAAATTTGTTGTCAATCGAATGTTTAAGCCGTCAGAGGACGGCAAATTTCTAGTAAATCAACATCAAGTTGAAATCTACAACGAGGTTGTAGACAAGCACAATAAAAGAGTAAATGCAGGCAAAAAAAGTGGTGAGAGTCGTAGAAAAAATAAGCAGAAATGCAAAACAAAAACGGCAACTACTACCGCCAAAAAAGCAAAAACTAAAGAAGTCAAGCTAACCGTAAGTGGATTAAGTATCAATTTTAAAAAATGGACATTAGATGAATTTCAAAAAGATGTTGATTTTCATAGCGATAAATATTCGCAACAAATGCAAACTAATTTTATTAATTACTGGACGGAGCGTGACAAAAATGGCAAGATGAAATTTCAAAAAAATGAAACATGGGAAACCGCAAAGCGTTTAGCAACATGGAATAACAGAGGCTTTAATAACCAAAATAATTTTTCGACTAAAAGTTGTGAGGTTGAAATTACTAACGATAATAGCCCGTTGGCGGCAATTGGAGGGTGAATAAATGTCAACAGTTAATGAACCTAAAGTTTTAGACGCTGTTTGCAAAAAGTGTCAAAAAAACATCAAAATTGAATTATCGCAAGGTGAATTTACTCTTGATTTTTTACGAGAAACACGTTTAAAATATGCGATTTGTAACGATTGTAGCAACATTGAAAATAGTCGTGTTAAAGAATTAAAAAGGAAACGCAGTCAAGACGATATCCAACACAAACAAGATGCTCTTTACAATGAACGACTTGAATTTAGCCGCTTGAAAGAGTTTGAGCTTGAAGACTACGACCCAAACCATAAGAATGCTAATGAAAAATTATTTAAATTTTTAAATGAAAATTGCAATAATTCAGTATGGATTGGTGGAATTACTGGTAAAAATAAAACCCGATTACTGCAAAAATTTGCTTTTGAACAGCTTAAAAATAAGACGGTTTATTTTGCTCCAGCTGACATTCTTATGAATGATATTGTTGGCTATTTTTCAAAAAGTGCTTACTTAGGAAATAAATTTTTAAATTCGCTTTTTGAGGTTGATTTACTAATTATTGACGACCTAGGAACTGAAGATACAACCGTGTCAAAAATGAAACGCTTTTTTTCATTAATCAACGCTCGTTACATTCGTAGTGAACAGCAAAGAAAATACCTAGCAGGTCGATGGATTGGCGAAAAACCAAAAGGCTGGCAATTGTGGATCACTTCAAACGACAACGGTAAAAATTTACAAAAAAAATATCATGATTTAGGCTTAGACATTCAAGAAAAACCATTAATTAGACGTTTACAAGAAGTTTGCAAAATTTACATGGATTTTGAATAAAACAGGAGGTAGAGAAAATGAGTAAAGATGAAATTATTTATGATTTTGACGCTGAAAACAGAAGCTTGAAAAAGAAAATTAAAGAACTAAACACGAATATAATTTTATTTAAAATCAAAATAAATCAGCTTGAGAGTCAGCTAGAACCGTCAAGGGTAAAACTTAGAAAATCGCAACTGCTTTGTGATTACTCTTTTAATGTTGTTTTAATTTTAATCGCAATAGTTTTTATATTTTTCGGGAGGTAAGAAAGTGAAAGAAAATCCACAAGAATTAATGAGTTTAATTAATACGTCCACTGAATTTGTAGGCGTGGACTGTTTAAAATGTGAAGAAATAAAATTAATACTGAGTCAAAATATAGCCAACAAGGCTAAAATAGTAAAAATTGAGAAAGTATTGTACAAAAAAATAAAGGAGTAATTAAATAATGAAATATTGTATAAACTGTATTTATTATAGCAAAACAAAAGTTACTTTGCCATTAAAAGATTGCAAGAATTTGAACCACCAGAGGGTTATTATTTTGCAAATTCGTTTGGAAAAGATTCAACTGTAGTGCGTCAACTATTAATTATGAGCGGAGTTAAATTTGATGCTCACCACAATTTAACAACGATAGATCCACCGCCTTTAATTAAATTCGGAAAAAAACATCACCTTGAAACAAAAATTCATTACCCAAAAGAGGGATTTTTTAAATTATTAGTTAAAAAAGGTTTTCCAATGCGCCAAAAACGCTGGTGTTGTGCTGAATTAAAAGAGCGTGGCGGTACTGGTCGATTGGTAATTACTGGAGTTAGACACGCAGAAAGCACCCGCAGAGCACGGCGAAAAATGACCGAAGTTTGTATGTTCGACAACACAAAAAAATATCTTCACCCAATTATTGATTGGACAGAAGCGGACGTATGGGAATTCATCAAAATGTATAATGTGCCATACTGCGAGCTTTACGATCAAGGCTGGAAACGGGTCGGTTGTTTGGGTTGTCCTATGAGTACAAACGCAAATAAAGAGCTTGAACAGTTCCCTCAATACGAAAAAGCATATCGCATCGCATTTCGTAAAATGTACGCAAAGAAAAAAGCTGAGGGCAAAAAGAGCGTTGACCGTTGGAGTGATGGCGACAATATGTTTGATTGGTGGATTAAAAAAACGGTCAAAGGTTGCAAATTCAAGCATGAACAACAACAAGAATTTATCTTTGATTAGGAGGGTGAATTATGAGAAGTATAAAAAGAAATAGAGAATTATGCCAGCTAGGACACTATTTAGCAAAAACTAATTTAACGAAATCGCAACGCTTTAATATTCTTTATGCGGTAAAACGGCAAGCCGAAAAGCAAAAAGATATTCAAGAAAATAAACATCAGCAACAATTCAACTTTTAAGGGGTGCAGAATGAGTGGATTAATTTGTTTAGTTGATGTTGATAGTAAGATCCCAAATTTAGCGTTGATGAAAATTAGTGCTTTTCATAAACTAAAAGGGAATACAGTTAAATGGTTTGAGCCGTTATTTGATAAGCCGTCAAAAATTTATCAAAGCAAAGTTTTTACTTTCACAAAAGACGTTGATTATGTTGCAGATTGTGAAATCGTCAAGGGCGGAACTGGCTATGATTTTAGTAAAAAATTACCGCCAATAATTGAGAGTATGACTCCAGATTATTCGATTTATGATCATTCAGATTATGCGATTGGCTTTTTGACAAGAGGTTGCCCGAATAAATGTTCTTGGTGTGTAGTTCCAAAGAAAGAGGGAGATGTTCACGAAGTAGCGGAAATTGAACGCATTGCAGGAGATTTTAAGCAGGTTGTTTTGCTAGACAATAATGTTTTAGCCAGTGAATTTGGCATCAAACAGATTGAAAAAATCGCAACAATGCCTATTAAAATTGACTTCAATCAAGGCTTAGACGCTCGATTAATTGACGACTCAATCGCAAAACTTTTAGCGGCTTGCAAGTGGATTCGTTACATTCGTTTAGCGTGCGACACCGTGGCTCAAATGCCAGCTGTTGAAAAGGCGGTAAAACTCTTGAGAAAATACAAAAACAATGTGCAAATCTTTGTTTATGTTCTTGTAAAAAATATTGCTGATGCGTTAAAAAGAGTTGAGTTTTTACGCAAATTAAATGTTAATCCATTTGCTCAACCGTTTCGAGATTTTGAAAATAATATTGCCCCAAATCAATTACAAAAAGATTTTGCCCGTTGGGTAAATCATAAAGCAATTTTTAAAAGTGTTCCGTGGCATGAATACAATCAGAAACAACCAAAATTTAGCAACGAAAGCCAGTTGCAATTCAACTTTTAGGGGGTGGGGAATTAAAATTCAAACAATTAAAAATAAAATAAGGAGATAGGAAAATGAGTAACCCTTTTTGTAAAATAGACGGAGCGACAAAAGCTTGGCTTGTAAGTGATAGTGACAATGAAAAAAGTTACGTTATTTTTTGTAATCATGGATTACAAGCACGGCGTTTAGGTGCTGAATTTTTAGGCGATGAATTTGAATTTGTTTTATGTGATAGAGCAAAAGAATATGATCAATACGCAAATATTGACGGTAACCAAGTTTAAAAACTTTATTTGAAAAACACGGGTGGCGGTTTCTATGTGACAGTTGCTGTAATAATTATGTTACTAATGATGAAATTTCAGAATATAAAGAACCTACCTTGTGTGAAGAGTGTCAAGAAATTGCAGGTATGAAACCGCTGTTTGTGCCGTTGAAAAAGCAATTTTTTGAAGCGTTTAAAAGTGGCGAAAAAACTGCTGAATATCGCAAAATTAGTAATAATTTTAACCTTAAAACGTGCAAAATAGGGCGCAAAGTCACCTTAGCAAAAGGATACACCAAGGAACGTTTAAGCGGGATAATTAAAAGTGTTGAAATTTGCCACAAGCCAAACAGCTTACCAGGTTGGGTCGAATGTTACGGAGAGAATGAACCAAAAGCAATAATTATAAATATCGAGGTGGAATGATGGAAAATTTAGACAGTAATAAATATAAGGTTGAGTGTGAATTTGCGACGAATGAACAACTAAAAATAAGGAGTATTGAGAATGTATTACAACAAACAACAAAAAGCTGAACAGCAAAAACAGAATGAAGAATTAGCACAAAATTTTTCAAATAGACTTCATGATTGCGATAAATGCCAAAAAATAGCTGAAATTTTAGACTCAAAGTTACCGAATAAGCAAAAATTAACCAAAATCAAAAGATTATTTTATTGAGGTGTATTTATGGAAAATGGCGAAACTTTCGAACGTGGTCGAGTTGAATATATTGCAATTGAAAATACTGATTTTTCATGCGCTGGGTGTGATTTTTTAACTGACGATTGTCAAATTTTACAAAAATTAGGAGAAATTCCAAAGTGTAAAGACAAACAAATATTTATTGAGGTGAAAAAATGAGGTTGAAAAAAGTTCAGAATATGAAAAATAAGGAATTATTAAACGAGTATTTAAAATTAGATTGTACAGTTGGTTTCGGAATGATGAGCGAAACAGAATTCAAAAGAAGACCATACATAAACAGATTAAACGCAGCCGAAAAAGAAATCTTAAAACGCATGAAAAATAGCGAGGTGGAACGATGATTGATTTTAATTTAGCAATTGGGAAAACTTTTAAAATTGATGAAAAAACATTTAAAGTTGTTGAAGATTTAAATTGTAGTAGATGTTTATTTAGAGAAGATGCTAAATGTTTTATGTTAGCTGATGAATTACCTTTTTGTGATCCGGGGTTCAGGGACGATTCAAAAAATGTAAGTTTTAGCGAGGTGGTAAAATGAAAACTTATAATGAAGTTGTGCAGGAAATTATAACAAAAGTAAAGGCGATTGAAATTATAAAAGATGAGTCTTTTGATTACTACAATGAGGATGGCGGAAATTACTGCGATATTACCAATGATGATGAATTTAGCCACTTAAATATTCATGTGTTTTCAGAATTTTCAGAGTTGTTTTATCCAATTTCAGCTCTTATTTCGCTAGATATTTATGTTACTGGGGAATTTTTCCCAGAAGTTGAGGTTTATTTGAGTTATAATTTTGCGGGCGGCGATATTCAAGAATTAAAAGCAACAAATAGTGAAGATTATCAAAAAATAATTTTAAAATTAGATGAAATCATCGCAGAATATCACAAAAACGTCAAAATTCTAAAAGAGCAAAATTTAATAAAAAACGAGGTGGTAAAATGAGTGATAAAAGAACACAGGCTGATTTTTCAAAACATGAACTAATCGTTAAAGAGTTCGACATTGACGGCAAAAAATTAACTATTCATCATTTTAAACAAAGAGACAGCCATAATTTAGAAGTCAAAATTACCAACTTTGACGGAAATTGCACAATCACTGGTGATTTAGGAAATTATATCGCTTGTCGTGAATTTATCCCGACCGCAAATAATATAATTAGTGATTATTATTTTTGTGAAAAATTAACAACTTATAGTACTCAAAAAGTTTTTGAATTTGATGCGAACTCTCAAATAATAGAATTAGCAAAATGGGAAAAAGAACTCCTTGAGGATATTACAAATGAAGACGAAATTGAAGAAATAAAAGAGCAATTTACCCCGCTTTTTGATGCGTGTAAAAATGGTTCACAACAGGAATTAGAAGTAGAATTATATAATTCTGATTTAGAATTTGACGAATTTCAACCAGAACAAAAAATAGAAACTTGGCTTTTAATGATTTTTGACGCATTTGAAGAAATCGGACGAAGATTAGCAGAGAAAGAAAAAAAAGAGGTGGCGGAATGAGTTTAGAAAAGATAAAAGAAAAAATTCAAAAATTAATAAATCTTAGAATGAGTAAAGGGATTCAGCTTGAACAATTAGTAGGGGCTATTTTCGACAAAGAATATATTCAAATTATTACCAAAAAGAAAGAAAATGAAATTGTTTGTGAAATTCTTTTTAAAGAAACAATTAACGAAAAAAATAATTTAATCACAATTACTTATTATTATGACTTAAATAAAAATTTAATTAGAATTAGCGAATTTATTAATGGAAAAACAACAGTGATTTTTAACAAAACACAAACTGAAAAGAAGCTTTTAAATGAAGTAATTGAACTATTAAAACAGCGCTCTAAAAAAGAATTAGATTATTTTTTTAACTCATTGCCTGCTGATTTAATTTCACACTTAAAACAGGAGGTGGAAAAGTGAGCGTTGAAGATATTTTATCTGGTTTAGCAGAATGTTTCGAATGGTTTGAACAACTTGAACTGAATTTTATCTGTGTAGGAGGCTATTTCAATAAATTCAATATTCAAAAACTATTGGAAGGGAAAATTATAATTCTTGACCCTGTTTACTGCGAAAAAATTTTGAGTCCAAAAGTTTATGAGATGGTTTCGTATTCTCCGAGACTTGGCAATTTTAGAGTTAAAGTTAGGAAAGTAAATCCTGAAAGTCGCACAGCCGAGTGCTTAATTTTAGGGCGCAGTGAAAGCGTTCGTATTGATTTGGATTTAATTCCAATCAGAGTTCAAAAAGAGGTGGCGGAGTGATGTTTGGATACAGATTAACAAAAGATAGCGATTTGAGAAAAGCAACTAAAATTATTGAGCAAGCACAACAAGAGCTTGACGATATTAAAGAGATAGTATTACAACGAGATCGAGTCATCTTTAAATTAATTGATCTTTGCAATGATAATAATTTAAATAGACAAGCAACCCAAATTATTAAATCAGAGGTGGGATAAATAATTATGAGTGGAATGTTGCCGTACAGTGATAAAAATATTATTCGAATTAGTGAATACTTTGAAAATATTTATAATGGTTCGATGTGGAACTGTTTGTTTATTACTGGGTGCAGTACTGGTGCGAGAATTAGTGAACTTATCAACCTTAAACGCTCAGATGTACTTGATAAAAATTGTCAAATTAAAAACAGCGTTAAATTGCCAAAGTTAAAAACTCGCAAAGAGAATGATTTTCGCATTATTCCACTCTCAAAAAAGAACAAACAAGCATTATTTATTCATCTGCAAGTAATGGAAAAAAACGGTTTTGCGTTTGATGAAGATTTTCTCTTTACAGTAAAAAATGACGTTGTTTGTTATGATCAAATTTACCGTAAGTTTCGTGCTACTTATCAAAAATTGCAAATAGCTACTGCACATGGCACTCATGGAATGCGCAAGACCTTTGCAAAAAAGATTTATTTGTATTATCGAGCATTAAATCCGCATGATCCATTGCAGCCATTAATTCAAACCCAGCGAGCATTAGGACACGCAAAGCTTGAAACTACTCTTAACTATTTAGATTTTTTACTTAACGATTTGAGCGAAGCTGTTTGCTCATTCGATGAAATATTTTGCTTTTAATATAAAAAAAATAATTTAACCAAAGGAACTATAAAAATATGGCTGGAAAAATTGAAGCAACTGAATGTTATAACTTAAAAAAAGCAGCAATTTTATTAAATCTTCATCAAACAACATTGAAAAAATATTATGAAAAAAAGTTAATAGGCGGTCGCAAAGAGAGTAGAAATTATTTTTTTCAAGGACAGCATTTACTTGATTTTATAGATAATAAAAAACCACGTTACGTTAAAAAAGGATAACATGATATGAAAAAGCGGCAGTTACTGAAGGTGTTGCAAAATAATAATCTCAAGTTGAATCAAAGCGAGCTAAAAAGGCTACTTGAAGAGTATGACGTGCCAATTGTTGACCATAATGTTGATATAGTTGACTTTATTGCTAAACTATTACAGGAGCGCATTAAATGAGAGTAAAAAAATATGCTGATATTGACCTTGAAAATGTGTCAGCTGTTGAAGCAACAAGGGTTTTAAATTCAACAGATAACGGGGAAGTTATAAAAAATAATGAAATTTATAAATATTTAAATGTTGCACCACACATTAAAAGTGCTAACGGTAAAAATAATATTAATTTAGTTGCTTTTCTTGCTTATTTGCTTGATGCTAAAAAAAGACGTAACAAGATTGATAAATATTATCTTGAGCAAAAGAAGAAAAGTAAATACGAGCAGAAAAAAGAGCGTGAACGTGCTCGTAATGCTGCCGCAGCGCAAGCGGGACGAGATATTGGCGAGTTACCTGCTATTGAAGATTCTGAGCGTAAGGAAAGCTGTAAATATGATTTAAAGCTATTTTGTGAGACCTATTTTCCATTGGATTTTAACAAAGCATGGAGTGATGACCATTTAAAGGTTATTAATAAGCTTGAAACTGCTGTTTTAGAAAAAGGGTTATTTGCGTTAGCGATGGCTCGTGGAAGTGGTAAAACCACTCTCTCAGAAGCCGCTGCAAAGTGGGCTGTTTTATATGGACATCATGAATATATTGTGATTATTGGCGCAACTGAAACAGCAGCACAAGATATTTTACGGTCGATTTTAACTGATTTTGACAGCAATGATCTGTTAATGGCTGATTTCCCAGAAGTTTGTTATCCTATAAATTGTATTGAAGGTATTAAAAATCGTTGTGGTGGTCAACTTTATCACGGTGAACGCACTCAAATGCAATTAACGATGCGCCGTTTAATTTTACCAACGATTAAAGGTAGTATGGCGAGTGGTTCTGTTATTGATGTAGCAGGTATTACTGGTCGAATTCGTGGCATGAAATACAAAAAACCGTCAACCAATAAAAATATTCGACCAAGTTTAGTTTTAATTGATGACCCACAAACAGAAGAAAGTGCTAAAAGTCGTGAACAAAGCAAAAAGCGTATTGATACTTTAAATCAAGCAATATTGGGTTTAGCAGGTCCTGGTGAATCAATAAGTGGCGTGATGCCGTGTACGGTTATTGAGCAAGAAGATATGGCAGATCAAATTTTAAATAAAGAACTGCATCCTAGTTGGAATGGTGAACGCTGTAAAATGGTTTATGAATTTCCAACTAATATTGAACTTTGGGAAAAGTATGCAGAAATTTACAAAGATAGTATGATTATGCATGGTAATTTTAGCTTAGCAACCGAATTTTATGCTAAAAACCGTGAAAAAATGGACGAGGGTAGCCGTTGTGGTTGGAAAGAGCGTTTTGATGCAGAAAAAGAAATTAGTGCACTGCAACACGCAATGAATCTAAAAATACGTGATGAAAAATCATTTTTTAGTGAATATCAAAACGAGCCGTTGAAAAATGATGATGGTGCTGAAGAGATGCTTTCAGTTGATTTTATCAGCACAAAAATCAATAATTTAGACCGCTACACCGTGCCATTATATGCTAATGTTTTGACCGCTTTTATTGATATTCATAAAGATTTACTTTTTTATTGTGTGGTCGCTTTTGCCGAAGATTATACAAGTAGTGTGATTGATTACGGCACTTATCCCGAACAGCCAAGCCGTTATTTTACTTTGCGTAATGCACCTGTAAAGTTAGGCGATCTGTTTGAAAATGCAGGAGTTGAGGGCGCAATTTATCAAGGTTTAAGTGAATTAATCGAGCAAATTTGCGCTCGTGAATACCTGCGTGAAGATGAGGTTAGTTTAAGTTTAAATTGCTGCACTATTGATGCTAACTGGGGACAAACGAGCGATACAATTTATCAATTTTGTCGCGAAAGTAAATACAAAAATATTTTAATGCCAAGTCATGGACGCGGAGTGACGGCTTCAGCAAAGCCATTTAGCGAATACCGTAAGCAGCGCGGTGATAAAGTTGGCAATAATTGGCGCATTACCAATACTAACGGAAAGCGAGTATTGCGTCATTATATTTATGATACCAACTATTACAAAAGTTTTGCACATCATCGTTTGGCGGTTACTGCTGGCGACAAAGGCTGTTTGATGCTCTATGGCTCAAGCATTACCGAGCACCGCCAATTTGCCGAACATTTAACAAGTGAATATTATGTTAAAACATCGGGCAGGGGACGTAGTGTCAATGAATGGAAATTACGACCAAATTGCGTTGATAACCACTGGCTGGACTGCTTAACTGGTTGCATGATGAGTGCTAATAGTCACAATGTGTCGTTAATTGAGCAAAATTTTAAGAAAACAACCAAAAAACGTAAGACGGTAAAAATGAGCGAGTTAATAAAAAATAACCGTAAATAAGGAGAAATAATAAACTATGACCCAAAATGTAAAAACTAAACGCCAGCGCTTAAAAAAACGTTCAGTACCAAAATATGGGGAAATATGGCAATGCAAAGAATGTGGCAAAAAAAATTTAAAAGTGGTCTACACCAAGCATGAAAAAAACGGTATTTACCGCCGCCGTCAATGTAGTTGTGGGAATACCTTTGAAACTTTTGAAAAATTTGTGTAGAAATATTAATTGCTGGTAATATTTTTAATATTTTCATATTCCTCTTTATTAGCAAAAATTCCAAAATTATTATTTTGTTTTTTTGCTATTATTGTTTTTTTGTTAAAATTATTGTTACTTTTTTTATAATTATTACGCTTTTTGTATTTTTTTACTAGCTCAGGGCAACAAGTATGTTTATTATTATTTTCATAATAGAGTTTACACAAAGAACACTTTCTTATTATAGGGTGGCTATTTTGATATTGAACATATCCAGCAGAAGCGTTTTGTAATTGTTTTTCTCTTTTAGTTAATTCACTATTAGCATGATTATTACTAACCCCTTGACCTGCCATTCTATTTATTGGAGCAACTTCTTTTCCCCAAATTGAATATTTTTCTTTTTTAGCCATTTTAAAACTCCTCTGTTTTTTTGTAAGATATTAATATAATATATCATGAAATAATAATTACTTAAAATTTGTGTGGAAATATTTGTATAATATAATTTTTAGCTTTATTTTATTAGGTTTTAATAAATAGTAAAAATAAAGGTGATGTTGTGAATAAAGAAGAAAATAAAAAAAAAGAAGTCAATAATAGCGAATTTTTAAATAAAGATGGATTTGTTAAATATGACGGCAAAGAAATATTTGTCGCTTTTGATGCAATGAGAGATGTATATAAAGTCTTTTTAAACTCTTTATTACTTTTAAATGGTACATCGGCAGTCGCTTTAATGGCTTTTGTTGGCGTTATTTTTAGCAAAGAAAAAATAATTGATTGTTCAAGTTTAATTTATTCACTTTTAAGTTTTGCTATAGGTGTAGCTTTAGCAGTAATTGGCTTTTTTCTTTGGGCTCGTTTCATATTGCAAATTTATTCAAAACCAAATCATATTATAACAAAATTGTCAGGACAAGGAATTTTTAGTTATGGGTTATTATCTTTTTTATGTTTTGGTTACGGAATTTACAATAGTTTTAGCTTCTTTATAAATGCAATTGACACAGTAAAATAATTTAAGGATAATTTATATGAATTTTATTAAAAATAATAAAAAATATTGGATTTGGAGCGTTCTCTTGTTTTTATTTTTTCTTGTGTGTCCTTTAATAATATATTTGAAAGAGTTGCAAGATTCTTTGTTGGGAATGCTTGTTATAAATACATCATATGCTGTTATTGTGTCATGTACTGCAGGAACTATATTTAATATTTTTTTGAAAGATGATATTTCAACTGCAACCAAAAATGCTGTTAAAGAGGAATTAGATAATGAAAAAAATTTTCAATTATTAGGATTAGAAAGAGTTTACTCTAGTCCAAGTGTTTTTATAACTGAAATGGAACAATTAATTGAAGAAAGTGAAGTTTTATATATTGTATTGAATAATGGAAAAAAATGGATAACTCAATATCAAAAAAATTTAAAAAATAGAAAAGAAAATAATTTAAAAACAGAGTTTGTTTTTATTGATTATTTAAACAATAAAAGTTTGAATGAAGTTATGTTGAGTAGATTTGGGCATTCAAATGATAACTCTCATTTTAAGAAACACCTCAAAAATTCAATTACTGATTTAAGGCAAATTGGAGATAAAAATCAAATTAAAATTTACTTACAACCAAATTTTACACATTACTCTCTTTTTATAACAGATAAATTGGCTGTAGTTCAACATTTTAGTTTAAGTTCAAAAACTCAAGATCGATTTCCTACATATATTTATAGAAAACCAGCTAATAATAAATGTGTGAATTGCGAGGAATGTGAAATTAAAAAACAAAATAAAAAAAATGAATATTGTCATTTTTATGCAGATTTTTTGAATCTTAAAGAAAAACGGAAAAATATAGTTACAATTTAAGGAGAGTTTTATAATATGAATCAGTGTTTTTTAAATGAACCGACTGTAGATTTATTAAATCGTACAGAATTTGCCCAAAAATTAGCAAGTTTTCTGCATACTGTTGATTCGGGTGTTTATTCGTTTGAAGGTGGCTGGGGAAGTGGCAAAAGTTTTTTAATTGAAAAAATTTTGATAAAAGAATTAATAAATAAAATTACAGGCGAAGAGGCAGATAGTAAGCGTATTTTAGATATTATTGAACCGCATGATAGCGACGAGAAAAAATTTAATGATCCAATTATTGTTTTGAATGCGTTCAAACATGATTTTATTGATGAACCGTTCACGGCAATCGCTTATGAAATTTTACGTAAATTATGCGAAAACCCAACATTTAAGGAAGATTTAAATAAAAAAGGTTCAAAAAGTAAAGATTTATTTGAGATTTGTGAAGGAATTATCAGCTCAATATTAAAAAAATTAGCTGACAGTAATAAAATTAGCAAAGGTGCAATTGAAGTTATTTCTGAAACAAAAGAGGAGTTAAAAGAGAGTAATCCTAGCGATGATTTACTGAATTGGTACGAGCAACACAACGATTTGCATAGAGGTTTAAATAAAATTAGAAAAGTTTTTTCATTGGGATTTTACTGTACCTAAAAATATTGACTTTGACTGTAATCAACGTCAAGAATTAACTTTTGTTAAACATTATTTAGAGCAACATAATATTGACTTTCACTTAAAATTATGGAATGGATTAATTCGATATCATGAGCTTAATTTACGCGAAATAAAGCAAATTTGTTTTTTAATGTCTTTAATTAAAAGTAAAAATCCAAATTATAGTAAAGATTTCTTAGATACTTGTGCATTTATTTATGTGCTAAAAATAAAAAATCATGAATTATATGATTTTATCGCTGCGGAACCTAATAATTTATTGAAGAGAGAACAATTTAGCAGATTGGAAGGAGAGTTTAACGATTATTTTTCAAATTACGATTCTTTTCATAGAAAATACAGTTTTGAATATTTATTTATAACTAAAACTGTAAATAATAAAAGCCTTGAATACGAATCTGTTGAGTTTATACAATCCGCAATAAAACATATCAACGAACTCGCTTTCATAGATATTTAATTTTTTAAGGAGAACTTTTTTTATGAGTAATGAAAGTGATTATACCAAAGATGTAAAAAATGAAACTTTAGGCTTGATTAAAGCTTTTGGTCAAAGGTTTAGCAATCCTTTTTTTACCTCATTTGTGATCTGTTGGACGACATGGAATTTTCAAGTTTTATTAGTCGTATTTAGCTCGTTGTCTGTTTATGAAAAAATGGGGTTAATTTCGCAATATTCAAGGATAAAAAATTATATGCCAAATCTTTATGGTTTTGGTCTAGGTCACTTTATTGTTCATGCGTTAGATTTTTTTGTAATTCCGTTAGGTGTTTCAGCAATTATTTTTTGTATTTATAAAAATTATGGAGCGAAATATTCCAAAGAATGGAATTCGACTAGTAATGAAATCAAAAAACATTCAGAAGATCATTTCAACGCCTTGCAATCAAGATATGATAACATGAAAGATAAACTGCAAACTGACATTACTCATTTTGTTGAAAAAAGTAACTCAATAAAATCTAGTATTACAACTGAACTTGAAAACTATCAGCAGGCATTGGATAATTTAAAAGAAAAAGCTGAACCACATCAAGCAAGCTTGGAAGGGATTTTAAAAGTTTGTAAGAAAAAAGACGAGGTTGATAGCTTGGATGAATATTTTAACGATTTTATAAAAGATAAAAAAGAACTTTTAATTAAGAAAAATGAGGAATTGGTAACTAAAAATAGCGAAATTAATAAATTATTTAATGATTTAGAAAAAATAAAAAATATTCAAAAACGAATTTTACCTATTGAGCAATCTCAAGCTGACCTTGACAATAGTATTGTAAAACTAGAAAAATTGCAATCTTCTGTAAAAGTTCAACAAACTAAATTAGCAAAGAAATTAGCACAATCAGAAAAGGAAAAAAATCCATTTAAATTGACAGCTAAACAAGTTGAAAAAACTTTAAAAAGGTGTCAGAGAAAAAGTCATCCTTTACTAAACGATGTTTTTGCTTCAAGGATTCTACACGTTACAATTAAAGAAAATTGGGATTATTTAAATTTATACTATCAAAAATACCCATTGGCATTAATTCCTAAAATGGTGGATCAAGTGAATAATTTTATAGATGAATATGAGGAATATATTGATGATTATGTAAAAATAAGAGAGATGTTAGCTGAATATTTAATAAATCTCTAAAACTTTTTTATTAGTTTTTTTGAGGTGGTTATTCCATATATGGAATAATCATTTTTTTTGTCCTTGAATTTGTGTAGTAGTTTGTTAAGTTTAATAATGTAAAGACAATTTTTTTATAATTTATTTAAAGGATACGGCTGTGAAGGAGCCTTCACCTCTTTCACTGGTCGTATTCTTTTTTTGTGCTTATAAACAGCTAAATATGGAGTTGATTTTTTTATGTCAAACAATGATCTCGAACGCAGAATGCTACAACCCAAAAAGATTATAAAAGATGGTGAAGAAATTGAAAATCATTCACTCAAAGATCAAATCGCTCTTGATAATCACTTAACTGCTAAACGCAACGCTAAGCGCAATGTGTTTGGTGTTCGTTCATTTAAAATTTCTTCACCTGGAGCATCTTAAATAAACATGAAAATTCTTGGCTGGAAAATTTCAAAAGCACCTAAAAAAACGATTAAGGCGAGCAACACAAGTCATTATGATGTAGCGCGTACTAATCGTCATAATGTTAAACATTGGCAATATGCAAATAATTTTGATGCGGATAGCATATTAAACAGCACTACACGTCAAATTATCCGCACTCGTGCTCGCTATGAAATTGACAATAATGAATATGCCGACGGAATTCGTGAAACATTAGCAAATGACACCATTGGTACTGGTCCACGACTGCAAATTAATGATTTAAATAGCAAGCAAGCACTAGAAATTGAGCAGAGTTTTCGCAAATGGACTCGCAAGATAGATTGGGCTGAAAAATTGCGTTTAGTGCGTAAAGCGATGTTAACTGATGGCGAAAATTTTACTAGATTAACTACAGATAGCAAGTTAGATCATATTGTAAAATTAGATTTACAACTTATTGAAACCGACCGCGTGACAAGTGATTATAATTCAATTAATAAGGCAAATGAGCGTGAAGGTTTAATCTTTGATCCCGATAATAACAAAGTAATTGCTTACAAAGTTCTCAAAGAACATCCAGGAAGTACCGCTAGTTGGTTACCAGCCAGCAAATTAACTGGTGAATTTGAAACGATTGATGCTAAATATATGATTCATTTATTTCGTGCAAAAAGAACTGAGCAACATCGTGGCGTGTGCGAAATTACCTCTGCATTGCCAACATTTAGCCATTTGCGCCGTTTTATGAATAGCACGCTTGATGCTGCTGAATTCGCCGCTAGTTACAGCGGAATTATTTATAAAGATGGTTCAGAAGTTGAGGAAGAAGAAAGTCTCGCATTAGATACTGGCGATATGTTTCAAATGGAGCGTAATAATTTATTAGTCGTACCACCAAACCATAAAATTAGTCAACTTGACTCAAAACATCCACAAACCACCTTTCCAGCATTTAAGCGAGAAATTATTACCGCGATGGCTCGACCAATTTCAATGCCATATAATATTGCTGCTGGTGACTCAAGTAGCTATAACTATGCGAGCGGTCGTCTTGATCATCAAACGTATCATAAAAGCATTAGAGTTTGTCGCAATTATTTAGAGATAAATGCTCTCGATCGCATTTTTTATGCATGGCTAGAAGAGTATAAAGTCGCGACTAAACAATTAACTTTACAAATTGCTGATATTAGTTGGTTTTGGGACGGTTTTGAACACGTCGACCCACTCAAAGAAGCAAATGCACAAAGTAGACGTCTTGAGAGTAAAACTACCACTTACGCCGCTGAATTTGCCAAAGAGGGCAAAGACTATGAGGTTGAAATGCTACAAATAGCCAAAGAACAAGCATTGATGAAAAAATTAGGCATTACCAAAGAAGATATTAATAAAAAATTAACGAGCGAAAAAAAACGCCAAGGATAAATAATTATGACTATTAAAAAACTATTTCCTCACAATATTTTAGCAAGTGGTGCCATTGATTTTTCGCAAATTATGATTAAAGAAAATAGCTCTTGTTTAATTACCGCAAAAGCAGTTAATGGCAAAACTTTACCACAAGTTGCCGGGGTTGCATACAGCGGCGGGACAATTCGTCAAGCGTGGAGCAATAAGCCATTAATTGTCGATATAACGGGAATAAAGATTTCAAATGGTCAATTCCCACTATTACAAAATCATCATAATAGCCCAGAAGCTAAGCTTGGTGAAATCATTGCTAGCAAAGCCGATAATAAAATTTTGATAAACGGTGTAATTACTGCAAACAACGCCAACAGCAAAAATATTGTTTCGCAAGCGCAAAATGGGGCAAATTGGGAATTGAGCATTGGCGCACGACCTCTTAAAGGGCGCGAAATTGCCGAAGGTGAAAAGATTACCGCCAACGGTCAAACATTCACAGGTCCCGCATTGTTGGTTACCGAATCAGAACTTTTTGAAGTGTCAATTGTGGCGCTTGGTGCTGATAATGACACAAGTGTGTCAATTACTGCAAATTTAGAGCTTAATAACAATAAAAATAACCAATTAAACCCAAATTTCGGAGGCAACCAAACCATGAAATTTACCAAAAAACAGAAAAACTTTATTATTGCTAAATTTTCTTTAGATAAAAATAGTAGTGATGAAGTTATTGAAGCGGCTTTAGGTGAACACAATTTAACTTTAAGTGAAGTTGATGTGTTAATCAAAGCAAGTGAAAATTCACAAACAACCGAAACTGATACTAGTGCTGGAGTTACTGAAAACAGTGTAAAAACAAATAAAAATGTGACAGCAAGTGCGCTAACTCAGGATTTGGCAAATTTACCAAATGTAACAGCTAGTAAAACAACTGAAATTGATATTGAAACAATCAGTAAAGATGTGGTCGCTGCTGAACGCCAACGCATTAAAGCAATCAAAGATGCTTGCGATGGTGAATATCCAACTATTGAAGCAAGCGCTATTGCTGAAGGCTGGGATTTAAACAAAGTAAATGGTGAAATTTTAGCGGCAATACGCACTAATCGTGGTACTAGCGGCAATTTTCATATTCAAAATGGTTCAGTTACTGATGATGTTGATATTAAAGCTGCTCTTGAAGTCAATGTCTTAGCATCAAGCGGCTTATTAAACAGTGAAGCATTAGTTAAAGATTATGGCGAAGTTACAGTCGAAGCTAGTAATAAATTTGGTCAACTTGGACTGCAAGGTATTTACCATATTCTAGCAGCGCAAGCTGATTATCATGGTATTGGCTTTACAGATCAAACCATTAGAGCTGCAAATTCAACAGGTCATATTCCAGTAATTTTAAGCAATGTAGCAAATAAAATGTTGCAAAAAGCATTTGAAGTTCAAACTGGAGTAGCTCGCAAACTTTGTAAAAAAGGTACGCTAAACGACTTCAAAAAAGCAACTAGTGTGCGTTTGCATAAAGGCAGTGGTTTTCAAAAAATGGCTGATAATGGTAAAATCAAGCATACCAACTTTGATGAAACAAGCTCAAGTCGTGAGTTAGAATCTTATGCTCAACGCTTGGTTTTAGGGCGCAAAATGATTATTAACGATGATTTGGATGCATTAAAAACATTGATTAACTCCTTTGGGGTCGATGCGGCAATTCTTGAAGAAGAATTATTCTTCAACAAGTTATTAGCAAATAATGCTGATGTTGACAATAACAAAAACTTCAGTGCTGCACATAAAAATATTGCAACAGACTTGAAATGGGATGCGGAAAGCATGTTACAATTAATCAATCTTTTCCGTAGCCAAAAAGTAAAACGTGGCAAACTTCAAGTTCCAGTTAATAACGCTATGAAAACGCTGTTAGTGCCAACCGAGCACGTTGACACTGCAAAAACCTTATTTACTTCAACAGGTATTGTGATTGCAGGTGGTGGCGATAATGTGACAATTCCAGATGGCAATAAGCTTGCAGGACACAATATCGACATTGTTGGCTCAAGCTGGTTGAGTGATGAAGTTTTCCCAAAATACAACAATAAGGACATTTTTGGATTTAGTAATCCAGATTTAATGGAAGGCTTAAAGCTTGATTATTTACATGGTAACGATAAACCAATTTTAATGCCGTCAGAAGTAGCGCATGATGAACTTGGTTTAGCGTGGAATGTTGTATTTGACGTAGCGTGCAACGTTACCGAAACTCGTGGTATTGCTAAAGGTACATTAGTGTAAAATTAAATAAACTCTTTTTAGCAGCAAAGTAGTTCTTTGCTGCTAAAAATAACTTTTGAGGATAAAAAATTATGAGTAATATAATTGCAACATTTGTGCATGAAGACGGCAAAATTGACTACTTAAATAGCACTAATGAAGATGTTATTTGTGGTTCAATCGTAGTAGTAGGCAGTATGCTTGGCGTGAGTGATGGCACAATCAAAGTAAATCATTTTGGTGCACTTGCAACAAACAGGGTGTGGGATGTTACCAAAGATACGGCAATTGCCGTAACGACTGGCGATAAACTTTATTATGATGCAACTGCAAATCAACTAACAACCGATGCTAGTGAAAATATTTTCTTTGGCTTTGCTATAGCTGATAGTGATGTTGGTGAAGAGGTTGTTCGTGCGTGGCTAAAGCAATAAGCACCCGAGGTAATATTTATGAATATTTTTAGCGAAAATATGCAAATATTGAATGACCAAATGAATGAGCTATGCGGTGAAAGCGTTGAGTATCTTTTTTGTGATAATACGGCAAACTGCATTGTGACGGCACGCAGAGGTAAAAGCACTTTTACTAATAATGAAAGTTACAGTAACTTTGCTCGCTACAGTAACAGTGTAGACTTTTTAATCGCAACAGCTAGTTTGGCTCGTTTGCCAAAGATTGGCGATGCAATAAAAAAAGATAATACACTTTTTGAGGTGAGTTCATTTAATCAAGAGCCATGTTTTCGTTATAGCGACAATAGTGAATTAATTTTACGAGTTCACACCAAACGAGGGGGCAACGCCAATGATTAGCATTGAGCAAGTATCAGCACAAATTATTGCAATTTTGCATGATAATGGCTTTGAAGGTGCCAAAATTGAGTATGCGCCTAAGTTTGATTTTCAGTCGTTAAATTCATTGCAAATATTAGTTTTGCCAAGCAATGTCGAAGAGCAAAAAATAACGCGTAACTCAAAGCATTGCACCCATAATATTAGCATTGGCTTTGGTCAAAGCTTAGGAAAATATTATCGCAATCGTAAAGAAGAGTTAGCAAATCATAACAAAGTAACAGAAATTTTAACATCAATTGATAGCCTAAAAGAGTTGTTGCTAGATAGACAATTAACTAGTGAGTTAAATTTTGCAACAGTAACAGCTGTTGAGCATTCGCCACGTTATTCAACTGAGGATTTGCGTACCGATTTAGTGTTTGTTAGTGCTTTAAATTTAAAAATTGAATTTTACGAAGACATGGAGTAATAATTTTTACGATGAAAACAAGCTATCAAGTACGAGTAAATTTTAATGATATGAATGTCAAAAAACATATCAAACGTGCTGAAAAACGCTTTTTTTCGCAGTAGTGGAGCTTATTTACGAAGAGTTGTACGAAATTTAATAAAAGTACCACGCACCAAGAAAAAATATCGTAAAAAATCGTTACCCGGACAGGCGCCATACTCGCACACAAAAGCTTTAAAAAATAGCATTCTTTTTGCTGTAAGTAATGATAGTGTGGTAATTGGTCCAGCAGCTAATTTAATTAGTGATATTGGCGCTTTACATGAATTTGGCGGCATTCGCCATAAAAATAGTTATCGTGAAATGCTTGCTAAAAAAAAATTCAAAGTTGGAAGCACTGGTCCAATTCGCTACGAAAATGACAAATTAGTTTATACAAAAATATTAACAATAAGGCAAGCCGCTAAAGCAAATAATTTGCATCAAAAATATGTGGTAAATGCTCAACGCAAAACGGCACATTATCCACGCCGTCCTTTTATGAGTACAGGTTTATATAAAAGCGTGCCGAAAATTGCGCAAATTTGGGCTCAAGCGTGTCGTTAAAAAAAAATTAAAAAATAATATTAACCCTAATTAGATTGGAGAAAATGAACAATGGCAACCAAAGCATTTAAATGTCAACTTCGTATTGGAGATGCTGGCACAAAGCCAACAGGTGACGGAATTGCGAGCGTTACTGAAGTAAAAGTAAATTCAAGTCGTGAAATGCTTGATGTAACAACTCGTGGTAATAATGGCAGTAAAACTTATATCCCAGGGCTAAAAGATTGTAGCATGGATTTTTCTTTACTGAAAGATTTGAGTGATGAAAATTTTAAAAAGGTGCAAAATGCCTATGAAGCAGGAACGGCAATTGCTGCATTTGCTGACGATGGTGATGGTAATGGTGTTGATGGTGATTGGTATGTTGAAAAGATGGACGAGAGCCAAGATCTTGACGGCAAAATTAGCTATGATACAAGTTTAAAGCCATCGCCAAGCCGACCTCCAGTACAAGTTTATGCTCAAGGATAAAAATAAATTATGCGCACTTTTAAAGATAAAAAAAATACTGAATGGCAAATTTCAATCACAATCGGCACTTTGCGTGCCGTGCGTGATAAATGCAATTTAGATCTAAATAACTTAATGGCACCGCCACAAGAAAACATTACCAATGCTCTTGACGATGAAAATATTACAAATTTAAGCATTGAGCAATTACAAAAAAGCTTAAATGAGGATGTTTTAACGCAACTAAGTAACGATATTATTTTGCTAGTTGATACGCTTTATGTGCTTTGTTCTCAACAAGCAGCAGAAAATAGTGTAACTGCTGAAGAATTTGCTAACCGTTTAGATGGGAAAATTATTGATACGGCATTCCATGCTCTTATTGATGAATTAATTGACTTTTTCCCAAAGACCAAGGCAGTGTATTGCAAGACGGTGATTCAAGCAAGTCGCACTGCTCAACAAGAGGTTCAAAAGATGATGGAGTCAACGGAGTTTCAAAAGAGCATGAATACGGCAATGACACTAACGAATCCGGTCGATTCCAAATCAACGAATACCGAGAGTTTGAAGAAATAATTTCGCAACTGTCTGGAATTATAGGAGTCGTTGAAGTAGCAAGCTTAACTTTTCGTCAACTCCATAATATGGCATATGCCAAACAAAATCATGACTGGAGCCAAAGCAGTGCAATTTTGGCATTTATGCACAATGCGTTGCTTGGATTTAGTGGCGACAGTTCTAATAATAAAGCCATTGATTTTGACGCATTTAATCCATATAGCAACCGAGCAAGAAAATCATTGGCAAGTAGTGAAGAAGTTGAGTATGTCGATGCAAGTACATTTGCAAGCTTTTTTATTGATTAACAAAAGGAAAATAAACTAAAATATGAGTGCTAGTAATATCAGAGCAGGGCGTGCCTATGTTGAAATTGCCGCCAATGATAGCAAATTGAGTAAAGATTTACGCAATGCTCAAGCAAAATTGCGTAATTTTGCGGCTAGTGTGCAAAGTATTGGTCGTGAGATGTTAATTTTTGGGGCAATGGTTGGGACTCCATTTGTGTTGGCGACCAAGCATTTTGCTAACTTTGATGATAATATGCGCTTAGTGCAAGCCGTGACCAAGGCTACTGGAGCAGAGTTTGAAAAATTAAGTAGAAGAGCCAAAGTTTTAGGACGTACGACTAGTTTTACAGCTCAACAGGTCGCAGCGGCGATGGTTGCGCTTGGACGAATGGGTTTTAGTGGCGACGAGATTACTAATAGTATTGAGCACGTGTTAAATTTAGCACGTGCAACAGGTACAGATTTAGCTGAAGCAAGTGATATTGCCGCAAATAGTATGCGTATTTTTAAAATTGAAGCTCAAGATATGAGCAAAGTTACCGATATTTTAACGGTGACGGCAAATGGCTCAAGTCAAACTTTAACCGATCTTTTTGAAAGTTTAAAGATGGCTGGACCACAAGCCAGCGCCGCAGGTGAAAATATTCGGGATGTTGCGGCGGCAATTGGGACATTGGCTAATTTTGGTATTAAAGGAAGCATCGCAGGTACCGCATTACGTAAAGCTTATATGAATTTTGCTAAAGTTTCAATTCAAAAGAAGTTGCGCACAATTGGCGTTGAGACGCTTGACAGTAATAAAAATTTACGCAAAATGGCTGATATTTTCCGCGATTTATCACACGCAATGAGCAATATGAAAACAGCTGAAAAAATTTCGTTTGCTGAAGATATTTTTGATGTACGTGGCTCATTAGCAGGTTTAACATTGGCGGAGAATAATGAACAGTTAGAAAACTTTTTCAAAAAGTTACGAACTATTAATGGTGAAGCCGAGCGCACAGCAAAAAATATGGATGCTGGTATTGGTGGTAGTTTACGTTTAGCATACAGTGCTTTAGAAGGATTTGGTAATAAATTTAGCGAAATAGTTAGCAATTACAGCGGTAGTGAGTTTATAGATTCGATTAAAAATAGTTTAACGGCAGCAACTGAATTTATTAATAATAATCAACATCTAGTTGCTGTTCTTACACAAGGAGCCGCTGCTTTTGCACTTTTTGGGGCAGTGGCACTATCGACTGGCGGAGCGGTGAAAATCACACATGGAGTTATTAATGTTTTAAGTACTACTTTGCAAATTGCTAGTAAAAATATTTCTTTAGTTACTAATAAATTTGCAGTAAATAGTAAATTTTTGCAAGCAATGAGCAGTAATTATAGTACTCTTATTGATAATATTAAACGTTTAGCAGATTTAAAAGCTGCTCAAAAAATACCTGGTGGCAATTTTTCAGGAATTGGTGGTTTTGCAAAAAAGCAAAAAATTATAAAAAGCAATATTTTAGCGCAAAAAAGATTGACAAAAATAACTGAACAATATTTAAAGTTATGGCATTTAGCGCCAAATAGTAAGGTTAATCAATGGGCTTTAAAAATGTTACTGCTAGATAATAATCAGCGCAAGCTTTTAAATTCGACTAAAAGCTTTTCATTGGCGCAAAATACAGCGATGGTCAAAGCAAAGCTTGCAAATTTAGCAACAGCAACAAGTAATAGATTAGCCACCTTTGGTATAACTTTAAAGAATGCTCTTTCTTTAGCAACAGTTCGTCATACCGTGGCAACAGCAGCAAGTAGCGGGGCAACGCTAACATTAAATTTAGCACAAAAATCTTTAGCAGTTAGTACCTTAGCAGTTAGTGGTGCATTTAGTGCTGTTTGCGCGCATCCGATTGCGGCAACATTTGTAGCTGTAACAGCGGTTATTGGGTTATTAGCTTATAAAATGGGACAATTAAATATTGAAGCGACTGAATTTAATGATCATATGCAAAAACTTCATGAAAAAGCACAAAATGACCGCAAAGATGATAGTTTTAAGTATCAGAGAGTATTGCAAGTTGCAAGCAATGGTAATGTTTTTGATTCAAAAACCATCAAAGAAACGGCAAAAGCTCTTGATGAACTACAACAAAAATATGGTGATATTGGTATCGCTTTTGACCAAACAACCAAGAAATTTACGGTCCGCAATGGCAGTGAAAATATTTTTGTTAATAAACAGTTAGCAATGGCAAAACACGCCAATAATAAAGCTATAGAAGAATTAAAAATACAATATTCTCAAGCACATGATGAAATCAAAGCAATTTCTAAAGGTAGTTGGTTGCGACAAAATTTAGGATTTGGAATTTATGATAAAATTTCTGCTGATGACATGGCGCGATTGAAAGAACTACAAGGCAAAGTTAATGAGGTCAGCAGTAAATTACAAAAATTACAAAAAGAACAAAAAATATTAAATAGCAATAATGGTGCTGATCTAGGCAAAAAAAAGGCATTAATAGCTGGTCAAGATGCTAAAAGCAATGAACAGTTATTCGCTGAAGAGCAAGAAACGTTACGTAAAGCAAATGAAGAGGTAAAAAAACACGCTAAAGAGAAAGCTAAAATAGTTGAAAATATGCGTAGAGCGCAGCTTTCAGAACATCAAAAAAGAATTGATGATCTTACTAAGTTGTACCGTAAAGAGCAAGAAATTATTAAAAAATCAGTTTCTTTAGCACAACAAAAGATGAATTTAGCCGCTAAAAAGCAAGATTTTAATAGTTACCATGCGGCAAATAAAGAATTAATTAATGCTAAAAATTTACAAACTAGTCATGCTGCGCTTTATGTAAAAAATAAACAAAAAGCCGAAACTGAATATCAAAAGAAACTACAAAAAACCGCAGAAGAACAACGCAAGTTAACCGCTATGGAAAAAGAGCGTAAACGCTCTATTGTTGAGCAGGCGCAAAATGATTATAATTTGATGGAAAAAAATCGTCAAGAAAATCAATATCGAGAACAATTAAATGCTAAAATAAAGCTTTTTGTTGATAATGGCAAATTAACTAGCGCTCGTGACATGATAAATAAATTACTTCAAAGTGTTACAAAAAAAACTGCTCAATTAGATAAAGCCTGGCAAAAGGCTGTTAAAGATAATAGCGGTGCAACTGATGATCAAAAAAAAATAGATAAGGCAAAAGCAGAATATTATCAAAGCAACAGTAAGAAAGATTATTTAAAACGCACCCTTGCATCATTAATGCAGCAAACTCAAAAGAAAGTACAAGATGTCGTTGCCCCAGCAGGTAGTACTAGCGTGGCACAATTAAAAATTCTTGCCGCAGGTGCTGGAAGTAATTTACAAAAAAAAATAGCTGATACAAATAGTGAGATTGCAAACAATACGAAGAAAATATTACAGCAAAATCGTAAAAATGCACTTAAGTTTGGAGGCAAATAAAAATGAAAATAGAACCATTTTATAAAGCAAATAATGGTAGTATAAATAGTGATGGAGATCTTAATGGCGTGAGTATCTCTTATTTAGTTAGCGATGCAAGTAGCGAGGAAAATGCATTAAATTTTGCCTATCAGACCGTATCAAAAACACATCAGAATTTATATTTATCAGATATTGAAATTGTCAAAAGAGTCAATGATTCAGCGTGGGAAATTGATGCAAATTATGATTACGATAAAATAAATAGTAATTTAGATGATAATAATTTACCAAAAAGCGAAGATACTTTTACTGTGGTAGGACAACGAGTGGTTATGAAAAAAAGCCTTAAACATCTTGGTACATTTAGCCCAAGCGAAAAACTACTTAGCGAAAAAGAGTTTTCCAACTTTCAAAAACATGATCCTTATGGCGGCTTGATAAATATTAAAAATGGCAAAGCTAGCGGTATTGAGATGCAAACAGGTAAACTTTCTATTAATAAAACGTGTTATTTTTCTGATAGTTTTGTTGATGAAAATTATATTAAAAAGCTCGCAACTTGTTATTTTTGCATAAATAACAAACCATTTTTAGGCTATGAGCGGGGCGAAATTTTATTTACTGGAGTAAATGGCACTCGGACTCATGACAGTAGCAAAGCACCGTGGCGCATTAATTTTAGTTTCGTTTATTCGCCAAATCAAGCAAACTTATTAATTCCGGCAATTACAGAAGATAATCAGCAACAAAACATACATATTTTACGCAAATATGGTCATGATTTTTTATGGTATGAATATAAAAAAATAGTAACAGCTGATGGTGTTGAGCATGAAGCTGTAGCTAGAGCGCATTTAGAGCGTATTTATAATGATGAAGACTTAAATATGTTGGGGGTCGTATGAGTATATTTCAACCTCAAAATAATGGTGATAATTTTACTATTGATGCAGAAACATGGAATTTATTACTTGAAGTTGCCGAAATTCATCGAAATAATAAACATAATTTACTGCTAGTAGAAGAAGTTGACGATGAAATCAACGCAAACAATAACAATATTATTGACTGTTACTATCAATTTACCACACTCGATCAAAACAATGTTTGTTTTGAATATAGCCTAGTAGCGATAGTTAATAAAGCATTAGGTTATTACGGAGAAGATACAAGTCAAGATCTTGTCCCTTCGAAAGTGTATGTGCGTCGAGCAACAATTGATGATTTACGAGATAGTAGAACAATTATTGGCGTGTTACAAGAAACAGTTACCAAAGAAAAACTTTCGTCACAAGTTTGTATCGCTGGAATTTCAAAAATAAATAGTGATTACAGCAGCTTTACAAAGAATGACCAGTTGAAATTTTCAATTATAAATTCAGACAATAGTTCGCAAAGTTACTGTATTATCAATAATAAAGTAGCGAGCTCAACTGTATTATGTGAAATTGTTGCTGAAGAAAGTGAATTTTCTTATAAAGTCAATGTTTATGAAAATGGCTATGATAATGAAATTAGTGCAGTTGAATTATTAATTCTACCAACGGCTAATCGTGGTTATAAATTAAGCGCTGGCCAAAAAATCCTAGCGCATCGAAGTTTAATAAAAGTCGAAAATATTATTGAATTAAATTCTAGTGAGGAGCAATAATGTATTTTGATAATTTAAACGACACCCTAATGCACTGTGAATATCAAACTCACGATTATTATTGGAGCAAAAAACCATATAGTGAATTATTAAAAAATGGTCTATACCGTTGCTTAACAAATGCAGAAAGTGGTATAAAAAAATATTATTTGACGACAAGTAAAAACTTTTTACAAGTTCAGTTTAGCTATAATTCTAGTAATTATTTTTTACAGGAGTGCTACTACTTAGTAAATAATTATTTGGCATTTACCGATAATAACTATTTTTACTATTATAGCGTTGATTTTGAATGTTATATTTTAACACAAGAGCCATTTAATATTGCGCCACGTCCACGTTATGTAAATAGCAGTTCAGCAGTAGAAAACGCATGGTTATATCTTGGAACAAGCGATTATTTTGCAACTAACTTAAAGAGTTATTATGGCAATGAAATAATTACACTTAGTGTTGAATTTAATGACTGTTTACAAAACGAAGATGATAAACTTTATGGAGTTTATAGTTCAGCAACTAACGCTAAAAAAATAATTGTGGGAGTGAAAAAATTTACTATTGCACGTAATATTAATTTTACTTCAGACCTTGATTCATTTAATGAAAAAATTTATTTGCAGAGTGTTAATAATTCTATTGTTATAAATGTTATGTATAGTAAATATTTATATTTTGAACCATTTCTCAATAAATATATCATCGGTGAATACAATTCTCCTTTAGGTTGGTGGGAGGGTAGTAAACCAAGTTTAACAGAAGTTGTCGAGTTTAAATTTACTCACCTTCCTAATTACACTAGCGAGCTACAACCTAGTTATTTTATAAAATTCGATGATTATACTTCAAGTAATGAAGAGGTTTTCTGTTTGGTTGCGGAGGTACCAGTACTATGCAATTAAATAATACTTTTATAGAGCCGCAAAGTTGGTATGATTCAAACCTCAACTGGGAGGATGTTGATGTATTAAATATTAATTATCATTACGCAATTCGTGGCGCAATTATCGAAAAAATAAATATGCTAAATAGTACCTTTTATGATGGAGAAAAAATTTTAAAACTCAAAAATTATTTAGAGTTATTCAGACTCAATGTTGGTGGTACTCTTACTCATAATTATTTTGTTGCGATATTCTCTTTAATCAATGAGTTATTGCAATTTAGAGCATTTGTCAACTTAACTGCATTAACCGATGAGCGTTTAAACTTTGTTGCACCATGTCCCGATTCAGAACATCATATTGAGATAAATAATAGTTTGCTGTACTACAAAATGAGTGATTTTACAAATTACTGTTTACCGCCAGTAAATAGTAGTGTTATTCTTTACAATATTTTTATTAAAAAAACGATGCAAATTTTAAACTCTTTGCGAGTCGTACGTTATTTTTACAATTTTGGTTATTATTATAATTACACTCACCAAAGTATTATCAATATTGAGCGGCGAACAGCTGAATCAGGTATGAATAAAATTGACAGTGACTGGCAAGAAAGCAATTATATACCTTTTGGCACCCTTGAGGATTCAATGACTAGCTTTAACTTACGAAATTACACCATAAAAAGAGATAATGAAATTTATAAAATTAGGCGAGATTCTCGCAGATTTACGGTTAATTTTTTGGCAGAAAAACCATTTTATAATATCAAACCAAGTAAATTTATGTTGTTTTATTTTAGTGCGCCATTTTATACATATAGCTATGGAGCTCACCAATTTTTATATAGTAATATTGAGCATGACCACCAGCAATTTTCCTATCAAAGCGCAGCAATTGACAATTGTATTGAGATTGGGTTTAATTCTCTTGACCAGAGTATTACCCAATCAACCACAACCCAAATCCCTGCCATTATTGCGGGTTATGAAATTTTTCGTATTGAGGCAGCATTTGAATTTGATAATGATTTAAAATTTTATGATCCGAATATAACCTATAACTTTGAGGAATAAATAACGCTATGAGCCAAACTATCAATTTATATCTACAGATGAACGGCACTAAAAGCCGTCAATTAGACACTACTTTAAATGAAGTGCGAATTTTACCAAGTTTAACCAGGGGAGTAAAGTGTCTAGTAATATTGCACTTTTTTGATAGCAACCAAGAACCATTGACTATGACCGAATACAGTAGTTTTGATTTTGTGTTAGCTGATGATTATTCACTTACAACACCGCCTCAAATTAGGATTAACAACAATATTTCTGCAACAGAAAATACGGTTGTTATTCCTATTGACAATACCAATACCGTAGAATTAGGCTCTTTTTTAGGCAATAGCAGTGAGAAAAAAATTGGTGGCGAGTTAGTGGCATTTGTTAATGGTGAAACCACGCCAGCATTTGTGAATAATTTTGATATTATTATTCAAAATCGCCGTAGTAGTGCAGGAACGGGTACACCAACAAGTGTTGATGACGGTAATTATAATGCTGCGCAAGTTGATGCGTTGCTTAATGCTGGTTTTGCTGTGCAATTCAGCGTTGACGGGGTTAATGATTATCATGATGTACAAACTGATGATGATTGTTTTTTTAGGTTCAAAAATAGCCAAACAATTAATGGCGAATGGAGCGAGGCGATTAAGTTATTGCGGGGTGCAGATGGCAACGACGGTTTAAATGGGACAAACGGTACAGATGGTGCGCCTGGAGAAAATGGCACAAATGGAATTGACGGTCAAGATGGAAACGATGGCGATAGTGCATTTCAAATTGCCGTTGATAATGGTTTTGTTGGTTCTGAGAGTGAATGGCTAGCGAGCTTAAAAGGTGCCGATGGTACAATGACATTTGCCGACCTAACAGATGAACAAAAAGCAACTTTAAAAGGCGATAAAGGCGATGCGTTCGTTTATGAAGATTTCACCGCAGAACAACTCGAAAGCTTAAAAGGTTCCAGCGGTTCAGATGCCGAAGTAACTAAAACAAACGTTGATTTAGCGTTAGGAGCTTCAGAAAGTGGCGACCAAACTAAATTTTACAACCAAAACGGTGAATGGGTAACAGTTGAAACCAGCACTGGTGGAGGCTCTAGCGAAAAAGTTTTTAACGAAAATTTACTAATTAATAGCGAGGGTCGGATTAATCATTATTTGTCGAAAAACAACGGCAGCAATAAAAGATATTTTGCGCTCTCTTCAGGATATTTTATTGATCGTCATTATTGGACATTTGAAGATGAGGGCTCTGTTAACAATAACCTTGATACTGGCGCGCGCACCATTGATCCAGGTGGTCCATATTTATGGAGTTTAGAGCAAAAATTTGATGCTCAAGATATGCGTTCACTTTTTAGCGGTCAAGTTACCGCACATATCCAATGCGATATTGATTGCACGATTAATATTGTTTTGGTTAATAATTCAAATGTTGAAACAATTATTGATGGCACTGTTAATACCGATAATTCAGTAACTTTCAACATTCCAGAATTTGATAGCAATTTTAAAACTTTTGTCGTGCGTTTCACTGCTTATCAGACTGCGGTTATTACTAATTTTAAGCTTGAAATTGGTGACAAACACACAGGATATAAGCCAAATGATTTAGCTTTAGAATTAGCAAAGTGCCAAAGATATTACGAAGAAATTGGCGAAACTTTCCAAATCTTTTTAAATGAAAATTCCGAAAATATTATGTTGCGATGTGCTGTTAAAAGGGTCGACCCAACCATAATTATAGATTCGCATAACAGCTATGGGACTTCGGGAGGTTTGCCAATTATTAATTATGACAAAACTGGTATGATTAATTTAAAAAAACGAGATACTTGGAGCGATACCGCAACATGGACGGGCAAAATTTACCTCAATTCTGAAATTTAAAAAAGGAGCAAGATATGTATCAAAATTTAAATGACCATCAAATTTTACGCTTAGAAGATAACGCAATTATTCCAATTTGTGAAGATAACAGCGATTATCAAAAATTCCAATTGTGGGTTGCAGAAGGCAATAGCGCTCTTGAGCCACCAATTGAGGAAATACCATCGCAAACAGTTTTTACCAAGTTAGAAATTAGGCGAGCATTCCGAACTTTGAATAAAGAAAGCGTGCTTGATGAATTGTTAGCAAGCAATACCGAATTTGCCAAAGATTGGGCGGACGCTAATGAAATCGACCTTAATGACCCAATCACGGCACAAGCGTTGGAAATTATCAATAACGCTGATAACGGAGTCACGATTGAAAATATTATTAATCAAATAACAAATTAAAGGAGCAGTAAATGGAAGATTATGTCGGAACGATTTTAAGTACTTTAGTTACCGTTGTGAGCGTTGTTATTGCAATTGTGAGAGTTACTGGCAATGCACAAAAAGAAGCAAATAATCGCCACATTAAATTAATTGAAGCGATTGGCAGCCTTGAATCACACAAAGTAAGCCATTCAGTATGCGAAAAACGGCAAAAAGATTGCCCGTGCTACACTGAAATCAAACACGTCAAAGAAGATATCAAAGAACTCAAAAGGAAAAATTAACCATGAAAAAATATTTAGTTTATTTTAATCGTCAAATAAAACATCAAAGATGGGGAATCATGCAATTACTTCAATCATCGCAATTGGTGCGCTTTTAGCCGCAGTACTTCAAATGACCTAAAAAAATAACCCAAACAAGGAAAAATTAACCATGAAAAAATTATTTACCCTAATTCTAATCTCAATCGCTTTTTTAACAATTACAGGTTGCTCAGTGTCAAAAGGGTTAGCCGAAAAATCCAACGTTTATAACGGTTACGGCGGAGTTTCAAAAATCACTACCGCTTTTGATCCAACGACAGGAACACCTGCACCGCAAGTTTTAAACGTGGTCGGTGAAGTTACCGCTGCAACAATCCACAACGGCGAGCACAGCAAAGATGTTATTGCCTTTTTTCAACGTTCAGACAGTTCAATATTTAACAGCGATTCAAAGAGTAGCAAAACCACGCTGATAATCGGCACAACCAATCAAGAAATCATTAAAACCGCCATTGATGCAATAAATAAAAAATTAAGCTCACAACCAACGCAAACAGCAAATAATAAGGTGCAAAATGAATGATATTAAAAATATTTCAATTGAGGGGCGGTTAATTTTAAAGCCCCTTTTGTGCTACGAGCCAATTTGTGTAAATTGCGCCGTTTATGAAAATAATTGCCTAAATGACTTGCACAAAATGAGAGTCCAAAAAGATATTATTTTTATCTTTAACGGCTACAAAATTACGATTTTAAGAGGCTTTCTTTTTGATGGCGCAAGCATTCCACAATTTTTTTGGAGTACAACTGGTAGTCCGTTTGATTTTCGCTTTTTAATCGCTGCTTTAATTCATGACGCACTCTACGCAAGTGAATCATTAGCACGCAAAGAAGCAGATCAAATATTCCGTCTGTTACTTAAATTTTATAAAGTAGATATTTACACGAGAAATAAAATGTATTTAGCCGTTAGAATTGGCGGCGGTAAAGTTTGGAAAAACCACACCCAAGAATCAATCACCGAAGCAAGACAATTTATCAAAATCGAAAAACTTTAAAAACAAATAAAATACTTCTTATTTCTTCCTTAAGACTGGACCACAAATCCAGCCACTTTTTTATTTCTTTAAAATTTCTAAAATTTGTTTGTCACTAGCGCTTTTGCGTTTTTTATCGCTAATAACTTTAGCAATTTGTGCTAATTTTTCAGTTTCTGAAATGGTATTTTTATCAAAATCAAGAGCCTTAACAACTTCTTGCATTGCCTCATTATTAACGTGTGTATAATGACGAGTCATTGCAGGTGAGCTATGACCAACAATTTCTTGGACTACATGAAGCGGTACTTTTGCATTGGCACAAAATGACACGAAAGAATGACGAAACGAATGAAAACTATAATCTTTATTGCGAGTTATTTTCTCATCTTTTATAGGGTCAAAAAATGAAAAATCTATAACTTTTGTGCAATCTTTTTGTACCCCAGTGGGGTTATATTCGTATCTTCTAGCAACTTCGGTCAAAACATATGAACCTTTTTTCTTTTGATTTAATTTAAATAAAGATTTTTTTAAGTTGCTATGGATTGGAATTAAGAGCGGTTTTTTTGAAAATCTACGCCCTTTAAAAGGGATACAACTAATCAAATTGCGCTCCAAATCAATATCATTCCACTCTATTAATGCACAATTTTTCAAACGCATTCCGGTATAAACCGCCAATTTAAATAAAATTTTCATCTCTTTTTTATGCATGAGATGAAATTTTTTATTGTCAAAAACTGCAAAAATGTTTTTAATTTGGGTTTGAGTAAATTCTTTGCGTTCGTGGTTTTCTTCAATTAATTTTTTAAAAGATTTAAATGGATTTACTTTCTCTGGTTCAATAATTCGATAAATTAATTTTAAACTTTTGAGAATACGGTTGTATTTAATTGCATTATTTTTACTGTTTAAATCTGCAAAAAATTGCTCTAAAATATTTCGATCTAAATCTGCAAAGCCTTTAATTTGTGGCTTTGTTTCTAGCCATTTGAGCAACGTTTTTAAATGCAAATGATGTTGATTTAAAGTTTTTTCACTACACTCGGGACGTAATGTGCTATTTTTGAATTGTTTGAAAGTGTCTTTCAATTCAATTTTATTAATTTCATTAATAATTTTTTTAGCTCGTCCTGTAAAGAGGGCTATTTCTTCAATATTTTGTGCTTGAGTTATCAAAAAATATTTATTTGCTTCTTCTTCAGCTTTTTCTTGATTTGTAGTTTTTAAGCTAATAGTTTTGCTTTTGCCATTAACTCGATATTTCAAATAATACGTTTGTCCCCGTAAAAAAATCGAACCTTGTCCTTTTTTTCTTGCCATTATTCACCTCGAAAATATGTATACCATTTGTAGACCTTTTGTATACCATTTGTATACCTTTTGGCTATATAGACAATATAAGACAATATAAGACATTTGCAAGTGAAAGTTAAATTTTGAGGTTAAATTGATATAAAAAAATGGTATACCTGGCGGGAATCGAACCCACGACCTTCTGCTCCGGAGGCAGACGCTCTATCCAACTGAGCTACAGGTACAGGAGTTTTGAGCATTTAACAAAAAAATACTTTTTGTCATAAATCAAATATATAAAAATAAAGGAATTCGTTGAAAATGCAATTTATTTTTGAAATTTTTTTAAACTTTTCATAAAAGACGTAATTTTTTTTGACTTCTTATTTGAATAATTAACTATACAACATTATTGTTAAATTATGTAGTATTGTCAAATTTTACGACGAATGTAGATTAGGAATGCTTGCTTTAATTATAAATTATCAAAATTGGAAGTATCCTGCAAAATAATAAATAAAGATCTAAAATTTTAAAAGAGAAAGGTATTTAAAACTATGAAGAAATTTATCCTTTTATTAACTGTTGCAGCTTCTGCAATTGTTTCGCCGGTGGCTAAAGCTGATGTCGCAGAAAAATTATTACTGTACGTTCCACATAGATTTATGGACGCGCTTGACATAGTTTCAATTAGTTTAGGTGTTGGTCTTGAAGCTCGCGCTGAAGTTCGTGCTACTAGATTTTTAGATTATGGTGCGGGTATCGGTCCAAGTGCAAGATTAATTAAAGAATATAACAGACAATACGGTATTGGTTTTGAAAGTGGTTATAACATGAACTTCACAAACCTTGCTGATGAGTCAAGAACTCGTGTTGATTCAACTCGTAGTGTTATTGATTATGCTGAAAGTTATACTGGTTTAGTATGGCCAGGGATGAATATTTATGAGCCACAAACTGGTGCTCGTGATTATTGGGAAATCGGTGCTGATTTAGCATTGGGCGTTGGCGCTCATGTTGGTTTCCATCCAGTTGAGTTTGCGGACTTTATTACTGGTTTAGTTTGCTATGATTTAAAAGACGATGATTTTGACTCAAGCGTTTTTGATAGTGCAAAATAATCAATTATTTTGATATTTATTTATAAAAAGTCCTTAGTTCTAATACTTAGATTAAGGGCTTTTTTAATTTAGTGATACTGATGAAGTTTTCTAATTTTTGTCAGGAGGGGTTATTGAGCTTTATCAGCTTGAACTATTTTTAATGTAACGTAAAAAAAAGAGGATGTTGTAGAAGAAGATGAAGAAATTATTGTTAGCAACTTTGGTTTTATCAAGTTTTGTCGGAGTAATGAATCTTGTAGCTGAAGAAAAAAAAGATAATAAACAAATACAAGTTAAACCAAAACAGAAAGTTAAAAATATTTATGGTGACTTTGATGGTTATATTTTAGCAACAGGCAAGGGAGCTACCGTTCTTATTGATAAGAATGGTAAAATTGTCTGGTCTTTTAAGGCAGGTAATAACCATGATGTATGGATGTTAGATAATGGCAATGTCTTATTCGCTGATGGTAGCGTAAAGGAAGTTAACCCAAAGACAAATAAAGTTGTGTGGCGATATACTCCTAAATATACTAAAGGAGGAGGAGCTTTTGCGTGTCAACGTTTAAAAAATGGTAATACTGTTGTTGGTGAAAATGGCACTGGTAAAGTAACTGAAGTTGATCCAAAAGGTAATGTAGTTATGTCTTTTGGCGTTAAGCCTTATAAAAAAGGCAGTCATCATAATATGCGTATGGTTAGAAAAACTGCTGATGGTACATATTTAGTGGCAATGACTAAAAATAAAATATATCGCGAATATGATGCCAAGGGGAACGTTCTTTGGGAAAAGAAAGTTGATGGCCCTTTAGCATTTTCTATTGTAAAATTGCCTAATGGTAATTATTTAACAGGTCAAGTTACAGGCATTGTTGAATATGATAAAAAGGGTAAAGTTGTGTGGAGTTATGATCCTAAAAAGGATACTCCAGAAGTTAAAGTTGGTATGATTTGTGGTATTAATGCGATGCCAAATGGTAATGTCGCATTTGGTATCTATAAAATTGTTCAAGATCAAAAAAATGGAGCAGCTTTAATGGAAATTACTCGTGATAAAAAGGTTGTTTGGCGCTATATTGATACAAAGTATCGCCCAGGAGCAATGATGAGTTTGGAAGTTTTAGATAACAAGAAAAAGCCTGTTTCTAAATTGCGCTAATAAAATTTATATTAAAGAATACTAATTTGCCGTTAGAATTGTCTTAACGGTAAATTATAGAAAATATTTTTAGGGGTAAAACCCTATAAAAGTAGAAAGCAAATAAATAAGTAAGGTTAAAAATAAGAATGATTGCTTTAATTGATTATGGAATGGGAAATTTAATGAATGTTCAAAAAGCAGTAGAATTTGCAGGTGGCGATGTGAAAATTGTTACTACTCCAGAGGACATTCTAACTGCAGATGCGGTGATTTTGCCGGGAGTTGGCAACTTTGGCGATGGTATGAAGCATTTAAATGAATTGAATTTAGTTGATGCAATTAAAGAAGTAGTTGCGCAAAATAAACCTTTTTTAGGAATTTGTTTGGGGATGCAAATGCTTTTAGAAGCTAGTGAGGAAGCACCAAATGTTGCTGGTTTAGGAATAATAAAAGGTAAGGTGGTACATTTTCCTAAATATGAGGAAAAAGTTCCTCATATGGGATGGAATAATGTCTGTTATACTCAAGAGAACGATTTGTTGAAGAATGTTGCTGATGGTAGTTTCTTTTATTTTGTTCACTCATATTATGCTCAGTTAGACAATAGTGATGAAATGATTGGGCGTTGTAATTATATTTTAGAGTTTCCTGCAATTATTGGACGTGGTAATATTTTTGCAATGCAATGCCATCCTGAAAAAAGTCAAGATTGTGGAATTCAGATTTTGGAGAATTTTGTTAAAAAGGTCAATGAAAAAACTAAGTAAAAAGAAACGTCATGAATTTTTAGACGCAATTTATGATTTACTATTTAGTCAATACGGTAAATTAAGTTGCTCTCTTGATCATTCAAACCCACTTGAGTTGATGGTTGCTACAATTTTATCGGCTCAATGTACTGATGCAAGGGTAAATAAGATAACTCCAGCATTATTTAAAAAATATCCTACTGCACATGATTATGCAATTGCTAATCAAGAAGAGCTTGAAGATGATATTCGTTCGGCTGGTTTTTTTCGTAATAAAGCTAAGTCGATTATTGGGGCATGTCAAGTTATTGATCAGAGTTATGGCGGTGAATTACCGAATAATTTAACAGATTTGGTAAAGCTTCCAGGGATAGGTAGGAAAACTGCTAATGTTATTTTAGGGGATGCTTTTGATGTACCTGGTTTTCCTGTTGATACTCACGTTACTAGGTTGTTGAATTTAATTGGTTTAGTGAAAACTGATAATGCAGTTAAGATTGAACAGTTTGTGATTGAAGTTGTAGATGAAGCACGATGGGTAAATTTTTCACATTTATTAATAAATCATGGACGTTTAGTGTGTGTTGCTAGAAAGCCAAAATGTGAGCAGTGTGTTTTGAATAAAAAGTGTGAATTAAATCTGAAAAATAACTGCTGATTTTTTACAAAAATTATTACTTAAATAGTAAGGTTTTGCGGTAAATCTTCTGTTTTATGAGAAATTTGTTTTAAAACAAATTCGTTGTGTTTGTAATTCTTTGAAATTAGTGTTAAATTTTTTGTTTAGTAAAGCATTACAAAATTTTAAATTTTACAGTTTATCTAGATATTTAAATAAAGAGATATTATTATGAAAAAAAAGTTAAAGCATAATTTTCGCCAAGTGAAAAAAATTCCGACATGGCTTTATTTTTTCCCCGCGATGTTTTTGCGCTTTTATAAGTGGTCAACTTTTATCTCCATTGAAGATCGTGGCAATGCGATGGACGTTGGCAAAACTTTTGTCACAGTAACATGGCATAATAGATTACTTTTTTTTCCAATGATGTTTCCTAAGTGGATTCGTAAGCAAACTGTAGCGGTAATTAGTGCGTCACGTGATGGACAATACATTGCTGATTTAATTAGTCAGTTTAATTTACGTGCTACACGTGGGTCGTCATCTCGTAAGGGTGCTCGGGCTTTGGCAGGAGCTTTTAAGGCAATTAAAAATGAAAATAATGTTAGTTTTACGCCAGACGGACCACGAGGTCCTAAATACAAAATGAGTAAGGGGCCAATTTATTTAGCAAGTCAAACTGGAACTAAAATATTGCCAATTTCAATTAATTACTCAAAATATTGGGAGCTTAAGAGTTGGGATAAATTTCAGATACCTAAACCGTTCTGCAGAGTGAAAATGGTTTTAGGAAAGCCGATTGAAATTCCAAAAAATTTAAGTGACGAACAGCTTGATAAATATCAAGAAATTGTACGTCAAGCTTTGTTAGATATTACTGTAGATAGTTGTTCAAAAGAAGATTAAGATTGAGAACTAATCAAATTAAAGATAAAAAATAATTATAAAATAAGTAGGATTAAAAAACAATGGCGAAAAGTGATTCGTATAAAGCAGCTGGTGTTGATATTGATTTAGCACACGATTTATTGGGTAAAGTTAAAGCAAATATTGCTTCAACAAAACGTAAAGAAATGTTATCTCCAATTGGTGGATTTGGTGGTTTATTTCAAATTGACTTGAGTAAATACAAAAATCCAGTAATGGTTTCAAGTATTGATGGTGTTGGTACAAAATTGATGATTGCAATGATGATGGAAAAATATGACACTGTTGGTCATGATATTGTAAATCATTGTATCAATGATATTGCAGTGCAGGGAGCTGAACCAGTTTATTTTTTGGATTATCTAGGTATTGGTAAATTAAGAAGTCCATTATATGAAGATGTTTTAAATGGTATTGCAAAAGCTTGTAAAAATGCTGGTTGTGCTGTTCTTGGTGGTGAAACTGCTGAAATGCCTGGTATGTATGGAGATGATTTTGACTTAGTAGGAGTTATTAACGGTATTGTTGAAAAAGATGAATTAATTACTGGTGAAAAAATTGCGGATGGTCACGTAGCGATTGGATTAGCTTCTAATGGTCTGCATACAAATGGTTATAGTTTAGCGCGTAACATTCTTTTTGAAAAAATGCAGTATGATGTTAATGATAAATTAGAAGAATTAAATGGTGAAAGCGTTGGAGAAGCGCTGCTGAAACCACATATTTGCTACTGGAACGCAATTAAAGAAGCAATGGATAAAGGGGTCGCTCTTGATGGGATTGCGCATATTACGGGTGGTGGTTTATATGATAATACACCAAGAATTTTGCCTGAAAATGTTGATGTAGTTTTTGATTCTACAGCGTTACCAATTCCTCCAATCTTTAAATTGATTGTTGAGTCTGGTGATATTGCTAAAGAAGAAGCGTATCGTGTTTTTAATATGGGTATCGGTATGGTATTATTTGTACCAGCTACTGATGTTGATAAAACTTTAGCAATTTGTGAGCGAAATGGCTTTACTGCCGCAGTTTGTGGTAAGGTTGTTGAGGGTAGCAAAAAAGTTATCGTTGAATAATGAATTTAGTTTAAGAGCTCCTAAAAAAAATAGGAGTTCTTTTTTTATATTACCACAAAATGGTGACAAAAACTGTAGTTTTGAGTTTTTATTAAAAATGGAGTAGCTACAAGTGAAAATAAAATTACCTCAAAAAAGAAGATTGTATCGCAAGTTTTTCAACAATTTAGTTGATAATGGATTGCAGGATAGTAAGTTTGTCGAAGCAATCATTGTTTTGAATATAGCTGTTGCACAACGTGATGGATTTATGGATATTCATGAGGTAAATGAACTGAAAAGTATTTTTCAGGAGCTTTGTCCTAATATTGATAGTGGACAAATTATTAATAATGCACCAAAAATTACTGCTAAAGAGATTCGTGATGCATGCAAGCTGCTGAATGCATCTGCAGATGATCATCAGAAAATTGAAATAATTCGTCACCTTTATGATGTTGCTGTAGCAAATAGTGACTGTAATGACGAAGAAAGTTTTCTAGTAAAGCAAATTGCTGACAATTTGGGTGTGAGCAAAGAAGAAGTTTTGAATATTCAGCAAGACGCTGAGGATAAAATTGCTAAACGTAGTAAGGTTATTAATTCTGCTACTGGCATTGCTGTTGCTTTTGTTGTTATTTTTCTTTTTATAATTTGTGCAATGTATTTAAAGCCACTATTGTTTGGTTTTTTATTAGCAATATTATTTTTGCCTCTTGAAAAGAAATTAGAATACGCATTAGATAATAGTACTTTTATAAAGTGGTTTTTCTCGACTTCCGCAGTGCTGTTTTCTCCTTTTAGGCACGTTTCAAAATATATTACTGAAATTCTTCATTTACGCAAAAATAAGCGAGAGTTAACTCCTGAAGAAATTGCAGAAAAAAAACAGCAAAAACTAATTGCTAAAGCAACCATGACCACGGTTAGTTTGACGGTTATTTTCTTTATTGTTTTTATTGTCTCCTTTGGAGTTGCAACTTATCAATATATGGATGGTTTTAGAACTGAATTTAAAAAAGTTGAAAGGCAAGTTGTTGAGCATCATGCTAATACATTAATTGAAGATGATAGGAAAAAAAGTGAAAATAATAGTAAAGATGTAACTGAAAACGCAGTTAATGCTAATAATTCACTAAGTGTTGATAATAAAAATGAAGATAAGGCTGTATCAAATAGTGTCAAAGATTCGTCACGAGCATTTTTTGCAGTTATTAGTAAAAAATTAGAGGAATATAAAGAAAAATTTATTAAATACCCTGCGATAAAAAGTGTTATTGATGAGACTAAAATATTTATAAATAACCCTGAGAATCAATTGCAAATTTTGAAGAAAATTTTGCCTAAAACTAAAGGAGTTGTTAATGTTGTTGTTATGATTGGTTCAAATATAGCCATGTGGTTATTTAATATTTTGATGACAATATTTTTCTTTTCTTTAATTTTAAATAAATTGGCCGTAGCAAGTAATCATAAACATATTTCAACAACAACTTATATTGTCGACAGCATGCTTAATAGTGGCTGGTTGCCAAAAACAAATAGTAATGTGAAGGCGAGCGTGATAGAAATCATGGATAATATTGCTTTCAAGTTAAAAACTTGGGTGAAAAGTTATTGTTTGATTATTTTTATCGAAAGTGTGCTATATATAACAATATTTTTTTTAATTGGCGTACCTTATGCTCCAATTGTAGGCTTAATAGCTGGTTTCACAATATTACTGCCTTATATTGGTCCTGTTAGCAGTGCTACATTAACACTATTGGTTTGTTTAGCAGGAGGCAGTGAGGTTGCTGGTGTTAATACTTTAATGATGGTTTTAGCAACTTATATTGTGATGAATGGGGTGATTGAGCAGTTGATTTTATATCCAACATTAGTTGGAAATGCATTGGGATTGACTACGCTTGAAACAATTGTTGTAGTTTTGCTTGGCGGCTATTTTGCAGGTTTATCAGGAATGATTTTTGCAGTTCCTTTTGCCTCAGTGTTAAAGTATTTAATTCCTAAGGTGTATTTGGCAATAAATAACGCTTCAATTAAACATAGTGGTAAAACAAACTGATTTTTGCTATAAAAAAATTGTAAAATTGTATAATGTAAAGTATTTTATATAGCTTAAGACAAAATTAATAGAATTAAAGATAAAAATAGGTACATTTAAAAATGAAACGTTTTGAAGAGCTTTTTGTTGAGCTTAAAGAAAAGATTGCTACAAACGATCCAAATAGTGGTACTGTGAAAGAGTTTGCTAAAGGTAAACACTTTATTGGTAAAAAAATCAATGAAGAGGCTGGAGAAGTTTGGATTGCTGCAGAGTACGAAGGTAAAGAAAAAACAGCTGAGGAAATTTCTCAACTTTTATATCACTTACAAGTGATGATGATTGCAAATGATCTTGAACTTGAAGATGTTTATAAATATTTATAAAATATAGTATAACTGGAGTATAAAAATGTTAAAGATTGCCGTTCCTAATAAAGGAGCATTGTCTGACGGGGCAGTGAATTTATTAAAATCAGCTGGCTATAAATGTAAGCGTAGTGGCCGTGAATTAAGCGTGATCGATGAAAAAAATAATGTTGAATTTATCTATTTAAGACCTAGAGATATTGCAGTTTATGTTGGAAATGGTACTTTAGATTTAGGTATTACTGGACTTGATTTGGCTTTTGATAGCAAAAGTGATATTGCAATGTTGCAGCCATTAAATATTGGAAATTCGCGCTTTTTCTATGCTGTGCCAAAAGAACACAATTGGACTGTAAAAGATTTTGCAGGTAAGAAAATTGCGACGTCATACCCGAATATTGTTCTTTATGATTTAGAAAAAAATGGCGTTGATGCAAGTGTTGTAAAGCTTGATGGTGCAGTTGAAATTTCAATTCAGTTAGGTGTTGCTGATGCAATTGCTGACGTGGTTGAATCTGGTAAGACGCTTAAAGAAGCTGGGCTTAAAGTGATTGGTGAGCCAATTATGACATCTGAGGCTGCTATTTTTGCTCGAAGCGAAGACGCTTTAGAAAATGATGATGTTAAAAAATTAATTGAGCGTATCCGTGGAGTGTTGGTTGCTCGTGAATATGTAATTGTAGAATATGATATTGAAAAAGCTAATTTGGATGCTGCATGCAAGTTGACACCAGGTATCGAGTCGCCTACTGTTTCGCCGTTAAGTGATGTAAATTGGTGCGCAGTTAAGTCAATGATAAAAAGCAAAGATGCAAATATTGTCATGGATGAATTAAAAGCAATTGGTGCAAAGGCAATTATTATTACTGAAATTAAATCTTGTCGTATTTAATTTAGTTGTGTTTTTGCCATAAAACATAATAAATAAGGTAAAAAAAGTTATTAAATAATAAAAAATAAGATTTTTAATAACTTTAAACTGAGAAATTTATAGATAAAATATTGCAACAAATATTTTCGGAGTGTACTATTAAGAAAGCGCATTTTGCAAGTTTTTCATGAATAAAAGGTGTGTTATTTGTAAAAGTATATGTTTTTAACTGAAAATATTTGTTGAAGTTTTGAAACGGTTAATTTAATATTGGAGATAATTTTGATGCTTCTAGAAAATTTAAAAGAAAAATCGAGCCTATTCTTATTATTAGTTTTGAGTATTCTTACTGCAAATGCAACATTTGCAGCTAATCCAGCCGCAAAGAAAGCTACGGCTGCTGTGACAATTGCTCCTGCACAAGAAGAGATAGATATTCGAGTAGAAAAGCTTGTGAAAGTGCCATTGGGAATAAATAACTTTTGGGTTACATTCTTAAATGGAGTTAGAAGTTATTCTGATATTTCTTTATTAAATGTGATGCCAGCAACTAGCGGTACTCGTTTTTTAAAGCCAGCATATAAGTTTGGTGCAAGTAATTTGAATATTTTACGACCATATGATACTAAGTATATTCTTGGGACTTTTTCATCAAATATGGACAGAAAATCTTTTGAGACAAAGTATTTATCTCAGCTAAGAACAGATGATGTTACTAGCAGTACTAAAATTATGGGCTTGACACTAAATAGACCATATCAAATTAAAATTCGTTTGAATGAGCCAAATTTGAAATTAAATTTGCCTGAAGATTTGGAAGGTCGTCGTAAAATATGGGAGCAAATTACTAGAAATCGTGATTTTATCTATGATCTGAGAAAAGGTGAATATCTAAAGAATTTGGAAGCTGATGCGAAAGTAGAATACAAAAAAATGAAAACAAAAATTGTAAACTTAGTTGCATATTTAATTAAGGATTCAGGAATTCGTGATTTTAAATCTTTAAGTATTGAATCGAACGATGCGAAATTGTTAAATCAAGAAATGATTGTTTTGGAATTTTCGGCAAAATATGATAATATTTTGGATTTTGTCAATAAGTTGAATAATTATGAAAAATACCTTTTATTGACTTGTGGTGTGACTATTGATCAATCTTCTAGTCGTGAAAATCGTGCTAAAAATGTTTTGGATGTGAAATTACTTTTAAGTTTCCCATACCGTTCAACTCAATTAGTGTTTTAATTAGCATATTTTATTCAATAGTTATGAAGCGATTTTGTTTAATTTTAAACAAAATCGTTTTTTGTATTAAAGGTATAAAATATTTGATTTTTTTATTCGTTATTGTTAGTAAAAATGTATTAATAAAGGTAATTTAAGAAAAAAGAGTCTTTGGCAACGAATTTGGTTGAATATTATAGTTGTTATTATTTACAGAGAATATAAAGAAAGGAAAGGTTTATGAAGAAAGTTTTCTACGCAGGTTTTGGAAGTTTATTAGTAACTAGTGCATTAAATGTCAATGCTGCTCAACAGCAGCAAAAAAACACTAAAAAACCAAATATTGTATTTTTCTTAGTTGACGATTTTGGTTATAGCGGTTTGTCGAAAACGGGAAGTGATTTTCATGAAACTCCAAATATTGATGCACTTTTTGAGAATGGCGTTTACTTCAATAATGGTTATTCAGCGTGTACAGTTTGTTCACCAAGTCGTGCAGCCATTTTGACAGGTCGATATCCTGCAAGGTTAAATTTAACTGACTGGATTGCTGGACAAAAAAGACCATATGCAAAATTATCAGTACCAAATTGGAACATGAAGATGGAGCATGAACGCATTACTTTACCCGAAGCGTTAAAAGAAAATGGTTACTCAACAGCTTTCATTGGCAAATGGCATTTAATGCCTATTGAACAACCAGAATTAGTGGACCAGCATTATCCTACTGATCACGGTTTTGATATTAATATTGGTGGACGTGAGTGGGGGCAGCCAAAAGGACGTGGAAAATATTTTTATCCTTGGGATATGCCGAATGTTAAAGGTGGCAAAAAAGGTGATTATTTAACAGACCGTTTGACAGATTACGCAGTAGATTATATTGATAAACATAAAAGTGATGCCAATCCTTTCATGTTATATTTTTCATACTATACTGTGCATACACCAATTCAAGCAAAACCAGAGTATGTCAGAAAATATAAGGCAAAATTAGCTGCTAATCCAAAGAAATATCAGCATCGCCGTCCTGAATACGCTGCGATGGTTCAAAGTTTGGATGAGAGTGTTGGTCGAGTTGTTCAAGAGTTAAAAGATGCAGGGGTTTATGATAACACAATTATTGTTTTTACTGCTGATAATGGGCCATATTGGCATGAATATGCTGGAGGATTGCGAGGGCTTAAGGGGACTTCATTTGAAGGAGGGACTAGAGAGCCATTTGTGATTGCTGGGCCTGGAATTAAAAAAGGAGTTGTAGAATCAACACCTGCAATTGGTATGGATTTTTACCCAACACTGCTTGATTTAGCTGGTATTAAATTGAAAAAAAGTGAACATATTGATGGGGTTAGTTTAAAACCGTTGTTGTTAGCAAATAATGACCATAAACCTACTGCTATTAAAAAGCGTTCATTGTATTGGCATTACCCGCACTACCATCGCACGTTGCCATATGGTGCAGTTCGTAATGGAGACTGGAGACTAGTTGAATATTTTGAAGATGGAAAGGTAATGCTTTTTAACTTAAAAAATGATCCATTTGAAACACTTGATTATTCAAAAGCATATCCTGAAAAAACTGTAGAAATGCTTAAAGAGCTTCAAGAGTGGCGTAAAAGTGTAAAGGCACAATTACCTACTGAAAATCCTAATTTTGACAAAAAGCGTCAATTTAAAAAATATTACGGAATTCGCAAAAAAAAATAAAGTTAAAATTTTAGAAACCTTCACAATAAAAAAGAGAGTGCAATAAATCACTCTCTTTTTTATTTTTTTATGATTTAAAAGTCAAAAACATTAGACAATATTGATATTGGTTATATATTTATCTTTAAGTATACAATGATTTTTAAAATAACTAGATAACATTAATAAAAATATTATGAAAGCATCAGATTTAAGAAAAAAATATATTCAATTTTTTGAAAGCAAGGGACATAAAGCAATTAGTAGTGCTTCTTTAGTTCCAGAAAATGATCCAACGTGTTTATTTACGACTGCAGGAATGCATCCTTTAGTTCCATATTTATTAGGAGAAAAACATCCATCAGGAACAAGAATTTGCGATTACCAAAAATGTGTTCGTACAGGTGATATTGATGAAGTTGGAGATGCAGTGCATTTAACATTCTTTGAGATGTTGGGTAATTGGTCTTTAGGCGATTATTTTAAAGAAGAAGCTATTCGCTTTAGTTTTGAATTTTTAACTGCACCTGAGTGGTTAAATATTTCCTTAGATAATTTAGCTGTGAGTGTTTTTGCTGGTGATGATGATGCACCTTTTGATGAAGAAGCGTTTAATTTATGGCGTGAACTTGGTGTTAGTGAAGCGCGAATTGCAAGGTTAGGAAAAAAAGATAATTGGTGGGGACCTGCTGCTCAAACTGGACCATGTGGACCTGATTCAGAGATGTTTTTTTGGACTGGTGATGGTGATGCACCTGAAGTTTTTGATCCAGAGAATAAATTATGGGTTGAGATCTGGAATGATGTTTTCATGCAATATAATAAAACTGCTGAAGGTAAGTTTGAGCCATTAACCCAGCAAAATGTTGATACTGGTATGGGGGTTGAACGTGTTACAGCGGTGTTGCAAGGCAAGAAGAGCTGTTATGAAACTGAATTATTTTTACCTTTATTTGCAAAGCTAGATGAAATTAGGGATTTAGCATCTGAGGACGTGGAACGTGAACGTTGCCAAGAAGAACGTATTATCGTTGACCATCTAAGAGCTGCTGTTTTTATGATGAGCGATGGAGTGTTGCCGGGTAATGTTGACCAAGGCTATGTGTTGCGTCGTTTGATTCGTCGTGCAATTCGTCAAGGTCGTAAATTAGGTGTTGAAACTGCTTTTATTACCAAGATTGCTCAAGTGATTATTGATGAATATAAAGAATGTTATCCCTCTTTAGATGCTCAAAATAAAGAAATTATTAATGAGTTAAGTACTGAAGAAGAAGCATTTGCTCGTACAATTGAAAAAGGTACAAAAGAATTTGAAAAGTTAATTAGTCGTGTTCCAGAACACATTAAAAATAAAGTAGTAAGTGGTAAAAATGCTTTTAAATTATATGATACATATGGGTTTCCATTAGAATTGACCATTGAAATGGCTGCAGAGCGTGGTTTTGTTGTTGATGAAAAAGGATTTAAAAAGGCATTTGAAAAGCATCAAGAGTTATCTCGTAAGGGTGCTGAAAATAAATTTAAAGGCGGTTTAGCTGATGATTCTGAAGCAACTACTTCATTGCACACAGCGACACATTTATTGCATCAAGCATTACGTAATGTGTTAGGTGACCATGTTGCTCAGAAGGGATCAAACATTACTGCTGATCGTTTACGTTTTGATTTTTCTCATCCTGAAAAAGTTACTCGTGATATTTTAAATGAAATTGAAGCAATTGTTAATGATGTAATTGCAAAAGATATGCCGATTACTTTAGAAGAGATGACTGTTGAAGACGCAAAAGCGGCTGGAGCAATTGGTTTGTTTGGTGATCGTTATGGCGAAATTGTGAAAGTTTTTAGTATAGGCGACTTTAGTAAAGAAATTTGTGGAGGCCCCCATGCTGAAAGTACTGGGAAATTAGGACGCTTTAAGATTAAGAAAGAAGAAAGTTCAAGCCGTGGCGTGCGTCGTATCAAAGCTGTTTTAATTAAAGAATAGGAAGTTTTCCTAGGGAATAGTTTTATCATGAAAAATAAAGATGTTGTGATATCCATTGATAAAGGCTGTTATAGTGTTAAGATTTCTGGTCGTGCAAATTTTGAGTACGCACCAGTTATTCGTTGTTTGGCTAAGGAAATTGATGTTGTTAATTTTAAAGAGATTTCAATTGATTTAGCTGAGTGCATTGGCATGGATAGCACATTTATGGGAATTATTGCAATGCTTGGGCTGAAAGCTCATGAGTGCAATGCTGTTATGAATATTGTGAATGCAAATGAGCAAAATAAGGAATTGTTGATTGGGCTTGGGATTGATCGGTTAATTAATTTTATTTATCGTGATGACACTGAATCAACTAGCGAGCCTGAAACTGTAATTGAATGTAGTGAAAAACCTGAAGATAAACAATTAAACACCGCTGAGTGTGTTTATGAAGCTCACGCTACCTTGATGGATATTGATGAAGATAATGTAGCAAAATTCGAGAAGGTTGTTAAGTATGCTAAAACAGATTTAGATAAATTGCGTGAAAAAAATGATCAGAAAACTGATAAGTAATTAATATTTTTTATGTAATTTAATGAAGAAAGCATTGAGGGTATTTATATCAGCAATGCTTTTTTGCTTTATAATATAACTCTTTCCTCGGTAGATTTTGAATATTTTATTGATTAGGAAAGTATTAATCCACTATATATTAATAAAAAAAGTCATGAAAACAAATTTTATTGTTTTATGACTTTCAAAAAAAGGAAAAGAGATTATTTATAAAAATATAGACAGCTATTTGAACAAAAAGTTCATTTTTTTTATTAAAAAATAAATTTTTTGCTATTAAATTAATATGTGTAATTTTATTCTTTTATAAACTTCATAAGGATAAGGAGTGAGTGAAGAATAATGGAGTGTTTGGATTTTGATATTTTCAGCTACTTTTCAATGTTTTTTTTTACTTTACCCTAGTTGGAGTAGAGTAAGTGATTATTATCACTGGTATGAGTGATATATTAGTTTTGGTGTTCAACATTCCTCTTCATAATTTTTATTTTCAATTATTATTAAATAATTTATTACTCCAACAAAAAATATGGCACTTATTTTCTTTAAATTTTTAGAATGCTTTATTTTATCATAGGTAAATATTTTTGAACTCTTTCTTGAACTGGTCCAGATTGTGTGCCAACTTGATTTGCAAAAATAATATCATTTGCACCAATTCCACTTGGAACAGGGGCTTTTACTAAAAAAACAAACACATCATTAATTTTTGCTCTCCATGGAGGAGTAAAGCCATGACCAAAATAAACCGTTTCATCATAGAATTTATTTTTAGTTTTTTTATCAAAAAGTTGAATATCAAAATAATAATTGTCATGTAATTTCTTTTTTACTTGTACTCCAATTAAAAAGTTTATTTCGGTATTAGTTCGTGCCTGACGGATTCTAATTTCAATCTTGTCATCGCCTCGTAAAGGGTAAAGAGCTCCAAATTTGGCAAATTGTTTATTACTCATATTTTGTAATTGCAAATTTTTATGAACTTTATTCTCTGGTGCTCCTCTTTTATAAATTAGCACCGTGTTGCCACCGTCTGACAATGGGCGATCAAGTAGCTGGTATTTGCCGCTGCTCAGGATAATTTCATGCAAAGTTGTAAACTTTTCATGCTCTAAATATGAATGGAGTGTATCATAGCCAATAACTACATAATCTTTTGGTTTATTATAGTTTAACCAAACATCATTACGAAGAACAAAATGTCCTGCTAGCTGAGGTGTAATTGTCGCAGAAACTTTTTTGGGTAAAATTTCTTTAACTTTAGCAACTAATTGACGATGATCTCGAGCATATTCAAATTGTACTGTCGTATTTGCCGCATATGGATATTCTCCATAAAAATATGCAGAGCATAACACTGCGGGTATAACACCAAACAACAGTATCGCTGGGCGTTGAAATTTTTTCTTTAAATCTAAATTATAAAAACATATTTTTGACCAAATTTTACCCCATTTGCTAACATTAAAATATTTACAGCCTATAATTACAGCTAAAAACACAAATGGAATAATTTCTGTTTGATATTGCATATCCAAATTGTGACGGAAATATGAATCTTGAATTAATAATAAGCCATACCATGCGACTCCCCCAAGTAATGGTAGCGGGTAACGTATCACAAAAGGCATAAAACTCATCGTTAGTAAAATAATAAAATGGATGCTAGTTGGACGGAATAAAAGTCCAAAGAATGTTTTGGGATTGGTGAATGGTGCAAAAATTATTTCTTTGTAGCTTTCGTTTGGCGCTAAAATTTTATAATAGCTGAAGAAATAGTATTTTTCATCGCCTTCAAAACCTGTTGGGACAAAGTGAGGCATCATGTATTTAGCTACTATTACGAAATAAATTGGGCAAAAAATAAACATCAATAAAGCCCACTTATAGCGTTTGGTAAATAGCATATAAACTCCAACACCAAACCATAAAACAGGTACAGATTCTTTGATTAGCATTGATAAAAAGAAGACCACTAATGCCCATTTATAATGCTCTTTTTGGAGCAGTATAAAAAATAGCCATACTATTGGAATAATAAAATAGATGCAATGAAATCCGTAGTAGAGTGCTAAATTTAAATTGGTAATGCTTGGATAAAGTAAATATGCCAAGGCTACTAAAAACGAAGCTCCAAGGCGTAGTTTATAAGCCCTTGCTAAGTAGAAAACAACAAATGAACTTCCAAAAAGAACAATTGAATTCAAATAAAACATTGTATCAATGCTTTTAGATAGTGCGACAAATGGCATAATTAGTATAATGCTCAATGGCATCATATGGCGACCCATAAAATTATGTTGAACTTCATTTGAAAAGAACCAATTGCCTTTTAAGCTGTTTTCTGCAGTATTGAGGAATATTCCCCAGTCATAGTATAGGAGTAATAGTTTATTGAAATAACTGCGCTGTAGGTAAACTCCATATCCAATAAATATTACAGTAAAGATTAATAATAGCATCAAAAGTTGCATTTTATGTTCAGTTTTGTATTCAAATTCAAGAAGTTTACTTTTTCTTTCGGCTAAGACTGCAAAAAATCTTATGCCAATAAAACTAATAACAATCACCATTAATGCAGGTGTAATATAATTAAGGTAAATAACGTCAATGAAATTAATTAATAAAAAATTTATAAATTTGCCAATAACTGTTGCTGTAAATTCCTCATCGCTACTTCGCATAAAAGATAAAATACTTGGTAAAAAAAGTAAACTTGGCAAGCAAATTTTGCTACTCGTTACGAAATCCTTAATAATCTCTTCAAAATTATTTTTACCTCCACAAAGACGTCCTAGAAAAAATTGTAATGCAAAGGCTATTATTAGTGAAATTAGGAAAGAATTAGTATCGAATTTCATAATATATTCGGCAACGTGAGAGATGTTAATTAATTGATTAAGTTGTCCGAAACAGATATAAAACATCATTGCCATACTGATTCCATTTAGGAAAAATTGTACGGAGCTTGAAATAAATTTTTTATTCATAATTATTAATTGCCTTTATATGTCCAAATTTTTTTAATTTTAAACAAATTAAAACTAGCCTAATAATGAAAGTAACTTCTTTATAGCTCTTTAGCAAATGAAAATCTTAATTTTTTTTTAAATAGAGGTTGTCTTTTTTATTAAAAAATGCTATATATAATATGTGTAATTGAACCTTTGCTAGTTATAATAGTTATATTATCCTGGGTTAAAGTTATTATAAAAAGCTAGTTATAAGATTCAAGAAAAAAAGAAAAGAAATGTTTGGAGAATTAAAAAAATGGGAAAAAGTTACCAGAGAGGGAGCTTTGTGCTTCTTGCTGCTTGCGTGTCTGCTTTATCGGTATCTACTTTTGCAGAAAGTAATGTTTTAGATGAAGAATTAGACTGCCTTACTAAGCAATTAAGTTCAGAAAATTATGAAACAAGAGAAACTGCTGTTGAGTATTTATCATACATGAGAGCTTTTTCTGTGACTTATTTGGTTGCAAAATTAGCAAATGATAAATCTGCTGAAGTACGTCGCGAAGTGGCAATGAATTTAGCATGGACAGGAGATATTAATTCAATTCCAGTTTTAGTTAAATTGTTGGATGATGAAGATTGGACTGTTAGTCAAGCTGCAGTAAATGGGTTAATTAATTTAACGGCTTTGGATTTAAAATATGATGCGTTAGGTCAATCTCTTGCAGAGAAAAATAAACAAAAAGAGCTAATTAAAGAAAAAATTGCTAAATTTAATGTTAATTCATTAAATAAATTAGCTGCTAAGAAGTTGCCAGATGACATTAATTTAGCTGATAAGCAAAATCAATTTGGTAAGGATATTTATGCGAAAGGTGACTTTTATTATGAATATGCTAAGCTTTTGCGCGCTTTAGGTTCATGTGGCGATAAAAATAGTACAAAGTATGTAATAAATGCTATTAAACCTTATTTAACTCAAGATTTAATGTATCGCCCTATTAGTGGAGCTAATCAAGCAATCAACAGGCTTGAAAGAAATATGTATTATAAATATAAATACACTCCAGAATCTCAATCTGTGATTGATCGTGGCGAACGCTTAATGGTTCAAGCTGGTATCAGAGCGTTAGGGCGGTTAGGTGGAAAAAATGCCGAAAAAACACTGATTACGTTACTTAATGAAAAACCCGTTTGGAGTTCTTATGCTGCGGAAGCGCTTGGCGATATTAATACGGATAGTGCATCTCTAGCATTAATTAATGCACTACCAGAATATTCCGTTAATTATAGGGAGTGGCTCGCTGGTGACCCTAAAGATAAACCAGTTGTTTCTGTAGATATTTCTGATAAACCTTATTTAACAAGTGCTGATCGTATGCCAAAGACAGCTTTTTATATTTTACAAAGTTTGTCAAGAGCAAATAATATTTCTCCTGAAGTTAAAGCGCAAATTCGTGAATATACTCCATACTTAGTCGCGCTGTTTCCGACACATTGGGATGCAAATGTTTATTATCAGGAAGAACCTTATCAAAAATACATACGTTACATTTTAGAAGAAGCTGGAATTGCTCAAGACATTAAAAATGCGGCATTTAAGGCTTTAGGATTTAATGAGCGTACCGTTTCTAAAGATTTACCACATCGTGAATCTGTTATGCGTTTGGCTGCATTATGGAATTATGGTAAAAATTCACGTTATCCATCGTTTAGTAGCAATATTATTTCTGCTCTAGCACGCGACAAAGAAGATATTCCTCTGCTTGAAAAAATGCTTGATAATGTTAACGGGTGGGTTAAAATTGATGCGACAAGAGCCTTGATTTTTAACAAATCACACTCCTCTTTGCCTAAAATTAAACATTTATTGACAACAGCTCCTGATGATGCAAGTTATGGGTTTAATGCTGATTACTTCCGTTTTGGAAAAGGTCGGTTAGGTGATGGATATGATGAATATAATGATCCAAGTCCACGTTTTAAAACCGCTTATATCAATGCATTAGGATATTTGAATGATAAATCAAGTGATGAATTATTAATTAAATTTTTAAATAATGATAAAAATGTGATTGAAGTGCAATATGAAGCGGCAGTTGCTTTATGCAAATTAAAAACGCCTAAAGCGATTGCAGCATTAAAAAAAGCAGCAACATTTCACCCTGTAGCAAGTGTGAGATTGTTAGCTCGTGAAGCAATTTTTAAGCAAAATATTCAACCATTTGCTTTCCCAAAAAATAAAACTCGAACTTTAAAACAATTACCAATTCCGACTGGAAAACCTCAAGAAATTGTTTTTATTAAGGGCACAAAGAATCCGGGAAATCATTATCAAATTTCTAAGGATCAAACTGGATATTCAACAACAGATGCAGGTCCAACATATCGTTTGGGCAAAAATATTTTCAAAATTAACACTGCTAACCCACAAGAAAGTTTACAGCAGTTAACCCACTTTAAAACGGGGTTTGTCGCTGATTTAGAGGTCTCTTATGATGGTAAAAAGATTTTGTTTGCCCGTCAAGAATCTGGAGAAAACCCATGGTGGCATATTTACGAAATTGATGCTGATGGCAAAAATTTACGTCAAATTACCTTTGGTCCATACCATGACGTTCAGCCAATTTACTTACCAGATGGTCGTTTAATGTTTTCAACAAGTCGTGTTGGCGGTCGTGATGAATATCATGGCTATCCAATAACTGGCTTAGCAACAATTAATTATGATGGCAGTGCTATAAAAGTGATTGGCTTTAATGCTGGACGTGACAATGAAGCATCAGTTACCGATGATGGACAGATTGTTTTTTCACGACTTGAAGTATTTTATTCACGAATGAAAACGGAATTGAATTTGATTACTGTATCACAAGATGGTAGTAAGCCAACAACTATTTATGGACCTGAACGTCGCCATTTTTGGTCAAGAATTGGAGGCGCTGGCGCTGTGGCAACTCCTCGTCACAGAGCATTACGAATAACTCAGCCTTCTTACTGGGGTGATTCTATGTATTTGATTAATTCATTTCGTGGTCCAATGTTGGTAGGTCCTGGACGTTATAAAGAAAGATTTTTACGTCCAAACAATGAATGGGCGGTAACAACTCCATGGAAGATTGATGACAAAACGGTATTAGTTGCAGCTGGAAAAAGACCATTAAAAATATATTCAAAGAAAAATGTTATTGGTCAGCCTTCTAAAAAATATTCAAAGAAGCGTCTCGATGATTGGGCACCTACAGATTTAGGGCTCTATTATATGGATGTTGATACTGGCAAATTGCAGTTAATTTATAATGATCCGAAGACAACTGAATTTGAAGCACGTCCGTTGCAACCAAGAAAATTACCACCAGTAATGCCAAGTAGTTTAGATGAAACTTCATTTATGGGCACATTGTACTGTAGTTCAATTTTTACAACTCAACATCATTACGTCAAAAAATATGGTAAATACATCCGTGTTATCGAAGGGATTGTGCCGACGACACGTGTTCAAACTCATATGAATGGTGGTATTGCATGGCGTAATCATGGCGGAACAACAGCTCGTATATTAGGAACAATTCCAGTAGCCGCGGACGGTTCATTTATGATTCAGTTGCCAGCAGATAGGGTGTTCCATCTTCAAGTTCTGGATGCTGATAAAAAAGTTATTGGTAATGAAATTGTATGGCAATATGTGCGACCAAATGAAACAAAAGGCTGTATTGGTTGTCATGAAATGCCAGATGGAGCTCCAGAAAGTTTTGCGAAATTTCCTGAGGCAATTCGTACGAAACCAGTGCAATTATTTCCGAAGGAAAATGATATTCGTTATCGAGCAAAATTATGGTTCAAAGGATATGCTCCTGATGAACGTGAAGAGCGTTTGCGAACAGCGAATAGTATTTCAGTTCATGGGCGTGAATAACCACAAATAATTTTGTAAAACAATATGTCACTTTAATGACAATTTTTTATAAAGGGTTCTTCGGCAACGAAAAACCCTTTTTTGATTTGTAATTGAAAAAATATAGCGTTATCTTAAAATAAAAATAGCGGATTTTTTTAAGTTTATTTTAAAAGTCTAATTTAATTTTATTTTTAAAGGTGAATTATTTAATAATGAAAAATAAATTATTAGAAGTTGAAAATTTAGCAATTAATATTGTTATTGATAATAAAGATATAACAGTGGTTAATGATTTATCATTTTCTGTGCGCCCAGGTGAAGTTGTTTCTCTGGTCGGTGAAAGTGGTTGTGGTAAGAGTTTAAGTTGTTTAGCTATTGCTCGTTTGCATCAAGAACCTTTGGTTAGCTATAAAAATGGAACCATTATGCTTTATAATCAAGAACATAAAAGAAAGTATGCGGTCCTTGATTTAAATCGTTCTAAGCTTAATGAAATTCGTGGAGGATTAGTATCATATATTTTTCAAGAGCCAACAGTTTCACTTAACCCTGTGTTTAGAATTGGAGATCAGATTGCTGAGGCAATTTTATTACACCGTAAAGATGTTATTGACATTAATTCTGAAGTTATTAAGTTGCTCCAAGACGTTGGAATTCCTGCTCCAGAAAAGCGTATAAAAGCATACCCACATGAATTAAGTGGTGGGATGCAACAACGTATTATGATTGCAATGGCGTTAGCTAGTCGTCCTAAGTTGTTGATTGCTGATGAGCCAACGACCGCATTAGATGTGACAATTCAGGCTCAAATTCTTGAATTATTATATAAATTAAAAGATAAATATCAGATGGGAATTTTACTGGTGACCCATAACTTAGGAATTGTTTCAGAATTAGCTGATAAAGTGATTGTTATGTATGCTGGATCTGCCGTTGAAAAAGGAACAGTGGAGGAGGTAATCTACAACCCCGCGCATCCTTATACTAAGGCGTTGTTGAAAGCAGTGCCTGTGCTTGGCGGAAAAGTTGACTCATTGCAAACAATTCGTGGATCTGTCCCTAGCGTTGGAAATTATCCGACAGGATGTCGTTTTTATGGCAGGTGTTCTTTAGCTGATTCATTAACAGTAGAAGAATTGCAGAAATGTCAAGATAAATTTCCTAAGGAATATGAGGTTAATAACGATGCAAAGCATTGTTGTCGTTGTCATTATATTTAAAAATGTTTTTTTTAAAAAACATTTTTAAATTTTTATATTAACTTAACAGCTTAATTATAAATTATATGTTTAAAGATCTTTGGCCATTTATTGTTATTCAATTTGCTATTGTAGTAATGACTGCATTACTCATTAGCGGGACGAACTTATTGCGTTCTTCAATAACTGATTATGATTCTCAAGTATCAGAAATTATGGATATTTCAGGATTGAGTGGTGAATTTTTAAATAAAATTGATGATCATTTAGATAGAGAAAGTCAATATAGCTTTGACGATTATTACAAAAGCTTTGACCAATCAATTTATGATTTGTTATACCGAAAGAGATATCATCATGTTTTAAGGCTATTACAAAACAATTACCTTTTTTTAGATAAGAGAGACGTACGTTGTGATATGTTGCTGTACTATATGGGGTATGCAAATTTTGAGTTAAAAGAATATCATAAAGCAGAGTTGTTTTGGTTGAAATTATTGCGTCGAAATGATAAAAATATTAATGTTTTGAATAGTTTAGGAGTAGCTTGTTATGAACAAAATAAATATCAAGATGCAAAAAATTATTTAGAAAAAGCTTTTGACTTAAATAGTGAAAATATTTTAGTTATGAAAAATTTGCTTAAAGTTTATAAAAAGCTAAAGTTAGTTGATGAAGCTTTTTTTCTTGAATATCGTATTAAAGAAATAGAGCAAGGTGTGTTGAAAATAAATAATGACAAGATTGAAAAAAAGAGTGAGTATTTAAAAAGCATTTCTAAAAGTATTGAAATCGGTTAAAAAAAATGCTTTTTTTATTTAATAATTTTATTATAACGTAGTTAAACGCAAAGTAAATATTAAAAAAAAATTTTCTAAAGTAGCCAGAAATTATATTTTTATATCAGAGGATATTTTTAGGAGTATCATATAAGTTATGAGTGTAATAAAAGTTTTAAGTGAAGATGTTGCCAATAAGATTGCCGCAGGTGAAGTTATTGATCGACCTGCGTCAGTTGTTAAAGAATTAGTTGAGAATTCACTAGATGCTGGAGCAACTAAAATTACCGTGAGAGTTGAAAAAGCTGGAACAAAATTAATTTCAGTAACAGATAATGGTTGTGGAATGAGTGAAGAGGATTTATTGCTTTGCTTAGAGCAACATGCAACCAGTAAGATTAAAGATGCTAAAGATATTGAAGAAGTTTTAACCTTTGGTTTTCGTGGTGAAGCGATTCCAAGTATTGCCTCAATTTCACAATTTCATCTTAAGTCGCGTCAGCATGATTCTGATGGCGGAAGTGAAGTTTTAATTCATGGTGGACGTTTTGTTCATAATCGCCCAGCAGGAATGGCGCCAGGTACTCAAATGGTGGTGCGTGAATTATTTTTTAATACGCCTGCAAGAAAAAAATTTTTAAAGTCAAAGGCAACTGAAGAAAAACATATTATTGAAAATATTTTTTTACTAAGTTTACCACACCCACAAGTTGGAATTGAATTATATTTTGATAATCGTTTAGTTTATTCTTCTCCGGCGCATAATACCATTGAACCACGGATTCAATCATATTTGGGTGCAACTACGATGAATGCGTTGTTGCCAATAAATTATTCACAGGCTGGGATTACGGTTAGTGGATATATTTCAAAACATTCATATACTAAGACTAGTCGACGCGATCAGAGGACATTTGTTAACGGGCGTGCTGTAACTGCTACAGCTTTATATCGGGGAATTAGTGAAGGGTATAGTTCATTAGTTGAGCGTGGACGGTACCCCGTGGCAATTTTATTTGTGACTATTTCTCCAACATTGGTTGATGTAAATGTCCATCCAGCTAAGCGTGAAGTTCGTTTTCGTCAAGAACGCACGTTGAGTTCAGTTGTTGCTAATGCTGTGGCTGAAAAATTAAAAGTTAATAATCAGAAAAACTTAAATTTATCAGTTGATAAAAATGTTTCAATTCGTCAATTACTTCACGGTGCCAGTGTTGATTATCAACAAAATTTAGAGCAGCCGTTGCAGTTAGATGGTAATAAATTAGATGAATTTGAAAAACAATATAGAGTTGACAATTCAATAGAAATAGAAGAAGTTGTCAATGAAGTAGTTGATAATATTACTCAAAAAGAAGATTATCAAAAAAATGAGAAATTAGTCTCAGCAGTTGAAAAGCAGAATTGTGATTTGAGAGATTATTCAAAAAGTTTAAAATCGAAAGATCTTAAGAATCAAGCTAAAAAGAAAACTAATAAATTTGCAAGTGTTTCAGGTGAAAAAAAGCCTACCATATTAGGGCATCAAGCGATTGACGTTGAAGATATTCAAAATATCGTTGAAGCAAGTAATGATGAAAAGATTGTAGATAAAAAGTTAAAGGTAGTTGAAGCTAATACCAATGTGAGTGAAAGTAAAAAACAAAAAAATGAATATTTTAGTTCATTAGAAGTTCTAGGTTTTTTTCAAGAAACTTATATGATTGCGTTAAGTAAGGAGGGTGTGATTTTAATTGATCAGCATGCTGCTCACGAACGAGTCATGTTTGAAAAGTTATTAACTGATGCCATGCATAAAGAGAGTGCCAGTCAAGCGTTATTATTTCCATTAACAATTGAATTGAGTGTGCATGAATTTCATTTTTTAATAAAATACAAAAATTATTTCAGTAAACTGGGGTTTGCGGTTGAAGAATTTGGCAGTAATACTGTTATTTTAAACTCAATACCCAATGGCATGAAGCAAAATAATGCTGCTGGGGTTTTGATTGATTTATTATCACAATTAATTGATCATGGGAGTTTAAAAAGTAAAGTTGATTTAGAAGCAATTGCGATGGCGGCATGTAAGTCAGCAGTAAAAGCGCACGATAAGCTAGAAATTTCTCAAGCCAAGTCGTTGTTAAGTCAGCTTGATAATTGTGAATTGCCATATTCATGCCCACATGGTAGACCAACAGTAATTGAATTAACCGTTAAGGAATTGGAAAAAAGGTTTAATCGAAGATAAGGTAAATTTTTGATTATGGTATTTTATTTTACAGATTTATTAAGAGGTTAAAAAAGTTTTATGAATTCGTTATTAATTGCAGTTGGTGCGGCAATATTTTATGTTATCGCATATCATACTTATGGAAAGTATATTGCTCGAAAAATTTTTGAAGTATCGTTGAAGAATGTTTGTCCAAGTACAGAATTGCGTGACGATGTGGATTTTGTCCCAACACCCAAAAAGGTTTTATTTGGGCATCATTTTGCCTCAATTGCTGGAACAGGGCCGATTGTTGGACCTGCTATTGCAGTTATTTGGGGGTGGGTTCCCGCTTTGTTATGGGTGCTGTTGGGTTCGGTTTTTATGGGGGCTGTTCATGATTTTGGTGCATTAATTATTTCATTAAGAAATCAAGGAAAATCAATTGGTGACATCGCTGGAGATTTGATATCTCCACGAGTTAAGACTTTATTTTTATTGATTATATTTTTCTTGAATTTAATTGTTATTGCTATTTTTGGGGTTGTGATTGCGGCGTGTTTTTCTCTTTTTCCAGATTCAGTTTTTCCAATTTGGGTACAGATTCCGATTGCAATTATTTTAGGTAAAATTATTATGAAAAATGGAGATGAAAATTCGAGGTTTGCAAAAATTGCCGTATTAATCTCAGTAATTATCATGTATGGAACAATTTTTGTAGGAACAAAAATGCCATTAGAAATGCCTGAAGATATGGGTATTGATCCTGTGAAAATTTGGGTGATACTATTATTAATTTATGCATATATTGCATCAATTTTACCAGTGCAAACATTGTTGCAACCACGTGATTTTTTAAATTCATACCAGTTAATTATTTCACTAGTTTTATTAGCGGTAGGAGTAGTTGTTGCTCACCCAACTATGGTTGCTCCAGAAGTTAACACAAATGTAAGTGGTGCGCTGAGCTTTATGCCAATGATTTTTGTAACGATTGCCTGTGGTGCTATTTCTGGGTTTCATTCGTTAGTGGCCTCGGGAACGTCTTCAAAACAGTGTTTAAATGAACACGATGCAATGTTTATTGGCTATGGTTCTATGTTAACAGAAGGAATGTTAGCAGTGTTTGTAATTATTGCATGTTGCGCGGGACTTGGGTTAGGTTTTGAAAAAAATGGTGAATTTTTAACTGGGGCAAATGCTTTTAACGCTCAGTATGCCGATTGGACTGCGTTAAAAGGATTGGCTGCGAAATTAAATGCTTTTATTACTGGTTCGAGTAACATGATTGCAAAAACAGGTATTCCATTTCAGTGGGCAACTACGATTATGGGAGTATTTATCGCGGCATTTGCAGCAACTACACTTGATAGTGCAACTCGTATTCAACGTTATATTGTTGGTGAATTGGCAATGACGGCTAAAATGCCATTTTTAGCAAAAAAGCATCCTGCTACGTTAATTGCGGTTGGCTCTGCATTGGGTTTAGCATTTGTAGATGGAACTGGAAAAGGGGCGGCGGCATTATGGCCGCTATTTGGTAGTTTGAACCAGTTGTTGAGTGGATTAGCGTTATTAGTTTTAACCATTTATTTAGCTTCAAGGAAGAAAAATTATTGGCTATGTGCAGTGCCAATGGTATTTATGTTTGTTATGACTTTTTGGGCTATGGAGATAAAAATAACTGACTTCTATAGTAAAAATAATTATTTATTGCTGGCAATTAGTGTTATAATTATTATCTTTCAGATTTGGATGATGATAGAAAGTTGTTTTGTTTTTAGAAAAATTATCAAGAGTAAAAAATAGCAGTTTAATATAAGTGAAAATAGCTTTGAAATTGATACTAATTCAGCAATAGTTTTGTGGTGTGCGAAATTATTGCTGTTTCATCTCTAAAATAGTTGCAGTGACTTAAAATTGATGTTATTTTAACAATATGTTTATATCTTTATTTTGAAGGAATTTGTTTTATTTTGAAAAGTGTCCTTTAACATAAAAACAGATTTTTTACTTAACAATAACATAATTTTAATAAAAGTTGCTAAAAGCTTCTTTTTTGATATATAAAGAATGAAAGAAAAAATAGACCAAAAAGACGTTTTAAAATTTGATTATTTAGTGCTAGGTAGTGGCGTAGCAGGAATGTCTACGGCATTGAATTTAGCAGAAGATGGTCATTCAGTTGCGATAATTACTAAACTTGATGCGGAAGAGTCAAATACCAGATATGCTCAAGGCGGAATTGCTTGTGTTATTGATGAAAATGACGATTTTTCAGAGCATATCCGCGATACCTTAATAGCTGGACGCAACCTTTGCAATCAAGAAGTTGTTAAAAAAATTATAGAAAATGGGCCTCAAGAAATTAAAAAATTAATTGATAGAGGGGTTAAATTTACAACACGTGCCGAGGTTACAGCTGATGATGAATATTTAGCTGATGATGTTGCTGAAGATTTTGACTTGGGCAAAGAGGGAGGTCATGGTAAACGAAGAGTATTACATTCAGGAGATATTACTGGAGCTGAATTGGTACGTGCTTTATTAAAGAGTTGTCAAACAACTGAAAATATTTCAATTTTTGAAAACCACGCTGCAATTGATTTAATTACAGCACGTCGTTCTGGAGTTACTGTTGAAAAAGATCGTTGTTACGGTGCTTATGTTTTTGATATTGAAAATAATTGTGTAAAGACATTTGAAGCTCTTGCAACGGTTGTAGCCACAGGAGGTGCAGGTAAGGTTTATCTGTATACAAGTAATCCTGATTGTGCGTGTGGAAGTGGTATTGCAATGTGTTATCGCGCAGGAGTGCCGATTGCTAATATGGAGTTTTTTCAATTTCACCCAACTATTTTGTATCACCCAAAAGTGCGCTCGTTTTTAATTAGTGAAGCTGTACGAGGTGAGGGGGCTGTTTTGAAACGCTTTGATGCTTGTGGTAAGTTGATTGAGTTTATGGATAAATATCATGAATTGAAAAGCTTAGCACCTCGTGATGTTGTAGCTCGAGCTATTGATAATGAAATGAAGATTTCGGGACAAGAGTGTGTTTATTTGGATATTCGTCACAAAAGTGAAGAAGAGTTAAAGTTACGTTTTCCAAATATTTTTCAAGCTTGTTTAGATGCTGGTGTTAATATGAGTAAAGATTTAATTCCAGTGGTTCCAGCAGCTCATTACCTTTGCGGTGGTGCAAAAACTGATGAAAAGGGTGCGACAACAGTTTCAGGACTTTATGCGGTTGGAGAATGTGCTTGTACTGGGCTACATGGTGCTAATCGCTTAGCCTCTAATAGTTTGCTTGAAGCTGTAGTAGTAGCAAGATTAGCTGCTGATGATATTATTAGTAGTCGTGAGCAGTTTATTAAAGAATTTGATCAAAGCATTGTTGAAAATTGGAGTAGCGGTAATGCTACTGATTCAGATGAAATGGTTGTGATTGTTCATAATTGGGAAGAAATAAGAAAATTTATGTGGGACTATGTTGGTATTGTACGCACAAATAAACGTTTGGAGCGAGCTAAATCACGTATTAAAAATATTCGCAAAGAAATTGAAAAATATTACTGGGATTTTTATATTTCAAAAGATCTAATTGAGCTTCGCAATATTGCGTCAGTTGCCGAAATTATTATTGATGCTGCTCTAAAGCGTAAAGAAAGTCGTGGTTTACATTATAATGCTGATTATATCCAGCGTGATGAAAGTTTAGATTATGTTGAATCAATTATTGTCCGTCCGGTAAATAAGTTGTAAGTGAGATTACTTAATAAATAAAATTAATAAAGTATAGTGTTAGAATAATTTATGATGATTACAAAATTAATAAGACTTAATATCGATAGAAAAATTATCAAAATAGTTCAACAGCTGCAAAGTGCTGGCTATGAAACATATATTGTTGGTGGTGCAGTGCGTGACTCTTTGATTGGCAGAAAGGCAAAAGATTATGATATTTCAACAGCGGCAACGCCTGAGGAAGTTCGTAATGTTTTTGGGCGTCGTGCTGCAAGAATTATTGGTCGACGTTTTAAGCTAGTACATTTGCGTTGTGGCCGGGATATTGTTGAAATTAGTACTTTTAGAAAAAAACCTTCTGCTGCTAAAAAAGGCGACAAAAGAGTTGAAAAAATTTTGGCAAAAAAGAAAAATGTTAAGCTTGAAAACTTAATTTTGCGCGATAATGAATTCGGGACATCAAATGAAGATGCATGGCGCAGAGATTTCTCAATTAATGCCTTATTTTATGATCCTGTTGCTGAAGAGTTAATTGACTATGTTGGATGTGGACTTCAAGATATTGAAAACAGAGTTATTCGCGTGATTGGAGATCCTAAAATTCGCTTTGAAGAAGATCCTGTGCGAATTCTTAGAGCATTAAAATTTGCTGGGCAGTGTGGATTTTCTATTGACCCACAGACTGAAGAAGCATTAAAGGATAATTTACAGTTAATTACACATGCAGCTCCGTCACGGTTAACTTTAGAACTTGAGAAAATTCTTTCTAACAGTTATAGTCATGAAATATTAAAGATTTTTCATCAATATGGGCTTTTACACTATTTTTTACCATTTTTTGAAAATAATTTTGAGACGGTTGCGGGGCAGTATGCTTTGAAATTATTAACAGAGCGCAATTTTAGAGTAAATTTAGGTTATTATCGTAACAGTGTTTCATTAGCTGTTGCATGTTTAATGCTACCTTTTATTGAAGATGAACTTGGAAATGGCGAACCAGGGACTTTATGGCGTAATTTTGAATCAATTGAAAGCGTTATGAAACGGATGTTAAAAAAAGCGTTTGTGCCTCATTGTCTAATAAAACGAGTTATTGGGTCAGCTATTAGAACATTGCAGTATCAGCCCAAATTACGATTTGATAAAGTTTCAAATTCGATGCGTTTTGTTAAAAGTTATGCTCATGCTCGTGAACTAGCAATAATTCAAGATAATGTTTTAGGGTTGGATAAAGATTTTGAAAATAATTTACCAACTGCTAAAAGGCGTAATAATAAAAGAAAAGCAAATGTAAAAAAGCATAGTAGTGGTAGTAAAAACAAAGAAAAAATTTTTAAAAAAGAAGTTCAAAAAAATAAAAAGAAAAATAAATAAATTTTTGATTAAAACATAAATTTTTAAAATTATTAATCAAAATTTATAACATCATATATAATTAAGGTTTTAAATGAGTACTAAAGAACAACCAATTATCAAGAAAAAAATTGCAGCACCTAAAATGTATAAAGTGCTGATTCTAAACGATGATTTTACTACAATGGAGTTTGTCGTTATGGTGCTGATGGTGATTTTTAAGAAAAGTAAACAAGATGCACATTCGCTAATGTTACAAGTTCATAATGATGGTTTTGGTGTTTGTGGCGTTTACCCATATGAAATTGCTGAAACAAAAGTGGCATTTGTTTCGCAATTAGCGCAACAAAATAAATTTCCGTTGCGTTGCAAATTAGAGGAGGCATAATCAATGGCTGAAAATAACAACAATAAGCCAAAATTGCCAAGAATTAGTAAACGTATGCACTGTGTGCTTTTGGCGACGGTTAAAACGGCAATTGCAATGCGCCATGAATATATTTTAACAGAACATTTATTATTAAATTTGCTAAAAATTCAAGATATTCAGATGGTTCTGACTTCAATTGGTTGTGATCATCAAGCTTTAAATAGTTATGTTGCCAATTATTTGAAAACGAATATTGAACAAATGAGTGTTTTTCGCAATAGTGATGACGATAAAATTCAAATTATTCCTCCAAATCAGTCATTAGCTTTTAGCAGAATTATTGATGGAGCTTTTTCTCAAGCTTTAGCTTCGCAAAAAAGAACAGTGACAGTGTTTGATGTTTTATTGGCATTAATTGCTAATGGTGAAGGTTATGGGGCATATTTAATGCACGAATTTAACGTTGATCGTTTTAGCTTGATTACTGAAGTAACAGAGTTTTATTCACATGATAATAATGATCAATTAGATGATTTTATTGATGAGGATGAAGAACAACTATTACAAAGCAATGCTTTTTTAAGCGTTGATGATGAAGATGATGAATTACCTTTTTCTGTTGATAATATTAAAGTTAAGTATGTCAAATTTTCTAATAATATGAAAGATGGTAATGACGAAGATAATGATAGTAGTGAAATGTTTTTCTCGATGGAGTCTGGTAACGATTTAGATTTTGACAGTGATGAGGATAGCGATGAAGATGAAAACCAATTCTTAGAGTTCAATGAATTTGATGATGATGAAAGTGATAATGACTCAAAAGATAATTTTTCGCCATTCAGGGAATTTATAGATGAAGATCGTCAAGTTGATGATTCTGATTTTAAAACTAATACTGATACAGAGCGTGAATTGAAAAAGAAAAAATCAAAACAAGAGTTGCTTTTAGAGAAGTATGGTGTTGATTTAATTGATTATGCTAAAAATGGTCACGTTGATAATTTGATTGGTCGTCAAACTGAAGTTAATCGCATGATGCAAATTTTATGCCGCCGTAAAAAGAATAATCCAATTTTAGTTGGAGAACCAGGGGTTGGAAAAACTGCAATTGCTGAAGGTTTAGCACTGGCAATTGCTGATGGCGAGGTGCCTGAAAAATTACAAGAATCACGCATCTGGAGTATTGATATGAGCTCGGTTGTTGCTGGAACTAAGTATCGTGGTGAATTTGAAAAACGTTTAAAGAAAATTATTGATGCCCTAAAAGATGAACCAAATAGTATTATTTTTGTTGATGAAATTCATACATTAATGGGTGCTGGAGCTAGTGGTGATGGATCGTTGGATGCTTCTAACATTCTTAAGCCTGTTTTAAACAAGGGGCAGCTACGTTGCATTGGAACAACAACATATGATGATTATAAAAAACATATTTTAAAAGATAAGGCGTTTTCACGTCGTTTGCAGAAAATTGATATTACAGAGCCTTCAATTGATGAAACAATTCAAATTGTTAATGGAGTCAAAAATTATTATGAAGATCATTACAATGTAACATATTCAAAAAATGCCATTGAAACTGCTGTTAAATTATCGGCATTATATATTAATGAAAGATTTTTGCCAGATAAGGCAATTGATGTTATTGATGAGGTTGGTGCACGCAATGATTTGCGTGGAGTTAAACGTCGTAAAAAAATGCTGAATGTCACAGATGTTGAAGAAGTAGTTGCTAGTATGGCGAACATTCCAACTGCTAAAGTGAGTAGTTCTGATAGCGATGTGTTATTAAATTTAGAGAAAGATCTAAATAATGTAGTATTTGGTCAAAAAGGTGCGGTTAATGATGTTGTAAAAGCAATTAAAATTAGTCGTTCTGGAATTGGCGCAAAAGATAAACCAATAGGATCCTTCTTATTTTGTGGACCGACTGGAGTTGGTAAAACTGAACTAGCTAAACAATTAGCTGCTAAGTTGGGCGTTAATTTTATTAGATTTGATATGAGTGAGTATGCTGAAAAACATACAATTTCAAAGTTAATTGGTAGTCCTCCTGGGTATGTTGGTTTTGAACAGGCTGGATTATTGACTGAGGCGTTGATTAAAAATCCGCATAGTATTGTGTTAATTGATGAAATAGAAAAAGCGCATAGCGATATTTATAATGTATTGTTGCAGGTCATGGATTATGGTTTTTTAACGGATAATTCAGGGCGTAAAGCTGATTTTAGGAATGCAATTTGTATTATGACAAGTAATGTTGGCGCTCGTGCTTTAGATATTAACCGTATTGGTTTTGGTGATAAGTTGCAAGGTGTTGATGTTGAGGATAAAAAACTGACCACCAATAAAGAGGTTGAGAAATTCTTCACCCCAGAATTTCGTAATCGTTTGGATTCAATTATCTATTTTAATAGTTTGAGTATAGAACTAATGCAGCAAATTGTACGTAAATTTGTTGGTCAATTAGCTGACGATTTAAAGACTAAAAAAGTGCAATTGGCGATTACTGATAGTGCTATTGATTATTTTATTAAGGAAGGTTTTGATCCAAAAATGGGTGCACGTCCATTGCAGAGAATTATTCGCAATAAACTGCAAGAACAGTTAGCTAACGAAATTTTATTTGGTGAGTTGACAAAAGGTGGTTTTGTTAATGTTACCTTTAACAATAAGGTTAAGCAGTTAGAATTGGATATCACTGCTAATCGCAATAGTAAGTGACTTTTAATAAACAAATCAGAGATGCCAACTAACCAAGCATCTTAATAAATAATTTATAGCATAATATGAGTAAAGATTACAATTCAAAAGATTTCAAAAATACTACTTCAAATCATGAAAATAATAGCCATGATAATAAAGCTAAGTGCGTTGTTGAAAATGTATTAGGACATTTTGAAAATATTAACGAAGATAAACCGCATATTATTGATATAAATATGAAACGACCATTCACGCAACTTGCTGCTACCGAGGAAAGTACGAAAAGTGGTGTTGAAGATTTTGACGATTTGCAACAGGAAATTAGTCGTGAACCATTGACTATTTCTAAAATTGGTTATTTAATTTTGTTAATGATTATTTTATTTGTAATGTTTTTTATGTTTAGCTTGCTTTTACGATATACGGTAGGGTATGGTAAAGAGAAATTAAAAGATGTTAAAGGTGGCAATGAAGATATTATGACGATGAAGTTTTATATTAAAAATAAACAGTGTTGAAATTATTTTGCAATTTTAAGCTTAAATTTTAGCGCTGAAAATCTTAATTAAAATTAAAAGACGTTAAAATATTATGATTAAATTTGTAAATAAACACCTCTTAGGGCATTTTTATGCCCTCTTGGTCACAATATTAGTTTCATTATCATTTATTTCTTCTGCATCTTTAGCAAAAGTTGTCAATCCAATTTCATTAACATTATTACGGTTTTTGATTGCTAGTATAGTTTTATTGCCAGTAGTATTTCTTCAAAAAAATTATTGGCAACAATTAAAATTAGTGGCTTGGCGCGGATCAATAATTGGACTACTTTACGCATTATATTTTATTAGTTTTTTCGAATCTTTAAAAACAACTACAACATTGCATACTGGAACATTATATACATTGGTGCCATTATTAACGGCTGTTTTAAGTACTTTTATTTTTCAGCAAAAGTTAAGTTTTAAAAATTTCATAATTTATATTATTGGAGCCTTTGGAACAATTTGGGTTATATTCGATGGAAATTTAATCGAAATTGAATTTTTTTCACTTGATGTTGGCGATTATATTTTTATGATTGCTGTTATTACAACATGTGCTTATTCATTGTTACTCAAAGCGCTATACAAATCTGAATTTAATGTTGTTGTATTAATTTTTACGGTATTATTAAGTGGTACAATATGGATGTTTGTTACATTGTTATTACTTGGCAAGCCATTAGATTGGTCTCGTATTCATGGTATAAACATTTTTCATATTAGCTATTTAGCGGTAGGTGCTACCGTTTTATCATTTTTATATTTTCAAAAATCAATCATTTTATTGGATCCTAATAAAGCAACTGCATATATTTATTTAACTCCTGCATTTGTAGTAATATTCGCATTTTTATTCCGACTTGAATATTTTCCAGGGTTTAAAGTACAAGTAGGCATCGTTATATCAGTGATTGCAACATTACTTCTTGAGTTTTCAGCTTCAGATTTACGAAATTCAAAAAAATCCTGAAAGACAATAGCTAGTAAATAGAAAATTAAGCAAATAATTTGCTATTTTCACAATATTTCGCAATAGTCCACGTTTATTGGAGAAAAGGAATTTTATAAAACGAGGGTTTTTAATATGCAATCAAAATATTTATTAAGTTTATCATTAATCAGTGGTCTTTCGTTATTTTCTCAAGCTCAAACAGGACAACCAAATATTATTTTTATAATGGCTGACGATATGGGATTAGGTGATGTAAGTAGTATTAATAAAGAGGCAAAATGGCAAACTCCAAATATAGATAAATTAACAAATCATGGAGTCTATTTTACAGATGCACATTCAAGTAGTGCGGTGTGTACACCGACGCGTTATGGATTATTAAATGGTCGATACAATTGGAGAAGCGAATTAAAAAGTGGCGTTCATGGTGGTTTTAATAAACCAACTTTGATGGATAAAGAACGTTTAACTGTTGCTGATTTATTGAAAAGTAGGGGTTATAATACAGGAATTGTAGGCAAGTGGCACTTAGGAGTTGGTTGGCATTCGACTACAGGAAATGATGTTAAAGGTGGTCGTTATTTTAAAGATATTGATTTTAAGAAAAAACTTTATGAAAGTCCTTTAGATCATGGTTTTGATTATTATTATGGACATCCTGTTGCAAATCCTGCATGGATTATGATTGAAAACGATCAATGTGTAGCAGTTTCGCATAAAATTATTAAAGCTAAACCTCCAAAAGAAACAGGGGTTTATGATTTACCTGTTACTCAAGATGATGATGCAATTAGAATGTTAAGCGATAAAGCAGTTGATTATATCAATCAGCAGTCAAAAAATAAACCATTTTTTTTATATTATCCGTTAAGCGCTCCTCATACGCCAATTGCACCAAGTAAAAATTTTGTTGGCGCGAGTAAATTTAGCAAATATGGAGATTTTTGTATTGAGGTAGATTGGGCAGTTGGACAGGTTTTAAATGCACTTGAAAAAAAAGATTTAACCGAAAATACAATTATAATTTTCACTGCTGATAATGGTTCTTCACCAGCGGCAAAAGTGTATAATATGGAAAAAAAAGGACAGTTTTCAAGTTTACATTTTAGAGGTTATAAAGCTGATGTTTATGAAGGTGGGCATCGAGTGCCATTTTTAGTCCGATGGCCAAAAGTCATTAAAGCTGCTAGAAAAAGTGATAAATTAATTAGTTTAAATGATTTTATGGCGACCGTAGCAGAATTAACAAATTATCAGTTACCTGTAGATGCTGGCGAAGATAGTTTTAGTTTCCTAGGAGAATTAACAGGGCAAGCACCCACGACTGAGCAACGTGATAATATTGTTAACCATTCAATTCAAGGCAAATTTGCAGTAAGAGAAGGTGATTGGAAATTGATTTTTGATAAGGCTTCTGGAGGGTGGAGTGATAAACAAATCAAGAAAAAAATGTCTAAAAAAGAGTGGAATAATTTGCCGAAATGGCAGTTATATAACTTAAAAAATGACCCAGCTGAGAAACAAAATTTAATTGCAAAATATCCAGAAAAAGTAGCAGAATTAAAAGAGTTAATGACTAAATTATTAAAAAATGGTCGTAGTACTACTGGGCCTCGTCAAGCAAATGATCATCCAGTTAAAGAAACAGGTAAGGGAAAAGTGCCAGGTTGGCCAGGGCTTGGTTGGTTAGACAATACTAATGGTATATATTAATTAAGTAAATAATTTTATATATCAACTTTAGAATTGCTCCATTCTTAAAACATTCAGAGTGGGGCATTTTTATTATTATTTGAAAATACCTTATCATGAACGTAATAGTAAATATTGATTCTTAATTATATTAATGAAAATGGAGAAAATCATGAATGTAAAAGTAGGTTTAAAATTATTATGTTTGTTGGTGGTTTTGGGAGTCGTTTCAGTTCAAGGAGCAGATGACCAGCCAAAGTCTTCTGCTGAGGGTATTATTGCAGATGAAAAAAAATCTAAAAAAAAACAAGAAGAGAATAATGAAAAATCAGGTAAAAAAGAAGAGTTTAAAGAAAATGAAGAGATGAAATGGTATCGAAAGCTTCATTTTGTTTCTCCTGATACTGCTACATATAAATTAGGTCGAGCATATCATCGGGCAGGATATTATGACAGAGCAATTGAATTGTATCTTAAAGCAGTCAAGCTTAAAAATGAATATTCTCCACAAGCAATTCTTGGTTTGGGGAAAGTTTATGAACTCAAAAAAGACAATGAAAAAGCTATGTTTTGGTATAAAAAGGGTATTGTGCAAAATAATCCTCGTTGTATGCATAAAATGGCAATAATGTATTTAAAGCAAGCTAAAATAGATGAAGCTATAGCCCTTTTGGGCCAAGCGTCAAAATTAGGAAATAATAGTGCTGAGTGCCTTTTAGGACTTGTTTACCGTGATGATAAAAAAGATTTAAAAAAAGCACGCGAAATATTTCAAAAGTTAGCTAATAAAGATGATTTAGGTGGAATTTACAACTTAGCATATTTACTTGATAAATATTTAAATAAGAAAGATGAAGCAATAACGTGGTATTTAAAAGCTGCTGATAAAGGCGATAATTTATCATATTTTCATATTGCACAAATCTATTTTTATGATAAAAAAAATAATGATAAAGCGCTTGAAATGTATCAAAAGGCGGCTGATATCAAAACAGTTCATGCGTACGGTATTCTTGGCTATTTATATTACCAAAAAGAAGATGAGAAAAATGCCATTAAATATTTCACTTTTGCTGCAAATAATAATGATGCTCAAGCGATGTATTATTTAGGTGTAATTTATTTGTCAAAAGATAAAAAAATGCAAGCAAAGGGGTGGTTTACAAAAGCAGCAAGTGCTGGTAATAAAAAAGCACAGCAAAAATTAAAAGAGATGACAAAATAAATAAAAAAGTTGCTAACAAACTAATTTGTTCGTTAGCAACTAAATCTAAAAGTCTATATATTTTAGATTTTTGAAAGGATTGAAAATTATTTTTTTACTGACTCTGGAATAATTTTTTTATTTGAATATTCAACTTTTTCGCTATTTTTGTTATCGCTTGTCCAACTTGAATTTTTATCAATATAAACTTGACCAAAGCCATACTTATTACTACCTCCAGCATCACTAGTCGCATCGGTGACAGGTTTAATTTGGCGACGTATATTATTGGTGATTTTATTGCTTGGTAAGACATTTTCAACTTCGGCAACCACTACAATTTGTGATGTTTTTGTTGATTCGCTCTCTGAGCCAAAAATCCAACCTAGCAGTGGTAATTTTCTTAAATATGGCAATCCGCTTACACTTCTAACAACTGATTTCTTTTTAATACCACCTAATATAAAACGGTTTTGTTGAGCCGAAATCTGTACTTGAGTATGAGTTTCGCTGGTTTTGGCAATTCTTGGTTTACCATTTGAATCCCAACCAATCAAGCTATCCATCACCAAATCAACATCAATAATCGTTGCTTTTTGGTTAATTTGTGCATTGAATGATAATTCAAAGCCATAACCTTCTTCACGAGGTAGCGTTAAAAATTTATTATTACGCTGACCTAAGAATGCTTCATCCTCATTCCAATCGGTAATTGTTACATAATCTCCATCAGAATTCTTTTCTTTTAGTTTATAGCTATATGCATTAATTTCTTCACCGACTTTGCTACCATTTCTTGTAAAGTAGATATTGCCAACAATATTTTCTAAAATTAACATATAGCGATAATTAGTTTTGCTATTATTAATTGGATTCCTTAAGACTACTAAATCCGCCTCAGCACCATTGGTACCAGCAATAGCAATTTTACTGCCGTCTTTATCGAATGCCGTTAATTGATACTCATCTCCGCCAACAGTGTAGTCATTTGCAACTTGATATTCACCGTATGCTGTATTTCCTGATCCAGCAATTTCGTCAATACTTTCAACATTAAAAATATTAGTTTTATTAACGATTATTCCTGGTTCACGGTTACGAATTGTTAATGCTCCTTGTGTAATTACTCGACCTTTACTTTTTGCCACTAAAAAGTCTAAATATCTTGTGTTCCATTTTGGGTTGAAGTTTAAGAAACTAGTTCGGTTCGATCCGCTTGGTTCAATTCCTCTACTCCATGTTGCTCCCCAATTGTCGCGGTAACGAAGTCCTGCTTGAAATAAATCAGCTCCTTCGTTATTTTTCCATGCCTGAAAATCTGCACCTAATTTACCATCATTTTCTGCATATAACTCATAAACTGAATATTTAATACGCGCCATTGGCAATGGAACGTCATATTTGCGAAGCATTCTCGCAATATTCTTACGATTATAGCGGGTGCTATATACATATAGCGCATTTAAGCCTGATTCTACGATTAGTTTATCGCCTCCTTCTAAAAGCTCTAGTGGATCATCGTTTATATTAGCACCAACATTTTCAACCATGGTTTGCAGTTCACGAGCGTCACGATACATTGGAAAATAAAAGTATGAAACTGAACCACTGGATGAGGTTATTTTTTGTTGATCTAACTTGGCTACGATACTATCAATTCCCATTCCGTATTTGTTATCTTTAAAACGGTATTGTTCAGCGGATACTAATAAAATACTAGTTCCGTCATTATATTTGATTGCTTCAACACCTGTTTCACTTTGTGAAACACGGCGACCCTTTACAACACTTCTTAAGTATGGGCGAATCTCATACGCATCTGCATGTTTTAAAACATATGCCTTGGTGATTACATATGGGTCGTTATTATCACGAATAAAGTGAACTTTACCTGTATCTTTATCAACATCAATACGTAAGTTTGCAAACACTAAACTTTTTTGATAAACTTCGGTTGATTGAACGTTTTCACGACGTGGCATAACTGTTGGAGTTTGTACCACAGCTCCTGAAGCATTTACATTATTAGTTGTTGCAATAGAGGTTGCGACAATTGATGTGGTTAATAAGCTTTTAAACATTTTACTATTCATTAATAAAAAATTATTGTTATTTGATTTCATTCTTAGTTTTTCCTACTTTGCTATTTTTTTATTAATATCAGCAGTTGCAATATTTTTATTCGTTTTTAATGGAATTGGTGTGATTTCATTATAATCGGAATCTTTAATCAAATTCGATGCGGCCATGATATTATGAATATCTTGTGATGTTAATAATTTACCTGGGATGGTGTTAGGTAAATTTTGCTCAGGGTGAACTAAGCGCCCTTTAACAGTTAAAAAATATTTTGTCGTTGTATCAGTATTTGTTGTTGTACTAAAAACGTATTTTAAAACTGGAATATCACTTAAAAATGGCACACCAATAGTTTCTTCAATCTGCTCAGTTTTACTCCATGTACTAAGAAGCATTTCACTTTCAAGGTCCAAAGTTAATGACGATGCAACTTTGTTTGTTTGTGTTAATTCAAGTCCATAATTGTTACGTTCAACAACTTCATTGGTGCTTAAAACATAGTCAAATGTAATCGACCCACCTGTTTTCCCATAGTTTGTTACATCGTACAAACGACCATCAAAAGTTTCTTGGCGTATGTTACTATCTGTAACTGTTTTGAATGGTTCTCCATAATCTTCAATATTGTAAGGTTTGCTATCTGTTCTAGTTTTGGCATTTTCATAGCGGTCTGGATTTTTGAAGTTAATGTATGGTTTTTCTACAACCAGAGTAATGTTTGCTGGTGCGCCGACAACAACTTCTGACATATCCTTTTGAGTTTTTGCAATATTTTGGTATTCTGGATTAAACGCCACATTGTAAGAGCCATTATAATCATTAACTACAGTAATTTCTGCCGAGTTATTAATATTTGCTAACCCTGCTTGGGATAACAATCTAATAAAACTAAAATCAATTTGTGGAGCAAAAAAGATACCGCCCCAATTAAGACCTGACGATGAAGCAAATGACAAAATATCACTATTCAATAGGTCAAAAATAGTTTCAAAATTGCTAATGTTTAAAGCATTAAAACCTGCACCAAATAACTCTAAACCAGGACCATTTTTCCATGCTAAATAATCTAAACCAATATCTTTGAGATCATTTTCACGGACTGTGTATATTTTAAATTCTAACCACACCTGTGGCACTGGTCGGTCAATAACTAATAAATCCTGACGGGTTGCATTACCATCTGATTTAGAATCTTTCCAATAAATGATATTACTTTGTTCATTTAAAAATGCGCTACCATCACCTGAAATACTAACTGTGTTTAATAAATTCACCATATCTCTTGTAGAGCGATAATTTGGTTGGTATGCAAAACGATAAATACCTGTTCCATTAATCACAGAACCATCTTGATCAAGAATTCCTGGGCGGTCAAGTACTGCAACAATTTTATCAACATATTCAATCATTTTTTCAGCAGTTGTTACTACTAAAAGTTGCTTTTTTCCGAATTTATAATTTAAACGCTGTGCGTCACTATTTGTATCATAACGCTTTACTGCTGCCTTTATCCAAGGACGAATATCGACCGCTCTAACATATTTTAATTCGTAAACTTTTGAAACCATAAATGGTTGTGCGTCATCTTGAACAAGATGGACACGTTGCACTTTCAGTTTATTATCATTATAATATGGCTGTCTTGTATAGTAAAAATTTTTATTTGAAACATCAACTTGTTGCTTTGTGTTATGAGCGTCAGTTAAGTATTCATCATAATTTCGATTCATAACGGCAGTTTTATTTTCCTCGGGAGAGTCTACGATAAAGCTACCTTCCTTTGGAGATTTTTTTACATTAACTTCTTCACCGCTTAATTTCGATACAGTTATTAAAGAAACGATAGTTAGAAGCAAATTAAAAATTGTTTTATTTTTTCTATTCATTACTTTCTTATAATCCTACTTAAAGTTTAAATTTCTTTAGTTTTACTTTCTTAAAGACCACTTAGTTTTAAAAAGAACTTTTAGCATATCTTTAAAAACTAGCATTAATTTAATTTTCAATTGTTAGCTTTATGTTAAGCTTTAATTTTCTTTTCGATAAATATTAAAAAAATATCAATAAAAATAGAATTAAAAATTAGCTTCAAATATTTAGTTTATTATTTTTTTTTCTTAAATTTTTTTTTAAATATGAGCTCAATATTTTTGAGAAATTAATTTTTTCTTTAATATAAATCTAATAGAAAGTTAATAATAAATTTTGATATTTTTTTGAACAATTTTAAATTATGATTTTGCTCAAAGCATTAAATATGCCAGAATTTTGCAAATAGTTGTATTGTGCGGAATAAATTTTTTAATAGTGTTATTGAGATAACATTACTGACAATAATGTAAAATAATAAATAATGAATTTCATAAATGAAGTGCAAAATTGTTATAAAAATATTTATAGTTTTTTTAAATTTAACAAAAAATTAACAATTCAAAAATTATTTATTAACAAATCACTAATAAATTAAGAGCAGTTTGTTAAATTATTGAATCGAAGGTATATTAAATTAAAAATTATAAAAATAACAAAAGAGACTTTAACTATGTCTAAAGAAAAAGTGTTAATTATTGAAGATGAAGCGGATATTCGTTCATTAATTAAGTATAACCTAAATAAAGCAGGTTTTACAAGAATTGAAACTGCAGAGTCTGGTTTAGAAGGGCTCGAAAAGGCAAAAGAAATTATACCAGATGTAATTTTGTTGGATTTAATGCTACCAGATATTGATGGATTAAATGTTTGTCGTAAGTTACGAAAAAGCAGTAACACTAATGATATTCCAATAATTATGCTAACAGCAAAAAGTGAGGAAACTGATATTATAATTGGTCTTGAAATGGGCGCAGATGATTATATTACCAAACCATTTAGTAATAAAGTATTGGTTGCGCGAGTGCGTTCAGTGCTACGACGTCATAATGAATATAATAATGCTGCTGAAGATGCTGAAAATGAACAACAAGATGCACAACAAATGTATATACGCCGTGGCGATTTTACGATTGATTTGAATACTAGAGAAGTTACCTACAAGGATGAATTAATTAATTTAACATATTCAGAATTTGAAATTCTTTATCTTTTGGCACGTCGTTCGGGGTGGGTTTATAGCCGTGAGAAAATAGTAAACGCAATTAAAGGGGATGGATATCCAGTAACAGAACGCGCAATTGATGTTCAAATTGTTGGATTAAGAAAAAAATTAGGCGTTGCGGGTAGTCATATTCAAACAATTCGTGGAGTTGGTTACCGTTTTGTTGAGTAGAATAAGGATTTAGTTCAATGAATGCAAAAAATTATTTTTTTAGTATTACAACATTAATAATAGTTTTATTAATATGCTTGGTTAGTATTTTCTTTTGGTCTAGTTCTAAAAAAGTTTTAGAATTATATCATCAGCGCACTGAGCAAGATTTGTGTGCTCAAGGTATATTGTTAAAACGGATTATTAATGATTCTGTTAGTATTGAAGACAAAGAAAAACTTCAAGAATTTTGTCAAAATATGGGAAGTTCATTGAAGGTTAGATTAACTTTTATTGATGAAAGAGGTGCGGTGGTTGCCGACAATTATTCAGAAGTTTCACAAATGCAAAATCATGCCGAGCGTCCTGAAGTTGCGCAAATTCTTGATGATTTCAAAACAATAATAGATAATAACAAAATCAGCACTTCAAGCCGTTATAGTTCTACTCTCAAGCAAGATATGTTCTATATAGCAATGAATTGTCAGGATAAAAATAGAAAAAATTTTGTATTGAGATTAGCTGTGTCAGTGGCATCTATTCAAAATTTTATCAATGCTGTGCATCGAGAAATTTTATTTGTGGCAGCATTAGGTCTTTTATCTGCAATGTTAGTAAGTTATTTAATTTTAATTTGGGTTAAGATGCCAATCAAAGAGATTTGTGCTAAGGCAAAAATTATAGCTAATGGTCAGTTAGATTGTAAAATTGAAGTTTCACAATCTGGGGCTGTGTCCGAATTAGCAAATTCAATAAATCATATGGCCGAGCAGTTAAAATATCGTTTAAATAAATCAATTCAACAACGTAATGAACGAGAAGCAATTTTAAGTAGCATGCTCGAAAGTATTGTAGCGATTGATTATAATTTAAAAGTCACTGGGGTAAATCAGGCTGCTTGCAAGTTTTTTATGGTGAAGGGCAATTCAATTATTGGTGAAAATATTGACAAAATGACGCAGGATAAAAAATTATTAAAGTTAATTAATGATGGCTTAGAGCGTCCTGAAACATTTTCAAAGGAAATTTCAGTGATGCGCAATAATGTTAAACATTATTTTAAGGTAATTGTGAGCCCTCTTAAAATAAATGAGAAAAAACGTACTGGAGTCTTATTAGTACTAACTGATATTTCTGAAGTGAAAAAACTAGAAAATTTCCGCAGTGACTTTATTGCAAATTTATCACATGAAATAAAGACTCCAATTACTGCATTATTAAGTGCGATTGAAGTTCTAAATGATGGTGCAATTGAAGATCCAGTCGAAGCGGCACGTTTTATGGAAATTATCAATCGACATTCACAAAGATTGAATGCACTAATTGAAGATATTTTATCGTTATCAATGTTAGAAAATGAGACAGTCAAAGAGAGTTTTAATCTCACATCAGCACCTGTTGGGGCAATTATTGATGTAGCAATGGCATTGTGTCAAGCAAAAGCAGATTCAAAAAATATTAAGCTCATTAAAGAAAATATTGATCCCTATTTTAAGTTAAATGTTGATCCTCCATTGTTGGAGCAAGCAATAATTAATTTAATAACTAATGCAATAAAGTATAGCGAAAGCGGGACAGTGGTAAAAATTATTGGTAAGCTAACAGAAAAAGATTATCGAATTATTGTTAAGGACTCGGGAATTGGTATTGCCGAGGAACATTTACCACGACTTTTTGAACGTTTTTATCGAGTTGATAAGGCACGAAGTCGTAGTTTAGGCGGAACTGGTTTAGGATTGGCAATTGTTAAGCATATTGTCAGTGCTCATAATGGAAGTGTTGAAGTTTATAGCGAAGTTGGTAAGGGGACGGAGTTTATAATAATTTTTCCTTTAAATGAAGAATAGTTTGACCTTAAAATTATAAAAAAAAAGCGAAAAAAGTTATTTTTTTGGTTTGCAATTTTTAAATTGCATTGTATTGTAAAAGGCATAGAGAGAATGCAAGACATTATAAATTGCATCTCACTAAAAAGTGGCGGCTTAGCTCAGTTGGTTAGAGCATCGGAATCATAATCCGAGTGTCTGGGGTTCGAGTCCCTAAGCCGCTACCATTTTTCCCTTCAAAATGGTCAAAAAGGTACCAATCAGTACCACTTCGGACTTTTAAATTTCCTAAAACGGTCTATATTAGCTAAATTAGATATTTTTAATTAATATTTAAAATTGGAGATTTTCCATGGCTAAGAATTCGAGTAGTATCAAATTAGATATTGGAACTATTTATAAGAAGACTGAGAACGGTAATTATTTTTTTCGCTATCAAATAAATGGTCAACGCAAAGCAGTTAGTCTAAAAACTAAGAATAAAAAAGAAGCAATAGCTAAAGCTAATGATCTTGTACCTATAGCAAAAGCTTCGTCTGTTGAAGTTGTTTCTGCTCATGTGAAACAGGCAAAAAATTTAGTTACTAAAAGACAGAGTTTGTTATTATCAATGGCTTGGGATAAATATAGTGTTCACCCTGAACGTGCAATGCCAGCTACAGTTCATGAACAACAATCTTATGAATATTCCTTGAAAGAGTTTATAAATTATATTGCAGACAGCAATATTAGTTTAGAAGATATTACGCCTAAAATAGCAGCACAATATGTTGAGCATTTAAAAACTACAAAGATTGCAGTTGAAACCCATAATAAAAAAATTAGAAGACTTCGTAGAATTTTTAAAACACTAAAAAGTTATTATATTGGTAAAAATCCATTTGGTTCGTCAAACTTAAATCGCAAATTACGAGAAGAACGAGATCAAGGTGTAATGCGCTTATCATTTAATAAAGAACAAATTCAGGCGATTAAGGATGTTTTAGATGATGAAAACTATAAGCTCGTAAATAAAGAAGAAATCAAGGTTGTTTATTATATTGGAATGTATACTGGACAGCGATTGAAAGATTGTGTACTATTGCGTTGGAATAAAGTTGACTTGAAAAATCGTTTGATCTATGTACAACAGTTTAAGACAGGAAAAGAGGTAGTAATACCAATAGCAAAGCAGTTATTTGAAGTTTTAGAGCAAGCTAAAGAATGGCAGGAGAATACCCATAGTTACGTTTGTCCAAATGTTGCAAAACGCTATAACGGTATTGATGATAATGGTAAAAATATCGGCAGCAACTTGGTTAGTAAGGATGTATTACGAGTTATACCATGGATTGGGTTAGAGCCATCAATAGAAGTGCCTGGACGAAAGAAAAAGGTAACGGTATATGGATTTCATTCACTGCGGCATACGTTTGTTTCAATCTGTGCTGAAGTAGGTGTTCCTAAGGCTGTGGTTGTTTCAATTATTGGTACAGATTCAGATATTATTGATAAGCATTATACTCACGTAGGAGCCGAAGCTCAGCTTAAAGCCATTGAAGCAATCAGTGGTGAAAAACGTGCCGATCCACAAGAAAAGATTAATAAAATAATTGATTACTTAAATTATCATGACTTAGATGGTAATCATTATTCAGAAATTAGAAATATCATAAACAATTAAGTTAGTATATTGTTTATGCCGTATTTTGTATTCTAATCCATTTTAAGAGGATGATTTTATTTTATTATAATATTGTCATCTTTCTTAATAATCGCAATGAGATGCGTCTTAAAATTAAAAAATATTTTATATATTTGATTGAATTTGTCATGATAGTTATTTTGTTTAAATGACTTTTAGACTATCAATTTGGTGTTTTAGTTTGAAAGTTACTTAACCACACAAAATTTCAAAAAATATATTAAAAAAACATAAACAATACTTTTGTATAAAAATTATTTTCTTTATTAAATTTGCAATTTTTAAAAATAGTAATTATAAAAAAAAACGATATTTTAGCATGATCAATTAATATCAATTATAGATTCTACTTTTTGGTTATAGTAAAAATATAAAGAAATAATAACGTTAATAACTAGAATTTTAAAAAATCAAAAAGATCAAACTAATACATTGCACACAAAAATATTGCTAATAATATAAAGTTAAAAACACGCACTCATAAATATCAAATGAGCACTCAATTTAATCTAGAGTCTAAAACAAAAAGATACCTGTAAGAACTAATAACTCTAATTTCCTATTTGAATAAAATTTACTCAGTAATTGTTCAAATAATTATTCATTTCTAAAAGTCTCCTATTAAGGCAAAAAATTATTTACAACGGAATATTACGCCATTTTTAGTTAAAAATGGCTATTTTCGGACGCTTCGGACGCTATTAGTTAACTTATTTCTTTTTTATAATAAATCCTTGATAGCCCCTTTTCGCTTTTCCATTTCGCATAATATCATGTCGTGGACTTGACCCATAATGAGAGCTCATCCACTCATGAAATTCTTTTTGTAATGCTCTTTTAGGTGGAACCGGCCAATTAAATTTTTGACACATTTTAATGCATGTGGTAGTAACTTCATTTATTGTAATATTGTTATCGATATCTTCATGGATAAAATTTTTTGCAAAATATTGAAATGGTTCACAGCTATCTAAAAAGTCAGTAATAACCTTTTCTTGTCTTTCACTTTTTGTAATTATCCCATCATTGTTCAATAATTTCAATGCACCTTCAAGCCCCCAATTTAGAATACCACTACCTTCTTCTTTTAATAATTTTTTATCTAGGTCAGTAATACGTTTTTTAGGCGGTGGGTTGTCATAGCGAATCATTAATAAGCGTCTACGCCAAGCTTCAATATCGCTACTAAACTTAATAGTTAATGAAGCATTAGTAATTAGGATAATATTAAAAGAGCCTTCTATAGATTTTACAGAGTTGCTATTTTTACCTTCAACTGTCATTGCATCATTTCCTGTTAACGCTTTTAACACATTTGCACTTTTATATTTTAACGATTGAGGTTCAGCCTCTTTAGTTGTCAGCAAAGATTTTCCTTGAAAACGTCCCGATTCGAAAGGTCTACCTAGCTGATTTAAACGTAGTTCCGTGCAGTTGTGTTGTCCTACAATACCTTCAATTATATTAACAAGAGTAGACTTTCCTCCGCCTGCTGTCCCTGCTAATAACAAAAAAGTTTGGCTTACATTTCTATTTAATAAACACTGCCCAAAGTATAATTGTAAAGTTTCAATGTCATCTTCAGTCATTGCTGGTTTAAGCAGAGTGTTGATGAACTTTGGACATTTTGCATTTGCATCATATTCAATATTCAAAGAGTTTCTGCTTCCAAATTTTGGAGCAAAATCCTCTTTAGTCCAATTTAAATATTTATTAGAATTGGATTCAATATTTGAAACCAAAATTTTATCATTTGTCTCAAGCATTAACATTGTATTTCTACAGTGAATAGCAAAATCGCTGTTATTTTTTTTATCAAATTCAACTTCTGCAATCCCCATTAATAAATTCATGATATTTTTACGTTTTGATTCTGAACGATGTTTATTAATTTGCGGAATACTTTCTGAATAATAATGCATATCACTATCAATACTCATTAATAATTTTTCTTTAGAAATAGTCTCCCAAATTCCTGTATCTTTATCATATTTGTAAAACTGTTTTTCTAGTTTATCATAAGCAATATTATAAACGAGCAATATTCTATGAGCATAATACGTAGGGTTAAATATATTTAATACACCAGCTGATACAAGGAGTCCTCTATAAATTCTCATTGCAGTTGGAATATAAATATCTGTAGTAAAAACATCACCATATTGCTCTACAATTCTATTATGTTCTTCGTTTGTTAATTGTCTCATTACTTAACCTCAAAACAGTTTATCCATTGATGGGTCAATTCCTGACTCAACATTTTTAATGGTTCTATTATAAATCTCTTTTAAAACTTCTTTATCTTCTAATTTTGAATTCCAACCTTCTTTCCCAGCTTTAAAACTAAAGATGTCTCCTTGTCGAATACCAACTGAATTTAATGATTCAACGATATACTTGTTGTTTTCAGTTTTATGCGGATAAATATCGATTAGCTTATCATAAGTTTTAAATTTTTGCACGTCTTTTTCTGTTTGAACAATCACAATTATACCAATATTTAAATTTTGAGTATAGTTGATTGCAGTCATGAATTTTTCAAAAGATTTAGTATCTTTAAAAATTGTCTTAGCATCGAAGATTATTAATTTTGGATTATGTTGTTTAACTGTTTTTTGGAAGGTCTCAAGGCTCTCATTATTTTTTTGTTCTAGAAACATTGGAGTTATTATTTTTAGGTTCTTATCATCGATTTCGCCATTTGATGCCGCCATCAAAGTTTTTCTGTATTGTTGTTGATTTTCCGTATCAATATAAACTAAACAACTTTTTGACTGTTTTGCTTTATTCAGCCAATGCTCTGTAAAAATATCTTTGCCATTAGAAATCGCTGAAGCAATTAAAGAGGTAATTATATTTTGTTTTATGCCTTGATGTTCATGAATAAGCGTTAATTCAGTGGTTGAAATTAAATTTTCAAAAATTGGCTTAGGTTGAGGTAATTTAGATAAGTCAATTTCACCATGTTGACCTAAATCCAAAGTCGGAGGAATATAAAGATTTTTGTCTTCTGCTAATTTTATAAATTCATCTAATTTTAATGTTTCAGAAAAAGATCCATTGTCGTTAAAGGTGAATTTAATATTTAGCCCGTTGATTTTAAATTTTTCTGCAATTTTCAATGCTGATTTATAACTTTTTTTGCAATCTTTTTTGATTAAGTATTGAACCGATTTACCCTTTAGTGGAGCAATATCAAGATGCTCTATCCAGTCATCCCCACCGATATTGCAAAGACAAATTTGATTTTCATTATGTTTAAAATTATTAGCAAACATATAATCATCAGTCAATAAAATTGTAGATTCTTGATGGAAAGGATTAATCATTATGCTAATATTCATTAATGTATATGGCTTTTTGGGTGGCAAAAATAATAATAATGGTTCATTATATTTTGGATGTGAAAAATATGAAACTGGTAAAATAGCATATTTGTCGTCACCAATGTGAAATTCACAAACTTGATAACTTAAAACACCATCATGATTTAAAATATTTATTGATTGATTAAACTGCTTAGCAGAGGTGTATTCCCATGCTCCTTTACTTAAAACTGCGTCATTATTCCAGTTGCCATGTAAATTATTCTCTTTAGCTAAATATTTTGCATAATCAATATTATATTTTGGAACATGATGAAAAATTGGCTCGAAATCGCTTTCGCTTCTTTTATTTACTTCCAAACTACAAAAATTTAATACAAAGAATTTAGTACCAATATCTAAATGAGTGTTTCTTAAAGACGTAGATCCTACATTATTGAACTTCTCGACTGTCGGTTGACAATTGAATTGAGGATCCGTAATATTTACTACCTGTTGTCCAAAAGAAAATGGTTTATCAAAATCAATTTTATGTTTACCACTGACTGTAATATAACTTGACTGGCTTATTTCATTTGAAACTCTAATATGAGTATTTAAGGTTCCATTATGACCTGCATTGCGTAGCATTAATTCAACTTCTGAGCATAAAATTAAATTTTCTTCAAGATCTTTATCACGATTACGTTGCACTATTGAAATTATTCGCTGTGACATTTTACTACCTCTTCAATTATTTTACTTCACCTTTTAAAACTTTTTCTAAAAATTCATATTCATCATACATTTCTTTACCCCCTTCCACTCCGAATTTTGCTTCATTATCCTCATAACCATCTTCTTCAATATCAGTGCAATTATCAGAAACAACGGTTGTGTCTATAACATTATTGCAATAGGGTTCTTGTATTAGTTGAGGTGGATTTAGCACATAATTGTTCATTAATTTCTTTGGAGATAAATTAAGAAAATTCAAAATAAAATGATTCCAATTTAAGTTAAGAAAACCTGAATTATTGCTGATGAAAAACTCCATATAACATAAAATGAGAGCTGGAAAAATCATTTTACATTCAAAAGATTCAAAGTTATTTTGTAAATTTATTATTGGAGTATTCAATTCGCTATAATCTGAAGGGTTATCATAAATCCTTTGAATTATATTTTTACACTCTTGCTTTAATTTGGCTTCATATCGAAACCCTAATGTTTTTTTGAATTTGTCTATTTTTAAAACCTTATCATAAAGTTTTTTGCTATTTAATTCTTTTAGTAAGGGTGAATTATTATTTTGAACACAAATTAAATCATTATTAATAGCCTCAATCGTTTCCCAGTATCCTTGAAAATTAGGTGCGACAATATATTGTTGTATTATAATTTGAAAAGCCTCTAAACATCCATTTTGATTATACATTAAATTATTCATTTTCACAGTTACTCCTTTCAATTCAATATTTTAACATAAATAGTTATTAGTGATAATTCAAATACAAACCAAAAATATTATAGTCTAAGAGTATCCTGTTTGGGATACTCTTAGTTTATTAAGTAATTTTTAGTGCTCTGGTTGTTCTTCTTCATCGAGGGTTAGGATATAGTTTATAAGGTCGGTATTGCGGTATCTTATTGCGGAGCCGACCATTTTGCGTTTGAAGGGGAATGCGTTTTCTTTTTCTAATTTTTTGAAATTACTATGACCGAGCCCAAGCATTTCGGCGGCTTCTTTTTGGTCGATTAATTTTGGTGTTACAGCTGGCAGTAATGAGCCTTTAGTGGCTAAATGTTTTAAATTGGCGAGCACGCATTGTTCTTCAGCTACTGAAATTACACCTTCTTCGGTAAATGGCTTTATTAGGCGGCTTACTAATTTTACAACTTTGGGGCGAATGTTTTCATTTAAGAATTTTGGAGTTTTCATAATTTTTCCTATGAGTTTAATTTTTTGGTTTCATAGGATGGTGTGAAGATAAAAAAATATTTTTTAAAGTCTAATTATTTCATCACCAAAATGTTACACTATATTATGAGAACTAAATCCGACAACATTTATAACTGCTATTGAAAATATATTCAGCCTCAGAATCTTCTTAAAATTATCAACTTATTTGCCAATTGCCGCTAGGTATATGGTATTAGCTATTTATTAATTTAATAAAATTTAAATCATTACTGATGCTGTATGCATCAAGACGACAGGTTCCCTTCAGGAAGCCGAGTCGTTGTGATGATTGGTTATTGAACTGTGCTCTCAGGAAGGAATTTCTAAATTATTCAAAATTTTTATCTTCATACCATGTTATAGACACGTTGTCAAAAATTTAACAAAATATGGAGTAAACAATGAATTCAAATTCTAATTACCAGCATAATCAGCAAATCTTACAAAATATAGAAAACCTATTTCAACACGCTTTAGCTAAGCATAATAAAGTATTTTTCGTTCGCTTTGATGTTAGCTTTCCTGAGCATGAAATTTATGTCAATCCTAGCCCATTGATTAGCAATTTCAATGAAAGTCTGATTCGTTACTTTAAACGTAAGAAATTGGATCCCTATTACTTATGGGTGCGAGAACAGAAAACTAGTTTAAACCCTCATTACCATTTCATTATGTTGTTTGATGGGAATAAAATTCAACATTCTTATAGCGTTCATATTAAGGCTGAACAGCTTTGGAATAAACAACTCAAGTTACCTGAAAACAATAAGGGATTAATTGACTACTGCAACAAATATAGCAATGGCGTAATGATTTATCGCAACGATTCAGGTAGTTATGAGGATGCCGCTAATTGGGCTAGCTACTTATCAAAAATTGATGATAAAAATATTAACGCAGAATTTCGCTCGCAAGGCATGAGCAACTTAAAATTAAACTAAAATCACATACTTACAAAAAGGAATACTATAATGACTATTAAAAATAATGAAATTGAACTAAATGACGAACAAACTAAAGCTTTAAACTATTTGCGTTCAACTAATGACAATATTTTTATTACAGGAAATGCTGGAACTGGTAAAAGCACTTTATTAAATGCGTTCCTTGATTCAACTCACAAAGAGATTATTAAATTGGCTATGACAGGATTAGCTGCAGATAATATTGGTGGTAGGACTATTGCTAGTTTTTTCGGTTTTCAAAATGACTGCATGAATGAAGAACTTTTAACAGAACGGTCTGAAGACTTCATGAAAGCTATGTTAAATGTCGATGCGATTTTAATCGATGAAATCTCCTTGGTTAACTGCTTCTATTTTCAGATGATTGATAAAAGTCTCAGGAAATATTTAGATTCAACTAAACCTTTTGGCGGTATGCAGATGATTGTTGTTGGGGATTTTTGTCAACTAACTTTAGAGGCAACTAAAAGTTTTATTGAGCGTAAAATTCTTAAAGAACATGGCGGAGTTTATGCATTTAATTCTATAGCATGGCAAGAAGCTAATTTTCAAAATATCAGCTTAGAAACCATTCACCGTCAAGAAGATAGCGAATTAAAACATATTTTAAATATTTTAAGAGATAATGTTAACAAATTAACATATAAGGACTTAGCTCTGCTTAATAGCAATGTAAGGGAATTTGCATTTGATCCTACCGCGATATGCTTATGCTCATCGAATAAAAATGTAAGTGCCATAAACAATACTTATAACAAGATATTCCAAAATGATACTGCATCGAAAAGTTACACTGCAACGAGTAAAAATTATAAAGGCAAAAAACCTAACGATAGAGTATTAACTTTTTGGGAAAATCAACGCATTATGCTTAATAAAAATCTTTATATTGATGGAGAGTTAAAGTTTGTCAATGGTTGTCTTGGTAGAGTTTTATATATTTTTAAAGATGAGATTGTAGTTCAATTTGATAATGTTAGCAAAGTAACTATCATACATCGAGATAAATGGGAAAATACTCAATTATTATTGCAAGATGGACATTTGATGAAAACTATAACTGGGACTTTTACTCAATTCCCTTTGAAAACAGCGTATGCCATTACGATCCACAAGGCTCAAGGTCAAACGTTGAAGAGAGTTCATATTATTAATGATGAGTTTTTTGCACCCTATCAATTTTATACTGCTCTGAGCCGAGTTCGTTCACTAGAAGATGTTTCGTTTCAATTCCCAGTAACAAGAGAACAACTTCAAACATCGCTCGAAGTTATTAAGTTTTATAATAATCTGCAAACGATTGATTTACAGAATCTTGACATAAGTACCTTAACACCAATAAAGCCTGTAAAGCTTGGTTATAATCCATTTTTAGATGAACCCAAAGAGCCTGAGCCTAAGAAAGTTATCCATGATCCACTATTTGATGAGCTCGAAGATGTATCATTTGATAATATGTTCAATATATCATTTAATTAATAATCTAACGCTATACACCCTTAAAATGCATTTAAATATATTTGTATAGATGTATAGATGTATACTTGTAGTTCAATTATTTAAATGCTTAACAAAGTACTAAAAAAGCTACTAGGTGAGAAACAAATCCCCACCTGGTAGCTTTAGTTTTATTTTATGGAGTTATTCTTAAATTTCCGTATTTATTTTCAAATTCCAAAATATTTTTAGTTGCTTACCAACGTGGTAAATCACCATAAACTTCAACATATAATTCGCCATTTTCATTGATTTGAGCTGTGTATTTAATAGGAGTTTTTGTATCGATTGAACCAGAAAAACTATAGTGCAAATCAGCCTCTGAAGTTGACTTTTTAATATCTTTATTCACTTCAACTGTGCGAATATTTTCTATTTTCGCATACTTCAAAGACCTTACGCCTGTGTTTTCCTTTACTATACTAATAACTAATTCTTTTACCTGTTCATCGCTTCCCATTGGGGTCGGCTTTGAACATCCTGTTAAAATAACCGCCACTATCGTTACCAACATTATTGTAAACAATTTTAAAAACTTCATTACATTTTTTCCTTTTAGTTTTATATAATTTAAATTCTTTTTCATATTCCATTTCCTTTTAATTACGAAATTACGCTTAAAATCACATTGCGAAACGCATTAATCATCCAGCCAACAACAATTAAAAAGCTGACCCCTCGATTAAAAATATTGAATGGACATACTTTGCCACGACGTTTATAATAGGCATTTCCAAAAACGATAATCGCAAAACATCCAGATAACGTCAAAATCTCTAACAAATTCATATACCACGGATTACCCAGATAGACGTTCGTAAGGCTGGGTACCAATAATAATAACCAAAAGAACCATTGACGGCGAAATATTGGGACATCCGCATATTCTTCATACTCTTTAAATTTAAACAGCGATTCAACGATTTTGTTGCGTGAACTTTTTTGACAATTTTCCATTTTACACTCCATAAAATTAGAACTAAGTTGATTGGGCGCATCCAAAAATTTAACATTTATCTAAGAAATGTTCTTTTTGTTTTATTTAAATAATTTATGAATTTATACGTAGCGACTTGCTACGCAGTAAATTAAAAATACTTTTCTAAATTCAAAAATATCTATTTTCTATTTTAAAATAAATTTTTAGATACACCTTTAAATTATTATTGATTGTCAAAAAAATGACAATCATTCGATTATTTCAGCTCTTTTATGAAGTGGAAGCAAAATGCAGGCACAAAAAAAGAGCGTATTCAAATTCCTACACATGTTTCAAGGTTACGCCAATAACCTACATACGAATGCAGAAAAAGAATACGCTCAAAATATCTATAAAGCCGTATTCAAAAAAAATACAGCTTGAAAAACAGTCTTTATAGATATAGTGAACGGTATCTTTCAGTTCTTTCGTTAGCGTTTCGTATGTAAAAAATTTGGCGTATTTTGAAACAAAACGCAGAAATAGTGAAAGTAAACACTATAAATTATTCAATTGTACTAAAAACTAATACCTAAAAAATCAAATTGCAAACCAAAAGCAATAAAAACATCAAAACTACAATTTCAGAATAATGATAAAATTACATTAAGCAAAATGCTACTAACCTTGCAACGTTAACAAATAACCATGCACTTTATTTTTCTTATTATCGTTGGAGGTGCTGATTGAAAAACATTCTAAAATAGCTCCTTCAAAGTCTCCGTTCTCATACTCCTCTTTGGAATAATATTTTACTTTATGTGGCGAATTCGTTTCCTGATCATTTTGCTTTTGGGACATCGTTTTTCCTCATTAATTTGTTGACTATTATTTGATTAAATGAGAACTACTAAACTTAAAACTTCCTAAAAAAATTCTATAACGCCCCTGCATTTTAAGCATAAAAAAAGAGCGTATTTAAATCTTCACATCTAAAGTAGGGCTAGACCTAATAGCCTCGCAAAAAATGCAAAAACAAAAATACGCTCAAAATATCTATAACAGCCGTATTCAAAAATACTGCTGTTGAATAAACACGGTTATAGATACAATGAACGCCCTTAAATATTTGTTTACGTTTTTTTGCTAAAAATTTGGTCTATTTTATTGTAAAACGTCAAAATACAAAGGGTATCACTATACTAATTCAATTGTACTAAAATTTAATCCTTAAAAAAATAGATTACAAATCAAAAGTAATAAAAATCGCAAAACAACAACTTGAGAATGTTAATAAAATTTTAAGTTGAAGAGTTTTTTATTTAGTAATTATTATTAAAAAACTAATATTGAACCTAAGCAAAACAATTATTATATGGAAAAATGATAAAAATATATTTGTATTGCTTTAATATTAGTCTAAATTATTATTAAGATTACCTACTAAAGGAGGAATTGCACAAAAAGTTTTTTTTAGAGCTTTTTTGGAACATCATAAGCTTGTTTTGCATTTTATGAAATAATTTAAAGCCGTTTAGTTTTATAATTTTAGTATTTTTTGATATGATTTGATATATATATTATAGTATTTTAAGGAGATATAAAAAAATGAAGTTATTGAAGCAGTTGTCTGTTGGCGGTATTTTATTACTGGGGAGTGGAAATCTTTTTGCGGTTGATAATGATTTAGTTGTCTCGTACAATGAATTAACAGCAAATTCCATGCAATTAAATTGGCAAAATCTTTCTAATGCTAAAGGTTACCAAATTTTTTGCAATGATCAATTATTACTAACTACCAAAAATAATAGTTATGTTTTTAACAATCTTTTGCCGAATCAAGATTATAATTTTTCAATTAAAGCTTTAGATGATGATGGAAATGAGATTAAGACTGGTTCAAATTCTATTACCACATTAGCGGCAAATAATAGTAACTACTTTCTATTAAATTCATATGCTTTCGATCAATTTGGTGCAAAAGTTTCTTATTATGATGGCGTAGAGATGGCTATGAATGAGCTTTTTCCGACTCATAGCGAATATATGGGAAAATATGATGATCCACAAAAATGGTATAATTTCTATAATATTAATGCACGAACTCCTTACAAAACTCAAATTCGTAACGACATAAATTTTAACTTCTTTGAGAGAAGTGGCGATACTATTTTAGATAGTGGAAAAAGCAGATTTGCAGCGATGACTTTTGATGGATTTTTTGTTGCCAGCGAAGATGGTGAATACACGTTTAGAGTTGAGCATGACAACTCTTTTATTCTTGAAATCGATGGCAAAGAAGTTTTCAATGATATGAAATATTGCACTTATGAAGAAAAGAATATTTTTAAGGTAAACTTAAAAGCTGGCGTACATCGCGCAAAAATTACTTATTATGAATTTTCTGGAGATAAATCGACTCTTCTTATGGAGTATGCCGGACCAACTTTTGGTTACAGACCTCTTGATGGTTATTCATTTGTTCAGTTAAATGATAACGTCCAATCTTATTTAGCAACAGATGCTGATTTTGACGGCGTTGCGGATTCACTTGAAGCTGAAAAAGGCTCAAGCAATAGCTCTTGGGATACAGACAATGATGGTTTAACAGACTATGAGGAAATTGTTCAATTTAATTCTCAAGCGAACCAAAAAGACAGTGATAATGATGGCATTGATGATGGAATTGAAGCAAAAATTATTAACACTAATTTATTAGTCGCTGATAATAATAACAATGAAAATTTCTTCTCAAATGTAAATAAAGATGTGCAAAATGATAAATTAACTTTATCATGGAATTATAATGGGCCAAGCGTAGCGCAATATAAAATTTATCGTAACTTAAACTTAGTGGGTTCGACGACGGACTCGACTTATTCATTACCAATGATTTCTGAAAACGATGTTTATTATATTGTTGCGGTGGATACAGAGGACAAATGTAACTATAGAAAAGTTAATTCTATTAGTTTAAGTGATGACCAACAAGCATATCTTAATTGGAAAAGAGACAACAACGTTGCTCTTAATTCATTATATGATGCGGATTATGATGGTGACGGTCGAAAGAATTTACTTGAATATCAGCTTGATACAAACCCTGCGGTTAAACCATTAGAAAATATAAATAATATTACTAAAGTAGCGGGTTTACTTGGATCTTTTTCTGATAAAATGTGGGCTCCAGAAAGTTTGCAAAATTTGAATGCGACAAATACTGAGGTTTATACAGATATTAATTTTAATGCTGGTGAAGGCGAAGTTTTAAACAGTGGAAAAACTGATGGAGTATATGCGTTCTTTAAAGGATATTTTACAGCGCCAACAACTGGAGTTTATAAATTTTTAACAGCATATGATGATGCCGTAACAATTAGCATTGATGGCGTTGAAGTATTTTCTGATGGAAGCTGGAACCCAGTTGGGTCACTGTGGAGCAAACATTTAAAAGCAGGCATGCACTTTATTGAAATTGAATATCATGAAGGTGTTGGAGCTGCAATGTTAGACCTTAAATGGGCTCCTCCTGGGGCTGGAATGGAACCAATGGCTGGCGATGTTTTCTGGCACATTACTAAAAAATCTGCTGAACTTGATGAATATATTGCATGGGATAAAGATAGTGATGGCGACGGCTTAACTAATGCATATGAATTAGAGCATGGCACTGATATGAATAATGCAGACAGCGATAATGATGGCATTAATGATTACGATGAAATTAATAAATATAACACCGATCCAAATAATGCGGACAGCGATGGTGATGGTATTAGCGATGGTGATGAAGTTAATAAATTCAACAGTAACCCAAATGTTGCTGATGTACAAATAAATAGCTACGTTGAGATGGCAAAATTAGATGGTTCTGAATTTGAATCATCATTGGGAGCGTGGACTAAAGATGAAACTTCGGCAAAATCTGCATGTGCGATTGGTGCATTAGAGTATAAATTCACAACAGAAGAAGCGGGAGTATTCCAGCTTAATGTTAAGAGTACGCTAAAAGCAAGTTGTGATTATAAGGTTGATGTTTATTGTGATGATGTATTGGTAATTTCAGAAAAAATTGACAATGCAGCGGAAAATTCTGACTATGACTTTAGTGATTTTATGCAACATTTAACTGCGGGTGAACACACTATAAAAATATTGTTTGATAATCCAACGATTGGCAACACATTAATAATCAATGAAATTGAAGTTTTAAAACCAATTTGTGGTGATGCTAATAATGATGGCGTTGATGACTGGTTAGCAAATTATGCTAAAAACAATAGCAAACTAGACAAAGTTTCAGCTAGCAGCAAAGTTTCGCCAGTAATTATTGAAGGAATCAATAAATTTGCTGAAACCTTAAAAGTTAATGATGAAAGTGTAGAAGCATTTAATGGTGAAAATTGGCATAAGGAAATAAGTTTATCACAAAATGACAGTGAAAATAATTTTAACTTCAACTTTCAAAATGGTCTAAAAACTGTTACGAAAAATATTAAGTGGGAGCCAACAAATATTATCGCTGAAGGTGATGTTGTTACAGTTAAAAAAGGTTCTGCGATGTTGTTAACGGCAATGCCGGCAACTGAAAATAGTGAATACTCAAATGCTAACGTTAGCGTTAATAATGTTAATTATCCAGTAACTGAAAATGCGCCTAAGAAAGTAACATTTACCGAAGTAAAGAATTATGAAATCACAGGTTCATATAAAAATGCAGCGGGAGAAACTGTTGAAAATACATTGACTGTAAAAGTAGTTGATTATTCATTTGAGCAAGAAAATTTAACAATGACAACATCGGCCGCTGCAGTATTTAATATTCCAGAAGTTTCAGAAGAGATGTATTTAGAAGTTACTGGGGATGTTGATAACGCATTGAGCGATGGTTCTGAATTATTAATTCATTCACGCGAGTGGAATCAAGCACAAGCAGTGATTGTTAGAAATAAAGAAACAGATCAAATTATCGCAACATTGCCAATTGAATTAATCCGCTTCTACGGCATCGGCCAAACTTCATTTCAAAGAAAAGCAACCTACGAAGATGGAACTTTGGTGATGGAATTAGATTCAATTTGTTATCCAATGAAAGAAAATTATTCAATTGAGTATAAGATTTTCCTTTCAGGGGTGGCATTTGAAGATGGAACTGTTAATAAAACTTTCAATAGCAGTCAATTTGATGCGACAGGGATGAGCAAGGTTCGTTTTGTAAAAACCCCAGCTGCTCCAAAAACAGCAGCATGTCACCACGCAACGTTTAAAATTGATGGCGAAAAAGTCCAAGAATTATATTAATAATATTCTTCAAGAACATTAATTACTTTAGGGGCAAAAGGCTCCTATTGTAATTAATAACAAATCAAAAAATAAAGGAAATTATATAAAATGAAAAGAATAAATAAGTTTTTATTATTAGTGCTATTTTTATTTAGTACTATATTAATTGTAACTGCAACTGAAATTACCCCTAATGTAGATAAATGTGACCATGATAAAAAAACTGATAGAGCCTGCGATTTATCCCTTACGGGTTACACTTACAAAAATGAAGGAATATGCGATATATGCAAAAAAGATAGATGGAAAAAATATGAGCATGTAAAGGATTATCATAACCTCATTTGTGAAAAAGAGTATTGTGATCAATTTACATGTGACTACAATTGTAGTGGCGGCACTTGTGGATGTGATCATGGTAAAAAAGATAAAGCTTGTACTGCGACCGAAGCGGGTTACACATCTATACCTTTAGAAAGATGCTATAAATGTAATGAATATGTATACCTTAAGTTTAACCATGTTCTTGAAGATCCTCATTGTGCTCCTGGCTCTCCGGGTAAATGTGATGAGTGGAGTTGTGACGTGGGTTGTGGCGGAGGACGGCACTATTGTCCTCCATGTGATGGACCGATAATAGGGGCGGTCGTCACTAAAAAATGTACGTCAAAAATTGTTAATGGTAAACCTCAAATTGATAAAGCTGGAGAAAATGAGATAACACGCAAATGCGGTTTTTGTAATAGAGAGTATACTGATGTCGAAACTCACTCTGCGAGTACTCCAGTAGTAATTGAGGGTGTAGCTTACCATACTTGTGATAATAATTGTATGTTAGGAAATGTTCCTGCAGAGTAGTTAAAATGAGCATTTGTATCTATTCATATAAATAATTTAAATAAATATCACTTGCCCCCAAAAAAAGGATTTTTGTATGAAAAAGTTTAAAAATTTTTTAATTTTAATATTTATTTTACCTGTAAGCTTACGAGCTAATATTACAAAAAATGAATATATAAAAATTTTTAAAGAATCAAATAATATTAAAATTGAATCTTTAAAAATTAAGAATTTGGAAATAGAAGAAAATGATGATTTAAAAACGTGTATAAAAAAGTTGATACAATTCAAAAGTCTTTGGTATGGAAATAAATCCGCTGATATTGATGTTATAAATAATTATAAAATGAACGTCATGAAAGCATTTAATAAATACCCTGATTGTCTATATATAAAATTAGAATTAATCAGGCATTCCTATGGCGGTAGATTGCATAAAGCTATAGCAGATTTTGCAGTTCTTATTCAAGAAGATAAAAGCTTGCCTATTGTTAGCTATAATATTTACTTATCTGTACATATGTATAATGATTGTTTGAAAAATTATAAAAAATTTAAGGACAATGATTGCTTTACTGGAATATTGAAAGAATTAAAAATCGCTCTTGGGAATAATGATTTAAAAAATTATGAGAGAAATATAACCTTGCTAGAGGATTATTGGTATTCAAAAATTGATGTTGAATTTTTGAAAAAAATTAATTATTCCGTTGACGAAGAAAAATATCAGAACGCTGTAAAAATGATGTCTGATAGTAAAAATCGTAATAAAGCAATATGGCTATGGAGTATGGTTGTTAAAAATGTTATGACATATGATTCTGAAAAGAACAAAAACGAAGCTCATACAGAAGTAAAATGCTCTGCTCATAAAAAAGTTGAAAAGGAGTCAACCACTGATAAAAAATAACTTTACCAATTAATTTAAAAATTCCATGTATTTCCAATTATATGCATGGAGTTTTTTATATTAACAAAGGAATATTAGTAATGAAAAATAATAAGCTTTTAATTATTAAGCTTTTTGGGGTTATTTTAGTTGCTGTAATGATTATTGCTATTGCTCAGTTTTACAGTAATAAAAAACCTGTCAAAACAACGGGAAATAGTAGGCCATTAGCAACAAAAAAAGAGGCTAAAAAAAGCAGAATAGCTTCACAAAATAACTCTCAAAATAATAACTTTAAAAAAGCAAAATCTACATCAAATTTTATAAAGAAAAATTTTGATTATGGTGAATTGAATGGTTTGTTTAAACCAGAAGGTAAAACTAAATATCAAAAATATCGTCATCAATTAGAGATTGTTAAAAATTTAAAAACTCCATTAATAATGGCAAATATTCAAGGATTGCATGATTATGTTTATGGTGGAAGCAATGATAGATTGGGTCTTCATCTTAAGGATGAAATCTTCATCAAACTTGAAAGCGATAGAAAAGCCAATAAAAGTCACATCGATTTTTTAAGTCAATTATCAGCAGATAAAAGTGTTGATGGAGATTTGCGAGGGTATGCAGTGCAGCACCTTCGTAGTGAATATTCAAAAGCAGATGCTCAACTACGTAAACAAATTCAAGAAACATTGTTCGATTCTCTAAAAGATACCCAGTGTGATGTGTCTGGAACTGCAATATTAGCATTGAGCGATTTGTCAAAAATGTATCCAAAAGAGATCGATAAAGAGCGAATCAATACTGAGTTGGTGTCGTTAGTTGAAGATGAATCGATGCACATTCCAAGCCGAATTGCGATGGTACAAAGTGTGGGATCAATGAAAAATGATTCGGAATCAGTTACTAATGCGATACGAGATTTAGCATTTAATGATCCCGGCGATATGGTTTTACGCCTAACAGCAATCGCGACAATTGGCGAAATCGGCACTAAAGATGATATTCAGGGTTTGGAAAATATTCTGAAAAATGACCATCAGCTTTATAAAGTTGCGACACAAAATGCGATTCAAAAATTAAAAAATAAACAAAAATAATAATATAAAAAATTTAGCAAAAGGAAACAAAACAATGAAGTTTAACACTAGAATTTTATTACTTCTTTTTAGTTGTATTTTAATTTCCGCCGTAGAATCATTTGCTACTACTAATAATAACCCAAATATAATAGCTTGTGATCATCCAGTGCCACCTCCTGCTTATTCATGTTTTTTAAAAAGTATTACTCCTTTTAATGAAAACATTGTAATTAATATAACGTCAGGAACAAGTTATAGTCCACTATCATATTATCAAAGTAATTCATCAAATTATGCAGGTCAAGATTACTTTTTTAACCCTATCTGTTATGTTACTGTTTATTGTGTATTGCCTGGGAAAAATGCTATAGGATATATTACTGAAGAAGATTTATACTTAGGTTCTTCTCCTAATCCAGGATCTAGTTACTATTGTGGTGGATGTGAAAGCAATATTCCGAGCTGGAATGGTAATTTTTCTCAACACCCTTTTGATATAAACAAACAAGTTTTAATTTTTAGTCCAGTCATTCCTAGTGATTCGTTAAATGATATAAATATTTCAGAAAATATAACGATTAATTATAGCTGCGGTTGTAAAGAAACAGTTAATTTTCATTTTGTTCTAGATAAAGATGAAGATGGTTTATTAGATGCTTTTGAACAATATATATATAAAACAAGTTGGCATTCATCTGATACAGATGGAGATGGATTAAGTGATAAAGAAGAGCTTGAACATGGATTAAATCCTTTGCTATCTAATATTGGTAAAGATTCAGATAATGATACTTTATCTGATATTGAAGAAATTAAAAATTATGGATCTCATCCTTTAAAAATAGACTCTGATAATGATGGATTAACCGATAATGACGAAGTTAATATTCATAATACTAATCCAAGTAAATTTGACACCGATGGTGACGGTCTATCCGATAAAAAAGAAATTGAAATAGGGTTGAACCCGCTTGTTTCAAATTTAAATAGTGATTTAGATAATGATTCAATTATGGATGTCGACGAGGTTTTAAATGGCTTAAATCCTAATATTGCAAATGCATCTTCTTCTGATTTGGATGGTGATACATTAACTGATATCGACGAAGTGAACATTCATCATACTAATCCATTGAAAAAGGACTCTGATAGTGATGGTTTGGATGATAATGTTGAAATTAATACTCATAATACAAATCCTTTGAATAGTGATACTGATGGCGATACGATGACTGACAAGGAAGAGATAGATGTAGAATTCAACCCATTGGTTGCTCATGATATATCTTCAGATCTTGATAATGATAATTTAACTGATATAAAAGAAGTCAAATTGGGATTAGACCCAAGGGTTTCTAATATCGGTACTGATGTTGATAATGATGGAATGAATGATTTAGATGAAATAAGTCATAACTTAAACCCAATAGTTTCAAATATCGACTCTGACTTAGATGGTGATAAATTAAATGATTTTGACGAAATAGAGCTTAATACAAACCCTCATGATTTTGATACTGATAAAGATGGAATGAATGATGGTTGGGAAGTTCAAAATGGTTGGAACCCTCTTGTTAAAGATAACGATATAAACTTCCCTTATATTGAAGATTTTAACGAATTTTTTACAACAAATCTTGATGGACAACATAGTTGGCTTGTTAGCAGTGGGGAAGCCAATATTGTAGAAAATAAAGATTTTTATAACTCAGGTAAATCAATTGAAATACTAGCCAACGATTCAAAAAGTGTTGTTAAAAGAACATTTAAGAGTATCTCTGAAAAAGAAATTTGGATTGATTTTTATATTACTCTTAAAAATGATATTAAAATAAATTTATTTGACTTTGCTGAATTTGAGGTTGATACAGATAGTAATTTGAAGCTTAAAGTTTCAGGAAATAGCGAATTTGAAAATATTGCATCGTCTAAAAATGATTTAACTGATGATTTAGATTGGGATAGAGTAAGTTTATTAATTAATTCTGTTGATAACTCATATGAATTTTACATTAATAAAGAAAAAATTTCTGAAGGAAATATTAATGTTATCAATAGTGATTTAAGAATATTTAAACTCACAGGAAATACTTCTTCATCTATATACCTTGATCAATTAGCTGTAAAGTTGAATGCTTTTGATTTTTATGATAATGATAATGATGGTCTAACTAATGAAGAGGAACTTGAACTCGGTTCAGACCCAAACAATTCTGATACAGATGACGATGGTTTAAATGATGGCGAAGAAAAAAATATTAAATACATAGCGTCTTTACCAGACCCTAATTTAATGATTGAAGATGGTGTATTGCCAACTAATTGGGTTCATAGTGGAAATCAAAATTGGTTTATTCAACAAGATACTGTTAAAATGGATGATTATGCTGTTCAATCAGGGGATATTAATGATTCGCAGTCATCGGCCTTTAGTTTTACTGCTGATTTGGGAGAAAAAATAGAATTTTGGTATAAAGTTTCAAGCGAGGGAGGCTATGATTATTTAAAGTTTTACATAGATGGAGTTGAAGTTTAAAAATGGTCAGGAAGTATAGATTGGACTCTATTTTCGCATAATTTAACTCCAGGAGTCCATGAATTTAAATTTGAATATAGTAAAGATGGTTCAGTATCAAACGGTTCTGATTGTGCATGGATTGACTTTCCAATTCAATATAATTATTCTTACTTAGATATCACTAAAAAAGACACTGATGGTGATGGCATACCTGATGGTTGGGAACATAATAATAACTTGAATGGAACCGATGCTAATGATGCAGCTCTTGATGCTGATAATGATGGCTTAACAAACCTTCAAGAATATAAAAATGGCACAAATCCTAATATTGCTGATTCAGATAATGATGGTATGAGTGATGGTTGGGAAGTCAACAATAAATTAAACCCTAATGATGCAGCAGATGCAACTCTTGACCTTGATAATGATGGTTTAACGAATCTTCAAGAAATGCAAAATAATACTAATCCTAACAATTCTGACTCAGATAATGATGGTATGGAGGATAATTGGGAGCTGCAGAATGGTTTTGATCCAGTGACCAATGATGTTAATTTAGATGCTAATAGTAACAATGTTCCAGACAAATGGGAAAAGCACTACGGTATTACTGATTTAACCGCTGATAGCGATGGCGACGGATTAACTAACCTGCAAGAATATCAACAACAAACTAACCCTAACAAAGCAGATACGGATGGAGATGGAATCAATGATAACGTTGATACGAATTCAACGACTCCTGATGGCTGGGATGATGTTGATGGACCAAAAATTAATTTAGAATTAAAAAATAATAAATAGAATAAGGAAGGTTTAAAAATGAAATTTAGATTATTTTTAAGTATGTTTATTTTTTGTGGTTTAATTTTGGAGATGAAATCTGCCATTGTTAAACAACAAACATCTTCAAAAGATTTTAACATTCAACAAGATAAAAATTGGCAGTGTCAAATTGAAACGTTGAAGCTTACAAAAGCTGAGTTAATGATTTTTGATAAAAACATGCAAATGGTTAATAAAGTTTCTGATAACGTGTACAGAAAAAAACATGATTTAACATGGAATGGAAAAGATAGCAAAAATGTACAACTACCGACACAGTTATATACATATAGTATCAAAACTACTGACATGAATGGTGTTATTTTTGTTAAAGATAAAACTTACACGACAGGTGGATTTGATAGTTTAACTTATTGGGCAAAATGGGATAAGAATAAAAAAAATATTTCTTTTACTTCAGTTAAAGATGCATTAGTTAAAGTAACATTTATTCCTGAGAACAGTAAAAACTCATTTGATATTGTTACCTGGATTCCTGTAAAAAAAGGAAATGTTAATATTGCATGGGATGGTATTGATAAAAAGACTCAAAAAAACTACCTTAATGCCACTAATTTTCAATTAAAGGTTAGTGCGATGTCTTTACCTGAAAATTATATTTTATTGATGTCATCTTCTCCAATGCCTGAATCTTTTATTGATGCAAAATGGATTAAAAATGCATTAGTTTATAATAAAAATATTAACCCTGATGATGTTGAAGTTGCGTCTTCTGTATTTAAATCATCAAATTTGCAGAAGTTAAATATTGACATACAATCTTCAAATGAGGTAAATGATCAAGGAGAATTTATTCCTAATAATAATAAAATTGAATTAGAAATTGATTTAAATAAAATTGATAATAAAAAATTGAAATCTAGTAGTGGTAAAATAATTTATTTTTTGAATGGAACAAATATTCTAGAGGAAAATATATCAGTAAATAAAGTTAAATATAATCATATCTTGGACACCACAAAATTATCAAAAGGAGTTCATTCTTATACGGTTAATTTACTTTTAGAAAATGGTGAAGTTGGTAGTGCAAGTATAAAAATTTGTAAATAAAAATTAAGGTAATTATAAATGAAAATTAGAAAATATAATAAAATAGTTTCATCCCTTCTATTTGGAATATTTGCGATAGCAAATATTACTCCTACTCAACTATTCGCTTGTGACGAAGAATATGTTGGGTCAACACCATGTGAAGAAACTGAAGGTGATTCTCAACCAGAGACATCAAATGATGATGGTTGTACTACAGAATCTTGTGAAAATTCTCCAGGTACATCAGGAGGAGGTTCAAACCCACCAAGCGGAGGGACTGGTGGCGGAGGTCTTACTGATAGTGGAAGTCGTTCTCCATGCAATAAAGGAATTTGTAAAGCCCCTGTTTCAAGATTATCAGAAGATGGTCGTTTTTATATAAATGACATTCCATTGTGGTATAATGCCGCTAAAGGACCTTCTTTTGTTTTAAAAATGCACTATGAACCTTCGGCTCGAAGAGAAATTTATAACAATGCTCCTGTAGGAACGAATTGGTCAATATCATATTTAGACCATGGTTTGGAAGTATCTCAAAATGAAGTAAAATTTTATTATGGAAATGGTAAAACTTTTACATTCGATAAGCAAGATGGTTTTATTGTAGATGATGGAGATGGCTATACTGGAAACCTTAGTAGACCAAAAGCAGGCAGAAATATTTGGTTATCCTCGGATGAAACTAATGTCATCATGACTGATGAAGACAAATTTCACTATTATTTCAATAAATATAATGGTAGTGAGTATCGTTTAATGTGGATTGCTGATAAGGCTGGTGATAAGTTGAAGTTTTTCTATAATCAAAATAACACTACAAAGTCACCAGATTATGCAATTACAGCAGATAATAGAAGGTTTAATTTCGTATATTGGTCTGGCTTAACTGAAGATGATTCAATCATTAATGGTAAACTAAAAGAGGTAAATGGACCATTAGCAATTGATGGAAGTGTTATTGAAAATATCACGGGAACCATGAAATTGTCATATGAAGCTAGAAATGATGAATATCAAAACTATGGTTCTAAAAATTATGTTCTTTTAAAACATATTGAAGATATGGGAGGAAGATCATTTACTTATGACTATGAACTAGTAAATTTAAGTTTTGCTAGCTATTCAAATTATGTTTTGGCAATAAATAGGATATCAGAGAATGGTGGTCCTGTTAGTACTATTGAGTGGCAGAAAAATCCGTACCAAATTACTTTGAATCACCCTGACGGATCTTGGGAAAGAGTAAGATATGACTTTGAATATGGCCATTCTACAGCCAATTACTGGAATTCAAAAAAAGGTTCATTTGAAAACCCATTAACAACAAATAGTTTTATTTATAAAAATAATGCATGGAGAAGAGACGGAGATAAAGGAGATAAAGATGCATTGGGTAGAACCCATCAAGTAGACCGGCTTGATACATATGGTAAAGGAGGTTTAAATAATGAATTCTATAGAAATCGTCCTTATTTAAGTAGGAAAATTTATCGTGAGGTTATTTATAGTGGCAATGTAGAAGACGGTAACATTTTGGCCGTAAAAGATTATCAATATTATAAAGACTCTAGTCAATTATCACTTTATCAAAAAGATTTAACTGATATTTATCAAAAATTTGGTCATATTTATAAAGTAATAGAACGCGATAAAGATGGTAATATTTTAAGAACTAAAACATATGAAAATTTAAAGGTCGATTCAAATGACGGTGCAGTTATTAGTTATGATACTATAATTACAGCTGCAGATGGGTCACTAATCTCAAAAAGCGTAATGGTGCCAGGAATGGTGCGTCAATGGTCAACAGAAAATTTAAGCGATATACCAGAGGGTTTTTATTCAACTTTTTATTATGTAGGAGGAACAACTAAGGAAGCCTTAAATAATGAGTTAACAAAATGGCATGAATATAAATCTTTATATAATGATATTGGTCAAGAATATGCAAATGGTATAATTAGTGGTGATGCGACAGCAACGTTGAAGTTAAATAATTATTATACATATTATGATCAAGGTGATAATAAAGGACGCATTAAAGAGGCTTATTCACCAGGTGAATTACCAATTAAAGCTGTCAATGGTCATTTAATTTCAAAAGCTGGACTTAAAAAAGTTTCGTATGAATATGATTTTGGCGGCAATCCTATTTTGGTTAAATATTCTTATTATGATAAAGATGGCAGCGAAACAGTTTATGAAACTGTTAAAAATAGTTACAACATTTTTTACCAACGTATTAAAGCAGAGTATTCTTCTGACAATACTTTTGAATTATGGTCATATGCATGCTGTGGATTGGCTTCATACACTGACCGTGAAGGTAATGTAATACTTTATGAACGTGATCAACGTAAACGTATCGTTCGTGAAATTCGTATGACTAAAGCTGGTCGTCGGTTCATGGACACACGCTATAAACTTGATACTAGTGGCAATCGAATTGAAGTAAAAACAATGTCTGGGGCTGTAACTAAAGTAAATTATGATGATGCAAATCGTTTAATTTCAGCAACTGACGAATTAGGACGTACAATTCAATATGGCTATGATCTTTATGATAATCAGATTTATGCAATTAACCCTGATAGTACAGTTAAACGTAATTTTTATGATAATCAACAACGTTTAATTCACACAGCAATGTTTGCAAATGAAACTGATGCAAAAATTAATGATATTAATGCAACTCTTGCAAGTACAACTCCATTAAAATCTAGTGATGATCAACCGCTTGTAAACAGTATGACTTACTATTCGAATGGTATGGTTAAAGCTCAATATGGACCTTATAAGCATGATAAAAATACGTTAACATTTAATGAAAATAATTTTAGCTCTAAATTTGAATATGAATTAGATGGTAGTTTAATCAAACAATATACAAATACAGCTAAAGGTGTAGTTTATGTTCGTAATGAATATGACAATGATGGTAAATTATTAAAGGCAATCGGTCCAGTATTGGTTGGTGCAACTGAAACCGCAAAAGATGTGAGCCAAGAAAATATTTATAGTGAAACTGATTTCTTATTATATACTTTAACTGCACCATATACAGCTAATAATGACGTAAGTGAGTTAGTTCGTAATGTTGCACGTTATAGCTATGACTACCGTTTTGGTTCAACTAATGAAATCGCAACAGCTCGAGTTGATGCAAGTAATAGTAATGTACAAACAGCAAATTATACAGTTCGTAGTACAGGCTCTTTTGATAGCCGAGGTCGTGAAGTTAGTTCTACCCGTGACGGTGTAACAACTACAACGGCTTATAGTGAAGAAGGTAATTTACAAAAAGTAGTAACAACGTATGCTGATGGTTCAACAACATCACAATATAGCGAAGGACCATTTTTAATAAAAAGAGTGTCTAAAGCAGGCGTTGAAACTGTTTATGAATATGACGACGCAGGAAATCGTGTGAAAATAACGGAAAGCGGTTCTGTAAAACAAACAAGCTCATACGATAAATTTAAACGTTTAACAGCACAAGCTGATGCGTTAGGAAATACTACAAAGTATGGCTATAATTTAAATAACCAAATTACGGAAATTACTTTTGCGGACGGTACAAAACAGTTTAGAAACTATAATAATTTGGGGCAGTTAGTTGGTCAAGATGGTGCAAACACCTACCCATTAAGCTTTACGTATAATGCCAATAATCAAATGATTTCAATGACAGATGGTAATGGCGCAGTGACTGAGTGGGTTTATAACGAATATGGTCAGTTAGTGAAGAAGCTATATGATGGTTCAACTGTTGACTCGGCTGATTTGAGTTATGAATATGATCTAAAAGGTAAGATGATTAGCCGTACCGATAAACGTGGAGTTACAACTCGCTACTGGTATGATAACTTAGGTCAACAACGTGGTATTGATTACCCATCATTAAACGTTGATACAAACGAAGTAACAGCGCAACATTACAATAATTTAGGTGAATTTTTAACAGGAAACCGCCTAGGTGATGATATTCGCTACAACTATGATGAATTAAACCGTGTTAGTCAAATCGAAGACGCAACAGGTCTAACAAGTTTCAATTACGAAGGAAATAGCACTCGTTTGACTGCTGAAAGTGGCGCAAGTGCGACAGTTAATTACCAGTACACAAACGGTATGCTAAGTAAGTTAACAGCTGGAACTGATTATAGTATCGACTATAGTTATGATTTGGGTCGTTTGAATTCAGTGGCAGTAAACGTTAATGGTCAGAATTTGACAACAAATTTCACCTATAAAACAAATAGTGAATTACTAGCAAAACAAACTACTATTTCTGGAACAAATACGGTTGAGCGTAGTTATACTTTTGATGATGCTGATAGGTTGTTAAGCATTAATAATAAGTCAAATAGCAACGTTGTTAGCGATTTTGTTTATACATTGGATAAATTAGGTCGTCGTACATCAATTACTAAAAACGGTACTGCTTATGATGTTGCAGAAAAGATCAGTTACCGCTATAATGAAAAAGGTGAGTTAATAGCTGCTGATAGTAGTTTAGATTTTGCTGATAAATTCATCTATAAATATGATGCGATTGGTAACCGTACATTCTATCAAAAGAATGATTTCAAGATTAACGGTACATATAATAACTTAAATCAAATTCAACAGTTTAACTACCGTGGAGCGATGCCATTTAAAGGTGATGTTACAGCGCAAAATGGTACGTTGGTAAAAGTTGACGCAAACGGCGAAAATATCGACGCAAACGGCAGTGCGGCAGTTGAGTTAGAGGGCAAAGTTGAAGTTATTGACGGTAAAAAGTTGATTGTTTTAGCAGAAGATTCAACTGGTAAAAAATCATCAGTTGTTAAAGATATTCCAAATTCAGAAAGTTATGTTTATGATGTTAATGGTAACTTAAAGAATGATGGTAATTACAATTATTACTGGAATTGCGAAAATCGTTTAGTTAAAATGTTAAACACTACTCAAAAGTTAGAGTTTAAATACGATTATATGGGTCGTCGTCGTGAAAAGAAAGTTTTCGAAAAAGAAAACAACGAATGGGTGCTAAAATCACATAAATCATTTATATATAACAAATATAAGCTAATAAAAACCGTTGATGAGTTGAATAATGGCTCAATAAGTGATAGATTTGTATGGTTAGGTGATAATTTATTGGCATTAGAAAAAGATGGCGTGGTATTTAATTACATCGCAGATGGCAATAAAAATATTACGCAGTTAATTAATTTAACAACAGGAGAAATCGCTAATAAATACGATTATAGCCCATTTGGACAATTAGCAAAAACAGATGAGAATGTTGAAAACGTATTCAAATTCAGTTCTGAATATTATGAGAAAGAAAGTGGTTTAGTATATTATAATTACCGTTATTATAATCCAAGCAATGGCAAATGGATAAAGCGTGACCCAATCGAAGAAGACGGTGGGGTAAATCTTTATGGATTCGTAAATAACAAAGTAATAGATTTTATTGATATTGATGGGTTAAAAGAGCAATGCTGCAAATGTGGCTTTGAACCTGAACTTAATATCGCACGATATGGTCTATGCGTTGTATTATGTGTATTTGGGGTTGAACCTGGTGATGACGCTAATCAAGCATTATTTCGTTTAGGAGTGGGGGCCCTTGGTATGAATGAAGCTCTAAAGGGTGAAACTTTTATCAATCCAGATACAATTCCTAATAAGGTAAAAAGACAAGGTCCTGTGAGGGTAGCTAAGTATATAAAATCTCAAAAAAATAAGCTTCGGAAAGCAGCTCAAAAGCAAGCAAAAAGAGCACTAAAAAAATTTTTAGTCAAAAATGCTGCCAAGCTTGCAGGAAAAGCTTTGCCTTTTGTAGGTTGGGGACTTCTAGCTCTAGATATAGCTATTTGTATGAATAAATGCTCTAAAGGGTGTGCTAACTATGATTGTGTGGAGAAATAGCAAAAAATGAATAAAAGAAAAGATTTAATTTATAAAAATATAGAAAGTTTTTTGAATAATGATATCGATATTGATGAATTTGAAAGTATAAATGAAAATATTTTAAATAAATCTAAGAAAAACGACCAAGAATTTTTAATTATTGAACAAATTAATGAAGTATTAGACGATGGACATAACTATTCCCTATCAATTACAAAAAATTCTTTTTATTACCTGCAGCGGTGTTTAATTTTTCTAAAGGAAGATTTAGTACTTAAAAAAGAAAGAGTTTTTGTTTTTTCGTGGCACAATATATTTTCTTTTGTTACTTTGTTAATATATATTTTTTTGTATTTTAACTTTAAACTGTTTTTACCAATTTTGGTAGCAATAGTTATTGTATACCGTGAATTTTATAAAGGAAAAGGAGACTTTTTAAGGTATAATGGTTTTTTGCCATTTAAAAATAAACACAGTTTTAAAAAGCATATCTCACGCAATTTTATTGATTTTGATAAGAATAAATTTAGAGAGAAACGTTTTATAAAAATTATACTGATAGACTATCTTCTTTTATTAGGTTTGACGCCATTATATTTATTTTATCAGTCAATACCTTGGAGAGTTGACTACATAGTAGAAAAATAATTACAAAATATCACGCAGTTGATTGATATGAGTTCGGGTTCAATAGCGAATCGTTATGATTATTCGCCTTTTGGTCAGCTAATTGCGGACGTAGAAACGGTTGAAAATCCATTCAAATTTTCAAGCGAATACGCCGAAAAAGAAACAGGTCTAGTTTACTATAATTACCGTTATTATAACCCAACAACAGGAAAATGGCTCAGCAGAGATCCAATCCAAGAATTTGGAGGCTATAATCTTTACGGATTTATTGATAATGATTGTGTTAATTATATTGATAAACTAGGTAACAGAAAAAGCATTCCTTGGAATAAATATAAGGAAGATTATAACAAGAAACGTCCCGATTTAACTCCTCCAGAAGAGGGTTGGGCTGAGAGTCAGTTATCGAGAGGCTGTGTAGGTGTTGTTGCAGCAAATGTAGGGTATGGAGAAAAAATGAATAATTGCTACAAGACTAAAGAACAAGCGGAAAATGCTAAAAAAAGTATGAAATGTACCGCAGGGTGTCCGAAAATGTTTTCAGTCCATTTTTGGAATGATATAGGCGACGATGATGAAAATCCAGATGTAACTTTTGATCCTAAAACAGGCAAGGCTGATTTTAGTAACTGGGATAAGAAAGGTAGACCAGCGGGAGGTTGGAAAGTAGATGAAAATGGTAGACCTAGAGGCAATGGTGTTAATTTTGATTATGGATACGTAAATCCTGATGGTTCTATTACACATGCTGACCAATATCACAATCCCGATATAGATGATGATGGTACAGGTGATTATCATCCTGATTATCCAATAAGAAGTGGAACAATTTATGAAAGTACTGAAGAGGAGTGGAAAGAAAGCTATGCAGACTTTAATTCTGAAGCATGGTGTATTCAATGTAGTAATCCTACTTTTAAACCAAAAGGTAAAACATGCAGTAATTACTAAATCTATATAAGGACTTATCAATATGAAAAAATAGAGCAAAGTATAAAAAATAAGTAATTTTTAACATAATTAAGGAATTATAAAATGAAAAAAGAATATTTATTAACTAATATGAAGTGTTTGTTAATTTTTCCTATGATGTTGTGTAGTGTGTCGTTTTTATTTTTGGGACTAAAAACTTCAACGTATAAACCAACAGACTATAAGAAAGGAAAAGAAGTATGTATCATAGAATTAAAGAAATATAGAAATGGAATTTCTCAAGTTAAGACGAAATTACACCATAATTTTGGTCAAGCTATAAAGGTATCTGGAACTATTTATATTATAAAGACAAATTATAAAGGGGTTCCTGTGGTAGCGTATATTAATGTAACGGAAATTAATGATAAAAAACTAAAAAAAGTAGTCAAAATTACTATACGCAATTATAATAGGGTTTTGGATAAAAATGGTAAAAAGGTAAATTTAATTGGCTATGAAACTTTAGATGTTGGAGGATATCCCCTTAATGTTGTTGAAAAAGGCGTTGAATCTCTTACAATTAGAGGATATAGTATTTCAAATACTTTTGTGTGGATGTATCCTCATACAAAATTTAAAAGTAAAAATTAGATTTTATTCAGCACCATAGTAGAGAAATTATGGTGTTTTTTTATAACAAATATAAGCTAATAAAAACCGTTAATGAGTTGAATAATGGCTCAATTAGTGATAGATTTGTTTGGTTAGGTGATAATTTATTGGCATTAGAAAAAGATGGCGTGGCATTTAATTACATCGCAGATGGCAATAAAAATATCACGCAGTTAATTAATTTAACAACAGGAGAAATCGCTAATAAATACGATTATAGCCCATTTGGGCAATTAGCAAAAACAGATGAGAATGTTGAAAACGTATTCAAATTCAGTAGCGAATACGCCGAAAAAGAAACGGGCTTAATCTATTACAATTACCGTTATTACAACCCAAGCACAGGCAAATGGATCAACAGAGACCCAATCCAAGAAAAAGGCGGAGACAATTTATATAGTTTTGTAAAAAATACTATAATAAATTATTATGATTTGCTTGGTTTATGGAGGACTTATCTGATTGTAGAATTGTGGGCAAGAGGTATTTTAAATGATAATCTTATTGACTCAAAAAAATTAGAGGCTTCAGGATCTTGTACAGAGGAAGGACTTTTGCCACCTATCAAACAGAAGTTTACTTTACAAAATTACTCTAGTATTCCTGCCGCTAGTACAATCGGAGGAGCTACTCTAGGAATTGTAGGAGGCTATGTAGGCGCAGCTACAGGTGCACTTGGTGGAGGTACCGTTGGTACGGTAGCTGGTCCCGTTGGAACTGCAGGAGGTGCAGTTGCAGGTGGCATTAAAGGGGGGATTGCAGGAGCTGCTGCTGGCGGTGCCGTGGGAAGTGGAATTGGAGCAGGTGTTGGTTATATAATAGATGCATTTAGAGATATGGCAAAATATGAAGGAGAATGGACTCTTCAAGTAGAGTGTAAATGTATAAATGGTAAATTAACAGGAGTTAAAAAGAGTGAAAGTGTGAGTGGAGTTCTGGTAGAAAAAGATGATAGTGACTATGAATTGGAGTATCATAGAAGACTAGATATCTAGAACGAGAAAGGACTAAATTACCAACTTAAAGGAATAAATTTTATGAAATTATTTAAGCTTATCACACAATATAATCAAAAATATGATGAATTTTTGAGTAATAGAAAAATATTAAGAACTAGCTGTCTAATTCTCTCGCTAATATTGGCTGTAATGTTTGTTTGGTTTGTTATTATATTTTTTATATATCAATTATCATATTTTGAAAGTGTAAATTTTACTGATTTTATAAAAAGTCTCCTTTTTATAAAGTTATTATTGATGCTACTCAGTATTAATATTCTGTTTAGAATAAGTGCTCTATTATCAAAGATTTTTAAAATAAAATTTTTAGATTTTATAATTTTGAAAAAATTATTTTCATCGTTCTTTATTCTAGATTTTATTACTATTTTAGGTTCTTTATCTATATTTTTATTTGTTAAAAATTTACAAAATTTAATGTTCAATGATAAATTTATATTTCTTGAAGTCGCTTTTATTTTTATGATATTCAATTCATTAACAACTATATTTTTTGAAGTCGCAATATTAAGTTTAAATAAAAAAATAAATTGTTGAACAAAAATATCACGCAGTTGATTGATATGAGTTCGGGTTCGGTTGCGAATCGTTATGATTATTCGCCTTTTGGTCAGCTAATTGCGGACGTAGAAACGGTTGAAAATCCATTCAAATTTTCAAGCGAATACGCTGAAAAAGAAACAGGCTTAATTTATTACAATTATAGATATTATAATCCTGTAAACGGCAAATGGCTCAGCAGAGACCCAATCCAAGAATACGGTGGGTATAATTTATATTGTTTGAGTAATGGTGACTCTATAAACGCAGTTGATAAATTAGGGTTAAATAATGGAGCGACTTTGGAAGATAAAGCTGCTGGAGATGTAGCTTTTAAAAATTTAGGGAAAAAACTAGATTCATTATGCACAAAAAGTTGCTGTAAAGGAATTGGAAAAACAATATATTGTAAGTGGAGTGCACATAAAATAGGGAGGAGTATTTATAATAGTTGGATAAAAAATTGGGGAAAAGGTAAGAATAAAGGAGAGGATAACGTTGGAGGATTTTTGTGCTGGGATTGGGCTCAACTTTTCTTTGAAATAGGGAGTAATGAAGGTTTAGGTATATGGAAAGTTCGCAGAATGAGAATCACAAGTAAAACTCCTAATAAAAGAGGAGAGACTCCAATTCACTTCTTTGCACGATTCTGTGCCTGTGACTGTAAAAAGAAAAAATGTTGTATTGATATTGATGATGGTTGGTTTAATGGTGACTTTCTTCACAATCCTCAAGATTGGTATAAGGATGATCCTGGCTGGGAGTATGATAAAAATAGCCAGAGAGTGCCACCTAATAAACCAATTCAACCTATTACAAGATATATGTAACTTTAAAAAAAAGGATTTATCATGATTATTAAAAAATTTTATTCATTTTACATGATTATTATTACTATTTTTACGATTATTGGGTGTTCTATTGATGAAGACAAATTTTATTCTATAATAAAAATTGGCACTGAATATCAAAATATTAAGAAAATTTTAGAGTCTTACCCTAATGATATATCATTAGGGGATGGCAATGGCGCTTGGGATTTTAAAACTCCAGAAGATTATCAAGAAAATGCTTTAATTATAAAATTTAAAAATTCTCAGGATGTTCTTTATCTAGTTATGATAAAAAAAGAAAATGAACCTGAAAATAAATATAAAGTTTATACTATGTTTTGGTACTATAACTGGTATGATGATGCCGTAAAACCAAAGGTTAAGAGAAAATATAATACTAAAAATGTTAATTTTGTAAATATTGAAAAGGTTTTAACAATGAATACAAATAGTCCTAAAAAATAACTTTACTTTTTATTAGTATTTTTTAAGTATGCATATTAATAAATAGTAGATGTTTGTATGGTTAGGTGATAATTTATTGGCATTAGAAAAAGATGGTGTGGCATTTAATTACATCGCAGATGGCAATAAAAATATCACACAGTTGATTGATATGAGTTCGGGTTCGATTGCGAATCGTTATGATTATTCGCCATTCGGTCAGCTAATTGCGGACGTAGAAACGGTTGAAAATCCATTCAAATTTTCAAGCGAATACGCTGAAAAAGAAACAGGTCTAGTTTACTATAATTATAGATATTATAATCCTGTCAACGGCAAATGGCTAAAACGTGACCCAATCCAAGAAGCTGGCGGCTTTAATATCTATGGCTTTACTTATGGCAATCCAATTAGTTATATTGATAATTTAGGCTTAATTATTAATTTTGGTGCAACTATACAAGGTATAGCAAATGGAATAATGAAGGAGATATATTCTGACTCAGAAAAAGAAGCAATAGAAAAACAAGGTAAATCTGCTAACAAAAAGTCAAAAAAGGAGGACATCGAGTATTGCGGAGCGGTTTGTAAAACATGTTTAGATGGCAAAATAAAATTTTTTACAACTATGGGAAAAGGGAGTCTTTATAAGTGTGAACCTGCAAATTTCCCTTGTCCTGGTAAATCCGAAACAGTTGCTTATTGGCATACTCATGGAAACGATGACCCAGATAGTGATATAAAAAAGCAAAATCCATTTTATATAAAACCGCAAAAGGGTGAACCAGTCCCTAAATATGATAAGTTTTCAGACGGGGATAAGGATTTTTCAAAAAAACAAAAGGTTCCATTTTACCTTTTCACGCCACAAGATAATATCAAAAAATATGACCCTAGTACAGATGCTGTAACAGAGCATGGAAAAATTTCATATAAAAATAAGGAGAATAAAAAATGAAAAAGAAAATGATAATTACTTTGATATTTTTGATATTAATTTTGCTAGTTACTTTATATTTTTGCAGTTCAAAAGAAAAAAGCAAGATAAAATCTTTTTCATATACAGAACTTAAAATTGTATCTTATTTAGATATTGTCGACAAATTTGCAAAAGAAAACAAACTAATTGAAAAAAAATATGTTTTAGCGAGAATTGAACTCATGAGAAGGAAAAATGTCGGCAAAATGTTGAAAAGTTATTACAATCATGATTTGTCAGAAAACATTTCCTCAAATGCATTTGTTGTTATTCAGTTGTGTTCAACTCAAAGAAGTTTTGGAGACATTATCTTATTAGCTGATTACAGAAATGCTAAAATTACTAAAATAATTCATTTTGACTATAAAAATAATTATTTTAAAAAAGTTGACACCATGAAGCAAATACCTTTAAAAATAACGTCTAATTTTAGAAAAATAATTGATATTTTAATTACCAATAGTCTTAAACGAGCAAAACTTAAAGATTTTGACATGTTTATAAAGTCTGTTAAAGGAGTAACACTTTATAACAGTAGTAATTGCTACAAATATGATGTTCTGGTTAAAGATTATTTAAAATTAGAGCACTATAGTAGCCATATAATTATTGTAAATATTAGTGATCAACCAAGTTGGAGTAACCCCAATAAGTTTACTGCTGGTGGAACTTTGTATTTTGCTTATGATGCTTTTACCCATAAATATTTAAAGTCTTATTTGGGGCGATAAATTTAATGCTATTGAGTGATAATTTACTGGCATTAGAAAAAGATGGTGTGGTATTTAATTACATCGCTGATGGCAATAAAAATATCACGCAGTTGATTGATTTAACAACAGGAGAAATCGCTAATAAATACGATTATAGCCCGTTTGGACAATTAGCAAAAACAGATGAGAATGTTGAAAACGTATTCAAATTCAGTAGTGAATATGCCGAAAAAGAAACAGGCTTAATTTATTACAATTACCGTTATTACAACCCAAGCACAGGTAAATGGATCAACAGAGACCCAATCCAAGAAAAAGGCGGAACAAATTTGTATGGCTTTGTTGTTAACAAACCCGTGAATTATTCAGATGATTTAGGGTTATCTTCATATTTATCATGGAAAGCACGACGTGAATTAGAGGAGCTAGAAAAAGAAGAAAAACAAAAGAAAAAAGATGAAAAAGATACTAAAAGCGGTTGCTGTGGGAGTGAAAAGATAAATAGACTAAAACAATGTTGTAAAGGAGGCAAGGCTAAAGATAAATTTATTATATGTATAATGGTGCAACCAGCAGCTACATCTGGAAGCGTTGGTCATGCATGGATATATGTTGTGAATTTAAGGACAAAAGAAAAACACACACATGCAAATTATCGAAACGGTCTTAAAGATGATTTAGACTTAAACTCTAAAAAAACTGGAAAAATAATTAAAAAATGTGCTACAATTTGTGACTTTAAAAAAACAACTCCACCTCCATATGACGGTGTAACAAGTAATTGCGCAACTTATGCCATAAATGAATGGAATAAACATACAGGAGAAAATATATCTGGGACAGGGACTCCAGAATATGACTCAACAGGGAAAGATAATTTACCACCAGATAATCTCATGCATTTTGGACGACACTTCACTCCCAATCCTAGTTCATTATCTAGAAATATAACAAATCAAAATTAGAAAAAAAGGACTTTAAAATGAAAAAAAAATTAATTATTACACTTTTATTTCTTTTTATTTTAATATATGGAAATATATGGTTTTTTGGAGAAATAAGAAAATTAAGTTCTCCTAGAGTAAAAAGTATAACTGTAGATAATATAACAGCAGTTAAAATTTTTGAAAAAAAATACATAGCATTGGAGGTTTCATCATTCCATGACTCAATGGATCAAATCAATCTTTATGGAATTAGTAATCATAAAAATAAAATAATTATTGCTAATATTATGGATGGACTATTAAGTAAGGTTAACTCCAATTTATGTTTTAACTTTCCTAAATTAGTTCTTATACCTCTTGAGGAACTTGATGAAGGCATAACGAAAGTTGAAACAATGAATTACCCTACACCAAGTTTATTGTTTTCCATTTTGAAAAAAGGAAATAATTTTGAAATAATTAATTATAACCGTGAAAGAGTCACTATTAAAGAAAAGTAAGTTATTTTGCTACATCGCTGATGGCAATAAAAATATTACACAGTTGATTGATATGAGTTCGGGTTCGGTTGCGAATCGTTATGATTATTCGCCATTCGGTCAGTTATCGTTAGATAACGAGACCGTGGCGAATCCATTCAAATTTTCAAGCGAATACGCCGAAAAAGAAACAGGTCTAGTTTACTATAATTACCGTTATTACGACCCAACAACAGGCAAATGGCTCAGCAGAGACCCAATAGAAGAAGACGGAGGAGTTAGCTTATACAATTTTGTAGGCAATGAACCTAACAATTACTTTGATCTATTTGGGCTAGTAAGTTGTAGTAAGCTTGAAAAAATTGTACAAAAAGCTTTTAATGTAATGGAAAAGGCAAAGAAAAAAAGGGGGTTGTTTACAGGCGGGTATACAGATGCTAGGGCTGAGATTATAGATATATTTGGAAACACATTGGAACATTGGGGCGATGATGCTATGAAAGTAGTTAGAGCAAAACTTAGAGGTGATTATGGACCTACAAGTATTGGTAGTATTATTGCAAGCATTGTAGACAATGCACTTTCTGATCCTTTGGAAACTGATTTAGATGGTATTCAAGAAGAAAGTGGTTTTTCAAAATACCCTAATGATCAGTGTAAAACTGCTTTAGATAATTTAAAAAATGCTATTGATATCTTAAGAAAAACGGCAAAAATGGTTAAATGGCTTCGTCGAACAAAACTAGATTCACATAAAACAAAATGTCCTAGAGTGTATAAAAAATATATTAAAAAATTAAATAGCTGGAGAAATCATTGGGATTATAATCTTTTAAAAGTAAAAGATGAGGTAAAAAGAATAATGAAAAGAGTTGAAAAATACTGTAAATGTCCAGATGATGATAGTAGTGATTCAGAATTAGATTAGCCTTGGCTTAAATTTTACAATATTACTTTAAAAGTTAGGTAATCATCTTTTTTTAAAAGATGATTACCAAGATAAAAAGGGTAGTTTATGAAAAAAAAACTTAAATATATTTCAATTAGTGTAACGATTTTAGCAATGATACTGGTTCTTTATTATAAAAGCAGTCACATAATTAAAGAAAAGGATAGTGTAATAGAAATTTTTCGAAATCTCTGTGCAATGGATAATAAAGAACTTGTTCAAAAAATTAATACAAATCCTGAAGTTTTTAAATTGAAAGATAAGTATGGTAGTGATTATTTAGATTTTTGTATTACCCATAATATGTTCGATCATTTTAAATGCTTAATTGAAAATAATTTTCAATTTAGATATAAGCAACAACATTATTTGAACAGGACCATTTTTTTAAAAAGAAAAAAGATGACGCAAACATTATTGAAAAATGGAGTGAAAAAAACTATTGCGTATGAAATTAGTGTCGATAACCTTCAGGCTTTAAAACAATGGATTGCTAATAAAGAAAAAAATAATCTTTCTTACTCTCAGAGTAATATTTATGCTTTGGCATTGAAATATAAAAGTATGAAATGTTTAAAGTTTATTTTAACAGGAATCAAAAAGAAAACGGAATCATTTTTTTTATTTAGAAAAGCTATTGTTGAAGAAAATGTTGAAGTTTTAAAATTGCTATGTCAAGAGGGATTTGATATCAACTCAACAAGTTGGTATGATAAAAATAACAACGTTTTAAATTGTGCTTATTCATATGGAGCCAATGATAAAATTATTAGTTGCTTAAAAGAGTTAGGAGCTGTTGAAAATAAGGCTACAAAAGAGTATAAAAATAAATATAAGAAAGATAGAAATCGTAGTAAAATTATTGAAAATTTCAGTGAAGTAAATTAGCGCCTGTTTTTGTATGGTTAGGTGATAATTTATTGGCATTAGAAAAAGATGGTGTGGTATTTAATTACATCGCCGATGGCAATAAAAATATCACGCAGTTGATTAATTTAACAACAGGAGAAATCGCTAATAAATACGATTATAGCCCATTTGGACAATTAGCAAAAACAGATGAGAATGTTGAAAACGTATTCAAATTCAGTAGTGAATATGCCGAAAAAGAAACAGGTCTAGTTTACTATAATTATAGATATTATAATCCTGTAAACGGAAAATGGCTTAACCGCGACCCAATAGAAGAATATGGTGCGTGGAATATTTATAACTTTATTTATAATGATTCAATAAATTATATTGATATTTTGGGCTTAAGTTTTCATGGTATTATTGGCAGTAATTCAAGGAATCATAAAGAAAACTATCCCCATTATTACGTTCCTCGCAAGCCTAAACCTAAAGATCCTGATTATTCAGACAGCGAGATAGATGCTGCAAGAAAACGAGGCAAGGAGATGAATCCTAAATCAATAAAAGAGGATATTGAGTATTGTGGGTATGTTTGTAAAAAGTGTGTAAAAGGTAAATATAAATATTTTACAACGGTGACAAAAGGAGATGTGCAAGGTTGTGACCCTACAAATGCACCATGTCCTAGTGGTTCTAAGCCTACCGCAATTTGGCATACTCACGGTAGTAATGATCCAAATAGTAAAGCTAAAACAGACTTTGACAAGGCATGGGGATTCAGAATGAAGCGTAATACTCCTGAAGAAAATGAAGAATTTTCAGAGGACTATGACGAAGACACGGAGAAAAACATAGGAGACAAACCATATTCACGTAAGAATCGAATGCCTAATTATCTCTTTACCCCTCAGGGAAATATGAAAAAATTTGATCCAGGCTCAGGTTCTGATGATGGTTCACCTGTTGATGATGAAAGCGTCACAGATTATGGTCCTATTAAATAAAAAAGGTAATATAAAATGAAAAATAAAATTGTAATATTCACAATATTAATTGTTTTTTTATTAGCTATTTGTTCTTATTTTATGTGTGAAAAAAATAGATTAAAAACTTTCTCTTACAAAAATTTAAGAATAGCTCCATATTTAAATTTGGTAGATGAGTATGCGGAAAAAAATAAATTAATTGAAAAAAAATACATTTTAAAAAGAGTCCGACTTGTATCTTATGAAACAGTGAAAGGGCTTCTATTGAAGGTTTATAACTACAAATTAGACGAAAAGAAAAAACATTCTGGTTTTGTTATAATCACACTGAGCTCAACTCAAGCTGAATATGGAGATATTGTTTTGCTGGCAGATTATAAAAAATGTAAAATAATAAAAAAAATTTTATTTAAGCCTAAAAATAACTCTTTAAAAGTTACTAAAGACCTGTTTCATTTAAAAGCAAAAATAACGACGTCTTTTAGAGAAATACTTTATAATGTAATAAATAAAAAGGTAAAAAGTAATCCAATATATAATTATGAAGAACTCACGAATTGTGTAAAGGGGATTGCTTTTATTGATAGATACAATGCTGAAGCTTTTAAACTAAATGGTTCTGGAGAAGATTTTATTTTAGTAGATGTAAGCGAACGACCAACATGGAAAGATCTTAATGATTCGATGCTTGGAGGAGTCTTGTATTTATTCTTTGATGCGTCAACGCATAAATTTATAAAAAGCTTTATTGTTAAATAAACTTGGTCTAAGGATAGTAAATAAAACACCATAATGCAAAAAGTTGTGGTGTTTTTATAACAAATATAAGCTAATAAAAAAATAGCAATGAGTTGAATGGTAGCTCAATAAGTGATAGATTTGTATGGTTAGGTGATAATTTATTGGCATTAGAAAAAGATGGCGTAGCATTTAATTACATCGCAGATGGCAATAAAAATATCACTCAGTTGATTGATATGAGTTCGGGTTCAATAGCGAATCGTTATGATTATTCGCCTTTTGGTCAGCTAATTGCGGACGTAGAAACGGTTGAAAATCCATTCAAATTTTCAAGCGAATACGCTGAAAAAGAAACAGGCTTAATTTATTACAATTATAGATATTATAATCCTGTAAACGGCAAATGGCTCAGCAGAGACCCAATCGAAGAAAAAGGCGGAGACAATTTATATAGTTTTGTAGGCAATGATACTATAAAAAATATAGATAGTTTAGGATTAAAATGGAGCTGGGATGCGCCAGAGGGAGAACCTGGAAAATTGCACATTGACGAAGAAGTGCAAGATTATTCGTTCTGGTTGAGACAGCATTCTTTTGCTCCAGGTCAGCCAGGTCTTTTGTATAAATACAAATCTAGAGTTCAATTTGGAGGAATGGCTACTGCTTCAAGTAATTCAGTTAGTGCTGTTATAAGAGGGCGATTTAGGTATGCAAATTCTTTCATGCGGACATTTACAGGATGGAAAACATATGATGTGTCAACAAGAATTAAACTTTCCTTCAAATGTGATTCTGATACAGGACAAATAAGAATGACTGGGTCAACAGATAAAGGTTCAGCAAAAAATACAAGTAGTGGTCCCCTCTATGTTAAAGTTTTAATGGACACTCCAACAATTGACAATCAAGGAGAAAAAGAACATACCGTAACTATTAGTTTAAACCTAATTGGTAAAGTTGGTGGAGCTATCACAAATGCTGATGGGGTAAATATTGGTAACGGTGATGTAGGAGGGGTTTCTAATGAAAGAAGTATTAGTCATAATGCAGGGGCGGTATGGAAAGTTCACCGAACTTTTGTTTTAATATGTTCATGTAAAAAATAGGAGATATTGATGAAAAAAACTGTATTAATGTTTAGTTTATTTTATACTATATTTATTTTTACTAGCTGTAAGCCTTCTATGGACGATTTTAGTGTTATTTCAAACAGTAATTACTTTGATGAGAAAACTAATTACTCATATAGTTGGGAGGCAATTTGTTACAAGGATAAAGTACAATACATAATGTTCATAAAAAAAGGTGTATATTGGACAAATTTAAGTTATATAAAATTTGATAAAAAGCTCATAACTAGTAAAGGATTAACATATTTTTCTAGCTATAAGAATCAAGTATATTTTGATGGCAAAAAAATTGACGCATTAGGGAAAATTCTAATTGTCGACAAAAGTGGGGTTCATGAAATAAAAATTCCTGGAATTGAGCTAGATAAATTAAAATATAAAGAAGGCGGTAAGACTTGGATTACTAAAAAAATGTGGAATGAATATGTTATTCCAGCGTTTGACAAGCCATTAAAAAAATAAATTTTAACTCTTTAACTTGTAAATTAGATCAATTGAAGAATTTTTAAACACCATAATTTGACAAATTATGGTGTGTTTTCTTAACAAATATAAGCTAATAAAAACCGTTAATGAGTTGAATAGTTCGTTAATAAGTAATAGATTTGTATGGTTAGGTGATAATTTATTGGCATTAGAAAAAGATGGAGTGGTATTTAATTACATCGCAGATGGCAATAAAAATATTACGCAGTTGATTGATATGAGTTCAGGTTCGGTTGCGAATCGTTATGATTATTCGCCATTCGGTCAGTTATCGTTAGATAACGAAACCGTGGCGAATGTTTTCAAATTCAGTTCTGAATTCCATGACGAAAAAAGTGGCTTAATTTATTACAATTACCGTTATTATAATCCAAGCACAGGAAAATGGCTATCCCGCGACCCAATCGAAGAAGACGGTGGATTTAATTTATACGGTTTTGTTAATAATCAACCTATATCAAACAAAGACCATTTAGGGCAAGACTTTGTAGCGAAGTTTACAATAATTGGTCTTGGAGCAGAATTACTTTTAAGAGGCGTAGATTGGTTTGCTAAAGGTTGCGGTAAGCACTGCAAGAAAAAGTGTGCTAATTGTTGTGAAGCGGCTTTAATTGTTGCTCTAGGTATTTCAAATTCAGCTTATTTACTTAAGGTAGCAGTCTGCCTTGCAGGAGGAGGACCTTTTGCTTTACCTTGTGCTGCATTGGTATCAGCGTTATTTATAATAGAGCAAAATAATATTAGAGAGAATCATCAAAATTGCATGGATAAATGTCTAAGTAAAAGAGAATAGTATGTGCTTAATGTTATTTACTATATTATTAAAAAATGGATAATTATGAAAATATTAGAAATTATTAAATTTATTTTTTATTTATATGGTTTTATTATTATTTTAAAAAATCTTATAAAAGAAAAAAAACTATTTAAAAAAATATGTCTTATTTTTCTACTAATAGTCGTTTATGTTATATATATATTTACAGTTTTTTTGCCCAAAATAAGAACTTAAATTATCAAAAGTGAGAAAACAAATTAACATCGATTAAAATTTTTGATCGATGTTTTTTGTAAAAAAAGTATAAAAGAAGTTTAAATATTTAGGATGTGATTAACAAGGATAAGATAATTAACAACAGGAGAAATCGCTAATAAATACGATTATAGCCCATTTGGACAATTAGCAAAAACAGATGAGAATGTTGAAAACGTGTTCAAATTCAGTAGTGAATATGCTGAAAAAGAAACAGGATTAATCTATTACAATTACCGTTATTACAACCCAAGCACAGGAAAATGGTTAAAACGTGACCCAATCCAAGAAAAAGGTGGAGAAAACATTTATGGGAATTCGTACAATAATCCAATTGTTTTCTATGATATTTTAGGATTAAGAACAGAAATGTCGTTGGAAGATTATTTAAAAAAATATTTTGATGCACACCCTAAATTTAAAGAAAATCCTGGGAATATTATATATGCACCTTGGGTGAGAAAACAAATAAATAGGGGATGTGTCGGAGTTGTTTGTGCTAATACTGGAGTTATTGAAAATCATGATAATTGCTATAAAACAAAACAACAAGCAACAGATGCTCAGGGAGAAATGAAAAATAAATGCAAAGACAAGGTTTGTCCAAAAATGTTTTCAGTTCACTTTTGGAATGATAAAGGCAAAGATGGTATAAATCCTGATGTAACGTTTGACCCTAAAACAGGCAAAGCTGATTTTAGTAATTGGGATAAGGAAGGTATGGATGAAGATAGTATTAAGTTTGATTATGGTTATGTAAATCCAGATGGTTCTATTACACATGCTGACCAATATCACAATCCCGATATAGATGATGATGGTACAGGTGATTATCATCCTGATTATCCAATAAGAAGTGGAACAATTTATGAAAGTACTGAAGAGGAGTGGAAAGAAAGCTATGCAGACTTTAATTCTGAAGCATGGTGTATTCAATGTAGTAATCCTACTTTTAAATCAAAAGGTAAAACATGCAGTAATTACTAAATCTATATAAGGACTTATCAATATGAAAAAAAATATAGTATTTCTATATATAATTGTTACCGTACTAATGATGGTTTCATGCCAGTATAAAATCAATAACCTAAATAATCAATTATTAAGTAAACAATCAGATGAAAATTTAGGAGGTAGTAAAACTTTAGGTATATATCCAAAACTACAACATTCTTTCGGTACCATTTTGACTCTTAAGAGAGAGTAATACTATATGCAAAAAAGAATATAAAAGGAGAATATAATCAATTAACAATGAATGTGGAAGAAATAAATGGGAAAAAACTTAAACAAAAAATTAATATTGGTATGCCCTTTTATAAAAAATTAAAAAGTCAAAATGGTAAAAAAATAACATTAATAGGATATGAAAGTTTAAAAATTGGTGGTATTCCTAAAAATTATTTTAAATACTCGGGCAATGTTATCGCTACACAACAATTCTATATAATAAATACATTGATTCTTATAAAAGTTAAGGAAGAATAGTGACTTTAGGCAGCCAGTTAGTTTAGTAGTCCAAAATTGAAACCAAATTCAGGTGGTTCATCTAATGGTAGTAAAAATAAGCCCTAAAAAGATCCTTTTAAAGATGGAGAAAAATTCAAAAATAAACTAAATGATGCAATTGGTTTAATAAATCTGTTGGCAGGTAAGTTCTCGTCGAAACAAATAGCACAACTCCTTATTGCCGATCAAACTTTAGGTGCTTTGGCATCTATTCCTGTATGCAAAGAAGCATATAATGCATTAAAGAAAGGATGTTGCGATGAAGTAGCGAGTAAAGGGATGAAGTGTGCAAAAGAAGTTGGACTAACAGTTGGTATAAAATCAGGAGATGCAAAAGCTGCAATAGCTATAGAAAAGGCTCTAGATGCGTTCTTTCTTTCACTTTCAAAATCGTGTAAATTTGCAAAAAAATAGATATATAGGTTATACTTATGAAAAATATACTAATATTTGCACTAATCTCTGTTATGCTTCTTCAAACTTTTTTTTCAAGTCGAAGTGAACAATTTAATACTGAAAAATTTTACCGTAATATTAGCATTGAAATAAATAAAAATTTATCAAAAGATTACACTAATTTTTCTCCAAAAGAAACAAAAAAAATTATATATATTGCAAATAAATTTTTTAAAAAAATGAAGAAAATTCCTCAGTTACAATTAACATTAGAAAAAAAATTATTTCAAGATGAAGAAAATAAAAAAATTCTATGAGATTAATTATAGCAAATCAAATTTTAGTAACAGAGAATACCATTGATAAATTTTTAACCAGCAATGATCCTTGCTGTCGTCAAGACGGATTAGCATTAATATTAATTTCACTAAATAAGTTAGAAGAAAAAGCAAATTATATATATGAAAATGACCTAGATAAAAAAACTAGAGAATTGGCTAAATATGTTCTTGAGTACAATAAAAAATCTTTATTAACAAAATCTAAATAAAAACGTTTATCCATTGATTGCTATGAGTTCAGGTCCGATAGCGAATCGTTATGATTATTCGCCATTTAGTAAATTAATAAAAAACTATCAAAACATGAGTAATGTAATCAAACAGCATAGTTGAAAAATTGTGGTGTTTTTTTATACTAAAAATTGTTTTCTTTAATGTAGAATATATATTAAATTATAAAGTGTAATAAAGAGGTAATTATGAAAATAAAAATAGTATTAATTGTATTGTTGGGTTGTCTTATTGGAATTTATAACATTAATGCAACGATTAATAAATCAAGTAGTAAAAAAAATGTATCTGTGGAAAATAGTATTGTTTTTTGGGTATTGAAAAATTTTCCTGAGCATATAAAAAAAATTAAATATGATCCTCAAATTAAATTAACTGATTTGATTGAGAAAAGTAAAATAAATGACTATCGAGTCCAAGAATTGATTGATCAATCTCAAGACTTAAAAAGTAAATTTTATAAAAGCTTGATAGCTATTTTAAATGAAAAAATCTCTACAGAACAAAAATTGGTAAAAAGTAATAATTTTATAAAAAAACATTTGGCAGATTTTGAGAAAAAAGTTAAAGTATTCAACACTCAAAAAGATGAATTTACAGTTGGATCATTCAAGCGCAATGAAATTAGAATTGTTAATTTTACACTCAAAAACATTTCAAAAAAAATAATAAAAATCTCTCAATTAAGAAAAACTTGCGGTTGTGCAAAAGTTTCGTCATCAAACAAGGAATTAAAACCGAATGAATCAGCTATTATAACTGTAAAATTAATCGCTAATAAAGAACTTTCAGGTCCGTTTATTAAATCTATTTATGTAGTCACTGAGGCAAAAAAATTATATAAATTTACAGTAATAGGTAATGCTGGAAATTGAAATGAAAGGAAGTTTTTATTGGTGTTTATGAATTAATGCGATATTTGTAAGATGATAATTTGATGTATAGGGTAATTCTGGAAAGTTAGTTGGGAATAATTGTAGTTCTTTATTTGATTTTAATCTTTCTTATAAAAGTTATAAATAAAGGAGACATAGTTGTTTATAAGGACGATTTTCGAAAAATATTAGCCAAATCAAGAAGCAAGGTTATTACTAGAAAAAAATTATTCAAAATCGTAATTGGAAAAAAATGTTATACTTATCTTACTTCATTTGAAGAGATATTTTATTACTTAGCGCTGGAGCAATCAGTGATTTTTAAAGCAAATGTAGAAATTATTGAGCGTAAAAATTATTTTTTTAGTAAGAAAATTTAGATGTGTAATTTATCTACTTTTCTTACTATTTATTTGGGTGCTAATTAATAAATTAATGTAATCATTTCAACAAGTGTAGAATATTGCTATAACAATTTGATTTACCCTTAGATGACTATAAAGTTAAGGTATATTTGATATATGTTTATAGATAAAATGTGATTGTGGAATGATAAAATGGTTCAAAAAATATGGTGAAAAACAAGAAAATGCAGAGTAGCACTATTATGAAAAAAAGCTCAATTACCATTAATATTCGTTGTTTTCATGATAAAATGCAATACTTGATTTTTTCTGTAATGATTAATAATTTTTTTGAGCAGCATTGAAAATATACTATATCTGAATCTTTATTTATCTGGTCTAGTTTTAGCAATTTCATTATTTATATACAATTACATTTTTTGACAAAGAGGAAACTTTTTTATATAAAGTTTTGTACTCTAATTTATTCACAAAATTACCATCAATATCGTATTCTTTTTTAATTTCTTATACAATTGTTAATGTTTCGTTTAATGCTTTAAGAAAATTATTAGACCTTAATTATGCTCTCAATAAGCTATGATTTTGCAGCTATCATTTGTTACTTTTATTATACTGAGTGGTTATTTAATGTTGTTCAATATATTATTGTTGCAATCAATTTAATCCTTTGTATTGTTTTTAAATGTAAAATTATATAGTGAAATGCGCAAAAAATATTTTCAACCCTTATCAAATAGCGTCTTAGATTAAACTTTGTTGTATCTCTAAAAATTATTAAATTAGAATTTTTTATGAAGATATGATTAAAGAATAAACTATAGTAAATTAATTTTAATTTTTGAAATGACTTGCAACATAAAATAGTTAGTTAGCATAATTTTATAAAGGATCATTTTGTTATTTTTATTTGCTTGTTGGTGTTTTGAGGTTATATTGAATTTTCACACAATAAAATATTTTTATTGCAATTAAAAAAGTTTAAAGGAAAAACACCGTGAAACAAAATAAGAAGAAAAAATTTAAAAATTTATTGTTCGCTGCTGTGAGTTTAGGAGCTTTAGTTAGTAGCGCTCAAACTGTAAATTTAGCACCAATTCCTAACTCTCAAGGCGAAAAGCAACCAACTTTTGGCATTGAAAAAAGAAATTTTGTTTTTAACAATAAGCCAGCTTTAATAATGTCTGGATCATTGCACTATACTCGTGTTCCTAGAGCATATTGGCGTGATCGCATGAAAAAAGCACGTGCGATGGGTCTGAACACTATTAGTACTTACGTTTTTTGGAATGCTCATGAAAAACAACCAGGTCAATTTGATTTTACTGGAGAATTGGACATTGCTGAATTTTGTCGAATTGCCCAAGATGAAGGTTTATGGGTAATTTTACGTCCTGGCCCTTATATTTGCTCTGAATGGGATTTAGGTGGTATGCCAGCGTGGTTATTGAAAGATCCAAAGATGGTAATTAGAAGTAAAGATCCAAAATTTATGGCAGCTACAAAACGCTATTTAAATGCCGTTGGCGAACAACTTCGCGACTTGCAAATTGATCGTGGTGGTCCAATTATTATGACTCAGGTAGAAAATGAATATGCAGTTTTTGGAAAGGATAAAGAATATTTAAATCAAATGAAACAGCTTTACGTTGAAGCTGGTTTTACCGATAGTTTATTGATAAGGTGTGACTGGCCAAGAAAAGCAAATATTGAAAATGGTCACATTGATGGGGTTACTCCAAGCATGAATTTTGGTAATAATCCACAAAATGCATTTAAAGTTTTTGATAAATATTGCCCCAAATTGCCACGAATGGCTGGAGAATTTTGGACTGGCTGGTTTGACCATTGGGGCGCTCAACATCACAGTACTAATGGTAAAGAAAAAGCTGTAATGATTGAGTGGATGCTAAAAAATAATATTTCATTTAATAATTATATGTTCATTGGTGGAACAAATTTTGGTTTTAGTTCTGGAGCAAATTGGTCAGGAAAATATAGCGTTGATACTACTAGTTATGATTATTCAGCAAACTTACATGAAGACGGTACACCAGCAAAGAAATTTTATGATTTCCAAAATGTTATCAAAAAATATCTTCCAGAGGGAACTGTTTTACCGCCAATGCCTAAACCAATTAAGAAAATTACTATTCCAACATTTGGGATGAGTCAAATGGCTTCATTTAGTCAATTAGCGAGCTCGCCAGTTAATGTTGAAGTGCCAACTTATATGGAAGCAATTGATGTTAATCAAGGATTTGTTTTATATAAAACTAATATAACTGGACCTGTTAAAGGCAAATTAACTTTTTCAACGTTAAGTGATCGTGCAATTATTATTGTCAATGGCAAAAAAGTTGGGACATTGGATCGACGTCATGGCAATAATCAAAAAAGCATTGAAGTTGATATTCCTGCGGGCAATGCCACGCTTGATATTTTGGTTGAAAATATGGGGCATATTAATTTCTCTCACACCATGGTAACTGATCGCAAAGGTATTCCTGGAAAAGTTTTATTAGCGAATAAAGAACTTAAAAATTGGCAAATGATTGGATTTCCCCTCGATAATATCGATGAATTAAAGTTTTCAAAAGTTACAAAAGCACAAAACGCCATGCCATACTTTTATAAAGGAATTTTCACGTTAAATGAAATTGGTGATACATTTCTTGATATGAGAAAATGGGGAAAAGGTATGGTTTGGGTTAATGGTCACAACTTGGGTAGATTCTGGAGTATTGGACCTCAACAGGCTCTTTATTTACCAGGATGCTGGTTAAAGCGTGGTAATAATGAGATTATTGTTATGGACCTTGAGCCAAAAAATATTAATAAAGTTCAAGGTTTAAAAAATATGGTCTATGAATTGAAGAATGATTCTGGAATCAAATATTTACGCAAGGCTGGGCAAGAATTAAAATTACAGCAAAGTGATATTGTTGCTCAAGGGCAGTTTAAAAATTCAGCAGTTGGGCAAACAGTTGCTTTTAATAAAGGGACGAAGTGTCGCTATATTTGTATTGAGGCATTGAGTTCATTCAGTAAAAACGATAAGTATACGACGATTGCTGAAGTTCATATGTTTGATAAGGATGGTGCTGAAATAGATCGCAATGGCTGGAAGGTTATTTATGCCGATAGTGAGGAAAAAGTTGGGGAGTCAGGCGGAGCTGATAATATTATTGATAATCAGCCAGTGACTTATTGGCATACAAAATGGCAAGGTGGTAATACTCCAACTCATCCACATCAGATTGTAATTGATTTGGGTAAAAAGCAAGATGTTGGTAAATTGTTGTATTTGCCACGAGCAAATAAAGCAACTGGACGGATTAAAGACTTTAAAATTTATGGTAGTAATCAAAATTTTATAATTAATAAAGAATAATTAGTTTCTTTTCTAGCAGTATTTATAAAAGGTTATAGCTGAAGTTTCAGCTATAACCTTTTTTTTGAATTAAATTAAAACATTAGTATAATAAAACAGTTTGCAATTATAAATTAGTATGATATTGTTTGATTAGTAGTCTAAATGATTGATTTTTAGTGTTTAAATTATCTTTAAAGGTTGATATGTAGGTGTTTAGTGGTGTTTTTTTTATATTGGTTTTTATTATTTTTTAAATCATTTTTAATCAATTTGTTAGAGTCAATTTTAAACAAAACAAAAAGGAAGAAAAATGAAATTTAAAAAATTTGTATTTTCGATGATGTTGTTATTAACCTCTATGATAACAACGCCATTAGTAAAAGGTGAAACAGAAGCTGTTCCAAGTAGTTCATGTGTTTATTTATTTAGATCAGATTGTGCCGCTTGTGCAAAGTCAGTGTACTATTCTCCAACATGCGGTTGTCCAGAGGAAGATGGGTCGACCATCTACCGTTGTTATCATTGTAGTTATGAATATAACACATATATGGGGGGATTGTACGAGGGGTCACATTCACATCCTGAATTAGGAGAACATACTCATGAGAACGAAGGCTCAGGAGATTCAGGCTCAGGTGATTCAGGCTCAGGAGATTCAGGCTCAGGAGATTCAGGCTCAGGAGATTCAGGCTCAGGAGATTCAGGCTCAGGAGATTCAGGTTCAGGAGATTCAGGTTCAGGAGATTCAGGTTCAGGAGATTCAGGTTCAGGAGATTCAGGTTCAGGAGATTCAGGTTCAGGAGATTCAGGTTCAGGAGATTCAGGTTCAGGAGATTCAGGTTCAGGAGATTCAGGTTCAGGAGATTCAGGTTCAGGAGATTCAGGTTCAGGAGATTCAGGTTCAGGAGATTCAGGTTCAGGAGATTCAGGTTCAGGAGATTCAGGTTCAGGAGATTCAGGTTCTGGGGGCTCGGTTACAAGTTCTGTATATTATGACTTAGAAGAATCAAAAAATGATAACGCTACCTATGATGTTAATGCCTATGAAATGGTTGTTCTTTTAGAATTTTTATCGTGTCAAGAAAGCATAAAAGATAATGTTGCATCATTAATCACGATTGAAGGTGATGGTACTCTTGTACAAACTGTTGCATCTGGGGCTAAACGATTTGCTATTAGTTTACCAGGAACTTATGTAATTCGAGGTGAATTAGAAAGAACTGGACCAGAAGGTGAACCAGTATATATTTACAGAAAAATTACTGTGGCTGACGAATATGAAGGATGCTACCTTGAGGCTTCTATTGCAGATGCGACAACAGGTGAGGTGTTTGCTACATCTAAAATGCCTAGCAGAATAGCTGCTGATAATGGCGAAATTTTTTATGGAACTACAAATACAACATATAAATTGATAGGGAAAGGTTATTCAACTTTAGAATTTGTTCATTTCGAATTTTATGGACCAGCTCTTGTTGAAAATACTTTAATAGAACAAAAAAAAGAAGTTACAAGAAAATTCGTTACTTTTAAGACTCCAGGAGTTTATTATATATATACAAAAGCAATTTCAGCATGGCTACCAGATATGCTTGAGTTATACAAGGGAGTGTTAAAGGTTGTAATTTCAGAGTCATCGTCAAACCCAGGGGATGGTCCTATATATTATAATTTAGAAAATTGTAAAAAAAGTAGTGTCACCTATGATGTTAATGCTTTTGAGATGGTTGAGCTTTCAGAATTTTTATCGTGTCAAGAAAGCATAAAAGATAATGTTGCGTCATTAATCACGGTTGAAGGTGATGGAACTCTTGTAAAAACAGTTTTATCAGGTGCTAAACGATTTGCTATTAGTTTACCAGGAACATATGTGATTCGAGGGCAATTAGAAAGAACTGGACCAGAAGGTGAACCAGTATATATTTATAGAAAAATTACTGTCGCTGACGAATATGAAGAGTGTTTCCTTGAGGCTTCTATCACAGATGCGACAACAGGTGAGATATTTGCTACATCTAGAATGCCTAGCAGAATAGCTGCCGATAATGGCGAAATTTTTTATGGAACTACAAATACAACATATAAACTGATAGGGAAGGGGTATTCAACTTTAGAATTTGTTCATTTCGAATTTTATGGACCAGCTCTTGTTGAAAATACCTTAATAGAACAAAAAAAAGAAGTTACAAGAAAATTTGTTACTTTTAATACGCCAGGAGTTTATTATATATATACAAAAGCAATTTCAGCATGGATGCCAGATATGCTTGAGTTATACAAGGGAGTGTTAAAGGTGGTAATTTCTGACCCAGTGCAATGTGTTTATTTGCATGGATCTGAATGTGCAGCTTGTGGGGATTTTTTCCCTAATTCTTTGACATGTGGTTGTCCAGAAGAAGATGGTGTAACAAAGTATAAATGTTATCACTGTAGCTATATTTACATAACAACTGGCATGGGTGGAGCTTATGAGGGAACACACTCACACCCTGAATTAGGTGAACATTCGCATGATTCTAACGGATCAGGAGGTTCAGGAGATTCAGGTTCAGGAGATTCAGGTTCAGGAGATTCAGGCTCAGGAGATTCAGGCTCAGGAGATTCAGGGTCAGGAGATTCAGGTTCAGGAGATTCAGGTTCAGGAGATTCAGGTTCAGGAGATTCAGGTTCAGGAGATTCAGGTTCAGGAGATTCAGGGTCAGGAGATTCAGGGTCAGGAGATTCAGGGTCAGGAGATTCAGGGTCAGGAGATTCAAATCCTAATATTAGTTCATGTATTTATTTATATGGATCTGAATGTGCAGCTTGTGGAGATTTTTTCCCTAATTCTTTAACATGTGGTTGTCCAGAAGAAGACGGTGTAACAAAATATAAATGTTACCATTGTAGTTATATCTATTCAACAATTGGTATGGGTGGAGTTTATGAGGGAACACATTCTCATCCTGAATTGGGGGAACACACGCATTAACTATCTGTAGATGAATATAAAAAAATAATGAAGTAAAATTTTATGTCAGAAAATCTCATTTATTAAAATATTTGAGTTTTCTGGCATAATTTCATTTTAAGGCAGAGTAATTTACTATATTAACGGTAACTAGTAGGATGTAAAAAATAAATATGACAAAATTGTGACTTTTTTAGAAGATAAAATCTACAATAAAAAATAAAAAAAGATGCAATAATTCTTAATTTGAAAGAGTTATTACATCTTATATGTCATCAAAATTTAATCTAAAGTTTAAATTTTGATGGATCAATTTTTAATTGTTTAATCTTGTAGTGTATGATTCGCGGAGTGCTTTTTAAGAATCTTGACGTCGCAGCCACATTACCACGGTGATTTTTCAATGCATCAATAATTAACTCTTTTTCGTACAGCTCCATCATTGTTTCAAGCGAAACTCCGCTATTATCTTCTGGAATAATAGTCGTGTTTGTTGCTTGTGCTGTTTGCAGTGATGGAGGCATATTATAACCTCTAATAACCTCATCTTGAGTTGTTAAAACAACTCGCTCTATACAGTTTTCAAGTTCACGCACGTTCCCTGGCCAGTGATATGATAAAAGCATATTAATTGCTGGTGTAGAAATTCGTTTGATATTTTTGCCATACATTTTGTTGAATTTTTCAAGGAAATGTTCTGCCAATGGAATAATATCGGTACGGCGTTTGCGTAAATTTGGTAGGTGAATCGGAAATACATTTAAGCGGTAATAAAGGTCCTCTCGAAATCTATCATTAGCAATGTAATCTTCTAAATTTCGGCTTGTTGCAGCAATAATTCTAACATCAACATTAATGTCAATCGATCCACCAACTCGTTGAAACGTTTTTTCTTGTAAAAAACGTAATAATTTTACCTGGACTGGGATTGAAATATCACCAATTTCATCTAAAAATAGCGTTCCACCATCAGAAAGTTCACAGCGCCCCTTTCGACGTTCAACTGCGCCAGTAAATGCACCCTTTTCATGTCCGAAAAGTTCACTTTCAACTAAATTTTCTGGCAAAGCTCCGCAGTTTACTGCTATGAATGGATTATTTTTTCTAGGACTAGCATTGTGAATTGCACGGGCAATTAATTCTTTACCAGTACCAGATTCTCCTGTAATTAATACTGTCGCTGGTGATTCTGCAACTTGCCCCACTTGCACGAAAATTTCACGCATTTGGCTACCTGTACCAATCATATTTTCGGGAATAAAATGATGATTTAGTTCAATTTTTAAACGTTGATTTTCTTCTACAAGTTTTTCATGTTCTTCAATTTCCATTAGAATAGCAGCCGCAGCATTTGCCATAATATTCGCAACTGTTGAAAGAAGAAATTCTAATTGTTCAAGATAATCAGCGTCATCTTCAAGTAATTCTATACTAAGTGTCCCAATAACATCGCCTTCGCTTTTAATTGGTACACAAATAAAAGCGCCATGCGCAACACGTTTGACTCCAGTTCGGTATAAAAATGCCGGTTCTTGACTAATATTAGGGATTGTAATAGCTTCGCCGCGCATTGCAACCTGACCCGTAACTCCTTCTCCAAGAGCATATTTTCCTCGGCGACGCTCTTCACTGCTTAACCCATGAGATGCTTCAATAAATAACTCATTTCCACGCTTTAAGGTAAGTGTCCCACGCTCAATATTCAGCTCATGAGAAAGAATATTAAAAGTATCCTTGAACATTTGACCCACATTACGCTCGCGAACAATTGTAGTGCTGATTTTATTTAAAACTCGTAATTCAAGGTTTTTTTCAATGTTTTTCACTTTAATTTACCATTTTTATTAAAAATTTTTAGTTTTTTTCAAAAATTACGCTATTTTAAAATTTTTGTTTAGTTTGGAATTACTAAAAAATTAAAGTTAATAATTTCTAAAAAAAATAAATGCTATACTAAACACATAGGTCTTTTTTTTAAAAAATCTAGGGATAATATGAAAAAAAACAAAAGTTTTTAAAAAAAATACAAAAATGTAATAAAGTCTTAAATTTATGACATTTTTGTAATGTTATAATTAAGTAATGGGATTTTTAAAAAAACCTAACAAGTTGAAAATTAATCTATTATAACTATAATATAGAAGTTGGCATGATATTTGCTAATTAAAATGCTGAATTTTGAAATAAAATATAATAAATTAAGAACTTTAAGTAAAAATTAAGATAAAGAAAGTCAGGTCAAGTAAAATGAACAAACGTAAATTTAAAAATGTTTACCCAGAGACTCAAGGACTATACAGTAGTCAATTTGAGCACGATGCTTGTGGTGTTGGCTTCGCTGCAAACATTGACGGAAGTAAAAGCCATCAAATTATTCGTGACGGAATTACAATTTTAGAACGTATTGAGCACCGTGGTGCTGTAGGATGCGACCCAGAAACTGGTGACGGTGCTGGTATTTTAATGCAGGTTCCAGATAAATTCTTCCAAAAAGCATGTAAAGAGATCAACATCACATTACCTGAAGCTGGTAAATATGGTGTAGCAATGATTTTCTTGCCACAAGAAGATGGTGCACGTACAGAGTTAACAAAATTAATCGAAGATAAAATTGTTGAGAATAACCTTAAGTTATTGGGATGGAGAGCTGTTCCAGTTGATACCAATTATGTTGGTAGCTTAGCAAAAGAATCTATGCCAGTGATTATGCAATGTTTTGTTGAAAGTACTAAAGAATTCACAAATGCCGATAATTTCGAACGTGAATTATATGTATTAAGACGTGATATTGAAAACACTGCTGTTGCTAATGAGCAAGACGGTGATGATTTCTATTTTTGTAGTTTTTCATCATTAACAGTTGTTTATAAAGGATTATTGTTAGCTCCTCAAGTTACAAAATTCTTCCACGACTTAAATGATGTAGATATGGAATCTGCAATCGCAGTTGTTCACCAACGTTTCTCTACAAATACCTTCCCAACGTGGCCATTAGCTCAACCATTCCGCTACTTAGCACATAATGGTGAGATTAATACATTACGTGGTAACTATAATCACATGCGCGCACGTGAAACGTCATTTGCTAGTGAATTATATGGTGAAGATATTAAGAAAATTATTCCTGTTATTAAACAAGGACAAAGTGATAGTGCATGTTTGGATAATGCTTTAGAGTTATTCTCAAAGAGTGGTCGTAGCATGACGCATTCAGCGATGATGTTAATCCCTCAAGCTTGGGGAGAGAAATATTACATGGGGCATGATCTAAGAGGTTTCTACGAATACCATGCTGGTATCATGGAACCATGGGATGGTCCTGCTGCTGTTGCATTTAGTGATGGTCGTGGCATTGGTGCAATGTTAGACCGTAATGGTTTACGTCCAGCTCGTTATACAATCACTAAAGATAATAAAATTTTCATGGCTTCAGAGGCTGGAGTTATTGATATTGAAGATGTAAACATTGCAAAGCGTGGTCGTATTAAGCCAGGGCAGATGATGTTTGTTGATATTAATAATGACCGTGTTGTTTTCGATACAGAGTTAAAGAGCAGAATTGCTCGTAGTCAACCATATCGTCGTTGGGTTCAAGAAAACAAAATTGAATTACGCGGTTTATATAATAATGAAAATGCTACTCCAAAAGCAGAAGCTGATTTATTAAAACGTCAAAAAATGTTTGGTTACAGTCGTGAAGACGTTAATGTTGTAATTAAGCCTATGAGTGAAAATGGCATGGAGCCGACTGGTTCAATGGGTAATGATGCGGCATTAGCAGTTTTATCTGAAAAGCCACAATTATTATTTGCATACTTCAAACAATTATTTGCCCAGGTTACAAATCCTGCGATTGATCCAATTCGTGAGTCGTTAGTGATGAGTTTAACTACTTTTATTGGAAACCACAGCAATATACTTGAAGAAACTCCATGCAATGCTCATTTATTAAAAATGAAACAACCAATTTTAACTAATGATGACTTATGTCGTCTGCAAAAGGCTAAAATTGATACATTCCAATCACAAACAATTAAGATTGGTTTTGCAGCTGATGGTGAAGGTTCTTCATTAAAAGCTGCATTAGAAGATGTTTGTGAAGCGGCAAAGGCAGCGATTGCTGATGGTAACAGCGTAATTATTCTTTCAGACCGTAATTTAGCTGCTAACGAAGCGCCGATTCCATCATTATTAGCAGTTGCTGCTGTTAACAACTTCCTAACGAACGAAGGTATTCGTACAAGTGCAGGTTTAGTCGTTGAAACTGGTGAAGCTCGTGAAATTATGCATTATGCATTATTATTAGGTTATGGTGCAACTGCAATTAACCCATACTTAGCGTTAGAAACAATTGCTGATCTAGCTGACAAAAGAGCATTGAAAGCCGGCGTTGATACAGTGAAAGCTATTGAAAATTATATCAAAGCTACAGGTAAAGGCTTAATGAAAATTATGTCTAAAATGGGTATAGCTACATTACGTAGTTACCGTGGCGCGCAAGTTTTCGAAGCTGTTGGTTTAAATAAAGCAGTAATTGATAATTATTTCACAAACACTGCTAGCCGTGTTGCTGGTATTGGTTTAGATGAAATCGCTAAAGAAGCAACAATGCGTGTTGAAGCTGCGGCAACTGATAAATCATCTATCTTAAGTGAAGGTGGTGTATATCGTTACCGTAACAATGGTGAGAAACATTTATGGACTCCAGAGAACATTACAAAAGTTCAATATGCAGTTCGTAATAACGATAAAAAAGCATATAAAGAATATGCTGAAACAATCAATAATCAAGAGAAAAACCTTTGTACTCTGCGTGGATTGTTTAAATTTAAAAACGCAACTCCAATTTCAATTGATGAAGTTGAGTCTGCTGATGAGATTGTAAAACGTTTCGTAACAGGTGCAATGTCTCTTGGTTCATTATCAAAAGAAGCACACGAAACTATGGCAATCGCTATGAACCGTATTGGTGGTATGAGTAACAGTGGTGAGGGTGGTGAAGATCCTGTTCGTTTTACTCCAATGCCAAACGGTGATGATAAATGTAGTGCAATTAAACAGATTGCAAGTGGGCGTTTTGGTGTAACAATTGATTATTTAAGTCATGCTAAAGAATTACAAATTAAAGTATCTCAAGGCGCAAAACCAGGCGAAGGTGGTCAGTTACCAGGATTTAAAGTTGATGAATTCATCGCTAAAGTTCGTAACTCGGTACCAGGTGTAACATTAATTTCACCACCTCCACATCATGATATTTATTCTATTGAGGACTTAGCTCAGTTGATTTATGACTTGAAGAACTCGAATCCACAAGCTCGTATTAGCGTTAAGTTAGTATCAGAAGTTGGTGTTGGTACAGTCGCGGCTGGTGTATCTAAAGCTCATAGTGACATGGTATTGATTTCAGGTCACGATGGCGGTACTGGTGCATCTCCAATGACATCTATTAAACATGCTGGTTTGCCTTGGGAATTAGGTTTAGCTGAAACTCAACAAACATTAGTATTAAATAAACTTCGTGATCGTATCCGAGTCCAAGTTGACGGTCAAATGAAAACTGGTCGTGATGTGATTATCGGTGCTTTACTTGGTGCTGAAGAATTCGGTTTTGGTACAACTGCTCTAGTAATGATTGGTTGCTTAATGATGCGTCAATGCCACAGTAATACATGTCCTGTAGGTGTAGCGACTCAAGATCCAGAGTGCCGTAGTCGTTTCCCAGGAAAACCTGAGCATTTAATCAACTTCTTCTACTTTGTAGCTGAAGAGGTTCGTGAATACTTAGCAAGCCTTGGTTTACGTTCGATTGATGAAGCTGTAGGTCGAACTGACCTATTGGAAATGAATGACGCAATTGGCTTCTGGAAGACTAAAAACTTAGATTTCAGTGCTATTTTTGCTCGTCCTACTGAGTATGATTCATTACCAGTAAAACAAAGCGTAGCTCAAGATCACGGCATTGATAAAGCATATGACCAATTGCTAATTAAAGAAGCTGCGGAAACTTTATCTGACGCAAGCGTTCCAACAAAGAAAACAGTTGATATCTGTAACTTAAACCGTACTGCTGGACCAATGTTATCAAATGCAGTTGTTAAAGCTCATGGTTTAGCCGGTTTACCAGATCATACAATTGATTTCACATTTACAGGTTGTGCGGGACAAAGTTTCGGTACGTTCTTGAAGAAAGGTATCACGTTCCGTCTAGAAGGTGAGGGTAATGATTACGTTGGTAAAGGTTTAAGTGGTGGTATTATTAGTATCCGTCCTCCACGCGTTAGTGATTTCACTCCTGAAGATAACGTTTTAGCTGGTAACGTATTATTATATGGCGCAACAAGCGGTGAGTTATATGTTAATGGTCAAGTTGGTGAACGTTTCGCAATCCGTAACAGTGGTGCAAAAACTGTTATTGAGGGTGCTGGAGATCATTGCTGTGAATATATGACTGGTGGTATTGTAGTTTGTCTAGGTGACACTGGTGTGAACTTCGGTGCTGGAATGAGTGCTGGATTTGCTTATATCCTAGATGAGAAAGGTGACTTTGACTTAAAATGTAACTTAGAAATGATTGACTTAGAGCCTGTGGTGAGCGCAGAAGATGAAGCATTATTAAAAGGCATGATTGAGAAACATTTCGAGTATACAGAAAGTCCAAAAGCTAAAAGTATTCTAGATAACTGGAGCGAAAATTTACATAAATTTGTAAAAGTTTTCCCAACTGAATATCGTAAAGTTTTAGGAAAAATGTCAAAAGAAGACGCTGAAGTAAAGCGTGAAGTTATCAACGACTAACATACAGGTGAGATAAATGAGTAATCCAAGAGGTTTTTTAGAAATAGATAGAGTTGATCCTGGTTACAGAAATAAAGATGAAAGGGTCAAAGATTATAAAGAAGTTGAGAAGTTTTTATCTGAAGATGAGATCAAAAGCCAATCATCAAGATGTATGGACTGTGGTATTCCATTTTGTCATGGTTTAGGTTGTCCATTATCTAATGTGATTCCTGAGTGGAATGAGTTAGCAAGTCAAGGAAAATATCAAGAAGCATTAGAATTGCTTCTTGATACAAGTAATTTCCCAGAATTTACTGGTAGAATTTGCCCAGCTCTTTGTGAGGCATCTTGTACATCAGGCATTGATGGAGAGGCTGTAACAATTCGTCAGATTGAAAAATTCTTAGTTGAAAAAGGTTTTGAAGAAGGTTGGATTAAGCCACAACCTCCAAAAGAGCGTTCTGATAAGAAAATTGCTGTAATCGGTGCAGGGCCTGCTGGTATGGCGGTTGCTGATGATTTAAATAAAATGGGTCATAATGTAACAGTTTTTGAGCGTGCTAATTATGCTGGTGGTTTATTACGTTATGGTATTCCAGATTTTAAATTAGATAAAAATATCGTTCAACGTCGTGTTGATTTAATGACTGAAGAAGGCGTTACGTTCAAATTTGGCGTTAATGTTGGTGTTGATACAAAAATTGCTGATATTCTAGCAGATTTTGATGCAGTTTGCTTAACATATGGCGCTCGTGCTCCACGTGGTTTACCAGAAAACGTAGTTGGTCGCAATGCTAAAGGTGTTGAGTATGCAATGGATTTCTTGACACAACAAAATTGTCGCGTGAGTGGTGAAAAAGTTGCAGGCGATGAGCTTTTAGCTATAGATAAAAATATCGTTGTTATTGGTGGTGGTGATACTGGTTCTGACTGTGTTGGTACATCTAATCGTCAAGGAGCAAAAAGCGTTACTCAAATTGAGATTATGCCATGTCCTCCAGAAACACGTGATGCGTCAACTCCTTGGCCAGAATGGCCTTATATGCTACGTACTTCAAGCAGCCATAAAGAAGGTTGTGAACGTATGTGGGATGTATTAACAAAAGAAGTTGTGACAAATGATGAAGGCCATGTTACTGCATTAAACTGTGCTAAAGTTGAATGGAAAATCGAAAATGGTCGTCCAGTTAGCTTCACAGAGGTTGAAGGAAGTGAATTCCAGCTAAAAGCTGATTTAGTTCTTTTAGCAATGGGATTCGTTGGTCCTGAGAAAGTTGGCTCAATTGATGATTTGGGTTTAAACTTAGACCCGCGTGGTAATATTGTGGTTAATGAAAACGGTATGACAAGTGCTGAAAAAGTTTTTGCAGCGGGTGATATTGTTTCAGGCGCATCATTAGTAGTTAGAGCGATTAAAGCTGGTAAAGATATGGCTATAGACGTTGATAACTATTTAAAATAGATCACATTAAATAAATAGTTACAAAAATGTAAGTGTTTATTTAGAGCCGTCAAAATGGCATAACTTTTTTATAAAATTTTGACGGTTCGATAATAAATATTTATTTAATTGAGAAAAATTGACGCTTCTCAATGTTTTTTTAAGTCAAATAACAAAACTATATAACAAGAAGATAACTTAACAAAGTTAAAAATTATTTTTAAATGGAGTAAATTTTACAATGAGTAAAAATTTAAGAAAAGATGGAATTAAATCAATGACTGATAATCCTTACGTTGCCCCAAGCTGTGAAGGAAAAGATGGTGATATTAATTCTATTTATGGCAAGGACGTATTTAACTTAAAAACGATGCGCGAATACTTACCACGCGATACTTTTAAAGCTTTAATGAAAACAATTAATGCTGGTTCTATTTTAGATGCTAATATTGCTGATAGCGTTGCAAATGCAATGAAGCGTTGGGCATTAGAGCGTGGTGTTAGTCACTATACTCACTGGTTCCAACCATTAACTGGTTCTACTGCAGAAAAACATGATTCATTTATTGAGCCAAACAGTGAAGGTGGCGTAATTATGAATTTTAGTGGGTCTAATTTAATTAAAGGTGAGCCAGATGCATCAAGTTTTCCGTCAGGTGGGTTACGTGCGACATTTGAAGCACGTGGTTATACTGCTTGGGATCCAACAAGTCCAGCTTTCATTAAGCGTAATGACAATGGAGCTACATTATGTATTCCTACAGCATTTTGTTCTTACACTGGTGAAGCTCTTGACAAAAAGACTCCATTACTACGTTCATTACAAGCTGTTTCTAAACAAGCTGAAAGAATTTTAAACTGCTTTGGTATCGAAGTTGATGGCAAAGTAAATCCAACTTTAGGTGCTGAACAGGAGTACTTCCTGATTGATAGAAAATTATATATGTCTAGACCTGACTTAGTTCAAACAGGAAGAACTCTGTTCGGTACAACTCCAGCAAAACATCAACAGATGGAAGACCACTATTTTGGTGCAATTAAACGCCGTATCTTAAACTATATGTCTGATGTTGACCGTGCGTTATGGGCTTTAGGTATCCCTGCAAAAACTCGTCATAATGAAGTAGCTCCTGCTCAGTTTGAATTAGCACCTTTATATGCTGAATTAAACTTAGCTGTTGACCAGAACATGATGATTATGGAAGTTTTACGTAACACTGCTGAAAATCATGGTTTAGTTTGCTTGATGCATGAAAAACCATTTGCTGGTGTTAACGGTTCTGGTAAACATAATAACTGGTCGATTGGTGCTAACGGCATGAATATGCTTGAGCCAGGTGATGATCCAAAATCAAATGCTGTATTTGTAACAACTTTATGTGCGATTATTCAAGCTGTTGATAAACACGCTGATCTTTTACGTATTGCTGCTGCATCTGCAGGAAATGACCACCGTTTAGGTGCAAATGAAGCTCCTCCAGCAATTATTAGTATTTTCTTAGGTGATGAGCTAAACGATGTTATCGAAGAAATTGAAACAGGCGTTCCTAGCAATGCTAATCATAAATCAGCAATGCACGTTGGCGTTGATGCGTTACCTGTATTCAGAAAAGATACTACGGATCGTAACCGTACTAGCCCATTTGCTTTTACGGGTAATAAGTTTGAATTCCGTGCTGTTGGATCTAATCAATCTTGTGCTGGAGCAAATGTTATTCTTAATACAATTGTTGCGGAAGCAATGGATGAAATTGCTACAGAGCTTGAAAAAGCTGATGCAGATAACTTTAACACTAAGCTTGAAGAAGTTTTACGTAATGTAATCAAAAATCATAAACGTGTTATTTTTAATGGTGACAATTATGCTGATGCGTGGACGGTTGAAGCTGAAAGACGTGGTTTATTAAACTTACGCACAACTCCAGAGGCATTAGAATATTTCCGTTCTGCTGATAATAAAGCAATGTTTGCTAAATATGGCGTATTCACTGACAAAGAAATCGAATCACGTTACGAAATCTTAACTGAAGAATATGAAAAAATTATTGATATCGAAGGTAAAGTAGCTGCTAACATTGCCAAAACTGTAATTTTACCAGTTGCTGTTAAATATCAAACTAAATTAGCAAATTCTGCATTAAAAGTTAAAGAACTAGGCATTGATCCAACTGCTCAAACTGAACTGTTATCTAATGTCACAGCTTTAACAAATAGTTTAAATGATGCAATTAATACTTTAAATGCAGCTGTTGAAGAAGCTAAATGTTACAAAACTATTATTGATTATACAAATAATGTTAGAAAATATGCTGATGAATTAGAAGATATTGTTGATGATAATTTATGGCCACTAGCAAAATATAGTGAGCTTCTTTTCATCTATTAAATTGTAATTTATTGCTAATAATAAAGCATAAAAAAATTAAATACAATAATCTACGAGCTATTTAAGTTCGTAGATTATCTGTTTTTAATGGGACTGATATTAAAAAAAATCTTGATATTTTTTATTTTGAGGTTAAATTAATTGTAACTTTTTCTTGATAAAAGGCTAAATTAAAACTAGTTGAAATCAAGATATAATTTTGATAAACACCTGTAAAGAAATAGGATGCAAAAGGACTTTTATGAGTGACGAAATAAAACATGAATGTGGTATTGCTTATTTGCGACTTTTAAAACCAACTTCATATTATATCGAAAAATATGGATCGCCTTTTTGGGGCTTGAATAAAATGCAGCTAATGATGGAGAAACAACATAATCGTGGTCAAGATGGTGTTGGATTAGCATGTTTAAAACTAGATAGTGAGCCTGGGAAAAAATATGTCAATGTGCAAAAGTCAATTGCTCAATCTCCAATTCAGGATGTCTTTAAAAATATTAATGAGAGCATTGCTCTTGAATACAATAATGGCAATAAAGATAATTTTAGTGATGAAACTTGGTTGCGTGATAACATCGACTTTTGTGGAGATATTTATTTAGGACATTTGCGTTATGGAACTTTCGGACGTAATAACATTGATGCGTGTCATCCATTTTCACGTAAAAGCAATTGGAAAACCCGTAATCTATTAATTGCTGGTAATTTTAACTTAACAAATGTTAAAAAGCTTTTCAACCAATTAGTTGAAATTGGTCAGCAACCAACGGAATATGCAGATACAGTAACAATGCTTGAATCTTTGGCACACTACCTTGATGAGGAAAATAATGCTTTAGTTTCAAAGCTTAAGCAAGAAAAAGTTATTGGCCAAGATATTACTAAATACATTTCTGAAAATTTAGACGTCAATAAAGTATTGACTAATGCCTGTAAAAATTGGGACGGCGGTTATATTGTTAGTGGGATTATTGGGCATGGCGATAGTTTTATTATGCGCGATCCTGCAGGGATTCGTCCAGCATTTTATTATGCTGATGATGAAATTATTGTATGCGCTTCTGAACGTCCAGCCATTCAAACAGCATTTAATTTAGATACTGAACAACTTAAAGAGTTAGAGCCTGCTCAAGCTTTAATTATTCACAAAGATGGTTCAATCAATTTAGATTACTATAAAGAACCAACTGAGAAAAAACCTTGTTCATTTGAACGTATTTATTTTTCACGTGGTACTGACGCAGACATTTATCAGGAGCGTAAGCAATTAGGTTGGTTTTTAACTCCTCAAGTATTAAAATCAATTAATTATGATATTCGTCACACCGTTTTTTCATTTATTCCTAATACTGCCGAAAATTGTTATTATGGATTAGTGAAAGGGTTACAGTCATTTTGTCGTGATGAACAGAAAAAAATGCTTTTAGAAACTGATAATCTTGATGCTGATAAAATTGATGAAATTCTTAATTATACGCCAAGAACTGAAAAGTTAGCCGTGAAAGATGTTAAGATGCGAACTTTTATTTCTGATGACAGTATGCGTAATGACTTAGCAACTTATGTTTATGATATTAGTTATAATACCGTAAACAAGGGTGAAGATAATATTGTAGTAGTTGACGATTCGATTGTACGTGGAACTACAATGCGTCAGAGCATTTTACGTATTTTAGATCGTTTAGGTCCTAAAAAGATTATTGTTTTATCAAGTGCTCCGCAAATTCGTTACCCAGATTGTTACGGTATTGATATGGCTAATTTAGAAGATTTTTGTGCTTTTAAGGCTGCAATTGAATTATTAAAAGATACTGATCAAATGCAGGTTATCGAAGATACTTATAAGTTAGCATTAGAGCAATTAAAGTTGTCTGATAATGAGATGGTTAATGTTGTAAAAAATATTTATAGTCCATTTAGCCCTGAACAAATTTCTGCAAAAATTTCAGAAATTTTAAAACCAGAAAATATCAAGGCTAAAGTTGAAATTATCTTTCAAACGATAGAAGCGTTGCATGAAGCGTGTCCAAATCATAAAGGTGATTGGTATTTTACTGGAGATTATCCAACACCAGGCGGACATCGTGTGGTTAATCAAGCGTTTGTAAACTTTGTTGAAGGGCGAAAAGAACGCGCATATTAATATTTTAACTGACTAGTGTAGAATAATTAAAAAAACCATCAAATTAAATGTTGATGGTTTTTTTGTTTCTATATATTTAGGCGAGAGGAAAATTTGAAAAAATATAACATTATGCTATTTTATTAGAGTGTTATTTTTTATGACTATGTAAATAAATTTTTTAAAAAGGAAGGAAAAATTAATGAAGAAAAAATTAATTATTTTTGGTTCGGTCATTGCAGTTTTTGCAATTTTTGTTGTAGCTTGTTTTACACAGCTTGTGGGGAAAAATGAAGTTCAAAACTTTCAAATCATTCAGTCTTTAAGTGGAAATATTAATATTAATGCCCAAGGTGGATATTACACTAAATTTTTTGCGACCGTTTGGACATACCCTAAAATTCGTAATGTATATTTTTCTCGTGATAAACGCGAAGGATCTCCTTTAGATGAATCTATTGAAGTTCGTTTCAAAAATAAAGGTATTGGCTACATTAGTACACGCGTGACTTACAGATTGTATACAACTAATGAAACTATTACAATTATGCATGAGAACTGTGGTGGTGATATCGAAATTGCTGACTCTTTAGTATTATCAAAAATTAAAGAAATTGCTCGAGTGCGTGGTTCTGAAATGACTTCAAGTGAAATCATTGAACGTCAAGAAAGTTACATTAGTGCGCTTAGAAAAGATATTCTAAATAACGAGGAATTAGCAAAAATGGGTGTTGCTATCGAAAAAATTGAGGTTACTAGCATTGATTTTGATCAAGATACAATTGGATTATTTAAGGCTCAACAAAAGGCTATTTTATTAGGAAAAGAAGCAGAAGCTAATAAAATTAAATATGATATGCAGTTGAAAGAAACTGATGCAAAGTATAAGCAGCAAATTGCTGAAGAAAAAGGTAAAGCTGAAATGCAAAAGATGAAGGCTGTTACAGACGCTGAACGTGAAGCTGAGTTAGCAAAAATTGATGCTGAAAGAAAAGTTACTGTTGCTGAACTAGAGAAGAAAGAAGCATTAGTAAAACAACAAAAGATTCTAGAATTGGCTGAAATTGATAAAAGAACAGCGATGGTAAATGCTGCCCGTAAAGAGGAAGTTGCGCGCATTGAACTAGAACAGGCAAAATTAGATGCAAAAGCAAAAATTGAATTGGCGTTGGCGAAACAAAAAGAGATTGAACTTTCTGGGGCAATTACTGAAAAAGATCGTGTTTTAGCCGAAATTGAAGCTAATAAACAAATTCGTACTGCCGCGGAAGTTGCATCTGCAATTCGTGGTTTAACATTGCCTCAAACAGTTATTGTAAGTGGTGGTGGTACTGGAGCAACTGGGTCAATTAATTCTTTATCGGCAAATAATGACTTAATGAAAATGTTTATGTTAAAATTGATTAATGACAAGCCGCAAAAAGAAGTTGTAGAAACTACGAAAGTTAAAAAATAATTTAGAGCAACTAATTTTTAGAGCTATTTGGTAAAAGAGCAAATATTGTTAAACATAATACAATATTTGTTCTTTTTTTGCGTTTGAATTTATAAACGAAAATAAAAGGTAGAGATATATGAATAAGATAAAATTTTTTACAATTGTTGCAGTTTCCTCTTTATCATCAATTGCTGTTGCGCAAAACAAACCAAGTATAATTTTGATTAATGTTGATGATTTAGGATATAAAGATGTTGGTTTTAATGGTTCAAAGTATTACTCAACTCCAAATATTGATAAATTAGTTTCACAAGGAGTAATTTTTAACAATGGTTATGCGGGAGCTGCTAATTGCGCACCAAGTAGAGCCTGCCTTTTAACAGGATTAAATACGCCAAAGCATAAAATTTTTACTGTTAATTCTTCTAGTCGTGGGAAAGCTAAAAATCGAAAAATTATTCCTGTTAAAAATAATACTATTTTGAGTGAAAAATTTCCAACCATGGCTTCTATTTTTCGTGATGCTGGGTACAAAACCATTAATATTGGCAAATTTCATGTTGGTGAAAATCCTTTGAATTACGGGTTTGACTGTAACATAGCGGGAAATCACGCCGGACATCCTAGTAGTTATTTTAGTCCCTATAAAAATAAAAACTTAAAAGATGGTAAAAAAGGTGAACATTTACCATATCGCCTAACATCTGAAGCAATTAATTTTATCGAAAAAAGCAAACAGCAACCATATTTTCTTTATTTGCCATATTATTCAGTGCACACTCCCTTACAGGGAAAAAAAGAGTTAATTGAAAAATACCGTAAAATTGGTAAAATTAAAAGTGAAAAACAGTTAAGTTATGCGGCTATGATTGAAAGTTTGGATGATAATATAGGTCGTTTAACAAATTATTTACAACAACAGAATTTATTAGATAAGACTATTATTGTTTTTACTGGAGATAATGGTAGTGTTTATAGTTTTTCTCCTCAAAAACCATTACGTGCAGGAAAGGGAACGTATTATGAAGGTGGGATTCGAGTGCCATTTGCAATTCGTTGGCCGCAAGGTAAAATTCCAGCGAATTGCCGTTTGAATGAACGTGTGAGCCAGCTTGATTTGCTACCAACTTTAGCAAGATTAGCTAATGTTAAGCTTGAGAATAATAAATTTGATGGTATTGATGTCAGTAGCTATATTTTTAACAAAAAAAATAATAAAGAAATATCAGAACGAGCAATTTTTTTCCATTTTCCAATTTATTTACAATGTACAGGTAAAGCATTAAATGGTATTTCAAAGCATATGCAAAGCCGCGATCCTTTATTTAGAACGCGTCCAGGATCAGTGATAATTTATAATAATTATAAATTAATCAAATATTATGAAGATAAAAACGATTATGAGTTGTTCGATTTAAAAAATGATATAAGTGAACAACATAATTTGGCTAATCAAAAAATTGAGCTTAAAAAGCAGTTAATTATTAAGCTTGAAGAATGGCTCAAAGAAAATAATGCCCCAATTCCAACTAGAAAAAACCCAAAATATATTGCAAAATAATCAATTTTTGTCTAAAATTATATTTTTAGTGAAACTTTATAACAAAAGGATGCTAACTGGCTAATTTGTAATGAGTTATACTTGCTATTTTTTATATATGAATAGTAGACTAATAAATAATCTTTTAATATTAATAAAAAAATATTAATTTTATTGATCAATTATTTGACAAACGCAAATTTACTGGCATTTTTAATACGAATAGTTTTTTAATTTGTGTTTTTGTAGCACTATAGGAAGTTTTAAAGTTTTTTTAGGAGTAAAAATGGTTTTAGAAACAATTGAAAATTTTAGCAATATGGCAGTTAAGAAAATTAAATTTCTTAATTTGGATATTGCAAAATATTTTTTAATGGCAATTCTTGCATCGATTTATGTTGGGTTTGCTGTAATTCTAATTATTAATATTGGTGCGCCATTGCACGCCGCTCACAATCCATTCTTGAAGACGTTGATTGGGTTAGCGTTTGGTCTTGCGTTGACGTTGGTAATTTTTGCTGGAGCGGAATTATTTACAAGTAACAATATGATTATGACGATCGGTGTTCTTGATAAAAGAATAAAGTTCATGAATTTGGTTAAATTATGGACTGTTTGTTATATTGGTAATTTTGTAGGTGGAATAATCTTAGCATTCACGATTAAAGCGAGTGGACTAATAAAAGGTGAAACTGCTGCTTTTACCGAATATTTAGCAAGTTATAAAGCTGCCTCGCCATTTTTTAGCTTGATGGTAAAAGGTATTTTATGTAACATTTTAGTTTGTTTGGCAGTGTGGACTTGTGCTCGTACTAAGAATGATATGGCAAAATTAGCATTGATTTTTTGGTGTTTGTTTGCATTTATTAGTTCTGGATTTGAACACAGCGTGGCAAATATGACATTGTTTCCGTTAGCAATTTTGACAACAGAAAAAATTACAATTATGCATTTGGTTCATAATATTATTCCAGCATCAATTGGTAATATTATCGGTGGTGCGTTGTTAGGAGCATGTTATTACTTTATCGCTAAAGAAAAAAATAAACTTGAAGTATAAATTATAAAAATTTAAACACATTTCGATATATTAAACTGAGTATCAATTTTGATGCTCAGTTTTTTTATGGTTTTGTTTGATAAGGTTCAATCCATCTTTTGTCATGCATAAAGCGCCTTTTAATATAATTTGCCAAATAGTTATCACATTTTAATTCATAAGTAATAACATTTAGAGTTTTATCAATTCTTGCAGTCAAAATGATATTATTTTCAAATGAAGTTGCTTGAAAGCTTAATTCAAATTTGTTGTTGCTTAAAAATTTATAGGTTAATAAATTTGCAATGGAACTTTTTGAATAATTTTTAAGATTTATTTTTTGTGGCAAGAAATTATTTTTTCGATAGTCAGTGGTAATTTTGTTGCAAATATTTTTCATTTCAAAAAAGGTATCTTTTTGTAATTTAAGAGATTTTTCGCCAATAATCATAAAGATTGGCACTATTATACAAAAAATTATCACGGAGACAAAGATAAAATGTTTTTTTGAGTATTGGAAAATATTTGGAAATTTCATTTGATACCTTATTTTGTTAATCGAATATAAAAAATGTAAAAAGCTCTATATTCTATTTTAATTTTAATAGAACAAAATACTAGCATTAATTAAAAAACTAATTATATTTTTATTAATAATAAAGTCATTAAAAAAATATATAATAACCTAAGGGGTGTGCAATGTTTAAAAAATTATTTATTTCTATTTTCTTTGTGTTAACTTTATTCGTTGGTGTTGGCACAATAGTTACTGCCAGTGAATTGAAAGAAAATAATAAAGCTTATCTTCAAAAATATCTTTCAAATGATTATGCTTTTTTAGGTTATATAAATGTTCAAGAAATGCTTAAACATAAAGATTTAGAAAGTTTGATGAAGGCAGTATGCGCATCCGATGGAATTGACTTTGAAGAATGTAGGCTTGAAGATGAGGCATTAATTGTGGTTAAGGATGAAAATAACCTTTATGCAGTTACTACTTATATTGTGCCCAAAAAGGAATATTTGCCTGTGGCAAAAAAATTTAATAGTGTTGATGAGAAAAAATTAGCAAATAAAGATATTTATATTATTACTCCGAAAAAGAAAGATGTCTTTGGAGAAATAACTCCAAACTATGTTTATTTTATTGATGACAAGACCAGTGTTGCAACTGATAGCGAAGCTTCGTTGAAAAATTTTATTAATAACTTTATTGATAATGAAAATAAGAGTAAATTGACTACTAAAACTAAAAAAGATTTTAATTTGATTTCACAGTATGGATTTGGCTTGCTTTGTGATATTCCAGAGTTTGCTGACGGCATAATAACATTTGAATTACCTAAAAAAGCTAAAGTTAATAATTTTAAACTAAATGCTACTATGAATTTAAGTGATATTGAAACTTATAAAGATATGAAAGAAGGTTATTTAGCAAATCGTGATATACTTTTTGCCGTGGCTGGAATGCAATTAAAAGATGATACTTTTGCTAAGAAATTGAAACGTGATTTAAAAGTTGATTTTGATGATGTAAAAGCTGCTGTAAACTTAAAATTTGATTTCAAATCAGAAGATTACGGCGATGTTTTGGGTAAAGCTTATGATTTAATAAATCAACATTTAGCTGAACTTGATGCTAAAGGAAAACAAGATAATCAGGCGTCAAATAAAAGTAAAGTTAATAATTAAGTTTTTAATATTTAACGGTCAAAAAATGCCATAACTTGTTTAAGATCATGCCATGTTTTTCCCTTTTCGGTTGGGTAACGATTCAAATAAGAAGGAGAGAATGTAGGCATGACTTTTATGCCGTGGTAATCAAGCCATTGACCATGATAATTATTTACGTTATTGAGTTTCATTAAATATCGTAATGGTACTCCGCCTAATAACACAATTACTTTAGGCTTAACTAATTCAATTTGGCGTTCTAAATATGGCAAACATTTTAAAGCTTCAGTTGGATATGGCTGCCGCTCATTTTCTGAGTGGCATTTAACTGTATGAGTTATAAAAATTTCATCACAGCTAAACTTCATAGCCGTAATCATTTTGGCTAAAAGTTCCCCGTCAACATTATTAAATGGTGTTCCACTAATATTATCATTTGCCGTTGGAACTTCACCAATAAACATTAATTCAGCATGAGGATTTCCTGCTCCAAAAACACCATGACCACGGTTATTGCATAAATCGCAACGTTGACAATTGTCGGTGAGTTTTTTCAATGTCGCTAAGTCGTAATTGTTTAATTGATTTGCAAATTCACTTTTAGGACTATTATCGTTATTAATTGAACGAATAGTTTGATTTGAGTTACTATTTTGTTGTAAATGTTTGTCAGTTATTTTTTGCTCTGACTGTTGTGTTTGTGCAATATTTGTAATTTTATTTTGTTGCACCCTATTACTTTTTGTAGGTTGCTGTTGCTGTGTTTTAACTTTTTGGGCATGTTGATGTTGAATGATCTTAACGTTTTTACCATCAGTATTATTATTAGTAAAAAATTCTTTTAGAATTTCCATATTACTAACAATTAATTTACCGTTTTTATCGCTTTCTTCTTGAATAACTTCAATTATGCTATCAAAAATATCAACTTTATTCATAAAATCTTCCAAAACTGTTTGCACTTAACTCTAATTCAAATTAAAATATAACTATACAGCTTATTAATAGATTTAAAAATGGTAAAACCTAATAAAAATAAAAAATATTCCTATGAAAAAAAATCTGATTACTCTAATTATTACAGTTTTAAGTTTGTTATTCTTTTCTTTTAACTCCTTTGCAATTAAAAATGTCAAAGAAAATATTCAGGATATTTCTTCAGAAATTAAAGAAATGCCTGAAAATACTACTCCGCTATCGATTGACTTAATTGAAAAAGATCAACAACTGAAAAAAGATCAACAAAAAAATAAAACTACGGACAAAAATGTTGTTTACAATGTAGATAAGCTTTATTTAAATGTTTCAAACTTGGAGAATGGTAACTTAAATTTAAGTTCTAAAGATAAAGCTGCCAGTGAAGAAGCAAAAAAACAACTTGAAATCGATGATGCTAATCCTGAAAAGCAGCTCGGACGAATGAAAAGATTGTTTTATAAAGTTATTCGAGACCTTAAGAAAATAAAAGAATTTCAAAATTGGGGAAGTGTGCTTCTCGCATTTTTTGGAATTATTTTTGGTTTATTATTGTACCGTTTTATCAGATGGGCTTTTGAACATCATTTGGCAAAGAAATATGCCCGTAAAACTAATACTGAATTAGATGACCGTATGGTGCTTGCTATTTCGCCATGCTTGGCGTTGTTTATTTTTACAGTGGTAGTTTTTTCGTGTACATATCCATTAATAAAGCTGTTTCCTCCATTTGTTTTCAATATCTTAGGAAGACTGTTTTTAGCAACTGCTGCATGGAGTGTGGTTTGGTATTTATACCGTTTAGTAATGGTTTTAGATTACTACTTGCATAAGTTAGCGCGCCGTACCGATAATAATTTAGACAACTTAATTGTGTCGCTAATACGTAAAACACTCAAAGTTTTTATTGCTGTAACAGGAGTGTTATTTATTGGAAAAAATATTTTATCAATTGATATAACTACGTTATTAGCCTCTGCTGGGGTGGTTGGTTTAGCAGTGGCGTTTGCAGCAAAGGATACGATTGCTAATTTCTTTGGCTCAATAATGATTACTTTAGACCGTCCTTTTAAGCATGATGATCGTATTATTGTCGATAATCATGATGGAGTTGTAGAAAATGTTGGCTTTAGGAGTACAACAATAAAAACATTGTTAGGGCATAGAGTAACAATTCCTAATCAAGTTCTAGCGAGTACTATCATTGAAAATATTAGCGAACGACCATACATTAAATTTACTCCGACTATTGGACTGACATATGACACATCACCAGAGAAAGTCGAGGAGGCGATTGCAATTTTGAAAGAAGAGTATGGTAAAATTCCTCCTTGTAATTGCGACCCATATCATGAATTTGCAGCAGGAGATCCAGAAAATCCTCATCGTACTCGAGTAATGTTTGATAACTTTGGCGACTTTAGTTTAAATATAAAAGTGACTGCATGGTATCACCCAAACGAGTATTTTGAAGCTATGAAATGGCATAGCGATGTTAATTTGCGAGTGTTAAAAAGATTCAATGAAGCTTCTATTGACTTTGCTTTCCCTAGTTCAACGGTTTATGTTGCAGGCGATGACAAAAGAAAATTGCAAATTAATGTAAAAAATGATTAGTACAAATCATGAAATTGTGCTACATTAGGCGGTATTTTTAGATAAAATAATTAATTAATATAAACAGTAAGAATAGATATTTTATTTTTAGGAGATAACACGATGAAAGTTGTTGTAGCTTATTCTGGAGGACTTGATACTTCAGTGATTGTTAAATGGGTAAAAGAAACTTATAATGCTGATGTAGTTGGTTTTTGTGCAGATGTTGGTCAAGAAGAAGAGCTTGACGGTGTTGAAGATAAAGCGATAAAAACTGGTGCTGAGAAGTGCTATGTTGAGGATTTAACAGAAGAATTTGCTCGTGATTTCATTTTCCCAATGATGCAAGCTAATGCTATTTATGAAGGTACTTACCTTTTGGGAACATCAATTGCGCGTCCATTAATTGGTAAAAGATTAATCGAAATTGCTCGTGCTGAAGGCGCAGATGCAATTTGCCATGGTGCGACAGGTAAAGGTAATGACCAAATTCGTTTTGAACTAGCAGCTTATGCAATGGAGCCAGATATTAAAGTTATTGCTCCTTGGCGTGAATGGGACTTCAAAGGTCGTATGGATTTATGTGAATATGCAGAGAAAAACGGTATTGAAGTTACTACAACTGCTGAAAAACCTTATAGTATGGATCGTAATTTATTACATATTAGTTTTGAAGGTGGCGTGCTTGAAGATCCTTGGAAGGAGTGCCCAGAAGAAGTATTCGTAATGACTAAGCCTTTATCACAAGCAGCTGATGAGCCAGAAGATGTTGTTATTACTTTTGAAAAGGGTATTCCTGTAGCAGTTAATGGAGAAGAATTAAGTCCTGCAAATATTATGCGTAAATTGAATGCTATTGGTAAAGAGCACGCAGTTGGTCGTATTGATATCGTTGAGAACCGTTTTGTTGGTATGAAATCTCGTGGCGTTTATGAAACTCCAGGTGGTACAATTTTACACCATGCTCACCGCGCTTTAGAAACTTTAACAATGGACAAAGAGGCGATGGCGATTCGCGATAGTTTAGTGCCTAAATATGCAGAGTTAGTTTATAATGGTTTTTGGTTTGCTCCAGAGCGTGAAATGCTTCAAGCAGCAATCACTGAATCACAAAAGTTTGTAACTGGTGATGTGCGTGTGAAGTTATTCAAAGGCGCTTGTCATGTGACTGGTCGTCGCTCTGAATTTAGCTTGTTTGATGAAGCTGTTGCTTCATTTGAGGATGATGAGGATTCATATGATCACAAAGATGCAGCTGGATTCATTAAATTAAACGCTTTACGTTTAAGAACTCTAGCTCGTAGCAAACAACGTCGCTACTAGAACTTGACTTATATTGAGTTTATGATATTAAAAAAGAGTTGTCATTTTTTGGGCAACTCTTTTTTTTGCCTATCATTTTAAAATTAGGCAGACGTTATTCAGAATCGCTATGTTGGGGTTCATTGTCTTTTAAACTTTCAATAATTTTTTTAATTTTGTTTGAGATGGATTGTATTTCTTCAAAATTTTGATGTTTAAAATTTGTTATTCCATCAAATAGGTCACTGTAATTTCTTATTATTTGATTTATAATATCAGAATCTCGTAAATTTTTAATTTGCTCAATAGTATTTTGTGCTACTAACGAATCAATTGCAATATATTCAAGTCGGCAAATTCGAAATCCATCCAACAGCTGGACTTTTTCCTCGTGCCTTGAAAGGTCTTGTTAAGAGCAAAAAAACGAAAATTTCAACACACTATACTAAAATTAACGACAACAAACTTATTAACAAGCAACCTCAAGGACTTTTGCAATTGGCTCTAAAAATTTTTAATTGTTAATTGTTTTCAAAAAGTCATATTCTAACTTTTTATTAGCTTCATTATTAAAATTATCGTCATAATTCAAGGATTTAGGAAATGAAGCAGTATTTAGCAGTTCATCAATACCAATAAAGCTATCAATGTCACTTTTCTTGTCAGGATTATTAAATGCGTTTTTAATTTCGGCTAACTTTCCTTTTTTTATATCATAATATTTCTTTTCTGGCATTTCTTGCAACTCCTTTTCTAATTCTGTTATATTCTATATTTACACTTTTCATATTTTGAAAAATTTCCTATTTTATTAGTGCTTATTTAAATTAGTTTTTATTTCGCTGTTTTTAAAATTGGATAGGGGATTGAAATATGATTAATAATAAAAAGTAATATATTATTGCAAAAATCTTTTGAAGAGTTTATGATAATTTTATTAGGGGTACAAATAAATAGCAAGTAAATTTTTGAGGATTAAGGTAGTGAATGACGATATTTGGCAACTAATTACTTCTAATAGAGCTGTTAAAAATGCTTTGTCTCGTAATGCAAAGTTAAATAAGCATGTACAGTTTTATTTACATGAAAATTATAAAAAATTGGATAAAGATGTTGGCTCAAATTGTATGGTGGCTTTGAGTGCCTTTTTATTTCCAGCATTACTTGCATATTTAAATATTTGCACAGTTAGCGATGATCTTTTTCCTCCATTATTTGGACAACGACCTAGTGAAGATATTGATGATTGTATTATCACTGCATGTAAAGCAATGGAAAAATATATACCCGATTTAATAGAGGGAACTCATCGAGGAGTTTATAGAGAGAGCCAAGCGTTTGTTAGTCAATTTATTGATGAAAAAGCACAGACTGCTTTGCAAAGAAACCATGGGAATATGCGTTCATTTTGGGTTTTGGCAGCCTTCTATTATCAGAGTGAGTTAGCATATTTAGAAGCATTTGTTCCAAGGGTTGGAAATCATTTTCAGTTAACAAAGTTTTCTTTGGCTGAATTTAAACTTCTTGAACAATCTTGTGATGACAAAATTAATGCATTTAAACAGAAGCATCGAATTCTTAACGACATTACTCAGACACACTCTAAGGAAAATTTAGCAGAAAACCCTTATCAATCTGGTGATGGAGTTATAATATCTCCTGCAGATTTGGCTGCAAGATGTCATTTTCAATTAGAATTAGCCAACCATTTGGCACGTGATTTTTATGGCTTTAGCATGGCTATTGAATCTTGGGAGAATTTACTCTTTTTTGATAGCCATAGTGGCTGTTTAGAGTATTTGCCTCTTGAAATAGCTTCTGCAAAATTTATTCAAAATGTTTATAATTCTGTTTTTTCGCATATAAGTTCATCTAGTGAAGCAAATTTACTTCCTCGTGTTAAAATGAATATTTTGATGTACATTGCTAATCATCATATTTTTTTAAGGGCTATTTACAAAAAAAACAGGAGCAACAACAGAAAATGCACGACATCTTTTAAGCATTATGCGCTACTTAAAGAAAAATTCAATGAGCCTTCTTCTTGCTCAACGAGGTAGCAGTTTATGGCAATAAAATAAAATTTTATATAAAAAACGAGTTGCATTTATACGTTAATACCTAACAGAAAAATGTTGTCAAATTTCTTTCTGTAATTATAATATTTATTATATAATTATATGTAAACGGTTGAGGTATTAATATTGCAACAAATTTTACAAATGATAGAAAAAGATCCTACTGTTAAGGTAGCTCTTATGCGCTTTCAAAAGATAAAAACTCATGTGAATTATTTTTTAAGTAACGGACATGAAAAGCTTGCTACTGGTCGTAATACGTCAAATTGTGTTTATGCATTAGCACAGTACTTGCTGCCTGCATTGATGACCTATCAAAATATTAGATTAAATACTAAAGCACTGTTTGGAGGAACTTCATCAAAAGCGCGTATGGTTTTTGGAAAAAAAAGAGATTTGACAAAAAATATTGCAGCAAATTTTATGATTTTATGCCGAGAAATTGAAGTTCATATTCCAGCACTTGAGTTTGGTGTAAATACTTCAGCATTATCTTTAACGGATCAAGTTAACAGTAAAAGGCTATCTGCTTTTGTTTTGGAAAAAGCTAATAATGCGGTAAAAAGAAAATCCTCTTCAGGATGTAGTTTTTGGGTAATAGCTGCTCTTTATTACAAAGAGACTCCTAATAATCAGGCATTAATTCCAGATTCAACAAATTTGATGCAGGTTGTACCATATACACAGCAACGATTTTTTGAATTAGAGGATTTAATTAAAGATACCTTAAATGATTTTTGTGTACGTAATAAAAATATAAATAGTGTTAAACAAACATCGGAGGCCAAACCGGGCTTAGCTACGACAGAACATCCTTTAGAATCAACTATTTACTACACTCAAGAATCTCCTAGTTATACGTGTATTGATTTTGCAGTTAAGGCTCAATTTCAGCGTGAAGCTTTGGATGAAATGGCTCAAGATTTGTTTGCATATAGTATGCAAATAGAGTCATGGGAATCATTGCTCTATATAAGTCCAGAAACTCGTTGCTTAGAATATTTACCACAAAATATTGCGTGCTGTTATTTACTGGTAGCTACTTATGGGAATGTTTTTAATTTTGTTCGCAGTGGTGAATTTGATGATGCTTTTATTGGAGAAAATTTAGCATTGAACTTCAAATTATATATTTCGAGCCTTCATTTATTTATGCGTAGTATTTATGACTTATCTGGGCAAGTTACTGAAACTGCGGAGTATATATTAAGTGGCTTTAGAAGTTTCAAACGTAACTCAGTTAGCCGCCTTGTTACTGCTAGGGGAGTTAATATTTGGCAACCTGGAGCTATTGGTAATAATTGCAGAGAAGGAAAACAATTTTATTAATATTTAATAATAAGATTAGACTGGAGACAATCAGATGAATATAATTGTAAGTTTATTGCTAAACAATGACAAAATTCAGCGTATGATTCGTAAGCGATCAAAATTAAATCATTATGTAAATTATTATTTAAATAATGGTCATCGACAGCTTGAAGGGCGAAGTAGTAGTAATTGTATGTATGTAATGAGCAGTGGGTTATTGCCTATTTTGATGACCTATGAAAACTTGAAATATGGTACTGGGGATATTTTTGGAGCAGCAGTTAGTCCTCACGTCAAAAAAAAGAATTTCTTAATAAGAAAAAATGAGTTTAATGACCTTGATTATGCCTTTGATTTTGCATGTGGATTACTTGAACGAAACATCCCTGAACTAATTATTGGCTGTAATAGTATTGATATGGCTGAAGAAAATAAAATAAGTCGTCACTTATATGGTGCTGTTAAAGATTATGCGCGCGCTGCTTTAAAGCGAAATCATAGACATTTATCATCTTTTTGGGTATTATTATCATTTTATTATAAGCAACCTCCAGAGTTTGATCAACCACTTATGCCTAGTGCAGATAATCCAATGCAATTAATACCTTATTCATATGAGGAAACCAAAAGGCTTGCCGACCTTCTTTACGGAATGCTAGATCATTTTTGCAAAAAGAATCGTGTTATAAATGCTTTGGAACAAGAAGTTGAATCCACTGCTATGCGACAAAATGATCTAGAAAGTTCATTTTATTATACAAATATGAATACGGCTTATAGCCCTGTTGATTTTGCATCTAAATGTAATTTCCCAGATATAGCAAAAGATGAATTAGCTCGTGATATGTATGGATATAGTTTGAATATTGAGTCATGGGAAGGGTTATTATACTTTAATCCCGCAACTCATGTTTTAGAATATCTTCCACGTCGTATCGCCTATTATCAAGCTATGGTGAAAGTTTATTATCGTGTTCTTCAAACAATTCTTGATGGAGAAGATGATGTTAATTTACTTCGTGATGCAATGAAAGGAAGTTTATTGCTTTATATTAGTAATGTTCATATTTTCTTAAATAGTGTTTATTTGCGTGGAGGTGAAATTACTGAAAATGCTGAGTATCTTTTAGCTGGTATGCGTGCATTTAAGCGTAATTCACCCACAAGGCTGATTTCGCCACGTGGTAAAAGTATTTGGCATGAACTTGTTCCTGGAATGCGCCGTCGTGGTAAACAGTTCTGGTGATTGTATATTCTTAAAAATATAAAATGTCTAATGATAGTTATTTGGTAGTATCTATTTGAAATTTGATCAAATTGATACTATTTTTAATTGTCATAGTGTGTTAATTAAATTATGGATTTTTTTATAATTTCTTATATAAGGCATAATTACAGTCCAAAATAAATTTTGAGAAACATTAATAATTATCATTTGAATGATATTTGGACAAAGCAGAAAAACAAAACAAAAAAACAATACAAAGGTGTAAAAATGAAGTTAAAGTTTGGGACTATCGGTTTAATTGTGGCCGTGTTTTTAATTAATTCAATAGTAGCTAATGCCGCAAAAAATAATTTTGGATTTAAGCGAGAGAAAGGATTTGGAACTAACACCGAAATTTCACGTGATAGAAGTAAAAAGAAGAAAAAAGAAGACCGAAAAGATGGTTCAACAGATAAAGATGCTGATAATCCTCAGGGAGCATTAAAAGCAAAAAAAATGTTTGCAAAAGGTGAATACTCTGATTGTGCCGATGAATTTGTCAATAATAGATTGAGATTTACAAGTCCTGAGTATAGTGCTATTTATATATTAAGTTTATTATATTCAAGCCAAGAAGAAAATAGTCAGAAGTTCCTTGATGGCAGATTAGATTATTTTTCTTTTAATCATGATTCGTTGACAAAATTTTTAAATTTTTTGTTTAATTATAATGACTATGTGGTATTAAAAGGAAAAAAAAGTAATTTTAAATCATTTTCACGTGACAGTTTTGACGCATGCTTGAATGGTTTAGATATTCCTGAAAATGATTCAGGAAAAATTGCCAATTATTCATATATTAATGTGCGTTTAAATTATGAATATCAACAATATAATGACCTTGTTGTTCATATCGAAGAAGTATTCACCCATGCTCGCAGAGCACGTTTAAATAGAACTCAAATGAGCAAATTAACAGCGATTGCTAGTGAAGTGTTTCAAGGAATGAAAGCCTTTGATAGTGATTTTTCAAGTTATAAAAAAGCTTCAAATGTTGGTAAAATTGAGGAAATGCAAAAATATTTAAGTAATGCTAAAATAAAAAATAAAAATAATGTAAATATCTATTACTTTGAGTTGCCACTATTACATATTACTAATAAGGAAGACAAATATAATCAAAGTTTACAAGAACTTTTAGCAATTAGAGTAAGTTATAAAAAATTGCCAGCAAATATTCGTCCATACTTTATGGCAAAAGTTATTATTGAAAGACTGTATTCAGATGGCGAGGAAAAAGCAAATTCATTATTGAAAAAGGCTTTAAAACAAAATTTATATCGTACAGATTCTTTGGTAAAAGCTTTAATGGTATATGAAAAAACAAAAAATGGTAACTTGTTTACTAAATTGGATAAAAAACTGTTGACGAAATATTTGGTTAATGATTTTAAGAAAAGTAGAAATTTAATTCATAAAACCTTAGTTGCTGATTCATTAGCGGCTGTTTATACTTCGTTTGCAGATGAAAGCAATGCCGAAAAAATTCTACGTCAGAAACGTAAATATTTAGGATATACAGTATTTTCCGAAGATGCTCAAAGTGACTTAAAATTAGATTCAGAGGAAGATTCTAAAGGCGATAAAAAGCCAAAAGATGGTTATGATCCAGAAGATGAGTTTGACGAATAAAATGACCTCTTAAAAAAGGAGTAATTATAGATGGCTAAATTATGTTATAATATGCTAAAGGTTACGTTGTTAATCATGTTAATTGTTTTAACTAATGCATGCCGTAGTGTACCATACACCAATCGTTGCCAATTATTGATTTTAAGTGAAAGTAAAGAGCAGGAAATTGGCGTAGAATCATGGGAGCAATTAAAGAAACAGTATAAAAAGAGTACTAATGAGCGTTATAACGATGCCTTAAAGCGAGTAGGGCGTAATTTATCTATAGCAATAGAAAATGACTATGACTGGGAGTTTATCGTTTTTGATAACAAGCAGGCAAATGCCTTTTGTTTGCCTGGTGGAAAAGTGGGGGTATTTTCAGGATTATTTGATTATACTGCTAATGATGCAGAGTTAGCTACAGTGGTTGGACACGAAATTGCTCATGCAATTGCTCGGCATAGCGGAGAGCAGATTTCGCAAGATATTTTAAAAAATATGGCATCAACTGCGGCTGGTATTGTTTTAGAAAGTCAGGCTGCATCTGCATTGACACAAGCTACGTTGAATGTTGGTGTTAGTTTGCCATATAGCCGCAAACATGAATATGAGGCAGATCATTTAGGTCTTATTTTTATGGCAAAGGCAGGATATCACCCGCAGGCGGCACTCAATTTTTGGAAAAAGTTTGGCGAAATATCTCAAGTGGGGGCATTTGAGGTCTTTTTATCAACGCATCCAATGAGTGAAGATCGCCTTGAGGAGCTTCAAAAATTATTGCCAGAAGCAATGAAATATTATAATGAGTGTAAATTCAAACGTGGCACTGGTGTTCAATATAATTTTGATATCAAAGTCAAAATTAAGTCTGATACTACGCGAACTTATAAGCTTAAACCTCCTCCAAAATAAATAGGGAATAATAAATATGGGGAGTAAATAATGATAGACGCGCTCGGGTTGCTTTAATTGATGCTATTAGAAAGTATGTGAATGAAGAAATCACTGCATTTGAGTTAAATGATATTTTGTTTAAAATTACTTCTGATGATGACGTAGTTTATTATTTTGTAGATTTGTTATGGTTTTATTATGATGACTGTATAGATCCTAAAGTGGTGGCGGAAAAATCGGATTGGGATTTATTTAATAGATTACTATTAAAGTTTAATTGTGAATTTGAAATTTCAAGTGATAAAAAAGTTGTTTGGAAATGACGTCATTTGCTTGTTTAAGTATTTCTAATTATCTTTATTGTGATTGTTTTTCGATGCAATTATACAATGAAGTGATTTTCACTATAACAGTATCATTTTGAATAGTATTAATGATAATTAGTAGATTTAATTTCGTTGAAAAGGCAAAATATTTTTTATTTCGATATTATTCAATGTATCCATTTGCAGACTTTAATTCTTTGCAACAAATTTGTAATATAGTAGTTGATTTAAAAAAATAAAATACCTCAGCTAAGTTGAAAAAAAGATAAATAAGAAGTGCTTTAATGTCTAAAATTATGTTTTTACCAAGTTTTATCTTATAGTTAATGTCCATTATTTTTTCAACAGTTTCCAAAAAATCAAGATAAAAGCACATTAAAAATTATTAATTAATGTTATATTTAATAAATGTAATAACTTTTGATCATTTTCTGTTTTGAGATTTATTTTAATATCTCCTTTTTGTGAATTGTTAAAATTTTCAGCATTAAATTTAATCAGTAAAAGGTTTTGTTTTGGTATTGAAATAATTAATGTTTTAAATTTTTTATGATCGAGAAGTACATTGACTATATTAGTGAAATTTGTATGAATAATAAATTTATCGTCAGTTATAAAATTGCTGAAGAACCAATCATTTTGCGGTAAAGGGTTGTATGATTTTTTGACATAAATTTTGTGAATATTACTGATGTTTTAATTCCTTCTTCTTTAAACTTAATTTTATTTTCATTAAATGTTTTGCGAATTTTTAGAGGAATTTTTCCAATCCTAAAAAATTTATATAACATTGATTTTCTCATATTTAATTTTCCTTGTAAAAAATTACGTCATCAATCGGGCTATAACGATTGATGACGTAGTTTTATTTGTTTAATAATTTATTGATTATCATTTATTGCTTTTGCTACTTTTTGAAATTTCTCTGGTATAGGAGTTGGTTTTCCATCTTTAGTTTTTGTCGAGAATAGCAAGATGTATGGTGTTGCTGCAAATTCATGCGATTCGCTTTTAAAATTAGTATTTAGCCCTGTATTAAGTCCAATCCAATATATTTTTCCCGGTTCTAATTTTGCCGTCATATTACAAACTTTGCGTTCTTTATCATAATATGGAGTTCCAGTAATCTCTGGATACATTGTTTTGTCTTTATAGCACCATGACCATGAACGATTAATCATTTTTTGATCAAACTCCACACTTAAAGTCACATCGCCAAAATTAACATCATTACTCAATGTTTTAGGAAATGTTTTTACCACTTTTGGAATAGAAAAACGTTTAACTTTTTTATCTTTTTGATCTGTTTTCTTAACATTATTATTATTATTTTCATTAACCATATCAATATATTTTTGAGCAATTTTTGTTGATTTTCCATCAACAGATTTTGTAGCAAAAATTAAGGTATGGTATTTTGCAGCCTTAAAAGATTTTTGAGATCTAAATGCCTCATATCCTTTGCTATTAAATTTAATATAATATACGGTGCTTGGTTCAAGAATTGCCTCGTAGTAGCAGGTTTTTCTGTCGTTACTATAATATGGGCGCTTGGTCCCTCTAGGGCGAGCTATATCAGAGGTATGACACCATGAATAACCTCCCGCCATACTTTGGTCATATTTTACATGAAGTTTAACTTTTCCGAAAGGAACATCATTTGCTAATTGTGCTGGGTAGGTTTCAACAACAACTGGCTGAGAGCCAAATTTAAACAATAACATTCTATAACCAATAAATGCAATTAGTCCAACTGAAATAAAAATTATTGTTCCGAATATGACACGCAGAAGTTTGCGAAAACGTAATTTGCTTAGTGAAGGTGTTTGGTAATCCTCAACATAATCTTCGACGTTACCCATATTTTTGATGATTTCAGCAATATTATGGTTATCAAAATTTTTATCATTAGCCATTTCAGCATATTGTTCATCTAAATGTAAAGCAACATTTTCGAGAATCTCTTTTTTTGATTTTGATTTTGAATAATTTAAGATTTTCTTTAAATCCTTAAGATATTTTTTGCGTGCTTTCTGCCATTTATGTTCAATATCATTCATTATAGTACTCCTTTTTTAATTGATTCGAGGTTGTTAAAAATATTTTCGAAGTGTTGGTTCATTTTTTCTAATTCCGCTTCTCCGGCTGAAGTTAAAAAAAAGTATTTTCTTGGAGGGCCATCCTTTGAAACTTGATTTTCAGAATCAACTAAATTATCTTTTTTCATGCGTGCTAGTACTGGGTAGATATTACCCGCACTAAGCGATACATTCATGGTTTTATCCAATATTTTTACCATTTCATAGCCATGGCAGCGCTTGTGTTTTAAAACATTCAAAATGATAATGTTCAATAACCCTTTACGCATTTGGCTTTGCCAATTATTAAAACTCATAGTTAAACTCCTTAATAATTTTTTCATTATTGTTGAGATTCATTAACTTTTTTCACTGCATTTATATATTTTTCTGGAATCGGAGTTGGTTTGCCATTTTTATCTTTAGTTGCGAATACTAAAATATATGGCATTGCTCTAAAGTTATATTTTGATGCACTGCTAAATGAATTGTAGCGAGTACTATTAAAACCAATCCAGTAAACTTTTCCAGGTTCTACAGTTGCTTTTAATTTACAGATTTTTTTATCTTCATTAAAAAATGGTTTATTATCACCCAATGGAAATGTGTCTTGAGAAATATTGCACCAACTCCAAGCTCCATCGACCATTTTTTGATCAAATTCAACGCTTAAAGTAATTGCTCCAGCGTCAACATTATTTGTTAGAGTTTTTGGGTATGTCTTTACAATCTTAGGTCTGTTTAAACTAATTGGTTTTTTATTAAGATTATTTCTATTTTCTTTTTCCTCAACAAATTTTTTGATACCTTCTGAACAATTATTTTGAGCGTTTACTTTATCAATTATTTCTTGAGGAATAGTTCCTGGTTTACCGTTGAGAGTTTTAGTTGCAAAAATTAAAACGTATGGTTTTGAAGGTTTTTTGGTGTCTTTTGCTCTAAAAGATTCAAATTTTTTCGCATTGAAAGAGGTATAATAAATTGTATCTGGTTCAAGAACAACATCTCGATAGCAAGTTTTTAAATCTTTTGAGTAATAAGGTCTATACTCACTTTGTGGTATTGCAAATTTGCTGTTACTACACCATGAATAACCCGAACCCATTGCTTGATCAAAAGTTACTGAAACTTGCATTTTGCCGAACGGCACATCATTGGTTAAATTTTTAGGGTAAGTCGCAACAATTTTTGGTGCTTTTGCATCTTTATTGGTTGTTGAACACGCTGTGATTACTGTTGTTAGATATACAGATGTGAATAAAACAGCAGTTTTTGCAAGCCAGCTTTTTTTTCTTGAAATCCTAGTAAACATTTTTTTCTCCTTGTTAATAAAGGTTAAAACTACATTAATTAATTTTAATAACGAGTACTACTTTCTTTGTATGACCTATCTTTGACTATTATTTTTTGTGGTATACTATAATACAGTATACTGGTAAATATAAAACAATGCAAGCAATATTTTGGCATAAATATTATTATTTTTTTGTTTTGAGCATAAAAATTACATAAAAAACCATATCAATTAGTTGAAATCTATTTTGATATGGTCAATTAATTAGAAAATTTTTTATGAATCTATTTGTTTTTTTATGGAGTAGTTTCAATTTTAGTTTTTTGAATTGGCATAGTCGGTGTTGAATGAAGGGTTGAATCATTAAACATTTCATCAGTTGTTTGTAATATTTTTGTAGGTGCCTTGTTTTGCCACATGCCACTATTTTTATACCAAGTTGCTCCTTTGTAGCCAGCAACATGAATATCTAAATAAAGAATATTCCCAAAATTTTCATGATTGGTTTTTGGGTTGTTCAATTTACTATCAATTGCGTCAGCAACCACTCCTGAATCTGGAGTCATCTTTGTAATATTTTCGTTAGCAACCATGCCAAAAGCATAGGCGTAAGAAGTTTGTTCATACTTCATCGCTTTATCTTTTTTTGCAGCGTTATCACTTGATTGTGGACAAAGAAAAGCTGTTGTATCTTTTAATACTCCATCAAGGCGCAATTCTTCAAAGTTCCCAGCAGAGGTTCCCGCTAAATTAGTACCTGTGAAGTAATCGTTATTAGCAATATTATAATTTTTTAATAGTCTATCTCTATTATAATAAGTTGCTTTTGGTGCAGTAGTTCTTGGAAATTGGTCATCATGTTCTAATGAGTACATAATTAATGCTGTGCCAATTACTTTTAGATTACTAGCGCAAGAAATTTTTCTTTCACGAGGTCGACATGTAGGCTCTAGTAGTGGAACCGTCAGAATTGTAATAATTAACAAAATAAAAATTATAACAATTAATTCCGTAAGATTAAAATAATTAATTTTTTTCAGTTTCATTTTTTACAGTTGGGGTTGGGTGAAGGGTTGAGTCATTAAACATCTCATCAGTTGTTTGTAACATTTTTGTAGGTGCCTTGTTTTGCCACATGCCACTATTTTTATACCAAGTTACTTCATTTTGCCCCATAACATGAGCATCTAGAAATAAAGTATTTCCATAATTTTCGTGATTGACGTTTTTACCTTCAATAACATCAGCAACAACGCCAGAATCAGGCATGCCCATAATTAAACTTGAACCTACGACCAAGCCAACTGCATAAGCATAAGAATATTCATCATTTTTTAATGCTATGTCCATTGTTCCAGTTGTATCAATAGATGATGGACACTTGTAAATTTTAGCATCTTTCAAGATCCCAGAAAGGCGCAATTCTTCAAAGTTTCCGGCAGAAGTACCTGCCAAATTTGTTCCAGCAAAATAATTTGTGTCACTAATCTTGTATTTCTTTAAGAGTTTATTACCATCAAAAGTTTTTTCTTTTGGTAGAGTTGCGGCAGGGAGCTTGTCATCATTTTCTAATGCATACATACAAATGCCTGTCCCAATCTGTTTAAGGTTGCTGGCACAAGCTATTTGGCGAGCCTTTTCTCTTCTGTAAGGTTGATGACCTGTTAAAAATGGGAATAAAAACATTAAGGCAATTATGATGACGGTGATAACTACAATTAATTCGGTGAAATTAAAAAATTTTTTTGACTTCATGGTGTTCTCCTTATGAATTTTTGTTTTTAGATTGTACAACTTAAACTACTATAATGGGAGATTTATTTCAAATATTGAATTGTTTAAAAATTAAAAATATTCAATTGGAAAAGGCGGTAATGAATTAAGAATTGTTTTACCATAACCTTTGGTCGTTACACGATTATCTAAAAGTACGACAATACCCTCATCTTGACGACTACGAATTAATCTACCAATACCCTGACGAAGTTTTAAAATTGCTTCAGGTAATGAATAATAGAAAAATGGACTCTTATTTTGTGCTTCAATTTTTTCACAACGTGCTTTAATTAACGGGTGACTCGGTACGGCAAACGGTAATTTTGTCACAATAACATTGCTTAACGCTTCACCTGGAACGTCTACTCCAGTCCAAAAACTGGTAGTACCAAATAATACTGAATCAATATCTTCTTTAAAAATTTCAACCATGCGACTACGTCCCATGTCACGACCTTGAACTAACTGAGTTATATCGTTATCTTCAAAAAATTCTTCAGTTAATTCTGCACAATTAACCAAAGAGCGGTAGCTTGTAAACAACACAAATGCTTTGCCATGTGTTTTTTTTGTGAAATTAATAATTTGTTTGGCTGCCGCTTCATCAAAACTTGTATCGTTTGGATTTGGCATATATTTAGGTAAATATAAAGTTAATTGCTTAGGATCAAATGGTGAATCTAAAATTAATTCACCTCCATTTGCATACCCAGAACGCTGACGGAAATATTGTAACGAATCATTAACTGCTAGCGTTGCGCTTGTTACGATCACTGGACGATCTTGGTTAAACAATAATCTAAAAAGGTGATCATTAACGTCTAAAGGCGCAGACTGTAACGTAATATTACTATTTACCCCAAGAGTTTTTTCTAACCAATAAACGTGTGACTCTAAACTCATGTTTAAAAAATTAAAAATCATCGCAATAAAACCATCACAGCGAAGTAATTGTGCTTCCATTTCCTGTTTAAAATCGTCATCTTCATTAAACGCCAATTCTTCAATGTATTTATTTAACAGATCACTTAAATCGCCAAATATTTCCGTTAATGTGTCTGGCACAATATGTGGAGTTGTAACTCTGATGGTATTTTCTGAATTATTAACATTTAATTCGTTAAATAAATTATTGATTAATGAAAAAAATGCTGTAGATGCCTCAAAAAGTTCTGCAATTTTTGCTCTAATTTTAGTTGCTAATTCTCCTGAACGAACTAACAACCCTTTACCGTTTTCAGCATTATATAGACGATTTAAATATGATTTAACACCACTTTCTGCAACAAAAATTCCCAATTGTGATGCCGCGGTATCTTCAATAACGTGTGCTTCGTCGACAATTACCGCACTGTATGCTGGTAATAAATTACCTTCAGCTTCTTCGATGTAGCGAATTTTCATATCAGTAAAAAATAATGCATGATTAGCTATAATAATATCTGCTCGATCCCATTCCCTTCGTGCTTTCCAGTAAAAACATTTTTTAAAGAAATCACACTTTGGACCTCGACAATTACCGCCTTCGCTACACAAATAACTCCATACTGAGGCATCAAAACGAAACTTTATCTCGCTCATTGATCCTTCAACTGCATCTTCAACCGCCCATTCTGCTATGCGCTTAGCATCTGCAGCCATGGAATTCATTGTGAAGATTTCATTTTGACGTTCATCTGTGGCAATCGCTAAGCGGCGATAACACAAATAATTGCTTCGTCCTTTGGCAATTACAGCTCTAAAGTTATAATTATCTTTTTTTGCCTTCTTTAAAATTGACTTGATTAATGGAATATCTTTATTAATTAATTGCTCTTGAAGGTTGATTGTTTCAGTTGTAATAATCACAGGACGAACTTCATTTACAGCGTAGTTGATTGCTGGAATTAAATATGCAAAACTTTTACCTACTCCAGTTGGCGCTTCAACACAAAGGTTGTGATTTTTTTTAAATGCTTCTGAAGTTGCTAATGCCATCTCTGTTTGTTGTTCACGATATTCATATTTTCGTCCTGAAAATTTGGCGTGAGTTGAAAGCACACCATCTGGAATAAAAAAATGACGTGTTTCTTCAACTAAAGAACTATGAATTTTTTCATGACTAAATTCACTTTCCTCAAGTTGATCATATTCGATTTCATCAATGGCGCTTTCTGTTGCTACAAAATTATCAGCAATTTTTATCATTGTTATACCCTGAATTCAAATCTTTTTCGCACTCTTTCTAAAAATTAGTAAAAGAGTGCAAAAAATAATTGCATATTTCTTCATTATTAAGCTATTAACTCTCTTGAATTAATTATAAAAGGTATTTACATTAGGTGTAATCTTTATAGTAATTAAAAATTAGTGAGAGATTTACTTAGTTAATCACTTTTAAATTTACCTCTTTAAAATAACCGAAAAATGTAAAATTTAAAATTAGGAAAGGAGAAAATATGTCTTTTTATATGAATTTAGCAAAAAAATCATTGTTAAGTATTGTTTCTGCATTGGCATTTTCAAATATGTTTGCTGTTAGTACCCAAGCTGAAGATGGGGTTTATGATATTGAAAAAGCATCTGCAAAGACTAATGATAATCCAGTTACAGTTTTTTTAGGAGTTACTAATAATTCAGTATTGAATAATGAAGTGAATAAAATGCTAACATTGTGTAATTGGTTTGATTTAAAACCTGCTGAAAGCAAAATTACTGCTGAGTATTATATCAAAGGGCAGTTGGCAGGATCAATTTTACAGTTAGGGGTTTATGATAGTAATAATCGTTTAAAATATGTGGTGAATCAATTAGTTGATGCTAATGATGTTTCATTATCTGCAGCTAAAGCAGTTGATCAGGTCTTAAATAAAATTTTCAAGATTCAGGGAATTTGCGCAACGAAAATTGCATTTGCTGTTCAAGCTAAAGTTGGAGTAAAAAATATTTATATTGCAAATTTTGATAGTAGTAATAGTACTGCTTTAACAAATAACAATAATTTATGTGTAGAGCCTTCATGGACTCCGCGTAATCAGTCGTTAGTTTATACACGTTATAATAAATCAAGTACAGATATTGTTGAGTATAGTTTAGCGCGTAAGCAAAGTCGCCGCTTAATTCAATTACCAGGGCTAAATAGTGGTGGAAAAGTTTCACCAAATGGACAGTTTTTAGCGATGGTATTAAGCCAAGGAAAGAATATCGACCTATACGTGAGACCAATTAATGGTAATAAGCCTATTAGAGTTACTGCTGATTCTGCAGTTGAAGCTGCTGTGACTTGGTCGCCAGATTCAAAACAATTATGCTATGTTTCAGATAAAACTGGGGCTCCACGTTTATATTTAATGGTGCGCGATGGCTCAAGAGTGCGTAGTTTAAATGCAATTGGTAAAGAGCAAGCGAGTCCAGATTGGTCAACTGACAATAAGATTGTTTATGCTGCAAAATTGGGGAGAGAGTATCAGATTGCAGTAATGGATTTAAAAACTGGGAAAAACGAGTTAATAACAAAGTTAGCTGGTAATTGGGAAGAACCATCATGGGCCCCAGATAATCGTCATGTGGTTTGTTCTCGAAAAATTGGCGGAGGAATTAGTCAATTATACATTGTAGATACTAAAACCAAAAAAGTTCGTCCATATATGAAAGGGCGTTACCATTTAAGTTATCCTGTTTGGTCGCACATTATTAAATAATTTTGACTATGGGTTTCAAAATTTAAGAAGTATACGATATGAGCCGATTTATAAGAATTGTAACTGAGATCGAAGAATTGCAACTGTTTGGAATTAAACTAGGATTAGAACAAACAGCGCGATTTTTCGAGCTACTACATAATCCACAAAAAAAATTAAAGTTTATTCATATTGCTGGTAGTAATGGAAAAGGATCGACTGCAGCAATATTAAATGCGGCATTGCAAAAGGTTGGCTTAAAAGTGGGTTTTTATAGCTCTCCGCATCTTCTGAGTATTAGAGAACGATTTCGCATTAATAGCAAGGCGATTAGTGAAGGTGATTTTTGCGACCTATATGATAATTTTAAACCAGTTATTAATAGTTTAAAAGATAAAAATTGTTGCCCAACATTTTTTGAATTTACTACTGCCTTTGCTGCAAAATATTTTGCAGAAGAACAATGTGATGTGGTGATTTGGGAAACAGGCCTTGGGGGACGCCTAGACGCAACTAATGTGGTTGATTCGCTTTGTTCGGTTATTACTAATATTGCACTGGAGCACACTCAGTATTTAGGTGAAACAATTGCAGAAATAGCTACAGAAAAAGCTGGGATTATTAAACCAAACCAAAAAGTTTTTGTTGGCGATTTATTGCCGGAGGCATTACAAGTTGTTGAAGAAAATTGTCAAGAAAATTCAGCAACTTTAGTACCGTTTGATAATTTCAAAATTAATCAAAGAAATTGCAAAATAATTAAGGCTTTTGACGAAAATTCAAAGAATCAAATAATTTATTTAAATGAACAATTTAACAACGTTAAATTAGGACTTCTAGGGAAAGTTCAATTATTGAATGCGCAATTAGCATTTAATATCTTAAATTTTTTAAGTAAAGAATTAAATTTTTCATTATGCGAAGCTGTAACTGGTTTTGCGGACGCTAAATGGTTAGGTAGGTTGCAGGTTTTGCCTGATGGTGGTATTCTTGATGGCGCACATAATGAAGCTGGAATTAAGATGCTTAAAGAATCCTTAATTACAATGTTTGGCAATCAAAAATTTTGCGTAGTTTTTGGTTGTTTTTTAGATAAAGAATATTTTAATTCATTAGCACTGTTAGCTGAAATTGCTAGTGAATTTTATTTAGTTCCTGTTAAAAACAGCATGAATAGAGTTTATGTTGAGCAAGAACAGCTTAAAGAAGATTTAAAAAAATTACAGTTTCCTGAGGAAAAAATCCAAACTTTTGTTTCAGTAACTGATGCGCTCAAAACAAAAAGCGGTGAAAAAAAATTAATTTTAGGTTCGTTATTTTTACAACAATTTGTCTTGAAACATTATTTTAGTGATAATGAGATAATTTAAGATAATCAAAAAAAAATGTTGGAAATAGCTAAAGTTATTCGAGAATGATTCTTTATTGACGAACTAATTATTATGTATTGAGGAAAAATACAATGATTTCACCAGTTAAAAAATTTGCAGAAAAGATGTTGTATTCTGCTTTTGTAAGTGTTGTTTATGTTTCATTTGTTTACCTAAATAATAATAATTTATTTGCAAAAGAAATTGTCAAACAAAATCATATTGATTGGCAAACTATTGTCAAAAATATTCGTAAATGTGCTCCAGAAGCGATCGTTTGGGGTGATAAAAATGTCACACGTGCTGTAGATGGAAGTTACCCTGATATTGATTATAAAAGTAGGGTTGAGTCATATTGGCCAGCATTTAATCACCTAACTAGACTGCAAAATGAGATTCAGTATAATTATTTCAGATTAAATGGAGAATCTTTTAAGAAACTAGCACCAGAATTTGCTAAATCATTCCGTTATTATTTGCATCAAGATCCAATTAGTGATAATTGGTGGTTTAATGAAATTGGAGCTCCACGTCATGTCGCTATTATAAGTGTTTATTTGTTAAATTATTTAACTGCTGGAGATTTAAAAAAAGTTGTAACTTTGTTAAGTCGTGCAAAAATAAAATTAACAGGACAAAATCGTATTTGGTTAAGTTCTAACGCTTTCTACCGTGCTCTATTAACTAAAAATGACAGTTTAGCTAAGGAAGCACTGGAAAATATTTTTAGTGAGTTAAAATATGCTAATAAAACATCAGAAGGAATTCAAGTCGATAATAGCATTCATCAACATGGCAACCAGCAACAATTTGGGAATTATGGTTTAGCTTTTACGCGAACAATGAGTTACTGGTTAAGCGTGTTAAATAATACGTCATTATTTCCTGCGAAAGATAAGTTAAGTGTATTGCGCAACTTTATGTTAAATGGACAACGTTGGACCTGCTTTAATGGTTATATGGATATTAATTGTTGTAATCGCCAATTTTATGTTGATAATTTAACAGGAAAAACTTCTGCTTTATTAATTGCTTATAAACAGATGGCTAGTATTGATAAAACTTATAAAGATAAATATCAAGCGTTTATAGATTCAAATGAAAAACATGATAGAGACAACATTCTAACGGGCAACAAATATTTTTATCGCTCTGACTTTTTATTTCATCGTCGTAAAGATTTTATTTTTAGCGTTAAAATGTGTTCAAACAGAGTTATTGGCGCTGAAGCTGGTAATGGAGAAAATCAGCAAGGCTATTATACTGGTGATGGTGTTTATTGGTTGATGACGAGAAATAATAGCTTATACAATAATATTTTTAGCGTATTAGATTGGCGAAAATTACCTGGAGCTACTATTCCTCAAAGTGATGAAAAATTACCAGTACTAACTTGGAGTGGTTATAAAAACAAAAGTGACTTTGTAGGTGGTGTTAGTGATGGGCTTAATGGATGTGCAGTATTTGAGGCGAATCGCGATGGAGTGACAGGGTTAAAAAGTTATTTCTTTTGTGATGATAATGCGGTATTTTTGGGAGCAAATTTAAAAACTAAAGATAAAACAAAACCACTGTTTACTACTGTTCAGCAGTGTTTGGCTGAAAATTTAGAGATTAGAGAATGGGGCAAAAATGCTGTTAAAGCAAATAGTGTCTTATACATTAATTTAAATCCAAGGCATAAGATGATTTGTGAAATAAAAAAACAAAGTGGTAGTTGGCGAAATGTCTATTTGTATGGTAGTAGCGATAAAGTTGAAACAAAAAAAATATTAACAATTGGATTTGCGCATGATGATAAAGTCGATAGTTATGCTTATGCAATCATGAATAATATTGGAGAAGTTATTTTGAATTCAGCTTCACCATTTGAGGTTATTAGTAATACAAAAGATGTCCAAGGCGTTGAATTTAAAAATGAAAAGAATGAAAAATTTGTACAATTAATTTTTAGAAATCCAGCAGAAGTTTTGACTTCTATTGGCAAAATTTCTGTTGATAAAAGTCTCTTGTTAATGATTAATATAACTAGCAAAACATTAACAGTTGCTGACCCAACTCAAAAGCTATCAGCAGCAACTATTAAAATAAATAGAAAAAATTTCAGTGTTGATTTCCCGCAAGGTGATTATACTGGTAAAAGTGTGATAATTAAACTGTGAATGAGATCAGATCATCGAATGTTAATTGTTCTTTTTCAGGATCAATTAGAGTACGATAATCTCTATAATTACTAGTATTTAAATGTCGTAAAGTTACGTCACTCATTTTATTTGCTGTAATTTTGCCATTTTTATTTACTACAACTCGAATAAAATTTTTAAAGTAAGCTATGATTATGCCTTCGGGTAGGGCATTATTATGTTCGCTATTTAAATCTCGTTCGAGTGCGGTCAAGGCATTTCCACGTTCAAGACGTTTTTCCATAAAACTGAAACCTTCGTTTAAAGCTACTCTGATTAATGCTAGTAGTGGTTGTTTTACCATTAAATTATAGCGGGATTCTAGTTTACCGACAACTTTACTTAAAGAATTTAGTCTAGCATAACCAGGGTTTGCCCAAGAGTACATTCCTTGAAATTTTCCATCTCCAAGTGAAAATTGAAATTGATCTGTTAAGCAGTTAGAATCAAAAAAATCTGAAAATGCAACCCAATTATTTTTATAATAATTTTTTGTTGAACCACATAATTTTTCTTCAAAAAACATTGCCGCAAAAGTATATGTACTCATGCCCGTAAAATGGTATGATCGATGTAATCCGCCATGATTTAATAATGGAGCATTATGAATTCCACTGCTATTGTCAAGGCTTGGTAAGAGACCTGAAGGTGTTCTCCACGATAAATTTCGCCACAAATTGTTGCATAAGCATGATAATCCCTATTTCGAAATGCTTGTAGTAATCGTGCGTGTGACCCGCTGGTAAATAATGATGAATTTAATGCAATAGTTTTTGGATTTGCCATATATTCAAGATTGTTAAACATTTCCATACGAATTTCTTTACCAAAAAGGTCAAAGTATTCTGCCATCTTTGTTAATAATTCATCAAGACCGTGAAGATGTGTTGGATCAAGAATTACGCATTGGTTTTCAATTAAAATGTAATCTTGTTTTAAGTCAACCGCAGATAAGTAAAAGCCATTACGATTACGTTGTTTAAATGGCTCTAATAATTCGTTGATTGTTTTAGGAAAAGGTTTGTGTTCATCTGGTAATAGATAGTCAACATCTGTATAAACTCCACCACAGGAATTGACAATTACTAATCGTGCTAAATTACTTGCAGAGGTATAGCGTTTGTTGGCGTGAAAATCTCTAAACATATCATAAAAATGTTGAGGTAATTCACTTAATAATGCCTCAGGGCGTGCAATATAAAATTTATTCATCCCTAAACTAGCACGAAAAAATAATGCTTCACAATTAGGGATTGGTTTACTCCAGGAATGTTCGTTCAAGGAATTCCCTATGCCTGCTGTTTGTAAATAAGTTACTGCAGCTTGAAAGCTATCTCTTGTCAGCCAGACAACAACTTCAAATTCACTTTTGGAACGGCGTAAATGCTTGACCCAGCACTTAATAAATTGTCGTAAATGGTATGGAAAAGATGGTCCACACCAAAAACAATGTAGCATCGATCTCATAAAAAACTCCAACTTCTTTGCAATAGTTATTATCTAACTATTATAATTTGTTGTAAGTTTCTCTGCAATAAAAATTAAAATATTTAGTACAATCAAAAAAGACAACCAATTAAGATTGTCTTTTGGGATATTTTTGCTGTTTTTTTGAAAAATTAATTATTTTAAACCTAAAACATCTTGCATATCGTATAAACCGTTTTCAGTTTCAGTTGCCAAAAATCTTACAGCACGAAGAGCGCCTTTAGCAAATGTATCACGACTTGAAGCTTTATGTGTTAATTCAATACGTTCGCCACCAGTTGCGAAAATTACCGTATGGTCGCCAACCACGTCGCCACCGCGAACAGCGTGCATACCAATTTCTTTTTTAGTACGCTCGCCAACAATTCCTTCACGACCATGAACAACCACATCTTCATATTTTTCATCACGCGCATCAACAATTGCTTCTGCTAAGCTAACTGCAGTACCGCTTGGTGAATCTTTTTTCATATTGTGGTGCATTTCAACGATTTCAATATCGTAATCTTCACCTAAAATTTTAGTTACTTCATTACATAGTTTGAATAATAAATTTACTCCAACGCTCATATTTGAAGCGAAAACAATTTTACCATCCTTCGCAACCTCTGCCAAAGCTTTTTTGCCTTCTTCGCCAAGAGCAGTAGTTCCAATTACCACATTACAGTTTTGTGCCACAGCTTTGCGAGCGTTTTCAACAACATCACCTAAACTAAAATCAATAATTGCATCACTATTATTAATTACTTCATCAATTTGATCGGTTATTTTAATACCACTTTCTCCACAGCCAGCAATAACAGCTGCATCCATTCCTAAAAATGGTGAATTAGCAATTTCTAATGCACCTGATAGCTGTAAATCGTCTGATTCAACAATATTTGTAATGAAGCGTTTGCCCATTCTACCAGCAGCGCCAATAATACCAACTTTTATCATTATATAAATTCTCCGTATTTTTTATTTAATCTAAATAAATCATTTTAATATAACAACATTGACATAAAATACAATAAATGCCACTTTAAAAGTTTTCTTTTAAAAAGTGACACCGAACAAAAAAAATGACAACATCCATGTTGTCACTGATTGGGAATTTAGTTTAACAGGTTTCCATAAACAAAAATCCATTTTTATTTTGCTGCTACCTTTTAAATTCCTCAACAGAAAATTACAGAATAACTACTAAAAAATTATGAAACTTTTTCAGTTGATTGAGCTTCTTCTTCTTTCATAGATTTTAATTCGCGAGCAAATCCTTTCATTTGCAAATCTAAATCCGTGAAAAAAGTCGTAAAGATCTTTTTCTGTTCATTTTTCTTGTTTTGTGGTTGTTTTTTCTTAATCATGATAATGATTCCTTATGCTATTAGCCGAGTTGGTTAATAATTAATGATGATGCTTGACGGTTAATACGTCCTCGTTTGCCATAAACATTTGAAGTACTATTGTGTTTTATGCCAACGTTTTGAATAGCTTTGTGAATAATTGATAAAAAGCTTCTTACTAATGCCGCATTACGGTTGCTGAATTGTTTTAACATTAAAATTTTATTGCAAATTTGTTGCTTTGCACTTTTTAGCTGTGGTGAATTCAAGTTTGGAGCAATGACCAGCTGCTCCCAAGTGCTATTAAAGTTATTAAATTCAATTAATTTTTTACGCTGAAATTCTAGAATTGAATTAATAATTTCAACATCACGGTCAATAATGGCATCTTGTAGTTTGTCAGATGATTCGATTAATTCATCAACAGTGTTTTTAATATTCATGCTTAATTCTTGAAAATTATGCGGTAAACTTTCCATTTATTTCTCCTTTGTGGGGCTTTTATGGGAGCCCAATTCTATTTTCTCTTTTTATAAATTCTTTTTTGCAACTTCGTAAAGCTGTTCTGCTAAATTTAACATTCCAGCTTTACCAACACAGCGAGCTAACTGTTCATTGGCTAAATCCTTAAACATTTTACTGCCATTTTCCTCTTCTTCATCACTATTAATTTGGTTAGCAGAGCTCAGCCCTTGTTTCATGATATTTTCGGTTAAGAGCGATTCAAACTCTTGGCACGCTTTTTTTAATTGTTTAGCTCGTGGCGTGTTGTCTATATTATTAACTTCGTTATTTTTTTTTGTATTTTCGATACTTTTTTGTAATATATTATCAAGGCCACTACTATAGTTAAAATTATCTAACATGATGCTACTTGAAATACTATCTATACTCATTTCTTGATCCTCTTATTAGATTGCTTCAATTTTTGCATGTAGAGCTCCTGCCGCTTTTAGGGCATGGAATATTACCATAATATCTCTCGCACTAACACCCAGTTGATTTAAGCCATTGACCACTTCTTTAACGGTTGTTGATTTTTGCATTTCAATCAATTGTCCTTGAATTTCTTGAACATCAGTTCTTTGGTTTTGGATTACTTCGGTATTTCCTTGACCGAATGCATTTGGCTGGATAACACCCAAAGTACTTTTTACTGTGATAAATAAATTACCGTGACTTATTGCAGCGTGTGAAATTTTAACATTTTCACCAATGATTAATGTTCCAGTACGTTCATTGAAAACTATTTTAGCAATTGAATCTGCTGTAAAATGCATTTGATCAATTTTACTAATAAAGCCCATAATGTTATTTTCATCACGAAATTTCTTTGGCACTTGAACTGTAATTTGTGCTGCATTTTTCGCTAATGCTGTCCCAGGATATGCTTTATTGATACTCTTTGCAACATTAACAGCTGAGGTGTAATCAGGATCGTGAAGAACATAAACTAACTCTTCTTGTTTACTTAAATCTAAACCAATATCACGGACTAATTTCACTCCATTATTAACAACACCACTGCTAGGAACGTTTTTAACTTGGCGCTCGCCACCTGGTTCTGCGCTACCGTAAGTATAGCCACCAATAGTTAATGAGCCTTGTGCCACACCCCAAATTTTTGCATCTGGTCCTAAAAGCGGCGTCATCATTAAAACACCACCATAAAGTGATTCTGAATCACCAATTGCAGATACAGTTGCAGTAACAAAGTCACCTTTGCTGTGACTGCCAGAAATTTTTACCGAAACCATTACTGCCGCAGAGTTTTGCAGTTTTAAATCACTCTCTTCAACATAAATATTGAAGTTTTTAAGTAAATTTGACATGGTTCTTTGAATTAGAGTATTATCAGAGTCACCAGTTCCTTGAAGACCTGTAACAATTCCGTATCCAGTTAATTCATAAGTTTCTTCGCCTTGTAAACGTGAAACGTCTTTGATTCTTACTTTGATACCTTGGATTTCAGTATTGTTATTATTGTTCGCTTGCTGGGTTGTGTTATTATTTTTTTGATTGTTAGTTGCTTTTGTCTCAGCAGCGTGTAAGTTTGCTGTTGAAAGCATTGTTTGCGAAAATAATAAACCAACGGCAATTAGTTTTTTAGTAAAACTACTTTTATTTTGGTAATATTCAATGATTTTTTGATAATTGATTTTCATGATTTAGACTACAAACTTTATTGTTAAAATTTTTTAATTTATTTCTTTATTTTTGCTATTTTGAGAGCCGAATTACACGATTGTTAAACAGCTCTCAGGTGTGAAATGTTTCTGAATTATAGTGGATTTAGGAATTGGAAAAATCTCCAGAAATATCCAGGTCTAGAACCACGGCTAACTTCACCATTAGTTTCGTAATAAACATGAGCATCAGCTAAACGATCAGATAATACTTCATTTTCGTTGTTAATATCTCGGTTTCTCACTAAGCCTGTAACAACAACGCTAATGGATTCATTTCTGATTACTACTCTTCGGTCACCACGAATTACAAGAATGCCATTATCAAGTTTATCTACAACTCGAGCCGTTATTTTATAACTCAATGCCTCATTGGAGGTGGCATTTCCGCTACCTTTAAAACTCGAAGCTCCTTGAATTTTATATTCACTAATCGGCAAATTACCATTGCTGGTTAAGCGTTTAATATTATTTGCTAACTGCTGGAATATATTGTGCGCATTCACTGTTTGTCCTAGGTATGGCGACTCAGCATCAGCTTTAATCTGCTTTTCTGTATTGAATGATTCAGTTTTACTTGAATTAAAATATTCTTTGATTGAAATTGTCAATAAATCACCAACTTGATTAGCTCTGCGATTTGAGTACATATTTAGTGCCAGTTTCACTTCATCTTTGGTAACAGCATTCTCTGTTTTTGTAGTAATATTGCTATTCTTAGTTTCAACCGCTGCATTCAGAGAACTGCTACCAAGAAAGCACCCAAATACTAATGTTACACAAAGAAATTTTAAATTTCTCTTAAATTGTAACTGGCTGTGATTAGCTACTGTTATTTTTGTTTTCATTAATAATCCTCAATTATCTACCTTGTCTTTATCATCTATAATTTTAAATTCTCGACATTAAACTTATAAACTAACAACTGCTTGTTTTGAGCCCGTCAATTCAACGTTAAAAACTTTTTGAGATGAACTATTTTTGACTCTAATGGTGTCGCCTAAACGACCTCCTTCAAGAGCTTTTACCATTAATTTTATTTTTAAAGTTCCTTTATTTAACTCGACCCAAAGCATTTGATTTTTCTTAACGCACATCGGGTTTAATAAAACACTGTTGTTAATGATTGAACCACTGCTTACTTTCTTCGCAAGTTCTTTACCAATGATGAGATTTTTGTCAGTAATATATGATTTTTTTTGATTTCCAACCCACGTTGGAACCATTTTAAGATCACTTTCCTTAATAAGAGTATTTCGTTCCAGTTGAGTTTTTGCAACACAAACCTTTTCACGCTTTAAAATTTTTGGTGTTAATGTGAACTGGTTAATCATATCATTTTCTTCGTCATAAAATGATGCTGTAAATGCAACGTTACCAACGTAATTTTCCATATCATAATTTGAAAAAGTAACTTTGTTAAAAGCGCCAGTTTGAGCAATTAATAATTCGTCATTAGGAGCAATAATTACATCTATTTCCCAGTCGCTCCACGGAGCATTGCTTTTTAGATGTTTGATTAATTGATCCTTAGTGCGTTGCAAGTATAGATAACTTTTGACTTTTTTGACTCTAATGTTATTAATGCTGTTAACTTCAAAAGAATGTAGGTCTTTGTATTGTTGAAGTTTGCCGATTAATTCATCAAGAGAGATATTAATATCACGATGTGTTGGAGAAGTCATAACAACATAATTTTGTTGTTCTTCAGTTAAAATTTGATAATTTTCAACAATATCTTTAAGTACAACATGCTCTTTTTTAGGTGCTACAACATTTTTAATATTTAACACTTTAGCGTAAAGTTGAGTTGAAATTGTCATTAAGCATAACAATGCCGTTGTTATTGTTGTAAATTTTTTACTCCACATCGTGATTTTCATAATGTCTGTTTTCCTTTATGCAGTATATTATTTTAAGTTTGAAATCTGCTGAAGCATTTCATCAGCGCTTTTGATTGTTTTAGAATTTAACTCATAAGCTCTTTGGGCAGCGATTAAATCTACCATTTCTTTAACAATATCAACATTAGATCCTTCTAATGCATGTTGAGCAATTCCACCATAACCATTTTCACCAGGGCTCCCAAGTTGAGCTTGACCGCTTGCTTCAGTTTCCATGTAAATATTGCCGCCAACGCTTGATAGACCTTCAGGATTTGCAACGCGTGCAATTTGAATACGACCAACTTCATTAATCTCGCCATTGACGTTTTGAGAAACTGTTCCATCTTCAGCAATGGTAATATTTAAGCCTTGTGGATCTAAATTTGGAAAACCGACGATTTCGTATCCTGCTGAAGTCACTACTTGACCATTTTGGTTCATGTATAAATTACCGTCACGAGTTAGAGCGTTGGTTCCGTCTGGTAAAGCAACTTGAAAAAAACCTTCTCCTTTTATCATTAAATCTAGGTCAGAACTAGAATCTAATGCTGAACCTTGACCAAAAAATTTACTAGTTGCGCCAATGTCGACCCCTGAGCCAATTTGAATGCCTACTGGTAAATCAGAACCTGCGTTTGTTGATGCGCCTGGTTCTTTCTGTGTTTCATATAATAAATCTTTAAAATTTGCGACACTTTTCTTATAACCAGTTGTGCTTGCATTAGCAATATTATTGGCGATTGTATCTGTTTTCAACTGCTGAGCAGTCATTCCTGTTGCGGCAATCCATAATGTTTTGTTCATGACGTATTTTCCTAAGTTTATATATTTATATTATTTTTTTGTATTATTTATTCAACCATGTTGCGACGTTCAGCTTGGTAACGATCTTCGAGCATTTTCATTAACTTTTGACCAGTTTCAAACATTCGGCTACTTTCAACCATTTCTGACATTGCAAAAATTGGTTTAACATTTGACATTTCAAGAGCCTTATTTTTTACAGTGAAAGGTTGTTCGTCTCGGAATTTTTGAAGTTTACCTGTTGAATTAAAATAATTTCCAGTTAAACGCTGCAAGTCTTGTTTATTGTTTATTTGTACGACATTTAATCGGCCAGCGATGCGATAACTAGAAAGCCCTTCAGTTGTATTTAATACTTTAATTAATCCATCTTCAGTAATTTCAATATTTTGTAGAGAATCGTTTTCATTGAAAATAATTTCACCACTATCTCCCTCGACAGTGAAACCTTCATTGGTTACCAAACGGCGATTTTGATCAATTAAAAATGCTCCATTACGAGTATACATTGATTGATTTTGGCTGTTTTTTACTTCAAAAAAACCTTCGCCATTAATTGCAAAATCAAGTGGACGTTCAGTGAATTTTAAGTTTCCTTGAGAAAAGTCAATTTTTGATTCTGATTGATTTAGTCCCGCTAGATCATGACTTTTTCCTGATGCACTCTCCGAAATAATAAATTTTTTCTTAAAGCCAGCCAAATCTGCAGCAGCAATATTTTCTGCCAAAATGCGGTGTTTAGTTTGTTCTACTTCTAAACTTGAAACTGTATTGTAAACTGATTCAATGCTCATTTTTTGCTTCCATTTTTTTTCATTTATTTTTTTGTTTAAAATAGTCGCAATTATTGTGCCAAAAAAAATCCCCCTAAAAAATTAGGAGGATGAAATTTTTTTTGTTTTGGTAAATCTATCAATGACTCAGAGTTTAGATGATTTTTTCTTTGATACTACTTTTTCAGTATTTTTAACAGCCGTTTTTACAGTTGGTTTTTCAATAAATTCTATAAATGCTACCATGCCAACACCATGACTTTCAGTATATTGACTATTTCCTGCAATTGTTATCGCAAAATCATTTGGGATAAATCCATATGCTTTTTTGTAATCATCTGCGATGTTGCGTTCAACGGTGACCCATTTTTGAATTTTATCTTCTTTATTATTGACGCAAAACCATTTTACGGTTACAAATCCGCCACCATAGCTAATTTTGCCAATATGACCTTTGGGAGTTTCAGTTTCCCAACGGTATGCAATGCTTTTTTGTTTAATGCGTCCTGTACCAATATAAATTCCTAAAACTTGGTCATCTTTGCCTTTTACTCTTCCATCAGCTTTAGCTGGTAATTCCTGAGCTTTCCAGCACCAACGCATAATTGGTGTTTTCTTTAAATCTACTTTGTCACTCAAGTCGTAAATAATTGTAGAGGTTGATTTGTCTGCGTCAACAACTAAAACATTTTGTTTCCATTGAGGATCTTTTTGGATGTAGAATGAAGTTGAAGGCACTCCCCATTTAGTTCCTTTGAGAACCCAATCTTTAGGAAACAGTTTGTTTTTTTTCTTAGTGTAATCATTCCAGTTTGTTATCCATTTAGCCTTTTTGCTTGGTTGAGGTAATTGATTTTTTTTAGAAATTGTATTACTATTTTTCTTAATATTTTTATCATTTTGTTGTAGTTTTTTATTAGATTCTTGACCATAAAAATTACTACATAAACAAAATGTAATCATTAAACATAAAAATTTCATCTTGTTTTTAATCCTCCATTTCCTTTAATTTTTGATAATAACTCATTATATCCTGAACATATTTTTTTGTGCTCTTGATGTTGATATTTTGAATAACTTCGCCATCAAAAGTTGCAGGTTTCCACTGATTCGCTCGTTTAATTCCAGCATTATACTCACATAATGCTAACTCTAACGATTTATCATATTTTTGCCATTTTTTTAATCGCGTAGCTAAGTACCATGAGCCAACTTCAATGTTTATTTCTGGAATTGCTAATTGACCTTTTGATAGCGGAGGCAGTTTTTTGCGATCACTCCAATCTTTGGCTGCAAATTCAGGTCTAACTTGCATTAAACCAATTTCCCCTACGCCGCCGATACAATTTTTGTTGAATTTACTTTCCTTTATAATTACGGCTTTAATTAACAATGGGTCAATATTGTTTTTCTTTGCGGCGACTGCGATTTCAGTATCAAATTTTTTATTGTGTAACAAAAAAAACAGCCTTATTTCATAGCGGAATGAATATAATATTATAGCGCTGGTAACTATTAATAATAATAATCCGTAACCTAAGACTTTATTAAATTTTTTACCATTTTCAGCTTCAAATTGCCTGTTTACTTCATGAAACATACTCACCTGTAACACCTTAAAATTTTTGGCATATAATTTATAGTTATTAGATTCATAAACATATTAAGTTACTCTGCATATTTGTATTTTACAAACTTTTTGTAAAAGTGTGGACATAATCTAATAAATATAATATAATTATTATTGTGCGCTTTTAAACTTTTTTTGAAAAAGAATTAGATAAATTTAACTTTGGAGATCATGCTAATGTTTAGTAAGAAAACGTTTATGACGAATGAAAATGGTGTCGCAGTTAATAATGACAAAACATCATTAAAGGCAAAAGAAACTGGTGATGTTTTACTTCGTGATGTTTATTTACATCAAAAATTGCGCGCATTTAATCGTGAACGAATTCCTGAACGTGTAGTTCATGCAAAAGGGGCAGGGGCACATGGCTATTTTAAAGTTACTAAAAATATGAATAAATATTGTTGTGCCAAATTTTTAAGTAGAGTTGGAAAAAAAACTGATATATTTGCCCGTTTTTCGACAGTTGGAGGTCCCTCTGGTTCTAGCGATTATGACCGTGATCCTCGCGGTTTTGCTTTAAAATTTTATACCGAACATGGTAATTACGATATTGTTGGTAACAATACGCCAATATTTTTCATTCGTGAGGCTATTAAATTTCCTGATTTTATTCACAGTCAAAAGAAAAATCCACAATCAAATTGCCCTGATGCAAATATTTTTTGGGATTTTATTTCACTAAATCCTGAAACTGCACATCAAGTAGTAATTTTATTTTCTGACCGCGGTATTCCTGCAAATCATCGTCAAATGCATGGGTTTGGTTCGCATACATTTAAATGGTATAATAGTAAGGGGGAATATTTTTGGATCAAATATCATTTTAAAACTAATCAAGGAATTGATAATATCACTAATGCTGATCTAAAAAATATGGCAGATTTAAATCCAGATGGTGCAACAAAAGATTTATTTAATGCTATAAAAGAGAAAAATTATCCTTCATGGACTTGTTATGTGCAAATAATGACTCAAGAAGAAGCTGATGAATGTGATTTTGATATTTTTGACATTACTAAAGTATGGAGTCAAAAAGATTATCCATTGCAAGAATTTGGAGTATTTACTTTAAACCGCAATGTTGAAGATTATTTTTGTGAAGTCGAACAAGCAGCTTTTTCTCCAGCAAACTTTGTAGCAGGAATTGCTCCATCGCCAGATCCATTATTACAAGGACGATTATTTGCTTATCAAGATGCTCATTTGCATCGCCTTGGACCTAATTACATACAAATTCCTATTAATCATCCCAAAAATGTTGAAGGAGTTCATAATTATAGTCAAAATGGCGTACATCGTCATCAAAGTATTCATCCTGTAGGAGTTAATTATTACCCAAATAGTATGGCTGAAATTAGTGAAGATAAGACTTCAACACATGCTATTGAACCGCCTCATTGTATTAAGGAGCGAAAATTTGAAGTTGACGATTTTTCTCAGGCTCACGATCTATATGCCAATGTGATGACTTTAAAAGAACAGCATAACTTTCAAGAAAATGTCATTGAACATTTAAAAGGTGTTACTGATAACGATATTTTAATTCGTACAGTTGAGTTATTTTATAATATTGATCACGATTTAGGTAAAGCTATTGCTAAAAATTTTAATATAGAAGTTTCTTTTTAAAGATATGTTATAAAATCATTTTAAAAATGTATAATTTCTAAATTCGTCCTTTATATTAAGGACGGATTTTTATTTGCAGAGCCTAATTAGCGATGATATATTAAGTGAAAATTTTAGAAATAACCTTTAATCAATTAATTAAGGTACATTATTGTGAAAAAAATACACAAATCAAATAATTTGTTGAAGTTAATATTCGAATCGTTAAAACCAAAAAGTAACGTAAAAATCCTTTTAAGCTTATTAATAGTGCTTGGCATTATTGCCTTTTATGTATTTTTTTCTTTAGTTATAGAAATAAACCATAGTGATGACTTGTGTTTTAAAGATGTTTCGTTATCGCTAGCATGGTTGATAGAAAGGTATCAGAGTTGGTCATCACGGTTAATTATTGAAGCAGTATTAGTGCCGCTTTGTAAAAATGATTTGCTGTTTAGAATTATTCTACCCTTTTTATTGATGGCTATGCCGATTTTGCTGATGATATTATTTAATTCCTTTATGCGTACTACAGATGCTTTACCAAATTATTTACAAGTTGATAAAGGCAGTAATATTTTTATTAAATATAAAAAATTTATTGTGCAACTTATTTTTGGAAATTATCGATCAATTAGTGCCGCAAATAATCTTCACAGTACGCTATTTTTGAATGTTGGCAAATCAGAGGTAAATTTTTGGCAACTTTGGAAAATTTCACGGCAAAACTGGGCTCATATTTGGTTATATTTTGCGGTTTGCTTTTGTTATTCACTACGTAATATGAGTTCGGCTGGATGGCGCGCAACTTTTGCAAATTATTATATTGTGATTTTAATGGTTGTGGTGGTAATGATAATTTTGTCATCAGACTTTAAGCGTACCTTTATTCAAAATTTTGTTGCAAAAATTGTTTTAGTTGCATCATTAATTTATGCATGTAACCAAGAGCAGGGTGCGATTGTGGTTTTAGCTTTATGTGCTTTATTAATCTTTTTAGGAAAAGTAAAAATAGATGTTATCATTGCCGTAGTAATTTGTCTCGCATCAATTATTTTTTCATTAAAAGCGCCTGGCAATGAAATTCGATATTTTCTGGAAATTAAGAAACATTTTGTTGAATATGAAAATTTTTCATTGTTATATAAACTTTATTTAGGATATATTACAACATTTTATTTTTATTTGTTTACGCCTAAGGCTGTTAGCGTTTTGTTTATTAGCGTGCTGAGTTATTTAACGTTTAAATTTCACTATATTTTCTCAATAATTTTAACTGTAATATTATTTTCCCTTCAATTACTATATATTCTAAAATTTCCATATTTACACGGTTATGATAGTAATAGTTTTTATTATTTTAATCATCAATGGCAGTTTCATTTATTACCACTGTTATTTTTGATTGGATCAGTTGTTTTTATTGGATTAATGGTGATAATGTTGAAAAAATATTTTAGCGAAAATCGTTACTTCTTTTTTACTTTATATGTGCTTGGGGTAGGTTTTTTAACACGGTTACTTATGGGATTATCACCAACCATTTTTGCATCAGGAACTCGAACTTATATTTTTATGGATTTTGCTTTAATTTTTGCAGTCCTATACGCAATATACCATAACCACCAAAAGCAAAATAAAGTTGAAATGATATACGTAATCTTGCCAATTTCAGCGTTAAGTATAGTATCAATTTTTGCTGCCATCTTCGATTGGTATGGTTAATTAATTCGTTATTCAATAATGTTTAAATTCAGTTACGATTAATTATTTAGTCAATATATTGCCAATTTCAGCACTAAGTATAGTATCAATTTTTGCTGCCATCTTCGATTGGTATGGTTAATTAATTTGTTATTCAATAATGTTTAAATTCAGTTACGATTAATTATTTAGTCAATAGAATAACATTTAATCAAATGCAATTTTTTAAGAGATTTTCATATTTTAAAAGGTAAATTTGATAGCTGGGGCAGAAATCGAACCTACAGCCTTCAGGTTATGAGCCTGACGAGCTACCACTGCTCCACCCCGCAATATGAGATGTTTTAGTTTAATAAGAAATAATGTGGTAAAAATTTGGTAGCGGGGGCAGGAATCGAACCTACGGCCTTCAGGTTATGAGCCTGACGAGCTACCACTGCTCCACCCCGCAATATGAGATGTTTTAGTTTAATAAAAAACTAATGTGATAAAAATTTGGTAGCGGGGGCAGGAATCGAACCTACGGCCTTCAGGTTATGAGCCTGACGAGCTACCACTGCTCCACCCCGCAATATGAGATGTTTTAGTTTAATAAAAAACTAATGTGATAAAAATTTGGTAGCGGGGGCAGGAATCGAACCTACGGCCTTCAGGTTATGAGCCTGACGAGCTACCACTGCTCCACCCCGCAATATCAATAATTATCATTCAATCTCGTTGACTGAGCTTTTAATATAAGCATACAATTTTTAAAGTCAAGCGAAAAAAATAAAAAAATATCTAAAACGTAATGATAATTATTGTAGGATTGAAAAATAATGTGATTTAAGATATTGATAACTGCAATCTTACGGTAAATTTAAAAAATAACCTATAATTTTTCATTGAATTGATTAGATTGCAATGCTATTTTTAAAACTTAATTTAACACGATGTAATGAGTAAAATGTATGTTTAAAGGAGAAATTAGTGAAACGTATTGCGTCAAAAAAAGTTGCAGTAGATAATTTAAAAGTTTGGACTGTTGCCGAAAAATTATTGCCTGAATATAGTCCAGAACAGTATTTTGATTTAGAGGAGTTTTTAGCGAAAGGTGGTGAATTAGCTCCTATTGTGGTTAATAGCGAGTTTGTGATTATTGACGGCTATAACCGCTGGCGTTTGGCAAATAAATTATCAATAACTGAAGTTGAATGCGATGTTTATGAGTATGCAGATGATGCTGAAATGGAGATGCATGCTATTGTTTTGAATTCAAAACGTCGTCATTTAAACAAATTGCAAATTGCTCGTGCAGCAGTACGTTTGGCTTCTTTAGAGAAAATTGACGATGCTGTAGAAGTTGAAGAAGAAGCGGTTGAAAACGAAGCCTCAAATGTAGCTGAAAGTTTAGCTAATGAAGATACTATCGAGGTTGTTGAAAAAGATATTTTTGTCGAAAATAATAATGACATCAAAAATAATGATGTTGCTGAAGAAGTTATTAATGAATGTGAAGAGCTTGAACTGTCAAGAAATTCTGAAATGAATTTTAAATTAGTTGCTAAGAAATTGGGCGTGCCTCAAAGTACTGTTAAGCAAGTTAATGAGGTTGATAATTCGCATGATAAGACATTAATTACGGCTATGGAAGATAAAATTATTACCATTAAGCAAGCGGCCGAAATTGCTCAATTAGCTGAAGAAAAACGCCAAGAAGCGATTGAAAAGTATGACTTGGAGCGTATGAAACGAAATAGTGTTGGTTCAGTATTAACGCGAAGTTGTGATACGTTTCGAAAGAAATTAAAAAGTCAACAAAAAAAGATTGCTGATGCTGAGTTATCAATTGATGATTGCGAGTTAATTCGTGAACAAATGCATCAAATAATTGATGAAACTCGTGTGGTTTTAGAGCTATTAAAAAGTGAAAATAGTGAATAAATATGTAAAAAAGGTTATTTATATAGTGAATAAATATGTAAAAAGGTCATTTATATGGGTTGTGTTATTATTTGAAGTTACATAACCAATTCTAAAAGTAATAGAAGTAATGTCTATGGAATATTTTCTACATTTAAATTTGGGTATTACTCAAGTTATAACTTTAGTAGCTGTTTTCATTATTTGCTTAATTATATGTGTTTAGCTGTTTTTTATTTAGAAATAAAAAATTTATAATTTTAACAATTTGTTTATTTATTCCGTTTTACATTGTTTGTGAAATTATTTTTGGGAATATGCTATTTTCATTAATTCATTTTTACCGTAATAAGCATTTGCCAAAATATGAAAAATATTTGAGTTATCAACCATCTTTTATTATTCTTGAGGCTAAATTTATCGTTAGTGAAAAAGATTTTCATGATTGGGTTGAGAAATATAAGCTTATTGAAGAACAAGGTAGTTTGAAACAAAAGCAATTTTGTAGTAAAATACGAGCAAATGGACAGAAAATTGTTGGCTCTTATAACCCTAAAAACAAAATTTTGTCCATGAAGTACTGTGCATTTTAATTACTTTATACTGTTGTTTTCGCTATCAAGTTTATACCAATATTTTAGGCGATTGTCAATAAATTCCACAACGTGCTGCTGTTCAGTTCTGCCGTTACCAGTTATCTCTAAAGGCCGATCGAATTCAAAATAGAGTTCGTTTTCTTGACGTAATGCGCCTAAATTTTTAAAAATTTTTCCCTGTTCAACATAATTGGTTTTAAGTGCTAAAGGGATTAATTTTACTTTCGCATTTTTTGCTAACTTTGTACCAATACTACCAAATTTATCTGGATTAAATTTTTCACTTCGTGTTCCTTCAGGGAAAATAACAATTGATCTACCTTTTTCTAAGTTTTTTTTCCCTTGAGTCATGATTGTTTTGAAATCAGCTTTAGGATCTGCGCGAGTTAAAGGTATTGCCTTTATTGCCTTCATTACTTTACCAAAAAAAGGTGTTTTTAATAAGCTATCCTTTATAACAAAAGTAAAATCTAAGTGTTCACGAATAATTCCATTAATTACAATAGTTTCGATAATACTCATATGGTTACAAACTATGACAACTGGTTCATTCAAATTACGAATGTGTTCTACTCCACGGATATGAATTTTTCCGCCCGATTTTTCAACTGCACGTGAGAAACTCACTCCCGAAATAATTTGTTCTTTTTTGCCGAAAATACCCAACGATGCCTTTATGCTGGCCATGCCTATGGATAGAAAACTGTAAAAGTGGTAAATTAGTCTGTTACCACAAAATAATTTATGTAATAAGTACAAAGGTGTGTGTAAGGGCGTGTCATAAGAATCAGCTGAATAGGGAGGTTTCATTCTAGTTTTGTTACCTTTTTGTTAAAATTAAATCAGAATGAAAATACATCATTGATTATAATTAATATGTTGAATTAAATTGAAATTATTTATATTAAAAAATTTTAATTAATAAAATCTTAAAAGTTTATGTTTTATTTTTGTTAATGACTTGAATAGTTGCAATTATTTTTTCCACGCTTTATACATTCTTTGGTGATATGAAAGAACACCTTTAGCAATTCCTAAGGCAATTTTTTCTTGGTACCATGCTGAAGCAAGTAGTTTCTTGTCTTTATAATTAGACAAAAAACCTGTTTCAATTAAAACTGCCGGAACTTTAGATTTTTTTAATACAGCAAATTGAGCGTGCTTCATACTACGTTCAATTCCATTGGTGCTTTTTAAAATTTCATTATGAATCTCATATCCTAGCAATGCGTTGTTGTTATCACATTTGTTCCCAGTATTGTAACGTGCTCTTGAGCCACCATTTGAGGATTTATAACCAGCTGGAACTAGAATAAAAGTTTCAATGCCACGTACTGACGCGCTTGCAGCATTTGCATGAATTGAAATAAACAGGTCTCCTTTATTACGTTCGCAGTATGCGTTACGTGCCGATAAACTTAAATATTGGTCGCCACTGCGAGTCATTAAAACACGATACCCCAGTGAGCTAAGATGCTTTTTTGCCCTTCTGGCTATTTGCAAATTGACATTTTTTTCATAAATTCCTTTGCCAGCTCCGTTGTCTTTTCCTCCATGCCCTGGGTCGATTACAATCGTATACACTTTGTGGGCATTCACCGCTATTGGACGCAGAATGGGGTCAATTAACTTTTTGAAGTCGTCTTCACTAATTGCTAAGCTAGTACCAAATTTTGCTACAGGCATTAATAAGTTGACCTTTCTGCCATTAAATTTAAATAATTTTTTCTTATGAGTGAAGGTTAGTAATGAATAATTACTACGCAAAGTCCCAATTGTTGGTCCTTGACTGTACTGCATGCCATAATAGGTGGCAATTTGACTTAACGATAAATATCTTTTGCCGTACGCAGGTTTGGGATTAAATTTAAATACTGCTGAAACATTAAAAATTATTCCAGTAATTATTAACATTATCACTGCCAAAACTGTAATCTTTTTCTTAAAAATAATATTCATCGTTTTTCCTTTACCCTTTTTTCATATTAACAAACTTCTAACAAAGTTTAGTTTTTTACAGCCTTCAAATCAATCTCTTCACTAAATGAATCTTGCGGTGGATACATGGCCTCAGTGTTTTCTCCAATTGGTACAGCATCAGCTATCGAACCAAAAACAAAGTCTTTTGCTGCTTTTAAAGTTTTTTTCCATGGTAAATCAAGCGCTAATCCAGCTGCAATAGCTGAACTAAATGTGCATCCTGTGCCATGAGTTGCTTCGCAATTATCAATAAAAGGTGAACCTAATTTTAAAATTTTATTATTATGACAAATTATATCATTAACGCGCTCATCGTCACCAATAACGCTATGCCCACCTTTAATTATACAACTGCATTGCCATTTATCGGCGCAGAATTTCGCAACTTCTATCATATCTTTTTCTGAAGAAATTTTACTATTAGTTAAGCGTTCAGCTTCAAAAATATTAGGCGTTAACCAACTTGCATTATATAAAAATTCTTCGCAGAAAAAATCGATGCAATCATTACTTAATAGTTGTACTTTGCTAGTTGAAATCATTACAGGGTCAATTACAATTTTTGAAGAATTTTTGAATTTATCTTTTAATTGTTTATTTACCTCTTGAACAATCTCCAAATTTGCTAGCATTCCAACTTTAACCGCATCAATATTAATTGCTGATGTCACTGTCGTAATTTGACTCGCAACCATTTCAGGGCTTAAGGCTTCTACTTTGGCAACTTTATGAGGGTTTTGTGCAGTAATTGCAGTTATCGCGCTACAACCAAATACACCAAATGCAGAAAATGTTCTTAAATCTGCCTGGATTCCAGCTCCACCGCCACTATCACTGCCAGCTATTGTTAAGGCTGTTGGGTAAAATTTTCTTTCTATCATGATTTAACTTTATATTTTTAATTGATAATGATAATTATCTGTAATTGATAATTTCACATATGTTAGGATTATTTTTCTACATAAATTGAAATTCTTCTTTGTGCTTATATAATCACAAAATAAATAAATTACTTTGATGGTTTAATATTTTAGCAGGAGGAACGAATTTTCCTTTGAAAACTTACACTACACTATTCTAACTTAATTAGCAATAAAAAAAAGAAAAAAATTACTCTAAAATGGTAATTGTAATATTGTGAATGTATATTAGGAAAATGTAGATGTGAAAATTGTTTTTAATTATAAACTAGATATATTGGTAGTATTCCTTTAAAAAACTTTGACGGGAAAACGTAATGAATAAACTTAAAATTTTGTTAATAGTTGCTTTTTTACAGTGTTGTTGTTTCAATTCTTTTGCGAAGCAATATGATGTCGATAAACTCAATGGGGTTGAGTTGCGTATTGGTAATGAATTTGCTCAATATTATATCAATAAATCAACAATTGTTTTTACAGCAAATACAACTCCCAAGAAAAAAACAGAAAAAATTATTAATGACAATAATCGTATAAATTTAGTGCGATTAATCAAAGTAACCGATGCTATTGTTGATAAATTTATAGACTTAAAAGAGTATCAGCAACCAATAGAAATCGTATTTTTGCCTTTTTGTAATAATAAAAAAATGTATGCTAAATTAACAGTTACAAGTACAAACGTTGTAAGAATTTTTCTGAGTAATAAGTTTCAAGACTTTAATAACCCCAAAATGCGTAAGTTACTTTTTAAAGTTTTTTTGTTGGCAAAATATGGTTGTTTTTTGAATGAGGCAGCACTGAAAAATGTTCCAGATTGGCTTGTTACTGCGATGGAAAAGGAACAACGTTTTTTTTATCGTGAAAATGTTATTAGAGATGACCGTGGTCGATTGGTTAATCCAACAATTTTTCGTAATTATATAGCTGTTTCTTCGTTAATTCATAGTAATGGTAAGGTTAAAATTGAACAAATTGTAGATCATCCTGTGCCAAATGAAGATTATGCTGCAATCTATGAAGCTTATTCAGAATTTTGTAATATTTTGCTTAATACTATTAATAAAAATAAAAAAATTCGCAAACAAGATATTATCACGAAAAATATTTTAACTCGAATTCAAAATGGTAATGTGTCTAATTCAAAGATCATATATAACGCCTTGGTTAGTGTTATTGCAGACGAAGCTAAAAGGCATTCGATATTAAAATCGCAAAAGTTTGACTATACTGGACGGGGCATCTTGAAAGAATTCCAACAACAAAAATTAATTCATTTAGCCCAGCAACCATTAACTATCCAGCACACTGAGGTTGATATATGGTTTAATAAATTGCTTGAAGATAGCTTTGTGAACAATGTAGATCCATATAACTACCATGAAATTAAAAGGGCTTTTAAAGATGTTTTTAATGTTAGAGTTGAGCTTTTTAATGATAAAATGCCAATAACAAGTGATATAATTGTTCTAAATTCAAGAATAAAGTTAGAAAAATTATTATATAACCTTGATAAAATCAATAATATAACTATTGTTTTAGATGATTTAATTTCTCAGTTAATTGTGTTACAATTTAAAACATCATTTTACTATAATAATTTGATTAAAAATTTTGTACTGAAATTAAAAAAAATAAATCAAAATGACAGTTATCAAGAATATGGTGCTGAAAAATTTGAAGCATTGGTAAAAATGTTTAAAAAAGAGTTAAATGCTCTGATTAAAAAAGATAAACAAACTGATGAATTATTGAAGAAGGTAGAAAATAACCGAATTCCGCCTTGGTATTTGTATTATTACGAATTTTATTCTCAAGATTTTTTTGATGCAGTAAATAGTGAATCATCTAGCGTTAAGAAGTTGTTAGATGACGCTGAAAAAATTATGCGCAAAAAGTAAAGAATAGATTGATAAATGAAAGAATTTTTTCAAGGTTGATTTTGAAAATGTTCAGAAAACATTTCTCTAAGAAGGTTAATATGTGGAGAAAATAGAGAATATTTTAATATTTTCTAAATAATAAATAAAAAACTATAAAGGGTTGATTTTTTATGACAAACAACAGTGATTTAAACAAGTTAATGAAACAAGGCCAAGAGTTTCTTGGTTGTGAGTATCCTGTAATTTGTGGGGCAATGACATGGGTAAGCGAGCCAAAATTAGTTGCAGCAGTATGTAATGCAGGTGGTTTCGCTTCATTAGCAGGTGGAAATGCACCAGCAGATATTTTGAAAGCTCAAGTTGAAGAAACAAAATCATTAACTGATAAACCATTTGGTGTTAACTTAATTACAATTGCTCCTGCTTATAAAGAGCATTTAAAAATTTTGAATGAGTTAGAAGTACCAGTGATTATTTTCGCAGGTAGTTTCCCAAAGAAAAATGAAGTAGAAGCTGCTAAAGCAGCTGGTGCAAAAGTTATGTGTTTTGCTTCGACAGAATCAATTGCAAATCGTATGATTCGTTTTGGTGCTGATGCGTTGATTCTAGAAGGTTCGGAAGCAGGTGGACATATTGGTCATGTTTCGTTGACGGTACTTTTACAACAAGTATTATTAAAAGTACGTGGTAAAATTCCAGTATTTGTAGCTGGAGGTATTGCACGTGGTGAAATGATGGCTCAGTTATTAATGATGGGTGCAAGTGGTGTGCAAATGGGAACACGTTTTGTAATGGCAGAAGAGTGTATTGCACATGATAAGTTTAAAGATGTTTTCATCCGTGCTAATGCTCGTGATGCGATTTCTACGCCGCAATACGATTCGAAATTACCTGTAGTGGCAGTTCGTGCTCTAAAAAATAAGGGTATGGACGAATTTGGTAAATTGCAGTTGGATTTATTGCAACAAATGGGTGCTGGCGAAATCGGTCGTGAGGATGCACAAATTAAAGTTGAAGAATTCTGGATGGGCGCATTGCGTAAAGCTGCTATTGACGGTAATGTTGATGAAGGTTCATTAATGGCTGGTCAGTCAGTTGGTTTAATGTATGATATTAAGCCTGTTGCAAAGATTTTTGATGATTTGACAGCAGAAGCTGCTTCAGAAATTGAACGTGTAAAAGGTTTATTTGTTTAATTTTTGAAAAAATTTTATGGGGCATTGAAAAATTTAATGCTCCTTAAAAATTATTATAATTATATTTTAATTTTAACTAGCTATCTAAGAGGTAATAATTTGAATGCACTTAACTAGAAAAACAAAACGCTTATTTACTATTGTGACGCTAATTGCTATAGTGTCTAGTTTGTTATTGTTTTTTGGTGTATTTAAAAATTTTTCTTATAAGGTTAGTAATTTCTACTATTGGGCTATTAGCGGATTTGGCTTTTTTGAGGAAGAGGCAACAATTCGTAGTTCGTCATACAAGAGCCGTCGTGAGTTATCACAAGAATTAACTGAATTACAGTTAAAATACCACAAATTATTAGTTTTAAAGTCAATTAATGAATCGTTATTAAGTGAAAACGAACAGCTTCGTTCACTGCTTAAACTGAAAAAATTTAGTCAATTTAGTGCTGTGACCGCTGGGGTTTATGTTAAAAATCCTGTGTTTGGAAGTGAGTTTTTCTCAATTGATAAAGGAGCTGCTCATGGGATAAAACTGGGTGCTTTAGCAGTTGTTGTGACTGAAGTTAAAGGTGAAAACAAAGTTGTTGTAGTTGGTCGTGTTTCAGAGATAGCGAATCGTACTGCTGTAGTAAGGACTATTTTAAGTCCTCAAACAAAGCTGAGTGTAAAATTAGCAAATAGTGGTGCTGTAGGAGTAATTACTCAAGGCTATCGTCAACAATCATCATTCATTTCATTAGTAAATTATTTGCCTAAAAAATCTATTTTTGAAAAGGGTGAATTAGTTTATACTTCAGGATTAAGTAGTTTCACTCCAGGGGGAATTTTGGTTGGAGAATTGACCAGCAATATTGGAGTTTCACGTACGCTAAATGAAACAACTTATGAACAAATTGAGTGTCAAATCTATGCACCGTTAGAAAAAATTAAGTTCGTGGTAATTTTGAACCGTCAGTAAAAATAGGAGACTTTTAAACAATGAATGCTGTTATTTTTACTTTTATATTACTATTTTTTTCAGTAGTTGGCGATGTTTTTTTAAGTCATACGAATTTTATTCTGCCAATTAGTGCAGTTGTCATTTTTTATTTGGTCGTTAGTCGAAATGCTTTTATTGTTTTTCCAATGGTGTGTTTGAGTGGCATTATGATTGATAAATTGCTACTATATCCATATGCTTTAGGGACTGTTTTTGCATTGTTTGTAGCTATAATTGGGGTTATATGGTTAATTAATGGGGAATTTTCTTATGGAGCTCTTCCTCATGCCTTGATGGTAATGATCTTGAACAATTTTTTTATTATGATTTGTTATATTTTAGCTATAGGAAGAAATATTCAAGTGTTGAGTTGGTCCTATAGTTTAGACTTATTGTTAAATTTAATTATTAATAGCATTATGTGCTTAATTGCGATGCCGCTGTTAATAAAGTATGGGGATATTTTTGCAAATGCGTTAAGTATCGAACCATTTAGTCAAGCTAGAGTTAATTATATTCAAAAGCGCAAGGAGCTGTAAATGATTGACTTAGATAAAAATATGACTAGTTCGAAAACTTTTGAAGAGGGTGGAAAACCTCATTCATTAATCATTAGAGTAATTATTGTTGGAGTAATGATAATTTTATGTTACCTTTTTTTGATGATAATGCTTTGGAATATTCAAGTCAGACAGAACAATGAATATAATAATAAAGTAAAAAATTTATCAATTAGAAGGGTAAGAATCCCACCTTTGCGTGGATTAATTTATTCATCTGATAAAATGATTTTGGCAGATAATATTACTAACTTTGATCTTGTTTTTCATTTAAGTGAGATGCGTAAATCAAGTCGTTCAAAAAGTATAAAATATGTAATGAGCGAAGTTGAAAAATTTGAAAAACTGATTGGCAGAAAATCAAAAATAACTGATAAAAAGCTACGAAACCATATGATAGTTTATCCTGGTGTGCCGATTGTTATTTTCCACAATTTAACAAATAAGGAGCGCGATAATATTTTTGAGCTAAGTCCATTAACTCCTGGGGTTGAAATTGATGTTAATTATAAGCGTGTCTATCCACTAAAAGAAAAGGCGTCGCATATTCTTGGTTATGCCAGAAAAAATGAACGGCAAACTGCTGATGATAAAAAAGATTTCTTTTATTATATACCAGATTTGATGGGTAAACGAGGTCTTGAACTTCGTTATGATGTGTTAGAAATTGAGGATAAATTTTCTAACCAAAAAATAGAGGTGACAGGTTTACGTGGTGAGCCAGGAGGGTATTACCTTGAAGTTGACAATTTTGGTTATGCAAATCGAAAATTAGCAAATGTACAAAATCCAGTTCATGGTAATGATATTTATTTAACTCTTGACTCGCGGGCGCAGACGATAGCCTATGACTTATTGAGTGAAAAAGGTTATACAGGTGCGGCGGTAATGCTTGATGTTGATACGGGAGCCGTTATTATGATGGTCTCAACCCCATCATTTGATAACAATAAATATATTAGTGGATGGACTCAGGCTGAATACAATGCTTTAATTAATGATAAAAATTTTCCATTAAACAACCGAGCTGTATTGGCTGGTTATGAACCTGGATCGGTTTTTAAGCCCTTGATTGGATTGGCTTTGCAAAATCATTCTGTGGCTGCTAATCATCAATTTTATTGTGATGGGTATACTTATTTTGGTCGTGCTCGGGTAAGGTGCATGGCATGGAAACGTGGTGGACATCGTGATTTAGATTTGGTTGATGCATTGCGAGTTTCCTGTAATGATTACTTTGTTGATCAAGGATCTCAGCTAGGTTTAGCTGGGTTATCGGGTGTTTTAGATTCTGCTGGAATTGGTAAGGATACAGGGCTTGAGATTCTACCTATTATAAACAGAGGTTCTAGAAAGTACCAATATAAAGGTTTTTATGGCAAAACTAGAAAACCACGTTGGACAACCTATGATTCAGGGTTATTGTCAATTGGACAAGGAATTATAAACCTTTCACCATTGCAAGTTGCGATGTACACTGCGGCAATTGCTAATGGCGGAAAAGTTTACCGTCCGTACTTAGTTAAGCGTATGGTTGATAAAAATGGACTTGAAGTTTATAATGCTCAAAAACATATTAATAGCACATTGCAAGCTAAAAGCCAATATATTGATAATATCAAGGAAGGAATGTATCAGGTTGTTAATGATCCCAATGGCAGTGGTAAAAACGCAAAAAATGATATTATCACATTATGGGGTAAAACAGGGTCGGCAGAGGTAGGACCTCGTGGAGCGCGTTACAAGAACACGTGGTTTACTTGTTTTGGGGAATATAAAGGACGTCGTTATTCATTAGTTGTATTGGTTGAACGTGGACATTTTGGTGGTTCGACTTGCGCTCCAATTGCTCGTAAAATTTTTGAACGTTATTTGCCAATGACTGATAATGACAATTAGTTAATTTTAAAATAATTTTAAGATAATTTAATTTGGAAATTCAACCACTTAAGTTACTGTAAAGTATCTGATGCGTTCAAGAATTTATGAAACTAAATTCAGAGAAATTATTCGCTATTTTCGCTTGATATGAAACCAATAAAATTGCTCAGTTAATGGGGTTGAGTCGCCCTTGCGTTACCCGAATTTTGAAAGTTACAAGACAGCGTATTGCTGGGTTTTACGAAAATAAAAAATCTTTTGATGCTGGTGAAATTGAAATAGACGAAAGTTATTTCGGGGCTCGTCTAGTGCGTGGGGTTAAGGTCGTGGTGCTCGTTTTGGGGATCAGTAAAACGCCAATCAAGTCGTCATAAATTGTTCGGCAAACACGTTTTACTGATTATTAGAGAAAAAGTCAACGAAAATTCAGCTGCTTACGTAGATGGTTTTAAGTCCTACGATGGACTTGTTAAAAGCATTATCGAGTAAAAGCATGGCAAAAATGAATTTGCCAAAGGTCATAATCATATCAATGGAAGTGAAAATTTTTTGAACTTGGCTAAGACTAGCTTTGTAAAATTTGGGGGTATTTCTAAAAATATTTTTTATTTGCATTTACAAGAGTGCTAATTTAGATTTAATTATAGAGACAAATATTCGTATTTACTGATGTTAAAAATCATCAGAAATAATCAGCTTAGAGTATCTTGAGCCCAAAAAATTATGAAAGTTATTGTAGGCTAAATAAGAATAATATGTTATAGAGAGTGAATTTATGAAATTATTAAAGGAATTTTTTTCAGATCCAAAACTTTTTTTGATTAAGTACAAAACTTTTACTTTAGCCGTAACTTTATGGATAATGCTATTTGCTATTCAACTTTGTTTTCCTAGCCCAATGATTTTGTTTTCCTCATTTTTACCCGCAATAATTCCTCTTCGTATTTTTGGTGCTTTGAGTTTACCATTTAATTCTTCATGGACCAATTTTGTTAATATAATTGGACTAGTTGTAATTTTTTATTTTTTTACAAGGGGATACTTATTATTATGCTCTTGGGTTATTAAAAAACAAAATCTGTTCAAATATTTTTTCGTTATTTCAATAATTTGTACAATCGCAAGCAGCAGTTATTTTTATGCAACTCGCATAAATTATGAATCATGGAAGTATACTGAATCGGTTCAATTACGCATATCGTGCCCTGAGGGGAATAATGCTTATTATAAACCTAACACTTCTGATTATCACAATGAAATTACTTTTCCTGCAATTTTTGGTGGAGCTATGATAGGATTACATATTGCATTAGCGTTGACAGCAATGGTTGCACTTGTGAGCCGGCTTAAAAGTTGTAAAGAGAAATAATTAAAAAAATCTCATTATCATTGGATAACGATAGGTGTAATTGCCGTTAGTAATATTTACTAAGCCAATGACATTAAGAATTAACCATGATATAAAAATAACTGGCAATAAAAATACTCCTATTAATACTATATATAGCGCCGCTGCAACTAATAAATAAATCATTATTGAAAGCTGAAAATTGAGCAATTCATCAAAGAAGCTTTTTAGTTCAGGGTGTTTATGTTGGCAGACAATCTTAACAATTAAAGGTCCAATAACCATACCAATAACTGAGAATAATCCAGTAAACGCTGACGCTTGGGCTATAATAGCGATTGTGCGAGTTTTGTGTATATGTGAATGTTCCATGATATCCTCCGTTAATTAATTCATAATTAAACTTTATAACGGAGAAGGTTATTTGTAAACAGTTTTAAATAAATCTTATGATGTCTGGATATTTATAGTTATAATTGTTGTCTGCAAGTTTGACTAAACCAATTATCATTAAAATAACCCATACAATATAAATAACAGGCAATAGAATTACCCCAATAATTACTAAGCATAGTAAGGTAGCAATGAAATAATATAAAATATAAGTAATTTGAAAATTTATTAACTCATTAAAAAATTCTTTTAACTCTGGATGATTGTTTTGACATACTATCTTAATTAATATTGGACCTATTAAAAAGCCAATCCAATGATAAAACCCAATAAAAACAGATAATTGAGCTATTAATGCAACAATTTTGGTATGATCTTTCAAAAATGATTTTGGAATATTTGATTCAGACATTAGTCTCCCCCCTAATTATGATTATTTTCTAAAAAATTTTATCGTAAATGGATATTTATAACTATAGTCATATTCGCTTGCTCGCACATATGCTCGGTAGGTTTGGAATATCCACATTATCACAATAATATATTTTGCAGCTTGCCCTGCATAGCTTCCATCAATTAAATAGCCAATTAAATAATAAATCGCAAAACTAATTTGAAAATTAAGCATATTCATTATGTAGTATTTCATCTCTTCATATTTGCCCTTAAAATAAAACTTCACCAATAATGGGCCAAGCACGTTAGCAAATGGAACTGAAGTCACCCCAAGTAAAGTTGAAGCTTGCAACATCATTGCAAAATTCTTGAGATCCTCACGGTGCTCTTCTTCGCGCTGTTTTTGCTCTTTATGGTTATTAAAATCTTCGATGGTTGGTTCTGTGTCAGAACTTTCAGTAGCACTATTTGCAATATTTTCACGAATTTCATTCAATGAAAATTTTTGAGTATTTTTTAAATCTTCAGCACTTTTAGCTCGTAACTGATTCTCATCAAGATTTTCAGGCATTTTAAGATCAGGAGGCAATGTATTTTCATGTTCAGATTTTTTTTCAGGGTCAACAGCATAGGAGATTTTGAATTTTTGAGTTCTGGTTTCAGATGAAGATGGTGAATTTTTAATTTTGTTGCCTGTAGCGTCGTTATCATTGACTGCTTTAAAAGTTTGTGTCTTAGCCAAATTAGCGTCAAACTTTTGAGTTCTGGTATCCAATTTTACTGAACTTTGATTCGATAATTTGTTTTTTTGCGATTCAGTCATAGCTTGCGGACGGGCAAATGTTATTTTAAATTTTTTTGTTTTAGTATCTTGAGATACGACGCTTTGCTTTAACTCCTCAAATGTTTTATTACTCTTTTCTAAATCACTAGGGAGGCTATTATTTTGTGATAAATTTAATTTAGCCTTACTACTCTTGTCTTTATTTTCACTAACTCCAAACATAAACTTAAGCCTTCCTTTACTTTGGGATGCTAAAAAAAGATTAGCACCCAAGATACATTTATAAAATTATACACTATTACATTAATTAATCCTCAATAATTCCACGAGGGTAACTACCTAGAATTCTAAAAACATGACATAAATCTTTTAACTTATCAAATGCACGTTGTACTTTTTCATCATTGCGGTGACCCAAAATGTCAACAAAGAAAAAATATTCCCAGTTTCGCAATTTTGAAGGACGTGATTCAATCATACTCATAGTAATATTTTCTTCTTTGAATGGTAAAAGACAATCATATAGCGCACCAATTCGATCATGTACTGAAAAACATATTGATGTTTTATCATCACCTGTAGGCAATGTTTTTTGATTTCCTAAAATCATAAAACGAGTGATATTGTCTGAGCGATCTTGAATATTATGGAATAAAATATCAATATTATACATTTCAGACGCTAACTCTGAGGCAATCGCTGCAGCTCCAAATTGTTTAGAAGCTAATTTTGCCGCGATTGCAGTGCTTGCAGTTTCAATTAATTCTGCTTCTGGAATGTTTTGTAGTAACCATTGACGACACTGTGCAATCGCCTGAGAATGACTATAAACAGTTTTAATTTCAGACAATTTACAGTTCGATAATAAGCTGTGCTGAACTCGTAAATTGTGTTCCGCGCAGATTCTTACATCTGAATTCATAAACATATCAAGGGTATGATTTACTGCACCTTCAGTTGTATTTTCAATTGGTACGCATCCATAATCAACGCGGCCATTTTCAATATCATTGAAAACATCAGCGATGTTTGATTTTGCGATTAACTCGATACTATGACCAAATTTGGCAATTGCCGCTTGATGAGTAAATGTCGCTTTGGGGCCTAAAAAAGCAATCTGTAGTGGACGCTCTAAAGCAATTGCTCCAGACATAATTTCACGATAAATGGCTTGGAGCGTTTCATTTGTTAAGAGGTCTCCTTTATTGATTGCAGTCAACTTCTTTAGTAATGATTTTTCACGCTCTGGAACATAAATTGCTGAATTTGAGCTGCCTTTTAGTTCGCCAATTCCTTTTACATACTTATAACGCTCGTTAATTAATTCGACAATTTGATGGTCAAGTTTGTCGATATTGTCTCGTAATTGGTTTATATCCATAATAAAATATTATTTTTAATTCCTAAATTTATTTTGTTTGTAGGATAAATATTCATAAAATACCCTCTAATTAATAATAAAAATACAACTATTTTACAAATTATGCAAATACTATTTTATTTATGATTGAATTTTAATTACAATATGCTAGAGTTCTTCATGTATAGTTTAATTACAAGGACAAAATTGTGACGATGAAAAAATTAATTATTGGAAATAAAGAATATCAAAGCAGATTATTTTTAGGTACTGGTAAATTTGCGTCAACTAATGATTTACGATTGGCGATTGACGCTTCTAAGACTCAGTTAGTTACAGCCGCTTTACGTCGTGTAAATTTAGATAATCAAGATACGGATGATATTTTGTCGGCAATTAATCAAAATAAGGTTGATTTAATGCTGAATACAAGTGGTGCTAGAAATGCTGTTGAAGCAGTAAAAATTGCTCAATTTGGGCGTGCTGCAGGTTGTGATTTAGTGAAATTAGAAATTCACCCTGATCCAAATTATTTACTACCAGATCCAATTGAAACATATAAAGCTGCAAAAATTTTAGTTGAAGAAGGTTTTACTGTATTACCATATATTAATGCTGATCCTGTTTTAGCAAAACGACTTGAAGATGTTGGTGTGCATGCAGTGATGCCTTTAGGTGCTCCAATCGGTACTAACAAAGGACTGCAAACTGAAGCAATGCTAAAAATTATTATTGAGCAAGCGAATGTACCTGTCGTTGTTGATGCAGGATTGGGATTACCATCTCATGCAGCAGCGGCTATTGAATTAGGTGCTGATGCGGTGTTAGTTAATACTGCAATTGCAGCTGCTGGAAATTCAGAAATGATGGCAAAAGCATTTGCTATGGCAGTTGAAAGTGCGGTTTTAGCAATTGATGCAGTTCCAGCAGTTACTTCAAATAAGGCGAATGCCACTTCACCAATGAATGTTTTTGATGACATTATTTAAGGTAGGGTAGCATGTTTCCAGAATGTAAATTAAGTGCGCAAGATGTTAATGGATACATTGAAAATGTCACTCTTGAAATGGTGTATAATTCATTACAAAAAGAGCGTATGGTTTTTAGTGATTTTTTAAATTTTATTTCACCAGTAGCACAAAGTAGCGCTGAGTGCTTAATGGCAATGCGTCGTCGAGCTCGTGAAATAAAACACCAATATTTTGGCAAAACAGTTAGAATTTATAGTCCATTATATATCTCAAGTTTTTGTGTTAATGATTGTGTTTACTGTGGGTTTCGTTGTACACATAAGCATAAGCGTAAACGTTTGACTAAAGAGGAAATTATTGCTGAGGCGATGATTATAAAAAGTTATGGAATTGATTCATTATTATTAGTTAGCGGAGAAGATCCAAAAGCAGTTTCTGCAGAATTTTTAGCCGATGTGGTTAAAGAATTAAAGGAACATTTTTCTTACGTTAGCATTGAAATCCAACCAATGACTGAAGCTGAATATCGAATTTTGTTTGAAGCTGGAGTTCACGGTTTAGCGTTGTATCAAGAAACTTATAACGAAGAATTATATAAAACATTACATTTGAGTGGACCAAAAGCGGATTATCATAACCGTTTAGAGTGCACTGCAAATGGCGCTAAGGCGGGTTTTTACAATATTGGTCTAGGTGCGTTGTTAGGATTAGAGGATTGGCGTAGTGAAATTGTTAGTTTAGCTGCGCACGGCTTATGGTTGAAGAAAAAGTATTGGACGAGCAAAGTGCAATTTTCATTTCCTAGAATTACTGAAACTGAAGGTGGTTTTAATGTGCCTAATCCTGTGTCTGAAGCAGATTTAGAGCAAATTATGTTGGCATTTCGATTGTTTTTTCATGAAGCTGATTTATATATTTCAACGCGTGAAAGTGCTGAATTTAGAAAAAATATTGTTAAAAATTGCGCATCGCATATTAGTGGTGGTTCTCAAGTTACGCCAGGCGGCTATGCTGAATATGAGGAGAAACGGGCGCAGTTAATTGCTGAAAATAAAATAGCAAACGATCAGTATGAATTTGATTCAAATCATCTAAATGACGATCTGGGGCAGTTCACAATGCATGATTGTTCAAGTGTAGCAGCGGTTTGTAAAGATATGAAAGAATTAAATATTGAGGTTATTTTTAAAGACTGGGACAACGCAATGGGTGTTTAGTTTAAATAAAGTAGACCTATAAAGGAGATAAATAAAAATGACAAATTTAATTTCACCATTCAATGAAGAGATTGCAGTTGTGTTAATTGATGCACAGGAAAAATTGATGCCAGCAATGGTAGATAGCGAAGATGTTATTAAGCATCAAAAAATGGTTTGTACAGCGGCAAAAATTTTAAATTTAGATATTTTTATTACAGAACAGTATCCGCAGGGGTTAGGCTCTACTGTTAAGGAATTAGCTGAAGTTACAGCTGAGTCTAAATTTTTTGAAAAGGTAGAATTTAGTTGTTTAGATAATGAAAAGTTTGCTGAAAGTTTTTTAAAAAATGGCTATAAGACAGTTGTGTTAATGGGGGTAGAAAGTCATATTTGTGTTCAGCAAACCGCATTGGCGATGTTAGAAAATAATATTAATGTAGTTGTTTTAGCAGATGCTGTTGCGTCACGAAAAGTTGAAAATAAAAACTTAGCATTAGACTTGATGCGTCAATGTGGAGCTTTTATTACCAGTAGTGAATCATTTTTGTTCAGCATTTTAAAAGGAGCCAAACATCCTAACTTCAGAGATATTTCAAAATTAATAAAATAATAATTATTTAAGACACGTTATTAAATTTTTATGGAGTGTCTTAACTTCTTTAATTTGTTTTAATAAGGTTAACAAAACTCTTAAATTTTATAACTTTAGAAATGGTTTATCATTTCTTGAAATATAATTCTACAAGAATTATATTTTTTTTATATTAACTAAATTAACTAAGGGAAAGTTTGATGAGAATTATTTTATTAATGGTAGTTTTTTTGTGCAATTTTTTTATTTTACCAATTTTAGAGGGAAATAGTAATAATAAAGAAAATTGTCGAATAAAGAAAAATTTTGATTTTGATTGGCACTTTATTCAAAAAGATGTCAAAAATGCACACCTTTTTGACTTTGATCATAGGGATTGGAATTCTCTTGATTTACCACATGATTGGAGCATTGAAGGGACTTACGATAAAAAAAATCCTGCTGGAATCCATGGTGCTTTTTTGCCTGCTGGCATAGGTTGGTACAGGAAAAATTTTGATTTAAAACTTCAGAAAAGTAAAAAATTATTTATTAATTTTGATGGTGTTTACATGAATGCTAAAACTTGGATAAATGGGCATTATCTTGGGATTCAGCATTATGGTTATATTGGTTTTTCTTATGATTTAACTCCATATTTAAGAGATGGGAAAAATGTTATATCTGTACGAGTTGATAATAGTAATGTCCCAAGTTCTCGCTGGTATACTGGTTCTGGAATTTACCGTCATGTTTGGCTTACTGAAACAAATACAACATATATCCCTAAATATGGGGTAAGTGTGCAAACTGCTTTAATCGAAAATGATGTTGCAAAATTAAATATTTCAACAGAAATTAAAACAGAGGAAAAATCTTTAAATCTATATTTAAAAGCTGTTGTAAAAGATAGCAAAGGGAACATTTGTCAATCCTATACTTCTAAAAAATTTAATAGCGAAATCAAAACTGTTGCTTATCAGTTAGATATTAAAAAACCTCAATTATGGTCTCCACATTCACCTGAATTATACACCTTGGAAACTGTTATTATGCAAGGGAAAAATGTTTTTGATAGTATTAAAACTAAATTTGGAATCAGGACTGTAAAACTAATTCCAAATAAAGGATTTGCTCTAAATGGTAAAATTATAAAGTTAAAAGGATTAAGTAATCATCATGATGGGGGAGGCGCTGTAGGTGCTGCCGTACCTGATGATATTTTATGGTATAGGTTAAAGTTACTTAAAGATATGGGGTGTAATGCTGTTCGTACTGCTCACAATCCATTTTCACCAGAATTTTATGAAATGTGTGATCGCTTAGGGCTTATGGTTATGGATGAGTGCTTTGATGGCTGGTGGAAAACTAAGGCAAAATTTGATTACGGTTTATATTTTAAGGACAATTGGAAAAAGGATTTAGAAAAATTTATTAAACGAGATCGTAATCACCCATCTGTCGTTATATGGAGTATTGGTAATGAAGTCCATGGTTTTACAAATAAACAACAAAAAACATTGGTTGATTTCGTTAAAGCCATTGATGCTACTCGCCCTGTGACACAAGGTGATGGATATGATTATAAAAATGTTGATATTGCGGGATTTAATGGTCGTGGAGAGTATAGAGGTGTTCTAGAAAATTATCATAAAAAAAATCCAGATCAACTCATTATAGGTACCGAAATTACACATACTTTACAAACTAGAGGAATTTATAGAAGCAAAACATGGTATCGTTTGCGTGATAATCCAGCTCCTTGGGAAGTTGATAGACAAAACACTTTTGGAAGTTTTAAAAAGAGAATATTTTTAATTCCAGATTTTACCAAAGAAGAAGTTTTTAAGGGAATAAATAAAAAATATCAGTCAGGATATGATAATTCAATTGTTAGAATTGGGGTGCGCGACGATTGGAATAGAGTTGAAAAATATCCATGGTATATTGGAAACTTTCGCTGGACTGGATTTGATTATTTAGGGGAATCTTTTGGCTGGCCCGCTAGAACAGCTAACTTTGGAATTATTGATTTGGCTGGCTTCCCAAAAGATCATTATTATCTTTATCAAAGTTTGTGGAGTAATAAACCAATGGTTCATATGTTGCCGCATTGGACTCATCCTAATAAAGATGGTGTTAAAATACCAGTAGTGGTATACACAAATTGTGAAAAAGCTGAATTATTTTTAAATAATCAATCTTTGGGAGAAAAAAAGATGACAGAAAAACGTCAGCTTGTATGGTTGGTTCCATATGTTCCTGGAACGATAAAGATTGTTGCTAAAAATGGTAATGAAATTTGCGCAACTAAGGCATATTCAACTGCAAATAATGCGGCAAAAATTGAAACTAATTTAGATAAATATACACTGAATGCTAATAGAAAGGATATTGCAAGAATTGAGGTTAAATTAGTAGATGAAAAGGGACTTTTTAATCCTAATGATGATAAATTAATTAAATTTGAAATCGCAGGTCCAGCTAAATTGGTTGGAGTCGAAAATGGAGACATATTAGATTTATCAAGTAATAAAATTCCTGAAAGAAAAACTTTTAAAGGAAAGTGCCTTTTAGTTATAAAATCTACTGACAAAAAGGGATTGATTAAAATTACTTTAAAAGCAGAGGGCTTGAAAAGTAAAATATTAGAAATTAAATCAAAGTAATTATAATATAAAGAAAAAATTTTAAAATTATTTAGAAAAATTTATAAAACATCTCAGATATCAATTTTTGTTTTTTGAGGTGTTTTTTTATTTGAGTGATGAAATTTAATATCTTTATGATAAAAATGGGTAAGTTTTTTGGCTTGAGAGAATTAGTGAAGAATATTAAAATAGGATATATAAGTTTCAATTATAATAATAAAAGGGAAAGAAGATGTTATTTAAAAAAGTTTTAATTTCTACAACTTTACTAAGTTGTAACGCATTATCAGCAAGTGATGATTTTATAAAACCGAATTTTGTGCTTATTATCGCCGATGATATAAGTGCAGATGATTTGGGTTGTTATGGAAATAAAAATATCAAAACTCCAAATATTGACGCTTTAGCAGAATCTGGAGTGAAATTTAATAGTGCATTTTTGACCGCAGCCTCATGTAGTCCAAGCCGTTCAAGTATTATTACAGGACGTTTTCCAACCGCAACGGGACAGGTCGATTTAGCAACTGGAGCTTTGCCAAGCATTAATGAACCATTTCCAAAATTTTTTGATAATTTAACATTTTTTCCTCAATTATTGAAAGATAATGGCTATTTTACAGCTCATAACGGTAAATGGCATATCGGTTATAGCTCTCACAAACCTTCGGGACCAGCAAAGAATGCTTTTGATTTTACTCAAAGTAGCAAAGATACTTCTGGTGCCAAAAATTGGGTAAAGACATTACAACGAAGACCTAAAGAAAAACCATTTTTTATGTGGTTTGCAAGTCATGATGCGCATCGTGGTTGGAGCGGAAAAAAGGTTACAAACCCAAAAGATGTGACAGTGCCACCATTTTTGCCTGATACAGAGTTTGTCCGCAAGGATTTAGCTCAATATTATGATGAAATTGTTCGTTTCGATTATTATGTCGGTGAAGTTGTAAAAGAACTTAAAAAAGAGAATGTTTTTGATAACACTTTGATTATAGTAATGGCTGATAATGGTCGCCCTTTTTGGCGCTCTAAAGCTCAAATTTATGATAGTGGCATGAAGACTCCATTTGTGGTTAGTTACCCTAATTTGCTTAAAAGAAGTAAATTTGTTGGTCATAAGAGTAATGCATTAATTAGTACAATTGATATTTCGGCGACAATTTTAGATGCAGCAAAAATTGAGTATAAAAATTGTAGTATTGAGGGACGGTCATTTTTACCAGTATTAAATGGAGATGAAAAACAAGTCAATAAATACGTTTTTAGTGAACGAAATTGGCATGGTTATGCCTCTAATCAACGTGCAGTACGTGATGAAAGATTTTTATATGTAAAAAATTTCCATCCAGAATTATCAAGATTAGGGACAAAAGATTATGTTAAATATATGTTCAAATTGGATAAGGCAGGGAAATTAAATGAAATTCAGCGAAGAATTTTTGTTGCGCCCAGTCCTGTTGAAGAATTGTATGATATGAAAAATGATCCGCACCAGTTAGTTGATTTAGCCAAAAATGAAAAGTATGCGGAAAAGTTAATAGAATTACGTTCTGTTACGAATCAGTGGTTGAAAATTGTAGGTCATACAGTTCCAAGGAATTATGTGCCTGATTGGTATGTGCGCCCATATGAAAAAACAGAAGTAAAAAAAGAATGGGGTGAAACAGCAGGAACATTTAATTTTGGAATCGATAACGGAGCAGAGATTAGAAAATTAACAGAAATTAAAAAATAATAATATTTTTTTAAAATTGAGCTTGAAATTTATTTTTTTAAGGTTAAATTAAAAGCTCAATCGAATAATAAATTATTGATTAAGTCAATGATAAAGTTATTCCTCTGTGGAGGGATGGTCGAGTCTGGTTTAAGGCAACGGTCTTGAAAACCGTCGTAGTGCGAGCTACCGTGGGTTCGAATCCCACTCCCTCCGCCATTTTCTTAAAATTTCAAGTGTTTTGGTTAATTCCAAAATGCTTTTTTGTACTTAAATTTGAGAACGATGTTAATAGCTAAACATTTTGAAAATATAATAATGAATGATGATTTAAATTGATCTAGAAAAGCAAATTTAATGTAAAAAAGCAAACAGAAATTATAAAAAATGACGCCATAAAGCGCCTAGAACTCTTCTTTTGAAATTTGTATTCTAGAATGTTATTGATTGCATTATTTTTTTAAATTCACTATTTATCGTCATTTATTATACCTTTATTTGTTGTGTAACCGAACCTTTTGTAAACTTATCGTTAAATTCTTCTCTAACTTGTAATATATTTTCAAGATTTTCTAATTTTTTTGCATTAATTTTTAGCAATTCATTAAATTTTTTTTGTTTTTAGTGCTAAAATAGTTTTCGTACACTAAATGTAATATCTTTGTCAAAAAAATGGCCGCTAAAATTCCACAGTAGTGTTAGCTATGCCTAGGCAAATGCGTTTTGTTAGTATTGTTTTTGTTTTTTTCAACTATAAGACAGATAGGATAAACATCAGTAAAAGTTATATTACCCTAAAAATTGATAATAAGCACATCATGGTATTTTTTTTTAATCTTTTTTTTATTAAGATTTTTTAGTTGTGTTGATAAATCTTTTTTCAATTGCTTTAATTTCTTAGAAGGTGTTTTTGGATTAAATTGAAAGATTCTTTTAGCCATTTTTTTTGAGTGGTTTCACTGATAACTTTTGATAAATTTTTATTTTTAAGCTATTCATTAAGAGTCAAAGAAATTTCTCTTATTCTGTTAGCTTTATGAATATTTCCGTAATGATAAGGCAGGTTCAACAAACTGAATAAAAGCATTGAAAAGAATGCTATTAATCTTGAAATAATGTGCCACTTTAGCTTAAATTTTTGGTTTTAACACAGAGTCATAGTCAAATTGGTATAGAAATAGATGTAAAATATAGTCCAGTTGATATCAAAATATTTAAAATCATGGTTAATTTTCTCTTTTTTTGTATTGTTCTTCAACTAGTTCAACCATCGTTTTATTATAGCTTTCGCAATACTCATTTACCGTATTGTAACTATTGATTGTTTCAAGGCTTGATAAAATTGGAATTGACTTTACTCCGCGATAAAACTTTGGGTATCGGTACTTTTTATTAATCAAAACTTTGGCATTTTCATCAAGGGTTTCATCATATTTTACTGGCGCATAAAAACGAATATTTTCTGTCATAAAATCATATTTTGCTTGAGTGACTGCCGCTTTGCTCGCGAATTTTTCACATTCATAGCTTATGAAAAAAATTGCTTTTGATATAAGGTATAATATCACAAGGTATTTAATAGAGTCCTCCCAAAAGTTACGTTCATTTTTTGCAGAATCCAAATTGTAAATGGGATTTTTTGTGATATGAAATTTTAACGGCGCATTGCATTTTGAGCAATTTTCGTCAATCGTATCGACATGACAGTTGCATTCAAAACAGTAATCAAATACTCCATCTTGAGCGTATTTTTGCCAAAAGATTTCTTCTAAATTTTTATATGTTTTGCTTTTTTTTCTAATTTTCCAATTAATTAGTAGGACTATACCCCAAAATACTAACCAAATAATCGAATAATCAACTCCACTGGCATCGTTTTTAATAGCAAAGTATAAAAATGGACCCCAAGCGATAATCATCATTAGAGGAATCAAAATTTTTAAAGATAAAGGCAAATTTTTATCAATACGTATTTGAGTGTTGTGTTCATAAAATTTTACAAAATTTTTGCGGCCCTGTTTACTTAAATTACTTAAATCAATATCCATTACTTACTACGTTCCTTATTGTTTTTCTCATCTTTTTCTTTTGCTTCAAGATATAAAATTGAAAGTTCTTTGCGTATTTTACTAGCCTGATTTAAATCATCAATTTCTATGTATTGAGATAAATTATTGATCTTATTCAAATACTCAATCGACTTGGTGACAATCTCGTCATCTTTTGCTTTTGATGTGCTTAAAAATTTCGCAACTTTTTTATTTGCTTCAAAATAATTAGCTGTATCAAACCCTTTTTGAATTTTATGCCTAGAGTATTTTATGCCTGAATAAAAAATTATTGACATAATAGTTAAAGCTCCGCACAATAAACGTATCACAATATGGGTATTTTTAAATTCAACAATTAACCATGCTATTGGGAATAAAATTATAAAAATTGTACTTAAAAAGAAACAAATCATATTTTCTTCACTTTTTATTTTGTTGATTATTATAAAGTTATTATCTGTTGGCAACTTTTCAATAATTTGGTTAATTTTTATGATTGAATCATTATCTAAATATGGCGAAATAGAGTTGATTTCATTAAGAACTTCAATTGTTTTTGCCACAACCTCATCATCTTTGTGCGGTGAATAACTCAAATAATCTGCAACTTCACGATTTGCATGGATAAATTCAGCTGTATCACTAGTTTTTATAGCAGTTTTTAGCGCAATAATACCGCCAACAACTATAAACAATGCTGTGAACATTGTAATTCCTAATAAAATACGCCAAAATTTATTGCTATTTTTAACCTCAGCAATCAGCCAGGCGATTGGCGAGGCAATAATTAGAATAACTAGTAAAATAAATATTATAAAACCCATAATTTGTCCTTTATTTTTAATGTCCCATTTTTATATAATTTTCTATTTGTATCCACATCGTAAAAAATGCCAAATAATATAATATGTAATCAATTTTTGACACTTTGACAATCATCGACTGAACTAGTAATAAAAATAATAAATAACAGTTAAATTTAAATTCAAGGCTTGATTTTATCCCACCAATTTTACACATACAGGTTGTCATTATTAGCCAAAAATTTGATAAGAAAATATAAAGAATCATGCTTGGAATATTTTCTTTAAAAGTCATTTTCTTTGTGAAATATTCTAATTTCATAGAAATTCTCCAACAATTTCAGCAATTATAAAAAAAATAACAAAAATCACCCAATAAATATAAACCGTTTTTAGGGTTAATTTTTTTTGTATAGCATTAAATACTAACCACAAAATTAGGATTGTCCAAAATATTGTTTTAATGATTGCTTTTGCCATTCCAATTTGGCATAAACAAATGAAAAAATTAATGGTGATAAAATTAATTAATGAAAATGCCACAATTATTTCAATAGCCTCTTTTTTGGGTAGAATTTCAGATAGCTTTCTTTTTGACATTAATAGTTTCTCTTTTCATTAAAATTTTTTTGATTTCGTTATCAACATATTCAACAAGTTCACGCCCCTTAATTCCCTTTTGAGAAAGATTAAAAATATTTTTAGTAATAATTTTGCGTTTTTCTTTTGAAATATTATATTCATCAAAAAATTGTACTAACAGTTTATAATGGTAAACAACTTGACCATTTGATGAACATAATCTAGCGCCATAAATGCCATAGTATTTTTTCCCTCCCATAAATAAAAGACTCTGATTTTTGATTGCTAGTTTATATTGTTTGAGCGCTTTGGAGTAGTCATTTTCAGTTTCTTTTGAAGTGAATTTGAAAAATTTGAGGAAAATTTGTTCGCTTTGTTCCATGCCATTACTACTATTAAAGTACCGGTAACTCTCGTAGGTTGTGTATAATGGAAAAAGTAAAGAAATAATAAAAAATGTTACACAAATAACTATAAATTTGAAAATTTTATTGCTAGTAAATTTTCTTATAATCATTACTTCCTCCCATAACGTTGTTAGTAATTTAATATAGCATTTTGATTACTATAATAACAGAAATATATTAAAGTTTTTTTTATGATTTAATATTCTCATGTAAAATGTTGCTGCCAAAGAAATAGTAGCATCACAATTGCTATGACTAATAATATAATTGGTAGGTAAATTTTAACGCTAATATTGCTCGGGTCATCATCTCTTGTTAAATATCTTCTAAATGCAAATGAGCCTAATTTTAAGCTATTTTGTTGTGTATTTTCAGATTTGCCAAAATCGTATAAAAAATTTGGTAGTTTTCCCTTGATAATAAATATCACTCCAATAATTATTGCGATGCTGATTGCGAAAAAATATTTAAAATTACCAGTAGCTATGAGTATTAAGTTCATTATGGTTAATAATAAAACGAAAAATGCTACAATGATACGCTTTTTTAGTAATTTTTTATCTTCAGATTTTCGTTTGGCTATATTATTTTTTCTGTTAATTTTAATAGCTAATTTGGCTGCTTTAATACGTTGTTTTTTGAGCTTTTTTTTCATATCTTTTCACCTTCCATAACGTTGTTTTATTTAAAATTTTCATTGAACATTTCATTGCGAACCCAAAAAATAACCTTCCAATAGTACAAGTTATAATCAAAATAAATGGTAATATTATTAAATCCATTGCCCATATATTCAAAAATAGCAAAAATAATATATAGTAAAAATCCAGATATTGCATCTGAAATTTTCCAAATGTGTTTTGAAATTGTAATTCCTTTATTTGGGTCATAATTTTTAAGCCTTCTTAATTGAAATGAATTATACCTTTCGCCAAAAATAATTTTTAATGGTAAACTTATGACTATAATCAATATTGAAAATAAGTTCAAAACTGACGAAATTTTTTGATTACACTCTTTGCATAAATATCCAGACTAGTTACCAAAAATATTTTTACCACTCCAAAGCATCTTATTATTCATAATTTGACAATGATTACAAAGACAATAAGTTTTTTTATGAAAAGGTAAATTACAATCTTTTTTAGCGTAAATTATTCTAGGGACACGTTGTCCTAATAAAATTTCATTAATAGCTAGTGCTTGGTTTAAAATCCAAAAAAATAACAGAGGTGCCCAAAATGGAACTTTGATAATTTTTTATTTATTGTATTTTTCGGTCATGATAATTTCATTCATATATTTCTCCTTCTATTTTTTAATTAAAATTTGATATTATCCCAGAAATCTTTTTCTTTTGTTGTGATATTTGAAAATTTTATAGCATTATTTTTTTTAATAATTAAGATAGCGGTGTTTGGATATTGGTTCAAAATTTTCTCAGCACTTTTTTCGCCATTGATAAAGACTGTTGTTGACATCCAGTCTGCATCGGTTGCTGAAGTCGTCACGACTGAAACTCCGCAAATATCACTGACAGGCTCACCTGTTACTGGATTCATAATATGTCCATATTTTTTACCATCAATTTTGAGAAATCTCTCATAATTGCCACTGGTAGCAACTGAAGCAGTTTTTAACTCTACAAAGCCACACGTTGTGTCATTTTGAAATGGATTTGTAATACCAATTTTAACCGGAAAATTATTGCCTAATTTTTTGACCGTGTTTGGTAAAATTCTTAAATTACCTCCCAAGTTAATAATCCCGTTATCAATAATTTTCTGCTCCAGAAGTGTATTAACAGCTAAATCTACAGCGTATCCTTTAGCAATTCCTCCTAAGTCAATCGCCATCTCTTTAACAGAAAATTTAACAGTTCTCTCTTTATCATTAAAAATAATTTTATCAAAACCAACTTTACTTAAGGCAAAGTTAACCTCAGCCTTTGAAGGCAATGATGGAGTAGGGCGTTTGCGATAAAACCCCCACAAATTCATTAAGGGTTTTGCGGTGACATCAAATGTATGGTCAGAAAATTCATAAGCAGTGCGGCATTTTTGCAAAATATCCCAAAGTAGTGGTGAACATTTAAACGGTTTTGTGTATGCCGTGGCATTTAGACGTGATAATTCGCTTTTTTTATTGAATGTGTTTAAATGTTCATTTATTAAATCGAACTTTTTAATTACAGTTTTTGCCGCTAGTTCTGTTTGTGTTTGAGTTCCACAAAATTTTACCTTGGCGAAAGTTCCCATTACGCTAAATGTATTGCTGTAAACGCCAACTTCGGTACTTTCAATTATCTTAACTTGTTTCTTTACGTCATTATTTAAAATTAAAAATCTTACTGTTGAAATTAAAATTGCAACCGCAAATACTCCTTTAATTAATATTAATCTCTGATTTTGTTTCATTATATAATCCTACGATCTTGGATGAAAATTTTTATGAATCTTCAATAATTTATTTTTATCAACATGAGTGTAAATTTGGGTCGTTGCAATATTGGCATGACCCAACATCTCTTGAATTATTCGTAAATCAGCCCCATTATCAAGCAAATGACTTGCAAATGAATGGCGTAAAGTATGTGGTGAAATATTTTTCTTAATTCCAGCTTCCACCGCTGCTTGTTTAATAATTCCCCAAATTCGTTCACGGTCGAGTTTGCGACCATTTTTAGAAATAAAAATATAATCATGTTGCTGCTCATTAATTAGTAGAGGGCGTACATCGCTAATATAACGACGCATTAGGCGCAATGCAATTTTTCCTATTGGAATCATTCGCTCTTTGTTACCTTTGCCAACAACTTTGATTAATTCATTATAACGAAAAATTTCTGCACACTTTAAATTAATTAGTTCGCTAACTCGTAAACCACATGAATAAATTACTTCTAAAATTACCCTATTACGAAAATTTAATGGATCATGTTTACTTGTTTTCCAGACATTCATTAATGCATTGACTTCATTGGGTGCTAAGAAATCAGGCAAAACCCGCCATAGTTTAGGTGAATCCATAACTTCGGTAATATCAGAATCAAGTACCCCATCTTGGAGTAAGAATTTAAAGAACATTTTTATAGATACTAAACGGCGAGCTATTGTTGAACTTTCAAATTCTCTGCTTTTACAGTTGAGCATATAATTAATAATTGTTTGTCGCTCGACATATTTAAAATCATTTATACTACACTCTGCCATAAATGCAGTAAAATCATTCAAGTCTGATAAATACGACTGAATTGAATTTGTGCTTAAACCTTTTTCTAAGCTCAAATAGCCGTGAAAATTTTTAAGTAAATTATTGATAATTGTGCTCATACGTTGTATTGTTTAGATTGGTTATAATTATAATTTTTTAATAATAATATTATTACTGTAACCCTTAAAAAGTTTAATGTAAAATAAAAATAAAAATAAAATAGAGATATGATCATGACACGATATGCTGTAGTACTTTTAGCCGAGGGATTTGAGGAAGCGGAAGCAGTTATCACTGTTGATGTTTTGCGTAGATTGAATATAAATGTTAAAACGGTAAGTTTGTCGAATAATTATGAACTAGTTGTGCCAAGTTGCCGGAATGTGCAAATTAAAGCTGATATTGATATTAACGATCTTAATGCCGATGAGATTGGAGTGGTAGTTTTGCCTGGCGGAATGCCAGGAGCGTCAAATTTACGAGATAATGAAGCTGTTATTGATTTGTTAAAATATGTTTATAGTGAGAATGAAGGCTTGATTGCAGCAATTTGTGCCGCACCTATTGCATTGGATAAAGCTGGATTATTAAAAGATAAAAATTATACGTGTTATCCTGGGTTTGAAAAACAAATTAATGATGGTAATTATACCGCAGAACCAACAACTGTTGATGGTAGAGTTATAACTGGCTTTGGACCTGCAGCAGCTTTTTGCTTTGGAGCTGAAATTGCTTTGTTTTTAGGTACGTCAGAGCAACGTATCACTGAATTATTTTCAGCGATGCAGTTTGATAGATTAAAATAGTAAAAAAATTAATATATAAATAAATTAGGTAATTAATAAAGTAATTATGAGTTTTGAAGTTTTACAAAAATGTGCTGATACGAAAGCACGCTTAGGGGTTGTTTCAACTCCACATGGTGATATTCCAACGCCAATTTTTATGCCCGTTGGAACAAGGGGAAGTGTAAAGGCGATGACGCCTCATGAAATGGAGGATTTAGGTGCTAAGGTGATCCTAGGTAACACTTACCACCTGATGTTAAAACCAGGCATGGATATTATAGCTAAGGCTGGAGGTTTGCATGAATTTTCGAATTGGCATAAACCCATTTTAACTGATTCGGGAGGGTTTCAAGTCTTTAGTTTATCAAAATTGCGTAAATTAACTCCAGATGGTGTAACTTTTGCTTCGCATATTGATGGGCGCAAAATTTTCTTAGGTCCTGAAGAATCAATGGCAATTCAGAAAACATTAAATTCTGATATTGTGATGGCTTTTGATGAATGTGCCCCATATCCATGCACTTATGATGAAGCAAAAAAATCTTTAGAAATCACTTTGAAATGGGAAAAACGTTGCCGTGATTATAAATTAAATGATGGACAACAACTTTTTGGGATTGTCCAAGGTTCAATTTACGAAGATTTACGTAAATATTCTGCTGAAGAATTAATTAAAATGAACTTTGATGGCTATGCTATTGGTGGGCTGAGTGTTGGAGAGCCTGAGGAAGAGATGTTTAAAGCTCTTGATTGGGTGATGCCGATTCTTCCAGAAGATAAACCACGTTACGTTATGGGCGTTGGTGATCCAAAGCAACTAATTAATGCTATTGCAATGGGGGTTGATATGTTTGACTGTGTGATTCCAACACGATTAGCACGTCATGGTAGTGCATATTTAAAAGATGGTTCGACAATTCCAGTTAAAGCGGGGCGTTATAAGGATGATTTCACCCCAATTGATGAAGAATGCGATTGTTATTGTTGTAAAAATTTCTCAAAAGCATATATCCGTCACTTATTGAATGTTGGTGAAATTCTAGGAATGCGTTTGGTTACAATTCATAATTTACACTATTTTATTCGCTTGATGGAAGATGTTCGTGATGCAATTGCTAACGGAACATTTGCAGAATTTCAAAAGAAATTTTGTGGATAAATCTAATTTTTAAAAATAGTTATATAAAAATTTTAAACTTGATTGCATGTTATCAGTGTAGTCAAGTTTTTTTACTTTGTTTTATATAAGCATTAAAAAAAGCAACGATATAAAATCGTTGCTTTTTTATGCGTAATTAAATAAAAATATTCAATTTACTGTGCAGTAGCTCCAGGAACTGTAGCAGAACCCGCACCTAATTGGAACTCAGCAGGTGAACCACCATTAACAGCAGCTAGTAATCTTACAGGAGTTACATCGCCATCTGCATTACCGTCAACATTTGTCCAGTAACCACTTTGTTTTGCCCATTTAGGACCTTTAGCTCCAGATACGTGTGTATCTAGGTATAATACGTTACCATAGCTTTCATGGTTATTAGTTGCTTGGTTACCTTGACCATAAACTTGTAAAGAAGCATCAGCAGTAACACCTGAATCAGGCATACCCATGATTGAGCTTGAACCAGCAGTCATACCAAAAGCATAGCCATAAGAACAGTTTGCAGAGTTTAAAGATATTTCAGCAGAACCAGCAGTATCTGCACTCGAAGGACATCTGAAAACTTTAGCATCTTTTAATACTCCACTACGACGTAATTCTTCGAAGTTAGCAGCAGCAGTACCAGCTAAGCCGTTAGCATAATAACCTGAAGGATTGTCAATTTCTGGTGCACCATATTTATTGTCTAAGTATGTTGCAGGATCATCATCACCAGCACCATTTGCACCATTAGGGTCAGTAGTACGTGGTAATTTGTCATCATTTTCTAATGTGAACATACTGAAACCAGTACCAACTTGTTTTAAGTTACTTGCACAAGAGATTTGACGTGCTTTTTCACGAGCAGCACCTAATGCAGGTAATAACATACCAGCTAAGATAGCAATAATTGCTACAACAACAAGTAACTCAATAAGAGTAAACTCACGGTTTTTGAATTTCATTTTTAATACTCCTTAAAAATTTAATTTGTTTAACTTAATAAACCTTTAGCTTCCTTAATAAATTTATTATAGCTACCCGTCAAGTGAATTGCAACTTTTTTTTTATAAAAAATAGTAAAAAATTCAATTTTTTTTTAAAAAATGTCAATATATGTTAATATATGCTAAATTTTATTAGTTTTTATTGATATTGACTGAATTTTCTATTAATTATTGCTTAATGCATCATTTTGTATATTGTTTGATATTAAGTTCTTACCAAAATACAAAAAAAATATAAAAATACCACAGGTATTATTTAATCCAGTTAAACGTCATACTCTGAACTGAAAATATTACGTTTTGAGCTTGAAAAACGGCGGGATTTTTTCAATATTTTGCTAAAGAAGAATTCAAGGGAAGTAAGCAAGCATCCTACACCATATTGACTGCTTCTAATGAAATTAATACTTGATGCTTCAGGGAAATATTTTGTAGGACAACTTACCTCGGCTACTGTTGTTCCCGTCCAAATAATTTGTGCCAACATTTGATTATCAAAAACAAAATCATCTGAATTTAACTCTAAGTCTAGATTTTCTAATAACTCACGTGAAAAAGCACGATACCCAGTGTGATATTCTGATAATTTTGCTTTTAAAAATATATTTTGAACCATTGTTAGTAAACGATTAAAAATATATTTATATATTGGCATTCCGCCACGCAGTGCGTAACCTCCTAAAATTCTTGATCCGAGTACACATTTATATAGATCATTTGCAATTAATGATGCCATAGGCATAATTAATTTAGGAGTATACTGATAGTCAGGATGAACCATAATAACAATATCAGCTTCATTCTCCAGTGCTAAGCGATAACATTCTTTTTGATTTCCACCGTAGCCACGGTTGTGTTTAGTTTTGTAAGTAATAACATTTTGTAACTTTTGAGCAATTTCATAGGTATGATCGTTGCTATTGTCATCAACAATTATTACTAAATCGACAACTTTTTGCTCCATAACCTCATTATAGGTCTTTATTAAGGTCTTCTCCGCATTGTATGCAGGCATTACAACTACAACTTTTTTATCATTAATCATTTTTACGCTCTTTATTTAATGTGATAACTTTTAACAACGTCAATAACAATAGCATGATTAGAAAACTTATCCAAGCTATTTTATTAATTATCATTGCAATCGTTAAATTTTTATCAAAATATCGTAAATAGATTTTTTGTTTTCCCTTTTTTACTTCAATTAGTTGCATAAAACCATTAACTTTTTTGACAGACTGCCACTGTGAATTATTAATTTTATACTGCCAGTTTACATCAAAGGTGTTACTAATAATAACTCCTCCTGCACAGGGAGCATTTAGTTCAAGAGAAATATTGTCAGAATTTAACTGCTCAAATGATATTTCTACTGGAGCTATGTTTTGTTGCGAATTTACTTGTCTATTGATAATAACCCCAAATACATTTTGTTTTAAAACTTCTAAAGGTGCATTCAATAGTACATTGTAAAGCTGTGTTTTATTTTGGGCTGCAATTATATTTGGAACAAAAAATGCACGCTCTAAAGATAATTTATTTTGATAAATTTTTACTTCTCCGTCAAAAACTAGTGGCAAAGATTCATTGTTTATTTTTTGTTCTTCCTTAGGGCGAACGACATACTTAATGTTTGCTAGGGCACATAATTTTAGATTTATGGAATTTAACATTTGCCAGCGAGGGTGATTTTGCTTTGCAAAAGGAAGTTGATTGTTGTCCATTAAAAAAAGATAATCGCCAATACTGCGGCTATAAAATGATGAATATCCTGTTAATGATTGAATATTAAACGCAGCCAAGTAATTGGGCAAATGATTTGTAAAAGTTGCCACTCTAAAGGGATTATTGTGGTTTTTATCAATTTTTTGTTGCTTCAAAAGAAATTCGATAGCAGGAGTTTTTTCATACGTCATATTTTTAAAACTTAATGGATTAAAAGTGCGGCCAAAAACATACAAATCATAACCCAATAAAGCGATGATCACACACAATGCAGTATTTACAAAACGTCTTTGGTTAATAATTATTAAGCTTAAAATTAATGTTAAAACCAATAAAATTAAACTCTTATAGTAAATTAAGTATTTATGTTTTTCTAGAAAATTTTGTTGTTGCTGAAAATTATCACCAAAACGAAATTTGTAGCCATAATCACTCTTTATTAAAAAAATTGTTAAAATTAAAAGGCCACCCCAGATTAATGTAAACAGCATCAAGTTTTTGTATTGTTTATTGTATTTGTTTTTATTCCTATTAACAATTTTGGCAATTCTTGAAAAACTATCTAATCCAAAAACAGCACACATTGTTAAACAAAAGCTACTAATGTATAAAATTCGTAATGGTGCAGAGAATTTTAAGGCACTAATTAATTCTGTCAATGGATAATATAGTCCGCTTCCACCAGCCATAAGTAAGGTTGCTATTAGTGTAACAATAAAAAATATAGCTTTATTTTTCTTTAAGTGTAAAATCACAAATATTGCAAAAAACAATACGGCTATTCCTCCGTAAATTGTTAATTCACAATAATTATTGTAATCTTGAGTCGGTAACGCTGGTATTTGAAACGCGCCAAGGGCAGGGGATCCATACGCATCTGGGGTTAATAGACTTATTAACCATGATGGATATAATTGTCCTGTGAATTTGAACAGATCTTTGAAATTGTATTGTTGACGTTGAGCGTATTCCAAAATTTTAAGATGGCTGACAATAAATGGTAATGCGCTAATGCTACTTATTAAAAAATAACTTCCTGTAAAAATATAGCTTTTTAAATAATCTTTAAATTTTTTATAATCTTTAATTATATCGGTTAAAATATAAATAAAGATAAATAAATATTGATAAAGTAATAGATGCCCATAGCTGCCTGCAAATGATAAGCCAACCGCAAAAAATATTAATAATAATAAGCTTAAACTAAATTTTTGTTGTTGTTTACCACGATGATAGGAGTATAAAATTAATGGTAATGATGCCGCTGTAAAAAGGACAATTTCAAATTCTAACCACACTAAGTTATAGCCGCTTAACATCCATGCAACGCCTGCAAATACTGCCACATGGTGTTGAACCTTTAACACCTTAACATAGTGATACATGCCAATAGCACAAATAACCATACAGGTAAAAATATTGGCTGTATGTAAAGTTGTGATTGAAATGTATTTTAACAAAAACATTAGTGGATAACTATAGCAATATCCAAATGGAAAACCGCCAAAACTATTATCATACCAGTGCGGTAAATGATTATATTCAGTTAATTGCTGTTGAATATATAAATAATTTAAGTAATAGTGACCTGGATAAAGCCCGTCGATAGGGTCACTAACTAAACGATTTGCTGCAATAATCTCTTTAGAAATTAATTCACTCCAAGGTGCAGTGCTGTACAAAATATCAAAACCATAAAATAGTTGCCCATAAAATATTGCTGGAGCTAAAAAGAATATAGCTACAACAAAAAATATAGTATAGGCGATTGTATTTGGGGCTTTAAGAAACTTTTTCATTTGAAGAAATTATTTTTGTTCTTTAGTTACCTCAACTTCTTTTTGTTTTGAAGTTGGTTTATTTTTTTCTTTAGAAGGCTCTTTTTGTTTTGTCACAATTTTATTTTTTTGCTCAGCTTTGTTTTGTTTTTCTTGTTGTCGCTGAGCCGCATTTTTTGGTGCGTAATTAAACTCATAGGTGATGATTGCTTTTGTTTTTAATTCTTTAACTTTTTTGTCATAAATTTCCCTATGCTTTTTGTCCTCAATAATATTTTTAATTTGACTGTAAACTTCTGTGACACTTTTAATTTTCGCAGGTTTTACATCTTCAACTAGTAAAAATACAACGCCTTCCTTAATCTTTATAGGCTTTGAAATTTGTCCTTTTATTATTTTAGAAAGTGGTTCGATAAACTCTTTACGTAATTTTTTTTGCGCAAACCATGAACTGCTCTGCTTAATATCTGGGTTATAAATTTCTTGCAGAGAATTAAAAATTTCTTTATTATGTTTTTTTAAATCTTCACTAATAGTAGCCACTTTTTCGTCAAATTTATCAGTATCTTTCCTTATGAAAAGTGTTGAAAAGAGATACATTTTTTGCTGTTGAAAAATTTTGATATTTTTTTTGTAATATTCATAAACTTCTTTTGGTGTGACTTGACCTTCTCTATAAAAATAGGATGAAACCATCATTTGATAAATCACATTATTTTTTGCTTTATTATGAAGGTAATTGACATCTTTTTTTGCTTTAGTCATCTCATTTTTGAGCTCTAATCTATTGGTTATTTTAGCTAGTTCAGCCAAACGATCTACTTCTGATTCTATGTATTGATTGTCAATATCAAAAGGATCATCGTGATAATCTTGTATGATTAATTTGCGTTCAATTAAATGATTTAGTGCGCTAAGTCTAATTTGTTTAGTTAATGCTAAAATTTGTTTTGGGTCTTTTACTTGTTGATGAAGCGCACGTTCTTGAGAAAATGATAAAGATGAAACATCAAGTAATGAAATAGGTTCACCATTTACTGTTACTACAATATGATCCTGTAAAATGATATTTTCTTTTTTTGTTTTTAAAGCTTCTGATTTTTTGGGTTCTAAAACATTTCCATTTTCTGCATTTATAAACTTTTTTACAGCATCGCGTGCTTCCTTGGAAGTTGGCGCAAAGTCGATTTTCTCTATTGCAAAACTGTTTAAGCTTATAGCTGTAGTTGCTATCGCAAATATGAACAGTTTAATATTGTGATATCTTTTTAAAAACATTATATTTTCCTTATCTTAAATCTTGATTTAAGAGATGCTTGTATCCTGCACATCCTCAAAAATTATTCTTTAAAGTCCTTAGTTGTAAATTATGACAATGCTTAGCGATGATGCTCGCCACTAAAAGTTTGCATAAATTCATTGTTATAAGTTAAAAACATGATTATTATTAAATATAAATAACATGTTTGACTTAAAATTACTGCAAAAACTAGCAATGTTCCAATTATTAGTCCAATAAAATAGCTTAAAATATTATTAAAACAACCATGTCCACGGAAATAGTCTAATAACAAACGACGATATGTTAATCCCAAAAATACCATGCAGATACTATTTATAAATGTAGCATAAGCATGAAAAATAAATGGGATAAAGCATAAAATTAAAATACTCAATAGTGCATAAAACTTAGTTGGTGAAGATCTTCCTAGTAAAGAAAAAATAATTCCAAAAAGTAGCATGATAATGAATTGGTTAATTGAGAAAAATATGCTATTCGTAAAAAATAATGTTGAAGCAATAACTGTAAAAAATACGGTGCTATGAAAAGTCCCTAAATCCAAACACCTAAAGCGGCGCAAACGATAAAATGAACGTTTGAAAAAAGCCTTGTTTATAAGATATATTGCTATTAGTGATAGAAGAATAAATTCAAATTTAACCTTTATTTTTCTAAGGTTTAAAGCATTGAGAAAATTATCGGTAAAAATCTTGTTTTGAATTCCATTGGAGAATAATTTAGATTTTTTTGGTAATACTGCATTATTTTTAGCTATTTTAATATTTAACGGTGTTACTTTAAATGAATCTTTTAATAAAAAAGCATACAATCCTGCAAGAGGAATTGAGCGACCTTCATCAACTTTTTCTGACAATAAACTATCAAGTTGGGCCGTGCTTTGAGGTAAGTTTTTAATATCTTTTTTGCAAAGAATCATGGCATAGTAATTATTATCAATATTAAACGTTATTAAGTTTTTATAATTTGTTAATTGTAAATCATTAATGTATTTAAGAATTTTTTTATGTAATTTATGATAATTTTTTCCCTCTGATGCAAATTTAAACATTAAAACTCCGTCATCAGCAAGAAATTTATCATCATTACAACGTTTAAGGAGTTCAATTGGTTCAAAAGAGTTTAAATCACTATTATTATTGCTTAGTGAATAAATGACTGTATTAAAACCGTTTTCACGTAAATTAAAAATATTGCCATTGCTAAAAAATAATTTGGCATTCTTTGGAAGTTCTTCGTAGTATGACGTATGAGCAAAGACCTTATCAGGTTTCAATACTAAACATTCTTTTACTCCATATAAATAAAATAATTTATCAACCCAATCACAGCCAGAGTAGTAAAGAACTTTTTGTTTTTCATTATCATGAATTAAAAGAGCTACTAATGGTACCATAATTGTTTGAAATTGTCTAAAACTACTTTGGTTAAATTTTCCATTGAGGAGAATGTTTTTTTCTTTTTTAACTTTTTCCCCATCGGAAGTTTTTTCATAAATGGACCACAAACCACGTAACCCATATTGATGTTTTGGAGGTAAGCCTTTTATTGCTAGAGAAAAATTCAATGCTGTCTTCGGGTTTGGGTTATTAATAATTTGTAGCTTGTTAAAGCTATATAACACAAATGACATCAAGACTAAAAATAGTAGTAGAAAAACTCCCTGTATAATCCTTGCGTAAAGTTTTTTGCAATAAAATAAACTTAAAATTATTGCAATAGGGAAAATTAAAATTAATAAAATATAAAATTTTGAATATAGAGTAATAATTTGTCCGATGACCATACCAAAAAGCATTCCACTACAGAATGTTAATAATGTCCCACGGCGGTAGTAACTTTTATTTTTTCGAAGCCACAAATTTAAAAATGCACCATTTAAAGTGAAAAGTAAAGTGAAGCTTAAAAACAGCAGTGTTTTGACTTGAATTTCAGTTAAGCTATGGTTACGAAATAGTAACGTTAATTGTAAGTCTTGAATTAAAATTAAGCTTAAAGATGCCGTAAATACTGTAGAATTTGCTAAAAAAGATAACCTTTGAGAATCTATTCTCGTGGTGCGCATTGCCACCATGCCGCATATGAAAGAAAATAATGAGTATATAACAGTCATAGCTATAAAATCAATTTTTTGACTATAATGAGTTAATATTATTACGAAGAAATTTTGAATAATAAAACCAAAGCAAGCACTCGTTAATAGAATATTAATAACATCTATAACTCGCAGTTTGTAATTAATTTTTTTAATTGAATTGTTCATATAAATATTTATCTTTAAATTCCTAAACTAGTCGCTGATACTATAGTAATTATTTATGTTTAAAATTAATTTTTAAAAAATTCTATTTAGTGATCCCCCAAAGCTATTTTTATAATTAGCTTATTTTAATATAAGCTATTTTATGCCAAAATACAATAAAAGCTATCCCCTTAAAATAAAAAAAGCATACAAACTGTATTTGTATGCTTTTTTTAATGTTGCTTGGTAAATTTTTAATTTACAGCAACACATTCAATTTCAACAAGTAATTCATCGCGGCAGACGTCTGCAATAACAAAGATTGCATCAATTTTGTTGCTGACATCAAATTTATTGAAGGCATTTTTAATTGCTTGGTATTCTGTTAAATTTTTCACATAAATTCTCCAACCATAAATGTCTTGGTAATTTACAATGCGACCAGTGAATTTTTGAATATTTTCTTGAGATATTAGGTAGACAATATTTTCCATTGTCAGTTCAGTTTGCTTTGTCGGGTCATCGCCTAAAGATTCTTCACCGCGAATTGCTGCCGTTCCTGAAACAAAAGTCATGCTACTATTATCATTTTTTGAAAATAAACTTTTAGCACGTTCAAATTTAGGAGTCATTTTTTGTTCGGCGTCACCGATCAACATTTTCTTTGAATAAGCGTGGGCTGCTATTTGTAAAGGGTTATCAACAGGGAATGTTTGTAATGCGCCTTTGATTTTCTTTGCTGCTACGATACCAACAGAAACACCACCAAAATCCATACCAATACCTGTTGCTGCAGGGTAACCATTACTCCAGTCTGTTGCTGAGTAATAATCTTGACGAATATCATTAAATAATTGATAATTTTGCACTAAGCCAATTTCAGGTTGCTGAGAACGATATAAGATTGCACCAATATAGTTCCATTGACGAACAACATCAGAAAAATTCATTCCTTCAGCATTAAGAATTGTTACTAAATTTTTAAACGCATTTTTTGATGATTCAATAAAATCATTAGTTTTACTATTAACAAATTCAGTTTCAGAATAACCTGCAAATACAATACGTTCATCTTCACTTTGATCGTTTAAAACAATGTAGCGAGTGTCATCAATTTTTTTGATAGAGTAAGTAATTGCGTCAATATCAGTTAGGAACCATGCTTCAATAACAACTTTATTGTCATTTTCTTCGATAGGCGGCTGACTAATGATTACTGGCGAAACTTGTTCTTTTAAATCATTATTATTATTAATAAGTTGGTGGATCAATTTTTTCTCATCAGCAAAATTTGCTTCAGAATCGCTTTTTACAAAAATATCCCACTTTAATAAAAGTGGATATTGTTGGCTAAGTTTAGCAACTTTAGCGATTGCATAATTAGCCTCATCATTAAAATCACCTGCAACTTCACAGATAATTTTCTTGATAGTCAAACTTTTTAAGTAACTCATTTTCCCTTAACTCCGCTACATTAATACTTTCTTGACATAAATATCGAAAAACATTTTCATGCCTTTCAGTGTATTTTGTCAGTTATGGTCCCTTTTTTTTAACTTCATAAAATTTGTTATAATAAAAGAATAACTTCTTATAATAAACAAACTCTTAAACTAAAATATTGTTCAAAAAATATAAAATTCTATTCTAAATTGTAAAAAATTTGAAAAAAAGTTACAGATTTGTGGTAAATTTATTAAAATTAGTATCAATTATCAAATTTTTGCAATTTAGTATAGAAAACTATTACTCATTTAATCCTGGTGGCTAGAACTTGTTTGTGAATAAGTATGGCGACTGCCTGTTTTTGGCATAATATTGACAATTATAAATGTACAAATTAATGCTGCAAAGGCACAAATTTGAACTCCGTGAATAAATTGCTTAAAATTGCTATTAAAGCGCATATGCAAATACATTGCATATAAACTCCATGTAATTAAAGACCATACCTCCTTAATATCCCAACTCCAATATGCGCCCCAAATTTCGTCAGCCCAAACCGCACCAGTAAAAAGTCCAAAAGTCATAAATGGGTATGATAATTTCACAATTGAATATGACGCATTAAAACATTGATTTTCAGTTTTTTCAAATGCAACAGCTTCTTCTTTGTAAAGAATAGATACCATCATTTTGCAAAATATTCCGCCAATGGTTAAAACAAACGATACTGCCATTAAAGCATATGAAATTACATAACTAGAGACGTGAGGAACAAACCATTTTGACTGTAATGCCGGCATTTGCTGCCAATTGACTGCTGAACTTTTTTTACTAATGATAATCGCTCCGATTAATGCGCAAACTGCAACCAAAGAAAACAGAAAATGGGTGAATTTGTAACCATCGCGTTTTGCTACAATTAAATATAAAGGCGGAATAAATATTCCCATAGTCATTAGTACATGGTACATATTACCAAATGGTGGATGACCAGTGTAAGCCCAGTTTAAAATAAACACGGCAATTGATGTTAACCATGCCATGAACATTGTTATATAAGCAATTTTTTGCACTGGCTTTGATTTTGCAATTAAGCTAAAAATGCCAGATAAAGCACTAAGAGCAAAAAAACTTAATGCAACAAACTTTAATAAATTAATAATGCTTTCTAAATTTTCTAAATTCATAATATTAACCCTTTTTATGCAATTTTCTTTTTTGGTTTTGGTGCAAATGCCCATAGGAATGTTCCAACAATCAATGCCCAAATGCCGATATGTACAGGAATTCTACCTGGATCACGACGTGCTGTTAGTGAAACATATCTAACAGTACCATTTTCTTCGTATTCTTGACGGCGGTCATAACCCATTAAAAATATTCGCCAACCATCATATGAAGCAGGGTGGTTAATGATTAATTCTTTAGTGATTGTTTTATTTAAATTATTAATAACACCGTAATTGTTGACCGTTTTGCCGTCGTTTGGAGCAAACATTATTTCACAACGAAATTTTTTAGCTTGAGTATTATTTGCTTCTAAAACATTGTCATCATCAAGGTAAATACGGTGTTTCCAAGAATTTTCACCTTTTTTTAATCTAGTTAAAGGGATTTCTTTGAACTTTCCAAATGTTTCAGTTTTTTTATTTGATAAATCTTTAATATAATATTTCCCCTCAGGGTGTTTTTCTGATTTAGTTATTTCAAACTGAGTACTTTTTTCATTATAGCCCCAAAGAGTGTAATATTTTGGAGCGTAATGTTCAACGCTGAAATTCTGTGCTTTAATAAAAAATGGTAAATTGTACATTTTGTTTAATCCAGTATATTGAGGAGGCAAATCCTTAACCATTAAGCTACTATCAAGAAAGGCTGCGAATGATACTTTTTCGGCCTTAAAATAGCTAACTGCTGCACCAATTAATCCAATTGCAATACCATAGTGCATTAGTAAAAAACTAATATTGTATGCTAAGGAGCGCTTTGAATACTTTTTCGTAATAAATACAATTGAACCAATAATAATTAATAAAACTACTAGTAAGCTTAATGTAATTAACACTGGTGAATGGTAAACTGCTTCAGCGAATTTTCCCTCAATAGGAATTCCACCAACCAGTAAAATTGTGACGCATGCTAAAATTATAGCAATTGTTAGTGTAATAATCATCTTTATAATTCCTTTTTTTAAAACTTTTTTAACTAAATTATTAATATTTAGCGTATAACCTCTAAATACTTCACAAGTTACACATCCTGTGAAATATCTTTTAATATAAATTCATAATACTATTTTCGCAACTATTATCTGAGAAGTAATTCATACTTTTTTGGTAGATTTTTAATTTAGGATACAACAATTGCTTGGGCTATAGAATTGCATAACACTACTTTGCTGTTTTTAACTTCAACAACAACACTACCACAACAGCTTGTTGCATTGCTTTTAACTTTAATCTGTGAGCCAATCGTTAAACCCAGCGCTAGAATTTTTTGAAGAATTTCGCGCTTGTTGTGCGCTATATTATTAATCGTTCCAGTGAAACCAGTTGGCATATCACTTAAAATTTTAATATTATGCTTACTACGGTTTCGATGCATATGGCAATGATTGTTTAAACCTGAAGCTTCTTGTGTTAAGCTATTTTCGCAGCAACTATTTTTGAAGAAACCGCCCCTAAATCTGTTACCTCTGTTTTTCATTTTTTTCTAATTCCTGACAATCATCTTTTGAACAACTTTTTTTGCTTCCTGAACATCCGCAACCTTTGCAAGGGTCATCGCTTTTATACATTTGATAAAATTTATATGTTAAAAAAGCAACTGATGCAATTATAATTAATGCAATGAAAATTAATTCGCCCATTATAAAAGGTCCTTATATCAAAATTTATTTAGACTAATTCGACACTACCATTTTTTACATAGCATTATAATGAAAATGTATTTAATTAGTGTGTCCTAAGTATAAGGTTAGCTATAAAAAGCAAAAAATCAATGAAATTTATTAAAAAAAGCTAAAAATTAACAAATAATTATAAAAAATAGATTGTTTTAATAAAAAAGCGATGTTACATTTATTAATGTAAGAAACTGTAATAAAAACAATCCACAAATCTAAGGTTAAAAATATGAATCGAAAATTAGCAAAATTTTTCTCTAGCGATATCGGTATTGATTTAGGGACGGCTAACTGTCTAGTATTCGTGAAGGATAAAGGAATAGTGATGTCCGAGCCATCGGTTGTAGCAATTCGTGAAAGCGACAAAGCTGTTGTTGCCGTTGGAATCGCAGCAAAGAGAATGTTAGGTAGAACTCCAGGGAATATTAGAGCTGTTCGCCCGATGAAAGATGGAGTTATTGCAGATTTTGATATTACAGAAAAAATGTTACGTTATTTTATTAAAAAAGCGCGCGCTAAAGGGCCTTTTCAGCGCCGCTTATTAGCTCCTAGAGTTGTGATTGCAGTTCCTTCAGGTATTACAGAGGTTGAAACTCGTGCTGTTCAAGATAGTGCTAAGCGTGCTGGAGCTGATACTCCTATTTTGATTGAAGAACCAATGGCGGCAGCTATCGGGGTAGGGTTACCAGTTTCAGAACCATCAGGAAGTATGGTTGTGGATATTGGTGGTGGAACGACTGAGGTTGCAGTTATTTCTTTGAGTGGTATTGTTGAGGCTAGAAGTATTCGTGTAGGTGGAGATGAAATGGACGTTGCGGTTATGCAACATATGAAACGTGTTTATAATTTAAAAATTGGTGAACGTACGGCTGAAAATATTAAGATTACAATTGGTAGCGCTTATCCTCATAAAGATGATGAAGTGCTTGAAGTTAAAGGTCTTGATTTAGTGTCAGGTTTGCCTAAAACTATTGATATTACAGCTAAAGAGATCCGTTTAGCGTTACAAGAACCAGTTACAAGCATTGTTGAGGGTGTACGCAATACTTTAGAGCGTTGTCCTCCTGAGTTAGCTGCGGACTTAATTGATCGTGGAATTATTCTTGCAGGTGGAGGTGCGTTATTAAGTGGATTAGACCGTTTGATAAAAGAAGAGACTGGATTGCCAGTTTTTGTAGCTGAGGATCCGTTAAAGGCAGTTGCAAATGGAACAGGTATTTATCTTCAAGGTCTTGATGCGTTAAATGAACGTGTTTATAAGTAAAATATATAAAAAAATCAATTTTCTAAACAGTAAATAGTTAGATATTGTTTAGTGTCGATTAAGAACGGGTGTTTTCAAAAATTTGTTTGAAAGTGCCCTGTTTGCTTTAAAGGATATTAAAAAATTTTTTGAAAATTTGCTAGGGGAGTAAAAGTGATTACAGTATGACTGAAGCGCATTTTAAACAAGAATTTCATCTATATTCATCAAGTGATTTAAAACTTTTGGCTCGAAAATTAGCAGAAGTTATTAATAGTGATGTAAAAAATAACAATGCCACTACACTCTATAAATATAAAAAAATTTTTCAATCCGAGAAGGTTTTAGTGCAAAGTCGAGGTCTTGAAAAATTCCTCAACATTTCATTAGCAAATGAAAATGGTGCGACTGGTAATGTTTTTTACCCATTTCCAACTTCATTTATTAATAATGAAATTTTTGCAAAACTTTTTAGAAATCATAATTTTTATCAATATAGAAATTATTTTTCGCCAGAGAAAATGGCTTGGCGAATTTTTTTAGAATTAAAGGATTGCCTAAAATTAAATGAATTTGCTACATTTAAAAATTATCTGGCAGAAGGTCAAGTAAATTTGCAGTTGCGCTATTTTCAATTAGCGACAGCAATTGCCGAGCATTTTGACCGTTACTTGGTGTTTCGTCCTGAAGTTATTGTCGCTTGGGATAATGGTGAGAATCCGTTGGCGTATGATAAATCTAGTCATTGGCAAAAGATATTATGGAATAGAATTTCAGAAGGGGCAACCGATTATCATTTTGCTGCTTTATATTTTGAATTCATGCAGCAAGTTGGTGATAAAGTAAATCATAACTTTTATAATCTTTATCAACCAAAAAGCACGGGTGACGATCTTTTTAGCGCTTTAGAATTAAATGTGGAAGAGCTTAAAAAACTTAAGAGAATATTTTTATTTGGTTTTTCTTCGTTACCGCCAGCATTTTTAGATATTTTCAATGTATTGTCATATTTAATTGAAGTGAATTTTTTCTACTTAAATCCGTGTGTTGAAGATTGGAGTTACAGCCAGTCGTTGAAAGATTATTATAAGCAGTTGAGTAAAACAAATGCGTTGGGACGTTGTAAAGAAATCGCTGAGCTTGAAATGGATTTTTTGCAACTTGATTTTGCTTTTGAAAATAATTTATTGGGGGCATGGGGTAAGCAGGGACGAGAGTTTTTTCATCTTTTGCAAAATATTGAGGGAGTGCAGCACTTTTCTCTTGATGAGGCTGTTTATGGTGACGAATTTTGTGATTATCACTTTAAGCGCGAAACATTATTAAATAAAGTTCAAGCTGATATTAAGACGATGCAGTCAACAAATAAAAATTCAGCTGATGCACGAATAAAGTGTACCGATGACTCAATTATTGTTAATAGCTGTCATAGCCCTTTAAGAGAACTTGAGGTACTAAAAAATTATTTATTGCATCTTTTTGAGCATAATGAGGATATTAAAGTTTACGATGTTTTGGTCATGATTCCAGATATTGAAAAATATTCGCCATATATTGAAGCAGTGTTTAAGACTGATGACTTTAGGGACACACAGTGGATGTATAGCACTATTGCTGACTGTAGTAATGCGCTTAATTCACCTGAAGTAGCAGTGTTTTTTAAAATTTTGAATTTGTTTGAAAGCGATTTTAATGTAGCCGATATTTCAGAAATTATCAATAGTAGGGTTATTTTAGAGTACTATAATATTGACAGCATTGAACTTGATACACTTAATGAATTAATTGAAAATAGCGCGATAAATTATGGGTATGAATCTAATGTGAATAGCGATATAATTAATATTAATTCATGGCAATGTGGCTTAAATAGAATGGTTAGTGGCTATGCAATGCTTAGTAACAGTTTATTTGATGCTGATGATTTTGAACTTGAATGTGAAAAAATTCAATTTTCTTTGGCTGAAAAAATCTATGGCACAAAAAATTTACAGACTACTCCATATGAATATGTTGAAGGGAACAATTCATTATTAATCGGTAAACTTTATGATTTTATTAAGACTATTGCTAATCTTGATAATCAGCTTAAAGATGTTACAACAGCAAATGAAAATACATTGCAATCATATTTTGAATTAGCAAAGAAAATTATTGATAAATTTTTTGCTCATAATGCTGACAGTGCTAAACTTCTACATGGTGCAATTAATAATATTCAAACTCAAGCGGAGTTTTCGTTATTAGAAAATAATGAGTATAGTGTAAAAACTTTAAAGCACAGGTTTGATATTGCTTCGTTTAAAGAATTACTTAAAAATAATTTTAATTTAAGCATCAATAGTGGAAATTTTTTACATGGCGGAATCACTTTTTGTAAAGCACAACCCATGCGCAGTATTCCTGCGAAAGTGGTTTGTTTATTAGGGTTAAGTGAAAAGAATTTTCCACGGAAAAATTTTGATACAGATTTTAACTTGATGACTGTTAAAAGACGTTTTGGTGATCGTAATGCTAAAGATGATGATCGTTACTTTTTCCTCGAAACAGTGCTCAGCGCTCAAGATAAATTATATTTAAGTTATGTAGGGCAAAGTATTAAGGATAATTCACCATTGGTCGCAAGTAGCGTGGTCGAAGAGTTGTTAAATTATGTGGATGATCATTTTGTTTATGAAGAAGAACAAGCGCAAAAAATTAGTGAAAATATCAGGGTTATTCAACCGCTAAATAGTTATAGTAAAGAGTATTTTACAAAAAATAATAGACCATTTTTATATAATTATTCACGGAGTGATTTTGAGGCGATGAAAGTAGTCTTTATGACGAAATCCACTTCACCGTTTGATATTACAACAGGCAAAAGTAGTGAACAATTAATTAAACTTCAAAAATTAATAGCTAAAAAGGAGCATGTTAAAATCATTAATGACGAAGGAGTCAAGAATGAAATTGAAAAAGTGAAATTTTCCGAAATAGTTGATTTTTTTGTTAATCCAAGTCGTTACTATATGCGGAATATTCTAAATTTAGATTTGCGACATTTTAAAAATGAAGAGCTGAAAAATTTTGAAAATTTAACAATGCAAAGAAATTGCACAAAACAAATTTTTTATGATTTAATTAGTGAATTTCCTGCTTCTGCAAAAAGTTTTTTTAATAATAAAAAGATGGTTGGTGATGTGCTATATCAAAATTATTTTCTGAAAGGAATGATTGCACCAGGTGAGCTAGGAAAATTCCAATTTTTTCAAGAATTAAATAGATACGACGACAATTTTTGCAACTTCGTTAATGAATATTCACAGGAAGTTTCATTGGAGCAATCAGCAAAATTTTATTTTGAAGAATTTAATCTTGAGTTAGAATTTGATTTTGATAAATTTTATTTAACTGAGGATAATAAGGTTATTGATTATCTTTTTTTACAGCCTTCAAAAATTTATAATTCACAAGAATTTGGTTTTAAATTATGGGCGTTAGCAGTTAATTTTTGTTATAGTTTTAAATTGCTAAATTTTAATAAAAATATTGATCACAATGGTAAAATAATTCAGACAAAAACATTTGTTTTTGGCAATGATAAAGCGCTTGATTATACATTTGCTATTACTAATGAACAGATCTTTGCTCGCATAGCAACTTTAATTAATATTTATAACTTGCGTGAAGGTTATCCGTTGCCATTTTTCGTCAATTCATTTGTGAGTAATGCTGAGCTTGATAATAAAAGGGATTTTTTAACTAATACCGCAGCTATTTGGAGGGTGGCTTCAGAGCATAATTATAATTTTGGTGATGGTGATGATGATTTTGTTTGTCGTTGTTTTGGGAATGAATTTGAAGTTCAGAGTCCTTATGCGGATGAATTTTATTTATTAAAAAATATTTTTAATGAGTTGTTTGAACAAAAATTTAATAATCTTGATAAATTAGCGGATGCACAGTCTCAATTTGAGAATTTTAGAGCTTCAACTGTAAGGGGATTTCATGAATAATTTAAAAAATAGTCATCAATTAATTAATGAATTTGATTTTTTGAGTCATGATTTTTGTTTGGGTGATAAACTCTTAATCGAAGCAAGTGCGGGAACTGGAAAAACATTTAATATTGAAAATATCGTCTTAAAACTAATTATTGAAGGTATTAAAAGTAGTCATCATAATAACAAAAATAGTCAACAAACAAGCAGTAAGGAAGTTGTTATTAGTGAAGTTTTAATTGTAACATTTACTGATTTGGCAACCGCAGAGTTGTGTGCTAGGATTCGAGAAAATATTCAAAATGCATTGAATTTCGTACTGGGTATTGATGACAATTATCAGCATATTAAACAAAATCAAGAGCAGTTATATTGTAATTCTTTGGAGCAGTTTATCTTAAATTTTATTGAATTTGGTTACTCTTATAACAAAGATTTAAAGCAGTATAATATTGAAAGAAAAAATGTTTTATTAAATCGTTTAAATCATGCGTTGTATACGTTTGATGAAGCATCAATTTGTACTATTCATAGTTTTTGCCAAAAAATGTTAAAGGAATTTTCAGTTGATAGTAATCAGTTATTTAATAGTGAGTTGGTTGATAGTGCAGAAATTATTGAAAGAATTGTATATCAGTTTTTCCGTGATAATTTATATTCCCAAGATAGCACATTATTAAATGTTGTCTGTGATATAAAAAAATTAAATTATGAATATTTTAGCAGTGTCGCAAAAACTTTCGACCAGCACGCGATTCGTGACTTTTCTGATAATGGTGATTTTGATAATCTCAAGAAAAATATTGATATTATTCAGCAATCGATAAATAATAAAATAGAATTACTAGTTAAAATTTTTAGTGAAATTTCAACAGATTTTTATCATCATTGCGATTTTGAGTTACATGATTGTTACAAAAAATTTGCTGAGGATTTTCCTAATAATTTAGCAACTTTGCGAACCAATTTAAGCAATAATAACCTAAGTGGAATTTTATGCCAGTTAGGGTATTTTAGTGAAAAATTTATATTTAAAAAGTTATTGAAGGCAAAGCAAAAATGTTGGCAACCCAATATGCACGCACGCCAATTTTTTGATTTGTGCGTTAGTATTCCAGATGAAGTAGATAAATTAGCAGATTATTTTATCAGGTATTTTGCAAATTATTTTTTGGAAAAATATCAGGACGAAATTAATTCTCGACCAATAATTACTTATAATGAATTGCTACAAAAGCTACATAACGCATTAGAAAATAGTCAAAAATTAGTTGATAATATTCGTAAAAAATATACAATGGCATTGATTGATGAATTTCAGGATACTGATAGCATCCAATACCAAATTTTTGCTAAAATTTTTGATAATCCTCAAAATTTATTAATTATGGTTGGAGACCCAAAACAGGCTATTTATGGCTTTAGGGGCGCAGATATTTTTACATATTTAAGAGTTGCTAAAAATTTAGATGAAGATCAAAAGACGACTTTAGTCAAAAATTTTAGAACTTCACAAAACCTTTTAAATGCCATAAATTGTTTATTTGAAAAAGAGCTGCCGTTTGCTATTGATAATATAGATTTTGTCGATGCTACCGCAGGTAAAGTTAGCGATGAAGTGGTTATTGACAATGAAAATATTATGCAACAACCATTGAAAATTTTTCAGCCAGCAGATTGTGTGAATTTTAAATTCAATAAAGACAATTATAGAAATTTTTCATGTCAGGTTACTGCGAAAAAAATTGCGGAAATTTTGCAGAAAGCAAATCAAATTGATTCAATTTCTAAGTTACCTTTAGCACATATTAACGGTAGAAAAATTGTACCGGCAGATATTGCAGTTTTGGTGCGAAACGCCAATGAAGCAGAAATGATTAGTCAAAGGTTATTGAAATATAATATTGCTAGTGTAAAACAGGGAAATGACAATATTTTTGTAGGTGATGAAGCAAGAGAATTATTAAAATTATTAACAGCAATTTTGAATCCACAAAATAGTCGAGCAGTAATGAGTGCATTGTCTTTATCATATTTTAATTTTGATTTTAGTGATATTTATCAATTAAACTATGATGAAAAATTTGCTAAAATTTATGAAGGAATCATTGAAGTTTTAATCTATTATCGAAATATTTGGCAAAATTTTTCATTTATAAAAATGATTAATTCATTAAAAAATTTACACATTAGTTCAATCTTAGGAACACAATTTGATGAATTAATTACTGAGAAAAATTCGCTGTTGTATAAATTAGAAAAAAATAATTTAAAAATGAATTTACTAAACAGCGAAAATGGAAATCGCAAAATGACGAATTTTAACCATTTAGTTGAAATTTTACATCAGGAAGAAAAAAAGCATAATCTGCAACCTGTTGCGTTATTAAATCATTTGGCAAATTTTGTGCGCAATCCAGAAGCTAATGCTGAATATGAACTGCGTTTAGAAAGTGATTCACAAGCAGTGCAAATTCTAACAATGCACAAAAGTAAAGGATTACAGTTTGGAATCGTTTTTTGCCCATTTGTTTGGGGGGATTCCTCAAATAATCAGCAAGCAAGTAAAGAAAAGGCAATTATTTATCATGATGCAAATAATCAGCAACATATTTCATTGACTAATAATGAGTTGTCTGAAGCTAAGAATTACTATAAGTTCGAGCGTTTAGCTGATGAATTACGATTGTTTTATGTTGCTGTGACTAGAGCAAAATATGGCTGTTATTTGGTATGGGCAGATAAACAATACAATAAAACGAGGGCAATGTCATTTAATTCTCCAATGGATTATTTGTATTATAATTTTAATAAAAATAGATTACACGAATTTTTCAATAGTCCAACCTTGAAAAATTTGCAGTTATGTTTAGAAAGTAATAATAGCGCAACATTAATTGATGAAATTGATAAAAAGTTTAAATATCAAACTGACCGGCGTGAACAGTGGCAGGACCATCAAAATATCGAATTTATTACTGTTGACGAAAAAGATTTAAGTTTGGACTTTAAACCTTCAGAACAGAATGACTTTTTTGAAAAGAATAAAGTTGATGAATATCATTTTATAGAATTTAGTGGTAAAATTGCGAAAGATTTCAGAGTTTTAAGTTTTAGTAATTTAAACAGTAATTTACCACATTTAACTGAAAACGTTGAAAGTGGAGATGTCAATGATGATGACAAGCTTAATAATGAAAACGATAACATTGTAGATAGAAATTTAAGAGGAATTAATGAAGAGCATGGTGTTAATGATAAATTGACGCCATCAATTTTAGGCGATTTCCCAAAAGGGACATTTTCTGGAGATTGTATTCATGATTTGTTTGAAAAATTAGACTTTGATTATTTTAAAGAGCAAAATATTGATAATTTAAAAATTAATAGTGAAAGCCATGTGGGCAAGTTTATTCATATGTTGTTAAAGAAATATGGGCGCTTGAAGTATGATGTTGCTACTCAAGAAGAAAGTTATCAAAAAGAGTTGGAATTACGGCTGTTACAATTGGTCAAAATGTTTAAAAATACCGTTAGTAGTAGAATGTACATCTTGAATAATAGCTTAAAAAAAGATAATTCAATAGTTTTAGAAAATTTGCATAGTGAAGCAATGGTTTGTGAAATGCCATTTTTCTTTAAAACTCCTAAAAGTTTTAATGCTGAAAATTTGCTGAGTTTAAGTCGCAAAGCGTTTGATGTAAGTGATTCAACTAGTAATTTTGAAGATCAATTAGAAAATCGTAAAGAACAATTGCGTGGATTCATGAATGGAAAAATTGATCTAATTTTTGAGCATGATGATAAATTTTTTATTATTGACTGGAAAAGTAGCTATTTAGGAGATTTTAACGAAAATTATAATATTGATGCAATAAAGAAAGATATGTTTGAAAAAAATTATTATTTGCAAGCAGCAATTTACACGGTTGCTCTCAAAGCTTTTTTAAGCAATAAAATTGCAAACTTTAATTTTGAAAAACAGTTTGGTGGCGTGTTATATTTATATGTAAGAGGTATTGATCAACAGCTAAATACTGGAGTTTGGAGTATGAATCCAGATACAAATGTAATTGAACAAATTGCTAATCTTTTGGGTGTGAACGAATAAATAAGATTTCTAAAAATGATCATTAATTAATAAATTTAAAAACAGATAAAAATTTATGACTGAAATTTTAAAAACAATTGATAAACTTAAAGAATATAAACTAATCAATTATATTGATTGGAGCTTTGTAAATTTTATTGCAGATGTTTTACGGGAAAATTGTACCAAAGAAATTATGGTTGTAGCGCTTTTGACTTCATATTCATTTAATCAACACCAAAATATTTGTCTTGATTTAAACTTGATTAATACTCAAGAAAAATTTGAGTGTTTTTTTGATAATATTGAACACTTAATTCCTGAAGATCAAAATAAAGTGAAACACATTTTACAGCAATTATATATTGATTTAAATCAAACAGTTAGTGATTTAGCAAAACTAGAAAATAGTGATGTCGTTGCAATTGTTAAAGATTCAGCGAACCTTAAAAAAGTTCCATTAAAACCATTAATTTTCGATGGAATTAGTAAAGTTTATTTACAACGGTATTATGTTTATGAATTATATTTGGCGTCGAGCATTGCTGAACGTGTTAAGTTAAATAACTTAAAAATAGCGGAGTTTTTAGATTCTCCGAGCGGGCTGCGACAAAAACAAATAAAAGGATTATTAGAAGATATTTATCGTATTGGCACGAGATTTAAGAAAAATAAAGCTATTAATTATCAAGTTTTAGCAATAATTAATGCGTATTTTAATAATTTTGCAGTTATAACTGGAGGTCCTGGAACAGGAAAAACGACTGTGATTGCAACTATATTGGCCTTACTACTAGAAAAAAACAGTGATTTAACAGTCAAAATTGTTGCGCCAAGTGGAAAAGCTCAAGCTAGAGTTAGTGAATCAATCAATGAAGAAATTGCCTTCTTAAGCACATCAACAGAAGTCTTAAGTGCTCTAAAAAACATTGAAGCATCAACCATTCATCGTTTGTTAGGCGCAGTATATAATAGTGCTCAATTTAAACATAATAAGCACAACAAAATTTCTGCAGATGTTATTATAGTTGATGAATTATCAATGGTGTCGAGTATGCTGATGGCAAAATTAATTAATGCAATAGATAAAAATACCAAAATTATTTTACTCGGGGATCGTGATCAGTTATCAAGTGTTGAAGCTGGAGCATTAATGGCAAACTTGTATGATGTTTTTAAAGTAAATTGTTATAGTAAAAGTTTTTTCGATGAATTAATTGTGTCAATGCCATATTTGCGAATGCATCAGGAGCAATTATGTAATTCAAATAAGAGTAGGGATATTTTTTATAATATTGCGACTAAATTGCAACATTCATATCGATTTTCTCCTGATAAGGGCATTGGCATTGTAACTAAAAAAATTAATGAAGCCCCAGCTCAGTTTAACGCTGAACACTTTTCCGAAATTTTATATGAAATGCATCATGATAGAACCAACAAATTTCATGCATTAAATATTAATGACATGAATAAACATAGCGATGAAGAAATTGAAAAATATCTTAAAAATTTTGTTAAAGATTTATCATTTGTTGATAAAAAAAATGGCAAAAAAGTTATGTTTAGTGATTATTTGCAATGCCAAAGAGTTCAAGAGGCATATCAATTACTTAATAGATTTAAAATTTTAACTGCGGATAATGTGTCACGTTTTGGGGTACACAGCATTAATCACATTGTTGAGGAGGTTTTAAATTTACCAGTTGGTAAATCATTATATCATGGTCGTGTTGTTATTATTACTGAAAATGATTATAACTTAAAATTATTTAATGGTGATATTGGGTTATTTTGGCGTGATAAAAATAGTTCACAAATAGGTGTTTTTTTTCCTGATAGTGAAAGTCCCGATAAATTTATTGAAATTAGTCCAGGGCGGTTGCCGCAGCATGAGACCGTTTTTGCAATGAGTGTGCATCGTTCGCAAGGTTCTGGGTTTGAGAAGGTGCTATTTTTATTGCTAAATAAACCAAATTTAAGCCTCATTAATCGGGAATTAATTTATACGGCGATTACTCGTGCTAAAGAAGACGTACATTTAATTTATAACCTCGAAACGCTTAAAAAAGGGTTGTTTTGTCAAACTAAACGCAGTACAGGATTAGCAGAACACCTAACAGCGCGGTTAAAAGGCTAAATGATGTTACTATTAATTGACATTTGACCTAAATGATAATAAATTATAATAATTGCCAAATATTTATGAATGTTAAAAAAATCGATATAGTTTTTTAAATGAGAAGCAAGAATTAATTTGCAGAGTCCGCGATGTAGTTCGAAAACTATATTTTTAAGTGTTAATTTCAATAGTAATACGGTTTTATGCTCGCGTTGTAAAGATCTGTTTAATGTTGAAAGTTGTATGAAAAGTTTTGGACAAAAAACAGTGGTGTTTTTCATTATGGTTACATCATTAAAATAAAAGACAATTCAAAAGCAACAATATGGATTATGCTATTTGGAATTGTTACAATGATGTTAAGAGGAACGTTTGATTTAGGGTTATTTTTTAGGTTTCTTTTTTCAATAATGACATTTGTTATATTTCTTGTTTATAATGATTTGTCTCTTATGGCGTCAGTAGATAAGTTTTGCTGATGGTAACCTAAAATTTTTTAAAGGGTTAATTTTTTTTGAATAAAGCACAGTGCAGAATTTTGAAAAATTAGGAACGTATTGAGACCAAATTCTAATATTTACGTCAGACAGTTAATGCTTGAGAGTTTCATTGATAAGATAGAGGAGGGAGATGCTAAATTTATCAAGCAGATAGTTTTACATTGAGATTTTGGCAAAAAAAGAAAATTATTTTAATTACTTCGCATGATAATTCACGGTTAGAATTTTTGCGAAAACATATATTTAAAGAACAAGAGAAAACTAAGTAAAAAATTATAAGAAGATGAATAATTAGTATTTTTTTGTTTAATTGTTAGTTTATGATAGGAGTATAGTAAATGAAGCTAAAATGTCCAAAATGTGAACAAGAGATTAATATTGCTGATATTAATATGCAAACAGATTCAGTTTTGTGTCGCAGTTGTGAAGAGATTTTTAATATTAATGAATGCACTGAAATTATAGATAAAGAACATATTAAAAATATTTATAATAATCCTCCTAATGGTTGTATGATTAGAGAAGACTTTGATGGTAAAACGTTGATAATTAAGAAAAAATCTTTATTAGGTATATTGATTTTAACTATTTTTACATTAATTTGGAGTGGGCTTTCGATTGGCAGTATTTATGTTATGCCAATTTTAAACGGTAAATTTAACGTGGAACAGGGGTTGTTTGGTATTCCATTTGTTTTAGGAACAATCATTTTAGTTAATGTTATAATGTGTATGCTATTTGGAGCTAAAAAAATAAAAATTGCTAATGGAGAGCTTTATTATTTTAATGGATTGGCAAAAGTTGGCATTAAAAAACGTCTTCAGGTTTCACAAATTAAAGAAGTGAATATAACAAGATCAAATATACAAACAAATAATCAATATCATTATCAAGTAGAGTTAAAAGGACATTTTGATAATAATAAAAAAGTAATAAATATAGTATCAACTACAGATGATGAAATACTTGAATATGCCAAAGCATTTATTTTAGTTCATAAAAAATAATAGTAAAGGCGTTTAGCGAGGAATAGAAAAAACTAAATGAATAGTAGTACAGAAAATAATATAGATAATTTAGATAACAATAAAATTGAAAAATTTTATTTTAATAGTCAGGATGCGATGAATTCAGCATTTGCGGGTAATATTGTTAAAAATTTACAACGTATTGAAGCGCAGTTTGGTGTGAAAATTTCATCACGTCATTTGTGGATTGGTATTCATGCAGACAATGAAACAATTATTACTGAAGTAAAGCGTTTTTTTGAGTCATTGGTTGAAAGTTGTGTAATGCGTAATGGTGTTTTGGATCAAGCTGATTTTGAATATGTATTAAGTTCATTTCGTAATCGCCGTGATGAACAAATTAAAGAGTTGTTTTCGTTTAAAGTTCCTGTTAGCCCACGTAAACGCGATTTAGTTCCTCGAACTAAAGCTCAGCTTGAATATTTAGAGGCGATTCAAAGCAATGATATTGTTTTTGGAATAGGACCAGCTGGAACAGGTAAAACATATTTGGCAATGGCAATGGCTGTTTCTGAACTTTTGAAGGGTAACTATACACGTATTATTTTAACGAGACCCGCCAAAGAAGCTGGAGAAAATTTGGGTTTTTTACCAGGTAATTTAGAAGAAAAAATCATGCCATATTTGCGCCCTTTATATGATGCATTGTATGATATGTTAACGTTTGAGGAAGCGCAGGCATTAATTGAAAAAAATGTTATTGAAGTTGCACCATTAGCGTTTATGCGTGGTAGAACATTGAATAATGCTTTTATTATTTTAGACGAAGCGCAGAATACCACTGAAGAACAGATGTTGATGTTTTTAACCCGCCTTGGTTTTGATTCGCAATGTGTTGTTACAGGTGATCCAAGTCAGACTGATTTGCCACGCAATTGTCGTTCAGGGTTACTTCATGCTAAGAGGGTTTTGAACAATATTGATGATATTAAGTTTTGTAGTTTTAAATCAACAGATGTTGTGCGTCATAGTTTAGTTGAACGGATTGTTAACGCATATGAAATGTTTAATAAATATCGTTTAGATGATATTAAAGAAATAAAATCTCAGCAAAATAAAGAAGAAAACGCGAAAAATAATAATGATTAATTTAACGTTTAAGGTTGAAAATGTTTTCTAAAATAAAAGAAATTTGGAACAAAAAGCGCAATAAAAGGCAAATGGAAAAGAAAGGGCTAATTGGGGTGCGTAAGCGCAAAACTCAAGAAGATACCCTAGGTAACGTTGCAGAAAATTCGAAAATGTTGTTTACCACAATCTTAATTGCGTTGTGGATCATTTGTATCGTTGCAATCTCTTTCGCCCCTAAAAATGAAAAAATTGCCAAACAATTGTCAGTTGAAGGAAACCGTAGCCCTTTGACTGTTACAGCAGAACATAAGTTTACTGTTGATGATTTTGATGCTCAAGAAAGATTATTAAATGATAAGTTACATTTAGTGCCAATCCATTACTCCATTAGTAAATCATTAAATAAAGATATTATTGACAGCGCAATGGTTGTTTTTGATATTTATGATAATTCAATTAGTAAAAAAGATTTAAAAGAGTTGCAAGTTTTTAATAGAGAAAAGGTTGACTCTGAAAAAAAAGAATTAAGCTCTACTGCTAAGGTATTAGAAACTAGCAGTAAAACTATTTCCCCGACAGCTAAAAAGGTTTTTGAAACTACTTTAAGAGAGAATCAGTTTAAAAATAAAAACAAAAACAAATTCTTAAATCCAGCTAAATTAACCACTGAGCAAATTTTATTTTTGAAAAAAATTGATCAAAAATTTCCGATTAAAGAAAATTATTTAAAAGTTTTGGAAGAAGAATTAGAAAATGGAGTAATTTCACGTCGTGAAAAATCTTCATATAGCGCAGGTCAAAAAGTGCGAATAATCGACACTCATAAACGTTTAAGAAAAGTTGTTGATGTTGGTTTACTGCTTGATAATGTTACTTTAGCTGATAAAATTGCCGATAAAATTGCTGTTAAATATGAAGGTTTTCAAGCAATCGAGCTCAAAATTATTGTGAAAAAGATAACTGATTATGTAATGTCAAACCACAATAATAGCAATTTGGTTATCAATGATAAGATTAACGCAAAAGAAAAAGAAATTGTTTTAAAAGATATTAAAAAAGTTGAAAAAACATATTTTAGGGGCGACGTAATTGTTAAGCAAAATCAATTATTGACTGCGAATCTAATTAAAGTTCTTCATGAATATGATAAAGTTGTTGCAAAAAATCAAGTTGCGAACCATTTTAAAGTGTTAGTTGATAATACAAAAATTGCTTTAATCACTTTGTTTTTAATTTTGGTAACAGGATTGTATTTATGGCATATTCATCCAGAAATTGTTAAAAGTAATCAAAAATTATGTTTATGCAGTAGTGTGATTTTAGTGTCAATAATTGTTAATTATTTAGCAATGTACGTTTTTTATACATTGTATGAACAATTTAATATTGCGCCATTTTTAATCAACCAGTTGATTTTAATTGCTCTGCCAGCAGTATTGTTAAGCGTGTTAATTGGTCTGCGTGTTGCCTTTTATGTTGGGCTATTCTGCTCAATAATAGCATCGATGATGCTAGATAATTCATACTCAGTGTTGTTAGAAGGATTAATGATTACCGCAATTGCAGGTTTTGCGGTACGATATGCCAATAATTATCGAACTTATTTTATTCGCTGTATTTTAGCAGTAACTTTTTCATTATTATTGCTTAATCACAGTTTTTTGTTGAGTCAATTTGATTCACCACAAATGTTATTATGGTCATTTTCATTATCGTTAGCAAATGGCTTTATTACTGCTACTTTGGCATTAGTTTTAATTTTCACGCTAGAATTGATTTTCGGTGTTAGTTCTGATATGGGAATGTTAACACTATGTGACTATAACCATCCACTTTTACAACGATTACAAATTGAAGCTCCTGGAACATTCCATCATAGTTTGATGGTGGCAACTTTAGCCGAGCAGGCGGCAATTGCGATTGGTGCTAGCTCAATTAAAGTTAGAGTGGGGGCATTATTTCATGATATTGGTAAATTGCATAAGCCTGAATACTTTACTGAAAATAATTCAGAGCACAATAAGCATAGTGAATTGCGCCCACGTATGAGTAGCTTAATTATTATAAATCACATTAAAGATGGGGTTGATTTGGCAATTAAATATAAAATGCGTAAATTTATTATTGATACGATTGAACAGCATCATGGTAATGATTTGGTGATGTATTTTTATAATCGAGCTAAAGAAGAAAATAGTAATTTAAGCGTTGATAAAAATGATTATCGTTACCCAGGTCCACTTCCTCAGAGTAAAGAGATTGTGATTATTATGCTAGCAGATGCCTGTGAAGCTGCATCGCGCTCTTTACAAAAACCAACTCATGCAAAAATTGAATCGTTAGTATGGGAGATTTTTCGACGTCGTTTGCGTGATGGTCAGCTCAACGATGCTCCAATTACATTTAGTGAATTATCAAAAATTAGAGATAGTTTTGTTTTAACATTAACAACAATGCTCCATAGTCGCATTGCATATCCAAAGGATGAAGAAATAGAAAATGAAGATGACTTATTCGTGGAACAGCGAAAAATATCCTCAAGTGAATGAAAGTGAACTTTTGACGCTTTTTGCAGAAATAAAAAAATTAACATTGCCTGATATTCCAGAAGAATATGGTGCGCACTTTATATTTGTTGAAGATGATGAAATGGTTGAACTGAATTGGCAGTGTTTAGAGCATGAAGGTACCACAGATGTGATTACTTTTGATTATTTTAATGATGATGATGATTTTTTTGATGAAGATTCTGCCCTGGAGGTTATAATATGCCTAGATTTTGCTAAACGAGAAGGCGATGAGCGTAACGACTCAAGTTATGCTGAAGAATTAGTTTTATATATAGTGCATTCCATGTTGCATTCTGCTGGTTTTGATGATTTATGCGAAGAAGATAGATTAGAAATGAGACAACAGGAAGCTCGCGTTATGAACGCATTGAAAAGAGATGGTAAATTGAGCCAATTTAACAAAGTATTCCCGGAACCAAAAATGGAGAGCTAATTAGCAATGGAATTAAAGTTTGAAATTGAAATGCTTGCAGTTTCAATAATTGTTTTTTATTGGTTGATTGCTGCGTGGCGCTCTCTAACGAATTTAACTGGAGGGAGAGTGCGCCGTGTTGAATTAACTAATCGTTCACTAGCAAAAAATTTAGAGGAATGGCTTGATAATTTTGACGACTATGATGATGTATTTCGTCTTTTATCGTTATTGAACGTATTAGTTATGGCTTTTTTCCTTAAAAATATTGTTAGTATAAAATTAGATTCCGTTGATTTAGGGTATTATGAACAATTTTTCGTAATGCTTGGTATTATTCTAGTAATTATTATTGGAGCCGAATTATTTTCGCGAATTATTTTGGTAAGCTTAAATGTTTATTTGTTGAAAATTACCTTGCCAATAATAAAACTACTGCGTTATTCAATATTTTATATTGCCATTGAAAGTTTGAATTTATTAACAAGAGCTTTGCAATCGTCTGCTAAGCTTCATGATATTCATGAGGAGGTAACTGCAGAAGATGAAATTTTATCGTTGCTTGATATCGAAGAACGTGCTGATGATGATAATGTTATGACCGCAGTTGAAGAGGATGAAAAACGCATGATTAAGGGTGTTTTTGATTTAGATAATACAATGGTCCGTGAAATTATGACACCAAGGATTAATTTAACAGCCATTGATATTGAGTCGACTTTTGAAGAGGTTATCGACATTATTATGCGTAGTGGACACAGTCGCATTCCAGTTTTTAAAGAAAATATTGATAATATTTGTGGCATTGCTTATGCTAAAGATTTTTTGTTAATTGACCAGCATAGTTATGACTTGGAAGGGATGTTGCATAAGGTGATCTTTATTCCAGAGAGTAAAAATATTGGTGATTTATTTGAAGAGTTGCGTCATAATTCGATTCATTTAGCAGTAGTTATAGATGAATATGGAGGCACTGCAGGAGTGGTTACGCTAGAAGATATTATAGAAGAAATTGTTGGCGAAATTCGCGACGAATATGACGTTGATGAAATGCCAGAACCTGAGCCGCAGTTTTTGGATGATGGAGCAGCTGTAATTGAAGGGCGTTTTTTAATTTCAGAGTTTAATGAAGCACTTGATGCTGATATTCCTGAAGATGAAGATGTTGACACCATAGGTGGTTATTTGTGTCATTTATTTGGTAAAATACCAGAAAAAGGCGAAGAAATCATCATTAATGGTAAACATAAATTTATAGTTTTAGAAGCAGATAAGAGAAAAATTATTTCTCTTAAATATCTTAAAGATAACTTTTAAACGAGACAATAAAAAATTTTTCATTAGGAGTTTAAAAGTGAAAAATCATAATTTAAAGCAAGAGCAAATGCAACAAAGTAAATTGCGATTTATTGGTTGGTTAAGAAATCGTTTGGTTGCAGGAATATTAATTGTAGCGCCAGTTTTAATTACCTTATGGGTAGTTAAATTTGCTTATACAGAAACAACTGATTTTACAGTTGAATTTGTTAATAATTACGCAAAGGGATATTTAGAAAAAATTGATGTCAATGTTAAGTTGATAGAACCGATTGTAAGATTTTTAACACTTGGTTTTATTATTGCAATTTTAATTTTGATCGGTCAATTGACCTATTGGAAATTGGGACAGGTGGTATTAAAAACTGCTGAAAAGATTATTCTTAAGATTCCATTATTGAGCACTGTTTATTCAACGTGTCATCAAATTGGTGAAGCTTTATCGCCACGTGGAGGTATGTTTCGTAAGGTGGTAATGTTTGAGTACCCACGTAAGGGGATGTGGGCAATTGGCTTTGTTACCAATGAAAACAAAGGTGAAACAAGTGAAGAGCTTAAAGAAGTAGCTCAAGAAGATTCATTAATTAGTATTTTTGTACCGACAACTCCGAATCCAACAAGTGGATTTTTATTGCTAGTTCCAAGCAGTGAATTGCATTATTTGAAAATTTCTGTTTCTGATGGTATGAGATTAGTTGTTAGTGGAGGAGCAGTTACTCCGCATGACCTTAAAAAAGCAGAGGATCAAAAAAAAATATAAGCAGTAATTAGTCTAAGCAGTGGAGTATAAATATTTATGTTTTATAGTTTATGAACTAAAAATCAATTTATAAACTTAAATTTATTAAGGTTCTTTTTCAAAAAAGATTCACAATAAATAGACCGAAAAGTTTAATGCTTTTTCCTAAGTATTTAATCATTTTTCGAAGTTTTGTCGTAAATTTTGAACATTTATGGACTGGTATTTTTTCGTTGTTTTTTGATAAGGAAATAAAAACGGTGTCGTGTTTTAGGTATTCTTCATCAACTTTTTCTTTTCCCAATTCAGAGATAATAGATGGAGTCTTGCTATTGTCGAGTTTTTCATCATAGTTTGAATTATACTCTTCTTCAAAATTAAATTCTTCAAATTCGTTATTATTGTTTTTTTTATCATCGCCATTATTACTACCATTTTTGCTATTACTATTTTTGGAATGTTTTTTTTCTTGAGCATTTTTTTCCGCTAAATGCTTTTGCAACATAGAATTAAAACTATCCTCATAAAAATAGTTTTGATCACTGGCTTCAATAGCTTTAATTTCTGGTGAAGATGAAATACCATTTACTGCGTCAATTTCATTCATGATGATTTTTACCTTTTGTCCCTGATGAATTTATTCCATCATCGAACGTAATTTTAAGAGAACCTTTTTGTAAATTTGTGAAATCCTTCCTTCACTAATTCCTAAAACTTGAGCAATTTCTTTTACTGAAAGTTCTTCAAAATGACGTAAATATAATATCTTTTGTTCGCGTTCGTTTAATTTATAAATATGTTGCTTTAGAGCTTCAATCGCTAATAAATTATGAGTTGTTTCTTCAGGTGTTTTGACGCTACTGTCAGCTAATGTTTCACTATAGCTAAGTCCATCGGCGAATTCTTCGTCTAGTTGCACTTGTTTGCTATTTAATTCAATATAATAGTCAACTTCTGCAACGGTAAATCCTGTTTTTTCGGCAATTTCTAAGTCTTTTGCAGGACGACGCTTTTCAGCTGAAATTTCATTAATTGCATTGCGAATTTTACGATAATTTCCTCGTTGAGTACGAGTTAATTTGTCAAGTTTACGTAATTCATCTAAAATAGCTCCTCGTACACGCTTGTAAGCAAACGTTGAGAACGCACTATTCTCCTGCGGGGTATAGTTTTTTATTGCATTGTGTAGGCCTAAAACACCAGTGTTCACTAAATCTTCAAATTCAAAAGTTGAAGTATCTTGAATATTAATATTTCGTGCAATCTTAATGACAAATGGTAGATAATATTCGACTAATTGCAAATGTAATTCTTCATTATTTTTATCGCACGCTAAATAATTACCCCATAGAAATGATTCTTCCTCATTGCATTTTGCTTTTATTTCACTAGATTGCTGAGCAATGTTGTTATAATGCCATTGTTCGGAATCATTTCTTTTTGCAGTTGTTGATTCAATACTCATGTTTTTTACTCTAATTGATTACTAGTTAATAAAAATTGAAATTTTTATGCTTCTTGATCTTCAAAATCAATAGTTTTGTTTTTTTTGTACTGCTCGTGCAAATGACGATACAAAATATTTTCAATAGCTTTAAACGCAATTAAAAAAATTATACCTGTAATAAATAAAATGCACAGTGAATTAAATGCCGCCTTGCAGAAACTAATATTTCTGATGGCAATATTAATAAAAAAGGATGTTATTGCTACTAATAGTGAAATTAGTAAAACTAAACGGTGAATTAAGTTTGTGTAAACCATGATTTAAAACTCTCTTTATCTGAATTATTTATATTTCTTATATTTCTTATATTTATAAAATTATTATTATCCTTTAATGATTCCATCAATAAATTTATCGGTGTTTAAGCTATGTAATTTAGTTTCTGACTTATGCGATAAAATTATATCTTTAGCAATGTTATCAATGTCTTCAATTATTGACTGATCTTTACAACTAAAATAAAATGGCTGACGCTTGCAAACTGCTTCATGAACTGCCTCGCTGCGTGAAATAACTCCATGTAAATGAACTTGGACATTAAGGTGTTTTTTGCTGACAGAGCTTAATGTTTTAGCGACTCGATAACCGTGTTCTTTGTCATCTGCCATATTGACTATTAATCCAACATTTTGTGATAAATTATCACGGTAAATTAACTTATTTAATGCATAAACATCCATTATTGACGTTGGCTCCGTTGATGCGACGATAATTGTTTGAGGAGCTGTTGCAATAAATGATGTTACATTATTATCAATTCCAGCGGCACAATCAAATAAAATAATATCATAATTTGCAGCAAAATTAATTAACTCTTTGAGAAACATTTCCAAACGTGCAGCTCCTAAGGAAACCATCTCTTTATTACCGGAGCTAACAGCAATTAAATCTAATCCGTGCTCAGTTTTTATAACAACTTCACTTAATGGTTTACCTTTAAAAATACAATCTTGCATCGAGTATTTAGGTTCAATTCCTAAAACAATATCAGCATTTGCCAACCCTAAATCGGCATCAACTAGCAATACTTTCTTTTTATATTTAGTTGATAGTGAGAGTGCCAAATTTACTGAAATTAGGGTTTTGCCAACTCCACCTTTGCCACTAGCAATTGCAATGCACTTTACAGCTTTTTTTGATAAATTATTGAAGTCATCATTTGACTTTGCTCTTTGACGTAAAGATTGAGCCTGGTCAGTTCTTTTTAGTTTATTTTTAATGTTATTTGCTAAATTAATACTTTGAGTTTTGAAATTTGACCGATACCCACCAACGCTATATTTATGGGCAATATTATAGCCAGTATTATTACGAAATTGTTTAAATTCGTAATATGACTCTTGAGATTGAAGTTGCCTATTATTCATATCCATTTACCCCTATTCTAATCGTGTCTGTGTTTGTTAATGCGCTGTAGTTGTTTAGTATTAATGATGAAACTAAACTTTCGTTTGCCTCATGAATATCCTCTGGAACACTTTGTCCATCACTTACATAAGCAACTGGTAGTTGTGAATAATCAAATAATGTTGATAAGCCATCACATTTATTGCACTCATCTGTTTTGCTAATTATTAAAGCATCAATATTGAATTTCTTGTAACTATCAATTAATTCTATACTTTCTTCCTTACGGATATTTGCTGGAATTATTAGAAAAGTTTGACCATCTTTTTGTCCTGAATTTCCTAATTGTTCAGCAATGTCATCTAAGCCTTCCTTATCAAACGGGCTACGTCCAGGTGTATCAATAAAAACAATATCTTTGTCACCAAAATAGGTTAAATGACGGTTAATTTCCTCCCCAGAAAAGGCAACTTGCATTTCTACTCCTAAAAGAGCGGCGTATTCTTTAAGCTGATCAACAGCTGCTACACGGTAAGTATCAATGGTAATTAATCCGATGTTTAAATTGTGTTCTAAAACTGCTTTGGCAGCTAATTTTGCCAAGGTTGTGGTTTTTCCAACCCCAGTTGCACCAACAAAGGTAAAAATTTGAATTTGTTCATTAATAGAATTTTGAATTCTGATTTTTTTAAAGTCGATACCACGTTGAATTTTTAGTAAATCTTTTAAATTATTTGTTGCTTGTTGAACAAAAAATTTATTGCTATTTTGTTGTTTAAAGGCATTAGTTAAGTTCATTGGTTGTTGAAAGAAATCACTATCAAAACTATGACCAGCAACGGGTTCAATCTTACTGATAATTTTGGAACTCCATTGATCATGGATATTAATCAGTAAATCATTAAGTTTTTCATCAGCAACGTTGTCATATTCGAGTTGCTGCTTTTGGTGATTGTAGGCGACAATAACTTCATGGCGGTGTAGAAAATTATTACTTTTTGAACTAATAATTACTGCATCAGAGCCAAAACGATTATAAATCGTCTGCCTTATTGCTGTTAATGATTTGCCTTTAAACTTTTTAATTTTCATAATTTATTTACTTTAATTTTTTAATGCTTTTATGTTTTAGGTGAAAAACTCACTTGTTTATTGTCTTGTATCAACGTTGATTGATCCTAATATTTTTAATGGTACATCATCGCTTACTTCTGAATATGAAATAACCGCAATATCTTCTATTTTTCGATCCAGTAATTTGAAAAGATGATGACGAATTAATGGTGAAGCCAATAGCACGATATCGTAGTCATAAATTTGCTGTAAATTATCAAATTGCTCTTTAATACTTTCAGAAATTTGTAATGCTCTTTGTGGTGTTAAATTTAGCATTCCGCCATTGCGACCTTCATTAATTGAGCTTTGTAACTCATTTTCTAACACTGGATCAATAGTGCAAGCGTAAAGCATTTGGTTATCTTCAACGTAACGAGCAATGATATGTCCTTTCAGTGCTTGGCGAGCAAATTCTGCTAAAATTACAGGCTCTTTAGTTTGTGCCGCATAATCTGAAAGCGTTTCAAAAATTGCGCTTAAATCATGAATTGGTACCTTTTCTGTTAAAAGAAGCTGTAAAACTCGATGGATAACTCCTACAGATAATGCGTTTGGTACCAGTTCTTCAACTACTGTTGGGTTTGATTCTTTAACATATTCAATCATGTTGCTGACATCTTGGCGGCTCAATAAATTTGAAGCATAATCTTTAACTAATTTAGTAACATGGGTCGTAATTACTGTCGATGGGTCTACAACTGTGTAACCTAAACTTTCAACTTCATTGGTTTTGTTTGGCGAAATCCATACTGCTGGAAAGTTAAAAGCAGGATCAATTGTTTTAATACCATCAATGTCTGTTTCAGCATCGCCTGGATTGATCGCTAAACTTGATTGAGGATAAACCGTTGAGCGAGCACGCTCTAAACCTCTAATCATTAAACGATATTCATTGTTTGCTAAATCTAAATTATCTTGAATTGAGATTGGTGGGATTAAAAATCCTAATTCTTCACAAATTTGTTTTCTAATCATTGAAATACGTTCAACTAAGTCACCATCTTGATTTGGATCAACCATTGGCACTAAGCTGAAGCCAACTTCTAAGGTCATTGGATGTAGTTTTGGCATTGAAATTTGTTTAGCAGTATCTTGATTAGTTGCGCCACTTGGTAGAGCTAAATTTTGATCATTAGGCAAACCATTTGCATTAGGATTACCATTGCGCTGGTTTGCTCCAGTACCGTCAGCACCGGCATAGGCTGGCGTTAAATCATCCGTACCATTTGCTTTATTTCTTTGCATCACAACTACGCCTGCTATTATTAAAATAGTTGCAAATGAAACAAATGTTAAGAAATCAAATGCTGGCAAGCATCCTAAAAATATAATCATTGATGCACAAATGAAAATTGGTTCATGGCGAGCAAATAATTGACTTAATAAATGTGTGCCTGTTGCACCTTTGCTGCTGTTGGTTTTTGCTACTAGCATACCTGCAGAAACTGAGATTAATAGAGCAGGGATTTGACTTACTAATCCATCACCAATAGTTAATAAGCCATAAGTTTCTAAAGCTTGAAAAACTGTCATTGGGTTATCTTTTTTCATACAACCAATTGCAATACCAGCAACAATATTGATTACAGTAATAACAATACCTGCGATTGCATCTCCTGTTACGAATTTACTTGCTCCATCCATTGCCCCATGAAATTCTGCTTCATCAGATAATTCTTGGCGACGTTTACGGGCTTGATCTTCGTCGATAAGACCTGCATTAAGATCAGAGTCAATACTCATTTGTTTTCCAGGCATCGCATCAAGTGTAAAACGAGCAGAAACCTCCGCAATACGACTCGAACCTTTAACAATAACCAAGAAGTTAATAATTACTAAGATTAAGAAAATAATTGCTCCAACAATATAATCGCCTTGTACTACGAAGTTGCCAAATGCTTCAATGACGCTTCCAGCACTTGCATCAAGAAGAATTAATTTTGTTGAAGCAACGTTTAATGATAAACGAAATAGTGTTAAAACTAATAGTAAAGTTGGAAATGATGAAATTTCTAACGGAGTTTTAATGTAAAAGATTAACATTAAAAGCATGACGCTTATTGAGATATTTGCAACTAACATAAATGATAGGATTGCTGGAGGTAACGGAAATATTAAAATAAATAAGATAATACCAATGCAGAAAGCGAAGAAAACATCGGCACTAAAAAATGACTTATTTTTGAAATTGTTTAACATAAATTTGAACCTTTTACTAAAATTTAAACTCTGATTTTGCCATTTATATATGCAGAAAGTGTGCCATTCGACAGTTGTTTAAAAAATTTTAGTAAAAATAATAAAAAAAATTAAAAAATGACAAAGAGTGTAATAAGTCCCGTAAAATACCTGCGAAGAAATAACTTTGTTTGAGCAATGTGAGGACGGAATAGAAAAAATAAAAAAACTTAGTCTTTCGCTTAAAACATACTAGGCCAAGCTATAAAAAAATAAAATATTTGAACATTGTTCAGCAATGATTACATTAAAAAAAATAAAATTTAGGGAGGTGCAATATGTTTGAAAAGTTATTTAAAATGTTTAAAAGGGTACTTATGACTAAAAACGGTGAAATAATCAATGAAGAAATAAAACAAAATGAAACTACACTTGAGGAAACGCTAGAGTATATTAACTCTTTAAGTAAAAAGGCGTTGTTTTTGACTCGAGCTAATTGTAAAACAAACAGTAGGTTTGGCGAAAAACCTAATCTGCCTAATGACATAGAATGGCCAAGTAATGAAAATGGTTACTTAACATTTCTTTGTCAGATTGATTTAAGTGAAGTTCCTACTGATTATCAATCTGATTTGCCTGAAGGTGGTATGCTTTTTTTCTTTTATGATATAATAGAGCAACCATGGGGTTTTGAGTTGTCCGATAAATCTTGTTGGAGAGTAATTTATAGTGAAAAAAATATTGGTGAATTGCCTGAACGAGGTTTTCCAGAAAACTTTTCTGATGAAGCAGTTTATCCTCGACGAACCATTGCTTTTGAAATAGATACAACTTATCCTTATAATTTAAGTGCTGAAATTTTATCTCTAAATTTTAATGATGCAGATGAAGAAAAATACTCTGACCTAGAATTTCAAGCTTATGAATCAAGAGATACTTCTCATCAAATGTTTGGATATCCTGCAATAATTCAAAATGATGAAATGGCAGAAGATTGTCAATATATGTTTTATAAACATGATGATATAGAGAAAATTAAATCACTTCCTAAAGATGAACTTGAAAATTTAAGAAAAGGTGTTGATGATTGGGTATTGTTACTGCAACTTGATTCCGAAGCTATTTGCTGGGGTGATTCGGGGATGATTTATTTTTGGATTCGCAAACAGGATTTAAAAGCACGCAACTTTGAGAATGTTTGGTTGCATTTACAGTGTTATTAGTCGATATTGAATATACTTGACATTGCTCAATAACTTGATTCCGAAGCTATTTGCTGGGGTGATTCGGGGATGATTTATTTTTGGATTCGCAAACAGGATTTAAAAGCACGCAATTTTGAGAATGTTTGGTTGCATTTACAGTGTTATTAGTCGATATTGAATATACTTGACATTGCTCAATATCAACTAATAATATCGCAGGAAGCAATTATTGATTCATGTTTTGTTGTAAATTTTTTTGTTAAAAGCGTTTTTTGCCTTTTGTTTGTAGATTTGCTAATATTGCAGCAACAGCACTGAAAAACTTTTCGTCAATAAATTCAAAAATATTACTATTACGGTATAAACTACGCGCCAATGGTGGTGCTTCAACGATTGGCACACCATTATCTTTTGCAATTTTTTTTATCAATAGCGCACGCTTACGTAATCCTTTTGCTACTACTTTTGGAGCTAAATCACCATGACTGTATTTTAATGCTACTGCAACATGAATTGGATTCGCAATTACTACTGTTGCTTCTGGTAATTCTTGCATCATGCGGTTACGTAATAATTCGCGCATTTTTTGTTTTACACGGGCTTTAACAAACTGATCTCCCTCAGCATTACGATGTTCATCTTTAATGTCCTGCTTTGACATCATCAAATCTTCATAATATTTTTTACGCTTAAAAACATAATCAGTTGCTGCTAAAACCACAAAAACAGCAATAATTTTGGCTGAAATAAAGAAACATTGTAATAAACTCCATTTTAATGAAGCACCTACTGGTTTCATTGAAGTTTCCATTAATTCATTGACGTTGCCTTTGACTGCAAAATAGGCAATAAAACCAACCACAGTGCATTTTGCGATTGTTAAGGTTAAATTAATAACATTTTGTTTGTTTGGTAGCATCTCCATGAAGCCTTTTTTAAACTTCATCTCAAATTTCCATTTAACTGGTGCTAGGCTAAAATAACTACCTATTTGTGCCTTAGCTCCAGCAATTCCACCAGTAATAACCCCGAGAAAAAATGGTGCCATAATTGCCGTAAACATTGATAGTCCATATGAAAATCCTCGCGCAACATTATCGTAGGTAAAATCTTTTCTGCAATCAGTTTCTTGAATTAGGAAAAATGTTTGTGTAAATGCTTTTTTTAAAGCTGGTGCGACATAAAGCATCATTAAAACTCCACCAATTAACACGGCTAAAGAGATAATATCAGGAGATACTAACACATTCCCTTCATCTTGACGAGCTTTTTTTATTCTCTTTTGAGTAGGTTTTTCGGTTTTACTTGGATCTTTATTGGCCATTATGAGTTTCTTGTTTTAAATTAAAATATTATTGATTAGGGTGAAAAATTGCGATGTTACAATTCGACATATTTGCAGTACTACAGGAAATAGTAATGTTAATAGCATAAAACTAAAAACAATTCGCAATGGAAATGAAATCATCAATACTTGAAAATCTTGTCCAATTCGTGACATGAATGCTAATGCAATATTTAAAAATAATACACTTATGATAATTGGCATTGCTATTTGAGTTCCGATTATAAAAATTTTTGCCGCAAATGCAATAATTAGCTTAAATGTAGTCGTTGAAATAAAAAATTCACCTGGACTCACTGTGTTGAATGATGCTGCCATATAGCGAATAATATCTAAATGACTGTTGCTAATTAACATTGATATAATAAATGTATTCATTAACAAATGCGAAAATGGTGTAATTTGTCCTTGTGCATCAGGGTCAAATGCTCCAGCTAATAGGAAACCTGCATTACGGTCGAAAAGTTGCCCTCCAAATCCTAAAATTTCTTTTGCAATATAAAATGCTAACGCAATGCAAACACCTAAAATTGCCTCAGATATTAAAATCATTGTTAATGATAAAATATTCAATGAAAATTTTAAAATTGGTGTCAATAATTCTTCGGGAACAATAGGCATGAATATCACTGTTAAAAAAACAGTTAAGAAAACTCGGTATCGTGGTGGAATAGCTTTTTGATTTACGACAGGCATTGCAAACATAAAAGCTCCAACTCGAACCATTATTAGCATAAATTTTAACGCATTAAAAGTTAATGGATAATCAAAATTCATTACTTATTTACCTGACTAACTAAAATAAAAATCTCATTACAATACTGGTGAACTATTTGTAAATACCAGGGCGCTAAAAATACCATTAACCCCCCAGTTATAAATAATTTTGGAGCAAATGCCAATGCTTGATCTTTTAGCTGTGTTACATTTTGAATCACTTGTGTGATTAAGCCAATAATAACAATGCTACATAATGGTGGAAATGCTAGCAATCCCATAACTTGTGCTGTTTTTTGTAAAATCTCAATAACTAATTCTTCACTCATTTTTGATTCTCCAGATTCTGATGATTAATTAAAACTTAAAACTAATGATTTAATCATTAATGTCCAGCCGTCAATAATCACAAATAATAACAACTTAAACGGCAGCGCAATCATAGTTGGTGGTAACATCATCATACCTAATGACATTAAAGTTGATGCAACAATTATATCAATAACCAAGAATGGTAAAAATATTAAAAAACCCATTTGAAATGCTGTTTTTAATTCACTAACGATAAACGCTGGAATAATGATGTGCATTGGTAAATCTGTTGCAGCCTCAACTTGGTTTATTTCACTCATTTCCATAAAAAGCAGTAAACTTTCATCGCGAGTTTGGCGTAGCATGAAATTTTTAAATGGTTTAATTGCTCTAATCATTGCTTCTTCTTGAGAAATTTCTTTGGCATTGAATGGTTTTATAGCATCGTTATATGCTGTACTCCAAACTGGTTGCATAATGAAAATTGTCATAAATAAAGCAATTGCGCTAATTATTTTTGCTGAAGGAACATTTTGTACTGATAACGCTTGGCGCAAAAATGATAAAACAATGACGATACGGGTAAATGACGTCATTAGCATAATTGCCGCTGGCGCTAAACTTAAAGCTGTAATTAACAGTAAAATATTTACTGCTTTTCCAAAGCTTTGCCCTCCTGTTAAACTTAAATTCATTGATACATCATTAGCTGCAGACGCAACGCTTGAAGATGTGCTTTCTTCTGCTTTTAAAACGTTTATTAATAAAAAATTAACTGTAATAATTAACAGTAGTGTAATAATTTTTTTTAATGAATTATTAAAATTAAACTTTGTCATTGTTATCGTTGCCCTTTTGATGATTATAGCTTGGAGAAATATTAATGTTAACGCTGTCATTTACTGCATTATCTAATTTTTCTGAATAAGTTGCAGATTTGTTTTCAGAGTTTTCTGAAATTTTGGTCTTGTTACTGACAAAATTTTTAAATTGATTAATAAATGGTGTATTATTAGTTTCTGAAGATTCAATATCATTCACATCGTATAATTCTTCAGTTTCATCATTCATTGTTGTAAATACATTGTCACCTTGGTCGGTTGAAAAAAGTTCACTTTCAGTAATTGGAGTTAATTTTGACAACAATGTTATACCGTTAATACCTACACCAACAACATACTCATCTTCATATACTTTAATCACACTAACAGCATTCTTTGCATCAAGTTGTTGACGTGCTTTTACGGTAATGATATTATTTGCGAAATTTCCAATTCCCATCTTGCTTCCATATTTTCTAATAATAACATAAACTGCACCGATAAAACCAAAAATAATTAAAATAGCAACTACCGCTTGGGAAATTGGTAAATCTGGTGACGAAATCGGTTCTTTTGCTTTTTCTTGAGAAATTTTTTTAGGGGCAACAATTACTTTTTTGTTATTGTTAGTTGTTTCTGTGTCATTTGATTTTATTTTTGCAACTGTTTCTTTTTGTTTATTTGATAATTTTGGTCCGAATGGCTTATTCGGGTCTTCAATTGCCGAAGAATTTGCAACATTCAGTAGTAATGTTAATACCGATACTAGTAAAATAATATTATTTTTTGTTTTCAACTTCAAGGTAATACTCCATAAATTTATCTGCTGAATATAAATGAGCAGTGTTGGCTAAAATTTTTTATAAAAATACCGCAGAATATGTGCCATTGATCTTGTTGTAGTAAAAAAATCAATAAAGTAACTATTAATACTTGTAATATTAATATAAAGTTATTAAATTACAGAAATTGTTTAATTTATTTCTCTATGCACTTGATTAGAGTCGATTTGAGAATTAAATTTTTATATATTAAATATCACTAATTTTGATGATGGTATTTAAATTAAGGTAACAAATGTAAAAGTTAAATAAAAAAATAAATGTCATCTGTGGTAATATAGCTTTTTGCTAATTATAAAATTAAGAAGCAGATGCAAAGGATAGGCTTATCATGGCAGTTTATAATTTTAGTGCAGGTCCAGCGGCATTGCCGACTGAAGTAATGGAAAAAGCTCAAGCTGAATTTTGTGATTTTATGGGAACGGGTTCTGGTGTTTTAGAGTTATCGCACCGTGGACCACAGTTTTCTAGTGTAATAGAGAAAACAGAAGCTAATATTCGTGAATTGATGAATATCAGCGATGATTATGAGGTGTTGTTTATTCAAGGTGGCGCAAGTATGCAATTTGCAATGGTACCAATGAATATTATGAGTCGTGAAGAAGGTGGTTTTGCTGAATATGCTGACACTGGTATGTGGTCTGCAAAGGCGATGAAAGAGGCAAAATTATTTGGTGATGTGAAAGTTATTGCTTCAAGCAAAGAAACTAATTATGATAATGTTCCTCCAGTTCGTCGTTGGAAATTAAGCGAAGGTTCTTCATATTTACACATTACAACTAATAATACTGTTGCAGGTACTCAATATCATGTACTACCTACTGCCGAAGATTTAAAAGGTACTCCATTAGTTGCCGATATGTCTAGTGACATTATGTCAAGCGTAATTAATGTTAATGATTTTGGTATTATTTATGCTGGAGCTCAAAAAAATTTAGGTCCAAGTGGTGTAGCATTAGTTATCATCCGTAAAGATTTGATTGAAAAAACTCCAGAAAGTATCCCTTCAATGCTTCGCTATGATACATATGCAAAAAGTGGTTCAATGTTTAACACTCCTCCAACGTTTGCAATTTATATGTTAGGTCTTGTAACAGAATGGATTAAAGAAAAAGGTGGTATTGCTGTAATTGAGGAAATTAATATTGCAAAAAGTGAAGCACTGTATGAAACTATAGATGCAAGTAGTTTCTATTCAAGCCCTGTTCATCCAGGTAGCCGTTCACGTATGAATATTGTTTTCAGACTTCCAAGCGAAGAATTAGAAGCTAAATTCTTAAAAGAAGCTGCTGAGTTAGGCATGACTGGTCTTAAAGGGCATCGTGCTGTAGGTGGTATTCGTGCAAGTATTTATAATGCGATGCCATTAGCTGGTGTTGAAGCTTTAGTTGATTTCATGAATGAATTTGAGAAAAATAATAGTTAAGAGTTAATTTTTTAATAAATTCATAAAAAAATATAAAAAATGTTGCTGAAAATATGTTTGGCAGCATTTTTTTGTTTATAGTAGTTATTGACTAATTATTGTTTAGCAGTATATTAAATTGATTAATTTAAGAATAATTACTAAAAATCAGTTATCAAAAAGAGTTTTTTATGTTTCAAGATATTAATATAAAAGGTGCGGCACAACATAATTTAAAAAATATTGATGTGACGATACCGCGTAATAAATTAACTGTCATTACTGGCTTAAGTGGTTCGGGTAAATCATCGTTAGCATTTGACACGTTATATGCTGAAGGGCAACGTCGTTATGTTGAAAGTTTATCAGCATATGCACGACAATTTTTAGATCGAATGCAGAAACCAAAAGTTGAGCATATTGAAGGGCTATCGCCAGCAATTTCCATAGAACAGCGCTCAAGTAGTGCTAATCCACGCTCGACCGTGGCGACTACGACAGAAATTTATGATTATTTGCGTTTGTTATATGCACATGTTGGCATTCCGCATTGTCCAAATTGTAATGCCGTACTAAAAGCACAAAGTCCACAGGCAATTTGTGAAAAAATTAATTCGTATCCTGAGCAAAGTAAATTAATGATTTTGGCGCCATATATAATCGGACGTAAAGGCGAGCACCGTGATGTGTTTGCTAAAATGCGAGCTGATGGGTTTGTACGGGCTCGAATTGATGGTCAAATTAAATTATTAGATGGAGAAGAAATAACGCCACTAGAAAAAAATGTTCGTCACACAATTGAGGCAGTGGTAGACCGTTTAGTTGTTGGGCGTATTGATAATGCAAGGTTAAGTGATTCAGTTGAAACGGCACTTGAATTGGGAGATGGATTAATCCATTTATTGATTGAGGATGTGGCAACAAAAAAGTGGGTTGAAGAACAAATTAGTGAACATTTAGCATGTGTAAAGTGTGACATTAGTTTTCCAAAAATGCAACCACGAAATTTTTCATTTAATAGTCCCTACGGAGCGTGCCAAACGTGTCACGGTTTAGGTTCATTGCAAGTAATGGATCCAGATTTGGTTATAGAAGATAAATCGTTATCAATTAGTAAAGGATTATTTCCTGGATTACGTCGTGGTCCACGTCGACTATTAATTTATTATAATCATTTATTTAAGTGTTTAGCGGAATATTTTAATTATCCCAAATTATTAACAACCGCATACAATAAATTACCAAAAAATATTCAACATACATTGTTATATGGAACAAAAGATGAAATTGTTTTTGATTATCATATTCGCCGTAAACTGTATAAAATGCGCCGTCCATTTGAGGGCGTTTTAGCATTATTACAGAAACGTGTTACTGAAACTGAGAGTGATGCCGTTCGTGAACGTTTAAAGAAGTATCAGAGTCGTAAAAATTGCCCTGAATGTAATGGTGCGCGTTTAAATGAAGCTTCTTTAGCTGTAACTGTTGGTGATTTGGCAATTAATGAATTTAATGCATTGTCAATTGATAATGCGCATGAATTTATATTAAAATTGACCAAAAATCTTAATGAAGAAGAAAAAGTTATTTGTAGTGAAATAGTTAAAGAGATTGGCTCTAGATTACAATTTTTAATTGATGTCGGATTGAATTATTTAACGTTAGATCGTGAAAGTGGTACACTATCGGGCGGTGAGGCGCAACGTATTAAATTAGCAACGCAATTAGGTTGTGGTTTAGTCGGAGTGTTATATATTCTTGATGAACCAAGTATTGGATTGCATCAGCGTGATAATGATAAATTATTGGACACATTGGTTAAATTACGTGATATTGGCAATACTGTTATTGTTGTTGAGCATGATTTAGACACCATTATGAGGGCAGATTGTATTATTGATATAGGTCCTGGAGCAGGGGTTCATGGCGGTGAAATTGTTGGGATCGGTAATTATAAAAAATTGATGAAATGTAAAAAATCATTAACTGGGAAATATATCAGTGGAGAATTAAACATTGCCGTTCCTGAAGAACGTTTGACTGGTAGTGGAAATTTTATTGAAATAATTGGTGCGGAACAAAACAATTTAAAAAATGTTGATGTCAAAATTCCGTTGGGAACATTTTGTTGTATCACTGGGGTTTCAGGATCTGGTAAAAGTAGTTTGATTAATGAAACATTGGTTAAGGCTTTACATCAACATTTTAATATCAAAACAAGTGCGCCTGGAATTCATAAAGAGATTAGTGGGTTAGAAAATATTGGCAAGGCGATTGTTATTGACCAAAGTCCAATTGGTAGAACGCCACGTTCAAATGCGGCGACTTATACCGATGCATTTACACCAATAAGAAAATTATTTAGTGAGACTAAAGAAGCGAAAGTGCGTGGTTATAAGCCTGGTAGATTTAGCTTTAATGTTAAAGGTGGTCGTTGTGAAGATTGCAAGGGTGATGGAATAAAGAAAATTGCTATGCAATTTTTACCTGATGTTTATGTGAGTTGTAGTAGTTGTAGTGGACGTCGTTTTAATCAGGAAACATTGAGCGTTTATTATAAAAAGAAAAATATTGCTGATGTTTTAGAGATGACTATTGATGAAGCAGTCGAATTTTTTGACGCAATTCCAACAATATATCGTAAGCTTAAAACGTTACAAGATGTAGGCTTAGGTTATATTCAGTTAGGCCAGAGTGCAACGACATTATCAGGAGGTGAAGCGCAACGTGTGAAATTAGCGAGTGAATTAGCAAAAGTAGCTAGAGATCACACTATTTATATTTTGGATGAACCAACGACTGGACTTCACATGAAGGATATTGAGCAGTTGTTAAAGGTGCTTAATACTTTAAGAGATAAAGATAATACTGTTTTGGTTATTGAGCATAATTTGGATGTCATAAAAGTTGCTGATTATATTATTGACCTTGGACCAGAGGGTGGAAATAGTGGAGGTGAAGTTGTTGCAAAAGGTACACCTGAAGAAGTTGCAAAAGTTAAAAAATCATATACGGGTAAATATTTACAAGATTATTTGAAATAAAAAGTTCAAAAATTATATTAAAGCGTTTATAATGTTTATTAAAGAGAAGATTATTTTAATAACTTAGATTTATAAATTTAAGTAGTGAAAGGGAAAAAAATGAGATTACAATTACTAGGAGCAATGGTCGTTTGTGGACTGATTGCTTCGACATCGACGTTAGAAGTTAATGCTAAAGAAAATAGTCATAAAATCAATAAAATGACTAAGATTCAGCATGAAAACTTAAAGCATGAAATTAGTGAAGCATTAAAAAATATGCGCACTGAGCACCCGCGTTTAATTATGACGGACGAAATGTTTGCTGAACGCAAAAAATTGCTTAAAACTGATGAAAATATGCAGTTTTATTATGCAACAATAAAAAAACAAGCAGACAAAATATTAGAAAAACCACTATTAAAACATCATTTGCGTGATGGAATTCGTATGTTAGGCGTTTCGCGTGATATGATGGATCGTGTTTACAAGCTTGGAATTGTTTGGAAAATGACAGGTGATGATAAATATGCTGAGTGTGCGCGCAAAAATTTATTAAGTGTTGTAGCATTTAAGGATTGGAATCCGAGACATTTTCTAGATACTGCTGAAATGAGCAACGCTGTAGGCGTTGGTTATGATTGGTTTTACCATTATTTAAGTGAGGACGATCGTGATATTATTCGCAAAGGATTAATCAAAAATGGTTTAACTCCTAATCCAAAATTTGCTGTAGTGAGAACTAATAACTGGAATGTTGTTTGTAACGGAGGTTTAATCATTGGAGCATTGGCAATTGCAGATACTAATCCAGAGTTCGCGCAGAAAATTATTGAGCGTGCAGTTAAGAATATGCCAAATTGTTTAGCTCATTTTGCACCTGATGGTGGTTGGTTTGAAGGTCCTGGTTACTGGGGATATACTGCTAGATATTTTGCAATGAGTATGGCTGCTATGGAAACAAGTATCGGTACAGATTTTGGTTTAACTAAATTACCTGGATTAGCTATGGCCGCAGAGTTTCCAGTTTATAGCTCTGATAATGAAGGTCGTTATTTTAGATTTGCTGATGTTGGCAAAAAGGGAAGCCGTGGAGGGACTGGACCAATTTTTTGGTTTGCTAATAAATATAATAATTTGGCATTAGCACAAAATGAAGATAAATTTGCCCGTATTTTCGGCGCAAAACAATATCATTTTTTATGGTATAATCCAAAAATGAATAACAGGTCATTGGTATTAGAGAAAGATAAATTATTTCGAGGCGATGTTCCTACTGCTATATTTACCAATTTAAAAAAACAGCCGCAAGATATTTGGATCGCAGCTAAGGCTGGAACTAATGGGTTAGCGCATGGTCATTTAGATGTCGGTAGTTTTGAAGTCACAATTAATGGGGTGCGTTGGCTTGCAGACATGGGAGCTGATTTTTATAACTTACCTGGTTATTGGGAAGGTGAGGTTGGAGGAAGACGCTGGAGTTACCCAAGAATTGCCACCGAAGCTCACAATGTGCCAATGATCAATGATAAAGATCAAGTGCAAAATGCTTCTGCTACAGTTGAGAAATTTGTATCAAAAGAAGATTACGCCTTTTGGACATTGAATATGACAAAGCTTTATAGTGATGCAAAAAGTGTTAAGCGCGGAATTGCATTATATGATAAACGTAATGATGTCTTGATTCGTGATGAATTTATTCTAAAAAAGAAAAGTAATATCAAATGGACTTTAATAACTGGAAAAAATGTTGAAGTTAATAAAAATAAAGTAATTTTAACAGATACAAAAACAAATAAAAAGCTTTTGATTGTTTTTAATTCGAATGCTAAAAGTTTTAAGGTGGTTACTAATAAAGTTCCTTATACAGAACCAGCTCACCCGACAGATAAATTCACACGTATTCAGATTATTTTTGATGTTCCTTCTGATACATTAGTTTATTTTGATGCTAAATTTGCTAATAATAACAGTAGTAAAAATTTAGAGTCTAATCAGGCTTTATTTAATGAAAGCATAACAAATTGGTAGTATTTTATTTGGAAGGTTGTTGAAAAAATATAAGACTAAACTATATTAAGGTAATGTAGTTGATTGAAAACTCCTAATGATCTAAAAATTATTAGGAGTTTTTTGTGATTATTAAAATGAGGATTATTTTTTATCACTGATAATCTTAATATTTTCTTCAACATAGGAGCTGGCTGAAATTTGAATAATCAACATAGATTTTTTATTAGCAACGGCGATTGTAAACTTTCCGAAAACAAAACAGTCTTTTATTTAGCTTTATTTACATTTTTTGCATTTTTCTTTTTATTAGGAGCACGTCCATTTTATGGATCAGATGAGATTAGGGTCGCTGCAATTAGTTTGAGTTTCGATGTCAATGATAATTGGTTTATTGGAGCTGTTAATGGAAGAATGTTCGTTCATAAACCTCCATTATACTTTTGGTTGAATGGATTGATTTTTCGATTTTTCGATGCTGATTTTTATACTTCAAGAATAGTTTCTGCTTTTTCGGCATCACTGAATGTTATTTTTAGTTATTTATTAGCACGTAAAATGAAGTTTAGTCGTGAATCTGCGTTATTAAGTTCTGTAATATTAATTTCATGTGCACAATTTTTTATGACTGGAAGAAGCATTATTATTGATGTTTTTTTGAGTATGACTATTGGTTTATGCTGGTTGTCATTTTATGCTTTAGAGACACATTTAGCGGCTAAGGATAAAGGTTATTTAAAAATTAGTATTTGGAGCTTTTTATTAATAATTGGTTTTGCTGCTGGAATTATGAGCAAAGGTTTAGTTGGCTTAATAGTTCCATTAAGTGGGATTGGTATCTGGATGCTTTGGGATCTTTTTTTTGCGACAAAGAAAATTCGCTGGAGTTTATGGATAATTTTAACAATTTGTGTTTTGTTATCTTTCATACCCACTGCATGGTGGTGTGTTTTATTATATCAGACTTATGGTTATAAGTCATTTAAAGAGGTGGTTATTGATAATAATTTTGGACGTTTTTTAGGTCCTTTAATGAAATATACCCCTGACCACAAGGAAGCGTTTTATTACTATTTGGCAGTGTTACATGAACTTTTTACTCCTTGGATATTTTTTGTGCCATTTATGATTTTTTACTACTACAAACAGTTACGCAAAAAAGTTGATAAAAGATTGATTTATTTAATTTTAATTTTTATTGTGCCATTTATTCTATTTAATATTTCTAGTGGAAAACGTCGTTTGTATCTGTTGCCTTTATACATGCCCTTAGCGATTATGTTTGGCGAATTTATTTTTCAAATGTTTAAGGATAGTGAGAAATTATCAAAACAGCGCTTTTTTTTACAGAAATTTTTCTTTTATTTTGTAAGTGTTTTGCCTTTTATTTTGCCAATTGCTTACACAGTATTGTTGATTATTGTATTGGTAAAAAATGTGGTCGAAACTTATGAAATAGTTTGTGTTTGCGTAGCCTCTCTCGTTTTATGTTTATATACGATTTATATATTTTTTAAGAAGAATTTTTTCATTTATTTGTTGCTGATTGCAGCGAATACTGTATTAATTTTAATATGGAGTAATGATTTGATTCGTACAAGTTATCAAAATAAAAAAGAGTCCTATATTCCTTTAGAAAAAAAATTAGAAGAGATTGAAAGAAATGGACATGAAATTATTTTAATTAATGCACGCGAAAGATTGGCTAGTGCTGTGGTCTTCTTTAGACACCATAATGTAATTGAAGGTGGTTTGAACAATGAAAGCGGCCGTGTTGTGCGTCATATATTTAATCCAACTTTAGGTAAAAAATTGCATATTAATGATTTAGACGAATGCTATTTTTTAATTGTTGAAAATGATGCATTTGCTAAAAAATATAACTTGATTGAAGCTGACCGCATGCGAATTGGTAGTTCTAGATTAGTTTTTTATTGCTTGAATCCAGCAATTAAGGATAAGTCAAAAGCCAAGATAATAATGGAATTAGGCCTGTAGCGAGATGTTATAATTATACTTCTCCATAAGGCCGACCAGAGAAACTTGGTTTAATCCAAGATGATTTTACAATACGTTTAATGTTTAAACTGTCTACTTCAATCATTGGTATTTTATAGTGCATAAAAATATTACATTCTATTTTACATTGATCAAGTAAACGATATTTTGTATTAATTTTTCGTGGATTCTCTGGTATAATATACCCATAATCAATCATTGATTGTAGAAGAGGAAAAACGTTTGTTAATTGTGCAGGTGTATTTATTTGTAAAAGGTCGCGACTATATTGTAAAAATTCATCATATGTCTGATAATTATATCGTAGCCATTCTTGTGGTAGTGTTTGAAATATTTTGGTACGGTGGGTCGCAAGAGGAAAATTCTTTCCTCCACGGCCTTTGGCATTAATAAGTCGTTCAATCAACTTCAAAACATTTAAAAACATTGCTGATTTTTCATGACCACAATAGAGTAAATGGCTATCAATATAACCGCTAAATTCTGGAGCTCCGGCGCTAGCCATGACTTTTTTTTGCTTTAAGACACTTGCCATTTCTGGCGAAAAAGTATTAGCGTGAGCAATTGTTACGTTACCTCGTTTTCTAAATGCTACTTTAACGCTATCAATTGCAGGCTTGAATATTCTCGCTCCAGACATATGTGCATGACAATATGGAAAATCAACGTATAACCCGCCATGATGATACATAATTAAAAATCTTAAAACATCAGAGGCAAATGCATATTCTTCAAATTTTATGAAAGAGTCAACAATTCCTTTAAGTTTAGAAAAGAAATGGTCGCTTGATTCAGGGAAAAGTTCGTCAATATTTTTCACAATAAAGTTATTGAATAATCGACTTTTAAGCTTGCGTTCTTTGTCATCGTAGCACATTAATAATTCATTCACATTTGTCCAGAGAATGGTTTCGATTTGGTGGTTAGGTGTTTTAACGCCATCATGCATATTAACCCAGCATTCTTTTATGGCAAGATTGCCTCCAATTGCTAGAGTTAAATTTTCATCAGATGGAGTTTTTCCTAACCAAATACGATGAATTTTCTGTACGCCATTAATTGCTGGGTTACTTTTATCTAAATAATGAGTAGAAAAGCTAGGAAATGAAATAAATATTTTTTGATGAGTTCCTTTTAGAATAGAATGTAATGCGCTCAACCCTGGAGTTGTTGGTACAACTGAGAATAATCCGCTATGCATTGCATATTTGCGGGCAACAAGTCCTATTTCAGAGACATTGTATGTAGGGTGTCTTTCAGGGGTTGCAATGTTTGAGGATAAAATTTCTAATTGTTGAATAATTATCCAGATAGCATCTTGAATATCGTCTTCACGCAAGGCCTTTGACAACGCATTAATAATGATTTGTACACGCCTAACTGTAGTGACTTCGCGCTGACAAATTTTATCTTGCAGTAGCGAGTTTAAGGCTTTTAAACAATCCTCAATTATTTTTTTCATGATATTAACTCAGTTAATTATTCTCTTTTAATAGATTTTAATGAGTTCGTTAAATTTTGTCAATATTTATTACCTTATAAAAAACGACCAATCACTTATGTTGTTGGTCGTTTTTGTTACTAATTTATTGATGAATGAGTTTTGTAAAACTATTTTAGTGAAATATTTTTTTGTAAACTATTAACCATAATTATGAACTCACCAGCTTCAACCAATTGTTTATTGTGCAAAGTAAATAACGATAATTGTTCATTCTCAATTGTTAAATTAACAATTTTTGTTTCGAATGGTTTAAAATGAACTCTTTTAAAGGCAACTAGTTTTTTTATGGGCGTTGTTGTACTACTAATGACGTCATTACAGTAGATTAAAATAACCTCATCGCCAGCAATATTACCGTCATTTTTTACTGTAACAGCAACTTCTAAGTTGTCATGAATGGAGTTATTTATGCTTGAAACTTTTAAATTACTGTAATTAAATTTACTATAGCTCAGACCATGACCAAAGTCATAAAGAGCACTGTCAGGAGAATCAGCATAATTGCGAATGCGCATTGGTTTGCGGTTATAATGAATTTGTAAATGACCAGCACTGCGAGGAAATGAAATTGCTAATTTCCCAGAAGGATTTACTTTGCCTGTAATAATTTCGGCAACAGCTTGACCTCCTAATAACCCAGGCTCCCAGCATTCAAGGATGGCATCAATATTTTTACTACACCAATTAATTGCTAATGCACGGCTATTAATTAGGCATACAATGATATTTGGATTGTGTGTTTTTAATTTTTTTATTAGTTCAAGTTGTTTGCCTGGAAGTTGTAATGAACTACGATCAACATTTTCTCCTGCAGTTTTCTCTCGAGAGTGTCTTAGTGAATTTTCCCCAGCGATAACAATGACATAGTCAGCTTTTTGAGCTTGTTTGACCGCCTTTTCAATATATTGATTATTAATATTTTTTAATAAATTAACTTTTAGAAGTTCTAAATTTGTTGAGTGAGGTAATTCTTTTTTCAAGCCTTCATAAATGGTGACGACATTTTCATCAGGTTGTGGTTTTGCCCAATCGCCTAGTTGAACTTGATTATCGGCACTAAAACCACATAATAATACTTTTTTATTTTCTAAATTTTTAAGAGGCAATAATTGATGGTTGTTTTTTAGTAAGACAATACCTTGACGAGCGATCTCTAGTGCTAAATTTCGATGTTTATCTGTTAAAACTTTTTGATTTACTTTCTCAAGTTTTACATATGGATTTTCAAAAAGTCCTAGTTTAAATTTTGCAATTAATATTGGCTTGACCGCTTCATTAATGCGTTCTTCAGAAACTTTATTTTCTTTAACCAGCTGTATCATGTTATCGAAAAAACCATTCCCTTGCATATGTATATCAATACCAGCATTAATTGCTTGCATTGAGGCTTCTTTGAAATTTTTTGCAGTTTTTTGGCGGCTTGCTAAATTACGGATGTCATTCCAATCACTCACTATAAATCCTTTTAAGCCCCATTTTCTTTTTGCGAGTTGCGTTAATAGTTGATGGTGTGAATGACACGGGACACCATTAATTGCATTATGAGCAGCCATTGCAGTAAAACAATTTGCTTCAAAAGCTTTGATAAAAGGTGGGTAATAAATTGAATTTAGAGTATGGAGTGAAATGTCACTTTCTGCTCCGTTAATTCCGTTGAGTGATTCTCCTCCGCCTACTAAATGTTTAGCACATGCTAAAACGCTATTTTCATTAATATTTTTACCTTGATAACCTCTAATCATTGCAACTGATAACTTCGTTACTAGAAGCGTATCTTCACCAAACGTCTCTCCCGTTCGTCCCCAGCGTTGGTCCCTAACAATATCAAGATTTGGAGAAAATGTCCATTGATAACCTGTTGCTCGCATTTCAAGAGCAGTAGCTCGTGCCATTTTCTCAGCTAATTCTTCCGAAAAAGTTGATGCTAAAGTCATTGGCGTCGGAAAAATAGTTGCTGGAGATGTAAACATTCCATGCCCATGAATTGCATCAGTTGCAATTAATAATGGAATTTTTAATCTTGTTTTCATTGCCTGAGATTGTAAATAATTAGCTGCAGTTACTCCAGGAACTTTGAGAAAAGAACCAATTTTTCCTGCCCTAATTAATTTAGCTTTAGGTTCAATTCCTTTACGGTAATTGTTTAAGGATGTTTCGCGTAAAGTGACTGTTAAATCATCAAGACCTGCAGTTTTTCCATTAGAAATTTCAGCCGTATATTGGCACATTTGTCCAATTTTTTCAGCCAAAGTCATTTTGTTTAGCAGTAAAATAGCTCTTTTTTCTGCAGATAAGTTTTTGTTAAAATATGAGTCTTTGGCTTTAAGAGCTGATATAGTTAAACTTACCATCAACACGCTTGTGGCGATTTTCTTTATATTCTTCATTATTTTTTCCCTATTAATTTTGTAAATCCCTAAATAAAAATCAATTATTTTTAAAATATAGTTAAATCTTACGTAAATTGCAAAAAATAGTTGGTTGTTTTGTGTAATATATAAAAATTAAAATATAATATATGAAAAATAAAGCTAAATGTTTATTAATTAACTGGAAAACAGCTTTTATGCAATTAATTTATATAAGAAATTGTGTGAAAAATAATATAAGGGGACTAATTTTATTATGAAAAAGTTAATTAGCAGTTTATTGTTAACTTTGTTAGTATTAAATTTTAATATCAATACAAAGGCGGATATAGAACATATAAAAATTAATTATAAGGATTATGAGTCAGAGTATTGTAAACTTTGTGATGGAAATTTTGTTACTCAGATTAATTTGTTTACTGGAGAAGTCATGGTTCCAAAAACGATAGATCCGAAAAATTCTGAATGTGATAAACACAATGTTTTAGTTAATGTTTTTTGTTCTTGTTATGGCAAAATGAACAGAAGATGGACTAATAAATCACGTGTTCAAAAATTTAAATTTCCTAACTACAGCAAAAGTCGTGAAAAATTTAGTAAATTGAGTGATGAGCAATTTAAATTAATGGTTAATTTTAATAAGGCGCACACTATAATTTACATTTATAAGCAGTTGATGTATCGTGATATGATTCAAGGATTAAAAGTCACTGATGATTTATTAGGAAAGTTACCGTTTGCTACTCATGGCTATTATAATGCTAGTGCTGACCGCCAGCATATGATTGATGAGCTTGAAGAAGATTATGTTAAGAATTTGACAAAAAGTATAAGAGCTTGTTTGGCTAAAGATGTTTATAAAGATTTGGACTTGAGACAGTTTGTTGCAAAATTTGTTAAAACGGAGCGTAAAGATTTTGTTGATGCTTGTTTCAGCGCAGCTCGTTCTCTCAGTAAGTATTTTGGTAATGAAAAATATATTACTAAAGATGATATTCTGAAAATGAGCAATCCAGTTAAAAAATATAAACTTGATCATGATTTAGGAGTGGTTAAGGATTTTATTTACCGTAGTAAATATTTGTCAAAAATGGCAAAAGAAGCATTTGATGAAAATAAAGATTTACCTAAAAAGAGTCAAAAATTTGAGCTTAAAAGTGTTAAAAAACATTATGAATTTTTTGCTAAAAATTTAAAAAGTAGAAAAATTGATATTAAAGAATTGACTGCTCAGCGTGTTATTCTTGAACAAGATGGCGTTGATTTTGAAGTTTCTTTCACAGTTGGAGGACAAATTAAAGAGGTAAATATTTCTGAAAATCCAGCACTAATGAAACTATATGGGGAAAAAAATCGTGATGTTGCTTGGGCTGTAAAAGCTAAATATGTTGGTACAATGAATGTCTTAAAAGCTAATATGAAAAAAGCTTTATTTAATGGACGTTTGCCAGCTAAAGAAGAAATTAAATTATCAGAAGAAGAAGTCGCATCGCGTGCCCAAAAAGCAGAAGATGAGAAAAAAGAGATCGAACGCAGAGAAAAAGAAAAGAAACAAGAGGATGAAGAGCGTAAAAAAAGAAATAAAAAGAATCGCAAAGGCGAATATCAATTTGCTTTATAAATTTATAGTTTAGCTGTTTAAAGTTAAAAAATTTGTATAAAAAGCCGTTATTCAGGAGAAAAATTTGAATAACGGCTTTTTATATTATGAATCACTTTCAGTTGCATACTCTTCTGCTTGTAAGTAGTCATGTTTATTACGTAGATGGATAAAATTTAAATACAAAATGATTCCCATAATTAATAAAACTCCACCACAAAAAATAAAACTTAATCGTCCCCAAATATCATTTCTAAAAAAGACTCCAGCGCTAATGCAAACACCATAGCCACAACATATAAAAGACATTGTCTTATTTTGCATCATACCAAAATTTAACTCTGTTAATTTGTTTGTTTTGATTGGTTTATGAATGTCATGGAAAAAATGTTCTACCCGTAATTCTTCTGCAATCGAATATTCCTTATAAAATAAACAACTAACAAAGAAAAAAATGGATGCGCAAATTATTAAAGTGATTATTTGGAATGAAAAGTCGACGTATCTTTGTTCAATACTATTCAATGATTGAAACCATTGATATTTTGGAAAAAGATGTTTTGTAAATAAAAATTCACCTAGCCAACTTGTAATAATCCCAACAATCATTGTTCCATAGCAGCTAATTTTTGGAGCACGACGAACAAAAAATGAGTATACTAATGGAATAAATAGTGGAATTGCAACTAATACACCAATTTCTAGAAGTAGTTCAAAGGTTGAGGCTCGTAAATAATAAAAGCAAAAGCTGCAAATTATTATCACTATACCGATAGCTATTGTAGCAAATTTTGCTATCTTTAATAAATATTTTTCACTCGCCAGTGGGTTTATTAATCTTCGATAAACATTGCGGGTGATTAGACCACTTAACCTATTTAAGGATGAGTCAACACTTGACATTGTTGCGGCAAATAGTCCACATATTAACAATCCCATCATACCAACAGGCAAAATATCGGAGCATATTGTCGTATAAATTGCTTCTTGAGGAAATAATAAATCACGATATCTTTGTGCTAAAATATCAGAAGAATAACTACGCAGTGTCGTTGCTGCAAAAACAGGAATACTCCACAGAATCGGTCCTAAAAGATAACCAAATGCCACAAATAATGATGCTCGTCTAGCATGTTTATCATCAACGACATATATAAAGCGTCCTCCTGATGCTAAAAAATTGAGTGCATTAGCTAATTGATTAAGCAGAATCGCTATTAACCATAATGAAATAATTTTGCCATTAACTACAGATGTCCAGTTGGTATGCTTGCTGTCTAAATTGGCAAAAAATCCTTCAAATCCGCCGATTTCAGGTAATTTAAAAGTGAAAAATACAGTAGTTATTGTCACAGCCCAAATTATTAACATTTGGACAAAATCGCTGGCAACTACTGCCCATGCTCCTCCTAATGTCGTCATAATTATAATTGTAATTCCGCCTGCAATAATACACCATTTTATTGGAACTCCTAATGTAGCATTTAAAAATAACGCTAAAATATAAAGGTTTAGCCCTGAGGAAACTATACCTAATGCTAAACAAATCCATACATAAATTTGTTCATTCAGTAATCCATATCGTCGCCAAACAGCCTCATATGGTGTAATTACCCGCATTCTTCGATATCGTGGCGCTAAAAAGAACGCAATTAAAAAATAGGCAAAAGCATTAAAAAACCATAACATTAAGATTAGGCTTCCTTTTTCATAAAGTGCGCCACTCATGCCTGTAAAGCTCCAAGCAGTAAAACTGCTAATAAAAGCTGATGCTCCACATAGCCACCATGATACTGATCCACTAGCACGCAAATAATCACTGGTGTTTTTATTTTTATTATAAAATATTACTCCAATTATTACCATAAAAAGAAAATAAACACAAATAACTACATAATCTTCGTCGTATAACCTAATCATTTGAAAAAGTTCCATGAATTAATTTTTGTTGGGAATTAAACTCAATAACTATTATAAATGTTAGGTGTTAAAAAAGCAATGTATGGGAAAAATGATATATTAACTACCATTTTTAGTATTTTTGCTAAAGTTGTAGCTGATTTTATAGAGTATTTAGCCTTGAAAATTAAGGGAAAAATGCTATTTTTAAATATGCAAGAAAAATATAAAAACGCCGCCAAAATGATTATTTATAAAATTTTTTTGGTATATTTATTACATTTTTTGATAATATTCAAAAATAAAGTAAACAAGGAAGAGAAAATGTTTAAAAAATTATTAAATGACTCAATTTTAAAGATTGGGTTATCGTGTTGTAGTTTGTTAGGAGCAGCCGCTGTAAATGCCCAATTTAGTTGTTCGACTGAACAGACCTCAAAAGCAAAAGAATTTTCAACTGCTGGTTATTATCAAATAGCTAATAGTGATCGTCGTGTTTATAACTTCAATGTAGGTTGGAGATTTTTAAAAGGTGATGTTAAAGATGCTTTTAAAAAAGATTTTGATGATTCGAAATGGATAAAAGTAAATACCCCTCATGGTTTAGAATTATTACCAGTTGATGCTAGCGGAGGATTTAATTACCAAGGAAAAGCATGGTATCGTAAACATTTCAGTGTTCCACAAAACAGCAAAAATAAGCGTATTAATCTCTACTTTGAAGCTATTATGGGTAAATGTGATATTTATGTAAATGGCAAATTAGTTAAGAAACATTATGGTGGATATTTACCAATCTCTTTAGATGTTACCGACTATTTAGATGCGAATGGTAAAAATGTTATAGCAGTAATGGCGGACAATTCTGATGACCCAGATTATCCAGTCGGTCAACGCCAAGCAGGTCTTGATTTTTCATATTTTGGTGGAATTTATCGGGATGTTTACTTAATTAGTCATAATGATACATTTATTACCGATGCTAATAGCGATGGTGTTGAAGTTGCTCAAGGTGGAGTTTTTGTTCATGCTCGTAATTTGAAACATGCTGAAAATAATGGTGATAAAAATTACGGTGAATTATTTGTTCAAGCTGAAATAAAAAACCTTAAAAATACTGCTGATAATGGTTATAGTGTTGAATTAAATTTATATGATAAAAGTTCAAAAGAATGTGTTGCAACTTCATCGCAAAAAATTAATATTGCTGCAAAAAATAAAACATTATCGAAACAAACTTTAAAGGTAGATAACGCAATTTTTTGGAATACTAACAATCCATATTTGTATAATTTAGTTGTTAAAGTTAAAGATAATAACAGTAATGTTATTGATGGATACAAGATGCGTGTAGCATTACGCACAATTGATTTTAGAGGTCGTGATGGTTTCTTTCTTAATGGTAAACCATTTAAAGGAAAATTGATGGGCGTAAATCGTCATCAAGATTTTGCAATCATTGGTAATGCTTTACCAAATAGCGGCCAGTATCGCGATGCATACAAAATTCGTAATGGGGCTTTAAAAGTGGTTCGTGCAGCACATTATCCAATGGACCCAGCATTTATGGATGCATGTGATGAATTAGGTATATTTGTAATTGTTCCAACTCCAGGTTGGCAGTTCTTCAATAAAAAGCCAATTTTCTCACAACGTGTATTTTCAGATATTCAACAGATGGTGCGTCGTGACCGTAACCGTCCAAGTGTTTTAATGTGGGAACCTATTTTAAACGAAACCCGCTATCCAATGAATTTTGCTAAAACAGCATACAATACAACTCATGCTGAATATCCATTACAGGGTTGTTTTGCTGCTGCTGACGAACACTTAGGCGGAGAAATGTTTGATGTTATTTATACTCATCCAAAACGCCATTTAAAAGATTATGAAAAGATTTTTGCAATGAATAAATGCGTTTTTACTCGTGAGTGGGGTGACAACGTTGATGATTGGGGATCACAGAACTCTGACAGCCGTATTTTCCGTTGGGCGGGCGAGCGTGCTCAAATTATTCAAGCGCTTCACTTTGCATGGACCTCATTTGATACCTTGAATATTTCAAGTAATAAAGTTCTAAGCGATGCTGTTAAAAATAAGAATCCACGTTTAACTCATTTGCAAACAAGTTATGAAACGATTGCAATGTCAAATCGTGGTCATGTTGGTGGAACTTTATGGTGTGGGTTTGACCACAATCGTGGTGGAGTGCCATTTATGTTTACTGGTGGAATGATGGATTATTTCCGTTTGCCAAAATATTCATACTATATGTTTAAAGCACAAGGAGATCCAAAGATTGATCATCCAGTTGTTGATAAAAAACCATTTGCATTTATTGCTAATGAAATGACTCCATGGAGTAGTGAAGATGTATGGATTTTTTCAAACTGCGATGAAGTTCGTTTAAAAGCATTTGGTAAAGTAATCGGTACGAAAAAAGTTAAGCGTGATGATTTTGCTATGCCAGCCGCACCAGTTGTATTTAGAAAAGCATATTCATTCCATAGCAGTAAAATTTTGCGTCGTGCACGTAAATTTGATAAAAGTGAATTGGTTGTTGAAGGTTTAATTGACGGAAAAGTTGTGACTACAACACGCAAAACTCCACAGCATATGGACCGCCCAAGTACTCAAAAATTGAATTTAACTGCTGATTATAGTAACAAAAAATTGGTTGCAGATGGTAGCGATTTAATTGTGGTGAACTGTCAATTAACAGGTAGTCATGGTATGCCAGTAAGAGCGAGTGATTATATAATTAAATTTACAGTTGAAGGTGAAGGTGAAATTATTCAGGGTGAAAATTTAAATATTAATCCACAAAAATTACAGTGGGGCGAAGCAACAATTTTAGTTCGTTCAACTACTAAAGCTGGAAAAATAAAAGTGAAAGCTGAGTTATTACACAAGCGTACTTTTAGCAATCCTGTTAATGCTGAGTTAGAAATCATTTCAGTTGAGCCAAGTTTACCAATGTTATACACTGACGTTGGTGAAAAATTAGCAGAATTAAAAATTGATAATAATTCAAATAGCGCAAAAGGGTCTGAGACCAATGAAAAACTGCGTAAAAAATTAGCTGAAGTTCAACAAGAATTAAATAATTTAAGAAATCAGAAAATGCTGGAGAATCAGCAAAAAATGGAAGAGTTACAAGGTACTAGTGAAGCTACTAAGTAAATAAAAAAAAGATACTAATACAGCACACTTTTAGGATTAGCCTAGAAGTGTGTTTTTTTAATCTAAAATAAAACAAAACTAAATTTAAAAATAACCATATTCTAACCATTTTAAACTTTGTTTTAATATAGTGTTAATATTCAAGGCTTAAATTAAATATATACTGAAAAGATTATGACTTTAGAGAAAACAGAATAGCTAAGCGAATTTTTTTGGTATTTCGGTAAGAAGTTCCCAATTCTTAAAAAATGGGAACTTTGCCAATTAAAAAAAATAAGCATGGAGAAAACACTATGAATTTAAAAAATAATTTTAATGTAGCTATTTTGAGTATAGCTACATTATTAAGCGCAACAACTATTCCGACTAAAGCTGCAACTGAAGTAAAGCTTCTTAATGGGGCAGGTGCATCATTTCCAGCTCCTGTGTATCGTTTATGGACATATATGTATCATAAAAAAACTAAGATTCGTATTAATTATCAATCAGTTGGCTCGGGTGCTGGTGTATCACAAATAAAAGCGAATACAGTTGATTTTGCTGGTACGGATGCACCTTTAAAAGAAAAAGAATTAATAAAACATAATTTAGTACAGTTTCCAATGTTGACAGGCGGGGTGGTTTTAGTTGTCAATTTACCAAAAATTAAAAACAATGCCGTAAAATTATCAAAAACGGTTATTGCGGATATATTCTTAGGAAAAATTACTAATTGGAGTGATTCAAAAATAAAAATATTAAATCCCAAAATTACATTACCAAATCAAAAAATTACCGTTGTAACGCGCGCTGATAGTTCGGGAACAACATGGATTTTTACCAACTATTTAAGCAAAATTTCACAAGAATGGGGCAAAAAAATTGGTTTTGGTAAAGCGATTAAATGGCCAGTAGGGATTTCAGGACAAAAGAATCCAGGCATTGTTAATAACGTTAAAAAAACAATTGGTGCAATAGGTTATGTTGAGTATACTTACGCAACTGAAAGTAAATTGCCAACAGTGTGTTTAGAAAATGCTGATGGTAAATATGTCGAACCAAATCCACAAAATTTTTCAGCAGCAGCATCCAATGCTAATTGGAAAAATGCTCCAGGCTTTTATATGATTTTAACAAATCAGCCTGGTGAAAAAAGTTGGCCAATTACTGGCGTTACTTATATTTTGACAAAAAAAGGCGATTTAAAGAAAAAATTAGCAGCAATGCATAAATATTTTCGCTGGTGCTATGGTAAAGAAGGGGCAAAAATAGCCGAACAATTACATTATGTGCCAATTCCACAAAGTGTGGTAAATATTGTTGAAAAGAAATGTTTTAAGTAGACCTCTAACAAAAAAAATGATATAATCATGCAGGGAGGAGTAGATTCCGTTTTTCCCTGCGCATTAAAAAAAATATGAATAAATTTCTTATTAAAAATTGTATTAAAAGCGATTTTTTTGATAAAACTTTTAAAATTATCTCTTTATTAAGTGCTACACTAATAATTTTGTTACTTGGCTCATTTTTACTTCAACTATTGGTTTTAGGAGCAGATTCAATCAAAACTTTTGGTTTTGGTTTTTTAATCTCAAAGGATTGGGATCCAGTAAAAAATATTTATGGAGCATTACCTGCTATTTGTGGAACATTTATAACGACAATTTTATCATTAGCAATTGCTATTCCGTTAAGTTTTTGTATTGCGATTTATTTGGTTGAAATAGCACCAAAAACTGTTAGTTCGGTATTGAGTGTTACAATTAATATGTTAGCTGCTATTCCAAGTATTATTTATGGAATTTGGGGAATTTTTGTGGTTGCGCCATTGATGCAGCAAAAAATCATCCCGTTTATAAATCAAGCTATTAATTTTTTGATTGCAAATGTTATAAATAAAATTTCAACTTTGTGTGGGGGTAGTGAATTACAATTTATTGATACTCAAGTGAACTCGGGGTGTAATTTATTAACTGCATCCTTAATTCTTTCAATAATGATTTTACCATTTATTTGTGCCATAATGCAGGATATTTTTAGGTTGGTTTCGCCATTAGTTAAAGAAGCAGCATATGGTAGTGGGGCGACGACTTTTGAAGTCTCTCGGAAAATTACTTTGCGCAGTGGCTTAAATGGTGTGGTTGGAGCATGTTTTTTAGGACTTGGTCGCGCGGTTGGCGAAACAATGGCGGTTTTGTATGTTGTTGGTAACGTACAACAAGTTTCAGCCTCGCTATATGAAGGAGGGACGACTATTTCTGCGACTTTAGCAAATAACTTTGCTGAAGCATCAGGATTATTTAAAAGTTCACTTTTTGAGCTTGGATTTATTTTGTTGGTGATGACCTTTATAATTCAATTAATTTCTAAACTTTTTGTTAAATATGTTATTAAAACAATGTAGGAATAGTTCAATGAAGAAAAGAGACCTTTTAGGGCGAAAAGTTTGTAACGCTATTTTTTATAGTATGTCATTATTAATCACATTAGCAATTTGCATGATACTATTTTCGCTTTTATATACAATAATTAAAAATGGTAGCAACGCATTGTCTTGTAATTTTTTAATTAAACCAACTTCACCGTTTAAAGATAGTGGTATTTCAAACGCAATTCTTGGAACCTCAGCAATTACTTTTGGAGCAACTGTTATTGGAGTGCCAGCTGGAATTTTTACAGGTATTTATTTGATAGAATATGACTCTCAAAGTTATTTTAGCAAAGTTGTTCGAATTTCAGCAGAAGCGTTGATGGGGGTGCCTTCGATTGTAGTTGGATTGTTTGTTTATTCACTTGTCGTGGTACCAACGGGACATTTTTCTGGATTTGCTGCGTCGGTAGCTTTAGCAATAATTATGTATCCAGTAGTGATAAAAGTCACTAGTGATATGTTGCAAATGGTGCCAAATGCCACACGTGAGGCTGCAATAGCTTTAAGTATTCCAAAATGGCGCATGATTTTTCAGATTATCTTTAGAATGGCAAAAAGTGGACTTCTAACAGGGGTTATTTTGGCAATTGCTAGAGTTAGTGGTGAAACTGCTCCATTGTTGTTGACAAGTTTATTTTCGGATGCTTATCCTACGGGGTATTTTTCAGAACCAACTGCAAGTTTGACGGTTGCAATCAATGAAAATGCTACCAATTCGCCATTTGAATATATGCTTGAAAAAGCGTGGGGCGCAGCCTTGGTCATCACTATTGCCATTTTGATTTTAAATATTAGTTGTCAACTAATTAATAAGTTTACTGCTCAAGTAAAAAAATAATTTTAGGAAATAAAACTATTATGATAAGTGAAAAGTTAGAATTTAAAAATAATTTAGTTGATGATAACACTATTGTTGAAGAAAAATACTTTCATAATGATTGTGAAAAAATTGTCAATAATAGTGCAATAACAGCCGCTGATTGTTTTTACAATTCAATAAGTGACAGTGTGATATCAGTTCGTAATTTAAACTTTAGTTATGGAGATAAACAAACGTTATTTGATAATCATATTGATATAAAACGCAAATCAGTTACGGCAATTATTGGTCCATCTGGTTGTGGTAAATCGACTCATTTAAGAACCTATAATCGGATATTTGATCTTTATAAAGAGCAAAAAGCGGATGGTGAAATTATATTTGAAGGACAAAATATTCTTGATAAAAAAACTGATTTAATGGCTTTGCGCCAAAAAATTGGAATGATTTTTCAGAAACCAACACCATTTCCGATGTCAATTTTTGAAAACATTGCTTTTAGCTTAAAGCTTCATTATAAATTAAAGCGCAGTGAGCTTCATGACCGTGTTGAAGACGCTCTTAAGCGGGTTGGTTTATGGGACGAAGTTAAAGACAAGCTCAAAAAAAGTGGCAACTCTTTGTCAGGAGGGCAGCAACAGCGTCTTTGTATTGCTAGAGCGATTGCCGTCGAGCCAGAAGTATTATTAATGGATGAACCAACATCAGCAATTGACCCTGTAGCAACTTTAAAAATTGAGAATTTGATTGAAGAATTAGTTAAAAAATACACTATTGTTATTGTCACGCACAATATGCAGCAAGCTGCACGTATCGCAGATAATACAGCGTTTTTTTATGAAGGAAAAATTGTTGAATATGATCGCACTGAAAAAATTTTCACTTGCCCAAAGTATAAGTTAACCGAAGAGTATATTACAGGGCGTTTTAGCTGAGGAAAAATTATGGTAAATATTCATTTAAATCGTGAAGTAGAAAAATTAAAGCAGTTGCTGTTAAACCAAAGTTTATTGGTTGAAAAAGCACTTGATAAAACTTTAAAATCATTTTTGGAATGTGATTTAGATTTAACGAATCAGATTATTGTTGAAGATCGTAAAATTGATTTTCGTGAAATTGAAATCGAAGAAGAATGTCTTAAGGTCTTGGCGCTTCATCAGCCAGTTGCTGGTGATTTGCGTTATGTAATGACTTGCTTAAAAGTTAATAATGATCTTGAAAGAGTGGGAGATTTATGTTGTAATATTGCTTGTCAGTGTCAAGAAATTATTAAGCATCAAAGTGCTCGCAATGGTTGTAGTAAAAATCTAGAATTAATGTTTTCTGAGGCGGTACAAATTTTGAATAACTCCCTTGAATCTTTAGTTAGTGCAGATAAAGAATTAGCAATTCAAACACTTAAAAATGATGATATTATTGATAATTTATATTCTAAAATTAATAAAAAAGTTATTGAAAAAATTGAGTGTAAACCTGAAGAAGTTAGATATTATCTTGCACTTGAAACTATTGCACGTCATCTTGAACGCATAGGTGATTACGCAACAAATATTTGTGAAGATGTTATTTATATGATTAATGGCGAAATTTGTCGGCACAAAAATTGTCATGAAAAATAATTTTTTAAAAAGCACTTCAATAATTTGTTGAGGTGCTCTCATTATTATTTATTATTAGTTATCATTTTTTATCATTTACTTCGGTTGCTTTAACGTCAATAATATCATCGACGCCTCCGGTATCTGATTTATATTTATAGAATCCATCTTCTTCTTGATGTTGATTACTATTGTTAAAAGATTGCTTTGAATTCATTTTATGATATTGATTTTTAATATTATTAATATTAATAGGAGGTTGTTTGCCAAAAATTTTCGCAATTAACCAATAAATTATAATAATTGGCAAAACGATTATAATTAAACCAAAAATTAAACTAATTGCTATAAAAATAATAAAAATATTGATTATTAGTGATAGTACTCCACCACGATTATTTGATTGAAATAGTAACATAATTTTCCTCGTTTTTTGTAAAAAATTTTAATCACTAATGCTTATTTGTTATTTGAAGCAATTTGGTTACTTTTTTAGTAATTAACGTAACTGACGCATTGCCTCAAACATCACAATTGACACGCTATTTGCTAAATTCAGACTACGACAATGTTCGCCATGCATTGGTATTGTAACTAAGTTGTCTTTATAAATTTCATAAAATTCTGGCGGTAAACCTTTTCCTTCTGAACCGAAAATTAAGTAGTCGTTTGGTTTGAACTCACAATCCCAAAAAACTTGGTCTGTTTTAGTTGATAAAAAATAGATGTTTGCACCAGAATTTTGCGTACAAAAATCTTCCCAGTTTTCATAAATTGTATAATCTAAGTGTTGCCAGTAATCCATACCCGCACGTTTTAAGTATTTATCTGTCAACTCAAAACCTAAAGGTTTTATCAAGTGTAAACGATGATTATTGCATACACATAGACGACCGATGTTGCCAGTGTTTTGCGGAATTTCTGGATTGAAAAGGACTATATTTAATATTGAATTATCTTTCATAGTTGTTTCCATTATTATTTGATATTAATTAAATAGGGCATAAAATTATAAAATCCCCATAAAACAGCAAAATTTATTAAATGTATCATTTGATTTAAGTGTTGACAAATGGTATCTTAAAAATATTGATTCTTTTAGTAGTTGAAAAATATTATATATTTTTAAGGGAAGATTAAAGGATGATATAAAAATTATCAATATAGGAAATCATTATTATGAGAAAAATTTACGGTTTTTGTGCAAGTTTTATAATATTGTTTGCGGTCTGTTTTTTTACTTCATGTACTTCTTTTTCTGAAGCAGAAAATAATAATAGTACAATGATTGATATTTTGGATCACTTTAAAGAAAGTGGTATAAAAATAGAAGGAGTTAGACCTTTAATGCGTAAAACTGTGGGGGCTCAAATTGCAATGGCACTTGTTATAGCAGGTAGCGATGTTGGAATTTATAAATTTGATAGCAAATTGAAATTACAACGAGAACGGTTAGAATTTGCTAAAAAAAATGGTTATATTTTTATTGTAGGAAGAAAGTTTGAAGCTTTTGTTAATGGCTCCTTCGTTATGATTTCTGCTAATAGTAACAAAGAAAAAAAGAAAATAATAGCAGCTTTTAAAAGCTTTAAGCAATAGACATTTTATTACGTTTGAATTTTTAGTTAACGCTAAAATTCAAACGTTTTTTTTGTGATAGAACATAGTTAAATTTCTAGGGGTAGAAAAAAATAATTGTGTTCAACGATTTTTGTATTAGTTTGATAAAATTATTAGCAATTACAAAAATAAAAGAGTGGAGATAGGGTAATATAAAAAAAGTAAGAATGAAATATTATCTGTAGAAAAATTTTCAACATAAAAGTCCAATTTGAGGAGACATTTTTATGAAGTCACAGAAGTACGTTTATTTTTTTAGTTCAGAGTTTTCTGAGGGTGATGCAACAATGAAAAACCTTCTTGGAGGGAAGGGTGCAAATTTAGCTGATATGGCTAGTTTAGGTTTACCTGTTCCTCCAGGATTTACATTAACAACTGAAGCATGTCAAGCATATTATGATATTGGTCGTGATCAATTATTTGAGTTGTTAAAAAGTGAAGTTCAAAATGCAGTAAAAAAATTAGAGAAAATTACTGGAAAAACATTTGGTGCAGGTCCTAATCCATTATTATTGTCCGTGCGAAGTGGAGCTGCTGTGTCAATGCCTGGAATGATGGATACAGTCTTGAATTTAGGATTAAATAGCGAAACAGCTCAAGCGATGATTGATTTAACAAACAATGAGCGTTTTGTGATGGATTCATACCGTCGATTTATTCAAATGTTTGGCGACGTAGTGTTAGGTATTGAGCATCACTGTTTTGAAACTGCGCTTGATTCAGTTAAAGCAAAAGTAGGTGTTCAATTAGATACTCAGTTAACAACTGAAGACTTAAAAGATGTTATCAAATTATATAAATCAGTAGTAAAAGAGCAAACAGGAAAAGATTTCCCAGAGGATCCTGAAGAACAGTTATGGAAAGGAATTGAGGCTGTATTTAGTTCGTGGAATAATCCTCGTGCAATAAAATATCGTGATATTAATGATATTAGAGGATTGATTGGAACAGCTGTTAATGTCCAGACTATGGTATTTGGAAATAGTGGTGAAAACAGCGCGACTGGTGTGGCGTTTAGTCGTGACCCTTCTACTGGAGAAAATCGTTACTTTTATGGTGAGTATTTAATTAATGCTCAAGGTGAGGATGTAGTTGCAGGAATTAGAACTCCGCAAGAAATTACTAAAATGGGTTCACAAGAATGGGCGAAAAGCCAAGGGGTTAGTGAAGAAATTCGTACTAACGAATACCCGTCACTAGAAGAATCCATGCCAGAGTGTTTTAAACAGCTTGATGAAGTTAAGGCATTTTTAGAAAAGCATTATAAAGATATGCAAGATATGGAATTTACTATTGATAATGGTAAACTTTATATGCTTCAAACTCGTAATGGTAAACGCACAGCTGCAGCTGCAGTGCAAATTGCTTCAGATTTAATGAAAGAGGGGTTAATTGATGAGAAAGAAGCATTAATGCGTATTGATTTACAACAAATTGACCAGTTGTTGCATCCAGTTTTTATCAAAGAAGCAGAAGAAGCGGCAACGCAAATTGCATTAGGTTTACCAGCATCTCCAGGAGCTGCAAGCGGAATTGTTTGTTTTGATGCAAATACTGCTGAAGAGTGGACTAGAGATGGAGAAGAGGTAATTTTAGTACGCCTTGAAACAAGTCCAGAAGATATTGGCGGAATGCACGCTGCAAAAGGAATTTTAACAGCCCGTGGTGGAATGACATCACATGCAGCGGTTGTTGCTCGTGGTATGGGAACATGCTGTGTTGCAGGTTGTGGAGATATTGTTGTCGATTATTTGAAAAAAGAATTTAGAACTGCGAACAATATCATTAAGGAAGGAGAGTGGATTTCTTTAAACGGTTCGACTGGAAAAGTTTATTTGGGACAAATTGAGAGTGTTGAACCAGAACTATCAGGACCATTTGGTAAATTAATGGAATTAGCGGATAAGTATCGTAAACTGGGAATTCGCACAAATAGTGATACGCCGCATGATACCGAGGTTGCGGTGAAATTTGGTGCAGAAGGTATTGGTTTGTGTCGTACTGAGCATATGTTTTTCGAGGGGGATAGAATTATTTCATTCCGTCGTATGATTTTAGTAGCTGAGACTGTTAAAAAGTTAAAAGCTGAACATATGTGCAATGATTTAGATGAGTTAAAAGAAAAGTTAACAGATAAAAAATTAATCAATGCAATTAATCAATATAAATATGCATTAGATGAATTATTACCGGTTCAACGTCAAGATTTTGTAGACATTTTTAGGGCTTTGGGTGACCGTCCATGTACAGTTCGCCTTTTAGACCCTCCATTGCATGAATTTTTACCACATGATGCTAAGGGGCAAGAAGAGATGGCACGCGAAATGGATATGACTCCACATGAAGTTAAGGAAATTGTTCATTCGCTAGATGAATTCAACCCAATGTTAGGTCATCGTGGTTGTCGCCTAGGAATCACATATCCAGAAGTTACAGCAATGCAAGCACGTGCAATTGTAGAAGCTTCATTAATAGTTGAAGGTGCAAAAGCAGAAATTATGGTGCCTTTAGTTGGAACTGTTAAAGAATTGCAGTTGCAAAAAGAGATTATTAAAGAAGTTATTGCTGATGTTGAAGAGCAGCAAAGTAAAAAAGTTAGTGTTAAAATTGGAACAATGATTGAAGTGCCACGTGCAGCATTAACTGCTGATCAAATCGCTACCGAAGCTGAATTTTTCTCGTTTGGAACGAATGATTTAACACAGATGAGTTGTGGATTTTCTCGTGATGACGCTGGTAAATTTTTAACAGATTATGTTCACGATGGTATTTATGATGCTGACCCATTCCAATCTTTAGATCAAGAAGGGGTAGGGCAGTTAGTACAAATGGCGGTTGAAAAGGGTAAAGCAACACGTAGTGATATTCACTTAGGTATTTGTGGAGAGCATGGTGGAGACCCTAAATCAATTGACTTTTGTCATCGTGTTGGGTTAGATTACGTTTCTTGTAGTCCATTCCGTGTGCCAGTGGCACGTTTAGCAGCGGCTCAAGCATCAATTAGAAACGATTAATTTTTATATTTAATTGTTATTATATATAAAGCAGTCCTAAACTTTAGGACTGCTTTTTTTAGTTTTTTATTATCTTGTATTATTACCATAATTCCTTATTATGGTGAATTTTTGCTTAAAATATCTAAAAAATGTTGCATGAACTATATTTTAGTGTTATATATTATAAGTACTTTAGCTTATTTGTTGAATGTTTAAATAGTAGTAAATAAAAAAATATTGACAAACTAAAAAAATATTAAACATTATATAAGATAATAAGGGGCTAATGTGAAAAAACACAAAAAACTCTTTACTTTAATTGAATTGTTAGTGGTTATTGCAATAATCGCAATTATTGCTGGAATTCTGATGCCAGCGTTAGCTAGTGCTCGAGAGAAAGCGAGATCAACTTCATGTATGAATAGTCAGAAACAAGTTGGGAGCTATTTCAGTTTAGCAATGTCTGATTGTGATGGAGTGTTATACAACGCAGCCTATGATGCTCCATGGGCTGGAATATTGTCAAGTGTGCCAGTTAATGGAGTCGACTATGGATTGGGGTATATGAACTCTTTAGAGTCAAAAATTATTCATTGCCCAAAATATAAAAATAGTAAATCATATAATTCAGACATCGCAATTGAATTGCGTGTTGTTAAAGTCACTTATGGCGTACCTTGCGGAGGAGAGAGTAATCCGAATTTAAGTTATGGTGGAGGTCAAACTGATTATAAAACTAATAAACAATCACGATTACGCCCTGAGAAAATGACTTCGACAGTTGATACTATTCTTTTAGCAGATGTTACTAAAGGAAATGTAATTTATAAACCTTATCATGCTTTTGAAGCTGGTAGTTCAACAAATCCTCTCGGAGGATATTATGGTATCGGTAACTATGTATTTTTAGCACATTCTGGGCGAACAAATTTTTTACTTGGAGATTTACACGCAGAAAATGTTACAGAAAATAACATAGGTAATTATTATTACCGAAAAGATAACTTAAATCAAAACTTCAGAAAAGGCGTTAAGATAGCAAAAGTTTGCAAGGAAGATGCCACTATCATAAATTTTGAAGAGTAATTTTAAGATTAAAAAACTGAGGAATAGTCGATTCCTCAGTTTTTTTATAAATGCGCTTCTAAAATATTGATTTTTATCTAAAAAGCCATTTTAAGCTATAAAATATAAATATTTTCTAATTATTTACACTCTATAGCTTAGAAATACATTTAAATTGATGAATTTTATTCGTTTGCTTCAGCGTCTTGATATTTTTTGATAACATCATTAGCAATATTACTAGGCAACTGCTCATAACGCTCAAAAGTCATCTCAAAGGATCCAGCTCCGCCGGTAATACTACGAATTTCCGTTGCATAGTGTGACATCTCTGATAATGGAACTTCAGCATTTACTAGTTGCATACCATCAACACGATCCATTCCTAGAATGCGTCCTCGTTTATGATTTAAATCACCCGAAATATCACCCATAAATTGATCGGGAATTAAAATTCTCACACTCATTATTGGTTCCATTAAAACAGCTTTGGCTTTTTCCATTGCATCTTTAAAGGCATAACGTGCGGCAATTTTAAATGCCATTTCAGAGGAGTCCACTGCATGATGTTTACCATCGTAGACACAAACTTTAACATTTTCTACACGGTTTCCAGATAGTGGTCCACGCTCTAAAGCTTCTTGAATTCCTTTTTCGACTGCTGGAATGTAATTTTTGGGAATACTGCCACCAACAACTTTATTTTCAAACTCAAATTCACCACTAATTGGCGTAATATTAAGGAATACTTCACCAAATTGTCCATGACCTCCAGATTGTTTTTTATGACGGTAATGACCTTCACCTGTTGCCATTATGGTTTCACGGTATGGTACTTTTGGTGTCGCCAAATTAACATCTACTTTATAATTTTCATGGAGTTTATTAACGACATTTTTAAGGTGTAAATCACCCATTCCTGATAATAGCATTTCATGAGTTTCTGGATGGCGTGTTAATCTAATTGTTGGATCACATTCTGCTAAACGTTGAATTCCATTGGCAATTTTATCCTCCTCACCATTTACAACGGCTGTAACAGCGTATGACATTAGAGCATTTGGAAATTCAATATTTGGTAACGGCACAGCTGAATTATTTGAACTTAAAGTATTGCCTGTATGGGTATTTTTTAGTTTAACCATTGCACCGATAAAACCAGGACCAGCTTTTTGCACTTTATCCTGATTTTTACCATTCATTAATAAAATTGTTCCAAAACGCTCCTTTGTTCCAGTATTGATATTAAAAACATCTGAGTCACTAGTGAATTCTCCAGCACGTACTCTGAAATAGGTTAATTGTCCAATATATGGGTCAATCACTGATTTGAATACTCGTGCTACCGCTGGATTTTTTTCATCTGCTGGATCAACAATTTCGCCATTAATATTTTCAAAAACTCTGTCGCCTGGGTGCGGGAATAAATTAACAACGCCATTTAATAAACGTTCAATACCAATATCTTTTTCAACACTACCAGCAAAAACTGGAATTAATTCTCCATGAGCTATTGCTTCATGTAAACCTGTAGCGATTTCATCTTCTGTTAAATCTTCACCTTCTAAATAGCGTTCCATTAGCTCTTCATCAGATTCGGCAATCGTATCCATCAACATTTCTTTATATTTTTCAATTTCATTTGCTAATTCTTCAGGATAATCCTTATCTTTTAAGACATGAATTGCGCGCTCTATGCCGTCGCTACCAATTACTGGCAATGTTATTGGAATACATAAATTTTTTCCGTAAGTTTCTTGAAGTTGTTTCACTACCGCAAAAAAGTCGGCTCGTGGTTGGTCTAATTTATTAACAAAGATTGCTTTCGGCATCTTTAAATTTCTAGCATTGCGCCACGCACGTGAAAATCCAACTTCAATTCCATTGGTGCCATCAATTGTTAATAAACAACAATCGCACGCATTCATCGCACAAATTACTTCACCAATGAATTCTCCATACCCAGGAGTGTCTACAAAAAAGATAAAGTGATTATTCCAGCTACAATGCAAAGGTGTTGCGTAAATACTACTTTGCTTTGCTTGTTCGTCGGTTGTATAATCAGAAATACTTGTGTTTTCTGAAACTTTTCCCAGTCGGTCTACCGCTCCTGATTTAAACAGCATTAAATCACAAAGAGAAGTTTTTCCACTACCGCTGTGTCCAGCTACGACGAAGTTGCGAACTTTGCTTACATCCTTCATACCTACTCCTTTCTCTAATCATAGAGAGTTTGATGGTTAACATGAAAAATATTGGTGATTTGTAGGGAAATGTTTTTGATTAACTTGCCTACTTTCACTATGTTGTTGTCAATAGGAGATTTATAAAAAAATAAAACTCCCTTTTTTATATTAACAGCAAAAAAAACAAATTTAAACCTTTAAACTAAAAAAAAACAAAAAATAATTTTTTAACAATAATTAAACATTGAAAAAAATAAAAATATTGTTTTAAAAGTAATAGTTTTGTATTTTATTTTAATATTAAAAACATTATTAATTTAGTATGATTAAGATAGTTTTTTTCTAGTGAAATTTTTATAAAAAAATATAAAAATTTTTTAGACCATAAATAACAATCTTTGTCAAAAAAAGATTTGTGCTCAATACAAAAAAAAATATGAAAAATGTTTAAAAATAAGTTGCATTTTTTTAGTGATTGGGTTACTATGTATTTAGAATGATTACACTATATATAGTGTTGTTGATTAAAATGACCCACAATATCACATAAAAATCACTGTTTTAGGTATTTATCTTAAAAATACTGAAAAGTCGTTATTTTTGACAAGCTGTTATTGGCTACATGGTTAGTAAAATTAACACTCCTTAGTTGTATAAATTCCAAATTATATTTTCAATATCTTTGAAGGATAAAAATTCACGTAATAGTAGTATTTAGAAGTTAAAATTAAAGCTAAAAATATTATTTAGCTTTGGCGGGTTTTTACGGCTTTTTTTCTGAGATGGATAGTAGTGAAAATAGATTAAATTAAAAATAAAATTAAACACTAAACTATAGCAAAAATTAAAACAAAAGGATGCAGAAAATGGAGTATAGCGATAAACATTTCTATAATATTTCAGATGATATCTGGAATCGTAAATACCGTTACCAGGGCAAAGCAGATGTGCCAAAAGATGAATCTATTGAAGCAACGTTTAAACGCGTTGCAAAAGCTTGTGCTGCTAAAGAAAAAGACTCAAAAAAATGGGAAAAAAAATTCTCAGAAATGTTATGCAACTTAGAGTTTATCCCTGGGGGGCGTATTATCGCTAATGCTGGTACTGCTCGCGAAGAAGTTACTATGTTTAATTGCTATGTGATGAATAAAATTCCTGACTCTATTGATGGAATTTTTGACACAGTCAAAGACTCTGCATTGACACAAAAGCAAGGTGGTGGGGTTGGTTTTGATTTTTCAACAATTCGCCCAGAAGGCTCTCATATTCGTGGTTGTGAAGCCGAATCAAGTGGTCCAATTAGCTTTATGCAAGTTTTAGATTCTACATGTCGTACTATTATGAGTGCAGGACAACGTCGTGGAGCTCAAATGGGGGTTATGCGTTGTGATCACCCCGATATTATCAAATTTATTGAGGCGAAACGAAATAACGCTCAACTACAGATGTTTAACCTTTCTGTTGCAATTACAGAAGAGTTTATGCAAGCTGTAAAAAACAATAGCGAATGGGAACTTAAATTTAAAGGAAAAGTTTACCAAACTATTAAGGCGAAAGATTTATGGCAAAAAATTATGCAGTCAACTTATGATTATGCAGAGCCTGGTTTCATCTTAATTGATAAAGTTAATGAAATGAATAATATGCACTACGCTGAAGAAATTTGTGCAACAAATCCGTGTGGAGAGCAGCCATTACCTCCATTTGGTGCATGCTTGTTAGGTTCGGTCAACTTAACAAGATTCGTTAAAGATGCGTTTACTGATAAGGCTAAGTTTGATTTTAAAAAGCTTGAAAAAGTTATTGCTACAGCTGTTCGAATGCTTGATAACGTAATTGAATTGAGTAATTATCCGCTCGAAAAACAACGTCTTGAAGCTTTATCAAAACGTCGCATGGGAATTGGTATTACAGGTCTTGGCGATGCGATGATTTTCTTGAAAACAAAATATGGTTCTTCTGAGTCTGTTGAATTGTCAGAAAAAATTATGAAAACAATTACTTGTAGCGCATACCGTGCAAGTATTGAATTGGCTAAAGAGAAAGGTGCATTTGAACTTTTAGATATTGATAAATACAGTCAAAGTAAGTTTATTCAAAGTCTTCCAGAAGATATTCAAAAAGGTATTAAAGAATTTGGTATTCGTAACAGTCATTTAACTTCGATTGCTCCAACTGGAACAATTAGTCTACTAGCTGGTAATGTATCGAGTGGGCTCGAACCTGTTTTTGCATTCCATTATACACGTAAGATCCGTAATGGTCACGAAGATGATATAACTGAAGTTGAAATCGCAGATTATGCTTACAGAGAATACTGCAAATATTTAAATGTATCTGAAGTTGCAGACAAAGATTTACCAGATTATTTTGTATGTACTAGTGACATTAAGCCAATTGAGCACGTTGAAATTCAAGCTGTATTACAAAAATATATTGACAGTAGTATTTCAAAAACTATTAATGTGCCATCAAATTATCCATTTGAAGACTTTCAAGATATCTATATGAAAGCTTATGAAAAAGGATTAAAAGGTTGTACAACATTCCGCCCTTCTGAGTATATTACTGGTGTCTTAATTCGTGATGAAGATAAGAAAAAGAAAGAAGCAGAAGAGAAAGCACAAGCTGAAGAAGCTGACATTAAAAAAGAACAAGCGCAAGTTGAAGCAAAAGTTAAAGCTAATAAGGCTAAATTTATGAAGCGTCCTGAAATTTTAGAGGGAACAACCTATAAAATTAAAACTCCGCTAGCTGCTGATGCTTTATATCTAACGATTAATGATTTAATTGAAGAAAATGGTCGTCGTCGCCCATATGAGTTATTTATTAATACTAAAAATCTTCAACATTTTAGTTGGGTTGTAGCAATGACACGTTTAATTTCGGCAGTTTTCCGTCATGATCCTGAGCCAACATTCTTGGTTGAAGAGTTAAAGAGTATTTATGATCCAAATGGCGGTTATTACAAGAAGAGTAAATATGTGCCATCTTTGGCTGCTGATATTGGTAATGTTATTGAACTGCATTTAGAAAAACTTGGTATTATTTCTAACGGTAATGGGTATAAAGTTGCTGATAAAACGACCGTTATAGATAGTGAGGAACAAAAAGAAGTTGATAAAATGAATGATAACAAAATGATCTGTCCTCAATGCAGTGAGAAAGAGTTAATTAACCAAGAAAATTGTTTAAAATGTTTAAGCTGTGGTTATAGTAAATGCGGATAAGATTCATTGTAAAGTTTAAGTTAAGACTTTACATTGAGTTTTTAAAAAAATAAAAAAGCTTGAGAATATTGTTAAATGAAGTTATAATTTAACAATATTCCTTGTGTGTTTAAAAGGGTATTAGGAGTTAAAAATGTTATATTACCTAAGTGAATTATCTAACTTAGTTGGATATTTTAATTTATTTAAATATGTGACATTCCGTGCTGCAGGGGCGACATTCACGGCAATGTTTATTTGTTTTGTTTTTGGACCTATGACAGTGAGATTACTGAAAAAGTTCAATACGATGGCGCCTACGCGTCTTGAAGGTATTGTTGAAGATAAATATATTGATCATTCAAAAGATAAGGTTCCAAGTATGGGGGGGCTTTTGATTGTGGCAAGCATCACAATTTCGACATTATTGTGGGCTCGGCTTGATAGTTTGTTGATTCTAATTTTCTTAGGTTCTTTAGTTTTGTTGTGTGCAATTGGGTTCATTGATGATTTGTCGAAGATTTTGAAGACAGGGGGAATGTCGGCAAAAATGAAGTTATTTTGTCAAACTTTAGTTAGCGTAATTGCAGTAGGGTTGCTGTTTTATGCTGATAAAGATAGTGGTGGATATTTGCAGAAAGTGAGTTTACCATTTTTAAGTAAATTAATCTCCTTTAAGGGAGCTGCAGTATTGGTATTTGGTTTTGCTGTTTTTATGATGGTTGGATTTTCAAATGCAGTGAATTTAACTGATGGCAAAGACGGTTTAGCTACTGGATGTACAGCAATTAGTGCTTCAACTTATGCATTGATTGCCTATTTATGCGGACACGTTGAGTTTGCTGAATATTTAAAAATTCCGCAAATATCTGGAGCTGGAGAAGTTGGTATTTTCTGTGGGGCAATTGCGGGGGCGTGTTTGGGATTTTTATGGTATAACTGTAGTCCTGCATCAATGTTTATGGGTGATACAGGCAGTTTAGCCTTAGGTGGATCGTTGGCAATGGTGGCAATTATGACTCGCCAAGAGGTTATTTTGATAATTATTGGCGGTGTTTTTGTAATTGAAGCCGCATCGGTGATGTTGCAAGTTGGTTACTTTAAATACACAGGTGGAAAGCGAATATTCTTATGTACGCCAATTCATCACCATTTTGAAAGGAAAGGGTGGACTGAAACGCAAATTGTGGTACGTTTTTGGATTATTGCTTTGATTTGTGCAGCGATTGGTTTAGCTACATTAAAAATACGTTAATATTTTTATTTGATGAAAATTCATTAAGACACTTATAACTAATATGTTAGAAGTGTCTTTTTGCATTATATTATATTCGTGCTAAATTATAATAATTAAAAATTAGTATAATATGGGGACAATATGAAAAAGTTAATTTTTGTAGTTTTGTTAAGTAGTTTAGTTGTGAATTCAAGTTTTGCTGAAGAAAAAAAAGAAGTTAACAATCAGAAAAAAGCAAATGTTAAAAAAGTTGCTGAAAAAAGTGTCAAGCAACAACCTTCCAAGAAAGAAAAAATTTGTAGTACTACAAAGGATAAGAGGAAACCAAGCGTTAAAGTATCAGATTGCACAAAAGAAGAAAAAGATTTAAAAAGTAAAAAAGAAGGGGACGATAACCTTAGTTTTTCGACAGGACTTTCTTGGAGCTCTCCTACCATTTTGCCAGATTTATCATTATTAAATAGCTATGAAATTAAATGGTATGAACACGAATATAAGTATTCGATTGGTTATATTATTGGAGATGTAAAACCAAAAACTAATTTGATTGGTCCATATATTGATTCATCATTTTTTAGATTTAATAGAGATTTCAATGTTAGCGGAATTTCTTTGGCGCCATGTAATAGTTTAACAAGAATTCTTGGTCTTCAAGTTGGTGCGTATAATTTTGCAAAACAAGGGTTTGGTTGTATGCAATTTGCAAGTTATAATGAATTGGATTCAGCTAAATATGTTTCTCAAATTGGTTTTTGGAATGAAATTGATGATGAGAATTCAATTAATTGTTTGCAGTTAGGGGTGATTAATAAAACTAAAAATAGTAATTTTCAACTCGGATTGTTGAATTTTTCTGAGAAGGGATTTTTAAAGTTTTTCCCATTCATAAATTTTTAAGTTAATAACAAAATGATAGGAAGGATGTATGATGAAAAAATTAATTTGGGTAATTTTGTTAAGTAGTTTAGTTGTGAATTCAAGTTTTGCTAAAGAGAAAAGTCAAAGTAAGCGAACTGACTCCAAAGAAGTGGAAAAAAAAATTGACAAAGAGGAAGACATTCATGAAATAAAATTTTTAATAACTCCAACCATTGATATTTTTAATTTTGAAGAGAATACCTTTAATTCAGCTGTTTTAAATAACTACGAGGTTAAATACTACGAAAAAGAGTATAATTATTCAATTGGTTATGCGCTGGGTAAAGTAGAACCAAAGGCTCATATTATTGGCACTTATCTTGACATAGAACTTGTTAGAGAAAATCGAGATTTTAATGTTAGTGGAATTTCTTTAGCTCCTTGTAACGATTTAGGTCGAATTATTGGTTTACAAACGGGGGTATATAGCTTTGCGCATGAAGGAGCTGTCTGCTTTCAAATGTCTGCTCATAATAAAATTGGTGAGGCAAATTATGTTTCACAAGTAGGGTTTTGGAATGAAATTACTAACGAAAATGCTGACAATAATATTCAATTAGGTCTTATAAATAGTACAGCAGGTGATTCATTCCAGCTTGGGTTATTGAATTTTTCTAAGAAAGGATTTTTAAAGTTTTTCCCATTTATAAATTTTTAAGAAAAACTTTGATAAGTTGTAAAGATAATGTTAGATTAGTTCATTAAAGAATTAATCTAACATTTTTTATATGAGGGACAAATTATGAAAAAATTAATTTATGGATGTTTATTAGCAACTCTAGCAATGAATCCACTTCTAGCGCAAGAGGTTGTTGATAAAAAAAATAATGAAACACAAGAATTAACAGAAATTTTAGAACCTGCTGAAGGTTATAAATTTCAGTCTTTACGCTTTGGTTTTCCTGCTATATATAATAAAAAAGAAAGTAACATGAAGAATTATTTTTATGGTGCATCATTATTTGGTGAACTCGAAAAAAATACCAATTTGATTGGATTATATACTGACTTTCAAACTGATTTTGCTGATGGTTGTGATTTAGGTGGTTTTGCCTTTGCTCTTGGTCATGGCTTTGAAAATGTTAGCGGCGTTTCATGTGTGTTGCTATGGAGTGAAAATACTGAATTGACTGGTCTAGCATTTTCAGGAATGGGACATGATATTACAGAGATTAATGGCCTTGAATTTGCAGGAATGTTAAATATAAATACTGAAGCAAATGGTGCAGTATTTTCGGCATTTGGTAATAACCATGAAGTGTTAAACGGAATTGCTTTTGGAGGATTTTTCAATGGTTTTTATTTAAATGAAAATCAAATGAAAGAAGTTGGTGATATTAATGTTTTAAATAACGCATTAGAAATGAATGGCTTAGCGTTGGCTGGAATTTACAATATGTATCGTGACGGTAATGGAGTTGCATTATCGCTAATGAATAAATTTGACTATTTGAATGGGGTTAATTTTGGTTTTTTAAATGTGGCTGATGTTAATGCTATTGGGCTTCAATTTGGAGGTGTAAATACTGCTATGAGTAGTGATGTTTGTTTACAAAGTGGTTTAATGAATGTTTCAAATGATGCATATGGAACTGCTCAATTTGGCTTATGGAATTTAATAGGTGGTACTGGTTCAACAAAAACAATTCAGTTTGGTATTTTAAATAATTCAAGCGGTGAAACTGTACAAATTGGTTTGTTGAATTTTTCCGAGAAAGGATTTTTAAAGTTTTTTCCTTTTGTTAATTTTTAAAAATAACTTTAGTTGAGGAGGGGGGAATTATGCGCTATTTATTTTTGGTTGGTTTGTTGTTTGGAGTTTGTTCATGTTCGTAAGATGTTCCTCAAAAAATTGAGAATATTTCTGAAGTTAAGGACAAAATAGTAATTTATGATAGAGAAAAATAACATTATTTAGCGCTGATTGAAAATTTTACTAGAGATAAAAGTAGCTGGAAAAAATTTGGTGAGGCATACGGTGAATTTATCAGAGTTAAAGACACTAAATTATTATACGTTTTAGCTTCAAAACTAAATGATGAACGCACTAGTTTTTGTAATAGAGAAGCAATGTCGTCAACAGTAGGTGATAGTTGCTATTATATGATTCGCGACATCATAACTAAATTTCCATTAAAAGTCTCATTAAGCGAAATAAGTATTGTTTATTGTGGGGAAATATTTACTAAAGAAACAGTTAAAAAAGAGGCTTGATGAGAGGGAAATTTAGCGCTTAATTAGATGCGAATTGAGTTTCTGAATTACGTAATTGAAGTTGAAGGTAAAAAAATTTTTGAAAGCGAAGAAGTTAAACAGAAAAATCTAAAACCTTACTATGATAACTTAAAAGAATAAAAAAATAATTTCGAGTATTTTATAGACAACTGAGTATTTTTAGTATACAAAAATTAAAATACACTATATTACTAAAATAAATTGACTATTTAAAAATTTATAATAATTTACATAGTTTATAGTATTTTTTTATTAATTATATTACGAAATTTAAAAAGGATTTTTTAGCAAATGAAAAAAAATATATCATTAGGATTAACTGTTTTTGGTTTAGTTGCAGCTAGTGTTTTAACGGGCTGTTCAGAGGAAAAACCTCTTCCACGTGTTAGTGAAGGAAATCCATGGAAAGTTAGAGCTGAAAGTTTACAAGAAGGAATGACGCTTGTTAAGGATAAGCATGGCAAATTGCCAATGGATTATTACAAAGAATTTATTGCAGTTAATAAAAGTGGTGATGAAGAGAAGTTAAAAGCTCTAACAACAGAAACTTCCTACAAATATTTAAAAGAAAACAAACATATTACTGATCATTACAAAAAATTCGGTGAATATAACATAATTTTAGATCGCTGTCAATTTTGGAAAAATGACCCTAAGGGAATTTTTACAGTCAATGGAATGCATATACCTCTTGATAAAAATGATCCAAAGTATATCAGTAGCAAAAAATTCAAAAAAATAAATGATGAATGGAAACTTGTTTGTTTTCCTGCATATAAATAGAATTTTAGTAAATAGCTATAAATATAAAATTAAATAGCCATTTTAGAACAAGTTACTCGATAAGATTGCTTGAATACATTGTCTATTTGAGTCATAAAAACATTAAAAAAGCACTTTATTTTAAAGTGCTTTTTTGTTTTAAATAAATATTGAAATATTAGAAACCAATTGCATTAAAAATTGAACTGTTTTCTAGTTCCCAATCTTTAAGAATTTTTATATTTGTTACGCCTTTGCTTTTCGCGTTGTATTCTTCAAATTCCACAGTTAAGCGTAAAAAATCACGCTCAAGACGATTTTTATTTTCAATTTTAACCACTAGTTGTTTTAGGTTTTTATAGGTTTTATCCATACCATTAGCAATAATACCTTGGCTATTATCAAGAGGCTTCATCTCACGAAGTTCAAGAATGGCGCTTTCAATGTTACTATTTATTGAAACGAGAATTTTTTTGCCATTACGCTCTAAGATTGCGCTTGATTTATTTTCATTGATGGTAACTTTAGTATCTGAATAAAGAGTCATCAAGAAATTAGCATTATAGAACATACGATGACGGAACAAAACTTCATCTTGAATTGTCACACGATTGCCACTAGTATGAAGTTTTACACCACGGCGTGCGCTGTTGCAAAAATCACGATAAGCTTCTGTCATATCTAAAATTGCATATCCACCTGCTTTTTTCCCTAAACCATTAGTTTTGAAATCGGTAATTACTGATTTGCTAAAAGGGTACTGATCAGGTAAAACATAATTTTCCATCATTGGATAAAGGTTTTTATTTTTGGGTATTCCGTTGTTAACAATTAAGCAGTTTTTAGATTCTGCACGAGCTCCGAAATAACGCCAGCGCCCACCCAGTGGTGAATAATTCCATACATCTTTAGCGTCGTAACTTGTGCCTCCTCCAGTTGTTACCCAACGTTCTCCTAGTGCATCAATGACAAATGTACCTGTGTGTAAATTACCGTGGATTTCTGAAGGAAAACCACCTTTGAATGCAGTAAACCAACCATTTTTGTTTAGCCATGAACTTCTAAATGAAGCTAATTCAATACGACCAAATTTTTTCGATAATGGTAATGAAATTTCACTTTTAGCTTTTTTTTGTAGATCAAAATATTGAGGAATTGGGCTCAATCGGCTACCTTTAAGTGCTTTTAGTGCATTTGCTAATTTTTTATCCTTAAAATAATTTGCGAAGAAATACTCCTTTTTACCAATTTGATTGTCTTCTCCTGAATCAGCAAAACGAAAACTTTTATTTGGTATAACACTATTAACGTATAAACTAAAGTAACCACACTCATCAACTCCAGCCATTTCATCAATACCAAAAGTTGATCCTAAACCATTTTTTAAGCAACTAAATGCCGGAATATAACCTCGACGTGCAGTCCAACCCCAGTACGAAGGTCCTTCGCGCCAAGCTCCATCAGGAGCCATTTCAGTAGTTGCAATTGCTAAATAATGTAATGTTTCATAAAGTAAATCGCTTGATTCTTTTGGGTAAACGCTTGATAAGGTAATTGCCATTGGAATAAAACCGCCATAGGCTTGGATTGCAATATTAGAGCGACCAGTTGTGACGAATGCTCTTGAAACTTTATTGCTTAGAGGCTCCTCAAAAATTTTAAGTGCAAAGGTTAAAAAATTATCATAAAGAAATTTTTGCGCTTCAGTACGTTGAGCTTGGTTCCATGCTCCCTGAAACATATCGTAACCACTTGCGAAGCAATGAAAATCATAATGAAATGCTTTCATTTTAACTTCATAATTGGACATTTGTTCCTTGAAAATATGCCATGCTTTTTGTGCTATTTTTTCATCTTTAGTTACGTAATAAGCTATACCCAAATTGATAAAACAATTCATTAATTCAATATATTTGCCACGGTCTTTACGATTAATTTTTGCTAAAGAATCAATTTTATCAACATAATTTGCTTTAATAAATTTATAATAATCGATGTCGCTATTATATTTTTTGCGCATTTCTTCAATAATTTCACTGTTTAAGAAAGCCTTAGGGTAACGCTCGTTATTATTTTTTTCTTTGATGATTTCCAGCAATTTTGTTGCTTTAGGAATACCGTAATCATCTTTAGCAGTTTTAGACCAATTATGTGGGCTATAGCTTTCTAAATATGTTGTATCAAATTCACGGTTCCAAGGTTTTGAGAAAAAATCAATTGCGTTGGCATTTGTTGTAGTCAATGCTAAAGCTGTTATACCATAGAAATATAATAGTTGTTTTTTACGCATAAATAACTCCTTTTTTGTGGTATTGTATATGAATAAGGGCTCTTGAGAAAAAATAAGTATTTTGTTAAAAAATTCTGTTTTTGCTTTATTTATTAATGATTTTGTATAATTACCGCATTTTAACTATTAACCACCACCAACAAAATTCATGATATCAAGGACATCATTATCTTTTATTGGAGTTGATTCTAGATCACAAATTTTAACGATGTTGTCATTTAGTGCAACTAGAACTTTGTTGCATTCAAAACCATTCCTCTGTAGAAATTCAGCAAGAGTTTTGGGCTCATCATTGCTATTATTATAGTGGTAATCTTTATTGTTTGCTCTAATTTTCATAAATTTCCTTAATATACTTCTTTGAAAAGTTATTTTTTATAGTGGTAGTCCAGTTGTTGGGTCAACAATTTCAAATGCATCATGATGAAGTGATTCATCCGCTCTAAAAGTCAAACTACTGCCATATTCTATTTCGAGATTTTCAATGAAAGATGCATCTTCATTTTTTAATCGTGTTAAAACTGCCGGGTGTAAAATTACTCTAAGAGCAATTTCTTCTTTTTGCTTGCCAATTTTTTTCATTAAAGTTTGCAGATAGCGTTGAATCTCAACACTCATGCTATATGTAGACATAACTTTTCCTGTTCCATTACAGTATGGACATGGAGAAAAAACAATTTCTCTAATGCTTTCATGCTCGCGCTGACGGGTCATTTCCATTAACCCTAATTTTGAAATTGGTAACATTTTTGATTTTGCTCTATCATTACCTAATAGCCTACGCATTGCTTTATTGACTGTTTCACGGTCTTTGCCTGCTCTCATATCAATAAAATCAATGATAACTAATCCTCCAACATTACGCAATCTCAACTGACGCGCAACTTCGTGCGCTGCCTCTAAATTGGTAGTCAAAATAGTATTTTGTTGATTTTTGTGGTTACGGTTTGTACCTGAATTTACATCAATTGCGACAAGCGCCTCAGTTTCGTCAAAACATAAATATCCACCACTTGGTAATTTAACCTTACGGCGATAAATACCTAGAATTTGATCTTTAACTTTATAATGTTGAAATATTGGCTTAGCACGATTGTATAGTTTTACTTGCTGATTGCGCGTTTTACCTATGAATTTTTTGATGCTTTCGCTTAAGAATTTATAGCTTTTAACATCATCAACAATAATTTCATCAATATCTTCAGTCATAAAGTCGCGAATGGTTTTTTCAAGTAAATTTGGTGCTTGATATACCACGCATGGCACTTGATGATCATCTAATTTTAGTTCGACATCATGCCAATAATTTAATAAAATATCCAAATCACGCTGTAAGAAGACCTTTTTTCTTCCTTCACTAACAGTACGGCAAATTAACCCCATTCCCTCAGGAATATCAAATTCATGGATAATCTTTTTTAAACGATCACGTTCTTTTTTACTCTCAATTTTTGACGACATACAAACATGGTCTGAATATGGTAATAATACCAAGTAACGACCAGGTAATGAAACGTTTGTTGTTACTCGTGCCCCCTTAGTTCCAATTGGAGACTTGACTACTTGTACTAAAATTTCGGTGCCTGGAGGGAACATTTCTGGAATGTCTTTCGTAGTAATTTTTTTACGATGTCTAAAATTGATTTTTTTGCGTATTTCGTTATTGTTATTACTTTTTGTTTTTAATAAAGAACGCACCTTGTCAGAAAAACTTGAAGATTTTTTCTTTTCTTTAATTTCTTCTGTTATTTTTTTATCTTGAGCATTTTTCTGCTTAATTTTTTCCATTTCATAACTTGCCGGAATCATATCCCAGTAGTGCAAGAAGGCATTTTTTTCAGCATCAATATCAACAAAAGCTGCCTGTAAAGATGGTTCTAAATTAACAATTTTTCCAATAATAATCGACCCCGCTTGAACTTCATCAGTTTGGTTACGTTCAATTTGGTATTCTTCTAGCTGACCATTGTTAATTAATGCGAATCTGGTTTCCATCTGTTCGCAATTTAAAATTACTTGTTTTTTGTTTTGGAACTGCATTTTTGCATTTGCCATTAATTATTTTTCCTTATTTTATTCGCCTTTCTCAGCCAATATAGTTCCTTGTTTTATGAAATTGCATCCTCGTAAAAATTCAACTCCAGTCATCTCTTTTTTTCCCTGTGGTATAACTTTAGAAATTTTAATAGCTTTATCTTGACAGCCAATAATCCAATTATTTTTGTTTGCTTCTAAAACAACAGCAGGCTTTACTCCCTCAAAGTTATCAATGACCTCTGCTTCTAAAATTTTGATCGTGATATCACGCTTTGGAGTCTTAATGGTAAAAAATGCTCCTGGCCATGGATTAAAACCATTGATTTTTGCCACTACTTTTGCCGCCGTTTCATGCCAATTAATTTTTCCTTCAGCTTTTCTTATTTTATGACATTCAGTGGCTATTTTGTGATTTTGAGGGGTATTTTTCAATTTTCCAGAGATGATACCAGCTAAAACATCTGCGCAATTATCAGCGGCTAAAACTCCTAAATTATGCTCAACTACTTCAGCACACTCTCCCTTTAGAGGATATTTAAAAATCTTAAAAATATCACCTGTATCAAGCCCTTTAGCCATCTGCATAAATGTTACACCGGTTTCTTTTTCTTGGTTTATTATTGCAGTAATAATAGGAGAGGCTCCTCGGTATTTAGGCAATATAGATGAATGAATATTTACGCATCCATAAGTTGGTAAATTTAAAATTTCCTCTCTAAGTAACTGGCCAAATGATATTACCAAAATAACATCTGGAGCTAGCTCTTGGATTTTTTTGATAAAAGTTTCGTCATTAACTGACCTAATTCTAGCAACTTCAATATCGTTGTCCAAGCCCCATTTCCCAATTGGAGTTGGAGTCAATACCTTTTTGCGTCCCGCAGGCTTGTCAAGTTGAGTGCCGATTCCAACTACATTAATATTTTCTGCTTTTACTAATTTATCGATAACTGGAACGGCAATTTCACCCGCTCCTAAAAAATAAACTTTAATCATTGTTTTGTCTTTATTTTCTTTATTATTGTTAATGAACTGAATAATAAAAGTACTTTTATAAAAAAATTTTACCTTTAAAATTAGCTCTAATTGTAATTTTGTATAATCAAACTTATTATAACTATACAAGAATTTAATAATAAATGCAAAAACAATAACTTCTTTTTTAGGGAAACTCTTCATAAAATGGAAAAAATAGATAAAAATAACAATATAAACATTATTAATGTTGCCTTAGGAGTTGGCGGTAATCTTAATGATGTTAGAAGCACAATAAAAAAAGCGTGTGATCTTTTAGTTCAAAATGGTTTTGAGAACTTAAAAATTTCAAATTTGATTGAAACTGAGCCGGTGGGTTGTCCTGAAGGTATTCCAAATTTTTTAAATGGAGCAATTGTTGGTATATGGAAAAAATCGCTTGATGAGCTTTTTGAGTTATGTAAAAACATTGAGGAAAAGTTAGGGCGACCACGCATTCACGAACGTTGGGTTTCCCGTACTATTGATTTGGATATCTTAATTTTTGGTGAGAAATCTTACGATATAATGACTGCTAAAGGCGATCAGATAGTAGTGCCTCATTGTGAATTGTTTAATCGTTTATTTGTATTGGAGCCATTGTCTGAAATTGCTGGTAATTGGAAGATTCCGCATTCAAATTATACTGTCAAAGAATATTTAGCTGAACTAAAAAAATAAAAATCATAAAATTGTTGATTTTTGACACTTGACATATTAAAATGTATACTAACTTTTATTAACTTAAAAATGATAGCTAAAGGAGTTGGTTACAGCAATGACGAAAATAACGCACTTAAAAGGCAGCGAAGTTTTAGACTCTAGAGGTATCCCCGCTTTAGAAATTGAATTAAGTACTGATAATGGAATTGTTGTTCGTACTATTGTTCCAAATGGCTATGCGAGAAGTCACCAAAACAATGTTGAGCTTCGTGACTCTGACGATGAACGTTTTTTAGGGCAGGGTATTATGAGAGCTGTGGGGCATATTGCTAATGAATTAAGTGAAGTTATTGTTGGAATGGATGTTATTGACCAGAAAGCTCTTGATGAAGCTCTTTTAGAGGCTGATGGAACTTCCAATTTGAATCGTTTTGGGTTGACAACAATTTATGGGATTAGTGTGGCAGCTTGCAAAGCGGCAGCACTCAATTTAAATGTTGAAACTTGCGAATATATAGCTGGAAATAAACCAATGGTTATACCAAACCCAATAGCTAGTATGATTAGTGGGGGAACTTATAATGAAAAGAGTTTAGAGCATGGGTTTGATTTTAAAGATTTATCAGTTATTCCTGTTGGAGCAGAAAGTTATCGTGAGTCTTTAATGTGGTGTAGTGAAATCTATCAGGCGCTCGGAGTTTTTTTAAGGAAACAGCATTTTTATTGTGGAACAAGCCCAACAGGGGGGTATTTGCTAAACTTAGTAAAACAGCAAAATAACTATTTTGCTTTTGAAATATTAATGGCGGCAATTGAGCTTGTAGGTTTAAAACCTGATGATGAAGTTAAGTTATTCTTAAATAGTGATGGTGATTTTCTCTATGATAAGAAATTAGACTGTTATAGCTTTAATAATGTAGTAAGCTCCGAAAATTGCTTGTCAACAAAATCAATGATGAATTATTATAATAAACTGCGGAAAACATTCCCTATTGCCACAATTAGTAATCTTTTTCATAATGAAGACTTTGAAAGTTTAAAATTATTTTACTCTAAAATGCCAGATGAATTTGAGGTTCTTGCTGATGATGTCTTTGCTTCAAATTTTGACTTGATTAAAGAACATATTGTTGATAATAAATTTGGAAGCAAAAATAATCTATCAAACGGGGTAGTTATTTCTCCTTCTCTCTTGGGGACAGTTACAAATATTGTTGAGGTTATTGAATTTTTACAACGTCACGAGATTGCAGTATATTTATCACACCGTATTGGTGAAACAAGTGATGATTTTCTTGCTGATTTAGCTGTTGGTAATAATTGTATGAAAATGATTAACGGCGCTCCTGCTCATGGTGAAAATTTAAGTAAGTATAATCGATTATTGCGCTTGGAGGATGTTTTACGAGGAGAGGCAGTATATGCTGGTTTGAAGGCTTTTTATGGAAATGAAGAGCCGTTTTAATATAAAATTTTACAACTTTCAATAAAGTTAAACCTGTTATTTTTTTGCTAGATATTTATAAACCGCACAGCAGACAGGTTTAGAGTGCTAAAAATAATCAACAAGTTTCAAAATTTTATTATTTAAATATTTGCTATCTATAAAAAAACGGTGTAAAATATTTAGTGGTTAGTATTATTTTGAAACATTATTATTTTAGGAGTATTAAATGAAAAGTTTATTAAGATTAGCTATAATCGGATTGCTGATTACCCCTGTTTTTGGAGCTAAAATAAGTCAAGAATTGGATCGGTATTATCAAAGCTATGAATTGGCAAAGTCGCGCAATAGAACTTCAACTATGAGCTTGATTAAGGAAAAAATAAAATTCCTTAAGAAATATTATGATAAAATGGATTTTGAGTGGACTCCTGCTAAAACTCAACAAAGTTACGTTGAACTAGATAAAAAATTACATGAATCTTTGAAAAATTTATCTTCTCAGGCTGAATATAGAAAATTTGAACGTGACTATAAGCAATTTAATGCAACTAAATATGAAAAAGAATATACGTCTAAAAATAAAAGTCGTGTTAATGAAACTTACACCAAAAACTATTATGATAAAGTAGTGGCACAAGCTAAGAAGCTTTATTCACCAATTAAAATTAATGATGAAATTACCGTTTCAACAAGACTTAGAAAATATACTGGTAAATTTGGTGGTGTTTTTGGGAATAGAATTAAGGTTGGACGCTACTGGGTGCCAACAATTGACCTTCCAAAAGATTTGCTAGATAGAATGAAGCCTGAAAAAGTAAAGAAAAACCGTATTGAGTATGTTCAGAAATATTATTATCAGGCTCGTGATGCTGCTGAAAAACTTTATAAGCGCCGTGTAAAAAATTATGTTAACAAATTTAAAAAAGAATATTACATTGAGCGCAGTAAGAAGATGATTGAAGTATGGAGTAATCAATATAGAGCAGATCTTATCCGCACAATGAGTGAATTGGATGCTGGAATTTGTAATGAATTTAAAGAGTATAAGCAAAAATCTAAGCGTAACTCAACAGCAGATGACGATTTATAGGTCATAACTGATAATTAGTATATTAATTGGAAAGCAATGAATGATTTTATTCATTGCTTTTTTGTAATTTGGATGGATTATTGATTTTATTTTCTAATAAATGTAACTATATTTATATAATTTGAGAGCATATTCAAGTGGGTTTAGTAATATAATGAAGTTATTTGGAAATGGCATTTTTATATTTTTTTATTGATGTGTTTCATGACAAAAATGTTATTATCTTTTTTAAAGAGGTTTTTGTAATTTATTTTGAGCTTAATTTTTAGGAAAATAAATTTTTTTTATATAAAATAATTGTAATGACAGATTATTAAGGTATAATAATATTATATTAAATTTATAGAATTAATTTTTTTTCACCTTTTTTTGTTTTGAGGCTTCTTTTTTATTATTTTTTTGATAAAAAAGAAGCCGTTTTTTTAATTAATGTAACCTTGAAAAAAGAATGACTGGTTCTATAATAATAGAATAGTTTATTTTTATTGTGATATTTAAATATTATTTAAAAACAAATTTATTATATAGAAAAAGGATCATAGAGTATGAAAAGAATGTTAGGAATGCTACTAGTTGGAGCTAGTTTTGTTGGCGTTTTGAATACTTTTGCTGCTGATAAAGAGCTTGACTCGGCAATTATGGCAGTAAAAGATATTTTAAAGCATAACCCTGGAAAATATCCAAAAGGTCGTGAATATTTAAAAAAATTGCAAGCAGGCGATAAATCAATTATCAGAGAGGCGTTGCTCGCAAACCCAATTCTTGACTTTGATAATATGTTGGTTATTAAACGTAAACAAGATGACCCTGCAGTTGCTAAGTCTGTTTATATTCAAACTGATGTTAAACGTAATATTTTTTCCGAAATCGTTAGATTAAGTAATTTGCGTGGTGAGTTGAATGAAGAACTAATTTATCAGCCAAAACAAGCTTTAACGATAAGTGATTTAGATGTAAATTTTTCTGATGATAAGATTATGTTTAGTAAAACAGGTACTCATAATCGCTGGCAAGTCTTCCAATATGATCTAAAAAATAAAAAATTAGAACAGTTAACTCCTACTGAATATGATGATATTGATTCATTTGATAGCTGTTATTTGCCATCTGGTGACATCGTTTTTATGTCTACAGCGCCGTTTCAAGGTCTACCATGTGAATTTGGTCGTAAGCCAATCGCAAATATGTATAAATTAAATATGGCGACAAAAAAAATTCGTCAATTAACGTTTGATCAAGATAGTGGCTTAAATCCTACAATGTTAGAAAGTGGGCGAGTTTTGTATACTCGCTGGGAGTATTCAGACCAATCACACTTTTATACTCGTATTTTAATGAGCATGAATCCAGATGGAACCGATCAAAAAGAGTACTATGGTTCTAATTCGTATTGGCCAAATACGATGTATTTTTCAAAACCGATTCCTGGAAATGATAGTCAATTTATTACGGTTGTGACTGGGCATCATACTGGAAGACCTGGTCGTTTGGTGTTATTTGATATTCGCAAAGGTCGTCGTGAGATTAGTGGGGTTATTCAGCCTATACCAGGACGTGATGAGAAAATTAAAAATGAGATTGTTGATGCATTATATGCAAATCGTTGGCCGAAATTCTTAAACCCTCAGCCATTAGGCACAAACCCTAGTGATGGCGCAGGAAAATATTTTATTGTGTCAGGAAAATTATCGCCAAAGTCTCCTTGGGGTATCTACTTGGTTGACGTTTTTGATAATATTATTCCAATTAGTGAAGGTAAAAAATATTTTGAACCAATTCTTTTAAACAATAAGAAAACTCCAGATGTGATTCCAGGTAAAGTTGATTTAGGATCTAATACGGCAGTATTTTATGTTGCAAATGTCTATGCTGGGCAGGGTTTGCCACATATTCCAAAAGGAACAGTTAAAGCATTGCGTGTTTTTGAATATGATTTTGCATATATGCAAGGTGGATCATTTCAATCTGTTGGCGTGGAGTGTTCATGGGATGTGAAGCGTATTTTAGGGACGGTTGAGGTTGAAAAAGATGGTTCAGTGATGTTTGTTGGACCGGCTAATACTCCAATCGCAGTTCAACCTCTTGATGAAAATGGTCAAGCAATTCAGTTAATGAAGAGCTGGATGGTAGGAATGCCTGGCGAAAACTTAACTTGTATTGGTTGTCACGAAAGTCAAAATGATGCAGTAAAGGTACGTCGTGCAATTGCGTCTACAAAGCCGCCGAAAGCGATTAAGCCTTGGTATGGTAAGCCGCGTGGATTTAGCTTCAAAAATGAAGTTCAAAATGAAGTTATTAATAGATATTGTATCTCATGTCATGATGCTGGAAGTAATCGCATTCCTGATTTTGAGAGTCAAGAATTGGTTGAAATTCCTGAGATGAAATTTAATCATGTTAAATTGCCAAAGGCGTACTTAAACTTACATCGCTATGTGCGTCGCCCTGGGCCTGAGAGTGATAACCATATTGATAATCCGATGGAGTATGTAGCTTCAACAAGTGAATTGATTCGAATTTTGAAAAAAGGTCATCGTAATGTTCAAATGCCAAAAGAGGCTTGGGAGCGCTTATACACATGGATTGATTTAAATGTTCCATATAATGGTAGTTGGAAAGATGCGCATCGTCATGCATATAGTGGTTGGGCTGGTTCTAAGTCTATTAAGCATCAGAATGAGCAGATGGCAAGATATACTAAAGCGCGTAATAAATATGCAAAACTATTTGCAAATCGTGATGTTAGCAAATATAACGTCCATGTGGAAAAAGATGTGAAGGTTGAATCGATTCGTCCTAAAGCATTACCAAAATATACTGATAATTTGAGCGTTCCTGACGTTGCGGTGAAAACTCCTGAGGTTGTAACATATAATATTGATGGTGAAAAGATTGATTTTGTGCAGATTCCGACTGGTAAATTTGTGATGGGATCGAAAACTGAAACCGTTCAAGAGCGTCCACGTGCAATTGTTGAGATTAAGAAACCATTCTTGATGGCGACAACAGAAGTTTCAAATGCATTGTACGCTAAATTTAATAAAGAGCATGATAGCCGCTATTATCCGCGTTTGAGTCATAATCAAACAGATCGTGGTTGGCCGTTAAATAAACCAGAGCAGCCAGTGGTGCGTGTTAGTTTTGATGAAGCTATGGATTTCTGTAAATGGTTGAGTGGGAAAATTGGCAAAAAGGTGACAATTCCAACGGAAGCTCAATGGGAATGGGCTGCGCGTGGTGGTACTACAACTGATATGTTCTATGGTTCTAAAAAAGCTGATTTCAGCAAGTTTGCAAATTTAGCTGATTATAATTTACGTTGGTTTGGTGTTCGCCATGGTCACCCATTAAAGAAAGTTGAGTTAGGAGATTATCGTTCATGGTTACCAAGAATTAAAAGTGTAAATGATAATGCTCAATTATCAACAAAATCAAAGTCATATGCGGCAAATGCGTTTGGTTTATATGATATGATAGGAAATGTTTCAGAGTGGACGCGTAGTCGTTACTGGGATTATCCATATGACGCAGGCGATGGCCGTAATAATAATATTAGTGGCGGCGATATACAAATTGATTTGGTTATTCGTGGGGGTAGTTGGATTACGAGACCAAAATATGCGACAAGTAGCTATCGTTATGGTTATAAACGTTACCAAAAAGTTTTTGATGTCGGTATTCGTTTAATTATTGAAGATTAGTATGTTATGAGTTTTTTCTAGGTGTTGGCGCTTGGATTTGAACTTTAAAGATATGCTTTTAAAGGGTATGTGTAAAATTTTTGCACATACCCTTTTTAGTCTGAAATGACAAAAAAGACCTTGAAATTTGAACTGCGAACAACTAAATTATTGAGATTTATTTATAAAATTAGACCAAATAGATAGAAATTTGAACATTGTAAAGTGTGATGTATTGCTTTAATTTATATGTTTATTTTATAAGTTAGGTTTAAATTAGTTTACTGGAGAAAATAATGATTGCTAAGAAAAAGAACGCCAAAGATAACTCTAATGTATTAGTTACTAATCGTAAAGCGTTTCATGATTATACAATTCTAGAAAAAATTGAAGCTGGCTTAGAGTTGAGAGGTACAGAGGTGAAAAGTTGCCGTGATAGAACAATATCATTGGCTGACTCTTATGTTCATATTAAAGATGGGCAAGCGTGGCTACTTAATGTGCATATTGCTGGTTATGATCACGGTAATCGCTTTAACCATGATTCGCGTAGGATGCGTCGCCTTCTTTTGCATAAGAAGGAAATATTAAAATTATCCCAACAGATTCGTGAAAAGGGTCTAACTATTATTCCTTTAAAGTTTTATTTAAAGCATGGTAGGGTAAAGGTTGAAGTTGGCGTTGCTAAAGGTAAAAATTTAGTTGATAAACGTGAAACTTTAAAAAGAAAACAAGATAGTATGGATGCTAAAAGAGCAATTGCTCAATTTAAAGGATAATTATATTAAAGGATTTGAAATGAAAAAAATACCATTTAATAGTGAAAATTTACCAGGCGCTTTGGGACCTTATTCTCATGCCGTGATATGTAACGGCTTATTGTATTCTTCAGGGCAGATTCCCTTAAATAAAGATGGAGTTATTCCTAATTCTATTGAAGAGCAAACTAAGCAAGTCTTGGGCAATATTGAACAACTTTTAATTGATAATAATTTATCTTTGGATAATGTTATAAAGACAACTTTATTTATTAAAGATATGAATGATTTTGACAAAATTAATGAAATTTATGAATGTTTCTTTAGTTCTAATTACCCTGCTAGAAGTTGCGTTGAAGTTGCCCGTTTGCCTAAAGATGTTTTAATTGAAATTGAGGTTGTTGCTGTAATTTAGACTTATTGTATTGCTATTCATGTGTTTGTAGCTATTTAATATTAGCTTTAAGATGTGAAAAAAGTCATATTTTTCAATTTTGAGGCAAAAAAAATGTAATAAAAATTTGATTTATTAAATTTATGCTATTATATTAGATGCTATATTAGATATTGTAAGGTGGCAAATCTAAGTTTAAGTAACGAGGTTAATTATTTTGGAAAGCAATTAAAGTAGTTAGAAGATTTATGAAATTTTTAATGATCAAAGCTTTATATAGGGGGTCAAAATGAATGAAAGTAAGTTAGTTGATGTATGTCAACAAATTATGCAAGGATGCTGTTACGATAATGTTTATTTTTCAAGCTGTTGTTTGCCTCCTTTTGAAAATGCACCTATTGTTTCGAATCCAATAATAATTATACCTGTATCAGGAAAAATTGAGGTTGATTACTGTTCTGACGGTAAATATGTCACAAAAACATTAGATAAAAATAATATCCTTTTTGTAACGAGTGGAAGTTATTTTAAAGTTAATTACCATGTAGATTCTGTGGTTCTAAAGGCTTCATTTATAACTTCTGGTGAAATGTACCTATGTTTAAGAAAAATTGATAAAAAAAGTAATGAAGTTGCTACAGAATCACAAGCTTATATTTCTAAAATTCGTGGATTATATTATAGCTTATTAGATGTTTTAGCAGAACAGACTAATACGGTGGTTGGTTATCGCAAACTGATGGAAGCTGTTATGGTATATTGTGCAGAGGTTGTGGCAACAAGTCAAGTTGGACGTAGTATGAAAACAGAAGCTTTGTTTGCTGGAATTAAATTTTATATTAATGTTAATTATAAAGAAGAGTTAAATCGTCAGAATATTGCCAGTGAATTTGCTATATCAGAAAACTATTTATCAAGAATGTTTAAAAATAAAGGAGTGAATCGCTTGTGGGATTATTTAACTGAGTTAAGGATTGAGCGAGCAAAGCTATTGTTAGAAAATTATAAGCTAAGTGTTAAAGATATTGCTAGTCATTGTGGTTTTACAGGAAGTAGTTATTTTTGTAAAGTTTTTTCGCAGAAGATGAATTGTTCGCCTTTAGAATACCGTAAGCAGACGCAGGAGTAGCGTTAAAATTTTTTAGATAATTAATACTTATTCGTTGCAGTATTTTATGAGAAATCACTTCTATATTTATGCTAATTTATAAAGAAGTGATTTTTATTTTTTAGCTATTTTTTAATTGACGGTTAAAAAAGTAGTTGCTGGTTTTCTAGTGAATAATTTAGTGAAAAAGTTTTACTTTTAGCAAATTTGTGCTATGATTAATTGTTTTATTTGTGAAAAATAATTTTTAAAATTTGGAGATATATTTAAAATGGGTATGACCATAACAGAAAAAATTTTGGCAAAAGCAGCAAATAAAGATGTTGTAAAGCCTGGTGATAATATTTGGGTTAATGCAGATGTTTTGATGACTCATGACGTTTGCGGTCCAGGTACAATTGGTGTTTTTAAACGTGAATTTGGTAATGATGCAAAAGTTTGGGATAAAGAAGGCGTTGTTATTATTCCTGACCATTATATTTTTACTGCTGATGAGATGTGCCACCGTAATGTTGATACACTTCGTGAATTTGTAAAAGAGCAAAATTTACCATATTTTTATGAACCTGGCACTGAAACATACAGTGGTGTTTGTCATGTGACGTTGCCTGAAAAAGGTCATATTCGTCCAGGTGAAGTGTTATTTGGAACAGATTCACACACTTGTACGCATGGAGCTTTGGGTATGTTTGCTACTGGTATTGGTAATACGGATGCTGGTTTTGTTATGGGTACTGGTAAGCTATTAATTAAGGTTCCTCAAACAATTAAGTTTGTTATTGATGGAGAATTACCAACAGGTGTTACTGCCAAGGATATTATCTTAAAAATTATTGGTGATATTGGTGTTGATGGTGCTACATATTGTGCGATGGAATTTAGTGGTTCAACTATTGATGCGTTAAGTATTGAAGAGCGTATGACCATTTGTAACATGGCGATTGAAGCTGGTGGTAAAAATGGTATTATTGCTCCTGATGAAAAAACAATAGAGTACGTTAAAAGCAAGACAGATAAAGAATTTACAATCTTTTCTAGCGATGAGGATGCAGAATATCAAGCTGTGTATAATTATGATGCAAGCAAACTTGAAGCAGTTGTGGCGTTACCATTTTCTCCTGATAATGTAAAAGCAGCTAAAGATTGTTCAGATAAAAAATTAGATCGTTCATATATTGGTAGCTGTACTGGTGGAAAAATTGAAGATTTTGTGATGGCGGCTGAATTATTAAATGGTCATAAAGTTGTAATTGATTTGTTTATTGTTCCTGCAACTCGTGAAGTTGAAGAAGCTATTAATACAATTAAAATTGATGGTAAAACGTTAGTAGAAATTTTTGAATCAACTGGTAAAGCTCATATTGCTGAACCATCATGCGCTGCATGTTTAGGTGGACCTGTTGATACATTTGGTCGTTGTAATAATGGGGAGGTTTGTATTAGTACTACTAACCGTAACTTCCCTGGTCGTATGGGTGGTCTTGATTCTGAAACGATTCTGGCTTCAGCATACACAGCAGCTGCATCTGCGATCACTGGTGTTATTACAGATCCTGCACAATACTTAAAAAAATAAGAAGATAAATTTAATAATTTGCTAGTGTCAAAGCTGGTAAATATGGAGATAGATTAAAATGGCTGAGAATATCATTAAAGGTAAAGTTTTCATTGCTGGTGATAATATTGATACAGATCAAATTATTCCTGCACAGTATTTGGCGTTAGTGCCAACAAATCCAGAAGAATATAAAAAATTAGGTAGCTATGCATTATGTGGTCTGCCTGATAGCTATAAAACTCGTTATGTTAAAGATAACGAATTTGAAACTGAATTCCCAATTATTATTGCTCGTAGCAACTTTGGTTGTGGCTCAAGTCGTGAACATGCACCAATTAGTTTAGGTGCGGCTGGTTGTAAAGCTGTGATTGCGAATTCATTTGCAAGAATTTTTTTCCGTAACTGTATTTCAACAGGAGAAGTTTATCCAATTGAAGCAGCTGATGTTTTAGCTGATAAATTTAATAATGGCGATGAAGCTGAAATTAATTTAACAACTTTAACAGTTAAAAATGTAACAAGTGGCGAAGAATTTTCTATTAAAGATTTAGGTAGTGTAAAAGAAGTTATTGAAGCTGGTGGAATTTTTAATTTCGCTCGCAAAAATGATATGATTTAGTAAATATTAAATTATTTCAATTAGTTGTTTTTTTCGCTGTGTTTCAGGTCTAGACAGCGGAAAAAACTTCTGATTTTTATAGATTAAGATAATAATAATGACATTGGTACAAAAAAATAAAGCAATATTTTTAGATCGTGATGGGAATGTAATTCATGATAAAGGCGCAATTATAAGCAACGAACAAGTTGTGTTTTATGAGGGAGTTTTTGAGTCATTGAAAAAACTTCAAGATGCGGGCTATTTGTTGTTTATGATTTCAAATCAGATGTGCATAGCAACAGGTGATGCAACAATTGCTGAGGTTGATGCAGTTAATGATTATATTGATTGTGTTTTGAAAGAGCATGATATAGTTATTAAAGATTGGTATATTTGCCCGCATCATCCAGATGATAATTGTCTATGTCGTAAGCCAAAAAAATATTTTATTGATAAAGCAGTTGCTGAGTACAATTTAGATTTGAGTAAATCATTCATTATTGGTGATCATCCAAGTGACGTAAAAACTGCTGAATTTAATTCAATGACAGGACTTTATGTTTTAACAGGACATGGCGCCAAGCATTTAGACCTACTTGATGCTAATGAGTTAGTATTTCATAATATTAATACCGCGACTCAATGGATTTTAAAGCACCCAAATAGTATTGCAGATTTAGAAGCAGAAATTGTTGAAGGTGTAGAACGTTTAAAAGCTGGCGAGGCTGTAGCTTTGCCTACTGAAACTGTTTATGGGCTTGGAGCAGATGCATTTAATGTTGATGCTGTTAAGAAAATTTTTACGATTAAAGGTCGACCAATGAATAATCCATTAATTGTTCACGTGGCTAATTATGAGCAGGTGAAGTATTTAACGGCTGAAATACCTGATGTTGCTAAAAAATTGATGGATGCGTTTTGGCCTGGACCATTGACAATTATTTTACCAAAGCTTGATATTGTGCCAGATTTTGTAACAGCAAATAATCCTACAGTAGCGATTCGAATGCCAAATAATCGTTGGGCATTAAAATTAATTGCTGATGCAGATACACCGTTGGCAGCTCCTAGTGCGAATGCTTTTGGTTGTACCAGTCCGACGACCGCAGAACACGTTGAAAACCAGTTGCAAAATAAATGTTTTGTTATTGATGGCGGTGCGTCACGCGTGGGTGTTGAATCAACTGTTATTACATTAACAGAAGATATTCCGAAAATCCTTCGATTTGGTGGAATTACTCAAGAACAAATCGCTGAAATTATCGGTCGTGTTACTTCTGGTGAAAATAAAGTTCATAGAAATTTTGAAAGCCCAGGAATGTTAGCTGGACATTATGCCCCAAACACTCAATTAGTAATTTGCGAAGATGTTGAGCAAATCAAAAAAGACTTTAATTCTAATGATTATGCAATCATGCTACTTCAGGATGATAAAGGTATTCGTGTTAAAAATAAAATTATTTTGAGTTCTGAAGGAAATTTAGTCGAAGCGGCAGTAAATTTATATTCCTCAATGCGTTATCTTGATACATTAAATTGTAAAAAGATTGTTACCCATAAATTTCCCAATTATGGTTTAGGTCTGGCTATTAATGACCGGCTTAAGCGTGCTGAAACAGGCAGTAAAAAATAAAAAATTTAAAAAAATCATATAACTAAGAATTTTTTTAAAATATCTTCATTGATAAATCGTTTAAATTATTATATGTTTTAACTGTTGAAGTTTTTTTTAGCATGATTGTTGAAGAAAATATTAAATGTAGTTTTAAATTTTAAATAATTTTGACAAATTAATAAATTAGAATAGATAATTTATAAATGATGGGTGAATCAATGAAAAAATTGGTGGTAACTGTTAGCTTTATTATACTATGTGGTATCATTGGAATGACTAGCCATGCGCAAAAGTACTCAGTTTTTGAAAAAACATCTCCTCAAAAAATTAATAAAATTGATGATTTCATAATTGCAAATTTGACCAAAAAAAATATTCAAAGAGCAAATCTATGTTCTGATGCAGTTTTTATTCGTCGGTTGTATATAGATGTAATTGGTACAATGCCAACAGCTAAAGAGGTCAAAGAATTTTTAGCCGATAAACGTACAAATAAGCGTGCTTTATTAATTAATAAAGTTTTACAGCGAAGTGAATTTGCTGATTATTGGAGTTTGAAGTGGTGTGATATTTTACGTGTAAAAAGTGAATTTCCAATTAATTTATGGCCAAATGCTGTTCAAGCATATCATAAATATATTCATGAATCGTTAAGTAAAAATATTCCATATAATAAATTTTCACGTGAATTATTGTTGGCAAACGGTAGTAATTTTAAGGTGCCGCAAAGTAATTTTTATCGTGCGGTTCAAAGTAAAACACCTGAGGGTATTGCACGTGCTGTGTCCTTGACTTTTATGGGAATTCGTTATGAAAAACAAAGCAGTGACTTTCAAAAAAATTTAGCTACTGCATTTAGCCAAGTTAAATATAAAGGAACTGATGAGTGGAAAGAAGAAATTGTTTATCAAGATTATAATTTGGTTGATGATTTTTATTTGAAAACTGTAGATGGGCAGAAAATTCTGGTAAAGAAAGGTGTTGATCCTAGAGTTGTTTTTACAGACTGGTTAGTGGCAAAAGATAATAAATTATTTAACCGTAATATTGTAAATCGCATTTGGTATTGGTTGATGAATAGAGGTTTGATTCATGAAGCTGACAATTTGCCTGTGGATACAAATAATACTTTGCATCAAGATTTATTGGATTATTTAGAGCAAGAATTAGTAAATAACAGTTACAATTTAAAACACATTTATCGAATCATTTTAAATTCTGCAACTTATCAGCAATCTAGTGTTGCACGGACTAAACATAAAGATGCAGAAAAATATTTTGCATATTATATCTCACAACGTCTTGACGCAGAAGTTTTAATTGATATGATTGATTACTTAGGAGGAACAGGACAACGCTATAGCAGTGTAATTCCTGAACCTTTTACTTATATCCCTGTAAAAAATCGTACAATAACTTTAGCAGATGCAAGTATTGGCAGTTCTTTTTTAGAAAATTTTGGACGACCAAGTCGTGACATGGGGTATTTGTCTGAACGTAAAAATTTCTTTAATGACATCCAGCGATTGTATTTAATTAATTCAACAAAAATACAAAATTCAATTTTTAAAATTATCAAAAAGCATAAATATATTTTGAAGAGTAGTTATAAAATTAAAGGCTTTGATGCTCGTATAAAATATATTACGAAAGAGTTATTTATTCTGATTTTATCACGATATCCGAGTACTGATGAACTTGAATTAGTTGTTGGCTATTGCAAACAAAATGGAGCTGGGAAAAATTTTTATCGTTCAATTAATGACATAGTTTGGACAATTTTGAACTCGGAAGAGTTTTTGATGAAACATTAGATTTGGAGATTTAGTATAATGAAAGATATTTCAAGAAGAAAATTTTTAAAGTTTGGGGCATTGACTGCTGCTACTGTTTCAATACCTCCTGTTTTAAAGGCAGTTGTTCAAAATAATGAGGAAAAAATTTTTTTTGAGGATGCTCCAGCAAAATGTGTGATTGAAATTTGGATGTGGGGAGGTCCATCGCATTTAGATACGTTTGATCCTAAACCAAATATCTCTCGTGACTTCAATGGTGGGCTTAAAGCAATTAAAACGAATGTGCCTGAAATAGAGCTTTCTGAGACACTACCAAGTTTAGCAAAAATAGCTGATAAATATTCAATTATTCGGAGTATGACCCATGGTATCAATGGACATGAAACTGCGACGTATGTTATGCAGACAGGTCGTGAACCTGGTAATGGTTTAGTTTACCCAGCTATCGGCGCAGTGATTGGTATGTTAAGAGGATATGATTATGGGTATAATAAAAATATTGCTCCTTATGTAATTTTAACAAAAACAAAGGGACGATTTTCTGAAACAGGTTTTTTGAGTAGTCGTTATCGACCTTTTGTGACAGGAGGAAATCCAAGTGCAGCTCAATTTGATGTTGAGGGAATTGTTAGTCGCTATGTTACTGAACAACAACAGCTTGATCGTAAGGAGTTATTAAATCGTTTTAATAGCATGAATAGTACAAAGAAAAAGAATAATGAAAGATCAAAAAATTATGATAAAACTACGGTAGAAGCATATAGCTTGATGCTTGGTGATGTAAAAAATACTTTTGATCTGAGCAAAGAATCTAAAGAAATGCGCAAAAAATATGGAATGACTCAATTTGGTCAATCATGTTTGGTTGCACGTCGTTTGGCTGAAAAAGGTGTTAAATATATTACAATTAATGTTCCAGGATGGGATACTCACAAGCGCCATTTTGAAATAATGAAGAGAAAATTAGTTGAATTTGATCAGGGGTTGGCTGCTCTAATTAGCGATTTAAGTGATAAAAATATGCTAGATTCAACATTAGTTTGGTGTAGCGGGGAATTTGGAAGGACTCCAAAAATTCTTTGGAATGAACCATGGAATGGTGGTCGTGGTCATTTTGGAAATTGTTTTTCAGCATTAGTTGCTGGCGGTGGCTTTAAGGGTGGTTGTGTGGTTGGTGCTTCTGATTCGACTGGAGAAAATGTTGCTAAACGACCAGTTTATCCAGAGGATTTCTTGGGAAGTATTTATGAATTGGCGGGAATTAACCCAGAGGGGATAATGCCTAATCCTTTAGGTAAAAAACTTAAAATTATGCCAAGTATGACTCGAAGTTCTGGACGTTTGACTGAGATTTATTGTCAAAAATGAAAAGCTTAATTTGAGGACTAATTATGACGTTTAAAAAATATTTATTTTATTTGATACTTTTTGTTTATGTTATTGTAGTAAATAGTGTTTCTGCTGCATCTAAAAATCGTACTCCGTATATTAGTTATTTATACCCTGCTGGTGGGCAAGCAGGAACTGAATTTGAGTTGATTATTGGAGGACAGTTTATAAACCAAACTAAATTTGTTCAATTTAATACTCCAAAAATAACTGTAGAATCAGTTACTGTTATTCCAAGAACGAGAGGTTTGAATGGTTATGATCGCAAAGCTTTTATTAATCGTTTAATTACTAGATTTGGTGGAGAAGTGCCTGATAAAAGAAAAATTCCCCGTGTAGATAAAAAAGGAGTGAAAGTTGACCTAGATATTCCAAAAGAATTTTTAAGTGAACGATTAAAGGAATATTCGCCTTTTTACTTAACATATTTGCTTCGTGAGTTGAAACTTAGAAAATCGCCAAGTCAAGCTCTTGATACAAGATTATTGGTTAAGCTTAAAATTGCCAAAGATTTAACTCCAGGAAAATATTATTTGCAGTTAAAAAATAGTGATCTTAATTTTAAGTTTCAAAAAAATAAGGCTAAAAATTATAGAAAATTAAATAAGAATGTTGCATCTAACAAAATTATGTTTGTAGTTGATAATGTTAATGAGATTAATGAATTAACTCAAACATATCAAATTAATACTAAAAGTTTTAATTTAGACCGAAAGTTAGAATTAATTGATAAAAATAGTGTTGTAAATGGTCGAATTATTGATGGCGAAGTTGATGAATATAAATTTTCTGCTAAGCAAGGCGAAAAAGTAGCCTTGAAAGTTATGGCACGTGAGTTAATGCCATTTATTGGCGATGGTGTTCCAGGTTGGTTTCAACCTGTGATTGGGGTTAAAGATATGCTTACCCAAAAAGAGTTGGCGTTTGCTGATGATTTTCAAAATAATCCAGATCCGACATTAATTTTTACTGCTCCATATGATGGAGATTTTATTGTTTATATTAGAGATGCAATTTATCGTGGTCGTGAAGATTTCGTGTATCGCTTAAAAATAGGTAAATTTGCTGTAGTGGATGGAATTTATCCACGAGGCGGTTATCAATTTGATAGTAATTCGACACTTAATCTAGAGGGAATATTTTTGGCAAAAAAAACAGTTGAAATTGATAATGAAAAGTTGCATGAAGGAATAAATGTTATTAATGTTGCTGGGAATGAGATTAAATTTCACATTTCAAAATATTTTAATGTTGATGCAAAAAATAGTAATTTAACTTTTACAAATGCATATAAAGTAAATTTTCCTGTTGCAATTGATGGACGAATTGCAACTAAGAGGCATCATCATTTTTACAAATTTTTTGGAGAAAAGGGGCAAGACATTTGTTTGGACGCTTTTGCTAAAAGGTTGAATTCTCCTCTTGATTCGGTTTTAAGAATTTATGATAAAAATGGCGATATTATTGCCATGAATGATGATTTTAAAAGGGCTAATATTGGTTTAAATACCCATCATTCGGATTCATTTATTGAGCTTAAGTTACCATATAGCGGTGATTATTATATTGAAATTTTTGATGTTGCTAAAGCTGGTGGAAAAAATTACAGCTATCGACTTGAATTAAAGCCAAAAATTTATGATTTTGATGCAATAATTAACAGTGCATATCATGTTGCTGTTGCTGAAACTAATTTGCCTTTTACCATTAATTTTCGTCATTATTTTGCAGATAGTAAAGGCAAATATTTTGAAGTGAGACCTAAAAATAAAGATATAAAAATTCATGCCAATAAAATAGAGGTCGGAGTTAAGGAACGAACTCTGACAATTTCAATTCCTCAAAAATTTGCTCGTAAAAAAATGCTACTGGATTTTGAAGTTAATCTATTTAATGAAAATGGCAAAAAATTGGCATCTAAAGATGTGATTATTGGTCAAAAAATGATGCAAGCCTTTATTTGGTATCATTGGTTACCGATTGGTGAATTTTCAGTTAATGTATTGCCAAAAAGGGGCGGATATCCATTACTTAGCTGGCAAAGAAGTAGTGTTATTTTTTCAAAAAATAGCAATGAAGCAACTTTAATGATTAAAAATAAAGCCAAAAAGTTCACCTCTAAAAAAGTCTTTTTTGTTATTGAAGATGGACCTAAAGGAATAAAAATTAAAAATAGTAAAATTCTTAATGACGGTGATATTCAACTAACACTGGAAGCTAATAAAGATTTTGACCGTAAGGCAAAGTTTCATAAAAATATAATAGTTTCTGTTAATCGTCATATTACTTATTATCGACCTATTAGAAAAAGCAAAAAGAAAGAAGAGAATAGTAAAAGCTCTGCTAACGACAATGAAGCTAAAAATCAGAATAGTCAAGGGAAAAGTGAGGTAGGTAAAACTACTAAAAAAGAAAAGGTTGAAGCAACGCAAAGAATTTACGTACTTGAAGCTTTAGAAGTGAAATAAAAATTACTATTAAAATAAAATTCGTAGATTAATTTTGTTCAGAAATACTTTTTTCACAAAATGTTACAAATATATATAGATAGTTAAAAAAATATCTAAAATTTATTAATATTTTTTGAATTTAGTAATTTATTACTTTATAATATATTATGTTTTTTATTAAGTAGGCTTTTTTGAGCCTATTTAGGTTGTTTTATTTTTGAATTGTATTTTATTGTTAATAATTAGAGCTGTTATTATGAGTAAGAATAAATTAAGAAAAATTGCGAAGTTGCCATCTATAAGACGTATGCCTCAGTATCTTCATATTGCAAAACGACTACACAAAGAGGGGCAAGAAGTAGTTTCAACGACATTTTTGGCAAAAGAATTAGGGGTAGAACCAATTGTTGCCCGCAAAGATTTGGAAATTACTAATGTTGTTGGTCAGTCGGGCATTGGCTATAAGATCATTGATTTAATTGATTCTGTAGAAACATTTTTAGGCTGGAATAATAATAGTGACGCATTTTTAGTTGGCGTTGGAGCTATGGGGAGCGCCTTATTAAAGTTTAATGGTTTTGAAAACTATGGAATAAATATTTTAGCTGGGTTTGATATTTCTCATAATATTTTAGGCATTGATATTAATGGTAGAAAAGTTTTTCATATTGACTCACTGCCAAATTTAGCGCGACGTATGAAGGTTAATATTGGTATTTTATGCGTTCCTGAAGAAAATGCTCAAGAGGTAGCTGATATGATGATTAGAGGAGGGATTAGAGCAATTTGGAATTTTACTCCTACTAAATTGACTGTTCCCGACAATGTTGTCGTACAACGTGAAGTCTTAGCTAGTGGTTTAGCTGTTTTGTCAGTTAAATTGGGAAAACTATTTGCCGAAGAAAAAGAATCAGGTTGTTAAGATAATTTTTTAAGATAGCTTTAGTTAAATCAGTATTTAGAAATGTTCTTAATTCCTTGTTTTTTTTGTTAATTAATGTTACATTCATAAGGTAACAATTAATAATTTTCGAGAAATATGATGAATCAAAAATATCCCGTTTACACTGTGGACACAGAATGTCAGGATTGCTATAAATGCGTACGAGCATGCCCTGTCAAAGCGATTAGAGTTGAAGACTCCCATGCGACAGTTATTTCAGAAATGTGTATTGCTTGCGGTCGCTGTGTTGAAGCTTGCCCAGCTAATGCTAAAAAAATTCGTAATGATTTGCCTTTTGCCCAGCAAATTGTTGAAGAAAATACCGATAAAGTTTATGTTTCATTAGCACCGAGTTGGGTTAGCGAATTTGTTAATGTGCCAAAAGAACGCATTGTTAAAGCAATAAAAGAATTAGGAATTTGTGAAATTAGTGAAACTGCTATTGGTGCACAAATTATTTCTGAAAAAGTTGCAACTGATAAAGAGAGCCACAAAAAGTCGAAATTACAGATTTCTTCAGCGTGTCCAGCGTGTGTTGATTACATAAAAAAATATTTGCCAAATTTGAAAGATTCTATTTCTGATTTATTATCACCTGCATTGGCGCATTGCGCATTTTTGCGTCAAGAGCTAGGGGATGATATTAAAATTATTTTTATTGGACCATGTATTGCAAAAAAAAATGAGGCTGATCGTTATAAAAATTTAATGAATATTGCCTTGACCTTTGCAGAATTAAAGGAATGGTTCAATGAGAAAAATATTGATCTAAGAACGATTGATGCTGACAAAAACGATTACAAATTTTTTCCATTTGAAGCTGAAGAGGGGGCGATTTATCCAATCGTTGGTGGTATGAATCGCACGATTAATAAATATAATCAGACGCATGAAAAACAATTATTGACTATAGATATTGCTGGCATTGATAATATGGTTAGTGAATTGACCAATATTCATCCTCGTGATATTAAAGAAAATGTTTTTATCGAAGCTTTATCATGTGAAGGAGGCTGCATTAATGGTCCTAGCTGTGGCACTGAAAAAGGTAATTTAATAAATCGTTTACGCATTGAACGTAATGTTGCGATGCCAGACGACATTGCGATACGTAATATTATTGATGTCAATAATATTAAAGAAGCTGAAGATGATGATATTACTGAAGAAAATCTTCATAAAACTTTTACTGAAAATAACATATTAAATGAGCAAGTTACTCCTCAACAAATTCAAGAAGCTTTAAAATCAATAGGTAAATCAACGGTCGAAGATGAACTTAATTGTGGTGGTTGTGGTTACAATAGTTGTCGAGAATTAGCTGTAGCGTTAGTGAAAGGTAACGCTGAAAGTGAAATGTGTGTTTCATTTATGCGTAAGCTCGCTCAAAAACAGGCAAATGCTCTAATAAAATCTATGCCAGCTGGAGTGATAATTGTTAATAATAACCTCGAAGTAATCGAATGTAATCGAAAATTGGCATTAATGTTTGGTGATGATTTATTGTTAGGTTATGATGCGCGACCTGGGTTAGCTGGAGCTGATGCTCGTAGAATGTTACCTAAACAGCTTTGTCAGATTATTGAAAATGTTCTTGAGAATGGAACAGAAGTTAATTATGAAGCATTTAAAGTAGCTGGTAAACTTTATAATATTTCGGCCTTTGTGATTGAAAAGGACACTGTTGCTGGCGCTGTTGTTTTTGATATTACCAAAGGTGAAATTCGTCGTGAACAAATTGCTGAACGAGCTCGAGAAGTTATTAATAAAAATTTAGCAACGGTTCAAGATATTGCTTGTAAACTTGGCGAAAATATGGCTGAAACAGAAATTTTATTGCGGTCAATTGCTGATGACTACGCAGATGATAAAAACATTAATAAATAATCAAAATTATGGATGAAAAATTATATTTAGATATTGATTTTAATCAAATCTTTAAAAATGGAGAAGATATTGGTGGCGATCGATTTTTATTCAAAAAAGTTGATGCACGCAGTAGAGTTATTGCTGTTTTAAGTGATGGTTTAGGCAGTGGTGTTAAAGCTAATATTTTAGCTTCAATGACTGCGACTATGGCGTTGAAATTTATTGAAGAAAAACGTGATATTGAACATTTTGCTGGAATCATTATGGACGCTTTACCAATTTGTCAGGTACGTAATATTAGTTATGCTACATTCACAATTATTGACGTACATATTGATGGTTACACTAAAATTATTGAAATGGATAATCCGCCATTTACTTTAATTCGTAACAATCAAATTTTAGAAATTCCATATTCTACAATTAAATCATCAAAAATTCAAAATCGCACTATGAAAATTTATGAATTTTATATGCATGCAAATGACTATTTAGCCGTTTATTCTGATGGTGTGACTCAATCAGGAATGGGGAATAAAACATTTCATAGGGGATTTGGTGATAAAAATGTTCAAGAATTTATCTGTCAAATTGTAACTGCAAATAATAGCATTAATGCTAATGATTTATCATGGAAAATTGTTTCAGAAGCAATTAAACATGAAACTAATTATAAAGCTCTTGATGATATTACTGCGGCTGTTTTTCATATGAGAACTTTGAAAGATTTAATGCTTTATACAGGTCCAGCTTATCATGAAGAAAATGATAAAGTTATTGCCGAGGAATTAGCAAATTTTCATGGTTCAAAAGTTATTTGTGGAGGATCTTCTGCCGAAATTATTGCTCGACAATGGGGTAAAAAAATTCGTATTAATACTGAAGGCTTTAAACATGATTTACCACCAACATCATATTTGCAAGGAACAAATTTAGTAACAGAAGGGGTTTTTACTTTAACTAGATTATTAGAATATTTAGAGAATAAAAGTGGAAAAAATAAGGTTGACCCTGCGGGGCAATTATATAAATTATTACTTGAACATGATATCATTAATTTTTTAGTTGGAACGCGTATAAATGTTGCTAATCAAGATCCAAAAATGCCAGTTCATCTTGAATTTAGGAAAACTATTATTCTTAAGCTTGAAAAAATTCTCACAGAGCAATTCTATAAAGAGGTAAATATTGATTACTTTTAATATTTTTTTGACTAAAATATCATAGATTTCATTAATTTTAATGCAAAAAAATGACTAGCATATTACTATATGAGTATAAACTTTGCTAAATTACAGGTTCTTAATAAAAAAATGGAGTTTTTATGCCTAGTAATAGATATGTGAAACATTTTGAAAAACGATTGAAAAAAGGACCTCCTTTTATTGCTTTAAGAAATGCGATAAATTCTTATATGGACTCTAGATCAGTATGGTTACAATCTAGTTGCGGAATTAGTAGTGGTTATGGTTGGCGAGGGGGATTTAGGGAAGGAAAGCTATTTTTCAATAAAAATACTACTAGATCTAATCTTCAAAAAATGGAACAAATTTTAATAGTTTTGAATGATGCTAGCATGAGCAATGAAGCAAAATGTATTGAAATAAAAAGAATTGGTAAAACTTTATCAAAAAATGGTCGGGGAAGGGAGCTAATTAATATTTTTCTTGAAATGGCAGGAGTTAGTGGTACAAGTTTATTTACTGGCGCAATTAGCAAAAAAAATAAAAAAATATTTGCAAATGGCCAAGTTTATAAAATTGGTAGGTTAAGTGGCATTGATAATCGTACTTATTTGGGGGAATTAAAGAGTGAGGGTAGCTCTAGTGAAAGCAGTGATTTAAATATCAAGGCTTTTAAACCTAGACAAGGTGACAGAATGACTCAAGAACGCCGTTTCAATGATCGGAAGCGAGTATTGGAAACTTTTGAAGACGTTTATAATTTTCTTGGACCAAGATATTTACCTGATTTTGAAAGTTTACCAAAAACATTTGATTATCATATTGGTCATGTGTTGGCTGGAGACGTTCATGAATTTCAAATATTTCCTAAAATTCAAGGAATACCTTTAAAAGAATATACTGCGCAAAAAGGTAGAGAGGGGGGCTCGAATGATTTTGAATTGTATGCTTCATGTGCTAATTTTTTATATGATTTACATTGTTTAGAAATAGTTCATCGGGATCTTCGTGCTGATAATATTATTGTAGTAAACGAATTAGGTGGAGTTTTTTTTATTGGCTATAGCTCCGCTTTGCACAGAGATGAATTGAATAAAAAAGATTGGCAGATAGGTGTTGTAAAAGACATAGCAATCATGGTTGCTAGTGTACATACAGCTAGATGTGAAAGTTCTTTACCTGTTAAACCAATAAATCTGCTACAACTTGCTAAAGTCATGAAGTTTGAACGTTGGTTCTCAAATATTCATATTGTTGAAGATGATATAAAATACAGCATAGGAGGCTGTATAAAAAACTTTGTTGATTATTGCACTCAAGAGGTTGCTATTAGTGGATTCGACTATGAAAATTTATTTTTAAGAGGCTCAATGGAGGCAGCTATACAATTTTATGAACAAGAATTTAGTTAAAGTTTTTTATTTTTATAGTGATATGATTTAGGGGGACAACATTTATGTTGGAGGTGTTGTGTATGCGCAACTATAATTATAAAATCTTCAAAAAAAACTTCTTATATTTTGTAAAAATATAACGGAAAAATTACACTAAATTTAGTAGCAAAAAGTTAATATTTTTAAATAAATACTAAAATATTAATAAAAATTTAATAAAATATCGTTTTTTTTTAATAAAATTATAGACTTTTAAAAAAATACATATAGTATATAAGTACTTAGATAAAAAAAGACTTAATCTAATGTTTTGGCTTTGGTAACCTCTATTGCTACTTTATTTTAGCTTTAAAAGGTTGTTTTATTTAGATTGAGGTTTTTGATTACTATGAATATTATATAAAATTTAATATACTGAGAAGTTTTTAATTTTTTAAAGAGGTAATTTAAAATGCAAGAAACAAACGAAAAAACTGCCGCTATGATCGAACACTTAGCAGCAGTGAACAAAATTCTTGAAAAATACAATTGTGATGAATCAAAATTGATTCCGATTCTTCAAGAAGTCCAAGAAGAGTATAAATATTTATCAAAAGATGTTATTAGCTATGTTGCAACATCTTTAGATATTCCTCCTGCAAAAGTATACGGCGTTGCAACATTTTATGCGCATTTTGCACTTGAACCAAAAGGTAAATACGTTTTCAAGCTTTGTGATGGTACTGCTTGTCACGTGAAAAAATCTCATTCAATTCTTCATGCTTTGTACGATAGATTAGGTCTATCTGATGATAAACAAACAACTGATGATTTAATGTTTACAGTTGAAACAGTAAGTTGTCTTGGTGCTTGTGGTTTAGCTCCAGTAATGTTAGTTAATGAAGATGTTTATGGTCAAGTGAAACCTGAAGAAGCTGTCGCTATTATTGACGATATTTTAGCAAAAGCAGCAGCAGCTGAATAAATTTAAGATAACAAAATTTGATAGTAAAATTTTATTTATTGATACCTTGTTTTTTAGTTAATATAGGTAGTTTTAAAATACAACTATTTTACTTTCAGGAGAGAATAAAACAATGTCAAATAAGATTCTTAGCGATATTAAAGCTAAATATGATGAAGTTGTGAACAACTCTGTAGAGCGTCGTATTACGTTATGCGCTGGTACTGGTTGTGTAGCAAATGGTGCGTTAGAAGTTCGTGACGCATTGGTTAAAGAGTTGGAAAAAGCTGGTCAAAAGGCGGTTATTGAACTTGATTATGAAGATAACCATGATCATGGCGATGAAAAATTAAACTACGTTTCAAAAAGTGGTTGCCAAGGTTTCTGTCAAATGGGACCATTAGTGAAAATTCAACCAGGAAACATTATTTATACAAAAGTTAAAGTTGAAGATGTTCGTGAAATTGTTGAATCAACAATCGTTAATGATGATGTTGTTGAACGTTTAGTTTACGAAAATCCTGCAACTGGTAAAAAGAGTGTGACAGAAGAAGAAATTGATTTCTACAACCGTCAAACTCGTGTTGTGTTAGAAAATAGTACAATTGAACCTGATTCAATTGAAGAATATATTTCAAAGGGTGGTTATAAGGGTATTGAAAATGCTCTTGAAATGACATCTATGGAAGTTTGCGAAGAAGTTTTAGCTTCTGGAATGCGTGGTCGTGGAGGAGGAGGTTTCCCTACTGGTTTAAAATGGAAGTTTACTTTAGCAAGTCAAAATGACAAGAAATATGTAATCTGTAATGGTGATGAGGGTGACCCAGGGGCATTCATGGACCGTTCAGTTTTAGAGGGTAATCCACACTCTGTTATCGAAGGTATGATGATTGCTGCAAAAGCTATTGAAGCAGATGAGGGTTATGTTTATGTTCGTGCTGAATATCCTTTAGCAGTAAAAAGAATGAATCGTGCGGTTGCTGATGCGGAGCGTATTGGTTTACTTGGTGATGATATTTTAGGAACAGGCTTTTCATTTAAATTGCATGTAATGGAAGGTGCTGGAGCATTTGTTTGTGGTGAAGAAACTGCTTTGATTGCTTCAATTGAAGGTAAACGTGGTATGCCAATGCCTAAACCTCCATTCCCAGCTCAGAGTGGATTATGGGGTAAGCCAACAGTTATTAATAATGTTGAAACGTTAGCGTCAATCCCTGGAATTTTACGTGATGGCGCAGCTAAATATAAAGCAATTGGTACAGAAAAGTCTCCAGGTACAAAAACATTTGCATTAACAGGTCATGTGGCAAACACAGGATTGATTGAAGTTCCATTTGGTACTACATTGCGCGAAATTGTTTATGAAATTGGTGGTGGAGTTACTAATAATGCCGGTGAAATTACTGGTGAAGATTTTAAATCAGTACAAATTGGTGGTCCTTCAGGTGGTTGTTTAACTCCTGAAATGCTTGATATGCCATTAGATTTTGATTCACTTCAGGAAGTGGGCGCAATGGTTGGTTCAGGTGGACTTGTTGTGATGAACAACGAAACATGTATGATTCAGGTTGCACGTTTCTTTATGCAGTTTACGCAAAATGAATCATGTGGTAAATGTGTACCATGCCGTGAAGGTACAAAGCAGATGTTAGCATTATTAGACGATATTATTGCTGGTGAAGCTACAGCTGATACGTTAGAATTATTAGAGCAAACAGCACATGCTGTTAAAGCTGGTTCTCTTTGTGGTTTAGGTAAAACTGCACCAAATCCAGTATTATCTACATTAAAATACTTCAAAAATGAATATGATGCTCACGTATTTGATAAAAGCTGCCCTGCAAATGAGTGTAAAGCTTTAGCAAAACCAGAAATTATTGCTGATAAATGTAAAGGTTGTACAGCTTGTAAGCGTGTTTGCCCAGTAAATGCAATTGAGGGTGAAGTAAAGGTTGCACATACTATTGATGCAGAAAAATGTATTAAGTGTGGCGCTTGTAAAGAAAAATGTAAATTTGACGCAATCGTTGGCGTTTAAGAGGATTTGGAGAGTTTTTAAAATGAGTATAAATAAAGAAATTATCGTAAACGGAATAACGGTTGCTTTTGATAATGAAAGAAACCTTCTTGAAGTTATTCGTAAAGCTGGAATTGAAATTCCAACATTTTGTTACCATTCAGAATTAAGTATTTATGGTGCATGTCGTCTTTGTGTTGTTGAAGTTGAAGGTCGTGGTGTTATGGCTACATGTTCAACAAAACCTGAACCAGGAATGGTTATCCATACAGATACAAAACAAATTCGTAGCATACGTAAAATAAATATTGAGTTATTATTAGCAAATCATGATCGTGAATGTCCAAGTTGTGTAAGAAGTGCAAACTGTACATTACAAGACTTAGCACGTCGTTTAGGTGTTGAAGAAGTTCGTTATAAGCAGTTAGAAGAACGTGAAGAGATTGATCATTCATCACCATCTTTAACACGTGATCCAAATAAATGTGTATTATGTGGTGACTGCGTACGTGTTTGTGACGAAGTTCAAGGCATTGGCGCAATCGACTTTATTGGTCGTGGAGCTAATGCAAAAGTTGCACCAGCATTTGATCAAGATTTAAGTTCTGTTGAGTGTGTGAACTGTGGTCAGTGTGCAGCAGTTTGTCCAACTGGAGCGATTATTCCAAAACAAGATCGTAATGATGTTTGGGATTTATTACATGATGATAGCAAAATTGTTGTTGCTCAAGTCGCTCCAGCAGTGCGTGTTGGTTTAGGTGAACATTTTGGTTTCGAACCAGGTGAAAACACAGCTGGACAATTAGTTAATGCTTTAAAAATGATGGGATTTGATTATGTATTTGATACATCATTTGCAGCAGATATGACAATTTTCGAAGAAGCTACAGAATTTTTAGACCGTTTAGGTGGTAGTGCTCCATTACCGATGTTTACAAGCTGTTGCCCAGCATGGGTTAAATTTGCAGAAATTTATTTCCCTGAATTATTACCAAATTTATCAAGCTGTAAATCTCCACAGCAGATGTTTGGTTCAGTTGCGAAAAAAGTATTACCAGCAAAATTAAACGCTGATAAAAAAGATATTGTAGTAGTTTCAATTATGCCTTGTACTGCTAAAAAATATGAAGCTACATTAGATAAATTTAAGCACGAAGATATTCCAGAAGTTGATAAAGTATTAACAACTGTTGAAGTTGGTCGCATGATTAATTCTGCTGGTATTAAATTTGATGAATTAGATCCAGAAGCATTTGATATGCCTCTAGGCTTTTCTACTGGAGCAGGGGTTATCTTTGGTGCTACTGGTGGTGTTATGGAAGCGGCATTACGTTTTGCATACGAAAAAGTTGAAGGTAAAACTATTAAGCAACTAGAATTTAAAGAAGTTCGTGGTCTTGATGCTGTTAAAGAAGCAACAGTAAATGTTGGCGGAACTGATTTAAAAGTCGCAGTGGTTTACGGCCTAAAGAAAGCGAAAGAGTTAGCTGAAAAGATTAGAGCGGGTGAAGCTGATTATCATTTTGTAGAAGTTATGGCATGTCCAGGCGGTTGTATCGCTGGAGCTGGTCAGCCTATCACTCATGATATTGAAGTGCGTAAAGAGCGTGCAAAAGGCCTTTATACGGCTGATAAGCGTATGCAATTACATAAGTCTCAAGATAACTACATGGTTCAAGAGTGTTACAATGAGTGTATGGGCGGAGAAGCTGGATCACATGAAGCACATCACACTTTACATACTAATTACCAAAACCGTTGTCAGATTTTTGATGCACGTGTTCCAGTATTAAAAGGTGATGCTGATAAATTATTGCCAATTATTGTGACAATTTGCACTAAGCAAGAAAATGACCCAGGTCAAAAATTGTTAGCATTAATTGTTGATTATGTTAAGAATAATAACTTGGCTGATAAGGTTGAAATTGAAGCAGCATTTACATCACGTCCAAGCGCTGATGGGACAATTGCAGTAACAGTTGGAAGTCAAACAGTTGAACGCTCAAAGTTCAAAAATGCAATCAATACTGAAGAAGAATTAGCAAATAATGCTGAATTTGCTAAAATTAAAGAAGCTATTGATAAAGAATTAGCATAGAATAAAACCAAAATTAGTTTAATTGATTTTAATTGAACTTTTACTTTATAGAATCGCCCTTCGAAAAAGTTAACGCTTTTTCGAAGGGTTTTTTTGTTAAATCGGAGGTAAATAATTTTGTATTATTATAAAATGCTAAATTGTTTTTTTAATTCTTCTAAAAGTTGTTCGTACATCATAATAGCATGTTTACTTGCTTTACGTTTTTTTTGCAGAATTAATTGATATTTTTATTGCTTTTTCTTTGTCATTATAATAAAAGTAAATTTAAGTTAAAGTCATACAATTCCATTCTAACCCAATTGTACTTTTTTTTAAAAACATTATTTATTTCTTATTTTAAATTGTCAATAAATAATTTTTTAGGTATTTTTGTTAACGTATTCTTGCATTTACCAATCTTGGCTACATTTGCTAAACTAACTATTGTCATAACATTAATATTTTTTTTATGTTTTTCAAGAAGTTGTTGAGCTTTGGATATTTTATTGTTAGGGAGTAATGCAATAAAATAGTAAGCATTAGTATCACTAGTTATTTGATTGTGAGTGCTTGAAAAGAACGAAGACGTAGTATCGACAGAAATAATTCCATAGTGTTTCAACGCTTTTTGATAGTAGTTTATTAACTTTAAAGCTTTTTCTGTTTTACCATGTTTTAAATAATCAGAAAATTTATACATATATGGTTCAAACTCGTAAGGCGCTATTTTGATTATTTTATTAGCAAATTCATGAATTTTTTTGCTTTTTTGTTGATTATTAGCTTTGCGCAAAGCACTTCTCACTTTAGTAGAATCGGAAAGCTTTAAAATTGACCTTAGAGGTTTTTCAATATCTGTATTACTTCGTGTTTGTTGCCATTTAATTATTAATTATAAATGTTTTACAAAGTAAGTTTCTTCTATCTATATATTTGTCGAAAAAAGCGCGATTAGTACTACAGCCTATTTTAAAATTATCAGTAATATATTTCTTAGCTAAATTATTCAGGTTTCCACTTCTGGTATTACCTAATATTGCCACAAATTGAACGTTATTTTTTATATATTTTGCAAAAAAAAATTCGATTTGACCAAGAATCTTTTGCGTATGTCTAGTATTTCTTGGGGATAAAAGATATTATAGTGTTTTTTTATTCGTTGAGGCGTCTTTTTATTATTTGCCCATTCCACAGTTTTTAGATAAGAGCATTGCCTCCAACTGAAACGGCATAGCTGTTTGAAATTGCCAAGTCTAGTAATAGTGTTGCTAAATATTTTTTCATTTAAAATTTTCCTTCATAAATATTAAAATTATACTAATATTTATATATTTAAGTATTTCAAGTTATGCTTGAGTATTGTTGTTATTGAGTGCAACCGATATAGGTTTATGTTTTGATTAAGTTAAAACTCTTATATTTAACTTTTTATCTTAGAAAAAAATTGAGTGTTTGAAACTTTAAATTTATAAGTTATATTATAAAAAAAAGATTAACAGATGAAGGAATTACTATGAAAAAGAAAAATTTATTATTGAGTCTTGCTGTTGGATTTTCAACGGTTGGAATGTCGTATGCAACAGAAGAAAAACCTAATTTTATTTTCTATATTTTAGATGATGTTTCTCAGAAAGATATAGGATGTTATGGTAACAAATTTGTCGATACGCCAAATTTCGACCGTATTGCTCGGGAAGGGGTTCGTTTTACTAATGCTTATGTTGCGTAGCTGTAGTCCGTCACGTTGCTCAATTATTACTAGTCGCTGGCCTCACAATACTGGTGCTCCTGAACTTCATACCCATTTACCTACACAAATGATTACATTTCCAGAATTATTACGCAAAAATGGTTATTATACTGTATTAGCTGGAAAAAATCACATGGGTGATGTTAAGAGAGCTTTTAACTTTATCTCTGGTGGGAAAGGGCCTGGACTACAAGAAAACTGGGTGAGTATTTTGGCTAAAAGACCTAAAGAAAAACCATTTTTTATGTGGTTAGCATCAAGTGACGCTCACCATCCTTTTACAATAAGAAAAGGGCAGGGTAAAATTTACGACCCAGATGAAATTGATGTGCCGCCATATTTATATAATGGACCATTAACTCGTCAAGATATGGCTAAATATTACCATGAAGTTAGCCGTGCCGATTATTATATGGGGAAATTATTGGCAGAATTAGAACGTCAAAATATCTCTGATAATACTTATGTTATCTTTTGTGCCGATAATGGACAACCTTTCCCACGGGCAAAAACGAGAATGTATGATAGTGGTTCAAAGTCGCCATTAATTATTTGGTCTCCAAAGAAGGTGAAGCCTGCAGTTAGTGATTCAATGGTTAGTTTGATTGATATTGGTCCAACAGTTTTAAATTTAGCTGGTATTGAAAAAGCAGATTCAATGTTTGGCGTGAGTTTAAAGCCTGTTTTGAAAAATAGAAAAAAATCTGTGCGTGATTTTGTTTTCGTTGAGCATAATTGGCACGTTCTACCAGCTCATGAACGCATGGTGCGCTTTGGAGATTGGCTATATATTAAAAATTCATGGAGTTTCGAACCGTTAGGCTGTCGTGAGATTTTGCCTTTAAAAGATGAATTCCCGACTGCATATGAATTAAATCAGATGCGTAAGAAACGTAAGTTGAAACCAGAGCAATTAGATGTTTATTTACAAAAACGTCCTACGGAAGAGTTTTTTTATGTAAAAAAAGATGAGCATCAATTTAAAAATTTGGTTAATCAAAAAGAGTGTGGTCATATCTTAAATTATGCACGTGCAGTTTTAAATTTATGGACGACTGAAACCAAAGACTCTGTGCCGGATTTGCGTTATCGTAGCCCAATGAAGGCAATTGGATATCGAGGTCATGTTGGTGATTTTGAAAAACCGGGCGATGCAACTAAAGCGTGGACGGTTAATAATCCAGGTCCAATTCGTTATAGTGATGTTGAAACAAAATAATTAATTATTATTACTAATTTAATTATAAAAAACCTCTAAATTATTTTTAGAGGTTTTTGTTGCTATCTTTATAATGTTAAAATATATTTTTGAAAGTTCAAGATTAGTTTAGAAAAGCATTCCCCAATGATAATTATATTATTTATCTCTTTTTATGGGAATTTATTTGTTCCTCTACTTTCTCCATAATCAGCCCAAACAGAATAATCTAGCTTATTTTGTTTTTTTACTATTTACTATGTGACAGTTAATAACTTATAATTTAAGATAATTTTTCAAAAATAGCATATAATTTAGTTAAAATATGATGGTTTCGTGGATTATATAATGTTCTTGTGACAGGAACAGTAGAAAAGAGCTGAGTCGATATTAAAATTTGTCGGCACAATTTTATTTTTTGTTGGTGTTTCAAGACTTCTGTTTGAAAAATAATTAAAAAAATGTGTTATCTGCTTGTATTTAATGAATTTAAGACTATTTTAATCAATTGTTGCAGAATTTAGCATAGTGCTTTTTGCAATTTGTTGGTTTAGTTAATTAGCGTTATTAACTAACAATAGTAATAATTTAGAAGTTAATGAAAGTGATTAACTACTAAATTGAAGATTAATTTTAACCCAAAAAACTTTATTTTAAAAATTAACATGGTAAAAGAAAAAGAAACAAACGCAACAGAATTAGTAAGTTATATTGACTTTACTGGCATGCCTTCTTCAATGGAAGAATTATTAAATAATGACAACAAAACTTCTTTCAAAGAAGGTGAGATTGTAACAGGTAAAATTGTATCATTACGTAATGATGGTGCTTTAGTTGATATCGGTTACAAAGCTGAAGGTTTTGTTGCAGCTTCTGAGTTTAAAGCATTTGAAGATGCTAAACTTGGTGATGAGCTTGAAGTTTATCTTGAAGAAATCGAAAATGACAACAATATGCCTGGTTTAAGCTTACAAAAAGCTAATTCTATTAGAGCATGGAACAAAATTACTTCTGAATACGGTGAAGGAAGTGTTATTACTGGTCTAATGAAACACCGCGTAAAAGGTGGTATTATTGTTGACTTACAAGATGTTGAAGCATTCTTACCTGGATCTCAAATTGACATTGGTCCTGTTCGTAATATGGACGATTTCATCGGTAACGAGTATGAGTTAAAGATTCTTAAGATCAATCAAGAGCGTCACAATATCGTTGTTTCTCGTCGTGAATTATTAGAAGAGTCTCGCAAAGATAAGCGTGCTGTTCTATTAAAAGAGATGGAAAAAGGTCAAATCTTACCTGGTATCGTTAAAAATATTACTGACTTCGGTGTATTTATCGACCTAGGTGGTGTTGATGGTTTATTACATATTACTGATATGTCTTGGGGTCGTATTTCTCACCCTCAAGAAATGGTTGAAATCGGTCAAGAGATCGAAGTTATGGTTCTTGATATTGATTATGATAAAGAGCGCGTATCTTTAGGTTTAAAACAAAAGAACAGCAATCCTTGGGATAACGTTGAAGAAAAATATGCTCTTGGTAAATTGGTTAAAGGTCGCGTTGTTAATATTATGCCTTACGGTGCTTTCATTGAGTTAGAAGATGGAGTTGAAGGTTTAATTCACGTTTCTGAAATGTCTTGGACAAAACGTATTACTAAAGCTGGCGAAATGTTAAGCGTTGGTGAAGAGTTAGAAGCTGTTGTATTAGATATTGATAAAGATAATAAGAAAATTTCTTTAGGTTTACGTCAAAAAGATCGTAATCCATGGGAAGTTCTTGCTGAAAAATACCCTGCTGGTAGCACAATTAAAGGTAAAGTGCGCAATATGACTAGCTATGGTGCTTTCGTTGAAATCGAAAATGATATCGATGGTATGATTCACGTTTCTGATATGTCTTGGACTCGTAAGATTAACAATCCTAACGAATTGTTATCACCTGGTGAAGAAGTTGAAGCTGTTATTTTAGATATTGATCCAGATCAACAAAGAATTTCTTTAGGTATCAAACAATTAGAGTCTGATCCATGGGAAAACATCGAAGAGTTATACAAAATTGGTGACCTTGTAAATGGTAAAGTTACAAAAATCACTGCGTTTGGTGCTTTTATCGAATTATCAAATAAAATTGATGGTTTAATTCATATTTCACAAATTAGCAAAGATCACGTAGAGAAAGTTAAAGATGTATTATCTTTAGGTGATGAAATCGAAGCTCGTGTTATTAAAATCGATCGCGATGAGCGTCGTATTGGTTTAAGCATTAAGGCTGCTTCTGCTGATTTCAATGAAGAAGAAATCAAACAAGCTGAAGAAGAAGTAAATGCTGCATTACGTCCAGGCGAAAATATGGTTGCGATGGATGAGTTATTTGCTGATGTTTTAACTGAAGAAAAATAATTTATAAATTATTAAATTTAGTTAAAGATAGCTGAATAAGATGGTTGGAATACATTGAAATGTGTTTCAACCATTTTTTTTTACAAAAAATTGCGGTTATATTGACCAAAAGACTAGCACAATTGTTGTTATGATGTTAAGTTATTTGTGACAAATAATAACAATAAGAGAATATAAATGGGAAAAAAAATATGGATATGTGCTGGTAATACATTGGAAAAACGCATTAGCGAGTTGATGGCAGAATTTTCTTTGCCACGACCAATTGCTTTATTTTTAGCTAATCGTGATGTTGATGTGGAGAATGTCGAGTTGTTTATGAATCCAGTTCTAAACAAACTTAGTGACCCTTATCGATTTCCAGGTATTAAAGATGCTGTTGCACGATTGTGGGATGCTATTTGTAATGACGAACCGATTTTAATTCACGGTGATTATGATACAGATGGTATTACTGCTACTGCATTGCTTAGTAACGTGTTGCGTCAGAATGGAGCTAGAGTTTTTTCTTTTATCCCGCATCGCTTTGATGATGGTTATGGATTTACGCCTGAATCTCTGGATAAGGCACTAGAGCATATGGATAAAAAGTGTGGGGTACTAGTTACAGTTGACTGTGGAATTACTAGTATTGATGCTGTGGAACACGCAAAAAAACTTGGTATTGATGTGGTTATAACGGATCATCACGAGCCAATAAATGAATTGCCTGATGCTTTGGCAATTATTAACCCAAAAGTTTATTCAGAATTGAATGATTTAGATCTTTTAGCAGGGGCTGGAGTTGCCTTTAAACTTTCTCATGCATTTATAAAATGGGGTCGAGAGCAAAAAATCGGAGGATTTAATACCAAGTTACAAGAAGTTTTGGATTACGTAGCATTAGGAACCATTGCTGATATTGTACCAATTTTAGGTGAAAATCGTATTTTGGTTAAGTATGGTCTAGAAATTTTAAAGAAACAACTTCGTCCTGGAGTTCGTGCTCTTATAGAGTCAGCTCGTGCTTCTCAAAAACTAAAAACAAGTGATATTACTTTTAAATTAGCACCAAGGTTGAATGCTTCAGGTCGACTTGGCGATGCTTATGCTTCGTTAGCATTATTGGAATCAGATAATATTGTTGAAGCGTATCAATATGCAGCAAAGCTTGATGAATATAACCATGATCGTCAAGAGTTAGAGCAAGAAATTTATGCTCAAGCTAAGGCTATTATTGAAAATGAAATGAATATTAAAAATATCAATTCAATTGTTGTTGCTGGTGAAAATTGGCATCAAGGTGTTATTGGTATTGTGGCTTCACGTTTAGCTCGCGATTATAACCGTCCAGCTATTGTGTTGACGATTATTGATGGAATGGCGCATGGATCAGGGCGTAGTATCGGATCATTGAATTTGGTCGATGTGTTGATGAAATGTTCTGGCTTATTACAACGTCATGGTGGTCATCCTATGGCGGTGGGGCTTGGCTTAAAAAGTGATAATATCGCTGAGTTTACTGAAAAATTCGAAAAGTATACCAAGGAATCACTCAGTGAACATGATTTATGTAATAGTACTGTTTATGATGGTGATGTTGAGTTGCGTGAATTAGATGAACAGTTTTTTGCTATCTTAGAAAAGCTTAGCCCTTTTGGCCATAGTAATAACAAGCCGTTATTTAGGTTTAATAACCTTGAAACTGTTAAGTGCACGCCAATTGCAGGTAATAAACACTGTCGAGGAATTTTACGAAACCATAAGAATGAACAAATTGAGTTTATTGCTTTTAATTGTAAGCGTGAGGATGTTAGCCGTTATCCAATGGATATTTTGGCTACTCCGCAAATTAATGAATTTTATAATGAACGTAGACCTCAACTACAAATTATTGATATGATTCCTAGTTGTTAAATAGCGTTGATTATTAAGTGTGATTAAATAAACCCAAAGCTTTATTAAGTTTTGGGTTTATTTATTATCTATAGAAGGAGGGTGTTTTGTCAGGAAGTTTGTTCTTTCTTTTTTTCTTCTTGCTTTTTCTTTTCCATCTCTTTTTTCTTTTTCATCTCCTTCTTCTTTTGTTCTTGTTTTTCTACTTCCTCTGTTTTTCGCCCTTCAAATGCTTGCTCTAAAAGGTTTGGTTTTGAGTGATTTCTGCGGATTCTTTTCAATAACATTTGTGTAGCGGTATCAAGACTACAGGCGTAAACAGGCACCCCGACATAGCCATCAAAATTTATTGTTGATCCACATGGATAAACTGTTCGCGTAAAAGTTACTCCTCTAAGTCCTAAAAAATCTACAATGAACATTCGCCCATATTTTCCTTTTCTGACTAATGAGTCGCGGGATTTCGCTTTAACATAAACACCTTTGTTATCATAGCTATAGATTACAAAAAATTGCGCAAATAAGCTACGGGTTGAGAGAAAGTTTTTGACTCTGTCATATTCTTCTTTATTTTTACGGTATTTTCTGTTTTTTTCAATCTCTTTTTTATTTCTAGCTGAAATCAATTTTTTTCTTCTCTCAAGATATTTTTTTGCTTTATCTTTGTCATATTTGAACTTTTTCTGCATTTCTTCTGTTAGGTCTTTAAAATAGACTTTAAAAATTTTACTGCCACCTTCTTCTCGTTTTATAATTGCATCAAAACCAACTGGCGTAAAGCTTTTCATGTCATCGACTTTAACCTCTTTACCATCTTTGTATTTTATAATGGTTTGTTCGGCCAATAAATTCGCCGAAAAGAGTATTAAAATCACTACTGATATTGCTTGTAAATATTTTTTCATGATGACACCTTTAAAATTATTTATTTATAATTATTTATTTATAATTATTATATATAGCCTAATTATTATTATAATGTTTGCAATAGTGATGTCAATTATTTGTTTATTATAGAAAATTTAATCAGTATCAAATAAATTGACAAATCTGTTTTTAACCATAATCTAAAAGTTATAGATGGAGAATTGATAAAAGATTATTTAAAATTAGGATTATTTTTTTCTTGAGCAGTATTAAATTAATCTTTTTTTATTAAACAAGAAAAAAAAGCTTGCAAAATAAGCTGTCATGTTATATTTTAAGCTATTGTTATTAATTTTAAATGAAAAATTGGAGTTTTAAAGAGAAGTATGATAAACAACTTGATAACATTTGCGGCTCAAACTGAAGCTGCAAAGGCGTTGTATACTGTTGATTGGCAAGACTGGGTTGTGATTGGTGTATATTTTGCATTTATGCTAATCATTGGAGTAGTGTTTAAAAATGTAAACAAGAATACTAGTGATTATTTCCGAGGTGGTGGAGCCATGTCATGGTGGATGTGTGGTGCATCTGCATTCTTAACTACTTTTAGCGCATGGACTTTTACTGGTGCAGCTGGCGAAATATTTAAATATGGTTCTTTAACAATGATGGTGTTTTTTATCAATGCCGGCTCTGCGTTAATTGTTGGACTTTTCTTTGCTCATAAGTTTCGTCGTATGCGCTGTGTAACTGGTGTAGATGCAATTCGTAAACGCTATGGTGCATTTAACGAACAAGTTTATGCTTGGCAGGCTTTCTTGATGAACTTTATATCAGGTGGTATGTTTATTTTTACTCTCGCTGTATTTATCTCGCCTATTTTTGATGTTAGCGTTGAGTGGTGTATTGTCATTACAGGTGTAATTATTACTATTATGGCAGTTACTGGTGGTTCTTGGGCCGTAGTTGCTAGTGACTTTGTACAGATGTTAGTAATTTTTGTAATGACTATTATTGCTGCTATTTTGGTTATTTATATGCCAGAGTTTGGAGGTGAAGGAAATACAGCTGCTATTACTGAACGTATTGGTACTATATGGGATAAGTTGCCTTTACGTCAACGTGATTGGACTGCTTCTACAAGGTTGCCTATTGTTTTTATTTGGATTATTGCAATGTTATTTAACCAATTTATTAATATGGTTAATTTAAATGCGGGTGGAGCTAAGTATTTGTTAGCTCGTAGTGACAAAGATGCCAAAAAAGCTGCATATATGATGATGGTTGGGTTTATTGTAGGTCCAATTATTTGGGCAATTCCATCAATGGTTGGTTCTATTCTATATACCCCTGATCAATTAGCTGCGATGTATCCAAAAATGGAAAATGCAAATGACTCGATTTATGCTGTAATGTGTATGAGGGTTTTTCCTGTTGGTATGGTTGGGTTAATGGCATGTGGTATTTTTGCTGCGGCAATGTCTAGTTTAGACTCAGCTTTAAATAAAAGTAGTGGGATTTTTATTAAAAATATTTACCAACCATTATTTGACCCTGGGGCTAATGAATCTAAATTGCTTTTAATAGGAAAACTTTACACTTTATTTTTAGGTGCGTGGTTGATTGTTAATGGTATTATTTTTGCTCAAATTAAAGGTATTGGTTTATTTGACCTTGCTTTGATGGTGGGTGGTATTGTAAATATTCCTATGATGATTCCTGAACTTTATGGAATTTTTATTAAAAGAGTTAATGATTGGGTTTGTTGGAGTACCGCCCTAATCGGTATGACAGTTGCCGCTGCTGGTAGGTTTTTAATTTTCCCAAGCAAAACTTTTGCTAAAACGATTGGTATTGATTTTATGTGGTTCATTAAGATGATTGGATTGGAGGATGTAACAGAAACTGAAACAAAATACATTAAATTTATTGCAATGATTATTTTAACGGTTGTTGTTACTTTTGTTTGGTATATGGGAGCTGTTATTAGTTATGGTATTGAAAGAGATCCATTGCCTCACGTTAAGAAATTCTTTGATAACTTATCAACTCCTGTTACGACTACTGCTGAAAAAAGTGCTGCTAATGATATGATGCAAGGTAAATTAATGGGATGGTTATGTATTTCTTATGGTTTAGTTTTAGTTTCATTTGTAATTATTACTAATGGTTCAGGAGATATTTGCTTTGCGGCGGGTGGTTTATCAGTTATTTTAATAGGCTTCTTGTTATATGCTAATTATCTAAGAATTAAGAGAAAATTTGGTCACCTAGAAAATGCTGTTACTGATGCCGATGATGCTTTAGAAAATAGTGATGTTTAGTTAAACCTCTTATAAGGGGGTTTTAGAAGGCTCCTAAAATTAAATATAGACACATTTTACTGCTAAGTAAGTTTGCTTAGCAGTATTTTTTTTGCTTAATAATTGACTAATTTTTTACTACAATTTATTATAACTTTATATTTAAATAGTTTATTATAAGAGGAACGAATTGATGCAGTCATTGATTCATTGTATTTGGACAGGACCATCTTTTCCATATCGGTTAAGAGTATTTATTAAAGTATGGAGTCGATATTTGGTCAAATGTAACAGCGACTTTAAGTTGGTGGTCTGGATGACTGCTGATTCGTATCGTGCAGCAAGTGATTTTTTATCAATAGGGGTTGGAAATGTAATAGATCAAAAAGCGTGGCATAATGGAGGTGCTGGTCTTGATGTTCTAGTAAATATAGCTCAGGTAAATTTTTGTAAATTTCATATTGCTATGGCCGAACCGTTATTTGCTGAATATGATAATAATTTACAGCGAGCATTTGGTTTATTTAGTTCACACAGGTATTATACTTCAGTTAGTAATATTTTTAGGGTATTAGTTGTGAATAAGTTTGGGGGGATATATACCGATGTTGACTATTTAATGCCCAATGAAAAAGTAATGTTCCCTAAAAATATTAACGAAATTTTACGAATCTTTTGTTTTTCTAGTTCTATTGAGTTTTATATGCCAGTTGTTGATTTGATTCACCGCAAGCTTGCCGAAAATCAATGTTTAATTTTATCTCCTCAATGTGTTGGGAAATTGAATCCATTAATTACTGAAATGTGCGGAGAAATTGAAAAACGTTATGCTGACATTTATCATGAAGCTGATGTTAATTTGGAATTTTTAGATAATAAAGTAACTCAAGCTTTAATTAGAGAAATGTTTACATCTTATGAAATGGAAAAAATTTTAAAAGCTTACGCAACGCGAAATTACCAAGTTTATTGTGATTTAATTGATGAATTATATCGTGGAGAAACACAATGTTCGAAAGATATATTTAGGCGATCACCAGTAGTAGATGTGAATGGGACAAGACATTCTTATTATAGAAATATTAGTTATTGTACCTATAAGATTGTAGGTAGTTTTTTTGTTAAAAAATTACATACAAATTTAAAAAACTACTATGAGCAATGTTGGATTGCTTTTAAAGGTTTGTTTGAGGAAGGAACTCTTGATAAACAATTTTTGTTTAGAGGAAAAAGAGGTCACCCTAAGGGAATGTATAATTGGGCTAATCCAGGATATGCTCGACTTAGTAATTTGGAAAATGCTGTAAGAGTTGTTGAGCGAAGAGCCAAATATATTCAAAAGCCACGAATTAAAGTAGCTCTGGCAAAAAGATTAGTCCAATGCGTGGAGGTGCAATTTTTGAGAACTTATTCGATTAGGCCGCAAGAACATGGGGGAGCTCCTAATGAGGCAATGAGTAGTTTTACTGCTTTAAAATCAGTTGTGGAAAATGGATACTTCAAAAAAAGATTTAGTATGTCAATGGAAGATTCATTAAATTTTTTAAAGATTTTCGTGCTTGGTTTACAAAATATTAGTACACAGCAATATGATTTAATAGTTATACTGACTTCACGAATTAATGAAAGTCATTTTTTAGAGTTTCGAAAACTAATTGATCCACAAAAAGATCAATTAGATGTTGATGATATAAGAGCATTTATTCGCCAGATTTAGGCCTTGAATACAAGACGATAAAGAGGAATTTCATAAAAATTGAAACACCTATTTTATGAAGTGATTTTTAAGTAATTGACTTTTGGTTTATAATAATTTATACTAATAAAAGGGTTGTTTTTTATAAAAATAAATTGAGGTGTCAGATGAATATTGCTAATAATGAAACATTAAAAAGTATTGTTAATCGTCGTAGCGTACGACATTATAGAGAAGATCAGTTAACAGATGAAGAGGTAAAAATTATTGTTAGGGCAGGTATTTATGCCCCAAGCGCATATAATAAACAAGAATGGTTTTTTACTGTCGTACAAAATCCCGTAGTACTTAAAAATTTAAATGACGCCGCAAAACAAGTTGCAAGCACTTCAAGTGACCCTAAATTAGTTGAATTGGCAACAAATGATCAATACAATATATTTTATAATGCACCAACTGTTGTCATAGTTTCAGGAAAAAAAAATGGCTTAACTCCAATTATTGATAGTGCATTAGCATCCCAAAATATGATGTTAGCTGCTCAATCGATGAATATTGCTAGTTGTTGGGTTGGAATTGTTACATTACTTTTTGATAGTATTGTTGGGGAAGATTATCGGCAAATTTTGAATATTCCTGCAGCATATAGTCCTCACCATGCAATTTCGTTTGGTTATGCTGATAATCCAAATTTAGAACCACCAAGACGAAACTTTCAAGTTATAAATTTTATCAAGTAAGTGAAATTTTTTATGAAAAGTCATTGACTTTTTATTTGATAAAATTTTCATTTAGGATAAAAGGATTTACTAAAAATAGTGATTAGTTCTAATTTGTGTTTGATTGAACGCAAATCGTTGTTGGCGTTTGAGTAGCATATATGAATAAATATAGAAAATAATTTATATCAGAGTCAAGGTCATTATTTTTTTTAGCATACATAGTCTTTTAAAATTGAAACATAAAGTTACTTCAAAAAGGTTTAGACTACGAATTGTGTGTTTATTATAATGAACTTATCTCGAATATGTTGCTTAAACAAGTTAGTAAACGTTTATCCCAATCTCAGCGAAAATATACTTATGTTTATGACTTAGATGATTTCATGCGTATTGAAAAAGTATAACCCATACCTCCAAAAAAATACAATTTGTGGAAAAATGTAACTTTTAGTTTATGGGTACTTGAAAAAATTAATATATAATGTTATTTTTTATATACCAAAAAAGAAATCAATAAAGGAAATGAATTTATGAAGAATATTTTAAGTAAGAAAAGAGCTATTTTAGCATTGAGTACGCTATCTAGTTTATTTACAACTAATATGTCATTTGCATTAAATTATAATGATATGTTTGATGTAAAAAAATTAGATAGAACGAAAGAGTGGACATATTCTCCTAACTCAACAACGGTTATTGGAGTGCCATTTGTTCAAGTTCCGATTCAAGTAACTTATGATGGAGCAATTTATAGCCGTAATGGTGAATTATGCTTTTTTTATGGAAAAGATTTAACGCCTGTTTTGGCTAATCAAAAAACATTCGTTGACGGATATATTCCTATTACAACTTATACATGGATCGAAGATGATATTGAATATAACTTAGAGTCATTTGCTGCTGTTGTAAAACCGCTTAATGCAAAAAATGCGGTTGCTTTTGCTAAATTATCAATGAAAAATTTATCTAAAAAAGAAACCAAAGAAGCTCAAATTGCTGCTGCTTTTCGTGGAACAGTTGGTCATTTTAGAAAAGGTAAATCCAGTCTAAAATGTGTTCCTGAAACAAAATTTTCTATTAATGATAATAAATTAATTATTGAAAACAGCTATAAAAATAATCGCAACGAAGCCAGCTATTTTTATTCATTTTCGCCAGAAAATGTCACAGTAGAAAGTGTTCCTGGTGTGAAATATAGTGGTACATATCAAGCTAAAGATTATTACTTAACACAAAGAGCTGCTAGTGCTTTTAGTATTTATCGTAAAAAATTAGCTCCAAATGAAACTTTTAGTGCAACCTTTAGAATGCCAAAGCAGCCTATTAAAGATATGAGTGTCGCTAAAACTGTCGCAAATAGCGATTATAATATTTACCGTGCAAAAACAGTTGATTATTGGCAAAATTTATTAAAAGATAAAACAACGTTCGATTTTCCTGAACAACGTGTTAATAATGCTTGGCGTGGATCTTTGACTCACTTAATTTTAGCTACTCGTGATAAAGGTAGCAAACGCCAGGGTAGTGGGCTACCTTATGATTCATTATTTTTAAATGATTACGTTGATATGCGTTATGCCTATGATAACTATGGTTTAACCGAATTTGTTGATGTTAATACACCGTGGTTATTAAAACAGCAACTTAAAGATGGAATGTTTTTTGATGTTGCTTTAAGTCATGGTAATAAAAAATTGGCTTCGCATGGTCAAGCATTGTTTTCAATGGCTCACCACTATGTATTAACTCGTGATGAAAAATATTTAAAACAAGTTTACCCGACCTTAAAAAAAGGTACTGATTGGGTCGTAAACCAACATTTAAATAATAAAAATGGCTTAATGCCTCCATCGTGGCCATATGATAATGAAATGATTAAGGGGTGTTATACTAGTCATAATTTATGGGCATTGTTAGGTTTGAGAAACGCAGTTAGAGTGGCTCGTTTAGCAAACAAAACTGATGATGCAACGCGTTGGGAGAAAGCTGCAATTTCTTATGAAGATGCAATTCAAAAAGCAATTGACTGGACGGTTAAAGATAAAGGTTATGTCGCTACTGGACTTTATAAATATATTACTGGACCTGCGGCTAGAAGAGGGTTTGCTGAATATCGTACTGCTCAAGACTGGGAAAATAACTTGTTAGTTTATCCAAGTGAAGTTTTATCCTCAAATGATTTACGGGTTAAGCACACGCTTAATTTCATTAAATGGCGCAAATATCGTGAAGGGATTATGACATATCGCAATGGTCAGCATCTTCATCAATATATAACATTGAATCAAGCTAATAATTTTGCAATTATCGGTGAAACAGAACAGGCATTAACTGATTTTTATAATGTGTTATTACATAGTGGTGCAATGAATGAAGGTTTTGAAAATTTAACAATTCCATGGAGTAATCGGACTGCAAAAGCGAATTGTCCTCCTCCTCATGCTTGGGCTGCTGCAAAAATCGCATTATTTGTGCGTAATATGTTAGTTTTAGAGCATGGAGGTAAAGCTGGTTTAAACGAAAAAGAGCGTGGTGTCTATTTGTATAACGTTGTTTCTCCTGAGTGGGCTCAAAAAGGTAATATTATTAAAATTAATAATGCTGTTAGTGAATTTGGTTTAATTAACAGTGAAATGAAATTTACAGGTGATGGGGCTGAAATCTCTTTTGCAGGTCCGTTCAAAAATAAAACAAATTTTATCGCTATTAGAGTCCCATATTTCGTGAAATTAAATAAGTTTTATACAGATGCAAAAAAAGCTGAGAAAAAGAATAATGTTATTTTCTTAAGCTCTGATGCAACTAAATTAACTTTGAAATGGGTTGAAGATGGCGAAAAATTTGCAAATACAACGCAAAAACTATTAAAAGATTATCGTGCTGAATTTGGTTTTGAAAAAGATGCAAAAAGATATACAGAGGCTAATCGCTCAAAAGCATTTTTAACTGATTCTGAGATTCATTTACCACCACGTCGCTTGAGTTTTGCAACTGTAACTGATGCCTTCACTAAATAATATATGCGTCGTTACAAAATCTGGAAAACAAACACAAAACGAGCTGATTGGGATCTTAAAGCACCTAAAATTTTAACTCCGGCTGAACGAAAAGATTTATATTTAAAAATAAATAAATAAAATTTTGCTTTTATCAAAATATTTAATACAGGGTATTATTTCATAGTAATACCCTGTATTTTTTTGTAAACTGTATAAACATGGTATATATTTATGAGTAAAAAACTATAACGAAATTAATAGTTCAGCAAGGGAATTTTATTTTTTAGCAAAAAATTGTAGTGTTTATTGAATTTTTTGTAAGTATTTGTTGAGCTCATAGTGTAGTAACAAATAAAATTATTAAAAATAACTAAAATGTTGAGAAATTCAGCAGATTAATTTTAAACAAGGATTATATTTTGCAAAGGTTATATAAGTTATTAGAAAAGAATCGAAAGTGGGCTAAAGCAAAAACCGCTGAAAATTCAGAGTTTTTTACAGAGTTGGCAAAAGGACAACAACCGAAATATTTATGGATTGGTTGTGCAGATAGCAGAGTTGCAGTTTCAAATTTATTAGATTTAGAACCAGGAGTAATTTTTGTACATCGAAATATTGCAAATGTTGTAACTGAAAAAGATTTAAATTGCCTATCAGTTATGGAATACGCAATTGATTCGTTAAAAATTGAGCACGTGATTATTTGTGGACATTACGGTTGTGGTGGCGTGAAAGTTGCCTTAGATATGTATGAAAGAAGCGAATGCTGTCAAAAATATGATTGTGAATGTGAAGAGGTTGACACACGTGATAATAGTTTGGTAACAAACTGGTTGCATTACATCACGGAAGTTAAGGATAAATACAAAGAAGTATTACGTAGCATTGATTCTAAAGAAGAGCGTTTCGCTAAATTATGTGAATTAAATGTGTTTGAACAGTTGAAAAATTGTTGTAAAACCAGTGTTATACAGAATGCTTGGGCACGAGGTCAACATGTTGCAGTTCATGCCTTTATTTACGATTTAGAAACAGGTTTATTAAAAGATTTTCAAGTTGAAATTACTAATAATAAACAATTAGAAGAAATTTCTGATATTGATGCTGTTTTGAACAAAATTGCAGAGTTTGAGGATTATGGCAAAAATTAATATTCCATTAGTTGAAAATTTTATGTTTTCAACTTATTTAAATGTGCGTATTACTGATATAAATTATGGGGGGCACCTTGGTAATGACGCACTTTTAGGTTTGCTTCATGAAGCACGCTTAAGATTTTTAAATAAATATAATCATTCTACAGAATTAGACTGTTGTGGTGCTGGTTTGATTATGTTAAATATTCAGGTTGACTACAAGGCAGAAGGTTTATACGCAGATAAATTTGAAATATTTGTAACAATTATTGATGTTGGCAAGACAAAGTTTGATATCGTCTATAAAGTTGTTAATGTTGCGACAAATAATGTTGTTGCAGAGGCAGTTAGTACTATGGCATTTTTTGATTATAAACGTCGTCGCATCATGCGTTGTCCAAAAAATTTTGAAGAAAATTTTCAGTTGAATTAGTTATTATAAAAAGATAATATTTTTTACTAATTTTTAATGTAATAAGCTATTTTTTCAATAATAATCATTATAAACCACAAAGCAAAGAGATGAATTTAATTTTATTTTATCCAGAAGAAATGACCTTAGAGTCAAATTATGTTTGTTTGCAAGGTCGACGTGCCGAGCATATTTTTAACGTGCATCGAGCACAAGTAGGAGATGTTTTAAAGGCTGGCGTCATTAATGGTAAAATCGGTGAAGCGCGTGTTTTGAATGTGACCAATGATAAAATTGAGTTTAGTTTTATCCCTAAAAATGACCCTCCAGAGCCGAGCAATGTGACATTAATTATTGCGTTACAACGACCTAAGACTTTAAAGAAAGTACTACAAAGTGCCGTTAGTTTTGGCGTTAAAAAATTTATTTTTATTGAAAGCTGGAAGGTGGAAAAAAGTTATTGGCAAAGTCCACTTCTAGAGGCAGAAAAATTAACTGAACAAATCATTTTAGGTTTGGAGCAAGGGGTTGACACTGTATTTCCGAAAATTGAATTTAAAAGGCGTTTTAAACCATTTGTTGAAGATGAATTAAGTTTGATGGTCAATCAAAAATTTAATGATAAAAGCATTCGTGCGATAATTATGCACCCAGGAAATTATTCAAAATTAACGGATTTTTGCTATGAGAGTAATGATTTAAAATTTGATGAAAATATTTTAATTTTTGGACCAGAAGGCGGATTTACAGATTATGAAGTTGATAAAATAGTTGAAGCTGGTTGTGATATATGTAGTTTGAGTACGAGAATTTTACGAACAGAGTATGCGGTAATGACTGCACTAGGAAATTTTTTATAATTGTCAAAAGGAGAGAAAAATGTTTCAAAAAGATTATGATAAATTACAGCAAATAGCCAATAAAATAAGCGATATTAATAGTGCAATTTTTCTGTTAGAATGGGATCAGCAAACTAATATGCCTCAGGAAGGAGCTGCAGAAAGAGCTGAGCAAATTGGTACGCTTAGTACCATTTCACATCAGGAAGCTACCAGTAACCAATTGGGGAATTTATTGGATAAACTAAGTAATTTTCAAAAAGATTTAGATCCAGAAAGTTATGAGTTTTGTTTAATTAAAGTCATGCAACGTGATTATGAACAGAAGACTAAAATTCCTGCCGATTTAATTGGGAGGTTTTCGCAAGCTACAGCAATTGGTCAGCATAAATGGGAACGGGCACGTCATGAAAATGAATTTAATATTTTTGAGGAAAGTTTGAGTGAAATATTTGAATTAAGAAAACAAATGGCAAAATGCCATAGTCCTTTTGACTGTATTTATGATCCATTATTAGATGAATTTGAGCCTGAAATGGCAACCAAGACAGTACAAGATATTTTTAATATAATTAAGCCGCAGCAAATTGCATTGATTCAGAAAATTCAAGAAGATTACAAGCGTAATCCGATTGACGATTCATTTTTATTTCAAAATTTTGATGAAAAAAAACAATGGGATTTTGGCGTAAAAGTTTTAACTGATATGGGATATGATTGGAAAAGTGGGCGTCAGGATAAGGCTGCACACCCTTTTACTACAACATTTGGACTAGGTGATGTGCGAATTACTACACGAATTCATAGTAATAACTTTATGAGTGGACTTTTTAGCTCAATTCATGAGGGTGGTCATGCTCTTTATGAGCAAGGAGTTGCTAGAAATCTTCAGCGCACATCGTTAGGGACGGGAGCATCGTTGGCAATTCATGAATCGCAATCACGGTTATGGGAAAATATGGTTGGGCGTTCATTGTCGTTTTGGCATCATTATTACCCTATTTTACAAGCAATTTTTCCTAGTCAATTAGGTAATGTTTCAATCAATAATTTTTATCGAGCCATTAACAAAGTAGAGCCATCATTGATTCGTGTTGAGGCGGATGAAGTGACTTATAATCTTCATATTATGTTGCGTTTAGAGCTTGAAATTGCTCTCTTAAATGGAGAGATTCAGGTTAGTGACTTACCAGATGTTTGGAATTGTAAAATGCAAGAATATTTGGGTGTTACTCCAGACTCTGATGCTAATGGAGTTCTTCAAGATGTTCATTGGTCATGTGGAATTATTGGTTATTTCCCAACTTATGCGTTAGGTAATATGATTTCAGCCATGTTTTTTGATAAAGCAAAAAGTAGTTTAGATAATTTAGATGCTAAAATTTCACAAGGAAATTTATTGCCACTGCGTAATTATTTGAAAGAAACTCTTCATTGTCATGGAGCTAAATTTACTCCAAATGAATTAATGAAAAAAATCTTCAACTCAAAAATAGATGAATCATTTTATATTAATTATTTAAGTAATAAATACGAAGAAATAAATTCTATGATTTAATCTATTTCTATTTTTTTAAAATTAAAAAACTGCAATGAAAAATTTTGCGCCATTATAAGAACTAACGGCGCTTTTTTATGATTTATTACAGCTTGATGTTAATATAAGTTAATAGCTTGTGTGTTATGCAATAATCAAAAAATAAACCTAAGTATGCTGACTAAATGATTAATGAATTAATTAAAAATTTATAGATATTTTCATGTCTATAATTGAATTTGAATTCACATTCTTTTAAGTGTAAATAAAATGTATTTTTAGAAATGCCTCTAAAACGAGCAAACCTAGTTTTGGCAAGACCCCAAAATTGATGTAATTGTGTCCCTTTGCAAATTTTACCCGATAGCCAAGGTTAACGAATCCGTCGTAAGTTCTGAAAGAATCGGTGTAAATTGTCGCATTTTTAGTAATTTTCTTGCTTATTATTGGATAAAGTTGCTGGCGTAAACAGTCTCCACTACGCTTAATCATACCTAAAACAATGCTTTTGCCTCGTGTTCCGCGATCTCTAATTTCCATGCACAATATGAGCTTCAAAATAGCTTTCATCAAGTTCAATACTACCATTAGTAAAAGTGCTTTCTTGCTTGCAGACGTCAATAATTATTAATCGAAAAGCCTTCAAAATCTTGTTGATACTGGTTCGTTAATTCAGCAATTTTTGATGTTTCAATATCGTGAACAAAATACTTCGAAATCTCACGAAATTTAGCGTTAGAAATCTTTGAGCATTTTATATATTAATTACTCATTCAATAACAATAACTTAAAATACTCTCAAGTTTAGTTGTCATGAACCAAAATAAATTAAAAGATTTTCAAAATAAAATAATAGTAATATTAAAAAACCCTTATGAAATTTGAATTTCATAAGGGTTAAGACGTTGTTACTTGCTTTTCATCATAAAAAGCATATCGCCAAAAATACTTTTTATGTTTATTTAAATAAAGCTAAATAATCAATCATTATTTTTTTTGCTTCATTTAATTGCAAGTCATTTTTACTAGCTTCATCATTATCTTTATTTTCGCCACCTTTTTGAGTCGATTTGAAAATCTTTTCTTGTTGCTCTTCAAGATCTTTTTCTGCTTTATATTCCTTCCAGCGCTCCTCTTCGTTAAGTGAAATAATATTCTTATTTCTTAACTCTTTAACACGCTTAATCTCTTTTTCTAACTCTTGGAATTTAGGATTTTTTGCAATACGATCTTGAGACTTTTTCTTTAGAATCGTAATTTTTTGTGTAATGTCTTTATCATAAACTTTATGCTTTTGTTTACTAATAGAGTCCCACTTTAGCGCATAGTCTAAATCTTTTTCTCCTTGAGAAATTACTGATGTAAAAGATGGAATTACGATGTCACTACTTACACCTAGGTTTTGTGTTGAACCACCACTAATACGGTAAAATTTCGCAGTTGTATATTTTAATGCACCCGCTTCATAATTGAAACCAAGGTAGCGAATTAGCGGGTTAAGGCCAAATACGGTTTGCACAGTTCCTTTACCATGTGTTGTTTTGTCTCCAACTAGTACTGCTCGTTTATAGTCTTGCAAAGCTCCCGCAAAAATTTCTGAAGCAGATGCACTTAGTTTGCTTTGTAATACTACGACTGGTTTAGTAAAAATGGCAACATCTGAACGAGATTCGGCACCAGTAGTACCTTTGCTAGTTTTAATTTGGACAACAGGGCCTGATTCAATGAACAACCCTGTTAAATCAATTGCTTCTTCAAGACTTCCTCCGCCATTTAAGCGTAGGTCTAAAATTGCACCAGCGACTTTTTCTGTATTGAAGTGTAGAAGCATTTGTTTAACATCACGACTTAGGCTTTTAAAATTTTCATCACCACGGCTAAATCCAGCATTATTGCGGTAAAATGATGGAACGTTAATGATACCTAGCTTAATATCTTTTCCTTGTGAATCTTTAACATTTATAATCTTTGAACTAGCTCCTGAGTCTTTAATCTCAACTTCATTACGAGTGATCATAATGATTTTTTGTTTAACATTCTCACCTGCAGGCAATATTGTTAAATAAACATCGGTATTTTTCTTGCCACGAATTAGTTTTACAACATTATTTAGTGGCATATCTATGATATCAACAGGTTGCTCTTCTTTTGCTTGAGAAACTGCGATTATTCGATCGCCAACCCCAATTAATTTACTTTTTTCAGCAGGTCCGCCTTTAATTAATTCGCGAATCTTTGTGTATCCATTTAAGTCTTGTTGTAGGACCGCTCCTATTCCAACTAATGATAATGACATCGCTACTTGAAAATCATTTTGTGTAGCAGGTGACATATAATCTGAATGTGGGTCATAAATATTGGTTAAACTTGATAAAAATAGCTGTAATACGTCAAAGGCATCTTTATCAGTTAAGTAATGTCTACTCATACTAATACGTTTTAGTACGCGCTCTTCTGGAGTTTTTGCAAAAAATACTTTCTCGTCTTGTTGTGCTTTTTTCTTATCTTCTTTTGTTAATTCTTCTTTGCGTGCACGGTCTACCAAGCGCCAATACAAAACGTCACTTTTTAATCTTTTATACCAAAGACGCTGTAATTCTGACATATCTTTGCACCAAGCTGCCTTTGCTCTATTATTAAAAAAATCGTCCTTTTTATTAAAGTCGAAACCTTTTTTAAGTTGCACCTTTGCAAACTGTTCGTATTGATTAGCACGTTCCTTTAATAGTTCATATAGCGTATAGGCAAAATCAACTCTACCCGCATAAACATCATCATCAAGATTTGTTTCATATTCAGCAAACTGATTGATATCGTCTTGTGTGAAATAGTATTTTTGAGGATCTAATTTTTTGAAATATTGTTGGAACAATTTTTTTGAAATATCATCATTAAATTGCGCTTTTTTGTAGTGGTGATTTGCAATAATACCTGCTGCTAAGCGCGCGATATCTGCGTGTTTACTCTCTACATTTATAGTCTTTTTGACTGGTTGCTTTTCTTGTTCTTTTGCAGAAACAATATGGCTAAAAATCGGTATTAATAAAACTGCACTTCCGATTGAAGAAAGCAGTAATTTTTTATTTAAAAAAAGATAATTCTTGCTCATAAACTCCTCATTTCCCTTTTTTTAGGGAGTATTGAATTCTCTACTACTTGTGAAGTGAAATTACAGTAAATTCATATTCAAATTAGCATATATTAAAATTATAGATGCTAAAAATAGAATTTTTCAATAAAACACAATACTATTAAAAACTACAATAATGCAAAAACTCTTTTTTAACAAGTAATTTTTGGTAATTTATTGAAAATATTTATTTGATAATATATATAATAAATATGCGCTATAAATAGAAAAATGATAAATATTACTAAAAAATACTTTTTTTATTTGCATTTAGCCAAATAAGCAATAGATTAAAAATAGAGAAACTAGGAATAATTACTAAAAAATAAATACGGAGAAATATTATGTGTGTCGAAACATTAGTAACAAGAGAAGCGCCTGATTTTACTGCAACAGCTGTAACAGCAGACAATCAATTTGCAGAATTAACTTTATCTGACTATCGTGGTAAATATGTTGTGCTTTACTTTTATCCACTTGATTTCACTTTTGTATGTCCGTCTGAAATCATAGCTTTTAATAAAAAGCTTGAAGAATTTGAAAAACGCAACACTCAAGTGATTGGTGTATCTATTGATAGTGAATTTTCACATTTTGCTTGGAAAAATACAGAACCTAAAAATGGTGGAATTGGTAATATTCAGTACCCTTTAGTATCTGATATCAAAAAAGAAATTTCAAAATCATATGGTGTGCTTTTTGATGAAGCAGTTGCTTTACGTGGATTGTTCTTAATTGATAAAGAAGGTATTGTGCGTCATTGTGTAATCAATGATTTACCGTTGGGCAGAAATGTTGATGAGGCAATTCGTATGGTTGACGCATTGCAGTTTTTTGAACAACACGGCGATGTATGCCCTGCAAACTGGAAACCAGGTGATGATGGCATGGTGCCAAGTGCAAGTGGAGTTGCAGAGTACCTAAAAAATCATGCATAGGTTTTATTAAAAAAATATCAAAAACTGTAGACTTTTGGCAATATTAAGACTGCAGTTAATAATAAAAAGAGTAAATTTTACTCAGAAGTGATTTATCATATTGCCCCCCCATATAACTGGCATTTTAAAATCTAATTATTATTTTTTTATTATTAGATTTTAAAATGCCTTTTTTGACTATAAGCTAGTTGTGGTTTATATTGTGAAGAATAGGGTCGCTATAATAACCTTCGAAAAATATTTTTGGAACGTTTCTAGGCTTGACCGATTAAAAATTTAAGGAGTTAATTTTGGTAAATTCACAAAATAAAATAAATGTAGCGATTATTGGGTTAGGGCTGCTTGGCGGATCGTTGGCGATGGCGTTGGAAAATACTGAAAATTATTATCGTTTGGGATGGACTCGTAACGCTGAAGTTCGTAAATGGGCAATAGATAATAATGTCATAGATTATACAGCTGATAATTTAGCTGAAATTTTGAATCAAGCAGATATTACAGTGTTGTGTTTGCCGATTCCTACAATAATGTCTTTTATTCAAGAAAATGCTCAAAATATTAAGAAAGGCTCAGTAGTAACAGACATTGGTAGCGTGAAAGAGGTTATTGTTAACTGTGGTGAAAAATATTTAACGCCACAAGGGGTGTATTTTATTGGTTCGCATCCAATGGCTGGGACGGAAAAAAGTGGACCTGATGCAGCTTTCAAAGAATTATATGATCATGCAGAGGTTTTTATTACGAAAAGTGTTAATTCTAATGCAGATGCGTTTGAAAAGGTTGTACAGCTTTGGAAAAGTATTAATACCTCCGTGGTTGAAATTGAAGCTAAAGAACATGACATTTTAGTAGCACATACTAGTCATATTTCACATATTTTGGCTTTGTCATTAACTCAAGCGGTACTTGATTGTGACGATGAATTAACCAAGCAACAGCGATTTTCTGGTTGTGCGACAGGATTTCGAGACACTTCAAGGATAGCTTCTTCATCTTCGAAAATGTGGCGTGAGATTATTGAAAATAATCAAAGTGCAGTTCTCAAAACAGTTATTGAATTTGAAAAACGGTATAATCGCATTGGCGAAATAATAAAAAATAAAGATTTTGATGCGCTTGAAGCAGAATTTGCTAAAGGTAAAGAACTACGTGATAGTTGGATAAAATATAAAAATGAAAATCATAATTGTAACTGGTAGTATTTAATTATGGAATATGAAAGAAATGACATTAACGCAGATAGCGTGATTTCGATAAAAAATGCCTCGGTAAAAATTGGCGGAACAGATATATTAAAAAGTATTAATTGGGAAGTAAAAAAAGGTGAGCGTTGGTTTATTTTAGGGGCCAATGGTGCAGGAAAAACTTCATTGGTAAAAATGTTGATGGGGTATCAATGGCCATTATTTGGTGCAGAGGTTAGTGTTTTGGGCTACAAATTTGGTGGTAGTAATTTAGTTGAAATGCGTCAAAAAATTAGTTTAGTAAGTCCTTTTTTGGCAAAATGGACACACGAAGAGCTATTAGTTCAAGATATTGTGCTAAGTGGCATTGATCATTCAATGCAACTACAACGAGATGCTACAGAAGAGGAAATTTGCAAGGCTGAAGAGATTATGACTTCATTTAACTGTCAGAAATTAGCGCAACGCAAATATGCTATTTTATCAAGTGGTGAACAATTAAAAATATTAATTTGTCGCGCATTAATGAGTGAACCTGAATTGGTAATTTTTGATGAACCGTGTGTTTATTTAGATATGCGTTCACGTGAATACTTGTTGGAAGTTTTAGAGAGTTATGCGACCAGAAAAAATGCCTCAACTTTAATTTTTATTACCCAACGAATTGAAGATATTACGCCAACTTACACCGATGGATTAGTATTAGTAAATGGCGAAATTATTGACAAAGGTGCTCGTGAGTTTATCTTAACAGAAGAGACTTTATTCAAAACTTATAATATGAATTTGAAACTGCATAAAACAAGTGATGGGCGATTGTGGCCAGTACCAGTTAAATAATATTTTAAAAGCCATTTAATCCCTTTAAATTTTATAAATTGAGGTGAATTATCATGCGATTTGTATCTGTTGATGAAATGCGTGCTATGGATAAATTTGCTATTGATGAATATCAAATTAATAGTTATGATTTAATGGAACGTGCGGGAAAAGGAGTTGCTACAGTTATTGGTGAATTTATTAATTCATATAACATTCAACAATGCCGACGAGCAGTTATTTTTGCTGGTAAAAATAATAATGGAGGCGATGCATATGTTGTTGCGCGTCATTTAGCACATTTGATTGCCGATATTGAGATTGTAATCTATTGTATTGGAGCGATAGATGATTTGAAGGGTGATTGTTATACAAATGCACAAATAATTGCTAAAGATTTTAATGAAATAATTATCAATGAAATCAAAGATGTTAACGCGATTAATCTTTGTAATGGCGATGTTATTATTGATGGTCTATTAGGAACAGGAGTTCATGGTTCGCTACGTGAACCATATTTATCATTAGTGCATTTAATTAATCAACAAAATTTACTAACAATTGCCATAGACCTACCAACAGGAATGAATGGCGATAATGGGCTCCCATGTGGTTATCAATTTATTGATGTTGATTTTGAAAATATTACTAGACTACCAATTGTTAATGCAGATTTAACAGTGACAATAGGAGCTCCAAAATGGGGAATGATTTCACACGTGGGGGCGGAGTATTGTGGACAAATTAGATTTGTTGATATTGGTTTGGAATATTTTGATAATGCAACTGAAAACGAAATGATTTTTGCTTCGGATTTAGTGAATTATTTTCAACGACGAAGCGTTTATAATCATAAAAATAGTGTAGGTAAAGTTTTAACGATTGCTGGAAGTAAACATTATCAGGGAGCAGCATTTTTAGGTGCAATTGCCTCCTTGAAAAGTGGGGCAGGGTTTGTTGATTTAGCCGTTCCTAAAAGTGCTAATATTGTCAATAACAGTAATGTACATTCAGTGATTGTTCATCAAATAAAAGATAATGGCTGCGGAACTTTTTCTAAAGAAAGTATTGCGCATTTAGCACCAATAATTGAAAAAGTTAATGCTGTTAATGTTGGCTCTGGAATTAGTACAAACTTAGATAATATTGCAGTTTTAGAATATTTGCGTGATAAAGTTGAAAATAAAGCTATTATTTACGACGCGGACGCATTAAATTTAATTGCCAAAGATATTAGCTTGTTAGCTATTGAAAATAATAAAAATATTAATATTTTAACCCCACACGTTGGTGAAATGAATCGACTGCTTAAAGCTTTTAATTTAAGTGAGCATCTTGAGCAGTCTCGAATTACACAGGCCAATATTCTAGCAAAAAAGACTCAAGCAATTGTTGTTTTAAAAGGACATCATACTATTACTGCATTACCTAGTGGAACATTTTTTATTAATAGCAGTGGCAATATTGCTTTAGCAACTGCTGGAACCGGAGATTGTTTAGCTGGAATAATTACTTCATTTTTGGCGAAAGAAATTAGTAATGATTTTACTAGAGTCCAAGATTATAAAAATTATTTACGAGCAGTTGCAAATGCGGTATTTGTCCATGGTTATTGCGCCGATATTTACCCATTCGCAAAGAGTGGTTTTATAGCCGATGATTTGCTTGATTTATTGCCTGTGGCTTTGAGAGAAATTTCACCATTTGCCTAAAATATTCCGTTAATGCAATAATTTGATTTGTAAGCGATTCTAAATTGCGTTAAATTATAGTGTTTTGCGCAATTTTTTAATAGTTTTAAGGGGACATTTTTTTGAGTTATTGCAAATTAGCTATTTATGGAATATTTTTCACTTTATTAATGATTTTATTTAACGGCTGTGCTCTGCATCGAGGTGGAAATAATTGTGATTATATTAATGATAAAGTATATTTTTATGGTGAATATAATAATATTTTAGGGTGGGGTAAGTTAAGATTTCACAATCTAGAAATTGGACGTTATATTTCAAGTAGTGACTATGACATTAAATATGCCATAAAATTAAAAGATGGCAGAGTTTTAAAAATTTCAAATAATGAAATTACTGAAAATTATATAAAAAAATTCGCTGTAAAAATTAAAAAAAATCGAACGTTTATACGACCTTTTGCTCGTTATGTTAAGTCTCAGTTTAATAGTGTTGTTTATAAGGATTTAGGAATAGATTATATTTATAATGATGTGACAAAGTATTATGTTGTTGATGAAAATAATCAGCATAATAACAGCCATGAGTTAATCTATTTTTGTTTTTATAAAGGAAGGTTAATTTTTAGCCATATTTGTTCTTGTGGATCTAATAAATATAGCAGTTTTGGAATTGGTTGCTATTATGAAAATCAATACTTCCAACTTCCGTTAGCTCAAGAGCAAATTGAATATATTTTTGGACAACCTGAATTTTATCGCAATTATTGGTTTTAATAACTGGAGGAAAGAGTTATGAAATTTAGGGCAATAATCTTAATATTGATAGTAAATATGTTATTATTTTTATTGTCTTCGTGTGCAAGTAGCCCTTTTCCTAAAAAGGAATATTTGACAAATAGTATGGCGGGAAAAAGTGTTAAAGATGAGCAGTATATTGAATTTGTTGCTATTTTAGAACCTATTTTATTTAAAAATGAATATGGCGAAAACATGATTGAATTTCGCCTTTTTGCACCAAGTTATCCGCAGTATGGGGGAATAAAAATCGCGGAGCGATTGCGTAAGTACTTTGCTAAATATACCATCCTTTGTAACCCCCAAAAAACGGTTTGGCTGAAAATAAAGGGTCGTTTGATTGTTTCTAAAAGCAACAAACAGATTAATCCAAACACATTTCCATATTATACATTAATTGCAGCGCAACTTGTTGATGGCTATATTACTGAAAAACACGAATTTCCTGCTAGAAAGGAGGTAAAATATAAATAATTAGTGTGTTTTTGGGAGAAAATATTTTAAAAAATATTGTTAAATATAGAAGGAGAAATTATGAAAAATAGAAAGCTTCAATACCTATTCATTACATCATTTTTTTTGTCGATATTGGCTCAATTTTTGGGACCTAAGGTTAATTTTATGCGCTTGATTTTAAAAGCAAAATATCATAACATTCCATTAACTATAGAACAGTTACATAACGCTAATAAATACCCCCCAAATATTCAAACTACAGATATTACAGATTTGTTTTTTATTGATTTAAACTTGGGTAGTATGCTCAATTACCCCCTTTTTAATAAAGAATGTATTAATGAAAAATTACTAATGAAAAAAGGAGAAGTGCAGTTTGAAATTATCAAGCAGTTGCCATTAGACAAACCTTTTACGATTGATAGAGCCGTTTGCCACTCAATTAAATTTAATGGTTCAATTATTGAATATTTAAATGAAAGAGAGAAAATTTTACGAAAAAAAGTAACTAGTTTAATGACTTTAGCAAACATTCATTTGGATAAAGCTATTATTAATAATGACAAAAAATTAGCGCTCAAATTGATAAAATTTCAGGTTTTACTTTTAGAGTTTGAATGCCGATTTAATCGAGGGTGTAATGGTGAAAATATTAAGAATATTTTTGCGCCATCTTTTGAAAAATTTTTGTCTTTAAAAATTATTCAAAAGGATAATGTTGCTCAACTTATTAAATTATTGAAGCAGCTGCGAAATAGTAATTTTTTTAGCAGAAAATCTATGTTCTACTCCAACATTATTATGTTCTCAAGTACACTTAAAAAGGATTTACGGCTAACAAAAAATACTTATATGTACGTAAATTATCCATTGATTTTTAGATATGAAGGTTTGCAACGTGTTAAAAATCAAGAATTATCTAGGTTTATTGATTTAACGCTTTTTTTAAAAGAGGAGTATTCATCTGAAAATTACTATAAGTTTGCCGAAAATACTTTCAAAGAGAGAAATAAAGAAATTATAAATCCTGCAACAAATGTAGCAACTGCATATTCAATGGGGTATAATTTTGAACTAGATAGTTTATTAGACAATTATATAGAACGGTTAAAATTACTCAAGTAGTTATTTATCAATATTTTTTGTGCTTAGTTTTGCTTTTACATAAAAGCCAATTGTCATTAAAATTATACCAAATGATATTGGTTTAAAATCAAGGCAAGGCATACATGAAATTTTTTCATACATTTCTCCAGAATTATCCAATAATTTGATTATAAAACTAACTGCAACATAGGTTGCACCCAGAAAAATTATAAAATTGAGAAAATTGTGAAGTTGGGCAATCTTTTTTTCGTCGAACATAGTTATCTCTGATTTATTGTAAAAAATTGACTACAATATATTTAAACGTCATTTTATAAAAATAATTTACCTTTTTTGTTGAATAAAATGACATTAACTTCAATTTTTTATTTTAGCGGCAAAAAAAGTTGCATATTTTTAGCCTCTTGTTATATATTTCAACATTTTTTTATACTTTAAAAACAGTCATAATGTAATTTATCTAAAAATATTAATAAAAAACTATTAAAAAGCTTGATTTAATCTAAATTGTCATTAATATATTTAAATTAATATAAAAGTATTAAATTAGGAGTGTGTTTTTTATGCAATTGCCATCAATAAATATTTGTATGGGAAGTAGCTGTTTTTCTCGTGGCAATGAACAAAATTTGGCGATTATTGAGGAATTTTTGTTTGAACATGGACTATCTGATGAAGTTGATGTTGAGCTAGGTTGTTCTATATGCAAAGAGCAGTGTAGTAAAGGACCAAATATTGTTTTTAATGGAAAATTATATAGTCATGTAGATGCGAGTTTAATGTTAAAATTATTAACTGAGAATTTGAAAAATGAATCGTAATTTTCCTGTATATACCCTTGAAAATAGTTGTCAAGATTGTTATAAATGTGTAAGGCGTTGTCCTACAAAATCAATTAAAGTTATTGATGGTAGCGCAAGCGTTATTCCTTCTTTGTGTGTTTCATGCGGTAAGTGTGTTGAAGTTTGTCCTGCAGGAGCAAAAAAAATTCGCAATGATATTAGCATTGCAAAATATTTACTCAAAAATAAAACTAAAATAATTGCTTCGGTTGCTCCATCATGGATAAATTCTTTTACTTGTAGCGAACAACAATTTATTATAGGACTAAAGAAATTAGGTTTTGATGAAGTTAGTGAAACTGCTATAGGAGCACAAATTGTTAGTTCTGCAACTCATAGAATTTTGCATGAAAGTAAAGAAAATGACATTTTTATTTCATCTGCATGCCCAAGTGCAGTAAGCTATATTAAAAAATTTAATAGCGAATATGGTTCAAAAATTATGGATATTGGCTCACCATTGCAAATTCATGCGCGCTTTTTACATAAACAGTACCAAGATGAAGATATCGCTGTGGTATTTTTTGGTCCTTGTATAGCTAAAAAAAATGAAGCTGACCGTGATAGTGATTTGATTGGAGCAGCATTAACATTTGAAAATTTACAAGATTGGCTTGCTGAAGAAAAAATTGATTTAAACCAAAATTTAGATGATATAAGTAATCAGCAATTTTATCCTTTTAAAGCAGAGGAGGGGTGTTTGTATCCTCTAGAAGGAGGTATGATTGAAACGATTAAGGGTGTTAATGATATTGATGATGATATAATTTACTTGCAGTTGTCTGGACTTTATAATATTGAAAACTTTTTAAAAGAAAAGGTGATGAACTTAGATAAAAAAGTGTTCATTGAATGCTTAGCCTGTGAAAGTGGTTGTATTAATGGTCCAGCAGTTGGGAACAAGCAGAAAAACTTAAATGATTTAATTAATATTGCTTCATACCGCAATGAATATCGTAAATTGAGTATTGACCGTAATGTGGAAATTCCTGTAGCAGAACATCAAAATGTGCCTTTTGAGTATGAATTAACTCCAAGTGCTGAATTAATTCGTAAAAAATTAGCATTGATAGGAAAAACTTCTCTTGAAGATGAATTAAACTGTAGTGGCTGTGGTTATCAAACCTGTCAAGATTTTGCTAAAGCATTAATTCATAATAAAGCTGAAGTCGAAATGTGTGTTTCTTATATGCGTCAATTGGCTCAAAAACAGGCAAATGCTTTGATTAGATATATTCCTGCTGGTGTGGTTATTGTTGATAAATTATTAAATATTATTGAATGTAATCGTCATTACGCTAAACTTTTTGATGAAAGCAATCTTTTGGCGTTCGAGGCAGTGCCTGGTTTACGTGGTATTCCATTGAAAAAAACTTTACCTTTAGCATTTGCAAAATTATTTGCAACGGTGCTTGAATCTGGAGGCGAATTGATTCGTGATAATTTTGTTTGTGATAATGAAATCTATGAAATAAAGGTTTTTACCATTGAGGAAAATTTTGTTATTGGCGCAATTATTCAAAATATTACGAATCAAGAATTGCAACGCGAGCAAATTGCTGAAAAAGCTCGAGCCGTAATCAGTAAGAACATTCAAACAGTTCAACGAGTTGCGAATTGTTTAGGTGAGCATATGGCCGAAACTGAAATTTTGTTACGTGAAGTGGCTTCTGGTTATCAAAAGGAAGATTCAGTAAAGGATATTAAAATTTATGATAAATAGATTTGCTAATAACCATTTAGAGATTGAGTTTAGCTCTAAAATTAAAACTGGAGAAGATGTTTGTGGCGATGATTTTAAATCAAAATTTATTGCAGCTGAGGGACGTTATATTTCGGTTTTAAGCGATGGTTTAGGTAGTGGAATAAAGGCAAGTTTATTATCAAATATGGTCACGACAATGGCGTTAAAATTTGTTGAAGATAATGTTGACTTTTTAGCTTCTGCAGAAATTATGATGGACTCATTGCCAATATGTGAAGTTAGAAAAATTAGTTATGCAACTTTTACTATTGTTGATGCAATGATTGATGGTACTACTAAAATTATCGAAATGGATAATCCACACTTTATTCATTTACGAGGCACTGCTGAAGTTGAACATGATATGAAAACATTAGTTTCAGACCGTTGGAATGACCGCAAAATTTACGTTAGTGAATTCAAAATGAAACATGGAGATCGTTTAATTTTTTTTAGTGATGGCGTTAGTCAAGCTGGCTTGGGGCAAAGAGGACATAAATTTGGCTGGAAGCGTGAAGGGTGTCTAGATTATATAAAGTATTTAGTGTCACAAGATGAAGATATTTCAGCGCGAAAATTATCGCAACAAATAACTACCAAAGCATGTACTTTTAATCCAAATAATAGAAAAATTGATGATATTAGTTGTGGTGTTGCATATTATCGGGAACCACGCAGAACAATTCTTTTAACAGGTCCTCCATATAAAGAGAGCAGTGACAGTGAATTTGCTGACATAATTCGCTATTTCAAAGGGAAAAAAATTATTTGTGGCGGAACAACAGCTAGTATTATTTCTCGAGAATTAAAAAGAGAAATTTTAACAGATATTAAGAATAAGAACGGATTTCTACCAATGACTTCTGAAATGAAAGGCGTGAACCTAGTGACAGAGGGGATTTTAACTCTAACGGAGTTAGCAAAATATTTAGAAAGTGGTGAAACAAAAGAAACGGCACCATCAATAAAAGAATTAGTAGAACTTTTTCATGAGAGTGATATTGTTGACTTTGTGGTCGGTACACGTGTAAATATTGCCCATCAAGATCCGACTTTGCCCGTAGATTTGGAAATTCGTCGTAATATTGTAAAAAAAATAAAAGTGATTTTGGAGATAAATTACCGAAAAATTGTGAATGTGAGATATATATAGTTAAAATAAATTTAAAATAAAGAGGGTATTATGAAAAAAATTGATGTCAAAATTTGTGTTGGTACAACCTGTTATGTAATGGGAGCATTTCAATTACAACACCTTGAGGATTTTTTAGATAAAAAATCTTTAGAAAATGTGAACATTTCAGGAGCGCCATGTTTGGGATGCTGTCAAGATAAAAATTATGAAAATGCCCCTTTTGTTGAAATTGATGGAGACATCATCGCGAATGCGACAATAGTTAAAATTATTAAAGAAATTGAAGAGCGTTTAAAATGAAACATTTAAGTAATGCCCATAAATTAAAAAAACAAATTACAGTTGAAGTCATCAAAGAGTTTTTGAGTGATAAACTAGAAGAAAATTTAAAATATATTCCAGTAAATTTGCGACCACGCATTAAATCTTCTTCGCGTTGTTGTGTATACAAAGATCGTGAATTAATAAAGTATCGTGTGATGGCTGCGCTTGGTGTTGCTACAGAAGATGAAATTGAAGAAGCAACAACTCTTGGAGAATATGGTAAAGTTGCTTTAGAAAGAAAAAGTGCGAATAAACGCATTTTAAGTGTTTTAAATATTGCCTGCCAAAGCTGTGTTAAAGCACGTTATTTGGTGACAGAAGCATGTAAAGGGTGTTTAGCTCGTCCTTGTACAACTGTTTGCCCTCAACAAACAATTTACGTAAAAGATGGTCAAGCTTATATTGATTACGCTAAATGTAATAATTGTGGAAAATGTGTTGATGCGTGTCCATATTCAGCAATTATACATATTCCTGTACCTTGTGAAAAAGAGTGCTCAGTTGGTGCTATAAAAAAGAATGCATATAATCAACAGTATATAGATTTTGATAAGTGTATTTATTGTGGTAAATGTACCAATGCGTGTCCTTTTGGTGCAGTTTTAGAAATTTCTCAAGTTATTGACGTATTAAAAGCAATAAAAGGAGAGAAAAAAGTAAACGCACTAATTTCTCCAGCTATAGAAGGGCAATTCCCTGGAACTTTAGAGCAATTTGTTACTGCCATTAAAGAAATTGGTTTTGATGAGGTTTATGAAGTTGCAAGTGGAGGATTAAAATTAATTAAAAATGAATCTGAAGTGTTGGAACAAAAACTACGCTGTAAAAGTGAAAGTAGTCAAAATAATAATTGTTTAATGACTTCGTCATCATGTCCAGCTTATTTGGAGTTGGTAAAAAAATATATTCCTGAAATGGCACAATATGTTTCGCAATCAAAATCACCTTTACAATATACTGCTGATAAATTAAGTAGCGAAAATAGTGATGCCGTTAATGTTTTCATTGGCTCTTGCATGGCAAATAAGCTTGAAGTACAAAATTCAGATAATCTGGATTTTTGTTTAACTTTTGAGGATTTAGGAGCAATGCTTATTGCTCATAAAATTGATATTCAATCTTTATCTGAAACCTCATTATCACCGAGTAAACACAACAATGAGGCAAAAACAATAGCTAAAGCTGGTGGCTTGGCTGCAGCAGTTGAGAAAGCTTTTTTTGAAAACAATACTGATAAAATTGATGTTCATCATATTGATGGAGTTACAATTGATAAGATTGCTGAATTAAAACTTTATGCTAATAAAGAAAAAATAACTAATTATTTAGAGGTGACAACTTGCGAAGGTGGTTGCCAAAATGGGCCTTGTAGTATTGGATTGATGAAGTTGAAAAGCAGTTAATACTATTTAGCTTTCAAAGATAGACATAATTTATAAATTTTAAATAAAATTTCATTTTTCAGCACAGTGCGATATGAATATCGTACTAGCATTAAAAAGATAAATTTAAATATAAAGAATGAATTATGTCTATAATTGAAAGCGAATTAGTATAAAGTTTGATATAAAAAATTATAAAAAAGCTGTAGAATATCGCTACGGCTTTTAAACTTTTCTATCAATGATATTTTGCATTAAAAATCATTAGAATCTTTTTCAAGTATCTCTGCACGATATTTTAAATCAGAATTTATCCAATCTTGTTCATTCATACATGGGCTTTGATATTTTGGTTCATCAATTTTTATAGATGTGCACCTATACCATTTAATTTTGCTATTTGACTTTATAGCTTGTTTTATTAATGTTTGAATTAGTTTTGTTTTTAATGGAGCAGACCTTTTATCATATTCAATATAGTCAATTTTTGCTGGTAATTCTTTACTTTTAAGCATTTTAATAGCATCTTTTGTTGTTATTTCTTTTTCACCAATTAAATAGAAGTTTGCATCTGATGTTTCAGAAATAATTAAGGGTTTATTATTTGATGACTTTGAATTGCAACATGAAAAGGTACTTAATGAAAGTAAAATAGAAATAATAAATAATTTTGAACTTTTAAAAAAATAATTTTTCATGATATGTTTCATTTTAAAAAGAATTAAAAAAATTAAAAGCCGTAGTTAGATACTACGGCTTTTTTATGAATAAATTTATTATAATTTAATAAATAATTACTTGATAATCAACTGTTTTTTGATTAAAGGCTCAGGAGCTACTACTCTTACTTCTGGGCGCATACTTTTGCATTCCTTAACACCTAAAACAACTGCTTCAATTTTTTTGCCGATTAAATTTTTAGTTACTGGGAAATAATATGTATAATTTCCTTTGATTGGCACCTGTGGATTTCCTTCCCATGCGTTGTAAGTAAAGCTTGGCGCACGGTCATTAGCTCCGACATATGAAATATTACCTTTTTTATCAGTAACTTTTAGAGCTGCATAAGCATTTTCATCTCCATATTTACCATTAATTGCAACACAAATTTTGCTATTTGGCGCTAAATTTTTTGGTAATTCAAAACTACAGCTCCACGCTTTTTCAAAATTAAGATCAGTAATATCTCTGAATAAATTTGATGCTCGGAAGTTATCACGAGGTAGCATTCCTTCATTTTTCCATAATTCAACTTCAGCGATACGCAAAGGTTGTTGTTTCTTCTCCGTGAACATTCTTAAATAACGGACTTTTTTCCCCGCTGGAATTTTAATTACACTGTCTAAATCAGCTAAAAATCTGACAGGAGTCCATATTTTTAAGTCCTCAGAAATTTCTGCAATATGTCCTTCTTGGTTCATGAATGGCTGAAGTGAGAATGTGTCAGGCACTTTAACAACAATTTGATCCGCATCATAAACTTTGCCAAAATCTACACGAAAAATACCAGGAATAATTGGTTTATGATGTAGTTTACGGTACATCGCATAAAAACAAGTGTCCATTTTGCCGTCAAAAAGGTTTTTGTCCCAAATACCACGTTCGGCAAATAATGGTTGGTTAAAGAACGCATTTTGCGCTTTTCTAACCTGTTTAATTTTGCTCCAGCCGATTTTTTCAATTGCTTGAGCCTCTAGTGCATTTGAGCTACCAGCAAAGCAAGTTGCCTCAAATAAAGATTTACTATCGGCAGGATAGTCAATTGATTTTAATTCTGCAACTTTGAAGTTTGGTTCATGATATTTTGATGCTTTACTTTTAAACGATACATTTATATTTTCACCTTTTAAAAGTTTACTGTAATCTATTTTATTAATTGTAGCCTTTGTGAATTTTTTATTAAAACCAGAAATTTTGATTGTTTTTTCTTCGCCATTTTTACCAAAAATATCAACTTTTAGCGGTTTATCTTCCACTTCACGAACTACATTATATTTAGCCCCTTCTAAAGCAAAACCATGACCATCTTTTTCGGCAGAGACTAATAGTAATAATGAGCGGAATGGTTTAATTGTAACTTCAAATTTATCGCCATATTTTAAATCACTTTTCACAGTTTCTTCAAATGGGTGTAAAACTCTTGCTACGATATTATTATTAGTTTTTGTCAAACCAATTTCATCACTTAAGTTAACCGTAATTTTTTTATCATCCCAACTCGCATTACGTAATGTTATTAAACGAGTTGCTTTAGATCCACGCGCTACGGGATACATTCCATAACTTTTTGGCAATACCATTCCAGTTGTCATAATTGTTCGATAACGACGATGTAGGTTGTAAATTCGTGCTAATTTTGGAAAATCGCTATCTTTTAGCAACCATGGATTACCATAAATTTCTGGCGCTAAAATTAAACAGCGGTTAAATGCCTGTAAAATTAGATCATCATCCCATGCATCTGGACAACTTGAAATGCATGTACCATGGTCTTCAGTCAAACGAGTTAAGTTTGGCGGTAAATCACGCATTAATGCTCCAGCACGATGGTGAGGAGCCGTTACAGCATTTTCCATATGCACATCTATATATGTTTCTTTGCCTCCATAGAGGAATGTAGTTGCTTCTTTTGTACCATGTTTTAATGGTAAACGGTGGTTCAATAAAATTAAGCTTGGGTCATGTTCACGCACTTCTTGCATTGCGTTAATGAATTCATCAATATTATCTAGTTTTCCACACACAAGGTCAAATTTAAATAATTCAAAATTATAGTCACGAGCTAATTTTACTAACATTTTACGACGTTCATTAGCTTCTTTTTTAGTTGTTCCAAAACCATCAGGACCACCCCAAATTCCAAAACGTGTATTCATTTTTCCAGCATATTTCACTAACGGACCAAACCCTTTTGGGAATTGTTGTCTAAAACGCACTGAATCAAGCATTCCATAAAAATTACAGCCATCAATTGCTCCAGCATCAAATGCGTATATATCTAAAATCATGCCATATTGATCATGTAAAAATTTGAAGAAATCTAAGTTAATTTTTGTTTGGACAGCAGTTGGTCCTTCATTCGTGTTGTTAATCCAACTAAAATATTGAGCTCGAGACGGTGCATATTCATCTGCGCCAGGGAAATAATTTTGTTCTGCAGTTATTTTACCTGACAAGCCTTCAAGCTTTAAATCAATCCAGTTTGCGTCATAGTGATTGCCATATTCGCCACCATCATAAACTGTGAAAATTAACTCTTTATCGCTACTAATATCAACAGAAAAATTTTGAGCTGGAGTTCCTTTTTTAACGATTCCACTGTTAAAAATTTCACCTTTTTTATTGCGAATTGTAAAAATGCAACTACCTGCTTTTTTTAGCTTAGAAGTAACATCGTAGCTACCAGTCACTTTTTTTGCTGAACCATCAATTTTAAGTGTAAATTGAGTGAATGGGCGGACGCTAATCACATTGTTTTGAAGCTGTTTTTTGTTATTTGCAAGTTGATCCCACTTTTTTCCTTTGGTTAACAGCAAACTCTTTACTGCAAGGTCTTGAGCTTGAAGATTTTGAAGCGACAATAATGTAGCGCTTAAGGCTAGTACAGTTAATTTCTTGTGCATAAACCGCTCTCCTAGTGTTAAATTAATTCTCAAGAGGTATTTATAACAAGTTATTCCGTAGTATTAAATATATTTTAGACTAAAATTTTATAAATAAAACTATTATGGTAACCGTTATTTAGATTAATTTAAATCAAAATGATTATAAAATAATACCTCAGATTTTTTGTTAAGTTAATTTAGCATTGAAATAGCAGTATTGCAAATTACTAAAAGCTATCAAAAAATAGTATATTTGATAATGTTTTATCATTTTTCCCTTGTTGCTTTTTTTATGGCTGGTTTCGCTTAAAATAATATGGGTAACGACTTAAAAATAAAACTTATTTTTTATTACTAGTATTTTTTATGACGCTTTTAGTAAATTTTTTTAATTAGTAAGTTCTTTATCAGTTGAGAGTTTTTTCTTAATTGGCACACTGATTTCTGAACGGCGCATAAATGGTGGGACCACCATTGGATTATCCCAATATACCGCAAAAAAATCACCATCTTTTTGATATTGAGGATTTTGTAGGAGATATTTTTCGAGTTCTTCTTTTCCTTTATTAAAATTTTCTTGAGAATACCTGCCAGTCATACCGTAGCTCAAAACCTTTCTCGGAGGTAGCGTAATAACTGTAACTAAATCACTGTCGGCTAATTTTTTATCAGTTTCGTTGTCGTTTATAATAAAGATCATTTTTGCAGGTTCAACTGAAACTTCAATTGGAATTGTCATTGACAATTTATTGCTATTTAAATAATTAAATAACCTTCTAAATAAGCGGTTTGAATTGTTGTAGTAATTTCCTTCACAACTGGTTTCATAAGCTTTCAATTCTGGTAGATTTTTTTCAACTACTTTGCCTTTTGCACTTGGTTCATAGGCTTTTGGAGCTGTGGAACAACAACAGGCTAATATTGATAAAAATACGAATGTTAATAAAAGTAGAGGCAATTTTAGAAAACGCATAACTTGGGCTCCTTGATTTTTAAAAATAAAATATTTATTATTTATTAGTGTTAATTAATCTATAAATATAATAATTTTATTTTTAAAAATTGTCAATTGCTCTTAATTACTTCTTTGATAAAGAGCATTTATAAAATTGAGTATTTGGTCAAAATTTGCTCTTTTTTTTAAAATTAAAGGTTGTTAAAATAGTTGTCCAAAAGTTAAAAAATATCAGTTTTTTAAATCATTTTTTAGAAATATAATAAATAAAAAAAGCCAAGAATGATTAAATTATTCTTGGCTTGAAAAATTTTTTCAAGTAAGGAATTTATTTAGTTTAGCGCATTTTTGATCTCAGCAACTGCTTGAGTCATGCCTAATTCATTACGATAAACGGAAGTTCCTGCAACCATAACCGTAGCGCCTGCTTTTGCAACAATTTTAGCAGTTTCAGCATCAATTCCACCGTCTACTTGGATATAAACATCATGATCCAATTTAGCGATTTCTTCTTTTAAGCGTTCAATTTTTGCCACTTGATCATGCATAAAGCTTTGACCACCAAAACCTGGTTCAACAGTCATTATTAAAACTAAATCTAAATCTTTTAAATATGGAATGATTTCTTCAACATCAGTATCTGGTTTTAATGAAATACCCGCAGAAATATTATGCTTTTTAATTTCTGCAATAACTTCATTAATATCATTGTCACATTCAACGTGGAATGTAATGTGGTCCGCTCCAGCTTTGACAAATTCATTTATATATTTTAAAGGATTACTAATCATTAAATGGGCATCAAAAAGTAATGTGCTATAACTTCTAATAGCACTTACTAAAGCTGGTCCCATTGTTAAGTTTGGTACAAAATGTCCATCCATAACATCTAAATGGATCATGTCACTATTTGCTTTTTGGCTATTGGCAATTTCTGCACCTAGGTTAGCAAAATCTGCTGCTAAAATTGATGGCGCTACTAAAATATCAGTTGTTGATAATTTGTTTATTTTGTTCATGTTTTATTATTTGTTTATTATTAATTGTTTGCATCTCTATAACTTTTAAGCTATAATTTTAAAAAGTTCCTTAAATCTAACGGGTCAAACGAAAAAAATCAATAAAATCAGTGCTGTTATTAAGAAATTTTATTTTTTTGTTTTGCGTTTCTTTCTTTTTTTGCGATCACGATTGATATCTAACCAGCGACGATGTGCCCATAACCATTGAGTTGGATCTTCGGCAATTAGTTTTTCTAATTCGCTTGTGTATAGTTGGGTTAAATCCTTAATGTCTTGTTCTTTATTATCTGTCGGTGAAAACATAATTGGATCGCTAACAACATATTCATATTGAAATTTATAACCAGGTTTTCTACGGGTAACTCCTACTAAAATTGGAATTTGAGTTTTTAAGTGCATCAATGCTGGTGAAATGTGAGCTCGAGCAGGGTGATTAAAAAATTGCACCTCAACTCCTTCCATAGAGCCAGCGTGTTGATCAGCAATAATACCAATGGAATTACCTTTTTTTAATGTCTTTAGCAGTACCTTGATAGCTCCGGTTTTCTGATGAAGTTCATGTCCTGCTGCTTCACGTTTTTTGATAAAAATTTTGCCAATTTTAGGATTGTTGAACGGTCGCATTATCGCTGTGACTGGAAATTTTGTTAAGAAATAGTACCCCATTCCTGATAGTTCCCAGTTGCCATAATGTGCCGTTACAATGATAGCATTAGTACGGTTTTTACCAAAAAATGCTTTATAAGCTTTTGGTGTAGCTTTAAGCTCAACATAGTCTGCAACATTACCTTTTTTTATTAGTTGCTCAATTTTGAAAACTTCAACAAGCACACGGGAAAAATGGAGGAAATTTTGCAATGCAAATTTTTTGGCATCACGAATATTATCAACTATTTTTGCATGGATAGAGTGCTGAATGATACGCTTGCGATGTTTTGGGTCGCACAAGAAAATCATTCGGCAGAAAAAATTACTTAAGATATAAGCCAATTTTAATGGCATTAGTCTAATTAGAGTGTAGAAAAAATAGAATGTGAAATATTCTACATTAATTAAAAACTTACTCTTTAGCTTTGGCATACTGTAATTTCTCCTTTTTTCTTTCTGATGGCAATTATTTTTAAATTACCAGAAAAATTTAAATATCTAATGTTGGAATATTTTGGGCAAATAATGTTGCCGAGTTCAATTCCTCTTGAGAATAATCATTAATCATGCCAATAATAGGCAACTTTGTTAATTCACTAATTGTTTTGATGTTGTCCTTTGCAATAATATTAATCGGATCATCATCAGGTAAGTTTGGCACTCGGTTAAAAATAATTCCTGCAATTTTACAATTTTTTGCTTCAAGAGCCATAATCGTTAACAATGTATTGTTTATTGTTCCTAAAATTGCATCAGTAACAACAATTACTTCAATATCTAGCTCCGCTATAAAATCAAGCATGAAGTATTCACGAGTAATTGGCACCATAAGTCCTCCAGCGCCTTCAAATAAAGCGTAATCACTAACAGAATCATTAATCTCAGCTTGGCAGCCTTTAATAACTTTTTGGTAGTCAATTACACAATTTTCAAGCTCAGCTGCCAAATGTGGCGATGAACTGAATGGTAATTTAACTACAGAATCTTGAGCTAACTTTGACATTTGTGACTGAGGTACTAATTCTCTAACTCTGCTGTAGTCGCAATCATTGTTATCTGTGCCTGTTTGAAATGGTTTAATAATTGCTACAGAATTATTTTTACTAATACAGTTTGCTGCAAGCGCTGCTGTTGCAATAGTTTTGCCAATATCGGTATTTGTCGCTGTTATAAAATAATTTTTCTTTGCCATAATCTTTGATTTATTTTTTATCTTTATTGGTGGTTTTATTCACATTTATTTTTAGCTGTTGTTTTTCTTTTTTAATTAAAGATTTTTTAACTATAAAATAATTAAATTTTTGTTGGATTAATAGACTATTTTTTTTATCTTTAAAAATTGAAAAAAACTTTGAAGCTTTAGGGTTAATTCCTTTCTTTTTATAAAAATAAAATTCTAACGTAAATTTGTAGTCATTGTTTAGTATTGCTTGAGAATTTTCTTCTTTAAATGGTTGAATGCCATCTAATTTAATAACTTTAACTTTATCATTTAAATTGCCAATCGTTGTTAAAGAAAGAGCGTTAGGGTCAATTTGTGAAATTTGAATAACTTGTTCTTCATCATCAAGAGAAGTAAATCGACCATATTCTTTGATGTCCTTATCAAGTTCGGAGTTAAAAATCTTTTTCATTAAAAAACTATCTTTTGGCGCACAATAAGCATTAATTTTATTCTTAGGTAAAATAATTTTTGAATTTGACAAATCGCTCCAATGTTGGATTTTTCCTAATATTGCTTTGCTTAAATTATCGCTTGAAATCGCTCGAATGGCATTATTTTCATTGACAGTGATTAGAATAGGTTTGCGTAAAGTTAACTCTAAAACATAGTTTTTTGCGGTTGCATTGCTTAAAATTTTGTCTGAGATAATTATATCTGTGTCAAAAGTGTTGTTTTTTTGATGCTTTTGGTATTCTGTAGTAAGTTTATTTTCACTATAGAGTATTTTTGCTAAATCAAACATTAATCCTGAATCAAGCTGGCATTCTTCAAGGCAGATTGTTAATTTATTATTTGAAGTATTTTTTTGCACTTTGTTCTGAATAGCCTGTGTTGATGGAATCAAGAATAGTGTAGCTATTAGAAATAATAACTTTAACTTGTTTTGTAATGAAATAATGTGTCTTAAATAATTCATCGTTTGAATTCCAGGATGTTGGTTAAAAATTTCTTTAATAAATTTATAAAAATGCAACAAACAAAAGCAATGATGTTGCAAAAATCCATCCTTAAATTATAGCATGGAATTGATTTTTTACAATGTTTACGAACAATAGAAACTAATTAGCGCTCTTTTTTTAGAAATAATTTGCAGATAATATTTTAAAATTGGCTAAAAGAGTGCTATTTTTATCGAAAATATTTTTTGAACGAAAAGTTTCTTTTTTATTGTATTGGTAAAATAAAATTACAATTTAAAATATAAAAAATTAAAATATATAATAATTATACAGGATTGAAAACATGGAGTATAGAATTGAAATTTCTCCTCAGAGTAATTGGCGTGACTCTCGTGGTGAAAAAGTTAAAGAACAATTAGCGACTTTTTTTGATATTACTGTTGACTCTGTAAAAACGCGTGACGTTTACACAGTATCTGCAGATATAACAGCAGAAGAGGCTCAATTAGTTGCAAAAGAGCTAACTAACCCAGTTTTACAAAATGGTTTAGTTGGTGAAAGCAAAGTTGATGGTGATTGGATTGTTGCAGTTGGTTTTAAGCCAGGTGTAACTGACAATGTGGGTCGTTCTGCTCATGAGGCGATTGGCGATATTATTGGTCGCAAACTTGATCGCAAAGAGAAAGTTTTTAGTTCTGTAGAGTATATTTTTACGGCTGCTAGCTTAAAACGTGAAGATGTTGAAAACATTGCTAAAAATTTATTAGCAAATCAATTAATTGAATCAATTGATATTTATTCAATGGATGAGGTTAATATTAATGGTTTACCATTGAATTTACCTATAGTTAAAGCTACTGGCGGTGGTACTGTTAATGAATATGATTTAGAAGTTAGCGATGAAGAATTAATTGAAATCAGCCGTAAAGGTGTTTTAGCTTTAACTCTTGAAGAAATGCAGGTTATCCAAAATTATTTCCGCAAAGCAGAGGGTCGTGAAGTTGTAGGTTTAAAAGCAAATCCTACAGATGTTGAATTAGAAGTTTTAGCTCAAACTTGGAGTGAGCACTGCAAACATAAAATTTTTGCTGCTGAAATTACTTATGATAATGGTGAAGGTAAAACTGAAGTTATTGATTCTGTTTACAAAAAATATGTTAAGGGTAGTACACATAAAGTTGCTGAAAGCGTGGATTGGTTAGTTTCTGTATTCCATGATAATGCTGGTGTAATTAGTTTTAATGATAAATTAGATCTTGTATATAAAGTAGAAACACATAACAGTCCGTCAGCTTTAGATCCTTATGGTGGTGCAATGACTGGTATTGTTGGTGTTAACCGTGATCCAATGGGTACAGGGCAGGGGGCAAATTTATTAATTAACGTTTGGGGTTACTGTTTAGGTTCTCCATTTACAGCAAATGAAGATGTTCCTGAAGGGTTATTGCATCCGCGTCGTTTACGTGATGGCGTTCATAAAGGTGTTATTGATGGTGGTAATCAAAGTGGTATTCCTTACGGGTTAGGTTGGGAATATTTTGACGAACGTTTCTTAGGTAAGCCTCTAGTTTACTGTGGAACAGTTGGTACTTTACCAAAGAAAATTGGTGAGACTCGTGAGGGTTGGACTAAAGAGATTAATCCTGGTGACTTAATTGTCATGGCTGGAGGTCGTATTGGTAAAGATGGTATTCATGGTGCAACATTCTCTAGTGAAGAATTACATAACGAGAGCCCAGTTGCTGCGGTACAGATTGGTGACCCAATTACGCAGAAAAAAGTTGGAGATTTTATCTATGATGCGCGTGACCGTCAATTATACCGTTTCGTAACAGATAATGGTGCAGGTGGTTTGTCAAGTAGTATTGGTGAAATGGCCGAATTATGTGGCGGTTGCCGTATGGATTTAGCAAAGGCTCCACTAAAATATGCTGGTTTAGAGCCATGGGAAATTCTGGTTTCTGAAGCTCAAGAGCGTATGAGCTTTGCGGTTCCTCCAGAAAATATTGATGAATTTATCAAATTAGCTGAAAGCCGTGACGTTGAAGTTACAGTTCTTGGTGAATTTACAGATACTGGTAAATTTCATATGATGTATAATGACGATACAGTTGCATATTTAGATATCGAGTTCATGCATGATGGTTTACCACAAATGAAGTTAAACGCTAAATGGGAGCAAAAAACATTCTCAGAAGTTGATCCAAAAAGTACTGATGTAAAAGCTGACGTTTTAAGCGTAGTTGGTGGGTTAAATATTTGTTCAAATGAATATAAAGCACGTCAATATGACCATGAAGTGAAAGGTTTAAGTGTCGTTAAGCCATTTATTGGAGTTAAGCGTGACGTTGTGAGTGATGCAACAGTTTCAATGATTGAGCCAATGAGCGAGGAGGGGGTAATTCTTTCCGCTGGTATTTTACCACGTTATAGTGATATTGATACATACCATATGATGAGTTCGTGTATTGATTTAGCTGTGCGTCGTATTATTGCTGTTGGTGGAGATATGAGCATGATTGCCGGTCTTGATAACTTTTGCTGGCCTGATCCAGTTCAAAGCGATAAAACCCCTGATGGCGAATACAAATTAGCACAATTGGTTCGTGCAAATCAAGCGATTTATGATTATACAACTGCATATAAAGTACCATGTATCTCTGGTAAGGATAGTATGAAGAACGATAGTACTCTAGGTGGACGTAAGATTTCGATCCCTCCAACGGTATTATTTAGCGCAATTTCAAAAATATCTAATATTTCTTCTAGTTTAACGCTTGAAACCAAGAAAAGTGGTGATATTGTATACATAATAGGTGATACTAAAGCCGAGTTAGGTGCTAGTGAATATTTTGCACTGAAAGGTGGTTTAGGTAACAATGTACCAAAAGTAGACATTGATTCATCTCTAAACACCTACAACACAGTTGCGAAAATTACGGCAAATAAGTTGGCTGCGTCATTACACACCCCTGCATTGGGAGGTTTAGTGGTTGGTTTTGCCAAAAAAGCAGTTGCGGGTGACTTAGGTTTAGATATAGATTTATCACAATTGCCAGTTTTAGAAGAGAAGTTAATTTTCGAGGAAAAATTATTCTCAGAAAGCAATGGTCGTTTTATTATGACAGTTGCACCTGAAAATAAATCTCAAGTAGAAGACATTTTAAGTAGTAATAAAGTAAGTTTTGCAGAAGTTGGTAAAGTTATTGAAGAGAAGGTTGTAAAAATATCTGATGCTGACGGCTCAAAAGTTGAATTGACTGTAGATGAGTTAGCTACAGCTTATAAATCAACTCTTGAAAAAGTATAAGGTGTTGTGCCTTTAGACTGCTAAACTGAAAGCTAGAACACCTTAACAAAAATTACTTTATGGCTTTTAAAAAGCCATAGACTAGGATTATTAGGCTCAAAAATAAAAAAAGAGCCTAATAATTGTCAAAATTGAGGTTCTGGCTATGACTGAAAAAAAACGTGCTAAAAGCAAGTCCAGTAAGCAGCAAATCAAAGAACGAGTGCAACATAATTCGATGACTGCATCGCAAGTTTATATGCGTAATATTCTTGATATTTCGCTATTAACCCGTGATGAAGAGAATGAGTTAGCAAAAGCGATTCACAGCGATGATGCATTGCTTCATGAGGAAGCAAAAAAACAGTTAGTACGAGCAAATCTACGCTTGGTGGTAAAATTAGCACACGACTTCATGGGACGGGGATTATCAAAACATGATTTAATTTCTGAAGGAAACATTGGTTTAATGATTGCTGCAGAAAAGTTTGATCCAGAGAAAGGTGCAAAATTCAGCACTTACGGAACATGGTGGATTAAACAGGCTATGCGGAGGGCTTTGGCTGAACAAAGCCGTACAATAAGAATTCCAGTACAATCCGTCGAGAAAATTATGAAAATAAAGGCGACTCAGCGTCGCTTGACTAAAGAATTTGAGCGTCAGCCTTCTGACCAAGAAATTGCGGATGAATTAGATTTCAGTCGTCGTACTGTTGCTGATTTACGTCATGCAAATCTTTCGACAAGTTCACTCAATGAACCATTAGTTGATGGTGAAAGTGGTGAAATTCTTGACTTGATTCCAGATACTAGTAATGGCTCACCTGATGTGATTATGAATGATAGCGAAATAATGAGTAGACTACATTCATTAATATCATTACTTAGCAATCGTGAGCGTGATGTTATTGAAATGCGTTTTGGCCTTAATGGGCGCAAAGAATTAACGCTGGAGCAAGTTGGATTGAAATTGGGTTGCACACGCGAACGAGTGCGTCAAATTCAAAATAAAGCAATTCGCAAACTTAAAGATGTTGTGAAAAATAATCAAGCTGAAGTGCGTAAACGCCTTGAGGAACATGATATTAAATATCAACATGCTAAGTAGACATAATTATATGTTATAGAAAATCGATGTTAGATGTAACCTGTTAAATATTTATAGGGAAAAATCTACATCGATTTTTTTAATATTATTTATGGTATGCTTTAAAATAAAAGGGTTTAAATATGGTTGTAAAAAAATTAAAAAAAATAAAAAGTTTCTTTCTAAAACATTGCTGTTTAATTATGAGTATTGTGACAAGTTTGATGATTTTATTTGAACCAGTATTGAGGCATAAAGAAAACTTTTTGGGAATTTTATTTTTACTTATTATTAATGCTCTAATTTTTATTTTAGGTCCATATGTTTTAAGTGGTAAAAAGAAAATATTACACTTCTCATTGTTTTGTGGAGCTTTGATTTTATGCTTATCATTTTTTCGTGAAGTTGATGCTGTGAAAGTTAGTGTTATTTCATTGATAACTCAGGCTGTTTTTTTATTGATGTGTTTTATTTTGACTGTAACAGCGATCTATTATTCTCTTGATAAAAAGCGGCAGTGGTCTAGTGATCGTATTTTTGGCTTGGTTTATGGTTACTTACTACTTGGTGTTTTGATGAGTGAGGTTTATTTCTTTTTGGGGCGTTATGGGCATGCTTATTTTTTGAATGGAAATGAATTAGTTGAAGTTAAACGGCAAAATTGCCTCTATTTTAGCTATGTAGTTCAAACAACGATGGGGTTTGGCGATATTGTTCCAGGTAATGAATTTGTTCGTCGTGTGGTGATTTTACACGCTTGTGCCGGAGTATTGTATACTGCGGTATTAATTGGTAGAGTCATTGGTTGGTATGGCAGTAAACCGCATGACTATTGAGTTTTTTTGATCTTTTCTTAACTGACTATTAACTAGAGAGTTAGTTTATTGATGCTGTGATTGCTTGAAAATTACCTTAAAAAAAGTTAGAAAAAAATTATAAATTCGCTTGAATTATAGCAAAAATAGCGTATTTTAATAACTCATTAATAACAGATGATGTTAAACAATGACAAACGTGCACCCGTAGCTCAATTGGATAGAGCGTCTGGCTACGGACCAGAAGGTTTGGGGTTCGAATCCCTACGGGTGTACCATTTTTTAATTAAGTCTGAACTTACTTAACGTGCACCCGTAGCTCAATTGGATAGAGCGTCTGGCTACGGACCAGAAGGTTTGGGGTTCGAATCCCTACGGGTGTACCATTTTAAATTCTACAAAAATTTTAATTCAAGTATTGATTTTTCATTAATTTTTCACTATAATTTTCTTAAGAATTTTGCATAATTTTATCTTTTATGCTATATATTAATATATGTTAGATATAAAAATAGTAGTGGATCAAAGGAGATCAAAATGTCAAAGGATAAAACCTCTAAACAAATTTTGCAGGAAAAAATTCATGAAGAAATGAAATCTCTCAGAGAAAATGAATCTTATGAGAAATTGAAAAAACTTCTTGATGATACATATTGTTATCACGATTTGCACAATCAAATAAAGAATATTATGATGTGTTTAGACGAAGATTCAAAAGATATGAAATTAGTTACGCGTCATGAATTGTCTCGTAGTGGTGGTAATACTCGTTATCTTTTTTAGAATATTACGAATTTTTTTTCGTTATTAAATAATGTAACCTTTGAAAAATCAAAGGGAGTTTTTTGTGTGTTAAATTTCCAAATTAATTTAGAAAAAATTTTGCGAAAAGCCTCTTTTTGAAATTTTTAAATTAAATATGATAGGGTAGATTACTGATAAAATTTCAAATTTTTCAATGGCTAAAAAAAAGAGCATTTAATTTTAAAAAACGCTCTTTTACAGTATCAATTTTTTATTGCTCATTAAAATAAATTCCAAGTACGCCATGAATTATCTTCAACAATATCATTAAACATAACCTCGCTTGAGTAATCTGCAATAAATTTCATAAATGTTTGTGGCATTAGTGATGCTGTTTGACTTTTGCTTTTTGCATAAAAATAAAATTCGTAAATATTTCGTGAAACTCCATCACCAACATAGGTGCTATAGCGATGGCGGGTTTCTAAATCATTTAAATCAATATTTTGATATAATCGTGCAATAATTTTTCCCGAAGATGCATCAAACCAAGTTAAATCTGTTGTTGCTCTAAATGGTGGATATGGGCTATAATCGATGACTTGACATACTAGAATTGAATTTGTTTCTAGAACATCGCCAAGTTTAATAACTTCATTAGTGTTAATAACGCCATTTTTTAACAATTTATCATGATTAAATTTTTGTTTTAATCCTTCAATATCATCGCTATAGATTACTCGTCCACCAAATTTTTTGTTTAAAGCATTTTTGAAATTTTCCCCAATTGTCAATGTATATTTTTGATTATCAATATCTTTTGTAATTGGTTGGATAAATAACATTGGTTGATTGAATCGTTCGATAGCTACTTCGCGATCACTATACTCAATTCTTGGTGAGGTACATCCCGTTGCAATTAGTGAAATTGCGCAGCATAATATGGCATTTTTAAAAAACTTAAACATCGTATAATTCCTCCTCAGATTCTTCTGAATATTCACATTCTAATTGCGCATGGCGTCCACAACTACACATAACGCGAATTGTTTTAATTTTGCCATCTTCTTTGTCAATGATGATAGTGGGCTCATTATCTTCATTTAATGATGACGGTTCATTATCTATTAATTCATAATTTTGTTGTGGAGTTGGCTCTAATGATTCGTTCTCCATTTCTAGATTTGACCCAATAATAATAGTTTCGTCTGATAATTTGATTTGACTATCATTGTTTTTAATAATTCTTGAGCCTTGCAAACCCTTATTTTTAATTGCTTTATTCATAAATAATTATTTCCTTAAATAACTAAAAAATATTTTTTAAACTAATTTTTAAAATAAAATAGTTTAATTTGTGATACTAAAAATTGATCCACTTTTACTTTTGCTATAGTTAAAATTTTTGTGAACTTTTTGTTTCTTTTGGATTTTTTTTATATCTGCAAAAACATCTTTTGACCATTTTTCAAGTAAATATGAAATTTGGCGCCAATCTTTTAAAACTTCTGTAATTGTATTCTCATGTGGCTTTAGTTTATTTATTTTGCCACTTTCTATGACTAGTTTCAGCATTGCAAACTGCTGATTACCTTGACGATATAATTCTTCATATTTTGCTATTTTTTTATTGTTTATTGCCGTCAAAAGTTGACTGGATGTTGTCTGCCAGTTATTTATAATTTTTTCTATTTCATCAGCTTGTGTATTCATGGTTATTTTCATATTTCATTCTTTATATAACTGTTTTTAAGAGACATTTATTTTGAATGAATTGTTATATTGTTAAATTTTATTTTTTTATACTTTAAGAGATTGCTCTGCTTCTATCCATCCATCACGTAATTCTGTTACTAGAGTGATTATTTCATAAATTTTCTCAGGTTTTTTTTCTTGATTTGCCAAAGAAATTTGTTCAATCCAAAATACATAAAGATCGTTCAATGTATTTGCAATACCACCTTCTACAGTGAAATCTAGTCCTAATCTTAATTCTGTGATTAAAGCTTCTGCTTTCAATAAACCTGTATTAATTTTTTCATAATCTTCGGCTTCTAATGACGGTTTATTACTGTGATTATGAGCATATTCTAAAAATTTTATAATTCCATCGTAAACCATGATAACTCGGCGAATAGGAGTTGCTGTTTCGACGCTTATTTTTCGATAACTGTTTAGCGCTTTTCTTGCCATGCTTGAAAATACCTTTTGTTAAATTTAAATTAAAATGAGTAAATTTTCATTAAGTTTTTTATTATATTAAATACAATTATTTGTAACTTTTTTTAATAATTGAGATATATCTAGAGTTTGTTTTTTAAGATGTTTGTAATAACCAAAAATCTTTTTTTCGCTACTTATGGACTCATTATTTTCTAAAAATGCGAAAGCGTGACTACCCATGTTTAAAGCATATTTTAGTAATGGCATTGCGGTTTCGTAAGAGCCAATATTTTCTTCTAATTTTTCAATTTTTTTCTCAGTTTTTGAGTTAGCCTCTTTAGCAAATTTTTTGTATAATTTTTCAATTTCTATAATATCGTGAACTAATTTTTTAAATTCTTCATTAGTTTCTTTGTGTAATAACTTGATTTTTTCAATTTTTAACTGTTGTTCGTCAGTTGATAATTTGGTGTTATTTTTGCACTCTGTATATATCTTTGAAAGCTTTTGAGATGAGTTTTGGTTATTTTGTGAAAAATGCTCGCTGAATTTATCAAAATTTAATAAAGTAAAGTTATCAATTTGGGCTCCAGCATTATTTACATTGTAAAATGTTATATTATTATTTTGAGGATCACGCATTGTTTTTTGTACGTATGCACTGCTTTGAGTTATATAACGCGCAAATGTTTTATGAGTTGTTACAAAATTTTGGTAATTGCCTGCTACCTGTACAGTTAGATTATTATAAGCTTTTGCTTCGCTGTAAATACCATCTTTAGCATGAGTATGCCCATCATTGCTGTATGCGAGGTCGAGACCAATGCTATAGATATTTTTACACCCCAAAAAACGAGCCAAATCTAATGCTGAAATTGAAACTGTTCCAGACGTTACGAGTTGTGGAAAAGTTAAATGATCTGTTTTTGTTAACCATTCATTGATGATTAAGAGGTTATGTGAAGTAAAAAAGAATGAATTGTTGGTAAATTTTTTTAGAATAACTTCTTGAAGCATTGGAGATAAAATCCCAATTGTATTGGTTAAATCAACATTTTCAAATTGTTTTGGAGTAATATTACTTGAGTCAATTGCGATAGTAAAATGAGGATTGATTCCATTTGCTATTAAGGTTTTTAGTGCTGTTCCAACACTAATGATAACGGCATTATTTTGAATTTTTTTTAGGTATGGAATGGCATCTGATAATGATGGACCAGCCGCTACCATGATTGCATTAAAGTCTTTAAATTTATCTTTCAATAGTTGTATGCTATTTTGTTTTACAAGGTATGGTAATGATTTGATTTGATTATTGTTCCATTCTTCAGCAAAGTGATCAAATGTTAAAATATCAGTAGTTTTAATTTTAATATTTTCACGAAGTTTGGCAGCTATTTTTAATAGCGAGTCTTTATTAACTCGTATTGCTCCATGATCTGGAATAATATGAGTTTCAATTTTGATAAAATTAATTAGTTGTTCTATAAAAAGCTCACCAATAGTTATCTCATCTTTAGCTACTAAAAGTTTAAATCTATCGATATTTTTTTCGATTACATTACTAAAATTGATGTTCTCGAGAAGTAATTTTGTTGGTTGAATATCAGTTGTTGCAACCATAATAGTTGCTTGTGGATATTTATTTAAAGCTTCAGCTACTAATTCAATATTAGAAAATCCAATTATGATAATAATTTGATTTTTGTTATCATTATAATCGTTTATGCCACTGTTCAAAGAACGAATTGCTTGTTCTTGAGGATTGCGTTTGCTTGTTAAAGGTAAGAATTTATCATTTTTACTTGTACGATAATTAATAGTAAATGAATATGCACTATTTTGTACAATTTCATATAAACTGTTATCAATATTGTATTTGCAGTTTTCAATTTTATCGGCACTATGTGGGTGTAGTGCTTTGTTTTTTATTAAAAATTCAATATTTTTCTTTAGAAGAGACTCTGCCATTGTTTTATGTCCTAAAATAGTTGTGCAAATTTATCTAGATCTTCGCGATTAGATTGCTCAAAAGTTTCTTTAATTAATGGGAAAATAGTTGCTAAATCGTCTAATGAATTAGAAAAATCATAACGAAGAATATCTGCAGAATCAATAAAATTTTCATCTTCAAGAGCTGAAATAATTTCATTCATGTTTTGTTCAATTTTTTTTAATTTTTCAGTTAGTTTTAAGACAGTTTTTTCACCTAAGACATCGTGATAATAAACTTGTAATGTTCCACAAAAACGGCATAAATCTGCTAAACAAGGAGTTACTTTCTCATTTATAATTTCAATAGCCGTTGTATTGTTATCTTGTTCAAAAGCTGTTGCTGCAACAAGCATGCTATCTTTTAAAACTTCAAAGCCTTCCGCAGATTGTTCTAACACAAAAATAGTTGACTCTCTAACTGTTAAATCTTTTTTTTCATTCATTCTATTTAAAACCTCTAAAATTACTTATATTTATTAAATGTTATAATAAATAACGCAATAAATGTGCCTAAATGTTTAAAAAAGTGTTTTATAATAGAAAATTTAAAAAAAATTGATTAAAAAAGGAAAAAATATTGTATTATGAAAAGAGTGAACTATAATGCAATGAGTGATTAGCATATCTTAAAAAAATAAGGAAAACAAATGATAAGCAAAAGTTTTTATGGTATACCCTATATGATTGGAGCACTTTTTATTGGGTTTATTGGTAGTTTATTGGCTGATAGGGTTTTGATAATTCAAAATATGTTTATATGTGTAGCTTTAGCAAATGTTCATTACGTAATGTGGCGTTATTTTAAGTATGATAATGTAGCTAAAGAGTTAATGTGGTTGTTGGCGTTGATTATAAGTTGTACTGTTAGTTACGGAATCATTATGCTGATGACGTTGTCATTTTTAAATGCAGCGAAACATAATGGTTTTTTTAATTTTAATTTTTCGATTGCAGGACTTTTAGTAGTTGTAACTATTTTTTCAATGCTTGAATATTTTTTAGCAAAGGGGAAATTTTTAAAAAGTTCTGCTTATTTGAGAATAAATTTATTATCGATTTTAACAATAATTGGGACTACTATTGTGTTTGCAATTTTAGCATTAAATAGTGGGCAAAAAATCAATTTAGTTTTTATTTCTTCAGAGCAACCTTTGACTGTTTACTGGTACTTTTTTGTTAGTTTGATTGCACCAATAGTTGGTACGGTTTCTCTTTTAACATTAAAGAAACCACTAAACTGTCCACCACTAAAATATTCTGCAGTAAAAATAATAGTAAAGGTATCAATAACCATTTTAGCATGGTTATCAATACCTGTTATAAGTTACGTTATTTTGAGTTTGCTATTAACTAAATAATCTATGTTAATTTAGTTAATTATTAGGTCTCGTAAAGCTTGAACTTTATTAGTAACGTCATCACACATTGTTATTTCAGTAACCATAGCTATGCGTTTTGCGCCATGAGCTTTTAACTCTGCAATGTGGTGTTCTTTAATTCCTCCCATTACAGTAACTGGAATATCAATTTGGTCATTAATTTGTTTAAATTGCTCTAATCCAACGGCATCATAGCCAACTTCTTTGGTCTGTGTTTCATAAATAGGACCAACGTTAATGTATGATGCACCGTCGTTAATAGCTTCAATAGCCTCTTGCATATTGTGTGTCGACGAGCCAAAAATTAACTTTTTAGATGCCATGCGTGCTGCAACTAAGGGTAAGTCGTCTTGACCTAAATGTACCCCGTCAGCTTTTACTGCCAAGGCAATATCAACATGATCATTAATGATTAGCAACATATCGAACCAATTAGTTATTTGGCGATATTCCATCGCAAGGTGGAAGATTTCATTTTTAGTCATATTTTTTTCACGAAGTTGCACTATTTTAGCACCGCCAGCAGCAATATCTTTAAGAATTTGAACAGGAGGTCTTTTATTGCAAAATTCAGATGAAATTACTGGATAAATATCAATATTTTTAAATTTTTCGATTCGTTTTTGTAAAATTTCGTTCATAATAGTCTCTATAATTTTTTTAAATTAAAATTAATTGTATAATAATTTCTCTATAATGTAGTATCGTTTGAAAAATTTGCAAAAAAGAGTGTGAAATTAACCTTTGGCGCGTGGATGTTTTTCGCGATGAACCTCTTTTAAACGTTCCACGCTAACATGAGTATAAATTTGTGTCGTGCTTAAATTTTCATGCCCTAACATCTCCTGAACACTACGTAGGTCTGCACCCGCATCAAGAATGTGAGTTGCGAAAGAGTGTCGCAATTTGTGCGGGGTTAATTCTATAGGTAGATTCCCCTCAATTAGATATTTCTTAAAGTTACGTTGAAATGAACGAGCGCTTAGGCGATTTCCATGTTTATTAACAAATAAAGGTGCATTTTCTCGGTTGTTAATTGTGCGGCGAGGTCGAGCTACGCTTAAATAATGAGTCAACGCCTTGATAGCAAATTTGCCAAGTGCACATAGGCGCTCTTTTTTGCCTTTGCCTGAAACTTTAATTACATCACTATATATATCTAAATCATGTAAATTTAAATTCATTGCTTCGTTGATTCGTAAGCCCCCTGAGTAAATTAGTTCTAAAATTGACGTATCGCGTGCGCAAGCAAATGATGCGTCATCATCGTTTTTTGATAATTCTTTGGCAACGGCTGTTTTCCAATAGCTATGAACTGCGTTCATTAATGAATTGACTTCATCAATTGTCATATATTGAGGTAATGATGAACCTGTTTTTGGAGTTGTCAAATTACTAAAAGGGTTCGTTTTTAAATATTCCTCACGAATTAAAAATTTAAAAAATGCGCGCAATGCTGAAGCTTTACGATTGATTGATCGCCTACTCAAATTGTTTTTTTCTAACTCAACAACAAAACTACGAGCATCATAGATTTCAACATTTTTCCATAATGCTTTTTCAGGTTCACTCTTTAAAATTGTGCGAGAAAATTGGGCAATATCAAGATAATAGCTCTTGATAGTATTCACTGAGTAGTTTTTTTCTGATTCTAAATATTTTAGAAAATAATTGAGTAAATTGTCTGCCATTTGATTATTATGAGTATTACTGAAATACTCTTATAAGGTTGGTTTTTATAACAAATTTATAAAAGGCTACTTCTAAATGTCTATAGACTATAATATTTGCTATATTTATCATAATTCAAGTAGAAATTACCATTTAATGAGGTTATTGTTAAATAGTGTAAAAAAATTATAGATATTTAAAGATATTCATTTTTTATGGGAGAATAAAATGAAAAGAAAACTGCATCAATTAATTGTGACGTTTATTTGCTTGACAGCAACGCTACAAAGTTTTGCTAACACTCCATCAGCAAAAAAAGCCGAGAATAAAAAGAAATCCGTGTCAAAGGCTAAGAAGAAAGAAGAGCCGTATGTGAAATTTCAACGCGCGTATAAAGGAATAGTTGAAGCATATAACTTAAATTTGCGTATTAAGCCATCAACATTGTATACCGCTGTGGGGAGAGCCAGTGATGGAGATAAGTTAGAAGTTATTGGGAAAAAAGGGGCATGGTTACAAATAAAAGCTCCAGAAAATGTTGAAGTGTGGGTAAGCAAAAAATTTGTTAAAGATGGTAAGATTACAACTAAAGTTAATCTACGAGGCGGGCCAAGCATTAACCATCAAGTTTATGCACAAGCTCCAAAGGGAATGCCTGTTTCGGTTGTTAATGACAAACGCAGTGATTGGGTGCAAATTAAACCTCCACCAAATATTTACGTTTGGGCGAGCGGATCTTATATTTCATTTAGTGCTTCAGATAAGCGTGAAATGGCAAATGAAACCGCAATCGTCAAAAATAAAGTTAGCAAAAAAATTATCCCGCTTGATTATATGAGTATTCCGCCAGAAAAAATTACTACAACTGGAGTTATTGGTGTTATTACCGAGAATCAGTTTGGATTAAAATATGCGCTTTGTGATGCAAAAAATCGTAATAGTATCATCGCATATTTAAAAATTGATAGTGCAAAGGGCAAAAAGTTTTTTGAAAAAGTAGCCATTGTTTCAGGAACACGTCGCTGGGTAAAAGGTTGGACCACTCCGATTATTGAAGTAAATTCGTTAAAAGAAAAGAAAAAATAAACTAACCAATTTTAGACAATTTTACAAATAAAGTATTTGATAAAAATTGGGAGCATTTATGTTAAAAAAATTATTTATTATAATTACTATTGTCGGCAATATTTTTTACTGTGAGAGTTTAATTGCAAAAGAAAATAATAGTGAAAAATTTCAAAATGTTGCTACAGAAGATCAAGTCTTAGATGCAGTGATTAAGATCTTTGCAGTGACTAGTTCACCAAATTTTTTCATGCCTTGGCAAAATTATCCTCAATCCCAAGGTACTGGTTCTGGTGTAGTCATTAAAGATAATTTGATTTTAACAAATGCTCATGTTGTTGCTAATCAATCATTTTTAATGGTTCGTAAGCAAGGAAACCCCAAGCGATATGTTGCAAAAAGTGTTGCTGTATGTCATACTGCTGATTTAGCATTATTAAAAGTTGAAGATCAAAGTTTTTATAAAGATATTACACCCGTAGAGTTTGGGGTGCTACCAGAGTTGCAAGAGGAGGTCTCAGTTTTTGGTTACCCTGTTGGTGGTGATAATATTTCAATCACCAAAGGAGTTGTTTCCAGAATTGAGCCGGTTTCATATTCTCATAGTGGACGAACATTGTTAGCAATTCAAATTGACGCGGCCATAAATCCAGGAAATAGTGGTGGACCTGTGCTTCATGATAATAAAATAATTGGTTTGGCATTTCAAAGTTTTCGTTCGCAACAGAATATTGGTTATGTGATTCCTCAATCAATTATTAATCATTTTTTAACCGACTTTTATAATAAAAAAAATAGTGATTTCCCTGAACTGCAAATAGGTGTCATGGTTATGGAAAACCCAGATTTGCGTAAATGGGCAAAAATGCGTGATGTTGATACTGGGATTATGGTTACAAAAATTCCTGAAGTATTTAAGGATAGCATGCCTTTAAACGTTAATGATGTTATTTTAGCCATTGATGATGAACCTATCGCTAATAATGGTTCAGTAGTTTTTCGTAAAAATGAAATAATTGATTTTAAATATTTAATTATGAAGAAACATATTGGCGATAATATTAATTTTCGTTTATTGCGAGATGGTAAAGAGATGGTGGTTGATTATAAATTGACAGCACCAAAATATTTAGTTAAAAGTCGTCGTTATGATATAACTCCAAAATATTATTTTATGGGTGGGCTTTTATTTGTGCCTTTAAATGTTAACTTTTTAGACAGTTGGAATGATTGGTGGAATAATGCTCCTCGTGAATTAGTCAATTTTTGTAATGATGACATTAAACCAAATCGCAAAGAAATTGTGGTTTTGGCAAATATTTTTGCAGATGAAGTAAATGTCGGTTATCAAGATATAAAATTTAAAGGAATCAAAAAATTAAATGATTCTGAGGTAGTTGATTTAAGAAGTTTTGTTGAAAAATTAGAGCAAATTACTGATGAATTTGTAGTTATTGAGTTATATGACAGTAGAAAAATTGTGCTCGAAATTGCTAAATTAAGAGCAAGTACAAAGCAGATTATGAATCGTTACCGCATTCCGCAAGATCGTAGCAATAATTTATAGTGTTTTGAGGATTGATTAGTGTTTAATAAGCAGATTGAACAGGGTGGAAATTTTAATAATTTTACGCTAGAAAAGGCAATTGATTCATTTGAAGTCGTCTCAGGATTTAAGATGCAAAATTTTGCGTATTCATTACCAAGTTACATTAACCGCGTTTATGAAATGCGCACTGCAGAGAGTAATGAAAGTGTGATTGTGAAATTTTATCGACCTCAACGCTGGAATTATGACGCAATTGCTGACGAACATGAATTTGTTTTTGATTGCCTAGAAAGTGAAATTCCAGTTATTGCCCCAAAATTATTTGCAGATGGTGATTCAATTAGCGAAACATCAGATGGAATATTCTTAAGTTATTTCCCCAAAAAACAGGGTAGGGAGCTAGAGTTGAATTGTACTGAAGATTGGACTCGATTAGGACAAATTATCGGACGAATGCATGCTGTTGGAAGTCAGTATAAGGCGCGATACCGTTTGGCATTGGATCCACAAACTATGACTGCAAAATTTGTTGATGAATTGTTGAATTCTCCATATATTGATAAAGTTAATGGCAAAAATTTTCAGAGTATTTGTAAAAAAATTATCAGCGCAATCGATGAACGGTTTAACGATGTTGATTATATTCGAGTCCATGGTGATTGTCATCGTGCAAATATTTTGAATCGTCTTGATGAAGGTTTAATGATTATAGATTTTGATGATATGTTAATGGCACCAGCAGTGCAAGATTTATGGTTATTGTTGCCTGATTATATTCACAACTGTAAAAATAAATTTTATGATTTAATGGACGGTTATTGGCAGTTTTGTGATTTTAATGATTACGAATTATTTTTAATTGAACCGTTAAGGGCAATGCGCATGATCTATTTTCTACATTGGTGTGCATTTCAATATAATGATGTGCGATTTCAAGCAAATTTTCCAGATTGGGGTACAGAAATTTTTTGGCGTCAAGAGATTAATGATTTAGAGCGTCAGTTTGAAATCATTAAAGATGCAGATAAAGCATTGAGCAAATCTACTAATCATTTAATTTAACAAATTTTTATTATATTTTTGAACATTAATTTTTATTAATTTTTTTAATATAAAGAAGTTTATTATGGTATAAGATGTAAAAATGTTATTTATGAAGCAAAGGCAATATGAGAGTAATAAAAAATTATTAAAGGAATTATATAATGATTTTTATAGTAAAATGCTTCAAATGTTTTCATTTTGAATTGGATTTGTAATTTACACTATAATTTGTTGTGCAGGAGAATGTTATAATAGTGTTATGGAAATAGTTGGTGCAACTGCTGGTATGTTGTTTGGAATGTTGATTTTTTATTCAATTTTTACTTTGAAAGCTATTGTTTACAAAAAAATCTTAACTCTTAAAATTACTTTACGTGAACTGAAAGCTGAAATTGATATTTTAAAATCAGAAGTTAAAGGTAATTCTTAAATTATTCAAAATTAAAAAAGCAGAGAGATAATTAACTCTGCTTTTTTATCAATTAGCATTAGTGAATTAATCTTCGTCAGATTTTGCTGCTTTTACTAATTTAATAACATTATTAGTTAAACTTTTACGGTAAATGACCGCGTTATAACCATTAACTTGAACAAGTTCGCAACTCATTCTTTGAGCTAACTTTTCTGCAACTTCTTTGCGGTTTCCAGCAGTTTTGCTTAATTTCACTTTAATCAATTCATTTTTTTCAAGCAAATCATTGATTTCTGCTAACACATTCTCAGTGAATCCTTTTTGTCCTAAAAAAGCTTGAGGTTCTAATTTTGCAGCGAGCGCACGTAGTTGACGACGCTGTTTTCCTGTTAAATCCATTATTTTTTATCCTTTATAGCGTTAAAGCTTGTTAATGCAGTACGATAACGAGAATAAATCTCTTCAGCTTTTGAGCTTGGAACTGCACCAGTTTGTTGCCACTTATTGTTAATATTCTTTACTTCAGCAATTGCTGATTTTAAATTTAATATACTCTTATTACTTTTTTGCGTCATTGCCATTGTTAATTCTAGTGCCAAATCTTCAGCATTTTTCTTTAAAAGAGAATCATCAGTAACATTTTCAGCAACGTTGAATGTACTTACAATTTGCTCGAGTTGCAAGCATAGACTTAATTTTTGTTGATAATTTTCTTCACGTTGGTCATTATCTTCGGCAAATGTTTGATGACAAACTGTAAAAATATTGTTACCAATATTTTGGAATCGTTCCCATTGCTCTTGGCTATCAGCATTTTGTTTGGATAGCTTCAGTTTTTGAAATTTTTGCTGTAATTTTTTTGCTCCAGCCGCAATATTTTTGGCGATTTCTATATCATTGACATTTTTTTGAACTTCTAAATATAACTGGTCAAGCCCTTTAATAATTTCCTCTTTTTGCTGAAAGTTGGTATTAAAAAGTTTATTTGACGCAAAGAAAATCATTTCTGAAATTTTTGAAAATTTTTCGTGAACTTCTTTTTCTGAAGCTTCTTCGCATTTACCAATATTTAAAAATTCTTCACGTAATGACTTAAAGTGTGAAAAGTCAATTTTAGCAATATTTTGCTTATTACTATTAAGTTCCTCAACAATATTCTGCAATTTCTTTATGATAGCATTTTTAAGCTGAAAATTTTCCTCTTTATTCCCATTAATTTTTTCAAATATTTTATTGATATAGCCATTAAATTCTTGATAAAGAACTTCCTCAACTGTTCGCTTAGTTGCTCCAATCTTTTTCCAATCTTTGTGAAAATTTTGAGCTGAACTAATTACAGTACGTTTATCTAATTTAGTTGCTTGTTCAAGAAGTTGTTTTGCTTTAGATATTAATTCTTTTTTTGCAACTTCATTATCATGAAATGCTTTACTTCGTTCTGAGAAAAATTTTTGTTTGCGTTGATAAAACTTATCATTTAGTTCTTTAAATTTAGCATATAAATTTTCCTCTTTTTCTTTATTTCCAACGTAGCCAGCTTTCTTCCATTGTTCAAAAAGATCCGCAAAATCTTTGCTTGTTTGGGTATAATTTTGAGTTTCAACTAACTTTTCAGCTTGTTTAATTAACTCTTCTTTTAGCTCAGCTGCTTTTTCTTGTTTAATTTTTAAATTATGAAAAAATACTCCGCATTTTTGATATAACTCGTTGCCACACTCTTGAAACCTTTTCCAGATTTCGTCATTTTTGTCCGCTGGAACCACCCCAGTTTTTTTCCATTTAGCTTGGTAATTTTTTAATTTTTTTGAAACTTCGTGCATATCAGTAATGTCCTTTAACTTTTCCATTGCTTCACAAAGCTTTAATTTTTCAGTATAATTTTCCCAACGTTTGAGGTCATTACTATGGTATTGGTTAATTAAATGATTTTTTAAATGTTTTAAATTTCGGCGTAGAGTATTTATTTGGCTATTATGTTCTTTATTGTTTGTCGTAATGATTTTGTCGCTAATAAGTGCTAAAATTTCGTTGCTGCGTTCTTTAATTTTTTGATTATTGTTGAGATTATCAAGCATTGATTCTGTTTCAGTGATTAAGGAATTTAATTGTTCTGTAATTGAATCAATAATAATTTTATGACGATTTTGAGCATTGCTTATTAGTTCTGAAACTTGATTGATTGAATTTTTAACAGATTTGTCATTTTGATAATTTTGTGCTGATTTAGCTAGTTTTTCAACTTCATTATTGAGCTTATATAACCTTTTTTGATAAAGTTGAAAATCATCGTTGTTTTCAATTTTTGAATCAGTTAATTTATAATTTATTTTTTTTACAATTTCAGAAATTTTATCTAATAGATATTTTTTATCTGTAAAATATTTAACAGATGAAGCAATTAGCTTTTGGCATTTGACTTTTTGTTTTGTAAATGAAATGGTTAATACTTCCTCGTATTCACTAGGAATAACTGGTAATTGCTGCCAAGTTATGTTAATATCTTTAAGCTTTTGTTCATAATTAGAAATTTTTTCTAGTGAAATGCCATCTTTTAGTTCATTTTTTATCGTTGAAAGATCAGCAATTACACTCTCATATTTTTGAATTTTTTCTTTATTTTTGTTATCAAAAGGTTTTGTGACTGTTTTTTGTTTTATTTCCTCAGTTGCTGTTATATCATTTTCTTTTAGCTCATCTAAGCGTTTTTTTGCTAATGTTTGCAAGCGATTATTTGGCGCAGATTTTTGTACTCTTTGTAGCAAATTAACATCCATAGAATTATCTTCGCAAAGAGTAATAAGCTGTTGTAGCAATTTTTTATCAGATGATTTACGAAAAATTTTGAAACGCATTTCATTATCGTCAGTAATTTGAAAAGCTGCATATGCTATTGGTTTGCTTGCTGTTTCAATGATTAATTCAAGTTTTTCCTTATTTGAAAATTGCTGCAAATAATCTTTTGCCTTCTTAAATTCACAATTCTTTAATAAACAATATTTAAATTTACTCTGATGAATTTTTTGTTGTAGAAGGTTGAATTCTTTTGGATGATTCTCCAGTGTGAACAGTTTTTGATCTTCAATTTTGATTAGCGTTAAAAGTTCACTTACTTTTTTTAACGCTGCAATTCTTACCACTTCACGCTCATCTGTTGTAATAATTTCATACAGCTTGGCGTTGTCAGCATTCTTTCTGCCATTAAGTTTATTGATTTTTTCAATTAGCTTATTTTGACCACGTGCTTTTAATATATTAATAATCGAATTAATAGCTTTCATTCTTTATTCCTTGAAAGTATAAAAATTAAATTTTAAATTACCTTAAATAATAATATTCTTTAAAATAACAAACAATTACTACTTTTGTTGTTTTAATATAGTATACATATACATTTGTTCTAAAAAATAGTAATATTTTATTGAAATTTTTGTAAAATCACTATATTTTAACTAGACATCTCTATATTACTAACGAACCTTTATTGAAGAATAATATTTATGAAAGAAAAAAATAATGATAATTCATTAAGTTACAATGATAACAGTGAAATTAAAGATAGTTCGAGTTTAAATAAATCTTCAGGTAGTGCACGAAATAATGAGGAGATTAATTCTCTGCAGCAGTACTTTAATGATATGAAAGATATTGATCTTCTAGATGCCGAGGAACAATTAAAAGTTTCGGAAAATATAGAAAGTAGTATTGATAAACTGCGCCAAAATATTTTTAATTTTGGTTTTGTAATGAATGAGTATTTATTAGTATTAGCAGAATGCGATAAAGGGTCTATTGATGAATATTTTTCACCTTCTGCTTTTATGAATATTGATAACGTTTTAGAAAAACAGCAATTGCTGCAAGCTTGGCGGCGTGAAGTTGAAGCTATTAAAAATGATTTAGAGCTTGCATTTAAAGAAAAAAGCAAGAAAATTGCTAAGGTCCGTGAAGTTGCATTAAAAATTTTAAATCGTTATCCAGTTAAAAATGACCTCTTAGAAGAATGGTATTCAGTAATAAGAGATTATATTAACAAGTATCGGTTGCTTGAGCATTATTCGACGAAATTTGTTGACTTGGATGAACACCAACGCACTTTTTTAGAGGACAAATTTTTGCTAGATCTAAAAAAAGCTGTTGAATTATTCTTACAAATGAAAGAAATTAGACAGGAAGTCTCCGATAAGCGTAATATTCTCCTTGAATGTAATTTGCGATTAGTTGTTAGTGTTGCAAAAGGGTTTTCAAATCGTGGAGTGCCATTAGTTGATTTAATTCAAGAAGGAAATATTGGCTTGGTTCGAGCTTTAGAAAAGTTTGATTATAAACTTGGTCATAAATTTAGTACTTATGCTATCTGGTGGATTAAGCAATCGATTTTGCGAGCGATTGCTGAGCAGTCACGAGTGATTAGAATTCCAACTCATATGTTAACTGTAATTCACAAAATGCAGACAGCAGAACAGGCTTTTATCCAAGAGCATGGTAAAGAGCCGGACGATTATCAGCTGGCGGAACGTCTTGATTTGTCGAAAAGTAAAGTTAGTGCATTGAAGAAAATGGCATGTCAAGCAATTTCTTTGCAAACTACTATTAATAGTAATGATTCAGAGGGGGGAGCTGCAACCCTTGAAACATTAATAGCAGATTTGAATTCAGCACCTAGTCATAAAGTTGAGTATGAAGACAGTAAAACTAAACTTCTTGAGGCATTAGATATGTTAAGTGAGCGCGAGAAAATAATTATTTCAATGCGTTTTGGTCTTGGTGGTGAAGAACCAAAAACATTAGCAGAATTAAGTGAACATTTTAGTCTTACGCGCGAAAGAATTCGTCAAATTGAACTTAAAACAATTGAAAAATTACGTCGTCCAGAAATGATGAAGTTATTTGACAATGTTAGTCAAACTGATGACTAGTTTCTTTGAAAAATATTTAAAGGCAAAAAAAATCAAAAAATAATGGAAAAATAATGAAATGCAATTAAATTATTTGTTTGATAATTTAATTGTAAAATTATTGATAGTAAAGAATTAATTTAGAAATATTAAAATATAAAAAGAATATAGAGTTTTATGGAAAAAGTAGAAAAAAATAACGAGTTGATGGAAAAAATTGTTTCTTTGGCGAAGCGTCGTGGTTTTATTTTTCAAAGTTCAGAGATTTATGGTGGTATAAATGGTTTTTGGGATTATGGTCCGTATGGAACTCAACTGAAAAAAGCGGTTGAAAAAGTTTGGTGGAACTACATGGTTGAGCGCCGTTTAAATGTTGAAGGTCTTGATTCAACAGTAATTTGCCACCCTCAAGTTTGGAATGCGAGTGGACATTTAGATAAATTTGGCGACATGATGACTGACTGTAAAGAGTGTAAAGCGCGTCATCGTGTTGATTTAATGGAAGATGAAAATGTTTGTCCTAACTGTGGAAGTAGTGATTTAACAGAGCCACGTGAGTTTAATTTAATGATGAAAACATTTGTTGGTCCAGTTTTTGATGAAGATCACGTTGCATATTTACGTGCTGAAACTTGTCAGCCAATTTTTGTTGATTTCCATCAGGTTCGTGTTGCGACACGCCAAAAATTGCCATTTGGTATCGCTCAGATTGGTAAAGCATTCCGTAATGAAATTAACCCAAGAAACTTTACATTCCGTTCACGTGAATTTACACAAATGGAAATGGAATTCTTCTGTCGTGAAGAGGAATCAATGGATTGGTACAATTTCTGGAGAGATGAACGTTTAAAATATTATTATGAAATTTTAGGTTTTGAAAAAGATACTTTAAGAACACATGATCATGATCAGTTAGCGCATTATGCTAAAGCGGCAATGGATATTGAGTTTAAATTCCCATTTGGTTGGGGTGAGTTAGAGGGTATCCATCATCGCGGGACATGGGATATGTCACGTCATAGTGAATTTTCTAAACAGAATTTAGAATATGTTGATCATGATAATGGTGGTGAGAAAGTTATGCCGACAGTTGTTGAAACTTCAGTTGGTGCTGACCGTACGATTTTAGCATTATTATGCAATTGCTACGATGAAGATATGGCTGAAACACAAAAAACAGGAAAAGCTAGTGATGTGCGTGTAGTGTTTAGATTCCCTGCGGCAATAGCACCTGTTCAAGTAGCAATTTTACCATTATCTAAAAAATTAAGTACTGAAGCGCAAAAAGTTTACGATAAATTAGCAAAATATTTCCGCGCAGAACTTGATGTAACAGGTTCAATTGGTAAGCGTTATCGTCGTCAAGATGAAATTGGTACACCATACTGTGTAACATTTGATTTTGATTCATTAGAAGATAATGCAGTTACTGTTCGTGATCGTGATACAATGGAACAAGAACGTGTTGAAATTAAAGATTTAATGCACTATTTCTTTGGAAAGTTAGATTACTAAAATTTATTTAGTAATTTAGATATTAAAAAACGGTGTGAATTTTGAAATTTACACCGTTTTTTTATTAAAAAGTGTAATCTTTTTCAGCGTAATGGTTAATTATAGTTTTAAGTTCAATTTCAATTTAGGGAGTAATTATATATGACAGAGAAAGAAAAACAATTTGCGGGAGAATTTTACCATTCAGGTGATGCTGAGTTGTTAGTTGAGATTGGCAAAGCACGTGTTTTAACCCGTGAATATAACACATTGACATTGCATGATGGTGAACGTAAACGTGAAATCCTTGAGGAATTATTTGCTAAAATAGGCGATGAAGTTTATGTTGATGCACCCTTTTATTGTGATTTTGGTAATAGAATTCATATTGGATCAAACGTTGTTGTGGGAATGAACTGTATTTTTGTAGATGGGCATGAAATTCATATTGGTAGTAATACTATGATTGCTTCTGGTGTACAAGTTTGTACGGCAACGCATCCTGTAAATGCTCAGGAGCGTATTATTGAAAACTGGAGTTCTGAAATGAAACGTAATTGGTTCCATACAATGGCCAAGCCTGTAAAAATAGGCAATAATGTTTGGATTGGTGCAAGTGTGACAATTTTACCAGGTGTGACAATTGGAGATAACACAACAATTGGCGCCGGAAGTGTTGTTGCTAATGATATTCCAGCAAATGTTGTTGCGATAGGAGTTCCATGTAAAGTTCATAAACATTTAGATTAAAAATTTGTAGTTAAGCAAAATAAATTGTACACTAATTCGTTATTACCAAATAGGTAAAAAGCAAAAATAAGGAATTATTATGCAAAAAAGAAAGATTTTAATTGGTACAGTAGCATTTTCTATTTTGAATATGAATATGCTCTTAACGGGGGAAAGGCCTAACATTATTGTAATTTTAGTTGATGATATGGGCTTTTCTGATTTGGGATGTTATGGTAGTGAAATTAATACTCCAAATATTGATTCATTGGCTCAAGATGGCGTCCGTTTCGTTCAATCGTATAATACAGGGAAATGTTTTCCATCTCGATCATGTTTATTAACAGGGCTGTATGCTCAGCAAACTGGTATGGACAGACGTCATGGTATTATGAATAATTCTGTCACGATTGCCGAGGTTTTAAAGACAGCTAATTACCACACTTTGGCTAGTGGTAAACATCATGGCGAAGAAAATTTATATCATCGTGGTTTTGATCATTACTGGGGGTTACGTGATGGTGCGACCAATCACTTTAATCCTGGGAATAAACGCCCCAATGAGGTAACTCCTGCACAAAAAAAAGTTCGTCATTGGTGTGACGATGCTAAAACTATGTTTCCTTTTACGCCAGCTGATAAAAATTTTTACTCTACAGATGCATATACAAATAAAGCAATTCAATGGTTAAATGAAGCTAAAAATAGCAGCAAAAAACAGCCATTTTTTCTTTACTTAGCATATACGGCTCCGCATGACCCATTAATGGCGCACCAAAAGGATATTGATAAATATAAAGGCAAATATGATGTTGGTTATGAAAAAATTCGTGAAGCGCGTTATCAAAAACAATTAGAACTAGGTTTGATTGATAAAGCGCGTTATCCCTTAAGCAAAGCTACATATAGGTCGTGGCAGAAATTAACTCCTGAACAGCGACAGCGTGAAGCGAAGTTAATGGAAGTTTATGCGGCAATGATTGATTGTGTTGATCAAAATGTGGGGCGGTTAATTACGACATTAAAGGCAAATAATCAATTTGATAATACTATAATTATGTTTATGTCTGATAATGGTGCTTCTAATGAGGTTGTTCGCCTTAAAAATGGAGATAAATCTATTGGAAGCGTTGGTGAATGGAATTCATTAGGAAAAAATTGGGCAAATGTGTCTAATACTCCATTTAGATTCTTTAAAAATTATAGTTATGAAGGTGGTATTAATTCGCCGTTTATTGTTTATTGGCCAAAAGGAATTAAAAAAGAGTTTCATGGCAAAGTTTTTAAAGAGCGTGCAATTCATTTTATTGACATTATGCCAACAGTTGTTGAATTAGCTCAGGCTCAATATCCTAATGATTATAAAGGTAAAAAGATTATTGCAACTTCTGGTGAAAGTTTGGTTGATGTTTTGAGAAACGGTGATAAAAAACGCTCTGAGGATAAAATTTTATGTTGGCAGTGGAGCCGTGGTAAAGGCATTCGTATTGGTGACTGGAAATTAGTTTGGAGTAATATTTATAAAAAAAATAACGCGCAATTGTTTAATATGAGTTTGAATCGAACAGAGACAGCCGACTTAAAAAATCAATATCCTGAAAAAGTAAAAGAGTTAGAAGAAAAATATAATCAATGGTTTGAAGAGGTAAAACTAATTAGTAAAGATGCAAATAAAAAGCTTAAAAATTATCTTAAAAATAATTCCAAGTAATTATTGTTAGAATATTTAGATAAAAAAATCACTGTTAACATTTAACAGTGATTTTTTTACATCAAGTCTTCTTCCTTAATATTAGTTATTAAGAGTATTATTTGGGAAGAAGAAATTATATGCGTTGTGGTCTAAATCAATAACCCATGCTGGACGCATTAATGGACCATAGCCCCATCCTGGTTCACGTGGATCATCTTTAGCACCTGGTAACGGCATAAAGAATGTTACAATATCGATTACTCCAACAACTTCACGAGCAACTGTGTAACCAATGCCTTTGAATACACCGTAAGTAATAGCAGGTAAAGCACCAACGTTTTGATTCACGTCGTAAGGCTTTAATAATAGCTCTAAAGGACCAAAAGCAACATTTGTCACTCCACGGCCTAATTTCACAAAAGGATCACTCTCTAAAGTTCCTACTGCTAGACTATCTGGAGATGCCTCTGATGGTACTACTTCTTCAGCGTTTGCTAGTGTTGAACAAAAAACAGCACATAGACATGCCCCAACCACAAAAATCTTTTTAAAAAAATCCATTAATAATAGGTCCTTTTATTTATTTTTAAATTTCTTTATAATAATGTCTTTTATAAAAATACACCTTACACAATAGAGCATATAACGGAAAATTTCAAGACATATTGTAATAAAGTAGTTACTTTTTTTTTGAAAATAGGTTTTATGGGGTTATTTTTAACATGAATATTATGAAATTTTATATGAATATTAAAAGTATTAGTGATATTATCATTTTAATAGTGTACTGTAAAAATTATAAAATGCGAATTACTATTAATTTTGTAAAACTGAAAATAATAAAAAATTAAATATAAATAGGAAGACTGAATTAATGAGTCACGATAAATCAAGATTAGATAAGCTAACTCTTTTAAAAGCAAATGAGAGTAATTATCCTAAAAGCCCAAGTGAGGCAAAATTAGAAACTTTTGTAAACCAATATCCTGAACGCGATTATGTTATTACATTTAATTGCCCAGAATTTACGGCTTTATGCCCAGTTACTGGACAACCTGATTTTGGAAAAATTACTATTAGATATATTGCTGATAAAGAGTGTGTTGAAAGTAAAAGTTTAAAATTGTTTCTTTTTTCTTTTAGAAATCACAATAGTTTTCACGAGGAAGTAGTTAATATTATTTTAACTGAAATTGACAAAGTGTGTTCTCCTCGCTGGTGCGAAGTAGAGGGGGATTTTATGCCTCGTGGTGGGATTGCTTTAAATATTAAAGCTAGTGTTGGTAAAAAACCTGAATAAAATTTAATTTAGGAAAAGATGAGATGAGCTTTCAATATATTAAAAATGGTGGAGTTGCGTCTGCAAAAGGATTCAAGGCTGTGGGAGTTACAGCTGGAATTAAAGTTAGTGGTAAACCTGATATGTCATTGATTTTTTCAGAGTCTCCAGCGAACTTTGCTGGGGTTTTTACTACTTGTAGTTTTGCTGCTGCTCCAGTTAGAGTTTGTCAAAAACGTGTAAAAGAGATCGAAACGGTTCAAGCTATCATTGTTAATAGTGGTAATGCTAATGCCTGCACTGGAGTTGAAGGTATTAAAAATGCTGAACTAATGTGTGAACGTATAGCAGCGAAATTAGATTTGCCAAATGGAGCTAGTGATGTCTTAGTTTCATCAACAGGACGTATTGGTGTACAACTTGATTTTTCATTAATAGATCATGGAATTGATTTAGCAATAAAAGCCATTAAAAATCATAAATATGCTGAATTAGATAATAATTTATTAAGTGCTGAGGCAATTATGACTACTGATACTGTACCAAAATATTGTGCGGTTGAGGTTACAGCTGCTAGTGGTAAAAAATATACTATTGGCGCAATGACTAAAGGTGCAGGCATGATTGATCCTGAAATGAAAGCAGTCCCTCATGCAACAATGCTTTGTTATGTTGTCACTGATGCTCAATTAAATAATCAGCAACTTACTAAATTATTAGGAGATAGTGCTGAAAAGTCATTTAATTGTATTAATATTGATGGCGATATGAGTACTAATGACACGATGTTGATTTTAGCTAATGGGACCAGTGGCGTGGCTATTGATGAAAACAGTCAAGATGAAGAAATATTTGCTACTGCTTTAGATGATTTAAGTATAAAATTAGCAAAAGAAATGGTCATTGATGGTGAGGGAGTTACTAAATTGGTGACAATCGACATTGAAGGAGCGAATAATGATACTGATGCTAAACAGTGCGCCAATGCTATTGCGAATTCATTATTATGCAAAACTGCATGGTTTGGAGGAGATCCAAATTGGGGTAGAGTTATTGCTGCTGCTGGTTATTCGAAGGTAGATTTTGTGCCAGAAGATGTAAAAATGTACTATGATGAATATTTAGTTGTAGAAAATGGTATGCCAACTGATGTCGCGGAGGAAGTATTAGCAAAAGAAGTTTTGGCTAAAGATAACTTTACTGTAAGGTTGGTTTTGGGAAATGGTAAAGGAAAATGCCGAATGTGGACTAATGATATTTCATATGAATATGTTAAAATTAATGCTGAATATCATACTTAAAATAAAATGAGCTAATAGTTAAAATCGATTTAAAAGCTCTTGAAATATAATAATGTTGGGATACAAATGAAAGATTTAATAAAAAAAGCTGGAATTATGGTTGAAATGTTGCCATATATTCAGAAGTTTAGAGATGCCATTGTTGTAGTGAAGTTTGGCGGTAGCGCTATGGAAGATTCTGAGTTAACTAAAAAAACAATGCGTGATATTGTATTGTTAGAAGCCGTTGGTATGAAAGTTGTGGTTGTTCATGGTGGTGGTAAAGCTATTACTGCTAAGTTAGCTGAGATGAAAATTCCAACAGAATTTATTCATGGATTTAGAAAAACTTGTGATGATACAATTAGCGTTGTCGACGATGTTTTGCATGATGAAGTTAATTTAAATTTAGTACAAGCTGTAAATGATATTGGCGGCCGTGGCGAGCAAATTTCAGGGAAAAATATTTTACAAGCTAAAAAAATGTACGCTAGTTGCCCTGAAACTGGTGATAATGTAGATGTAGGCCATGTTGGAACTATTGCAGAAGTTGACACTGATCCAATTTTTGAAGCGTTAAAAAATAATGTTATTCCTGTTATTCCACCTCTTGGTAGTGATGGAAACGGTCAAGTTTATAATATTAATGCCGATATTGCGGCGTGTAATATTGCAGAAGCTTTGAACGCGGAGAAATTAGTTTTCGTTAGTGATGTGCCTGGAATTTTGCGTGATTTTACTGATGAATCAACGTTGATTCCAACCATTAAAGTATCTGAAGTGCCTAATTTGATTAAAGATAAAGTAATTGGAGGAGGAATGATTCCTAAGGTTAATGCGTCAGTTCATGCATTACAAACTGGAACTAAATTTGTTCACATGATTGATGGGCGTATTGAACATTCTTTGCTATTAGAATTTTTCACCGACAGTGGTGTTGGTACAATGATTATTAATGGTTAAAATTAATGGATAAATTAAATTTTTTTAGCGAATATTTAATTAAAGAATATGGACGGCAACTGTATCGTATCCCGATAATGTTGCCGTTTTCATGCCCTAACCGTGTCAACAATAATGGTGAGGGGTGTATATTTTGTGCAGATGATGGTGCTAAAGCGCGTCATTTAAGGCATAATTTAAACTTGAAAGAGCAGGTTGCTTCTGGAATAGAATATGCTCAAAACCGTTATAAAGCAACTGCTCCGTATATCGCATATTTTCAGGCATATACTAATACTTATAGTGATGCGGAAACAATTCGTAAATATTATGAAGAAGTGCTAGCTGAAGCAGATTTTAAGGTGATAATTGTTGCCACTCGGCCAGATTGTTTAGATGATAAACAAATTTTAAATTATTTAGCAGAGCTGAATGAGCGTTATGAATTAATTATTGAATTAGGAGTGCAAACTTCAAATGATAAAACACTAGATTTTATTAAACGAGGGCATCATTTTGATAGTGTTATTACAGCAGTAAATCGTCTTCATAAAATGAATATCAAATGTGCTGCGCATGTTATTTTGGGTTTGCCTAATGAGGACATTAATGATTGGTTAAAAACTGCTGAAGGTATCAGCAAATTGCCTTTTTTTGCCGTCAAAATTCATAATTTATTGGTGTTGAAAAAAACACCATTAGCAAAAATTTTTCATGATAAAAGTGCACAATTTAATATAACAAATGAATATGAATACGCTGATGCTTTACGTCAATTTATTCGTAAATTGCCAAATGATTGGAATTTAATGCGTATTACTGCAGATGCTCCTGAAAATCAAGTTGTAGTGCCTAAATGGTGGATGGCAAAGGGACAATTTTTAGAATTTTTTAACGAATTTTATTATCAAAATGATGCGATGCCAGCGAGTGCTGTAAAAACTACTGATGGTTCATTTACATTATATCACCCTAAATATAAGCAGCATTTTCATTCATTGGCTGGAGCCGAAACTGAAAGTATTCAAAAATTTGTGCAAACTGCAAATTTAGCGAAGCGATTAAAATATTTTTATGAAAAAGGGCATATCTTACGTTTGCTTGATATTGGTTTTGGTTTGGGGTATAATGCGTTTGCCGCCTTAGATTGTGCAATTAAAAATGATCTACCTCTAGAGATTGTTTCGTTAGAATTTGATAGCAAAACGCTAGTTGAAGCAGTTAAAATTATGCCACAAAATCGAGCCCAAATTATTAACCAATTATTAGAACATGGTTATTGGGATAATGGTGTGCAATCAATAAAAATTATTTTTGATGATGCACGAAACAGTGTTAAAAATTTTAATAAATCTGAAATTTTTGATGTTGTTTTTATGGATGGTTTTTCGCCTGATAAAAATCCAGAGTTATGGAGTTATGATTTTATTTTGGAGTTGAAGAAAAAACAAAATCATCAGTATGGGATAATATGCAGTTACTCAAGTACATTTCCTGTTGGCGGGGCTTTTTTGCGCTGTGGACTGCAGCTACGTTATGGTGTTAGTTATGGGCGTAATAAAGGTGGATTTGTTGCCATTTGTGATGTTGGTTTTGAAGAGAAATATCTTAAAAATAATAATTTAACTAAAGTTTCAGAAAAAGATATTAATATTATTTTGAAATCAACTGCTGGGGTCGTTTATCGTGATTTTAGCCTAAAAATGAGTGCAAAAAAGATCATTAATTATCGCAATAAAGTTGTGAAAAAATTACGAGTTAAGGGCGTACCACGTTGGTTTAAGTGATTGGAGTTAATATAAAAAAGCACCCTTAATGAGGTGCTTATTTTATTGCTAATTACTTATAATTTCAACATACTTCATGTTGCATGATGAGACCACAAAAGTATAGATTTTTTTCTCTGTTGTGGTTTCACGCACATAAAAATTAATAAAAGATTCTTCTTCTTTAAATCCAACTGCTTCAATACCTAAAGTGCTACCATCGTTGAAAAATACTTTATATTTTTTCATTTTACCATCCTCTTTTCATATTAATATAACCTAAAATAATTCGTAAATCTATGTTGATCAAATAATTTTATCTTATATACGATTTTTAAGCTAGGTTATATTTTTACAGAGGCTGTTTATTTATGAAATTTGTAAACTTTTTCAGCCATGTCTTTATTTCGCTCTTCAATAGATTGTAGTTTTGGCAAATTACTTTCTGGGGTATTTAAATAAAAATATGCTGTTGCACAAACATCATCACTTCTATAATAAGTTGTTGAGCAGACTGGAAAATTTTTATCCTCTAGTTTTGGAGGGTTTTCCATGTCTAAATAGCGTTTGCTTGCATTTAAACCATCTTTTCTAACATACGACCATAATGGCTCAACGTGATCGCCACGTTTGCGAATTTTCATTAATAAATTTTTATTAGCATTTCCCATTTGTTGAATTGTAACTTTGATATCTTTATGAAAATACACAGGGTCAACTAAATGATAACGGTAAAAACTGTATATATCGTGCTTTTTATCTGAAATTAAAGAACCTTGAATATGATTTGCATATTGCCCTTGTCCCCAGCCTGTACCAATATAATCTTCAGTTCCTGTACCAGCTAATGTCGGATATTTTTTATCGCCATCTAAATAAATTTTAACTTCTCCTTCACCAAACCATGAACCTTTGTATTTAGGATTACCAATTACTCCGATATGTGAACCGATGAAACGTCCAATTCCTTTTACTGGAGGTAAAATTTCAAAATCTTCTCCTTTTTTGGTATTTAAATCACGGTGCCAATAGGCGTGAAAATATAATGTGTCATCCGGTAATTTATCAAGTTTTAGGAAATTTATTTTGAAATAAAACATCATAATCTTATTAGATTTGTTGTTAATTACAATTTTTGCTGCTTTTTTGTATGGCATTTTGATGAAGCAATTATGAGATTTTCCTTCAGGCGAAGCAAAAAGAGCTGATTCAAATTTACTAAGCACACTTAAGCCATTGCCGAAGAAATCGAAAAGAGGAACATCGACAGCAGGCTTTTCAGCATTATCCCAATACATTTCAATGCTAACTTTGCGGCGTTCATTGTAATTCCATCTTAAATTATTTGCGCTCCAAATTTTTGTGATTATTCCTGCTCCTTTTTGATCAAAAATAACTTTTTTTTCACCTGGAGCTATTAATAAGTATGCATCACCTTTAGCACCTTTATTCGTTTTAGCACCTTGCCCTTTTTCTCCAGTCATGTTTTCGGCACTAACCCATCTAGTTTGAACATTTTTTGCTGGCATCTTATAGACATTATCAATGTCCCTTAATTTAAAGTTTTCTTTAGTATTTGTGCAGCCACAAATGCTTGTTACAACTCCTAAGATACAAAAAAATCTTACTAATTTTTTCATGTTTTTCCTCTACCTTTTGATTAAAATTAAGTCTTTTTTGCGTTCTATATATTAATTATATAGTCATATATAAAAATAGTATAGATATAATAATATAATAAGAAATAGGTATAAAGCAAACATATTAGAGAAAAAATGCGACATGATTGTCTTTGGAAAAGATTTAAAATCTTATATAAAAAAAGAGACACTATTAAAAGTATCTCTTTTTAAAATATCTTAATAATTATTATATTTGGTTATTTTATGCTATTTTGCGCAAAGTGAATAATTATATAAATGTAGCCAGTTGAGATTATTAAACTAACAATCATTAATGGTAAACCAACCGCTGTGAAATTACCAAATGATAGCTTATATTTATTTTTCTTCGCAATTTGTGCAATAACTACATTGGCTGAAGCTCCTACTAATGAACCGTTACCACCTAAGCATGCGCCAAGTGCTAAAGACCACAACAGCGGATTCTCAACAGCTGTTTTTAGAACCTCTGGATCTTGAACTCCTAGAGCATCGCCAAACTCTGGAACAATTGTACTTATAACTGGAATCATTGCCATTACTAGTGGAATATTATCGACAATTGCCGAAAGAATTGCACTGCTCCATAAAATCACAATTGCAGTTAATAATAAATTTCCTTTTGTTAAATCAACAATTGCTTCCCCTAGTATCTTGAAAATACCATTCTCTTGTAGTGCTCCAATTAACATGAATAGTCCCACAAAGAACATAATTGTTCCCCATTCGACTTTTTCTAGTGAATGGTGAAGATTATGTTTGCAGAAAAACACCATCAAAATACCACCAACGATAGCAAATAATGATGGCTCTAAATGCCATGTTCTACCGAATAAAAATCCAACCATAACGAAAATGAAAATAATTGAACAGATTAATAGCCCTTTCGGGTTAATAATTGCCAACTCTGGTCTAGTGCGTTCGATACGTTCAACTGCCTCAGGGGATACCTTGAGGCGTTTTTTCATAAAAAACATAACGATAATTATTGATATAATCATGATTACCACTACTACTGGACCTAGATTTACAATAAAATCCATGAAACTTAACGTTTTATGCTCTGCTGCTACAGCAAGTGCGCTTTGGTGTGTTCCAATTAAGATATTTGGAGGATCCCCTACTAGAGTTGAAGTTCCACCAATATTAGAGAATACAGCCTCTAATATTAAAAATGGTACTGTTGGTAATTCTAAAATTTGTGTAATCAAAATTGTGATTGGCGCAATTAGAATAACTGTTGTCACATTATCTAGTAATGCAGATAATACTGCAGTAATAATTAATAATTCAATTAGAATTAACAGCGCATTGCCCTTTGCTTTTTTTGCTATTTTAATAGCTAGCCATTCAAAAACACCAGTAGTCGCTAATGAATTTACAATTAACATCATACCAATTAGTAGACCGATAACCTCTAAATCGATATGATGGATGACTTTTTTCAAGTCTGCGGCATGTGCTAAAACAATAGCTGATGCTCCAAGGATTGCAGCAATTGTTTTATCTATTTTCTCAGTTGCAATGAAAAAATAGGTTATTAAAAATATTACCATCGACACAATCATTGGTGTCGTAAAAGTTCCCGTTTTATCCGCATGAGCTACTGTTTCGGCTATAGCTGTATGGGCATTTGCAAAAAATGTTGTAATCATAATTATATTCTTCTTATTTTTATCTTAAATTTATATTTTTTGTAAAATTTTCATTTAGAAATTGATAATTCGCTCTAAAACTAATGTTTTGTCAACTACTCCTAAAAGAGTATCGTCTTGATCAACAACATAGATTTTTGGGATATTTTTTACCGCTAACATGAAAACAATTTCCATAATTGTTGTACTTGGTGATACTTTGGGAATGTCAACATTCATAATATCCCCAACTTTTGAATGTGCTTCATCAAAAAAGTATTTTTCAAAAGGGTCAAATTCTTTGATGAATGCTACGCTTTTTAATTGCCCAAAAAAGTCTGGAATTCCCAATTTAAATAAAGAATTAGTGCTAACTTCACCAATAATTTGTTTTTTATCATTAATTACTGGAATAGTATTTAAACGTTTTGATGACATTTTTAATGTTGCCGTACGCAAGGCTGTGTCTTCATTTAATGTTAAAAATGGTTTACGCATAATTGCTTGAGCTGTTACTACTTCGTCGACTAATTTTTCTGATGCTAAAATAATTTGATAAAATTCATTGCCATCTTTTGCTTTTGCAATATTTGCTCTTACTGCTGAATCAGAAAATAATGTTGCTACTTGTGACATTATTTGTAAAGCTTCAGATGGACGCGATTCTGGAACAATAGCCATACAAGCATATGAAACAGGTTTCCCGTCTGCACTTTTATAGTCTGTTAAAGGTGTTTTTAGGTGCGCAATCACGATCACAATTGAATTTAAATCTTTAAAACGCGCATGAGGAAATGCGAAACCATCTCCTAGGCCTGTGCTACTTTGTTCTTCTCTTTTTAAAATAGATGCTAGTATATCTTGAGTTGTCAGCTTCGAACTTTGAGCAATACTACTTTGTGCAATAACATTACTCATTAGCTCTAAAAGTTCCTGCTTTGAGGAAACTTCAACATTTGGTAAAAGCTGGGGCTCTTTTAAAAAACGTTTTAATTTCACGACCTGTGATTCTCCAGTGTTTTTTTGTTTTATATTTTAATCCTTAATGGTAGTTATCATACCCGTTTTCTTCATCATTACTAATCAATAAATAGTATTACTTAATTATGAAAAAATATTCGATTAGCTTAGTTAAGTTCTAAAAAAATTCAAGAAAATAGCAAAAAGAATGTTTTATTAAGGCCGTTTTTGGTTATATTTACTCCATAAATAGACATTTTTGAAATAAAAAAACTGCAATACAATAATAAAAAAATTATGTTTGAATTTAACAAGGGAAACTCAAAGTTTAGGTTTTTAGCACAAACATATTATTGCATTTTATGTAAAATAGGAATTACTCTAATTATGAATAAAACAATTGATGTAAATTATAAAAAGAAATTTTTTGTTTATGATATTTATGGCAACTGTGCCTTTGATATTGATGACGAAGGTTTTTTGCTTTTAATTAGTAATTATCAACAAATCGAAGATTGGCAATTAACGATTTTAGAGGAGAAATCGCTATTAAAATGTGATGACAATACTCAGATTATGTTAATTAAAGTTGAAACATTGAGAATTATTGGGGTTGATCAAAATAATAATGAATCAAAAAATAAAATTTTGCCATATGATGAATTAATAAATTTAGCAGTTAACGGTAAAGTTAAAAATTGTTATTTATTTTCGACATTATTTTTTTGTGAGCAAAATAAAATTGTTACAAGCAAAGTCCCGATTGTTTATCAAGATGAATATTTAGTGGCAGTTAATAAGCCTGCTGGAATTTTGGTCCATCGTTCGACAATGAGTAGCGATCGAACAGCTTTACTGCAGAAATTGAGCAAACAATTAGGAGTAAAGGTAAATCCTATTCATCGCCTAGACCGCCCAACATCTGGAATTGTTTTATTTGGTATTCAGCAACAAACAACCAGTGATTTATTTAAATTATTTCGTGAGCGTGATGTTAAAAAAAGTTATTTAGCATTAGTACGCGGTTTTACTCCTAAGCATAAATTAATAGATTACCCGTTGGCTAATGCTGAAAAAAATAATCAAAAGCAAGAGGCTATAAGCGAATACTGGACATTAGCGCAAGTAGAATTGCCGATTCCGGTTGGACCATACGAAACTTCACGATATTCATTGATTAAAGTTGATATTCAGACAGGCCGAATGCATCAGATTCGCCGTCATCTACGTCATGATAATCATCCAATTATTGGAGATACTAAGTATGGCGATACTCAGCATAATTTAAGTTATCGTGATAATTTTCACTGCCACAGGCTATTATTAATGGCATACAAACTAGAGTTCAAACACCCAGTAATGGGAGAATTATTGCAGCTAAAAATAAACCCAGATGTAAGTTTTGCTGAATTGTTGAATAAAATTAATATTAACATCAATGATTGTCAGATATAGATTAATTTGCGTTGTATTTTCTGGAAATCATCAAATAATAAATTGGTGAAAATTATAACTTAAAGCATAGTATTTTTTCTAAAAGATGTTATTTTATTGAGATTATTAAAAAATTAAACCCAAAATGAAAATTTGATAAAAATGAATAAAGAAATTCAATTAAGAAAAAATATTATAAATAATGTTGAGCAAGTTGTTATTAAGGTAGGGACTAGACTTTTGACAGACGAGTCGAGAATTCCAATTTTGATTTCGGAAATTGCTAAAATTAAAGCTAAGGGAATCAAGGTTGTATTGGTTTCTAGCGGTGCCGTTGGAGTTGGCATGAATTTGTTGGGTTTAAGCAAACGACCGTCGAAATTAGCTGAAGTGCAGGCGTTGGCTGCTATTGGGCAGGGACGTTTAGTTGCATTGTATAATGAAGAGTGTTGCAAATATGGTTTTCAGGCAGCGCAAATGTTGTTGACTGCTGAAGATTTAAAGGATCGTGAACGTCATTTAAATGTGCTAAATTGTTTACATTCATTATGGAATAATAATATTTTGCCAATCATTAATGAAAATGACGTGGTGTCTGTTGATGAATTAAAATTTGGTGATAACGATTTCTTAGCGGGATTAGTTGCGACAATGACAAAAAGTGATTTGACCATCATTTTAACAACAGAAAGTGGTTTGCGTAATAAAGCTGATGGTGTTTTAACCGATCGAATTTCAGTTGTTGATAAATTAACTAGTGACCTAAAAGCACAAGCAACAGGTACCGATAATCGTGATTTTTCAATTGGTGGAATGATTTCGAAACTTCGTGCTGCAGAAACTGTTTGCGCTGCAGGTGAAAATTTATGGGTTGCCGACGGTCGTGTTGATGATATTCTAACTAGAATTTTTAACGCAGAAGATGTTGGTACACTCTTCATTGCAACTAAGACTGAGCCGCTGCAAAGCAAAAAACGTTGGATAAGATTTTTCTCTAAACTGGAAGGGAAGATTGTTATTGATGAAGGTGCTGTTATAGCATTAACTAATCAGCATAAAAGTTTATTGCCCTCTGGAATGGTATTTGTCCAAGGTGATTTCGAACGTGGTGATTCGGTAGAGATTTGCGACCGTTATGGTAGCGTTATAGGTCATGGTTTAGTAAATTATAGTGCATTGGAATGTCGCAAAATTGTTGGTTTATGCAGTAATGATATTAGCGAAGTGCTTCATCAAGTAACTGATAATGTTGTAATTCATTGCGATAATTTGGTGATTGATTAAAAATAAATGAAAAAACATTATATATGTTATGGCAGAATTTAACCCCGAATTGGGTGATAATAGATCTTTAAATAGTACTTTAGAACGAAATATTGTTAAGAAGGTCGCTAAAAAAAATAGTTGTTACAAATGCCGTTATTATGAAGTAACGTGGGATGAAGCGGCACCGCATGGTTGCAATTATTTTAATTTTAAAGGAAAATATTTACCAAGTTTACAACTCAAAAAAATTACTGGAGCTAAAGTTTGTATTGCATTTGAGTTACGGGTTTAAAATCATAGTAAAAAAGTAGAAAATAAAAAATAGTATTGAAATTATGAAAATTTTTATTAAAACATACGGTTGCCAGATGAATTTGCGTGATTCCGAGGCAACTGCTGGTGAGTTAAATAAATTAGGGCATGAAATTGTTTACGATGAAAATGAGGCGGATGTCTTTATTTTTAATACCTGTAGTGTGCGTGAAAAAGCTGAGCTTAAAGCCGTTGGAAAAATTGGTATTCTTAAAAAATTAAAAAAGAAAAAGCCGAATTTAATAATTGGTATTATGGGATGTATGGCGCAAAATAAAGGTGAGGAGCTTCTAAAAGAGTTGCCACACGTTAATTTTGTAGTTGGAACAGGTCAATTACATAAAGTTCCAGAATTAATTACCAACATTATTGAAGAAAGAGATAAAAAACGCAAACAAAATATAGCGAAAGGTCTTGATGAGAGTTTTGGTGTTGGTTTTGATGAAGCCAGCGAAGAAATACTTCAAAATGCCAAAAATGGTGAGCGCAGGATGCCACGAGCTGACATTCAAGAAGTTTTACTCGAAAATGATGAGGACGTTTTGGAGAGTTTAAATAGTCATTTTGATGATACAAATAGCGCTATTAGTGCATTTGTTGCAGTGACTCGCGGTTGCAATCGTTTTTGTTCATATTGTATTGTGCCATATGTTCGTGGGCGTGAAATTAGTCGTACTATTGAAGATGTTGTCAATGAAGTGACCGAACTAACAGTAAACGGCATTAAAGAAGTAATGTTGTTGGGACAAAATGTTGCAGCATTTGGTTTGAAAGGTGATACAAAGGCTCCAGCGCCAGAAAATTCGCCATTTGCCGATCTCTTGACAGAATTGTGCAAGATAGATAAATTAAAACGTATCAGATTTGTTTCGCCATATCCATCATATTTTAATGAAAAATTAATAAATGTATTGGCGAAAGAAGAAAAAATTTGTCATAATATTCATTTGCCATTCCAATCGGGCTCAGATCGAGTTTTGAAGGCGATGAATCGACAATATACTGCTGAACAATATAAAAATATTATTGACAAAATTAAAACAGCAGTGCCTGATGTAACGTTTTCTACAGATATTATTGTTGGTTTTCCAGGAGAAACTGATGAAGATTTCGCTAAAACGAGAGAAGTTTTTAATTATGTAGGTTTTGACAATGCGTATATTTTTAAATATTCGCCGCGTGAAGGAACAAAAGCAGCTGAATTAACTGACTTGATGGTTAGTGAAGAAGTGAAAGAAGAGCGTAATCAAATTTTATTAAATGATTTAACTAAAATTACTGAACAGAATAATGCTGATTTGTGTGGAAGTGTTGTTGAAATTTTGGTTGAAGGGGCTAGTAAGCGCAACAGCGAACGCTGGAGCGGTAGAACTTCAACTAATAAAGTTGTAATTTTCCCACCTACCGATGGAGTTGACGTTGGAGATATTGTCAATGTTAAAATTGACAAGTCAAGCTCAATGTCTTTATTTGGCAAAGTAGTTTTTTAGGAATTATTATCAAAACATAATAAATTTTATTATTTTTATTTGACTTTACCTTAAAGGTGAGTATTATAAAGACATAAAAGAATTAATATATTTTTATTAATTTAAAAGTATCAATTAAATATCATGTGAATGTTTAAATTTCATGGATATTTAATATTTTTTTAACAAACGTTGAAAATTGAGGTAGTTATTTATTCAGTATAATAAGTAGCGAATATTTCTCAAATCAAATTAGAAATATTACAGCGATATTTTTTATAAGATGTAAAAAATATTAAAATTAGTAAAACAATCAAATTGCTAATAACTTTGGTATTGGTGATTTATAAAAGACAGGACGATGAGGATCGACATGAACAACGCATTACAAGAAAGTTTCATTGGTGGAAACTGGGAAAATAGCATTGATGTTCGTGATTTTATTCAGCAGAACTACACTCCTTATGAGGGTGATGATCAGTTCTTAGCTGGAGCAACAGAAGCAACAAAAGAGTTGTGGGACATTATTAGTGAATTAAAAAAAGAAGAATTAGAGAAAGGTATTCTTGATGTAGAAACAAAAGTTCCTTCAAAAATTAATTCACATGCAGCAGGGTACATCAAACAAGATTTAGAAAAAATCATAGGACTTCAAACAGATAAACCTTTAAAACGCGGAATTATGCCAGAAGGCGGATACCGTACAGTTGCTGGTGGTCTTGAAGCTTATGGTTACGAATTAGACGAAAAAGTTAAAGAAATCTACACTAAATACCGCAAGACTCACAATGATGGAGTTTTTGATGTTTATACTGACGAAATTCGTCGTGCTAGAAAAACAGGTATTATCACAGGTTTACCAGACGCTTATGGTCGTGGTCGTATCATTGGTGATTATCGTAGATTAGCTTTATACGGTGTAGACCGTTTAATTGAAGATAAAATTGCGCAAAAGAAATCTTTAGCAGATTCTCCTATGATTGAATCAACGATTCGCTTAATGGAAGAACTTTCTGAACAAATTAGAGCCCTTAGTGAATTAAAAGAGATGGCTGACTCATATGGTTATGATGTTAGTGCACCAGCAAAAAATGCTTTTGAAGCAATTCAATGGACATATTTCGCATATTTAGCAGCGATTAAAGAGCAAAATGGTGCTGCGATGTCTTTAGGTCGTGTTTCTACATTCTTAGACATCTATATTGAAAAAGATATCGCTGATGGCGTAATTACTGAGCAAGAAGCTCAAGAGATGATTGACCATTTCGTTATGAAATTACGTATTGTTCGTTTCTTAAGAACACCAGCATACGATGAACTATTTAGTGGTGACCCAACATGGGTGACAGAAGTTATTGGTGGAATGGGCTTAGATGGTCGTCCTTTAGTAACAAAAACATCTATGCGTTTCTTAAATACTATTTACAACTTAGGACCAGCGCCAGAGCCAAATTTAACAGTTTTATGGAGTGAGCAATTACCAGAGAACTTTAAAAAATTCTGTGCAAAGGTTTCAATTGATAGTAGTACTGTTCAGTACGAAAATGATGATTTAATGCGTCCTAAGTTTGGTGATGATTACGGTATAGCTTGCTGTGTGTCAGCAATGCCTATCGGTAAACAAATGCAGTTCTTTGGTGCACGTTGCAACTTAGCGAAAGCTCTATTATACGCTATTAATGGTGGTAAAGATGAAAAGAGCGGTATGCAAGTAATGGAAGAATTTCCAGCGTTAACTGATGAATACTTAGATTTTGATAAAGTTATGGAAAACTTTAACCGCGTTGAAGATTGGGTTGCAAAAGTTTATGTTAATACATTGAATATCATTCATTATATGCATGATAAATATGCCTATGAGCGTATTCAAATGGCATTACATGATCGTGATGTAATTAGAACTATGGCTGGTGGTATTGCAGGTTTATCTGTAGTAGCTGATTCATTGTCAGCAATCAAATATGCAAAAGTTAAAGTTATTCGTAATGAAGAAGGTTTAGCTGTTGACTTCGAAATCGAAGGCGAATATCCAGCATTTGGTAGTAATGACCCTAAAGTGGATGATATGGCTTGTGAATTAGTATCTTCATTTATGAATAAATTACGTAAGTATCCAACATATCGAGATTCTGTCCAAACAATGTCGATCTTAACAATTACAAGTAATGTTGTTTACGGTAAGAAAACTGGTACAACTCCAGATGGTCGTAAAGCTGGTGAGCCATTCGCACCTGGAGCTAATCCAATGCATGGTCGTGACAAATTTGGTGCGATTGCATCTATGTCTAGTGTGGCTCGTTTACCTTATGATGATGCAGAAGATGGTATTTCATATACATTCTCAATCATTCCTGGAGCACTAGGAAAAGAAAAAGATGAGCGTATTTCAAACTTAGTGAGTATCCTAGATGGTTATTTCCATGAAACAGGACATCATATTAACGTTAATGTATTAGATCGTGAATTATTGATGGATGCAATGGAAAATCCTCAAGAGTATCCGCAGTTAACGATTCGTGTATCTGGATATGCTGTAAACTTTGTTCGTTTGACAAAAGAGCAGCAATTGGATGTAATTAATCGTACATTCCATTCACGCGTTTAAGGATTGTATGCTATGATGCAACGAGTTAGCATCATAGCTGAAAAAAATAGCGTGAATAAGAAAATGTATTAGTTTATATTAAGCACGCTTTTATTTAAAGTAAAAGCGTGCTATTGTTTATTTATAGGGTAGCAATTTTTTTGAAATATTTATAACCATAATGTAGTATTGATTAAAAAAAATTGTAAAAAGATAAAATGACATCACAAAGTGAAATTAAAGGACGTATTCATTCTTTTGAAAGTTGTGGCACGGTAGATGGTCCGGGCTTGCGCTTTATTGTATTTATGCAAGGATGCCCGTTAAGGTGTTTATACTGTCACAATCCTGATAGCTGGGCTACAGACCAGGGAAAACTTTATAGTGTCGAAGAGATTTTTGAGCAAATTCAAAAATATAAATCGTTTATGAGATTTTCCAATGGTGGAGTTACGGTATCTGGAGGAGAACCGTTACTACAAGCGCAATTTGTTAATGAATTGTTTAAATTGTGTCATGAGCAAGGGATTAATACCGCGCTTGATACATCAGGGATAGTATCTGCTGAATATGATATAATTCAAGAATTATACAGCAACACGGACCTAGTGCTACTTGATATGAAAGCTAGTAATGCTGAATTATACAAAAAAGTTACTAAAGGCTCGTTTAAGAATGTTTCCGAAACACTAAATTATTTAACGGAAATTAACAAAGATGTGTGGATTCGTCATGTTTTGGTGCCAAAATTAACTGACTATGATGAATATTTGCATGAATTGGGTAAACTTTTGGCAAACAGGTCAAATATTAAATTAGTTGAAATATTGCCATTTCACCAAATTGGGGAATTTAAATGGCATGAACTTGAATTAACTTATGAGCTCAAGGGAGTCCCTGAACCCACTGCTGAGCGTGTTGAAAATGCAGTGAAAATTCTAGAAGGATATGGCTTAAAAGTTAGAGCATAAAAAATACACCGAACCAAGATAAAATTTTGAAATTTTATAGAGATGTTAACGCATCTCTTTTTTATTTAGTTGGAGGATGACAATTATTTTTAATGCCAATTGAAGCAATGAGAATAGCTTGCAAATTTGAACTTAATGAAAAATTACTTTAAAAGAACCTTTATAATATTTTTTTACTAATAATTTTGGGATAAGTTGCTAAAGTAAAAAAATAGTTTGCTATTTTAAAGATACTTTTCAACTTTACAGTGAGTACAATTTTTTAAACATGGCGAACAATATTCTTTATAAAGTTCAATAGCACCTTGGTTACAAGCATTGCTTTTACTAATAATTTTTGCTTGTTCTGCATTAAGATGGCAGCGGTTAGCAATTTCTATAGTAATTTTGTTTTTGATGCCATTATTCATTGATAACCATAAATTCAACGCTTTTGAACGATCGGTTAGTAAATTTTCAGAATATTTTTCATTATCAGCTTTGGGTAGTAATGTTTGACCATATAAGGTTGGTAGTAAACCATTAATAATAAAATCATTGGCTCGATTTTTGCCAAATACTGCGGTTGTTTGTGGTGTTTGAATGGAAAAGTTATAGAAGTTATCCCATAATGGATCATTTTGCTGAATCAAGTTATAAATACGCTTTTCAAATATTTTAATATCAGAGGCTGAATTAATTTCATCATAGAAAAAATTAAATGGTTGCAGCGAAAATTGCTGGATAAAGCTACAAATTGCGGCAATGCGTCTTTCAGGATAATTTTGTGGTCTAATGCCAGTTTTTATCCAATTAATTTTGTTTGTAGTTGGTTGGCGAATACGCCACCATTGTTGCCAAATATTTTGAAAAAAATCTTTTAAATTTTTATCAATGTCGGCAGCGACGGGATCGGGTAATAACCCAGATTCTCCCCATAAAATAGCCTCAAAATATTTTTCACGAATTTCATTAGGGTAACAGTTAAATCTATCAAATAACTCTAAAAAATTTAATTGATTCTTTTTATACCCAGCAGCACAAAAAAATGCTTTTAACAATGCTTCATTCTTGCCAGTGCTTATGATATCTTTAGTTTGATTTGTTGCGAAACGTTTGAAACGTTTTTCCCCTAGTTTGATAAAGTGCGCTTTGAGCATTGAAAAATTTGCACAATTATCAATAATTTTACAGCGATAATATTCTTTCATAATGTCATAAATTGTTGCGATATAAATTTTTTGTGCTATTGTTAAATAGTTGATATTTAATAAAAATGTTCATGGATTGAAAAATAGGGTTACTTAAAAATATGCTATTAAAAAATATAACAAAGATTAAAAAAAAGGCAAATATATACGATCTATTAATGCAGAAAAAAAGCTTAAAAACATTGCTATGCTGTTCTTTAGTCCTTTTTTTAAATATTAATAATGCTAAATCAATAGAAGAAAACCAAGCTCATTCACATAATTATATGCTTTCCGAAAGTGAAAAAGTAGAGAATAAACGAATTTCAAAAACTGTTAGGGCGGTTGCTAAAGTAATGCCTTCTGTTGTTAATATTAGTACTCAACGAGTTATCAAACTTGAACCCTCAATTAATGATTTGGTGCCTAAAAATGCTAATTCGGTTGATGATGCGCCTGTTGCTGTCGATTCAACAATTAAGGTGGTTCCTAAAACTGCCGCTGCAAGTGAAAGAACAACATACTCTTTAGGAAGTGGTTGCATTATAAGCGAAGATGGGTTGGTTTTAACAAATTCTCACGTTATAAAAAGTGCAACTAAGATTTCTATTACTACTTATGATGGTGAAGTTTATGATGCAAATGTGGTAGCAAGTAATGAATTTAATGACATTGCGTTGATTAAAATTATTCCTGCGGATCAACAGAAAAAGACTTTCAAACCAATAGAAATGGCGCCAATTGGTAGCTTGTTTTTGGGTGAAGATGTTATAGCTGTTGGTAACCCATTAGGTTTAAGTAGTACAGTTTCACGAGGTATTTTAAGCGGAATTAACCGTAAATTAAAACGTGGAAGTAAAGTTATTTTTAAAGATTTACTGCAAACTGATGCGGCAATTACTACAGGCTATAGCGGAGGTCCGCTAATTAATATCAATGGTGAGATGGTTGGTCTGACAACTGCAATTCATCGAAAAGCATATGGAATTAGTTTCGCAGTTCCTTTGTTGAGGGTTGAGAATGTGTTGTCAAATTGGCTAACTGCTGAAAAATTGAATAAAGTTAATATTGGTTTTGGACTTGGAGTTCGCTATAGTCAGAGTGGTTTATTGTCATATTATGTAAAGAGTGTTGTTTACAACAGCCCTGCCTGGAAGAGTGGATTGCGTGTTGATGATATTATTACAGAAATTGATGGTAAACCGTTGCAAAGCTTAGCGCAAGCTTGTTTGACGATTGCACAAATGAAGGCAAACCAAAAAATGACTTTAATTGATAGCAAAAATCGTCTTCGTACAATTACTGCGCAAAAAATAAATACTGATGGTGGAGCATATATCGCAAAAGAATATTTTGCGCTAGGTTTGCAACCACTAACAGATAAATTGCAGACCGCACTTAATTATCCAAACATTGATGGATTGATTGTTAATGAGAACTTAGTCCTAAACAATGGAGTAAAACGTGGAGATATTTTAATTAAGGTTAATGATTACTCTGTAACAACTCTTGATGATTTGGCATTGGTCTATCGTGCTGTTAAAAACTTTGAAAATGTTAATTTAACCTTTATTGAAGTCATTAGTAATGCTGTTACTAATGAACAGATTTTAAAGCGTAAAGTTGTTGCAATAAAACTTAGAAAATAGTTAAGATTATTTATACAAATAATTTAAGATACTTCTAAAAGTTGAGTATTTGACTAAAATTTACTTTTTTAAAATGCAATAATTTTGTGAAATGTACGTAGAACACTGCTATGTAAATATTTAAAAATGGTTCAAGATACTTTAAGCTGTTTATTTCTGATGATTTTTAGCATCAGTAAATACAAGTCTTTGTCTGTAATTAAACCTAAATTCGCACTCTTTCAAGTGCAAATAAAAGGTATTTTTGGTGATACTTCGAAATTTTGCCAATCTGGTCTTAGCCAAGCCCCAAAAGTTTTCAATTCCGTTGATGTGGTTATGACCTTTGGTAAATTAATTTTTGCCATATTTTATTTGATAATGCTTTTTGTAGCTAGCATCGACGAGTCTATAATAGAACTTGAATCCCTGGAGTAAATTGTTGAATTTGCGTTGATTTTTTTTCTAATAATCGTTAAACACGTGCTTGCCGAGCAGTTTATAAACTCACACTTGGCGTTTTATTATTCTAAAAGCGATGTGTTTTCCAACTTCTGACTCCATGCACGCGACAAGCTCCAAAATAGTTTTCATCAATTTCTCCAGCATCGAATGGACTTTCGTTTTTACAAAACTCGGCAATGCGTTGCCTTGTAGCCTTCAAAATCCGATTAATGCAAGGACGACTTAACCCCGTTAACTGAGTAATTTTATTTAGCTTCAATATCAAGCGAAAAGTAACGAATAATTGTTCTGAATTTAGCTTCAGAAATTATTGAATGAATTATATATTTGTTTTTCATTGAATTACAATAACTTAAAAGGTTAAATTTTTAAGTTAAAGTATTTTGAACCCAAAAAATAATCATTTAAACGTTAAAAATCATTAAATTTTTCTTTAAAATCAATTTTTAGAAATATCCTTTAGAACTTTATCCAAGCCATTTTTGCACAATTTTAATTTTGTTTAAATAAGGAGCGTAGCGCAAATTCATATCAATTTTTGTGGTTTTATTATGTACTGGTTTGAAGTGAGAAAATGCACAAAATGAGTGGTAACCATGATATGCACCAATTCCGCTCGCTCCAATTCCGCCAAATGGCATTGAGCTGTTCGCTAGGTGACTAATACATTCATTTACACCTATTGCTCCAGTTGAAATTTTAGTTTCAATTTCGCTGATTTCGAAATGGTTTTCGCTAAACAGATAGCATGCCAGCGGTTTTGATTTATTTTTTATAAAGCTTATTGCATCATTAAAGTTTTTATAGGTAATAATTGGTAAAATTGGACCAAAAATTTCTTCATTCATAACCTCGGACTCAAGGTTAGGGTTTAATAATATTGTTGGAGCAAAATAATTTTCATTAGGATCGTTATAACCGCATTTGACTGTTTTTTCAGCATTTGCTGTTGCTTCATAATTTTCCAGGCGTTCAAAATTTTTACTGTTAATAATGCGTGGGAAATCTTGAGAATGAACTATTTTTTCATCATCGCCATAGCAATAATTGATGCGCTCTTTTAAAGACTTAATTAAATTATCAACAATTTTTTCATCAACTAACAGGTAGTCAGGTGCGACGCAGGTTTGTCCAGCATTCATAAATTTACTCCATACCAAACGTTTTACAGTTACCTTTAAATTGCAATTTTTGCTTACAATTGCAGGGCTTTTACCCCCTAATTCTAAGAGAGCAGGGATTAACTTTTCTGCTGCTTTTTGGTAAACTTTATGGCCAGTAACAGTACTGCCAGTAAAACAAACCATATCAATTGGATAATCCATTAAGGAAGCTGCCAATTTGGCATCACCATTGATAACGGTACATATCCTTGAGCAAAAAACTTTATCAATTAATTTTTTCAAATATTCAGCAGTTGCAGGAGCTAATTCTGAAGGTTTCAATATCACTGCATTTCCTGTAGCAATAGCGCCAATTAAGGGCATAATTGATAAATAGAATGGATAATTCCATGCTGAATAAATTAATACCGTGCCGTATGGTTCAGCAATTATTTTTCCTTTAGCTGGCATGTTGGGTAGTGCAACTTTGGCTTTTTTAGGTTTAGACCACTTTTTGAGTTTTTTTATGAATAATTTTATTTCATCATACACTCCAGAAACTTCGCCAATAAATGATTCAAATTCACATTTTTTTAAATCTTTAGCTAATGCTTGAAATAATTCATTTTCACTATCTTTGATTGCAGTTAAAAGTTTTCTTAACAATTTTTTGCGTTGTTCGATATTGTTATCGTTTGAAGTGACAAATTGATGTTGTGATTCGATTATATTGTGAATATTCATTACATAGCTCCTATGTGAAAATTTTATCCGAAATCAGTTCATGTTTGATTGCAATAATTACTGAAAATGCAATCAAATTATTTAAAAAATGTATTATTATCGGGGCGTAAATTGATTTAAAGTGAATATAGCAAAACTGCAAAATTAATGCTAAAGCAAATAATGGCGGCATTGTAACAAATGAATCCATATGAACCAAAGCAAACAATAATGAGGTTATTATTGTTGCAATTATTTTGTTAGTACGTGGTAACAGAGAACTAAAAACAGCACGACGAAAAAGAACTTCTTCGCAAATTGGCGCTAAAACTACAATTATTATACCTAGAACGATTTCTCCAAGCAAATCTAATTGATTAATCATTTCACCAGCTATTTGTGCTTTAATATCCCAGTTGAAAAGTAGAAAAACTGTTTCAGAGATCATACTAATGTCAGCCATTACTAAAAATATTGCAATGTAAATTAATGGTAACGCTTTAAAAAAATTCCATTTTAAACTCAAAAAACCAAGGCGTTTAAAAATATTTTTTTGATTTTTATAGGACAATATCATCAAAAAAATAATTGAACTAATAATTGAGTATTGCATTAACCCTGCGATAAAATAAATTTCTAATGTTTCGTTACATAATTTAATTACTCCGAAGAAAATAAGTGGCAAAAAAAACAAGAAAAAAATTGTTCCTAATACAATCTGTAACATCAAAAAATCATATTTTTTTTGTGGCAAAAGAGTTTTTTCGTAACGCATTGAGTAGAGGTTTCTCCAGTAATTTTTTGTTTACTTAACATAGTACAATATCTGTAAAAATAAAGATTTTTTTTGAAAAATTAAAAAATTATGCTAAATTAAATGCTTTTTGTTGTGTGGCGAATTTTTTATCAATGAATGCCTTAGACAAAAAAGGTTAATCAAGAAGTAAAAAATAAAAATTTAATAAATTTATAAGGAAGTTATGTCAGAAAAAGAAAGTAAAAGAAATAAGATTTTTAAGTTAATTATCAATAAACCCTCAAATTTGAAAAATGATTTATTAAGTGGTTTAACTGTAGCGTTAGCTTTAGTTCCAGAGGCAATAGCATTTTCATTTGTTGCTGGTGTAAACCCAAAGGTTGGACTTTTAGCAGCATTTATGATGGGGTTAATTACAGCTGTTATTGGTGGAAGACCGGGAATGATTTCAGGAGCAACAGGAGCGATTGCTGTGATTTTTGCGCCTTTAGTTGCAAAGATTTTAGAACAAACAGATGGTGATTCGCAAACTGCGCTTGGATATTTGTTTAGTGCAGTAATTTTAATGGGAGTAATACAGATTATTTTTGGTGTTTTAAAATTGGGAAAATTTATTCGCTTAATGCCGCATCCTGTTATGCTTGGTTTTGTGAATGGTTTGGCAATTATTATTTTTAAGGCTCAATTTAGCCAATTTTATGTTACAGGTGAGGCTGGTGAAACTTTATTGGCAATGCAACCATTGTTAATTATGTGCGCTTTAATTGCTTTGACAATGGCAATTAGTCACTTTTTACCAAAGTTAACCACGGCTGTTCCTGCAACATTAACTGGTATTGTAGTCGTTTCGGTTATAGCATACTTTTTAAATAAAAATGGTTTTGAAGTTCGTACTGTTTTAGATTATGTTCGTACAAATGATCCTAATGCAACCGTAAAAACTTCGTTGCCAACTTTTGCGTTGCCACATATGCCTTTTACATGGGATGCCATAAAATTAATTTTACCGTTTTCAATTTTAGCTGCTGCAGTTGGCTTAATTGAGTCATTGATGACTCTGTCATTAATTGATGAAATCACTGAAACTCGTGGTCGTGGTAATAAAGAATCCATCGGGCAGGGTGTTGCTAATATTGTTAATGGTTTTTTTGGCGGAATGGGTGGTTGTGCAATGATTGGTCAAAGTATGATTAACATTCGAGCCGGAGGGCGTTCTCGTTGGAGTGGGGCATCTGCTGCAATATTCTTATTATGTTTTATTGTGTGGGGTTCTGTTTTGATTGAGATGATTCCATTAGCTGCATTGGTTGGTGTAATGTTTATGGTTGTTATTGGTACTTTTGAATGGTCAAGTTTCAGGATTATGCGTAAAGTGCCAAAAAGTGATGCGTTCGTGATTATTTTAGTATCAGTTGTTACAGTAATCGCTGATTTGGCTATTGCGGTGATTGCTGGATTAATTGCTTCGGCATTGGTTTTTGCTTGGAAACATGGTAAAAAAATCTATGTTAATTCAAAAACTAATGACCATGGGCACAAAATTTATCAATTGGAAGGTTTAGTATTTTTTGGTTCTGCATCAAATTTTAAAGAATTATTTGATGTGAAAAATGATCCAGAGGATGTCATCATTGACTTTGCAAATGCTCGTGTTTGTGACCATTCTGGAATCGAAGCTATTGATAATATTTCAAAACGTTATGCAGCTGTAAATAAAAAATTACACTTATTAAATCTTAGTAAAGAATGTAGTGAGTTGATTGCAAAAGCTGATAATATTGTTGAAATTAGTATCATTGAGGATTTAGATTGGCATTTAGCTGTTGATAAACTGGCGTAGTAAATTATTGAAATGTTTTTAAAAAGGTCATAATCATTTGGTTATGACCTTTTTTGTTTATATAAAATAATGCAAAATTTAGCCTCAAGTATTATAATAAAATATAGTTATTTTTTTATTTAGTAATCAAAACTATAATCAACTTTGATATGCTGTTGTTCACAAGTAGTATTAAAAGAAAATTTTTAAACAAGCAATATTTATGAATTACAGCTTATAGGAGAATGGTCATGAAAAATGAACCTCAACACAGAAAAGAAAAATTACTTGAAGATCATAAGAAAAAGTTAATTAGGCAGCTCAAAGCTGATGCTAAAAAATTAGAAGCAGATGATTTGAATTGTTTATTAAAAAAACGTGCAAATAAAAAAATTGTTGTTGATAAATTGATTAAGGCTGGTGATACGATTGAGCATAAAATGAAATTACTATGGCCAATGCTTGTTGATTATTCTCAAGGTAATTTTACAACTATTGAATGGAAAGTTGTTTCATTGATGATTTCGTGCTTTAATTTCTTGATTGATTCAGATTATATTAATGTTGAGGATTTAGCTGAACTAAATGAGTTTGACGAAGCAATTGCAATTAATTTAGTTCTTAAAACTGCACATAAAGATATTGGCGAATATCAAATTTGGAAAAAAGAGCATACTAAAAAATAACTATTTTTTAGTTCTAATATACTCGACAATTTCTGCGGCCTTTTGGTAGCTTGGTCCAATCTGTTTTATCACTCTTGGAGCAACCGCAATTTTTAAGTTAGAATCAAGTTGTGCACTAACTTCAAAGCAGAATAAGCTATTTTTAGGATTACGCCATGGCACATTATGACCATCTCCGTAATAAATAACGTTTTCGGTGATAAGTTTTTTGTTGTCACGCTCCAAAATTTGAACGTTAAAGTAGTAATCGTTTTTCAATTTTTCTTTTGAAAATACTGCAAAAAAGAGCTTAATACCATTTTTAGTTTGTTTTTGTTGAACCCTAATTTCAATTTCTGGACAACCTTTTACTGGGTAAATTGCACCAAATTTTTTAAAACGACTATATTTGATGTTTTGGAAATAATTGAAAAACTTAATATTTTGATTAGGCTGAGTAGTATTTTTTTTCTTGTAAATTAACACTGTCGCAGTTCCATCCCAAAGTGGTTTGCAAGCTAATTCATACATTTTGCTTTGATGAATAGCCTCTCTTAAAGTGTCATATTTTTGTTGAACAGAAACAGGAAAATCTTTATTTAAATAAATAATAACATAATCTTCTGGGGTCATAATATCAATGTAACAATCATTTCTTAATACGAAATGACTTGCTAGTTGGGGAGATAGTGTTGCTTTGACATTTTTTGGTAAATATTTTTTGATTTCATTGACTAATATACTGTGGTCGGCTTCATTGGTAAAACCCGTAGTTTGATTTTTAGTGTATGGTAAATCACCGTAGAAATATAATGATAGCATTACTGCTGGTACTACGCCTAAAACCAAAGAGAAGCGTTTCGAGGCATTTTTTTGAACTTTTAAGCCTTTAAAGACAAAGCTGGACCATTTTTGTCCCCATTTCCCATTAAAAAAGTAGCGTGTTCCAAGTACTACACTTAAGAAAATAAATGGAATAATTTCAGTTTGATATTGCATATTAATATTTTGACGAAACGCGTCGTCTTGGATAAAAAACAATGTATAAAGGATTAAACCACTAACTATTGGCAGTGGATAACGGATAATTATTGGTAGTAAAGAACATGTCAATACTACTATAAAACTAATAGAACTGATCCTAAAAAGCAATCCAAAAAATAATTTAGGTTTTGTAAAAGGTGCAAAAATGATTTCAGAATAACTCTGATTTGGTGCCAATGTTTTATAGTAACTGAAAAAATAGTAGTTGTCACTTCCTTCGAAGCCTGCTGCAAAATATGGAGCTACTATCATGGAAATCACTAAAAAGTAAATTGGACTAAAGATTATCATTAACAATGCCCACTTATATTGTTTGCGGCAGAGCATGTAAATTCCAGTTCCTAACCATAAAATTGGCACTGATTCTTTGATTAACATTGATAAAAAGAACAGCGTTAATGCCCAGTAATATTTTTTCTTTTCTAATAAAATAAAAAATAACCAAATTATAGGGATAATGAAATATACACAATGAAACCCAAGATAATAGCATGAATTTAAATTGGTGATGCTGGGGTAAAATATGTATGCACAAGAGATTAAAAAAGCAGAAAAAGTTCTTAGTTTATATGTTTTTGCTAATTGAAAAAGCACTAATGCGCTTCCAAATAACGTTATAGAATTGATTACAAAAATAGTATTAATATGTCGAGCTAGCCACACAAATGGTGTTAATAATAAAATGCTTAAAGGCATAAAATGTCGCCCCATAAAATTATGATTCATTTCATTAGAGTAAAACCATTTGCCATCAAGTGTATTATCAGTAACATTTAAAAATAATGCCCAGTCATAATAAGATAAAATCAATTTATTAAGAAATTCTTTTTGAAGGTAAACTCCATAGCAAACTCCGCAAATAATTAATAAACTTAAAAAGAAAACATAAAGTCCAGAGATCTTTTTATTATTTAATTTTTTGAACAAGAACTCATTTTGATTACTTTCTGAAAAAACTGCCGCAAATCTAACTCCAATAAAGCTCATAACTATAACTAATAAAGCTGGAGAAAAAAAACTCAAATATAATCTATTAACAAAAACTCCCAACCACATATTATTAAATGATTCTGGAGTATAAAATGAAAAAAATATTCCTAAACTGGGCAAATACAATAGGCTTGGAAGACAAACTTGTGTTCCTATTTCAAAATCATTATAAAAAGCTTTTAATGAATTTTCTCCACCACAAACCCGACCAAGAAAAAATTGTCCTAGTACTGCAATTAGTCCACACAATCCTAAAAGGTTATAATTTAAGGAGCTTTCAAACTCCGCAAAATGTGTTACGTTAATTAAGTTTGATAAAAAACAAAAATTGATAAAAAACATCATTGTCAAACTAACCGAATTTAGGATAAATAGTGAAGTTAAAATAGTATTTTTTTTGTTCATTTTTTTTAATATTATAGGTAATAAGTTAATGTTTTGAATACAATAATTATGGTAATCTCCTTACCTAGATTATATTCAAAAATATTAAAAAAACAAGAGATAATTAGACAAATAACTAGATTTTTTGATATTATTTTTACTAATTAATTTAATGAATTTGGCAGTGTCTAGCAATGCCTCGTAGTGAATTGCAAATGATAATTTCTGAGGAGTTTTGTAAGTCCTTAATAGTTAATAAAGATTGCTGCGCCTGAAGTTTTTTTATTAATTTTTCACGCATTATGCCGTTTAAAAGCCCGCAGTCGCGGTGCGGTGTGTACCACTGGTTATTCTTTTGAATAAAAATATTGCTAATAGTACCTTCTGTAATGTAATTATTTTCATTAAAAAAAATAACTTCATGAAAACCTTCAGATACTGTTTGAGAATATTCAATATCATAAAATTTTCGCATTGATGTTTTATGGTGTAAAAAAATATTTTGGGAATCAATTGCACGAGGATATAATTTTAATTTTATAGGTGAATTGTGATTTTTAAATTTTGGGATGATTTTACCTAAATTAGTACTCTCTAGAGCAACTTCTCCGTCTTTAAATAATTTTATTTTTAATCGAAAATAGTCACTGCTATCGCAGTGTTTTTTTGCAAAATTTTGTAATGCTTCATTTACTTTTTCATAATAAAAAGGTCGAGCAAAATATTTCTGAGAGTTTGCTAAACGGTTAATATGTTCATTATAAAATTTGAAGTTATTGTAAAATTTATTGTTAAACAGCATCGTTGAAAAAATTGAAAAATTTTCAGGAATATTTTTGGTAATAAATTCTGTTTTATTTTTTAATTCGTTCCACTCATCATTGGCCAAGGAGTCAGCGACTACACCACTTCCAACACTCAAATTGATTTCAATAGAGTTGCTTCTTTTTATTAAAGTCCTAATTGGAACATTAAACACAGCTTCATCAGTTGGGGAAAAATAGCCAATAGTTCCAGTATAAACACCTCTTGGTGAATCTTCTAGTTCTTTAATAATTTCCATTGCTCTAACTTTTGGTGCTCCAGTAATTGAAGCTGCTGGAAATAATGCTTGAAAAATTTCGTATGGAGTATTTTTAGATTTTATAATTTCGCCAGAAACCTCGCTTATCATTTGATGAAGTGTTTGATAGGTGTCAACATGAAATAATTTATCAACCTTAACACTATTTGGTTTAGCAATTTTACCAATATCATTGCGTACCATATCACAAATCATCACATTTTCGGCACGATTTTTAATATCTTTACCTAAGATTTCAGGAAATGTTTTATCAATATTATAATCGTAATGACGGCTCATTGTTCCTTTCATTGGTAATGAAGAAATTTTTCGCCCTGTTTTTTTGAAAAATAATTCAGGTGAAATAGAAGCTATCTCAATGCCATTTGTCAGTTTAACAAATGAAGAATAAGGTACAGGGTGTCCGCAGTTTATGTAATTAAATATTTTGAATAACGATGGTTCATTTGTTTTTAAAAGAGTTCTAACAGTATAATTTGCTTGGTAAATATCACCATTGAAAATATATTCTTTTAGTTTGTTAATGTTTTTAGTGTAGTCTTTTTTTGAGGTTAAAATATTATTTTCTGAAATTGATAAACAGAGTTTTTTCTGAGATATAAAGTTAAATTTTTGTGGAGCTTTATCAAAAACTCCAAAACAAACTATAAGTTCGTTGTTTTTGATTTGTTTTTCATTTACTTTGAGAGACTTATCGAAACCAATTGCTGCTTCATAATGTATGTAACCTGCTACATAATTGCCACTTTTTAGCTCATTGTTAATTTTGTTAAAAATATTTTTTAAACGAGTTGTGTCATTCTTAAGCTCAGAAAAAGTTAAGCTTAAAATTTTATTAGGATTGGTGAACAAGCCCCAGTTGCCGTTAATTAAACGACAAATTATAAATTGTTTATTATCAAATTCTTCAAACATAGTAAAAGATAAGGGCATTCCTAAAAATATTCACCTTTAGAAACACCCATATTTTATAAGAACAGCCTAAAACTATTGTTTTTTGCGTCTTCTTAATTGTGGAAACAGAACTACGTCACGAATTGACTCTGCGCCAGTCAACATCATAACTAAACGATCAATACCAATTCCCATACCGCCAGCTGGAGGCATACCGTGTTCCATAGCTGTTAAGAAATCTTCATCGATTAAATCGTCAAGGTTTTCTAATTCTTCAACATTTTCATATTCACGCTCTAATTGTTCCATAAAGCGTTTACGTTGTTCAATTGGGTCATTTAGTTCGCTATAACCTGGAGCAATTTCTTGACCATTGATTTCAAGTTCAAATACGTCTACCAATGAATCATTATCGCTACATGCCTTTGCTAATGGAACTAACTCTTTAGGCAAACGTGTTACAAATGTTGGTTGAATTAAAGTATGTTCAATTAATTTTTCGTAAACTTCTTGAGTTACTTCAACATCAGATGTATTCATATCCACATCCAATTTTAATTCTTGAGCCTTAGCAACTCGGTTTTCAAATGGTTGAGTAAACCAGTCCTCGCCACAGAATTCTTTAACTAAATCTTCATACGCAACGCGTCTCCAAGGACGTGTTAAGTCAATAATTTTATCTTCATTGTGCTTAATTTGCAACGTGCCAAATACATTCATTGCAACAGTTGTTACCAAATCCTCAACCAAGTCCATCATTGATTCACAGTTACCATATGCTTGGTAAATTTCCATCATTGTAAATTCAGGATTATGACGACGTGACATACCTTCATTACGGAAATTACGGTTTAATTCATAAACACGCTCAAAACCACCTACTAATAAACGTTTTAAGTATAGCTCTGGTGCAATACGCATAAACATTGGGCTATTTAAAGCTTCGTAGAAAGTTTTGAAAGGATTTGCCGATGCTCCACCCGCAATCGGCTGAAGCATTGGAGTTTCAACTTCATAGAAATCACGTTTTTCAAGGAAGTTTCTAATTTCACGAATAATTTGGAAACGTTTTTTGAATGTATCACGACTATCATTGTTATCAATTAAATCTAAATAGCGTTGGCGATAACGTTGTTCAACATTTGTTAAACCATGCCACTTTTCTGGTAAAGGACGCATCGCTTTGCTTAAAAGTGTTAGCTCAGAAGTACGAATTGATAATTCACCAGTTTTAGTAGTAAATAATTCACCATTTACTCCGACAATATCACCAATATCGAAACGTTTGATTAATTTGAAAGCATCTGCTCCAACAACTTTTTTGCTGATAAAAAGCTGAATACGATCACTGCTATCACGTAGATCAGCAAAAATTACGTTACCCATTGTGCGCATTGCCATTATACGACCTGCAGCAGTCACTTTAATAGGTTCTTCTGATTCTTCAACATATGATTCACGAATTTTTTCAATCATTGTTGCTCCGTCAAAGCGTTGTCCAAATGGTTCAATTCCAGCTTCAGATAACTCCGCAACTTTTGCTAGACGTTGGCTAAACAAATCTTCGTGCTCTTGTGCACTAATTTGCTCATTATTTTCAATATTATTATCACTCATTATACTATTTAAATCCTTTAAATTTTTGAATTATTATTAACCTTAATAAGATAGCTTTTTTTTTCGAGAAATCAAAGAATCATTAAAAAAATCTTGAAAAACTCTGTTTATTAGTCTATTTTATCTTTAGAGTATTTTACAAAACAGGAAAAAAACTATTAAAGTCTTAATTTAACAAACAAGGAGTATTAGATGCTTGAAGGTTTAGTTTTTGCTTCAACTGGAGCTCAAATCCCGGGTTTGTGGTGGATTGCCCCAATTTCTGCCATTTTGGCCCTCGTGTTTGCAGTGATCTTCTACAAAAAGATGATGTCTGCATCAGAAGGAAATGAAAAAATGATTCAAATTGCAGGTCACGTTCGTGAAGGAGCGATGGCTTATTTAACAAGACAATACAAAGTTGTCGGAATTGTTTTTTTAGTATTAATGATTATTTTTGCAGTGTTAGCATATATGGGAATTCAAAACCCATTTGTACCAGTTGCATTTTTAACTGGAGGATTATTTTCTGGTATTTGCGGATACATTGGTATGCGAACTGCAACAAATGCCTCAGCTCGTACAGCACAAGGTGCGATGGAAGGTTTAAACCGTGGATTACAAGTTGCTTTTAGAAGTGGCGCAGTGATGGGTTTAGTTGTTGTAGGTTTAGGTCTGCTTGATATTTGTGCATGGTTCTGGATCCTTGATCAGTTAATTTATACACCAGAAAATATGGCAACAGGATTAGAATTTTTAGGTTTAAAATTAGTAGATGAAAATACTACCGATATTCAAAAATTAGTTCATATTACAACAACAATGATTACCTTTGGAATGGGGGCGTCTACTCAAGCATTATTTGCTCGTGTTGGTGGTGGTATTTATACAAAAGCTGCTGATGTTGGCGCTGACCTAGTAGGTAAAGTTGAAGCTGGTATACCTGAGGATGACCCTCGTAACCCTGCAACAATCGCAGATAACGTTGGTGATAATGTTGGTGATGTTGCTGGTATGGGTGCTGACCTTTATGAATCATATTGTGGATCAATTTTAGCAACAGCAGCACTTGGTGCGGCGGTAGGCTTGAATGCTAAAGAAGATCAGGCAGCTATTGCAATGAACTTAATCACTGCACCAATGATTGTTGCTGGTATTGGTACTATTTTATCAATTATTGGTATGTTTATGGTTCGTTGTAGAGAAGGTGCAACTCAGCGTAATTTATTGACTTCTTTATTAATTGGTACACTAGGTAGTTCAGTGTTAATTTTAATTGCAGGTGCAATTTTAGCGGCTATGGGAGTTATTAGTTGGGGTGTGTTTGGTGCAATTGTAACAGGTTTATTTGCAGGTGTTATTATTGGTCAAGCTACAGAATATTATACTAGTGATGAATATAAACCAACAAAGGGAATTGCAGAGCAGGCAAACATGGGACCAGCTACAGCAATTATTGATGGTCTTGCAACTGGTATGTATTCAGCGGGTATTCCTGTGCTTACAGTTATTGTTGGTATAGTTTTAGCATTTTCATTTGCGGGTGGTCTAAGTGACTTTAGCAGAGGCTTATATGGTATCGGTTTCGCTGCTGTTGGTATGTTGGCTACTCTAGGTATTACATTAGCTACTGATGCGTATGGTCCAATTGCTGATAATGCTGGCGGAAATGCTGAAATGAGCGGGTTACCTCATGAAGTTCGTGAACGTACTGATGCGCTTGACTCACTAGGTAACACGACTGCGGCGACTGGTAAAGGGTTTGCTATTGGTTCTGCTGCTTTAACTGCGATGGCTTTGTTAGCGGCTTACATTGAAGAAGTTAAAATTTGGGTTGGCAAATTAGCAGATAAATCTAGTGATGGTACATTTATGGGTTTAACAAATGCTGCTGCTGAAAAATTAAATATTTTGGATTTTGTTGAATTATTCCAAATGCATATTATGAATCCATATTTATTATGTGGATTATTTGTGGGTGGAATGATGGCATTTGTTTTTTGTGCGATGACTATGAAAGCTGTTGGTCGCGCGGCTGGTTCGATGGTTAATGAAGTACGTCGTCAGTTTAAAGAAAAACCAGGTATCATGGATGGAACTGAAACTCCAGATTATGCTCGTTGTGTAGATATTTCAACAACTGGAGCTCAACGTGAGATGGTTGTGCCTAGTTTATTAGCGATTATTGTACCAGTAATTACTGGATTGGTATTGGGAGTACCTGGAGTAATGGGACTATTAGCTGGTGGTTTGGTTTGTAGTTTCGTTTTAGCAACGATGCTTAATAATGCTGGTGGAGCTTGGGATAACGCCAAAAAATTCATCGAAAAAGGTAATCATGGTGGTAAAAAGCTAGGCGATGGATCTAAAAATCCTACTCATGGTGCTGCTGTTATTGGTGATACTGTTGGAGACCCATGTAAAGATACATCTGGACCTTCATTAAATATTTTAATCAAATTAATGAGTATGGTCAGCATTGTATTTTCACCATTGGTGGTAAAATTTTCACCAATGATTCAAAAATTCTTAGGAATTGTTATTGATTTTAAATAATTTGGTCATAATAATTTTTTAAAATCATATTTTATAAGTACTCTAGAAGCAGAAAAGTTGATAAATTCTTTAACTTTTCTGCTTTTTAGGATCTAGAGTTAAACTTTGTCATTTATATTATTAGTATATATAAAATTTTTATTGTATTTCTAACAAAAGAGGATTAGTTATGAATAAATTTTTCATTATAATAATAATATTAATATTTGGGGTTGCTGGGTGCAAATTTGCTGGAAGTCCAAAGCCTGTTATTCAAGTAAAATATGCTATTGCCTCAGTAGGATCATCTAATGCTATGGAGAATGAAAAATACACTGAACAACTTGAGAGCATTCTAGCAAAAATTGATGGAGTTACAAAGATAACTTCATATTCGCGGGTTGATAAATTTGTGATTTATGTTTTTTATAAAGATTTTTCAATGGAGCCTAAAATGATTTTAGCGGTTCGTCAAGCTTGTTTAGATTTTGAAAAAAATATGGACAATAAAAAGAAATTTTTGAGAATTGAACCTCCAGTTGATGAAATTTATCGTAAACAGATAATAAAAAAATGATGAGCATCAAAATTATTAAATAATGTTCATCACTTTTATATATTAAATAGATAAAATTAAAGCTTAATAACGAAGTCATTACCTTCAATTGAGCCATTGATTTTATATTTTTTATTTAAAATATTAGCAAAATCAATAAGATTTGTATTTGGTGGAATTGTAAAGGTCGCTTTTTTTTCTAATGCTTTTAAAACATCTTTTGGAATAGCTTTGTCGACTGGAGGGTAAACTTGTTTGCCATTTTGATAAATCCTTAACATTAAATTACCTCTACTTTCTTTTGAAGCTATATTGAAAAAAACTTCTTCAATTTTTTGTTTTTTAATAATAACTTCAGCCGTATTTAATGCTGTCTTATGATTAATTATTTGAGTTTTTTTCTCGCAAGATGTTATGAAAAATAATATTATTGAAAGTTGTAAAAAATGTGCAAGATTATTTAAATTTTTCATGTTTTTAATCCTTAATTATATTGTAATTCAACTTTTTTCTTTTCGTTGTCAACAATAGAGGTAAAGCGGATGCCTATTCGAATTTTATCAGCATCTTTTACTGCAATACCACCAACATTGTTAAAGTTAAATTTTTTGAACCAAATTGATTTTATACTATTTTGATCAACAGATTCGGCATGCATATCAGCAAATAGCATATTAGTTTTATTCATATGTTTTAACCAAACGGGATTATCGTGCCAATCGCTATTCTCTAAGTGATTTAAATTACCTACCTGCCAGTTAATATTTTTTCCGTCTGTAAGAATTACACTTGTTGAGGCTTCTGTATATTTATCAATGATTAATTTTAAACGACTACGAGGACCAGCAAGTTTTTGCCAATTTGCCCAAGAGTTATTTGCTTCATTATATTTATAGTCAGAGTGAGGCATTGAATAGACATAACTTGTTCCTTTGTAGTTACAATTTAAATATGGGTTGTAAGTTGTCCCTTCGCCTTTAAAATATCCTAAACCTTCGATGTCACTGTTAAATTCTTTTTTCGACATTAGTGTGTGCCATGAGCTACCGTAGCCAACACCATTGACTAAGTATCCTAGGTCTCCATTTGCCATGCTTAAAATTGTACCAGTTTGCTTTTGGTTGTTCATACAGCTTGTAGCACGTGCTTTTTCACGAGCAGCACCAAGTGCTGGTAATAACATGCCTGCTAGAATTGCGATGATTGCTACAACTACTAATAGCTCAATTAATGTAAATTTTTTTAATTTCATTTTGTTTTCCTCTTGCAAAATTTAAATTTATTATTTGTTGATCTATTAAGATTATAATGGACAAATATTAAAAGTAAATGAGGCATTATTATTAAAAATTATCAAAAAGTTATATTTTTTATTAATTAGTGTTATTTTTAATTAATTGGTTAAAGTCGACAAATATAGGTTGTTTTTTTTATTAATAAATAAAATATTATATGGTTTTTTTAGAATTTATATAAAATATCGACGTTATTTATATTGTTTATCTAAAAAATATTAAAAGATATCTGAACGTATTATATAAAAATAATATTCTTTATTTTTATATAATTTTAGGATGAGTTTATTAAAAGTAACTTGTATTAAATTTATAAATTGTTGCGTTAATATTGTTAGTCATGTAAACTAAAAAGTGTATACATTACACATAAAAAAATAGGAAAATATTACGAGCAATTTTAGCTTTACCGTTTATGGCAGTAGTAATTGTTCCAGCAATTATTTTGCTTTTTAGTGAATTTAAGTGTTCTACATGGAAAGATTTACAATTTTATGTATCAATAATTTTTGGCATATTAGGATTTATTTTAGCGCTGTGGACAATGTGGCTTTTTGCGAAAATCGGGAAGGGGACGTTAGCGCCGTGGAATCCGCCTAAAAAACTGGTGATCAGTGGACCATATTGCTATATTCGTAATCCGATGTTAACGAGTATTTGGTTGATTCAATTGGGTGAAGCGTTTTATTTTCAATCAATCAACTTAGGGATTTATTTGGTTATTTTTATTATATTTAATATGATTTACTTTCCGCTGATTGAAGAGCGTGGTTTGCGTAAACGTTTTGGCAAAGAATATGAAGAATACTGTAAGCATGTGCCACGCTATTTACCAAAACTAAAATCTTGGAAGCCATAAAAATAGCGAAAAATAAAAGTTAATTTTCATCGTTGTTTAAAATTTTTTTTATATTTAAATAATTAACGTTTTTAGTCTTATATTTACGATTATTTTTTCTTTTTACGGAATCATTATACTAGTCGTAATACCAAAACGTACTATGGATTTTATACTTATTTTTCATCATGATTATATAAAAAACATCTTGAGAATCTTTAAATTTTTGGTTCATGACAACTAAACTTGAAAATATTTTAATTTAAGTTTTTTTATTAAATGAGTAATAAATTTATAAAACGGTTGAAAATTTCTGATGCGAAGTTTCTTGAGATTTTGAAGTATTTTGTCTACGATATTGAAGCATCAAAAATTGCAGAATTAACGAACCTAAGTCGTAGCAGTGTCAACAATATTTTAAAGGCTTTTCGATTAAGAATTGTTGTGATTTGTAAGCAAGAAAGTCTTTTTCAGGACAGTAGTGTCGAGCTTGATGAAAGCTGCTTTGGAGCTCGTCGTATACGTGGCGTTCGGGGTCGAGGAGCACGTGGAAAAAGCATTGTTTTTGGTGTGATTAAGCATGGTGGGAAGGTATACACCCAACAATTGGATAACTGTTCTCACCAGTAACTTTACCCAATAGTCAGCAAGAAAATTGCCAAAAATGCAACAATTTACACCGATTATTTCAGAACTTACGACGGATTGGTTGACTTTGGCTATCGAAGGCACTATCGTGTTAAGCATGGCGAAAATGAATTCGCCGATGGACACAATCACATCAATGGGATTGGGAATTTTTGGGGCATTGCCAAAACTAGGCTTGCTCGTTTTAGAGGTATTTCTAAAAGCACATTTTATTTGTACTTAAAAGAATGTGAATTCAGATTCAATTATAGGTATAAAAATATCTATAAATTTCTTCTGAAAAATTTTAGAAATAAGCTGCTTAAGTTGTCATGAACTTAATTTTATATGTTCAGTTGTTTTTTATCTCCTTATTAGTTAATATTTTCAACTTTACACCATGGTGTTATGTTTGTTATTAAACTTACTAACACGATAAATATTTATTTAGAATGTCCCCCTTCCAACTTATTGTCGTTAAATCTCAAATAATTAAGCTGATAGTGTTATAGTAATATTTATTAAAATATAATAAATTAAAATCAGTCGTCTGAATTTTAGCTTTTTACATGTATATAATATTAATGAGCTGTTCAATATTAAGCATGGTAATAGTAAAGAACATCTAAAATTAGAGTTTGGAACAAAAAAAGAACTCAAAAATAAGCCTGATGTTAATAGAAATAAGAAAATCATAATTTTAAACATTACTTCCTTTGAATTGGTAACTTATTTAATAAAATATGAAAAATAGGATTTTACAGTAGCATTAATTCTCCTATGTGTCAAATTATCTATAATTTAATATCTGCTTGTATTATTTAGTTTTTTTATTTTTAGCGCATTTAATGTAATTTGTGCATATTATATAAAAACGCTTTACCAATTATTATAAGATTTTTACTCAAATATTATTAAAGAATCATTTTCTTGTTTTATTTCTATAATATTATCTTTTATCTTAGACAAAATTTTAATTAATGAAAAAACTTTTAATGTATTACCCTAGAATTTATTTTTTAATCCAAGTCATAAAAAAAATACCATAACATTAAAGCTATGGTGTTGAATTTTTTATACGATTAATAGCTTAGTTTTTTTTGCGATTTTTATTGAATTTATGGCGATGACTATTGTTATTTTTTTCAGAGTTTTGTTCTGAATTTCGTCCATCAAGATTTTTATTGCGTTTATGCTTAAAATCGCGATTTTTACCATAAAATTTACTGCCTTTACGCTTTTTCTTTAACATATTCATTTGTGTGCGACGTTCTTTAAGCCCGCGCATTACACTAATTTCATTAAAATTAGAATCAATTCCGCTGTAATACATTGCTGCTCCCATAGTCATTGGTAACGGAATATAATCCTGAACTTGTTGTGGACTCCAATTTTCACTATCCAAATAATTATCAACTGTTTTCATATCTTCTTCGGTACAGCCTGGGAAGTTAGAAATAAACAATGGAATCAGGTATTGTTCCTTGTCAGCTTCTTTACTAATTTCTTCAAATACTTTTTTAAATTTATAAAAATCTTCAGCGGGGTTTTTGCGCATTAAACGTAATACTTTATTGTTTAAATGCTCTGGAGCAACTTTCATATGTCCGCTAGTGTGATGGTGTAATAATTCCTTAGTTAATTCTTTTTGGCGCAACGCCAATTCTAAGCGAATTCCTGAGTTTATATAGACGTGTTTAACTTTTGAATGATTCCTTACATCTTTTAATAATTGCACTAATTCATCAGCATTATGATTATAATTTGGACAAATTCGTGGGAAAAGACATGATGAACGGCGACATTTTGCGCAAACATTTTCATCTTTTGCCTTATTGCCATAAATATTACCAGCAGGACCACCGATATCACTAATAGTACCTCTAAATTCATTGCGTCCGCACATTTTGTCAACTTCACGCATTACTGAATCACGGCTACGTTTTGATAATAAACGACCTTGGTGTGAAACCAGTCCGCAAAAAGCACAACCACCAGGGCAGCCACGTACTGCCGGAATTGAATTTTTGATCGTTTCAAATGCTGGAATACGCACATTTTCGCCATATAATGGGTGAGGAGAATATGCAAATGGTAAATCGTGAACTTCATCCATTTCTTTAGTTGTCAATGGCAATGGTGATGGTTCAATTACTAATAATCTATCACCATATTCTTGAGTTAAGCCATGACCACAATATGGATTCATTTCTTGCTCAATTAATTTAGTTGCAACCATCAAATTCTTTTTATCAGAGGTCATATCTTGCCATGATGGTAACGCTAAATATTTATTAAATTCAATACTATTTTTAAATTCATTTGCAGCATTTTTACCTAAAAGTGTTGCAGTTCCGCGAATTCCATGTAGTGATTCACCATTAGCAATACGCTCAAAAATTCTAGTCATGCTATGTTCACCCATGCTATAGGATAAAATATCTGCTTTGCTATCGACTAAAATACTATGGCGTAACTTATCCTGCCAATAATCATAATGTGCAATACGCCGTAAGCTTGCTTCTAGCCCGCCTATGACAACCTTTGTTCCAGGGAATGCTCTACGACATAATTGACTATAGACCACTAACGCATGTGCAGGGCGGTTTCCTGTTTCACCATTTACTGAATAAACATCATCTTTACGCAAACGGCGTGCAGCAGTATATATATTGACCATTGAGTCCATATTTCCTGAAGTAACAGCACAACCTAATTTAGGGCGGCCAAATTTTGTTAATGATTCAACATTTTTCCAGTCTGGCTGAGCAATCATTGCGACCTTGTATCCTTGCTCTAAAAGTATTCTACCAATCACCGAAATACCATATGATGGATGGTCAACATATGCATCACCTGTAATCAATAAAACATCGATGCCATCATTCCAACCTAGTTTTTTTACTTCTTCAACCGTTAATGGAATAAATGGCACTTGTGAATTTAATGATTTTTCAGGATTTAATAATGATGAATGTGTTAAGGTTTTATTTAAATCATTATTTTGTTTACTCTTTGACATCGAGTTCTTTATCCTTTAAGAATTTTCCTGGTTCACTAATAATATTACTTTTAATATTGGAAAATTTAACTTTTTTAGTAATTGCTGGATCCAAATAGCTTAAGTTATATTTCAACACAACATCCTTTTTTGAACCAATTTCTTGTTTAGTTGTTGGCCAATCAACAATAAAAAGCATGGTGTAAATTTTATTTGGATCAGTTTTTTTATAAACCTTATTGTTAATATCAAAAAAGCCGTCGCCTTCACGAATTGCCAAACAATCAAAACTATTTCCAGCAATGTTTAATGAATAATCATAAACACTTGTGCTACGGTTTTTATCATATTGAACAAATAAAGCAATATAAACAGGGTTTACATAACTTTCATAATTGAATTTATTCTTTTTGTTTACAAGCGTCACGGGACTATAACTAAGTTCTCCTCCAATAATATAACCACTATAAAAACGCTCTAAACTAGGTTTCTTTAACTGCATTGTAATAGCAAAACAAACGCTGAATACAAAGAATGCGCCAATAATAAAAGTTAATTTTTTAAAATTTTTCACCATTATTCATCCTGTAAATATAAATTTTCATTTATAAGGTGTTATTTATAGATATTATATTTTATCTCAACACCTTAGTAGTATTTCCAATAAATTAATACAACAAGTAATATAACTATTAATGAGCAAAACACAATAATATTTATAAAAAAATATTAAATATGAGCAAAAAGCTTTACTTCTTGAACTATATTTACTGTAAAAACTATTGCATACGAGCAAAAGCTTTACTTCTTGAACTATATTTACTGTAAAAACTATTGCATACGAGCAAAAAGCTTTACTTCTTGAACTATATTTACTGTAAAAACTATTGCATACGAGCAAAAGCTTCCACATCCCCATAACTTAATTGTTTTTTTTCTGGATCAATTAAGTGTCGGTAACCTTCATATTTGGAAGTGTTGAGAGTGTCTACGGCAAATTTTCCCATATTTGTTGTGCTTCCCTTACCAATACGAATGAAAGCAATGACTAAGAACTGTTTTAATAATTCAGTTGCTTGAGCCGGTGGGAAATAATTTCTTGTTATGCCTTGAACCATGTCTGTAAGGTTACGTAGTGATAACATACGGTGTTGTTTAGATTGTCGTGACTCTAACCTTCCAAATTTTACAGTCGCAGCGGCATTGAGCATATTTATAAGTAATTGTTTACTGAGCATATTTCTGCTTGCGATATAACGTTCTTGAACCTTATTCGCAACTGCTTCAAATTTATTTAATCGTGAAAAACCTGGGTTTGCCCATGAATACATTGGTTGCCTATGTCCTCGGCGATCCAGAAATTGAAATTGATTCGCAATATCTTTGCTGTCAAAATATCGCTCAAAAGAGGTCCAGTGACGATTAATATAATCTCTTTTACCAATGCTTTGTAGGTGCCTGCTAAAAAAGAAACCTACTAAACTATAAGTTAATTTACCAGTCATACGGTAACCGCGGTGTCTTGTTCCATGTTTATCTAGAGCTGGAGAGTGTGATTCAAGTAAGCCTGCGCTATTCATGACATGACCATGTACTGTACCTTGAAAAATTTTAGCATTAACATTATTGAATTTTTCAAAATCTTTAGCTTTGTAAGCTTCCATTAAGTCTTTATGGTCACCTTCAGTAAACATAGTCTTTGCCATTCTTTTTGATCGCACATCTTGCAAAAATTCAGCATTATTCTGGGTTTCTAAATAAACTTCTTCAAAATTTTGTGCTAGCTTTTGCGACATTTCTCTAAGTAGTGGCGTTAACACTCCGATTCGCCGTGGATGCAAAACTATAGCCTGATTTTCTATTAAATATCTGCCATCTAAATTCGCGCCAGAAAGATAAAAATCAATATTACTAGATTCATTAAAACATTGCATAATATCATCAATTGTGCGTGGAAATGGCACCTCAGGATTGGGATTTAAGTAGTCAACATCAGTATAAATACCTCCACATGCATTTAAAGCCATTAAGCGCCCGATATTACCAATTGTAGTGTATCTTTTGCCACTTTGAAATACTTTGAACATTGCTTGTAGAGTCTCAGGGTAATTGGCAAATTCAGGTTCAACAAGAGCTATATAAAAGGAGTTTAAATTTAATTTTGCTTTATTGAATAAAACTTTTACTCCTGGCATACAGCGTTCCCAACCAGCTTGATCTGAAGAATTACCAATGCCAGCCCCTGATTGTAAATATTTTGTCGCAGCATCATAAGAATCAGATGTCAGCCAGACTACTAATTGAAACTCGCTGTTTGATTTTCTAAAATGTCCAACCCAGTTTTTTATAAAACAACGCAAGTGATATGGAAACGCAGGTCCAGTCCATAAGCAGTGTAATAAAGATTTCATGATTATTTTTCCTTGCTTAATAAAGCTAATATTTTTTAGTTTTATTGTTAATTATAATGTTTTGAAGTTTTTTTTGCAATATTTATAGCTTTAATCATTTGCAGAATACAGTTAATAATACTAAAGTAAAATTGTTACATATTTGATATATTTTATCACGGTCAATTCTAAAAATTAATTTATAGAAATCCGCTTAAATTGGTCAATACTGAAAATTGTTAGGAAAACTATGAAACTTACACTCAATCAAGAACGATATGTTGAAACTATTTATGAACTATGTGAGGAGCATGGTCATGCTCATACTAAAGCAATTGCTGAAGCTCTAGAAATTAGAATGGCATCAGTAACTGAAGCCATTCGTGCCTTATCCGAGAAAAATTTAGTAAACTATGAAGTCCGTAAAACAATTACTTTAACTGAAGAGGGCTTACAAATTGCCAAAGCTTTAGCCCAAAAGCATCGTGTCCTCGCAACTTTTTTAATTGAAGTTTTAGGCTGTAAAAGTGTTGAAGCAAATAAAATAGCTTGTAGAATTGAACATGTGATTGGCGAAGATTTTAAACAACGTGTAACTAGTTTCACTGAATTCATTAAAGAAAAAGCTCCTGAAAAACTTACAGAATTTAAACAACAATATGATAAATAATTCAAATCAAATGGTATATCTTGATAATGCTGCAGCAATGAAGCCAGATGCACAAGTTATTAAATTTTTTAATGACAATGTTTTTGTTAATTATTGCAACCAAGAAGCTATCCACACCGCAGCGTACGATTTGCGAACGAAAATTTCTGAGGCAGAACAGCAATTAATAAATTGTTTTTCGAAAAGAAATAAAAAAAAAATAGCGCATAATAGTGTACAAAATTCTTCTTTAAAAGTATTGTGGAATAATTCTGGGTCTTCTGCTATTGCAACTTTTTTAAGCTCGCCTTTTTTTAGAAATGGTAATATTATTTGCACAAATCTTGAACACGCTAGTATTACCGAGAGTATCAAAAATTGTTCTCAGTGCGAGTTAAGAATCTGGAAGAATTCACTTAAGTATCAGCAATTACAATCTATAAATTCAAATAGTGAATTATCGCTTTTTGATATTGAAACGCTTAACTCTTTAGTGGACGAAGATAGTAAAGCAGTGATAATTCATCATGTTCATAGTGAGCTTGGAGTTATCGAAAATATTGAAAAAATTGCTTCTGCTGTAAAAAAAATCAATAATAATACTTTGGTAATAATTGATTCAATTCAAAGTGTTGGAAAAATTTTGATTAACAGTAATTTTTTTGATGAAAATTTAATTGATGCCTTGGTCATTTCTGGATATAAAACTGGATCATTTGGGGGAGGCGCATTAGTTTACCGTGATGTAAAACCAAATAAAATGAGTGAATTTTTTAAATTTCAAAGATCGGGAACTCATACTCTTGGTCGAGTAAATCCACTTGAGGCTTTGACACTGGTTGAAAGCGTCAAAATTTCCCTTAATGAGTTGGGTGAAAATTTGAAAAAAATAAGTTCTTTACGCGATTATTTATTTCAAAAATTAAGTGAAATAATATTGTTTAATGGAAAAAAAATAATGTTTTTAATTAATAAAGAACATTGTTCTCCTTATATTTGTTACTTTGTTATGCCAGGTGTTCAAAGTGCAGTGATTTTAAGAATGCTTTCGGCTGAAAATATTATGGTATCAAGTGGGAGTGCTTGTGAAGCTGAAACCTCACAAATGAGTAAAACATTGCAAGCTATCGCGGTGCCAAAAGACTTTGGGTTTGGTGCGTTACGAGTTAGTTTTGGTAAGTCGACGACTTTTGCTGAGGTTGAATTATTTGTAGATAAGTTGAAAAACTGTTTAAAAAATTATTGAAAAAAAAGTGCTAAAAATGTAAAATCATTTTAGTAAACATTTCTAAAAATTGAGTATTCGGTTAATTATTACGGAGATATTATGAGCTATAAATGCTTAAAATGTGGTAAAAATTTAATTATTGCCTACGACGCATTAACCAACCGTTATGCTTGTAGCTCATGCCGTGAAATTATTTCAGGTAAGCAGCTAGTTCTGGGTGTTACTATAGCATCTTGTGTTATTGAATCACGTGTTGCTGAGTGCTCTAAGTATACTGTATTTAAAGCATTTCAAAAAAATTTAAAACGAGATGTTTTAGTAAAAGTTTTAAATCTTGATTTTACACGTAGCAAATATGAAAGAGAAAAGTTTATTGGTGAGATTCAACAACTATCTCATTTTCAATACCCTAATTTTATACAAATTTATGAAGCGGGTGTTTTTAACGGTGTTTACTATGCTATTTTTGATTACTTCAAAGGTGAAAAATTAAGTGAACTTTTGGCACGTGTTGGATCATTGAGCATGTTTAACACTATTGACCTTGCGTTAAAACTAATCGATTCATGTGAATTTGTTACTGAAAGGTTGGTGAATAGTAATTTCATGAACCCTGATAATATTTGGATTAGCAGCAATGACGAAATAAAGCTTTTTGAGCTTTGTGCCGATGAAAATGAAGAGAAGCACTTTTCGTGCTATAATGCTCCAGAAGTAAATATTAATAAAAATATTAAATTTTCAAAAGAGCAATATATTTACTCGTTAGGTGCAATTTGCTATGAAATGTTTTGTGGTACGAAGCCTTTTGTTGATGAATTGCTAATAAAGAAGCAGCAAAGTCGCGAGCCTGTTTCTTTGAAGCATCTTTTTAATAATTTTGATGAGCAAATGAGTGATTTTATTGATAAAATGTTGAAAATTGATATTGCTGAGCGACCAAAAAGCTGGCAAGAAATACGGCTTTTTTTTAAACAGTCAATTACTAGACTGTTGCCAAAGAGTTTAAATATGGATGATTCTGCTAGTGTAAGAATTTATGAATCTTTAGCAATTCCATCATATCGGAGTTATTTGCGAATTATTCTTCTCACGGTATTTAGCTTTTCTCTAGTTATTGCTATTGCTTTGACTATTGCTTTGACATTAAAACATAAGAAAAAGAATTATTTATGGACTGATTTAGCAACTTTAAAGGATAATTTGGAAAAAGATTATAACTCAAAAAACATTGCAGCTGTAAAAAATTTTATTAAAAATAATTATACCAATTTTAATAAAGAACAGCAAAAATATGTTGATTTTATTTTGAAAGAGTTAACTGAAGACCAAAAAAGCTGTAAATTAATTAGCATTAGAGAAAAAAATTTAATGGGTTTAGCAGTATCTTTAACTGAAATTATTTCAAAAGAAAATATAAAATCTTGCTCTATTGAACAGCTTAATTATTTACTCAGAGCTCTTGATGATCTTAAAAATCATATAGATATTTTTCTAAAAAATAAAAAAATATCAACTCTTAGCCGCAAAAAAATCATCAATATTTACGAAAAAGTGCAAAAACAACGGCTTGCAATAATGAAGGTATATAAAGCCAAAAAAAGTTTAAGTAGTAAATAAGTACTATTTAAAATTGATTTGATACATATACAAGTTATAAGTCTTACATTGTTCAAATTTGAACTCGCCAACAGGAATAATTTCTGAAATACGATCTAATTGCATCATGTCTTTAGCTGGAATAATACGATTTTCTTTATTAACAATTAGGGTAAAGTTGCGGACATTATTTTTTTTCATCAAAGTAATAATTCTTGGCAAATCACTACTTTTATTTGCTGCCAAAAACTTAATATTTTTATCATAAAATACCGATCCGAATTCTTGAGCTAACCAGAAAACATCACTAACAACGTATTGGTTATTGAATTGTTGTTGATTTCTTTGTAGTTTTGTAGCAATATCTGAAATATAAATTTTCTTTTGATATAAAGTACTGACCGCTGCAAATTCAATTAAAAGTGAAGAAAAGCCTAAAATTGCCACACTTAATAAAGTTAAACCTTTTTGATTTTGATTTAGTGTAGAAATGAATTTACCACCAGTGTAGATTGTTAATAGCATCATTGATGGAATCAAGATTAAAAAATGACGTGGCCCAAAAATAATACCTGGTACCCCTTGGTTTAATGTTAAGCATAAAATTATTGTATAGACAATACAAATTAGATATAAAAATTGGATTCGTTTAGAACATTTTTTTTGAAAAATATAATTACTTCCAATTAGCGCAATTATCAAAATAGGTACCATACCAAAAAGCCCTTTAGAAAATAGTGTATTTAAAATGGGCTCATTACTATTGAGGTATGAAGTACTTATATACAATGAACTGATTGCAGCCAAACAAAGTGCACTAATTTTAATATTTTTAATCGCTTTACTATTTTTATTGATAAATCCAACTAAAAATAGTGCTACAACTGGTAGACTTATAATAATAATTTTATTCAAAACCTCTGGAGAATATTTTTGTGGAGAATTAGGTTCAATGCTCAATAAGTAGATGTAAAAGTTTAGTAATTTTTCAAAAATAATATTTGCAGGCTGAGCTCCATTATCAGCAAATTCATTTAGTTTACTATAGCCTACAGCATGAATCCCTAAAATTGAGCCATAAACTATTTTATTAATAATAAAAAATGGAACAGTGGCAATAATCGCACCAATACTGTAGCTGAATATTCTTTTAATTGAAATTTTTTGATACAAAAATACTAAACCAATTGCAATACCAATAAAAAAACATTCTTCACGAATATAACAACCTAATCCCAGAACTATTCCTGCTAAAAAGAGATTAAAATTGTGCTGAGAAGTGTAGTATTTTAAAATATATAATAATGATAAAGATGTTAATAAAGTAGCAAGACCATATTCCCATACTACTAAACTATAGAAAAAACATGGAGTGATTAAAGCTGTGGTTATAATTAATGCCCAAGGTGGAAAACGTAAATGCAAATTCTTCTGCATTAATACCAAAATCGCAAATGTTAATGAAAAAAACAAGGCAGAATTTATGATGAAAATGTATAAACTGCCAGCAATAAAATCATAACTAAAAGCGTTCACAGCTGAATAATAAAATGGATAAAAAGAGTAAATTTTCCCATCAGCTAATTTAGTAAAATGAAAATATGAGTAAGGGAAAAAATCTCCATTTTTATCAATGCCTGCAGCAGGGTAGTTAATTGATATAGTGCCGAATTTAGCCATTGACTGAGCCGAAATTGCTTTATTGCCAGAGTCCGTTACCCAATAACCATTTGCAGGCATTTGAAAAATAATTGTTAAATAAACAACAAAAATAACTATTAAGGTTGCAACTGTTTTGATATTAAATAATTTAGTCATGAAAACCCCATATGTTTGATTTTTTATCAATTTAAACTAATACCAAAATTTCATTTAATCAAATTATTATGTTTTTTATTTTGAGTTTAAATGGTGCAGGGGTTATATTAACAGGAATTTACTCAGATTTCAATTAGAAACATTATAAAGGAAAAAATAGGGAAAAATGCAAGTTCTAAGTTTAGCGTCAATCTTTAGTGAAGGTGTTGCAAACTCAATGTGGTTTAATGCAATTATCTTTTTGGTGGGGTTAATTATCTTGATTAAAGGAGCAGATTGGTTTGTCGATTCAGCGTCTTTTGTTGCCAAAAAAGCGCATGTCCCTGACATCGTTATTGGTTTAACACTAGTCAGTCTTGGGACGTCTTTGCCTGAATTTGCGACCAATGTTTATGCTGTAATTGAGAATAATTCTGAAATTGCTGTTGGTAATGCTGTGGGTAGTAATATTACTAATATTGCTTTGGTGCTTGGTGCAGGGGTGTTTCTTATGAGAAGTGTTGATGTTTCTAAAAAATTATTTTTTAGAGACTGTTTATTTATGTTCTTTGTAACTGTATTAGTTAGCGTAATGCCTTGGTTTTTCCCAGAACAAGGAGATACAAACCGCTTTTTTATTAATCGAGGATGTGGAGTAATTTTGATAATTTTAACAATTTGTTATATTACTTTTTTGGTAAAAAACAAAGATGACCATGAAGAGATTGGTGAAGCAGCTCATGATACAGAAGAACATCCAGAGCATCATAAAGCTTTTAAAAGTATTGCTCATGCAATAGTCTTTTTTATTATAGGTTTAATTATGACAATTTATGGTGCAAAAATGCTTGTTGACAGTGTGGTAACAGTTTCGCGCCAGTTTAAGCTTAATGAAGAAATTATTTCTGCAACCATTGTGGCATTTGGTACATCAGTTCCAGAGCTTGCTGTTACCGTTAGTGGAGCGATGAAAGGTAAAAATGATATTGCCTTGGGTAATGTATTGGGTTCAAATATTTTTAATATTATTTTGGTTCTTGGATTTAATTCGCTGATAAAACCATTGGTTATTACATCTTCAATGGCAACTGAAGTAATGCCGTTTATGTTGATTTTGAGTGCTTTATTAATTTTCTTTATTCCATTGAAATGGAAATTAAAACGTTGGCACGGTGTAATCTTTTTGGCCGCTTATATCGGTTATATTTCTTACAATGTTATGATTATAAAGTAAATATTAAGTGCAGATAGTAAACTAATTAAAAAGCTCTATAGCAAATTATAGAGCTTTTTTAAAAATATTTTAATGGTTTTGATAAATAACTTTTTGTGCGTTAGGTTTTTGTTTTATTAACTTAAGCATAGCTTTCATTTGAGTTATTTTTTGAGGGAGAGTAGCTGCCAAATTATTGGTTTCTTTCATATCAGTTGTTAAGTTATATAATTGGGCTGTGTTTAATGTTCCTAATCTATAACCATCAATAAGCTTAGGATATGAATTTTTTTTGTATGAAATATATTTCCATGACCCATCACGCAGAGACAAGTCACGGGCTTCAGTAATTAAAAATTTGCGACCTTTGTGTTCTTGACCCAGCCATGTAGATATTTGATTCATGCTATCAAGTGCAGATTCATCATTTAGCTTAATTCTTAAAAAATTTGCCATTGAAGCAATAAAATCAACTTGGCTAACTAGGGCATTTGATTCACTTTTCTTTGTAACTGTTGGTAATGAAACAATGAAAGGAACTCTAGTTCCGCCTTCTAAATTAGATGATTTTCTGCCAGAAAATCCGCCCGCAATTTTATGATTGTTATTTAATTCTAATGACTGATCTTCGTAACCATTGTCTAGTACAGGTCCATTATCACTTGAGAAAATTATTAATGTTTTTTCGCGTAAATTTAATTTTTCAAGTTCGTTAATAATTTCACCAACGCACCAGTCTGCTTGAACAATGGCATCACCACGTGGCCCTAATTTAGTTTTGCCAACGAAGCGGGGGTGGGGCATTCTTGGCACATGAGGATCGTGAAGTGAAAAATACAGGAAAAAAGGTTGCTTTTGGTTTTTATTAATATATTCTTTGGCAACTCGAGTTAAGGTATCAGCCATATCTTCATCTTTCCATAATGCACTTTTTCCCCCAGACATATAACCAATTCTACTGACGCCATTAACGATTGTTTTATCATGATATGTGTCACTCGGCTTCTGCTTTACTTTACTGTTAGGATTTTCTCTAAATGTTGGCTCACTGCCTATTTTTTTCTTATAATTTACTTCAATAGGATCATTAGGGTCTAAATTAATAACCTTTTGATTTTCCAAATAAACACAAGGTACACGATCACCGGTAGCGGGAACTAGAAAAGAGTAATCAAAACCTAGTTCACGCGGTCCATATGAAATTTCTTTATTCCAATTTATTTTCTTTTTGCCTCGTCCAAGACCCAAATGCCATTTTCCAATGACGGCAGTATTGTAATTAGCTGATTTGAAAACATCGGCAACAGTTTCTGTGTTTGGATCGATTACTAATTTTGCATCACCCGTTAAGATATGTGCTTTAGTCCTAAATGCGTATTGACCAGTTAAAAGTGCAACTCGTGATGGAGTACAAGTAGCTGCACTACTATGTGCATCTGTGAATTTCACTCCAGTTTCAGCTAAACAATCAATATTTGGTGTTTTAATAGCTTTTGAACCATAACAACTAACATCGCCGTAGCCTAAATCATCTGCGTAAATAACTATAACATTATATTTTCGATGATTTTTTGCATTTGCAGAAAATATTAATTGATTTGTAAAGCAAACTCCAATTAGAGTAGTTGTAATAAATTTTTTCATATTTCTCAACCTTTTTTTATTTTTAAGTTAAAAAATTATAACGGAGAAAAAGGCAGAATTATTTTTAAATAAAGAAAAATTTATTTATCCATTTGATTTTAGAATGTCTTATGTCTATTTTATAGATTAGTTAGTTTTTATTTAAGGTATTTCTTAAAATCAATTTTTGGAAAAATTCATTAAATTTTTTTATTAAGGAGGGGTATATGAAAAAAATTCTTTTGATAATTATTAATTTTCTGCTTTTTTTGCAATTGTTTGCGCAACAGCAGTTCAAAATTGCAGTTATTGGTGATAAAAATAATAACTTAACTGTTAATGTTGCTGATTTAGTCATGGTTGACTTGTCAGAGAAAGGTTTTTCTGTTCTTGAAAGAAACGATATTAGAAAATTAATGAATGAACTTAAATTAAGTCAAACTTCATTGTCTAACTCTAAAAATGTTTTGAAATTGGGAAAAATGTTAAAGGCTGATATTTTATTAATAGTTAAAGCTCAAGAGATGGTGGTTTTTGATACAAATTTAGCTGTTAGATTGGCACAAAAAAATATTTCTTTAAGTGTGGATCCTGAATTTATTAAGCAAACTGTTAAAATAATTCTTGATAGTTGTCAAAAATTAGAGCGTCTGAAAAATAAACAACAACTTTTGCTGTCTTCATTACCTACTAGAATAGTAGCTTTGAGCCCTCAGAAAAAGGCATTGTTCAACAAGTTTTATAAAATTTTAAAAAATAAATTAATCAATGACCAAAAAATTATTGTTGTTGAGCGTGAACATGCAAATGAGTTGATTTTTGAAAATAAAATTGATAATTCACTGCAAAATATTCTTAAGTCAGCAGCGTTGGGGCTTATAACTGGATCTAACTCAACTTTTAATAGTAATAATATTTCAGCGAGGTTTTTTTTGAAGGGAATAAATATGGATTATTTTGCAAAGATAGAGTTGGAACTTGATTCAGAAAACATTAATAAATCAGCAGAGAAATTTTATAATATGATTGTAAAGAATATACAAAAATCTGCTCCAACAAATATTGCAAATTTGCACCAACAAGAACGTAACCATGCTAGGGAATTGCTTTATTTTTATGAAGAATGGAAACGAGCAATGAAGACAAAAGATTATAATGCTGCTTTAAAGGCGATAAATAGTGCTTATATTTTAGATGAAACCGTTCTTAAGGAAAAATTAAATACTGAAGTTACAATGTATTTAGGCCGTAACAATTATACTTCAGGAGTAATAAATGGATTTCCTGTAAAAGACAGAGATTTTTTATCAAAATTTTATTTCAATAAAATTATGGAACTCTATTCACTTTATAGTTCAATTCAAGAATCTAATGAAAAAGCAGTGTTTAGAATAAAAGCAGTAAATATATTGAGAGATATCAAAAGACAATCCAAAAATTATAAGAATAAATGTGAAGAATTAATTAATAGAATTTATGATGATGCTTTTAAAAACAGCAATTTTCCAAAAGCTATTAATAGTTACGTTGAATATGAACAGTTTAAAAATGAAATTAAAAAAAATCAACGGAAGTATATTTTTTATAAAAATTTCAAGAAAGATTTTGATTTTGTTGAAAATTATATTGAGCTCTTTCATTTATCTGAACCCTTTATTAGCTATTTAACAAATATAATCAAGGAAACAGATTCACGCTATTTTTTGACAAATAAATATATTACTTATTATTGTAAGCCTTTATCACATGAAAACCATTTAATTGATGTTTTTGATAATGACACTGTAAGTAAATTCATGCCTCGAAATAATGAACATTTAAAGCGATTAACTAAACTGATTGAAGCATTATTAGATTCAAAATTGCCAAAATTACAGTATGTCGGTTGCCGACTTATTTATCAGGTGAGATATAGTTGGCATGTTAATAATAATATAAAAGATGAAAATAAAGAAAAGATACTTGGAGAATTTAATAAAATTTGCAAGCTAGCTTTAACAAAATATCGCATAATGCTTTATAATTTACATGATGAAAAGTTTTTGGAATATATTAAAGATTTTTCTTATTCGCTGTCATATCAAAATTTTGGACCCTATACAGAGGATTTTTCAAATTTGACTTCTGAGAGATTTAAGGAAGATGCCAATTATGTTAATACTTTTGAAGGTTTGATTGAAAATCAAAGAAAGCAAAATAGTAAGATTAAAAAGTCTCAAAGCAAAAAAAGTCGTTTATATAAAGTTGTTAAGTATGATTTTTATAGAAAAGATCGGACAGAAGAAAATAATTTTTCACTTTTTTCTGAAAAAAAGTATTTAAATATTCATTTTTCACAAATTATTGGATATAAAATATTTTACCAAAAAGGGATGTTTTATTTTATTAAGAATGAGGGTGACTTTCAAAAATATAGCTTAATTAAAGTTGATGAAAAAAGTGGCAAAGCAAGTAAAATTTACTCAATTGATAAACCTAATGGGTTAGGAAAACACTTTCTTTTTGATAGCTATTTCGCAATAATTTCAAAAGATTATATCACGCTGATTTCTTTGGATGGGAAAAAAGTGATTAAGAAGAAAATTTTTGTAAATGGTGCTGCAGGTTATTTTGAGTGTTCCGCTATAAAAGAAAATAATAAAATATATTTATATTATTCAAACCCAAAAATTATTGGTTGCTATGATATTGTCAAAGATGATTATATAATTCTTTATTCGCAGGATCAGGAGAAAAATAATATTTTTCACAATAAAAAAGCACCTCGACAAATGTTAGGCTTTAGTGAAGATAAAAAGAGGATTATATTCTCTAATAGAGCAGAAAATGGTTATTATTTTGATATTAAAAATCAAATTTGGATTGCTATTGATAAGAAAAAATTTAGGAAAAAATATAATCTGACATATGGGTGTTTCCCACGTCGCAGTGATAATTATGTTTTCTTAAAACCATACTCTAATTATGATAAGCATAAAGAACAGGACAAATTTATTAAGTTTTCTTTTAATTTAAATAGAACAAAATTTTTTCCAATAGAAGGGTATAAAGAAGGAGCTAATTTTGTCCAAAAAATGCTTTATTTTGGACAAAATGGTACAGTGATTTTGGGGTTAGAAGATAAGATTTTGATAGGTAAATTAAAAAGTGAAACCAATTTATTAAAGCTTAAAAGTTTTGTAAAGCGTACATATGGAGATGGTTTTTATATTAACAGATGCCCAGTAGCTCATTAAGTTATAAGGAAGGAAAATATGAAAAAATTAGTGATTTTGGTTATAATGAGTTTTATTATTAGTTTTGTTTTTTCGCCACAGCTATTTGCAGGGCAAGAAGCAACACAGAGTTTTGTAATAGATTCTGATAAAATTTTTGTTAAAGACGTTGAGGATTATGAAAAAAAACTTATAGCCTTTTATAAAACAAAAACAGGTCTAACAACTTATGAAAATTTACTGGTTGTAGATAAAAAGAAAAAATTATATGACTTTCTTTTGGATGAGTTAAATGCAATTAATATAAATATCGAGCATTGTCCTTTTACATTAAGTAAAGTAAAAGTTATTGAAAAACTTAGTGATTTTATTATTTACTTACCTCCAAAAGAACAGATACAATTATATAAAATAATTAGTTTAGCTAGAGCTTATCACTCTGCTGATGAAGATCTGCAAGTGCATTATGAAAAATATTACGATAAAATTGTTAGGATTATTATGAAGCATTACGTTTCTGAATCGAATCCCAAGAATTTATATATTGGATATCAAGCTTTGGCTGAGATTGACGTTAGTGCACATCGAAATATAAATAAAAAATTTGAAAAAATTACTATTCCTTTTGTAATAAAAGTTATTGATATTCTTAACAAAAAAGGTAATATCAAGCTATATAATGAGTATAACAATAAAGAATTGATCAGAGTAATAATTGATGATTTTAATAATTTGCTTAGGAGTGAATTAGATACATTGCAACGTAGGGCATTAATTGATAGAAAAGTTTATGAGAAACTTTTTTATAAATGTGTTGACTCTTATTCGCCCCAATTGATACTGTGGGGACTAAAAAATTTGATTAGAATTAATCAAAAAAATTATTACTCAAAAAAATACGACTATTCTGTTTATGAGTTAGATTTAATCCTTCAAAAAGCGATAAGGTATTCGAAAAATTACTCTGAAAAATATGCTTTAAAAAAAGATTTTCAAACTTTAGCAGATGCTTTGCCAGATAATTACTTTGCCGTTATTACAAAACATTATAATCAATGTTTTGGCATTCATCTTTCACTTAAGAATAATCAAACAGTATCAATTAATAGTTCTCAAGATAATAGATGGGAAGCGACAAATTTCAAAGTTGGCAAAAAAATTTCATATTTGAAAGGCTTTAATGCTGATTTAATTTTTCCGGCATACAGTGATGAAAAATTTGTCTATGCCGTTGAATATTCAAGATTTAAAAAGTTCAGTGATAATACACCGCAAGTTCAAGTTATCAACGTCCAAAAAGGGGCGTTAAATGAAAAATGTTGTTATTTCACAAGGTTAATAAAAATTGACCCAATTAATGGAATAATTAAGTATGGGAAAAAGTTTTTAGTTCCACATGACATCTTTTTTAAAAAAAGTTTCCAATATATTTATAATAATAATTTAGTAGTTTTTTCAAAGAAGGGTTTTATTTATTATGATATTGATTTACAAAATATCACTCTAGATAAAGCACCTTGCGATTTTGACAATGAGTACTCAATGGTAGAAAAAGATAATAAATTATATATTTTCAAACGAATGTTGCCGCCACAGCAATTAATTAGTTATGACTTAATGAAGCAAAAATATGAGAATCTTTTTCAACAAAATTATGAAACAAGTGATTATCAAAATATTCCATTTCTAAAGTTTTGTGGTTTTGATAAAAATAATCAATATTTATTATTTAAAAATCTTGATAATCAAGCGTTAAAGTTTGATTTAGCGAGCAATAAATTAGAGTCGATTTCAACAATGTTATTTAACAATATTTCTAATTATAATTCAAACAGAGAAATGAGAAGAGCTCTATGGACTAAGAATTATACTTTTATAAAAACTGTTAAGCAAAATTTAAATCCGCATATTTTCGATTCTGTAGTTAGAAGTGAATTTATTAGATATAATGATGCAAGTAAAATTTATCACTATCGCCCTTTATGTGATACTGATTCACAACATATGTTGTTTATAAAATTAAATAATAAGAAGAATCGTAATAATTTAAAAAACTCATTGTTTATTTTGACTAATATTGATCAATGTCCGATTAATTATGATGATATTCTTATTGAGGATGAAATAATCTCTTCTTGCTACAGCGACTTATAATGAGATTTTCAATAAAAAAATGAAAAGTAATATAAAAACATCTTTTCATTTTTTTTTTAGATGAATTTATAAGAATAAATAAATTAACTGGTTAAAGTTAATTTAAGAAATGTTTTGCCTGTTCATTAGCAGTACAATTTGTTCTAAGGATTCTGTGACTTTTAGTTGTTCTTCTTCAGGAAGTTCATTTAGTGAGTTTGAAAAACTATCTTGCAAAACTGATGGAGCCTTTTCAATAGTTTTAAAGCCAAGTTCAGTCATGTTTAAAAAAACTTTTCTGCGATCAATTTTAGAACGTTCTCGAACTACTAAGTTTTTATCCTCTAAGCGATCAACAATCCCATTAACAGTACTTCCTCCTAATTTAACTTCTTTTGCTAGTTGAGAAAGTGTTAATTTTTCGCTTCTAGAAATAATATCCAAACACAATAACTGTGGGGTTGTTAAGTTAGTTAGTTTGTTTAGTTTTCTTGAATAAATATCAACAGCTCTAATGATAGAGCGTAACGAAACTATAATTCTATCTTCATAATTTTTGTTTAATTTATTCGGCATAAATAACTCCGTACTATGGTTATTAATTTATTTATTATATTTTTGTGAAATTTATTGAAATGTTGAATATACTGCTATTAATTATTTTAGCAAACAAAATCTTTGCATAAGTTTACATTAAGTAAAAAGAGCTCTTTTTTCATACTCATTGATAAAGTCATGAATAATTGATTCCAGTGAAAATTTATCTAAATCATACACTTTTTTCTTGCCACTTCTTAATACTGCCTGAGCATAGCATTTCATATCACTATCTTTGAAGTCTAGGGCAGGGAATGAATAATCAAATTTATGGTAAGCGTGACCTTTAATTCCATAGTAAAATTCTTCAATATCCTCATTCATTACTACAATTGAAACATGATGTCGTGATTCATAAATTTTTACCGTTTTATCATATTTTGCTAACTCTTTTTTTATTGTTGCAAATGCCGGTTTAACTTTTTGCATAATAAAACTTTGCAGCTTACTATCAGCTTCAGAAATTTTATGATCGGCAACATCTCTAAACTGATCAGCAAAACATTCGACGTTATTATTTTCTAATTTTTCCAAACGCTCTTGCCAGTGGATTTCTTCGTTATTTTTGTCTTGCAATTCACTAATGTGATCTAAGATTCCACTTCCAGATAGATAATCATGGTCATCAAGATGTAAGCTCTCGCTAATTGGTGTTTCAACAAATTGATTTGAAGGCATTGCAATAGCGTTTTTGTTTAACATAATATGCTGTGTTTGTAGTTCCTTGCATGACTCTTTTAATGCTGAATCTGCTAATAAACCCTTTGTTAAACTGTAGCACATCACCAACATTACAATACAAAAAGGGAATGCAGTAATAATCAGTACTGATTGGAACGCTGCTAGGCCTCCTGTTAAAAGTAAAACAATTGCGACTGCTCCTTCAGCACTTGCCCAAAAAATTTTCTGCCAAACTGGGGGATTATGTTTGCCTCCGCTCGTGATGATATCAATTACTAATGATGCAGAATCACTTGAGGTAATAAAGAAGAAAATAATTACAAAAATTGCCAATGTACAAGATATTTTGGCAAACGGCATTTGCTCAAACATTATAAACAACGCAGTTGTTTTGTCTTTAAGGACGGCCTCAACAATACCACCAGCGCCGTGTAATTCCATAAAGATCGCTGAATTTCCAAACACACTCATCCAAACAAAAGTTAATAAAACTGGCACCACTAATACGCAACCAATAAATTCGCGAATAGTACGCCCTCTTGAAACTCGTGCGATGAACATTCCTACAAATGGTGACCATGCAATCCACCACGCTAAGTAGAATACTGTAATACCAAATTGGTTATTTTCATGAATATCCGTTTGAAATGTTGTTGAAACAATGGTTTGCATATAGTGGCCAAAACTTTCAGAAAATGACTTCATAATAAACGTTGTTGGACCTACAAAGAAAACAAAAAGTAGTAGCGCCAAAGCTAAAATAATATTTAGTTCACTAAGACGACGAACTCCTTTGTTAACTCCTGAGACAACTGAAATTGTCGCAACAACTGTAATGCCAACAATTAAAATAATTTGGTTGGTTGTTGATTTGTCTATAATGTTTAAGTGATTTAAACCAGTATTTACTTGAGATACTCCGTATCCTAATGAAGTCGCTACTCCAAATAAAGTTCCCATAACAGCTAAAATTTCAACCACATCACCCCAGAATCCTTTAATTTTATCACCTAAAATAGGATATAAACATGAACGTAGTGTGAGTGGTAATTTATGGCGATAACTAAAATAAGCTAATGATAATCCGACAACTAAGTAGATAGCCCACGCATGAAATCCCCAATGAAAGAAGGTATAGCGCATTGCTTCAAGTGCAGCTTCACCTGTTTCTGGGGTTACTGCTTTTGAAGGTGGCTCGGCAAACATACCAATTGGTTCAGCTACTCCATAAAAAAGCAAACCAATTCCCATTCCTGCACTGAAAAGCATTGAAAACCACGTAAAACGGTTGTATTCAGGTTCGTCATGATCAGCCCCAAGCTTGATTTTACCATGTTTACTGAACATCACCCATAAGATAAAAATCAAGAAAAATGCGCTGGCCATTAAATAAAGCCATCCTAATTCAGAACCGATAAAATTCTGAATTTTTTCCATATATTTAGTAAAATAATCAATTTCGACAACTTTTTTAGTGGCAGTTTCTACTGTAGCGTTAGTTGTTTTATTATTTTCGGGTTGGTAAGTAAAAAAACTCGCAACTGTTACAAGCATCGTGATTAGAAACACACTTGGAAAAAATACACGTGCGTTCACATTTAAAAATCTCTTCTTCAAAACTACCTCCTGTATACTACTGTATGTTACTAGAATGTCTAAATTTATTAGTATTAATTCGTTGTGAAATTATTCTAGTAAGAATGATTTTTGCAAGATTAATCTATCACGAATTATTTTAATTACAAATTTTTTCAATAGAAAAATGTTCAATAACAAAAAAAGAGCCCCCAATGATGAGGACTCTATAAGGATGAAAAATTATCCTTTGTGGTATAAATATATAAGTATTTAAGGTCAAATTAATTGTGATATTGCTTGTTCGAATTCTTTAGCTGTTACACTTTGTTCTTTCGCATAGAGAAATGGCACACCATTGTCGCAAGCTTGAGCAAATGCTGGATCGATTGGCAATTTTCCTAAAAATGGAATATTGAATTGTTCTGCCATATTTTTACCACCATCAGTGCCAAAAATATCAACAATTTTTCCGCAGTCAGGGCATGAAAAACCACTCATATTTTCAATCACACCTAAGATTGGTAAATTTAGTTGTTGACAGAATGAAATTGAGCGACGACAGTCTGCTAATGATACCTCTTGAGGTGTTGTAACGATAATTGCACCTGTTGCATCAGAAATTAATTGACATGCGCTAAGTGCTTCGTCGCCTGTTCCTGGAGGAAAGTCCATAATTAAGTAATCAAGGTTGCCCCATTCAACTTCTTCAAGAAGTTGTTTTAAAACTCCTGACTTCATTGGCCCACGCCAAATTACAGCATCAGTATTTTGTTGTTCCAAAAGCATAGCAATTGATACAACTTTAATATTAAATGCTTCAGCAGGAAGTATATTTGTTGCAGTGCATTCTAGTTTATCATTTTGTAACCCTAACATAGTTGGAATGCTTGGTCCATGAAAATCAATGTCGAGTAATCCCACACGATAACCCTTCATTGCTAATGATAATGCTAAATTTACTGATACGGAACTTTTGCCCACGCCTCCTTTGCCAGAAAGGACCATGATTTTTTTATCAATTTTTGCCATTGATTGCTGTAATTTTAAATCGCAGTTGCCAGCACTTTCGCATGAACCGCACTCTTTAGAACATTCACTCATGATATTTAATTCCTTGATTAATGGTCACAAATATTGTCACCAGTTTCTAAATTTTCATTAAGATATGCATCAATAATTGTATCAGTGCTGAATGCTGGTGCTCCAACAATAACTTGGATATTTTTTTCCGCAAACAATTGTTGAGCCCGTGCTCCCATGCCACCAGCTATAACCATATTAACATCCATATCGTTCAACCATTTAGGAAGAACACCTGGTTCATGTGGAGGTGGAGTTAGTTGAGCCTGTGCGACTATTTTTTTATTTTCGATTTCAAAGATTGTAAACACTTCACAATGGCCGAAATGTCTGCATAACGAATCATTTACTGTTGGAATAGCGATTTTCATTTTTATATCTCCATAATTTTAAAATTATTTAATTATTGTTTTCCATGCTTTAGTTAATACTTTAGCAATAGGATTATTTTTATCGTGCATTGGAGTTTTTCCTTGAGTTAAAAGTTTAGAAATATTTCTGTCAAAAGGAATTTCAGCAATTACTTCAATGCTATATATTTTTGCTAATTTTTTGAGTTCAATAGCTTTTTCAATATTGATATCAGCCTTATTAATAATGATATAAGTTAACAGCTCAAAATGCTTACATAACTTAATAATTCTTTCTAGATCGTGAATTCCTGAAACTGTTGGCTCCGTAACTAAAACAACACAATTGCTATTTGTTAAGGAAGCGATTACGGGGCAGCCAATTCCAGGAGGTCCATCAACAATTAGATATTTTTGTTGTAAAAATTTAGCTAATTGAGTAGCTTGTTTACGCACTTCTGTCACTAATTTTCCTGTATTGTCTTCAGCTGTATTTAAATTTGCGTGAATTAATGGACCATAGTCAGTTGCAGACAATTTAGTTGTACCCGTTAAATTTTCTCTAGTAATAATTGCATTACTTTTGCAAATGTATTCACAGACTCCACAACCATCGCATTTCAAGTTATTAATTTTAAATTGATTATTATTATTATTTTCAATTGCATCAAATTGGCAGAATTGGATACATTTACCACATTGTAGACATTTATCTTGATCAATTTGACAACTTAAACCACTAAAAAAGTCTTTTTGTTCAATTAATTTTGCATTGTTCATTAAGTGCATATTAGCAGCATCGACATCAGTATCCGCTATAACTGAATTTTTTGCTAATGCTGCAAAACTAGCAGTAACTGTAGTTTTCCCTGTGCCACCTTTGCCGCTTAAAATTGTAATTTCCTGAAAATTTTCACTATTTGCTGAAGTGAACGCATGGTGAAAAAATTGTTTTTTTATTTTTTTATTAGATATATTGGCGACAGTGTTAATTTTAGGAATTTTCTGTATAATATCACAAAAAATACCTTTAACTTCTGAGAATTCTTCAACTAAAATTTTACCAGCAGAATATGCCTTAGCGTAATCTTTTTTGAATGGAATTCTACCAATAATTGGTACGCTTATTTCTTTTGCATATTCTTCGATTATTGTATCTATGCCATCAGATTTATTGATAACGATAGCTACAGGTAACTTTAGTTCTGCAGTTAAATTTATCGCTAATTTTAAATCATTTAGTCCAAAAGGTGTTGGCTCGGTCACTAAAATAACTTTATCAGTATCAAGAAATGACTCAACAGCAGGGCAACTTGTTCCTGGAGGGCAGTCGATGATATTTAGTGAATTAATATTTGAATCACAAAAATCTTCTTTTAATTGCGCGATAACTTTTGTGGTTAAAACTTCACCAACATTTAAATCTCCATTGGCAAAATTAAATCCCTTGTCGGCAATTTTTGTGTTATGAATTTTACCTATTTTACGATTTTCTTTTGTTATGGCTGTGTCTCGACAAACCATTGAACACATACCACATGAGTGACATAACTCTTCAAATATAATTATTGAATCATTGACTTTTGCTAAGGCATTATAATGGCAATTTTTAACACATTTTCCGCAATTTGAACAATTTTCTATTAAAATTTTAGGTGTTTTTACCACGACGTCTGAACTTTTTAGAGATATTTCTTGGTCAAGAAATAATTGACAATCCGGTGCTTCTACATCACAGTCTAAAAGTGTGATATTTGAAAAAAACTGTTGTGCTACAGCGGCTAAATTAATACTAACAGTGGTTTTTCCTGTGCCACCCTTACCACTTGCTATTGATAAATTCATAATCTTTACCCTTTTTTAACCTAAATCATACCCAGTGGCCTTCGACATCAGCACATTCAGCTTCTTTTAAACGATTATTTAAGTAATCATCTAATGCTTTAGCGCATGTAGTTGAAGATAGATTTGTGAAAACTTTAACTTTTGCCGCTGATAAAACTCTAAATGCTTTTGGTCCACAGTGTCCTGTAAGCACAACATCTGCGCCAATATTAATAATATTTTGTGCAGTTTGAATTCCTGCGCCTTGAGTTGCATTTAAATTTTGTTCATTATCAAAAAATGTGATTTTTTTTGTTTCTGAGTCGAATAATAAAAAACCGTTTGCTCTACCAAAACGAGTATCGACATAATTATTTAAATAACTGTCTTTTGCTGTAATTACAATTTTCATTTTTACACCTTAAATTATGGGTTGGTTTTTAGCATATGCTAATAACTTTAGTTCGAATAAATTAAAAATACAAGTATAAAAATAAAAAAAGAAGAAATGAAGTTGTTATTTTGTAACTAATTATTAATTAATATGTTTTGAAAAATAGCAAAATTACTAAAAGGTTGCTAATAATTGGCAAAGACTTTATAATTACGGAAAAGACATTTAAAAGATTACAATAAATATGAAATCACTATTACATTGTGTTTGGACTGGGCCAAGTTGTCCATATAGCTTAAAATCATTTATTCGGCGCTGGGTTGAATGTTTTCGGCGTTCACGTAGTGATTTTGAGCTTGTTCTGTGGGTTACAGCTGATTCATACAATGCGTTGAGCTGTTATTTAAAAACTGGAGCTGGAAACCATATTGATGTTTTGAATTGGGCTCCTCGTTTTGTTGGCGTTGATATAAAATTTAATGCTGTTACTATGAATAATTGTAGGTTTTATGTTGCAAAAATTGAGCCATTATTATTAAAATATCACAGTGTATTTCGTGAACTTTTGACCTTATTTCAAGAACATGGACGTTTTACAACTATTAGTAATATTGTGCGAGTGATGGCATTGAATCATTGCGGAGGTATTTATAGTGACATTGATTATTTAACATCAGTTGACCCTTGTAACTTTCCTCGTTCAATAGCAGATATTATTCAGCAATTTGAGTCCAGTAGTAGTTTGGAGTTTTACCTTAGTGTTTTAATGATTAAAGGTCGTCCTATAATCGAAAATCAGTGTATGATTTTATCACCAGAACGCATTGGCTCTTTAAGCCCATTAATTGATAAAATGGCGCATAATTTGCAACGTGATATGTCAGTAATAAGGCAAGAAGCACGGCAGTATAAAACATTTTTGGATAATCCTCAAAATAAAGCATTAAATAAATCAATGTTTACTGAAGAACTTTTTTATGAACTTTTGAAAGCCTATCGAGAGAGAAATTATACTGCATTTTTAGCCGCTAATGAAAAAATATTCAAAAATGAAACAATGCAAAAAATTTCTCATAAAGGCTCGATAAGTGTTTTCACAAAAAAAGCATTACTTGATGAAGGTCATATGCATGAAAGTTATTTAATGACAGGACAGCATACTTATTTGGAAGTCGGACAATTTTTTCATGATCATTTGAGTTTGCCATTACCAATAAATCAATCTAAATTACAAGAAGCTGCTGTTCAAGAATATGGGAAAAAATATTGGACTCGTATGCAAAAATATTTTAAAAGAGAAAGTATGTATGCGCAATTTTCATTTATAGATGATGCTGGCTCTGTTCATGGGATGTATTCTTGGGCGAATCCAGGATATTCAAGGTTAACTAAACTTGAAAAGGCTGTACATTTAGTAGAAGAAAAATATTTACAACGTGGCATTAAAAAAGAGCTTATAGTTAATTTTATTAACGAAATTATTCACTCTACTAGCGATAGAATTAGTTTAACCTATTTAAATGCTATGGTTGAAAATTTGCAATCTCTACGCGATGAAACATTTTCCAAAGAACGCACAAAATATATTTTGAAACAGCTCTTTGCCATTGTATTAGTCGTGCAAGATGGAAAATTAACTTTAATGACTGAAGTGGCGGTAAATTGTATAAACAAAAGAAAATTTCTTGCTTTGAAAAATATTATTGACCCAGAAAAAGCTCGTATATGCTTTGGTGATTTAGATCAATTTGTCTTGTGTTAATGTATACGCTGAAAAAAATCTAGCAATGCTTAAATGTTTTAGCATTAAGTTTTTATATTAGAGAAAATGGTCTTACTAAACCCTCATTTTTTATCTATAATATTAAAAATAAAAAAACTAATATATTGTGAGTTCTACATATTTTTTATAAATCTCTAATTTAAATTGTCTATATAAAAATAATTACTGATTTAAAGATGCTATTTAAAACTCTTTGCAAAAATATAATATTACAAAATCTCTATTTTAGACTAAAAAAAAGCATTATAAAAGAATAATTTATTAATACTTATATTTTTAAGTTAAAAAATTTGAAATTCTAATTTTATGGTGTATATAATCGGTAGTTGGTAAAAATATTTTACTAATATAATGAAATTAACTGAAAGGTATGTGATGAAAAGGTTTACGCTAATAGAATTACTTGTTGTAGTAGCAATTATTGCAATATTAGCTGGAATGTTGTTGCCAGCGTTGGGGGCTGCCCGAGAAAAAGCTCGTACGATTGACTGTTCTAATAATCAAAAACAGGTTGGTATTATATTAACTTTGGTTTCAGATGATACTAATGCGCTAATTAATGGAAGTTATAACAAAGATGCGGTTTGGAGTGAAGTTATTAGAACAGGTCATATTATTAATGATACATCAAAACCAGAAGGGCTAGGGTATATTAATAATCCTGCATATGAGCCATTTTTGCGTTGTAATAAATTAGAGTTTAATCCAGAGGCTCCAAGGTACGGAGCTCAAGTCTTTGGGGTTACATGTGGTGATTTGAATGATTCTACTGGAATTTTAAGTTATGCTGGTGGTATTAATGATAGAGAGTCAAAAATTGTTGTAAATAAATGGACTCAACCAACAAATACTGTTTTGCTAATGGATAGTGCGAAATATCAAAATGATGTTTTTAAATCTCGCTGGACAATTAATCCGCATAATGCAGATATTAATGTTGCTGAAATGTATAATACTGTTCATGCTCCATATTTTTGTCATTCTGGACAAACAAATGCTTTGTTTGGTGATATGCATGTTGAAACTTTAATGCCTAATACGTTTAAAAATGCTTATTTTAAAAAACAAAACTTAACTGGTGATCAAAAAATAAGGGCAGGAATTAAATTTAAAAAATATATGAATGAGCATAAAGAAATAGTAGATTTATAAATTATTTGATTTGGAAGGGTTTTAAAAATAATTTGTTATAAAAAAATGGTTTGATATAGTAATTCTTATATCAGATCATTTTTTTTATTTTTATTTAAATTTTATTATGTTGGGCTTTAATATAAAAGGAAAGGAATTCATTACATTTGAAATTTATTCAAGCTAATTATTTAATTGTTTAATCATGTATTGATTTTATAATATTTGTGAAAGTTTTCCATTAATGTGGGGCTAAAATGGAAATGTTGACTATTATTTTGTAGAAAAAATTTGCGAAGCTAGTTAAATAACGGTATATTCACCGTGTTTATGTGGAAATTTTAAATTTTATGGAGTGAAAAACAAAATGGTGAAAAAAGAAAGAAAATTTGTCTTTATAACATTGGCATTTAGTAGTTTATGTTCACTGTTTGCCGCTGATGCAAGCTATACAATGACACCAATGAAAGATATCTACCACAAAGGTTGGATTGACTTAAATAAAAATGGCAAAAAAGACATTTATGAGGATCAATCAAAGAGCGTTGAAGAGCGTGTAGCAGATCTTTTAAGCAGAATGAATGTAAATGAAAAAACCTGTCAGATGGCAACATTATATGGCTATAAAAGGGTATTAAAAGATGCGGTGCCAAATGAAGGTTGGAAAAATAAAATATGGAAAGATGGTATTGGAGCTATTGATGAACATTTAAATGGTTTTTTACAGTGGGGGCGTCAGCCATTAAAAAGTGAATTCACATGGCCAGCATCTAGTCATACTCGTGCTATGAATGAAGTTCAAAAATGGTTTATTGAAGAAACTCGCCTTGGTATTCCTGCAGATTTTACTAACGAAGGGATTCGTGGTGTTGAAGCATATAAAGCAACTAATTTTCCAACTCAGTTGGCAATTGGGCAAACATGGAATAGAGCTTTGGTTAGAAAAATTGGTGAAATAACCGCTACCGAAGGTCGTTTAATGGGGTACACCAATATTTATTCACCAATTCTTGATGTTGGTCGCGATCAGCGTTGGGGACGTTATGAAGAAGTTTATAGTGAATCTCCATATATGGTTGCTCAATTAGGTATTGAGATGGCAAAAGGGCTTCAAAAAGATATGAAAGTGGCTTCAACTGCAAAGCATTATTGTTTGTACAGTAATAATAAAGGTGCACGTGAGGGATTTTCACGTGTTGATCCACAATTTTCACCTCGTGAGGGCGAAAATATTCATATGTATCCATTTAAAGAAGTTATTCAACAGGCTGGAATTTTGGGTGTGATGAGCTCATATAACGATTATGATGGCGTGCCAGTACAGGGAAGTCATTATTATTTAACAAAACGCCTTCGTGATGACTTTGGGTTTAAAGGCTATGTGGTGTCAGATAGCGACGCTGTAATTTATATGTATAATAAGCATCGCACAGCTCCAGATTATAAGGATGCAGTTCGTCAATCAGTAATCGCAGGGCTAAATGTTCGTTGTACTTTTAGAAGTCCAGATAGTTATATTAAGCCATTACGCGAATTAATTGCTGAAAAACAAATTCCAATGGAACAAATAGACCGTATGGTTGCTGATGTTTTGAGCGTAAAGTTTAAGCTAGGACTTTTTGATCAGCCATATGTTAAAAATTTAGCTGAAGCAGATAAAGTTGTTAATAGTGTGACAAATAATAAGATAGCTTTACAAGCGAGCCGTGAATCATTAGTATTATTAAAAAATAAAAATAATACATTGCCATTAAAACGTGAAGATGTTAAAAGTATTGCTGTAATTGGTCCTAATGCTGACGATGCAAAATACGCTTTGACTCACTATGGACCGTTAGCTGTTGATGTAAAAACAGTTCTTGACGGATTAAATGACAAAGCTACAAATAATTTCAAAGTTAATTATGCAAAAGGTTGTAATATTGTTGACAAATATTGGCCAAAAAGTGAATTAATAGACATGCCTTTAACTACTGAAGAGCAAAAAATGATTGATGAAGCAGTAGCAACGGCAAACAAATCTGATGTTGTTGTGGCTGTCGTAGGTGGAAATGGACGCACTTGTGGCGAAAATAAATCACGTACGAGTTTGAAATTACCAGGGCGTCAATTACAATTATTAAAAGAATTAAAGAAAACAAATAAACCGATGATTGTGGTGGTAATTAGTGGTCGTCCGTTAGCAATTAATTGGACAAATGCTAATGCTGATGCGATTATTCAAGCATTTTATCCAGGATCACATGGCGGTACAGCTGTAGCAGATGTAATTTTTGGTGACTATAATCCAGGTGGTAAATTATCGGTTACAGTACCAAAAACTGTTGGACAAATTCCATTGAATTTCCCTTGTAAGCCTTCATCTCAAGTTGCTGCTGGTGCTGCTGAAAATGCTGGAGCATTATACCCGTTTGGTTATGGGTTAAGTTTCACAAAATTCAAATATAGTAATTTAAAAATTTCACCAAAAGTGATTACCAAAAATGATAATGTGACAATTAGTTTTGATGTGACAAATACTGGAAAATATGATGGTGATGAAATTGTTCAACTTTACACTCGTGATGTGGTGAGTTCGGTAACAACTTATGAGCAAAATTTGCGTGGTTTTGAACGCCTTAAACTTAAAAAAGGTGAAATAAAAAATGTTTCATTTACAATTAGACCAAAAGATTTACAGTTGTTAAATGAAGATATGAAGTGGGTGGTTGAGCCAGGACAATTTAATATTATGATAGGAGCTTCTTCAGCTGATATTAAGCTAAAAGGTAATTTCACTGTGGTTGAAAATAGTGTTCAATTAGCTAACCTAAAAGGCAAAGATCTTAATACTACAAGTATTTTGGACAAAATGAAATATGTACGTGCTACAAATAATTCAGAAGCCTTACCAAATGCATTTGATAATGATCAAAAAACATGTTGGTCAACTTCATTTTTGAATGATGAAATTGTTTTGACAATGAATCAAAACATTAAAACAGATTCAGTTAGTATTCATTGGGGAGGTAATGATAAATATGAGTTTGAAATTAAGGCAAATGCTGGAGGTGGACAATGGGTGACAGTTTACAAAGGTACTACTAAAAAAGGTCCTAAAAAAATGCAAACATATCGTTTTAAGCCAGATGGTATAGCTGAATTAAAAATTATTGTTGGTGGTGATAAAAACATTGACAAATTCAAAATCATTGAAATTCAATCTCCTGCTTGGAAAGGAAATGATTAATGATTTAACGTGATTCAATATTTTACAAAAATCTTAGCTGTTAATTTAGCTAAGATTTTTTTATTTTTAAATAAGCCTATTTAGGGGTTTTTATTGTTTTTAATTAAAAAAACTGTCACAATGTACAATTTTGTTCCCATTTGAGTTTGTAAAACCCTTGCATGTTTTGTTATGAAATATCTTTAATTGTAATTTTTTGCTTCGCTTTGTTCTTATAATCATTTTTAATTTTTTTTCTGTTGAGTATCAAATTTAAACTGATTTACAGGCCTGCATACTTATTATTGTCCTTAATAACTTGTAGTTTTTTCTGATGTTGTATTTAAGTTAAATTGTAGTAGTAAAAAACATACTTATCCTTTATTTAGTTTATAAACTATGAAGTGCCATAATATAATATTCAGGTTTTGAAATTTCATTATTGATAAGAAACTCAATTATACTTAAAAATTATTAAATTTTAGTCAAATGATTTGCAATTTAAACGAAAAGCATTCTATTAATTGTTAAAGAGCTTTTAGTTGAAAAGCTTCTTCATATTGTATACATATGGGGATGACACGGTTTCGACTGAGTAGGCTTATTGTTAATTGCATGTCGAGGATGATCGTTGGCCTCGTAAATCATCGGTCAAAACAATAAGTGCAAACGAAGATTACGCACTAGCAGCATAATGACTGCTATGATTCCTACCCGATGGGTTATAGGGTAACGAATCATCAGAAATAACCCTGGTTAAAAGTTAGGTGTTAAGGCTTTTGATGAGATTTTTATTAACGCTAGTCTAAAGAAATGCCTGTCCATTGGCATGTTCGGCGGACGAAAAACAATGTAAATGGAACAAACATGTAGAAGTTTCCAAGATGCCACTTTAGGACGGGGGTTCGATTCCCCCCATCTCCACAATTCACTTTTCCAAAAATAACAAAATCACCCTCAAATGGTTGTTTTAGCCTCAAAATAAACCTTTTTAAACGAAATTTATTTTTTTCTATTTGCTTGCATTTTTCGCTATTTTGTTGTATTGATTAGCAATCAAATAGCAACCATCGACAATCAAATTGAGAAGTTATCATGGCCATCGTTGATTATGATCGACTAGATAGACCGTCACCTTATGGCGTTAAATGGATTGAAAATGGCAAAAGAAAATTTAATTTTTCCCAAATCTACAATTATTTTTTTAAGTCGATATTTAGAAAGTTAGATAACTTTTTGAGGTGAATTATTTTGTACAATCTTCTTCATTTTTTAGAAAAATAATTGATCTTTTGTTAGCTTAAGTTCATTTTTTTCTGATGTCAATAATAAAAATAACGAAGGTATTAGAAACACGGAAATTAAAGTAGTAAATGATTGACCAAAAATAATTGCTAAACACAAAGGCATCCAAGCATTGTCAGATATAGCCAAAGGTATCAAACCTAAAACTGTAGTAATTGTTGTTATAAAAACAGGTCGTAATCTATCACTTGCACCCTTCGCGGCTGCATCTTTGACATTTAAACCATTTTTTACATAACGATTCATTGTGTCTATCATTATAATTGCATCATTAACCACAATTCCTATTAAGGCAATAATGCCAATTACGGCGTTAAAAGACATCGTTATATCGAACCAAAAGAAGCCTGCAAAAACTCCAGTAATTGCAAATATTACAGAAAATAAAATAATAATTGGTTGCAAAAAAGAATTAAACTGTAGTGCTAAAATCGAAAACACTATAACCATTGCAATAAAAAATATTTTATTTAAGGATGAATATGTGTCAGCAGATGAAGAAACTTCTCCCGATAATTCATAATTACAATTAGCTGGCCAATTTTTGCTTATTTCGTCTAATTTTGGCTTTAATTGTTCTTCAATATCAGTAGGTGTTGTTTGAAAAACCTTTGCAGATACAGTAGCACACCTAACACCATTTTTATGAATAATAGTAGGAATTGAACTTCCAAATGAACGCTCTAACAAGGACATTAATGGAATTTTTATTCCTGCATCATTAATAATAAATATTTTATTGACTTCCTGCCAGCTGCCTGGTCCACCGATTTTCCCTTTACGGCTTTGCCAATAGGTACCTAGCATAACATCTAAATCTTCATCAATTTCATTTGTCCTAAACTTTGAAACTTCTATATAATCCATAAAAAATTCAATTGTAAAGCTAAATTTAATTCATTTATTTTATAAAAATCTAAAGCTTCACGTTTAGGTATAAAGGAGGCTTCTAACCTTCGTTGACCTAAATTATTGCAAATTTCAATTGCTCCAGGAATAGTACTTAATGCTTTTTGTACTTGGCTTGCTGCTTTGATTAGTTGGTTTAAATCATTACTTGTGATATCAATTTGGATTGGATCTTTTTGTTCGGGACCTCCTAGTGCTGCAGTAACATGAACTTTGCTACCGGCAATATTACTGGTTAAATATTTAACTAGATTTTCTAATTCATCTACATATTCAAAACTTTCTTTATCACGTTGTTTTAATGGTAATAACAAACAGTCAAACCCTAATAAGTAAGGAGCTTGAGTTTCATTCATCATCGATATCAGTGAACCTGTAATATATGAATCCTTTTTACCAATATTTTTTGTAACATATTTAAAATATTTTTTCTGAGCTAATTCATCTCCAATCTCTTTTGCATATTTTGTTGTTTGTTCAATAGTTGTATCTGCTGGAAATTCAACTGTAATACCTATATTTCTACTATCTTCGTCTGCATATAGTCTTGATGGGATGACTAATTTAGCTCCCATAAATAAAATGAATAAAACTAAAGACATAACTATATAGCTAAAAGCTCTCAAGCGACTTGTTAAAATATAATTTTTTAAAGTTTTAAGGAGAAAAATTTCAATCTTTTTTGATATTCTATCAACAGTGCTAGGTCCTTTTAACTTTATATAATTTTGGAGTTTATCTTTTAGTAATAATCCAGAAAGAGGTACTGCAATAAAAATCGAAATAAAATAAGACATAATTAAACATACGGCAGTAGTAACTGGTATTAACCTTAAAAATTTACCATCAACTCCTGGTATAAGAGCTAAAGGAATAAACACCATAACTGTAGTTAGTGAACCAGATAAAGATGGAATTGCATAATTTTGAATAGTTCGTTTTGTAGCGTTTGCAAAACTAAGTTTTTTTATATAAAAATTTTCATGCATCCCCTCCATAATCAGTATAAAGTCATCTACTAATAACCCCAGTGCTAAAATCACGCCAATAATTACCATAATGTTGAACGAATATCCTAAAAACCAAATAATTATAATTGAGGCTAATAACGTTAATGGAATAGCAGTTGATGCAATTATAGCTTCTCGCCATGATAGCATCATAAATAAAATTAAAAAAACAATTAAAAATGCTTGCCATGCACTTTTAAATGATTTTTCTAAACTTTCAAAAATTAGTTCGGATTCATCTGCTACAATTTCGTAATTAATGTTATTAGGCCAATCTTTTTGTTGTCTTAACTGAGTTATAGCTTCTTTTACTTTTTCAACTAATCTAACGGTATCTTTACCTGGCATTTTTAAAATATTTATAGATAAAATAGGTTCAAAACTACCTTCTTTAGTGTTTAACATTGCTATAGTTTTTACTTTGTCTAACCTTCTTGAAACTTTTGCTATTTCGTCAAGTCTTACGACATGACCTGCAGTTCTTTTTATAGGCAATTTGCGAATAATATCTGTATCCTGTAAACTTCCAGTTAGTTTCAAAAAAAAGTTATTACCATCTTTTTCAAATCGACCAATAGGAGTATCGTTTTCATATCGTTTGAGAATATCATGTACGAGTGTAGGTGTTATTCCTAGCATGCGTAAACGGTCTGAATAGAGTTGCACTAGTATAACTTCTGATCTTTTTCCAGTGAGAACTACTTTTTTTATGCCTTTTATTCTTTCTAATTTTTTCTTAATTTTTTTAGATAATTTATCAAAAGTTTTATAATCAGCGTTTCCTTTCAAAACAGCTCTGACTATGGGAATGTCGTTGATTGAAATTTTTTCAACACGAGTTTTTTCTACTTTTTTAGGAAATTCAGCTTCTGCTTCTTCAATTTTTTCCTGCAATTTTTGCATTGCAATATTCATTGGAATATCATCGTAAAATTTTACTCCAATAACTGATAAACTATTTCGGGAACCACTATAATAGTCTTTTATTCCTTCAATTTCTTTTATTTTTTTTTCTATTTCCACAGTAATTTCTTTTTCGACTAATACAGGTGAAGCTCCAAGCCATTCGGTAGTAATAATAGCTTGAGGTATTTTTATGTCGGGAACATATTCTTTTACCAATGAATCATAGGAGAAATAACCTGCCACAGCCATTATTAAAATAGCAACCCATGCAATAGTTCTCTGTACGAATAGAAATTGAAATAAATTAAATTTTTTCTTTGATTTATAATTCATTTTTGTTCTCCATTCTTTTCAATAATGTTTACTTTATCTCCATTGCTTAATAAATTTTGACCCCGATAAACTACATAGTCGTCGGTATTTAAGCCTTTTTGAATTTCAACAATATCGTTTTCTTGCATGCCTAATTCAACATATTGCTTGAGTACGGTTTTATTTTTTTTGTTATATTTAAAAACAAATGGATGTTTTGAATCAAATTGGATGACTGAGAATGGAATTGTAATACAATCTTTTTTCAATTTTATTCTAATTCTAGCCAAAATACTTTCCCCATTAACTAAATTATTTTTTCCCTCTAAAGTGCGAATTTTAACTTGCATAGTTCTTGCTTGTAAAGAAATGTCAGGAGTAATAGAATAAACTTTTCCAGAAATATAATTAGCTGTAACATTTTTTAACTCTAGAGTGTCTGTACAAACTTGTGCCAACATACCAGTTTTAATCTTTTTCCCAGAGTAGGCGGGAATTGATAATTCTATTTCATATGCAGTAGGATCAATAATTATAATAGGCATTGTCATAATAGATCGATGTTTTGAACTCAAATCAATTGAATTTAGCGATGCATAGTCTCCAATTTTAATATTAAATCTTGCGATTATTCCATCAAATGGAGCAATTATTTTTGTTCTTTGTAAGTCAATATTATTTTTTTCAATTTTAGCTTTTATCTGTAATAATTTTAATTTATTTTGTTTCTTTGTTATTTCGGCTTTTTTTATTGCTAGCCTTACGGTATTAAACTCATTTTCCATGAGTTCAAGTTTTTGTTTTGATATTACTTTTTTTAGTGTTAATAGTTTTAACCTATCTATTTGTTTTTGTTTTGTTTTATAATCATCTTTTAATTTTTCTATATTTAAATTTGCTAAATCTATGGTACTTTGAGCCTGAAGTAGGTCTGCATTGTATTCTTTTTTTAATTGAATATAATCTCGTGAATCAATTTCTGCGAGAATTTGACCTTTTTTTACAATTGATCCTTCACGGATAATATTTTTGTCGTTATCTTTAGCGATGTAGACAATTCTTCCAGCCTTTTCAAAGCATAAAAATTCTCTTTTCACTGTAAAAGCAGTTCCTTCTCCCCATATCCATTGACTTATATTGCCTTTTTTAACTTTAAAAACTTCTACAGATAAATTTTTAGGCTTTATGAGTTCTCTGTTTTTATTTTTATCAATAATTATAAAAACTTTTGCACAAGTAAGTAATATTATTGTAAAAATAAAAAACCAACATGACATATGTAGTATTCTTTTATTAAATAAAAATTTCATTTTACTATCATCCCTTATAAATATTATCTTTAAACTTCATTAATTAAATTCCGTATTTATTTTTAATCATTGATTAATTTTATTAAATTCGTAACAAAAATTATATAAATTACAACAATTTTAAATTTACATACATACATGTATGTATAAATATATAGTATCAAATCGCATAAAAAACAAGTATTTTCAAAAAAAATAATAAAAATAAATTTAATCTATAATAAGTGAATCAATATAAATATCAACAAGTTTAAACATATCTTGGGTGCTACATTCATTTTGGTCAATAAGCCACCAACTTATTAATCCAAAAAAATACGACAATAGCCCAACAGATGCTAACTTGGGAGTTATTGCTGGAAGTAGATTATTTCTATTTGCAATTGCCTGAAATTTTAGTTCAAAAAATTTTTGAGTATGTTTATCATTCTCAATCAAAATTTTTTCAACGTATCTTAATTCGTCAGTCCACTCTGTTTTTCTTAAGACCATATTATAAAAACGTCTAAAGTCCTTATTCTTTTCAAGAATAGAAATAAATTCTTGACAAAATTTCTTCAAATCATTAATTTCATTATTTTCAGTTTCAACAATATTAGCAAATCTCTCTGCAATAATATTTTCAAATTTTTCTGATAATTTTATGAAAATTTCAATTTTATTTTTAAAATGCCAATAAATAGCACCTCGTGTACAATTTGATTTTGATGCGATTTGGTCAAGAGTTGTCCTTGAAAAGCCATTTTTGTAAAAAAGATCTAAAGCACTACTTAAGATGACTTCTCTAGTACGTAACATGTCTTCTTTAGTTTTTCTCGCCATATTAATTAAGTCCTTATTGTTATTATTGTAATTAATAAATATAACTTTGCATAAATTGTCAAGTGTAAATTATAAATTTCTACAACTTGTGTGGCACTCTTATTGTTTTAAATTGTCTACTTTGCAATAAAAATCTATTTTTTTTTATTTTTTTTAGAAAGTATGAAATAAAATTAGAGGAGGGAAGGCGTATTTTTATGGGAAGACTAAATAGAATAATGAGTTTTGAAATGATTTGTCTGATAAAAACTCGAGAATTATTTTATGCTCAACTACAGCTATAACCATATTTGTTCATAACAGATCTCAGCTGTTGTTTGTTGTAAAAACAATTAATTTTTTAAACTCGTTTTTCCATTAATATTCCGTAATATAGTTTAATGAGTGTTATAAAATTTTTCTAATGAATTAGATAGCGCCTCTATTTTGGGGTTTTGTAAATTAACGGAGTTGAATTGTAAGCCGACAGTGCGATACATTCTAGGAATTCCTTTGACTTTTAATTGGACTAAATTTGTTGTCATTGCTAGTGTTCCAGTTGGAATAAATGAAATAGCGATACCAGATTCAACTAAGTGCATTACCTGACTTTTATGAGTTGCAGTTGCGACTATATTCAATTTTACACCTTCACTTGAAAGAATACCCATCATTCTTTGATGTGGTTCGCAACTTGGATATTCAATGAATGGGTATTTCGCTAAGTCATTAATAGTAACTTCTTTTTGTTTTGTAAGTTGGTGGTTCTTAGGTACTGACAAAACATAATCTTCATCCCATAGTTTTAGAAAAATATCGTCCTTCCCTTTGAAACAATCGGGAGAAATTTTTGCTATTGGTTCATCATCATAATAATCAAGAAGTTTTAGATATAGGTTTGGAATTGTTTCATAAAGATGTTTATAAAATTTTGCTAACTTGTTATGATCAAAGTCCCGATAAACACCAATTTTGATAATATTCTTAGTGCCTTTATCTTCGAATAATTTTGTGATATTATCCATATCTTTTGCAAGTTTTAAGGCTTGAGGATAAAATTGTTCGGCATTACCAGTTATCTTTACTCCACGCTTTAAGCGTATAAAAAGTTGACAGTTTAATTCTTCTTCAAGTTGCTTTATAGCATTGGATAATGCTGGTTGTGAAATAAAGCATTTTTTTGCTGCGGCTGTAACACTTTTTTCTTCATAAACAGCTATAAAATATTTTAGTAATCTTTGATCCATTTTAGTTTTACCCATAATTAAAAGTTATGATAACCATAAATAAAATGAAAATAAAAAGGTATTGATGGTCATTTACATTAACGGTTTAGCAATATATCTTACTAAAGTTACAAATTAAGAAAAAAGCAAGTAAAAAGAATTATTTACTCAAAGGAAAGTTAGATTATGATGAAAAGATTAGTTGTTATCACTGGTGCAAATTCGGGAATTGGTAAAGCTACAGCTTTAAAATTTTATGAGGCTGGTTATCCTCTATTACTATTGGATAAAAATATTAGTGGAGTTAAAAAACTTAAATTAGATAATTGTTTATGTCAAGAATTAGACGTTACAGATATTAAAAGCTATAAAAATGCTATTGAAAAAGGTAAAGAGCTTTTTGGTGAAATTGGAACATTAATTAATAACGCTGGAATTATGTTAGCAGATACTATTGAAACTCAAAGCCCTCAAGAGTGGCAAGCAATGCTTAATATTAATGTTTTGGGAGTTTTAAATGGGTTGCACTGTATTTTAGATGAAATGAAAAAAAATCAATTTGGCACTATCATTAATTTAGGATCTGTTGCTGGTAAGAAAGCTTTTACAAATCATGCTATTTATTGTGGAACAAAAGCTGCTGTTTTAATGATTAGTGAAAATATTCGCCAAGACATTGCAGAAAGTAATATTAGAGTAGTAACAATTTCTCCTGGAGCAGTGGCAACAAACTTACTAACTCAAATGAGTAACAAGGAAATCCAACAAGCAAGCAGCGATTGGCAAAAAGATTTAGGAGACGAAATTCTAAATGCAGATAATATTGCTGATGCTATGTTATTTGCTCATGAACAGCCTCAACATGTTTGTATTAGAGAAATTGTTATTGCTCCGACAAAACAAGTTCCTTAATTATTGATTTTGAAATCAGTTATAAAAAACAATTAATACAAAGGGAAAAATTATGAAAAAATTTAAAAAAGTAATTATAGCATTTATAGGTTGTAGTTGTTCTGTAATAGGTATATATGCAAATACTCTTCCTGATAAAGTTTTTACGAACAAAGTAGGCGAACGTATTAATTTATGTTCAATCTCTTTAGCAATAAAAGATTACGCTCGTTTTTATCCGAAGGATTATCCTAATGCAAAAATTTATCTCAAGCAATTAGACGAATTAGCAAAATTTGCTAAAGATAACAAGTTAGATGAAAACGAATTTGAGCAAATTTATAAATTTCAGAGAAAAGTTTTGCTTGAAAATAATCCTTTATTAAAAGGTAAATCACTATTAGCTATTAAGCGTGTAGGGAAGCTTGCATTACCTGCTAACTATAATGGTAATTCAAGTATTAAAGGCAAATTTAATAATGAATTTGTAATTATTGATGATGTCGCCATAAACTCGGAGAATTTTAAAACTATTTATAGACCGAAAAACAAAGGTTTTATTGGTGATATAAATATTGATTTCTCTGGCAAAAAATTTCTATTTTCAACTACAGAAAATAGAAATACGCATGGCATTCAAGAAATGGATATGCATGGTAATATTATTCGCCGTTTAAAACTGATAGAAGAACCCCAAATAGATAACTATGATGGTTGCTATTTGCCTAATGGTGATATCATTTTTATTTCAACAGCAACAATGCTTGGAGTTCCATGTGTTTATGGCAATAGTTATATCGGTAATTTATACCGCTATGATAGTAAAACAAAAAGAATTCGTCGTTTGACATTTGACCAAGAACATAACTGGACTCCAAGAGTATTGGCTAGCGGAAAAGTTTTATTTCAACGCTGGGAATATACAGATATTCAACATTCAAACTCACGTTTATTAATGAGCATGAATCCAGATGGGACTGATCAAAAAGCTTATTATGGTTCTCAATCGTTTTTCCCAAATTCATTATTTTACGCAAAACCAATTCCAGGTTACCCAACTAAGTTTGTTGCAATTGCAACTGGACATCATGGTGTTGCTAGGGCTGGACGTTTGTTAATTTTTGATGTTAACAAGGGACAAAGAGAAGCCGAAGGAGTAGTTCAAGAAATACCGTATCGTAAAAAAATTGTTAAGCCAATTGTCCGAGATCGTCTAGTTGATGGTGTCTATCCGCAATTTGTTCATCCATATCCAATAAATGAAAAATATTTTATTACTTCAGCAAGAGTTAATAACAAATCAAAATATGCTCTTTATTTAGTCGATACTTTTGATAATATGACTAAAATTAACGGAAGCAACAAATATTCATTAATGGAGCCTAATTTAATCGTGTCAAAACCTCTACCTCCAATTGTTCCTGATAGAGTAAATTTAAAGACTGATGAAGCTACAGTTTTTATTCAAGATATTTATTTAGGCGAGGGCTTAAAGGGCTTGCCACGTGGTGTTGTTAAAAAATTACGCTTATTCACCTATCATTTTAGTCCACGTAATGTTGGTGGATTGCTAGGAATTTATGGTATTGATGGACCTTGGGATATGCGACGTATTTTGGGAACTGTAGATGTCGAAAAAGATGGATCGGCAATGTTTAAGGTCCCAGCCACATTACCAGTTGCAATTCAGCCATTAGATGAAAATGGCAAAGCATTAGCATTGATGCGTAGTTGGTTTACGGCAATGCCAGGAGAAAAATTATCTTGTATTGGTTGTCATGAACGTAGTGATGTCACTCCTCCAGTATCATTGAGAATTGCAACAAAAAAACCTGTTCAAATAATACAGAGATGGATTGGTGGTAGTAATAACTATAGTTATGCTCATGAAGTACAACCTATTATTGATAAAAATTGTATTGGCTGTCATGATGGGGCTCAAAAAGATGGCCGCCCAATATTAAATGGAAAAATGTATCCAAATAAATGGAGCTCAAAACACAATGGAAGCATTAGTGGTAAAAGACCATTAAAACCTCGTAGATTTAGTAATTCGTATGTAGCGTTACATCGTTTAGTTAGAAGGAATGGTATTGAGGGAGGTATACATCAATTACCTGCAATGGAATTTCATGCCGATTCTACAGATTTAGTAAAAATGCTTAAAAAAGGGCATTACAATGTAAAGTTGACGCATAAAGAGTTAGCAAAAATAAGTGAGTGGATTGATATGAATGCAGTCTATCACGGTTATTGGAGCGATATTTTATTAAATGCAAAAAAAACTAAAACTAATACTGCTAAAGCTAAAGATTTGATGGATAAATTTTCTGGAGTCAGCAATGCCTTTGACTATGAAAGTGGAAAAAAAGCATTGCCAAAGACAATCAAATATGTTGCTCCTAAAAAATTAAAAGCGATAAAAAATATGCCTATTAATACAAATTCATTTCCTTTGACTTGCACCGAGGCAAAAGAGCTACAATATAAATTTGCAAAAGCAAATAACCTATTAGTTGAGAAATATTTCGAAATAGGTAATAATCAAAAAATTAAAATGGTTTTGATTCCTCCTGGAGAATTTATCATGGGATCAGCAAATGGTCACTATGATGAACAGCCACGTCACATTGTAAAAGTTAATAAAGCGTTTTATATGAGTGCGAATGAAATTAGCAATGCCCAATACTCTTTATTTGACCCTGAACATGATAGCTTTGCAGAAGTTCGTCATGGTTATCAGTTTGGGGTAAAACCATATCCAAGCAATAAACCAAAGCAACCAGTTGTTAGAGTTAGCTTAAACCAAATCCAAAAATTTTGTAAATGGTTAAGTAATAAAGTAGGCAAAAAAATAGCAATTCCGACAGAGCAACAGTGGGAATATGCCTGTAGAGCTGGGAGTGATACTGATTTTTATTTTGGTAACAAAGATAGCGATTTTTCTTACTATGCTAACTTGGCAGATAAACAGTTAAAATGTTTTGCGGCACAACCTTATAAAGAAAAAATGACAACGCTAAAAAATCCAACGGAATTTGATGATTGGATACCACGGAATAGAAAGTTTGATGACCATGGTTTTCTCGCAGTTAAAAGTGGAGGATATTTACCAAATGCTTGGGGTTTATATGATATGCATGGCAATGTTGCTGAGTGGACCGTCTCAAATTATAAGAACTATATTGGGAATCCAAATATTTTAATGGTTAATGAAGAAAAAGTTGTACGTGGAGGTTCATGGTATGACCGTCCTAAACATGCAACTTCAAGTTATAGAGTTCCTTTTAAAAAATATCAAAGTGTATTTGATGTAGGTTTTCGAATAATCGAACCAATTAATTAATATTTTTCTAAATTAAGAAAAATAATTATCAAAAACTATATAGAGACACTTCAATTATTTGAAGTGTCTTTTTAAATCAATCATCAATATAAGAAAGGATAATATGAAAAAATATTTAATAAATATATTATTAATAATTTTAATTTTTACAATTTTTAAAGCACTTAATACTTTTGCAGATAAGGTAGAGTTTTTAAAAATAGAAAAAACATCAAATCAAAAAATTTTGGGAAAGAATAATCATAAATATATTTTGGCAACGGGGCAACACAAAACCTTAATTTTAAATAAGCTTGGTGATATAGTATGGGCTGTAAAAACAGGAAACACAAGCGATGTTTGGATGTTAAAAAATGGTAATGTTTTAATTGCTGATGGAGAGGTAAAAGAAGTTAATTTAAAGACAGGAGAAATAATTTTTAACTATAAAGCAAAAATGGATAAAGGCGGTGGCGTTTATTCATGCCAGCGCTTAGAAAATGGTAATACATTAATTGGTGAAAATTCGACAAGTAGAATTTTAGAAGTAGATTCATCAGGAAAGATTATTTTTGAATTAGCAATAATTCCTAGAAAAATTGGAGATCATTTAAATCTACGAATGGTAAGAAAAACAAAGGCTGGAAACTATTTGGTATCCCTTGGAAAACATAAATTATACCGTGAATATGATGCGACAGGAAAAATATTATGGGAAAAAAAGATTAAAAACCCTATAGCGTTTTCAATAATAAAATTATCTAATGATAATTATTTAACAGGGCAAATAAATGACATTATTGAATATGACAAGCATGGAAAGGAAATTTGGAAATTTTCACCAAAGGATATTCCTCAAGTGAAATTAGGAAAAATATGTGGTATCAACGTATTAAAAAATGGTAATATTGTAGTTGGCTTTTATAGATCAAATATCAGTAAAAATGGAGCAGGGCTTATAGAAATAACGAGAGATAAAAGATTGGTGTGGCGTTATGTTGATATAAATATTCCTAATAAAAATATGATGAGTGTTCAGGTTTTAAATGAGAATAAAAACGCTATATCTGACTTAAAGTAAAATTTATAATACTCTTTAAAATGAGTGATATATTGCGTTTTTCATCTATATTAATTGCAAATATTATAATTATTAACTCGACAAAGATAACAAACATTATTCCTAAATGAATGCTAAAAATTAAAAAGGAAAGTATTTCCAGTTTATAGAAAATGTAAGTATAAAATAATTTTATATGATGGAAGTCTTCCTTTTTAAAGCAACGAGTTATATTTTTAACACAATGAATTATTGTTTTTAAAACTTTGAGTTGATTTACTATTAAAGTAATTAATAACAATATAAATTAAAGTATTGATATAAATCCTATTTATGGTTCATCAATTGCTTCGTCTAAAGCTTTAATCAATGGAAAGATAACATACTCAATAATACGACGTTGACCTACTTTAATTTCAGCAATTACTTCCATTCCAGGAATCAACCTAAAGTTTTTTGGAGTATTTTTCAATTTACCATTAAGAGATAAACGGGCGTGATACTGTGAATTTTTCCCCATAGCTGTGTTTACTTCAAAAGTATTTTCAGAAATTGTTCTTAATTTACCTGACAAGGTGCCATGTTTTTGAAATGGAAATGCAGTTAGTTTTATGCGTGCGTCATCAGCAATATTAATTTTACCAATATCCTTTTGTAAAACATTAATTTCAGCTTCTAAGTCTACATTAACTGGCACTAAAGTTAACAATGGTTCAGCTTCACGAACTGCGGAACCTATTGATAAAGAGCTTAATTCATGAACAATTGCATTACAAGGTGCAATCAATTTGACATAAGAAATCATTTGTTTTGCTTTACTTAGCTGTTTTTGAATACTGCTTTTTTCTCGTTCAACTTTAACTAATTCTTCAGATAAATTCTTTTGCCATTCTTCCTCAAAAGAATTTTTATTTGCCATCATTGATAATTTTTCATGCTGTAAGCTTAATTTTTTATTTTTTAAACTATCAACTTGTGCTTCCATTTCCATGCGTGAAATTTGAATCTGCAAAACTTGATTTAATGATGTAACATTTTTTTGCTTTAATTTTTCGTATATTTTTTCAAGTTTTTGGAATGTTTCAAGACGTTCAAGTTGCTTGCTGTAACTATCATTATTTGCAACAATACTTGCTTCAATACGATTGATATTTTCATCATAATACTTAATACGTTGCTTATAGTATTTCTGACGCTTATTAAAAATCTTCCTTTGCCATAGTTGTTGTTCATTAATATTTTTACCATTTGGATTATATATATTGTTTAAAAATTCAGCTTTTAATCTATCAAACTGAGCATTCATACTCAATAATTGAGCTTCAAGTCGGTCAAATTCAGCTTGATTAAAAGTTGGGTCAAATTCAAGTAGAACATCACCTTTATTAATTATTTGCCCTACCTTTACATTAATTTTTTTTATAACAGTTCTTTCTAATGGGCACATAACAATATTTGGCGCAGTTGAAATGATTTTGCCTTGTGTTGAAATAACCACATCAACTTTTCCAAAATATGACCATGCCAATAATGTCATAAAAATTAGTAATAAAATATAAACATTATTTCGCAAAAAATATGGCAATTTTTTATTGACTAAAGCAAGCGCATCAGATTGAAAATCCACAGCTTCAGAGCATAATTTAGCATTGTCTTTCATAATACCTCCCCATTTGCTGATACCAAAATTCTTGGTAAATTTTTGATTCATTAAGGAGCTCATGATGTGAATTAACGGCATCTTTTTTGCCTTCGTCGACAACTAAAATTAAATCAGAATCGTGAACCATTGATAAACGATGTGAAATAATTAACACCGTTCGCCCTCGGCAAATCGCTTGTAAGTTTTTTTGAATTACCGCTTCACTTTCTGGGTCTAAAGCACTGGTAGCTTCATCAAAAATTAAAATTTGTGGATTCGTTAATAATGCACGCGCAATTGCTAAGCGTTGCTTTTGCCCTCCTGATAAATTAGAAGCATTTTCATCAAGAATTGTATCATAACCTTGAGGTAAATTTTGAATGAATTCATGAGCTCCAGCTAAAGTTGTTGCATATACAACCTCTTCATCCGTTGCCATTTTTTTTGTCAAGCAAATATTTTCTCTAACTGAACCAGTAAAAAAATAATTATCTTGCAACACGACTCCAATATGCCTTCTTAAGTATGATAAATTTATTTCTTTAATGTCAATTCCATCAATCTTTATCAACCCCTCATTAATAGGATAAAGCCCTTGTAATAATTTTGTTAGAGTAGTTTTACCAGAACCACTTTTGCCGACAATTCCAATGGTTGTTCCAGCTTTAATGTCTAAATTAAAATTTTTAATTATCAACGGAGCAGTGGGATTATATTTAAAACTAATATTACTAAACGAGATATTTCCTTTTATTTTAGGCTGAACAGTTCCACAAATCACTTCAGTAGGAGCGTTCATTACGTTACCTAACATTTTTACTGACAAAGCTGTCTGTTGGTATTCATGAATTAATGACACTAGTTTTACCAATGGTGCAGTTACTCGTCCTGAAATCATTTGAAATGCAATTAATGAACCAATACTTAACTCTTTGTCAAAAACCATCAAAGCACCAAGCCAAATAACTGAAATTGTCATCAATTTTTCCAAAAATTTACTAATTGTTTGCGCTGTTAATGATATTTTTCCAACTCTGAAATAGCGACCAATTGCAAATGCTGTTGAATTATCCCAATGTTTCCGCTGAGCAGGTTCTAAAGATAATGATTTAACCGTCTTAATACCATGAATTGTTTCGACTAACATGCTCTGCTTTTTCCCTTCAGCTTGATATAATTCCTGTAATCTAGCTTGAAAAGGTTTGATTAAAACAGCTGCAACTAATGCCATCATTGCGGCGAATCCTATCACCACAAAACTTAATTTTGCGCTATACAGCATAATAAATGGAATAAAAATAATCAATGAAAACAGGTCTAAAACTGTAAAAAAGAGGCTTCCCGATAAAAATCCACGAATTTTTTCTGTCTGTTGCATATGCTTGATTAAAACTCCCGATGAAATTTTCTCAAAAAAATCTAAAGGTAATTTCATTAAATGATTAAATGCTCTTGATGCGGTATTAATATCAATTTTATTAGTTGCAAAAATTAATAAATATCCACGAGCAAAATCTAATATTGCATTAAAAATTAAAGCCAAAATTATTCCAATTCCAAGAACATTTAAAGTATTGTAGCTCTGATTTGTCAGAACTTTATCAACAACAATTTGAAAAAATAACGGTATTACTAAAGCAATACAGCTAATCATTACCACCGCTAAAGCAATTTGTGCAAAAATATTTCGTAAGCGAATAAACTCGGGAATAAACCATCTTAAACCAAATGGTTGTTCTTCATCCTTAAGAGAATATTTACGTTTAATCAAAAATACACTTTTTAAATTTAATTTTTTAAATTCTTCTTCATAATAAAAAGCATATTCATTTTCAATATTTTGTGAATCTCGAATGACACATTGAACATCAACGCCATTATCATCATATTTTATTCCACAAATAATCACAGCATGATTATTTTCTTTGTAGGCAATTAAAGGATAACTTTCACCTAATTTCAGCATTTTGTTGAAGGTTAATTTTATTTTTTTAACCTTAAAATTATAATCTTTTAAAATTTTAACCAATAATCCTTCATGGATATATTGATTATCAATAGAATATTCATGCTCTAAGGTTTTAACATCGATTTTAAGTTCATGATGACGGGCAACTGCGACTAATGCAAACAGAGTTGGATTTTTTCTGATATCATCATTAATATTGCTAAAAACTATGGCTGTTTTTGCCCATTTTTTTAATAATTCAGCTCGAGGAACTTTTAATATTTTATTTTGATTTTTTATTAAGGGATCTAAAATATTAATAGTCTCGTTTTTAACATTAAGTTCATTACAATCAGCTATACAAATAAAGTTGCCATTTATTAGTTTCAATAACAAAGGTGCTTGTGAATCATGAATAATATCTTCAAGTTTTTCTGCAGTTTTATATTGAAAAGGTAACTCTAATTTTTCACAAATCTCACATACTGCATCAGTGCTATTTTGCTTATACAACTCAATAATTTGTTCATCAATTACGGACAAGAAATTGATACTGGGACGAAAGGAGGCTGCTATAATTTTTAAGCATAGCAACCCGCTTTTATTATTAATAATTTTCTCTAAACTCATAATTACTACTTTTTATTAAGACATTACCGTTAAATGATATTCAAGGTTTTCGTTAGGATTATTGCCCGTATATTCTACATCAATTAAATATTCAGCTCCCGGAGTTAAGTATATATGTTCTTTACTACCTTTATTTACAAGGGAAGCCTGACAGACTTCAACTGCTTCCGTTGTCCAGTCCCCATTTTCATTATCTGGTATTTTAATTTGTTTAGTAATTGTATCTAAATCATCAGAAGCAATTTTTACAAATTTTCCTCCTTTAATTTGATATAATGTTAACTCAAGATTTCCATCATTTATATTTTCAATAGAGTGAGTAACTTCTAAACTATATGCTCCCGATACTCCAGTGAATTTATAATAATCATGTTTATCTGTCATACCAATAATCTCTGAGAAATCTCCAGTTGTGCCAAATTCATCTTCAGTTATTTGAACGGCATTTTCCCAGTTATTTGTGGTAGGGTAGAAATCCGCATTGATATTCAGGTCATAATCAGTTTCATAACGCCCTTTTCCTTTATCGCCAGAGATTACTTCAACATAATATTCGCCCTTGTCAAGCAGTAAATTTTTGATTTCAGCAGCCGTCAAACCGGTGTTTTTATCTGTTTTTGAACTCGCTCCCTTGATTTTTTTGTAACGAGTTGTGTCTTTATAATCGTATGCTTTGTATAAATTGAAGTATGTTTTCGAGTCTAAGTTCGTCAGATCAATCTCAAAACATCCCGCAGTATCAACCGTGAATTTATGCACGTCAAGCGCGTCTCCAAATCCAACCCAACCATTGGTTGTAACATCGCCATTATCGTTTAGAGTTAATTCATTTGCAGTGCCAACGCCAGTTTTAAAGTTGAATTCATCCTCTGTTGCATCTGGGAAATAATCCGCATTGATATTCAGGTCATAATCAGTTTCATAACGCCCTTTTCCTTTATCGCCAGAGATTACTTCAACATAATATTCGCCCTTGTCAAGCAGTAAATTTTTGATTTCAGCAGCCGTCAAACCGGTGTTTTTATCTGTTTTTGAACTCGCTCCCTTGATTTTTTTGTAACGAGTTGTGTCTTTATAATCGTATGCTTTGTATAAATTGAAGTATGTTTTCGAGTCTAAGTTCGTCAGATCAATCTCAAAACATCCCGCAGTATCAACCGTGAATTTATGCACGTCAAGCGCGTCTCCAAATCCAACCCAACCATTGGTTGTAACATCGCCATCATCGTTTAGAGTTAATTCATTTGCAGTGCCAACGCCAGTTTTAAAGTTGAATTCATCCTCTGTTGCATCTGGGAAATAATCCGCATTGATATTCAGGTCATAATCAGTTTCATAACGCCCTTTTCCTTTATCGCCAGAGATTACTTCAACATAATATTCGCCCTTGTCAAGCAGTAAATTTTTGATTTCAGCAGCCGTCAAACCGGTGTTTTTATCTGTTTTTGAACTCGCTCCCTTGATTTTTTTGTAATGAGTTGTGTCTTTATAATCGTATGCTTTGTATAAATTGAAGTATGTTTTCGAGTCTAAGTTCGTCAGATCAATCTCAAAACATCCCGCAGTATCAACCGTGAATTTATGCACGTCAAGCGCGTCTCCAAATCCAACCCAACTATTGGTTGTTTGGTTTATGTCAATTTGATGTGAATTCTCGAAGCTATTGTTATTTGAAACTTTTATTTTTTTATTTAAAATATTTTTGTTTCCTGCAAAGTCAACAGCTGTTACTTGTACATATAGATTTTCAAGATCAACTCCATTCATATTATAACTGTTGGTGTCTACTATTACAGTGCTTTTGTTACTGAAGTCAGCATGGTTTGAATATTCGAGAATGTATTCTTTCAATCCCGAACCATATTCATTTGGTTTTTTCCACGATAAAATATTACCATTAATTATTTCTAAATTGTATGGCTTTCCAGGTGCTACTATATCATTAAAAAAGACACTTGAGGTTTCACTCCAATCACTTTCATTGCCAACATTATCAACAGATTTTACTCTGATGTAATAATCCCCATATAAATTAGTTCCATTAAAAAAATTGTTGTGACAATTAATGATAGTTGAAGCATCACTGAAATCAGCATTTTTAGAATATTCTAGAATATATTTATTTAATCCAGTTCCTTGATCTGTTATATGGCTCCACGATAAAATATTACTATCATTTACGGAGATATTCTGCGGGCTGTCTGGACTAAGTAAATCTTTAAAAGTAAGCATTTTAGTGAAATTACCATCACTCTTATTGCCTGCATTGTCTACTGTTATTATTTTTATATAATAGTTGCCATAAAGTTCTTTTGCTTCGAAGGTATTTGAAGTGGTTATATAAGTTGTTTTATTATTATTTTTATAGCATTCGATAATATACTCTTTAACCCCAGAGCCTGAATCCTCTATTGGTGTCCACGATAAAATATTTTTATCATTTACATCGAAGTTTTTGACTTCTCCTGGGTTTATAACATCTTTGAAGTTGATGGCGCTTGTTTCACTCCAATCGCTTTCGTTGTTAGCAAAATCAACGGTTTTTACTCTAACATAATAATCTCCGTAAATGTTAGCTCCATTAAAAAAGTTAGAAAAACGATCAACAGATGTTGAATTACCGCTGAAATCAGAATTTTTTGAATACTCAAAAATATATTTTTTAAATCCAATTCCTTGATCTATTACTTTACTCCACGATAAAACATTAGTATTGTCGATGGAAAAATTTTGTGGGACTTCCGGGCTTATCAAATCACGAAATCCTAATCTAGTGCTTGAGCTCCAACCACTTTCGTTTCCAACATTATCAATAGCTTTTATTCTAATGTAATAATTCCCATAAAGTTGAAGACTGTCAAAAGAGTTTGAAGAACTTTTATAAGTGCTGCTATTACTGAAGTTTGAATATTTCGAATACTCTAATTGATACTCCTTCATCCCAGTCATCGAATCTTCAGATGGAGTCCAAGATATAACATTTTTATTATTTAATTTAATATCTGTAACAGTTGTTGGAGCTTGGTTATCTTCAAAATTCATAAACTTAGATTCGCTCCAATCGCTTTCATTGTCAGCATTATCAATGGCTTTTACTCTAACATAATAGCTTCCATATATAGATCTGCCATAGCAATAATTATCAGAACAATCAATAGTAACGGATTCGCCACTAAAATCAGCATTTTTTGAATATTCTAAAATGTATTTTTTTATTCCTGATTCATCTCCACCATGTTGCCAAATACATTTATCATCATATTGAAGAGAGTAGGGCGATGAAACAGATAAATCCTCACGCACGTTTAATTTAACGCTACCATCATCTAAATAAAGGTCATATGTTCTTTGACTAGAACTATAATTTGTATTTAACGATAAAGAACCTAGTTCATTACCATAATCATCAAATACATAAAGCGAACTATATTCAAAGTAATCATTATTTTCATTAATACCACTTGCTAATTCATACGTTCCATATTCAATATTACCATCTATTACTAACCCAACTCTTTCTATTTCATCGTATCCTTGAGAAAATCCATCAATCATAAAATTCGTTGAAGTTTCATCAATTGAGGTAATATCAAAATTAATAAAACCATTACCTTTGAAATTAACTTTACCAAATTTATTATGTTCGCCATTAATGACTATGCTTGAGTTATCATATAAGTTAATCACAGATTGACTTAGATCAGCATTATTTGTTAATAAAATATCTCCTTCAACTTTTTTTAAATAATGATTATTTCCATAATCGTTAGCTGTTTCTATAGAACTATCTTCAACGTATAATAGACCCTTTACTTTAGTGTTATATACTTTTAGAAGTGAATTATTTTTTAATTTGGCGCCATCTAATGAAGCGTTATCTTTCAAATAAATAGTGCTATTTGAAGAATCTAGATTAGTTACTTTTGAATTATTTTTAAAAAATAATGTACTTTCACTGGTATTTATATTTGTAATACTAGAGTTATCTTCTAGATATAGACTGTCACTATTTAAAATATTTAAATCTGAAATTTCAGCATAATCAATTATTTCTATTTGGCTATTGTCCACATTTATATCCGAAATATGAGCCTGTTCAGATATATAAATGTTAGCATTGTTAGAGGTTATTTGTTGTGCATTTGTTTTACCTTTAAAAAATGCATCACTCGAACTATTAATATTTATATTGCTTGCGGTGACATCTTCGAATTTAGCATATGATTTCCACCCAGTTATTGTAACACCATTTACGTTGCCTTCATCTTTAAAATGAGCAAACCCAACTTTAATTAAAATATCGTTTGCATTGCCAGAACAAATAAATGAAGCACGGGCATCATTAGTCCAATAATCATATTCTCCAGATAATTCAATTGAAGAAGCTGAGGACGTTTTGTCTGTTCTAATTGAGCAAGAGTTTAAAATTTTGAGATTGCTTGCAGAGCTATTGTGATATAGATAGACGTTGCAGTTATTATCTAATGTTGAATAAGTTATACTGCTATTATTAGAGACATCTATGCGCACATTTGTATCATAGTTTGAGCTTACCAATTCTCCTTTATTATTAACTTCAATATAAATACCAATTCCTTCAGTTCCAACGGCTTTCTCTCCTGTTGCTCGGTCTCCTTCAATGAGAGTAAAATATGAAAGTCCCTCATGGTATGTTACAGATTTATAAGTTTCAATTAAACTTCCATCACTATCAAATGCTTCAATTTTATAATAATATGCACCAGTTTTTGAAAAAAATTGGTTTGTATCAACAGCCTTGGTCATATTGCTAGTTATGGTTTCAGTTCTTGATTTTGAAAAATCCTCATATTTTGACATAGAAAATATGTAGTAATCAACAAGTGGGGCTCCCTCATCCATTGTCCACAATATTAGATCACCATCTTCAACATTATCAAAAAGGTTTTCAGAAATTTCTAAAGTTAAAATATTATCTTTAATAACTAATTCAACATCTTTGCCATTTCTTAAATAAGTGTCTCCCACAGACAAAGTTTCTTTGACCTGATTATCCAACTTTAACACGACTTCTTTATCAAAAGAATTTGCATTACCAGCAAGTTTATATTCTGCATAATCAAAATTACTTAAACGTACCATATATTTATCAGTCGTAACACCATTTATATCAACTAGGATAGGTTGCTCATAACCGCTATAAATGTTATCAAAGTATAGTCCGCCACCATTACTAATTGTTATACCATCTAGATTATTTAAAGCTCCAGAAATAAATAAATCTGTACCATTTGATAAGTTAATTTCAGAATTGAGGATAGTATTGTTTCCTCTTAAGTAGAGTGAGTCATCCTCTCCATCTAAATTGATTGTAGAAGAAGAATTGAAGGTAACATTTCTAATATTAACTCCACCCTCTAGCTGGAAATCTCCATCAATTGTAACATTTACATTACCCTCTGAATTATTTGCGCAGTACATGTTTCCAATTGTTCCACTACCTGTAATATTGGCAGTTGTACTTTCTTCTTGATCCCAAAAGGTTATATCTTCAACATGTGAATTTGATAAAATTATATCACCATTATATACATCTAAGCTTGATATGTTAACATTATCTTTTAGCTCAAATGTTCCCCCGTACAAGAAAAAAACTGTATTATTAGCTGTTTGGTGCACCGTAGTATTAGAATTACGTAAAGATAAACTTTTGTATTTAGATGAGGAAGTATTAATAGAAATGGTGCAGTCATAAAAAGAACAAGCATTCATTTCCCCGTTACTAATAGTTACATCAGAGGAATAAAATTTAAAATATGACGTTTCTGGTCCATTAAGCGTTACTGTTGCACCGTGAGCTTCACCCCAAAGTAAGTTTCCACTGTTAATTAATGTACCACCTTCTTGAACATCTAAATGGGTTACTCTACCGTATCTAGGTCCAGATGTTGCGGAATAATTATAGTTAATTTTTATTGTACCATAAACAGTAATGTTTTCTGCTGTACCTTTGACAATTAGTGTATCTTCTTCAAGTACTGTTTTATATCCTACGGATTGATTTCCTTCAACATAAGTTGTTGTTCCACTCCCGACCGTCTATAATATATACTCCTTCTAATATTTTATTAAACTGCGTAGTTTATTGACCTAAATAAAAAATAAGCTTTAATATATTATTTTTATTTTTGCAGTTTTACAAATATTTTTTTGTTAAATAATCAACTATTCATTAAATAAATGTAATAAATAATTGATTATTTAAGTTTTTTAGGAATTGCTACTAATAAAAAGTGCAAAGTTAACTTGCTTTTTGTTAAATTGTTAATATATTAACTGTTAATTGATTGTAATTTTAAAATAATATACAGGATAAAATATTATGGCAAGCAGAGAAAAACTTATGATTCCTTGTCTAGAAAAAGATGCTACTGTTTTTCCTGGACGTCTATACCACCTATTTATGCATATAGGAAAAATATTACGTGACAAAACTCGTGAAAAAATGAGTGAATATAATCTTCAACATGCTCAAGCAAGAGTTTTAAATGCTTTAGTCAATGGCAGCCTAACACAAAAAGAACTAGTTAAAAAATTAAATCTTTCACGGTCAGGAACTACTCAGTTACTTAAAAGGATGGAAACTCAACAGTTTATAACACGTATTCGACCGAAAGAAAATATGAGAATTGTTAATGTTTCATTAACACCTAAAGGAGAAGCTTTGGTTTCTAAAATTCATGAGATATGGCTTGAAATTGAAGCAGAAATACAAAAGGATTTTGATGATGAAGAAGTAGATATTATAAACGATTTTTTATTAATAATACGCAATAAATTTATTATAACAGAGGAGTAAAAAATGAAAGCAAAAAAAATGTTAATTTTTGGGGTTGTTTTATCAACTTTTTCGGTCTATGCTAAACTAAATTACCCAATAGTTGATACAGCTCAAATAAGATGTTATGATAATCAAAAAGAGATAAAATATCCTAAGAAAAATAGTAGTTTTTATGGACAAGATGCTCAATATAAAGGAAATCAACCTAAATACCGTAATAACAATGATGGCACGATAACAGATTTAGTCACAGGCTTAATGTGGCAAAGAGATCCAGGTAGTAAAAAAAGTTACTATGATGCAGTAAAAGGAGCAACAAAATGTCGTACTGGAGGATATTCAGATTGGCGAATGCCGACGATTAAGGAATTATATTCTTTGATTTGTTTTAATGGCAAAGATGTTGACCCAAATTCATCGCCTTCAAATAAAAATAAACCTTTTATAAACACGAAGTATTTTAAATTTAGCTATGGCTCTGGTAACGAACGTATTATTGACTCGCAATATGCTACTTCGACCATTTATAAAGGAAAAACAATGGGTGGCAACGAAACTATGTTTGGAGTTAATTTAGCTGATGGACGTATTAAAGGTTATCCTACACAAAGTCGTCGTAACAAAAAATATTACGTAATGTATGTAAGGGGAAATAAAAACTATGGAAAAAATAACTTTGTTTTTAATAAAAATGGTATAGTTTCTGATAAAGCGACGGGTTTGATGTGGGCTCAACAAGATAGCCAAAAAGCCTTGAATTGGAAAGACGCATTAAATTATGCGGAAAATTCAAATTATGCAGGTTATTCAGATTGGAGATTACCGAATGCAAAAGAGCTTCAAAGTATTGTTGATTACAATAGAAGTCTTCAATCAACTAATTCTCCGGCAATAAATCCTGTTTTTAAGTGTACTGTAATTAAGGACGAAGGTGGAAAAAAGAATTATGGGTTTTATTGGTCGAGCACCACACATGTTAATTCGCGTGGCGCAAGTAATGGTGTATCTATTTGTTTTGGTGAAGCACTTGGATTCATGGAAGATAGGCGTTCAGGTAAAGGAAAAACTTTGATGGATGTTCATGGAGCTGGAGCTCAGCGCAGCGACCCTAAATCTGGTAATGCAAGTAATTACCCATATGGACATGGTCCTCAAGGAGATGTTATTAGAATAAAGAATTATGTGAGATTAGTTCGAGGAGGTAATTCAACAATTAATACACAAGGTCCAGCATTAGAAAAAGTGCAAAACGGAAGTTCAAATAGATCTCATCAACAAAATAAAAATGGTGCAGATTCTCATTTTAATAGATTAGATAAAAATAATGATGGAAAAATATCGCGCTCTGAATTTGATGGACCTGCTGAACATTTTGACCATATGGACAAAAACAAAGATGGAAGTTTATCTTCAGATGAACTAAAACCGCCATCATCAAATTCATCAAGACGCCCACGTTCACGTAGAGGTATAAAATGAGAAAAAAATTATTATTTTTGACTGGAATGCTTGCGTTAAATATTAATGGTCAAACCTCAAATCCTAATTTTGTTTTTATTCTTGTTGATGATATGGGATGGACTGGATCGTCAGTTCAAATGGATGATAAGATAAAAAATTCCATAAGTGATTATTATCAGACTCCAAATTTAGAAAAATTAGCATCAAATGGAGTACGTTTTTCTAACGCGTACTCCCCAGCAGCTTTGTGTAGCCCAAGCCGAGCTAGCATTTTAACAGGAAAAAGTCCTGCACAACTTCATATAACAACGCCAGGACGACCAAAGAAAAATTCAGGTTCCAGAAAACTTATTGCTCCTCAGCACATAAGTGAATTCCCTGAATCAGAAATAACTATTCCTGAGTTGCTAAAAAGTAAAGGTTATGTTTGTGCTCACTTTGGAAAATGGCACTTAAATGGTGGAGGACCAGAACAGCATGGTTTTGAAATTAGCGATGGGAATACTTCTAATGCCCCAAATAGTAATTTTGAAGAAAACAATCCCAAGGATATATTTGGTATTACGCAACGTGCAGAAGAATTTATGGCTAAAAATGTAAAAGCAAACAAACCATTTTATGTTCAACTTTCTCATTATGCTGTTCATGAGCCTATTGCCTGTAGAAATGAAACCTTACATGCTGTTGAGAAATGGCAAAAGGGCAATTGTCATAATAATGAAAAATTTGCTGCGATGACAAAAGATTTTGATACTAGCGTTGGAATGGTTTTAGATAAAATTAAAGAACTGGGAATTGCTGACAATACTTATATTATTTTTATGTCCGATAATGGTGCAGGGAAAAAAGCTACAGGAAGAAAGACTAATTTTCCGTTGCGGGGTGGAAAAGGATCATTTTATGAGGGAGGAATACGAGTGCCAATGATTATTTGTGGACCTGAAATTTCTAAAAATAGAATTTGCCGTGAAAAAGTCATTGGCTATGACCTTTTACCTACAATTTGCCAATTAGCAAAAATAACAAAATTGCCTGAAAATATTGAAGGAGTAAGTCTTAAGCCTTTAATTTTAAGCAATGGCAATATTAAACGAAGTAAGCCTTTGCTTTTTCATTTCCCTCATTATGGAAAAGGACCTCGTCAAAAACCGCAATCGGCAATAATTGATGGTAATTATAAATTAATTTATAATCCAGAGGACAAAAGTGTTGAATTATATGACTTGAGCTTAGATATTTCAGAAAGTAAAAATTTGGCAAAAAGTGACAGTGAATTAACTTCTAAATTAAAAAAACTTTTACAACAACGTCTAAAAGAAGTTGGAGCACAATTTACCAAAGAAAATTCTACTTATAATTAATATACTAAGATAAAGGTTTTACGTATAAATTGGGTGATTTTGGCACTAATTTTCGAGGTTAAAGAATATGAATATGTACAATTTGGAATTTCAAAGTGCTAAAAATTACCTTCTAAAATGATTTTATTTTTCACTTAAATTTAGCAATTACAGGAAGAGTTAAAAAATTACCAGTTTGATTTTTATGCGTTTTAAAAATAAAGTTAATGATTGTCGCTAAACGTTTAAGCCTTATATTGTTGCTTACGAATGTTTAGAAAATGTAGTTGATAATTTACAGCAAAAGTCAAAAACAACTGCAGAAGAAACCTAATCACAAATATTGAAAAATAATTATAACATTATAGGATATGATGATGGTTAAAACTTAAGGGCTAACCATGAAATGAAATTCAAAATCCAGCATTAAATTAAGTGTAATAACTAGAAATATTTTATAATTATGTCGTAACATTGATTCATTTTTTTGGAGGTATGCTAAGAAAAAATAAAAATAATCCAGCAATTAAGGCAATAACTGAAGCAATATTTAGATTGTAGCCAATACATTGAAGTGAATAGTCGTATATTCTCGGACTCCAAGTAGTTCTTCCGCTCATAAAAATAGCTGCAGAAATATATTTTGTTACGTATAAGATGCCTGATGTTAATAGTAAAAATCCGCTTAAAATTTCATATTTCATAAATAAATTCCTTCTTTATTTTGTTTGCTGTTATACTATAAAATAATAGTTTTTAATTAATAATCAAGAATGAAAATAGCAAAAGAAAATGGCTGCAAGTATAAAACCTGCAACCAAAAAATAAAAAGGAAGATTAGATAACTTATTTATTTTGTTTGTTTTTTCTTTTATTTTTAACTTCTTTACGACTTAACGTGCCGTCATTGTTTTTATCAATTCTATTGAAACGTTTTTTAGGGTTTTCGGCATTTGTATTTTTTTTGAATTCTTTACGAGTAACTTCGCCATCTTTATTATTATCAAGTTTACGCATACGCTTATTTTTTGTTTTTTTAGCCTCCGTAGTATTTGTGTTATTAGTTCCTTTGCTAGAATTTGTTGTTTCTGCAAAAGTGTTCAATGATGCTAATAAAGCAATCGACATAACAGTTTTCATTAATAAGTTTTTCATTTTTTACTCCTATAGTTGAGGTTGTAAGTTAATTTATGTATTAGCAATAGATATGCCAACTTTTGAAGAGTTATAGGAAATTTGTATTAGCTAATATTAAAGTGCAAATCTTGCAATGTTGGAAAAATTTATATATGTGTAAAAATTGCACTAATTTTTATTTGACATATAAAATTATTAGTGATAATCTAAATATTGTGTTTTTTAAATAAGAAAAAAATGATGGTGAAAAAATGATGGTGAAAAAATGATGGTGAAAAAATGATGGTGAAAAAATGAAACAAGAAGTTAACTATAAAGTTGTAGTTGATGGGAATGATATTTTTGATTGCAAAGTTTTGGATAATAAAAGTGAAAAAATTGAAAGTTTTGACCTTCAAGTTCATATTGAGCAGTTTAAGAAAATTCGCCAAGTTTCTAGTAATGAAAAGTTAAATTCTCAAGATAGTCAATGTTTATTAGATATTTATAAATTCGAGTTACAAAGAGAGGTTACTCAGAAAGATTTTAGTGACAAAAAGAATTTAGAGTTAATGCAGTTTTCAACGACAACGCTTCAAAATTCGGCTAAATCTTTATTAGTTATGAATGGCGGTGCTGTCGTTGTGCTATTAGCATACATGGGTAATATTTCAAAAGATATAAAAGGTATACAATTGTTTATGGCTGCACTTTCTATAATGTTTTTCGTTGTTGGTTTAACTTTTATATGTGAAGTTTTAAGAGATTTGATGTATTTAACTCCTAATCACTCTAAATTCATTGAAAATCAAGTTTCAAATTTTCGAATGCAATATAAAAAATTAAATAAAAATTTTAAAAAATCTTTTAAGACCTTTGAATACGGCTTTATTTTAGGTCTTGTTTCTATAGTGATTCCACAATTTTTGAAAATATGTTTGATATTTATAAAAATAATTGTTGTAAATCTTAAAATTTTAATGCAATAAAATAAAAAGGTGAATTATGTTTGCATCTGAAAATATTAAAGAATTATATGCTTATATAGATACTGATAATCCTTTAGCTTGCTGGGAAGTTGCTATTGGACGGGTGCGTTCTGCTGATGATAGAGATAAAAACTTTGGTATATCATCTTGGATGTATAATCGTTTGAAAAAATTTGCTAAATTACAAGATAAATTATATAATTCACTAGAGCAATGGGACAATATTATAGAAAATGAAAACTTGAAAGATTGCTTAAAAAATAAATATCAAAAAACTCGATTAAGTGATAAAAACCAAATACAGGCTGAATTAGATCTGTTGACAACTCAAATTAGAAATGAATTTCATTTAGAACACATTAGGAAAAACTATTTTCCAAATGAAGTTTCTAGATTTACTGGAGTTTTCTTCTTTGAATCTTTGAAAGATGCTAAAAATGCGATTAAGAAATGGTTTAATTGTGAAAGCATGCAACAAGAAAAATTAAAAAATATTGTTAATGTTCATTTTTTAGCCAATCATTGTTCAAAGGTTGATTCAAATTGGATCTTAAAAAAAATTAATCAAAATGATGATAATAATGATTGGATGCATCATTATTGGTCTGGAGTGTGTTATTTTAATATCCCATACAAGCTAGAAGATCCTATATTTGAGTTAATTGTAAGCGGTATTGGAAAAATACAGGGGAAATCATTAAGGGAACATGCGTATCAAAAAGCTAAACTGGCTGGTAAAAATTTTGATATATTTTTAGAAACGGCTATCTGGGGGTTTTATTGTGATGTTTCAAAAGATATTGGTCTTTCTAAGTTTGCGCTATTATATTCCCCGAAAACCCAAGAGGTTGAAGGTCATTTTTATATTTATATGGATGATTATAAAAATAAGCATATTCTTAATAAAATTAGCAATATAATGAACAAAAATAAAGTTAAGTGTACTCCTATTAATGAATCTATTATCAATTTTCAAATGCCAGATCAGAGAGAAGAGTCTTTTTCGCTATCGTTAAAAGATATAAAAACATTTGAATTGTTTAATGAGATTTAAATAAAAATAAAGGGAATTATAAAAGCAATTTTCTTCATTAGTTAAATTATTAGAATTTTACAAAATACCTATACTTTTGTGCTCATGAAATTTTTTATCTTCAATATTTAATAATAAATTATAAGATAATTTTACTTCTTAAAATTTTTCCTTTTTTTTTAGCTTCTACAATTTCACCTTGAGTGATTTAAAAAGTGTTATAATTTAGCGTTTTATTAAAAAAAATGAGATTAAAATTACTATATGATAATATGTGAAAAATTTAAATGATTTATTAAATATTGTATGATAAGGCTATTTTGTAAACATTTTAACGGGTAGATTGTGCAGTAAAATATTTTATTTATTAATTGTATTTTTGATGTTTTGTACTACCTTAGTTGGATAACATAAAAATATAAAAAAAGTAATTGACACCAATTCAACTATTTTGTTGATTTAATACTGGTGTATCGTTTAGAACAGAAAAAAGAATAGATGTTTAAAAATGTAATGTTGTCTTAACTATTTTTAGGGGTAAAAATAGTTAATTATATTGTATAACGTTATGTTTGTCATTGACGAAACATCTGAAAAAGTGAAGAGGAGTGGTAAATTTATAATGAAAAAAGAAATTTACAAACTAACATTTAGCAGTGTATTAGGGATTGTCACGCTTGGGAGCGTTTGTCAAATTACTGATTTAGCAGCTAAAGAGCCTAAGAAAGATGATTTTATTCGTGGAGGGAAATATGCGAAAAATTATCAAACACAAAAAACCTATAATCTACTTAAAAAGCATGCTAATTTTTTAGCAACTGAGAAATCTATTAAAAATTTATTGCGTAAATATCCTGTGCAATATAAAAATGGGCACAAATTTTTACAACAGCTACAACAATTAAAAGACAATGGTGGAGTTAGTAGTGAAGATAATTTTAAAAAGTTTTTGGAAATTCAACGGCAAGCACTATTGATTGAGAATCCAGAGATTGATTTTGATGAGTTATTGTTGATAAAATCTAATATGGTAAAATTACCGTTTAACTATTTGGCAACCCACTCAATTAATAATGTTCGTAGTGGACAAATAGGTAATCTTAAAGATAGTATTTATGACAATCAGGTTATTAAATTAAACTTAAAAGATAACACTGAAACAACGGTTTTTCGTCCAGCAAATAAAAAGTTTTTGACTGAAGTTGAACTTAATTATGATGCGGATAAAATATTATTTACTTCAATAAGCGAAAAAGATAGTAGTGTTCAGGTCATGGAAGTTGGAATGGATGGTAAAAATTTACGTGAAGTGACTAAAAATATCCATGGTAAAAATGTTCATAATTATAATGCTATTTATTTACCTAGTGGTGAAATAATTTTCAGCTCTACGGCTCCAATGTTTGGAGTTCCCTGTATCAGTGGAAACCATAGTGTTCCGAATTTATATAAGATGAATGCTAATGGCGAAAATATCCGTCAGTTAACATACGAACAAGATGCTGATTGGCATCCAGTGGTATTAGAAGATGGAAAAGTTATGTATTTACGTTGGGAATATGTTGATTTAATGCACTATTATTCACGTATTTTAATGACGATGAATCCAGATGGAACAAACCAACGTTCAATTTACGGATCTCAAAGTTTATATCCAAATAGTATGTTTTATGCGCGCCCAATTCCAGGCAAGCCGGGACAATTTTTAACCGTAGTTACAGGACATCACGGTAGCTGGAATAATTCTTCACGTAGAGCAGGGGAGTTAACTATTTTTGATGCGAATAAAGGATCAATTGAAGCTGATGGAGCGTTGCAACGAGTGCCAGGTTATGGAATTGAAGTTGAACACGTTGGCGTTACGGATGTTTACCCAACTGTTAATCCAAAATTAGTGAAAAAATATCCTGACCTTAAAGAAAATATTAAAAAATTAATTGCTAAATATGGTCGTAGATTTAAGCAACAGAAATACTATCAAGATAAAATTAATAAATTTTATGTTGAAGTTTATCCACATTTGCGTGATTATTATCCGAGTTTTGCCTTAGATATTGATAGATTAGTTGAACATCAATGGCCTAAATTTACTCAATCATACCCAATTAGTGATAGTTATTATTTTGCTGTTGCGCGCTTGGCTAAAGGTGATGAATGGAACCTCTATTTAGTCGATAAATTTGATAATATTGTACCAATTAAAATTGATCAAAATTATGCATTTTTAGAACCAATCCCATTTAAAAAACGTCAACGTCCACCTGTAATTCCAGATAAAGTTGATTTATCATCTAAGGTAGCCACCATTAATATTCAAGATATTTATCGTGGTCCAGGTTTGAGAAATGTTGCTCGTGGAACAGTCAAAAAATTACGTCTCTTTACTTATGTTTATGGTTATTTCCGTCAAGGAAGTCATTATCATTTAGGGGTTGAGAGTAGCTGGACTGTTAAACGTGTAATTGGTGAAGTTAATGTAGAAAAAGATGGTTCTGCGTCATTTAAAGTGCCAGCTAATACGACCATTTCAATTCAACCTCTTGACAGTGAAGGCCGTGCTATTCAGTTGTTTAGAAGTTGGTTGGTAGCAATGCCAGGAGAAAATTTATCATGTGTTGGATGTCATGAATCTCCTAACGAACCGCCATTGGTACGTAGAACTATTGCAGCAAATAAACGACCTCAAGAAATTCAATTACATCATGGAAATAATAAAATTGAAGGATATTCATTTAATAATGAAATTCAACCAGTTTTAGATGCATATTGTGTAGATTGTCATGATGGTAGTAAAAAGGGTCGTCCAAATTTCAAAGATAGTAAAATTGTGAAAGGAAAACGTGGAGCACAAGAGCGTTTTAGCCGTGCATATTATGACTTTAGTCCATATTTCCGTCGACCTGGACCAGAAAGTGATGGTCATATGTTTATGCCGTATGAATATCATGCATCGACAAGTGAAATGGTGCAGATATTAAAAAAAGGGCATTATGGTGTTAATTTAGATGAGGAGGCATGGAATCGTATTTATACATGGATTGATTTAAATGTTCCTTATGGTGGAAGCTGGACAAACATCTACAATTATAAAAAAGATGGCTATACTAAAAAAATCGCTGATCAGGCTCGTGACTTACGTAAAAAATATTCAATTGTAGCTCAAGATTGGGAAAATGTTGCTTCAAAACCATATCCATTGAAAAAAGTTAACCCTCGTATTAAAGAATGTAAAAATTACAGTAAAGTTTCTGCAAAGAATTGGCCGTTGACTACTGAACAAGCTAAAATATTGCAAAAACAAGCTGGAAAAGAAATTAGTAAAGTTGTTGACTTAGGCAATGGTTTAAAGATTACTATGATGTTAATTCCTGCTGGTGAATTTGTAATGGGATCATTGAATGAAACGAAGTGGGAAGCGCCAACAAATAAAGTTGTTATCGAAAAACCATTTTGGATTTCGGCCACTGAAATCACTAATGGACAATTTCGAACAGTGTTCCCAGAGCATGATTCTATGGTTTATGACCAACAGTGGAAAGATCATACCCGTCGTGGTTATGAGGCAAATAGTGATGAACAGCCAGCTGTGCGTTTAACTTGGAAACAAGCAAATGAATTTTGTGAAGTTTTAAGTACAAAATTTGGAATCAAAGTTTCATTGCCAACAGAATCTCAATGGGAATGGTCTGCGCGCGCAGGTAGCGATAAAGCGACATTCTATGGTGATTTAAATGCTAATTTTAGTAAATATGCAAACTTAGCTGATATTAGTATTGAACGTTTTGCAGTCAATGGTGTGAATCCTACATTCAGAAGTAATCAACGCAATAATCCAATTTATGATTTTATTCCACGTGATAAACGTTTTAATGATGGTGAAATGATTGTATCAGGAGTTGGGCATTATCTTCCAAATGCTTGGGGACTTTATGATATGATTGGTAATGTAGCAGAGTGGACAAGTAGTGATTATGTGCGTTATCCGTATGAAGGAGAAAAAGTAAATTCATTTGATTTAACTAAAGAAAAAGTTGTGCGTGGTGGTTCATGGCGTGATCGACCAAAATATGCAACTAGTAGTTATCGTTTAAGTTATCCAACATATCAAGGAGTTTTCAACGTTGGTTTCCGTATTGTGATGGAGGCAAAATAAAAAGTAAATTTTTAAAGTAATTAGAAAATTTAAAAATATAGACGCCTTTAAGATTAGTTCTTAAGGGCGTTTTTTTACAAAATTTGTATTTATAATAATTGATAAAAAATTCAGTTAATCTTATTTTTACACATTAGAGGAGAATGTTTAAGATTAACTTGCTCATCAATAGCTAAAATTTGGTTATCACCTGTAATTTTGATTTTGGTGATATGATTATAATTGAAAATATAGTTGATATACAATAATTATTTGGACTATTAAATTGGATATTTTAATCAATAAGTTAGGAATTTTATTCGTTAAATTATAAAAAATTGTAAATTCCAATAAATATTAATACCCGTAATTAAGCATTTAGAAATTAATAATCTATCTTATATTTGAGCTTATTAACAATATATCATATATTGAGATGTCAAAAGTAAGGGTGATAAAATGAAAAATATTCGAATGGAATCTCCTTCAACTAAAAGTGTAAGACATTTTTTGAAAAAGTGGGATAAATCGGAAAACTATTTAATTAAAGAGAAATGTTTAAATAAATTATTTAAAGAGCAATATAAATATAACCATAATGTTGAAGAGGTATTAACTAAGGTTTGCTGTTTAAACGAACTTTATAGTATTAAAATAAAAGCGATTGATCTTTTAGGTGTAACTAACCATATTGTATCTTTGAATGTAGATGAGCATATAAATAATAATGATTATTCTTTAGTTAATGATATTAGTAATTGGGGAGGTAATAAGTACTATTGTTTTGCAACTAAATTTTGTAGTTTTCAGCGTCCAGAAGCTTATCCCATCTACGATCAAATAGTGAATAATGTCCTTTGGACGTTTAAAAAAAAAGATAATTTTTTTGATTAAAAGAGAAAGGATTTAACTGATTATTGTAAATTTATTGAAGTAGTAAATAACTTTAAAATTTTTTACAATCTCGAGGATTTTTGTTATAAAGAAATTGATAGGTATTTATGGCTGCTAGGTAAAGAAAATGAATGAAAAGCTAAATTATAAATTGGCTAAAAAAATAGAGAAGATTAGTTCTTTTCGTTATCTAAAATATAGATAGATTAATATTTTTTATGCCATACTCGATTATGATTGAAAATATTCAGGATTATTTGCGATAATGCTTTCGGTATCCATTTCTGGTAACTCGTAAAGTTGTACATATCGAACCCATTTAATACGCAAATCTTCTAAAGCTAAACAGTATTCTTTGGCTCTCAAATGAGTAAAGAACCTTTTTGCCATTCCACATATTCTTTTTTGATTTTTTTTGAGAATAATTAAGGCGCAACGATTTTGTATTAAGAAAAAATGATGATCACAAATTCTAGAAATATTGGATAATTTCATTCCTCTGCTCATCATGTTTGTTAATGATAAAATTTGAATTATTCGCTCTATATGTGACCAATATTCGGTACATTTGCGTTGTCTTGTTCCTGTCCAAGTCACGTGCATTGACATATGAATTTCTCTTGCCAAATACGTTTTATAAAGTTGGTTCCTAATAGTAATCAAATCAATATAATCACTACTATGCTGCATGATAAAATCTAAACATAATTTGAAATCACTATTTTCATCACCTGTTAAAAAATCAACAATTTGAAAAGACTTTTGTTCGGTTGTTCCATGCTCTCTTTTTTGGCTAGAAAAAGCACGAATTTTTTGAAAAGAACGTACGTCTGCTCCTGAAGCTCGCTTTACAGAAAATTTGGGATTGTTTAGAGATTCTTCGCTTGCTGAGCGTAAAATATTAAAACTACTAACTGTGTCGGGCAGGGACGCTTCGCTCGCAGATTCATAGAATTCATCTCCTATACTTTCAGTTTCAATATCTTTTTGATCAATGTCTGTATTGGTGGCTTGTGAAGACGATTTTTTTAGGCTTAAACGACGAGCTACTTCACGGTGTTGTTTTCTATGAGCGTAACTAATTTTTTCGCAAACTGCAAAAATTATAGCGTTAAATTTTTCTTCTGCTATTGCTATGTCACTATCAAGTTTTAAAATATCCTGATAAGTTGTTTCTGCTTTGCTCAGATTTACCTGGCAAATTTGTATAACAGAATACGCACAGCGGAAGTTATCATTGTAATCAAAATTAAAAGCAGTGAATTTGGGATTGAATTTATACATTTCAGAGGTGTGAAATTTATGAAAGTTGCTCCATTTAAACTCATAAGGCAAATTTGATTTAAGCATTAAAACATACCTTCCACTATCACTATTTAATATATCCAAAATTAATTTTGCCATTTCTACATATTGGTAACCATACCACCAGTGCCATAAATGACCATTAAAAGGACCTCCCTCTAGGCTAATTCGCTGTTTGTAGCAATTGTATAAAATATAGGTTATAATGTTTAAAAATTTATTATTTTTAAAAGTGTCTTTTAAAGATTTATAGTTATTTTTAAATTCTGGATAACTAAAATATTTTGGGGGGAAAACTGAATAAAACATTAATGATTCATGCTTGTTGATTCTTCTATTTTCTTCTTTAACGTCATTAAGGTATCTTCCCCAGCGAGGATTTTGTGCTGCTACTAAAAAACCCCGTGCATATACATTAGCAATTGCATTTAAAAAATGGAATGCTGCAGCTTTTTGTATAGAAAAAGATTTTTTTGCTTCCCTAAGCTCCGATTTCCTTTCATGAATGTATTGAAGCGCTCTCACTTGATTTTCGCACATTAATTCTCGTTCAGTTCTAAGTTTGTCAACTTCTAATGCTGTACTTCGTAAATTTAAAAGTAGTTTATCAGGTTTAATTTGCTTTGCTCCGTAATTTTGTGAAACTGTTAAAATAGCTTCAGCTATTCCTTCGCAATCATCAGCATGAAATTCACAAAATTCTTGTTTAAGAGCAAAATATAATTTATCGGTTCCAAGGGGCATTAAAGTTTGTTTGAAAAAGTATTTATAAAAAAATCTAAAAAGGCATAGCTGTTTAAAGAATTGGCTTTCGGAAAAATGATCTATTTCTGAAAGTCTTTCGTTATAATGGCGAGGATTCTCTTTAACTTTTTTTATAAAAAAACTATAATTAGCTGCTGAAAAATCAACAATATCTATTGTTGGAGTATCAGAATGAATACGACTTACTTCAGTTATAGTGGAATAGCTAGGCATTTCCTCGTCACTATCAGGAGCATGAGGTGTGGATGTTCTATTGAATATTAATGGGCAACTTGCAATATGAAAATATTTTTGAATAAATAGTTGTAAGCGTTCAAGGTCTTGAATATTTGCCATGTTATATGAAGTATCACATTCATCTAAATTTAAATTAGCTGGAATGATGTTTAGAATAACATTTTTGAAAATATTTTCAATTATTTGTAACATAATAAAACTATTTGTAATGAAATCATTTTCACTATAACTCATGTTTTGCCTCTTTTTATATCAATGCATTGATAAATTTAAGATAATAGGTAATGATTTTTTTGTAAAGAGTTTATTATGTCGTTAATATAAAGTGGGCAAAAGAACCTAGAGTATTATATTAAGTAGTTAAATCTTTATAATAGATATAAGTTAGTAAAAAATATTGTTGAGTTGAATGGAGGATTAATAAGTGCTATCTTTTTATGTCTAGGTGGTATTTTAGATTCAAACGGAGAAGAGGGCAAAATTGGAAAAATAAGGCTAATAGCATGAAAAAAATAAATTATTTGATTTTATTTATTACTAGTTTACAGCTAGTAATATTAACATGTTAATTAATTTTTTCCTACTGGGTTAATAATAATATTAAAAAGACAAAAACAAAGAAAAATTTATTGACCTTAGAAAGCGGATGAATGATGAAAATGTATTAAGACACAAGATATTACTGAATAAAATGATTGAAGATGCTAATAAATTTGAAATTATATTCTACAAATATCCGGAGGTATATGAATATATTATAATAAAATGGTTTGGTGAAAAAAAATTGTATTGATACCTGTTTTCAGCATTCATCATTCAAGATGATAAAGAGATTTCTTTTGGAAAATAATTCAGCTTATTATTCCATATAGTACTATTGATATTGATTTTTCAATGTTTGCTATTGAAATTTATAAAGGAGATAGATATTTGATAACTTTTGATCTAAAAGAAATTGGAAACGTTAAAATTTACACCAAGAGACAAAATTATTATACGAAATTTTAAAAAAATTAAAAATGTGATTTATTGTGTGATGTACGCCTTCAATAAGTAATTAAAAGAGATTAATAATATGATTAATACGGTAATAACAATTCAATTCCAATTATTTTTTCGATAGCCATTGAGCTTAATCAAATTCAAACTAAGCCTGTAAAAAGAATTTTAGAAAAATCTTGTAAAAATGGCGATATTAATTATGTGATAAATAATTGTGATCAACTTACAGTGGTTGTGCTAAAAGAAGAGGAGCTCTACAAAAAGTATATTCGAAATTTGCCACAAAGTATAGTTAAAAATTGTAGAATAAAAGATGAGTTTATCCGAAAGAAAATTGTTTGTGAAAAAAGTATTAATAAATATTTTCCTTGTAATCGGGTACGTTTCGTACAAAACGTTAGCTACAGTTATTATGACCTTGGTCTTGATATAATAGTGAGCTATTTAATAGATTCTTAACAAAAGGGGGAGGTTAAAAGAACATAAATCTAAGGGATATATCATATTTTTGTAAAGCCTGAGAACGGGAAATGTAAAACATTACGCTCTTAAATATGCTCAAGTTGTTTTTAAACTTTGTGATAAATATGGTGTTAAATATTTACCATTTAAACCTAAAACGGATAACTTATCGGAGATAAAAAAATGCTAATGCCACCATTAATTAATATTGCAATTACATTGATACCATATTGTTGTCAATGTAATTTTGATGCTAATATCAATAAAAAAAATATAGAAAACTTATCAAACAATTATCATATAAAAGGTTTAACTTATAAGCAAAATCTTGAGTATAAAAAAATATTAAAAGATTTAGATACAAGAATGAGGCCTTTAGAAAAACGATTAAAAATGGAATATAAAAATATTAATCACAAAGATATTTGGAATAAATTTTATAAAGAAAATTATCCCAATGATAAATATGAAATCAGATTAGTCAGAGAAATTGTAATGGACTCAAACCTGATGGTTTACATGGTTATAAGTGATCAAGTACATTCTAGTTCTTATGCTGAAAAAGTTGATATTTATTATTTGAGAAAATATTCAAAAAGAGTTAGAACGCTTTATAAATCGGGGATTGTTCGTAATCGACTTTCTTTTGAAAAAAAAGATGGTGAAATTATTATTTATGCCGGGACCGAAATATTAATCATTTTTACGAAAGCATTTTTTAATTATAGCCCTTATATAGAATAAAATATTTAAATTAATATTTTGTTTTCGAGAAAATTAGCAATAAATAGGGGGGTAAGCTACAGGAAAAAGAGACAATAATGATAAAATATAGATATCAAAGAAGGTGTTTTAAAAAAATGGAAAAAAGCAGGTGATAAAACAGAAAACAAAACGATTTTTTTCATAATAGCAATTTTTATTTTTGTTTGTAACATATATTTTTTTAAAGCTAAAAGTTTTTCAACCAAAACTGAATATAACGAAATCTACTATTTTTATTATGGGTTTAAATTTTTCAAATAAAGCATGGCACGTTTTATGAAAAAATAATTAAAAATAAAAATGACCTTAGCGAAGTGAGATATTTTAGATATTGGAATGGGAAAAAGGTGTTATATTGATGGAAATTGTATGAAATTTGAAATAATTTTCAAAAGAGATCAGATTTTAAATACTAAAATTTATAATTTTCATGGTAAACTTGTAAGTGATTGTCATTATTTAGATGGTAAGCCAGTTAATGGTATGGTACAATATGGAAAATGCAATTAGGGAGTAGCGGTTTAAAAGATAGTAGAATTTTGTTTTATAAAAATGGTCAGTTAATTAAAACTGAATTTAGTGACATGAATGGCTTATTAATTAAATAAGATGCCACAATACCAGTTAATTTAATTGATAAGTTTATTAAATGGTACTATAGAGCCTATTTTAAATATAAGACCTTTAAAATGAAAATTATTTCTAATTAATTTAAATTACAATAAAGATTGTGTTATTAAGCTTAGAACTCAGAGTATTTTTTAAACTGATAGTTTTGACTTTGAACTAAATTTTAGCCGTTGAAGTAAATAAAACTAATTTTGGTTAATAAAAATAAAAAAGTGCTCTTTTTCTTCCTTAGTGATTTTGTTGAATTAATATAAGCTTCGGCAATTAAATATTATAAAATGATTTTCTAAAAGAGTAAAAATTATATTTTTTAAATATTATAATTAAATATTTTAATTATAGTATTTTACATATAAATATACATCAATTTAGAGCATAGAATTCTTCTCAACTATAGCTTTATGCGAGGAAGCTTTCTAAGCGGACAATTTCTTTAGCTATTGCTCTTCTAACACGTGTTTCATAGGTTGAAACTGAACTCTGCGCAATATTTAACTTTTGTGCAATATCAGCAAGTTTTTCACCGTTTGCGCGACGCACAAATGCTTCAATTACAGTGTCTTTAAACTCCTTGCTAACAGTTTCCCACGCTAATTCCGCCACATATATGCGCCACTCTTTTTCAGCATAAACTTCGATATTGTCATCTGATTCCAAAGAGTTTGCTAATGGCTCAATATCAGTTTCTAACTGTTTGCTTCGATATGATTTAGCCTTGAAATGATCTCGCACCGTATTACGCACCATAATTGTCAACCATGAGCGGAATTTGCAACGGTTTGGATTATATTCAAATTCTGGTAAATATTTCCAACACTTTAACAATATAACTTGCAGTAAGTCATCACGATCGTGATTTGGTACATCCATACCTTTTAATAAAGCATAAATATAACCTTTATAATATGAAACATATTCAACCCACGCAGTTTCTGAGTTTGTTGAACGTACTTTGTTTAATAGTGTAACTCTTGTATATAATTCTGACATTAAAAAACCTCTAACTCATTGACATGAACCGCTTCATTCGCGCTATTATGCGTCACCACTAAACGAACATAACGTGCTGAAATTGGTGGCAGATTATGTTCAAATGGTACTGGACTACTATATTTTTTGTTTGATGATTGGTCAACAACTGTCTGGTAAATTATGCCGTCTACAGAAGTTTGAATTAAATATTGATAATAGCGCTCTTTTTCTGGTCCATAGTAAAAATAAACTTTAAATTTTTTCACAATGGTTTCTCTATTTAAGTCAACCGTGATATGAGCCGGAAATGGGTTTCCCGCCCAGAATTCGCCTTTAGTTTCGCCATCAACAGCATAAGACGCATAACGTTCGTCGCCGCCATTAGAAAAAACATGTTGTCCAAGTGCTAAGTTTGCAGGTATCAACGCTTTAAATCTTTTTTTTATTTGGTCATTAGTGCTTAATTGCATTCCTAAGGTTGCTGGAATTCGTCGTTGTAACCACTCTGGGTCTTGTTCTAATTGGTGAAGCACTTGAGATAGGATATAATTTTTAATATTTTCATTATTACATTTAGCCACAGAATTTAGAACTCTCATACTAAGTTCTTTTGACACTTTTAACGACCACATAGCTTTATTTTGAAAAGCTTTATTTTCACTGTTGATCCAATTAAAACAGAGTGCAATTGTTAATGGAGTCGGCATTAGTCTACTACAGTACAAAAGTAAGTTATTAATAGACGTCCTTTCTTGGTCTGGAGTATATTTTTTTTGACAATAAAGGTTGTTTAAATCGCGAACGCTTTTTTCTAGTGGCGTATTTGCAGATTTTAAAAGATTATTTGCACGCTCATACTTTCTTTCCATAAAAAGAAGTATCCCTAATAATGTACGTACTTTGGCACTTTTATCATCTAACATTAATGCTGTTTCAGCTCGCTCTTTAGCTTTGATGAAATTTCCTTGAGAGAAAAATTGCTCAGCTTGTTTAAATATTCGTGGCGCAGCCTCTCGTCCAAGCCTAGCTCGTTCTCTTTGTTCTAAGAGTAGTGCGTCATGCGCCGCAATTGCAGCTTGTTCACTTTTATGTATTGAAATAAATGAAAAAATGGTTGCAATTATCACTATTAAGCAGAATATGCCTGTTAACTGTACTGTTGTTTGATGTCTTTTGTAAAAAAGCTGGAGATGGCGCCAAAGGGGAGCCTCCTCTGCAGAAGTGACAAAGCCTTCTCGATATGCTTTCAAGTCTATAATAACTTCGTCCACACATTGATAACGCATTTCAGGATCTAGTTGCATACATTTGTAGGCAATTGCTAATAAACTTTCTTGTGGTGCCGTGTCACCAAAACAAATTGTTGGATTAGATTCCGTTTGGTTTAAACATTCTTCTATACCACCATTTATAGCAGGTTTACTGGTAATAATTTCATACAAAATTGCCCCAAGTGTAAAAATATCGGTTCGCTGGTCTTTACGTCGCCCTTGAAGTACTTGTTCTGGAGCCATATAACCAGGTGTGCCTTTAATTGAACAGTGTAAATTTTGTTTTTGTTCAATTTTATCGAAAGAGTAGCGTTCAATGTGTGGGTCATTGCAGTGTGAATCAAGGATTTCTGCTAATCCCCAATCGCAGACCAAAACTTCTCCGTAACTGCTGATTTGAATATTTTCAGGTTTTAAATCAAGGTGCAAAACACCACAACTGTGTGCATAAGCAACCGCATCGCAAACTTTATAAAAAATATCAATTTTATCACTTAATGAAATTTTATCATTTTCTAATAATTGGCGGAGGTTTTCTCCCTCAATATACTTCATTGTGAAAAATGGTTGCTGTTGTTCATTAATACCCATGTCGTAAACAGGTAAAATATTTGGATGTTGAAGCACCGAGGTTATTCTTGCTTCACGTAAAAAACCTTCACTTTCTTCATCTGAAGATTTTTCTTTTCGTACAGCCATTGCGAGAGTACGCCCAGTTACAATATCTTCAACCAAGTGTATAAATTTCGCGCCGCCTTCAGCAATAGTTTTAATAATAGTATAACGTTCACTATCATTGCGAATCTCTTCTAGGATAGCTGACTCAGAGTCAGAAGTGCAAACACTTTCAAAAGCCTGAGTATATAAATATTCCATTTGTTGGCGAGAATCAACAAACTGCTTCTCTTGTAAATTAAACTTCGTAACCATTTCTTCTTTTTCCCTTTTTTAGAAATATCCTTCAGTTATTCCATCATAATAGGATAAGTCAATAAAGTTGATTTTACAACAGTTATTTTTAAATTTCAAAAAAATTTGATATTTTTGCATTTTTACTGTGAAGTTTTAATTTTCCCCTCGTTATAGAGTCGACCATAAAATATTTTGGTTAAAAAAAAATTAAGCTATAAATATTGAAAATAATTAAAACAGGGAAATAAAAATATGTTTAAAAAATCTCTACTTTTAGCTCTTATGATGTTAGGTCCAAATTTGACTTTTGCTAAAGAATGTTCAAATTGGCAGTCTTTATTTGATGGAAAAAATCTTGATAAATGGACGGGTAATAAAAATGCATATGTTGTTGAAGAGGGTGTTATTGCTGTAAAACCTGGGCAGGGCAGCGGTGGTAATCTTTATACTAAAAAAGAGTATAGCAATTTTCATATGAAGTTTGATTTTAAATTGACAGCCGGCGCAAATAATGGCTTGGGAATCAGAACGCCAATGTCTGGAGATGCTGATTATGTAGGAATGGAATTACAAATTTTAGATAATACTGCAACAAAATATAATAAGCTACAGTGTTATCAATATCACGGTTCAGTTTATGGAGTTATTCCAGCACTTCGCGGCTATTTAAAACCTGTTGGAGAATGGAACACTCAAGAAGTGATTGCTAATGGAAACAATATAAAAGTTATTCTTAATGGTGTAACAATTGTTGATGGTGATATTAGTTTATACGTCAAAAATGGTAGAACTGTAGACCGTAAAAATCATCCAGGTCTAGGAAATAAAAAAGGGCATATTGCATTTCTTGGTCATGGTTCAAAATTATGGTTTAAAAATATAAAAATTAAAGAATTACCAGAAACTCAAGAGCTTGAAAAATATAGTAATATTCCATGGAAAAGCTTATTTGATGGTAAAAGTCTTGATAACTGGAAAATGTACAATGGTGGCAACGTAGAAGGTTGGGTTATTGAAGATGACTGCTTGGTCGCATTAGGAAAAGGTGGTGATTTAGGTGGAGATATCATTACTAAAAAACAATATGAAAATTTTGTATTCTCAGTTGATTGGAAAATTGGTAAAGGTGCAAATAGTGGAATTATGTATCACGTTGTTGAAGATAAAATGTTTGGTGATGCTCCATATCTAACAGGACCTGAATATCAAATTATTGATGATAAAAATTTTGCAGCTATGAATCGAAATGGTTTAATTGCTTACAATAAAAGCATGGGTGTGAAAGAAAATGTTGGTGAATTACAACCTTGGTGTCAAGCAGGTGGAAATTATGCAATGCATTTAGCTGACGATTCAAAGAAAAAATTAAACCCTCCAGGTGAATGGAATAATTCAAAAATTGTTTTTGATAATGGTCATGTTGAGCATTGGTTGAATGGTAAAAAACTTTTAGAATTTACAACTTGGAATAAAGATTGGTTTGAAAGAAGAAATAGTGGTAAATGGAGTGATAAACCAGAATATGGACTTTCTCCAATTGGGCATATTTGTTTACAAGATCATGGCGCAAAAATTTGGTTTAAAGATATTAAAGTAAAAGAATTACCTAAGAAAAAATCAGCACCAGTATCGTTGTTTAATGGTAAAGATTTAACAGGATGGAAAAATTTTGGTGAAGAAAAATGGTATGTTAAAGACGGTTTATTGGTGTGTGAAAGTGGACCGAAGAAAAAATATGGTTACTTAGGAACTGAAAGATATTATAAAAACTTTGATTTAAATTTAGAGTTTAAACAGCTTTCAAATGGTAATAGTGGAGTATTTATCCGCTCAAAAGTAAAAGGGACAAGAGTTTCAGGATGGCAAGTAGAAGTTGCACCGAAAAATCGTGATACAGGAGGTATTTATGAATCTTATGGTCGTGGTTGGTTAGCTAAAATTCCTAATGATAAAGAATCAGCTCTTAAAGTTGGTGAATGGAATAAAATGCGAATCAAAGTAGTAGGCAATAGAATTACAACATGGTTGAATGGGGTACAAATGGCTGATATCGAAGATGCTAAAATTGGTGCAGCTGTTGGTCGTATTGCATTACAAATTCATGATGGGGGCGGTATTAAAGTTCAATGGAGAAATATTGTAATTCAAGAACTTTAAGAAACTATATGGGAAAAGGTTATGAAAGCAGTAGAAGTAATTATAGTTGGACCAGGTAGTCGTGGAGAAGCATACGCTCAGTATGCTAAGGAGGCTCCTCTGAAATGTAGAATTGTTGGAGTTGCTGGCCCAGATGATCATCGTCGTCAAAAGATGATTAAAGATTTTGATCTTCCTAAAGAGATGGTTTTTAACTGTTGGAGTGAAGTTGTAGCTGTTGGTGAAAAAATTGCAGATGCAGTTGTGATTTGTACTCACGACGATATGCATGCAGCACCAGCAATTGCGTTTGCCAATTTGAAGTATAACATTTTACTTGAGAAACCAATGGCTACAACTGAAGATGATTGTCGTAGAATTGTTGATGCTGTGAAGCAAAATGGCATAATTTTTTCAGTTTGCCATGTTTTACGCTATACAAATTATTCTCAGAAGCTCAAAGAAATTATTAATTCTGGAGTGGCTGGAGACATTGTTAATATTCAGCACGTTGAACCTGTAGGTTCTTGGCGTCATGTTCACTCTTATGTTCGAGGAAATTGGCGTAAAGAATCGGATTCAACTTTTATGCTTCTATCAAAGTCATGTCATGATTTAGATTGGATTCAGTATATTATGGATCAAAAAATAGCACGGGTGTCATCCTTTGCTTCATTGCGTCATTTTAAAAAAACTGAACAACCACAAGGAGCTCCTGAACGTTGTTTAGATTGCCCTAAGCATATTGAAAAAAATTGCCCTTATTCGGCAAAAAGAATCTATAATAGATTCCTAGAAAATGGTCAATTAGGGCGACCTCTTGATACGGTTGTTGCTGAACCGAATAGAGTAAATATTGAGGAAGCATTAAGAACGGGTCCATATGGACGCTGTGTTTATGCATGTGATAATGATGTTGTTGATAATCAATTGGTAAATATTGAATTTCAAAATCATTCTTCTGCAAGTTTTATGATGACAGCTTTTTCCGCAAATTCTGGGCGCAAGTCGATAATTTATGGAACTAAGGCACAAATTACTGTTGAAGAGAATAAAATTGAAATTTTTGACTTTATTAATGAACAAACTAAAACGATAAATGTTGGATTAAATAATGATTCATTATTAGACCATCATGACGGCGGAGATCGTGGTGTTGTTAAAAACTTTATTGAAGCAAATTTGGCAAACGATCAAACGATGATTATTTCAGGGCCAGACGTGAGTTTAGAAACTCACCTTGCTGTCTTTAAGGCTGAAGAAGCACGAAAAAATGGCACTGTAGAACTTGTTGTATAAAAAATAGTTATTTAAAAATATTAATTAAAAAAAAGGAATTATTATGAAAAAATTTATTCAAATTACTATGATGTTGCTTGTGGCGGTACTTTCGCTAACAGCATGTATCAAAAAAAGCAGTTTGCCAGAATGTCCTAATGGACGTGTTCGAACTGCTCATGTTGGAGTAGGTGGTATGGGTAGAGCTGACCTTGATGCAATTGCATCGCATCCTCAAGTTGATGTTGTTGCTCTTTGTGATGTCGACTCTAAAAATTTAGCTTCTGCTAAAAAAGCTTATCCTAATGCGAAAATTTATAAAGATTATCGCGTTATGCTTAAAGAATTGGAAAAAGAAATTGACGCTGTAGTTGTTGCAACTCCAGATCATACTCATGCTCCAGTATCAATTATGGCAATGGAAATGGATAAGCCTGTCTATTGTGAAAAACCACTTACTCATCATATTTCAGAATCAAGAACTATGGCAAGGTTAGCCAAAGAAAAAGGATTGCCAACGCAAATGGGGATTCAAGTTCACTCATTTTATGAGTATAAGCTAGCTACTTACTTAATTCAATCTGGTATTATTGGTAGATCAAAATATGTAAAAGCTTGGTCGCCAAAAAATTGGGGATATGATGGCAAAATTCCTGAGGGTGCTGATGAAATTCCTGAAACTTTAGATTGGAATTTATGGCTAGGTACGGCTAAAGCAAGACCTTACAAAAAGGGTTATTACCATCCAGGTAATTGGAGAAAACTTCTTGATTTTGGTTGTGGTACTTTAGGTGATATGGGCGTGCATATCTTTGATACTCCATACAATGCGTTGCAGTTAGACGTACCAAAAACAGTTAAAACTATTTGTCGTCAACCTAATGGAGTTGGTTTCCCATTAAATAATACTGTTATATACGAATTTCCACAAACAAAACATACTACTGATGATTTTAAATGGATTTGGTATGATGGTCCTGGAGCTCCAACTTTAGCTGATGATTTAATGTTACCTAATGGAGAAAAACTTCCAGAGCAGGGCGTAATGTTTATTGGCGAAAAAGGACGTTTATTACTTCCACATATCGGAGTTCCTAAACTAATTGTTAATGGTAAATACAAAGATATGTCTAAAGAAATTAAGGCAATTGAGAAGAAATATAATATTGCTCAAGGCGAGAAAGATTTCATGAAAAATAGAGGTCATTATCATGAATTTATTGATGCTTGTTTAGGTAAAGGTGGCACTTCTGCACCATTCTCATACTCTGCAAAACTAACAGAAGTAATTCTTCTTGGTACAATTGCAGGACGTTTCCCTGGTGAAACTTTGCACTGGAACGCAAAGGAAGCGAAATTTAAAGAAGAAAAAGCAAATAAACTGTTAGATGCTCCATACCGTAAATTTTAGAATAAAGAGTTAAATTTTAATACTCCAAAAAAATAACACCCTAGCTCTACCGTAAAAGGTAGAGCTTTTTTAAATTTAAGCTAAAAATCTATTACAAAATATTGTAAATAGAATTTTTTTGATTGGTAATAACTATTTAGTGCCCAAAATACTTTTATTTTTTTGCAGTGTTTTATTTAATTAAGACAAGATTTTATCAAGGGAAATCATATCTTCAGGAGTTAATTTAGGCTTATTTAAGCCTTCAACGATATTTTTTATCTGCTCAGGGCTACTTGCTCCAATCAAAGTACTTGTTACTCCTTGACGAGCTAATAACCATTTTATTGCCAAGTTTACTAAGCTCATATCACGTTTTTTAGCAAAAATATTTAGTTTATTTATTTGATTTAATAATTCGTCGGTTAGTACTTCTTCTTTTAAAAAGTGATTGCGAGTCATACGCGAATCATTTGGGATTCCAGTTAAGTAACGGTCACTTAACAACCCTTGTGCTAGAGGTGAAAAAACAATTCCACCAACTCCATATTCATCAAGCAATTTAAAAGTTCCTTCTTCTTCGTGCATACGGTTTAGCATATTATATCTCACTTGATGTAAAACTGCTGGAGTTTTTAACTCTTTAAGAATTTTAAAGGCTTCAATAGCTGCATGAACTGGATAGTTAGAAATTCCCACATAGAGCGCTTTTCCAGCTTGAACGATTGATGCTAAGGCATTCATTGACTCTTCTAGAGGAGTTTCTGGGTCATAGCGATGATGATAAAAAATATCCACATAGTCTAAATTAAGACGTTTTAAAGATTGGTCACAACTAGAAATTAGATATTTGCGTGAACCCCAATCACCATAAGGACCTTCCCACATAGTGTAACCAGCTTTGCTAGAGATTATTAATTCGTCGCGATAATGTTTGAATTGTTGTTTCAAAATTTTACCAAAATTTGATTCAGCAGAACCTGGAATCGGTCCATAATTATTGGCTAAGTCAAAGTGAGTTATACCTGTATCAAACGCTGTTGTAGCCATTTTTGTAGCATTATCAAAATCATCAACACTACCAAAATTATGCCATAACCCTAGAGATATTGCAGGAAGTTTAAGCCCGCTTTTGCCACAGCGCTTATATTTCATATTTTTATAACGATCACTACTTGCTATATAATCCATTTGAAAGTCCTTTATTTTTAATAATAACCTATGTGCTAAAGACATTAAAGAACCTAGCATGAATTCATTGTCGTTTCAACTTAACTTTGATCAATTAGTGATTTTTCAATGATGAAATTTATTGCATTTAATTTTAAATTATAGACCATACGTTTAATTATCAAAAATTGTTGTTTTTCTTACGATTAAGGATAGTTAATAGAAAAAGTGAAAAATTTTAATGATTATCTCGTGTTTGTTTTAGCTAAGTTTCATTTCTCAATAGTAATATTTAAAGTTTGGATTTTTCTGTAAATGAGTATCAGTATTAAGTTGTCATAAATAAGTAATTTATTTATTTTTATTTAATTTGTAATTAAAACATTTTTTGTAATTAAGTTAGTTTTATTATTGCTTCTTATACAATGCTAGGTAAAGTATAGTAAAGGTATTTCAAAATATAATTATTATTAAAATAAAACTTTTTTTAAGCTTAAATCATGTTATATTTAGTATTTACTAATTTTCAAAAAATGAAAATATTAAAATAAAAAAGACTTGCTATTGAAATAAAGTATTTTTTTATTAATTTATTTATTGAATGACTATATCAAATGTAGACATTTTAAGCAAAATAAAGGAAAAGTTAATATGAATAAAATTTGTAAAACACTATTAATTAGTGTTAGTTTTGTTGGCGTTTTGAATACTTTTGCTGCTGATAAAGAGCTTGACTCGGCAATTATGGCAGTAAAAGATATTTTAAAGCATAACCCTGGAAAATATCCAAAAGGTCGTGAATATTTAAAAAAATTGCAAGCAGGCGATAAATCAATTATCAGAGAGGCGTTGCTCGCAAACCCAATTCTTGACTTTGATAATATGTTGGTTATTAAACGTAAACAAGATGACCCTGCAGTTGCTAAGTCTGTTTATATTCAAACTGATGTTAAACGTAATATTTTTTCCGAAATCGTTAGATTAAGTAATTTGCGTGGTGAGTTGAATGAAGAACTAATTTATCAGCCAAAACAAGCTTTAACGATAAGTGATTTAGATGTAAATTTTTCTGATGATAAGATTATGTTTAGTAAAACAGGTACTCATAATCGCTGGCAAGTCTTCCAATATGATCTAAAAAATAAAAAATTAGAACAGTTAACTCCTACTGAATATGATGATATTGATTCATTTGATAGCTGTTATTTGCCATCTGGTGACATCGTTTTTATGTCTACAGCGCCGTTTCAAGGTCTACCATGTGAATTTGGTCGTAAGCCAATCGCAAATATGTATAAATTAAATATGGCGACAAAAAAAATTCGTCAATTAACGTTTGATCAAGATAGTGGCTTAAATCCTACAATGTTAGAAAGTGGGCGAGTTTTGTATACTCGCTGGGAGTATTCAGACCAATCACACTTTTATACTCGTATTTTAATGAGCATGAATCCAGATGGAACCGATCAAAAAGAGTACTATGGTTCTAATTCGTATTGGCCAAATACGATGTATTTTTCAAAACCGATTCCTGGAAATGATAGTCAATTTATTACGGTTGTGACTGGGCATCATACTGGAAGACCTGGTCGTTTGGTGTTATTTGATATTCGCAAAGGTCGTCGTGAGATTAGTGGGGTTATTCAGCCTATACCAGGACGTGATGAGAAAATTAAAAATGAGATTGTTGATGCATTATATGCAAATCGTTGGCCGAAATTCTTAAACCCTCAGCCATTAGGCACAAACCCTAGTGATGGCGCAGGAAAATATTTTATTGTGTCAGGAAAATTATCGCCAAAGTCTCCTTGGGGTATCTACTTGGTTGACGTTTTTGATAATATTATTCCAATTAGTGAAGGTAAAAAATATTTTGAACCAATTCTTTTAAACAATAAGAAAACTCCAGATGTGATTCCAGGTAAAGTTGATTTAGGATCTAATACGGCAGTATTTTATGTTGCAAATGTCTATGCTGGGCAGGGTTTGCCACATATTCCAAAAGGAACAGTTAAAGCATTGCGTGTTTTTGAATATGATTTTGCATATATGCAAGGTGGATCATTTCAATCTGTTGGCGTGGAGTGTTCATGGGATGTGAAGCGTATTTTAGGGACGGTTGAGGTTGAAAAAGATGGTTCAGTGATGTTTGTTGGACCGGCTAATACTCCAATCGCAGTTCAACCTCTTGATGAAAATGGTCAAGCAATTCAGTTAATGAAGAGCTGGATGGTAGGAATGCCTGGCGAAAACTTAACTTGTATTGGTTGTCACGAAAGTCAAAATGATGCAGTAAAGGTACGTCGTGCAATTGCGTCTACAAAGCCGCCGAAAGCGATTAAGCCTTGGTATGGTAAGCCGCGTGGATTTAGCTTCAAAAATGAAGTTCAAAATGAAGTTATTAATAGATATTGTATCTCATGTCATGATGCTGGAAGTAATCGCATTCCTGATTTTGAGAGTCAAGAATTGGTTGAAATTCCTGAGATGAAATTTAATCATGTTAAATTGCCAAAGGCGTACTTAAACTTACATCGCTATGTGCGTCGCCCTGGGCCTGAGAGTGATAACCATATTGATAATCCGATGGAGTATGTAGCTTCAACAAGTGAATTGATTCGAATTTTGAAAAAAGGTCATCGTAATGTTCAAATGCCAAAAGAGGCTTGGGAGCGCTTATACACATGGATTGATTTAAATGTTCCATATAATGGTAGTTGGAAAGATGCGCATCGTCATGCATATAGTGGTTGGGCTGGTTCTAAGTCTATTAAGCATCAGAATGAGCAGATGGCAAGATATACTAAAGCGCGTAATAAATATGCAAAACTATTTGCAAATCGTGATGTTAGCAAATATAACGTCCATGTGGAAAAAGATGTGAAGGTTGAATCGATTCGTCCTAAAGCATTACCAAAATATACTGATAATTTGAGCGTTCCTGACGTTGCGGTGAAAACTCCTGAGGTTGTAACATATAATATTGATGGTGAAAAGATTGATTTTGTGCAGATTCCGACTGGTAAATTTGTGATGGGATCGAAAACTGAAACCGTTCAAGAGCGTCCACGTGCAATTGTTGAGATTAAGAAACCATTCTTGATGGCGACAACAGAAGTTTCAAATGCATTGTACGCTAAATTTAATAAAGAGCATGATAGCCGCTATTATCCGCGTTTGAGTCATAATCAAACAGATCGTGGTTGGCCGTTAAATAAACCAGAGCAGCCAGTGGTGCGTGTTAGTTTTGATGAAGCTATGGATTTCTGTAAATGGTTGAGTGGGAAAATTGGCAAAAAGGTGACAATTCCAACGGAAGCTCAATGGGAATGGGCTGCGCGTGGTGGTACTACAACTGATATGTTCTATGGTTCTAAAAAAGCTGATTTCAGCAAGTTTGCAAATTTAGCTGATTATAATTTACGTTGGTTTGGTGTTCGCCATGGTCACCCATTAAAGAAAGTTGAGTTAGGAGATTATCGTTCATGGTTACCAAGAATTAAAAGTGTAAATGATAATGCTCAATTATCAACAAAATCAAAGTCATATGCGGCAAATGCGTTTGGTTTATATGATATGATAGGAAATGTTTCAGAGTGGACGCGTAGTCGTTACTGGGATTATCCATATGACGCAGGCGATGGCCGTAATAATAATATTAGTGGCGGCGATATACAAATTGATTTGGTTATTCGTGGGGGTAGTTGGATTACGAGACCAAAATATGCGACAAGTAGCTATCGTTATGGTTATAAACGTTACCAAAAAGTTTTTGATGTCGGTATTCGTTTAATTATTGAAGATTTTTAATATTTGGTAATATTTTACCAAATTTTAATTTATGAAAAGTAGTGTTAAATTTATTTCAAAGAGATTTTTTATGACAAAAAGAAAAAAAGGAAAAGTTGCAGTGGCATCTTTATTAGGGATGCTTGCTGGAATTGGAATGATTGCTAGTGCCTGTATTGACATGGACACTAAAGATTGTTCTAAAAAGACTGCTCGTTCGAAAGAATCGTTTAATGAAAATTGGAAGTTTGCTCGTTTTGGTCCATCACCAATCGCTGGAGGGGATTACATTGATGAACCTGGCGTAGTTAGAAAAGAGAGCAATTTCTTCAAAACGTGGGCTTCTTCAACTGAAGCGAGTCAAAAAACTGAGTACGCTGTTGATGGTGATAAAGATTCACGCTGGTGCGCTAATGGTGCTAAAAATAATCAATGGGTAAAAATTGATTTAGGCAAAAAAATGGACATCAGCAAAGCGAAAATTGCTTTTGAATTTGCTGACAAAAGTTATGCTTACAAATTAGAAGTTTCAAATGATGGTCAAAGTTGGGCACTGGCAAACAGCGGAAACGCTAAGGATCCTCAATTCGACTTAAACAAGGCTGCACGTTTTGTACGTTTGACTTTAACAGATGCCAATAAAAGTAGATGGGCTTCAGTTCGCGAAATTGAACTTTTTGACAAAAATGGCAACTTAATCAAACCTGAAAAGAAAAAAGAGAAAAAAGTTGTTTGTAAAATTAGCCCTTCTGAAATTAAATTTGATGATTCAAATTGGCGTAAATTAAACGTTCCACATGATTGGGGTATTGAAGGTCCTTTTAGACAGGATTTACCAGGAAATACTGGAAAATTACCTTGGAAAGGCATTGGTTGGTATCGTAAAGATTTTAAAGTTCCTGCATGTGACGCGAACAAAAAAGTATTCATCGATTTTGATGGCGCAATGTCAAACAGCAAAGTTTACATCAACGGAAATTACGCTGGTGGTTGGGCATATGGTTACACTGCGTTCCGCATTGATGCGACTAAATTTATCAAATTTGGCGAAACTAATAAAATTGCGGTTCGTTTAGATACTGTTAATTGGGATTCACGTTGGTATCCAGGTGCTGGTATTTACCGAAATACGTGGATTGTAATGACTGATAAAGTACATTTGGATCACTGGGGAGTACAGGTGTTAACACCAAAAATTACGAAAAATTGTGGTGAAGTAAAAGTTGTAGCAACTGTTGATAATGAATCAGACAGCGCGGCAAAAGTTCAAGTAAAAACAGAAATTTACCCAATTGATAAAAATGATGTTAAAGGGGGAAAAGTTGCAGAAAGTTGTTCAAAAACAATGAAAATTGCGGCTCAAAGTGGTCAGGCAACTTTAACAACAAATTTAAAGGTTGTTAATCCTAAATTATGGGATATTATTGCGCCAAATCGTTATGTTGTAACGACTAAAGTATTTAAAAATGGTAAATTAGTTGATGTTAAAGATACTAAATTTGGTTTTAGAATTTTAGAATTCACAAAACGAGATGGTTTTAAATTAAACGGTCGTCGTGTTGAAATTAATGGCGTATGTCAGCATCATGATTTAGGACCTTTAGGAGCGGCATTTAACGTGCGCGCTGCTGAACGTCAAATCGAAATACTTAAAGAAATGGGTGTGAATGCTATTCGTACATCACATAACCCAGCTGCAACAGAATTTTATGAATTATGTGACAAAATGGGTGTTTTAGTTCAAGCAGAAACGTTTGATTGTTGGGATCGTGGTAAACGTAAACTTGATTATGGTAAAGATTTTAATAAATGGTGGAAACGTGATATTGAGGCATTAGTTAAACGTGCGCGCAATCATCCATCAGTTTTTATGTGGTGTATTGGTAATGAGATTTTAGGTTTATGGTCACGAGATAAGGCTAAATTAGGTCGTCAAATTTCTGACCAGGTGAAAAAATTTGATATTACACGTCCTACGACAATTGGCTCCAACTATGGAGAAGCCTATAAAAAAGGTTTTGCTCAAGCTGTTGATGTATTTGGGTTTAATTATAATATTTGGCAATATGGGAAATTTAATAAATACTGTAAGAAACCAAATGAAATGTATATGGGAACAGAAACTTCATCATGTATTTCTAGTCGTGGTGAATATTTTTTCCCAGTGACACGCAATAATAAAGCTAATTTTCAAATGAGTAGTTATGATGTTTCGCATCCAGGTTGGGGTTGTACTCCAGACACTGAATTTAAAGAATTAGATAAACACCGTGACTGCATGGGTGAATTTGTGTGGACGGGTTTTGACTACATTGGTGAACCTACTCCATATAATAATGATGCAACAAATTTACTAAATTTTACAGATCCAAAACAGAAAGCGGCAATGGCTGCAGAAATGAAAAAATTAGGTAAATTACAGGTTCCATCACGCAGCAGCTATTTTGGAATTGTTGACTTAGTTGGCTTCAAAAAAGATCGTTTCTATATCTATCAAGCTCGTTGGAGACCAAATTTACCAATGGCACATATTTTACCACATTGGACATGGCCAGAACGTGTTGGCAAAGTTACGCCGATTCATGTTTATACGTCAGGGGATGAGGCTGAGTTATTCCTTAATGGTAAAAGTTTAGGGCGTAAAAAACGTGGCAAATATGATTATCGTTTGAAATGGGATGATGTAAAATATGTTCCTGGCGTAGTGAAAGTTGTCGCATATAAAAATGGTAAAAAATGGGCAACAGACACGGTAAAAACTTCGACTCCAGCAGTAAAAATTAATTTAACGGCAGATCAAAAAGTTATTAAAGCTGATGGCTATGATTTATCATTTGTAACTTGTGATGTGTTAAATGCTGAAAATGGCGTTGTGCCACGCAGCAGTAATTTAGTTAAGTTTTCAGTAGAAGGCGCAGGTGAAATTATTGCGACAGGCAACGGTGACGCAACAAATCATACAGTTTTCAGTTCTAAAAAGCGTAAAGCTTTTAACGGAAAAGTGATGGTGATTATTAGAAGTAAAAAAGGAGTAAAAGGAGCAATTAAGCTAACAGCACAAAGTGAAGGCTTAAAAGGAGCAACAATTACTCTAGAAGCAAAATAATTGATATTTTAAGCAATTATTGCAAATAGCAAAAACGCTTTAGGATTAAACTTCTAAAGCGTTTTTTTTATATAAAATTTAAATATTTTATTCTGGTTCAACTATATTACTTTAATTTGAACTGTTATTAATATATAAGTATAATTCCATAAAAAATGGAAAATAGAACTTGACATTAATAGACTAGAATACTAATATAGTCTATAAGAGTAAGAGAAACACCATTCATTAACAAAGGAATTAAATAATGATAGACCAAAAACATATAAATGAACAAGCAATGCAAGCATTATTAATAGGGACTTCAAGCCCTCCACATGCTCCAATTTTGAAAAATCCTACCGATTATGGAATGGAATATGAAGATATAATTCTTGAAGTTGGCAATGAATTAAAATTGAAAGGTTGGTTTATTCCCGCTAATTCAAATTTACTAATAATTTCCAACCATTTTTCACCTGGCAATAAATACGGTTATCCAGGTCATTTGAAAGAATTTCAAAATCCTGCTGGGGAAATTAATGCTCTACCACGTTATAAAGCGTTACATGATGCGGGGTACAATATACTAACGTACGATGCACGTGGTCACGGTGAAAGTCCAGATGATAAAGATGGAGTAATTGGACTTGGTCAAAAAGAATGGGAAGAGGTTGTTGCTTCTATAGAGTTTGCTCAATCAGATGACCGCATGCGATATATGAAAATAGGCATGATAAATGTTTGCATGGGTGCTAATTGTGCCATGATTGCTATGAAAAAAAGACCCGATCTTTTTGAAAAAATTATTTGCCAAATGTTGTTACAACCGTTTAATATGCGCATCATGGTTCAAAAAGGGTTTGAACTTATGGGAGCAGAAGCGGAAAAATTAATGCCCTTGTTTGAAAAAAAATATACTGAAAAAACAGGTTTTAATATTGATAGTCATGATATGAGAAAATATACCGATTCAATAAAAATACCAACGTTTGTGGTACAAGTGCGTAATGATATTTCGACAGATGTTTCTTATATTCAAGAAATATATGATGCATTACCAGTAAAAGATAAAAAAATATACTGGATTGAAGATACCCCTCATCGTTTTGATTGTTATAAATATTTCTCTGATAATCCAGAGCTTATGCTTGAATGGTTTGATGAACACATGAAATAAAGTATATCATTGATAATATTTCATTAATAATCCAAATATAAATTTCCAAAGGTAAGTTCAGTAAATAAATTAGGAGTATATATTATGAATTTTTCTATTAATAATATCCCATCACAAAAAGGTAAAATTGCAATTATCACTGGAGCTAATGCTGGTTTAGGATATGAAAATGCTTTAAGATTTCTACAAAAAGATATCAAAGTAATAATGGCCTGTCGAAATGAAACAAAAGCAATTATTGCTCGTGATAAGTTATTATCTGAAGTTCCAAATGGTCAATTAGAGTTTATGAAACTCGATTTGTGCGAGTTATCTTCTGTAAGAAAATTCGCACAAAATTATCGAGAAAAATATGAAAAATTGGATTATTTAATAAATAACGCTGGAATTATGGTTCCTCCATATCATAAGACTGTAGATGGATTTGAAAGTCAAATGGCTGCAAATTATTTTGGACACTTTTTATTGACATCATTATTATTAGATATTATGCCAGACACTGCAGAATCTAGAATAGTTTTGCTTAGTAGTGTTGCTCATAGGCATGGTCCCAAAAAAATATTTTTTGAAGATTTAAATTGGGAAAATAATTACTCAAGTTCAAAGGCTTATCAGCAAAGTAAATTAGCCTGCCTAATGTTTGCGAACGAACTTGATTATCGCTTGAGAAGGGCAGGGAAGAAAATTCTTTCAGTTGCGGCTCATCCTGGAGCAACAGCTGGGACTGAGTTAGGAAAACATCTCCCTAAATTACTCTATTGCGTTATTGAATATATGCTATTGCCAGTAATATCTAATGATGTTTCAAATGGCGTATTGCCACAAATAATGGCAGCTCTTTCGCCACAAGCTAGGGGAGGTGATTATTATGGACCTCAAAAATTAGATGAAATGAAAGGAGAACCAGGTATTGCTCGTAAGCTACCATATTCCGAGAATAAACAAAATTTGGAGCAGCTTTGGGATATTTCTATAAAATTAACAGGAGCAGATTTCGGAGAACTTGTTTAATAAACAGTGTATTTTTTTTGAAATATTTAAATGGAAAAGTTTAAAAAGCTAAAAAAAAATCTTGAAAAATAATAAAAAAAATATACTGTTAAAAATTAAAATGATTTATTTAATAAAAAAAGGAACATATGATTACAATGTCTCGAGACTTCAAAAATGATGTATTAGAAGCTAGTATTAAGTGTTTTGGCAGATATGGCTATAAAAAAACAACTATAAATGATATCTGCAAGGAAGCTAATGTTGCTAGACAAACGCTTTATAATTGTTTTAATAGTAAAGCAGATATCCTAACTGGAGCGTTAATTTATTCTGCAGATAAATCAATTAATTCAATAAAAAATAAAATTAATAGCAACACTTCTTTCAAAAAAAAGCTTCAATTATTTTGTGATGAAATTGTCAAAGGATATATAATAACACAGCAATCACCTGCTGCAAAAGATTTACTTGACAGAAACTTACCAATTGATAAAAGTGCACAGCAAAAAGTTGACAGCCAATTTTGTGAATTAATTGTTTCTTTTATAGCTCCTTATAAAAAAAATATTGAATCCATTGGGCTCGATATAAAAGAATTTGCAGACTTGATATATGTTTCTTTAAGAACTGTGAAGTATGGCGCAACAAATGTTGATCATTTAAAAAAGTTGCATGCTTCATGCATTACTTTTTTAGTTTCTCAATTAAAATTAAACTAATGAATTTATAAAGATGGTTATAACAGTTACAGTATGAAAAACTTAATCTATTATAAACATTTTAATATTAGTTTATCGCTTTATTAATCCATTCAACAAGTTTTTTTTCTGTTGGGATACTTCTTTCTGAAATAGCCAATCCATCTTTTACTGTAGCACCTTGGGTTAATTTAGCTATATCTTCAAAACTTTTCCCAGGACCCCATCCACCATGGCTTACAAAAGGAACAACCACTTTACCTGCCAAGTTATTTTGTTTTAAAAATTCTACAACTGGAGGAGAAATCGTTCTATCCCAAATAGGCGAACCAATAAAAATTATATCATAGTCAGAAATTTTTTTATCAAATTTTGTGATTTCAATATCATAAAGTTTCTTTTTATATTTTGCCATTTTCTCTTCAGAATCACCTTTTGCATAACATGCCATTAATTTGTCAACATTCTCGATATATTCCTGAGGAACTTGTATTTTATAAATTGTTCCATTGGTTATTTTGCCAATTTTTTTAGCAAATGCTTCGGTGTTTCCTGTATATGAAAAATAAACGATCAATATATTTTTTGATTTCATAGTATAGTCCTTTTTAGGTGATTTTGTAGACTCTTTACAACCAATTATAAACAATACTATTAATAAAATAATAAACAAATTTTTAAACATAAAAAACCTCCAAATAAGTTAATAATTAATAATGTATTTAATCGTATTGATTAGTTAAATATACCCGTTAAAACTATTTTTGTCAATATTTATCATTCTTTTAAGTGTTGTAAAATCATTTAAGGAATTAGCTAAATTATCGAATATGGCAAGTTTTTGCCTCTAAACGAAATTATAGAATTGATTCGAATTATATTTTCAAAGAGCCTTTTACTATCGAAAAAAACTCTGTCAAAACTTTAATCGCGTTGTTTTTATCAGTCATAAATATATTTTTTGGTATAGGTTGCTTTAATATATTCTATAACTAAATCATTGTAAGCAAACGCTCTATATGTGAAGTTTATTATAATAAATCAAAACGTGATTAGCTTTAAATGTATTGTTAAAATTTAAACAAATTTATAAACACTAATTTTATGGGGAAATATCTGATATAGCTTGATTTGGCCTTTTTTTCAGTTTTTTAAAATAATTTTCAAATTTTTGAGGGTAAAAATGGCACTCCGGGAATGGCAGCTTTATTTTTTAATTAACCTCAAAAATATTAATTTTTAAGTTCAAAATGTCTGATTTAGCTAAATTGATGCGAAAAATAAAATTATCAAAAAACGGTACTTTTTGACACTGAAAAATTCTTTTATGGCATCAAACGGCTACGATTTTTTTTGAGTGCAAAAACACTGTAAAATCAACAGTTTTTCAATGATAATCAATAAACTAATTTACCACCATACAATAATTATTACAAGCTGTTCAATGATTCTTTTATTATTAACCCGTGTTCTGAAAAGTAACCGCATATTCTTGAAAAATGCTTTTGAAGTTGCGATGAATAAACCACGACGTAGAAAAATAAGCGAAAAGTCTATGAAAGCCAAGTCTCAGCAATGGCAAGATTTCCTGAGCTTCATGGAATATAATAAAAACTGTTTGCGAAGTCACGCCCAAACATGCTGAAGAGTATGTAAGCAATTTAATCAAGTCAGGTAAATTTAACCAAAATGTGACATTTCTACGAGATGGTAAAGTTAGCGAGTATAAAAATAAAAAGTCAATGCTGTCGCCACGCTCAATTAATGGCTATATGGTGACACTAAACGAAGTTTTCAATTTGTTAGTTGACGATATTAATTTAACACAAAGTCCATTCTCAAGAGTTAAAAAGCTAGAGCAAAGTCAAGAAAAACGTGAAGCATTTTCTCCAGACGAATTAACCCTAATATTTGAAAAAGCAAACGACTTTATTCGAGGTTTATTTACAGTTGGCCTGTACACTGGATTGCGTGAAGCTGACATCTGTTTGTTGAAGTGGAATGAAGTCAACCTCAATGAAGGTTTAATTACCCGTATGACTCGTAAAACGCAAAAAGAGGTTATGATACCGATTATGCCACCATTAGCAACTTTTCTGCAAGAACAAGCATTTAAAGATAAATCTGAGTACGTCCTCCCAGAAAATGCTGAAATGTACGAAAAAAACGTCTCTGGGATTTCACATAGAGTTAAAAAATTCCTTGAAAGCATCAACATTACTACCAGTAAGGTTCCTAAAGGTCGTACACGAGTAGTAAGTGTAAAAGATGTACACAGTCTACGCCATTCATTTTGCTATTACGCTGGAATGCACAACGTTCCTCTAGCAGTCGTACAAGCAGTGGTTGGTCATATGTCACCAGAGATGACAAAACATTATTCAATGCACGCAAACCAACGGGATATCAAAAATGCATTCAAAGATATGAATGTAGACTTTAGCAATACCCAAACAGAAGAAGACAAAGTATTACAAGAAAAACGTACCCAACTAAAACAAATCATCGACAAATTACCATTAGAAAAAATCGAAGAGTTATTAAAAATATGTAATTTAAAATTTAGATAGTATCAAGAGAATCTTTTATTTCATCAATTTCATTAATGTTAGCCTCAAGTGTCAATTTATTTTTAATCTGGGTCAATAATTTTTTTGCCATTCTTTTTGGCTTATCTTGAAATAATTCTTCAGTCACGCGCTCATTATCCTTAAACATTCTTGCTAATACCATTAACTTAATACTATCAAGGGAATCTATAAATGGTTTTAATGTCAAATGAGCTTGTGATCTCCCCCAGTAATTACCACACCAAACAGCAATTATTTCTTGGTAAACATCTTCAAATGCAATTGATGGAACATGTGGACCAAATTGAGCCAACGATTTTGCTGCTTTTTCCTCATTATTCCAACCATAAGATGTATTTTTTGCCTCAGCTATTTTTTTTGCTATATGACGATAAATAGTTGCTCGAGCAGCATCTGGGATATATTTCACACCTTTAACTTGAACTAAAGATTCAAGAACTCGAGTTTTTCCTCCACTATCTTCACTTGAATTAGTTAAATATGAATGATACTTTTGTCCTGCAGATTTCTTTAAATTTTCATTTGATTTATTCCATACTTCAGGAAATAATTCCTTTGCATTTTTATATGATGGATCTTCTCCTTTACAAATCATATCCAGAAGAAATCCAAAAACAGTTCTTATTTCATGTGCCTTGAATGATTTTATTTGATCTTTAAACAACTCTAATTTTTCATCTGCAAGTTCAATCGTCTTAATTGGTTTAAAAAGACCTGATGGAGAATGTCCAGGGTCAGGCATTTCTGATTCAAATAAATTAGTTTGTAGCATAATAGCTAATGCAATTACATCCTTTGCTTGTACGGTGCTATCGCTTCCGTGAGCAGGTGACGCGTGATTACGCATCCAGTTTATCATTTCAAGTGACTTTCCTGCTTTTTTGCTTAAAATTCCAAGCTTACTAGCTCCATTTATAAGCACAAGGTCATCTACTCCAGACCAACGTTCATTTATAGTTTCTCCATCTTCGTTATATTTTTTTCTACCAGCTTCATCTTCAACTGCTGATTGAAATAACTCAATACCATAAGACTCTATCCTACGACGTATATTATTAACTCCAGCTAACCATATATTAAGCAAAGAGTGTCCAGGAAATTCCAGTTCTAAAAGCCTCTTCGCTTCTGACAATAGATGAATTTCATTTTCAACAAGTGCAGGAAATAGATCAAGCGTTGGTTCATTTAGTACTACAGGAAAATTATTACTCATTATTGATCCCTCATTTTATTTTAATTAGAAAAAAATACTTTGACTAAATTTGACCTCCAACACCTTTAAATTTTTCAATAAAAGATGAAATTTTTTGAAAAACAGATTGTTTTTTAGTCAAATATTGAGGATTTAAAGGACTCATTTTAGGTAGTATTTCATTTAATTCAGTTCCATTTTCACTAGCATATTCGCGTTTTAAAGAAGCTGTTATATAACGCTTTGCTGCATCTTCGTTTAATTTTTCAGCACTAATTATTTTTTTTGCTTCTTTCTTCTGTTCCGCTTGAGCAAAAATGAAAAATTTTTCGATAATAGTTGCTTTATCACTAATATTATCCAAATTAGTTTGATTAATAAACTTAACCATTAAGCTTTCTTTGGCACGGTTGTCAATGCTAGCACGAATTAAACGACGCACTTCATCAACCAGGGCTGATTTATCTTTGACTGTTTTATTCTTTTCAAAAATAAGTGCTAAAATGTAATCTAAATTAATTTCTTGAGATTTTAATAAATCAACTTCAAAAACAATATCATCCCAGTCAACGGTTGATTTACCTTCATTGTCTCCAGCTCGTTGTTTACGTAACCATTCGCGAATATCGTTATAATTTGACTTATAGTTCTGAATAGTTCGCTCACAAGGCATATCAATTTGCTGTATAGCTTTTAAATCATCATCATTTAGATAATGTAATTTTTTGAATTCATCAACAGCATTAAGGTCATTTAAATCCAAAATCTGTAGTGCTTTTAAGCTTACAAATTCATCATAATTTTGTAATATATTTTCAGCACGCAAATATTCACCAAATAATTTAACAAATTCTTTTTTATCTTTTTCTCTAACAATTTCTTCTGGATGTGGAAAACGCTCTTGTAATTCAGAAGCAATTTCTAAGTAACCACGATGAGTTTTACCAGTCAGCAAATCCGTAAAACCTTCCATATATTCTTTATAACTTTTTTCAAGAATAACATCTTTTTTGTTATTATCACCAAAAGTTTTTATTGCATCAATAGTAGCTTGCTCCAAATCTCTAAACGTTACAATATTTCCAAAAATTTTAGTTGCATCATAAATTCTGTTTGTTCTCGAAAAAGCCTGTATTAAGCCATGATAACGTAAATTTTTATCAACAAACAATGTATTCAATGTTGGAGCATCAAATCCTGTTAAAAACATACCAACAACAATTAATAGATCGACTTCTTTCTTTTTGACACGTTTTGCTAGGTCGCGATAATAATTTTGAAAAGCATTACTGTTTGCACCATAATTAGTAGTAAATGTTTTGTTATAATCATCAATTGCCATTGTTAAAAATTCTTTTGCACTGCTATCCATTGCTGTAATTTCAAAGCTTTCGTCGGGGATATTTCCTTTTGCATCCTGTTCTTCATTAGCAGCAAATGAAAAAATTGTCGCAATTTTTAACGGTCTATCGCTTTGTTTTTGTAAATTTTTAAACGTTTCATAATAAGCTTTTGCGGCGTCAACACTTGCAACTGCAAACATCGCATTGAATCCATTATTTGTATGCAATCGATGAGTTTTTTGATTAAAGTTATTTAAAATATATTGAGAAATTTCTTCAATTCTTTTTGAGTGCAAAAATGCCTTTTTCATTTCAGCAGAAGATAATTTCTCTTCATCTTTCTCTGTCTCTAATGCTTTAAACTTTGGACGAACGTCATTATAATCAACTTTAAATTTTAAAACTTTTTCATCGCGAATAGCATCTGTAATAACATACGAATGTAGCTGTTTACCAAAGACACTAGCGGTAGTTTCAGCACCTAAAGCATTTTCAGTGAAAATTGGTGTACCAGTAAAACCGAATTGATAGAATTTTTTAAATTTTTTCTTTAAATTCTTTTGAGCTTCACCAAATTGTGAACGATGAGCTTCATCAAAAATAAAGACCACTTGTTGCTGGTAAACGTCTAAATTACTTTCACCTTTAATTAAGTTATTTAATTTTTGAATGGTAGTGACAATGATTTTGTTATCACTTTTATTTAAATTACGTTTCAAACCAGCAGTACTATCTGAGCCATTGACGCTATTAGGTGAGAAACGCTGATATTCTTTCATGGTTTGATAATCCAAGTCTTTACGGTCTACCACAAAGAAAACTTTGTCAATAAAGTCAAGTTCAGTTGCCAAACGTGCAGCCTTAAAACTCGTTAACGTTTTTCCTGAACCAGTAGTATGCCAGATAAACCCACCATTTTGCGGAAAATCATGTTTTTTTGAAGCTCTCCAAATTTTAGCTTGATATGAGCCGTTAATTTTCCATAAAATACGTTCAGTCGCAGCAATTTGATAGGGACGCATTACCAACAGAGTATCAGTAATATCAAACACTGAATAATGAAGAATCACATTTAATAAAGTATTTTTTTGTAAAAAAGTTGCCGTAAAATCTTTTAAATCTTTAATTAAACTGTTATCAGATTTAGCCCAGTTCATGGTAAAGTCAAAACTATTTTTATTGCGTTTGGTAGTATTAGCAAAATATCTAGTATCGGTGCCGTTTGAAATGACAAAAATTTGTAAAAACTTATAAAGTGAATTATCACTATTAAAGCTTTCTTTGCTGTAACGGTGAACTTGGTTAAAAGCTTCACGAATGGCAACGCCACGTTTTTTTAGTTCAATTTGTACTAATGGTAAACCATTAACTAAAATAGTAACGTCATAGCGATTAGCGTGGGTTCCGGTTTGCTCGAATTGATTAATTACTTGAACTTTATTTCTTGTAATATTTTTTTTATTTACTAAATAAATATTTTGAATACGTCCATTATCAAAAACAAAATCATAAACATAATCATCATGGATTTTACGAGTTTTATCGACAATTCTATCGCTAGGGTTGTCTAAATATTCTTCAACAAAGCGTCGCCATTCGTCATCTTCAAATTGAATGTTGTTTAACTCTTGGATTTGAGTTCTAACATTAGCAAGCATTGTCTCAGGAGTGTGTAAATCCTTTAAATATTCATATCCTTGTAGTGTTAAATCCTTTATTAATTCAGCTTCTAAGTCGTATTCACTTTGGTAACTTTCACTATTGTCAATAATTTTTGTGTATTTATCCAAAACAATAAAGTTATTTGTTTCGGCGATAGTTTTAGTTTGTTCAATCATTTTTTACCTTCCAATTTATAATTCACGTTACCGTCGTATATTTTATTAATATGGTCAACTAAAAAACCTAATACTCGTTTATCATTGTCTGAGACATCATGAACCTCTTCTCCAGAGTGTTTTGAGTGACTTGAAATGTTAAGTATTCTAGATTTGTATGGATTAGGTCTGCCATCATTAGATTTGGGCAGCAAATCTTCCCAATTTGGAAAACCTAAAAAAGTGGATGTCTTTTCTAAAATATTTCTTACAAAGTTAAAATGATATTTATATATTTCACCAGTATCCACAGCTTTTTCAAGCTCAGACTTCAGATATAGGTGATAAGCAAACGGTGAATCTTTTGATGATATTAATTCTAATTTTTCATCTTCCAATTTTTTAAGTCGATATCTATTACACTTTTTAGGTTTATAAATATTTTCATTATTTTTCTTCATAACGTTATTAAACTCATTCCACAATACATTGTAGAATAATGGATTATGAGTTGTAATTATAAACTTTAAATTTGATTCGCTTGATTTTATAAGTTGAGCTAAATCAACAGCTAATGAAATCAAATGATTTTCATCTAAGGAACTAACTGGGTCATCAATAAAGATATATTCAAGATTATCAAATTTATTTGTATTTCGTTTATCAGTTTCAGGTTCATCAAGTGTATCTATTAGTTGTTCAAGTAAACAATAAAAAATGCTCCAAATAAAATTACTTTCTTCACCTTTAGAAATTTTAATATTTTCAGAGTCTTCATCATTCCCACGTTTAAATGAAAATGTTACTTCAGTAAACGCATCTACTTTTGATTTTGGTTTTTTTTTATCCTTTAAGTATTCTTGGTTAAAGGCAGGTACTAATTTTTCATTGGTATACTTCTGAAAATTAGTGATTACATTTATGTCCTGTCCCTCTTCTTCTAATACCCATTTAGTAAAAGAATTAGGTTTGATTTTTAATACAGGGTTTATACCATATTCTAAGTCATTATCCCAATGAAATAAATCTTCAGTGAAAGCGTTGTAGTATAATATTGTGGCTCTTTCATCAACTTCTTCTATATCGCCATTAATATCTTTATTACTGATTAAATCTTTAAATTCACGAGATAAGCGAGTTTTTCCAGTGCCATTAAATGCATAAATAAGTTGAACTTTTTTGGGGGAATCTTTGAGCTCCTTTGCAATTTCTGTTAATGTTTTGCCCATACTAAACCTCTACTTCTTCTTTTGAGAAATTCAATAGTAAATCTCGGTAATATTCATATTGTTTTTGGCGTAATTCAATCTCTTGTGGTAAACCTTCTGTAATTGAATTAGTCAACGCATCAAATTTATCTAAAATTGCCACAATCCGCTCTTGTTCTTTTAAAGATTTTTCAGGGTCATCGGCAAAAGGAATTGGAATGATTACTCTTCTTAATGAATTTGCGTTAAATTGAGGTTGTCCTCCACCAGCTACTAAGTTCTTAGCTTGTTGCCAAAAGTAAATACTTTGAGCAAAGTGCCAATAATATTTTGGGTTAATAATATTTTTATCAAAAGATAGTTTAATTAAAAAGCCAGCATAAATAGCAGGGTAATCTTCATTAAAAATCATAGTTTTTCCATAAGTTGCTCCAGTACGAGCCATTAATAAATCATTTTTTTGTAAAACATATTTTTCATTTTCTTTTGAAATATCAACGTATTTTGCTCCGTTAACCTGTAAAACTCCATTTCCATTAATATCTGATATTCTGACAAACCTAGCATTTCCAGAATCTTTAGCTTTTGCGGCATACCCGTATGTAAATTTTCCAATTTTCCCCAACGGTTTCCATTCGGCTTGGTTTCCGTCGAAAGTTAATAATTTATCACGGTAATAATTGTATTGCTTTTTACGAGCTGTAAGCTCTGCTGTAAGCTCTGCTGTAAGCTCTGCTGTAAGCTCTGTAAACGCGTCCAATATTCGCACAATCTCCCCTTGAATTTCTAAAGATTTTTCAACATCATCAGGACAAGGAATCGGAACTAAAAATTTCTGTAACATTGGCTTTCTGATTGATATTGACGTGGCTCCAACACTTCTTGACAAAATATATTTTTTGAAACAGCTTCTCATAAAATGATATAAAAACTTTGTACTCATATTTTCTATATTAATATAAATTCTGTAAGCTCTTTGATGTAGAGCATATTTTCCCTGAACGTAATGAAAAATATCTCCAATTCCTCCTTCTCCAGGAATAATTATTGCAGTTTCATCAAATTGATATTCATTAGATTTTAAAATATTTTTTGAACGTACATAAAACGGGTAAGAACCATTTTGTACTTCATCTTTACGGTTTGATCTACCAGTTCCAACTTCTGCCACTTCCCCTAACGGTTTCCATTCGACTTTTATGCCGTCAAGCAATTTTTCTAAATAACTCATACTGCTTATCCTTCAATCTCCGCAACAATTTTATCAATGTCACGGCGTAATTTAGTAATCTTTTTGACCGTAGTTTTAATTTCAGCATTTAATTCTTTAATATCAATTTTTTCACGAGTATCTTCTGGCTCCACATAAGAGCTAACCGATAAATTATAATCATTTTCAACAATAGTATCATATTCAACACATTGGGCAATATGTTTTACATCTGCTTTTTCATCGAAAAGCTTTATTATTTGCTGAATATGCCCTGGATTTTGTTCATCATCATTATCCGTCAATACGTTATTATTCGTTTCTTTCTTGAAAAAATTGTCCCCACTAGCATCAATAAATTGCGTCTTAGTGTCAATTTTATGCTTTGATAAAACTATAATATTAACTGCTATTGACGTACCAAAGAATAAATTAGGAGCTAAAGAAATAACTGTTTCGACAAAATTGTTGTCAATTAAATATTTACGAATTTTCTGTTCTGCTCCACCACGGTAAAAAATTCCAGGGAAACAGACAATCGCCGCTCGCCCTTTTGCTGACAAATAACTTAATGCATGAAGCACAAACGCAAAGTCAGCTTTAGACTTAGGAGCTAACACTCCAGCAGGAGCAAAACGATCGTCATTAATTAACGTTGGATCGTCTTTCCCAACCCATTTAATCGAATAAGGAGGATTGGATACAATCGCATCAAAAGGTTTATCATCTCCAAATTTAGGGTCTGTCAGTGTATTTCCTAGAGCTATATTAAACTTATCATAGTTAATATTATGCAAGAACATATTCATTCTTGCCAAGTTGTAGGTAGTATGGTTAATCTCTTGACCAAAGAACCCATCTTCAATAATATGTGAATCAAAATGTTTCTTTGACTGCAACAACAACGATCCAGAACCAGCAGCTGGGTCATAAATTTTATTTACTGAAGTTTGTTTATACATTGCTAATTGAGCAATTAATTTAGAAACGTGCTGAGGTGTGAAAAACTCTCCACCAGATTTACCAGCGTTAGCAGCATAATTTGAAATTAAAAACTCATAAGCATCACCGAACAGGTCAATTTGATTATCTTCAAAAGAACCAAAATCTAACTTTGCAACTCCCTTTAAAACTACGGCTAATCTTTCATTTTTATCTTTTACTGTGCTTCCTAGGCGATTACTTCTTGTATCAAAATCCGCAAATAACCCTTTAATATCTTTTTCAGATGGATATCCATTAGCAGAATTTTCAATTTCAGAAAAAATTTCAGCAAGCTCTGTATTTAAGTTTTCATTATCATCAGCATTAGCTACAATATTTTCAAACAACTGATTAGGGTAAATAAAATACCCTTTTGTTTTTATAGCATCTATTTTAATTTCTGGGGTTATGACGTTATTTGAAAGCCTTGCGTACTTAACACTCTCATCGCCAGCTTCAATATAATTTTTAAAATTTTCACTAATAAAACGGTAAAACAAAGCCCCTAAAACATATTGCTTAAAGTCCCAGCCGTCAACCGCTCCGCGGACATCATCAGCAATTCTCCAAATTGCACGTTGTAATTCATTTCTTTGTTCTGCAATTGTCATATATATAAAACTCCCTTGGAAGGTAAAAATCTTTTCATTTTAATAATTAACTAAAAAATATAACTTTAAAGGAATATCATTGCAAACAAAAAATATAATATTATAGAATTTTTATAGCATTCTCTTTTTGCAATTAATGAAATTAATATTACATTTAAAATGGTTATGTTTGTTACGTAGTTCTAAGTATGAGGTTGAAATATGATAAAAAATAGAAAACAATCAAGGTCTAGAGAATTAGCATCAAAAGTCATTTATGAAGCGTTAACAATTCTTAAGAAAAATGATGGTGAATTGCCAGGGCGAGAAGTTGTTCAACTAATCCAAAAACGTGTACATTTTAATGAGTGGGAAAATCAACGCTATGAAAAAACTAATAATATAAGATGGCAGTCTATATTACATTTTTTTACTATCGATTGTGTAAAAGCAGGTTTTATGAAAAAAGAAAAAGGTCTTTGGATTTTAACTACTGAAGGAGAAAAAGCTTTAAAAAAATCGCCAGCTGACCTTTTAGACGAAGCAACAGCAAAATACCGTGAATGGGAAGCAAAACGAAATCAGAATGAAATAAAAGTAAACAATGATGATGATTGTGTTGATGATGATCACAGAATGCAAAAAATAAACCTTGATCAATTACAAGGTCAAGCCATTGAAGGTTTAAAAGATTTTGTTTGCAGCATGAATCCATATGAATTTCAAGACTTAGTGGCTGCACTGTTGCGTGGCATGGGGTACTACACTCCCTTTGTTTCTCCAAAGGGAAAAGATGGAGGCATTGATGTTATTGCTTATCAGGATCCACTAGGTGTAAAACCTCCAAGAATTAAAGTTCAAGTTAAACATAAACCTGAAGCGTCAATTAGCGTTGCAGAAATTAGAAGTTTACTTGGAGTATTAAGTAAGGATGGCGATGTTGGTTTATTTGTAACTTCGGGACGCTTCAGTAGTGCTGCTAAAACTGAAGCGAGAACCTCTCATACACATATAGAATTGATTGACTTTGCTAGTTTTATTAATTTGTGGCAAAATTACTATCACAAGTTAACTGATGAAGAAAAAAATATGCTTCCTTTACAGCCTATTTATTTTTTAGGGAGTAACGATTAATAAAATACCGTAGGGGATGATTAAAATGTCACAATTACAATATAATCGTAAATTAAAATTATCAGTTTCAGATTTTCAAAAAGAAGATTTTGTAGTTGAATTAGAAAATGAAAAAAGAGTTTACTATTTGTTTTCTAAACAATTTCAAAACAAAGCTGTTAAAAACCATGAGCAAGGGAACTTACATTATAGCAAGTTATATTTCTTACTTAATGTTTCATGTTATAATCATTTTGATGTTGCTGATAAAACTAATCCATTTAAACCTCAATTTAGAGATAGAGATTTAAGAACCTTGATTCCCGACGATTTTGAAATACATGACCTTGAATTCTTAGCACAATGCTTAGATTATATTGATGATGTATACCTTAAAGCTAGAATTGCTGATATTGTTTGGAGTACACTTAAAAAAGGGTATTATAAATGTGCACTTACAGCAATTGAAGCATATTCGGAATTTCCTATGTGTAAAGAAAAGTGGCAGCGCCATCATGATTATTGGGAACGTGCTACTATTTTAGCTCTTCAACTAGGAGATGGGGCTAAAACTCAAAAAGAGATTTTAAAAGCTAAATTAAAATCTTTTTTCAAGCAACTCTGTGATAAAGGTATTAGTTCAGAGCATTTAAATGTTTCCATAAGAGTTTTTGATTTAATTAGAAAACTTGAATATGTTGAAAATGATTATTTAATTTTTATAAATAAATTAGAAAAAATAGTAAAACAGCTCGAAGAAGAACAAGATTTTTATGATGCTATTCGTTGTTTAAATAAAATAATAAGTTATTATGATTATTTAGAAGATAAAGTAAGCAAAATTGCAACTATTGTAGCTTTGGCTGAATGCCATGTAAAAGATGCTGAATCTAGAATTAGTGGTAAAAATAAAGATTTTATGTCATCAGCATCAATTTATGAAAAAGCAATTCAAACATACCGACGAATACCAGCGACATATCGAGAACAATATAATGTTAATCAGCGATTACAAGAAATTAATTTAGTAATGACTGAAGCTGGTAACAGAAGCCATGAACAAATGGGAACTTTTAAATCGGATCCTATTGATTTTACCAATTATGTCGAAGATGTTAGAAAAATAATTTCGGGACTTAACGCCCTAGAAGCAATATTAACTTTTATAAATATAGTAAATATATCAAACTATGAAAAATCTTTTGATGATGCTAAGAAACAAATCAAAGATTACCCTTTGATTAATATGATAGGCTCCACACATTCTAAAAATGGACGAGTTGTAGCAAAAACAGATGGCATTAATTTAAGTGAAGAATTAATAGATAATAATGATAAAATTAAAGAAGTTATGATAAGAAATCATAAAATTCATATCTTTTTTGCTATAAATGGCTATATTTTTCCAGCTCTTGAAACCTTACATTTAGAACAAAACTATCGTGAAGAATTTTTTCTTGAATTAGCAAAAAATTCATCAATAGTTCCTCCAGGTCGAGCTATGATGTTCGCAAAAGGACTTTATGCTGGTTATAACTATGATTACATCACAGCTCTTCATATATTATGTCCCCAAATTGAGAATATGGTGAGATATCATTTAAATGAAGCAGACATAATTACAACGACTATAGACGAAATTGGCATAGAAAATGAAAAAGGGCTAAGTTCATTAATAAAAGAACCTGCTGTAGAAAAGATATTTGGTAAAAATTTAAAATTTGAATTTGAAGCTCTATTATGCAGCTCTTTTGGACCAAATTTCAGGAATGAAATAGCACATGGATTGGCTGAATTAGGAAATTGCAATTCAAATCCAGCTATATACTTTTGGTGGCTTTGCCTTAAATTATTATTCTGTAATTTTTGGAACGAAGCAAGAGCAGTAAAAATATATAGTCCACAATAAGAAATTATTTTATATTTATTCAAATATTTATTATTTTACAGTCATTAATTGGTTCCAATTTGTGGTATAGCGTTTTGATAAATGGTCTCGTTTCATTTTCCATGGCTTTTCGATGCCGCTTGAGAGGTTAAAGATGGTATTTGAACCGAATTTTTTATTGATTTCATCAAGTGTTTTGTAGAGTTCGGTTTGCTTTTCGTTTTCAGAATTTGCTACTGTATTTGAGTTTACATTGAAGTTGAATAATTGTTCTTGAACGTTTTCTGTTGAACTTAATTCAAAAAATACTACTCCAGCTTTTTTGTAACGTCGCCCTTTGATAAATAATTTTGGCAATGCATTTAATAATGAATTTAAAATTGTTCCAGTGGCTGCCGTTGGCTGTTCAAAACGCACTGTTGCTCCTCGAAATCCGCCTTCACGATAAATTGGATTGTATTCGGGATAATACTGAATATAAACTTGAGCCCCAGCCGCTAACTGCTTCGATTCACGCAATTTGACGGCGGCTTTGCTCGCATAATCTGAAACCGCTTCTTGTAGATGTTTAAGCTCAAAAACGGGCGATCCAAACGAACGTGAACAACTTATGCTTTGTGGCAATGCAGTCACATCTTCAACTGGAACGGCATTAATGCCATTCAATTCCAACGCAGTCCGTGCGACCATAACATTAAATTTTTTCTTTAAGAGACTTTGCTCTTGAGATGCGAAATTTCCAGCTTTATAAATGCCAATCGCATGAAGCCGTTTTGCAATTCGTCGTCCAATTCCCCACACTTCTTCGACACCTAAATCATTAAGAATTTGCATTGAATTCCCTGGCATCACAAATACACCGTCAGCTCTCTTTTTAGCGATATGATTAGCGATTTTTGCCAACGTTTTAGTAGAAGCGAAACCAACTCCAACAGGCACGCCAACCCATTGCAAAATCGTTTGACGAATTTTCACGCCATATTCAAAATAACTCTGATTTTCAGGTAATTTTATGCGCACAAAAGCTTCATCTATTGAATACGGTTCAACCTCAGGAGTGAATTGATTTAACACATTCATGACGCGTTGAGAAATATCACCATAAAGTTCATAATTACTCGAACGACATTCAATGCCATGCTTCTTAATCAACGGTTTCAATTGAAAAAATGGCGTCCCCATTTTGACGTTAAGCGCCTTTAATTCATTTGAGCGCGAAATCACACACCCATCGTTATTTGAGAGAATCGCCACTGGCTTGTTCTCTAACGAAAGGTCAAAAATGCGTTCACATGAAACATAAAAATTATTACAATCAATCAAGGCGTACATTTATTTTCCACAATATTATGGCTTAAAAAACCATCGGCGTAACCGTTCGTTAAATGAAGTATAACTTCTACTATAGTATTTTATTTCTGGCATAAATTCCTCAATTTTTTGTAAAGATGTTGGCATTTTTAGAATTTGATTCTTAAATTTAATTTCAGGAATAAATTTATTGTCTTTTCCACCTGCAGAAATTTCAATCTGGTGTACTTTGCCATTTTTATATTCTAATGTAATACTTCCATATATAAAATCTTTATCTTTAACAATATATGTTTTAACAACACTATTTGTATCTAATTTTCCATTAATATATCTTAATGTTTTTCCATAAAGTTCTTTAATTTTTTTCTGCTTAATAAGTTCATTTAACCTATCAAGTGTTAAATCTGCAATATTATAAAATTTTCCTTTAATGTTAATTGCAACATCTTTTCTTTTATATTTTGCTTTAACCAATTCAGATTTCTCATAATCATAATATTCATCTTTAAAATCCATTCTTAAATAATTAAATTTAAGTTTTAAATTCTGCTGATAATAACCATTAAACCAAATTTGTTCGCAATATTTATAGGTATAATTTGATTCATATCGTTCATATAAACAATAAGCAATGTAACTACCTAATACTAAAAAAACTACTACCGAAAGCAAAATTATTATTCTTTTCAAAACTTTATTTTTCTTATTTTTCATAAATTTCTCCGCTATTTTTTACCTATAAATCAGTACATGGTTTTAATTCTTTTCCTAAAAGTTTATCAAAAAATAGAAACATTTTTGATAAAGATGTTTTTGGAGTATTTGTACTTTTTACAGAATATTTGATCCACGGTAACTTTTCTTTTAATTCTTTTAATGTTAAAGGTAAATGAATTACTTTGTTATCAATTTTTATTTCTGAAATAAAATCGTTGTTATCCAACACACGCTCAATTCTTAGGCTCACTACTTTATCTTTTTTGAATGTAACACAAATTAAGCCATCTATTCCAAAGCTTGAATCAGCATCTCCTCTTTTTCTCTTTTTATTTGTCATGGATGCAGTAAATTTATTGCCTGTATCATAGTTAACCACATAGAACTTGTTTAAGGATTTGATTTTCCTCAAATTGAGATCTGATAATTTATAAAACTTCCCTCCTATGTTAACCTCGACACTATTAGGAGGAAATTTCATGGATTTTACTTTATTTTCTTTTTCATCGTAATATTGAGATTGAAAATGTAGTATCACTCGTGTTATCAACATTTTATTTTTATCAAATCTATAACTTCCATCGATAAAAAATTGGTTGTATTCTGAAAAAGAAAATTGGGTTGTGAGTCTTTCTTGTTCTTTATATGCACGATATTCTTTCATTAAATAAAACGAAAAAATCCCCACTGACAATACGGCAAATATTATCAACCTCAATAAAACTTTATGTTTTTTTATCATAATTTTCTCCTTCAACTTTCTTTAATCTCTACTTCACAAACTGGTGGATGACAGAAGTCACTACGCCAAAAAGTTTTAATTCCATTCCTGACTTAAATACTATTGGCTTAAAGTTTTCGTTTGCCGCCTCTAAACGAACGTTTTCGCCATCAGTGCGTAAATATTTAACGGTGAATTCATTGTCAATAGCCGCAATTACTACCGAACCATCTTGAGGTTGCAAACTTCGGTCAACAACCAAAATATCGCCTTGCTGAATTCCTGCATTAATCATCGAATCACCAGCAACTCGTACATAATATGTCGCCGCAGGGTGCTTGACCAATAATTCATTTAAATCGAGAGGTGATTCCAAATATTGTTCAGCAGGACTCGGAAATCCCGCAATAATTTCTCCAGCAATCGCAGGCTTTTTTGATTTTTTATCTTTGTTGTGCATATAAGTCACGTTTCGAGTTAATATTAATTTCTTTCATTAAAAAAACTAGGGTATTTAAAATTTCCCCCTGTTTGATGCATTTCCCTATGTACTTTTTCAGTACCACTTAACAAATCATTATAGCCGTTTTCTAATCTCATAGCTTTTGATAAACAACCGCAACCGATACTTAAAGTAAGGTTATCTGCAGCAATATCAAAATCTTTTTGATATTTACCAAAGTATTCGCAATCATCAAGCAATTCATGAATTTCTAATGGTATAATAGTAAATGCCTTTGAGTTAATATCAATTTTTATACCCTTTTTATTAGCGTCACACTGTAATTCAAGTAAAGCATTTACCATACAAAGTACTACATTCATAAATTCAGAAGTATAAATCTCTTTATAATCGTAGATATTTTTATTTTCTTTTGAATTATTTTCATTTTTTAATTTTTGTTTAGCATTTTCGATATTCTTATTTAAATATTTTAAATATTCTAAACCAACTTCATAATTTTCAAAACTAGCTGGTGAAAGATTATTAATTCGTACGTAATCTAAATGACTTAACTTATTTTTATAATTTTCAATTAGCATAATTGATTGGTCATCAGAATTAAAATTTTCAAAAATATTGGACTCGTGTATTTTCCCATATCTTTTTAAAAATCTTTTTAAAAAACTAATAATTTCATTGGTGTATGCATTACAAATAGAAGCAAATTCATCATATTCTCTTTCCTTTTTCTGTATCTCATTTTTGTATAAACGCCAGTTAGTATAAAGAATTGAAAGCAAAGCTGTAAACAACGCAGTTAAAATTCCACTTAAAATGGTCAGAATTTCTTTATTGATGCCTACAAAAGACTTCAAAGGAATCCAATACTTTATCACACAACTAATAATGATAACTAAAAATGCACTTAAAATTATTTCAAAAGAATATTTTTTTAACATTACTTCACCTATAATTAATTTATCACAATTTTTTACACTACTAATTAATTTCTATATAATAATTGAAACTCAATCTCTAATACATTAAATCAAAAACTATATCATTTCAATAAAAAATATAAATTTCATAATTAAAGAAAAAAAAGAGCATATTTAGCTCTCTTTTTAATTAAATTAAACTCTTTTTTAGCAATGTTTTTATGGTTGAGGTTAAGTCAGTTAAGTTGTGGATTATTTTGCTGTTTTGAGGTAAAATATCCTTGATATGGGTATCTTTGATGCCGATACCATAGACTTCAATGTTGAGTTTTTCAGCAGCTTTGAGTGTTAACTTTACGTTGTCGATTTCATCTGGTTCGCCGTCAGTGATGATGAAAATTATCTTACGATTTTCACGTCGCTGATAAAACGCTTGCAACACGCTCCAAAGAGCTGCACCCATCGGCGTTGAACCACAAACTTTAATGTTGAAATTATTATGCATACGCTCATCGTGCTTTAGAATTTGCGACACATTCACGACATAATTATCACTACTTTCAGGAACGAAAACTGGGAACGCAGTCACGCCAACACTGATATTATTTAAGCCGTGTAACGCCTTTGCAATCGAATAACACGAGAGGCTCGCCAACTCAATGTCATCACGCATTGAAAGCGAACAATCAAGCAATAAATGCACTGCGGTATTGCTCTTAATCTTCTCCGCATCTTTGAGAAATAGTTTGCAATTGAATGGAGCTTTCGCCAACTTTTTAACATTGATTTTATGCCCGTAACTCGATTCTCGAACACGTTGCAAATCTTTAGCTTGAAGTAGATTGCAAAAATATCTTCTTAACTGATTTGCCGTGGTGTTTCCTTTATTTAACATTTCACTATCAAACGCTTTAGCTTTATTCTCAACAGCGCGCGACGATTGTACTAAACTGTTGCTATGATTCGGAGCTTTTGCTTCTAATTCACCTTGGATTTTTCCAGCGAAATCTTTAGGCAGATCACCACTTTTAGCTTTGAGCAACTTTTCTAACTGCTTTTTAGTTGCTTTCGATTCAGCATCACTTTTAATTAACTTTCTCAGCAACGCAGTAACCTTTTTCGCATACTTCAAACAATCTTGAGTTGAGTTTGCATTAGCTTTCATGCTCTGAATTATTTTATCAATTTCAGTTAACACATTACTAAAATGTGATTCTAGAAATGAACGTAAATTCTCAGCATGAACGCCAACTTCAGTAACGGTAAAACTACGTACTTTCAGCAGAATATAGTTGACTATTAGTTTCGCATCGTTGCTCTGTTTTGAACTCAAATCAACATCTTTATTGAAGTAATAATCAACCAGCCACGCAAAATTATTTTTACAGCCAATGTACTGATTTGAAAGTTCACGCTCGACGCGCCAATCTTCAAAAATATTGAGAATATTCTTCTCTAAATCACTCAATCGTTTACCCTTAATTAATTCAAAGTTTGTATGCCTAATATGTGCAGATTCGTGATCAACCCACCCTCGTATTAAATGCATCAGAACTTCATCGCATTCAACAGGTAACGATGGTAAATTAATGCGTTTACCATCAGTATAAGCAGTATTCCCACCAATCGTCACCTCAACTCCATAACGTTGTCCAAGCACCCCCGCAACAAGTGGCAGTGCCTGACATATTTGTGCTATTGAAAAATCTTTCATTATATTTTATTCCTTTCTTTTTGTCTCCGACGGCGAACGTTTCGACGTTCGATCTCGCCCGAATACGATTCGGATCGATGTTCGCAGTTAGGTCTGCATTTGTGCTGGAGACGTGTTTTTTCTTGTTTGGTTGCTTAACGATTAATATTTATGTTGCTACTCAACATAAATTGAGTTGTTTTTCTGCGCTCCGCTTGGCAGGGATTTTTATAAAAATCCCTTGCAACCCTTAAAATTTTATTAATGTTTAAGGCGTGCTTTGCCATGAGCATAGCGAATTACAATGCCTGTCAGTGCTACTGACACAAAAACACCCACTAAATGCAAAATTGCACTCAGAGGGTGTTCTATGCTTTATAATTGTAGTTAGTTTATTACGAAGCGATTAGCTGTGGAATTGTCTTTAAATCTTGTTGAGCTTTTTTAGCAGCTAAACACAAATCGTAACTGTTTTGCATATTCATCCAAAACTGCGCTTCCATGCCAAAATACTTCGCTAATCTTAATGCAGTATCAGCAGTAATTGCACGTTTACCATGCACAATTGCATGGATTCTTGTCGCAGGAATATGAATATCCATTGCTAATTTATGCTGACTAATGTCCATCGGTTTTAAAAATTCCTCCAACAAAATTTCGCCTGGATGAATCAAGGTTTCTGTTCTAATCATTTTTCTGTCTCCTAGTGATAATCAACGACTTCCACATCATATGCATGACCATCATGCCACTTAAAACAAACTCGCCACTGGTTGTTAATACGAATGCTCCATTGTCCTTCGCGTTTTCCGTGCAACGCCTCCAAACGATTGCCTGGAGGGATACGCATGGACTCAACGCTAACCGCAGCATCAAGCATGTCTAACTTCCTCAATGCCAAGCGTTCAAACGCCTTAAACTTCTTGCTTTTACCAGTGGATTTGAGCTTCAAAGTCTCTTTACATTTGTAACTTTTTATCATAATCAAATCCTGTTAATTACTTTTAATATAATACGTTAAACGTATAATTCAATAGATAAAACAAAACTACCATAAACCGCAACTGTCAATGTGACTGTTGGTTGTAGATTTTTTCTTTGATTTTTTAGGTTTAGTTCTTGTTGATACTACCATTAACTTCTGAATTATTTCCTGCTCAGAAGTGCCATTAAGAACTTTTTCAGCCATGTCTAAAAGCGTTTTCTTTTCGGCGATTAATTCTAGTAACTTTTTAAGCATTTCAAGATTTTCACCTTCGATTGCGCCGCGCTTTGGGATGCACGTTAAGGCGTTGTCAATTAAACTAACCACTGCACAAATATGTGGCTCAGTGAAACTCAAACCATTCAATTTGTCTTTGATTAATTTAATTGGCGATAATGCTTTTCGAGTGACGTTTGATTTACCTTTGAAGCTTTTATCATAGGCCTGTTGTGCTTGCTTAGCGACTTCATCAAAAAGGCGATTGCCGAGGCTGGAAACTTCATAATTTAATCCAGAATTGAGGTTATCAACTGTACTATTTTTGACCTCAAATAACTGAAATATAAAGTCAATTTTGCCTGCGACATAATTCGCACTCACCACCGAATTTTTAATCATATTTTCCCATTCGGCATTATTTTTGATCCAATTTTTGACTGCTTTATCATAATTTTTTATGAACTCTGATTTTGCCGTCATGAACTCAGTTTGGATATTTTTAAGCTCAGCGACGATTTTATCTGCCTTCGCCATTGGTACACCCCAGCCACCTAAGAATCGTACTCCGAATTTATCCAACAATTTCACAGCCCGTGATTTAAGAGTACTGAAGATTTTCAATTTATTTGGATATATGGATAGGTAACCCTTTGAAGTTATCTCCAAGTTTTCCCTCCATCCACACCGTGCGTGCGACTTTCACCGCACACGGCGTTCCATCATTTATAACTACTCAATACAATCATATCTCGTAAAACATATAGGTTCTTAAAGTATAGGCACTTGTTGAGCTTGTATTCTCAAAGAATTCAGCTTCTCAATCATTTTTGCACTAAGATTGAGTTGACGTATAATCTTTTGGATTGTGTTAGTTTTACTGGCATGAATCAGTTTATGAACTTTCTCATGTATAATTATGAGATTCCTATATTCATCGCCTCCACCGTGTTTTATCGGTTTTTTATGGTGACAGTGAATATCATCAATATCTAATTTTTCACCAGTAATGGCACATTTTCCATACTGTGCTACGAATAAAGCAATCCGATTATCATTAAATTCTACACTTTTCCTTGGCGTTGGACGCTTAAGAAGTTCTTGTATAAAAATTGAACTAACGGATTTTTGATTGCTATGAAAATTTTTCCTGTCATTTTCAACATAAGGGGACCAGCCACTATATGAGGGCTGCATCTTAAATTGTACATAGCTTACAGGTAGGAACGGTTTATTATATATAAACCGTAGGCATTTTGATTTACCATATCTGTCCTGTATATATCGTGGCAATTTTTCGTCGTGCTTTCTTCTTCTTAAAGTAAGTCTGTTTTCCCGTGCCCGAAGACTAAGAAAGGCTATTTTGTGAAAGTCTAAATTACAACATGTTGCGATGTTGTAGTAATTATGAACTCCAATCACATAGGCATTATACTTATCAATATTTATAAGTACCTCTATACCTGTAGAGCGTTGGATTCTTTTAATAAAGACTTTAACTTGTAATAATATTCTTTTCTTTGCTTTATCTGCAATATGTGAATCTGTCACATATTTATCTTCAAACTGTCCTTTTAAGACTCTTTTTCCTTTTTTTTTCACTTTAATCTTTATTCCAAGAAATTCTGAATAATTCTTTTTTAAATTCGTTATTCTAGATTTTTCTGGACTGATTTCTAGCTTCAATCGCGTTTCAAGCCAGTTTTTGACCGCAGTGAAAATCTTTTTTGCATCGGTATAGTTTCTACAGAAGATTTTAAAGTCATCAGCATAGCGTACAATATGCATTTCTTTGAGCCTTGTTGTTTTTAAGGCTCGAAATTTATGGCTTCCTGTATATTGATGATGACTTTTATATTGATCCCATTGACTCGCTATCCACCAATCAAATTCATTTAAAGCTACATTTGCTAACAAAGGTGATAAAATACCGCCCTGTGGAGTCCCTTTTGTAGGAACTCCCACCCCAGCAATTTCTGCCTTAAGCATTTTAGATATTACCTTCAATAAAGATTTATCTTGTATTCCCAATGCCCATAATTGTTTTAATAGTTTTGCATGGTCTATATTATCGAAAAATCCTTTAATATCAACATCTACTACATAGTGTAGCTTTGTTCTATTTATATTAAAGTTACATCTTGCAATTGCATGTTTTGCAGATCGTAAAGGTCTAAAACCATAGCTATGCTTATAGAATTTGGCTTCGCAAATAGGATCTAATACCTGCATAATACATTGTTGTATTAATCTATCTTCTATTGTTGGAATCCCTAAAGGCCTAGTTTTTCCATTTGCTTTAGGAATTTCTACACGTCTAACTTTTTTAGGAAAATAATTTTGCAATTTTTTGCGTATAAATGATACTAATTCATTCGTAGTCATATTTGCAAGAAATCTGATGTCTTTCGAATCGACTCCTTGCGTTTGACTCCCTTTGTTTCTTTTAATATTTCTGTAGGCTAACAATATGTTTTCTTCCCGAATTATAAATTTTAATAAATTTTGGAATTTTTTACCATTGTAACTTTGTTCATACAGTTTATCAAAAGTTTCTTGAAAATTATAGTATTCGTTATTTCGCAAATTTTGCCTCTTTAAGTTTTCTTTTGTTTTACTCATAGTCGGTCTCCTCATTTTCTATTGAATTGATTTGACCTCTCTTAGTCATACCCGAAACCTACGAATGGATATGTGTTTTTGATTATAGTTATAATTGACTAGAGGCTGTTGCTCCTTTGCCATTACAACAAATTCATAGCTCATGCCTCCGCTCTCAGTCAGACAAATTGCTTTTAATACCTAATGGTTTTATATAGCATTCCGCTTCTCAGTGTGTTATCACTCCACGTTCTGACCTTTCCTTGTTCCAATAATCTTATCTATGCATTTATCCTTAGATGCTTCCTATAAACCTGTAAGCTTGATATTGCCTGTAACAATACATGGATTTTCGTATATGCGAATCCTACTCAACCACACTTACATCACAATTGTGATAAATACATTTCTGTATTTTAAAAGTTTAGACCTGTACATTCAGAAGTTCGTCAGTCCTCAATGGACATTCTCACCATAGATAATTTATAGACTTCCGGCCTATCAGATACTCGACCACCTCTGGTTCGCTATTCCTCGACATTACTCGTTAGGGTATCTTCTCAGCCGACTTCACCGAGCTTTACACCTTCAGTTGATAACATAACTGAACGCATATCGGAGTATTAAAGGAGACGTTTCAGGGCGTTACTCCATCATTCCATCTTCTCAGATTATTAGTTTATAGCAAATAAATTGCTATAGTTAATCTTTTCAATTAACAACAAGTCGCACCACATACTCGTTTATGACCCAATGAAGCCAAACTTTCAGGTGGCAACTGTGAATGTTCAAAGTCATTTTCGTGCAATTTTTTGCGTGCCGACCAGATTCTAACATCCAGGTTCACAGCAATAATATTTTTCAAAATTTGAGTATTACATTTATTTTGATTTTTCATGATTTATTTTCCTTATGTTTTTAGTTAAATGCTTGACATTGTATGTTAAAGGTTATAAAGTATAGAAAGATAAGTTATAAAGGTTTAACTAATGATTAAAAATTTTAAGTGTAAAAAGACCGCTGAACTGTTCAATAAAGGGCGTAGTCGCCATTTCAAAGCCTTTGAGCGTCAAGCATTACGTAAGTTATTTATGCTTTCGCACGCAGAAATTATTGAGGATTTATTGATTCCTCCAAGTAATCATCTTGAGGCTTTAAAAGGCACTCGTCAAGGTCAGTACAGCATTCGAATAAATAAGCAGTGGCGTATCTGTTTTACTTTTGATGACGGCCATGTTTATAACGTAGAAATCGTTGATTACCATTAAAGGAGTACTAAAATGGAACCATTAAATATTCACCCAGGCGAGATTCTTTTAGAAGAATTTTTGAAGCCGATGAACTTAAGCCAAAACAAGTTAGCAATTGGCCTAAGAGTCCCTGCACACCGTATCAATGAAATTGTCAAAGGCAAACGTCGTATCACTGCCGACACAGCACTGCGTTTGAGCAAATTCTTTGGCACTAGCACCAATTTTTGGCTAGGCTTACAAGACGAATACGATGTAAGAGAGACTCAAAAGCAAATTGCTAGAGAATTAGCATCAATTGAACAATACCAAGTTGCTTTGTAGTTATTTCTCCTCCGCAAAAATTCTTTGCGATAATTCGGTTAATAATATGCGTCCTTCAGTTGATGCTCGATAACTTAACGCACGATCAAGTGCATAATTTACGACGTTGATTTTCTGTTTAGCTAAGGGTTGAAATAGCATTGTCAATTCAGCCCAACGAAGTAGCGTGCGAGTTGAAAATGTTACGTCAATTCGTTGGGTGCATTCAAATTCATCTTTGATGTTACCCATGAATAAATTGCGAACTTCGTTAGCAAATTCAACCATTTTATTACGAACCATTTCAGGTAAATTTGGCTGAACTTTTGCTAATAATTTCAGCTCAATATCGGCTGTTGGATATGGTGCTTCGCATAGGAAAAAGCGGTCCATTAACGCCATATTTTGCTTTAAAGTGCCGTTATATGAAGAAGTTTCATCGCTTCCACCGTTTGTGTTAGCCGTCGCTGCAAATCTGAAATTTTCATGCGGTTTAATTAATTCACCGCCATTCTCAGGAATGCACAATGGAGCCCCATCAAGCACAGAATTTAATCCTGCCGCTGTTGCTGGGTCAAGCAAATCCATCTCGTTTATCAGGAAAATCCCACCATATTTCATTGCGAGTGCTAATGGGCCATATTCAAAATTCATCGAACCATTTTGCAACGATAAATGACCCACCATATCGAGATACTCAAGGCGCGAATGCCCATTAATTTCAAACACAGGGTAATTCAATTTTGCAGCCAATTGTTTAATGACTGAAGTCTTGCCTGAACCGCTTGGACCAAACAGATAAAGTGGTGAAATATTATGCATAAACCACACAATCACGTCACGGCTAAGTTCGTGAAAAACGTAGTGTTCATCCTTAATTGGAGTAAAGCTATTCTTCGCCTCATATCCCATAATCTTCGTATTACTTTTCTTCCCACTGAACACCTCACCAGCGTCCATTTCAACCATTTTTAGCGTTTCTAATTCTTTATGTATCATGACTTTATTTCCTTTAGTTTTGTCTCCGACGGCAAACGCTTTCGCCGTTTGATCACGCCCGAGTAGGACTCGGTACGATGTTCGTAGCTAGTTTTATATTTGTATTGGAGACTTGTTTTTTCTTGTTTGATTTTTTGTAGATTTATATTTTAAAATTTTCATAAAAAACTATTTTTATTTCAACTTTTAAAATGAATTCGCAATTTGCTCACGCCAAAATTTAAGGTTCCATGTTGAAGTTTAAGGCGTGCGTTGCTATGTGCTATCGTTGTGAAAATCGTAATTGAAAACATGAGCGAAGCGAATTATAAATCTGCACTTTGTGCAGATTTCAATAGAGTTTCACAACATAATCTGTAAGCAAAAACACGTCTGCAGTACACAATCGCAACCCACTCAGTATAAACGCACTCCGTCGTACGGAGGCGTGATGCAACGGCGGAACCGTTGCCCTGCGGAGCAATCATTAACCTACAACTTACTAATTTGCAAACGACTGTAAGGATTACCTTGTTTGGTGTGCTTTTGGATTAGCGTTTCGACTTGGGATTCGCCAATGATTAGCTTGATTTCTTTGCAGAGTTCCTTGATGTTAATCGTGTTTCTGCCGTTGATATCGGATACCTTGAAGCGATAATTTACCGTCTCTAACCAGTCGTTGATTAGGTTGTTATTTTGATAAAATTTAATTAAATTATTTTCCTTAATCTTTATCAATTCAGCTAATTTTTTCTTATCGATTTTCATCTGTTTTAAATCATTTATGAAGCTGTCAAAATTATCATTAGCTAATTTTACTGCGGTAAATTTCGGACAATTATTTTGTACTTCACACCAATCGCATAATGGATAAAACTTGAGGCAATATTCAACATCATTTAGCGTTTTATGGCCATTGAGAAGCTCTTGAGAGTTCTGCCAAATTTCTTTAGCAATTAACTCAGCTTGAAGTGTGCGATTAGCATCTGGCTCAAAGCCATCGAATGATTTCGCTTCAGTCATTGAAACTGCTAATATCGATCCTTTGATACTTGGATTTGAACTTAATTTCATGTTGAAAGTTTGCTCTACAATTTCAGATAACGTTAAACTCTGATGCAAAATTTCAACGTGCGAATCCTGCAAACTAAAACATGGTTCGTTAAAGTACTTTTCTAAAAATCCCAGCTGAGCATAAAGCTGCATTTTATACGATTGATAGATTTCATTTGGAATCACTTCCATGCTTTTAACCTCAACAACATGAATTTCATCCGCACTTAAAAACACCATATCAAGATGTCCTTTAATCGGTACGCCATCAACATTGACTGCAATCTCAAGTTGCTCAAAAAACGGCTGACTGTTACCTCTCAACGCTTCAACCAATCCACCTTCGAACCAATGACCACGCTGTAAAATTAATTGTTTATTTAGGCAATTATTTTTACCTTTTACACCCAACTTGCCAGCAACCGCCGAACGCAAACATTCAGCACCTTTTGCGATATCGGACATCCCAATATATTTTGTGCGGTCACCCAGCGTTGATGCCGTATGTTCAGCACCATGTTTAACGAGAGCTGACTCCAGATTTTTTATAATATTCATAGCTTTTCCTCTATTTGTCTCCGACGGCGAACGTTTCGACGTTCGATCCCGCCCGAATACGATTCGGAACGGGGTTCGCAGTTTTGTCTGCATTTGTGATGGAGACGTGTTTTTCTTGTTTGATTGTTTTGTAGATTTATATTTTAAAATTTTCATAAAAAACTATTTTTATTTCAACTTTTAAAATGATTACGCAATTAGCTCACGCCAATGTTAGAGTTTCACTTTAAACTTTAAGGCTACTTTGCCATGAGCGAAGCGAATTACAATGCCTGTCAGTGCTACTGACTTTCATCGATTAATTGACTACACTGCTTGCGGGTTAATTCTTGTAGGCTATTGACATTGAAACGATTAATGACGTTTTGAATTGGGGTGTTGCTTTGGTTTAACAAATCCAGTAAATATTTAATTTGCTTTGGACTTGCAACATCGTTTGAAGCATTTTGTTGCGGTGGATTTTGATTATTAATTTGATTTTGTGAATTGTTCTGCTGAGAATAATTAGGATTTCTGATTTCATTTTCAACTGAATTTCGCACCATTTTGAAGGTTTGATGAATGCGATTTTGCAGTTCATTTTCAGCTAAACCATCAGGCAATTCAACCTCAACTGAAGCGTGAAAGCTATGACTTGAATACTTTTCCTCTGCAGGAACTTTTTTCGAATAAGAAGCATGTAATTTTAACATAATCTTGTCTCCATATATTTTGAATTTAAGTAATTTTGTGGTAATAGGAGGTGATTAATGTTGTAGAATTTTAGTCGTGGATTTTGTTTATTCTTTGCGTTCGTAGTGAAACTTTTCGTCACCAAAAATTGATTTGATTATTTCATCAACTTCGGCTTGAGTTTCTTTGGTGTTGTAAAAATTGAGTTCAGCAAGCACACAGCCAATAGCCATCAGGTCATCGACAAGCCCTCCAGGAATAAAATCTGGAATAATGTCAATTGGACAAATCAGATAGCCAAGTGTCGCAATAATCAGAGTTTTAGCGTAAAGCGGCACGTCATCACTTTTGAGTAGAACATACAATGTGATGATTTGTTCCAATGCCTTTGAAATTAAAGATTTAAGAATTTTCTTTAATTTGCTAAAGAATTTTTTTTCAGAGTAGTGTTTATCATATTTATTGGGATCAATAATCATGAAATTACCTCCTTGATTTAGTTTAAATGTTGAAAATTTGACTAAAATTCTACACATTTTCCATTAATCAAAGAGGCAATATATAAATATAATTTATTCGAGATCCATTTTAATATAAAAATTGTTAAATCATAAAATAGATAAAAAAATCTTATTATTTCATCTTTTTATTACTATGTTTAATTAACCCAAGACAACTGAGCTATTATGTTATTATTCTCTAAAGATAGATTTTCTATTTGCGGAGTAATTTCAACATTATACTTTTCATATATTTTATCTAGTGAAATACTTAATAAATCATCCTCTTCTTTTTTAACCAATCCTTCAGAATATTTTACAATTTGATCAACTGCTCCAATTTTGAAGAAATTTGCAACTTTAGCAAAGCCTTGCAGTATTGAACTATTTAATTCAATTTTAATAAAAATAGTTTTTCCACACTTAGAAATTTCTGGAAATAAATAAGCCCAAATGTTTGAAATTGGAGCTTCAACTTCAACTTTTAGTTTATTATCTTGACATTCTAATAATTCAATTTTATCAGTTGCAAATTTGTTTAACAATGAGTTTATTTCTTTATGATCCAACGGAATTTTCATAAATTATATATCCCCTTAATCAACTTCTATTTCTAAAGATAATTTATTATTAGAAGTATCATGCAATATATAAAAATTTGATTTAGTTTTAAAAGAGTTTGACATTTGATTAAAATTATTAATTACTGAGTTTAAAAATGAATTTTCAAAATCTATGTTTTTTGTAATCTGCTCTTTATTTTTATTAAAACTTTTGCTTCTGTAATCGCTAGCAGCTTTTACTGTTAATGATGTGGTAGCAAATCCACCAGGAATAAAATGTCCTGGTAAGGCAAAAGAAAAATCAATTAAATTGTCTATAAATGATTTACCGTTAGGTCTAGAAAAAATAATTTCATAGTTTTCTTTTAATTTATTTAAGAAAATAGTTCTTTCTTTAACAAATTTTACCATTTGATCATAACGTCCATTTGAAAATAAACTAAAATCATTAATTTTGTGAGAGTCAAAAGCAAGAGTTAATTGATACCATTGCATTAACCCTTTTATAGCCATTATATAAAAATATGGCGTGTTAGAGTTATGGAATTCTTTCAACTTTTTTAAAAGTACTGTATGATTTCTATAGGATTCCTTGATTCTATTACCATCTTTATCAACTATTTGTTGTATCATTCCATTAAATTGTTGTTTAATTTCAGATTCTAATACATATAAATTTTCTCTTAATGATGTTTCAGCATGACTCATTCGTGTCCAAAATTCCATATTATCTCTAGGTTGCCAAATAATAGAGCCAGTCCTTTCAATAATTTTCATATTTCCGTAATATATTTCTTCAATAATTTCATTTGCTGTTTTGATTTTACTATATTTTTTATTTTCAATATTTTGACAAATATCAGCCATTTTATTATTAATGTTAGATAGACTATTAGAAATATTATGAAGATAATATTGCGATGTGGCTACGCTTGCTATTTGAAAAATTGTAGCAGCTATTGCAGGAGATTTCAAGTCATTTGCACTGTCAAATCTTTTTTGTCTGACAATTTTTTTGTCTTTCTTGTTAGTTAGACCTCCAAGGATATTACCATCTCTGTCAATTTGATGGATTAATTTGCCATCAAAGGCTTCAGGAGGACCAATAACCTTTAAATATTTATTGCTATTTACTGCTGAAGGTAATGATGGAGTTACATTTAAAAGTCCATTCAAACTATTTTGAATCCATGGATTATTGACTTTATTTGTTTGTTTTTTATTACTGGTAGCAATAAGATTGCCCTCAAAAAGATTCTCAATTTCAGACCATTTCACATTTTTATTTTTTGAGGAAATTGATTTCAAAAAATTAAACATTTTTAAACCACTTTTAATTAATATTTTTTTATAATTACGACCTTTTTCTTTCTTAATTATTTTTAAGCTAATTTCTTTAGCATAGTTACAAATTTTTTATAACCACAATGCTTTGGTTTTATAATTCCACTTTCTTTTTCATCGTTTAACACCGTTTTTTATAAAAAATAAATTAGCACTTTTAAACTAGCATTATCTTTATTCAAATGCTAGTCAATTTACACCAAATATAAAATTTTATCATTATTATCTTCTTGTTGTTTTGCGATTTTTATTACTTTTGATTTGTAATCTATTTTTTTAAGGATTAAATTTTAGTACAATTGAATTAGTATAGTGATACCCTTTGTATTTTGACGTTTTACAATAAAATAGACCAAATTTTTAGCAAAAAAACGTAAACAAATATTTAAGGGCGTTCATTGTATCTATAACCGTGTTTATTCAACAGCAGTATTTTTGAATACGGCTGTTATAGATATTTTGAGCGTATTTTTGTTTTTGCATTTTTTGCGAGGCTATTAGGTCTAGCCCTACTTTAGATGTGAAGATTTAAATACGCTCTTTTTTTATGCTTAAAATGCAGGGGCGTTATAGAATTTTTTTAGGAAGTTTTAAGTTTAGTAGTTCTCATTTAATCAAATAATAGTCAACAAATTAATGAGGAAAAACGATGTCCCAAAAGCAAAATGATCAGGAAACGAATTCGCCACATAAAGTAAAATATTATTCCAAAGAGGAGTATGAGAACGGAGACTTTGAAGGAGCTATTTTAGAATGTTTTTCAATCAGCACCTCCAACGATAATAAGAAAAATAAAGTGCATGGTTATTTGTTAACGTTGCAAGGTTAGTAGCATTTTGCTTAATGTAATTTTATCATTATTCTGAAATTGTAGTTTTGATGTTTTTATTGCTTTTGGTTTGCAATTTGATTTTTTAGGTATTAGTTTTTAGTACAATTGAATAATTTATAGTGTTTACTTTCACTATTTCTGCGTTTTGTTTCAAAATACGCCAAATTTTTTACATACGAAACGCTAACGAAAGAACTGAAAGATACCGTTCACTATATCTATAAAGACTGTTTTTCAAGCTGTATTTTTTTTGAATACGGCTTTATAGATATTTTGAGCGTATTCTTTTTCTGCATTCGTATGTAGGTTATTGGCGTAACCTTGAAACATGTGTAGGAATTTGAATACGCTCTTTTTTTGTGCCTGCATTTTGCTTCCACTTCATAAAAGAGCTGAAATAATCGAATGATCGTCATTTTTTTTGACGATCAATAATAATTTAACTTAGTTCTAATTTTATGGAGTGTAAAATGGAAAATTGTCAAAAAAGTTCACGCAACAAAATCGTTGAATCGCTGTTTAAATTTAAAGAGTATGAAGAATATGCGGATGTCCCAATATTTCGCCGTCAATGGTTCTTTTGGTTATTATTATTGGTACCCAGCCTTACGAACGTCTATCTGGGTAATCCGTGGTATATGAATTTGTTAGAGATTTTGACGTTATCTGGATGTTTTGCGATTATCGTTTTTGGAAATGCCTATTATAAACGTCGTGGCAAAGTATGTCCATTCAATATTTTTAATCGAGGGGTCAGCTTTTTAATTGTTGTTGGCTGGATGATTAATGCGTTTCGCAATGTGATTTTAAGCGTAATTTCGTAATTAAAAGGAAATGGAATATGAAAAAGAATTTAAATTATATAAAACTAAAAGGAAAAAATGTAATGAAGTTTTTAAAATTGTTTACAATAATGTTGGTAACGATAGTGGCGGTTATTTTAACAGGATGTTCAAAGCCGACCCCAATGGGAAGCGATGAACAGGTAAAAGAATTAGTTATTAGTATAGTAAAGGAAAACACAGGCGTAAGGTCTTTGAAGTATGCGAAAATAGAAAATATTCGCACAGTTGAAGTGAATAAAGATATTAAAAAGTCAACTTCAGAGGCTGATTTGCACTATAGTTTTTCTGGTTCAATCGATACAAAAACTCCTATTAAATACACAGCTCAAATCAATGAAAATGGCGAATTATATGTTGAAGTTTATGGTGATTTACCACGTTGGTAAGCAACTAAAAATATTTTGGAATTTGAAAATAAATACGGAAATTTAAGAATAACTCCATAAAATAAAACTAAAGCTATTAGGTGAGAATTACCCCACCTAGTAGCTTTTTCATATTGTAATATAATATTATTGCATAAATTTTTTTTCTTGTATTTTTATAGAACCTCGTTTGATTATTGATTGAGGCAATATCTCACATAAAAGTCGACAAAATCCAAATCTATTATCTCATGATTCTCTATTTTGATATGCTCTTTAATGTTAAAATCCGTGATATTAGCAGTTTGTAAGTTTTGATAAAATTCTGTAATAGTGTAATCTACTGAAATCATATCGGGACTTAATGGATATTCAAGGGTAATATCATCTAAGCACTTTGCTCGACTTAATGCTGTATAAAACTGATATGGTGCAAAAAAATTATCATTAGTGATATGAACTTTCTCTAAAGTTTTACCTTGAGCTTTGTGAATTGTTAGTGCGTACGCTGAAACTAACGGCATTTGTCTTATTGAACCTAATTTAGCTGATTTATGCTTATATTTAGAATTTTTCATTTTCTCAGCGTAATTAGCCCACTCAGACCATTCAGCGTGAAAAAGTGTAATCCGCTTAAACTTGTGATCTTCTTTACTTATACTAAAATCAATTTCGACAGCATTAGTATCTTCATTAATATTTTTTATAACTCCAACATCTCCATTCACCAATAATAATGAATCTCCATCGTAGATATTTCTATTCACCATTACTTTTTGATTATTTTTTAATTTTACAGTTAATGGTGCAACGTTAGGTTTGAGAACAGATCCATTAATCTTTCTATTAAAAGTATGAGCAGGCTCAGGATTATCTTTAAATGCCAAAGCATTAAACTTATCTCGCTGCTTGATTGTTGGACACAGACAGATTGTTTTATCATCTGGGCTAGCTAAAGGTTTAAAACGCTTTGCCAGTAGGTTAAAATTATTTTCTGTTAGAACCCCAAAACGTAATTCGTTAAGGATTTCTTTGAAGCTATTATCATTTTGACGATGAATAGTATTAAGGAAGATATTTTCAAAGTTTGCATCGCGCCACATATCAGTTTGAAAAATATACTCTCCTCCATAAATACGTTTATAATAGTCAAATTCAAACTTACGCTCATAAACAGGTTGTAATTGACAAAAATCACCTACTACAATAATTTGCTTACCTCCAAAAGACTGATCAAGATTGCCTGTAAATTTCCTGAGAGCCTTATCAAGAATTTCAAATTCAGACATTCTAATCATTGAAATCTCATCGATTAAAATAATATCACTGACAAAAATTTTATCAGGAATAGAATCAGAGTTTTTGCACTTATTACCAAGCTTAAACTTAAAGTGTACTGGGGAACTCATTAATACATTAGTCATTGTTCGTCCATTAATATTAAGAGCGGCTGTTCCAGTAGGAGCAATAACTGTAACAGTACTTCTAGTGTTTTCTAAAAATAATTTAACGACATGAGACTTACCAGAACCAGCTTCTCCAGTAAGAAACACATTTTGACCTTGAAACATTCTAAGCATAGCATATTGTTGAGTCTTATCCAAATTCTTGCAATCACCTGATTCTAAAAATATTCTATCAGTAAGATGTAATTTTTTCATAATTGTTTCTCCCTATATAATAGTTTTAATTTTATTGTTGATTTTAGTCATACCTAAACTGCGATACCTAGTGCTTTTAGTTTTGCTATGTGTTTTAGCTAAGTAACTAGCCCAGTAGAAAGCATCATTAAAAGTTTCTATTTTGTTACGCATAATCATAACTTGCGACATGAAATCATTACAGTGGTATAAAAGACCGTAATAAATATCAGCAAAACCTAAATTCTTACTCCATAACTTATTTGCTATTTTTATATGCTTATAAGACGACTGCGTTTTATGCCCATTGAGCATGATGACAACGTGGTAATGTGGATTAAAGCTACTATTTTGTTCTCTTACCCAAATGTAATGAGGATCAAGACCTTGACGTTCTAAGTTGCGCATGAAACTTTCTAAGAAATTACTCAAAATGTTATTGTGATCAGTGTAGTACGATTGATCGGGGAATCTTAAGTCCATTCTGAAAAACAGTACTTTTGAGTGTTTGGCAACGGCTTGATTCATGAGAGCTTCAATTTTTTCTAGAATAGAAATGTAACATGGTAATTTCTTTCTATCACCAGTGTTAATGGGTTTACCATTAAAAAATTTTTCGATTGTGATTTGTTCATTCATTGTTATACATCCTTTTTTTGAAATTTTTGTAAATTTTGAAAATTATGTATAGAATGATGTGTTACTAACTTTTTTATAAATATCCTAACATTGACAAATTTGTTTTCCCTATCATCACACCGCCTAGGCTTCTTTTGAAGAGAAGCCGTCGTCTTGATGCATACAGCATCAGTGCTGATTAGGTAAAAGAGTGCACTTGAGTATTTGGAAGCTAAAGGGGGTTACTATCAAAAGAATTGAATTACAATAATGAATTATTTTATTTTGGGTTACTATTTTGGGTTACTATTACTCTAATTGTGTTAGGTTAATAGCATTTACCTGTTTTATATTGAGCAAAAGAGTTTAATACTAAGGAAGGAATTTTAAGTATAAAGTTACAATAAATTTAAATGTTTGAATTTGTCGGAGTTAGTCGCACTTCTATGGGGAAAATATTTTTTTATCTTTTCACCATCCTATGAAACCAAAAATCAAATTCATAGGAAAAATCAATCATGAAAATTAAAAATCAAATCAATTCAGCAATTATTCAAGCAGCAACAGCAATGCTACAACCGTTCATTCCAGAATTAACGCCAACCAAATTAATTGACGCTCTACAAAGTTTTTCAACTGAAGCTTCTACTGAAATTGAAAATTCGAATACAATTCCAAAATTATATACTGTTGCTGAAGTTATGAAAATATTAGGAGTATCAAAACCAACCATCTACCGAATGTTTAAGAATGGAAAATTAAAAAAAATCGAGATCAATGAAAATACCACAAGAATATCTTCAGCCGACCTCGAAAAAATTCTTAATATATAAATTTCTTACATTGGGGGCAGATAATCGCCCTCTTTGTTCCTTTTCTTTGTCACTCCAGCTTCACGCTTTAATTTCTTAACCATAGCTAAACTGATCTGAAATCGCTCAGCTATAATTTTTTCAAGAGGTAGTAGCCCTTTATAATACGCTTCGTTTATATAATCGATAATTTCCTGTCTTTCAGACTTGCTTAATCTTTTATTAAAACTTTTCTTTTCTGCCGTCGATTTTAATCGTGAGAAAGTATTATGCTCAAAGTTTAAACTACAGTTAAATTGGCTATTTTGAGCATAATTGCTTAGAACTTTTACTTTTATATTTAAACTATTATTGTTATTATCTTTTTTCTCAACCAAATAAATAGTGTTATCAAAACCTGAATTTTTATGTAAAGCTGACAATGGTTTTGTTCTATTTTTAATATGAGATTCTGAATTTATTTTCCCTAAAATCTCGTTATCCACATTTTCTAGTGGCTCGTTTTTGAAATCTCGCGCATCTACAACAATTACAGTCCAACCCAAATCTTGTAACTTTAAATATAAATTTTCATCTCCAACATAGCCATCTAAAATAATTAATTTGTCATCAAGTTCACTAAAGTTGAAAATTAATTTTTTTGCTTCACTATAATTATTAACAAAATAGTGATTAAAAGAAAATAATGCTTGCTTATTTTTTATTCGTTTAGCAAAAACTCGCTCTATAAATTTTTTGTTTATTGACTCTTTAAGATGCCATTTTGAAAAACTCAAATATAAGACGTGACATTTTATAGTTCCTTTTTTCCAACCCTTGAATGGTTGTAAACTATTTTGTATTGCAAACGCTAAATTCATTGCAAATAAAGTTTTTCCCGAATGACGTCTCCCTATTATTTTAGTTAAAGAGTTAGGTTTTATATAAGGATTTAAAAATATTCGAGAATTACAAATTTTTTCAAATTGAGTCAAGTTTAACGGAATGCCAAAATTATATCCTTTGGGAATTTTAAAATCATTATAATCTTGAAGCAATGAATACTGACCGCTCCAATATTGTTCTTCAGTTATAAAAAGTTTATCAGGCTTTAATAACGAAATAAACTTGAAATCAATATTATTTTTTATAAATAACTTGGCTGCGAGATCTGCTTTTTCGTAGATTTCTTCATGTTCTAATTTTGAATGCTGAGCTAGTAAATAGTAAACTTTTTTGTCTTTTAAAATTTCAAAATCGCACTCTTCAAGAGGATTCCAAACTTCACTGTAACTAATCCAAACAATATCATGATTGTTGAATTGATTCAGCCATCTCTGATTTATTAATGCTAAGTCAATACAATCGGTAAAAATAATTATCTCTGCTTTTTTAATATCACCACTAGTTATAAAATTATATTTGCCATCATCAGTCACTGGCACTGCGTACTCTAAGTTTGCAAATGAGTGTTCTCCATATTTAATAGCAGGAATAAAGTTTTTATATATTCCCCTTGTTTCTATTTTAATAACATAATAATTACCATTGTAGCTTTTTAAGTAAAATCTCTCACAGTTTTTATTTAATTTCGTTAAAAAATCAGGATTTAAATTTTGAGTTAAAATTTTAGTAAAGTCTTGGTTTAATTCTATATCTTTAATTTTAACTTTATTGATTTCAGTTTTTTCTGCTATAACATCTCTATCAATATTAAATTCTTCTTTTGATGATTGTATTTCTAAAACAAATCTTATAAAATAATCCAGAAATAAAACATTTGGTATATTGTCATACTTAAACGGTTTCTCATTTAATAAATATGTTCCATAATGAAAAGAGTTTTCTTCTTGAATAATAAAATTATTTTTAAATATTTCAATATAATTCAATCTGAGATTATCATTTAAAATTTTCCCATTGTCAATAAAATTATTTTTAATAAGTTCTACATTAGATCTAATAGAAAAGTCAATTTCACTAAATGATTTTAAATTATCTTCTTTTTCTTTATCATGTTTTTGATGTGTAAATTTACTTTCAATAAAATTATTATAAATATATTTTTTTATATAATGATCGTTATTATTCATAATGTACTCCAGTTATATATTGCATGTTTAATATAATAATGAACTCAATAAAAACAATTTAAAAAGTTATAAAAAGTTATATTTACTAAATAAAATAAATTATCAATAATAAAAAGTAATTTTATAAATATTTTTTACTATTTAAATATTGATAATAATAGAAATAAATATATTTTAAATATTAATATAATTGTATAAAGAAAAAATATAAATATAAATTTGAGGAATTTTTAATGGACTATGAAGCATATTGTATTATAGATTTTGATGATAATCAAAATAATTTTGAGCAAATAGTTAATTCAATATTAAATAAAATTAATTGTAAAAAAATAAATATTATAGTTAGTAATAAGAAAAAATTTTCATATTTTAAAAATATAAAAATCAATTTAATAGAACAAAAATATAATAATAAAAACGAATTGATTATATTATATTGTGAAAAAATTAAAAAAAATAAACCTAAAAATAAAATTTTAATAACAAATAATCATAATGATTTTGAAGAAATAGAATCTTTAAGTTTAGGTTTTTCTCATTTAAAATTGGATAAAAATATTTTAAAATATGGCAATAAAATCGCAGAAGATAATAAAATTTTTATCAAAGAAGAGTGTTTTAAATCAATACTTGGAGTAAATAATAATTTATTAAAATGCTTAAATTTTATTTATAAATTTAAAAATAGTAAATTAAAATCATTAGTAATTTATGGTAATAAGGGAACAGGTCGTACATTCTTGGCTAGTCAAACAATTGATAATAACTGTAAATTTAATATCAACTTCAATACTGATTTAACTAATAAAAAAGTAAATAATAATTCGATAATTTTTGTAAAAGATATCGATAAATACTCATTAGAAAAGCAACAAGATTTGATTGATTTCTTAATCGAGAATGATGATAAAATTTTAAAGGTGATTTCAACAGCTACTAAAAATTTATTTGAATTAGCAAGTAAAGATCTATTTTTATTAGATTTGCTTGAATTAATAGTTGATTGTAATATTACGCTACCAGACTTAAAAGATCGCCCAGATGATCTTGAATATATAGCATACGATATATTAAAAGATACAATAAAAAATGAAACAAACGCTAAAATAGAACTAAATGAAGACGCCTTAAATACAATCCGTCATTACAGCTGGCCATTGAATTTTATTGAATTCAAACACAAATTAAAACAAGCAATATTGTTATGTGAGCCAGCATTAGATGAAGATCAGTCATTAATTTATAAAATTACATGTGCTGAAATAAATTTAGACAATAACTTCTTATATTCCGATTTGAAGCCTTTAGGTAATAATTTTAAACTTTCTGATGAATTGAAAAATATTGAAAAACGTTATATACAAAAAGCATTTAAACACGAACACCTTGGTGCTACTATTATAGCTAAAATGTTAGGAATGTCAGGGGTGACTGCGCTAAAAAGCAAATGTGAAAAACTGAACATTGACTACTCTCTAAACAAAGAAAATAAAAATAATCAAAAAATTAAAAATGGTTCTACTAACGAAAGATAATTTTAATTATAGGCCTGTTTAAATTTATATAATTAAATTTTTCGTGTAATCATCTATTATAACAAAATCGCTCTGAGATTGCTTTAAAATGCATTTTAGAGCGATTGCTTTTTATTTATTAATAGAGCTAATTAACTTTTAGCCAAGATATCGAATAGCCTTATATATTCATTACTAACAAAAAGTGAAATATTTTAGGGGATTTTTTAGGGTTTATAAAAATTGTTGTTGTTATTAGATTTCTGATAGTTTCAGCAAATGTGATTTTTGTAGTTAAATCTAGAAAAAACTTGTTGTTGTTATGTTGTTGTTATTTGCCTTCTCATGACGTAAAAGGGGGTAAAATGGCGTATCACGGATTTTTGCTTTGAATTGATGCAATTTGCTTGATTTGAGGGTAAAAGGTAGAAATTTGGGCAAAAAAAATGGCACTCCGGGAAGGAATTGAACCTTCGACCTACTGATTAGAAGGCTTTTGTTTATGTTTTTTATTTTGAGGTTATTTAAGCTCAAAAAGTAGGCTTGTAAAAGCTTGTGAAAAGCAACTATTTTAACTATTTTAACTATTTTTTTAGAACATTTTTAGAACATTTTTTTTAGCTTTTTTTAGCTACTTTATTTCCTGTGGCGGTAGGTTTCGGGGTTTACTGGATTTGATTGTTTCCAAAGTCCTAGCTTATTATTTTTAGCTGCTTTTTCTGCGTTTGCTAAATCCTTTTCATTTTTTGCGTAGCGTTTATAATGCCACGCTAGACCGCTTTTAAGTTGTTCCAGATTAATGTAAGTTTTGACTTCTTTTTTGTCAACTTTTTTGACTGTATAAACTTTAGCAATCATGCGTCCATAGCGGTCGGTTTCGATTGGTTCAAGGATAACTTTTTTATATTTGATTAGTTTTATTAGATTATTTAAAGATTCTTTGCCGTATGGTTGATTTTTTTCGGGTGCGTCGATGCCGAATAAACGCACTTTAATATCAACGCCGTGTGACTTGGCTTTGAAGCTATCACCGTCGTAGACGTATGAAACTATCGCCTCGACTGGGGGCAGTGTGATTGGTTTTATTTCTTTTTTAGTGCTTTTTTGATTTAATACGCTTTGATTATCGCAACTACAAAAAACGTTAAAAAAAATAAAGATAAAACAAAAAATGAAATTAAATTTTTTAGTTTTCATAATTGAAGCTCAATATTTATTTTATAATGATGAATTATCGGTTTAGCTAATTCTAGCGCAATTTTTTTACTTTTTTGATGGGGATTCGGTTATAAATTTATCGTTTAAGACTGTTTCTTCTTCCTCCATTTCTGCTAATGTTTCACTTGTAGCCATTGCAGTACCTAAAAATATTAACTGTGCTGCTACTACAATTGCAGGAGTAATAATTGAACCAAGAATATAAAAAATTCCTGAAAGAACACGGCTTTTGCAACAAGCGACAATGCCAAGAATAAAGGTCACTAAATAAAGCGGACTATAAAGTAAAAATAATAAATTACCGCTAAAAAATTGCAGTAAAACAGCAAACAACAGACAAATAAAAGCCGCAACAACTACTCCAGTACCGCTACTTTCATTATTTTTTGTGGGAATTACCGCTACAGCAACAGCAAGCTCAGGCGCGATTAATTCAGTACTGCAAGATGGGCACTCAAACTTCATACCCGCATATTTGTCTTCTATTTCGAGGACTTGACCGCAATTTGTGCATTGAATATCCATAATATTTTTACCCGTTTTTTGATTTTAAATTTAGGTAAATAATTTAATACTAAATAATATTAAACGCAAATTATTTGTTAGATTAGTTTAATATTTTTTAGTTTTTATTTCTAATATTCTGATTATAAAATTGTTAATTATGGTTAGATATTTTAATGTTTTAGACTGTTATAAAATCGGTAAGTTTTTTATAATCAATAGTTTACAATTTTTATTTGCAATGTTAAATAAAGTAGTATAAAATAAATTATCGGGGAAATTAACAACAGGAGAAAATTATGTAAAAAATTGCAAAATTTAAAAGTTTTTAAATCAAGCGAGCTTTTTATATTATAATTTTATTGGAAAAATTGAAATTCTGATAAAATAAGTTAAGTTAAAAAACACGGTTTCAAACCCGTTAAACCAAAGAAATAGCGCAAATATTTTGCGTGCCGACATTGTATTATTGTCGGGTGGATACAGTGATACAATACCCACTGCGGGAAAGCTGTATACTTGTTATCTTTGGTACGAGGTTTGAACCGCCCGACTTTCTATAATTTTAAAAAGCTCAAAATTTCAATTAATTATCTAAATTAGGAAGTTACACTATGAGTTTTTTAAAATCTATCTTGTCGCAATTTACACATCAAAAAAAACCACTAACACAAAACTGCATTAATGGTCCAATCAATCAAATTAGGAAGAATTATTTATTTTCAAGTTGCCAAACTTTACGAGTGACAGTTTCAACAATAGTTACTTTTTCATCATCAGGCAATTTGCGAAAGTTATTAAGTAATAACATTTCATCGACAGTTATATCATCATTTAAAGACTTTTTATTTTGCAAATTTTTAAATGGAATCCCTGTTTTTTCACTGATAAAATGGTCGCACAGTAATTCTAATTCTATCTCTGTAGCACCAGCTTTTTCAAGAGTCTCACCAATTTTTTCAAACTGTTCAAATGATACTGAAGCTTTACCATGACGAACTTTTGAAATATAACCTTGATTTACACCTATTAATTGAGCTATGCTATTAACTTTAATATTATAAGCAGCCATTAATTGACTTAAATTTAATCCAAAATTCATAGTTTTACCTTTTATTTTAGTTATTATTAATTTTATTTCTATATACATTATAATTATTATGACTAAAAAGGCAATAAAAAACATAAAAAAAGCATAAATTTTCTTTTTTTTTGAATAAAAAGTCATTTTGCAGCTTGCATTATGCCTTTTTGGGTATATAATTGAATTATAAGACATACAAAAAGGTGCTTTATAATGACTAATCTAGAAAAAATATTATTACAAAAGAATGTTTCATGTAATTCATTAGCAAAAAAAATGAATGTAGCACCATCAACAGTTTTAAGAAGAAAAAAGCATGGAATAAAAAATATTTCAACAGCTAAAAAATATTCAAAAGCTTTAGATGTGAAGCCACAATTATTAATTGAACTTTAAAAATAGGAGTTTAAAAAAAATGTTTAGAAAGGCATATGCAAGAAGTATTAAAAAAGCAAGAAGTTTAGATCCTAAAGCAGTTAGAGAAGCTATTAAAGAAAAAACAAAAAGCAGTTAATTAAGATTTACCCTTTTTTGACACCGTGGCGGTCGGTGTAAAAATCCGCCAAACTTTAAACAGATTTTTAAGCAGTGATTTTTTAGATTATTTTTATAGCTCTGCTATACAAAAAAATAAAAATAATCCACCTTGGCGGGTGTGTTAAAACGCTAACGGCATAAGGTTTTCTCTGTTTTTTTCTTATGTCATGAAGTAAAACAGACACCGTGGCGGTCGGTGTAAAACCCCGCCAAACTTTAAACAATTTAACTAAAACTTAAATCAAGGAATTATGAATAATGAAACAGTACACGGTTGTAAACAACGATATAGATTATCGAGAGGAATTTTATAGCCTAAGAGAAGCTAAAAAAGCCATGAGAGAGCATAACGCTAAAGGCTTTATTACTAAAATAAGAAGCAATGGCGACTGGGAACATTTAGGAGAGATTAAACTTAATGGTTCAAATAAAACTTTTGTTGCAAACACTAGGCAAAAAAAGAAAAGTTATAGTTAAAAGTTCATAAATCCAGCCTTAGCAGGCTTTAAACGCTAGGCGGTGAAGTATTGGGATCACCCACACACCGCCGAAGCTCTTTAAAAAATACATTTTTACTTCCTTGATTAATGATTGACTTAGGGGCGGTGCTGAATTTTCCAGCCGCATTTTTTAATACGACCAAATCGCCTCGCATTTTTCAAGTTTGGAAAAATTAATAATTTCGCAGTTAGTGAAGTTTTGAGCGATGATTTTACTAACTGGGTACAAATAAATAAATTTATGTTTTCTAAATTACTTTATTTTACTAATTGTTCACAAAAACGTGAATTTGCTACTTATTTGAGCGAATTTTTAGCAAATTCAAATATTAATAAACTTAATAAATAGTCTTTAATTTTGCAAATTTTTATTTCGCTCACTAGTGGAGTAGCTCCAGTTTGAGTACTCCACAATTAAAAAAAATAACTTAAAAAATAACATAAGGTGATAAAATGATTTCGCTAGAATTTATTCATTTAATAAAAGGCGTTCTGAGTCCGCTTGCAAATAGTGAGATGATTAATCCAAATGAATTAGATGAAGCGTTAGATGTATTGCGCTTAAATCGTCAAATCAACAATGAAACGGCACATTTGAAAATGATTTCAAAGAAAAAGGCAATGGAAATTCTCGACTGTTCAGAAAAAAGCATTGATCGCTTAATCGCAGATGGAAAACTAACAAAAGCAAGTTTTGGTGGAGTTCGCTCTAATGTTCGCATCATGTTTGAAAGCTTAGAAAAATTTGTTACGGATTCAATAAATAATAATCATACCACAAAAAAAGCTTAATAATTCTACGAAAATTATTAAGCAAGTATATAAACCCGTTAAATTTATATAAGGATTAACTTACTTATGAAAAAGCTACTTTTCAAATCAAAAAACAAAAAAAATCGTGAAAAAGGCAATAAACACGCCCCTGGACGTTGTGTTTACGCTCTTTCAATCAAAAAATTTAAAGCTAAAATCAACGGGGGTGAGTGATGAAATTTATTCTACAAAGTAAAAATGATATTTTACACGTTTTAAGAGAAATAAAAAAGTTTTCTAAAACATATCCAGCCGTAGTAATTGAAGCTCTCAAAGACAATAAAGTAAAATTTTATACTCAAGGGATTGGAGTTGATAAAGTTGTAAGTTTTGAATTAGCTTTGAATGTATTTTTAAAAGGTAAATGCAATATTTACATTGATGAATTGATTAATAAAATTAATAAAGCAAAGAAAAATGAATCAATATTATTTAATTTAAAAGATGATAAATTAGAATTGACCTTTAATAATTTTACTCAAATTATTTCAACTCGTAAATTTGAGGATTTCGAGTCGATTGAAATTAACAAATTAACTGACAAAAAATTATTATTTTCTACTTATTCCGTTAATTTATCCGCTTCTTTTAACCGCTTTAAAAGTGCTATAGATTTAGAAGACTCAAGACAGACTTTGCACGGAATCAAATTTGATACTATTAGCGGTATTTTTTTACGTTTTACAGCTACTAATGGTAAAGTTTTACTGATTTCAAAATTTGGCGAATGCAAGGCTGATGTTTGTGGAAATTTTAGTGGTATTATTTCTCTTGAAGCAATAGAACATTATTTAAAAATATTCAAGAGTTGCGAAGAGATTAAATTTTATTTAGCAACATATTTAGATCAATATTATTATATTTTTGAATCTAAAAGCGCAACTTTAATGTTTAGACAAATTAGTGGTGAATTCCCCGATACTGACTCGGTTTTGGAGGATATTAAAGAAAATGCTCAATCGGAAATTATCTTAAATGTCATAGAATTTAAAACTGCCCTTGATAATTTATTTGGGAAAAATCTTCGTGATATACTTAAAATTTCAATTGATAAAAACATCATGCAATTATCATTGGAAAATTCAAGCGATATGACACTTGCAACGCAAAATATAAGAATCATTAATCACAATAATTTAAAAGTCGAAAAAATGGCTTTTAGTGTTGAAATGATAAATATAGTTAAACAAGCGCTAACAGGATATTGGCTTGATTTTTACGTTAAAGATAGGGTTTCGGGGATTTATTTAACTAACCAAAGTTTAGAAATGGCATTAATGCCATTAAGACGATAACAGGGGGCTATTAAAATGATTGCAGAGAGTAAAACGTGGGCGGAATTAGTCGAAAATATCACGCATTTAGAGAATGAAAACGCTTGTTTAAAAGCGGAAAAAGTGCAACTAATTAATGAGGTTACTAAACTTCATGAAGAGATAGAAACTCTTAAAAAATTAAACATTAATAAAAGCGATAAGCTGTTTGAGTTTGCAGATCAAGAGAAAAAATTTGATGAAACAGTTGCTTGTTTTCAAGAGGAATTAGCTTATGCCGATGGCGAATTTGAAAAATATTCGCACCCATTTGTTAAGATTTTTATGTTATGTTTGGAAATTAGCAAAAATACAAGTCATAGTGCAGGGTTCTTTTTTTATCCAACTGAATCATCGTGTGGAGTGAATATTTACTTCAATGGCTGCAATTCTTATAGCAAACCTGATAAAGATTATATTATTTTCGAAAATTCAGATACTGCTAATTATATCGCTCTTTTACAAAAATTCAGAGATGACCACTTAAAAAACGAGGTGGCAGAATGAAATACTTTAAAATTCAAGCTGAAGAAATCCAGCAAATAGCTGACAAATCCAATGATATTTTTGATAACTGGTATGAAAAAACTGAGGAATTGCGGGCAACTTTAGAAAAATTAACTGATTCAAAAATTAATATATTTCACCGACAATTCAAAATTTGTAGATATAAAGTCACTGGCAGAAATCAACAGAAAATTTTAGTTGTTTTTACAAAAAAAAGCGGTCGCAACCATACGCAGAGAATCCGCCAAAAACATAAAAATTTAATTGATTTAGAAAAAAAATGTAATGAAATGATCATGTCTTTTGAAACAAGAAGATGGATGTTTGCTAACTTTGAAGAGATGGTGAAATTATCAAATTATTACTGTTTAAAAGTAGAGAATACAAATAGAATTCTTTTTTTAGACAATTTAACCGCTGGATTTATAAATGATGAATTTGCTTACTGGCAAGTTGGTACTCAAAGTGCCACTTTTAATGAAAAATATCAGCCACCAAAGGGAGCAATTGAAATTTTATTTAGTGAATATAAAGCGGCTGAAAAAGAGCATACAGAAAAAAACGAGGTGACGGAATGACTTGCAAAGAGAAAAGATTTAGTTGTCGGATTAGCTCCGATTTACACCAGCGAGTGATTGTTCAAGCTGAACGATTTGGAATTAGTCATGGTGGAATTTATCGCCGTGCCGTCCGTCGTGGCTTTAGAAAAAATATTAATGTCGACACCAAAAAAGACTCTGAAAGTGACGACAATTTAACAATTAAAATTAAAGCTAACCTCAAAGGTGCTGAAATTACTTCAGAGCAATTCAGAGCTTTTCTTGAAGATTATTTAAATCACCTCGAATCAATCAAAGACCGCCAACGTTTGCCGTTTCAGACGGTAGCAAGCGACGAAAAATACACCCCCGAATACATAGCTGCAAAACAAAACGAGGGCGCTCAACAAATATTAAAGGAATACGCCAATGTGTAACGGATATATTATGACGCCACGCTCTTTTTTAAGCAGCATTAGTGCGTCAAGAGGAATAGACTATCTAGGGCTCATGTACTTTTTATATACGAGTGCAAATCACACTGATAAGTATTTTGACGGCGAATTAATCAAACGTGGTCAATTGGTTATTGGCGTGGCAAAATTTGCTAAAGATATTTCAGTGTCTAGGGGGTTGTCCTTTAGCCGTTCAAAGGTTGTTCGTATGTTGTCTAACTTGCAAAAAGATGGCTTTTTAATACTGAAAGCGGACAGCAAGAAAACAGTTGTAACTATCTGTAATTATGATAATTACAATAATTCAGAATATTACAAGCGAACAACGAGCGAACAGCAAGTGAACAACCAACAAACAGCGAGCGAACAACCAACGGACACAATAGAAACAATTAAACAATTAAATCTCTCTAATAGCGAAAATTTTGAATCTGAATTGCAATATTTTGAAATGGTAATTGATGAGAAATTTGAAAATGATAGTGAAATTACTACTCAATTATTGAATTGGATTAAAAAGAAATTTGCAAATTTAGGGCAATATTCAAGAATGGATTTTGACGCTGATTTATTGACCGTGGCAAGGATTCCAAAGGCAAATAGAGCAAACTCGATTGCAGGAAGCATTTCAAGTAATTCAAAGGTTATTCGTGATGCTAGAGGATTTCACTTTCCGAGTAAAAATGATTTAAATAATTTTTCTCAGCAAAAAGAGGAACTTAAAAATGCTAAAAAAGTAGGAGGGTGTTATAGTGCAGATTTCTGAAAAAGTTACGGCAAATTGCCAGGTGTGTAATTTGCAATACCACGAAACGCTCACTGGTGACGATGGCACCGATAAAAAAGCGATTGTTATTCTAGCAGATTTAATAAAAACTTTTCACAAAGTTAAGCATATTTGCCGTAAATGTGCAAAAAAAGAGCAGCAAAAAAAAGATCGTCAGACGGTGATTAATCGCAATTTAATGCTTTTACATGATTATCCAATACCGTTTGAATTTAGCGACAAAAAAGAGGATCATTTTAATTTTTCTTTAATTCCCGACGGTGGCAAATTAGCAAATAATTTACTGGCGAATTACCGCAGAAATTTATATATCGCCAACGAATTTAATAGTGGTAAAACACGCTCAATCGCCTACGTTGCCAAAAAATTATTATTGCAAGGCGTGAGAATTATTTACATCACCGCAAATGAATTATTAGCGCATTACTCGACACTTTCAACTCAAGACAAAGATCGTGCAAATTATTGGCTAAAATCAATCACCAAATGCGATTTATTAATCGTTGACGATTTAGGTAAAAAGAAGATGACAGATAGTAATTTAGAGTGTTTTTATGAGTTGACAAATTTTGTTTACACCAACGGTTTTTACGGTGGAAAAATGTGGTTAAGTGCCAATGTTACGCCAAAAATATTTTTTGATCGTCTTGAAAACTGCAACGCAGCAGAAGCCGCCGAGGGTGCAAGAAGCCGTTTAATAAGAACCGACTTTAAAAATCCTTATGAAAGTAGCGGGGTGAGCTCATGAAAAAGTTTGTGGTGCATTATCTCAAAGAAGCCGAAGAAATTGTTAAAAAAATGGTTGATGTTGAACTAATCAAATATGAAGATTTCTATGAATTTCACAAAGTTAATTATCAACAACGAGAAAAAGTAATTCTTGAAATAAGAAACAATAAAAACCTTAAACAATTAGTCGCATTTGTGGTCAACAATCAACAACCCAAGGACAGAAAATGATTATAGATAAAGATTTAATATTTTACATATTTTTAGTTATTGTCTTGATGGTGGTTGTTTATAATCAAGGCTACAAAAGAGGCATAGTGGACGGCTTAATTGCTGGTGCAATTGATAAAAAAGAAAATAAAGGTGCAGAAAATGGAAATAAAAATAAATGAAACAAATCACGATATTATAAATTTAGCAGTTGGCGAAATTTTCGCTCTTGGAACAGCAATTTATCAAGTTGTTAAAAATCCTTGCGAATGCCTTTTACATGATTCTATACATTGCAAGCCATCTAAATGCGAATTTAAAGAAGATCATTGTCAGCATTCCCGAAAATTTTGTGAAAAATATTGCGATTTAAAAGAGGGAATTTGTGAATCCTTCGCCGATATTGAGATTATACCAAATTGTTATGCTGATGATCGAGAAGATAATTGCTCAGTTATTTTTAAATGTGTTGGATATTTAAAAATAGAGGATACAGAAAATGAAGTTTGTTGCGATAAAAAAGAGGAATTAAAAGAATGTAATAAATGCCATCAATCAATTCCAATTTCTCAAGGTTGGGAGGATTTTGAGGAAATATTTTATTGCGACAAATGCATGGATAAATACGACATACAAGGGAGATTTTGAAATGGAAAATAATAATTTAGATAGATTTAAGTTTCGGGTGGCAGTTAAGCAAGATGATGGCAGCTACAAAGTTTTTGAAGCGGCGGAAATTTCTTATAACAAGCAAGAAATTAGAGTAACTTTTGAAACTAAAAGACCGTTTTCATCACCTTTACAACATTTAAGAAAATATGAGCATAAAATTGTCGACGGCGAAAACGTTATTTTACTTCAATGCACAGGTTGGAAAGATGACGAAAATATATTGATGTATGCAGGCGATATTTTAAAAATTAAATATGATGATGGGTTTGAATGTAAGGAAGTTGTAGAAGTCATAAATAATGATTTGACTATTGATTGTGAATTTTTAAATGAAAATTATTCTACGACTCATATTGATTTTTTGCTTGACGAAGAATTACACGTTGAAATCATCGGCAACCGCTACGAAAATCCCGAGCTTTTAGGGGGTGCAGAATGAGTGGATTAATTTACACAGATTTATGGGGCAAAAAGCAAAATAGAATTGATATTGCCATTAAAAGATTGCAAGAATTTGAACCACCAGAGGGTTATTATTTTGCAAATTCGTTTGGAAAAGATTCAACTGTAGTGCGTCAACTATTAATTATGAGCGGAGTTAAATTTGATGCTCACCACAATTTAACAACGATAGATCCACCGCCTTTAATTAAATTCGGAAAAAAACATCACCTTGAAACAAAAATTCATTACCCAAAAGAGGGATTTTTTAAATTATTAGTTAAAAAAGGTTTTCCAATGCGCCAAAAACGCTGGTGTTGTGCTGAATTAAAAGAGCGTGGCGGTACTGGTCGATTGGTAATTACTGGAGTTAGACACGCAGAAAGCACCCGCAGAGCACGGCGAAAAATGACCGAAGTTTGTATGTTCGACAACACAAAAAAATATCTTCACCCAATTATTGATTGGACAGAAGCGGACGTATGGGAATTCATCAAAATGTATAATGTGCCATACTGCGAGCTTTACGATCAAGGCTGGAAACGGGTCGGTTGTTTGGGTTGTCCTATGAGTACAAACGCAAATAAAGAGCTTGAACAGTTCCCTCAATACGAAAAAGCATATCGCATCGCATTTCGTAAAATGTACGCAAAGAAAAAAGCTGAGGGCAAAAAGAGCGTTGACCGTTGGAGTGATGGCGACAATATGTTTGATTGGTGGATTAAAAAAACGGTCAAAGGTTGCAAATTCAAGCATGAACAACAACAAGAATTTATCTTTGATTAGGAGGGTGAATTATGAGAAGTATAAAAAGAAATAGAGAATTATGCCAGCTAGGACACTATTTAGCAAAAACTAATTTAACGAAATCGCAACGCTTTAATATTCTTTATGCGGTAAAACGGCAAGCCGAAAAGCAAAAAGATATTCAAGAAAATAAACATCAGCAACAATTCAACTTTTAAGGGGTGCAGAATGAGTGGATTAATTTGTTTAGTTGATGTTGATAGTAAGATCCCAAATTTAGCGTTGATGAAAATTAGTGCTTTTCATAAACTAAAAGGGAATACAGTTAAATGGTTTGAGCCGTTATTTGATAAGCCGTCAAAAATTTATCAAAGCAAAGTTTTTACTTTCACAAAAGACGTTGATTATGTTGCAGATTGTGAAATCGTCAAGGGCGGAACTGGCTATGATTTTAGTAAAAAATTACCGCCAATAATTGAGAGTATGACTCCAGATTATTCGATTTATGATCATTCAGATTATGCGATTGGCTTTTTGACAAGAGGTTGCCCGAATAAATGTTCTTGGTGTGTAGTTCCAAAGAAAGAGGGAGATGTTCACGAAGTAGCGGAAATTGAACGCATTGCAGGAGATTTTAAGCAGGTTGTTTTGCTAGACAATAATGTTTTAGCCAGTGAATTTGGCATCAAACAGATTGAAAAAATCGCAACAATGCCTATTAAAATTGACTTCAATCAAGGCTTAGACGCTCGATTAATTGACGACTCAATCGCAAAACTTTTAGCGGCTTGCAAGTGGATTCGTTACATTCGTTTAGCGTGCGACACCGTGGCTCAAATGCCAGCTGTTGAAAAGGCGGTAAAACTCTTGAGAAAATACAAAAACAATGTGCAAATCTTTGTTTATGTTCTTGTAAAAAATATTGCTGATGCGTTAAAAAGAGTTGAGTTTTTACGCAAATTAAATGTTAATCCATTTGCTCAACCGTTTCGAGATTTTGAAAATAATATTGCCCCAAATCAATTACAAAAAGATTTTGCCCGTTGGGTAAATCATAAAGCAATTTTTAAAAGTGTTCCGTGGCATGAATACAATCAGAAACAACCAAAATTTAGCAACGAAAGCCAGTTGCAATTCAACTTTTAGGGGGTGGGGAATTAAAATTCAAACAATTAAAAATAAAATAAGGAGATAGGAAAATGAGTAACCCTTTTTGTAAAATAGACGGAGCGACAAAAGCTTGGCTTGTAAGTGATAGTGACAATGAAAAAAGTTACGTTATTTTTTGTAATCATGGATTACAAGCACGGCGTTTAGGTGCTGAATTTTTAGGCGATGAATTTGAATTTGTTTTATGTGATAGAGCAAAAGAATATGATCAATACGCAAATATTGACGGTAACCAAGTTTAAAAACTTTATTTGAAAAACACGGGTGGCGGTTTCTATGTGACAGTTGCTGTAATAATTATGTTACTAATGATGAAATTTCAGAATATAAAGAACCTACCTTGTGTGAAGAGTGTCAAGAAATTGCAGGTATGAAACCGCTGTTTGTGCCGTTGAAAAAGCAATTTTTTGAAGCGTTTAAAAGTGGCGAAAAAACTGCTGAATATCGCAAAATTAGTAATAATTTTAACCTTAAAACGTGCAAAATAGGGCGCAAAGTCACCTTAGCAAAAGGATACACCAAGGAACGTTTAAGCGGGATAATTAAAAGTGTTGAAATTTGCCACAAGCCAAACAGCTTACCAGGTTGGGTCGAATGTTACGGAGAGAATGAACCAAAAGCAATAATTATAAATATCGAGGTGGAATGATGAAAAAAAGAGTTAGAAAATCAGTTCAGCAAGCGGTTGTTAACGCTCGAAAAGTACGAGGTTTTTTTACTAAAGAGCGACAAAAAAAACGTCATATTAACAAAAATTTTAAAACTGCTATAATTGAGCATGAAATTGCCAAATTAATTACAGAGTTACCAAAGTTTAAAGTTAATCGCAAAGTTAAATTTCAGCACATTAACAAACAAAAAATTATTGGTCGAATTCTTGATATTAAAATTAACATTAATTACAACGCTCAAACAGGCTCAGAATTTGAAGTTTTATACTTGATTGATTTTAGCAAAAATCCACATGAATTGCCATTTTATTTCAATGAAAAACAAATTATTTGCGAGGTGGTAAAATGAAAACTTATAATGAAGTTGTGCAGGAAATTATAACAAAAGTAAAGGCGATTGAAATTATAAAAGATGAGTCTTTTGATTACTACAATGAGGATGGCGGAAATTACTGCGATATTACCAATGATGATGAATTTAGCCACTTAAATATTCATGTGTTTTCAGAATTTTCAGAGTTGTTTTATCCAATTTCAGCTCTTATTTCGCTAGATATTTATGTTACTGGGGAATTTTTCCCAGAAGTTGAGGTTTATTTGAGTTATAATTTTGCGGGCGGCGATATTCAAGAATTAAAAGCAACAAATAGTGAAGATTATCAAAAAATAATTTTAAAATTAGATGAAATCATCGCAGAATATCACAAAAACGTCAAAATTCTAAAAGAGCAAAATTTAATAAAAAACGAGGTGGTAAAATGAGTTTTAAGAAAATACGACAGAATAATAAATTAAATCAAAATAAATAAGGAGAAATAACACAATGAAAACACATATTGCAATTGATACGGGCAAGAGCGGGGCAATCGCTGTTAATTATAACGATGGCAGTGCGGTTGAGTCTTTTAACTGTCCAGATACGGTACAGGAACTTTCAGACGTTTTTAAGGTGATAAAAGCAAAAAACAAAGGTGAAATATTTTGTATACTTGAAAAAGTTGCTTCAATGCCTGGTCAAGGTGTAAAAAGTATGTTTAGTTTTGGTCAAAATTATGGTACTTATCAAGGTGTATTGAGCGCCTTAGATATTCCGTTTAAATTAATTCGTCCGATTGAATGGCAAAAGAAAGTTGGCGGTGCTCCAAAAGATAAAAAAGCACGCAAAAATTATTTTAAAGCATACAGTCAAAACCTTTACCCACATTTAAGAGCAACCTTAAAAAATGGCGATGCCTTAGCAATGTTAAGCGTTGTCAAGGAGTTTGAAGTATGAAAAATGAATCACATTCATTACTACTCTTTTCTTTTGTAATATTATCTATTTGTGGTTCGTTAATAATGTTAATGATACCAATAGTCTTAGCAAAAGCATTGAAACCGCCACCTAAACCCCAAGTGCCCCAAGTGCCCCAAGTGCCCCAAGTGCCACAAATAATAAACAATGAGGTGGAGGAATGATAAATCCAAGTGAAGAATATTTTAAGAAAGAATGTCAAAGTATGATTAGTTATATTTTTAATGAAAATACGGTTCTACAGATGCACAGTATTGGCTACAATGCATTTGAATTTGCTAATGAATTAATAAAATGCTTAACAGATTACTTGGCAGAAAACTACAATGATATTACAAAAACTGAATTACAGAAAGCTTATCCTTTTCATTCAGTTGTTGATTTCAGTAAAAAAGATGGACTTGTTATCGAAAGAGATAGCGAAATATTTAGACTACCTACTCCAGAGCAAGAAGCCAAATATAGGAAATTAATGTGTGGTGAATGGAGAGAAAATTTTAATTTAAAACGTGATTTAAGGTTTGGAGATATAGTGATCAATAAGTATGTATCAGAAAATAAACCTAATAGAAGATTATTTTTTATAAAATACACCTCAAATGGCTGTGCATTATTTCACTATAAATACAAAAATAAAGATGATATTGGAGAATATGGTTTGGATTGCATTTCAGAAGCATTTAGAAAAAATCTATTAATTTATAAGGGAGAAGCAGAAAATGACTAAAGAAGAAATTCAGAAATTGAGTAGGTAATCAATGAATATGACAAGTTATCTAAGGATTGGTGGCATGCTACTTTTTATGATGAAAATTTTGAGGGACTTAGAGAAAGAGGGACATTAGTTAAAAATGAAATCCTTAAACGCATGAAAGGCACAAATTTAGGAGTGTGATTATGGAAGAAGAAAGAATTAAAGCTAGTGAATTTGAGGAACTTAACAAGCTTGCCTATATGCTTTCTAAAGGGAATTACAAAAGCGAAGTTTCAATTAATTTTGTAACATTCTCAAATCCACCCAAGCCTAAAAATACTTTTATCAAAAACTGGTTTTTACCAAAAATCAAGCCCCAATTAAGTTAGGGGCTTTTTTTTATTAACTCTTTTCGGTTTTTACGAAATTTCTTGCTTCGGTGATTGATTCTTGGGTGTGGGTTTTCCAAACATTACCGCCACCGATTCTAACGCCTAAATATATTTTATTGCGATTGTAATAGCTTACTCCGTAATATTTTAAAAGAAGTAGGAAAATTTCGTCTGCTTCTTTGCGTGGTAATAATTCACTTGCGTAAAGTGCGTCATGGATTAATGCGGCAATTAAAAAGCGAAAATCAAACGGACTACCAGTTGTACTCCAAAAAAATTGTGGAATGCTTGCGCCATCAAAAAGAAAGCCTTTTAAAATTGTAATTTTGTAGCCGTTAAAGATAAAAATAATATCTTTTTGGACTCTCATTTGGTGCAAATCGTTTAGGCAATTATTTTCATAAACGGCGCAATTTACACAAATTGGCTCGTAGCACAAAAGGGGCTTTAAAATTAACTGCCCCTCAATTGAAATATTTTTAATATCATTCATTTTGTACCTTGTTGGCGGCTTTATTTATTTTTAAGGCGACCGTGTCGAGTGCTTGCTTAAACCTTTCTTCGGTCTTGGCGCTAATGACCAGAACAATGTAGCTACTTTTGGCATCGCTATTGAAAACTGAAGCATCTTGATGATTGATATAGGCTACATAATTTGCGTCACGCAAAGCTCTAATGTAAGTACCTTGCACGAATAATTGCAACGCATTCGGGTTAAACGTGCCTGTTACTGGATCGAAAACCGAATTAAATTTATTAATTGCGGTCGTGCCATTGGTTAAAGTGTTGCTTTCTTTGGCAACTTCTTTGATGTTTTCGGATATTTGACACCCGCTAAATAAAAATGTGGTTGCGACGGCTAAAATTAGAATGGTTAATAATTTTTTCATGGTTTAATTTTTCCTTTTGAGTTCTTTGATATCTTCTTTGACGTGTTTGATTTCAGTGTAGCACGGGCAATCTTTTTGCCGTTTTTCGCATACTGAATGGCTTACTTTGTGTGATTCAAGGCTGCCAATCGCTTCAATTAATTTAATGTGGCGATTGTTTGCTTCTTTTTGTGCATTGCCAGTAACTCTCACAATTGCAATAACAACGCTCACAACGGTAACTAAAGTACTTAAAATCGTTCCGACATAATCTTCCATTTACTGCTCCTTTAATTTGTTATTTGATTTAAAATATTTATAATATTAATTCCATTATCGGTAATGTGAATGTATCTTAACGCTCGTGCTGTCACTGGGTCGTTAAGGTCGATTTCGTTAGCATCTTGCCAGTCTTTGGCAAATTCGGTATTGCTTGCTAATAATTCATCAAGCACGCTTTCTTTATTTAAAGTTCGGAATGCTCGCCTAATATCTAGCTTGGCAAATTTTGTCGGACTATTTAAAGCTTCATAAGATGCTAAAGATTCATTATCAACTTGCCATAATTGTTGTGTTTCATCGTAAACGGTCGCAAATAATGACGGTTCGATTAAAGTGCAGTTTCTTTTGTCAAAATCATTCATATTTTTGCAGTAGAACGCTTCACCAGTGCTTTTTAAATATTGGAAAAAGTTTACTTTATTTTCAAGCTGTTTCCATTCGTAACAGCACCAAAACCATGCGTGATTTTCTTGTAATGCTTCATTGGGAATTGGCATCAAGCCAAAACCTACAGGAGCATTTTTAATGCTGTCAACTTCAACTATTTTAGTTGTTGCCTTGAAAAATTGATCATATTTTGTTAAAATCATAGCTTTTATTCTCCTGGTGCTAAATAGTGTTTAATGATGCCGTTATTTGATATGTAAAGGTGTTGATTGTCTGCTGTTAAAAGAACCGAACTTTTAATATTTTGATTCGCTAAACTTTGGCTATAATTGAGCGTGTTTTCATCTTTTGGCGCAGTCATTGAATACTGATAAAGCGTGTTGCTTTTGGTGATTAACAAATGGAACTCGTCACCACTTAAACAAATCCCGTCAGCATAACCGCCATCTAATTCCCCTAAAGGTGTAATGCTTTTAAGTGAAGCACTTGACGCATCGCCAACGGTTGCTAAATCTAAAATTATTAATTCGTTATTAGTTGCGCTTGAATAACCAACGCACCAAATTTGCGTAAAGTCACTATTATAGCAATATTGAACATTACTGTACGTTTTATTTGCTAACGTATTGAGATTAATAAATGTATCAAATACGGTTGAATCAGTCATTAATGGAGTAGTGCCAGTGCGCTTAATTGAACCTATTTCATAGTCATGATTATTTTTTTGATAAAGCGCATAAACGCTTAATTCGTCCTCGCTTGTTTGATAATATTTACAATTTGAATACGGAATACCAGCCAAAAAGCCCGAACTCCAGTTTTTTGTTAAGCCGTTTAAATCGTATGGAGTCGCTAAATCATAGAGCCAGTGGGTAGAGTCTTGATCACTTGAAAACCTTAAATAATTACCCTCTTTTTGCAGCCATAATGGCGAATATGCGGTTTCGTCATCGTCACTAATAGAACCACTTTGCAAGGTAAAATCAGCGACATTTAAAGCGCTTGGCTGACTTGGTGCGTACTTTAATTCTGCATCAAAAGCGTACCAATGGTCTTTGTCAGAATTTGCTGTTGCGGTAACATAAAAACCCAAAGAATCATTAATAACAATTTTAAAAGTATCACCTGCTAAATACTTTTGTGCAGGAGTGCAACGCATAGCAACATTAAACCGACAATAATATAGATGAACTCCACTGCTTCGGGTTGGCTTAATATTTTCAATATGGTAATATTTTTGACATCTAAATAATTCGCTAACTGTTTCAACTTCAGCAACTCCATAGAATTTGTCGCCCTCATTGACTGCTAAATAATCAATGTTATTATCAGTTGCGTTACAGCTAAACTTAAACCAAATTTCGTTGTAGTCTGCTAAATTATAGCTTGTTAAATCAAAGATTGCAGAGTTATTGTCCAATGAAGTTGGGTTTAAAATAGTTTTACTGTTATCATTGGTTTTTAAAATAATCTGCTTGCTCATTGAAGCGCTTGAAATGTTTGTCATTGTGCAAAATTTACCAAAAAGATTTGCACAATCGCCAACATCAAAGCCTTGTATAACACTATAAGTTTCGCCAGTAGCCGTAACGTTATAACCGCCACCTTTAAAAGTTTCAATTTCTAAGTTTTCATCATTATTGGGAATATCCCAAAAGTGACGATCCATCCAATAATTACTTTCGGTTAAAGTTTTGGTTAGTGCATTGTCAATATTGTATTGATTAATTGCCCCGTTAGGGTTAATCCATAAATTAGGCTTAGGCGCATGGTAACTATTTTTATGCTGTTCTAAATTATTTGCATTAGCTGAAATGCCGTTGCCTAACTCTTCGTGAGTGTGATTAATAGCCGCATAACGCTCGTCATTAATTAAATCGACTAACTCTTGTTTTTGTTGTTCTGTTAAATCATCAAATACAAATGCTTTACCGTCAAAATCACTTTTAGGGCGAACTATTAAATTATTATTTTCATCAAAGCAAACTACTTTGTTTGCTAATTCTTGACTTACAATTTCTAAATTAAGGTCTTGAGCTGTCACAACTTTTAATGTACTATCATTTTGATTTTGAATCTCTTGTTGTGCCATTGTAACAGCATCAAGGGCGGCTTCAACAGCTTTTGTCGACGTTTTGGTGTTGATTCCCGAATCAAAGCTTGTTTGCTCAATTGGAGTGTTTCTCTTGATTAATACTTTGCTATTTTGTGTTGGAATAACGGCAAATATTGCGGTATTATCGTTTACAGTGTAATCAATGCCATTTTGTAATTCAAGGTCATTTAACAAAACCTTAACATGGTTTTTGTCTATAAAATTAAAAGTTATTGGAAATTCATTACTTGTACCGTTAGCCGTATAAACGATTAAAGGTTTTTCTGCTTCAACAGTCATTATTTATTATCCCCCATTAATTATGTATAATATACATGATAATTGTTTAGTTGTCTAATAGTTGTCTAGATATTTATCTAAGATTTAAGTTTATTTTTGCATCATTATTTTTGTTATTACTATTTTTATTGAATTTTTTAAGCTGTTTATATACTTTTGCTGGGTTTAACCCCGCAGGAATACAAACCGCTTCTGATATAGCAATAAGTCTTTGTTCGTTGCTAGTATCACTTTGAAAAATATCATTAAGTGTTTTTATCGCCCATGTTGGTACTTCTGCTGCTGGACTTCCAATCCCACGGAAATAGACATTTTCCCCCATCGTCCGAGCAAAAGTGAAACTAAACGCATCACGAACTATTGGTAACCCTTGAAAAAAATAACCCAAGCTTTCACTAGCAAATAGCTTTTGAGTTCTTTCGTTAGCTGGGTCTAGCTCGCCACTTGCAATACAACGAATTAGTCCTTGCATCATCGCTTGAATTAATACTTCACTAAAAATAAATGATGCGGCATGAGTGCCTTTTAATTGTCCTTTAGTTATTGCCTTGCCGTGAGTATAAAAGCGATTTCCTAATGCTTGAGTAGCACTGGTGAACATCGTAAAAAAGCGACCAAGAGGGTGCAATTGCATTACACTCATATCTTTGAGCTGGCTACTACCTTGAGTTGTAGCAATTAAATTATCTGCAAAAATAACTGCTTGCTTGCTATTGCCGTGTTTCTCTAATTGTTGATAATAAGCAGCTCGCCACATTGGAAATGCTACAGCGGTATCCATAATTTTTATCCCAATATAGCCAGCATTTGCCGTACCTTTTATAAAGTTTTTTGTTTTGCTGTTTTTTACTGAGTTCATAGATTTTTTTAAGTCAATATCAACATTGTTAAATCGATCACGCATGAATGGCGATAACTCAAAGACTTCATTTTTAGCCATTTTAGGATTGCTTAGAAATTCGATATTGTAAGCGACATAATCGTGCCAGCCGACTGTTGCAATTCCAGAAGTAAAACTACTTGCCTGCATCAAACTTGCGCCAATATTGCCCCACAAAGCTTTAGTAATTGCTAGTGTGCGACTCCATTCGAAAACTTTTGCACTTAATAAAGCGTTATTAGTGCTTGGAACACGCACGTTATTGACAATTTTATTTAATGCTTTATAAAAAGGTTTTCCCTTTTTGTGTTCGATACTCTCACGCAATTGGTTATTTTTTAGTAGTTTACTAACTTTTCTTAAACGTGGCTCATAGGCGATATAGTGAATGCTCTCAAAGAGCGCTTCTGCAAGTTTACCATACTCAAGGCTAACAACTCGATCAACATTATTTTTACGCTCTTTAATCATGCCGTTAGTTGGATGACTTAAAAAGTTTTTGTGAGCATTTAAAACGCTTTTTGCTTCCTCCTTTTCTCTAATGTCACTATTAATATTCAAGTCATAGGAGAGGGGATAGTAGCCACCTTTCATCTTTTTAAGTTCGCCATCACTAGTCGTAATTTCAAAGCTATCAGCTTCAATCATTTTTAAATTGACATGATTAATTTCTTTATAAGTAGATGCTAAATCTTTGCTAAGGTGTGTTTCGAAGATATCCCACACCTTTTGCACTATATCCCAGTCTGCACTATTTAACGCACTTAAAATTTGTTCCATTTGCGTATCATTAAAATTATAGCCATGCTGTAATTTATTATAATTGTCAAAGTTTCCAGTATTAAGCGCAAAGGTAAAAAGGCTCATAAAGTCCCATTCGTTACGGCTGTTGTAGGCGACTTCCCCAGTAAATGCAGGTAACTTTGCTAGTGTTGCTTTATCAAAATTACGGTAGCGAGTGCGTAAATAATCTTCAACGTCTTTGAGTTCAGTTGCGATTGTTTGTTTGCGACTTAGTGCGTCATGTTCAGCTTCTAACACTGGATTGTAAAGAATTTCTCTAAACAGTCCTGGAGTATTATCTTTGGTATATTGAAAATTGTCTAACTCCTCAATTAAGGTATTGAAATTTTTAATATTATTAAAATAAGTACCAGCAAATTTCTTGACATGTTTAAGGACACTATCAGTACGGTTATCAAGGCGGTTTGTAAAGTTTTTATCTAAAGATGCTAGTAAACTTTCTCTTTGAGCTAATAAACCGTTTTTCTCTGCCTTGATTGCGTCCGTGTATTCTCTACGACCCTCACTGTAAACAAAATCAAAAAGCATCGCTGTTTCTTCAAATTGACTTTTATTTAAGTTATAAATACTGCTGTCAATTGGGGCATGAATTAATGATTTACTAAATGTGATGCCATTCTCATTTTCTAGAGCGAAATTTTCTAAAAGTTCCTCAAAAGAAACTGTTGCTTTATTGATTCGATTGCTAGAAGTTAAGCCAAAGCGATAGCCTAAATCAACAAAATAGTAGAGCCAATCACCTTGAATATTTTTCTTTTTTCCTTGCAAGCGTTTACGGATTCGGGCAATATTTTTTTCATAAGCTTTAGCTAACTTTTGCTGTTGACGTAGTTTTTCAACATTAAATCGCAAGTTCTTTGCAGCATTAAAAGCACTGTCAAAATCTTTTTTAGCGGTGGCAGTTTCAAGCTCTCTGCTATTTTTCTTAATTAAGGCTAATGAAACATTACTATTGAGAATATCACGCACAGTCATATTATTTAAGCTGTCGGCAACTTTAGCATTAAAATTACGTTTCGTTAATATATTTTGTTCATTATTGCTTTTGGTTGCCAAAACACGCTCTAAAAGCTCATATTCACTAGCTTTATTATTTGCTTTGATAACTGCCTCCTCTGCATTGAAGTTGCGGTCAAAGTCACTCATTTTTGCCTCAATGTAACTTTGCACAAATACTCTTGGTTTTTCTAATTTTTCAAGGGTATTAATCATGTTATCTAAATTGTCAAAATTATTAGCTTCGGCAATATCATAAAGAGTTGCAGTTAATTGCTCAACATCATTATCAAATTGTGTTTTATTATAATAATCTGCTAAATCTTTTTGCTCTTTGTAAAATTGACTTCTAATATCTTTCTTGCTTAAATCTTGCAAGTAGTAACCTAATTCCTCGGTGGTAACTTCAAAATCTAAAGTTGTGCTGATAAGACCAGCCGCAACATCATTTTTATAACCATCTTTGTCAGTTAGAAAGCTTCCGTAGCTCTCACGGTTAATCATTAGCATTTTATCTGGAATAACCTTTTTGATACCTTGTGTTTCCATCGCCCACAAAATTAAGTAATTATCAAGCAAGAATTGATTGAATTTTTCTTCTCTAGCTTTATTGCCACGAGTACGGTTTTTACTTGTTTGTAGAATTTTTTCTTCTTCGGTTAAGTTTTCAACTGCTCTTTTTTGAGGTGTTGCACGAAAGCGAATAAGTCCCAAATCTGCCAATTTTTTGACCGTGCTTTCACCAAAAGCCGCACGAACTTCATTTGCATTCAGTCGTCCCATAGCTCTAATTTTGTTATAAACTTTGTATGCTGCACTGTTAGTTATTATTTCATTGGCTGCTTTGCGGTGTTTTTTTTCTGCTTTAGAGCGTGCTTTTTCACGTTTGGCATTAATCTCATGGGCTATTTGCTCACGGCTATTGCGTGCTAAGTTACGGTAAACGGCACGATCTTTATTGCCTAACAAACCGCTTAAATCAAACTTTTCTAGAAAATTAGCTACGTTAAAATTATCAAATGCTTCACTAATTTGGCTTTCTGTTGCCAGCATACGATTAAAAATATTTGCTACAGTTGGATTTAATTCACGTTGCAAAATATTCATGCCTTGATAAATATTCATTAATAAATTTTTAGCATAAGCAAAGACTCCAGTTAATTCTTTACTAGGAGCTTTGCCCTCCAAAAAATATTGTTCAAAGGCACGAGCGAACTTTTCTTTACGCTCAACTTCGTTAGTTGTGTCATTATCTAAAAAAACATCAAGCAAAGTTTTATCTGTTTTTATTTGACTAGATGCATCATGGCTTGCTGACAAATCCTCAAACATATTATGAATATAGTGCCCGACCTCATGAATAATGGTTGAAAAATCGCTTTCATTTTCAATTAAACTAATAACGGCTCTACCATTTTCTAGAAATGAAATTGCCCCTTTAAGGTCTTGATTGAAAGTATCTTGCTTGACATTATCGCTACTTTCTGCTACATTACTATTACCAGCTTCCCTTAGCGGGTGCTTGAAAACTTTTTTAGTTGCCGAGTCCGCAATTAAACCGTCGGACAATTCCGAGACAGGTCGAGGTAGCTGGTTTTTTTTGTCTTTTAAATATTGTTTTTCAGTTACTTCAAAAGCTGAACGAATTTGATCTCTACGAGACTTAGGCTTTCCTTTTATTTTGACTTTAAAATATTTGTCTCCAACTGGAGCTAAAATTGCTATATGTTTATTATCCTTAACTGTAAATTCTGGATTGCTTAAAACTGCTTCAACTTTATCTTTTGCATCGTATTGGTCAATAAAACTAGCACTATGGCGACCATAAATAAACTCGTAATCTACATCAAGACCTTTGTTTAGACTCAATCCATAATCATTTAAAAAAGCCTTATTATGTGCTACATTTCCAGTTCTTAATTGTCCTTTTTTTTCCGCATTATTTGGGTCTGTCTTACGCCGTAAAGCTGCTGCGGCTTGAAACATATCACCATTTTTTAACTGTTCAGCTGTAATGTTTTGAAAACTCAAGTTTTTCAATAAGTCTGATGGTTGGTAATTCTCATTATAACCAGTTGTCACGGCATAACTATTTAAAACATTGATGGTATTTTCTGCATCAATATTGCTTACTTTGCTAGTTAATAATTCATCTCGTAAACGCTCTAATTCAATAGTTAAAGCATTGCGGTTCTGCACTTCTTTAGTGATATATTCTTTTGCGATTGTCTTGTCGTTATTTTTGACAGTTTCGGCTAAATCATTTGCTTTAGTTTGATTGTATATTTTGCGTGCTTGCATACGTCCATTGATTGCTTCAACGTGAGTAGAGAGCATTTTATATTGTTCTGGCTTTAAATTGACGGCAACTTCACTAAAATCAAATAAAACGGCATCACCAAGCTTTGCCTTATTCTCAATTTCAGCTAGTTTATTATCATCAATATTCAAACTTTTGGCAATATCAGTGCGCTCTTGAAAGAGAGTTAAAGCATTATTTGCATCAAGAGCTAGTACATTATCAAGTCCGACTTCTTCAAAATATTCACTCACAGCACTTTTACTAGCAATCTTTTCTTCATGGATAAGCTCTACTACTTTTTCTTGCAGTTCTAAGTTTTGTTGCATATTTTTTTGCAAGCGTAAATTTTGTAAATTTGCAGGCAGTCCTAGAGAGGCAAATGCTAAAGAACTTGAACCAATACTACTAAGTTGAATTAAACTATTTTCGTTCATGTTGCCTAGTACGGTAGGGCTATTTTGGTGCATATTTAAAAACTTGATATTTGTTTCATTGGCTACTTGAGTTAATAAATAGTTACTAAAGGCGGTTACTTCTTCCTCAAAGTTTTCTGCAATAAAACCATTGAACGCAGTAACTTTTTGAGCTTTTTTGCCAAAGTTTGCTAATTTTGCACTATTTTTTGCCACAAAAGTTGCAAAGATATTTTGTTTTACGGCATTTGGAATTTTGGCAGTCACTTTTGCTACTGGAATTTTGCTCACTGCTTTGCCAAAAGCTGAACCAATAAAAAGCCCTCCGCTACGTTCAATATAGCCCTCAATAAAATTACTAATTAACTTATTTGAAAAATTTTCGACCACGCTTAAATCAGTTTTCTTTACTCCTGCAACAATATTTTTTGCGCTGTCAATGTCAAGAGTGACATCATGACGTTCATTCATTGCTTCAGCTAAAAGTTTTGGACTAACTAAGGCATTACGTTGCAGCTCTAAGCGCCCTAAATTCAAGGTGTTTTTTACGGAATTTTTGACAACTTGTTTAAATCCTTGCTTTACTCCCATTTTGGCAAAACTACCCCAGCCACCAGTAAACATGGCACTAACTGCAAACTCCGCCATAAATGCGGTGCTAGCTGCAATTGTGTCCGCAACTTTTTTCCCTGTCGTGCTTCCTTTTTTGGCAATATTGTTATCCTCTAAGGCATCGTTAATATAATTCATCGTTTGAGAATCATTATTAAAGATATTTTCATTATCAAAGTTTTTAATTTTTTCACTTTTACCATTTATAAAATCTTTAGCAGTAGTAAAAGTATCTGTTAGCTTTTTGCCAACACTGCCCCAAGATGCACCCTCTTTCTCAAGCTCAGATACATCAATAGTTTCAAGATTGTAAATATCTGCATATTTATTGACTAGATCTTGCAGCATTGGTTTGTCAACTTCGGCATAATGTTGCCAGTTTTCAGCTGTTTCAATGTCTAACACTTGCATTAGTATACCTGCATTTAGAGCTTTGCCGTAGTCGCGAAATTGACCTATACGGTGTTGGACTACATCTTGAGTATTGATATTTTTTGTACCATAACTCAAACTTTCAGTGGCTCTTTTATCATGTAATCCTTTTTTTAAAACAGTTTTATAATCATTAAAAATGTCAACGTCAATATTTGGGTCAATATTAAAATATTCTTCTTGCGTTTTTGGCTCAGTAAATAACACATCTTTAAATTTTTTATCCATTGGCAAGTTATCAATTTCTTGTTGATCTGCTGTACTAACAAATGTATTTGCCGGGATAAATCGTCCGTTACCAGTAAATTTTAAATCTAGTTTACTCTCAATAGTTTTGATTTCTTCATCTGTGTACTCTCGAGCAACAAAATTATCATCTTGAGCATTTTTATAGCTGCTTGATAATTGTTCTATTTTATTAAGACGGTCAGTACTTGCAACATTATTAAAAATTTTTGTGCGTGCTGGATTATCAAGCAAAAATTGTTTTGTTTTTGGCTCAATTTTATCAATTTTAATAGGTTCTTGCAAAAGGTTATTATCAGCATTTTGTACTGTTTCAATTGGCAATTTATGCTTTTTAGCATAATCATATTGACTCCCTGCTAATGCTTCATTTTCACTATTAACAGTATTTGCGGTAAATAAAATATTTAATTTTTCATCATCATGCATGGACTTACTCCCCCAAGTATTTATCTTTAATATTGTGACGAATTAAGTAGTTATTAATATCATCGCTATTAATAAGGTCATCTGCAACTTCTTTGCTTGCTCGTGCTCGGCTAATGCGTTTATCAATTATTAAGTTATCAATTCTTTCCTCTTTGATCCGCTCAATAATTTGTTCTTTAGTGAAACTGAGCTCAACTTTTCCATCAAACATACCATTATTTGTATTTTTAAATGCATCTTGAGCTTCAATTGAATTATGCCATTTAATATCTTTATCAGTAACTTTTTTGACCAAAAATTCAGCTGTTAAGCGTTTGATTTTTTCTGGTGTACGCTCTTCGTCAATACCGAATTTGTTTTCTAAGTAGCCATCAAGCATTAAATCTAACTCTTCATTATCTGCAATTTGTTCAGCTGTAATACCATTGGCAATTAATGCAGTGTGTCGCATATCATTAGTAACATGATTGCCTTTTTTGTAAAAGCGTTTCTTTAAGTTATCATATTCTTTAATTGGCAAACTCTCACGGCTAAAAAAATCATTGAAAGCTGTTTCACTGTCAAGAGCAATTTTTTGCCCATTTTCTACTGTGAAACCACGGTCTAAATCACGCTTGAAATAGTATAATTGATGCTGTAATGCCATTGGGTCAGTTTGTTGAGAGTTCTTTTTGAGCTTATTAAAACGGTTTTGAACTTCATTACGCAATGACTCATTGGCGATGTTTCTTATGGCAAACTCTTGTTCTGCAACTGTTTTCATACGTCTTAAACTGTTCATTGAGTTTGCAACGTCACTAGCAAATTGCATAGTATTTGCTTTTACTGCTTCATTATAACGATTTTTGAGATAATTAACACGCTCTTCCTCTTCTTTACCCGAATAGTTTTGACGAATTTTAGCAACTTCATTGTTGAATGATTCAGCACTATTAAAAAGGTAGTCACCACCATTTTTAGTAATAAAATCTAGGCTTGATTCGGTATCAGTTTGCACTTGTGCCATTTTACTACGCTCCTGTAAGACGGTTGATAATTTTTGCATTTGTGCTGGATTTAAAAACTTTTGATACTCCTGTAATTGAGCTTGAGCACCCATTAAATCGCCAGAGTCAATACTATTGGCAACTATTGACCCGTGAATGCTGTTTATTAAATTATTTTGTTCAGAGCGTAATTTATCAGCTCCCCAGCCTTGACGTTTAGCAACGGTTATTAAACTTTCGTTCGCTTCGGTAGTATGGCTAGTTTTATTGGCAATATCATAAACGGCATTTTTGCTATGACTTGAAATTAACGCATTATGATCCGCAATAATTGCTTTGTCTAATTCACGATTTTTGATGCTAAAAGCATTTCCCATTGAGCTATTACGCAAATTTGCAAATTTATTGCTGAGAATTTCACGCTCTTGTGGGTTTAAATTTAAAAGAAGAGTATTGCTTTTACTGTTGAAAAATTCATCAACTTTACTAACAACATCTTTGGCATTATGCCCTTGAGCATTATAAATATTATTATTCATAAATTCAGTATGCTCTGTCATAAATTGGTTGTAAATTTCACTCATTTTTGCCGAACTTGACCGTGCTTGATCTTGTAAAATTGCATTTTGTACTTTGCTGGTAAAACTATTAATACCATTTAAGCTACTTGCAATATTATTTGTGGCACTATAAAGCTGATTACCAATATTTGGGATATTGGTATAAGTGCCGTTCGCAAAAACTCCAGGAGTGCTATTTATTGAAACTTGTCGTCGTGGTGCTTTTAAATTAGCCATAAATTATTCCTCCTAGAATTGAAATAAACGCTTACCTTGCGTTGATTGATATCCTTTGAATGTATCAAAAGAGCCGCTGGCCGCACTTGTCATACCTTTAATGGCATTACCAAAAATATTAAGCGTTCCAGCATTTCGGCTTGCATCTGCCGCATAACTATTAATATTCATTTGATTGCCAATGTTGGTTTTGTTTGCTTCAATTTGCCATTGTTCCATAGCTTGATTGTAAAGCATATTTTGTTTGTCGGCTAAATAGCGAAAATCTAAATCACTCTCAAAATCTAAGCTTGAGCCATGCCCCAGTACCACATTATTTGCACTCATGGTTGCTCGTGCTGTACCTTTTGTTTGCTGATAATCATTATAAAGCAATCGTTGATCTTGAATTGCACGTTCTTTCGCATTGGCTTTTTGGGTATCAAGAATGGCGCTATTTTGTGCTAATGCTTGATTTTGCATCTTGTAAAATTCTGCTTGCTGTTGGCTGGCACTGTATGCTCCATATGCCCCAACACCTGCACTTGTTAAAGAACCAACTACTCCAGTAATACCTGTCACTAACGACATTGTACCAGCACCAATGCCAGTTGTTGTTGCAGTTGCTGCGGCTGTTCCAAATGCAGCTCCTCCAAGACCTGTAACAGCTCCACCCATACCAATACCAGTAGCCGCTGCCCCTACAGAAGCTCCTGTTGCCGCAGTGGCACTCGCTCCTATTCCGATTGCTGTACCTAGTGAAGCAATTAGCCCAGTAAAAATACACATTTTTTATTTCCCCCTTGTTCGGCAAAATGAAATAAAATCACAATCGTTATATTTTATTTTGTCGCCAAACTTGAAATTAAGATGTTTTAAAAAAAGCATATTTGCCTTATTTCTTACATCAATAACATTACTTAATTTTTTGTAAATTGTTAAACCATATTTAATAAAACTATTTGCTTGAATTAACAGTTCTCTTTTATGCAACTTGACCTTATTGCTAGTTAATAACCAGATAAAACCATTGCCACTAAGAACATTGCCGCCAACTCCAAACATACCAATAATCTCATTATTGCAATAGCCACTAAATGCTAGCAAACTATTATTTAATGATTGAGTTAAAATTTCCTCAAAATTAACATTTTCTCCACAAAGAGCTATTAATTCATCTTTATCAGCTTTACGCAGAATTGGAGCTAATTTTTTACAATCAGCTAAAGATGCTTTTTTATAAATTACTTTATTGTCCAATTTCAATCTCCTTGGTAATGCTTAAAATTTTGAACGGATATGGTAAATCGCTGAAAATTTTTACAGTTGCTTCATCGCTCATTGTTCCCAAAAAATCAACGTTTTCAGTTTGACTGTATAAAGTGTAGTTGTCGTCAGCTGTTGGCATCAATACATCGTTGACTTCGCTAGTGTTTGATTGTACTTTCAAGCAACAACTATTTTGAAGTTTAATTGCAACTTTACTTAATCTTTTACGCAAAATTGCTTCTTGTCCGTTATCGCTTAAACTTGGGTTGAGTGTTTCAATGATTGCCGTGTATTTAACCCCACAATAACCTGTAACATTATTATCTAACGTTTCATTTTTGTCGATTTCATCAACAAATTGCTTATTGTCAACAACTGCTAATTTGCCAATTAAAGGGCTTGATTCTAAAGAGTTGGTATCCTCTAGAAGTGTAGCATGATCTAAATAGATATTTTCATAATCTCGCCCCATTCGCTCAAGCAATAATTTGCCTTGATATTCAATTAAAATATATAAATCCTCATACTCTAAATTTGGCACGGCTGCTAAACTTTTAATTTCTCCTTTTACTGTATGTTGACACCATGCAAAAACTTCATGTTCTTTGAGGTAGGTTAAACTTAATAATTTGCCATTTTCTAGCATTACCCAAATTATACTGTTTGGTTGTTGACAATAACACCAATCCTTGATTGGACTATCAAATAAATCACTAGCTAAAACGCTTAGATCGCCACCATTGTAGCCATCATTTGCTAATGCATACATTAAATCTCTAACTTTTTTACCATAACGACCAACAAAAAGAATACTTTTGCCACAAATAATTGGTGGTACATCATGGCAACCCCAGTAGCTTTGAATTTTGGCATTAATTGCGGTCGGAGTTAAAACATTGCCTTGATTCCCTGTTACCATTATTTCAGTACCACTAGTTAAAACTACCATATTTTCAAGTGGTAAAATATATTTTACTTCGTTACCCTGTCGAGAATCAACCTTAAATTCAATACTATCATCGTCCTTGCTTGGACTTGAAACGGTAAAATCGCTAAATGTGCCACTAGCGGTTAAGAAAATATTTTGTCCGTCCTCTTGGGTGTTTGCAAAAGTCATGCGTTGTTGATGGATACCAATTGTAGCGGGGTAACAGCTTTCTTTAAATGGCACGTCTAAGCTTTTTGGGCTGTCATCGCTTGCTTCTTCAATATGATCGTCAGTAAAAGAAAGCGTTTCTTTATCAACATTACCAATAAAGCCAAAATAACCACGAGTATCTTTGTAAATATTGTAGCGGTCAGCATCTGCAACAGCCTCCCAACTAATGGTAACTTTTGCTCCTTGCACCCACGGATCACGAATATTTACATAGTTAGTTTTTATTGGCAAGCTCTCAACCCCAGCCGCATCAATAGCACTAACTGCATACTTTACTTTGAGAGATTTTCCCCCACTATGTCCACTTGGGCTAGCATTTATTGTTGCAGGTGGATCTATTTTTGGCTCAAAGTCAATAGTTTTGGTTTCCCAGTTGTCGTGAGCTAATCGAACTAATTCGCGCGGTGCATGGTTGTGATGAACCATAAAAAGAACATCATTGCTTTGTGTAACGTTTATTTTATACAATTCAATATCTTTATATGGCAAAAAATAATCTTTGCTATAAACCAACATATCGTCACGAAATGCCTTAAAATCACAACCGTTACTACCTGCACTAAAGGCTAGCAAATAACTATCACCAGTCGCATAAACAAAACTCATTAGACGGTGGGTTTTGCTTGGGTTTAATTCTTGAATAATTTTAAAGCCAAATCTTTTACTAGCAGATCCATGAACCTCAACAATAATATTATCAAGGTTTTTCCCCCCGCTGGCATATTTAGCAATGTCATTTCTTGCAAGCATTGAAGATGTTATCATGCCGCCTGTAAAACTATTTTGTCGATGATATGCATTACCCATAATTACCTCCGTGCATCAGCAAAAGGGTTGTCGCTAGGCTCAGTTGGTGGAGTATTTTGAGCTACGTTACTACGCATTGCAAGTTGTAGTTTATTGTTTGCTTCATTCATAAAAGTAGTGTATTTTTCGCCACCAGCGCCAAAAGCTTGACTAAACTCTGCTGCAAGATGCAGTACAAAAACATCAATAAAGCTGGCACTAAATAGATTTGGGTTGTCAATATTAGCAGTATATTTAATGGATAATGAACCATTGTTAGTATGGATTTCATTTCCGCAAACTTCGTAATCGTCAGCATCTGTTTTTTGCAAATGTAAATAATCAGTAGGCAAAACAAATGCATTACTATAATCAAGGACTGTTTTATCAACAGCTTGTAGAGCAATATTTTTAGTTGCAAAATTAAAAGGGAAACTTGCTAATAATGATTGTTTGGTTAATTCATATAAACTTTTGCAACAACGTGCTGATTTGTTATTTTCTTCAAAGCTAGTTATTGGCGATAAACTAGCCTTGAGCAATGCTTTGTTACAAATATCAACTTGACTTAAATTCATATTTCCCCCCAGAAAATTTTAAAATAGGTGAGGGGAGTAAAAAACTCCCCCACGGTTAGAAAAATTACTTTTTCTTAGTTTCAGCTGGCTTTTCAGCAGCTTTATTTTTAGCTAGATAATCTTTTACTGCATCCTCTGCAGAGCTAACGCATAATTTTTTAAGATCATCTTCACTAATAGCGATTTTACCATCAAACGTTTTGACTTTTTCATCAAGAGCGTTAATAACTGTTTGCTGTTCAGCAATAGTTTTTGTTGCATCTTTAAGTTTATTATCAAACGTTTTGACTTTTTCATCAATTTGTTTGCGGTATTTACTCAAACCATCACGCATTTCTTCAAAGTCTTCTTTTCTTGTTAAGCTATCACTTGAAGCAGTGTTTGGATTGTTATATTCTTCAAAAAAATCATGTTTAAAATCTGCACTTTGACGGGTTTTTTGCCCCTCAATAAATAATTTGCCATCAAATTGACATTGCTCTGTGCAAACAAACCATTTTGAATCTTTTTTGTCACTCATGATTCCCTCCTATTTAGCATAAAAAGCGTTAACATTACCAGCTGTAAAGAGATCACCGTCAACGTTAAAATAAACTCTAGCGTAACGCAAATATCCTTTATGAACTTTTTGTTCAAGAATCGTTGCACCATTCTTTAATTCAGTTGCTGAAAAATCACCACTTCTTGCCAATACTTTTTTAGTTGCAAAATTAGAATCGTCACTTGTTTGTAATTCACATGATAATGAACCACCGCCAGTAAAAGAACCACCAACCTTAACAAACAATGTCAATGGATCATTTAATGGGTCACCAGCCTTAATCATATCAATAACCGTTTCACTTGCAGTCGAATCTGTAATTTCTTGATTTTCTGCATACATATCAAATTTTGATAGTAACATTTTTTGTCCTCCAATATTTTTTTATTAGAGTGCTAAAAAAGCACTCTTTATTTATTAACCAGCTGTTACTTGTTCTTCTGTCGTCATAAGCATATCAGTACTAAAAATTGGATAATTACGGAAGTGTGTTACTGGCGTACCATCATAATCTTTAGTTGTTAAATTGATATTTTTAAAATGACGTTGTTGAATTTCAAGCACTGTTAATACTTCTGGCGGACAATAAATAAAAGTTTTACCCTTGTTTTTGCCTTTTAAGCGGTTGGTTAATTTGATTAAGAAATCAACCAAGTTTTTAGCATCTTCACTAGTGCCGAATTCCTCTAAGTTGATATTGCATAAACGTCCACTTGCACGCCAATCTCTAAGAGCTAAACCGCCTTTTAGCTTGTAAACTGTACGATAAGCATCATATTTACCACCATTTCCATCATCTACACGATCTGGCTTCTCTGGTGTGTCATCACGAACTTGTACACCAGCAGAATAACCTTTGACTTTTGGAATAATGCCGTGTACAGTAGTGTCCCCCCAAGTAATCATATACATACTTGTTAATTTGTTGCCAGTGCCACCACATGACAAAACATTGTACCCAATATCTTTTTTGTCATCCGAAGTATAATTGTAATAAGCAGAAAAGCCTGGAAACTTTTTATCATCGTGTTTATCTCCGTACCAAACGTTCTGAATATAAGTTTGAACCATTCCGTCAATAATTGCTTCATCTTCACTTGCACGAAATGCCGCCTTGTTGTCGTTTAAGTCGATTAAATCAGCATCTACTACACTTTCTTCTTCCATCATTGCAGTTTTAGCCGTGATAGTTGAACGTTGCATTTTAGTTGGTTTGATGCCCTCATAAAATGCTTTAAATTGACCTGCTGAACCACCTAGAAATACGCTAGTTTTATGCTCAGTTACAGCATTGCATACTACATGAGGCATGTGCTCAAATTCTGGCGTCGCCTTTTCTCCAATGTTAATGAACTCTTTACTCCATTTGCCGTCATCACCAGCAGCCTTAGCAATGTCCATTAACGTCATGCATTGTTCACTTGTATAAGCCATTTAAAATTCCCCCCTATGGTTATTTTTTAGCTTGTTTTACTTTATTGTTTAACCGTTCATGTGTCCAAACATTCCAGCTAACCCATCTTCATTATTAATTTTTCCTCTTTTGTCTGATGAAATGATTTCATCTTCGCACACGAAATCAGCGATTGCTGCAAACATTTTTGTCATTCGTGGGTGATTAGCAAAAGGTGCTCCCTCTTCAACAAGAAGCTCTCTTAATGCTGTATCATCTTTAAAATAATTACTATCAAAATAACTAATTGCTTTTTGGGCTTTATTGGTCACAACATCAATATTTGGAATTTTTGCCAATTCTTCATTCCATAGTTTTTGATTTTCTGCGTGTTGAGCATGAAGTGCTGCCATTTGTTGAGCAGAACTCTCGGCATAAAGCTCTTCTTGATATTGCACTAAACTTTGCACTTGACCTTTTGTTAAGCCTTGTTCTTTAGCCAAAGTCATAAACTTTTCGCCAAACTCGGGACTTACTGCTTGCAGTTCGCTACCGTCTGATAACTTAAAATCGCTTAGTTCAAATTCCTTACTATTACTGTCTTCGTCATCTTCCTTAGACTCGTCAGATTCTTTTTTAGGGTCGTCTTGAGAGTCGTTATTATCGTCCTCCTCTGTTGATTTATCATTATCTACAACATTTTTAGTGTCATTGTCAGAATTAGCTTCATCATTTTTTACAGCGTCATCTTTGACAACATCGTCCATTGGATCAGTGATTTCATTCTTGTTATCAATATTTTCATTGACAGCGTTTTCGTTAACATTTACTTCTGTTTCTGTTTCATCTTCGTCGTCAGACATAATTTTCTCCTTGCTTAACTTTTTTAAGCGATTATTTTTTATTTTGCTTTATTGATAATTGTTTTGTTTCTTGAAATTGTTATATTCATCTTCGGCTAGTCTTAATTCTGTTGCAAAATATCTTTTGCAATAGTTATAAATTTCTAGTCCTATATTACGTCGACCCTCTTTAAGCATCACCGCATTATGATTTGGATTATGGGTTTGGTTAAATGTATCACAGTGAATATGCACTAAATCCATAATTATAAATCGTCCTGCTTTAGTGCCTAATAAAGCTTGATAGTAGCTATGTTTTTGTTGCAAATATTTGTCGTCATCAAAATCATTCATTACATTAATACTCCGTTTGTATATGCATTTTCTAGCATAGGGTTATCTTGAGCTGCTTCATTCATAACTTTGGCGGTTTCTGCTCCCTCACGCAATGCGGCAGCTTGATTTACTGCAGCAACTTGTTCGGCTTCTGCTTGCACTTCGGAGGTAAACTCTTCATGGCTTTTAAGTACTTTTCCTCTAAATCCAATAGAGTGTGCATATTCACGAGCTGTTTCTTCCCAATTAACAAGCTTTACGACCTCTGGTGCTACTGCTGCTAAGTTTGTAAAGAATGATGCACCTCTTTCGATTGGTACGCTCTCAAGTGCTTTTTGTGCTTGCATTAAGCTGCTGGTAAAATCGACTGTAAAGCCCGCTTCTAGTAGTTCTGGTGGGATTGGGAAACGCTCAAATAGTCCGTTTCTTTCGTTAATAATCAACCAACGGCGCATTGCTGGCTTTAAAAATTCATAGTGGAACTTATCAAGAGTTGGACTAATAATTCTAATACGTTCATCATTTAAAAGTTGCACTTCTGGAACTGTCATGCGTTTGGTTGCTGCTCCACCACTACTCATACGCAAAAAAAGGTCATTATGAAAAATCTCTTTGATTTTTTCTTCAACCTCTTTAATCTTATGGAACATATTTTGTAAATCTGGATTAATTTGGAACAGTGGTTTAATCGCATCTTCGTTATAAACGCCAGTATTATAGTTAATTGCCCCTGGTGCGATATTAGGTTTATGAATGCCTTGATTAACAGAAAGAGGTGGACTAATAACTTTTTTTAATGCTTTTAAAAATTCAAGCTCTAAAGATTGCAACATCTTTATATCTGGCATTGCCATAAATGCTGGACTTGTGCCGTAGATATCGTCACTTGTTGTACGATAACGTGGGCAAATAATCGGAAATTCCTCAAACCCTCGCACCCGTAAAAAGCCATCACCTTTGTTATTTGAGTCGTTGTTATCTGCTTCAAAATAGACACTTCTAAATGCTCTATTGCCTGTTAAAGAACGGTTAAAGTCGATACGTTCATCGTTTGGCTCTATCGCTTGAATTACTTTGAATGTATCACTGTGGTTATTATCTTTGTACGCATCTTTTACTGTTGAGCTAACTTTATCAATACCGAAGTGCTCGACCATTTGTCGTGCTGTCATAAATTGAATAAAGTAAAAGGTATCAACTTGTAAGTTGCTATTTAAATCAAGGACATATTCACCAGCAGTATAGCTACGACAATTTACCAAGCTTCCATAGATGCCACTGTTATTGTCAACTAGACTCATTGGGGCTGTTCCCATATTGCCTAATTCCCAATAAACATTGTAGGAAGTGTCATAAAAATTACTTGCAAACGTTTGCTTGCGAGTAATGGTATTAATTTCTTTGCACCATTGTGCCACTCGTGGAATTTTCATCAACTCAATATCTGGAGCAACATATTCAAACCACGGTGTTGTCTTTGGAGTTGTCCCACTTTGCAAGCCACTCACAAAAATAGTACTAGCCATACATTGGCGGCTATTGGTAATCTGGCTATAATCTAAATTACTACTAGCATCACTTTTAGAATCGCCACTTAAATAACGTCCTCGATCTGGAGTAATATATTTTTTGACATCACTATAATTTGAGTCGTATGCTTTACGCTTTGACAGTAAATAATCATACTTTTCTTGCATCTGTTCTAAAGCTTTACTCATTTTTTACCCCATTATTGACCTAGTTTGGTTTTTTTGTTATAGCCTGTTGCTACTAGCATTCCCATTGTCTTATTTGTCTCGCTTAATCCCGCAGCTTTAATCGCTTTTTGGCGGTTATCGTCTTTTACTTCACTTGCGGCTTTGACAGGACGTTTTAACACTTCTGGTTGTTTTGGTAATGGTTGTGGTTTTGGTGCTTCTGGTGCTCCGTTGCACATGATAATTCCCCCCTAATTATTTTTATAACACACTAATTTCATCACTAGCGTATTCTTCTCTATGGTTAAATTGACTCATTTGTGCATGACGACTTTGCACAGGTACGGCAAATGTTAATGCTAGGGCATCTGCTCGGTCGGGACTGCGACCTAAACGTTCCTTAATTTTTTTCTTTGGCTCTATCACCATTTGATTTTTTTCATTTTCTTCATACGTTGGTGTACTTAATTCCTCGATTAATTCAGCATCGCCTTTTGGCAAAATTCCACCTTTATGTAAAAATGAAGCTACTAAATCGTACATTTCGCTACGTTTGTTTAAATATTTTTTTGGGGCTAATGGTTTTGACCCAAAATCAATACCAATAACATTGTAGTTGAGTTGGTTTAGTCGGCTAATAACTCCCTCTCCACGTCCTAAATCTATAAAAACAGCGTCAAAATGATGTTTATTCATTAAACTTGCAATACGATTTGCCACACTCATGTTATCACCATCAAGCTTAATCAATGGAAATACTAAATTTCCTTGACGAATACAAGCCATTGAATAGTCACTGCTCTGTCCTGTGGCAATATCTACACCCAGAATCTTTGGCATAATTGAACAATCTTCTTCAGTTATAAATTGCTCTAAACTTTTATTAATTAAACTTAATGGAATAACCACATTATCGTTACTTGCTTGAAAATCACATAAAAACTCTTGTGCAAATTTTTCTGGTCGCATATCTGCTCTTGCATCTGCTAGTTCCTCTTCATCAAGTTGTGGTAAATCATTAATTGTTTTTGTTACTGGGTAATAGCCATAACCCCAGTTTTTTACACCGCTTTTTGCTTTTAGAAATAATTTATAAAAAAGATTTATCCCCTTAGGAGTCCCTAAAAACAAACACCAGCCTTTACGGTCTGACAGCATTGGGCGGATAATTTCTTCCCACATACTACTTTTCATATCTGCTACTTCATCAAGCACACAACCGTCTAAATAAGCCCCACGAATTGCATCTGGGTTATCAGCTCCATACAAGCGAATAATAGCATTATTATGTGAGTAATGAATGCTTAATTCGCTTTCATTAATTTTTACTCCAGGCATTTTTGACGCTAAATCTTTTAAATAGCCCCATGCAATCTCTTTTGCTTGATTCCTAAAAGGGGCAACATAACCAAACTTTGGATTATTTTTTGCACATTTTAATGCTGCGTCATTAAGCTTCATAATTGCAAGTACTGTTTTTCCCCAGCGCCTATGGCATACTAACACAAAAAAACGTGTGATATTCTTTAATGCATGCAACTGAAATTTATGAGGTTTAAAGCCTAAATCAATTGTCTTACCTTGTGAATTTTTAATTGTTGTTTTGCCAATACTCATTATCGCTATCTGGAACCCCCGTACAGATACTTATTTGCAATGCTACCCCATTTGCACCGCTTTTGTCATCATAATGTCCTGCCATCTTATTATCTTCTTTGAGGGCATCGCTCTTTTGAAACGCACTTGCTGTACTGCTACGCATTGTCATGGCTAGCATGATTCGCTTTTCTTCTTTTGAAACCGTTAGGCTAGGGCATTCGCCACGCTCTGAAAGGTGATTGATAACATGGGATACAAACTCATTGTTAAAAATCAAAGTCTTAATCTTATCAAGTTTTTTACCCTCATAGGCTGTTTCTAATAACTCAGGTACTCCTTGGCAAGTAATCCATGCTGTTACAGCTTGTTGCTCCAGTGGTGTCAAATCATTTTTACGAATTCCCCACTCTAGGTTAGGACGCTTTAAGTCCTCAAGCTTGCGTACTTCTAATTGGTTATCTTCGCTTTTTATTACTTCATTTGACATTTTCAGCACCCCCCAGTAACTGAATAAAAAATATTTAAATAGACTTATAGTTGTCTTGTTTTGTTAAAAAAAACAACTACCACTGTCTCCTTACTTCATTACGCACCCTAAGGTGTAATTAGTCCCTCCCCATAGTGGTAGTTGCAAAAAAAAGAAAAATAAATTTGGCTGTATGAAATTAACATATCCCCCCGCAGAGATTAATTCCATATTCGTAATATAATTGTTTTTTAGTTGTTTTCAATACCTTGTTTTCCAATTTAAACTACTTTTTATTGAAAAAACTTTGTGGGAGGACTTCCTCTGGCGGGACGGGGCGGGGCTTGGGGGGCATACCCCTACCATAAGAATTACGCTTCACAGTACCCTTAGTCTACTTTTAAAATTATACACCTATGGGATAGTAACCAATAGCTTTAACCTCAAAATGTACGGTGTGTGACTGCTTTTGTGTCTATTTATTTAAATTTATTGCTATTCTGTCCTAGTATTTTAGCTTGCTTATCTGGATTGCATCGCGCGCCCATTGTAATACTTCGGAGTTGCTCACAAAGAGCTTTGTATATTACTACTGCCATTGACCCCACATTATCACTATAGCTAGATTTATCAATATATTTAATTTGCTTGTCACATTCAGTATCAACAGAAGACAAAAAACTATTAGAGTAATTCTCTTGATGATTATCACACATAATAAAACTGTTATTAATATTATTATCTATACTACTACTATTATTATTATATATATATTTAATATTAATACTGTTATTGAGTTTTAGCGTTAAATCTGATTTATTATCGTTGCAGCTGTTTATATTATTTTGCCAGCCTTTAGCGTTATTTTCTATATCATCAATATTTATATTTGCTTTGATCGCTTGATTTGCTAGGCGATTAAGTGCCAGCATTAAAAGGGCTATTAATTCAGCTCTTTTTAAATGCGTGTTAATGACTTTAATATTTGCTCTTGTTAAAAGCGATTGCATTAATAATACTTTTTGTCTTTTAGTTGTAGATGGTGCTTTATTAGTACTGTTATTAATATTCATATTATTACCCCACATTATTATTTAGATTTAATATTATAATTAGATAGCTTAATATTTTATTTTGTCAAGCTATATTTATTGTCAATGGCTTGTTTAGTTGATATTATTAATAGTTTAATTTGAGGTTAATTTAAACTATTTTAAATATTTTACTTGTTTTTTAGTTGACTTAATTAAAATAAGTTGCTATTGTGTAATTATAGACAATAAAAAAGCCCTGCAGTTTCAAGCGACCAAACCGAACCACAGGGCAAACAATCAACCCCCGCAGGAGATGCGGAAGTATTTATTAATATACTCCAATTCTCCACAGGGTCAACAAATGGAGAAAATAAAAATGGCTGTTAAGAAATCAAACAAGAAAGTTGACGTTTACGAGTTAATTACAAATCAAATTATTGAAAAGCTAGAAGCTAGAGTTATTCCGTGGCAAATGCCTTGGAACGGTTGCAGAAATGGAGTAACTGGCAAGGAATATAGAGGACTAAATGCTCTATTATTAGCTAATAAAAAATATTCAAGCCCTAATTATTACACTTTTAACCAGATTAGCAAGTTAGGCGGTAAAATTCGCAAAGGTGAAAAAAGCCATCTTGTTACATACTGGAAATTTTTTAAATTGGTTGCAGGTGCTAAAAATATGACAGCGGAAGAGCTAGACGATGCAGAGGGAAAAGTCGTCCCAATGATTAAATATTATCGTGTGTTTAACTATGAGCAATGCGAAAATATGCCAGCTGAAAAAGAGATTAAAAAAACTGATTTAACACCAATCGAAGCAGCGGAGGAAATTATATCTAATTATAGCGATTGTCCAGCAATTCAACACGGCAAAAATAGGGCATATTATAATTATAATGATGATTTTGTTAATTTACCAACTCAAGGAAATTTTAAAAGTATTGAAGAGTATTATAGTACCTTATTTCATGAATTAACACACAGTACAGGACACAAAAAACGCTTAAACCGTGTAGAGAATAGAAATTTTGACAGCGTTAAAGAACGGGCTTTTGAGGAATTGATTGCAGAATTAGGGGCTAGTTTTCTTTGTGGTATGGCTGGAATTGAAATGGAAGTTTTAGACAATTCAGCAAGTTATATTGACGGTTGATTATTAATTTTAAAGAATGATAAAAAATTTATTGTACAGGCTGCAAGTAAAGCAAAAAAAGCGGTTGATTATATGCAAGGTGTCACTTATGACGATGACGGCACAGAGCCACCAAAAGCAAAAAAAGAGTTTGTAAAGCAAGAAGTTGCAACGGCTAAAACTGAAAAAGAATTAGTATTTTTTCAAGGTGATTTATTTAATGAAAAAGACGATCAACCAGAACCAGTTAAGGGCGAGGAAATACAACCAGGCCCAGTTGTTAAGGATGAAACTATTAAAAATACTTTAACTGAACAGCAACGCAAATATTTAAAAAACGTTGCAAACCTAGACCGTATTAAAAAATCTAGTAAAGATAGTTATAATAACTTGCTTAAATTAATTAACGATATACCGCAAGGGGTGGAAGTGTTACCACTTGGAGAAGTTGCGGGCTATGCATATAGTAATATTTCTTTTGATCGTGAAAAAAGAGGGTTTAGCGAAGAGTTATATTATTTATCTTCCATTATCGAAATGTACAATAACTATTTTGACAAAATAAAAAATGATAAAAACAAAATAGAAGTATTAATAAGCAAAATCAACAATTATGCAAAAAAAATAAATAACTTGTATTGTGATTACTTGCACGCAAAAAGTCGTACAGCATCAAGTTTTATTACTGGACCAGCGAATTTCCCAACCGCTCGCAATCAAAAACGACTTAATAGTGAAAGCAATAAATATGATGCAGTGATTAATTTTGAAGCTAAAACAAAAAAATATATAGAAAAAGATTTAGGGCTTGATTATTATTCTAAAAATGTAATTTCAAGCGATGACAGCAACGCAATAGAAAAACTGCAAAATAGAATTGCTAAGCTTGAAAAAAGACGTGATCAATTTAAAGAAATTAATAAAATTATTCGTAGCAAAAAATTAACAAATGATGAAAAAATTGAGAAAATAAAAGAGTCTTTTAAATTAAGTAAAGAAGTAATTCAAGAACTTTTAACCCCTGCATGGAATGGTAAAGCAGGTTTTCAAAGCTTTGAGATTTCAAGTTTAACACGAAAAATTGCAGAAGCTAAAAAAAGATTAATATTACTAGAGCGAATGCAGAGCGAAAAAACATCTGAAAAAATAATTAATAATGTAAAAATTGTTGATAATGTTGAAGAAAATCGTCTGCAGTTGTTTTTTAATGGAAAACCAAACGAAGAAACCAGAAAGAAGCTAAAAGCTAACGGCTTTAGATGGGCACCAAGCCAAAAAGCATGGATGCTAATTATAAAGCTAAGCAAATCTGTGAGAATTTATAATACAGTAAAAAGCCCTATCACTGGGGTTTTATTTGTAAAACTAATTAGTTTATTTTATATTACTATATAATATATTTAATCAAAATAGGAAAAAATCAATGGATACAAGTTATAAATTAGAAGATCAGTTTTTAAATTTAGACTTTCAATTTAAAAATCTCTCAAGAAACAATGCGGACGAAATTATAAAATTCTTGGAAAGAACACTAAAAGAGCAACATGATTTCAATATTTCTTTATCTTATGATGCAGACTCTAAAGCAATGCAAATTAATTATTGCCAATCAAGCTCTACACCATACACAATTCAACAAGCAATTAAAGAATTAAGGAAAGTTATATCTGAAAAGAATATCAAACAGGCAGATGATCTGTATAAAATTAATGAATAATTTTTTAAAGGTTGCAAAAATTAATTTTATAGTTATATATAAAAATATAGTGCTTATGGCTACGCTTAATCGTTGATCTTGATTAATGCCTTACCCATAAGCCTTTTTATTTCAACAACTCCAGTAACTTAAAACGGTTAATTTGCCAGTTTTCGCTATTCATATTTTCAATAAGATTTTTAACTTCATCAACATCAAAACTACAATTTGCATTTTGCACAGCAGGCAACACTTCACAATCTGCTAAGTAGTTTGGAAGCTTACTAAGATGTTTAGCTTTATCCTTTTTACTTGCATGATTCATATAGTGTTTAGTCATGTCGGTTGTCATGTGACCTAGTACACCCTGCACAATTGGCAAGGGGATATTGCTAATAGCAGCTATATAAGCAAAAGTATGTCGTAAACTATGAATATCTTTAATTGAAGCTTTACGAGTGCGGCCCTCTATTTTTATACTATGAACAATTTCGCAATTATCTAAAAGTTTTTTAAAATCCGTTGAAATTGCATCTTGACCTCCTGCATATTTAGCTTGCAGTTCTGGGTAAACATAGTCTGATGTTTTTTCTAATGATAGCAAATGATGAGCGAGAGCTGGAACAATAGGTAAATTAATATCGTTATTAGTTTTTCGCTGTTTAGCATCCTGCGAGCCATCGCCAATCCACATATTTTCTAAGTCAATAATTTTCCATTTCAAATGAGCAATATCACCAAGACGTAAACCTGTAAAAACACCAGTTAGAATAATATCGTATAAATACGTCCCTTTAGATAATTCACCCATTATTTTAAGTTCATCTTCGGTATAAGCTTCACGATTAACTGTGTTTTTATCTAAATTTTTAATATTAATAAAAGGATCTTCAATTAATAAATTTCTACTTTTAAGAAAACTCATAATCATTTTAATTGTTGCAATTATATCATTGATCGTTTTATTAGAAAGTTGTTTTTTTGCAAAATTAACAGAATAACGTCCATATTTTTTTAAGTGATTGAAGTAATTAATTGCAATATCTTCTGTTACAAGGTGAGGATATAATATATTTTCATTATTGCAAAAAGATGTAAAATCACTCCACGCACTTTTAATTACTCTTACTCTATTTTTGCTTGGTTGCTGTTTTCGTGGATAATCAAGAAATAATTTAATTGCTTCCTTAAAAGTAACTTCTTTATCAACTAAATTATTTTTAATAGTTTCATAAACTTTTTTTGCATTAGATTCTCCAATAAGTCCATCAATATATTCTTTAGCCCATGCTTTTGCATCAGCTTCAACAGTCATTCCAGTTGATTTGCGAATACGTTTATTATTGACATATGCATCTAGCCAATAGACATTATTTCTTTTTTTTAATTTCATAATACAGCCTTGTTTTAATTATATCTTTTTAATTGACTAAAATTTACTAATTTGACACTTTGGTCACAAATACAGACACTCTATGTCATGGTTAATTTACATAGAATTAAACAAAAAACAAATAAAAGTGTAAAATTAAGCTCAAAAGTTAAAAAAATGTAAATAGTAAAACTCTATCAAAACTGTATAAAAAAAGAGGGGAGTGAGTCCCTTTGGCTGAACTCACTCCAAGTTTGCTTAAAAAAGCAAGTAACAAACGTCAAAAATCATTATTTTTTTCCGTTAAACGCATCGATGTAAAGATCTTTGATCTCTGTAATCAATGGATAACGAGGGTTTGCACCAGTACATTGGTCGTCAAATGCTTGCTCACTTAAATAGTCAACTTTTGCCATAAAGTCAGCTTCACTAACGCCAGCTTCTTTGATGCTATTTGGGATATCTAATTCAGCCTTAAGGTCAGAAATAGCCTGAATTAGTTTCTCAACTTTTTCTTCATTGGTGTTACCACCTAATCCTAAGTAGTCAGCGATTGCCGCATATCTTACGATAGCTTCAGGTGCCTTGTACTGAGGGAATAAACCTTGTTTTGTTGGTTTATTTGTTGCGTTAAATTTAATAACGTCATTGATTAATAATGCATTCGCTAATCCGTGTGGGATATGGAACTCAGCACCTAACTTGTGTGCCATTGAGTGACATACACCTAAGAATGCGTTTGCAAATGCCATACCAGCCATTGCTGCAGCGTGGTGAATCTTTTCGCGAGCTTCTTGATCTTGCGCACCATTCTTGTAAGAACGTGGTAAGTATTTGAAAATCAGACGAATTGCTTCCATTGCCATTGCATTTGAGTAATTGCTTGCAACTACACTTACACGTGCTTCTAAAGCGTGTGTTAATGCGTCAATACCACTGAATGCTGTTAAGCTTTTTGGCATATCCATTGCTAATTCACTATCAATAATCGCCATATTTGGTGTTAATTCATAATCAGCTAATGGGTACTTAGCACCTGTTTTCTCATCCGTAATTACTGCAAATGGAGTAACTTCAGAACCTGTTCCTGATGTTGTTGGGATTGCAACAAATGTTGCTTTGATACCCAATTTAGGGAACTTGTAAATACGTTTCTTAATATCCATAAAGCGCATTGCGATATCATGGAATTGTACTGTTGGATGCTCGTATAATAACCACATAATTTTCGCCGCATCGATAGGTGATCCACCACCAACTGCGATGATTGTGTCTGGGTTGAATGCTTTCATTCTTTCAGCACCAGCATAAGCTGTAGCTAGCGTTGGGTCTGGTTGAACATCACTAAAGATTTCATATTTGATATTTAAATCTTCTAATGCTTTTGTTAAACCGTTTAAGTAACCATTGTCACTTAAGAATCTATCTGTTACGATAAATGCTTTCTTTTTACCTTCTAGATCTTGTAGAGCTACTGGTAAGCATCCGTATTTAAAGTAAACTTTTGGTGGAACTTGGAACCACAACATATTTTCTCTCCGTGCTGCAACTGTTTTTACGTTTAATAAGTGTTTAGGACCAACGTTTTGACTTACACTGTTACCACCCCATGTACCACAACCTAGTGTTAATGATGGATCTAGTTTGAAGTTGTAAACGTCTCCAATCGCACCTTGAGATGCTGGAATATTAATTAATGTACGACCAGTTTTCATTACATCACCATATTTTGCAATACGATCTGTGTTGCGTTGATCTGTATACATTACACTTGTGTGACCTAAACCGCCAGATTCAATAAGCTTTCTAGCTTTATCAACTGCTGCATCAAAGTTTTCTTCTGTGTATAATGCTAATACTGGAGATAATTTTTCTACGCTGAATGGATAATCTTTACCAACTTCAGACTCTTCACCAATTAACACTTTTGTTGCTTCTGGAACTTTTACATCAGCCATTTGAGCGATTTTAAATGCGCTTTGACCAACGATATTTGGATTTAAGTGTCCATCAACACAAATTACTTTTGCAACTTTTGCTTTTTCTTTATCATTTAATATGTATGCACCACGCTTTAAGAATTCATCTTTAACTTGTTTTACAACATCTTTTACTGCCACAACTGATTGTTCAGATGCACAGATCATACCATTATCAAATGTTTTACTCATTAAGATACTGCTCACAGCCATTTCGATATCAGCTGTTTCGTCAATTAATGCAGGAGTATTACCAGCACCTACACCTAATGAAGGGATACCGCTTGAATAAGCAGCTTTTACCATTCCTGGTCCACCAGTCGCTAGAATTAAGCTAATGTTAGCATTTGCCATTAAGTGTTGGCTTAGTGCGATTGATGGCTCTTCGATGAAAGATAGAATATCTTCTGGAGCGCCAGCTTCAACGGCTGCATTTAAAACTAATTTAATTGCATCACAAGTACATTTTTTTGCACGTGGGTGCGGACTGAAAATAATACCATTACGAGTTTTTAGAGCTAATAGAGATTTAAAAATCGCTGTTGACGTTGGGTTAGTTGTAGGAATAATACCTGCGATTACACCAACTGGCTCTGCAACTTTGATGATACCGTAAGATTTATCAATCTCGATTTCGCCACAAGTTTTAGTGTTTTTGTATTTATTGTAAATGTATTCTGAAGCAAAGTGGTTTTTAATAACTTTATCTTCAATTACGCCCATGCCTGTTTCTTCAACAGCTTGTTTAGCTAAATCAATACGTGCATTGTTAGCTGCTAGAGCTGCTGCACGGAAAATTTTATCAACTTGAGCTTGTGAGTAAGATGCAAATTTTTGTTGAGCACTTTTCACTTTTGCGATTATCGCGTCTAGATTTGCAATCTGTTGTTCAACAGTTACTTCATCTACCTTTTTGGTCTCTTTTTTTGTAACCATTATTTCATCTCCGAAACGTTTGTTTTATTTAATCATTATATATTAATAAATTAATATAGATATTTTTTTATTAATTTGTTTAGAGCTAAATATAAACAGTTAAAAATGAAAATCAAGTAAATAAATACTTTTTTATTAATATTTTTTTATTTTAACCGTAATAATCTTATATTTAATAGTATATAGTGTTGTGAATTTCTGTCAATCAGAATGTTTTTGAGTTGCTTTTTATTGAATGGTTAAAAAATAATTTTTAAATATTATACCTCATGTAAATACTTAAAAATTGGTAAAATTTATATTGATAGATAGTCAACGAGGTCCTGGTAACAGAGTCGAGAGGATTCAGGGTCAATTAAATTTTTTATTTCGCGATATTCGATACGATTTAATATTTCAACGCACCATTCTCCTATTTCGGTAGGACTGTTATTCTTCAAATTTGTTAGGGCAATAAATAAAAACTTTTTGATAATTTTTTTTGCTTCTTCAATTTCTATATAATTAGTCGCAATTTTTGTGAGCATTATGATTAGCTCAGATATTTGTTGCTGATAGTCTGCTACTAGACGATCTTTATCAAAGAGAAATATTTTTTCTCCTTGAAACTCTTTTAAAAAATTCAACAATAATGTTTTTTTAATTAAATTTTTTCTTTTTTGAGTGTAATATTTTTCGATACTTTTGGCTGTTTTTTCTAATTTTATTAATCTTCCATAACCAGGGTTTGCCCATGAATACATTCCATATTTATCTCCATTAATATCAGAAAATTCAAATTGAGAATCAATATGTTCTTTATCAAAGAAATTTTTAAAAGCATTAAAATGTTGTTTTTTATATACAGAAGAAGTATCTACGGTCAGATTATCAAGAAAGTATTCAATTGCAATTTCATAAGTCAAGAAGCCAGTAACGCTATAATTATGGTGACGTGTTCCTCCCATGATCATTGGGGGGTTTTTTATATGACTTGTAGAATCTCTATTAAAAAGAATTCCTTGCAATCTTTCATTTTTGTAAATTACTTCAGTTAACGCCAAAAAAGTACCAATATCTCTGTCTTTGTGGGCTTTCATTAAGGCGCTACTTAAACCTCTTGTGAACATTGAGTGATTTAATTCTTTTGTAATTGGATTGTCAAGATATTGATGTTCAGTTTCAACTTCAGTTTTGAAATCTCTTAATCCTCCTGTTCTTATCATAATTTCAATTCTCACAAATAATCTATTTAGGTTGCGCCTAAAGTCTGGGTCTAAAATGACGCATTGATTTTCTATTAATTCGTTACTTGTTGTTTCAGCGATAGGAAGATAAAAACCAATTTTACTGGATTTTTGGAAAACTTTTAGTAATTCCTCCATATTTCTAGGGAATTTTATATCTGGATTTGGAAGTAAGTAGTCAATATCGGTATATATGCCTCCACAAATATTCACAATCATTAAACGAGCAATATTACTAGCTGAAGTGTATCTTTTATTATTTTTAAGTAACCAAAAAATTTCTTGCATAAGGTCATTATGCATTAGGACAATTGGTTCAAACATTGCAATATAAAAAGAACAAAAATTAAGTGTAACCCTATTGCATCGCATTCCTTTGATTTTGAATGGATCTTGAAAAGTTGTATCAATGCTATCTCCAAACCTTTTTTTTGCAATATATTCATTCATTGCTTGGTATGCGTCTTCAGTCAACCAAACAATTATTATAAATTCCGTATTTGATTGTCCTAAATATCTTACCCATTTTTTTACAAAGTCCCTTAGTCCATATGGAAATGATGGACCTGTCCAGAAGCAATGTAAAAAAGAATTCATTTAATATCTCCAAACCTTTAGCATACTTTTTTAATAGTTATTTTATTAATATAGTATGTGAAGAAGTCATTGTCTGAAAAAATAATATTATTTTTTTTTAATACTTGTCGCTTAGAATAAAAGCATTATTTTGATTAGTTTTATTTTTGGGCTATAATCTTTTGAACACAAGTTTTTCATCAAGATAAAACTTTTTTTGATGAATTAGTTTGATAATTTTATCAAAATTGAAGCTATAAATTTCATTTTTATTTATAGATTTAATGTCGCGATCAAGTGAAACATTTTGAATGATTAAATTGTTGTTATCTTGTTTTTCAATTAAGAAAACACAATATGCTGGAATAATACAAAAAACTCCAACATCAACATAGTTGTTATCTTCAATTAGCTGGGCAATATCAACTGATCCAATGCAATATTGCTTATTGTCAACTTTAAAGAAATAACAGTCCATGATAGGAAATCTTTTGAATGATTTGTGCTTTTTATGGGTAAATTTACCATCAAGAATAAACTTTTTATCATATTGCAGATTAGCAATTAAGACGCCATTATCAGTTTTTAATTTCCATGTTCCTTGTAGTGAAATATTTTCTTTGTTATTGTTTTTCTTTTGTAGGACACTGATTTCGTCATGAGGCATTATTATTCTGCTATAGGAACAACCTGTTATAAAAAGAGTTATTAAGCAAAAGAAGATCATAAAAATTTTCATGGTTATTTACCTTTAAATAATTTTTTTTAAGAAAAGCACAATAAGATTACTCTAATAGCAAACTAAAATAATTGCAAATAAAAAAGCGACAGGAAAATTAATTCCAATCGCTTTAAAAAATATAAGTAACTTTTAAATAATATTAAAAGCTTAGCTGTTTAAAATAGCTTTTGCGCTGTCATCAAGAGCAAAGCTCATGTATTGAAGACCAGTTTCATTAGCAGTTTCTAAGTTAGCAGCCATTAAGTCATCACGAGTAATCTCGTCTAGGTTGAACTTTCTAGCACCAGCCATGAACTGTTGAAGTCCGCAAGATAATTTATCAGCATAACCGCACATTGCGATTGCACCAAATGGTACATTTTTCATTTCATCAGCACCGACCATGCCTTTAACGTGTTCCCAAGCAGCGAAAATTTCTTCTGGGTAATTACCGATAGCCTTTACAGTGTTTGGTAATTCTTCCCAGTGACCGAATAATTGAGAACGTTTTTCTGGCTTGAATACGCCTTCAATGTTTGATCCTAAGAAACCAGGAATCATTGGCGCACGACCCATGCATACTAGTTTTGTAAATGGAGCACCAAGTGCGATTGCTTTGAAAATATGATCTTCACGAGCTAGACCACCACCAAATGAAATTGCAGGAACTTTTACGCCTTTGTCAGCCAAAATTTTGCAGTATTCATATGCTTTTGCGTGTAAGTTTAATGAAGGTACACCCCAATGATCCATCATGTTCCATGGGCTCATACCAGTACCACCACCAGCACCGTCAATTGTTAATAAATCTAATTGAGCGTCAGCAGCAAACTTAATAGCCATTGCTAATGCTTCCATACCGTAAGCACCAGTTTTTAATGAAATACGTTTGAATCCAATGCTGCGCAAGTATGCAACAGAATCCATGAAGTCTTGACGTACTTGATCAACTGTATCTAAATTAGTGTTACCTAAACGGCTATGACGAGCAAATGCGCGAATTGCATGATGTTTGTATGCTTCTTGAACTTCTTCTTCATATGGGTTAGGGTCTACAACATAACCACGATCTTTTAAGAATTTTGCGTATTCGATATCTGATACTTGAATTTCACCACCGATATCTTTTGCGCCTTGACCCCATTTCAATTCGATGATTACATCGTTACCATATTTATCAATAACGTATTGTGCAACACCATTACGAGTATCTTCAACGTTCATTTGAACAATAACTGCACCATAACCATTATAGTAACGGAAGAATGTATCAATACGACGATCTAATTCTGGAGCTTTTGAAATTTTACCATTGCTGAATTCAGCAGCTTTATCAATACCCACAACGTTCTCACCAATAACAATTGGGAAACCTGCCAAAGCAGCACCAGCTGCGAATGAATCCCAGTAACGTGCAGCGATAAATGTTGAGCCTAACGCACCAGTCATGATTGGAACTTTGCATTTAGTTTCAATTTCATTACCAAAACTTGTTTCAATGTTTACATTTGGGAAAATACAGTCATCTGGATCTTTAGTTAAACCAGCATCTAAGCCTTTTGAACCATAAGCATACCCTTGAATACGTAAAGAGTGATAGCCAACACCTAGAGATGTTACGTTTGCTGAACCACTTGTTGTAATACCGTAGTCTCTTGGATAAAGAAGTTTACGACCAACTAAACTTGATAACCAAGTTTCACATTTTCCTTTACAATCAGCACGACATAATGTACATAAGCCAGACTCACATCTGTCGCCACGATTTACAGTACCGATTGCATCATTTTTTTTACTCCACTGAATCATTTGGACCTCCAAAATTAATTGTTTTACTTTATAGAATTTTCTAAAATTATAGTTATAAATAATCCATAGATGTATAAATAATAAAATACGCTAATTAATATTTTTATTAAATCAGCGTACAATTACCTTTTTAAGGTTGTTTAAAATAATTGCTTTTAGCATAAAATTCAAGCCTGTTTGTTACAAAAATGATATAAAGTGTTACATATATGAAATTAATATGAATTAAGTATGACATATTTGCAATATTTTGTATCTGTTTTTGAGGGTAATAGGAGGTTTTTATTTTATTATATCATCTTAAAATGATATGATAAAATTTAGACTTAATTACTTAGTTTTTAAAATTGATTTTAAAGTCGAAGAATGTTTTTACTAATTAAATGAGCTCTGATATTGAATTATATAAATTTGATATCAATGAAATTAAATTTGGATTGGATTATCTTTAGGTTAGTTTTTTTTAGTAAAAATTGAAGCCAACATTTAGTCAATTCACTTTTTGAAAATCGAAGATTAGAGTAAATTAATTTTCATGGCACGTGTATATCCTTTAGCTAATCCACCATGTAGTGGAAGTGATAATTTTTTATTAATATTTTTGAATTTAATAAAAACTTCAAGAAAGTTTTTTCGCTCATTATATCCAAAAGGAGTAGTGTAATATAATGCTGCCTGTTTTTTGTTGAGCATTTTGAACATTAGAATAGTTCCTTGGTTTGCCGAAATAGTAAAATAGTTATTAATTTTTAAAATTCCACGCCTATAAAATACTGCTTGTACTATGCCTTTAGGAAATTTTACGGCTTGAACTGTGCTATTATTAGCAAGGACAGTGTAAAGTTTTTTTACATCAGTTTTAGCAAACTCTTCTAATGAAATTGCAGGAGTAACTAAATATTCATATTTGCTTTTATCCGGATTTTTGCCGTGGTTAAATCCAATCCATAAAATGTTATTACTATTACTATTACTATTACTATTACTATAGACCATTTTTTGAGGAGAAAAATAACCAACTTTATTGTAAAAAATTTTGTTATCAGAAAAATTAGCATTTTCTTTTTTATTATCTAAAACCTGATTGATAGTTGTTTTTACTTCAAACTTTTCTTTGCTACTGATTCCATTTGCTAAAGCGACAAATCCTTTATCGAAAAAGAACCATGCTTTATTAGCCTTAACTCCTTTGCGTGAGTATTGAAAACCTGTGACCAACATTTTTTTATCAGTAACAGAACCTGCAAAGTCGGTATTATTAGTGCCTTTTTGTCCCCAAAAAACAATTGGTAATTTGCCCGAATCTTGAAGAGCAGTTACTCCTGGAAGTAGTCGCCAGTTCCATTTTTTTATTAAACCTAATGGCATTTCATCGCCATCAACTAAAATTGTGGTGACTCCTGATGCTGTATAATAATTATTTGCTCCAGCGTTATTACCAAATTCATTGGCCACACTGCGTTTTGAGTTATAATTTAATGAAATGTAATATTTTTCGTTGCGATGGACTAATTGATCATGTAACCAGAAAACGCGACTGCCAGTCAAATTGTTGCTATCAGTTTGTTTTTTTGTTGTTAAACGCTCAGAAAATTTTTTTAATTTCTCTTTATATGGCGGATTCGTGGCAATAAAGCTTTTTAAACTTCCTAAGAATCGTCCTGATGCATTTGATTTAGATTCGGAAAACCTTCCTCTAACCATTAAGTCCATATGGTTATTGTAACAAACCCATTGTACGCCTTTGAGGTAACAATTAGAGATAACAGCAGTTTTTTCTTTTGGAAATGCATATTTTGTTTTATTAAAAATACTAACCCACCAGTTGATATTGCTTAAGTATACTGCTCCATAATTTCCCCAATAATTTTGTGCTCCAGAACCCCCATGAAGGTTAAATCCATAGTCGAGTTGAATGCCTTCTTGTGGTAACTTATTACTACCAAGACGTGTTTGAACTTTTATTAAACTATGAGATGCTAGCTTGGCAATACGCAAAATATCTTTATCACTACCTAAAATTGCATAACCAACCAATGCCATCTGTGCTTCTTGAGTACTGTTAGAATCAGGATTTAATTTTCCACTCCAATTATTAATGTAGTATTCACCAACAGCTTTGCGTACTTTAGGATTTCTTACAATTTCGTTGCTCATTGCTGCAATCATTGGTAAAAAGCGCTTAGGTCCACCAATATTTCGCCACCACCAATTTTTATCTCGTGGATCAAGTTTACACCATTCTAAAAGTCCATTAAAAATAATATCGCGAAGTTTTTTATCGTGGTAATATTTGGAATTTTTATTGAGGTAACCACTAGCAATTGCAGCTAAATATTCCATATGTTTTTTTTGTGGGAAATCACTTTTTCGTTTATTTTGTTTGGTATAATCAACACCAGTAAAACGTCCATTTTTATAAAGTTTTAAAACCTTGGCGATGTGGCCATCTTTTGCTTTATAAAGCTGGTTGTTGTTTTTTACTTTATCAATGATGAAATCGGCCGCAGATTTGGCTATTGCACTACTATTTATATAAATTGACATGACAATAAATAAAGTGCGTAATATCAACTTTTTTATGAACATAACTTCTTGGTCCTGCTTTATTTTTCTTCTTGGTAGTAATTATTATACTTGTCAAAAGAAAAATATCAATAAAAAAGCAAAAAAATACGTTTCTAGCTAGTAGAAACGTGATAATGTGTCATGGTTGAATTTTAATGTTAGTTATTTCTTTTTTAAATCGCTTTTTTTAGCTTTAAAATCTTTAAATAGTTTTTGAGGCATATCTTTTTTGTTGCCTGCCTTATTTGTTGTAAAGCTAATGCGTGTACGCCATTTGTTGTTGCCACCATATAAATTAATTCCAGTTACAATCCACATATCATCCTGTTTGCGAAATGAATTCATTTCCATTTCACGTTCTTTGGTTAACTTTTCTAAATCAACTTTAGTGGCTTTATTTCTGTTTTTGTTATCAATATTATACCAAGTTATTTTCATTGGAAACATTGCCATGGTGCTAAAGTAAACCCTTGCATATTGTTTGGTATTTTTATCTTGTAAAATAAAAATACGGCATTTTTGTCCTCTTAGTGATTCAGGTTTTAGTTCTTTAATAAAATTCCAGTATACAAAACTAAAAGTCAAGTCACTTGGCTTGATACCAAATTGAGCTAATAAACTATTTTTGTACCCTTCTTTTTTAGCTGGCGTTATAGTAGTTGAATTATTGATAAAATTTTGCCCAATGGTATATGCTTCTTTATCGTCAATGACAACTTGACCAAGGGCTAAAGCTTTTGCAAATAAAAGTGCTACATAAATGTTGCCTTCTTGCGAAATATTTCCTTCGCTTGCGCGGCGATGGTGACTAATTTTACCGCTTAATTGTACCCATGTGCCTGTCTTTAATGGTGAACGTACATAACGTAGAAATTCACTTGAGCTAATTTTAGTAAAATCAACTTTTTCTGCGTAAGTGTTGCTAGTTGATAATGAAGTGATTGTAGTAATTAAAACAATCCAAAGAGTTCGTTTAAATGTTTGTGATAATTGTAAAATTTTCATAATTTCCCTTTTAAAACTTGTAGGCATTTCAATTTAAAATTATAGAAATGTCTTAAAATTAATATATTATTACTTTTTTGCCAAAGCAATTTTTAATACTTCATCAGCTTTTTTAACAAAATGAAAATGTAATTTCGATTTAATTTCATCTGGAATATCTTCTAAATCTTTTTTATTTTCTTCTGGTAAAATTATTTCCTTAATACCTGAACGCATTGCCGCAATAACTTTTTCCTTAACGCCGCCAATTGCCGTAACTCGACCGCGTAGCGTTAATTCGCCAGTCATTGCTACTTTTGCTTTTGCTTTGCGGTTGGTTAATAACGAAACTAAAGCTGTGGTTAATGTTACACCCGCCGAAGGTCCATCTTTTGGTGTAGCGCCATCTGGAACATGAATATGAAAATCTTTAGTTTCAAATAATCCCGAATCAATTTTCAAAAGTTCAGCATTTGCTTTGATGAAACTAAATGCAATTTTTGCACTTTCTTTCATGACATCACCTAGTTGACCTGTTAACTGTAAATTACCTTTTCCTGACATCATGTTAACTTCAACTGGTAAAATAGTTCCTCCAACGCTCGTCCATGCCATGCCGGTGACAACGCCTACTTCATCTTTGCGGCTGGCTTCGTCCATTGTCATTTTGCGTGCGCCTAGATATTCTTTGATATCTTTACCTTTCAATGAAGTTTTTTTGTCACAAGCTACTTGATTGGTTACAACTTTTCGAGCAAATTTTCGACAAACTGTACCAATTGTGCGTTCTAGAGTACGTACTCCAGCTTCACGAGTGTAGTATTGGATTATTTCATCAATGCTACTTTTGTTAAAAGTTAAAGTTTGTTTATCAAGTCCATTTTCTTTTAGTTGACGTGGAACTAAAAAACGTTTGGCGATTTGTTCCTTTTCGTTGCTAGTGTATCCAGGAAGGCGAATAATTTCCATTCGGTCTAGTAAGGCTGATGGAATTGATTCAAGAACGTTTGCTGTTGCGATGAACATTACTGAACTTAAATCATAGTCAACTTCAAGGTAGTGATCGTTAAAAGTATCATTTTGTTGTGGGTCCAGAACTTCAAGTAATGCAGCAGCAGGATCCCCTCTAAAGTCATTTCCTAGTTTATCAATTTCATCAAGCATGAAGATTGGATTATTAGTTTTTGCTTTTTTCATGCCTTGGATGATACGCCCTGGTAGTGCGCCAACATAAGTACGGCGATGTCCACGAATTTCAGCTTCGTCACGAACTCCACCTAGTGAAATACGCACAAAATTTCGCTTCATTGCTCTTGCAATTGATTGCCCTAGTGAAGTTTTACCAACTCCTGGAGGTCCAACAAAGCATAAAATTGGGGATTTACGATCTTTTTTAAGCTGTAGAACAGCCAAATAATCTAAAATACGTTCTTTGATATCATTTAAACCATAATGGTCTTTATCAAGGATTTTTTGTGCTTTATTAACATCGAGGCGATCTTGTGAATAGTTTTCCCATGGGATTGTTAATAGCCAATCAACATAGCTATACGCAATGTTATATTCTGGAGAAGCTTGCGGAATCATTTCGAGCCTATCTAGTTCTTTGTTTAGCACTTCTTGAACTTCTTTCGGAACGGTAACTTCTTCCATTTTATTGCGAAGCATCACTATGTCTGGATTGCTGTTTTCTTCTCCTAATTCATCTTTAATCGTTTTTAATTGTTCACGTAAGAAAAATTCCCGTTGTGAACGACTCATTGCATTATGGACTTGGCTTTGGATTTCAGAGCCTAGATGTAAAACTTCAACTTCACGATTAAGAAGAATTGTTAAAAGCTGCAGGCGTTCGCTTAAATTGCGCAATGTTAAAATATGTAATTTTTCAATATAGCTTATGTTTAATGTATCAGCAACTAAATCAACTAAACGTATATTATCGTCAACGTTTAAAATAGCAATGCGTAATTCTTCTGGAAAACTTGGTGAAAATGACATAATTTCTTGGAACTGCTTAAGAGCATTTTTTGCCATTGCTACTGTTTCAATTGAGTTATCTTCTGCTTCAGAAATTTTACGAACAAAGCATGTTTGTTCTAGTTCTCCATTAATGCGCATAGTAGCTTGTTCCAAAAATTCAATGCGCTGTAGCCCTCTTAGAAGTACTCTAACAGTGTTATCTGGGAATTTTAATACCTTAACTATACGTGCAAGAATCCCAACTTGAGATAGTTTTTTGTCCTTGAAAATAAAACTTTTTATTTTATGTTGGATTTCAATATCTGAAGATGTTTCATCGTGTACTTGATGTTCATCTGGTACATCTGGGAATAGAGCAACTAGTCGATCTGCTTTGGTTGCTTTGTCGATTAGTTTAATATTTTCATCACCTTCGACCATTAATGGAGATAATGTAAATGGGAATATTAACATTCCGTCAAGAGGTAGTATTGGTACCTCTAGTACAGGGTTGTTATTAGGGGAGTTTTGTTTTGGATTATCTGAGTTATTTGATTCTTCATCATTGGAATTAGCTTTGCTTATTGCATCACTGAAAAAATCTTCGGTTTGATCTTCGCTGAATTCAGTATCACTAAAGTTATCATTATCTTCGTTGTTTGAATGATCAATGCGGATGTTTAATTCTTTTGAATTATCATTATTATTATCGTTATTATTCTTATCAGACATTGGTTGTACCTGTTGGCTTAGTTTTCATTTTTTTTCTAGCAATACACTTTGTGGATACTAGTCATAAATAATTTGTTAGATATTTATTAACTAAAATAAACCTTTATCTATATTTGAGCAATAAAAAAGAGCAATAAAACGGTTAAATTTGTCATTTTTTACTAAATTAACTTTTAATACTGCAAATATATACTAAGTTTATATAACGAGTAGGTAAATTATTTATATTACATTAAGGATTTGAAAGTTTTAGTTATGAATCTAGAAAATATTGCATATGAAAATTTCTCAACGAACGTTTTTAGCGATCTAAATAAAAACTGGATGTTGTTGACAGTTGGAGATAAAAAGAAATTTAACACTATGACCGTGTCATGGGGAATGTTTGGAACATTTTGGCATAAACCTATGGTGATGATAGGTGTTAGGCCTCAACGTTACACTTATGATTTTATCGAAAATAATGATACTTTTACGTTGAGTGGGTTTCCTGAAGGTTTTAAAGAGCAATTAACTTTTTGTGGTCGTAATTCTGGGCGTGAAGTTGATAAAATTGCAGAAACTAATTTAACACCAATTATTGCAGATGAAGTTGATTGTGTTACTTTTAAAGAGGCTGAATTAATTATAGAGTGTCGAATTGTTTACTGTGAATCTTTAAAGGGGAAAAATTTTAAGAATAAACGTATTAAGCCAGATTTGTATCCAAATCGAGATTTTCATAAGTTGTATTATGCAGAAGTAGTAAATATTTCTGGAGTTGATAAGTATTTGAACACGAAAGATCAAGACTAAGAGGTTGTATTTAGTTTTAATGATATAAGGAGATTTTTTCAGATGGAACAGTGGATAAGAAATGTACTTGATTTGCAAGAAGTTGATATTAGAATTCGTAAGCTTTTGATTCGTCTTGAAATGATTCCAAAAGAGCAAAAAGAGATTAAAAAGGAAATTGTTGAAGAGGAACAGTCTTTGGAAACGAAGAAAACTCGTTCTTTGCAGGCTGCAAGTTCAATAAAATCTTGTGAAGTTAAGACAAGTCAGCTTAAGGAGCAAATTGTTAATTTAGAAAAACAGTCTTCAATGGTTAAGAATAATGAGCAGTATAAGGCGATGACAAGTGAGATTGAACACTTGAAAAAGCAAATTAGTGAGCTCGAAACTACTGAAATTGAACTTTTTGACGAGCAAGAGGATGCTGATGCAGAATATAAAGATATTGCAGCAAAATTTGCAACACGTATTGATAATTTAAAAGAAGAAATTGCTGAATTAGGGCAGTTGTCAGATGATATAAAAGCCCAAATTAAAGATTTAAGTGGTCAGCGTCCAGCCTTAAAAGCAAAAATACCAGCTGAAACTTTGCGCATTTATGAGAGATTAATTGCCAAAGGAGAGGGGTTGCCTCTAGCGATGATTGTTTCTGGAAACTGTGGTAATTGTCACTTGAAGGTGATTCCGCAAACTCTTTATAATGCTCAAGCAAAAAAATTAACAACGTGTGATTATTGTTCTCATATGTTGTATGTTGGCGAATAAACTTAAAGGATTAATGTGCTAAAATGGAAGAAAATGTTCTTGGAATCGTTTTGAATTCATATCCGCGTTTAAGTAGGCCATATATTGCAAATGAGATGGAATTACTTGAGCGTATGGGGTATTCATTGAAAATTTTTCCGCTCAAACATTCAGGTGAAAATCTCTATAATATGGTGGTAAAACGTATTAAAAGCCAGATTGTTTATCTTGATGAATTAAATGATTCAGAATCTGTTTTAGTCGCTAAACAGTTAGTGAATAACCCTAAAAGATTTTTACAAGCAAAAAAAATCTATAAAGAGTTGTTGAACTGCTCTGTTGATAAAGAACTTTTAGATGATTGTTTTGCTAAGGCAGTTTTATTAGCGAGGCAATTGCGCAAAGATAAGCGTATTAAGCATTTACATTCTCATACTATTTTGGGAGCTGGAACAACAATGCTTTTTACTAGTGTGTTATCGGGGCTTGGTTATAGTATGAGTTTGCATAGTGATAAAATTCTTGATATGAATTCACAGTTAACTCACATTATTACTGATCGTGCGAAATTTATTTTGACAACCTCAAAAAAATGTATGGAAGTGCTTCAAGATCTGCAAATAAAAGCAAAATTATATAATCTTTACCATGGTATTGATTTAAATATGTTTAGCTTCAGAGAGTTTGAACCAAAAAGTGAAAATAAGCCTTTCAATATAATAACTGTGTCTAGCTATATTACTAGGGATAGTTTGCGCAATGTGGTTGAAGCTTTGTTAATCATGAAGCGAATGAAGATTGATTTTAATTTCTGTTTGATGGGGCAAAGTGAAAATCCAATTGATATTGGTAATTTTCTTGAAGAGTATGGTATTAAAAATCAAACTCGTTGGTTGGGGATGCAGCGGCATTTTATTGTCGCAAAAGAGCTTTTGAATTCTGATGTTTTTCTAGCGACATCGCGTCGTAAAAATTCTGGTATTCCGGATACAATTGCTGAAGCAATGGCCTGTGGTACTGCTATTGTAGCTCCAAAGATTGAGGCTATTGAAGAAATTATTGAGGATGGTGAGACAGGTGTCATTGTTGCAGATTATCATCCAGAGGAAATGGCTCGTAAAACAATAGAGTTGTTAAAAGATTCTCAACTTCGTGAATCTTTGGGTATGAAAGCGCGCTTAAAAGTTGAAGCATTGTGTGATAACCGTCAAATAGTTGGCAGTATTGTCAAGATTTTTGAAGAAAATGGTGTCACAATTTAATTAATTCCAATATTTTCTACAGTTAACTCTATTATTTAAAATTCTACATTGCTGCAAAATTTATTGAAAATATTACCAATATTAATGAAAATTCAAATAGATATAGTAAAATGTGACATATTTGTTATGAATTTGCTAAAATGCTAATTTATTGTTGTTGGAAAAAATGTGATGTCTTTATTAAGTTAGTTTTTTTTATGTTAAAATCTTGAAATATTTATGTTTTGAGATTATTTTATTAAGTCGTAGTAGGTAGCTACGAACCTTGAGAAAGAAGGTAGGTTAGATAAAAAAAGTAAAAACCAAATGTAATTGAAAAAAAAAGGATGATAATTATGTTAAAGAGGGAAAAGAAGCAAAGCATTAGTGCTGCTTTGTTTTTGGCTGGTTGCTTGTTAAGCTCTTCTGCTAGCGCTGAACTTAACTACATCGTTTATGGTGGTAAAGTTAAGAGTTTTAACGACATTACCAAAAAAAGTGTTATTGATGGTGGTAAAGCAAAAAAAATCTCGAGTCTTGGCAACGTTGCTAAAAGAGACACTTGGGGTGTGGAATATTATGGCGAAATCAATATTCCTAAAGATGGGAAATACACATTTGCTTTAACATCTGACGATGGTAGTGGTTTGTTTATCGGCGAAAAATGCATCATTAATAATGATGGTAATCATGGTAGTATTACTAAAAAAAGTACTATTAAGCTTAAAAAAGGCATTCATAAAGTAAGTATTCTTTATTTTAACGGTGGTGGTGGTCATAACCTAAAAGCTACTGTTAATGGTAATGGATTCAAGAATGCAGACTTAGCAAAAGTTTCAAACCCAACAAAAGCGCGTTTGGATTTTGAAGCAATTAGAAAAGCTCGTCAATTAGAGCAGAAGTTTGCAGCAGCAAAAGCAACTTTCCAGTATTCAACTCCAGAGGCATTCAAGCGTTCGGTAAAATATTTAATGAAAAATTTTCCTGGTAAATATTCTAAGGGTAGAGAATATTTAGCGAAAATTGCTGAATTTGAAAAATTATTGCCTGAAATTAAAAAATCATTAAACGACAAAAGCGAGAAGTATTTAGACAAGGTTGCTGAATACAGAAAACTTCAAAAAGAAGCTCTGGTTGATAATAACCCAGCTATCGATTTTGAAGATCTTTTAGTTGTAAAAACTAATCGTGTGGCATTACCTGCAAACTGGTTAGGTACACACACGTTAGGTAAGACTGGTTATAACAACGAAATCGCTAAATATAATTTAAAAACTGGTAATTTAGAGCGAGTTTATAAAGCTAAAGGTTCTAATTATTTAGGAGAGATTGACTTATCTTATGATGGAAATAAAATTTTATTTACATCAATTGGTGATAATGGTGCATATCAAGTTATGGAAGTTGGTGTAGATGGAAATAATTTACGTCAAGTGACTCAAATTAATGAAAGATTTGTTGATAACTATAATGGTATTTATTTACCAAGTGGAAAAATCATTTTCAGTTCAACTGCTCCTTTAGTTGGAGTTCCATGTATTCGTGGTAGCAGGACTGTTCCAAACCTTTATAGCATGGATTCAGATGGTTCAAATGTTCGTCAGTTAACATTTGAGCAAGATGCTGACTGGTATCCAAGCGTGACTGCTAATGGTCAAATTATGTACTTGCGCTGGGAATATACTGATATCATGCATTACTATTCACGTATTATGATGACTATGAATCCAGATGGAACAAACCAACGTGCTGTTTATGGTTCGCAGAGTTTATGGCCAAATAGTATGTTCTATGCGCGCCCAATTCCTGGTAAAGATAGCCAGTATGTGGCAATTGTGACTGGGCATCATGGTACAGCAAGAGCTGGTGAATTAACAATTTTTGATACAAATAAAGGTTTTAAAGAAATTGATGGCGTTGTACAACAAATTCCTGGTTATAAAAAAGAAGTGAAATGGGTGGTTAAAGATCAATTGGTTAATAATTCTTGGCCAAAATTTTTACAGCCATACCCAATTAATGATACATACTTTTTTGTAGTTGGTAAAATGAATGGTCGTGATTCTTGGAATTTATACTTAGTTGATAAATTTGACAACATGATAATGTTGCCAAACCGCTTTGGTGGTGCTTTACTAGAGCCATTCCCATTAACAAAGCGTGTAAAACCTCCAGTTATTCCTGATCGTGTGAACTTGAAAGAAAAAGAAGCTACTCTTTATATTCAAGATATCTACCGTGGTCAAGGTTCTCGTGGTTTGAAACGTGGAACAGTTAAAGAATTACGTATTTTTACTTATGCTTACGGTTATTATAAAGCTGGTAATCATAACCATTTAGGTATTGAAGGTGGTTGGGATGTAAAACGTATTTTAGGTACGGTTAAAGTAGAGAAAGATGGTTCAGCAATGTTCAAAGTTCCAGCTAATACTACAATTTCTATTCAACCTCTTGATGAAAACGGTAGTGCAATTCAGTTAATGCGTTCTTGGTTAGTAGCAATGCCAGGTGAAAAATTATCTTGTATTGGCTGTCACGAAAATCCAAATGAGCCTCCTGTTACAAGAAAAACTATTGCTTCAACAAAAGAGCCTCAAATTATTACGCCTCGTCGTGAAAAGGTTGAAGGTTTCTCTTATGAGTTAGAAGTTCAACCAGTATTAGATGCATATTGTATCAGTTGTCATGATGGTACAAATCCAAAGATTCCTGACTTTAAAACAAGAAAGTTAGTTTCTAATAAAGAAGGTGCTAATTATAGTGTATCATACTATAATTTACACAAATTTTTCCGCCGTCCTGGTCCAGAATCAGATGCGTATATGTTTAATCCATACGAATTCCATTCTTCTACAAGTGAAGGTTTCCAATTATTGGAAAAAGGTCACCATGGTGTTAAATTAGATAAAGAATCTTTACGCAGGTTATATACTTGGGTAGATTTAAATGTTCCATATTATGGTACTTGGAAAAATACTTATGCAAATAATCCAAAACAAACAAAAACTGTTGAAGATATTTCATCTCAAGCGTATCGTTTACGTAAGAAATATGCGTTAATTGATAATGACTGGGAGCAAACTTCAACAAAACCATATTCAGTTAAAAAATGTACTAAAAAAGGTGTAGAAAGGAGTCAACCTGCTGCTGTTAGCGCTGCTAATTGGCCATTTGACGAACAAACTGCTATTGAACTACAAAAAGCAGCTGGAACTGTTAAAGAAGTTATTGCTTTAGGTAATGGTAAATCAATTACAATGGTAAGAATCCCTGCTGGAGAGTTTATTATGGGATCTGATGAGGAAACTCCACAAGAGCAACCACGTCATAAAATTGTAATCAAAAAGCCATTCTGGATGTCAACTACTGAAATTACAAATGGCGAATACCGCGTGTTCAATCCAGAGCATGATTCAATGGTTTATGATCAACAGTGGAAGGACCATACTCGTCGTGGTTATGATGCAAATAAAGATGAACAACCAGTTATTCGTGTAAGCTATGTTGAGGCAATGGAATTCTGTAAGTGGTTAAGCCAAAAATTAGGTAAAAAAGTTAATTTACCTACAGAAGCTCAATGGGAATGGGCATGTCGTGCAGGTAGCACTTATCCAATGAGCTTTGGAACAACTTCAAGTGATTTCAGCAAATATGCAAATTTAGCTGATAAATCAATTGAAAAACATGCAGTAAATGGTGTTAACCCAACACATAAAAAATACTTAATTGGTAACCCTACATATGATTTCATCCCAAGAGTTGATAAGTATGATGATGGCAACTTCATTGTAAGTAAACCTGGGTCATATAAGCCAAATGCTTGGGGATTATATGATATGCACGGAAACGTTGCAGAGTGGACACGTAGTGACTTAAAACCGTATCCATATACTGAAGCTTATAACACATTAGATAATGTAACTAAGAAATCAGTTCGTGGCGGGTCTTGGAGAGATCGTCCTTATCGTGCGACTTCTAGTTACCGCTTAGGATACAATCCATGGCAAAGAGTTTACAATGTTGGTTTCAGAATTATTATTGAAGAATAATAATTTCAAAAACAAGTTGTAAATAAAAATATTGAGTCAAGTCTGTTAGAAATTTAGCTAACAGGCTTGACTTTTTTTATAGTCGCTATTAATTTTATAAATTGAAAAAATTATTTATAATTTAAATTATTTCGGAGTTTTAGAGAAAATGAGATTACAAAAAATGTTTAAAAAAGTAAATAAAGCGTTTTTACTTTTTTCAGGTGTTGCAGTATGTATTAATTTATCTGCAAAACCAAGTGATTATTTGTCACCTATTGATGCCGTAATTGATAGCAATGGAAAGCATATCTATATGGCTTGTCCAACTAGTAATGCGGTAGAAGTTTTTGATACGAAGACTAAAAAAGCGCAGACTATTGTCAATATTGTAGATGCAAATGGCATCGCGATAACAAGTGATAATAGTAAGATTTATGTAACAGGTGGCAACGAACATGGAAAAATTTATGAGTTAACCACTTCTGATAATAAAATCAAGCGAATTTTTGATGGAAATCATGCTCCTGTTTCGCCATTAGTTAGTAAAGATAATAAGATATTATTTTATGCAAATCGCTATACAAATTGTATTAATGCTTTAGATTTAGCAACTGGCAAAGTAGTTGCTAAAAATAAAAGTTTACGCGAACCGATTACAATGCAATTATCAAAAGATGGTAAAGTTTTATTTGTTGCAAATCATTTACCATTGATGCCAGCATACTTAGCGGATGTTTATTGTATAGTTGAATTATATGATACTACTGATAATTTGAAGAAAATTAAGGAAATTAAATTGCCAGCGGGATCATTTGCTATTCGTGATTCAGCTATTAGCAATGATGGAAAATATATTGTTCTAGGTCATGTTATTGGTCGTTTTACCGTGCCAACAACTCACTTAGATCGTGGTTGGATTAATACGAATGCGATTTCAATCATTGATGCAGAAAAACAAGAGTTAGTTAATACTGTGTTAGTTGATGATCCAAATATTGGAGCACCAAATCCTTGGGGCGTGGCAATTAGTGATGACGATAAATATATTGTCGTTAATGCGTCTGGTGCTTCTGAGGCAATTTTTATCGATTTAAAGAAGACGATTGAACGTATTAATAAAGCAAGTGACAAGGCTGAAATTGTTAATAATTTATCGTTTTTATACGGTATTAAAGATCGTGTGAGAATGGAGGGGAAAGGAAATCGTGCTGTTGTAACACATAAAGAATTTGTTTACGTTCCAATGTATTTCTCTGATACCGTTAATATGATTGAAATCTGGGATGATGGTCCAGGTGGAGCAGTAGCATATCCGTTGTCAAAGCATACTTCTCCAGTTAATGATTTAGTTCGCCTTGGTGAGATTGCGTTTAATGATGGAACTATTTGCTATCAACAATGGCAAAGCTGTGCAAGTTGTCACCCTGATGTTCGTTCTGATGGTACAAACTGGGACTTGTTAAATGATGGTATTGGTAATCCAAAACAATCTCGTAGTTTGTTATATACGCATAAAACTTCACCTGTAATGATTACTGGAGTAAGAGCTGCGGCTGAAGTTGCGGTACGTGCTGGTTTTAAGCATATTCAGTTTAGATCGGCGCCTGAAAGTACCTCTCATGCTGTTGATGAATACTTGAAATCATTAGAGCCAATTCAAAGTCCATACCGCAATTTAGATGGAACGTTAACTGAATCGGCAAAAAGAGGAAAAGAGCTGTTTGAAGGCGAGGCAAATTGTATTAGTTGTCATAATGGACCATACTTTGGTGATAAAGAAAAATATGTTCTTGGTAAGGGAACTGATCACGAGAAAACACGTGCATTTGCAACTCCAATTTTGATTGAAGTATGGCGTACTGCTCCATATATGTATGATGGACGCTGTGTGACAATTATGGATGTTTTGACAACAGATAACAAAGATGATAAACATGGTAAAACATCACAGTTAACAAAAGAACAACTTAAAGATTTAGAGCAGTATATTTTATCACTGTAAATTATAAATTAAGTTATTGATAACAAAAAAACGCATGGAATAATAAATCCATGCGTTTTTTGCTTTATATAAAACGGATAATTTTTATTTAAGCTTAATTAGGTCAATTTCAAATTTTTTATTTCCATTGCTTAATACTTCTAACTTATTTTGGTATATATACTTTGATGGGATTAATACGAAATTTTGTTTGATGAGGTTGCCCGCTGAGTTATTAATTTTTTCCCATGTGATTTCTAGTTGTGAATTTTTATTAAATCCAAGCACTAGTTGATGATTTTTAAGATCGAAACCTTGGGGTGCTTCTGTAGAAATTTTTAAATATTCTTCATTTTTTATTGTTATCACGTCATATTGTAAATTTTTACATTCAGTAAATTCTCTAGCAATTTTAGTGCGTTCATTCTCGGCTGTCAATGTAAAAAATGTTATAAAACTACATGCTATAAAAAATAGAACACAAACGGTCAAGAAACAGTTTTTAGCAATTTTTTTTAAATTCATTTCACTCTATTCCTCTAGTTTTTGTTATCATATATTGATTGTTTTTGTACGCTAACTCGAGAGTAATTTCTTGATAGTTATTTTTGATTCTGACGATATTAATTTTTTTGTTTTCAAGAGGTATCAATAGGGTGTATAATGGATCAGTGCCAGATTGATTTTTGTTGGTAGCTAGCATGCTTTTAGCATCAATAGTTACAATTAATGTATCATCAATGATTTTTTTATAAACACGCCAATCTAAGTTGCCAGAGTAATTATTAGCGTAATCTGATTCAAACATTAAATATGATTTTTTATCAATTGTAATAATCTGCGGTTTAATTAATTTGTAGGCAATAACTTCGTGCTTAAATCCAATTATTTTAAAGAGCTTAGTTGCCGTAATATTGCCTAGAAAACCTGAAATCATACAAAGAATTAAAGTAATTATGATTAATTTATTGGTTAATGATAAATTTAAAATTTTTTTATCATAATAGCTTCCTTTTTTGTTATTAAAGTATTAGTCTCTTTTGCGATGTGCGTATATTGATTGAAGCATTCCAAACATAATCATTGATGAAAGCATAAACGACCCACCGTAGCTAACCAATGGTAACGGCAATCCTGTAACTGGGCAAATACCAATACTCATGCCCATATTCACAAATGAGTGAATTAAAATAATACCAAGCACGCCAATTGCAAAATATACCCCAAAGGGCTCGGAAGCACATAATGCTATTCTGATGGTCGAAATTATTAGTAATATATACATAAAAACTAAATAGGCAGAACCTAAGAAACCAAGTTCTTCCCCAATTACTGAAAAAATAAAATCATTATTTGAAACTGTTTTTGGTAGGTATCCTAAAGTATTGATTGTTCCTTTGCCAACTCCCTTACCAGTTAGTCCGCCACTTCCCATTGCATTTTTTGCTTGCATCTGATTCCAGCCACGCCCTAATTTGTCACGCTCTGGGTTTAAGAATACAGCTACACGCTCTCGCTGGTATCCTTTGAGTAATGGTTTGATTTGGTAGACTTCATTTATTATTCCACCAAGGCTAAGAATTATCCCAAGTATGCTGATAATTATAATATTTCGCCATCGGTATCCCGCAACGAAAATAACAAAAATCGCCACTGGTATTAGTACTAATGAACTTCCTAAATCTGGTTCAATAACAATTAAACTAAATGGTAAGCCAACAATTGCTCCTGCAATCATTAAGCATTTGAATTTATTAATATTAAACCACTCTAAACTCATCACCCATGAGAGCATGAGCAAAGTTGATATTTTTGCTAATTCTGAAGGTTGTAGGCGCATTATTTTTAAATCTAACCATCGTCGTGCGCCATAAATTTTTAGTCCAATTCCAGGTATTAAAACAATAATTAATAAAGATAAAACAAAAAGATAAAAAGGCAATGAACCATATTTAAATAGTTTAACTTCGAAAAAACTTAAGGAAATAAAGGTAATAAAACCCAGTGATAGCCAAATTATTTGTTTTTTAAATTCGGCATCACTATCTCGTTGTAACCCTGTTGAATAAATGAATATTAGTCCAATCGTTGCTAGCGAAATAATTGCAAATATTTGTATCCATTCAAAACGACTCAAAAAATGAATAACAGCTGATAATTTACTATTTTCATTTTTTGAATTTAGGCTATGATTTGAGTTATGTAAGTTAATTCGCATTTTTTATTTGTTCATTTTTTAATTAAATACTTTTATTTAAAATAAAACCTTTAAGCAATTTAACAACTAAAAACATAAAAAAACCACCTTAAAAAATTAAGGTGGTTAGGAATTTTTTTTGAAATCCTTTTTAAGGAGTATTGGATAGTTTTTTTAATATATAATAAAAAAACTAATTATTTAGAAATTTCAAAAGTTTGATCACGACGCGGACCAACAGAAATAATTGCAATATCAGCTTCTACTAATTCAGCTACGCGATCTAAATATTTTTTAGCCTTTTCAGGCAAATCTTCATATTTTGTGATGTTAGAGGTATCTTCCATCCAACCATCAATTGTTTCATAAATTGGAACAATTTTTTCTAATGCACGGCAATCAGAAGGGAAATCTTTAGTAACTTCGCCGTCAATCTCATATGCTGTGCAAATTTTTAACTCAGGTAATTGGTCTAATACGTCCATTTTCATTAATGCTAACTTATTAACACCATTAACCATGCAAGAGTAACGTGACGCTACTGCATCAAACCAGCCACAACGACGTTTACGACCTGTTGTTGCTCCAAATTCATGACCAACTGTACCCATATGGTTGCCAACTTCGTCATCTAATTCTGTAGGGAATGGACCTTCACCAACACGAGTTGTGTATACTTTCATTACTCCATAGATGTCATCAATATAGCGTGGAGAAACTCCAGCTCCACCACACGCTCCACCTGCAGTTGTGCTACTGCTTGTCACGAATGGGTATGTTCCATGATCGATATCTAATAATGCTCCTTGAGCTCCTTCAAATAAAACATTTTTATTTGCTTTAACTGCTTCATTAACAGTCACAACAGTATTTTTGATGTGTGGTGTTAAGTAAATTGCTGCAGCTTTAACTTCTTCCCATGATGCTTCGATATCTAAAGTTTCGAAACCAGCTTCAGAGAAAATTTTATTATATTTTTCAGCTTGTTCTGTGTAACGAGCTTTGAATAAATTTAAGTCTAAAAGCTCTAATGCACGGATACCACAACGTTGTGCTTTGTCACTATATGCAGGACCAATACCTTTACCTGTTGTACCGATTTTTTTACCTTCTTCACGTTGGAATTCTCTAAAACGATCCATCATGCAGTGGTATGGCATAATCATATGAGCTTTGTCACTAAGTTGAATATTCTTAACGCTAATGCCACGCTCAACTAAGTGTTGCATTTCGTTTTGTAACGCTAACGCATCTACAACTAGACCGTTACCAATTACATTTATAATTGATTCACGGAAAATTCCTGATGGAATCAAGTGTAAAACATATTTATTGTCACCGATTTCTACTGTGTGACCTGCATTATTTCCACCTTGGTATCTAACAACCATGTCAACGTCTCTTGTTAAAACGTCAATGATTTTACCTTTTCCTTCGTCACCCCATTGTGTACCTACTAGAATGGTTACTGGCATTTGTAATAATTCCTCTAATTATTTATATATTATTTTATATTTATTTTTAATATTAATAATGATGTAAAAGTTAGTTAATTTATGCCGCGGAAATACAGACAAAGTTGGCAAATAAAAAATTAACAAACAGCTAAAAATAACGTAACAAATCCAAAATGCAAACTTTTTAATGCTATTATCTCCTAAATTCACGTTCTTTTCATTAAAATCGTATAAAAAGGGTATAATTTGGCTTTTAAATTTAGTAATGAGAGTTTATTATGTATTTTAAAATAATAAATAAATTTTTTAAACTATTAACATAATATTTTAAGGATATGATTATGACAAAATATATTGGAGCGCATGTTAGTACAGCTGGAGGAGTCCATAATGCTCCTATTAATGCTCATGAAATTGGAGCGACTGCATTTGCTTTATTTACGAAAAATCAACGTCGTTGGGTCGCGAAGCCATTCACAACTAAGGAAATTGATGAATTTAAGGAAAATTGTGAAAAATTTAATTTTACCGTAGATCAAATTTTACCACACGATTCATATTTAATCAACTTAGGTCATCCAGAGGCAGAAAAACTAGAAAAATCACGTGCGGCATTTTTAGATGAAATGCAACGTTGCGAGGAGCTAGGACTTAAGTTATTAAATTTTCATCCAGGAAGTCATCTAAAACAAATTTCAATAGATGAATGTTTAGCAAAAATTGCTGAATCAATTAACATAACTTTGGACAAAACGACTACTGGAATTGCTGTAATTGAAAATACTGCAGGGCAGGGGTCTAATGTTGGGTTTCAATTTGAACATTTGGCTGCGATCATTGATAAAGTTGAAGACAAAAAACGTGTTGGTGTCTGCATTGATACATGTCACTCTTTTGCTGCCGGTTATGATTTAAGAACTGCTGAAGCATGTGAAAAAACATTTAAGCATTTTGATGAGATTGTTGGTTTTAAATATTTGAGAGGTATGCATATCAATGATGCCAAAAGTGAATTTGAAAGTCATGTTGATCGTCATCATAGCATTGGGCAGGGTAATATTGGCAAAGAGTGTTTTAAATATATTATGAAAGATAGCCGTTTTGACAATATTCCATTAGTTTTAGAAACAATTGATCCAGAAATTTGGGCTCAAGAAATCTCTTGGCTTCAAGATCAGGCAAAATAATCTGTTTCTAATTTGAAATTAAATAGATCAAGAACTATATTTTGAATATGTAAATTACATGATGTGTAATTTTGTTTTAAAAGGTATAGTTCAAAAAAGAGGGTAGAACAAATTATGAAACAATTTAAGAAGAAAATTGTACTTTCTGGGGTCGTTTTAAGTACAATGTTAGCGTTAAGAGCTAACGATAATTTAAAATTAGGTATTGTACCACAGCCTAATGAAGTTAAATTAACTGCAGATGTTGGCGATATTCAAAAAAGTTTTGTAATGAATAAAAATAATCCAACGGTTATTATTTATGATATAAAACAAAAAGAGTTAAAAAATGTTGCTCAATATTTGAAAAAATTCATTGAAAATTCACCATATGACGTAAAAGTTATTATTTTTGAAAGAGGTGCAGGTATATGTAAAAAATGGTCAGATAAAACAAATTTTATTAATTTGTCAATTAAGCCTTTGTGTGGGTGTCTACGCTATCCAGAGCAATATCATTTGTCTGTAAATAATAATAAAGCAATCGAAATTTCTGCGCCATCAGCTAATGGTGTTTTTTATGGAGTGCAAACGCTTTTACAATTAATGCCAACTGATATTTACAAAAAATCAGCCGAAAAAGTATCTAAAGATATTATTATTAATGCTGTTGAAATTAAGGATAAGCCATTATTCACTAAGTTTCGCGGTCTTCATGTAGATTTCTCACGTCACTTCAGAACATTAGAAGAGACAAAACAAATTATTGATTGGATGGCTATGCATAAATTAAATACGTTACAAATGCATTTAACCGATGATCAAGGTTGGCGTATTGAAATTAAAAAATATCCAAAATTAACAACAGTAGGCGGAATTGGTGATAACTCGCACAAACATAAAGGTGAAGCAAAATTCTTCACTCAAGAGCAGCTTAAAGAGATTATTGCTTACGCAAAAAGTCGTTATATCAAAATCATTCCTGAAATTGATATTCCTGGGCATATGGAAGCAGCCATTCGTGCGTATCCAGAGTTAGCTAGCCCAAGCGATTTACGTGCAACAAAGAAAGTAATTCGTATTGATGATAAAGGTTTTGAATTTGTTAAAGATGTGTTAACTGAAGTTGACGAATTATTCAGTCCTGAATATATCCACGTCGGTTTTGATGAAATCAATCTAGGTTCTAAAAAGCCAATTTATGATAATAAACAGATCACTGAATTTGGTCGTAAAGTAACTAATTTTATTAAAAATGATTTGAAAAAAACACCAATAGTTTGGGATGACGCTTTTGAAAAAGGTTTGGACAATGATAAAGAAATTTTAGTTCATTGGTGGCGTACTGGTAAAAATCACTGGTGGCGCAAAATGGAAATGACAATTGATCAAAAATTACAAAAATATAATCAACCATACATCAATTCAAATGCAGCATTCATCTATTTTGACATGAAAAATGTTAAAGAAGATAAGCGTGGTGCTGGTTGGGCTAAACCAATTTCGGTTGCAGAAATTTATAACCATGATATTTTTGCCGATCTTAAAGATTATGATGTTAAAAAACGTATTTTGGCGCAAGGAACAATTGCGGCTACCTGGAGTGAGAGCATTGATACGATGGCTGAATTCGAAAAACGTGTTTTTCCTCGATTAGCTGCATTTAGTGAAAATGCCTGGGCGTTACCAAAAAGCATGGCTAAGGGTAATAAGCCAACATGGATTCAATACCGAGATAATATTTTAATTCCTAAGCAATTAGAACGTTATAAAGCAATGAATTTAAGGTATTGGGGCGATGCTCAAAAAATTACAGAATTGAAATCCCTCAAAAAATATAATAAATAAATTAGTTTAAAATAGATTTTTTATTAATACTCTCTTCAGAGAGTATTTTTTTTGTTATTTAAATTGTCATGACTGTTGATTTTTCAATATATTGAATGTATGATAAGAATCATAAATAATTTTAATTTTTATAGATTGAAAAAGCTAATGATTTAAATTTAAAGAGAAAGGGAGTTTACTAAAAGTGAACATTTTTAAGAGAAAAGAGTTTTTATATTCATCATTATGGGCTGCTTCAGCAGTGTTGTTGGTTACAAGTTCATCAAATGTTTTTGCAAGGAATTGTCAAAAAAATTGTAATATGACAGAAAATAAAGTCATGACTGTTAGTAAAGACACTTTAGCAAAAATGACTGCGATGAATAAACTACGTGAAAAATATAGTAAAGTTGCATATCGTGGGCATCAAGTTAAGAGTGTAAAACAAAGTGTTGCTGAACTTGAAAAACTTTTAAATGATGATGGTGTTTTCACAGATCTTAAATCTGTTGAAGAAAAAATGATTACCTCAAATGTTCTTAATAGCCTTGATGCCGATGTTCAAGGTAAAATTGGTCTTTTTTTTGCTAAAGTAACCAATCGTTTATGGAAATTAGCTGAAACTTTTAGAAATGGAAAAAATGCTAATAATGTTAAATTACGAAATAAAATTTATAAAGGCTTTATTCATTATGGAATGATGGAAATGGCGCGTCCAAATATTGATATTGGTCGTTTTCACGCGTCATGCTTTGCAATTCCAAACGCTGCAATTAATAGTTATTTCTGTTTTTTTAAGGATATGGAAGATGTTGAAAAAGACAAAAATACTTCAGCTTTGGCTATGCGTTTTCACACTGTAATTCGTGAATTAGGCTTCCAAGCATGGACTCAACCATACCGCCATGATGAAACTGATAAAAATATAGTGAGTGTAGAACGTTTTAGGAAACATGTATGGTGGGTTGGAGGCAACGGTATTGCTTATCGTCCTGTAATTTCTGCTGCAATAATGATGAATGATATTCGAATGCTTGATGTTCTAAGCGAAGTAGCTCGCGAAGCGATTAGCGTAGTATCACAAACTAATTATGATGACGCATTTTGGACTGAAGGTTTTACTGCTGACGGCGCAGGTTGGGGACATGGAATGCAATGTTTGGTGTGGGGGTATCCAATTCACGGAGCAAGTTCAGCCTTGGCATATATGAATATTCTACGTGATACTCCTTGGGCTGGAACTCTACAAAAAAAGAATGTAGATGTTTTATTTAATTTTTTTCGTGGCTCGTCATTTTTAGATTACAAAGGTTATATTCCACCAGTTTTAGGTCGTGGAAATATGATGTATAGTTCAAAGCCACAGGGTTTCCCTAGTTTAGGTTTGATAAAAAATGTTTATAATAATTGGAGTTCGTCATTAACTTTAGACCAGCGTGAAGAATTAAAAGTTTTAATAGCAGCGATGGAAAAAAATGATACAGCGTCAATTACTAAATATCCGTATTATAGTGGATTAAGGTATTTTTATAATAATGATAATTTTGTAAAAAAAGAAGCTAATTATTACGCATTTATTAGTATGGGATCAATTCGTGTTGATGGTATTGAAAGCACAAAACAACCAATGGCTGCATATAATTATTATACTAGTGATGGTTTAACCTTGTTTATGAGAGCGGGAAATGAGGCGACTTTAGCCTTAGGAGGTATGAATCTAACAGCTTTCCCTGGTGTAACGGCTCGTCAAGGAGAAGAAAAGCTTCAACCTATTACTAATTGGCGTGGTTTTGTTAGTAAGCATAATTTTGCAGCAGGTACAAGTCGTCAAGGTAGCCCAAATGGAGTTTCTGGATTTATTTTTGAAAAAATTAATGCTTCAACAAAGTCAAATGTTAATGATTTGGCAGGTCTTGAAAAAGATAATTTTAATAAAATTTTATACGGAGTAAAAGCTCATAAAGGTTATTTCTTTATCAATGATTTATTAGTTTGCTTGGGGGCAGGGGTGACTAATCTAACTCCAGAAGTAGAAGGCGATGTTTGGACAACTATTGATCAAACGTTATGGCAAAATAAAGTAGCTGTTGGTGATAGAACATTTAGGGTAGATGGTAAATGTCACGAAATAATTGTTAAAAAACGTAATGCTAAAACTTCTAGAGAAGTCGTACAAGAAGATAAATTCAGTTATTATATAATTCCTGAACAAACGGTTGGTGAAGTTAAATTGATTTGTGAAAATCGTCCTGAAAAATGGTCGAAGTTGGCTACTAAAAATAAAGGGAAAAATTATCCAAAAGATGTTAATATGTTTCAGTTAGCTATTAATCATGGTCGTGAATTTAAGAATGATACATATGGATATATAGTTAATTTGGGCAATGAAAAAGCTGACTATTCAAGTGTAAAAATTATAAGTAATACTACAGAATTACAAGCAGTAACAAGTGCTGATAATAAAGTTATTACTGCGGTATTTTATAATAAAAATGCTGTTCTAAAAACGTCTAGTAAAACAATCACAGTGTCCGAACCATGCACGTTAATGATTGAAGATGGTAAAGAAAGTGGAATTGTCGCAATATCTGTGACTGATGCAGAAATGAATGTAAAATTAAATAATATTGTGGTTACTATTAACAATAAAAAATATAATATTCCATTACCTACTGAACCAAACCGAGGACAAAGCGTTTCAAAAAAATTTAAATTATAGTCAAATTTGTCCAGAGTATTTTTTAAAATTAAAATAGTTAATTTTTTTAAATTGTTCTGAAATATAACAAAGAGATGAAATATTGCTCTAAGTTTCATAATAAGGTAAATATTGTATAAAACTATTTTTTATAAGTGTCTAGATAGCTAATATTTTGACACTTTTTTTATTTATTTCTTGAAAAGTTAAAATTTATTACCTATATTTAATTAGTTTAGTCTAATTTATTAAAATTTAAACTTATTTTTTTGACTAACAAGAAGTGATTTTTTATCTTTGAAACAAGGAGAAGTTGTATGAATAGGAAATTTTACATTTTTTTTTGCTCAATTTTTATTTGTTGTTTATGCTGCCAGCTTGGTGCTGTAGAAAGCAAATTAAAAAATTTAACTGAAAATGAACAAAAAAAATTTAAAGAACAAGTTACTCAGTTTGGTGATTTTACAAGTGAAAGATTTGGACTGCAAAAAAATTTAGACTTTTATTATATGGTAAATTTTAAGTATAATTTTTTTCGTCTAGGCGCAAAATCATATTCGGAAGAGAAATTATTACAAATACTTAAACGATTAGAGCAAAATAACCAAAATATTGATGATAAAAAAGTTTTTGATACATACCAATCATTGCTTGAAAAACAGTACCAAGCAGAGGTTTATGGCTCAAAAACTTTTTTAATTAATCTTTTAAAAGAGACTGAAAAATTAAATATTGATTATCAAGTTAAAAATGTGAAAAAATTAATAAATGATGCTAAGAATAATAACAATTTTTCAATAGTCGAGCAAAACAAATTGACAAATTTAGAGTTTCAAATTTCTGATAGTAGAGAACTCAAAAATTATATTTCACACTATATTTACCTTAACTCTTACGTTGGTGCATATGGTCAAATTCTAGGATTAGCAAAAGATGATGTTAAAGATTTTTTAATTAAGCAAAATAAACTTTTCAATATGAGTATAGTCTCATTTTTGAAATTTATGGATATTGCTGATGAAGAATTTACTTTTGCGTTGCTAAATGTTATGATTAGTCGTGATATGCAAAAATATAATATTTCAACTAAGCGCATGGCGGTATTTTTTCAATTAAAGATTTTCAACGAATTATTAAGTTCAGATAAATATAAAAACAAGTTCATTGTTTATTTACGCAATAATGGTATTGAAGCAAATAAACTCTTAAATCTATTAAAACTATATCAACAGCCTCTCAAAAAAAGATTTGCAATTGACACTTCGATGGTTAATTTTAAGAACTTAGATCAAGTTCAAACAATTTTAAATTTTAATGAAGCTATCAAGGGTAAATTACCAACTAATGCTAAAATTCTTGAAAGTTTTGAGAAAGAGAAAATTATTGCTTTGAAGAAATACGCGTCAGAGAAAGTTGTTAAGCAAGTTTATAGCGAGTGCATCTACAAAAATGATATGAAAAAAGCATTTTATTGGTGGCAATGTGTTTTGCCAACAATTGAATTAGACCCTAAAGATTTTTTAAATGAATAAGGCAATGAAGAAATTAAAAAATAAGTTAAATAAAATATTTCTTTTTGTGCTAGTTATTTTCTATTTACCTTTATTCTTGTTTTTTTGCATATTGCCAAAAGTTATAAATTATAGCTTTATTGATGGAGGTAAGATAATTTATAATTGTGCTGAAAGAAATAAAGTTGAAATTGAAATCAAACCAGATAATTCATGTAAATATAAAAGAGGGGCTTCCAGTGAACATAAAAATTTAAATGGTCTTATAAAATCTCAAATATTTATATACTCTGATACAAAAACAGATGAAGAGGTTGTTCACACTATAATTCAAGCTGCTAAGGATTATTTAGCTGAAAATGACCCTTATGAGATTAAAATTTATCTCAAAGAAAACTCAATGAGTTCAGTAGTAAAAGGCTATGGAATTTTTTTCCCTTATGGCTACAGTAGAAATTTTTTAAAAACAAAAGTTAAAAATATTTGGGATATAAAAGTTAGGAATAACATTCATATTTTTGAAACTATTTTCGAAAGTAATCTTGATTTACCTAAAAAGTTTTCTACCGATTGGTATGATATAAAATCTTCTGGATGGGGTGGTATAGATAAAGAAACCTGTAATTATAAACTTAATTGTAAAAATACAAATAATCGAAAAAAGATAATTGATATTGCTTTGAGTGGAATAAATCATTTTTGTATTGACGCCAATTCTGAAAATTTAGTCAATAACAATTTTAAATATTTAAATGTTATTCTTGAAGATTATTTTCCTAATCTTATACCCATAGCAATTGCAAAATATTCACCATTAGGTGTTGATGAAAATGGCAAAAAAATCAGCAAGTGGGTAATTAAAGCTCCTAAAACAAATATTAATTTTTATAAATCAGTTTATATTCAAAAAAATAAATAAAAAATACCGCAATTAATATATAACTGCGGTATTTTTATTGTAATAGCTAAACTAAAGGAGAGGACTATTAGCTTTTGAATGACTCAATCATTTCAAGAGTACGGTCTAATTTTTCTTCCATTTCAGCTAAGTGGACACGTGCTTCAGCAACAACTTTTTCAGGCGCATTATTAACAAATTTTTCATTTGATAATTTTGCTTGAGATCCTTTAATCCAACCTTCAAGTTGTTTTTGTTGTTTTTCTAATTTAGCAATTTCTTCATCAATATCAATTAACCCTTCTAATGGTAAATAAATTGTTCCAGCATCACTGATGATCGATGGAGTGTTACCAGCTCCGCTATAATCTTCCGTAGAAACTTTCACGTCCGCAGCATTTAGTAGTTTACAAAATGATGGAACTTGAGTTGCTAAAAATTCAGTATTTACTTCGTCAATTGCCTTGATAAAGTAATTAATTTTTTGTGCAGGAGCAATATTATATGTTGCACGCAAATTACGACCATCTTTAACCATTAAGAATTTAGCATTTACTAATGCTAATTGTTGTTGTTCAACTTTAGTTGTGAAGTCAAATTTAGAAAATTTTTGAGGATAATTTTCAGTCATAATGCTTTCATCTTCTGCTAAGAAGCCCATTTGATGAGCCAATTCTTCAGTAATAAACGGCATAAAAACGTGAAGAAGTTTTAAAATTCTGAATAATACGAAATCTAACACTGATAACGCTTGATTCTTTTGTTTGATGTCATCGCTAAACAAATCAACTTTACTCGCTTCAATAAACCAGTCACAAAAACTATTCCATACCATTTCGTATAGTTCGTGAGCAGCTGTGTGAAATTTAAAATCAGTCAATGATTGGTTAATATTTTCAACAGTGTCATCTAAAAGAGCTAAAATCCACTTTTGGTCAGCTGTTAAATCTTCAACATTAATGCCATCTAAGTCACGGAAATTGCTGGTTACAGGACCATGCATTTGACGGAAACGACATGCATTCCATAATTTATTAGCAAAGTTACGCCCGATTTCACATTTTTCGTTGCTGTAACGAATATCTGTACCAACAGGAGCAATGTAAATAATGCTGAAACGAACCGCATCCGCGCCGTACTGCTCAATTACATCTAATGGATCTGGTGAATTCCCTAGTGATTTACTTAATTTGCGACCTTGTTCATCGCGAATAATGCTTGTAAAATAAACGTTTTTGAATGGGATTTTACCCTTGAATTCACAGCCCGCCATAATCATACGAGCAACCCAGAAGAAAATAATATCTGGACCTGTTACCAAATCAGCTGTCGGATAAAAATAGTCCATTGTTTCATTGTCTTCAGGCCAGCCCATTACTGAAAACGGCCACAACCATGAACTAAACCATGTATCTAAAACGTCCTCTTCTTGACGCCAATCTTCTAAATTCTCTGGCGCATCGATGTCAACATGAATTTCATTTGTTTCATTATGATACCATGCAGGAATGCGGTGACCCCACCAAATTTGACGACTGATACACCAATCTTGAATATTCTCCATCCAGTGGAAATATGTTTTATCCCAGCGCTCTGGGTGGAATTTAATATCGCCATTTTTAACTGCTTCAAGAGCTGGTTTTGCTAATTCTTTCATATTGCAGAACCACTGTGCACTAACCATTGTTTCAATGGGCACGTCTCCACGCTCCGAGTATCCAACTGCGTGTTGAATATCTTCAATTTTTACCATTAAATGCAATTCTTCAAGAGCTTCAACAACTTTTTTACGAGCGTCAAAGCGATCTAAATTAGCAAATTTTGCTCCACAAAGCTCATTCATAGTTGCATTTTCATTCATCACGCATAACACTTCTAAATCATGACGTTGACCTACTAGGAAGTCGTTTGGGTCATGTCCTGGAGTAATTTTAACAACCCCTGTACCTTTTTCAGGATCAGCGTGCTCATCAGCAACAATTGGAATTTGACGGTGTGTTAATGGTAAATCAACTGTTTGACCAATTAAGTGTTTGTAACGTTCATCATCAGGGTGAACTGCTACAGCAGTATCGCCGAACATTGTTTCTGGACGAGTTGTTGCAACCTCAAGGTAACCACTACCGTCAGACAAAGGGTATTTGTAATGGTAAAATTTACCGTTAACATCTTTGTAAATAACTTCTTCGTCAGAAAGTGCAGTACGAGCAATTGGACACCAGTTAATCATACGTTGACCACGGTAAATATATCCTTTGTTGTACAAATCAACGAAAACCTTTCGCACTGCATGACTTAAGCCTTCGTCCATTGTGAAACGTTCACGTTCCCAATCGCAGGCAGTTCCTAATTTTCTTAACTGTTTGATAATTGTTCCACCATATTGCTCTTTCCAATCCCAAACTTTTTCTATAAAAGCTTCTCGACCTAAATCATCACGACCAGGTTGGTTATTTTCGCGTAAAGTTTTTTCTACTTTACTTTCAGTTGCAATACCAGCGTGGTCTGTGCCAGGAAACCAGCAAACTTCATGACCAAGCATTTTGTGCCAACGAATTAAAATATCTTGTAATGTATTATTTAAGACGTGACCTAAATGTAAAATTCCAGTCACATTTGGAGGTGGAATTACAATAGAATATGGTTGCTTATCTTTATTAACTTCACCGTGAAATAATCCACGATTTTCCCATTCAGGGTACCATTTTTTTTCAACAGCCTGTGGCTCATAAGCCTTTGGCATCTCTTTAATTTCGCTCATATGTTAATCCTATTTATAATAATTCTTTCAAACTAAACAATATAACACAAAAATAGTAAAATTAAATTAAAAGCATTGATTTTTTAATAAATAAAAGTGGTCGACAAACTGTCGACCACTTGTAGTGATGATCATTAAGCGTATGTAGCTTATTTTTTTACTAATTGAAGTCCATCAATAATTGCGCGGCGTTCTTTAGCTGGAGGTTCAGTATAATTTGGATCATTCATTTTTTCAAGTTCTTTTTTGCGTTTGAGTGCTTGCTCCTCTTCAACCGAGCGAATCCATAATAGATCAGTACTATCGCCTAAATAAACTTCATCCACGCCCTTTGGTAATGGAATAAGTTGATTTACCTTTGGTTCTCCTCCTGGGACTATTGTGATGTAAACATTCATTCTATTGCCGATTGTTTGTGTTGTGATTTTGCCCACTCCACGTTGATCTGTTGCAATAATACCTGTCACACGAACAAATTCGTTGCCACTTTTATCTTTTGAATAAGTCGCATTCATATTATATGCGCTTGAATAGTCTGCAAACTCGGTCAATTGGCACGCTGTTAGGAATGTTAAAGTGTAGCAACAGTACAATAAAATGTGTTTTAAGTTAAAATGTTTCATGATAATCACTCCAAGTTATGTTCGGAATTGCTTAATCCTTTAAAGTGATTATAAATGGTAACTTATGAAATATCAATAATTATTAGCGAAAAAATATTACCTCCATAAAAGAGAGATTTAGTCTTTATTGACGGGGATTTTTAGCAGTACAAAAACTTTATTGAATGGCCAAAAAATAAATGAATCGAAAATTTCATGAGTTTTGGCTCGTTTCATAAAAGCGTCTGCTTTTGCAAATTGCTCTTTGGTTATAATACTCATTAGGAGGTAAACAATTAGCGCACTTAGCATACCTACACATACTTGTATTGGTGAATTTAATTCCCATGGGATAAAGAAATCATCAGTAATTTTTTCGAGAGGGACATTATAGAATAGCGTTAAGAATTTGTGTGGAACTTTTAAGTTAATTAGTAGGTGAATAAAAGTATAAATTGTGCCAAAAATCATACATGAAATTGCGCCGATATTGTTACCCCTACGAAAAATAAATCCTAAAACTAATGGGAAAAATACCCCTGTAGCAATAAAATCAGCCGCAATCCATGATAATTTGAGAATTGATCGTATTTCCAAGCTAATCAAAACTCCAATAATTGTCACTGTGAAGGTTGTTATCATCGCAACTGATAATTGTTTTTTTTCATTAGCATTTTTGTTAATATACCGTTTATAAATATCATTGGTAAAAATTAATGATGCTGTATTAATAAGTGAATCCATTGTGGACATAATTGCTGAAGTTAAGCCAACAAATGCTAGGACACTTAAAATTGGATGGGTATGATTTGAAATAACATCTACGACGACCCCTCCTTTTGGTAATTTTGTATAAACCGCAATCGCTAGCATACCTGTAATTACTGCTAATAAGTAGAGCGGAATATAAGCAAAAAAACTCATAGTGGTCATTTTTACAGCATCGGTAGCATTTTTTGTTGCTTGAATACGCTGCCAAACATTTGCTTGAATCATCCATGCAGCACCAAATGTTATAAAATAAATTGAATATTTTTTTGCTCCAGCTCCAAATGAGAAAAAGGTTTCCTTGTTAGATGAATTCTTTACAACATCTATCATACAGGAAAAGTTTCCCCCAGCAAAATAGAGGGCGCCGATAACAATTAAAATTGTAGTTGTTAAAAAAACAAATTGTACAATATCGGTAAAAACAACACCTCTAAATCCGCCAAAAAGTGAATACACTAGCACAATATATGTTCCAAAAATTACCGCAAAATTATATGAAAAACCGAGGAAATTTTCAAAAAAATCGCCTATAGCAACCATTTGTGATGCCGCGGTTAAAGTCATAAAAATTAACGTTATAACCGAGCAAATTAATCCACATAGTTTGCCGTAACGTAGTTCAAGCATTTCTCCTTGAGTTGCACAGTTAATGTTGCGAATAACCTTTGCCATCACAATCATCAAAAAAGTTGAAAATAATACTGGCATGCCATAAACCCAAAACGCGCCAATGCCACTTTCGAAGCCTTTATCTGCCATCATCATTGCAGAGCCTCCGCCCCACCATGAAGCGATAAATGTTAAGGATAGCATCCAAAATGGCAACTTGTGTGAACCAAAAAAGTAGCTATTGGTGTTGTTGTTTTCTTTTTTTCGTTTGTTGTCGTGCAACACGACAATTAATAAAATAGCAAAATAAATTGCGAGCCCTAAAAGTGAAATTTGTGGTAAATAATTCATAGTTTTATATTATCTTTATTCTAAAAAACGTGGTTGATCTGAATACATAACTTGACTAAATAACCATTTATCTTGTGGTTTATAAAAATAAAATTTCCATGCAATAAAATGCTTTTCAAACTTTAAAAGATAGACCATTTTAATTATTGATGGAGCTAAAGTTTCTTTTTTAACAAATTCAATGTCGATAATTTTTCCATATCGTGATGCCATTAGAGGAATATGCGTCGAAATTTTTTTCTTAATGAAATCAGCTTCTTTTTTTAGCAGTATTGTTTTTTTATCAAAAAGCTCCAGCGCTTTTGGTATATCATCTTTCTTTAGTTCAGTGAGAAATGAATTACAGTAATTTTGAATTTGTTGTTCATTGTCAAATAACTTATCTGCAGAAATTTTGTTTAATTCTGAAGTTTTAATTTCTTCTTTTTTCGAAGAGGTTGCTTTTGTTTTTGCTGCGAATGAGTTTGAACTTGTAAAAATAGCTGTAATTAAAAGAGCCAAAATAATTAAAGAAAATTTAAACTTAGTCATGATAAATCCTTTTTTTTCTAATTTTTATTACTTATTTTAATTTAATATTAAAATAGCTATTTTCAAGGACACTGCCTCTTAAAATTGATAGTGGGTATAAATTGACACTTTCTTGTTCAACTATATTATATTTACAAAGGTTTTATCTTTATAACTAGGAAAAATTTGGAATGCCATTAGAATATAATGTTATTGATGAATGTATAAGTCAACTTGTTGAATTTAGTCGTGGAGCCATAGGAAGTAGTTATATGCGTTCACGAGCAGAACTTATTGCAGGTATTTTGCGAGACTACTTAAAGAATAATGAAATTGATAAGGCTATATTAATAATTAAAGATCAAGTTAGGCTAGTTACTATGGATAATGAATCAACTTATGTAACTCCAAATTCTCAACTTTACCCGTCTAGCATTAGTTGTAGGTATACTTTTGCTCATTACCTTGAAAAAAAAGATTATCCTTATTGTGATATTTTAGTGAAAGCATTAAGATTACTTCATTTATCAGATAAAATAGAATACCAATTACCTGGAGTGAATTTAACACATAGAGTATGGGTAGGCGGACAACTTTCTGATGAAAATATTACTAAAATTAAAGGTGCTAATATTGCTTTAGAAGAGAATTGGTTTCACAGCCAAATTCCTAATCAGAGAATAAAATTACATCATTATATTTGGACGAACCGCAAGGATTTATTGAGTGGTTTGATTGAAATTCCTAATACTCAATTTAAAAATATTGATGAATTATTCGATCCGAATGATGAATTATATCAATTTTTTTTATCGCTTATGTCACGAAAAGAATATGCATTTGTCTCAGATTTAGCCAGAATGCAAGCGTGTTACAGGTATGGAGGGATGTTTTTAGGAATTTCGTGGGCAAAAGCATATCTTGACCCCAAGAAAGTGATCAGCCCACATCATACTAAACCACTTTTTGCACCAAACTTGGGTTCTTTTGCCATTTTTAATTTTATTATGCCATATAAATATACATTTTTCCATCCATTTTCATCAAGTATTGAGAGGCAGTTAGCACATTATATTAATGAGGAATCTAGTTATTACCAACGTAACTTTGTAACGTGCGATTTGGTTGATAGTGAAATTATCTATTTTGGGCAACCGGGTCATTATTTACTTACAATGATTATTGATTATCAACGTAAATGTTTAAATACAATGGGAAAAAATGGTGTTCCTAATGTTTTAGTAAACTACCGAAAAGCAATGCAGGAAAAATTGCCAAAGCAATACTTTGCTATTATGAGAATAAATAGTAATCCAAAGAAAGCGATTAGATCAATTGCACACCAAAAGGTTCATGATGATAGAAGATTTAATTTGGCGTTGGTAACAAATACTGTTCCAATTCGTCAAGCGCTTGCTGATTTAGGATATTTTATTCTAGATGAAAAAACTTGTGGTCGTTCGAAAGAAGTTTTTACACTAAATCGTGAGTGCGCTCTGGATATTGTTTATCAACGTAAATTTTTGACATGTCCAAAGTTAGGGATTTGCCGCATGGCAAGCCAATCATGGATTGATATTGATCCATCAGCAAAAATTAGTGAGGAATTATAACAATTAATTTATGAAAGTATTCCCTGACAATATTTTGCGACTCTGTAATCATATATTTATTAATACTAACTAGTAAAAATTTTAATGTTTTGCTGAACATTGTGAATATTAAGAGAAAAAAATGCCCAATCAAGAAGCAATTTTGCGAGATTGTATTGAACACTTGAATGTGCATCAGTAAAATACATTCCAACACGTGCTAAAGCGTCTGTATTTTGTGTCTAAATTTTTGACTGTGAATTCAAAACACTAACATCATTATGCTCCCAATCATCGGCTAAAATATAAATGACATTGTGCTTAACAATTTCTTTTGCGATAACCTTTAAGTCGTAGTCAGGCAAAGTAAAGCATAAGGCTATTGGTGATAAATTTTATTTTTTGTCATTTTTACCAAATTACAAACATTTTATACCAATTTTGGTATTTTTTATCATACCATTATGGTATATCATTTATTACATAAAAATTATAACTTATTTTAAAGAGCACATCTAGTAGTATGGAGGATGAGAAAAATGAAAAATTTTAGAATTATCAAATTTTTGACAACTTTAGCGACAAATAAAATAAATTCCCCTCATTCGTTATTCTTTATATAAACTCCCCCCACAGAGTTAAAAGTATGAATAGTAGTTCTAATATCATTCAACCTTTGTATAAAATTCAAGATAACAACTAACATTATCTTGAATTATTATAGCATTAGGTCTGATAATAAAACAAGCTCATGATAGATATTTAAACTTATAAAAATTTTATTTTTTAATATTTCTTTTCTAAGATCTATTAAAAAACAATAATAAAACAAAATAAATTTAAGGAAAACAAGTTATGAAAAAAACTATCACAAGTTTAAAAAAAATGTTTGTTCTTGGCAGTATTGCATTAGCATCCACTTTGTGAACAACAAAAGATGCAAGTGCAGGAGGTGCAGACGGAACTTTTAAAGTTATAAGCTACAATATAGGAGCTCTTCCATGGCCATTATTTTGGGGAGGTACAGCGGGTGATCCATCTGGACGTGTAGAAGAAATGGGGAGGCATTTAAACAAATTTGATATTGTTGGCGTTCAAGAACTATGGAGCTATTTTTCTCAATTTAATAGAGATTTGAGGTTCCCATATTATTCAAAGGGTGAGCATATTTATACTACAGGGAATGGTTTAGATTTTTTCTCGAAATTTCCAATGACAAAACCAAGAAAACTTACATTTTCAAACAATGAGGTTTATGTTAATAAAGGGATTCTTCACAGTAAAGTAATGGTATATCCTGAAATCTACATTGATGTTATCAATGCACACACTGGTGACAGTCACGAGAATATTGAAGCACAAGTAGATGAAATAAGTGCTTACATCCAAACAAAAATTCCTAGAGGGAATGCTGTAATTGTTATGGGGGACTTTAATGCAAGTATGTGGGACGACTTTATGCAGGATTTACGAGATGATAATGGATTAACAGATTCTCGTTCTGAAAAGTGGTCAGAAGATGATAGTTATAATGGATTTGGTGGAGTTGATAGAATCTTTTTCCGCGGGGGAGAAAAAGTATATCTTACATTGGAACATTTTGAAACAATTGATAATACCCCTGGTGATAAGGATTTATATCCTTTACTTTTCTCGAGAAATGGAGAGCAACTATCAGATCATGCTCCTGTTGTTAGTATTTTAAGATATCACATTCCTGAAGAATATACGATTCAAGGTGGTCAAATCGTTTATCTTTCTGATTTAAAAGTGAAAGAAGCTTATAACAATAGCTATGATCATGGACCAATTGGAATTGACCAAACTGTAGGTGGAGGAGGTGCATATGATGGTAAGACATTACGTATGGATCCACGCACTTATGAAAAAGGTCTTGGCGTTCACGCTCCATCACAGATGATTTTCCAAATCAATGGTGATTATGATAGATTCCGTGCTGATATTGGTGTTGATGAAGAATCTGACGTAAATGGTAAAGTTTCATTCAGAGTATATGGAGATAATGAAATCATTTACAATAGTGGACCTATGGAACCTTGGACACCAACAAAAGTAATTGATGTAAATGTTTGTGGCGTAAGAGAATTAAGGTTGAGAGTTAGAACAGAAGGTAGCGACCGTTGGGATCATGCTGACTGGGCAAACGCACACCTTGTTCGCAGTCATGAGTATGAGTATGCTGATTAATTTAATCTAAATTTTGATCAAATTAAAATACTTTTGGAAAATATTTCCAAAAGTATTTTTTTATTTACAGTTTTTTAATGATGCAATTATTGCTGACAATATGCAATCAATTATAGATGTAGGTTTATTTCTAAAACCAATTAAAACAAAGGTTCATGACAACTTAAGCGGCTTATTTCTAAAATTTTTCAGAAGAAATTTATAGATATTTTTATACCTATAATTGAATCTGAATTCACATTCTTTAAAGTGCAAATAGAACGTGTTTTTGGAAATACCTTTAAAACGAGCAAGCCTAGTTTTGGCAATGCCCCAAAAATTCCCAATCCCATTGATGTGATTGTGTCCATCGGCGAATTCATTTTCGCCGTGTTTAACACGATCGTGCCTCCGATAGCCAAAGTCAACCAATCCGTTGTAAGTTCTGAAAGAATCGGTGTAAATTGTTGCATTTTTGGCAATTTTCTTGCTGACTATTGGGTAAAGTTGCTGGCGAGAACAGTTATCCAATTGTTGGGTGTATACCTTCCCTCCACGCTTAATCATACCAAAAACAATGCTTTTGCCTCGTGATCCACGCCCTCGAACGCCACGTATACGACGAGCTCCAAAGTAGCTTTCATCAAGTTCGACACTACTGTCCTGAAAAAGACTTTCTTGCTTACAAATCACAACAATTCTTAATCGAAAAGCCTTTAAAATATTGTTGACACTGCTACGACTTAGGTTCGTTAATTCTGCAATTTTTGATGCTTCAATATCGTAGACAAAATACTTCAAAATCTCAAGAAACTTCGCATCAGAAATTTTCAACCGTTTTATAAATTTATTACTCATTTAATAAAAAAACTTAAATTAAAATATTTTCAAGTTTAGTTGTCATGAACCTAAACAAAAATGTTTATGCAGATTCTGCATGTCAGTTAAAAGAAAAAGTTAATACTCTTAAAAAAGATAGGTTTTCGACCTAAAATCCACCGCAAAGGTGTGATAAATAAACCGTTGACAAATCACGAAAAATAGAGCAATCGCATTTGTTCAAAAATCCGTTGCAGAGTCGAGCATATCTTTGGAGTTCAAGCTATGATAGCTAGCAATTTACTGCTCCGTTCAATCGGAATAAATTGTACAAAAATTAGGATTATACTGCGAAATCTCGCCTATAATTTGAAGCGTTACGCAATTGTATCCACGGCAAAAATTTAGCAAAAATTAGTGAGGAATTATAACAATTAATTCATGAAAGTATTCCTTGACAATATTTTGCAACTCTGTAATAATATATTTATTAATACTAACTAGTAAAAAGTTCAATGTTTTGCTGAACATTGTGAATATTAAGAGGAAAAAATGCCCAATCAAGAAGCAATTTTGCGAGATTGTATTGAACACTTGAATATTTTAAATAAACGTGCCAGACATGAAGCCTCGGATATGGTGCAAAGATTTGAGTTTATCGTTGAAATATTGAAAAATTATTTTACTGATAAGAAGTTTGATTTAGCTGAAAGTGTTCTTAGAGATCAAGTTAGGTTGTTGACTATGAAGTCTGATTCCCATTATGGTTATGTCAACGCCTCACTTTATCCTGAAAATGTACGAACTCAAGATATAAGTGTTATTGCTGTGAGTCCTTTAGGAAAACAATATTTACAAATTATGATTCAAGCAATAAAAATGCTCCATATTTATGGAATTGAAGCTTCGGTAGCTCCTGGAATCAGTATAACTCATCGGGTATGGGTTGGAGGAGCACTTCTCGAAGATTTAATAAAAAAGATTATTAGTGCCAATATAGCCTTAGAAGAGATTTGGACTCATTCTCAAGATCCGCGGTTAGACGTGCGTTTACAACATTATATTTGGACAGATAGAAAAGATTTATTAAGTGGTTTAGTTAAAATTCCCAAAGTTCAGTTCAAGAACATCGATGAGCTTTTTGATGTACATGATCCATTATATAACTTTTATCTCTCCTTTTTAGCTCATAAGGAATATTCATTTGTTTCGGATTTAGCTAGAATGCAGGCCTGTTATAAATATGGCGGTATGTTTCTAGGAATTTCGTGGTCGAAGGCTCCATCGTTGTCAATGATAAAAAATCTATGGCAAAGAATGAAACTGAGACATAAGATGCGTAAAACTGTTCCTTTTGCTCCTACTGTAAATTTATTTGCGATTTTTAATTATTTAAAGGATCCTTTTAAATTTTTTCAACCATTTTCTACTAGTGTTGAGGAACAAGTCAAACATTACATTGCCGAAGGGAAAAAATATTATCAACGCGATGTTTATACCCAAGACTTAACTGATAGTGAAATAATTTATTGTGGGAAGCTAAAGCACTATGTGATGAAATTAATTATTGATTATCAACGTCGTTGTTTGCTTGCAATGGGTAAAAATAATGTTCCAGATGTTATGAAAAATTATCGAACCGCAAAATATCAAGAATTACCAAAGAAATTTTTTGAATTAAATAATAGTCAAGCAGATGCAAAGGCAGAATTTAAAAAAGTTACTAAAAAAGCGATTCATGATACTGCAGATGTCAATTTAGCGCTTGTAACTAATACTATCCCAGTTCGTCAAGCACTAGTTGATTTAGGATATTTTCAGCCCCAGCCTCATGCAGAGGATTCTTTTAGATTAGGTCCAGAAAATTCATTTGATGTTATTCATGAGGGGTATATGCTGGTCTGTGCTAGACTTCAGATTGGACGGTTTGGAACACAATCTTGGACAAGTGTTAATCCTGCCTCAAAAATCAGCAGTGAAATTTAGTTTATGTTTTGTTTAGTAGCTCTTTATGATTATCTTGTTCATCTTCAGGTATTGATACTAAATCAAAATAGTATGAAATATTCTTTTGATAAAATTCTTGTCTCAATACTGGCAGAATATTTTCGCTTATTAAATCTTTAAAATTTGGAATTTTATTATGGTAGTTTGCGTTATTGTTAAAATTTTTACGAATATCGTTAGTTAAAAAAATTTGTAAAGTCTCAAATCCTTCTTTATTAAATTTTTCAATATCATAAGAATCAATATATTTTTTATTTATTTTATTTTTGTAATCTTCGGTATATTTATAATCTCTCAAGGCCGCAATATGTTCAATTATTTTTTTTAAATCATTATTATCGCAAGCATTTAAAAATGATTTATTATTATATCCAGCTTTACTAAATTCAAAATCAAAATAATGTATAGCTTTAATTGCATTGTCCTTAATGCCTGTTGATGAAAATTTATATTTTCTTTCTGAAGCCGTTGTGAGCAGCCTTTCTTTTCCTAAAACATCATAAATATAATGGTCACATACTTCTTTGAGTAATTCTTTATTATCTTCAACCCTATGGTCATTATCAAAATGGACTGGAAACTCAAATGCATTTAAAATTTGTAGTCGCTTTTCAATTTGCATTATTTGACGAGCTGTAAAGTCGTGGTTGAAAGTAAAATCTCCGAAACCATCAGTAAACATTTCTATTTTGCTGAAATGGCTTAGAAATTTGCTGATATTGGTAGAACCTTTTGGAAATGTGAATGTCATGTTGATAAATTTTCTAAAATATTCTTTAGGAGTTATCTCCCCATAAACATTTTTCAGCGATTTTCCTAAGTTTTCTAAATCAGTCGTTAATAAAAATATTAAGTTATCAACCTCAAAAATGTGTTTTATTTTTTCAAGCAACTCAATCGCAAAATCTGGGCGACAGCGGTCTAAATCATCAACAATAAAATAAATTTTTTGCTCTGCTGTTAAAATTTTTAAACATTCTCTAATAGATTCAATGACAGAATGTAATTCATCACTATTTTGAAACCAATCTTTTACTTCCTCTATAGCTGTCTTATTCTTATTGTCATCACAATCCTTTAATGCTTGTTCTCCAACTTTATAAAGGTTACCTGTTGCTAATTGAGTAAGTATTTCTCCAAATTCTTTAAAAAATGAATTTGCTGTGTATTTAATTAATTTACCGCTATTGTTTTTTAAATTAAGTAACGATGCGTTGAACTTATCCTTAAAGCTCTTTGGCATCGATTCAAACTTTTTGATTAATTCATAAGCTATAGCAGTAAATGGTTCGCTAGAGAAATCGTGTTTGAATGCATTAAAATAGATAACTGGAGCAATATTCTTACGTCCTTTCATTATTTTTTTATCAATAACATTTTCTTTAATTTCTTTTTTAATATCAAAATAAGGACTTTTTTCTCTCAATAGTAATTTTTTTTAAAATGTTTTTTCAATGAAAAAAGTTTTACCTGTACCTCATTGAGCATTGAGAGCATAAACACCATTTTTTGAGTTAGTTAAATATGTTACCATACGCTCTGCAAATTCTTCGCGACCAAGCAAACATTTATTTGATTGTGTTCTGTGGTCTAAATTTTTTTCGCTCATTGCTCACCTTCATATATGTTAAAAATAGCCTTGAGTTATAAATTAGCATATAAATTATGGACTTATAATAAAAATGTAATTTTTTTTAGAAATTTAAACATAAAAAAAGCAAAGTTAAATCAACTTTGCTTTTTATCATATAAACTTAATTTAAAGTTTAGCCACGAATAATTTTTAATAATTCATCGCGTTTTTCTTCCATAAGTTCTTGTGTTTTACCTTCAACAATTAAACGTAAAACTGGCTCAGTATTTGACGCACGTACGTTTAACCACCAGTCGTTGTATTCTACTGAAATACCGTCTAATTCAAACATATTACCATCAGAATATTTCTCTTTAATTGTTGCTAAAACTTGATCAACATCTTCAACTTTGCTGTTAATCTCACCACTAAAGAAGTATTTGCGTAACGGAGCAACTAACTCTTCAGCTGTTTTACTTGATTTGCAAAGTAAGTTAGCCATTTTTATTAATGCTAAACCTTGAGACTCTGCTGTAGAATTTTCTTTGAAGTAGTAGTGACCACTCAGCTCACCAGCGAATACTGCGCCTAATTCGCGCATTTGCTCCTTAATGAACGCATGACCAACACGTGACATTACTGCTGTTCCGCCATTTTCTTCGATACACTCTTTTACTGCCCAACTACTACGTAAATCATAAAGAATTGTTGCAGGACCTTCAGAAAGAATATCTTGAGCGATTAAAGCTGTGAATAAATCCATCGGAATAATATTACCCTTGTTGTCAATAAATCCACAACGGTCAGCATCACCGTCAAATGCCGCACCAAAATCAGCACCAACTTCAACAACTTTTTCACGAATTGCATCTAGAGTTTCAACTTCTAATGGATTTGCATCATGGTTAGGGAATGTTCCATCTAACTCTTTGTACATTGGAGTGATATTGAATAAATCTTCTATACCATCAATCTCTAGAATACCCATTGCATTTGCATAGTCAACTACAACGTTTAACTTACGATCCATTTTAGCAAATCCACGTAGGAAATTCGCATAATCTGGAACAATATTATATTCAGAAATTGTACCTGAAACTTTTGCGTCAGTGAAATCATTTTTTTCTACCATCGCTTCAATATCCATAATACCTGTTGCGCCACTGATTGGAACCGCATTTTTTAAGCACATTTTGAATCCATTCCACTCTCCAGGGTTATGTGAGGCTGTGATAATAATGCTGCCATCAGCGTCTAAGTGTGAATTTGCAAAATATGATTGAGGTGTTGAACACATTCCTAAGTTAACTACGTCAGCGCCTTGGCTTGTGATTCCTTTAGCTAATGCTTCAAATAAAGGTTCTGAATGTGGGCGCATATCACGACCAATCACCACTTTTTTTGCTCCAGAAAATACTGTGTAAGCTTTACCAATCTTTTCGGCAATTTCGCAGTTTAATTGTTCTGGGTAGATCCCACGAATATCGTATGCTTTAAATATTCCAGCCATAATTTAGTTTATACTCCTTGGTTTATTTTCATATATAGAGGGTCAGTAATTTTCTTTGCCCAATATCTTTTAATTAATATTTTAAACGGCTAGTTAAAATATTGCTACTTAATCTAGTGGTTATTTTTAAAAAATAAATTATTTAAGAGAAAAAAATATAAAAATTGCTAAAAATCGGCAATTCACTACTTAAATTTCTCGTAGACAACTAATAAATTGCTACAATATTTTTTTCATATTGCCATAAAATTTGCTTAGATTTTCTATTCACTAACTTTATTTGCCAACATGGTTGATTAAAATTATTTTTGATTATTGAGTGATTAAAATATAATTGACTTTTTGGAGAAAAATTATAAAGCTGAGTTCCCTCTATTAGATTTTGAAAATGATTTCCTAACATTGCTCTAATTGACGAATCTGTAGCAAATGAATTTTCAATAACACTGTATTGTGGTAGAAATGACGGAGCTTTTGTTAAAAAAGAGGTGACAGCGCTATTAACTATTTCATTAACATTTTTCGAATAGTTTTGGAGTTTTTCTTCAGCATTTTGTTTTTCAACCACGGGGGTTAAATCTCCTGAAATAGGGTCGGTTGTTTGGCAACCATTGTTAATAATTGCGAGTGTACTTAATAGAACCCAACTGCTCAATAACTTTTTTAAATTTAACTTTGCAAGCATTTTTTTACCTATAATATAATTTTTATTTTTGTTTTGGTAGTACAATATAAATATGCAATTAAAAAATTACAAACGATTGACAATATTAACACTTAAATATTATACTATATTTTTAAAGACGTAACATTTATAAAATTAAAACTGGAGTAACTGAATGTGCCCTAGAAATAGCTATGTAACTGCTTATACTGAAGAAGCTTTAACTAATTTTTATCCTTTGAATGCGTTTAGAAATGCTATTTTAAACTATATTCAAATTCGTGAAGCTTGGGGTGCTCCTAGCGGTGGTAAATTTGGTTGGCGTGGAGCATTGTCTAGCGGAAGATTATTTTTTAATCGTCAAAAGACTTCAAATAATATTCGCGTAATGCGAGAGGTGCTTGAAATCATTGACAGTCAGTTTCCATATTCGCAAAAAATAGCGCGTATTAAACAGCTTCGCCCCGTTTTAAGTTCCGGCGGAATGGGACGAGAATTGCTTGATGTATTTCTTGAAACTGCCGTTGACGAAAAAACAGCTTATATTTCAACTACAATGCGTGAAGATTTAGAATCTAGTGTGGTGGTTGGAGAAGGTAAAAAATATGAAAAAGCAAAGACTTTAGGGCGTGGAGTTTATGGCGAAGTAAATCGTTATCAAGATCGCGCTACTGGAGAAAATATTGTTGTAAAAAAAATCCATAACGAGGGTGCAACTAGAGAACAGATCATTAAAGAAAATGAACTTTTTAGTGAAGTTTATGAACATTTAGGAAAACCTTATTTTAGGTTAACAGGTGGAACAGGAGTAGTGTTATCAGGACAATTTTCAAGAGCTTCACAGTTGATCATGCCTGAATTTCCAGGTCTAAATATGATTAAATTTGCTCGCCAGAAGCGTGATTATGATGAAGTAATGCTATTCACTTCAACTTTTAATTTTTTATGGGCAATGCATAAAAATTTAAAAATTGCTCATCGTGATTGTCATTATGAAAATGTCATGGTGCTTGATGATTTGTACAATGTGTTTATAATTGATTTTGGCTGGGGAGTGAAATTAATAGAAGATGGACGTGATATGGCACAAAAAATCTCATATTTTAAAGAATCTATGGTTCGAGATTTGGGATTTATTATAACATCAATCATTGTTTTACGATATGTTTCACGGCGTCGCTACAATGAGTTGAAATTATCTGAAGTCATTGAACAATATAACCTTGATCGATGGATAGGCTATGCTTGTGCAACTCGTACAGAGCTTATGGACCTTGTAACTCCACATATAATGAAAGAAAAAGGTCGAATTAGTTGTACCATTCGACCTTAATTAAAAAGTATATTTTTGTAAAAAATAAGTTTTTAAAAATTTAATTTATGAAGAAAAAATTACACCGATTTTCAAAACAATACCTAGCTGGTGATGAAGAAAAGTTTCATTCATTAAATTCATTGCGTAGCGCTGCTTAAAATTATATCCAAATTCGTGAGGGTTGGGGCGAAGGCAAAAGTAAATATGGGTGGCGTGGCGGCGGTCGTACTGGTAAGTTATTTTTTAATCGTCGTAAAACTGAACAAAATATCAAAACTATGCGATTAGTCATATCAACAATAGATGACAGCAAAATCTCTTTTGAAAATAAAGTTAGAAATATCACTGCATTTAAGAACCAGATGACACAAAAAGGAGTTGGACGTGAACTTTTAGATGTGTTTTTAGCAACAGCCTTGACTGAAAAAAGTGCTTATATCCCTAAAACTTTAAGTGACGACCTTGAAGCGAGTGTTTTTGTTGATGACGCAAACCGTTATCAGCGTCGTGAAGTGCTTGGTAAAGGAGCTTTTGGTGAAGTGTCGCGCTTTCAAGAACAAAACACTGGGCGGAAGGTCGTTTTAAAAAAAATTCATAATAGTAGTGTTGAAACTGAAGACCTTGATATTGAAACAAGGTTATTTCAAAAAGTATATGATCACCTTGGTAAACCATATTTTGGCATTGATGCTACTACTGGTGTTTTACCTCCTCATGTGGCGAATCCTCACGCGCGAGTTGTTTTGCCCGAAATTCCAGGTGCCGATTTAGTTCAATTTGCAGCTTATTATCCAAATTATAATGAGCAGATGTTGTTTAATTCACTTTTTAATTTTCTTTGGGCGCTTCATTTTGAATTAAAAATAGCACATCGTGATTGTCATGTTCATAATATTATGGTGTTGGATGGATTATATAATGTTTTTTTTATTGATTATGGACTTGCTTTTGAAGTAATTAGTGATGGCAAGCTAATGGCAGAGAAAAGGCGGCACTTTATATCTTCAATGCATAAAGATTTAACCACAATGATTGTTAATTTATTTTATTTAAGGAAAGCTTTTAATAGAGGCTCCACCGTAATTAGTTTAGCAGACTTGATTCAAACTTATAACCTAGAACGCTGGCGTACTTATGCTTTTGCTCACGAATCAATGGAAGATATGCTTTGCTATCATGTAAAATAATCGTTTGCTAAAAATTAAAATTGCGGGAATTTTAAAGCCATAAATTGAGGTGCTTCTAAATAGAAACACCTTTTACCTAATAAGCTTAGCGAATAATTGAATCAAATGCATTGAAAATAAAACCAGCAATTGTAAATAGAACTAGCATAACTCCAAAAATTATTGCTAAAAGTTTGAATTTCATCACTTTTTTAAGAATCATAAATTCAGGTAAACTTGCACCAACAGCACTCATCATAAATGCTAGAGCTGTTCCAACTGGTAATCCTTTTGTAATTAGACTTTGAATTACAGGGATTGCACTTGTAGAACCTGTATATAGTGGAATTCCAACTAAAACTGCAGCTGGCACACTCCAAAAACTGCCTTTCCCGATATATTTATTAATAAAGTCTTCTGGTAAATAGCCGTGCATTGCTGCTCCAAAAATAATACCAATGAAAATATAAATCCAGATGCTTTTGAAAATTCCAAGGCTTTCTTCTAATGATAATTGATGACGATCTTTCCATGTTAGTTTTACATTTTCTGCTTTTGCATCCTCGCTACAGCTACTATTACTTGAACAGCAACCTTGGTGCTCTATTGGCAGTTCAATCAAATAGCGCTTTGCATCGATTAAGTCAAAAATAAATCCACTTATCACACCAAAACTTAAACCAATTAATAAATATATTAAGGTAAATTCAATACCTAGAATTCCAATTAGTAAAACGATTGCTACTTCATTGATAATTGGTGAAACAATTAAAAATGCCATCGCTACTCCAAAAGGAACTCCACTACGCAAAAATGTCATGAATAGTGGAATGCTAGAACATGAACAAAAAGGTGTTACAGCCCCAAGCAATGAGGCGCCAAAATAACCTATAAAGCGATTTTTTCTGCTTAATAAATTCTTTACTTTTTCTTCGTCGATAAAACTTCTCACAAAAGTGATGGCATAAATTAATAAAATTAATAACACTGAAATTTTTGTGATATCTAAAATAAAAAAGTGAACTGCTTTAGTCAAATGTGTATTTTTACTCATTTCAAACAGATCATAAGTAATTAAATCTGCAAACCAATCGAAAATCATTAACATAATTTTAAAATCCTTTTATTATTATTACTATAAATAGTAGTTTTAATTATTTAATTTGTTATTTGGCAATATAACCAAATGTTTTAATAAAGTCAAGCTATTTTCTTTGAAACTTTTGAAAAAACTAATTATTGTGGTGGATTTTCTAATTCTTCACAAATACTAGGGAAGCGTGATCTTTCAATTTCATTGCGCTCTGCAAGGACATCCATTTTGTTCATTGGAGGCATATTATATAAATCAATATAGCGTTGCCATTTTTGATCAAGCTCTTCAAGCGCTTTTTCTGGTTGTTTTGCTCTTAGAGCAGTAAAGTAGCGTGTTGCCATACCACAAGTTTTTTTACGGTGCTCTTTAATGACAATCGCACTATGACGGGCCATAATTAAGAAAAAATAGTGATCGCATATTCGTGAAATATTTGCAAGTTGCACACTTCTACTAATCATATTAGTTAAAGCTAATATTTGAATAATCCTTTCGATGTGAGACCAATATTTAGTGCATTTTCTTCGTTTTTCTCCAGTCCAAGTAGCGTGAACAGAGATTTTTACTTCACGAGCTAGATAAGTAAGGTATAATTGATTTCTGATTTCAATTAAATCTGCATAATTTCCACTATAATTGATAATATATTTTAAGCAACACAAAAAATCATCATCTTCGTTGCCCGTTAATTCGTCTATAATACGTTGATGACGACTTTTAGGTCTGGCGTCATGGAAACTTCGTTTAGCTCTTAACTCTTTAAAGTGAGATGAATTTCGACGCATCATTCGTGATGCTGATGCACTAAAAACTTCTTCATCTGCCGTAGCTTCAGAGGTAGAATCGCTTCTTTCTGAGGTTTGTGACATTACACGTTGCCTTCTGCGTTGTAGTGCTCTTTCTTGGCTGCTACTAAGGCGACGGAGAACTTTTTTATGCAAGTATTGATCATGAGCTTGTGCAATTATAGTGACTGTTTCATCAATTTTTGCATCAAAGTCATCGCGTACTTCAAATACTCTACGATCAAGTTGTTCAACTTGTTGGTTAATGCTAGCTATTTGACTTTTGGCATATTCTAAATCACTCATAACAGCAAAAGCACGTCGATATGCAGTAGGATAATCATATTCAAATGCTTTAAATGTTGGAGGTAATTTAGTAAATTGGTTCCAGTGGAATGCTACTTTTTGACCTTTATCTAAATAGAGAACATATTTCCCAAAATCACTGTTTAATATTTCAATAACAGCTTTGGCTAAAGTATCATATTGATAATCTCCACGCCAATGACGAACTCGCCCTGCTAACCCTTTAAAGGCATTTCTTTTGGCATGGCAACTTTCTAAAATTTCTCCAATAATAATAAAAAAATTTTCACTATTATAGTTCTCTTTTAAACTTTTATAACTATTTTCTGCACAAGGATATTCAAAAAAAGTTGGTGAAAAAATCGCATAAAAAGTTTCGGGACCATGGGGTTTCATTTCACTATATCTTGAACTTGGAATACAAAATGAAACTTCGCTATATGGTGAATTTAGATAAACTTCATCCATGCCGTATGCATAATAATGAGCCAAAAATCCTAATAGCTTTGTGCCTACAGCTTTACGGTGTTCATTAATTTGTGACTCTCCTTCTAAAAATTTAGCTTGTTGCTTATGAAGTTGTAAACGATCAATATACTGTTGAATTACTGCTTCACGTTCGGCAATTGCTTGGTCAAGGTCGTGGCTCATGTAGGAAAGTTCACGTGCGAAAATTTCACCATTAAAATTGATAGTAGCTTTGCTCATTTCTGCCGTAGCAATGATAGCTTGTGCTAAACCTTGATTATCTTGTCCCTCAAAATTTGGACAAAATTCCTTTCGAAATGCAAAATAAAATCTATCAGCAGAAAGAGGAGATAATCCATTTGTAAAAAAGTGACCAAATAAGTAGCGAAATAAGCATAGTTGCTTAAAAAAATCTTGCTCAGGGATGTGATCTAATTCGTTAGTGGTTGGATTATAACGCTTTTTGCTCGCTTTAACTAATTTGATATAATAGTCAAGATTACTATTTGTGAAATCAATTGTTTGATCATCAATTAATTCTTCAAGAGTAAAATCTTCGATATTCGAATATTCCATCTTTCCAGAAATAGGATTTTTTTCTTTACGTTGAAATTTCTTTCTCAGTTGTGAATTTGTCATCATAAAATATTTGATGAAAAAAGAATTCAAACTTCTTAGGTCATGAAAATTTTGCATAGAATATGTTGAGTCCAGTTGTTCAAATTCCATACCATGAACGTTTACTGTCAGCTTAATATCTTTATTAAGATTTTGAATAATTCCTAATACAACATTGGTATTGTCAACAAAATCGCTCTCATAATAAATCATTTAATTCACCAGTTATTTTAAAAGTGTTTTAAATGATTTTACTTTTTTTGTAAAAAAAAATCAATAAAAATCAAAAAAAAATTGAATATTGTTAAATATTATCGAGTTGCTTAATAAAGTTTTTAATACAGTCACATCGTAAATTATAGAAAATAAACTTACCACGTTTTTCTGAAGCTAAAATATTTGCATTCTTTAAAATTGTTAAATGCTTTGAGACCGTTGACATATCTAGTTTTGCTAAGGATTGAATATCACAAACACAGAGTTCTCCATGGCTAACTGCCTCTACTATCATTAAGCGAGTTGGATGTCCTAGAGCTTTGAATATGTTTGCTTTTTTTTCTAAAGCAATTTCATTGTCGAGAAAATTATGAGAATCTGGCATAGGTATATAAAATAATTTTATTTTTAAGTTAGTCTTTTTTATTTAAATATAACATTAATTGATAAAGTTCTAAAATCAAGAGCAAGCAAATTTTTATTTCTAAAAAAGATAAAATTTTAAAAACCTGTATAATGATTTAAAAATAACTATTTACTAATATTTATTAAGATATTATAGTCAACTTATAATTAACTTATAATATTAACACCAATCCCCCTGATTGATTTCTGAAAAGGGAATTTCTTCAAGGATGGAGATGTCATAATGATAAAAAAAATTAAAAAATATGCGGTGCTATCGGTAGTAATGATAGCAAGTTGCTTTTTTATGAAACAAATTTCAGCTGCAGAGTTTTACCAAGGTATAGGAGAGCATAAAATGAATGTTGAATCAGTTGTTCACATAGGAAAAAATTTACAATGGTTTAATGTATCACGCCCCCTAAGGAAAATAGATTTCAATGGAAGAGTTGTGTTGCTTGATTTTTGGACTTACTGCTGTATTAACTGTATTCATGTGATTCCAGATTTGGTTTATTTAGAAAATAAATATAAAGATAAATTATTAGTGATTGGAGTACACTGTGGAAAGTTTTCAAGTGAAAAAAATTCGGAAAATATTCGTCAAGCAATTCTGCGCTATAAGTTATCTCATCCAGTTGTTAATGATGAAAATTATCGATTATGGAGAATTTTTAATGTCCATGCTTGGCCAACTATGGTTTTGTTAGATCAAAATGGTAATTTTGTCAATAGTTATGCGGGAGAAAATAATCGTAAAATTTTAGATTTGGCAATTTCAAGCTTACTTGGTTATAGCGATGAAAGAATGAAAAAAATTGCTGAAATGGCAGGAGATAATGATAATGTAAATTCTTCAAAATTATCACCTTTACCAATCGCTTTAGAACGCAATAAAGTTGCTCGTAAGGGTTTGTCATATCCAGCAAAGGTTGATGCCGATAAAAAATTAGATTTAGTTGTAGTGTCTGATTCAAATCATAATCGCATAATAGTTAGCGATTTTGCTGGAAATTTAAAGCACGTGATTGGTAGCGGTATGCCAGGGGCAAGGGATGGTAGTTTTAGTGAAGCGACATTCAATATGCCAAAAGGTGTTTGTATTATGAGTAATAAAGATATTTATGTTGCAGATACAGAAAACAATTTGCTACGTAAAATTTCTTTAAAAGAAAAACGAGTAGTTACTGTAGCAGGTAATATGCAGCGAGGAAATGCTCGTACAAAAGGGGGCAAAGGACTTTTAGTACCTTTAAATTCACCTTGGGGGTTAACTAAAGATGCTGACGAAAAAAATATTTATATAGCAATGGCTGGTTGTCATCAGATTTGGCGTTATGAAATAGCTACTAATCGTGTTGAACTGTTTGCTGGTAGTGGAGTTGAAAATATTTTTGATGGTGGCTTCATTTATAGCGCATTTGCACAGCCAAGTGGTATTACTTACCTTGATGGAAATTTGTTTGTTGCTGACAGTGAAACAAGTTCGATTAGAGAAATATTTTTAAAACGAAAACGAGTACAAACTATCGTTGGTCAAGGTTTATTTACTTTTGGTAATCAAGATGGGACAGGGCGTGAAAATGTTCGCCTGCAACACCCTTTGGGTATCGCTGCTGTTTATGATAAATATGATGATGGAGACGATGATAATGTTGAAAGTGCAAAAGTTTTATATATTGCCGATACATATAATAATTTAATAAAAAAAGTTTATCCAGATCAGCAAAAAGTTGATAAATTATTAATTTCTGAAGTTAAATTTGATGAACCAGGGGGATTATCTTATTCGTCTGGGTATTTGTTTGTCGCTGATACAAATAACAGTAGAATAGTAAAAATAAATTTAAAAGAGGGCAAAGCGGAAATTTTTGTAATCAAAGATTTACCATTGCCAAAAAATTATAATGAGGCGTATAGTTGTCCATTGCCTCCGAATTTGTAAAGAAAAAAGGGTATTTAAATTTTTATAAGTACCTAATTGACAAAAATATGGAGTAAGAGAAAATGAATAATAGTAATCTTGAACTTGCAAGTAAAGCTGGCTTTGGTACGGATGTTGAAAATTATGAAAAAGCGGTTGCTTTGGCGATAGTCATTGAGACATACCTTGAGAAAAAGTATGATAATTCTCCCGCAGAAGAGGAGATTACCGCAGGAGTTGTTGAAGGTAACCTTGCAGAAGCTGTAAAAAATGGCTTCACTCCTCAAGATGCCGCAGTTTATGGTGAACTGTTATTAAGATATGAATATCCATTGAAAAAACTTTTTTCAGAAGCTGTTCAGATTTCGACTAAAGTAGATGAAATTTACGATTGATTTATTTGTCGTATTTTTTGCAAAGCCGTCAATAATGTTGACGGCTTTTTTATTTATAAGAGTATATTATGAACAATAGCTTATTTCCTTTGAGAATTTGTTACTAGTTGTATTGATTTTAAAATAAGTTCTTTAGCGATTTTTATAACTTTAATTACTTCATTATAAGCTCCTTGAATATTGCTTTCAACTATAATAGTTGCATCTTTAGGAATATTTAAATTTTTGATATAACTTGTAAGTTCTTAATTATTATATTTTTTGTTATTTATTAAATAAGCATTTTTATTGACAATAATCGTTAATGCAATTTTTAGAGATGTTTTTGTCTCTAGTTTTGGCGTGGATATAGTAAGTTTAGGCTTTTTAAAAGTTTTTTATCTTCAGTAAAATAGTTACTAGCGTGGCAATGCGCATAGTTAGCAAAAACATGCTTATTGAACTTTTTTGCTTATAGTTAACATTTATTTCTAGTAGTAAAATATCCTGATAATATTTTAAAAACATATTCTGTTTTTTATTAATTATCAATACAGAAGGGGTCGAAATGTGATGTGTTGCTATTGAGGTGTAATTTGATAATTTTTAAGGTATTTTTCAGGAAATATTCCTGATTTATTCAAATTGACATTCAAATTACACCAGTTCTTTAAAATAGTGCTATAACCAGATTTATTAACCGTAATTTCGTCTCCATAAGAAAGTGCATTCCACTTGTAATGAGAAAGAGTCACGTGATACATTTTCCGAATGCTATTTATCATTTACTGCCTAAGACAATTTTCATCCAGCCATCCTTCATTGAGTTAACTACGATTGTACCTGGAATATAAACTTTTTGATCATTATAGTTAAAATGGATTTTTAAGTTATCAAAAAAATCACATTTTTCTGCTTCAGCCGTGATATTGCTTTTTTTTATTGCAGTTCCATTGTCAAAAGGAAAAATTTTATCATCACAAAAGTCTTGTGCTACATAACCGATTACTCCTTTGAGCTGATATTTATCAATTAAAAGGTGTTTTTCGTCAGCAATAAAGTATACTTGATTGACATTTTGAGTTTTAAAAATAAACTTTAAGCTAAAATCAATTGTATTTGTAATATCTTTAATTAATTGCTGTTTGTTTTCATTTGGGCGAAGCTGTGGTTTGATATCAATTAAAGATATTTGTGCGGGTGTTTTAATTGCTTTATTAGATGCTCTTAAGTCGAGATTCTCATTGTTTTTTTGACTGATATTTGTATTACAAGCACAAGTTATGATGATTATTGACAAAAAAGAAAATTGAAAAAATTTCATGATGAACCCTTTTTTATTTATTGTTTTATACTAGTTTAAATTACCTTTTATGGAGGTTATTTACAAGTATGAAATTAAATTTTGTTGATAAATTAAGAAAAATAGGATTTAGCGACGAACAAATCGGAACGTTGGTAGGTCATAGCTCTATTCAACAAACCAAAGATTATGGCGATTATCACAATATTATTGATCTAAAGAAAACATTTTAAAGGCTAGGGAATTAATAAAAACTTAGAAAAATTGTGACACTTTTAAGACTTTTAATTCTATTAAAAATCACTGTAGATTGTTTGTTTTTAGTGGGTTATGAATTTTAAATGGTATACCTGGCGGGAATCGAACCCACGACCTTCTGCTCCGGAGGCGATTGTTTTTGAGGTTGTTTTTAAGGGTGTTGTATATCTTTTGTGTACCTTTTGCGTGTTTTTATAAACTTTAAAAGACAATAACCGACATTTATATATTTATAAAATATTGACTTGCAAGTATTCTTATTTACCTGTATTATAACATATAATTTAGAATTCTTCAATAGAATTTTAATTTGATTTTGGTTACTGGTTGCAGCCAGTAACCTTTTTTTATTTTCCACGGATATTTTAGAATTCTTATGTACTAAAAAATAGATAAAATTTTTTATTTTTTGTGTAATTAAATAGGAGGTTATTTTTATTTTTTACTTGTTTTGTAATTAATGTAACTTTAATTTTTTGACCTTAATAGTACAATTTACATTAATATAGTTTTTATAAAAATTGCAGAAAAAAAATTGTAATATATTCTATTTATTGTATAGTTTTTTATAGACAAAAGCGGCTGCAACCGCTTAAAAGTTAAAAATAATAATAAATCAAAATTAAAATTGGAGAATTTAAAATGGCTGTTAAGAAATCAAACAAGAAAGTTGACGTTTACGAGTTAATTACAAATCAAATTATTGAAAAGCTAGAAGCTAGAGTTATTCCGTGGCAAATGCCTTGGAACGGTTGCAGAAATGGAGTAACTGGCAAGGAATATAGAGGACTAAATGCTCTATTATTAGCTAATAAAAAATATTCAAGCCCTAATTATTACACTTTTAACCAGATTAGCAAGTTAGGCGGTAAAATTCGCAAAGGTGAAAAAAGCCATCTTGTTACATACTGGAAATTTTTTAAATTGGTTGCAGGTGCTAAAAATATGACAGCGGAAGAGCTAGACGATGCAGAGGGAAAAGTCGTCCCAATGATTAAATATTATCGTGTGTTTAACTATGAGCAATGCGAAAATATGCCAGCTGAAAAAGAGATTAAAAAAACTGATTTAACACCAATCGAAGCAGCGGAGGAAATTATATCTAATTATAGCGATTGTCCAGCAATTCAACACGGCAAAAATAGGGCATATTATAATTATAATGATGATTTTGTTAATTTACCAACTCAAGGAAATTTTAAAAGTATTGAAGAGTATTATAGTACCTTATTTCATGAATTAACACACAGTACAGGACACAAAAAACGCTTAAACCGTGTAGAGAATAGAAATTTTGACAGCGTTAAAGAACGGGCTTTTGAGGAATTGATTGCAGAATTAGGGGCTAGTTTTCTTTGTGGTATGGCTGGAATTGAAATGGAAGTTTTAGACAATTCAGCAAGTTATATTGACGGTTGATTATTAATTTTAAAGAATGATAAAAAATTTATTGTACAGGCTGCAAGTAAAGCAAAAAAAGCGGTTGATTATATGCAAGGTGTCACTTATGACGATGACGGCACAGAGCCACCAAAAGCAAAAAAAGAGTTTGTAAAGCAAGAAGTTGCAACGGCTAAAACTGAAAAAGAATTAGTATTTTTTCAAGGTGATTTATTTAATGAAAAAGACGATCAACCAGAACCAGTTAAGGGCGAGGAAATACAACCAGGCCCAGTTGTTAAGGATGAAACTATTAAAAATACTTTAACTGAACAGCAACGCAAATATTTAAAAAACGTTGCAAACCTAGACCGTATTAAAAAATCTAGTAAAGATAGTTATAATAACTTGCTTAAATTAATTAACGATATACCGCAAGGGGTGGAAGTGTTACCACTTGGAGAAGTTGCGGGCTATGCATATAGTAATATTTCTTTTGATCGTGAAAAAAGAGGGTTTAGCGAAGAGTTATATTATTTATCTTCCATTATCGAAATGTACAATAACTATTTTGACAAAATAAAAAATGATAAAAACAAAATAGAAGTATTAATAAGCAAAATCAACAATTATGCAAAAAAAATAAATAACTTGTATTGTGATTACTTGCACGCAAAAAGTCGTACAGCATCAAGTTTTATTACTGGACCAGCGAATTTCCCAACCGCTCGCAATCAAAAACGACTTAATAGTGAAAGCAATAAATATGATGCAGTGATTAATTTTGAAGCTAAAACAAAAAAATATATAGAAAAAGATTTAGGGCTTGATTATTATTCTAAAAATGTAATTTCAAGCGATGACAGCAACGCAATAGAAAAACTGCAAAATAGAATTGCTAAGCTTGAAAAAAGACGTGATCAATTTAAAGAAATTAATAAAATTATTCGTAGCAAAAAATTAACAAATGATGAAAAAATTGAGAAAATAAAAGAGTCTTTTAAATTAAGTAAAGAAGTAATTCAAGAACTTTTAACCCCTGCATGGAATGGTAAAGCAGGTTTTCAAAGCTTTGAGATTTCAAGTTTAACACGAAAAATTGCAGAAGCTAAAAAAAGATTAATATTACTAGAGCGAATGCAGAGCGAAAAAACATCTGAAAAAATAATTAATAATGTAAAAATTGTTGATAATGTTGAAGAAAATCGTCTGCAGTTGTTTTTTAATGGAAAACCAAACGAAGAAACCAGAAAGAAGCTAAAAGCTAACGGCTTTAGATGGGCACCAAGCCAAAAAGCATGGATGCTAATTATAAAGCTAAGCAAATCTGTGAGAATTTATAATACAGTAAAAAGCCCTATCACTGGGGTTTTATTTGTAAAACTAATTAGTTTATTTTATATTACTATATAATATATTTAATCAAAATAGGAAAAAATCAATGGATACAAGTTATAAATTAGAAGATCAGTTTTTAAATTTAGACTTTCAATTTAAAAATCTCTCAAGAAACAATGCGGACGAAATTATAAAATTCTTGGAAAGAACACTAAAAGAGCAACATGATTTCAATATTTCTTTATCTTATGATGCAGACTCTAAAGCAATGCAAATTAATTATTGCCAATCAAGCTCTACACCATACACAATTCAACAAGCAATTAAAGAATTAAGGAAAGTTATATCTGAAAAGAATATCAAACAGGCAGATGATCTGTATAAAATTAATGAATAATTTTTTAAAGGTTGCAAAAATTAATTTTATAGTTATATATAAAAATATAGTGCTTATGGCTACGCTTAATCGTTGATCTTGATTAATGCCTTACCCATAAGCTTTTTTTATTTTAATAACTCCAGTAACTTATAGCGGTTAATTTGCCAGTTCCCACTATTCATGTCTTGAATAAGATTTTTAATTTCATTAATATCAAAACTACATTACACCATTAATGCTGTGACCAATCCTGTAATTACCTAATATTTTAAAAATAATATCACAAAAATATTAAGGTTATAATTTTTTACTATTTCGCAAAATTTTACTAATAGTAAAAAGTAATATAAGCTTACTCTTATAAAACAACACAAAAAGCTATTAAAATCTTTTTAATACACCATGATTAGCAACTCAACATAAAACACCACAGAAAATAAGCAAACCTTGAATATTAGTTAAATTGTAACGGTAATTTACCAATCAATAAAACTAACCGTTTAACAAATAACACTAACTCAAGTGCAAATCACATCATCTCTTACACAAAAAACAAAATTTTATTTATAGTTTTATTCTTAATTCGCAACAAATTGGAAAAATTTTATTTATTTGATATAATAATAGGTTCTCCGAGCCAGTTTACCAGCCCGCTAGTGCGACGGAAGGAGTTACTATTGTGTAGAGAGTTGGTTGTTTGGCAAAGAAAGAGAAGATCTTTTTAGTATTTTTATGGTTACTATATGATGTCTTTGCTCTAATTATTGGTGTATTTTATTACTATATGATGTCTTTGCTCTAATTATTGGTATATTTATGCTTTTTTTGAGGTGCTTAGCTAGTGTTAAATTTTTATATAATACAAAAGTTATTTGTTACTTAATGTTTATTATTTACCATTATTTTTTTTTAATTCGGCTAAGATTGATTTATTCAAGTTTACTAGGTCTTGGCTATTTTTATATGTAAAGCGAATATAGCGAAATAGCTGTTTTAAACCTAGCATTATGAATACAAAAATAATGCTTGAAAATATGATAGTAAGCCATTGTTTAACCAGTTCTCCTCTAATAGCACTGGCAGAAAGAAAAACAGTTTTTTGCACATATATTGGTTTGGCAATTATAATTTCTAAAAAGATGTACAAAGAAAATAAGATAGCACCTAATGTTTGTAAAACTACTAGAATTACCGCCATTGTTTCTAAAATTGGCTTTTTAGAGTTAAAAATGGAAACTTTTAAAATATCTTCATTAAACAATTTTTTCTTAGTTTTATTATTTTGATTCGAGATTATTTTTTTGTTGGATTTTTTTGAAACTTTTTTTATTGAAGTTTTTTGTACATTATTTTTCACTATTTTTTGAGTTGGTGGTTTGGGTATATTTTCTAAATCTTCAGCAACTGCAAAAAAATCTTTACTACAAGTGGGGCAAGTTACTTCGCTGTTTTCGTATTGATTATCAATTTCACCAGCCATATAGCAAAAAGGGCATACTGTCTTCATAATAGTTAAAATCCTTTGTTTATAAATAATAATATTTTATAAATTTATTTATTATTTGTCTCTTTTTTGTAGTTAAGTTTTTGATTTTTAATTTAGGTAAATAATTTAATACTAAATAATATTAAAAAATTAATTTTTATTTAAACATAGAACCGATAACATTTCCATTATCGTCAATTTCAGTTATGATCGAACTTGTAATTGTAGCATTAAAATTATTTTTTGCTCGATATTTCATAAATATATAATTTTTACCGTTTTTTCTAAAACAAGAAGTTCCAACATGTTCAAAAGACTTAGGGTCGTTAAGCAGATTTTTTACATATTTTACAGTTTTATAATGACTTCCATTCCAAGCACTAAATTGTGAACTGCTTGAAGTGCTTGAAGTGCTTGAACTGCTTGAACTGCTTGAACTGCTTGAAGTGCTTGAAGTGCTTGATGATTTAAAACAACTTTTAGAGCAACTTATTAACCCCCAGCATAATAGACCTGCAAAGAATAAACAGCCGAAACATGAAGCAATGTTACTATTATCTGGTTGATTCACTTTGGGATTACTATTGGCCTCAACCTTATTTTTTTTTAAATGTTGTTCAGCTACATTAAATTTGTTGCATACAGGACAGTCAAATGATTCATTTAATAATCGTTCCGGTATATTTAAATCTGCTTTACATTTTTGACATTTTTTAATCATTATTCCAACCTTTAAAAAATTATAGTTCTAAAAGAAACAGCGTAACAAAAGCATGTGATTAAAGTGTATTTAAGCGCTTTTTTTGTAGTTAAGTTTTTGATTTTTAATTTAGGTAAATAATTTAATACTAAATAATATTAAACGCAAATTATTTGTTAGATTAGATTAATATTTTTTAGTTTATCTTTCTAATATTCTGATTATAAAATTGTTAATTATGGTTAGATATTTTAACGTTTTAGACTGTTATAAATTTGCTAAGTTTTTTATAACCAATAGTTTACAATTTTTATTTGCAATGCTAAATAAAGTAGTATAAAATAAATTATCGGGGAAATTAACAACAGGAGAAAATTATGTAAAAAATTGCAAAATTTAAAAGTTTTTAAATCAAGCGAGCTTTTTATATTATAATTTTATTGGAAAAATTGAAATTCTGATAAAATAAGTTAAGTTAAAAAATGCGGTTTAGAACCCGTAAAACCAAAGAAATACACGCAATCTTTTTGCGTGCCGACTGCTATATTTGTCGGGTGGATACAGTGATATAATACCCACTGCGGGAAAGCTGTATACTCATTATCTTTGGTATGAGGTTCTAAACGCCCGACTTTCTATAATTTTAAAAAAGCTCAAAATTTCAATTAATTATCTAAATTAGGAAGTTACACTATGAGTTTTTTTAAATTTATCATGTCGCAATTTACACACGAAAAAAGACCACTAACACAAAACTGCATTAATGGTCCAATCAATCAAATTAAAGAAAATTATTTTTGTGAGCGTTCTAACTTGTCTATATGCTCAAAAATAATTTCTTTATTTTCATCATTTAAATTACGAAAGCGTTTAATAACTTGTCTTTCTAATATATCTAAATCAGTAGAATTAATTTCTTTCTTAAGTTCATCTTCACGAACCTTAGGATCTATTCCAGATTTTATAAAGATAAAAGAATCCATTAAATTAACTAATTCATCTTGAGTAATACCCTTTTTTTCTAAATAATTACAGATTTTCTTAAATTGTTCTATAGTTGGTTGTTTTTTACCATTAGTAAAATATGTAATCATAGTCGGGGAAACATCTAGCTTAATAGCTAAATCATTTTTTCTTATATTATAACTGTTTAATAAATTTGTTAAAAGTGATTGGAAAAGCATAATTTTTGTCCTTTTTTATATTAACCTTATGGTTAAATAATAGTGATTATTTTAAATAAATCAATACTTAATTAAACAAAAAGTTAAAAAAAGTTTAATATATCTCTTGACTTAAACAATTGGTTAAGATGTAATAAACTATAAAGTTAATAAATAAACTGTGATAAGGAGGTGTAATGGCTAAAATCAAAAAAGTAATGGATAAACTAAATATCACTTCATTGTCATTGGCAACTCAAGCAAATATCAGTGAAGCAGCAGTTAGTAAGATGAAATCTAAAGGTATCAAAAAGGGAAGTACTGCAAAAAAATACGCAAAATTTTTAGAAAAAATAAGTAAACAAAAAATATGTTTCACAGAAATTTTAGATTAAAGAATTTTTAAAATAAGGAGTTTTTATCATGACTGAAAAATTATGGAAACAAAGAGTAGCATTAATTGGTGGTGAAGAAAAATTAAAAAAACAACCTAAAAATACAGACTCTAACAAAGCAGTTAATTAAGATTTACCCTTTTTTGACACCGTGGCGGTCGGTGTAAAAATCCGCCAAACTTTAAACAGATTTTTAAGCAGTGATTTTTTAGATTATTTTTATAGCTCTGCTATACAAAAAAATAAAAATAATCCACCTTGGCGGGTGTGTTAAAACGCTAACGGCATAAGGTTTTCTCTGTTTTTTTCTTATGTCATGAAGTAAAACAGACACCGTGGGGAATAGGTGTAAAAATACCATTGCGAAGAGGTAGCCTGTCGTTTATTTCTCGCTCTTAATCTCGGCAGGGTCGAAAAAACCCGTTTTTTCAAGTAGGGCGTGCAACGGCTAGAAGAAAAAGCACATACCTTGACACCGTGGCGGTCGGTGTAAAAATCCGCCACTCCTTAGCAAGGGGGAGCGTAGTAATTCGTTTCGCTCATGAAATAATTTAACAATTTAACTAAAAGCTAAAATCAAGGAATAGAAAAATGGAAGTTGAAAAAATAATAGAAGATACCTTAAAACATCATTTCATGAATTTAATGCATATTAAAACTCATTTGAATTGGCGTTATAAAACAGTTTCAGTTTTACAACTTCTTCACGCAATGATGCCAAAATTAAAAGAAGCAAAGCTTGTTAGTGACGATTGCACACTTCCCAGTCTTGAATGTCCTCGGTGCATTCCCAGATTTTATCATAATCAAGGAGATCCCATTCGTATTTGTCCGTATGCTGAGAATTTAGAGAACAAGCAGCTTGTGCTGGACTGGAATAACTGCTACATACTTCAGCGTTGGGAACGTCTCCGCTTGACAAATCCCACTTATCATTTTGAGGATTGTAAGAAATCCACCAGTCAAAACCAAGAAAATGATAGTGGTAAAGAGTAGGAAAATTATAATTCATTTTGTTAATTTCCTTGTTGTTAAATTAATAAATTTTAGTGTAGGAGCTTAAATATAGCATTAGCAATAAATATTAGCAAATTGAATAAAAATAAGCCACAGCAGGCTTTAAACGCTAGGCGGTGAAGTATTGGGATCACCCACACACCGCCGAAGCTCTTTAAAAAATACATTTTTACTTCCTTGATTAATGATTGACTTAGGGGCGGTGCTGAATTTTCCAGCCGCATTTTTTAATACGACCAAATCGCCTCGCATTTTTCAAGTTTGGAAAAATTAATAATTTCGCAGTTAGTGAAGTTTTGAGCGATGATTTTACTAACTGGGTACAAATAAATAAATTTATGTTTTCTAAATTACTTTATTTTACTAATTGTTCACAAAAACGTGAATTTGCTACTTATTTGAGCGAATTTTTAGCAAATTCAAATATTAATAAACTTAATAAATAGTCTTTAATTTTGCAAATTTTTATTTCGCTCACTAGTGGAGTAGCTCCAGTTTGAGTACTCCACAATTAAAAAAAATAACTTAAAAAATAACATAAGGTGATAAAATGATTTCGCTAGAATTTATTCATTTAATAAAAGGCGTTCTGAGTCCGCTTGCAAATAGTGAGATGATTAATCCAAATGAATTAGATGAAGCGTTAGATGTATTGCGCTTAAATCGTCAAATCAACAATGAAACGGCACATTTGAAAATGATTTCAAAGAAAAAGGCAATGGAAATTCTCGACTGTTCAGAAAAAAGCATTGATCGCTTAATCGCAGATGGAAAACTAACAAAAGCAAGTTTTGGTGGAGTTCGCTCTAATGTTCGCATCATGTTTGAAAGCTTAGAAAAATTTGTTACGGATTCAATAAATAATAATCATACCACAAAAAAAGCTTAATAATTCTACGAAAATTATTAAGCAAGTATATAAACCCGTTAAATTTATATAAGGATTAACTTACTTATGAAAAAGCTACTTTTCAAATCAAAAAACAAAAAAAATCGTGAAAAAGGCAATAAACACGCCCCTGGACGTTGTGTTTACGCTCTTTCAATCAAAAAATTTAAAGCTAAAATCAACGGGGGTGAGTGATGAAATTTATTCTACAAAGTAAAAATGATATTTTACACGTTTTAAGAGAAATAAAAAAGTTTTCTAAAACATATCCAGCCGTAGTAATTGAAGCTCTCAAAGACAATAAAGTAAAATTTTATACTCAAGGGATTGGAGTTGATAAAGTTGTAAGTTTTGAATTAGCTTTGAATGTATTTTTAAAAGGTAAATGCAATATTTACATTGATGAATTGATTAATAAAATTAATAAAGCAAAGAAAAATGAATCAATATTATTTAATTTAAAAGATGATAAATTAGAATTGACCTTTAATAATTTTACTCAAATTATTTCAACTCGTAAATTTGAGGATTTCGAGTCGATTGAAATTAACAAATTAACTGACAAAAAATTATTATTTTCTACTTATTCCGTTAATTTATCCGCTTCTTTTAACCGCTTTAAAAGTGCTATAGATTTAGAAGACTCAAGACAGACTTTGCACGGAATCAAATTTGATACTATTAGCGGTATTTTTTTACGTTTTACAGCTACTAATGGTAAAGTTTTACTGATTTCAAAATTTGGCGAATGCAAGGCTGATGTTTGTGGAAATTTTAGTGGTATTATTTCTCTTGAAGCAATAGAACATTATTTAAAAATATTCAAGAGTTGCGAAGAGATTAAATTTTATTTAGCAACATATTTAGATCAATATTATTATATTTTTGAATCTAAAAGCGCAACTTTAATGTTTAGACAAATTAGTGGTGAATTCCCCGATACTGACTCGGTTTTGGAGGATATTAAAGAAAATGCTCAATCGGAAATTATCTTAAATGTCATAGAATTTAAAACTGCCCTTGATAATTTATTTGGGAAAAATCTTCGTGATATACTTAAAATTTCAATTGATAAAAACATCATGCAATTATCATTGGAAAATTCAAGCGATATGACACTTGCAACGCAAAATATAAGAATCATTAATCACAATAATTTAAAAGTCGAAAAAATGGCTTTTAGTGTTGAAATGATAAATATAGTTAAACAAGCGCTAACAGGATATTGGCTTGATTTTTACGTTAAAGATAGGGTTTCGGGGATTTATTTAACTAACCAAAGTTTAGAAATGGCATTAATGCCATTAAGACGATAACAGGGGGCTATTAAAATGATTGCAGAGAGTAAAACGTGGGCGGAATTAGTCGAAAATATCACGCATTTAGAGAATGAAAACGCTTGTTTAAAAGCGGAAAAAGTGCAACTAATTAATGAGGTTACTAAACTTCATGAAGAGATAGAAACTCTTAAAAAATTAAACATTAATAAAAGCGATAAGCTGTTTGAGTTTGCAGATCAAGAGAAAAAATTTGATGAAACAGTTGCTTGTTTTCAAGAGGAATTAGCTTATGCCGATGGCGAATTTGAAAAATATTCGCACCCATTTGTTAAGATTTTTATGTTATGTTTGGAAATTAGCAAAAATACAAGTCATAGTGCAGGGTTCTTTTTTTATCCAACTGAATCATCGTGTGGAGTGAATATTTACTTCAATGGCTGCAATTCTTATAGCAAACCTGATAAAGATTATATTATTTTCGAAAATTCAGATACTGCTAATTATATCGCTCTTTTACAAAAATTCAGAGATGACCACTTAAAAAACGAGGTGGCAGAATGAAATACTTTAAAATTCAAGCTGAAGAAATCCAGCAAATAGCTGACAAATCCAATGATATTTTTGATAACTGGTATGAAAAAACTGAGGAATTGCGGGCAACTTTAGAAAAATTAACTGATTCAAAAATTAATATATTTCACCGACAATTCAAAATTTGTAGATATAAAGTCACTGGCAGAAATCAACAGAAAATTTTAGTTGTTTTTACAAAAAAAAGCGGTCGCAACCATACGCAGAGAATCCGCCAAAAACATAAAAATTTAATTGATTTAGAAAAAAAATGTAATGAAATGATCATGTCTTTTGAAACAAGAAGATGGATGTTTGCTAACTTTGAAGAGATGGTGAAATTATCAAATTATTACTGTTTAAAAGTAGAGAATACAAATAGAATTCTTTTTTTAGACAATTTAACCGCTGGATTTATAAATGATGAATTTGCTTACTGGCAAGTTGGTACTCAAAGTGCCACTTTTAATGAAAAATATCAGCCACCAAAGGGAGCAATTGAAATTTTATTTAGTGAATATAAAGCGGCTGAAAAAGAGCATACAGAAAAAAACGAGGTGACGGAATGACTTGCAAAGAGAAAAGATTTAGTTGTCGGATTAGCTCCGATTTACACCAGCGAGTGATTGTTCAAGCTGAACGATTTGGAATTAGTCATGGTGGAATTTATCGCCGTGCCGTCCGTCGTGGCTTTAGAAAAAATATTAATGTCGACACCAAAAAAGACTCTGAAAGTGACGACAATTTAACAATTAAAATTAAAGCTAACCTCAAAGGTGCTGAAATTACTTCAGAGCAATTCAGAGCTTTTCTTGAAGATTATTTAAATCACCTCGAATCAATCAAAGACCGCCAACGTTTGCCGTTTCAGACGGTAGCAAGCGACGAAAAATACACCCCCGAATACATAGCTGCAAAACAAAACGAGGGCGCTCAACAAATATTAAAGGAATACGCCAATGTGTAACGGATATATTATGACGCCACGCTCTTTTTTAAGCAGCATTAGTGCGTCAAGAGGAATAGACTATCTAGGGCTCATGTACTTTTTATATACGAGTGCAAATCACACTGATAAGTATTTTGACGGCGAATTAATCAAACGTGGTCAATTGGTTATTGGCGTGGCAAAATTTGCTAAAGATATTTCAGTGTCTAGGGGGTTGTCCTTTAGCCGTTCAAAGGTTGTTCGTATGTTGTCTAACTTGCAAAAAGATGGCTTTTTAATACTGAAAGCGGACAGCAAGAAAACAGTTGTAACTATCTGTAATTATGATAATTACAATAATTCAGAATATTACAAGCGAACAACGAGCGAACAGCAAGTGAACAACCAACAAACAGCGAGCGAACAACCAACGGACACAATAGAAACAATTAAACAATTAAATCTCTCTAATAGCGAAAATTTTGAATCTGAATTGCAATATTTTGAAATGGTAATTGATGAGAAATTTGAAAATGATAGTGAAATTACTACTCAATTATTGAATTGGATTAAAAAGAAATTTGCAAATTTAGGGCAATATTCAAGAATGGATTTTGACGCTGATTTATTGACCGTGGCAAGGATTCCAAAGGCAAATAGAGCAAACTCGATTGCAGGAAGCATTTCAAGTAATTCAAAGGTTATTCGTGATGCTAGAGGATTTCACTTTCCGAGTAAAAATGATTTAAATAATTTTTCTCAGCAAAAAGAGGAACTTAAAAATGCTAAAAAAGTAGGAGGGTGTTATAGTGCAGATTTCTGAAAAAGTTACGGCAAATTGCCAGGTGTGTAATTTGCAATACCACGAAACGCTCACTGGTGACGATGGCACCGATAAAAAAGCGATTGTTATTCTAGCAGATTTAATAAAAACTTTTCACAAAGTTAAGCATATTTGCCGTAAATGTGCAAAAAAAGAGCAGCAAAAAAAAGATCGTCAGACGGTGATTAATCGCAATTTAATGCTTTTACATGATTATCCAATACCGTTTGAATTTAGCGACAAAAAAGAGGATCATTTTAATTTTTCTTTAATTCCCGACGGTGGCAAATTAGCAAATAATTTACTGGCGAATTACCGCAGAAATTTATATATCGCCAACGAATTTAATAGTGGTAAAACACGCTCAATCGCCTACGTTGCCAAAAAATTATTATTGCAAGGCGTGAGAATTATTTACATCACCGCAAATGAATTATTAGCGCATTACTCGACACTTTCAACTCAAGACAAAGATCGTGCAAATTATTGGCTAAAATCAATCACCAAATGCGATTTATTAATCGTTGACGATTTAGGTAAAAAGAAGATGACAGATAGTAATTTAGAGTGTTTTTATGAGTTGACAAATTTTGTTTACACCAACGGTTTTTACGGTGGAAAAATGTGGTTAAGTGCCAATGTTACGCCAAAAATATTTTTTGATCGTCTTGAAAACTGCAACGCAGCAGAAGCCGCCGAGGGTGCAAGAAGCCGTTTAATAAGAACCGACTTTAAAAATCCTTATGAAAGTAGCGGGGTGAGCTCATGAAAAAGTTTGTGGTGCATTATCTCAAAGAAGCCGAAGAAATTGTTAAAAAAATGGTTGATGTTGAACTAATCAAATATGAAGATTTCTATGAATTTCACAAAGTTAATTATCAACAACGAGAAAAAGTAATTCTTGAAATAAGAAACAATAAAAACCTTAAACAATTAGTCGCATTTGTGGTCAACAATCAACAACCCAAGGACAGAAAATGATTATAGATAAAGATTTAATATTTTACATATTTTTAGTTATTGTCTTGATGGTGGTTGTTTATAATCAAGGCTACAAAAGAGGCATAGTGGACGGCTTAATTGCTGGTGCAATTGATAAAAAAGAAAATAAAGGTGCAGAAAATGGAAATAAAAATAAATGAAACAAATCACGATATTATAAATTTAGCAGTTGGCGAAATTTTCGCTCTTGGAACAGCAATTTATCAAGTTGTTAAAAATCCTTGCGAATGCCTTTTACATGATTCTATACATTGCAAGCCATCTAAATGCGAATTTAAAGAAGATCATTGTCAGCATTCCCGAAAATTTTGTGAAAAATATTGCGATTTAAAAGAGGGAATTTGTGAATCCTTCGCCGATATTGAGATTATACCAAATTGTTATGCTGATGATCGAGAAGATAATTGCTCAGTTATTTTTAAATGTGTTGGATATTTAAAAATAGAGGATACAGAAAATGAAGTTTGTTGCGATAAAAAAGAGGAATTAAAAGAATGTAATAAATGCCATCAATCAATTCCAATTTCTCAAGGTTGGGAGGATTTTGAGGAAATATTTTATTGCGACAAATGCATGGATAAATACGACATACAAGGGAGATTTTGAAATGGAAAATAATAATTTAGATAGATTTAAGTTTCGGGTGGCAGTTAAGCAAGATGATGGCAGCTACAAAGTTTTTGAAGCGGCGGAAATTTCTTATAACAAGCAAGAAATTAGAGTAACTTTTGAAACTAAAAGACCGTTTTCATCACCTTTACAACATTTAAGAAAATATGAGCATAAAATTGTCGACGGCGAAAACGTTATTTTACTTCAATGCACAGGTTGGAAAGATGACGAAAATATATTGATGTATGCAGGCGATATTTTAAAAATTAAATATGATGATGGGTTTGAATGTAAGGAAGTTGTAGAAGTCATAAATAATGATTTGACTATTGATTGTGAATTTTTAAATGAAAATTATTCTACGACTCATATTGATTTTTTGCTTGACGAAGAATTACACGTTGAAATCATCGGCAACCGCTACGAAAATCCCGAGCTTTTAGGGGGTGCAGAATGAGTGGATTAATTTACACAGATTTATGGGGCAAAAAGCAAAATAGAATTGATATTGCCATTAAAAGATTGCAAGAATTTGAACCACCAGAGGGTTATTATTTTGCAAATTCGTTTGGAAAAGATTCAACTGTAGTGCGTCAACTATTAATTATGAGCGGAGTTAAATTTGATGCTCACCACAATTTAACAACGATAGATCCACCGCCTTTAATTAAATTCGGAAAAAAACATCACCTTGAAACAAAAATTCATTACCCAAAAGAGGGATTTTTTAAATTATTAGTTAAAAAAGGTTTTCCAATGCGCCAAAAACGCTGGTGTTGTGCTGAATTAAAAGAGCGTGGCGGTACTGGTCGATTGGTAATTACTGGAGTTAGACACGCAGAAAGCACCCGCAGAGCACGGCGAAAAATGACCGAAGTTTGTATGTTCGACAACACAAAAAAATATCTTCACCCAATTATTGATTGGACAGAAGCGGACGTATGGGAATTCATCAAAATGTATAATGTGCCATACTGCGAGCTTTACGATCAAGGCTGGAAACGGGTCGGTTGTTTGGGTTGTCCTATGAGTACAAACGCAAATAAAGAGCTTGAACAGTTCCCTCAATACGAAAAAGCATATCGCATCGCATTTCGTAAAATGTACGCAAAGAAAAAAGCTGAGGGCAAAAAGAGCGTTGACCGTTGGAGTGATGGCGACAATATGTTTGATTGGTGGATTAAAAAAACGGTCAAAGGTTGCAAATTCAAGCATGAACAACAACAAGAATTTATCTTTGATTAGGAGGGTGAATTATGAGAAGTATAAAAAGAAATAGAGAATTATGCCAGCTAGGACACTATTTAGCAAAAACTAATTTAACGAAATCGCAACGCTTTAATATTCTTTATGCGGTAAAACGGCAAGCCGAAAAGCAAAAAGATATTCAAGAAAATAAACATCAGCAACAATTCAACTTTTAAGGGGTGCAGAATGAGTGGATTAATTTGTTTAGTTGATGTTGATAGTAAGATCCCAAATTTAGCGTTGATGAAAATTAGTGCTTTTCATAAACTAAAAGGGAATACAGTTAAATGGTTTGAGCCGTTATTTGATAAGCCGTCAAAAATTTATCAAAGCAAAGTTTTTACTTTCACAAAAGACGTTGATTATGTTGCAGATTGTGAAATCGTCAAGGGCGGAACTGGCTATGATTTTAGTAAAAAATTACCGCCAATAATTGAGAGTATGACTCCAGATTATTCGATTTATGATCATTCAGATTATGCGATTGGCTTTTTGACAAGAGGTTGCCCGAATAAATGTTCTTGGTGTGTAGTTCCAAAGAAAGAGGGAGATGTTCACGAAGTAGCGGAAATTGAACGCATTGCAGGAGATTTTAAGCAGGTTGTTTTGCTAGACAATAATGTTTTAGCCAGTGAATTTGGCATCAAACAGATTGAAAAAATCGCAACAATGCCTATTAAAATTGACTTCAATCAAGGCTTAGACGCTCGATTAATTGACGACTCAATCGCAAAACTTTTAGCGGCTTGCAAGTGGATTCGTTACATTCGTTTAGCGTGCGACACCGTGGCTCAAATGCCAGCTGTTGAAAAGGCGGTAAAACTCTTGAGAAAATACAAAAACAATGTGCAAATCTTTGTTTATGTTCTTGTAAAAAATATTGCTGATGCGTTAAAAAGAGTTGAGTTTTTACGCAAATTAAATGTTAATCCATTTGCTCAACCGTTTCGAGATTTTGAAAATAATATTGCCCCAAATCAATTACAAAAAGATTTTGCCCGTTGGGTAAATCATAAAGCAATTTTTAAAAGTGTTCCGTGGCATGAATACAATCAGAAACAACCAAAATTTAGCAACGAAAGCCAGTTGCAATTCAACTTTTAGGGGGTGGGGAATTAAAATTCAAACAATTAAAAATAAAATAAGGAGATAGGAAAATGAGTAACCCTTTTTGTAAAATAGACGGAGCGACAAAAGCTTGGCTTGTAAGTGATAGTGACAATGAAAAAAGTTACGTTATTTTTTGTAATCATGGATTACAAGCACGGCGTTTAGGTGCTGAATTTTTAGGCGATGAATTTGAATTTGTTTTATGTGATAGAGCAAAAGAATATGATCAATACGCAAATATTGACGGTAACCAAGTTTAAAAACTTTATTTGAAAAACACGGGTGGCGGTTTCTATGTGACAGTTGCTGTAATAATTATGTTACTAATGATGAAATTTCAGAATATAAAGAACCTACCTTGTGTGAAGAGTGTCAAGAAATTGCAGGTATGAAACCGCTGTTTGTGCCGTTGAAAAAGCAATTTTTTGAAGCGTTTAAAAGTGGCGAAAAAACTGCTGAATATCGCAAAATTAGTAATAATTTTAACCTTAAAACGTGCAAAATAGGGCGCAAAGTCACCTTAGCAAAAGGATACACCAAGGAACGTTTAAGCGGGATAATTAAAAGTGTTGAAATTTGCCACAAGCCAAACAGCTTACCAGGTTGGGTCGAATGTTACGGAGAGAATGAACCAAAAGCAATAATTATAAATATCGAGGTGGAATGATGGAAAATTTAGACAGTAATAAATATAAGGTTGAGTGTGAATTTGCGACGAATGAACAACTAAAAATAAGGAGTATTGAGAATGTATTACAACAAACAACAAAAAGCTGAACAGCAAAAACAGAATGAAGAATTAGCACAAAATTTTTCAAATAGACTTCATGATTGCGATAAATGCCAAAAAATAGCTGAAATTTTAGACTCAAAGTTACCGAATAAGCAAAAATTAACCAAAATCAAAAGATTATTTTATTGAGGTGTATTTATGGAAAATGGCGAAACTTTCGAACGTGGTCGAGTTGAATATATTGCAATTGAAAATACTGATTTTTCATGCGCTGGGTGTGATTTTTTAACTGACGATTGTCAAATTTTACAAAAATTAGGAGAAATTCCAAAGTGTAAAGACAAACAAATATTTATTGAGGTGAAAAAATGAGGTTGAAAAAAGTTCAGAATATGAAAAATAAGGAATTATTAAACGAGTATTTAAAATTAGATTGTACAGTTGGTTTCGGAATGATGAGCGAAACAGAATTCAAAAGAAGACCATACATAAACAGATTAAACGCAGCCGAAAAAGAAATCTTAAAACGCATGAAAAATAGCGAGGTGGAACGATGATTGATTTTAATTTAGCAATTGGGAAAACTTTTAAAATTGATGAAAAAACATTTAAAGTTGTTGAAGATTTAAATTGTAGTAGATGTTTATTTAGAGAAGATGCTAAATGTTTTATGTTAGCTGATGAATTACCTTTTTGTGATCCGGGGTTCAGGGACGATTCAAAAAATGTAAGTTTTAGCGAGGTGGTAAAATGAAAACTTATAATGAAGTTGTGCAGGAAATTATAACAAAAGTAAAGGCGATTGAAATTATAAAAGATGAGTCTTTTGATTACTACAATGAGGATGGCGGAAATTACTGCGATATTACCAATGATGATGAATTTAGCCACTTAAATATTCATGTGTTTTCAGAATTTTCAGAGTTGTTTTATCCAATTTCAGCTCTTATTTCGCTAGATATTTATGTTACTGGGGAATTTTTCCCAGAAGTTGAGGTTTATTTGAGTTATAATTTTGCGGGCGGCGATATTCAAGAATTAAAAGCAACAAATAGTGAAGATTATCAAAAAATAATTTTAAAATTAGATGAAATCATCGCAGAATATCACAAAAACGTCAAAATTCTAAAAGAGCAAAATTTAATAAAAAACGAGGTGGTAAAATGAGTGATAAAAGAACACAGGCTGATTTTTCAAAACATGAACTAATCGTTAAAGAGTTCGACATTGACGGCAAAAAATTAACTATTCATCATTTTAAACAAAGAGACAGCCATAATTTAGAAGTCAAAATTACCAACTTTGACGGAAATTGCACAATCACTGGTGATTTAGGAAATTATATCGCTTGTCGTGAATTTATCCCGACCGCAAATAATATAATTAGTGATTATTATTTTTGTGAAAAATTAACAACTTATAGTACTCAAAAAGTTTTTGAATTTGATGCGAACTCTCAAATAATAGAATTAGCAAAATGGGAAAAAGAACTCCTTGAGGATATTACAAATGAAGACGAAATTGAAGAAATAAAAGAGCAATTTACCCCGCTTTTTGATGCGTGTAAAAATGGTTCACAACAGGAATTAGAAGTAGAATTATATAATTCTGATTTAGAATTTGACGAATTTCAACCAGAACAAAAAATAGAAACTTGGCTTTTAATGATTTTTGACGCATTTGAAGAAATCGGACGAAGATTAGCAGAGAAAGAAAAAAAAGAGGTGGCGGAATGAGTTTAGAAAAGATAAAAGAAAAAATTCAAAAATTAATAAATCTTAGAATGAGTAAAGGGATTCAGCTTGAACAATTAGTAGGGGCTATTTTCGACAAAGAATATATTCAAATTATTACCAAAAAGAAAGAAAATGAAATTGTTTGTGAAATTCTTTTTAAAGAAACAATTAACGAAAAAAATAATTTAATCACAATTACTTATTATTATGACTTAAATAAAAATTTAATTAGAATTAGCGAATTTATTAATGGAAAAACAACAGTGATTTTTAACAAAACACAAACTGAAAAGAAGCTTTTAAATGAAGTAATTGAACTATTAAAACAGCGCTCTAAAAAAGAATTAGATTATTTTTTTAACTCATTGCCTGCTGATTTAATTTCACACTTAAAACAGGAGGTGGAAAAGTGAGCGTTGAAGATATTTTATCTGGTTTAGCAGAATGTTTCGAATGGTTTGAACAACTTGAACTGAATTTTATCTGTGTAGGAGGCTATTTCAATAAATTCAATATTCAAAAACTATTGGAAGGGAAAATTATAATTCTTGACCCTGTTTACTGCGAAAAAATTTTGAGTCCAAAAGTTTATGAGATGGTTTCGTATTCTCCGAGACTTGGCAATTTTAGAGTTAAAGTTAGGAAAGTAAATCCTGAAAGTCGCACAGCCGAGTGCTTAATTTTAGGGCGCAGTGAAAGCGTTCGTATTGATTTGGATTTAATTCCAATCAGAGTTCAAAAAGAGGTGGCGGAGTGATGTTTGGATACAGATTAACAAAAGATAGCGATTTGAGAAAAGCAACTAAAATTATTGAGCAAGCACAACAAGAGATTAAAAAACTTGAAAAATTTATTGTACAACGTGATCGAGCCATCTTTAAATTAATTGATCTTTGCAATGATAATAATTTAAATAGACAAGCAACCCAAATTATTAAATCAGAGGTGGAGTGATGGCAGCGGCGGAGGAATTTAATCGACAGGAGATTGACCGCATCTTTGATTATTTTGCAGCAATCCCAAACGGTAAACTTTACTGTTGTATTTTTGCGCTTGGATTGACAACTGGCGCAAGAATTAATGAAATTCTCAAAATTAAAAGGGGTGACGTTGCCCCAAATGGTTATTTAGTTGACTCATTTTTGATTCACAAAAGCAAAAGCAAAAAAAAGAAAAAGCGCAAAGTGTTTATCATTGACCGCTTTAAGCCGTACATTTATGACTGGTTATCTGAACAGCAACAGCGTGGTATTTGTGGAGCTGAGGAATTTATTTGCACTTTTAAACCTGGCCAAAGAATTTATTACCGACTCTTTTATCGTAAAATCAAAAGTGCCGTTAAATTCTTAAACATTAAAGGAAACTTTGCAACTCATTCGATGCGCGATACGTTTGCTTGCATCATGTTAGATCATTATTGCAAACTTCATCCCGACGATGCCCTCAAACCGTTATTAATGCTCCAAGATGCGCTTGGACATGATGAATTGAAAAGCACCACTCATTACACCAAAAAAAGAGATAAAAACAACCTCTCAAATCGTACCGTAACTGATGCATTTAACAATTAACAACAGGAGTAAACTTATCAATATGCCTTATGATAGAGCAACAATTAGCCAATGTTTATTGAATAAAACGTCCGTAACCAGAGCGACGTTTAAAAAAGCACTTAAAAATAATAAAATCAGCTCCAAAACAAAAAGAAAAATCTTTCATGAATTAAATTTAGAATATTCAGCAAAAACAACCTTGACCAACGCTTTAATCGCTAAATCAAAAGTATCTAGAAGTGTCTTTTATGCCGCCCTTAAGCGAAATTTAATCAGCTACAAAAGCGCGATAACAATTGCCGACAACTTACAAATTCCCATCGAATCAATGAACTTTTAAATTTGCCTAAGTACTTAGTAAAATAGTTGCTAAGTGCTTTTCTTTTTTAAATAACAGTAAAAGAGCATTTGCATAGGGCTTTTAAGCTCAAAATTAATAGTTTTGCATAACTATTGCATACTCTTTTAGACAATTAGATTTTTAATAGATATTTTTTTAACTCTTTGAGCTTAGAAAAAGTGTCATAAAATGGGATAATTGGTACTACTGTTTTTTTGGCGGTCGCAACAATATGCTATGGTATATATAGACGGACAAAAAAGTATCATACAAGTACTATTAATTTTTAACGTTTTTTAAGGTTTTTCCATAATGAGTAAAAAAAAAACTAAAGCCAAGCAAAATATAAAATTAGGTGCATTTTACAGCACAGAAGAAGTCGCTGACATGCTCGGATTTAATGAAAAGTGTATCCGTAAAATCTTTAGAGAGGGAACTATCCCAGCCAACAAAATAGCCAACAAATGGCGGTGCACTGGAGCGGCGCTTTGGAATTACTTTGAGCAATCAGCTTTAATTGATGAATTTTAACTTTAACTAATACAAATAAAAAAAACTTTAAAACAATAAAATAGTATTTAAATAGCTAATTAGCAACAATTTATGTAATTATAATTTTAACAATTCTTTACTAGTATAATGGTGAAAATATTGGATAACTTAAAGTGTTACGCTCAATTTAACAGTAAAAATCAACAGTGCAATATTTGTCAATACAGCGATTATTGCATAGACGCCGCTATTGACAAGCGAAATCATCATAATATACAATTTATCGAAGATATTCACGGCGCGCCAACCATCACAGAAGCCGACAACGCCAACAATATTATCATTAACACCGCTAAAGGTATTGCAGACTTTTATTTGCAACTCAACAATCCTAAAGATATTGTTATTGCGCTACTCGTTAGCGCTGGATTTTCAGTGCGCCAAATCGAAGCTAAAACATTTATTTCTCACTCAACTATTGCTGATACTATTCAAAAATTGCGTCGAAATCCTGACTTTAAAATTGTGTTTAACCACTACAATAAAAGGAAAAATTAACCATGACCAACAACAATATTATCAAAGTTTCAATTAATATTCCTGCTGATATTTTTAAAGCAATCCAATTAAACGCTCAAGCAACTAATCAAGATATCGAAGATGTTATCAATATTTTTTTAGCCAAACAAACCAATAAGAGAAAGGAATTATTGAAGCTGCTTAACCTCGGAAAGTGGGAGAGTTAGTATTATGGGGAATAGGTTCTCTAAACTACAAAAAAAATCGAGTGGTTGTCCGCCACTTTCACAACATTTAGCTCCGAAAAAAAATAACTCGAAATGCCTATGCACGGGGGCGCGTGAATGAAAACTTTAAAAGAATATGCTAAAAGTTGTGGAAAGTCTGTCGATACGATCCGTCGGCGAGTGAAGAACGGCGAATTACTAGCAGAGAAGGTAAATAACAAGTGGTATATATTGGAGGAAGATCGTACAGGAGGGGAGGTGGAAACATCCTTGAACAGTTCAAACGAATTCAATAAGAGCCAGCAGATTGGCAATTATTCGGAGCGAGTGAAGGTAAGGAAGGATGAGTTAGAGATCCAGTTGAAAGAGCAGAAGTTATCGAAATACCGTAGCGAATTGCTTGACGAGCTGTCGAGCGAGCTGAGCGTCGAATACAAGCAAATGTTAATAAGTCTAAGAGAGATAAGCAAGAAATTATGTCCGAGAGATCAAAAGTTGATGATAAGGGAGCTAGAGTCGTTGCAAGCGAAATTGCAACCGTAGCGCGTGGCGTGGTGGGTGAATTATACCGCTATATCAAGCCTCGCGTTGTGCCGAAAATCACGGATTGGGTGAGTGAAAATATAAATTTATCAATGAATCCATATAAGCCAAATTACTTTAATTTGGAGCTGGTTCCATATTTGCGTGAGCCGTTAGAGCGAGCGACCGAATACGTTGAATATGGAGGGCGAGTTGAGATAGTGTTAACAGGTATTGAGCAGTTAGGGAAGACGATATTTTTCTGTAGCCTGGTGCCATATTTTGCGCTTTTTTATGATGAGAGCTGTCTGATAACCTACCGTAGTAAAGAGTTTGCGGAGCGGATGAATAGCGAAAAGTTACTACCAATAATGCGCAATATATCTGAATTTCACGGGCAATTAAGCCGCCGTGAGAATATTACCAAAGAGTTTTACCAACTGCAAAATAGCAAAGTCTATTTCCAAGGGAGTGATAATATTATGGGGGTGAGCTACCCCGTTTGTATGAGTGATGAAGTTGACAAATGGGTGACACACGAGGGGAAACCACACCCACGCGACGAGGTTAAAAAGCGGATGCGCTCTTTTGAAAATTCGCTGGACCTAGCAGTCTGCAGTCCACATAAGACGAAAAGTTCAAGTCGAATTACTCAGGAATTTTTAAAGGGTTCGCGCGGCTACTACCATTTAAAATGCCAAAATAAAGGTTGTAACCATTATATCGCAAGCTTTGATATTGGCGCATTAGATAAGGGCGAAGTCGATAGCGAAACGGGCGAGATAGTGGCAAAGAATATACGGTTAATTTGTGCGGAGTGTGGTTACCGTCATGCTGAGAACCAAAAAGCAAAGATGATAAAAGAGGGATGTTATATCCACCAACGCAGCGACCGTTTTGCACGGCGTAAATACTCTTTTCAAGTTGGGGCACTTGCAAGTCAATTTGCCGCTTTAAGCTGGGAAAATATCCTTAATGAACAACAAGAGAGTGGGAGCACCGCGCCGCTCGAAAAGCAGATAAATTTTGCAAATTCATTTAAGGGGTTGCCATTTAAGCGCAAAAAAGTAACGAGTGAGGAGCTCAAGCAACTAAAAAATCATTGTATGAGTAAGCCCGAAAAGGACGATGTTATTGCAATAATGATGAGTCTAGATACGCAGCGCGGACATTTTAAATATATCACCAGAGCAATATTAAAAGGTGGGCGATCATATTTGCTTGACTATGGAGAGTTTAAAGATTTTATGGCGGCGGAAAACTATTATAAAACAAAATTATTTTATCAAACAATCGAAGAAAAAAAGCTACAAAATGGTGCAAAAAAGAAGGTAATAAATGGGATTAGCGTTTGCTCGGCAATCTGGGATGAGGGCGGGCATATTTCAAAGATTGTGCAACGGCGCGCGGCTGCACTGCCAGGAGTGTGGATTTACAAGGGTTTTAGTTTGCGCGGGGGTAAACTCTATGAGATTAGCAAGAGTAATCAGCGCCGTATCAACGGAGATAAAAAATATTGGAATGCCAATTTATTGCATTATCTTTTAATTGACGAGAACAGTGAATCATTCGGATTGCCATATAATATTAAAGATGATTATTTAGCGGAGATAAACGCTTCACGTCCGCCAAATGGTAATTATGAGATTAATTTTGAGCGCTGGGATTTTGGCGAACGCCGCCACGACTATTTTGACTGCGAGAAGATGTGGTATTTGCTCAAACATTTTATGATTGAGCGATTAACACCCGAACAATGGTTGAGAGCACGAGGCGAGAATGATTTATCATTAATGCGTAAGGCAAATACAAATAAGCACCGTCGCCGCCGTGCGAAACGTGATCTCACCGATTATTAGGCGTTATTCTCCTTGCATCATAATATTTTTTATCCGCAGTTAAATAAGTAATAGAATTTTCAATTGTTTTAGCTACTTCATTAGCACTTTATAAGGCAAAAAAAGTGCTAACAAAAAAAACTTCTTCAACTCAAAAAATAAATTATCGGACAGCATCGGGCATTAGTGAATAAGCAAAGGATTTATTTTCTAATGACCAGAATACAAAAATTAATTACAGAATTAAAGCAGCTCGATACGGCAATAGCCAAATGCTTAGCAAATGGCGGAGTAATCTCCTTTGATAGCGAGGGGGTCAAAGTTACTTTGTCGCTTGAAGGACTCTACAACCGCCGTGACAAATTAGAAAATAAGATCCGTCGTATCACAAATAATAGCGGAAGGAATTTTATTGTCTGATGAGAGCAAATAGTTTAAGATTTAAAAATAATAAATCACGCAGCGTCAATAAATACGAGGCTCTAACACCACATCCGCAACACCGCCAACCCAAAGTTGATTTAAAAAGCGTCGATGAGCAGTTAAATATCAAAGATCGCAAGAAGATGATTGCTATTGCCATTGATGCGTTCGAGAATACGCCACTAATTCGAGCAATTGTCGGGCGTTTTCAAGATTTGGTAGTTGGTGACGGCAACCGCCTTCAAATTAATATTGCCGATAAAGAAAATAAGCGCGCAATTGAAGATTATTTTAATAAAATTTGGGCTCTTGACCATGCCGACGGTCGCGGTCGAATTGATTTTTTCGAGATGCAACGTATTGCATGGCTCGAAGATTTCTTAAAAGGCGATCTGTTTGCGTGGGTTAATAATAATGAAAATAGCGTTTATCTTTACGATGCGTTGCAGTGCATCGAGCCAAACGACTGGAAAAGCGCCAATATTAATAATAACAATAAATGCGTTGAAGGCGTGGTGGTCAATGGTCGTGGAAAGATTTTAAAATATATTTTTACTGGCGACCCAAATAAAACAGCTATCAATAAAAAATGTTTGCATTTTAAAGCTGAAAAGATTATTCATTTAGCACGCCGTGACCAAGTGCGCCAAGTGCGTGGCATTAGCAAAGTTTTAACAGTAGTGCGAACCTTAAATAAAGTTAATGAACTGCTTGATAATGAATTAAAAAGTTCAGCGGCGGCGGCTAAATTTGCCGTGGCAATCAAAAGCAAATCAGCTGAGGAAAAAGCCGACTATAATTTAAACGATATTACTGATATTGACGATATTATTGAAAAAAATAGCACCGAGTCAAACGATGCAGAAAATAGCGATAACAGCTCAGCGCCAATTGATGAACCGCCAACCTACGATCGCTTAGAAGCTGTCATGAGCGGAGCAGTCGAATATCTAGCACCCGACGAAGATATTGCAATAATTGAGAATAAACGCCCGAGTACTTCAATCAAAGATTTTGTTAGCGTGCAAATTCGACAAGTTGGCGCAAGCGAAGGCTTACCGCTAGAAATTTTAATGCTTGATTTTTCGAGTAATAGTTTTAGCGCCAACCGTGCAAGTTTAATGCTTGCTTGGACGCGCATTCGCGAAGAACAAAACCGCTTTAATCGTAAATTCAACCGTCCAATTGCTCTAAAAATTTTACAAAATGCCGCTAATCAAGGCATTATTTCGCTACCTGATAATTGGCAAAGCAAGATCAGTTTTTCCGCTCCTGGGATTCCGAGCGTCGATAGACTCAAAGACGAAAATGCCAAAGCCAAAGCATTAGCAAACGGCACCACCACTTTAGAAAATGAAGTTGCAGCAGGTGGCGGAGCTAACAGCTGGCAAGACGTGATGGAGCAACGCCTTGAAGAACAGAAAAAAGCCGTTGAGGACGAAGTCGAGTTACTGAAATACAAAGCAAAATTGCTCGAAAAAAACGGCTTAAGAAGCACAGAGAATCCCCCAAACGAAACCACCGTAAAAGCACTAAACAAGGTCACTGATTTATTCAAAAATATTCTCAATCTAAAATAGGAAAAAACAAAGATGAAAACATGGTTTCAAGTACAAAATAAAGCTGATAATTCACAAACAAGTGAAGTTTATTTGTTTGATGATATTGGCGGCTGGGGCGTGACTGCTTCAGAGTTTGTGGTGGAAGTAAAAGCCGCCTTAAATAATAACGAGAGCGAAACGCTCGAAGTACACATCAATAGTTGCGGTGGGTCAATTTTCGAGGGAATAGCAATTTATCATTTTTTAAAGAATTTAAAGCAAAAAGTCACCGTTGTTGTTGACGGCTTAGCCGCTTCAATCGCCAGTGTTATTGCGATGGCAGGTGATGAAATAATTATGCCAGAAAATAGTTATCTAATGATTCATAACGGCTGGGGCGTGAGCGTTGGCGATGCCGATAAAATGCGTAGTTATGCCGATTTACTCGACAAATTAGGCGATACCATTAGTTCAATTTATGCATCTCGAACAGGAATAGAGCAAGACGAGCTTAAACAAATGATGAGTGATGAAACGTGGCTAAATGGCACTGAAGCTCTTGAGTTTGGGTTTGCAACTTCAAACACAAGTGCCATTAACGTTGCCGCTAGTTGTCGAATTAAAAACTTCAATAACGTCCCAGCTGAATATAAAAATTTATTTAGCGATAATTCGCCAAATTTAACCCCACCAACAACAATCCAAACCCAAAATAAAACCCAAAATAATACTGGAGAAGATGACGAGATGAATATCGAAGAACATCAAGCATTAATGAATGCAGCTCAAATCAAGTTTGACGAGCAATTGCAAGCCAAGGAAGCCAAAATTGTCGAATTGCAAAATGCAATAACTAAAAAAGATGAAGAACACGCAACAACGTTGCAAGAGAAAGCAGAGGAAAATGCAACGCTACAGGCAAAAGTAACCGAGTACGAAGAAACGTTTGAGAACTCAGACGATGACGGCACAGGCAGCGACATTCAAACGCCAACTGGCCGCGATGCGTTAGTAGCACAAGCCGCCGCCGCACTAAAAAAATAATTTAAAAAAGTCCAAGCGCAATAGTTCAGAAAAAAATAATTTTAAAAAAATAAAAATGGAGAATGCAACATGAGTGCAATTCATGAAAAAGTAAAGAATGGACCACAAATAGAATCAATTTTTGGTGCAGCCACAAATGCAGCAAGAGAGCTTGATGTATTCGGAGTGCAAACAATTACAGGAAATAGCCTAAAGCGTAAAATTCGCACAGCAGGAGCAAGCCCAAGTAATAACCGAACATTATATAACGGTGTCGATGCCAGTAAAGGCACCTACGACTATGAAGTTGTTTCAACTGGTATTAGCTCAACCGCAATCAATATTGATAAGGCTGATTTAAGTAGCGTCGGTGATGCGACAGCTCAAGCTGATTATATGGCTAGTGAGTTAGAAGGCGGAGCGATTGAGTGGCGTTTAGGATTAGGTCATGATGTTTTTTACGCTACTTTAGCCGATGACGGCTGGGATGGACTGCAAGCAAAAGTAGATGCTGATAGTTTAAAGAAACTAGCAAGTTCGGCATCAACAGATATTCATTCAAGTATTTATTTAGTTTACACAGGTAAAAATGGCACGCCAGCATATCAAAAAGGAGCACGTATTATTTTTGGCGGCGGCGGTGAAATTTCTAATCCTGAATGGGATACCGATGGATTTACTGACTCAGAAGGTCGCAAAGTACCAGGAGTTTCGACACTTATTGAGGCATATCCATGTGTAAGCCGTGGCGATAAAAAAGCGGTGTTACGCTACGCTAATATTGGTACAGCGGCGGGCAAAACTGCAACTGATGAGATTTGCGCAGAACTTATTGACTTATTGCCTGGTGAAATCAAAGCAGATTTAGCAAATTGCTATTTCATGATGAGCGCTCGCAGTGTTTCACAAATTCGCGCAAGCCGTCAAGCGACAAATCAAACGGGAGCACCAGCGCCGTATCCGACAGAGGCTTTCAATGTCAAAATTATCGAAACAAGTTCAATAAGTGATACCGAGCCAAAAGTCAGCTAAGAATATTAAAAAAAAGGGGTGGTTAATTCCACCCTTTAATAAAGATTAATAAAATAGTGCATTTTGAGGTAAAATTTAATGCTAAACAAAGAATCGTTATCATTTTATTTTAATGGTATAAAAAACAGCCAAACAGAAACAGCAAAAGTCGTTTTCAAAACAGTTGACGATAAAGAGATTGAAGCCTTGCAAAGTAATATGAGCCATGAAGCCTTTATTGCTAAGACTTCATTAGCAGAAAATTACAGTTGCACCTTAACTTTCAATAGTTTTGAAAATAATATTTTGCTAAAAGAAAATGATTATATCATTCTAGATGAAATCGAATATCGCATTTTAAAAATAGCACCCTCAAATAATGGCGTAACAACCCAATTACATTTAGGAATTGATTAAAAAAAATGAAAAAAATAATTGATTGTTTTGTTAATTTTTTAAGTGAAAAATTGCCTGATAGCAATGTAAGAGTAAGCTATGCCAGCGCTAAAAAAAGTTACCCACAAATAACCGTGGATTGTGTGCAAAAAAATAGTGCAGTAGCAAAAAGCCGCTGTAGTAATTTTGCACTAGAAATTTTAATTGAAACGCAAGCTTTTAAAGATAAAGACAAAATTAATATTGATAGTTTGTTCGATCAAATAGGAAAAATATTTTATACCCCTAATTTAGAGCATGAGTTAAGCACCGAAGAAGTCGAAATATTATTTATCAATTGTAGCAGCACAACGTTTGATTGTTTTGATAATATTTTTACTTATATGCTTGATATTGAGGTGTGGGCTAATGTTTGAAACTGATTTTAAAGTTAACACTAGCGAAGTAAACAGTGCGTTTAAAAAATTGGCAAAAGTCCAGGACCGCACGGTTAAAGATATTGTAAAATACAACGCTAAATTTTTAGTTAAAAAATTGGCGTGGATAACTTTAAAAGCAACCCGCGCTAATGTGCCAACCAAACGCCGCCAGCGAGTCGGACGAGCTCGAGCAGGTTGGTTCAAAGCGTGGGAAGCTCTCGGCTTAACTGGCAAAGCATACAGCACCGCCGCCGCCGTGAGAATTTACTCAAAAGAGGGTGATTATAAAGAAGATTTCACTGGTAGTAATAATTATGTTGAAATTATTAACAATAATAAATACCTGCACAAAATTTTAAAAAATAGTGACGTTCAAAAATTGGTCGATGACCAAGGAAGAAAAATGGCAAACTACGCCGACCGCCAATTAAATAATCAAATTGGCAAAATCTTTTAACTTATGGAGAAAAAAATGTTAAATATTGGCGCAAAAATTAGTGGATTTGGAACCAAAGATACAACCTTTGGTTTTGTTGAAAAATTAGATGAAAAAAAAGAAGCTGACAAAACCGAAATTCAAGATGGTTTAGGCGATGTTGTTGGACTTATCTTCAGCAATGAGCGCACTACCGTTAATGTGAGCTTTAACCTCAAAGGTAATCAAGAGTTCGACAGTACAATTGGTGGAATATTAGAATTACCACTAGAAAACGATAAGACAATATCAATAGTGCTTGAAAGTGCCGCAGTTAGTTATACCCGTGGCGCAGTGACAGGCTATACCGCCGAGGGTACCGCTTATCCAAAATTAGTAACTGAAACTGGAGCATAAAATGGCAGCACCTAAAAAAATGACCACAAAAGCGGTAAAGCAGAGCAATGGCGATCCTATGAAAATTTCAGACATTGCTAAAGCTGCGGAAAAATCACAAAAAGCAATTGCAAAAAATGAATTAGCTTCACAAATGCAGATCCTAGAAGATGAAATAGTGGTAAACGATACCACTTTTTATAAACCAACTGCTTTGCATAAATGGTATTTAGGGTTAATAGGTGAAAAAACATTTGATAGCATGGTAGGTTCAATAGCCGTTGTTGGATTAATTCTAAGCACTCCTGCAAAACAATTAAAGAAAACTATTTTTCCAAAAATAAATAGTTCAACATTTATTGCCGACGCCGTCGAGCAAATGGCAAAAATTACCGATGATCTTGAAGTAATAGGAGAAGTTATCGAGAAGTTAATCCCCGATAGCGGCTATATGGATTATGGAGATGATAATGTTGAAAAAAAGTAGAAAAATGCGATCCATTTTGGTGGAGTAATTTGGTTGATGTTATCGCCAGTCAATACGGTTGGACTGAAGAATATATTTTAACCGAAATTACCGCTGATCGAGCGACAGAATATTTTTATCGCATTATTGCTCGAGAGACAGGCGAGAAAATCAAACGTAAGTTTTTCGAAGTTCCCGAAGAAATAGAGTTTCATAATTTATTAAATGAATATCAAAGGATTTATAACAGTTTATGAGTAAAGGCGTACAAATTAAAGTTGGCGTAAAAATGTCGGCAGCAATGCAAAAATTAAACCGCTTTCGTCGCAAGTTAAGTAAAATTAGCGCGCCCGTTAAAAAGCTAGCTAGTTTATTTGCTAAATTTGCCGCAATCGGTGCTGCTGCAATTATTGGTGTTATCGCAATTGTGATAAAATTAACCAATAGCGTTGTTGATTTAGGCGATACATTTGACAAAATGAGTAAACGCACAGGCATTGCTATTGAAATTTTAGGGCAGTACAAACACGCTCTTGAGTTAAGCGGTAGCAGTTTACAAGCTTTTGAGCGTGCAACTAAAAAAATGAGTACTTTTTTGCTTGATGCAGAGCGAGGACTTGTCACTAATACCTACGCATTAAATGAATTAGGATTGACCGCTCAAGATTTTGCAAATTTAAGTCCTGAAGCAAAGTTTGAAAAATTAGCAGCTGCTTTATCAAAAATTGCCGATCCGACCAAACGCGCTGCATTAGCTCAAAAAGTTTTCGGACGAGCGGGAACTGAATTATTGCCAATGCTTGAGCAAGGAAGTGCAGGTATTAATAAAATGCGCGCTGATGCTATTGAGTTAGGAATTGTTATGAGCGGCGAAAGTTCTTCTAAATTAGCAAATTTCCGCGATGAAGCTACCCGTTTAAAAGGAGCAATCGGCGGAATTAAAAATGATGCTGTTTTAATGTTTATTGATACTTTTGGAAAATATATCAAGCAGGTTACCGAAAAAATTATTGAATTGCGCACGAGTGGGCAACTTTACGAATATATTGCGGATGCTGGAATTAAAGTTGTTGAATTTGGAGCAACTTTTTTAAAAATATTTAATGCTATAAAAACCATTAGTACAATGGCTGGAAAATCGTTTATTAGTGGTTGGACTGGGGTCTTTAAAATATTTGAAGCAAATTTCACTAATACAATATTAATTTGGAAAAATAATATTAATAAGATTTTAAAGAAAATAAACCTTATAACTGGCGCAAAAATAAAATTATTTGATACCGAAGAAACGAAAAATAACCTTAACAATGCGCTAATTAGTGGGAAAAAAGCATTAGCAGAGACGCAAAAACAAACGTTAACTAATGCATTTAAAAGTATTAAAAAATATAATCAAAAAATGGATAAAGGTGTCAAAAAACATAAAAAATCAATCAAAAAATGGCAATTTAAAAAGCAAACAGAACAAAAAGAAACAAATGCTGAAGTTGATAACTTGCGCAATAACAACAAAGTTAGTAAGCCAACAACTGAGCCTGTTAAAAAAAATGAAAAACCATCAAATAAATTTGCGCAAAATGTTAATTTAAGCGATAGCCTAAGTCGAATTGGAATAAATGTTTCAAATGCTGTTGGCAATACTGACGCAAATTTAAGTAAGCAGCGCAATAATTTTTTAAAGCAGATAAATTCAGGAATTAGCAAAGTCGGAAAATCAATTAATAATCTTCAAAATGTGGGAACATTTGCATAATGGGTATTAATGGCAATTTTAACTGGGTACGCCAGATTGATGAATGTTCAATTAATGGTGATTCGGATAATAAAACAATTACCGAAGCTTTTATTGTTCATGAACAATTCATGGATAAATTCAAAGATTATGGCACAACCTATGAGCCCAAAAATAGCTTTGAAGAACGCCAAGGTTACGGCGAATTGTATATTACTAAATATAAAATAACTTGGTTGCCAAGCAATGTTTATAAAGTTACCTATACTTATAGCGAGGAATCAGAAGCGGCGGCTCAAGCTCAAAAACAGGATGGCGCAAGTATTTATTCTCTTGATACTGCGACTATTGAACGTCCACTTGAAGCGCATCCAAATTATAAATGTTTGTGGACTAATAATTTATATTTAGCAGTCAAATTAAATGATGTATTTACCCCATCATTACCAAGTAACTATGATAGTGCAACGCAATTAAGCGATGTTAAATTTCCTTATTGTTTTGCGAAAGAAACGCCAGCAGATAAGGTGGTTAATGGCATTGCCTACACTTTTTATTTAGTGGCAGATAAAACAAAAAAACAAGCAGAGAATTATCTAATTCCAACCAATATAATCAATGAAAAAATTTACTACAAAAATGAAAGTAGAGCAAATAATGCAGCTAAAACAGTTGGTAAGCTTCAAGCCCCAAAAATAACCTACGGTTTACCAAAAGATGACAAAAAATATTTAATTATGTCCGCTACCGTTGAATTTGACAAGGAAACAAAAAAATATGTTGTTAGCCGAAATTATCAATACGGAGAAGAAATTGACACTGATTTATACGAGGTAACAAATGTTTAATTTCCCAAATAAAAAAGCTCCTGGAGATAAAATATACGCCAGTGATTTTAATAAAATTATTGATTGTTTCAAACGATTAATTTTACGTGGCGATGGCAAGACGGTAAATATCAATCATACCCCAAACGGCGCAACTATTAGCGTAAATTTTCCGCCAAATAACATGGTGGCCAGTGGTGGCGCTGCAACTGTTTCTTACAGTGGTTATTTTCAAGTGGAAATTGATTCAAAGAATAACACTTTTAGCGTTCAACATGGCGAAAATATTCCTGCTTTTTTGCAAATTAATCGTTCGGTGCAAAGTATCCCAACGGTACAAAATATGGCGATTATTGCCAATTATTTAATTTTAGAAATTACCGCTCTTGATGCGGAGTCATTCAACTTTGAGTATAAAATTATTGATTCAATTAATTTTGAAGAGGACAAAGTTAAAATTATTATTGGTCGCTTTTATTCAGAAAATGACAAATGGGTATTTGAACGTCATTACTACGGTGGTTTTGCACAATTTTTGACATTAGGAGGGTGCGATGGCGAATAATAAGAAAAGATTCGAAACTAATTCAAAAGGCAGCTTAATTTTTCCCCAAAATTCGCAAAGTATACGCCAGTACCACGCTAATCCGTGTGGGTGTGATGACGATTTTGAAAACCGCCCTGAAATATTTGTCGATAAACAAGCACCAAATGGCGGCGACGGCTTAACCCTTGAAACTGCCTACAATGATTTAAATAAAACAATTTCATGTAATCCAAATACCAAAATTAGCATCAAAGGCTATGGCAAAAATGACCCGTACGAAACCGTGCAAAATGTCGACTGCATTTATTTAAATGGTTTAGATGATAAAGTTTTTGTTTCGATGATTTTAGATTGTGATGCTTCACGTTTTGACAACATTAATTGCCATAATTCAAGCCTTAACGGTGTTAGTGGGTGTCTAAATTCTGCTTTTAATAATTGTACGGCAAATGGTAATGAATATAATGGCTTTCATGCTTGCAAAAACTCAAATTTCAATAATTGTACGGCAAATGATAATGAATGTAAAAGATATTATAGCTATAATAGCGGTGGTTTTGCTACTTGTAATAATTCAAATTTTAATAATTGTACAGCCCAAAATAATGGTACGAATGGTTTTGGCAGTAGCGATTATTCAGAATATAATTTTTGTCTTGCAAATGAAAATTCAAGTCATGGTTTCGAAGATTGTCATTGGTCAACTTTTAAAAATTGCACCGCAAACAACAATATTAGTCATGGTTTCGATTTGGCACGCTCAACTCTTGAAAGTTGTACGGCAAATGGCAATGGCTATTATATTTCTGAATCTGATAAACATTATGCGTGTGGATTTTATGGGCTTCATAATGATTATTTAAATTGTACGGCAAGTGGGAATGTCTATCATCCAAATTGGAAGTGTGACGGCACTAATTATAGTCATTGTAACGAATGCAAAGAGGGGTAGTTAATTATGAGTTTTTCAAACTGTACTCGTGCTGAATTAGAGCGCAGAAAAAAAGAGTTAGAAAATTTACGCACTAGTAAAATAACTCAAAAAGAAGTTAAAGAAATGCCAAAACAAATTTTAATAGACATTCACGATCCACAAAATAAATTGTGTCAATTCGGCACGTTGAGCACTAAGAATTTTAACAACTGTAGTCGCTGCGGGAAAAAGGTAATTTGCACACATTCAAAAGTCGATGAAGAGTTTAAATTTATCGCCCACGAAAAGACGTGCAGAACCAACACCCGATGCAAATATTACTCTATCTCGTAATTTTTACGCTAGATTTACGTTGTAATTTTTTAAATGAATTAATAAAATTTTGAGCACGAGGAGCGATTAACAAGTTATTTTTGTTGATTGCTTCACGGTTTTCGCTCATGCCGTCGAAAGATTCCGAAGTAGTAATTGTGCCGTCTTTGGTATTATCATGATTGCGCGCTAAAAATATTGCCTGTTCGCAAATAGCCTTTTGAACGAACGTGTGAGTTAGATATTTAGTCTGACCAACAAGATTAAGAATATCATCATTAGCCATTGCTAATAACGCCCCTTGCTGTTCTGTTAAGCTATTCCAGTAATTATTATCGAGATGATTAGCAAAATAATCGTTTGCGAAATTGTTATCCATCATTATTCCCTCACTTAAAAGTTAAAAAAAGAGGGAGCTAATTTCTTAGCCCCCATATGCCGTAGTTATTTTGGAGAAACTATGCTATGAACTAACATTGCCGACATTGTCAACCTTGAATACTTTCTCGGCTGTACCTTCACCGACATTCTTAACCCAAGCGTGCCATTTTCCCACACCCTCAATCAAGAACGCTACAGAACCTTGAATGCTTTCACGACGTAAACGGCTATTTAGTGCAGGTTCTTTGACCTTTTTCAAGCCGTCATCCTTAAGCCACTGCTTGTAACATTTGCCAATTGATAACAAACCGTAGCAAGTCTTTGGAATATCACGATCAACCATGATGTTAATAATCATACCGTTGTAGTTGTATTGCGTGTTGTAAGATCCTGCAACGTGGTCATCTTTTGATTTTGTCACCAGTACATCATCAAGAGAGTTGAACCAGTTACGCATTACTGGAGAAACTAACACCGTATCAACTGCACCACCTGCATCGATAACTTTCTGAATGTTTGCATCAAGAGTTTTTTTGCTGAATGCTGCACCAGCATCATCACAAACAATAACATTACGTTTACCATCGCAAGTATCGGTTAATTGTTCAATAAGTCCTGCGCTCATGAATGGCGTATTAGTATCGCCTTTTTGACGTACTCCATGAATTGCCATTCGTGCTAAATTAGCGTTGACACGTTCTTGACCTTCTTTTAGTAATACTGCGTTAATCTGTCCGTCAGTCAAGCCTTTACGCTTTAATTCGGCACCTTTAGTCCAGTCTACAACTTCAAAAATTGTTTGAACATAATTGATGTATTCATCAGTAACACCGCTACAAGAATCCACATTGTGTAACATTTCGTCGCTACCTGCGAAACCGATTGTTTCAAATGCCGCACCTGTATCGTGTGCGGACGCTACACCCGTGCCGTGACCACGCTGAAAAACGCTAATAGTATTTGCCGCACGATCAACACTTTTAATGCACACAACTTCACTGCCAACTTTTAGAACGTGACCAACGGTTAAGCCGTTCAAACATTCAGCTTTAATTGCTAAGCCAGTAGTTGCAGTTTTAGTCCAAGCAGTACCAATAACACCGTCACGCGTTAAGCCATTACGCGAAAATACTTTGAAATCTTTAGTGTCTAAAGTTTCCATCGGTGCTTTCATCGCTTGATAGAATACACCTGTAAAAGGTGGGTTTTCTGCTGCTTTAGCTGCGGCTAAGATAGCAGGGTCATGAATTGTCTTTTCGTCGCTAAATTCATTAGCTTTACCTAAATTAAACATAATAATCTATGCTCCTTATAAGGGTTATTATTCGTTATTCTCAAGAGATTCTAAATATTGAGCCAATTCACCAACTGAAATTTCATCTTTGTTATCAAGTTCACTAAATTTATCGGGATTTGCACCACTGCCTGGTGTTGGATTAGAGCCACCGCCACCGCCTTTGATTTCAGCGTTGAAATATTGAGGTGAGTTGGTTTTGAATTGCTCCATGAAGTCGTCGCCACCTTTTTCGAAATCAAAATCTTTTTGACCTTGGATTTTAAATTTCAAGTAGTCCAAATCATTGCAGTTGTGTTTAGCTGCTAATTTGTTAAGATTGATGTCGAAAGTTTGACCATCTAAAGTTGACTTTAAATTGCCGTTAGCTGTTGAGAGTTCGCTAATTTTACCTGTGGCTTCTTCCAATTTCTTTTTTGTTAGTTCCAACTCAGTAAGGTTGGCGTTTTCAGCTTCTTCAACTTTTTTCGCTAACTCCGCCTTTTCAGCTTGTTCAGCTTTTAATTTTTCTTCAAGCTCTTTGATTTTAGGATCAACGCGACCTTTAGGTGGTTCATCTTTTGGCACTTGATAAACGCTACAAAAAGCTTTTTCTTGTTCGGTTAATTCTACACCTTTAGCAATTTTTGCTAAAATTTCAGTAATATTCATAAAAAAAGACTCCTTTTTTACGAGAGTCTAATTTGTCAACCATTTAGCAATTTTTAGGGAGTGTCAACCACTATATGTTGTGGTTTGGTGTGAAAAAATAATTTCATAAGAGTAAATTTTTATAAAAATAGCTTTATTTTGAGGTTAAAGCGCTAATTTTGCCAATTTAACAGAAGACACGTTATGCGACGTTGTACATTTTAAAAGACATCAACATTTGTAATATTTTTTAGTATTAGTATATTAATAGTTATTAGGTGTTTAAAGTTAGATATTAATAAAACATGAAGGTGAAAATATGAGTGAACAAACACAAGTAACAAATCCATTTGAAAAATTAATTAATTTTTGTGAATACATTAAAAATAAAAGAAAAAATCTTCCTTCACATATGCTACTAAATTTTAATATGGTTGCAGTCGCTTATTTTGGTGAAACTGATACATTAAATGCGATTCAGCAAATTAGTTGCAAAAAATTATTATTTAAATTAATTTTAGTTCCAAATGACATTATAATAAATCATTTTGAAACAGACGAAAAATCACAAAATATGTTTTCAGCTTGGTTTCCTGCATTTACAGATTTTATCTGTTCTTACGATAATAATATAGACGCAAAAGAATTTGTGAAAATGTATAATAAATATGAACCTCACCTGTATATGTGTAATGCACAATTTAAAGAACAGTATAATTACGACGTTGTTAATCAAGAAACACTAGATAGAATTCTCAGTAAAGTTGATGAAATTATTGATGAAGCCATTAATTTAGAAACGAACCCTCAATTAACATCTTTTATTTTTAAAAAAGCATTTATAATGAGAGATGCGATAGAAAAATATGAATGTACTGGAAATTATAACATTAAAGAAATATCTCACCAAATCATTGGAGAAATTTGTTGTACTTGTCATAAATTTAAATATGATGACCAAGCAAGTAAATCTATTTTCAAGAAGTTTACAAATGCGCTAAATTTGGTTTCAGCAACATTTAATTGTGGTGAGCATGGAACAAAATTCATTGAAACACTCACAAATACCTGTATAGGATCGTAAATAATAGTGTTTCGAAACAAAAATTTAATAAAAAAGAACTGAAATAATTTTTATATATAAAATGGAAATATTAAAATCATGAGTAAATTTTTTTGGTTAAAAGAAATATGTGGGCAAGTTGAAAGAGAAAATAAAAGTATAAGTGAATTAAAAAAACAATATCAATTTAATAATAGTAATCTTGATTCACAATTTATTAAAGATAAGATTCAGTCTGAAATATATTTTTATTCCGATGGCGAAGAAATATTAAGAACAGATTTATTAAATGAGTATAGTCAACAAAAAATAGAATTTTGCCAAAGCAATGCGAAATCTTGTTCCTTTTATTTGACATTTATTGGATATCTTTTTTCATATTTAAATTTTTGTAATTTAAAGAGGAACATTCACACAGAAAATTGGTTAAAAGCAATTGAAATATTTAAACTTCTTTGCTTTATAGAACCTAGTTATCCTCAACAACTGATAATTTATAGTGAAAAAGAAAAACACATTGTTGAAACTTTAAAATATTTTAAAAAATATAAATTAACAGTAGAAAACGGAGAGATACAAGCTACTGATAAGCAAGTAATACAGATAGCTACTGATCTTGAAAAACAACTCATTGCGTTAGGGGCTAAATTTGTTTTCGGTAATTTACTTAAAGAATTCTGTAAGCCAACTAATTTAAACAGGTATATACTTCCACAATCACTAAAAAATGAGAAATTTAAACCAGATTTACCCATAAATTATTTAATGCAGCTTTGTTTTAAAAATTGGGAATCAAAAAATAATCCAAAATTAGACAAAACTAAATCACTAAATAAAATAAAAAAGACTGCAAAATACTTTTTATTTATTTATGATACCCAAGAGACAAGTGGCTTCGGTGCAATTAATGGTGAATATACTCCAAATGAAATATATAAAAAAGTTCTTTATAATAGTGCCTTTAAGATTACTCAAATGGATTTTAATTATTTACCTTTAATTTTAAATAAACTTTTTAGAAATATTTTTACTAAAAATGATGAAGAAAAATTGGGTTTTTCTTTAGATGAATATATTCTTTTTTTTACACATCCAAATTTTTTACCAAAAGAAAAATATGATAAAATTAAAAGTAACTTATGCCATAAAAGTACCATTAATGATAATTTTCTATTGCCAACTGATATAAATAAAACAGAAATAAAAAATTGCTTTTTTTCTTATCCTTTAATAAAAGAAAGTAGTGGTTATAAAATGGTTGATAAAAATCTTTGTGCTTGGAATTGTTACGAAGCTTTATTTTCTTTATTTTCTAAATCAAGCGATAAAATAGGTAAAAATATAGAGTCTCTTTTGTTATATAAATTAAATAATGAAAATATTATCAAACATTATGGTGATTATCAATATGGCGAAAGAGGGCATAATCGAGAATGTGATATTGTTCTTGAAGAACCAAATCAAATTATTTTCATTGAAATTAAGAAAAAAATCTTAACTAGAAAGGCTATTGCAGGAGATGGCAATCAATTATTTAAAGATATAATAAATATGTTTATACATTCTCAATTACAGTTACTTGAACATGAAAAGTTTATTAAATTCAATAAAAAAATAGATTTTATTACAGGTTCAAATTCTACTATTAATTTTAACGATAAAAAAATTGTAAAGGTTTCAGTTTCTTTGATGGATAATTTTTCTTTATGCGATAGAGCAGTATCAACGAACCTTGTCGAGTATTTTTCTAATATTCGATTTGAAGACCCCGAGTTCACAGAATATAACATAAAATTGGAAAAAATACAAAATTTACTATCTGAATTATATCCTACTCCAGAAGAGTATCGTGATAATAGAATGAATCTTCTTTTTATTCCTTTAGAGTTTATGTTATTTGCAATAGATGAGTCAATAAGAAAAAATTGTAGAATTGGTGAAATTTTACAATCAATTTTAAATGTGACATCAAATACAGGTGACCTTTGGGCTGATTATTTAGATTATAGTTTAAATCCTAAAATAAAAGATATAACTGATTATATTAGAAAAAATAATCAGTTATATATAAAAAATTATTAAAATTGTTTACTTAAATTATTTTTCTTCACTTTCAAGCATTTCTTTGATAAGTTTTTGGCGTTGTTCAAAAGTCATTTCCTTAGCTAAATTATCCGCCTGAGTAAGTTGTACGTTAGTGTTATTTTCACTGGTAATGTGCTGCGAATTACTCCATTTATCAGGCAATCTATTATTTAGCCAATGTTTTGCCGCTGCTTCCGATTGAACCCATTTATTAGTGACGATTTTTTCTTTAATCTCTCCATCTTTATCAAAAGTCGTTTTAACTTCGGGAATATAACGACCAACTGCAAGGTCATAATAAGCACTTTCAACTTTTTCATCAACTGGAGCTTTTCCACGTGTAAGTGCCTCCAAAAACTTAGGGTGTTTTTTCTGATAATCATAAAATGTTGTTTCAGAAACCCCCAACTTTTTAGCAATAGCTTTATCTCCTAAACCCTGCCTTGCGTATTCTTCTGCACGTTTAGGAAATGTTCTAGCGTTGTATTTAGATTTTGCCATTTAAAAAAGTTCCAGTTGATTATTATTTTTGTTTTCGGTTTCATTTTTATAATTTTTGTCAATAGCGTTTAGGAGAGTTGAGCGTTTCATTATTAAACAAAATAAGCTTGCTAATCTTTCGTCTTTTGTGCAAACTTCTTTAATCGCCGAATGGATTCTTTGGCGTGAAACGCCATACTTACGAGCGATTTCGCTTTGAGTAGCATTTGGGTTGCGCAAAATTTCCAAAGTCATTTTCAAAGTTGTTTCATCACTCTTAGCTAAATACCCAAACATTTCGACAACTCTATCAATACTGATAAATTCATTTTTAACGTCATTGTCTGAAGCAAATTTGCAACTTGCCGCATATTCGCAGTCAAAACATTCATTTTCTAAGAAATAGCCATAACACTCACCTCCGCTTCGTTCATAATCACGTAACATTTTATATTCCTCCAAAATTAAAAAATTGTCACTACTACCAAAAGAAAAGAGTGTCAACCAAACAGCTAACACCCTTACAAAGTTTTCAATTGTTATTTTTTATTAAATTAATCTCTCCCAATTAGGCGGAGGTTTTTCAATTTTGTCGATATTTGTGCGACATTTTAGCTCCTTTTTTAAAACAGCTACACGTTTAATTGCAAAAGTTTTCCCAGACCTTCTACCATTATTTAATCTGAAAAACTTATGAATGACTGCTTTTTCAAATTCACTTATAAGCTCATCATTATTGAGTTGATGTAGTTTCTTATTTAACATTATTTCACCTCTAAATTAATAATCGTAGTAGTTAAATATCTAAATTTATCATCATTGCTGACATTCATAAGAAACCATCCATGTAATTCTTCGCTAGGAACAACTGCCGAATATAATTGACGAGGATTATCGCCAAAAAGAATGTGTACGTGCTCTTTGGTTTTCTTTTTATTGTAATTTCTTTGAGGTATGCGTTTTTTCACTTTACCACCTCGCAAATAATTTGTTTTTCATTGAAATAAAATGGCAATTCATGTGGATTTTTGCTAAAATCAATCAAGTATAAAACTTCAAATTCTGAGCCTGTTTGAGCGTTGTAATTAATGTTAATTTTAATATCAAGAATTCGACCAATAATTTTTTGTTTGTTAATGTGCTGAAATTTAACTTTGCGATTAACTTTAAACTTTGGTAACTCTGTAATTAATTTGGCAATTTCACGCTCAATTATAGCAGTTTTAAAATTTTTGTTAATATGACGTTTTTTTTGTCGCTCTTTAGTAAAAAAAACTCGTACTTTTCGAGCGTTAACAACCGCTTGCTGAACTGATTTTCTAACTCTTTTTTTCATCATTCCACCTCTCTTGCTAATCTTCGTCCAATTTCTTCAAATGCGTCAAAAATCATTAAAAGCCAAGTTTCTATTTTTTGTTCTGGTTGAAATTCGTCAAATTCTAAATCACTATTTTCTAACGCCTTATACAACTCAAATTCATTTTCGCAAGAGTTGATTAACTCATCAAAAGATTCTTCTATACTCTCGATTTCGTCCGACTCTTTAATTCCTTCTACCCATTCAATTTTGCACTCTTTGAAATATTTAATTTGTTCATCGGAGTCATATTCAAAAACTTTTTGAGTACTTGCTATTGATAATTTTTCACAAAAATAGTAATCACTAATTATAATATTTGCGGTTGGGATAAATTCACGGCAAGCAATATAATTACCTAAATCGCCAGTAATTGTGCAATGTCCGTCAAAGTTGGTAATTTTAACTTCTAAATTACGGCAGTCTTTTTGTTTAAAATGATGAATAGTTAATTTTTTGCCGTCAATGTCGAATTCTTTGACAGTTAATTCATGTTTTGAAAAATCAGCCTGTGTTCTTTTATCACTCATTTTACCACCTCGCTATTTTTCATGCGTTTTAAGATTTCTTTTTCGGCTGCGTTTAATCTGTTTATGTATGGTCTTCTTTTGAATTCTGTTTCGCTCATCATTCCGAAACCAACTGTACAATCTAATTTTAAATACTCGTTTAATAATTCCTTATTTTTCATATTCTGAACTTTTTTCAACCTCATTTTTCCACCTCCAAATCTTTTCTGTTTAAGCTAAAAAATTTACTTTGCAAATCCATATCAAGAGCCCAATCTTCTTTTGCTTCATACCACCAACCGTTTTTATTTACTCCGTAATATGCAAGTGTAAAAATATTTTTGTCTTGGTGTTTTGTTACTGCAATAACATGATATTTTCTAATTTTGCCCTCACAAGTTTTTTCATAAAAACAGTCACCGACTTCTAAATCTGTCTTAATTTCCATCACTCACCCTCCAGTCTTCTATAGGTTCGTATTTCTCAAATCTCTTTATTAATTCCTTTCTCATCATCTGGAATTGATTTCCAAATAAATGCTTGTTTTTTTTACTGGCGTTGAAAAGTCCAGCTATTGAAAGTGTAAGTTGCTGTACTAATTCTATATAATGAAACTTTTCTATCTCTTCTTGAGTAAAAAAATAAGGTTCTCTAGAATTATTTTCTTGTTCTTCAAACTGAAATAACATTTGATCAATACTCATTTTCCTATCTCCTTATTTTATTTTTAATAATTCCGACCTTACGTAAAAATACCAATTGATAAAATCAAGTTCCATTGCTGTTTTTATTCTTTTGGCAATCATTTCAACAATTGGCACGCTGACTGCATTACCGCACATTTCATAACGTGGGCTATCTTTGATAATTTTGCCGTCAGCTCCGTATTTCGTCCAGTTATCCGGGAATCCTTGGAGTCGTTCGCATTCGATTGGAGTTAAGCGACGGATACCACTATTTGTTAAAGCTGCAATTTGAGTTGTTGTATCAAGAGTTTGTGAACAACCTTTGCCAACACGTCCTCTTCTAGTTTTTGAATTAATTTGATTATAATTGATCGAGTCGCCAATTTTTGCCGTTTCATACCCACTTTTAGTGTTTGATGTGATTCTAATTACAGGTTGACCACTACCATCTTCACGTGATCGTGCTGGGATTGTCGGACAAATGCCGTCTTTAATTTCCCTAAATCCTTGACCGTCTTTGTGAGTTCGCCATGTTCCAACTTTAATCAACGTCATACTTGAATGCAGTCCGCCACTGTGTCCTCCTGCGGTAAGCGTTCCAGTAATTTGGGTTTGCTCTGTCCCTTGGTTAATCCCTCCAACGTTTTCTGACTCAAATAATATTTGGGGTCTATTTCGTGTTCTTGTTGCAGGATATCCGACAAAGTAATACCGCTCTCTATTTTGGGGTAATACCCACTTAGTATTAACAAGTTGCCATTGTGCATTATACCCGCAGTCGGCGATTTCTTGCAATACGATTTTAAAGTCTGCTCCATCGATATTACTTGAAAGGTTTCTGACATTTTCAGCGATAAAAAATGGTGGTCGCATTTGTTTAACGATGTCCATTGCTTTAAAGAATAAAGAACTTCGCTTGCCTTTGAGACCTGCTCGCTTTCCAGCAATTGAAATATCTTGACATGGAAATCCCAAGGTAACAATCCAAGGGTGTCCGTTGTCATATTTTCGTTTGAGTTCGTGTCCGCAAATAGTTGTAACTGATCCACAATAAATAGCCTCCTTAAAATGCTTTTGATAAACTGCGATTGGGTGGGGTTCAATTTCGCTAAAAAGATGAGTTTCAATTTCAAATCCAGCGTCTTGGAATCCTTTACTAAATCCCCCAATCCCGCTAAACAAATCAAGTAAATTAACTTTCATCACTCACCCCCTAAAAGTTGAATTGTTGCTGTTGGATTTGTTCTTGAATATCTTTTTGCTTTTCGGCTTGCCGTTTTACCGCATAAAGAATATTAAAGCGTTGTGATTTCGTTAAATTTGTTTTTGCTAAATAGTGTCCTAGCTGGCATAATTCTCTATTTCTTTTTATGCTTCTCATAATTCACCCTCCTAATCAAAGATAAATTCTTGTTGTTGTTCATGCTTGAATTTGCAACCTTTGACCGTTTTTTTAATCCACCAATCAAACATATTGTCGCCATCCGTCCAACGATTTATACTTTTTCGACCTTCTGCTTTCCTTTTTGCAAAAAGCTTACGAAAAGCGATACGATAAGCCTTTTCATATTTAGGGAATTGAGATAATTCAGATTCTGCTTTATCACTCATAGGGCAAGCAATACAACCAACCCGTTTCCATCCTTGATCGTAAAGCTCGCAGTATGGCACATTATACATTTTGATAAATTCCCACACGTCCGCTTCTGTCCAATCAATAATTGGGTGAAGATATTTTTTTGTGTTGTCGAACATACAAACTTCGGTCATTTTTCGCTGTGCTCTGCGGGTGCTTTCTGCGTGTCTAACTCCAGTAATTACCAATCGACCAGTACCGCCACGCTCTTTTAATTCAGCACAACACCAACGTCCTACTCTTGTAGGGAAGCCCCTTTCTGATAACAATTTAAAAAATCCCTCTTTTGGGTAATGAATTTTTGTTTCAAGGTGATGTTTTTTCCCGAATTTAATTAAAGGCGGTGGATCTATCGTTGTTAAATTGTGGTGAGCATCAAATTTAACTCCGCTCATAATTAATAGTTGACGCACTACAGTTGAATCTTTTCCAAACGAATTTGCAAAATAATAACCCTCTGGAGGCTCAAATTCTTGCAATCTTTTAATGGCAATATCAATTCTATTTTGCTTTTTGCCCCATAAATCTGTGTAAATTAATCCACTCATTCTGCACCCCCTAAAAGCTCGGGGTTTTCGTAGCGGTTGCCGATGATTTTAAATTTGCAGTAATCTAACCATTCTTTGGTAACGTGTGAACCTTTATTTAATTCATCAAGTGGTAAATTTCGATGAATAAAACAACCTCTTTCGTCGCACCAATCAATTAAATGTCTAATTTCAAAGCCTTCAGAATAAATTTTAGAGATAATATCGCCTTGAAATAGTTGCACTTTTTCATCTAATTTATTAGAAATTTTCCATGGCGTGCCCCATTCGAATTTATAGTATTCAAGTTCAGATTTAGTTAATCTACAACGATCATGAGTAAAAAATTTATAACCCCAATCATCAATAGCAAAAGCATGACTAAAACCATATTTGTGTTTTTCGCTCCATACTCTAAATAAATGTCTATCTAAATTATTATTTTTCATAATTTTCTCCTAAAGGTTGAGGTTAATTTCTTCGGTCCACGAATTAACGCCCATACCGCTAGTGGCTAAACTTTCTTTGCGTGCTTGATTAAGTTTTTGTGCTTCTTCAATCCAATTACTATTGCGCTCTTCTTCGCAAGCTTTTTGATATAATGCTTCATTTTGTATTTGTTTATCTTTATTCCATTTTCTGCCTGCCGTTGATGCTCTTGAAATATTTAACCTTAAATGTGTAGGGATATGGTTATTAATGGCTTCAATGTTTTTAAATTTCATTGGTTTCTGAGCTAAATATTTAGAAACTAAATAATTATGAATACCAATTTGTACTGCAAAATTATTAATAGTTTTGTAGTTAGCTATAATCCATTGCCGTAATTCTTCACTAGTACCTTTCATCGCTCCGCCCTCCGTTGTTTAATTTCTGCTTTTTGTCTAAAGTGTTCTAAAAAGATTGCGTTGGTTTGTACGTGCCAAAGGTGTGGGTGGTTGCTTTCAGGATCGAGTGCGTTTAAGTTGATGTTGCCCGTTTCGTCCTGCATTGCCGTTAGGTGACGAATTAAGGCGTTAAAATATCGTTCAGAGCCATTATCAAGATTTTGCCAAGAATTGCGATCATATTTTTTCGCACCAAATGTCAAAATCTTAACAACCCCAGTTAAGAGTTTCAACGGCAATAAACACCACTGCAATTTTTGATTATCAAATTTAAGTCCATGATTTTTCATAGTTTGTCCTCTAGGAGTTTTGGTTTAGATTTTTTTGTTTTAGGAAAGAGAGGATTTTTTTCTGCGAGTCACTTTGAATTAACTTGTTAGTGGATTATAGAGGGGGCACATTTCATGCCCCCCTCATATCCTAACGTTAAGTGAATTCGTAGAATGACAAACTATTATATTATTATTTATAATAATATAGCTGTGTCCTGTCTTTGACAGTGTATAGCTAGCTTTGTCTGTCTTTTTTGTCTTCTACTAAAGTTTGCCTAAAAACAAAACCTTTTTCGTGATAAAAAATAGGATGTTCTTTGATGTAGCGAGTTATTGTTTTTTCGCTTTTTCCAGTCGCCTCAGCCATCTCGTGAACAGTTACTTTTCCATCAGTATTTAATAAATTATAAGATGTTTCTAATTCATTAAAACGCTGTTTTTGACGTTCTTTTTTATCAGCTTCTTTTTGTTTTTTCTTTTCAGCAGGTGATAAATTTTTATACTTATTTTGCCAACTTGGAGAATTACTTTCTCCTGCAGGAACAGCATCAGTTAGTAAACAGTTTGGATCAAGCGTATGAACTGGATAACTAAAGAAGCAGTTTACAGGCTTAAAACTGGCAAATTCCCGCAGTGTTCCCTCTAGACGCCACGCTGTCATTAGTTCTCCTTTAATCCGTGCAGCAGGGCGAACTTGTCGCATAGCGTCACCTAATCCAACACTTTCGCTCCAACGTGCTAATTTATCGCCAACTAAAGCATCATCAATAGGGCACGCATCACGCCAATTAGGCATCGCAATATCAAAAGCCTTAGCCATTGCTTCGCATTCTAAATCATTAATAATAGCTTTGCGACGTTCTTCGGTAATTTCCAATTCAATATAATCAACCATTGCGTCAGGGTCACGAGCAAATACTCCACTGCCACTTGCACGATCGGCGCTCTTTTTATGTCCTTGAGAACCTTTAGAGTGATGGTGAGCATAAATAACACTTGTATCTAATTCTGTACAAATTTTATCAAACTGGTTGCAAAATTTACTCATTTGTTCAGCGCTATTTTCGTCACCTGTGATAACTTTATAAATTGGGTCGATGATAATTGCTGCATATTTCTTTTTTAATGCTCGACGAATTAATTTAGGTGCTAATTTATCCATCGGCATACTTTTTCCCCTTAAATGCCAAATATCAATATTATGAATATTGTCGTGATTAATTCCTAATTCTTTATAAACATTTAAAAAACGTAAAATACAGCTATTTTTGCTCAGTTCTAAATTAACGTATAAAACTTTACCTTGAGCACACTGCCAACCGTGCCATTTAAGTTTTTCAGCGATTGCGATGGTTAATTGAATCATATCAAAGCTTTTACCTGCTTTACTTGGTCCAGCAATTAACATTTTATGCCCTTGGCGTAAAACTCCTTTAATTAATTCAGGTTCTAATTCGGGTGGATTATCAATATAATTTTCTAATCCTTCGGCATCTGGTAAATCGTCGTTGAGTTCTTCAACCCATTCAACCCATTCTTCCCATGATTCCTTTCCAATATTAACCGTAGATAAGTATTGACGTTTATCATTTCGTTGTACTCCAGGTAAGCGGCTGTAACGACTTGGATTACGATTTGATTTATCAATATTCAATCCATTTTTTGCACAAATTTTATAAAGATATTGAATCCTTTTTTTGTATTCATCAATGTTAGTTGCTTCAATTTTTACTAAGGCGTGTAGACTTTTATTGCCTGAGTGAACTAATGTTGCAATTGGTAACTCTAATTGTTTATACATCGCAAATTGTTTATCAATTTCAATATCATCACATTCAATTAAAGCATACCGATAATTGGTAACATTGGCATCTTTGCTACCTTTGCCGTCCATAGCATTAATTCTAACAAATGCCCCCGCTTCGGTGTTAATTGTACCAATAACATCAGCAATATCTTGAGCAGCTTGTAATGATCTAATTAATTCACCTGCGGTACGGTCTGAATGTCCGTTACCTGGCAGCCAACGTTTTTGATGTTCATTAAAATACATTTCTGTGCAATAACAAACTTTTTCATCATTTTCAAAAAGAGCTTCAATAAAACTAATAATCTCTAAGCGTGAATCATTAATCCATGGTTTTGGCAAATCTTCGCCTTGCACCCATTCTTTATCAACAATTTTATAATCTTGCTTTAGACTATCAGTCGCATTAATATTAAAATCCCATTCGTCATTAGGATTAATATCTGTAACCGTGTATTCTTGCATTGCTTTAGGAGGTGTCCAGCCTTGCCTTTTTGCAATATCAACTAAAGTTCCCATTGAAACGTTACCACTAAAACCACCGTTGAAAGTTTGCCATTTTTTATAGCATTCTCCTTCAATAAATCTTTGTGAATCGATTCTGCTCCAGTTTTCCCAATCACTGCAAGAGCAACCAATATCTTTAAGAATCATGCCAACATTGAGCCATTCTTGATAATCAAGAACAGCTCCATTAATATGTTTTAATAATTCTAAGGCATTTTTTCTATCATCAAACATAATTAGTCAAGCTCCGTAATTTTTAAAGTGGTCATTGCCTTTAAACCATATTTTTTGACACTTTGCACCACACAAATTTGCTGATCACAATCCCATAAAATGCCACTTAAAGCATCAATAAAACCTTTCATTAAGTTATCGGTCAAATCAGGCTTAGTTGTTTTGAAGAATGTTGCACCGTTTTTTAATTCTTCTAAACGTTTTTTGCTCCAACTTTTAAGGGGAGGAAAGATAAATTCAACTTCAATTTTTAAGGCTTTACTGCTTGGCATAACTTTACTAGTAATTTGTTCTTTAGCCTGTAATTTAATTAAATTTTTCCAATCTCCAATTTCTTTAGGCTGATATTTTCGCCCAGAGCGAGTGAAGCGGAATGACTGAACAGCTTTTGGAGTGCCCTCAAAAATGAAAGTTTTATTATAAATTGTAGAATGTGCAATAGTCATGATTTTATACTCCTTCGTTAGGATTGTATGTTTTTGGATCAATAGTATTAGGAATTCTCCAGTTATTGGCACTGATGCGACGAATTAAGTTATTAGCGTCGTTAAATTGCCAATTTCCCACGTGGTTGAAACCTTTCTTTTCAAGAAACCGAATCTGTTTAGGAGTGGTCATTCCTGCAAGTTGGCGTTTTTGTAAACGTTCGATTAAGAGTGAAGCCTTTCCTGCGTTTGGAACATCGTCGGGAAAGATCCCAAATTTTTCTAACATTGTCTTTTGTTTTTGACTTGCAGGTGCCATTTCATGATTGAAGGCAGGAGTATAGTCCATTAAGTCCTCAGCTTGAATACTCATTTCGTACTGTAAAATATCGACACTTTGGCGCTTACGTTTTTTCATTTCTGCTAATTGATCAGCAAGTTTATTTTCTCGTTCAATAGCTACTTCATTTTTGGCGTCTTCTTCAACAAATTCTAAATCAAGAGGAATAACTGTTGCTTCTTCTATTTTTTCTGTCATTTTTTGTGCGACTTCGCGGTTCTCTGCGATTAAATGTGCAGGGCGGCAAAGTTCATGGCGGTCAATATTCCATAAGAAATCTAGAAGTAGTACTTCGCTTTTTCCAGGATATAAACGAGTTCCACGACCTATGATTTGAGCATAAAGACTGCGAACTTTGGTCGGTCTTAAACACACAATACAATCAACACTTGGACAATCCCAACCCTCAGTTAAAAGCATGGAATTGCATAACACATTATATTTTCCTGCGTCAAAATCTTCTAAAATTTGTTTTCTATCAGGGCTATTCCCGTTAACTTCTGCCGCATTAAATCCCAAACCATTAAGAATTTCACACATTTTTTGACTTGTCGCAATTAAAGGTAAAAAAATAACCGTTTTTCGGTTTAAACAGTGCTCAGTCATTTGTTTAGCAATATCTTTTAAGTATGGCGTTAAGCGGTCGTCAAGTTCTGCACTTTTAAAATCTCCTGCTTGAGTGCCGATTCCATTAAGATCAATATTAACAGGTAATGTTAGAGCTTTAATTTTACATAAATAACCGTCCTTAATTGCTTGGGGGAGTGCATATTCGTATGCTAAAGAATCAAATACCGCTCCTAAGTCTTTTTTATCGCCACGGTCAGGCGTTGCCGTTACTCCTAAAACTTTAGCTGAGCTAAAATAATCTAAAATATTGGTATAACTCGTACTTAATGCGTGGTGAGCTTCATCAATAATAATGTGTGTGTAATAATCTTTAGCGAATTGTTTTAGTCTTTTTTCACGCATTAAAGTTTGAACTGAACCAACGGTAATTCTAAAAAATGAACCTAATGCGGTTTCTTCTGCTTTTTCCGTTGCACATTTTAAGCCAGTAGCAGTTAAAATTTTATCGCTTGCTTGTTCTAAAAGTTCACCACGATGTGCTAAAATTAAAACTCTAGCATTGCGTTGTCCTACAATAATTTCAGTAGTTTTAGCAAAAACAATGGTTTTCCCTGTTCCTGTTGGAAGAACTAACAGTGTGCGGTCGACATTCTCCCACTCTGCTAACACGTTTTCCATCGCTTGCTGCTGATATGGTCGTAATTTCATAATTTTCTCCATAAAAAAGGACTAATTATAAAAATTAGTCCTTTTAAAGTTAAGATTTGATTTCATCAAGATTATTAAAATGGAATATCATCGGTAATATCTCCACCACCTTGTGGTACTTGTTGTTGATTCTGCATATTGGTTGCATTTTGAGTACTAGGAGGCATATCATTTGCCATAAATCTACTACCCTGCATATTTTGCTGAGATGAATTATCACTTGGTTCAAGGAAACGATCAACTTCATTGTATTTATTATTGTTATATTCACGATGTTTAATTTTACACGTTCCAGTTGAGCCGATAACTCTATTCCAGTCGACACTTCCAGGATTAAGATCTTCTCCTTTTTGAATATGACCAATAGAACGGAAAAATGCACCGATTCCGAACGCACAAGCGGGATGAATAAATAAATTAGATTTCACATTAACATCTTTACCTTCTGCTGATTTAATACGAAGATGTAAAATAACTTTAGGACATGGTCGGTCAATTTTCCCTGGACCTTTTGGCGTATGGCGTGCTTTTTCAAAATTAGTAATTGTGTATTGATAATCTCCAGGAGGTAATAAAACAAAGTCTGAATCCATTTCATCAGATGTAATATTAAAATTCCATTCATTGTTTGGGTCTGGGTTAGCAGCCTGATTATTAAATCCACCTACTTGATTTTGATTATTAAAATTTGTGTTATTGAAATTTCCGTCTTGATTAAAATTATTGTTGTTGTAATTATCCATGATTTCGTTTCCTTAATATATTTTATTTATTTCTATTGTTGATAATTGCATCTTTTACTGCTTCAAACTTTGGAATTAACCGACCATTTACTAAATTTTCGTCGTACTGCTCAATTGGCGTGTCAATTGGATAAATCCCAAAATTAGCTACTACTTCTTTAATTTCTTGCTCCGTAATGCCGTTTGCTTCCATTAAACTATAAAGTTGAGGATAGTTTTTATTTTCAACTTGAGATTGACCTTTAAAATCATCTGGCGGAGTTGCAGCGTTTAATTCATCTTCAACGGTTGCTTCTTGCATTGCCTGCTCAGCCGTTGGTGCAGTGTCTGCAACTTTAGGCTGTTGTTGAGGATTATTATCAAAAACTGGAATAGTGTGTGCAATTTGTGAATAATCTAATGGCATTTCATAAGGTAGATTGTGACGATTTTTTGCATCCCAACTAGGGCAATGACTCGAATACATCACACGCTGCCCGCCACTGGCTTTTTTCTTGCCGTCAATTTCTTGAACGAATGTTTTATAATTGCAGAATAAAACCATGTCAGCCCATTCTTTAATTAATGGTCTAGTTTTTTTTGTCATTTTCAATTCATAACGGTCATAAGCACCGATTTCGTCAGGCTGTTCAAAGCGTGAAAGGTGCGAATGAGCTAATAGAACAACATTAACATTTTTGTCGATTAAGCGACTTAAAGTATCAAGAAGTCGTCCAAATTCTTCTTCTAAATAAACGTAACCTTTTCCAAATCCAAAATTTTCAAGTCCTGTTTTATTAGGTCCTTTTTCATCACCAACAGCACAAATATGTTGAATACATAATCTTTCCGCCCAATCTGCTGTATCAATAACAACTGTCTGAAATCCTTGGTTGTCGATGATTAATTCGCCCAAAATATGTTTTAACATTTCCCACGAATCAGGGGAAGGGGTTCGTGCTACATCAAGATGATAAGAGCCACCTTCTGTATCAATAAAAACTGGGTTAGGAAATTTACTTGCTATTGAGGTTTTGCCAATGCCCTCAGGTCCATAAACTATTACTCGTTGTGCTTTTTGAATTTTTCCGCGATTAATTTGCAACATTATATGTTCCTCCTAAATTCTTTATCATTTGGTCAATAACCTCTTGTTTTTTAGCCTCGATTAACTCTTTTGGTGGTTCTGTTTTGGTAGGGTTGATAATTTCGTCAATGATATTTTTAAGTTCCTCTTTTGAAATATCATTTAATCTACAAAATTCTTGAAGTTTTAGAGTTTTGTCATATTTGCGCTTTTCTATTTCATTGCGTGCTAAAACTATTGCTTTATCTTCAATTGCTTTTGCAATCATTTGATTAGTTGTCATAATTCTAACCCCGCAAATTTATTATTGCTAATTGCTTTTTTGGGTGTGTTATCTTGAATAACTTCGCCATCATCGATAATAATTGTGCAGCTATCATCATTTGCTACTCTTGTTGCAATAACTTGCAGTCCTTGTTCTTCAAGATATTTTGCAAATTGGTCTAAACTATTTTTGTCTAACTGCTCTAATTTATCGAGCAAAACAAATCCACATTCAGGATTTAAGCTTTTGACGATTGCTGTTGCGACAATCATTTGTTCTGAACTACTCATACAATCCCATTTTTGAGAATTATAAACTAATTCGCCATTGTCGATTAATAAGCCTTCCAGCGGTAAATTAGCATTTTTAAGCAATTCCATTCGCTGATCTCTGATTGCCTGAATCAATGTTGTTTTATCGTCGTAATCTTTTTTGAGATTTTCAGCGTCAATTAAAGCTTTATCTTTATCAAGATTTGCTCTAATTTTAGTATTAGTTGTGTCGATTTGTTCAATTTGTTGTGCTATAGCTTCGGTTGATTGATCTTGTAACTCTTCAACTGTTTTTTGCCCAATTTCAATGTTATGTAAGAGTGATTGTTCAAGTTCTTGCTCAGCTTTTAATTGCTCTTGAAGATAAGTAATTTTGTTTTGAGTTGTCACTAATTTTTCTTGATTATTAGCTAAATTAGTCCGTTGTTTGGCATTTTCGGCATTTACTAGTAATATTTTTTGCTGTTGCTCGATTAATTCATTAGCAGTAATAATTGCTGGTGGAACATTCTCATGATGTGGTAATTCTTCCGCATATTTGCGTTTACGCTCGTAATCTTGACCGATTAAATGCCGTTCGTTATAAATTTTTTGCTCTTGGTCGTCAAGTGCTCTTAATTCGCTTTCAATTCCAAGCGTTCTTAATAAAATATTCGCTTTTTCTTTATTATTAGCGTTCATAAATTTCGGCAGATTAAGAGCTAATTCTTCAACAAAAGAGTTTAATAATTGTTGACCTCCTTTGTTGCCTGATGGGTCGGTCACTTTTAAACTGGAGTTTTTCCCTTTTCTTTCAACAATCAAGCCATTTGAGAGAGTTAATTTTATACTTGGGTCAACAACAGATCCGTCACGTTTTGGATTGCTAGGTGCAAATTTATTACCGCCCAACGCCCAACAAATTGTATCAAGTACTGTTGTTTTACCTTGAGCATTATTACCGCCGATAACAGTGAGGTTTTTATTATTAAAGGCGATTTTAATAGCTTTGATGCGTTTAACATTTTCGATTTCGAGTGAATTTATTGTAACTTGGTTCATGATTATTATTTCCCAATTAAGATGTTGATTTGATTAATAAAAAAAGCCGTCATTCCTAGTAAAAAGATGACGACTAACAGCATAAAAAATGCTTCGTAGAGTTTTTCAAAGAGGTTTTTCATTTTGTACCTCGCTTTGTTTTTTTTCTGTTTTTATAGTGATGCCTCCACATGAAAAAGTAAAATTTAGTATTCCGCAAAAAACTAATATTAATATGATGATCAGACATCCGCATCCGCTTTCATCCATAATTAGATACCTCCGTGATAAGAAATCATTAAATTAATTAGTAAGACAAAAAATGCACCAGTGGCAAATCCAATTAAAAAACACCAACATAAATCAATGTTTTCATGCAAATAAAATAAAATTTTTTGCCAAATCATACGACCACCTCCTCGCCCAAAATATCGAAGCGTGCTTCTTCGTAAGTTTTATATTTATCGTCCATAAATGAGTCGGGAAAAGTGCAAATAAAATTGCAAATTTCTTGCATTTTTGCAACATTGAAACGATCTGCTGATTTTGCTTTATCTTTATTTGGTAGAATTGCTTTGCCCCATTCGGCAAGTTCTCGTAAGAAATCTTTATCTGCCCCATCAAACATGGCGTGTAAACTGCCAATTTTGACAAACATCGGCGTATAATTTCTATCTTTCCAGTTTTTAGGTTGAGAGTTAGCCATTTTGCACCCCCAGTAAATTATTTAATTTAGTTGTGTTGATTACTGCGGGTAAATTTTCGCTATTTGTTGAACGATTTTCGATAATATAATCGGGTAAGAAATTAACGGCTTCACTCCATAACTCAACTAACTGTTTGGTGGTGTTACACGACGCTAAAATTCGATATGCTTCTGTTTCAACTTCATTTTTTTTAGTTTCAATTTTATCTTCAAGTTTAAAAAATTTAGCAAGTTTTTTATGAAGTGGCTTAACATCACCCCAACTGAAATAATCGGAACTTCGATTAGCAGTGCTTGCAAAATAAGGAATTTCTTCACGTAAAGAGTAATCTAGATGATTATCTTTAGTAGATTTAATACGATATTGAGGTCTATTAAAGTCTACATTTTGCACATTGATAACAAAATCCAAATTGCATCTCTTTTTATATTTGATGAATTTTTTAGGGATTTCTTTAATCTTTTTCAAAACGTTTGCTGGAACGAGAAAATTATAAATATCATCCCATAATTGGTTTCTCATTTCGAGCATCTTTGTTTCATCTTCTTTAATTGCAAAATGAATACATTTATAAACAATCGTGCGTTTATCATCTTGTGAAAGACGTTTATTTTTGAATTTGATTTCAGTTTTTGTTTGTTGTGTCATAATATTTTCTCCAAAAATATTGACACATTGCATTATTGTGTGTATTATTTGAAATGTTATGACAATAATACAATGTGTCGGTTATAGTTGATTTTAGTAGTGTCAAAATTTGGCGATAGAGCCACTACTAAACGAACAAGTAAGAGAGGTATACCTTTTTTATGTTGGTGAATTTTAAGCGATTCACCCAAACCTCCGCATCTAAAATTGTCAAAGAACTTTGCAGATTTAATCCTTGTGGTTAGATCTGCTTTTTAATTTGTTGCTTGTTTCATGCGTGCAACATTACGGTTAAATTTTTTTACGAAATCTCTAGCAGAAGAGTCGTATATAGCAGATAGAAACCGACACTCTGTTTTGGCGATTTTTTTCATTTCTAAATGAGTTTCTTTGCTCACTTCGATCATGATTTTAACTTTTTCCATAATTAGATACTCCCGATTGATTCATTATATTTTAGTATAAATTGAAATTTGCATGAATGCAACTATAAATTAAAAAAAATTAAGTTTTTTTTTATAAATAGTTGAAATTTGAGCTTGTAACATTATATTTGTTGTATGTGTGGAACAATAATGAAACAAGGATGCTATTAGTTTTATGAAAATTACAAAAGAAATTTTAGAAGCGATGAAAGAAGTTGCGGAAAGTTTAGGTGGAGTATCCGCATTTTCAGAAAAGGTAGGTATAAGTAAAAGTAATGTTAGCCGTTGGCTTTCAGGAAAGGTAACAACTATTTCAGATGATAATTGGCAAAAATTATCGCCTGCAATTATGCCGTATATGGATTTATCTAAATTTAATTCTCAAGATTTTTTTATTCAGCACAGTAATAAAGAAAAAGAATTATCTGAGGCAATTAAAGAACTTAAAAATATTATTATTAAAAATAAATCTGAAGTAGAGCATACCAATACTGAAAACTTTCGCAATGTGCCAATTGTTGCAGATGCATCAGCGCTTGAGCCTGGAGAGTATGCCGAAAATTCTATTGATTTGCAAATTAGTGATGAATTTGCAGCATTTCCAAATGCTTTAGAGTCTGATATTGTCGTACGTGTAAAAGGTGAATCAATGTTACCGTGGTACCCTGATGGAACTTTGTTATTAGTTTCAACTAAAGATTTTCCATTAACTGGTGATCGTGTAGTGGTTGAACTGGCAACTGGTGAAATTTTGTTTAAAATTTATATTGATAATGGCGATCAGTTTCAATTGAAATCAATCAATCGCAATAATGGCGAAGATATAACGTTGAATAAACGTAGCGATGATTTTCGCAAAATTTACCCTGTAAAAATGTCGTTGCGAGACGAGCGAAAACTTGATGAAGAAATGAACAGAGCAGAAATTAAGCATTTTTGGCAGGATTGAAAAACTGGAGAACAAAAGTGAAAAATTTACTAATTGCAGTATTTATAACGGTCGGCTTGTTTTTCGCAGGCTGTCAAAATGATTCAAAAAATGAGCCACAAATTATTGTAAAAAATGATAACGCACCTTATGAAGCGATTGTTGCATACGTTTATGATGGTGATTCATTTAAGGCTAAATCTAAAGGTGTTGATATTCAAGTTAGGTTATTTGGAATTGACGCACCCGAAAAAAAACAACCGTTTGGTAAAGAGTCAAAAGATAATCTTTTTAGGTTAATTCGCTATAAAAGAGTGATTATTGAACCAATTGAAACGGATAAATACGGGCGATTAATAGCAAAAGTTTATACAAAAAAACACGGAGTTAAAACGTACGTTAATTTGGAACAGATTAGGGCAGGGTTAGCGTGGCACTACAAAAGATATGCTAGAAACGAAAAAGACCTAGCAGAAGCCGAAAAAACGGCTAAAAATAGTCAACTTGGATTATGGAGTCAAGCGAATCCAACCAACCCCGAAAAATACCGTATTAAAAATTTGTAGTTTTTATTTTTTTGGAGAAAATATCATGAAAATTACAGCTGAAACAACTCAATATCGAGTTAATATAACTGACCCTGCAACGAATAAAGTTAATAAGGTTAATTTCCCATTAGTTGGAACGATTAAAGAGAAACGCCAACAAATCAAAGATATAAAAATTTTTATCGCCAATTGTCGCGTTGAAGCTAAAAAATTAGAAGTTAAGGCGTTAATTTATGAAGCTGAAGCGTGTAGGCAATTAAAACATACTCAAGATATTAATTTACTATCAAACGTCAAAAAAAGTCGTCAAAAAGAGCGCAAGCAATCTATTGAAGGTCTTTTTGAACGCTATAAATTAACGGAAGGGTATAATAAGATAACTACCACAGTGCAGTATCAAAGAGAAAAGCACTTTGATAAATTCGTAAAATTTTTAGAAAATAATAACGTAGTAGATATTGAACAAATTGATTTTGATGATGCTGTAAAATTTATGTCGTCATTGAAGGTTAAAGCTAGTACTTATAATAAATATCTAGTAAACCTTTCAGGTGTATTTAAAGGAGTTGGTTTAAATAATCCATTTTACGGCATTAAAAGAAGAAATCAGGAAGAAGATGCTAGTGTCAAAATTCCTTTTTCAGATGATGAGTTAAAGCTAATTCTAAGTAAATTTACAGGAGATTGGCTTGATATTTGTAAGATTGCGGCTTATACAGGATTACGCTTTATTGACGTAGTTCATCTAAAAAAAGAAAATATAACTCTAGATTTTGATAAAAAAGATTATGTTATAAAACTTCAACCTGCAAAGACTCGTCACACTGGACGATTTGTTTATATTCAGTTAATAGATGAATTAAAATTCTTGCTAGATGCTCCAGTAGATGCAAGGGGATACTTTTTCCCTGATAAAGTTGATAAATATAAGAAAGGAACAAGACACGCAGGAAGTAGCTTGAATCATGTATTTATGAAGAAATTAAAAGCAATAGATATTAAAGATAAATCTTTTCACTGTTTCCGTCATCGTTTTGTTGATAAACTTAGAAGAGCAGGATTTAGCGATGAACAAATAGGAACTGTTGTTGGTCATAGTTCTATTCAACAAACAAAAGATTACGGTGATTATCATAACGTAATCGACTTAAAGAAAACATTTTAAATCTTAAGAAAATACTAAAAACTTAGAAAAATTATGACACTTTTAAGACTTTTGATAAATTAAAAAATATGTGTAAGTAGTTGATGATAAGTAAGTTATAAGTATTAAAATGGTGGGCGTAGAGGGACTTGAACCCCCGACCTCTACGATGTCAACGTAGCGCTCTAGCCAGCTGAGCTATACGCCCAATATGTTTAATTATTGAGGTAAAAAAAATCCTAAGACGCACTGCTTAGGTATAAAATAAAATGGTACCAGGAGAGGGACTTGAACCCTCACAGCCTTGCGGCCGACGGATTTTAAGTCCGTTGCGTCTGCCAATTCCGCCATCCTGGCAACTCGCTTTGAGTTTGTGCTTATAATATAGAATATAAATTAATTTTTGCAAATGATTTTTATTAAAAAAATAATACTTTTTTTGCCGTTATTTGCTAATTCATTGATTGTAAACTATTTTAAAAAATATTTTTAAAATAAATTAATATATAATTATATTGTAATTTCTTTAAAAGTTATTAACTTAAATTCATATAAAGAATTTTTGTAGAGAAAAAATTAATAAAAGGAAAAATTATGATTAAAAGATTATTTATTACCTCGATTTGTTCTTTGGTGGCGATGCCGATTTTTGCTAAAGAAAAAGCTTTAAACTTAATTCCATATCCAAACAATGTCCGGCTACAGAGTAGTACTGATAAATTCATAATTGATAGAGATGTTTCAATTAAAAATGATGAAAATAATTTAAATTTTTGTGCAGAATTTTTATCAACAAAATTAAACATTTCCCAAAAAATTCAAAATAAGACGAAAATTATTAATTTAAAGATTGATAAAAGTTTTACTAAAAAAAATAGTTATAAATTAACAATTGGAAAAAATTCTATTAATATTATCGGAAGCGATGATGCTGGAGTATTTTATGGCATTCAGACCCTGCTACAAATGCTACAAATTGATAAGAGTGGCTCTTTTAAAAAAGAATTACCGTTAATTTCAGTAGAAGATGCTCCACGCTTTGAGTTTCGTAGTTTCATGCTAGATTCGAGTCGTCATTTTCAAAAAATTTCAAAAATTAAGGAGTTGCTTGACAATTTGGCATCATTAAAAATGAATTATTTTCACTGGCATTTAGTTGATGATCAAGGATGGCGCTTTGAGGTTAAAAAATATCCTAAATTGACTCAAATTGGAGGTTTTTTAGCTAAGGACCATAAAATGGAAAGAGCTGGATTTTATACTCAAGAAGAATTGCGTGAAGTCGTTAATTATGCTAAAAAACGTAATATTATTATTATTCCTGAAATTGATGTGCCTGGACATAGTAAAGCATTATTAAAGTCAATTCCTGAATTGTTATGTGATGTAGCAAAAAATGAAGAAGATACTGGCTCAACGATTTGTGTTACAAAAGAAAAAACTTATCAAGTGCTTGATGATATTTTTAAGGAGTTGATTGATGTTTTTGAGCCGCCATATGTTCATATTGGAGGAGATGAGGTTGCTGGTGATATTTGGAATAAATGTTCAAGTTGTTCGTCCAAAATTAAGCGAAATAATTTCAAAAAAACGTTCAAATTAGAAAAAATATTTTTAGATAACGTCGCACAAATTATTAAGAAACATGGTTCAAGAGCAATTGTTTGGGGTGAGCATTTAGATAAAGGAGGAATACCAAAAGATAGTCATATTCAAGGTTGGCGCTGTAGTTGGGGCGGTAAACGTCAAGATTTTGTTGCAGCAAAAGCTTCTATTGAGGGGAATTTCAAGGTAATTAATTCTTTAGGAGATTATGCTTATTTTGACTATCGCAACCATCCAGGTGGCTCTAAACCTAGTTGGGTTCCAGTTTTACCGTTAGAGCGAGTTTATAAATTCCCAGTTATTCCTGTTGGTTTAACTGATGCTCAAGCAAAAAATATAATTGGCGGTGAATGTACAATGTGGACGGAGTATGTTATTAGTGAAGATATTAATAAAATGATTTTTCCTCGCATTTTAGCGTTTGCCGAACAGATGTGGAGTAATGAGAATATTAAAGACTATGACTCTTTTTTGAATAGGTTAGCGGTTATAAAACAATTTTATGAGCGCCAAGGAGTTGAATTTGCAAAGCCTCATAAAGTTGTTGACATAAAACAAAAAACTGCGGCAAAAATAACAACTTCAATGGGAATTTATAAAACTTATGTTCCTGAATATATGCTTGATAGTAACGATGTAACGTGGTATGTTAGTAAAAAGATTCCTGAAATTGGGGATTATTTTACTGTAGAATTTGACCATTATAAAAATTTAAGTAGCTTAAGTATTTATGCAGATTTTGAATACATGCATGATTTTGCTAAAGCTAAACAGTATGATAAATTTGGAATTGTGAAAATTTCTGCTGATGGCGTTAATTTTAAACAAATAGGAAGATTTGAAGATGGTGTTTTTGAAATGACATTTCCTACAAAAGAAAAAGTTAAAGCCATTAAAGTTATCGTAACTGAAAAACAACAATCAAATATGGTTATTTCAGAGGTTAATTTCACTGAATAAAAATAAGGAATTAAATGAAATATAAAGAGCTAAAATATTATTTTGAAAATCCAGATGTAAACAGGTTTGAAGCGATTCTTCAGAGTTTTGTTAAACCTCAATTTGTTAGCAGAAAATACAATTATCATTCTTTTGATTACCATATTTTGCGAATGCGTGATGATTTATGTAAAAGTTTTGCTGATGAAAAGTTTACATTATTTGAAGTTTTAGCTCTTTTAGCCACTATTTATTTTCATGACATAGTTTATAATGTTACTTCAAATACAAATGAAGAGGATTCGGCTCTTGAATTTAAAGATTTTATTGAAGTAAATAAGCAGCTTGAATTGTTTATCGGTCCTACAGAAATGAGCTTAAATGATTTTGCTGTAGTTGTTGAAGATTTAATTATTTCAACTAAAATAGGCACAAATATTAACGAAAATAGCTCGAGGTTAGTTAAAGTTATTCATGATTTAGATTATGCAAGTTTCGCTAATTTAGAGCGATTGCAAGATGATGCTGAGTATATTAGAAGAGAAAGTGGTTTAGATGAAGAAGAATTTAAAATTAGACGTAGTGAATTTTTTAAACTTCTAGCTGGAAAAACAATTTTTTTCACTGAGCAGTTTAAAATTTTTAATGAACAAGCACAAGCAAACATTAAAAAGGTATTAAATATTTCTTCAATAGCAGAAAAAATTATTGAGAAACTAGAACTAAAACCCTTAACAATAGAAGGTGGTTATTTTAATGAAATTTACCGCTCAGAAACCAAAATTGTTGATGAGGGGCGAACCGCTGGAACGAGTATTTACTATTTATTAAAAAATAATCAAGTTTCATCATGGCATAAGGTTGAAAGTGATGAAATATGGTATTATCATTCGGGCTGTAGTGCTAAACAATTATTGATTTTTGAAGATGGTTCAATCGAAGAGCGTATTATTGGAAATGATATTTTAAATGGGGAAATCCCTCAAAGTATTATACCCGCAGGAACGTGGCAAGCTACAAAATTAATTCAACATAATAAATATGATTTTGGTTTATTTGGAGCCGCAGTTTTTCCTTGTTTTGAATATGAAGATTTTACTGGAGCTACTGTTAATAAAATTTGTGAATTATTTCCTCAGCACCAAAATGTAATTAGGGACCTATTTGTATAAAAAAAGGCATGAATTTTTATCATGCCCTTTTTACTTGAAATAACTGTATTTATATCATCCGCCTTTCGGTTTAATCCATAATAGGTAAACTAGCAAAATTGCTCCCATAATATAGTTTAAATAACCTATTTTTTTGCCTTTTCCTGTTAGTAATTTCACAATTGGATATGCAACAAAACCAAGCATCATTCCATATGCAATACTGTATGTTAATGGTACCCCTACTAAAATTAAGAATGCTGGAACAGATTCACTGTAATCGTCCCAATCAATTTCACGTGCACTTTTCATCATCATCGCACCCACAACTACTAGAGCAGGGGCTGTAATAGGTTTGAATTCAGATACCGCCAAGACAACAGGCTGGAAAAATAAAGCCAAAAGGAAAAATATTCCTGTAATAATTGCCGCAAAACCCGTACGTCCGCCAACTTCAACACCAGTTGCGCTTTCAATATAACATGTCACTGTGCTATGACCACATACAGATCCAAATAAAGTTGCAACTGAATCAGAGGCAAATGCTTGTGATGCATGATCTAATTTGCCATTTTTCATCAGTCCTGCATGAGTTCCAACGCCAATCAATGTTCCCATTGTATCGAAAATATCTAAAAATGTTAAGACAATAATTAATGGAATAAAGGCTACAATGTTTTTTAAAACGGTTGTAATATCTAATTTTGCAAATACTGGAGCCATGCTTGCAGGCATATCAACGATACCATTATATTTGATTTCTCCAACTAGTAATGAAACAATAGCTGCAATAATAATACCGTAAAGTACTCCACCTTTAATTTTCAGAACACAAAATGAAGTGATGGCAATTAAGCCAATAAAGAAAATAATAACTGAACTTTGGCGCAGATCTGCTGTTAAGACAAACCCAGTGTTTTGTGCAACTTCTATAATATGACCATTTTTTAGTCCTACAATGGTAATAAAAATACCGATGCCTGCAGAAATTGCTGCTTTTAAACTAGGGCTGATTGCATGCATAAAGAGTTGCCGTACATTAAAAAATGTTAAAATAATAAATAATAATCCACTAACAAAAACTAACCCGAGTGCAACCTGCCAAACAGCAGCAGAGCCGACCTCTTTGCCCAAAATAACTGCTACCGCTGGTATTACTGTTATGACTAGTAAAAAGTTTCCTCCCATTCCTGGGGCTAATCCAATTGGGTAATTGGCTAAAATTCCCATTAAAAAACACCCAACAGCTGAAGCTATACATGTTCCAGTAATTAGCGCCGCCATGTCCATACCTGTATCAATTCCTACTTCTTTACCAGTCATAATTGATGGTTGAAGAAATATAATGTAAGACATTGCTGTAAAAATTGTAAAACCAGCTAATGCTTCTGTAGAAATGTTGGTTTTACGTTCTTCAAATTTAAAAAATCTTGAAATCAAATCAATCATACAAATTCCATACTTACTTAATTTAAAATTCTAATCTTACTAACTAAAAAATATGAAATGATTATAAACGCTTAACTTCTTGTTGTCTATTATTTTAACTAAGAAAAATTGATATTTTATTAACCTAGTTAAAATCTGCATTAAAAAAAATAAAAAAGCCCTAACATAAAGTTGTTAGGGCTTTCTAAAAAACTGCAACGAAGCAATTTATTATTTTTTAATCAAGTGAATGATATATCCTTGGTTTGGTTTTAAATTAATTGATTGATCAAAACTAAATTCTTTAGCATCTTGAATGCGGTTTAATTTCGGCGCAACCAGTTTATAGTCGCTTTTATTTAAACCCAATTTATCAAAGTCAATTGCTAATTTTACGCTTGCATCAACTTTTTTATTCCAGTTAATTACTGTAAATAAAGCACCATCTTTTTTCACAAATGAACTTAATTTCACGTTTGAGTTGCCGCTAGCATCTTTAATCGGATTTGCAGCATCCCAATAACCAAAGAATGTTGATTTTTCAATACCAAAGTCATTCCATAATTTCCATGTTTCTTGAGGGAATGTTCCACCCCAGCCAAGACGTTGTCCCATACCGAATAACATTCCTTTGGTTGGTTGATGATTCCCCATTAATTCATTCATTAAGCCAAATGGAATACCACTAATTTCAACTAACCAATAATCAGCTGGTACAGATTTATAGCGACCTTCAAAACCTTCACCGTACCATAATTTGTCAAAATATGGATAATTTTGCATATAGTAGTAAGCAGAAGGAGTCCAACCAGCTAAGCCATTAAAATGACTCCATGAATGTGCATCAATAACACTGTCCGGGTTGTTATTCATTAATACTTTACGTGCACGTTGGAAACCATTACGGCTTAGAGATGTATCATCAATGTATAAACTATCAATATTTGTATTTTTAACGGTATATTTCAAGCCTTCGATGTAATAATTTTCCAAACGAGAATCAGGTGTAGTTTCAACAGCTAAGTCTAAAAGACCTTTATAACGACCTTTTAAAACTTCACGCCATGCAGGAATAAAATTTTCACCTAAATTATCTAATAACCATTTGTGTGGACCACGACGATTTGTAACAGGCTTTGCATCTTTTCCTGGTCCAGGGCAAATAATTTCGCCATTCATTGAGTGGAATGCAAACAATTCAGGAATATTGTTTGAGATTTCACGAGTCGTATAATAGATTTTTACTTTTATACCATTGTCGTGAGCTTGCTTAACATATTTTTTCAAAATAGGCATCGATTCGTCGTAATATGGGTAATTAATTGTTGGATTAGGTTCTTTATTATGGTGAATATTTACCACATTAGCGCCTTGTTCCTTGATCCATTTAAAATCCCATAACCTAGGATCAACAACCTTTTGAGTTGGATGGAAGTATTTGTCTGTGAAATGCTTTGTCATATTAATTGGTTTAAATGGAGTCACAAAACAGTCAAAATCAAATTGTAATGAATCATTAGCGTTCATTGTTCTAGCACCGCTATATGCTGAAGCTAAAGCACCATTGCTATTACTAGCAACGCGGATACCACCTTTTGAATTGTTGCCCCAAGATTTTGGCTCATTTAAAGTATAAAAATTGTAATATGCATTAATTAATGGAGAGCGATAATTTGCGCCTTTTAAGCGCACTTTCATACCTGCATTAACTGCACCCATCCAAAATCCATCTTGATTACGTTTAACATTCCATTTCCAGTCAATATTTTCTTTTCTTAAGCCACCTTTTTGACCAATGCCCATGAAATATTTTGCAGAATCTTTGCTGTATTGCATATCTAGAGCAATATCTTCGATATTTACTTTATCGGTTGCTTTCATTTTGCATTTAAATTCCATAAAACCATCCATTTTAAGACGACCTTTAACTGTTAAAGTCATATTATTTGCTTCACTAATAGCTTCCCAACATACAGCTCCAGTCGTTTGCTTAGTGTATTTAAAGCTTTGTGGTTTAAAATCTAAAACACCATCAGCTGTTGTAACTTTAAAATTAAATGGTTTTGTTAAAATATTTTTTGGAGTAGCGGTAATAGCCGTGTTGCTACTATTGAAATAAGATTGAATTTGTTCTGGAATACCTGTATTTGTCAAACAAATTTTGCGTCCTAAAATACTTAATGTATTAGTAGCTTTATCAACTTCTATAGCTGTAAATGGTTCAACCAGTTCATTACTATCTTGTTCCGCAATAGAGTTTAACCAACGTAAACGTGATAAACGTTGTGAATCATTATCACCGTGATCAGAAAGAACTTCTCCAGCAACGTTAATTTTAATTTTTACAGGAATTCTATCACCATTTTGGTCGATAACTGTAATAACTCCGGTATAATCTCCATTAGCATATTCAGGAATCTGTACTCCTACATATAATGGTTGTACATAGTTTTTCTTTAAATTAACAGTGCTTTGAAAGTTATTACCTAAAAAGTCAATTCCTCCAGCATTGAAACACTGAAATGAATTTTTTGTAATAATACTATTGTTAGATGTACTTTTTAAGCCATCAAAATCTAATTCAATATTTTTATGCTCTTTAGTTGTACTAAACAAACCTAAGTAAAAAACATAATATTCATTTGGTTGAGCTTTCCCAATAAATTTTTCCAGATTACTTCCGTTGTTGTTAATCCATAATTTAGGAAATTTAGTTTTAAGTTTTATTTGTTGAAGTCTATCGCCACCAAAAACATATAAATCACGTTTGAATTTTTTTGTAAAGTTTGCAACTTCATTTTCTGTTGCATATTCATCCATAATGGTTTTTTAAACTGGATTATAAACTGATTTTAATGCCTCTTGATCAGGCATATTGTAGTTATCATTTTTGATACTTATTGCGTCGGTTGCTGGTGCTGCATTTAAGTTAAACAGTGTAGCAATTGCAGTCATTGCAAAAAATGATGTTTTAGCTGAAATTCTCTTCATCATCCTCTCCATTTTTTTAGTTATAGTCATTTTAATATTACTTTTCATATTTAAAATAGTTTTTTAAATATCAATATAATATAATCAATTGCAATTTAAAAGCAAATAGTTTTGTGGATTTTTTCTATATTATTAATGGATAATTGGAATTAATAAAAATAGAGATATTTATTGAACTGGTTCGATGAGAACTTGTTTTGTATAACGATTGCGTTTTTTGGTTCCATTAACAGTATAGAGAGCTCCATAACTGGTGAAAACTAAAATTTTTAATGGACTGCTTGTAATAACTTTTGACCAGAGAACTCTACTACCTTTTGAATCTTTTGGTTTTAATGACTTAATTTTTACTTTATATTTCTCTTTAAAGTAATTTTTTACATCAATTAAAGTTAAAGTTTTCTTTTTAAGATCAAATAAGGAAACTAGTCCTAATTCCTCATTATAAAAGAATTCAGCTGCAACATTTTGGTAAATTTTTATATTTTTTAAAGGCGTGCTATTAATTAAGTTTGACAGCGTGCCGATGTGTGTTAATATCAAAACGCTATTGATATTCTTACAATACACTGCTTCATTTATGCCTGAAAGAAAGTTAAATTTAACGCTTTTGCTTTTATCAATAATTAATTTATTACAATCGATAAGTAGCCCATTATTTTTATTTAAAAATAAACATTGATTGTCTTTTGTAGCTACTAATACCCCATCTGTAAAATCAGTTTTAATTAGTTTTTGCTGTGTTGTTAAGTTTTTATCATAAATAATTAAAGAAATTTTCTCTTTTTTGCTGTCAAAATAGCTTGCAACTACATTGTCTTCAGAGATTGCTATATCTTTAAAATTATAATTAATATTTTTTAGTTTTAATGAACCAATAATTTCGCCATCAACTAAATCGATTGCGATAACTTCATCAAATTGTTGATTTAATTTTTCTTGAGCTTTGGTAATTGCATAAAGTATTTCTCCGTCAGCACTAATGCAAAATTTAATAATTTGATGGCTAGAAATCTTTAAAATATTTTCAAATTCACTGGATTTATAATTATAAACTACCACTAAAGCGCCTTGAGCTGCATTTTGTTTTCCTGCTTTTTCAACAAAGTAAATTTTTTCGCCAATAATTTGAGTATCAGTTAAAGCTAAAGATGAAACTCCATGAGTAAGCCAGCGTGGCTTCCAGTAAAGTTTTGAATCGTCTGTGCCATCGGAAAAATTATTTTCGGAAAAATCAACTTTTTCGCAATTATCTTCTTGTGATTTAGGTATTTTAATTTTTTTAAGTTTATTTTCATCTTTAACAATATATGTTCCATTTTCTTCATTTGCTAAAACTGCAATTATACAAAGATTGGCAAAAATTAATAAAAATAAATTTAAAAAATATTTTCTTAAAAAAAGAATATGATTCATGTTGATTTCTCCTTATTATATTTAATAAAATTTTTAAAAATAGTAAATTATTAGAAAAGCTCGTATTATTATACATAAATTCGTTGAACTCGATTGCCTAATGCGCAAATAACATCGTATGCGTGTGAACCTTTTAATTGGCTCCACTGTTCAGCACTAATGCTATTAAATCCTTTTCCGCCTAAACATGTCACAGTATCGCCTAATTTTACTTTTTCAGCAACTTCATCTAATAAAATTGTCACATAATCCATTGATACGCGACCAATAACTGGGCACAAACGGTCATTAATTAACATATATCCTCGATTTGACAGCTCCATCGGTAAACCATCAGCGTAGCCAGCACATACCGTTCCAACCACCGAATCTTTAGGTAGTTTATAACTACAACCATAACCAATGTAGCTACCTTGTTTCATTTGACGAATTGAAATCAAACGGCTTTTTAAACTGATGACAGGTTTTAATTCACTATTTTTTAAACCCTGTTGATCAAATAATCCGTATAAATTAATCCCACTTCGTACCATATTAAATGGTGTTTGACGGGACTCTGCAATATTATTAATGCCATCACTATTTGCAATGTGTATATATTTAAAATTAATACCACACTCAGCAGTTAATTTGGCTAAAAGAGCTTTAAAGTTACTGATTTGTCTTAAACTATAATCATTATCAGAAGAATATGCGCTTGGAAAATGTGAATAAATTCCCTCAAGTTGGCAATTTTTATATTTTTGAGAAATATTTTGAATAATATCAAAAGCTTCATCAATTAGTAGACCTAAACGCCCCATACCGCTATCAATTAAAATTTGGCACTTAGCAATTTTATTTTGTGCTTTTGCTTCTTGATTAATATGATATACAATTTCAGAATCAACAATTGGCAACATAATATCATTTTTTATTGCAACTGTAATTTCCTCAGTTAAAACGCCACCAAGAATTTGAATTTTACACGTTGATGATAATTTACGTAATTCGAGCGCTTCATTAATGTTAGCAACCCCAAAGTTTTCCATCCCTGCATCTAAAAGTATTTGTGCAATATTTTTTACACCCAGTCCATAAGCATTTGCTTTTAATACTCCCATAACTTGACAAGGTCTGACTCTTTTTTTTATCGCTAAAAAGTTGTTTTTTAACAATGTTGAATCTACTTCAAGGTATACTCTGTTGCTCATTTTTGAATTCCTAAATTGAAAGTTATTTTAAAGTTATATCTGCACCTATTTTGATGAAATCATCAAAAAAGTTAGGATATGTTACTGCAGCACACTCACAATCTAAAATAGTTGTTTCACCTTCCGCAACCATTCCAGCAATAGTTAATGCCATGGCAATGCGGTGATCATCATAACTATTAACTATTGCCCCAGTTAATTTATCAGACCCTTCAATAATCATTCCATCAGGAGTTTCTGTGATTTTAGCTCCCATTTTTCCTAACTCTTTAGCCATGCAAGCAATGCGGTCTGTTTCTTTGATTCGGGCTTGAGCAACATTGTGAATAATTGTTGTTCCGTTACAACACGCTGCCGCAACAGCTATTGCAGGTAATGCGTCTGGAGTTGAATTTAAGTCTATTTTTAAAGCCTTTAATTTTGCAATACTATTATTATCTGGGTCAGTGTTATATTTGCCATGAATATTACTAATTAAGTTAGTTGTGCCACGTTCGACTTTAACACCCATTTCTGTAAATAAATTAAAAACTTCTTTATCGCCTTGTGCATCAGAAAAATCCAAATTTTCGATAACAACGTCACCTTGAGTGATGGCCGCAGCTAACAGCGGAAATGTCGCAGTTGAAAAATCAGCAGGAATATGTGATGTAAAAGCTGAATATGCCTGATTAGCTTCAACTTCAAATTTATCGTAATAATTATAGGCTTTGTACTGAATATTCTGTGATTTGAGCCATTGTAATGTAATATCAACGTAAGGAACTTCATTTAGTTTTGGAATTTCAATAACTGAGTCCTCTTTTAATAATGGCGTAGAAATTAATAGAGCAGACGTATATTGCGAAGTTGTACCATCAACCGTGACATTTCCGCCAGAAAGTGGACCAGTTATCGTTATAGGGCATCGACCATTATTTGAAGTTACTTTGGCTCCTAATTGTTCTAAGGCACTTAAAAGAGGTTGCATTGGTCGAGAGCGTAATGATTCATCACCGTCAAAAGTTACCGCAATATTGCTAGTTGCTGCCATCGCACTAAATAATCGTAATGTTGTCCCAGAATTTCCCAAATCAATTATATTCTCTGGTTGATTAAAATTACCATTTACACCATTAATTAGCCAGTAATGGTCGTGTTCAACTACTTTTACTCCAAGCGCTTTTGCCGCATTTAACGCTGAGATTGTATCCTCAGAAATTAATGGATTAATGATTTTTGATTGACCTTCTGCTAAACAAGCGATTGCTATCGCTCTGATTGTATGAGATTTTGAACCAGGAACGATGATGTTTCCTGAAACATGAGATTTTTTAACAACTGCTTTCATATTTATCTTTAATATCCAATATAATTTGGTTTTTTATTATCAAAATTTTATTCGTGAATTCATTAATTACAATAAACCTTTTCAGCGTATGACGCAAGCAGAAATTTGTGAAAATTTAGTCTATTTTAATCATTAAAATCATAACTAACCTTTTTGCTATAAAAATTAATTGTATTTACGAATAAAATAGTGTAAATTAATTTGTTAAATATACTTCAAAAATAACTAATTTTTTAAGGAACTCTAATTATGGACACACAAAATGAATCCATTTTTTTTTACATATTATCATCTGAAATTTCTAAACAATTATTAAGTTTAATTAAAGAATACAAAAACAACAACGAATTAGCATCGTTAAATATTGTTGATGCGATACCAATAACGTCTGATTGTTCTTCAAAATTTTGCAAAAAAATAGTTGTTAATAATGTTGAACAAGTTGGAAATGAAAAAATTTCATTTAGTTATAAATTTAATAATAGTCAAGAAATTGAAGTTAAGGCTAATTGTATTGTTGGTGTTTTTAGAGCATTGGCTGATATTTTAGCCAAAGATAATGAAATTCAAGACGTTACAGAAGAAATTTTTACTTCTTATAAAAAATTTGGCACCATGGTTGATTGTTCTCGTAATGCAGTTTTGCACGTTGATTATATGAAAAAGTTAGTTCGTCGCTGTGCTTTGCTGGGCTTCAATCGTATTTATATGTATTGTGAAGAAACCTATAAGCTAAAAAATGAACCGTATTTTGGATATTTACGAGGAGCATATAGTGCTGAAGAAATTCGTGAAATAGATAATTATGCAGCGCAATTTGGTATTGAAATAGTTCCGAGTATTCAGGTTTTAGGTCATCTCGAAAAAATGCTACAATGGGATTATTATAAAGATATCAAAGATGGCGAAAGAACTATTTTGGTAGGAGAAACAAAGAGTTATAAGTTAATCGAAAAAATGGTTGATTTTTGGCGCAAAAACATCCGTAGTAATGATATATGTATTGGCTTTGATGAAACCTATGGCTTAGGGCGAGGCCAATTTATGGATAAAAATGGATTTGTGCCTCCTTTTGAAATTTTTTCTCAACACCTTAAAAAAGTGCATGAAATTTGTAGCAAATATAAGTTCAATATCTCTATTTGGAGTGATATGTTTTTCCGAATGGGAAGTGAAACTAAAGATTATTATGACTTAGGAGCTCAAATTCCTGAAAATGCAGTTGCGGCAATTCCTGTTGGAATAACGCTAACATATTGGGATTATTTTCATACTGATGAAAACTTTTATGATGATTATTTAACTAAACATTTTAAGTTAGTTGGAGAAGATAAAAGCAAGGTTGCAATGGCGGTTGGCACATGGAATTGGCGCAGGTTATTTTATGATCAAGCGTTGACTGAAAAAACTGTTAAGCCATGTTTACAGAGCTGCCGAAAAAATGATGTAGAAGAAGTTTTTTTCACGATGTGGGCAGATGATGGAGCTTATTGCTCACTTGAATCAACTCTGTTGGGGTTAGTTTTTGCTTCAGAATATGGATACCGTAATGAAGATGATGTTAATGATGAACACATTAATAATTTATTTAAAATTGTTTCAAACGGTGGAAATTATCATAATATGCGCCAATGTTGTGCTATAAATATTGAGGAAATAATTGGGTTTTGTTTACTTCATGATGATCCAATGTATGCACTTTATTTTAATGAATGCCTTGCACAAAAACGATTAACTATAGAGCAGTTGAGATTTGCAACGAATTTTGTTTTAGAGTCAGTTGCAAAATCGACTGACACTGAGCTTTGTGACCTTAAAAAATATTTAGAATTAAGTGCAACTTTTTTGCAGAAAAAATTTGATTTCATCACTAATATGTACCAAAAGTATAAAAACAATGATAAAGAATCATTAAATGCTTTAATTGATGAAATTGATGAAATAAAGGTTCTTTTAGAACAATTCATCGCTGAATTTAGAAAAGTTTGGCTCGCAAATAATAAATTTTTTGGTTTTGAAACTGTTCAGTTAAGGTTAGGAGGTCAGTTAGCGCGTTGGAGTGAAGTTAAGCAAACATTAAGTGAATATTGTAACGATGAAATTGCTAATATTGAAATTTTGGATGAAGTTTTTGAGAATCCAAAAGGTGCAGGAGTTTCACATGTTATTAGCCAAATGTTAACAACAAATATTTTTTAAAAAAAAGGAAAATTATTATGAAAAAATTTAATTTATTAATTATGATTGGAGCTGTTGGAGTGTTAATTAGTGGCTGCTGTGCATTAACTGGTGGTCATCGTTTTGAAGAAAAAACTTTTATAGAGCCTCCTCAAATGGAAGATGCAAAAAATGCGCCTAAGGTTGAAAATGCTATAGAATTTGAAAAAAACAATATAGATGCAAAAAGTAAGTAATTCAGATTTTAATTGATTATGATAAAGTAACGTGATAAGTTTTTATCAACGAATTTTTTTTGATAAGGAAAGTAGTTAAAAATCACTGAGAGGGATGCGAAATTTTTTATTCATTGCGTTTCTTGTTATGGGATTTGTTGCAGCAATTCCCTGTAAATGCCGCATTGGCGATATTGTAGCAGGATTTCGCACTAAACTATTTATATTAATTTTAATTCGTCATGTGATTTTTTATTTTGGAAAAAATTAACATTAATTGATGTGACAATTTACAATATAATCTTTTTTGTATGGGTTATTTTTGTTGGTATGAATTTGAGACACTGATTATGGAATTAGAGAATAAAAAGCAGGTAATGACTAAAAAAACTTTTATTTATTAGCATTTGTAGGTTTAGTTTTAATTGGAGCTATTCCGGAATTTGGATGTTGTCAATGCCGTTCAGGAGCATGGGATTATAATTATACTTCGGCTATTGCTGAATTCGATCGCGCTTTACTTATTATTTTTATTGTGTGGATGATTTTGGGGGCAAATATTAAAATTTTAGCGATGAAAAAAAATGAAATTACTGTTTTTGTTTTAATTTTAATGGCGTCATATCTCTCATATCGTAGTGTTTTGACGAATAAATGCCGTAAAGACTTATATGATATTTTTCAAATTCAGAGTCATGATGATTGAAGCAACTCTGAATTTGAATATTAATATTTAATAATCTTTATTTCTGAAATTGGTAGATTTGATTTTCTGACCCAAATCCGTATAAAACGTGCTTTTTTCATGGTCATATAAACATTCATAATTTTACCATTGACTTGATATTGTTGATTAATTAACGTTCTACCGACACGACGCTGAGTTTCCCAGAAATTATCATTGTTGTAAGCACTTTGCAAAGCTTCAGAGTTGTTCGAAGTTTGTATTTCAAAGGCAATATTTGCAGTCGAAATATTCTTCGCAAAAACAAGTTGTATTCCCTTAATAGCAGTTGCTTTTCCTAAATCAAAAACATAGCTTGTGCCATATCCTTTAAAAAATGGCACAGAATCTTTTTCATTGCCATTGCTAATTGATTGAGCATGTTTGATATTATTTGCATTGTTAATTTCAATTGCATGTTCATTAGCTTCAAGTTCACGTAGCTTACTAATATAAGAATCTTGACGCGCTTTTAATAAGGAATTTTTAAATGCTTCTTTGTTAGCAATACCAAAAATATCACGAGATGATTTTTTAGTATGTTTTACTCCAAAATAAACTTTTACAGGTTTAACAAAAGTGTCAGAATTTTTTGCGGCACTTACATTAATTACCAATGGGTCAGAAATAGATTGCTCTCCTAAGACGTTAGTCATAACCAAAAACAGAAATTTTGCGCCTTTAGTGCTACACTTATAGCGTGTAGTAAATTTATCTTTACTGATGTAAACTTTCTTAGATTTTTTATAATCAAAATCGAAAGAAACACTTTGATATAATTCAACTTTTTTTACATATTTTAAATTCATTTTTGGATGAATTCTAGCACGTAAATTAATAATTTGTCCTACGACATAATTAGAATCATATTTTGGAATTGAGAATTGAATTCTACTATATCTGCTAACTTTTTCAAAACTGTTATTTCGCTTAATTATCCAGCTTGGAACTTTTCCTAAACGTGCTTTAATTTGTGCCTCAAATAATGAAACTGGACAGACTATACGACCCTGATTTTCGTTGATTTTTATATCTGTTTTTTGATCTTTGATGTCAACTTTTATGCCATGTAAACCAACTATATATGGAGGAAAAACAAAGCCGTAACGTGAACCCGCTGGCCAAAAATCGATATTTTGTGTTTTTCTTGTGTCGGCAATCATATTATAACCATTACCGAAAAATGAATTACTGTTATTCCAATTCCAGTAAACTAAATCTGGACCATGATGTGGAGTTTTCATCGCTCCGCCCATACGAAGTCGTGCGAATTGCCCTTCATTTACATCAAATAATGTAGCATGAGGAAATTTACAATGAGCTTCAAGGTTTGCACATTGTACACATCGCAAAAATACTCCGTTTACATGATTGTCTGTTCCTCCAAAACCATGGTGACTATCGGTGAATTCTCTGACATAAGCATAAAGATTGCCGTATGAATTGTAGCCAGATAATGACATATGACCAGCATTTCCCTCTAGTTGGATATTGTAAAATGTATTATACATACCGCCTGATGGTCTAATAGCATTGGTATAATTTCTTAAACGAATGTTGCGAGCCCATGAATTTATTGTGTAAGAAAAATTAATAAAATTGTAACCATCAACTAATAAATTTTTATAATGGGCATAGAGTTCCTTAAATTCAGATGTAATAGCTAAGTTTTCAATTCCAACATTTTTTAAGTAATGTTGACCATCTTTGAAATCTGTAGTCAATCTTACGTTCTCGGTTTGTTTAAAACTAAATTGAATTGGTTCTGTGAATGTTATTTTTTTTAAATTTTTGTCAATATTTTTTATACGGTGGCGTCCCTTAATTCTTCTAACCCATGGGCGTTTATTAATATCTTTTAGAAATAACCCTGAAGGTTGGTGTGGTTTAAAATAATCTTGCATCTTTTTATTATTAGTATTTGGTAGCATGCCGATTATATTAACATATTGGTCAACTTTAAGGTTACTGGTATCGTCTACTATTGCATAATTTTCTCCTCTAGTAATTTGTGAAGTTATGTTGCATATAGAATAGCCATTCCAACGTTCATTAGCATTTTTTAGCCTGAATGAAAGCAGTGATTTGAAAGTTGGTGCCTTTGTTATTAATTCAGTGCCCCCTAGATACATTCCTGATCCTTGAAGTACAATATTATCTTTTGAAATGAAAATTTCGTCTGACATTAGATCATTTTTATCTCGCAGGATAAAACGTCCTTTTGGAAAAAATACAACAGCTTTTCCGTCATATTGCTCTGCCGCCGCAATTGTTTTAATTATAGCTTCTCTGTCTGATTTTCCATCATTGGGAATAGCACCATAGTTTGTTATATTAAAATATTTGTAGTTCTTTTTTGTTACAACAGGAATTTCTTCTGCATTGCCATTAAAACCAGCATGAGAAAAATCTGGGAGACCTTCACCAATTCCTTTTTCAGTTAAAAATTGTTGAAAACTTAATGGTGTATTAGCTTTGCTTTGAGCAGAAATCATTAATAAAATACCGATTACTGCTGTAAAGAGCAATATTTTTATAAAATTTGTCATAATTACCTCTTAACATCTATGTCATGACAATATTATAATATCATTTCTAAAAAAAGGCAATATTTTATTTAAAATCTATCATGATAGATTTATTTATGATATTTTTTAAATTAAAATAATATTTAAGTTAGCAGCTATAAGAGTGTTATACGCTTGAAATAATTTTTGTCAAAGAAAAAGATACGAACTAAAATAGCTCGTATCCTTGAACTTTATATTTTAAAATATAAATTAAATTATTTTGTCATAACTTCAACTTTTATAACATTTCCAAACATAGGTTTTGCTTTGTTTGTTACGACTTCTTTAGTTAATTGGCCGTCTGCAGAAACAGTATACTTTGTTAAACGGTGAGCATCTTTTGATTCATAATCAAATGTTAAGCCATCATCTTCATACAAATAAGCAGTACCAGTTTTTTTACCATAATGACGTAATTTTAACTCATGGCCGTATGCTTCCTTAGTGTTAACTACAGGTTTGGTTAACATTGGAATTACTGCACCATTTTTAACAAACAATGGTGTTCTACCATTATTTGTTATTTTAATTGAATTACCGTTGCCAATAAATTTTCCAGTATAAAAATCATACCATTTACCTTTTGGTAGTACTACCTCTCGTTTATCTCTGCAACGACCATAAAATGGAGCAACTAAAATTGAGGGACCAAACATATATTGGTCAGTTTTTTGCATAACTTTATCTGTTTCATAAGGATTTTTGATTCCATCAAGTTTTGTTTGAATTACTTTTTCTTTTAAGTCAAATCCTGCTTCTAAAACCATTGCTCTAACTGGAGGAATACCTTTACGGTTATATTCACTAAATGCAGTGTATAAGTATGGAAGTAAACTCATTCTTAATTGCATAACTTCTTTGATCTGTGGTGCTACATCTTTGTAACTCCATGGTTTTTTGCCGCTTGCCCAAGCGTTTAACATTGTAAAATCTGAAAAAGCAGCTGTTTGCATGCGATTTAACCATTCTTTGCCGTTATATGCCGAACGAACCTCTGGAGCCCATAGTAAACCTGATAAGCTTGCCGCTGAAATACCTGTAATATACTCTTTGTGATTATATGAATCGCTATAAATTGCAAAAGGATAACCAGATGCAGCACCATTATTGGCACGGATTAAGCCATAAGTTCTAACATTACGTTTTTTGAATAGGTCATTATAATACATATTTTCAAGCAATAATCCGTAAGATTGGCGCATTGCTTCAGCACTTTTGCCAGACGGGAAGGTTGCATGGTCAGGCCATAGCCATTTATCATAACCGTCTACCTCGTCAACTTTATAACCACTAACGCCAATTTTAATATGGTCTTCATAATGTTGGTCAGTTAAGATTTTGCGTGCTTCAGGTAGATTATAATCTGGAACAATTCCTAACCAAACCATATGTGATCCACTTAACGGATACATTTTTTCATAAATTCTGCTACTAGGAGAAATATATGGGTTTAACCATAAGTTTAAACGAATACCCTTATTCAGTAAATCTTGAGAAAATTTTCCTGGGTTTGGAAAACGTTTTTTTTGCCATTCAAATGTACATGGATATGATTTTGTTTGCCAACCAGGTTCTAAACCCAAAACATCCAAAGGGTAACCTTCTTTTTCAAAAACAGCAATTTCATCACGAACTTGTTTTTCATTGAATTTAGATGGAACTCGATGCCAGAATCCTAATCCCCATAACGGAGGCATTGCACCACCACCATTTAAAAGATTATATTTTGCAACAATGTCTAAAACTGAGTCTCCAGCAAAAACAATAACTTCAAGACCGTTTCCGTTCATTGACATTTCGACTGCATTTGAAATCGGTTGAGAATCCCAACGTCCTGGTTGTGGTTCGTCAGCTGGAGGATTGCGGTCAACACGTGGAGGTAAATTTTTATCATCTTTACGATTTCCTACTTGAACATAAAATTTCATAAAGCGTGCAGTATTAAAAAATACACCATAACCACGACTTGAAATATAAAATGGTACAGGTCCATGTGTTTTTCCACCACCACGAGCCCAGTGATCAACATTTAATTGTAAAACTTTTTTTGTTTTTTTGATGCCATCATATTGCAAACCAAACCCATATAAAGATTCCTTTTTGTCAGTTGGGATGCGGACTACAATTTTTTTATCTTTAGTGAACATGAATTTGAATTCATCTTGACTAAAAGGGAAATCTTTTGCTTCGTATTTGTTGAGTTGTGTTGTTTTTGGCTTGCTTGCAGCATAATCGGTATAACGAATTTCATCATTCATGTCACCAATTGTAAGTTTCCAAATACCTGGAGCAAGTTTTTCCCATTTTTTTACACTTTGCAAATCGCTTAAATCACCCTTAGTTGTTTCCCCTTTTGTTTCACATTGCATTGCTGATAGATTATTCAATGATGCAAAAGATGAAGCGCATAATGCAGTTAAAAATAACTTTTTAATCATAATTTCCTCTCTTTTTTAATGTTTATGTAAATATCTTTAAAAATATAGTTTGATAATTAAATAAATCAAATTTTCAAATATAGAAAAAATTAAAAACAGGTATTAGGGTATTTTTATGCGATTAAAGGATAATTTCTGTTAATATTGATTTTTAATGTTGTTATTTAATGATTTGTTTTGAAAAAAACTTGATAATTTTTAAATGATATCTATTTTATTTAGAAAAGGGACTATAGATTATGTTTAAGAAAAAATTATTTATTACGGCATTTTTTTGTGCTTTTTGTGTTAATATATTTGCTGTTGAAGATTCTGATTTAGCAAAAATTTCGCGCCATAAGGCGAGGGGGTATTTAGTTAAAGATAAGGCTTTTTATAGGGAGAAAATACTCGCGAAAAAAGAAAAATTGCCATTCTCTATTAATATTCCAAAAAACTCTAATGGCTTAATTAAAGTTATATATAACATTGAGCAGCCGCAAGAGGTATTAAAAAGTCGTCAAAATTCCATAGTTTGTAGCATGTCGTTGTTAAATGCACAAAATAATGCATTAACATATCAATATGTTAGAACTCATAGTAAGAAGTTTATATTGCCAGCGCAAGGAAAAGGTTGTTATATTCCAAGTGGCACAACAAAACTAGAGGTTGGCTGTCGAATTATTGATGAAACTAAAAATGTAAAATTACGCAATGCTATTGTGACATATTTAGTACCTCAAATAACAATAGTTTCACCATTTGAAGGACAAATTATTAATGACAATACACCAGATTTTTATTGGCAAACATTTGCAGATAATTCAATTTTAGAAATTTGTCAAGATGAAAATTTTAGCGCTTCACCAGTTTTTAATTATAAAGTAAGTAAATTTCAAGCAAAAACCATACCAGATAAATTAAAAGCTGGTAAATGGTTTTATAGAGTTAAAACAGCAGATAATGTTTATTCAAAAGTAGTATCATTCACACAAATTGCACCGTTAGGAAAAGATTGCGATGCGCCAATTCTTTATGCAAAACCAACCTTTATTAAAAACAAGCAAGATTCATTCATTTTTAAATTTTATAAAGATGGTACAATAAAAAATATCGTTGGCAAATATTGCAATGAAACCTTAAGCGGGAAAATTATTGCGCCAAATGTAATTGAATTAACTGCTCCAAAAGGTGGTTGGAAAAAGGGGGTTGAAAAACTAAGAATCGAAGTTAGTGATACTGCTAATAATGTAGGAGTATCGCAAGTTTATATATCGCATTCACCAAATTTACAGCAAGTAGTTTGGAATAATAGGGGTATAAAAATTGATGGTATTAACTTTTTCCCAGTTGGTAGCTATATTGTGCGAAAATTTGAAATGGCGGCAATGAAAGAAAAAGGGATTAATTTTGTTCAGCACTATGGAGCTGATTTAACAACTAATAATAATTATACACGTCAATGGCTTGATAAAGTTGCAAACTATAACTTAAAAGCAATGACATCATTCAATCGAGAACGCTTTAGAGCTCAAGATTTTGATTTCATTGCTAAGCGTATTGGAGATTTAATTGATCACAAATCATTAATTGCTTGGTATTTATTTGATGAGCCAGAATTGCCTAAACATAGTGTTAAATCTTGGGAAATTAAAAGAATCAATGAGTTAGTTAAAGCCCTAGACCCATCGCGGCCAACATTATTAACATTCTACATGGAATCGGTTATTCCACGCAATCGTAATTCCAGTGATGTTTATGTGAATCAAGCATATCAAAAATCAACTGAAAAAATTCTTGATGAATTTATTTTTGTTGATAAAATGTTACAAGGAACGCCAACTACTGCTAAGTTTAATATTATAAATTTAGGACATTTTATAAACAAAGATGATCAAGCAATTAACGGTGCACTTTTAGCAATGATGCAAGGCGGAGGTTTAATGCATTGGTGGAAAGAGATGGGCTCAAAAAATAATCGTTTGTTAAATCAACATGACAAATATTGGCGAGAATTGAAGCATTTAGTTCCAATTTTTAAGGCTTCGGGAGCTACGAATGTTTATCAAGAAGTGCCAGGTGTTTTGTGTTATGAAAAAAATATTGATAATGAAAGAATATTTATTGCGGTAAATACTACTGATAAAAGGGTAAAACTAAAAAATAATGTTATTATTGAGCCATTAAAACACGTAATTATTAAATACTAGATATTGATTTCTTGAAAAAAAGGCTTAAGCGTCTAACTTAAAGTTGTTAATTAATAGGATTTTAAAATATGAATATTGCAATTGCAGGTTATGGAATTAGTGGCAGAGCTACAGAATATTTAGCTAGAACGCTCGGTTTTAATGTTATAATTGTTGATGGTGCTCCAGTAGAGAATACGATGTCGCCGTTTTTATTGTCGGATTTAATTGTTATTAGTCCGGGTATTCCACCATGGAGTGAACTTTATATTCAGGCTCAAAATAGTGGTGTGGAAATGATTAGTGAGTTAGAATTTGGTTACCGCTTTTTGCCGAAAAATATTGATGTTATTGCAATAACAGGTACAAATGGAAAAACTACTACGGTAGAAATGACCGCAGAATTGCTTAATGCGCGCGGAATTAATGCTATTGCCTGCGGAAATATTGGCGTTGCTGTGTCTGAGATTGTGGCAGATATTCATAATAAAAAACGCAGCAACGTCCAGTGTTTGGTAATTGAAGTTAGCTCGTTTCAACTAGAACATGTCAAAGAATTTGCACCAAAAGCCGCAGCTATAACGAATATTGCTAGTGATCATTTAGACCGTTATCATAATGATATTAATGAATATGCAGCGGTCAAATTTAATATTTTTAATCAAGTGAATATTGATAATTCATTTTTGGGTAATATTATGCGAATAGATTCTGAACAGCAAAATTTTATTCCAGATTATTTTAAGACAGTTAAAGATGGTGTTTACCTAAATGACAATGTTTTTATAGTAAATGGTAAAAAACAATTTATTAATAACGCTGTAATTGATTCATTTGCAATTAATATTAAAAATAACCTTGCGCTAACATATCCTCATAACATTGATAATTTATCATTGGCCCTTAATTTAGCAAATCGAATTAAGGGAATTTCAAAGGAAGAGTATCCTGTAATTGAGGAATTTATAAGCAATTTTAAAGTTTCACCACACCGCATTGAATTTGTCGAGAAAAAAGATAATATTACCTTTATTAATGATTCGAAGGCAACTAACCCTGATGCTGTTATAACTGCTATTGATGCAGTTTGTGATGTTCAGAACAGTAATGGAAGTGAAAAATACTTGGCTATTATGCTTGGTGGACTTAATAAAGAGATGGATTTTTCAGTATTAAAGGCTTACGCAAATAAAGTTCAATTTTTAGCAATTTACGGTGACTGTAAAAATGAACTATATGATTTATTACATGATTGCTTTAATTGTCAAAAATTTACTAGTTTTGAAGATGCTTTTAATGGGAGTATTGAAGATATTAATTCTAATAGTTCAGAACTGGAATCTATTGTCATGCTTTCACCTGGCTGCGCTAGCATGGATATGTTTAAAAATTATGCTGAAAGAGGCGAGTTATTTAAAGAACTCGTACACAATTTAAATTAATTAATTCTATTATGAATAAATTTGATTTTTCTCAAAATATTGTTTTGCAAAAAGCTGATAAAAAATTTACTATTCCGCGGGTTTTAGCTGGACCTATGGAGGGAATTATGGATGATGCTTTTTGTAAAACTTTAAATCAATTAAAGTTAATAGAACATTGGTTTACTCCTTTCATTAATGTAAATAATACGGTACCTTCTAATCGTTATTTACGGCAATTTTTAGCTGATTTTGTTAGCGAAAATACGCCATATTCGGCAATTACAGTTCAGCTTTTAGGTAATGATGCAACTAATTTAGCAAAAACTGCTGAACGATTGATTTTACTTGGTGTTGCTGGAATAAACTTTAATGTAGGCTGTCCGAGTTTACGAGTAATAAAGAGTAATAATGGTAGTGGGTTGCTTAAAAAAGAGAATTTAGTATTACTAAAGCAAATTCATGACAATTTAGCAAATATTTGTGCTAGTCAAGTTCCCTACAGCATTAAAATGCGCACGGGATATGATTCTGGGAGTGAACAAAAGATTATCTTGAACGAACTTTTCTCAATTAATGATAATATTGATTACGTTGTCATGCATTATCGGACTGCAACTGAAGCATATCGTCCGCAGGCTTTAAGTGTAGCTTTGGAGCGACTGCAGTTAACGCGTCAACTTTGTGCTAATATTCCATTAGTTATCAATGGGGATATAACTTCAAATGAATCTGCTCAGAAATTTATTAATCAAACTACAGCTGATGGAGTAATGGTTGCTCGTGAATTAGTAAAAAATCCATTTATTATTGCTCAATTACGTAATCATAATTTTAATAAAAAAGTTTCGATGGAGCAGTTTTTGCAGGTGTTTATTTCTTATTTGAAGTTAAATGGCAATAATGAAATTATAACTTCAAGAATTATTGAGTTAGTACGTTTTTGTTGTGGTACTAACTCAGATCAATTTAAAAAAGTGAAAAATTTTTCACGTCATGAAAATATTAATTTTGTGCGTGATGTTGTTAATAGAATATTTTAATTTCTATTGTGAACTTAATAGCTGTTGTGCCTTAAGGTGGCGTTCATCATTAGTTTTTTGTTCCAACATATCTTCCATTGCGTTATTGAAAGCATTACAAAAAACTTTGCTTGCATATTCACTTGAATGGTAGCGTATATAAACAAATGGCATAAAATCATGTTCGTCATAGACATATGAACAAACAGGAATATTATTATGAAACTTCATAACTTTACCACTTAAATTACTACCACTGAATTTCTGTGGGGCAAAAAAGAACATTTGATTAGTATTGAAAGCAGCTTCGGCACTTAGAACTGCTTTGTCATAAGTAACACGGTAAATTGATTGTTTTAATGAGTTAATATTACTGGTCATTATGCTCAAAGGAATAAAGGTAAACAGTACAAGAGCAACAACAAACATATAAATCATATTGTTTTGCATATGATTCCGTAATGATTTGACATTTGATTGAAAAATATTAAGTCGCAATGAATTATGACATTCAGGACAATTTTCTGAATTGGTATCTACTTTTTTGTCGCACTCAAAACAATAGTGGAAAATACCATTATTAGAATTCTCGTGAATAAATTTTTTCATTCCTCTAATATTATCTTTTTGAAACCAAAATGCCATACTCCAGATGAAGAAAAAATATAGTGGAACATTTATAAAAAGATAATTTACAAAATTAGTTAAGTTGTGCTCACTAAAAAAGATATATGAGCCGATTAAGGCTGAAATAATTGTTGCAATTAAAATTACTATATAATATTTAGTTTTTGATCTAGTTTGCAAAAAGTATTTAATAAAATTATTTTGCCCCTTTTTTGAAAGGTTTGTTAATTCGATGTCCATTTTTCTATTCCTTGATTTTTTTGACTAAAGAGCTGTTTTTAATCAAAAAACTTCTAATTTCTGCTAAAAATTGTTTACTATATTTATCCATTTTGACCGAATTTACACCATTGATTTGTAAGAATTCATGTTTTCTTTGTGGAATTTTTTCAGCCATTTCATGTAACGATTTATCATTAAAAACAACGTATGGAGGAACATTTTGTTGTTGAGCCAAATTGTACCTTAATCGTTTTAATTGATTAAAAAGTTCGTCATGCCTTGGATTATTAAAATATTGTTTTTTATTATTTTTATGATTTTTTGAAACATCACTATTATTGCTGAGACTACGCTTATATCGATATGAACTAGTAAAATCGTTATCTAGCGAGTCGTATTTATCACTATAGATGCGTTGTGAAAAATTATCATCAGTAAAACTTGAAAAATTTTGTGATTTTTTTGTAAAAAAGCTATTTTGTTGCTTACGAACGATTTCATTTTCATCACGTTTTACTGTTGTAATCGTATAAAATTTTTGGCGACCAAATAAAATTTCACCTCCATTTTTAGAAATTCTAAATTTTGATTCAATTTCATTGTATTGGATAATATTTTGTGTGGTTAATTCATGATAAAAGTCAATCCAAAAATCACGATTGTTGTTAGATCCTTTCCCAAATGTAGGTAAATCATTGAAGCCATTAATAGTAACTTCGTTGCTGTGATTGCCCAATAAAATATCAATAATTGCATCTAAGGAAGCACAACCATTAGTTCTAGCTACTGCTGAAAGAAACTTCATAGCATTAATGCTTTCATCATTTTTTCGAGTCATGCTATTGCAAACATCGCAACTTTGACAATTTTTATGTGGGTATTTTTCATTAAAGTAATTTAAAATTTTTTTGCGGCGGCAGTTAAAGTTTTCCGCAAAGTTATTCATAGCAAATATTTTACTTTTGGCAATTGCATATTCGTCAGGATTAGTTTCCCTTAGTTCTTCAATAAAAAACATTAATTTTCTAATATCAGCTTTACTATAAAACAGGTGGCAAAATGCAGGGCTCCCATCACGTCCAGCGCGTCCAGTTTCTTGATAATAATTTTCCATGCTTTTAGGTAGGTCTCCATGAACAACATGACGGACGTTTGATTTATCAATTCCCATACCAAAAGCAACAGTAGCAACAATGACTTGGATTTCATCAAAACTAAATTTTTGCTGATTTTCATCACGCTCTTTTTTGGGTAATCCTGCGTGATAAGGTAAAGCTTTGATATTTTTTTGCCGTAAATATTCAGTACATTCTTCTACAGCTTTGCGGCTAGTGCGGTAAACAATTATTGGGTCGTTTTTGTGATCTATAATATAGTCATAAATTTGCTCATTAATTTCACGACTCTTCATCGCTATTGAGTAAAATAAATTTTCTCGATTGAATGAAGCACGTACTATCAGTGGGGTTGTTAATTTAAGTCGTTCAATTATGTCGCTTTGGACTTTTTTAGTTGCAGTAGCAGTAAATGCAGCAATTGGAATATGTTGGAAATTTTCCTTTATCAATTTTAGGTTCAGATAATCGCTACGAAAGTCATGACCCCACTCTGAAATACAGTGCGCTTCGTCAATTGCAAACATTGAAATTGGATATGTTTTGAGTTTCTCTATAAAACCTTCGCTAACTAATCTTTCTGGAGAAATATAAAGCAGGTCCAGTAAATTATTTTCAAGTTGAAAATAGGTGTCTTTGACTTCCGAAATTGTCATCGAACTATTTAAAAATGTTGCTTTAATGCCATTATTTGCTGCATTAACAACTTGATCTTTCATCAATGAAATTAATGGACTAATCACAACGCATAATCCTTCTTTAATCAGTGCAGGTAGTTGGTAACATAATGATTTACCACCACCTGTAGGCATTACGGCAAAAACATCCTTGTTATCCAATATCGTCTCAATAATTTGCTGCTGATTGTCACGGAATTCATGAAATCCAAAAACTTTTTTTAACTGCTCTTTAATCATTATAAATATGTTTATTTTTTAGAATCCAAATAGATCTGGTTGGTCGTGTTTATTATTATTGTCGTTTGACTCATTAGGTTTATTAGAACTTTCAACATTATTTTTTTCAGAAAAATTAAATAGATCGTCACTATTTGACTCTTTACTATTAGCTTGTTTTTCAAAAATAAAATCATCGTCAGATAATTTTTGATGATACTCTAGGGCAATATCTTTTAATTCTTTAAATAAACTCTTAAGCTCTAATTCTGCAAATAATTGAGCAATTTCTTTAAAATTAGGAGTTGTTCGATTAGTTAAATTTGGTTGTTTCCAGAATTTTTCTTCAACATTTACATTTAAAGTTACCAGTTTAATATTATTCTCTAATAATTTATGGCTTGAATCAATTTTTTCACGCCATCTTTTGTTGCTAATTTGATCGCTATTCGCAATCATATTTTTAATTGAGCCAAATTGTTTAATTAATTTTTCTGCAGTTTTAGGACCAATTCCAGACAATCCAGGAATGTTATCAGATGAATCACCAATCATGGCTAAGTAGTCAACAATTTCATGTGGAGAAATATTAAAACGTTCTTCAACTGAGGCAACATCACGAATGTCAAAACCGCTTGGTTGTTTCTTGTCTGGTGCCATAATTTTAATTTTTTCATTAACTAATTGGTGAATATCTTTATCACTAGTAATGATTAGTACTTCATCACATTCACTCTTTTGTGCAACGGCACCGATCAAGTCATCTGCTTCAAAATTTTCTTCACGAATTTTATTCCAGCCAAATGCAGAAATAATTTTTTCAATAAATGGCATTTGAGCTTTTAATTCTTCAGGCATTGGTTTTCTATTTGCCTTGTAATCAGGCGCAATATCTAGACGAAACTGTGGTTTACCACAATCAAATATAAAACAACCCTCTTTAGATGGAAAATTTTGTTCTAATTTCAATAAAAATTTTGATAACATTAGTAGAGCATTAGTTGGTTGTCCTTGTGAATTTGTTAATGGGTTTCTAACAGCATAGAAACCTCGGTATATTTGCGCAAAAGCATCAACTATAATTAAACGTTTTTTATCCATAATATTTTTATTTTCCAAAATTTATTTTAATTTTATATTCAATTTGTATAACAAATTAATTTATCATGAATTCAGATTATGTACAATTTAAAGCTTTAGATTATGTTAAATTAATATTGAGCCAAAATGTCTCATTAAATTGTATATGAGTCAAAAATTTACAATTTTTATTTATTTATTGCTGTTTTGGCATAAAAAAGTAGTATTAAAAGTATTGGCATAAATGATGCTAACTATTATAATAAGTATTAGATGTAAAAATCCAATTAATATATTTATTATATAGAGGAGCTACATAGAAATTATGAATTTAGAAAAATTGACAAATAAATCTCGTGAAGCATTAATGGCATGCCAAAGTATTGCCTTAGAACACGGCAATCAAGAAATCGGGGCGATTCATCTGCTTAGTGCTTTGATAAATCAGGATAATGGGTTGATCCCATCAATTTTAAAAAAAATGGATGTTCCTGTTTCTGGCATAAATGATGCAGTTAATGTTGCTATTGATCGTTTGCCAAAAGTGCAGGGGGATTCGGCGCAGTCATATAATGGTAAAGATTTTAGTGAAACGTTGATGAAATCGCAGAAGACTGCTGAAGAGATGAAAGATGAATATGTTAGCGTTGAGCATTTCTTTTTAGCATTGACGTCAGTAAAAGAACCAGTTAAAAATATTTTTCAAGAATTTAGCATAACTAAAGATCGAATTTTGCAATGTTTGCAGTCAGTTAGAGGTAATCAAAGGGTGACTTCTGCAGACCCAGAAACTACTTTTGAAGCTTTAGAAAAATATGGTCGTGATTTAACTGAAATGGCAGCAAATGACAAATTAGACCCAGTTATCGGTCGTGATGACGAAGTGCGTCGTGTGGTTCAAATTTTATCAAGAAGAACCAAAAATAACCCTGTGTTAATAGGCGAGCCAGGAGTTGGTAAAACTGCTATTGCTGAAGAATTAGCACGTCGTATAATTCGTGGGGATGTTCCTGAAAGTTTGAAAAATCGTCGATTGATTTCATTAGATATGGGATCATTGGTTGCAGGTGCAAAATTTAGAGGCGAATTTGAGGAACGTTTAAAAGCTGTTCTCAAAGAAGTTGCAGCTGCAGAAGGAGAGATTATTCTCTTTATTGACGAATTACACACTGTTGTTGGCGCTGGTGCGACTGAAGGTTCAATGGATGCTGGGAATCTCTTAAAACCAATGTTGGCTCGTGGTGAATTACACTGTGTTGGTGCTACTACTACCGATGAATATCGAAAACATGTTGAAAAAGATGCTGCTTTAGAACGTCGTTTTCAAAGTGTTTTAATAGACCAACCCACTGTTGAAGATACTATTTCAATTTTACGTGGTTTGCGGGATCGTTATGAAATATATCACGGAATAAAAATAAAAGATTCAGCGCTGGTAGCAGCGGCAGTTTTATCAGATAAGTATATTAGCGATCGTTTTTTACCGGATAAAGCAATTGACTTAATGGATGAAGCAGCGGCATGTTTAAAAACTGAACTTGAAAGTTGTCCTGCCGAAATTGACGAAATGCAACGAGTTGCGATGCGATTGGAAATCGAAATTGCTGGATTGAAAAAAGAAACTGACAAAGCTAGTAATGCAAAACGTGAAAAATTAGAGGAACAATTAGCTGATATTCAAAGTGAATGTAAAGAATTAAAAGCTCGCTGGGATAATGAAAAAGCTAATATTGAAAAAATTCAAACATTGCGTAGTAGTTTGGAAATGGCAAAGCAGCAATTAGAGCGTGCTGAGCGAGATTATAATCTAGAAGATGCTGCTAAGCTTCGACATGGTACGATTCCTAGTATTGAAAAGCAAATTCATGATTATGAGGATACTTTGGCCGAAGAAGACGTTGATAGTGAAAATAAAGGTTTAAAGGGTGCAAGACTTCTAAAAGAAGATATTGATGAAGAAGACATTGCAACTATTGTAGCTCGTTGGACTAATATTCCTGTTAGCAAATTAGTTGAAAGTGAAAAAGAAAAATTAATTCATTTATCAGAGTCACTTCACGAAAGAGTTATCGGTCAGAATGAGGCGGTTGAAGCTGTTTCAGATGCAGTTATGCGTGCTAGAGCAGGTCTTAAAGATCCAAATAGACCAATCGCGTCATTTATTTTTCTTGGTCCTACTGGAGTTGGTAAAACAGAATTAGCACGAGCGTTGGCAACTAATTTATTTGATGATGAACGTTCGATGGTGCGTATTGATATGAGTGAATATATGGAAAAACACAGCGTTGCACGTTTAGTTGGTGCGCCTCCAGGATATGTTGGTTATGATGAAGGAGGGCAGTTGACTGAGGCAGTTCGTCGTCGTCCATATTCAGTGGTGCTGTTTGATGAAATTGAAAAAGCACATGGTGATGTTTTTAATATTTTACTTCAAGTTCTCGATGATGGACGTATTACGGACTCACGGGGTCGAACTGTTGATTTTAAGAATACCATTATTATTATGACTTCAAATATTGGTAGCAGTATAATTCTTGAATCAGAGGACAAAGAGGCTGCTAAAGAAAAAGTATTTGATTTAATGAAAGAACATTTCCGTCCAGAATTTTTAAATCGTATTGATGATATGTTAATGTTCCATGGCTTAGAATTAGAACATATTAAGGAAATAGTAGACATTCAGTTGATTAGCTTGAAAAAACGTTTAATTGATCATAATATTATCTTTAATATGGCTGATGACGCTAAAGAATTATTAGCTGAACATGGTTTTGATCCAAATTTTGGAGCGCGACCATTAAAGCGTGCGGTTATTCGTGAACTGGAAACTCCAATTTCAAAATTAATTATTAGTGGTGAGTTGCCAGATAGCAGTTATTTGCAGTGTGCTGTTGCTGATGATAAATTAACTTTTATTATTGATGATTTACCTGAAGATGAAATAGCTTCTGAAGGTGATGAAAATACAGATGATGTTAAAACAGCAAAAAAAAAGCATAAAGACGCAACGAAAGAAAATAGAAATGATGAAGATGTGATCGAAGGTGAAGAAGTTAATCAAGCTGAAGAGTCGTTAGATTTCCATTCTGATGATGATAATGATGTCGTTGATGATAATGAAATCATTGATGCTGAAATTGTGGACGAAGAGGAGAAAAAGACTAAAAAAGAAACAAAAAAAGATAAAAAAAAGAAAAAGTAACGCAAAATGGTATTTTTCTATAAATACGATGCGAATTAGCGGGGGGTTCACATATAATTGGCACTCTATTTGCAACAATTGTTGTATTTAGAGTGCTTCTTTTTATTATATTAAGTAATTGTTAAACTGGTATATTTTATAATTGATGCTATTGTATATGCAATAAATTACTTTTTTGCAAGTTAGGAAATTTATACAAAATTAAAGTTTTAAAAAAAGAGGAAAAGAATGAAATTTAAAACCATTATAATGGGGGCTGTAGCAAGTACGCTAATGACTTCGCTAACACATGAAGTTTTGGCGCAGCAACTGCCGACGAGATTACAACAAATTCAACAACTTAAGTGGCAACAAGTTGCACCTGGGGTGTGGAAAACTATAATTGGTAAAGCTGATCAAGTTAATTATATGAGTTTACGCCGTCGAAGTGTTCAAATTGACGGATTAAAGTCTTTACCGTTAGCTAATTTTCCACTTGATTTGACTAAAATTGCAGGAACTGCAGGCGCCAATAAGGCTTTTGTTCGTTTACCTATGGCTGATGATGAAAAAATTTATGGCATGGGTCTGCAGTTTAAAGGAGTGCGTCGTGATCATAAGCGTTACCGCATGGAAATGAGCTGGTATCACGGCGGAAATGAAAAAACTCACGCACCAGTACCATTTTATGTTTCTAGTAAAGGTTATGGAGTACTAATTAACTCAATTAGCAATGTTGAATTTTTCTTTAATAACACATACCGTCCTGATTCAGATAAATTACCAGTAAAACGCGATCGTACTACCGATCGTAAGTGGACGCATAAGGCGCAAGGCAAATATGTTGAAGCATCTGTTAACGGTGATGGTTTGGAAGTGATTGTATTCGCTGGACCAACTTTGATGAATGTTGTCCAACGATATAATTTATATAGTGGCGGGGGTGTTTTACCTCCAAAATGGGGCCTTGGTTTTTGGGATAGAGCACACACAAAGCATTCACAAGATTTTATTACTAATGCAATTAAAGAGTACAAAACGCATAAAATGCCTTTGAGTGTTATGGGGGTTGAACCTGGGTGGCAAACTAAAACATACCCTTCAACACTTGCTTGGGATAATAGCCGTTTTCCTGACCCTAAAAAATTTGTTACTAGTTTAAAAAATCAAGGAATTTATGTAAATTTATGGGAGCATCCATATTTACACCCTGAATCGCCACTATATAAACAAATTGAACCATTATCAGCATCGCATTTGGTTTATCAAGGAATTGTGCCAGATTTAACTTTAGCGAAAACACGTAAGGTTTTCCAAGATTATCATCAAAAAATTCATCTTGATATTGGTATTGCTGGTTATAAACTTGATGAAGTTGACGAACGTTTTCCGGGACACGTTTTTTTTCCAGGTGGTTTAAATGGCGAACAATATTCAAATATTCAAGGATTGCTATACCAAAAAACTATGGTTGAAATGTATGATCGCCAAAATTTAAGAACTTATGGTTTAGTACGAGCTAGCAACGCTGGAGCAGCTTCAAGTCCATTTGTTTTATATAGTGATCATTATAACCATGAAGATTTTATTGCTGCATTGTGTAATAGTTCATTGTCAGGGATTTTATGGACTCCAGAAATTCGTAGCGCAGGGAATGAACGCGAATGGGTGCGTCGTATGCAGGCGGTTTGTATGTCGCCTTTAGCAATGTTAAACGCTTGGAGTAGTGGCAAAAAACCATGGAGTTTCAAAAAAGTTGAAAATGAAATTCGTACCGCAATTAATTTGCGTATGAGCTTGTTGCCATATATTTATACCACTTTTGCTCAATACCGCTTCACTGGACAACCGCCAGTGCGCTCTATGCTTTTAAATTATAATATTGAAAATGCCGATCAATTTATGCTTGGTGATAGTTTATTAGTTGCTCCAATTATTTGGGGTAAGCATAAAAATGACACTCGTGAAGTGATTTTACCAAAAGGAAAATGGTATGATTTTTACACAGGAAAATATGTAGGTAATGATCAAAAAATTAAAGTCACAGTTTCATTGGATAAAATGCCATTATTCGTGAAAAATGGTGGAATTATTCCAATGATTAATCCAGTAATGAATCCTGATCAAATTAAGGAAAATACTAAATTAACATTACGTCATTATGGTGATGTTCCTTCTGAATTTATGCTTTATGACGATGATGGTAAAACCTTTAATTACCAAAACAAGGAGTTTAGTATAACTCGTTTCTCTGTTGTTAAAGATGAATATAATAATAAATTAGTTGGTAAAATAACTGGAAAATATGGTTCTTATAAGCCGTTTTATGGAGATGTTAAATGGCTATTTATGACTAAGTAGTCACCATTTTATAATTTTAAAAAAGCGTTACAATTTAAATTGTAACGCTTTTTTTGCACTCAACTTTTATCTCTTTTACTATTTTAACTTGAATGACTCTTTTAGTTTTATATCACGAGAACTTGCGCCAATTAAAATATTAAACTTACCATTTTCTGCAACCCATTGTTTGTACAGTTCATCAAAGAATTGCAAATCTTTAACTGTGATTTGAAATTTAACAGTTTTTGTTTCATGTGGTTTTAAGTAAACCTTTTCAAATCCTTTTAATTCTTTAACTGGACGAGTTACGCGGCATTTTTCATCATTAATATATAATTGAACAACTTCAGACCCAGCATGGTTGCTATCGTTAGTAATGTCGCAATTAACTGTTAATGTTTGTTCTTTAGAAATTTCTTTGGCACTAATTTTAACATTTGAATAAGTGAAATTGCTATATGATAAACCATAACCAAATTCAAATAGTGGAGCAATTTTGTTTTTGTCGAAATGACGGTATCCGACAAAAATCCCCTCTTTATAATACTCTGGAACTGGTTCATGATAACTACCCACCATAGTATTATAAGTTACTTTTGTGTTATTTTTAGCATCATAAGAACCATATGCCGCAGAATCTTGCCATTCTTTTTCTATTGATATTGGTAATTTAGCAGATGGATTAACTGTTCCGTTAAGTATTTCTGCTGTTGCTTGACCACCAATTTGTCCCTGATACCACGCCATTAGCACTGCCTTTGTATCACCAACCCAGTTGGTCATACGCACTCCGCCTCCAGCATTAATAACCGTAATTACATTTTTATTCAATTTTGTCGCAAGTTTAATAATTTTTTCTTCTGAATCAGGTAGCTCAAAGTCACGATCATGACCTTCGCCCTCAATAAACGAATTTAATCCTATACAAGCAATAACAATATCACTTTTTGCGACTTTATTTTTTTCTGTTTTTAAAGATGGTAACACACCAATATTTGCACGAAGTTGATATTGGTTTGGAACTTTACTCCATGAAGTTTTACCGCTTGTTTCAATTGATACATGGTATTTTTTATTTGCCTTAAAATCATAGTTTACCGCAAAATTTTCACCAAAATAATCATAAACTGCAGGTAAATATTTACGATTTAACCATTTATCTAAAATAATTTTGCCATTAATCTTGACCCTAAAAAGAGTTTCACAATTAACTGCAATAGTCAAGGTTTTATCCTCGTCGCAAATAAAATTAGTTGACCATTGAGCAATGTTATAGCGATTTTTTTTGATATTTTCTGAAATATTAATTTTATCATCTATTTTTGATAAACTTTGCTCAAAAATAATATTTTTTGCTGTTAGATCACTGTTTTTAAATACCCTGAATTGCCATTGGCGTTGTGGAATGTTTTTGGTATTTAAAAACTTAGTTAATGGATTTAATTCAACATATTCAATACTAGCATTTGGAAACGCATTTTTAATTGCAGTAAAATTATCTATATAGCGATATGGCTCAATATTTGCGGCTCCGCCACCACTTGATGGAGTATTTAAGGCATTTCGACCAACTATAACCATTTTCTGAGAGATGTTTTTATCTAGTGGTAAAAAATTATTGTCATTTTTTAATAATACCACAGATTCGCGAGCAATTTGCAATGCTTGATTGTGATTTTTTATAAAATCAATTTTCTTCGATGGTGTGACTTTTGATTTATCATTTATCAAAATTGGAATGACTTCATCATTATTTTTTGATTTTAATTTATCTTTTAAATGTTTAAAACTGTAACTATATACACCAAATTTTTTGCAAGTATTAATAATATTGTAGACATGTTGATCAATATTAAATATCGAAATTTTATATTCCGCTAAAAGTTTTTTAATATTTTTTGCTTTATAACGTTTTGCGTGTCCCATTTCAAGATCAATGCCGTATTTTAGCATTGGTAGTGCATGATAAGTTCCTCCCCAGTCAGACATCAGTATGCCTGAAAATCCCCATTCTTTTCGTAAAATATCATTAGTCAATAATCTATGACCGCTAGCATGTTCGCCATTTATGTGATTGTAAGCTGTCATTATTGCGCCAACTTTTGCTTCAACCACTCCTGCTTTAAATGCAGGTAAATAAATTTCACGCAAGGCACGCTCAGAAACAATACTGTTTCCACGATGTCGGTCAAAATCTTGATTATTTGCTACAAAATGTTTTAGTGTTGCAATAACATTATTTTTTTGAATTCCATTGATCATTGGAACAACAAGTTTGCTGGCTAGATATGGATCTTCGCCCATATATTCAAAGTTGCGACCATTTTGCGGTAAACGGTAAATATTAACTGCTGGTCCGAGAATAAAGCCAATATCATAGGCTCGACATTCACGACCAACAATGTCGCCATATAAATAAGATAATTTTTTATTCCAAGAAGCAGTTAAGCCAATAGTTGCTACTAAGGCAGTGGCTTTTTTTCCTCGAATTCCCATTGGACCATCAGCCATATAGACTTCTGGAATAGATAATCTTTCGATACGTTGAGTTCGTAATCCAGCACCACCAAGCAGCTTGATTTTTTCCTCTAAAGTCATTTTTTTTATTAAAGAAGTGACTTCGGTGTCTTTTTGCCGTTTTGTATTTTGTTTGTCGTTTTGAACATTTCCAAGTAGACTATTTCCACTAATTAATAGTAAAAAAAGACTCATTGACGATAAATTTTTCATAATTTTCATTTTAAAATAATCCCTATTTTAATTACATTTTATGTAACAAAGTGAGGTTAATATAATACAAAAGCTAATTAAATACAAATAAATAATAAATTTTTGAGAATAAAGTTTGAAATATGAGAAAAAGTGATTATATTTCAAGAGTATTTGAATAAAATACAGAAGCCTCAATCCAATTGAGATAGCAATTTTAGCTAGTGGATTTGGGAAAATTACTTCGGTAGTTGACTCAACCGATAGGTTTCATTTAACTAAATATCTGAGTTGTTTCTAATCTTTAGTTGATCTTCAATAAAAGATTGCTGTGTTTGGAAAATTGTATCCTGGATATCTTTTTTAAATGATGATTGCTTAATTAATAAGATTAAAGCTTTTGTAGTGTTTGAAAAGATAAAATTATAGATTAAAAATTTTAAAAGGGTACAATTTAAGGAAATATGGCAATGCCAAAAAATATTCGTGTATATTCAGGGACATCTAATCCGCAACTAGCACAAGAAATCGCAGACTATCTAGAGATGCCGTTAGGAGATATTGAAATTTCAAGATTTCCAGATGGTGAAATTTTTGTGCAATACAAAGAAAATATCAGAAGAGCTGATGTCTATATTATTCAGCCAACATCTTCGCCAACGAATGACAATTTGATGGAATTGTTAATTATGATTGATGCGGCAAAACGTGCTTCTGCAGCAAGAATTACTGCAGTGTTGCCATTTTATGGCTATGCTCGTCAGGATCGTAAAGATCGTCCAAGAGTGCCAATTACAAGTAAATTGGTTGCTAATCTTTTAGTGACTGCTGGTGTTGATCGTATTATTACAATGGATTTGCATTCACAGCAAATTCAAGGATTCTTTGATATTCCAGTAGACCACTTATATGCAGCTCCAGTAATTGTGCCTTACTTAAAGGAAAAATTAGGTAAGAATGCAGTTGTAGTAGCTCCAGATTCTGGAAGTGTAAAAATGGCAAATGCTTATGCGATGAAATTAGATGCAGGTTTAGCGGTTGTCGCAAAACGTCGCATTGATGCTGAAAGTGTTGAGTCATCTCATTTAGTTGGTGATGTTGCTGGTCGTACTTGTGTAATTACTGACGATTTAACATCAACTGCTGGAACACTGTTAGGTGCTGCTGAGCAGTTAAAGAAAGCTGGCGCTGGTGATATTTATGTTGCAGTATCACATTGCTTGTTAAATGATGCTGGTGTTGAAAGAATTAAAAATTCTGAAATTATTAAAGAAATGGTAACAACTAATGGTGTTAAGTTTGACGCTGATACAGATAATAAGGTAATTCAATTAAGTATTGCTCCACTACTGGGAGAAGCGATTCGTCGTATTAATGAAGGTCGATCGGTATCAACACTGTTTAATTATTCATAATTTTTCGTAAAAAGAAGAATAGATATTTAATTAAAAATATAAAATAAGGAAATTAAAATGTTCGAATTAAAGATTGAGTCAAGAACTCAGACAGGCAAAAATGCCAACAGAAGATTGCGTAAAGAAGGCAAAGTTCCTGCAGTTCTTTATAGTAAAGGTAACGAATCTCAAAATATTACTGTTTCAGTTAATGAATGGTTGATGGCTAATAAAGAAAGTCGTCCAGAGCAAGTTGTTTTAGTTGATGGCGATAAGAAAATCACTGCATTCGTGAAAGAGGTACAAGTTGACTACTTACGCGATGTTCAAGTGCATATCGACTTTCAAACTGCTGAGTAATAAATTTTAGACTTGATTCAAGAAGATATATGCGAAATATTCAAAAAATTAAAGTTATAGTAGGGCTTGGGAATCCTGGTGATGAATATAAAAATACTAGGCATAATGCAGGCTTTATGATAATTGATCAGTTTTTGAGTGAATTAAAAACAAATTTTATTGAGCGACATATTTTTTCAAGTTTTCTTTTCACTGGAAAGTTTAGAGGACAGAAAATATTTTTACAAAAGCCTTTAACTTTTATGAACTTAAGCGGTAAAGCCTTAAGTTTATTAATCAAAAAAGAGAAGTTATTGCCGGAAGAAGTGCTTTTGGTTTACGATGATACTGATTTACCATTAGGTAAAATTAGAATTAAACAAAAAGGTAGTAGTGGCGGTCATAACGGAGTTGAATCAGTTATTCAAGAAATAAATAGCAGTAATTTTGCTCGATTAAGAATCGGCGTTAACTCAGAAGAACGTACACAACAAGTTGATTTTGTGCTGGGAGATTTTACCTCAGATGAAGAAAAAATTTTTTTAGAAGTAAAAAAAGGTTGTTGTGAAGCAATAAAATTGATCTTAGCAAGAGGCGTGAGCCAAGCAATGAATCAATATAATGGAATTGATTATTCTGAGAGCAATTCCGAAGATAATGAAAAATAGTAAATAAATTATAATAAATTAAATTTTGGAGGATTCAATTTTGAAAAAGTATGAATCTGTATTTATTCTAGATGTACGTCTAGTAGATGACGAAGGTAAAGCTTTTACAAAAGAGCTAACTGAATTATTAGAAGGATGGGGTGGTTCTGTTGAAGAATCTACAGTTATGGGTCGTAAACAATTTGCTCGTGAAATTAACAAGCGTAAAGCTGGTTTATACTTAAACTTTATTTTCACTTTAGATGCAGACAAAGTAAAAGATATCAGTACACAATTCAAACATGATGAGCGTGTATTAAGAGATATGACAATCGTTTTCGATCGTCCAGATGATATGATTGTTGCTGGTGATTATAACTCTGACGAAGATTAATTTTTAATCATTAGTGAGTAAAATTTAACGGAAAGTTTACCGTAAACGGAGAAATCAAAATGGCATCTTTAAATAAAGTGTTATTAATGGGTAATCTAACAAGAGAACCTTCTTTAAGGCATACGCCAAGTGGAATGGCTGTGTGTGATTTGGGTTTAGCAATAAATCGTCGTTTTACATCAAGCAATAATGAACAGCGTGATGAGACCTGTTTTGTTGATGTTGTTGTTTGGGGAAAACAAGCAGAATCATGTGGCCGTTATTTGGAAAAAGGGTCTGCTATTTTTGTTGAAGGTCGTTTACAGTTAGATCAATGGCAAGATCGTGAGAGTGGACAAAATCGTTCAAGATTACGTGTCGTTGCAGAGCGTGTTCAATTTATGAGTAATAGAAATAATGCTTCAAGTGGAACTAATGTAAATGCTGATAATACTTATAGTAATAACCAGTTTAATAATAATCAGCAACAAGCAAACTCTAATCAATTCGCAGATAATAATAATGGGTTTTCGAATCAACAAAATAGTAGTAATAATTCTGGTCCATTCGGTAATCAAAATTTTGCGACAAAAGGCGGAGCTCCTGCAATGCCTGATGTGTTTGATTCAAGCGATATTGAAGATGATATTCCGTTTTAGATATAATTTTTAAGAAATAAAATAATAAACAATAATAAATATAAAACTTGAAGGGAGCTATAGAAAATGCCACCTAGAAGAAAAAAAAGAGTTAATACTCCAAAAATTTGTAGACTTTGTGAAAACAAAGTAAACTATATTGACTTCAAAAATGCTGATCTTTTGAAGAAATTCCAAACAGAAAATGGTAAAATTTTACCACGTCGTATTACTGGTACTTGCTTAAGACATCAAAAAATGCTTAGCGGTGCAGTAAAAAGAGCTAGAATCATTAGTTTGGTACTGTAATTAAAGGAGTGAATGTACAATGGCATCAGTAAAATTAATCCTTTTAGAGGATGTAGATAATTTAGGTTTAGCGGGTCAAGAAGTAAGAGTTGCAGCAGGTTACGCGCGTAACTATTTAATTCCGAAAGATTTGGCTACAAAAGCTTCTGCAGGCGCTTTACGTCGTATTGAAGCTCGTAAAGAGCAAATTGAAGCTGCTCGTAAGAAAGCATTAGAAGCTGCTGAAGCATTAGCAGCAAAAGTTAATGAAGCAGAAGTTAGCATTACAATGCAAGCAAGTGAAGATAACGTTTTATTCGGTTCTGTGACTGCTCGTATGATTGCTGAGAAACTTGCGGAGCAAGATATCAACGTTGACCACAATGCAATTAAACTAGATGATCACATTAAAGAACTTGGTAATTACGAAGTAGTTGTGAAATTACACAGCCAAGTTACTGCGACTGTGAAAGTTTGGGTTGTTCGTGGCTAATGGCTGAAGAACAAAAAAAGTATTCAACAGGAATTAAAATTTCTGACTTTTTAGGCGAGGATCGTCCGACTCCACATGATGATGTGGCAGAGAAGGCGATTCTTGCTGCGATGCTCAAAGAGCCTGATTCATGTATTGATCAGGCTATGGAGCTTTTAGGCACTTCTAAAGTGTTTTATTCTTTAAAGAATCGTTCTATTTATGAAGCGATTTTAAAGGTTTATGAGGAAAACAACCGTCAGGTTGATCCGATTATGGTTACAGCTTACTTAAGAAAATTAGGCAAGCTTGATGAAATTGGGGGTACTTCGGCTCTATTGGATTTGATGGAGTCAATTGCAACAACAGCTGCGCTTGAAGGTTGGTGCGAGCTGGTTAGAGAGTATAGTATTCTGCGTAATTTAATTAATAGTTGTGTTAACGCTATTAATATGTGTTACGAGGATAATCATGAAGTTTCTGAACTCGTTGAAAAAATTGAAAGTGATATTTTCAATGTAAGAAATGCTCATGTGAAAGAGGATATTCTGACAATTCAAGAAACAATGAAGGAAACCTTTACTAATATTCAAAAGATTTTACAAGGCGAAATGGAGGTTGGAATTCCAACTCATTTTGACTATTTAGATAAATTAATTGTGGGTTTAAAACCTGGAGAAATGATTGTTTTGGCAGCACGTCCGTCAATTGGTAAAACAACATTTGCTCTTAATTTACTGCGAAATATTGCGTTAACTGAAAGTAATCGCCCAGTTGCATTTTTTAGTTTAGAGATGACCGCTGAACAGATTACTAAGAAGTTATTATGTGCTGAAGCAAAAGTTTCTGAGTCTTCTTTTTATGATAAATCGTTTAAAGATGCAGATATGACGCGATTAACTAAGGCTATTTCACGTTATCAGCAGTCAAATATTTTTATTGATCAAACTGCTGGCTTAACTACTAGTGAATTAAGGACTAAAGCAAGAAGGTTAAAAGCAGCGCATGATATTCAAGCAATTATTATTGATTATTTGCAGTTAATGAAAGTTTCTGATAGAACTGATGGACGTCAGCAAGAAGTAGCAGAAATTTCTAATACTGTTAAAAAAGTGGCAAAAGATTTAGAAGTACCAGTGGTGGTTTTAGCTCAGTTAAACCGTGAGGTAGAAAAAACTCCTACAGGAGGCACTACGCGTCCTAAATTGAGTAACTTACGTGAATCCGGAGCAATCGAGCAGGATGCAGATATTGTTATGTTTTTGCATCGTGATCGTGATAAAGCTAAAGATATGACTGAAGAGGATTTAGAAACTGGATTGAATACAGAATTGATTGTAGAAAAAAATCGTAATGGAGAAATTGGTATTTGTTATTTATCTTTCCATCCACATTTAGGTGAATTTAGGACAACGAAAAAATTTAGCGAGGCTGATATGCCTGACGCTGAAGAGTAAAATTTGTGAAATTCTTTTAAATTGATGTAACAGATAGCGCCTTTTCTGCAAAGTACTTATTATATATTTTTATATAAAGGAGTTTTTTTGGTTGTGAAGAAGTTTAAAAAATGTAGTAAAAAAATGGTATTATCATCATTGTTGTCTTTAGGTGTTGTTGGTGCTAATGAAGGTTTTGCTGCAAAAATTAAAGATATTATATTTGAGCAGACTTCTCAATTTAAATTTGAAAAGAAAACTTTAATGTTTAATATCAGCGAGCGTGCTGGAGATGAATACGACGTTGAGCGTGCAAATGAAGATTTGAAACGTTTGAAGGAAATGGGTTTTTTTAGAAACTTAAAATACGACCTTATTAAACATGAAGATGGTGATGTTTCTATTAAATTTATTTTGGAAAGTAGGGCTGTAGTAGTCAATGTTGAAATTTCTGGTAACAAAGAAGTTACCTCAAAAGATTTGTTAACTGATGAAGTTGTGCCAATTGCTCTTGATATGCCATTACAAGATGCTCAACTTTCTGAGTCATTAAAAAATATTGAGAAGCTTTATAAAGCTAAGGGATATAATGATGCAAAAGTTACTTATAGGCGTGAAAATAACACTGATGGTACATTAAATATTCATTTTTATGTTAAAGAAAATTTACGTATTAAAGTTGATAATGTAACCTTTGAAAATAGTACTGTTTACTCAGACTATACACTAAAAGATTCTATTGCTACGAGATATAATATTTTAAGTAGATTTTTAGAATTTGGATTGTATGACCCAAAAGAATTACTTATAGATAAAGCGCGTTTAGCACAACTTTATCATGAAAAAGGCTATTTGGATTTTAAAGTAGAAAAAATTACTACATCTCAAAGTGGAGATGATCCATCTTGGATGAATGTAAAATTTACTTTTTTTGAGGGTAAACCTTATATTGTAAATAGTGTGAGTATTAAAGGGAATAAGGCAGTTCCTACTGAAACTCTTCAAAAAAGATTAAAATTAAAACTTGAAAAACCGTATTGTTATTCTGATACAGTTAATGATAAGCGTGTTATCGAAGAGGAATATGATAAACTGGGTTATGCTGATGTTACGATTAAAGCAGTTCCAATTTCTAATTACGTAACACATCGAGTTGATGTTGTTTATGAAATTACGGAAGGACGTCCATATACCGTAAAAAGAGTTAATATTTCTGGGAACAGAATTACTCAAGATTATGTAATACGTCGTGAATTGGCAATTCAAAATGGTGATCCTGTTGATAATTTCCGTATTGAACAGAGTCGCAAACGTTTAATGGGGATGGGATATTTTGAAGATGTTAAAGCTGCCGCTGTTAATAGTAATCGTATTGGCGAAAAAGACGTTAATTTTGAAGTGAAAGAAAAGCCATTTGTTGATTTACAATTGGGAGCAGGGGCTTCGGACTACAATAGTTTGGTTGGTACTGTTAAATTAAGCAGTCCTAACGTGGATATCTTTAATCCACAAAATAACTTTTTAGGTGGTGGGCAACGCTTGAACTTGAGTGGATATTATGGTTTAGAGCGTGCAGGTGCTGAACTTTCGTTTACAGAACCTTGGTTGTTTGGAATTCCTTTAGCATTAACTCCTCAAGCTTATGTTCGTGACTACAACTATGATTATTGGCGTGAAAATCATTTAGGTGGTAATATTTCATTAGGTTATACTTTTGAGCAATTCATGCGAGTCACAGCTCGCTACCGTATGGAATGGGTTGATGTTGATGAAATTTCTAGTGGAGCAAGCCCTGAATTGCGTGATCAAGAAGATATAAATCGTATTAGTGAGTTTTTGATTCGTTTAGAGCGTGATACTCGTGACGAAATTATTTTAGAGCCGACTAGTGGACATTATATTATGGCTGAAGGAGCTATAAATGCAAAAATTATGGGTGGTAGTTTTAACTACTATCGTTTAAATTCTCGTGCTTCATATCACTATAGTTTGTTTGATAAAGCTATTCGTCTTCATGCTCGAGGTCAATTAGGCACTGTTTCTAATTTCAATATAAATGATGAAGTGCCAATTTATGAACGTTATTTCCTTGGTGGTGGTAACTCGTTGCGCGGTTTTGAATTCATGAAAGCTGGTGTAGCTGATAGTAATGACCATGCAATTGGTGGTAACACTATTGCATTTGCTTCTTTAGAAGCAACTCATCCTATATGGAAATTTATTAGAGGTGCTGCATTTATTGATGCTGGTTCGATATGGCGTAATCCATATGAAATTTCATTTAATACATTGAATGTGGGGGCTGGTTATGGTTTAAGGGTTCTAGTACCATACTTGAATGCGCCTGTTAGACTTGATGTTGCATATCCTATTGTAAATAATTCACCAGATGCTAAAAATAGAATTCAGTTCCATTTTAATGTAGGGTTTACTTGGTAATTATATATTTAATAATAGTAAAAAAATCTGCTAATATTATTTTTAGCAGATTTTTTTATTTTAAACTGTTATATATGTAAAAATTAATATCTATTGTGGATTCATTAGGCGCTCTAAAGTCTGAAGGTTTGACTCTTCTTCGATTCCGTTATAGTAGCGATAATTTACTGGAGCTTTTTCAACAATTTTTTTTGATAAATTATCGCTGAAGGGACCAGGTATGAAAAAACTATTCTTCTTTTTATCAATCAGAGGCGCTATTTCAATTGCTTTATAAAATTGTCCATCAACTAAAAGTGCTAATTTTTTATTTGCATATGTTGTTTCCATAATATCATATTTCATTAAGCCTTGATCGTTTAAATGTAAAATTAAGTCAAATGTGTTGGCAACTTTATCATTTGGCAAACGCTCAATGGTTTCAATGCTTTCTGGCGTTAATAAACTATTTTTATTAACACATAATTTTTCATTTTCTTCCCAAAAAGAGGGAACTAGTACTTCATATTTTTTATTGGTATATTCCTTAATAATGTTATTGATTGTAATAATTGCGCCAATGCGTTTTTTTTCAAGCTTTGCTTCTTCTTGCTGTTGTAGTTCATGTGAACTTGTTTCAAGCCATTGCTGACAACTATTACATAGTAATAACAGCACAATTATAAAAACACTATTTGCCATAAATTTAAAATATATCATAAATTACTCCATTTAAATTTAGAAGTTATCTAGGGTCAATTATTTTGTCTAGATTAAAAATTTTCTGAAAACTTTTATCATTATAAAATTTATAATTTATAGTTGATTTTTCAACAATTTTTTGTGAAACATTTTCGCCAAAGGGACCATGAATTAAAATTTTGCGCTCTTTCTCACTTAATGGAGATTCAATTTTAGAAGCACGATAGAAGCGACGGTCAACTAAGATACCAATTTTTTGCCCTTTAAATGTTGTTAACAATACTTCATATTTGATCATGCCAGCTTGGTCCAAATAGAGAATTAGATCATAGGTTTTTGGCAATTTTTTATTTGGGACGCGTTCAATTTTTTGAATATTGCGTGCCGCTAAAAAAGCATTACGATTCACACATATTGTTTGATTGCGATAGATATAACTTGGGATCATAATTTCAATATCTTCGGTTGTGCGCTCTTTAACAATTTCATTAAGAGATATCATAAACCCTGGTTTCTTATTTTCTCGCTCCTTAATCATTTCTTCACTCATGCCTACGTCATCAGTTTCGTTGATTAATTTTTCTAATTCTTGCAAATTTTTACAGCTACTAAATAGGGAACAAAATGTAAAGCAAATAGCAACAGTAAAGCAAAAGTTTTTTATTGACATCATAAATTCTCCAATATCCATATTCAAAAATAAATATAATTACACAAATTAATATAATTTAACGCTATATAGCAAATTTAGCAATTATTTTAAGTTATTATCCTGCAAATAATTTTGTACTCTCTTGGTAATTGTTCTGCGATCTAACTGCAAAATTTGAGCACTTTTAACATAATTGTTAGTTTTAGAGTATGAAATGTGGCAGTATAAATTTAAAATTTCATCTGCTGATAAATCACCATTTTCAATTGATTCAATGTTTTTAATTAATTCTTTATTAGTAATTTTTGGCATTTTTGATGTAATTTTTTTTGTGTATTGTGGAGAATAATCGCCACGAATTAATACATTTCTAACACATTGTTCAAGTTCTCTAAAGTTTCCTGGCCAATTATAGTCTAAACCTACACCCTTTTTTATGGCTTTTATTGTGTCGGAAGAGAGCCATTCTGCTTCTGAATCTGTTGCTACACGTTTTGATATAAAATTGACTATATTATAGAGTTCTTTTTCTGAGCCATTTATTACCTGCTGTAAATCTGGTGTAGCAATTATATCTGAGCAAAGTCGGTAGTATAGATCTTGACGAAAATTTCCTTCGTCCACTTCTTGTAACAAGTTACGATTTGTTGCAGTTAAAATTTTTCCAGTAAAAGAACGTTGTTCATTATCTCCAATGCGACAAAATGTTCGATCTTGCAATAGTCTTAACAATTTTACCTGAATTTCATGGTTAATTTCACCAATTTCATCTAAAAATACAGTTCCATAGCGGCTACAGTATTCCATGCGGCCAATACGGTCAACAACAGCGCCTGAAAAAGCCCCTTTTAAATGACCAAACAATTCACTCTCTATTAATGTTGCTGGCATTGCAGAAAGGTGCAGAGGATGGAATTTTTCATGATAGTCTTCTATAAAACATAACTTTTTATCATCAAATGGTAAATATTGAGACAAAGCTATTGCTCTAGCAATTAATTCTTTACCTGTTCCAGATGGACCAGTTATTAATGTTGAAATATTGTTCATTCTATCATATAGTGAGCGATTGTAACGGTAAATATCACAGCTAAACACAGATTGCCAAATATCTGCTCTTAATTTAGCAATAGCAAGCGAAGAGCCAATGATTGACCTGAATATATAATGAAATGCTCGGTGAACTTGAAAGAAAATCTCAAAAGTTCGTTTTAAATCATACTGTAAATAATTTTTATGTTTACTGATAATATTCATGTAATAATTATAATCACTAGAAAAATCCTCAAAAAAAGTGAATCCGCATTGATTGTATTTTATTTCTAATTGACGGGTGAAGTTCAAACGATATTTCTCAAAAAGATGATAAACAATTAAATTTTCATACGCGACTACAATTTCTTTTGTCAATTTTTCGCTTAAAGAAATTTTATTGCGCAAATCTTCGGCATGAAAGGCTGTTAGTTCAATAATTCTTCTTAAGTTTTTTTCTGCGTGTTGCTGATCTTCGTGAATATGCCACACGGTGCCTGCGTAAGAAAAATCTTCTCCTAAAATTTTGCGCTCTAATTCAACACGTTCTTCTAAAAAAGGATTAGTAAAGTTTAAATCACCCAGTGCCTTGATTAGTTCAAGTTGCTCTTTTTTTATTATCATATTACCTCTCCAATAAATTAAATTTGTTAAATTTTATTATCTCTAGTTTGTCTAATATAACTTACTTTTTGTTAATATACAATAAATGAATAGATATCTGTACAAAAAAAGTACATAGGAAAATGTGGCGGACATGTGTGGAATGAGTGCTGCTTGAGCTTATATAGTTGCAACTGTCTTGTTATAAGAATGTTATGTTTTTGTATGACTGATTGGCATCGCAGTTGCTTTAGATAGAAAGTGTAAATAAAAATAGGAAATATAAAAATGAAAAAAGCATTATTAAAAATTTTATGCTTTATAGCAATTTCACAAGCAACTGGAGTTTTAGCTAATGTAAGTAGTTACAAAAGTTTAACAACAGGAATTAGTAATTATAATTGTCGATATAAAGCATGTAACAATCAAATAAATATTACGGAGGACATTTGTGAAGAAGATGCCAGAGTTGTAACGATGTTTATTTTTTTAATTGTAATAGCAGCTGTAATCAATGCTAGTTATTTGCAATTTATAAAAAAAAATCAAAGTTATCACCAATGATATGCGGGGGCTTTTATTGAAAATTTTTTAGGTTAATTTAGGGTAAATTTTAAGATATCTTAATAATTCCTTGTAAGGTTTATAGACGGAACTTTACAAAAACAATTGAAAATTTTTTGTGATATTAACTTGTATATGCACTTTATGGATTAAAACTCATATTGTGCATATTTTTTTGCTTGCATAAGCAAAAAATGTTACTATATTAATTGATTCAGTTTTTTTCTTAGTATTAATATATTTAAAAGTAGTTGGGGGTTGTTATGACAAAAAACAATACGTTAAAGTGTCCTAATTGTGATGGAAAAATTTCTTTTTCTATCCAGAGCACAAATTTGCAATGTGAATATTGTGGGGAAACTATTGAATTGAAAAACACAGATGATAATGATTTTGCTATTGAAGAGCATGATTTTGCTTTTTTTGCAGAAAAATTTACTAAAAGCAGTGAAAATATTATTGAAAAAATTATTGATTGTACTGCATGTAGTGCACAAATTGTTCTTGAAGGTAATGATTTAATAGAAGATTGCCCATACTGTGGAACGGCCGTAACTCAGACATTTCATGAGCAGAATGCATTAAAACCCCAATATATGCTACCGTTTCAAATTGCTAGAGAAGATGCTCGTGAAAAATTTAGACAATGGCAAAAGTCACTATGGTTTGCGCCAAATTCATTTAAAGAAGAGCGTTTACTTAATAAACTAAATGGTGTTTTTATGCCATTTTTCACTTTTGATATTAGCGTTCATTCTCGATATACTGGACAAAGAGGTGAAAATTATACTGAGCACTACACTGATAGCGAAGGGAATAGTCACACTCGCACAAAAACACGTTGGTATAGCGCGTATGGAGTTGTTTATAATTTCTTTAATGATGTTTTAATTTATTGCTCAAAAACTTTTCAACGCAAATTTGTCGAAGAGCTTGAACCTTGGGACTTAGAAAATCTAGAAAAATTTGATGCAGATAAGTTGCGGGGATTTGATGGAGAAACTTATTCAATTGATCTTTACGAGTCTTTTGATAATGCAGAAGATGCTATTGATGATGCAATTAAAAACTCTATTCGCCGTGATATTGGGGGTGATAAACAACGGATACATAGCTACTGTAATAGTTACAATGATATTGCATTTAAGTATTTAATTTTGCCTGTATGGGTTAGTAATATCAAGTTTAAAAACAAAGATTATCGTTTTTATATTAACGCAAGAACTGGAGAAGTGCAGGGGGAACGACCATACAGCGCCCTTAAAATAACATTGGCTATTTTATTATTAGTGGCAATTATTGGAACTCTTGTGTTAGTTTTTTCAAAATAATGTAAAAAAATGTTCTATAAGTTAATAATTTATTTGTAATTGAGTGAATTTAACGATATTTTTAATAAAAATTTAAATAGAAATCTTTCTAAAAATAAAGTAATAGCAAAAGGTAATTATGACTAAACAATTTTACGATAACTTCAATGACATTAGTGCAAATGATTATTTGCCTAGAGAACAGCTTGCAGATCTTCAATTACAACGTTTAAAAGCGGTTGTTAAAAAAGTTTATGAAAATGTTGAACTTTTTCGTCAACGTCTAGATGAAAAAAACATTTCTGTTGATGATATTAAAAGTTTAAAAGATTTAGCAAAATTACCTTTCACAGTGAAAACTGATTTGCGTGATACTTATCCTTATGGACTCTTTGCTGAACCTTTAAGTAATGTTGTGCGATTACATGCATCAAGTGGGACCACTGGTAAACCAATTGTTGTTGGTTATACTGCAAATGATATTGATACTTGGGCTAGTGTTATGCAGCGTTCTTTTGCTTGTTGTGGACTTCATTTAAATGATGTTATTCAAAATGCATATGGGTATGGATTATTTACTGGTGGACTTGGAGCTCATTATGGGGCTGAAGCTATTGGTGCAACAGTTGTACCTATTTCTGGAGGTAATACCGCACGACAAATTATGGTGATGAAAGATTTTGGAGTGACTGCTATTTGTTGTACGCCTAGTTATTTCTGCTTCATTGCTGAGCAGTGTGAAGAGATGGGGATTGATATGAAAGATTTGCCGATTCGCGCTGGTATTTTTGGCGCTGAACCTTGGACTGAAGAGATGCGTATACAGATCGAAAACATGACTGGAGTTAAAGCTTTTGATATTTATGGCTTAAGTGAAATTATTGGGCCAGGAGTCGGAATTGAATGTAAGGAACAAAATGGTCTACATATATTTGAAGATCATTTTTACCCAGAAATTATTAACCCTGAAACAGGTGAAGTTCTTCCAGATGGTCAAGAAGGTGAATTGGTTATTACAACATTAACTAAAGAAGCGTTTCCGATGATTCGTTATCGTACGCGTGATATTACTAGTATTATGACTGAGAAATGCTCTTGCGGTCGAACAATTAGAAAAATTCATCGTATTGGACGCCGTAGTGATGATATGATGATTATTCGTGGCGTAAATGTTTTCCCATCGCAAATTGAAGCTGCAATTTTAGCGGTTGAAGGAACTGTACCTCATTACCAAATAACTCTTTATTCAGATAATGGTCGCGACAACATTCAAGTAGAAATTGAAGTTACACCAGAGGTGTTTAGTGATAAAGTTAGAATGATGGAAAATTTACAACACCAATTGACGAGTTCCATAGAGGAAACAATTGGCTTGCGTGTTAAAGTGATTTTGGTTGCACCACATACTATTACTAGAAGTGAAGGTAAAGCTAAGAGAGTTATTGATAATCGTCAAAACTAAATATTTTAAAATAAAACTTTTTTTCAATCATTTTGGGATTAAGTTTTGTTTTTGCTTGATAATTTTATAATGTGAATTAAAGTATAAAATGAGAGAATATTAAGTTTAATAAATTTTTTGAACTTCTAAAATTAATTTTACACAGGAGAAGAGAGATGCCTAGGAAGTTTTTTGCTCTTACTTGCATGGCCTTAACAGGTTCAGTTATAAGTTTAGTAAGTGGTTGCTCAAATACGTCAAAACAAAAATGTTCAGTAGCTCAAAGTGCTAAGAAATGTAATATTGCTACTGCAGATTTATCAATTATTCCACAGCCTACAGCAATGGCTACAGCTAGAGAAGAATTTTTTATTCTTGATGCTTCAACAAAAATCAAGATCGATAAATCTTTGTATGATGGTGCGAAGTTTTTTGTGAACCGTGTTTCAAATGCAGGATTTACACCTGCGGTAGTAACAAGTTGTACAACTGTAGAAAATAATAGTGTTGTTTTTGCTGTTGATAATGCAATTGGCGAAGAAGGTTACATTTTAGAAGTTACTCCAAAAAACGTTGTTATAAAAGCTAGTACAGCCAAGGGGGCATTTTATGCGACTCAGTCACTGCGTCAAATGTTACCTGTAAGTATGGAAAAAGAAGTTCTGAATATCACAGCCATTAAGATTCCAGCTGTAAAAATTGCTGATGAACCACGCTTTAAGTGGCGCGGAATGATGCTTGATTCATGCCGCCATTTTACTGAAGTTAGTGATATCAAGAAAATTATTGATTTGATGGCAATGTATAAAATGAATACATTTCATTGGCATTTAACTGAGGATCAAGGTTGGCGCTTAGCTATTGATAAATATCCATTGCTAACAGAAAAAGGTGCTTTTCGTAAGGATACCTTGTTAACGCATAATCGTACGCTAGGAAAAAAAGATGCTAAATGGGCAGGTAAATCATACGGTAATTTTTATAGTAAAGAAGAAGCAAAAGATATCGTTAAGTATGCTGCTGAAAGATTTATAACAGTAATTCCTGAAATTGAATTACCAGGTCACTCAGTCGCTGCAGTTCATGCTTATCCATGGTTATCATGTGAGGGTAAAGATAAAGCTGTATGGACACGCTGGGGTATTAGTGATGATATTTATTGTGCTGGTAAAGAGTCAACGTTTAAGTTTCTCGAAGATGTTTTAACTGAAACAATGGATATTTTCCCAAGTAAGATTATTCATATTGGGGGTGATGAAGCTAAAAAGAATAAATGGAAAAAGTGCCAATTATGTCAAAAACGCATTAAAGATAATAACTTAAAAGATGAGCATGAGTTACAAAGCTACTTTATTAAACGCATTAATAAATTTGTTCAAAGTAAGGGTCGTGAAATTATTGGTTGGGATGAAATTTTAGAGGGCGGTTTAGCAGAGGGTGCAATGGTCATGAGCTGGAGAGGTACTCGTGGTGGTATAAAAGCCGCAAAAATGGGACATAATGTTGTAATGACACCAGGCTCTCATTGCTATTTTGACCATTATCAAAGTAAAAATAAAGCTAATGAACCCTTAGCAATTGGTGGTTTTACAAATGTTGCAAAAGTTTACCAATTTAATCCTACAAATGGCTTAAATAAAGAGGAAGCTAAATTTATTCAAGGCGGACAAGCTAATGTTTGGCATGAATATATTCGTGATCAAAAATATCGCGAATACATGATTTTCCCTCGTCTATTAGCTTTAAGTGAAGCAGTGTGGACTCCAATGGAAAAGAAAAATTATGATGATTTTAAGAAGCGTTTAGAAAAACATTATAAGCGTTTTGATACATTAGGGGTGAATTATCGGCGTCATGATAAAAAATAGTATTTAGATATATAAATATGCAATAAAAGGGGCTTTTTTAATACTAAAAAGTCCCTTTTATGTGTTTTGATGCTAAAATAGTTGTATTTTATAAGGTGTTATGGCATATTAAGATTGTAAAATCAATAATTTTACATAATTGCGACTGAAGAAAGTTTATTTTTATCAATTGATCAAAATTAAATATTTTTTAGTATCAATTATATAGCAGTTTTCATAATTATTTATCATAGGAGTATAAAATGATGATAAAAAAAATTAATAAAATGTTTTTATTTGGGACTTTAATCTCTTCTGCAGTTATTTTTTCATCTTGTTCATCAATGGAAGTTGTAAAAGGTAATGAATTAAATGGTATGAAGCTACAAAATAATGGGGAAATTGATGTTGCTCACATTTCTGTAGCTGGTTATGGATTATATTTTTTGAAATTCCCATTAATTACAGGAAATTTTGAAAAAATGGGTAGCGTGACATTTTTTAGCGATGATATTTCAGTAAAAGAAGCAACTAAGGCGATTACTCGCAAGGCTCGTAAAATGGGAGCAGATTCAGTAATAAATTTAACTTCAACTCATGCTCCAGGAGAAGGTTTAATCTGGTTTAAAAGGGTGCAAGCTTCGGCGAATGCTGTAAAATAAAATATTTTTTGTAATAAATAATATGGAATAATGCTTTTTAAACTTGGTATTATTCCTTATTATTTTATCTGTTGCTACGGGTAATCTCGACAGCTACGCTACGAGAAAATCTTAAAGCATTTGGTTTATCAACTGTAACAGTACACCTTAAAACACCTTTTGTTAATAAAACTTTGTCAACAATTGCGCCTGCCAGTCTTTCAATTAAAAAAAACTGTGAATTTTCAACAATTTCTTTAATATCAAGTTTAATTTGTTTATAGTTTACTGTGTCAGAGAGTTCATCGCTTTGCATTGCGTTTTGTAAATTACATTCAAGAGTAATGTTAATTAGTACTTCTTGTTTTGCTTTACGCTCATGAGGGAAGGTACCAATAATCGTTTTTAATCTTAGGTCTCTAATAAAAATTTTATCCATAATTCTACTATTTGTTAATTGTTAAAATTTTATAAAATAATTTTTCTGTTTTAAAATTATTTAATGAGTTGTTTTGTTGCCATATTTTTTGTTGACGAAAAACTAATTCACTACCACCTTCTTGTAGAGTTAAAAATAAAAAAATTCTTTTTTTGTTTGTTGTATCATATTCGGTTTTAATTAACTTTATCATTGAGCTATCATAGCGGTCAATTTGCCACGTTTTGCCTTTAAGGCTAATTTTTCCTTCATCAAGCTTAACTTCAAGAATTTTTCCCTTGTAAATTGGTATTTCTAAGGTGCTATCAAGCTCTGAAATCACCATATTGCTTTTAAAATTTTGTTTATTACCTTGGCAACCGATTATGGCAAATAGAACACTATTCAATAAAATTGTGGTTAAAATTATAAAAGATTTACTTTTTTTTGTAATAATAATTTTTGATAAAATTTCTAATGTCTTCATTTTTCGCAATATCCATCGCTGTCAAGCTTGCACTGTTTTTAATATTTCGATCTGCTTCTTTATTTAGTAATTTCATTACAATTTGAAAATAACCTAGAGATGCAGCAATATGTAGCGCTGTATCTTTGCCAAGTCCTGCAGTCTTATTTATATCAATATTTGGTAAATCTAGAAGTAATGATACAATTTTTACATTGTTTAAAAGTGTCGCATATGTTAATGCTGTTAATCCATTTAGCTGATATTTTTCATTAATTGATGATAGAATATTTCTATCTTTTAGTAATATTTCTACTGCATTGACATTATCATTTTCGATTGCGTAGAATAGAGCATTTTCTTGGTAGCCAGCCATATTTTTAGGCGAGTAATACTTTAGTAATATTTTCAACGCTTTGCTTTGGTTAGACTCAATTGCTGGTACAATAACAGAGCGTTTATTGCTACTGATTTGTGATTTAATTTCATTGGTAATATTCGGATTAAAAAGAATCTTTAATAAATTGTTTAATTCAATTATGCCGCCTTTATCGACTACAAATTCTAGTAGTTCACGCTTATCTAAATTCATTCTATTTGCGCTGTAATTATTTTTTAAATATATTGATTTGCGTGCTAAGTAGATGATAAATTTTGGTTCGTTAACTTTTTGCTGTAATGAGTCTAATTTATCAATTGCCATTTTGAATTTATTTAAATTTAAAAGTTTATCTATGGAAATTAGTTCTTTGGCATATTTTTCAGAAGTGTAAAGCTCTAAAATATCTCTGAACTCACCTCTGGAGAGCTCATAAAATTTTTTGCCAGCAATAAAAGGTATTCGTAAATTTTTCTCATATTGTGGTATATTAAGATTTTTATTTAAAATTTCTTGCGCTTTTTTATAGTCACTAGTCCAAAAACTAAATAATAATTCTAAAGTGGCAATTTCATCGTTAGTAAAGCGGTTATCTTTGTTATTTTCTTTATAGCCATTGAGTAAATTAGCTAACTTTTCTTTAACTGATTTTAAATGAAAAGGTCTGCGCCAGTCAAATGCTGGCATATAATAACCCGATAAAGCTAATGAACTTGCATAGTATAATGGTATGTTTGTGTCAAAACGCTTTGTTTTCAAACATTCGTCTCCAAATCTAATAACATTCATTAAATTGGTTGATTTTAAAGCTGCTTCCAACATATATTTATAGGCATCTTGAAAGTCAAATGAAGCCATAACTGCTTGGTCAAAATAGAAGCGAGGATTATGACGGTGAGTCATTGATCCACTATTACAAACAAAAATCATTTCAGAAAATGATTCAGGCGCACTTTGATAAATTTCGATAGCATTCTTGAAATTGTGACCAGCTAAAGCTAAGTAATAAGCATCGGAGCTTTCTTTGGTGGTTTTACCTTTTATTTTACCCTGTTCTGCTAACTTAGCACGATATAAATTGTAATATCCCGTAATCATATTTCTCAACCAAAAACTAGATTTTTTTGTTAATCCATTATAAAATATTAACCATTTGTCTGCAGTAAAAACACCTACTGAGCATTTTTTTATAATTTGCAGCCCCAGGCGTACGTTTAAAAGGTTTGGTTGTTTGGTATCACTATATGCGAAAAAATCGGCAACAGCTTTTTTTTGAATATTCTCATCACTAGGAAATATACGAGCTAAAGTCGCCGCTCTTAAAAACTTTAAAAATTTTGATGTGATTTTTTCATGATAATTAGGAAATTTTTTATCACTTAGACCTAATAGTTTAATTGCAGTGTTTTTATCATTGCACTCACTTGCAAGATATGCTAAAAAAATGTAAGAAATAGCATTGTCTAATTTTTTTAGACGATATAAGTCAAGCCCTTTTTTGTATGTATATTTTAAGCGACTTGCACGCTTATTAATAAAAAGCGCGTCAATGCAATTTTCAATAAAAACTTTATTAATGTTGCTAATGTTAATTTTTGTTGCTTTTTTATCAACTTTTTTAACGGTTTTATCTGTATTTGTTAGATCTTGTATTATTGCTTCAGTTAATCTTGCATAGAATTGTTCTTCAAGATATTCATAGTCTGACTTCAGATGAATAGGGCGATAATTTTGACCTGGCACAACATATTGGTCTGTACGAATGATTTTTTTGTTACCTTTTTTAATAGTTGTAGTCTGCTTTTTGTTGGCAAGCATCATGTTATTGCCACAGATAAAAACTAGAAAAAAAACTGTTGTTATTAAAAAATTTTTGAGATTATTGAATCGTAACATTATCACAGTCAGCTCTCTATTAAAAATTACAAATGGTTTATAAAATAAAAATATTTGAGCACAAAATAATCTCATGCTCAAATATTAATTTAAATAGTTAATTGATAAAATCAAGATGATATGTCAAGAAAAGGATAATTTTATAATGAGAGTTTAATTTTATCGACAGATTTTATCTTTAACTCTTTTAATAAGTGTTGTTCAAAAACAATGATTTTATTAATGCCTTTTCTTAGAAATGGTGCAGGGCAGTACATTGTTACTTGAGGTCCTTTTTCCCAGTAACGACTTAGATTGTGATCATTAATTAAAACAACTCCTTTCGAGCCAATATTCTCCATCGAAAAAAAGGTGTCATTAATTTTTTGATTAGTTAGGTCTAATTCTCCATAATAGAATGCTGGTTCGTTTTCAGTAACATCTTTAGCATTATCAAACTTTAAATTATCAAATAAATTAGTCATTGGTAGTGGAAAAATTTCCCAATTATTAATAAAGATTTCATCTAAAGTAACTCCTTTATCAATGCCTTTGCGTTCTAACGGCATATAGTAACCGTAATTAACCCGACCCATGTTTTCCACTAAGATGCTTAATGTTGCTTCTTTTGTCGGAATATCAATTTCAATCATTGTGCTTTGATCATTACGATATAATACTGCAACACTTTTGCCATTAACAAATATTTCAGCTCGATCACGAACGTCCATTAAACTAAGCTTGACTTTTGTTCGGGGTCCCCAAACCTTTGTTTGATACAAAATATAACCGTATGGGCAATCTATATCTTCCATTGACAATGGGTTCTTTGCTTTAATTGGCTCTGGTACAAGCATATTTAAAGCTGAAAAGAGTGTTTTCTTCTTGGTTAAAGCAATTTCTCCATATGAAGAAATTTTATTATTAGGACTTAATGGTGTAGTTAAGTCTAAATCTTTATTATACTTTGCAATAACTTTTTGGCATTTAAAATATTTATTAGTTACATTGCCCACCTCATTTAGAGGGCTGTCGTAGTCATAACTATTAATAGTAGGCTCATAGCCTGTTTCAAAGCGGCAATTAGCGCCATTCATAAAGCCAAAGTTAGTGCCACCGTGAAACATGTAAAAATTAAAAAAATCACCGTTTTGTAAAATTTCTTCTAAGGCATTAGCAACATCTTTACTATCACGAGTGTGATGTTTACCACCCCAGTAATCAAACCAACCATTCCAAAATTCCATACACATCAATGGTTTATTAGGTTGTTTTTCTTTTAATTTAGAAAAATGTTCAGTAGCACGAGATCCAAAATTACAAGTTGCCCAAACATTATCATCTTTTTCTAGTAGGCTTCCACCACGTAACATGTCTTCATTTGTGCCGTCAGAGGTAAATAATGGTACTGTTATTTCGTTGTCTAATGCAAGGTTTTTTAAATAACGAAGATATTCTTTATCGTTGCCGAAGCTACCATATTCATTCTCTATTTGCAATGCAATAATCGGTCCGCCATTATCGTGTTGTAAATCAACAATTTCTTGATAGGTTTTTATTAAATATGGAGTTGCTGCATCAATAAAATTTTTATTCATACATCTTATTTGCATTGAGCGATCTTTTAATAACCAATAAGGTAGTCCTCCAAATTCCCATTCAGCACAAATATATGGACCAGGACGCAAAATAACTTTAAGTTCTAGCTCGTGAGCAGTTAAAATAAATTTTTTCAAATCTAAATTGCCTGAGAAGTTAAATTCACCTCTGTTTAATTCATGTAAATTCCATGGCATATAGGTTTCAATGGTGTTTAAACCCATTTCTTTCAGTTTTATAAGGCGATTTTCCCAGTATTCTGGAACGACTCTAAAATAGTGTATTGCTCCAGAATATATTTTAAAATCAGCATTATCAATAAGAAACTTTCCTTTTGTTATTTTAATCATAATATTAAAGCCTTTTTTTTGATAAATATAATTTTAAATCATTAATTTATAAAATGATAAAACAATTTATTTTGTTGCGATATAGTAGTATGATTTATTAAAAAATCAATTGAAAAAATATAAAAAACACAATTAAAATTAAAATCAATAGCGTATTCTTTATTAATATTTGAATAATGGTTTTTATATGTTTTTTGGTATAATTGCTGTAATGTAATTGAAAAAAGATTTGGTGGCAGTTAAATTAAATACTGAAACATTGTAACTTTCTGTGTAATAATTGCGAACAATATACAAGAGCGTTTTCATAAAACGTTTAGGTGAATAAATGTGAATAAAAAAAAGATTGAAGAATTAGATAATGATCTTCAAATTATAAATAGTGTCATTGATGGCGATATCGAGCAATATGAACTTTTGATGACCAAATATAAACAAAAAGTTTTTTCTGTAATAGCCAACCGCGTTCCTCCTAGTGAATATGATGCGATGTTGCAAGAGACATTTATTAGTGCGTTTCAATCACTAAAAAATTACTCAAATGAATATCCATTTAGTAGTTGGTTATCTGGAATAGCCTATCGTAAGTGCTGTAACTATTGGAGAAATATTTCTCGTAGTAAAGAAATGAACGAAACGTCTCTTTCAAAGGATGAGGATTTTTCTGTTATAGATTTAGCAAATAATATGTTATCAAGTGGATCACTGAGTGAATTTACTCAAGAGGATTTCACTATTATTATGAAAAATATTAATTCCTCTTTAGCAGAGGATGATCGACTTTTAATTGAGTTGTATTACTTTGAAGAAAAATCATTGAAAGAGGTTGCTAATATTTTAGGCTGGGGGGAGTCTAAAACAAAGGTTAGAGCAATGCGAGCTCGAAAAAAAATGCGAAAGATTGTGGAAAAACTAATGGAGCAAGGTGTTATATGAAGAACAGTGAACAAATTTTAGAACAGACAATTAATGCTGCAAAGTATTGTTTGAATTCTCAAAGGTATGATGAGGTTGACAAAGTTATTGCAAGTTCGTGGCAAAGTAATGTAATGCGTCAAATAAGATTAGATGCTATGAGTAACCAGCAAAATGTTTTTGGCCATAATTGGCTATGGAATTTTGCAGTAGGCGTAGCTGCTGTTGCTATAATGATTGTAACAGTGGTAGTTTATTTTGAAACAAATTCTTCGATAAATAGTATTGATGATAGCAATATTTATAGCACAGTCTTGGAGCATTCTGAGAAAAATGATGAGGTTGTTCTGAATGATTATTTGGGAGTAAACCTTAATGGAGAATAATCAGTGCAAAAATAGATTGATAATTTCCGTTGTAATTGTAGCAGTAGCAATGTTTTTATTAGGCTTTTCTGCTGGAAAAATTTTTTCAAATATGAAGTTTGGTTTTAATAGAGTTCATGGTAACTATCAGTTTAAAAGTATTTCTGAACTTGAATCCTTTGTCATGAAATCGTTGAATAAAAGTTTAGCATTAAATGAGCAACAACAAAAAGACATAACACCTGTCGTCCACAATATGTTTGCTGATTATTATGCCTTAAAAAGAAGTCATAAGGGTGCTGTTGAAAACCTTTTACTAAAGTATCGCAAAGATTTAGTTCAATATTTAAATGACGAACAAACTAAAAAATTAATTCAAATGTCTACAGGAAGAAGTAGTAGAGATTTTTTAGATAGTGTAAATACACAAAAAAAATAATTTTAAATTTTAGATAGATAAATGGCATTTAGAATAATTCTAAATGCCATTATTTTATAATTTGAGATGAATATTTAATTATTAACTTTGATCTTGATCTTTATCGCCTTGATGAGATTTTTCTCCCTTGCGACCTCTTTCTTCATTGCGCGCTTTGTCGCCATTACGACCTTTTTCACCGTTGCGACCTCTTTTGCTACGCATTTTTTCTAATTCTTTTTGAGTTATGAAACCATCCTTATTTGCATCTAGTTTATCAAAAACTTTTTTAGTCACTTTAGGATTAGCTTTTTTTAATTCTTCAAAGCTAATTTTACCATCATTGTTTTTATCAGCATTTTTTAAGGATCTTTTCATGTTGCCTTTATGACTGTTTCGCATTTTTTCCATTTCATCTTTTGAAATGAAACCGTCATCATTTTTATCCATGCGCTTAAACTGCTCTTTTTTCAAATTTGGGAAAGTTGATTTCAATTCATCATAGCTGATTTTACCATCATTGTTTTTATCAGCTTTTTTCATGAAACTTTTCGATTTATCATTTCCTTTTTTCTTATGTGCTTTGGCAAATTCATCTTGAGTGATTTTGCCATCTTTATTTGCATCTAATTGATTAAAACGTTTTTTTAAACCATCTTCATGAGCTTTTTTGAATTCCCCAAAAGAAACAGCTCCATCATTATTTTTGTCCATTTTCATAGGGCCGCCTTTTTGACCCTTTTTGCCATCACATTTTTTTTCTGATTTTTCTTGTGAATTTTTCTCTTTAGGTTGAAAATCCGCTTCTTCAGATTGAGCAAAAGCATTTACAGAAACTGTCAAAGCAGCCAATAAAATTGATTTAGTTAATAAGTTTTTCATTTTTTTAAACTCCTATTTAAAGTTGAGGTTAGTAATTAAATAAAGTTAAAGCAAATGCTATGCCATTTTTATATTTTAGGTAAAATTAACATAAAGTCTAGGTTTTATTAGATAAAAAGTGCAAATTTTGCACTTTAAAAGTCATTTTTCATGTGCAAAAAATGCAAAAAATTTGAATTATTTAAAAATTAAGGTTATAATCAAGATATTACAATCAATAGGAGAATTTTATGAAAAAGAATAAAATTATATTATATTTTTTACCTTTGAGTGTTTGTCTATTTATTTCTACATGGCTATTGGCAAAAAATAATGTTATAATTGTAGGTCCAAAACCTCGCAATTTTCAAAAAGTTAATATTGGAATTGGTTTTCAAACTAAGCCTAAAGTTAATAAGAATGGAGAAATATCCACAGATATTAATATCAATAAAAATGAATTCGGAGGTAAAACTAATTATAAAGCAAGCTATTCTCCGTTTAAGGCTCAAGTTAAGTGGGTATATGATGGAGATTCAATAAAAGTACAAAGCGGAAAGAGAGTCTTAATGGTTCGTCTTTATGGAATTGATGCGCCTGAATCGAAGCAACCTTTTGGTAAAAAATCTTTGCAAAACCTTATGAAGTTAGTTAAAGATAAGCAAGTGTATATAAAGCCAATTACGCTAGATAAATATAAAAGATATGTTTCAAAGGTGTACTTTATTGAAGAGAAAAATAATATAAAAGAGAAAAAGTATATCAATTTAGAACAGGTTAAAAATGGCTATGCATGGCATTATAAACGTTATGCTCCTAATGATACAGATTTAGCTCAAGCTCAAGAACAGGCATGTAAAGATAAGCTAGGGCTATGGGTGCAAAAAAATCCTATCTACCCAGAAACTTATCGTTATAGTAAAAAGAAAAAGTCCGAGGTCAAAGAAAAAAAACAAGATAATAATACAAAAAAAGTTAAACCAGAAGAAAAAAAAGAGCAAAAAAAAGAGCTTAAGCCTACCTCATAGACAGTTTTTTGTGTTTAATTCAGTTAAAACTTTTGAAAAATTACTTTGATATTTTGAAATAATATTTTCTAATTCATCTTTATTAGTGTTTGCAACAGCTAGAGAAATTGTTTCGGAGTATTGCTGACTCTGAAGTTCTTCAATAATTGGGATTAAATTTTTTTTCTTTAGTCGTTGAGTAAATGAATGATCATAGGTTATTGTAACTAAAGAAAAATAATATTTTAAAGTTTGAAAGTATGCCAAATAATCACTTTGTTCATTAATCAGTTTTTGCGGTGAAATATCCAAAGAAAGCATCAGTGGAAGTTCAAAGTTTTTAACAAAATTATGAGCAAAATTAAAAACATTGTTGTCATTAGCAGGTATTGTTAAAGGGATAATAATTTGTCTTTTTATTGAAGTTAGAGAAATAATATTTTTTAGTAGTTTATGTAAGTTATTGCTATATTGTTTATTGCGCATAGCTTCATCAAAATCAAATTTTAGGACAATTTTATTAAACTTTGATGGAAGTTGATCTAGTTGATTAGCTAATTCATAGCAAAAGTTATCTTTAATTGCTTTAGTCTGGGATACAATATTATTGATTAAAGCTTGATTGATATTCATGTCAATAATAACATTTTTTAAGTTTGAAAAATGATCAAATTTGCTTTGTAGTGTGGCTATAAAGTCATCAAAAAGATCAAAACTTAACTCAATGCTTTCAAAAAAATCCATTGGATATGTGCTTATGATATTTAACATGTCTACTGAATCAATGCGAAGTGCAAAATTGCAAATTAGTGGTTGTTTTTGATATTTAAGCATAAAATATTAGTCCTAGTTTTTAAAAACCCGCATTAAAAAGATCTGTCATTGATAGACTATTTGATTTATTGTCATTTTGTGTATCTTGAGAAAACCTTAAACTTAATTGTCGCTCAATATATTTACCTAAAATGTCGGCCTCTAAATTGACTTTATCCGCAACTTTACGTTCTCCAATAGCTGTTTCAGATCTAGTTACTGGAATTAAGTGAACAGTGAAAAAATCACTACCAACTTCAACAATTGTTAAAGAAATGCCATCAATAGTTATTGAGCCCTTTTCAACAAGGTATGGTGTAATCGATTTAGGCATTTCAATTTTATACTCAAAATCACCACTCACATCATTAATTTCTAGAATTTTTGCAACACAATCAACATGACCGCTTACAATATGACCGCCGAAACGCGCATTTGCTTGCATTGCTCGTTCTAAGTTGACACTGCTATTTTTATTGATAATTTCCTCTAAATTAGTACGTTTTAAAGTTTCCTCTAAAGCATGAAAACGCAACACTCCTCCTGCTAGCTCTTCAACTAGTGTTAAACATATGCCATTAATTGCAATACTTTCGCCATAAATTAAATCTTTGAATGGCTTATTCAATGAAATATCAAGCTCTTTAGTTGCACCATTAGCATCAGCTTTAATAATTTTTCCAGTTCGTTCTACAAGTCCTGTAAACATAATTTTCTCAACTATAATTTTTTATCATCGCAATAACCACTTATAGCAATGTCATTTCCATATTTAATAATTTTAATATCTTTAAGATTATGAGCCTCAGCTAAACTTAAAGGATTTTCTCCGCTAACTACAGGGCGCGATTCTTTGCCACCTAAAATCTTTGGAGCGACATGAAATTCAATTTTGTCAACAATTTGAGCATTTAATGCAGCAGCGGCGACACTACCTCCTCCTTCTATTAAAAGAGATGTAATATTTTGTGCTCCTAACTCAGTTAAAAAAAGATTCCAATCGTTTCTATTATTTAGTGATGCAACGCTAATTTCTCCACCGTTTGCCGATAAAATATTTTCATAAAACTTTTTGTCTTGATTATTTGATAAAATTATTCTTTTAGGCTGTGTCCAATGGTCTAAAATATTATTGTTTACATCACGAATTGTTAAAGAAGGTTTATCTAATCGTGCAGTTTCAGCTCCAACTAAAATAGCATCGCTCCATTTACGTAATTCTTGAACTCGTTGACGAGCAACTGCGCCCGTAATCCACTTTGATTGACCTTCTTTAGTAGCGATTTTCCCATCTAAAGTCATAGCCATTTTCAAAATGACAAATGGTTTTTTAGTCTTGATCCATTTAAAAAATGTTTCATTTACATTTCGGCACTGCTGTTCTTCAATATTACTAATAACCTTAATACTTGCTGCTTGAAGAATTTTTTCAGCTTTATTTAAATGTAAACTGTTATCATCTTCGCAGCCTATTACCACTTTTTTTACATTGCAACTTTTTAATGCTTCGGTACATGGAGCTGTTCTACCAAAAGATGAACATGGTTCTAATGTAACATATACCGTGCAATTTTTTAATAACTTTTCATCTTTATTATTAAGCAATTGATTTTTATCATCAAAATTGTGATAATTTAAATTGCGATTTAACAAATTATTAATAGCACTATTTAGGGCATTAATTTCAGCGTGATATTTCGTCGCGTATTCATGATGACCGCGACCAATTATTTGATTGTTTTCATCAACTACAACTGCACCAACCAATGGATTAGGGCTCACTTTTCCCCAACCTTTCAATGCTTCATTAAGCGCTTGTTGCATAAAATATTTATGGTCTTTAATACTCATAAACTATAATTTATTCTTTATCAAAAATTGCTGAAATGTAGTAATCAGCATTAAACGGTTGTAAATCGCTAACTTGTTCACCAAAACCTGCAAAAAATACAGGTAATTGTAATTGCTCATGAATTGCAACAGCCATACCGCCTTTCCCTGTACCATCTAACTTTGTTAATGCTAGACCAGTAATATTCGCCACTTTAGTAAATTCTTTTGCTTGAGTCACTGCATTGCTACCTAATGTAGAGTCAACAGTTAACCAAACTTCATGAGGCGCATTTGGATATACTTTTGAAATTGTTCGGCATATCTTACCTAGTTCATCCATTAAGCCTTTACTTGTATGTTGGCGCCCAGCCGTGTCAATTAATAATACATCAGCTTCTTTAGCTAATGCAGAACTAACCGCATCAAATACTACCGCCGAAGGGTCGGCTCCATGCTGAGCCGCGACCACAGGGCAATCTGTTCTTTCACCCCATAATTTTAACTGTTCAACAGCAGCCGCTCGGAATGTATCACATGCGGCTAACATAACTTTTTTGCCTTCGCTTTTTAAATGGTGTGCCAACTTACCAATTGTGGTTGTTTTTCCGCTGCCATTTACACCAATAAACATAATTACCGTTAGTTTTCCATCTCTTTGAAAATTAATCTCACGGCTGTCAGAAGTTAGGCGTTTCTCTAAATCTTCTTTGATAACATCAATTATTTCAGCAGAAGTAGCAATATCACCACATTTATAGCGATCACGAATATCTTCAACTAAACCTAAAGCTGTTTGAACTCCAAAATCAGCTTGGATTAATGCTGCTTCAAGTTCTTCGTAAACTTCATCATTCCATGCCTTATTACCAGTAATAGCACCACTAATAGTTCTGCTTAACGATGTTTTAGTTTTCTTTAAACCTTTCTTAAATACTGAAAAAATTGATTTCATTTTACTTATTAGCCTCCCTTGGAGGGCGATCTAAGTTATCTTTAATGCTATTTAAAACTCCATTAATAAATGTCGCTGCCTTTGCAGAACTAAACTCTTTAGCAATAGTTACTGCCTCGTCAATACTAACAATTGGTGGGATATCATCCATAAAAAGCATTTCAAAAATCGCCAAACGCAAAACATTTCGGTCAATGATTGCCATTCTGTCAATAGACCAATCAATCGAATATTCTGCGATTTTATCATTTATAACTTTAAAATTTTCTAAAATACCAGTGATTAATTTTTTAGCAAAATTTTGTCCTTTGCGAATATTTTTTTGATCAACACTTGTAACATCTTCTGAGTCACTAACTTGTTGCCAAAAAATATGTAAGTTATCAGAGTTTAAATCTTCTTTATTCTCTAAAACTTCATGTTGAAAAAGGAACTGTAATGCAAATTCACGACCTAAACGTTTGTAGTGAATATTATTGCTATTGTTATTTGTTGTTGCCATATAAAACTCTATAAACTCTTTTTAACTATTTATTTGGTAAAATGCTTGATAAATTAGCCATTTCAATTGCAGCTAAAGCAGCATCAGCGCCTTTGTTTCCAGCTTTTGTGCCACTACGCTCAATAGCTTGCTCAATATTATTTGCTGTAACCATACCATATGTCACAGGTAGATTTTCTTCCATTGAAATTTGTGCTAAAGATTTAGCAACTTCTGAATTAATATACCCAGCGTGTGGAGTTCCTCCTTGAATAACAACGCCAAGAGCTAAAACTGCATCATAACGACCACTAGCAGCCATTCTCTTTGCTGTGAATGGGATTTCATATGCACCTGGAACCCATGCTACCTCAACATTATCAGCATTACCACCATGGCGAACAATTGCATCAACTGCACCGTCAAGAAGTTTACTAACAAAAAATTCATTAAAACGGCCGCACACGATACCAAATTTTAATCCTTTAGCTTCGATTGTGCCCTCGAAAATATTTTTAACTGTTCTATTAATCATTGTATATTTATCCTATTTTTATATAATCACATTAAAATTAACACTCTATTAGCTTTTTTACAAATTTTTAAAAATAATAATTAGTTAATTTTAAAACATGTGTCCCATGCGTTCTTTTTTTGTATTTAAATAAAATTCGTTATGCTCTTGAGGTTCAATGATTACTGGGATACGACCATTAACTGAAAAACCATAACCTTCAATGCCAACAACTTTTCGTGGGTTATTGGTCATTAATTGAATACTCTTAACATTTTGATCTGCAATAATTTGAGCTCCAATACCATAATCGCGTAGATCAGCGGCAAAACCTAATTCTTCATTTGCTTCAACTGTATCAAAACCTTGATCCTGAAGTTTATATGCGTGAATTTTATTTGCTAAACCAATACCACGCCCCTCTTGGCGCATATAGACAATCATTCCATAGCCATTTTCTGCAACGTGCTGCATTGCTGCTGCCAATTGATCTCCGCAGTCGCAACGTGCTGATCCGAAAACATCACCAGTTAAACATTCGCTATGAACACGCACTGGTACATTTTCTTTACCAGTAACATCTCCATAAACCATTGCGACGTGTTCATGACCGTCAACTAATGATTTGTAAACAGTAATATTAAAAGGACCATATTTTGTTGGCAACTTAGCTGTTTGGCATTTTTGAACTAATTGTTCTGTATTACGGCGATATTCGATTAAATCTTTAATAGTACACCATTTTAAATTGTGTTTTTCTCTAAATTTTTCCAAATCAGGAGTGCGAGCCATTGAGCCATCTTCATTCATGATTTCACAGATAACTCCGGCTGGTGCTAATCCTGCCATTGTAGCTAAATCGACAGCTGCTTCTGTATGTCCAGCGCGACGTAATACTCCGCCTTTTTTTGAAATTAAAGGAAACATATGTCCAGGACTTGCAAAATCACTCAATGTTGACTCAGGGTTAATTAAAGCTTGAATTGTATTTGCACGATCCGATGCTGATATACCAGTTGTCGTCCCGTTGATAACATCGACACTTTGTGTAAATGCTGTTTTAAAGGGGTCAGCATCAGTTGCTTGATTTTCTAAACCAATACGATCACCTATTGACTTATGTAACGGTACGCATACCAAACCACGAGCGTTTGTTACCATAAAGTTAATCATTTGATCATTAACTTTAGCTGCAGCCGCAACTAAATCACCTTCATTCTCACGATCTTCATCATCAGAAATAATAACTACTTCACCATTTTGAAGTGCTTTTACTACATCTTCAATTTTATCAAATTTGATAGCCATAACCATTTATACCTTATTCTTATAAAATAATAAACCCCAAACTTATAATATTTAAGTTCAGGGTATACTCTATTAATTAATCATATTAAACTAAGATATTTAATTTAATAATGATTCTTCTCTCATCCAGACTATACTGTCGGTAATGGAATTGCACCATTTCAGCTCTTAATAGCGAACTCGCGGACTATCACCGCCGGTCAGGAATTTTTTCACATTGCTGTAGAAGTGAAAATCACCTTGCCCTGAAGAAATCTTCAATTTTTTATTACAATATTCAATTTAATACTTTTTTCATAAAAAGCAATAAAAAAGTTAAATTAAATTATAATATAGCATAATTATTTGATTAATATTCATAAAGACAATTGCAAAATTTAATAACTGCTGTTATTTTAAAGATGAGACATAATGGCGCAGTTAAGTTCAATTTCTTAGTGAAATACATAATTAAATTGTAAAAAGTTCAATATCAAAGCATAAGGTGAAATTATTAATGGGACATGAAGATTTTCTAGAAAGGTTAATTCAACGTTTAAATGTTATGGATACTAATAGTGTGCAGGCTTTTATTATGAAATTAGCACGCGAGAAGGGCTTTCTAGAGGCGATTTTCAACACCATTAATGAAGGAATTTTAATTGTTGATAAACAACTAAAAATTAATTACTGTAATCGAGCGGCTATTAAACTTTTAGGGTTGCCTGATGATTTGCAGCATGTCAGAATTTCACAGTTTCTTAAAGAAATCAATTGGCAAAAAGTACTTGATAATGATGCTCAAGAGTGGCAGAAATTAGCACGTTCAGAGATTGAAATTTTGTATCCAGAAAAGAGAATTTTACAATTTTATTTAGTTCCACATGAACAAGATCATAGCTTAGCATCCGTTATTTTACTTGATGTGACCGAAAACAAGCAGCAAACTATAGATCAAATTGAAAGTCAAAAATTACAAGTAATTTCTATGTTAGCCGCGAGTGTTGCACATGAAATAGGCAATCCTTTGAATAGTTTATCGTTGCATTTACAACTTTTGGAGCAGGAGATACTTGAAGATTCATTCGATAAGGAAGATGCTTTAAATATCATAAGAATTTCTAAAAGCGAAATTGAACGTCTTGATGTCATTATTAATCAATTTTTAAAAGCAATTCGCCCAGGTTCACTGCATTTAGAATGTTTAAAGTTGACTAAAGTTTTAGGCGAAGCATTACATTTCATGCGTCATGAAATTGAAAATAAAAAAGTTGTGGTCAGTTGTAATTTTGCTGAAACAATTCCTAGCATTAAAGGTGATAAAAACGCGCTAAAACAAGCCTTTTATAATATTTTAAAAAATGCCATTCAGGCAATGACCGATGGCGGTAAATTAACCATTGATTGCCGTTATGAAAATGGCGAAATTGAATTAACATTTACAGATACGGGCACTGGAATTAATAGTAAAAATTTTACTACAATTTTTGAACCATTTAGTACTTCAAAAGAAAATGGTAGCGGCTTAGGATTAATGATTGTTGATCGTATAATTCGTGAACATGGAGGAGATCTATCAATTGTATCTGAGGAAGGGAAAGGTACATCCGTTATTATTAAATTTTATCCAGCAGGTCGTAGAATTAGAGTGTTGTCGGCATAATTAATGAAAAAACTTAAAGAGAAATTTTAAATATGAAGAAAAATATTAAATATCCAAGTTTAGATAAAGTGCGAGTTGAATTAACTTCAACTTCATTTTGGAAAGCTGAAAGTCATAAAGATTTAGTTGCTGAATGTCAAGAGGTTTGCAATGATGCAAATATTGATTTTGGCGTTCAAATCCATAACATGGCTTCAGAAAAAGAAGTTGAAGATTTATTGAAATTACAGGTGCCACTATCATTTCATGCACCAAATTTAAGTAAATATCAAATGAATTTAGCTTCAGATAGTTTTGAATATGCGTTAGATAGTTTTGAAAAGACTGTCAAGTTAATTCGTGATATAAAAAAGCGTAATACGCCGTATAATGATGATTATAATATTGCAGTTTTTCATGGTTTTAATATGACTGATTTGCCAATTGAATGTTTTACAGATGTAGAAAGTTTTTATCGCGTCATGCAAAATAGTTACCGTGAAGAGTATTCGTTACCAAATACCACTGTTTGTACAGATTTTTTTAATACTGATGAATTTATAATGCGCCAGCAACGAGTTGTTGAACGTCAACATATTTTAATTGAGAAATACCCCGATATTGAATTTGTTATTGAAAATGATTTGCCAATTTATTCAGCGGGTAATTTATTGGCAAAATGTTTTAAAAATTATCCTATGAATTTTTGTTTAGATAGTAGCCATTTATGGTTTTCAGCATTTTTATACGGTAAAGATTTTATTGAAGAAACTGAAAAATTTCTTAAAACAAATCAAGTTAAAATGGTTCATTTACACGCATCTAAATATACTAAAAATAATCCTATTAAGGAGTGGAGTGATGGTCATTTACCTTTAACTACAGATTGTGAAATGCCCGTAAAAGAATTTGCCATTAAATGTTTAAAATATGGCGTAAAACATTTTGTTTTAGAAGTACGCCATGGCCGTAAAAGTGATATAATGCAGTTTGTAAAATACTTAAGAGAATATGAAAAATACCAGTAAATTAAGATTATTAATTGTTGATGATGAACGTAATTCACGTGACGTTATTGCTCGTTTATTAAAACGCAAATATGACGTTTCGACTGCTAGTAACGGTTTAGAGGGCATCGAAATGATAAAAAAAGAGCATTTTGACCTCGTGCTTAGTGATATTAGAATGCCAGAAGCAGATGGCATGGAACTGTTGTCAGCTGTTAAAAAATTGCCAAGTAAAGCACGTCCAGTAGTTATAATGATGACTGCGTTTGGTAGCATTGAAGATGCCATAACCGCTACAAAATCAGGCGCATTTTATTACATCACCAAACCAATTGATATTAAAAATTTAGAAGTGTTATTAAAGCGTGCTGCTGAACAAAGCAACTTGAAACAGGAAAATATCGCCTTAAAACAGCAATTAAAACAACAACATAATAATTTTAAAGTTATTGCAAAATCAGTAGCGATGAAAAAAGTTTTACAAACAGTTGAGCAGATTGCGCCATCAAAAACGACAGTGTTAATAACAGGAGAAAGTGGTACAGGTAAAGAGTTGATTGCTCAAGCACTGCACGATTATAGTAATCGTGATGGAAAATTTATGCCAGTACATTGTGCCGCATTATCTGCAAATCTTTTAGAAAGTGAATTGTTCGGGTATGAGAAAGGGGCATTCACTGGCGCAGTTGAGCAGAGGTTAGGGCGATTTGAGTTGGCAAATAATGGAACGCTATTTTTAGATGAAATTGGCGAGATAGATCCACAGATTCAAGTTAAATTATTAAGAGCTCTTGAATCGCAAACTTTTGAGAGAGTAGGGGGGATGGAATCGGTGCAAACTAATGCACGTTTGGTTAGTGCTACTAACCGTGATCTGAAACAGATGGTGGTAGATGGTGATTTCCGTGAAGATTTGTTTTACCGCCTTGATGTGGTGACAATTCATTTACCGCCGTTGCGTGAACGTATTGAAGATATTCCATTACTATTAAAACACTATTTAACACAGTTTGCTCATGAAAATAGTAAATCAACGTTATCTATTTCTGAAAATGCTATTGATGTCTTAATTTATTATTCTTGGCCAGGAAATATTCGTGAACTGAGAAATTGTGTTGAACGCATGGTTGTTTTGACTCAAAATGAGGTACTTCAAGTTGAAGATATTCCGGTTGCAATTCGAGAAAATCGTAACCAAAAACTGTTGGAATTCAAAACTATTAATAATGACAATGTTGACAATATTAATAATGTCAATATTATTGATAATGTAAATAATAGTGCTGGTTCAGCCGTAATTGAAGGTTGCACAAATGGGTTATCAATCGATTCAAATGAAAAAGATTTAGTTATTAAAGCGCTTCAGCAGGCAAATAACAACAAAACAAAAGCTGCAGAACTGCTTGGCATTAGTCGTAGAACTTTACATCGAAAAATTAATAAATATAACTTAACAAATTAAATAGGAAGACTCTACAATGGAAGATTGTATTTTTTGTAAAATTATTAAAGGTGAATTACCAGCTGTAAAATTATATGAAGATGATTTAGTTTTAGCATTCATGGATATATCACCAATCAATTATGGTCACGCTTTAGTTATTCCGAAAGATCACCATACTGGAGCAACTTCGATCCCAGAAGATGTTTCGGGAAGAATGTTTAAAGTTGCAACTAAAATTGGTGTAGCTGCGAAAAGAACTTTAGATTACGACGGTTTTAATTTACATTTATCTGATGGAACATGTGCAGGACAGGTGGTTATGCATGCCCATTTACACGTTGTGCCCCGTGGCGTTGAAGATAATTTTCATTGGAATTGGCGTCACGTGGAATACAGTGACAATGGTGAAGAGTCAATGTGTGAAATTGCCGAAAAAATTCTTAGTAAATTAAAAATTTAAGAAAAGTGTCCTAAGACTTGCTATTTTTGAGTAGTCATATTAATATTATATAAAGGGGTGCTCAAAAATAAAATGAATAAAATTTAATTTTGGTTAAAAATGTTATGGATAAAAGCTCATTAAACTTTGTAGTTATGGTTAAATTAAAAAATGACCTTGACGATAAATTTTTATCTTTAATCAGAAATTTTGTTTCAGCAATAAAGCTTGAAGACGGGTGTTTGGATTGTGAATGCTTAAAAACTAGCAACGATGGAAAAATGATTCTTTTTCAAGAATCATGGAATTCAATAAGCCAAGCTTCAGAAACGCAAATAGCTCAACTTCATATTGACTATCTGGTAGAAATGGCAAAAGGGGCTATTTTACAACAAGATTTTGAGGTTTCAACGTGGTTTTTAGCCAGTGATATTCCACCAAAATTTAGAAATAGTGAAAATCATTTTTCATTCCTATTGGAGCGCACAGCCAAAAAAGGGCGAGAAAAGGAAATTAGGTTATTGTTTGAAAAAATTATTGATATTTCTATGATTGAAACAGAGTGTTTGAGTTACTGTTTATATATTAATTCTTTAGGCGAAATGGATAAGTTTTTATTACTTGGAACATGGTTAGATAAAAATTCATGGCAAAGACATCATCATGCTGAATATATGCAAAATTTTATTTTTTGTGAAGAATTATCGCTAATTATGAATGTGCAAAAACCAACAATTAAAGAGGTACAACGAGTTCTATGAAAAAGAAAAATATCTTTTTATATTTCTTATTGGCTCGCGACCATGAGTCAAATATAACCGAAAATGTTATAAAAAAAATAAACTCTAAAAATATCAAGCACAAAAAATGTATTCATAGTTTGTTGTATAAAGATATTATTCATGACGAGCATTATTTACTTTATGAAAAATGGTACGTTTCAAGTGTAGACGAAGGAGTTCTTTTAAATCAAGAAACCTTGAAGCACCTTTCGGATGAACTTTTAGAAAATAATATTCTTAAAACTGTCATATGGAATGAGCTGTACACTACAAAGGGGTTTGACACTATTGATAGACATAAAGGCAATGTTGTTTCTATTTCAGAAGCAAGTTTAAAGTCGGATGCTATTAGTGGTTTATTTGATCTATTTGAGACTTTAATTAGCAATATTAAAAAATATAAAGGTATTTTAGGTTGTTCTTTAAGTATTCCGAATGAAGGTGAATTAGACTATGTTTTGCTTAAAATTATTTGGAAAAGTGCTGAGCTTCGAGAAGAAGCTATTAATGATCCAAGCTTCATTGCTTTAAAGGGCAAATTAAGTAAATATATTAATGGTAATATCAATATTATGCTATTTAAAGAAGTTTAGTTGATTAAATATTTAGATAAAAATACTGAACAATATCTAACCTGTTATATTTAAATAATTTTCTTAATTTAATATATCACTATTTTTTTTTATATTTTATTTGTTTTTTTATTTAAAGAAATTTATATTTAATCAAGATAAGGGTAAATATAATACGTGAAATTTATTAGTAATGATTGAGTAATGTGAGGCGACATTTGTAATGAATTTGGATGATAAAAATGATAAAAGAATAGCATTACTTGTGAAAATTAATGGTCAAGATAATTTAGATGATAATCTATTTTTGGAAGATAAGCTAGTCAAATTGACTAATGAAACTCAAGCGGAAGCTGGCCTTTTTATATATGACTCTTACAAAATTTTGAATAAAAGTGATGATATTAATTTTGATTTCGCTGTTCACGAAATTTGGGATTGCAATGAGTCCTATGCAAAACATATTAACAATAAACATACCGCTGATTTTTTAGCACTGCAATATAAAAATATTATAACTAATATAGAATTTTCAATTTGGGATATAATGATTGATTATAATCTTAAAAATCGTAAAAAAAATGAATGTAAAATATTGCTTGAGTGTATTATTAATAGCGATTATTCAACAATTTTCGGCGACTCTTTATCTTTTTTTATAGACAATTTAACCAATGAGAAAAGTTGCCTTAACTATGGCTGTTTTAAAAAAGATATTAATAAAAAACAAAATGATGATTACCGTTTTTGTATGATTGTTGGTTTTGAAGACATACAAAGTCAAGAGATGATTCAAAGCCAAGACTACTTTTCAAACTTTATTAATATTATAAATTTGATTACTCAAAAGTCTTTAATTGAATCTAAAATGGTTGCCATAACCTAGAAAGATTAAGAAATTCTTTTTTAGTGTTTGTATTTTGACTAAGATAAAAGTATGTTATGTTTTGCGAATATTGTAAATAAATGATACGGTTATATGAAAGTAAAGACAAAGAAGAAGATAGCTTTAATTTTTAATCAAGATATTGGTTACTGTCGTGAAGTTTTATTTGGAATTCAGGAATTTTATTTAGAAAATTCAAATTGGATTTTTCGCAATGGAGTTAGCGACAGGAAAGTATTAAAACCACTACTCGAGTGGCAACCCGATGGAATTATTGGTCATATTTTTGATAAAAATTTAGCCAATGAACTTCAAAAATTATCTATTCCAATTGTTAATACAACAAAAACTATCCCCGACTGTTCATTAACGACCATTGATGTTGATCATTATGAAGTTGGACGATTGGCTGCGAACTATTTATTACAGAAAAATTTTGCTGACTATGGTTATTTTGGGAGTAAATTAGCTGTGTTTTCACAATTGCGTTTACAAGGTTTTTCAGATACACTACGGCAAAATAATTATGAAATTAAAACTTTCTATGGAAATTTTTTACCACGATTACAAATTGAAGATAGCTGGGTTAAGTTTGATAAAAATATTGAACAATGGTTAAAATCACTGCGTAAGCCAGCAGCTGTTCTGGCTTCTAACGATACACCTGCTCGATACTTATCTGAAATTTGCCAACAATTAAATATTAAAATTCCTGACGATGTAGCCATTTTAGGAGTTGATAATAACCTGATGGAATGTACACTTGCAACTCCACCTATCTCTAGCATTGAAGTTCCAGCTCAAGAAATTGGCTATCAAGCAGCCGAACTGCTTGATAAAATGCTTCATGATAAAATTGTTAGTAATGATATTTCGCTACCTCCAGGACAAATTATTGCTCGTCGTTCGAGTGACATTTTAGCTGTTGAAGACGGTGATGTTGCGACAGCGTTATCATTTATTAGGACAAATATAAATCGTAGAATTTTAGTTGAAGAGGTTTGTGACAAGGTTGGAATTTCACGTCGTCAATTAGAGCGTAAATTTCGCAGAGACATCGGAAGGTCAATTCATACAGAAATTAGAAGTTCTCAGATTTCATTGGCAAAAAATATTTTACGTGAAAACAATAAAACAATTCAAGAAGTTTCCGCTATGTGTGGATTTAATTCGACTCGTAGCTTTACTGAAGTGTTTAAGACTGCTACTTCAATGACTCCGAGCGAGTATCGCAATAAAAATTAAAAAACACCTAAACAATTTTGAGATTAGGTGTTTTTATAGTTTAATAATATTATTAGTTTTTGTAACTAAATGTTTTCGTGAATTTTATATCTCGGGAGCTAGCGCCAATTAATATTTTAAATTCACCATTATTTACAATCCAACGACGATATAAGCCATCATAGTATTTTAGTGAATCCTTTGTAATAGTAAAGGTAACTGTTTTTGTTTCATTTGGCTTCAAAGCAATTTTTTCAAATCCCTTAAGTTCTTTTGGTGGGCGTGCAACAGTTGGTTTTACTTCATTGATATACAGCTGAATGATTTCTTTGCCTGTATATTTACCAGTGTTTGTGACATCAACTGAAATAGTTATTTTTGAATTTCTATTAATTTTGTTGCAGCTTAACTTTACGTTGCTATATTTGAACGTAGTGTAGCTTAACCCATAGCCAAATTCGAACTGTGGATCAATTTTATTTTTATCAAAATGACGATAACCAACAAAAATATCTTCACCGTAGTAGTCATCCTCTAATTGATGATGACGGCCTCCTAGGCTCCAACCTGTAAATCCTATAGCATTTTTATCTTCATTATAAAATTTATATGCGGCGGAATCTTTCCATTCTTTTTCAATAGAAATAGGCAATTTAGCAGATGGATTAACATTACCAAAAATAATATCACCTACTGAAGATCCACCAACTTGACCTTGGTACCAACTGTGAAGAACGGCCTTAGATTTTTGTAGCCATGGATTCATTTTAACGCCTCCACCAGCAATAATTACTACAACTGTATTATCATTTAATTCTGTAATTTTTGTTAAGATTTCCTGCTGTTTTATTGGCATTGTGAATTTTCTGTCACCACCTTCACCTTCACGAAGTTGGCCTTGAGCACCTGAAAAACCCACACATGCAATCACAATATCAGCATTTTTAATTTGTTGATATAATGGATTATTGTAGTCTGTAATAGGTTGATAACGCTTATCTTTTTTAGGAAATAAATTGACAAAACTTACATCATATTTTTCATTGTTTGCCATCTTTTTAAATGACATATAGTAATCATTGCCTAATTTTGTCGGAACATTAGCCGCGCCACCACCACTTTTAGGCGTATATTTTGCATTAGGACCGACAAAAACAACTTTTTTCTTGATTGCGGGGTTTTTCTCTAAAGGCAAAAAATTATCATTTTTTAGTAACACAATACTTTCATCAGCAATTTTTTTTGCATCTAAGGCGTGTTGTTTTCGATCAAAATCTTGCTTAGGCTTTGTCATTAAAATGTAGGTATTAAAGCGCCGACATGTGCTAACGATTGTTGCAATTTTTTTGTTAATCATTTCTTCTGTGATTAAGTTTTCATTTAACGCTTTTTTTATTGCCTTCTGATTAAAATATTTCCCAGTTGGCATTTCTAAATCTATACCAAATTTTAAACTATTTACTGTGTTGTAAACCGAATTCCAATCACTCATAACAATGCCCTCAAATCCCCATTCCTTGCGTAAAACATCATTAATTAAGTAATTATTTTCTGCTGCATGAACACCATTAATAGCTCCATAAGCAGTCATTAGTGCTGCCACTTTCCCCTTTTGGACAGACGCTTTAAATGCTGGCATATAAATTTCCCGTAATGCACGTTCACTAACGACACTGTTACCACGGTGGCGGTTGAAGTCTTGGTTGTTTGCAATATAATGCTTAACAGTTGCCATAACATCATATTTTTGAATATTCTGGATGTATGGTACAACTAATTCAGACACTAAAAATGGATCTTCACCTAAGTATTCAAAATTTCGACCATTCTGAGGCAAACGGTAAATATTTACTCCAGGAGCTAAAACAATTGCAACATTACCATGATATGCTTCATTACCTAAAATATTACCATAAAGTGCTGATAATTCTCTATTCCACGAAGCTGCTAAACCAATATTGGCAATTAATGCGGTTGGATCTTTAACTTTTTTCACTCCCATTGGGCCATCTGCCATTAAAACTTCAGGGATACCAAGCCTCTTATTTCCTCTAATAGTAAAACCGCCACCGCCAAGAAAATTAATTTTTTCCTCTAAAGATAATGATCTTAGAAATTTTTTCATTGAGAACTTCGTTGAATAAACATCTAATTCATTATCAAGCATTTTAGCATCCTTTGCATTCGCTGTTAATCCTAAAAAAATGGCAGTTGCCATTGATAATTTAAAGAAAAATTTAGCATTTTTTTGTTTTGTTTTCATCTCTAACCTCGTTAATTAATAACTTTTGATTTTTGTTTTTAGATACTTTAAATTAACTGAGTTTAAAAAAATATTCAATTGACAAAAAATAATATTTTTTGATTAAGAGTACTATTTTATTCGAAAAATATGTTGAAGTATATAGAAGAAGACACTTTTACTAATGTAATAAATTGCTGTAAAAAAAGGAAGTTGTGAACTTTTATAATTAACTTTGCTTATATTTCTTAAGCTTTTGTGAATTTCCTCAGTAGTGAATTTTTTCATTTCAAGCAGAGTATAAGTTGTACCAAAAAACTTTATTTTATGAACATCAGAACTGCCCACAATGGTTTTATGATGTTTTTTAGCTAACCTCACTGCTTTTAAATTAGGAAAGTTAAAGAGTTTCATATGAAAATGACAATATTCAATACTGTCAAATAAATCAATATTATTTTCTAAGTGACGGCCTAAACAGCTTGGTGCCTTGTAGAATGGGTGAGGAGCAATTATTATTGATTTAGGATGGTTTTTGCGGTATTTTGCTAAATCTGCAAATGTTTTAATTTGCAAGGCGCTTTTTTGTGCAAATAATATGACAACATGATTTCTACCAAGATTAATTTCAACACCTGGTATTAATAAAATATTATGTGCTTTTGCAAATCTGTTATAGCGTGAAATATCAAAAATTTGGTTGTGATTGGTAATTGCCAAAATATCAAAGTTTTGTTTTTCAGCTTCCAAAATTAATTCTTTAATGGTATACTTTAAGTCGCAATCTTTAGGGTCACCTTTAACATGAATATGAAAATCACATTTATAAATTTTTTTGCCATTATTTTGTTCAATCATTTTTGATAATGTTCTAAAATTTTATTTAACAGTTTATCAATATCACCTGCACCTAAAATTAATATAATTTTTTCATTGTCACTTTTATCAATTTTTTGAATAATTTTTTTAGATTCTAAATCAAAATTTATTGTTATATTTTCACTAGGTACAGTAATTAATTTGCATAAAGTTGAAGAATCTACATCATTTTTTTCGACCCAAGCCGCAAAAACTTCAGCAATAAATACTCTATTTGCACAACTTAACTCTTTAGCAAATTCATTAAGATATTTTTCTAAACGTGCGTAACGGTGTGGCTGAAAAATTATCCAAATTTCTTTGTTTGGGTTACAACGCTTAACTGTGCTAACTATTGAATGAACTTCCGTAGGGTGATGAGCATAATCCTCAATGATAGTTAACTTGTCACTTTGAAAATGTTTGATAGCACGTCGTTTAATTCCAGAGAAATTTTCCAATGCTTTTATCGCATCTTTTATGCACACACCAAACTCATTAACAGCGTATGCCGCTAATAGTGCATTTTCCATTTGATAAAAACCCCATGAATTAATTATTTCAGCACCAAATTGATATTTTTTTGCATTATCAATATTATTAATTGCATTTAAAACATTCAAATTACCACAAAAGTTATTCCAGAAACCTTTAGGATATTTATTTTTAATTGTAAAAATTTTGGTGGCTTGATTAGCATACTTTTTAAAATTTTTCATCAATGCTTTACTTCCACCCACGCTCCAGCTATGGTCGTCTTCAATGTTCGGAATTAGGGCAATACTCGAATTAATAAAAGTATGAGTTCCGTCACTTTCATCAACTTCTGTAATGAAAATATTATTGTCATTTGCGCAATTAAATGATGTAATTGAATCAACAACTTCGCCACCAATTACCCATGATGCATTAATTTTAAAATAATTAAATAAGAACACAGTCATTGCAGTAATCGAGGTTTTTCCGTGTGAACCACTAACGGATATTACATTCTGATATGTTGAAGCCATCAGTGCTAAAAATTCGCCACGACGTAACATAATGTAATTTAATTCTTTTGCTAATTTAAATTCGATATTTTGTTTGTTTACAGCTGAACTAAAAACAACTAGAATTTCATTTTTATCATTAACTTTAGGCAAATTCGTTTCATTATGACCTATAAAGACATTAACGCCTAAACTTGATAATTTTGTAGTCTTCTCATTAGAATTTAAATCGCTGCCACTGACTTCAAAGCCACGCTGTTGCATTATGGCAGCTAACGGGAACATTCCCGCTCCACCGCAGCCAATAAAATGTATTTTCTTAAAACTATTTAATTTCATAATGTTACTTTAAAAATATATTAAGCATGATCTAAATCAAATTGAGTGTCATGAAGTTTACGATAACGTCCTGAATGCGCTAATAATTCGTCATGAGAGCCACTTTCAACAATTTTACCATTTTCAATAACCATAATTGTATCAGCATGTTTGATTGTGCTTAGACGATGGGCAATAGCAAAAACTGTACGGTTCTCCATAACATTATTCAGAGCTTCTTGAACCAATTTTTCAGTTACTGTATCAAGTGCACTTGTTGCTTCATCGAGAATTAAAATTGGAGGATTCTTTAAAATCGCTCGTGCAATTGCTACACGCTGTTTTTCTCCTCCACTAAGTTTGCACCCACGTTCTCCCACGTTAGATTGATAACCATCAACATGGCGTCCCCCAGTAATGAATTCATGAGCATTTGCTTGTTTTGCAGCTTCTACAATTTGCTCTTCTGTAGCATTTTCAACCCCGTATGCAATATTATTTGCAACACTATCATTGAATAAAATTGCTTCTTGAGTAACAATGCCAATTAGGTTTCTTAAATCTGCTACATTAAGGTCTTTTACATTGATTCCATCAATTTTTACAGCACCATCTGTTACATCGTAAAAACGTGCGATTAAGCTAGCAATGGTGCTTTTGCCTGAACCTGTTTCACCAACAACAGCTACTAATGAACCTTTTTGAATATCAAAATTCACTTTATCAAGAATCATTTTTTCTTTTTCGTAGTAAAAAGATGCGTTCTCAAAAGCAATTTTATCGTTAAATTCTTTTAATGGAATTGGATTTTCTGGCTGCTTAATAGAATTGTCCATATCCATTAATTCAAAATAACGATCTGCTGCTGCCGCACTACGCTGTAAATAAGTGGTTACTTTTGCTAAACTTTTAATCGGTTGATATGCTAAAAATGCAGGAGCCATTAGCACTGCTAACTGAGTAAGCGTAATACCTTTGCTGTAACTATAAACTAAGAATATTAATGTCATTGTAACTGCAACTGTTTCCATTAATGGAGCCATTAATAATTGTAAACGCAATGCTCTAACAACTCGTTTAAAATATTTTTTATTGATACTTTCAAAACGTTTTTGCTCACGTTTTTCTGTATGATATGCTTTTACAACAATAATACCAGAAAAAACTTCGTGCATTCTGCTTAAAACTTCAGCAATGTATTTGAAAGAGCTACGATAAACTTTACGAATTTTTTTACCTAAAATGACAATTGGTAAAATTGCTACTGGCAATCCAGTTAATAAAATCATAATAACAAAAAGATTATCTGAAATAGAAGGAAGTTGAAAACTAAAAATGATAATTGCCGTCAAGCACGATAAAATTTCAATTGGACAACGAGTGAAATCGGCAATAGTATTTGCAATTGCTGACTCAATTGAGCTAGTATCATTAGTAGCACGACTTATTAATTGTCCTGTATCCATTTTTCCATAGAATTTTAGTGATTGCCCGAGCATTCGTTCGAATACAAAATTACGTAAATCGGCTACAACTCGAGCTCCCACCCAACGTGTATAATAGCGATTGATATATGTAAAAATATTTTTCATTAACCAGGCAAATACAAAAAAGAAAATATAAATTGAAAAGAATTGCCAAGACATCAAGCCTTCTTCGTTAGCGATTGGAATTTGTAAGTCAAAACCTTTGGTTAACTTAATATTTTTGGTATCTAATTCAACAGGTAACTTATATTTTGTGATATACTCATTAAGCTGTTCTACTTCTTTTGCTAAGCGAGGGTCTTTCTCTTTAGGGTTTAAAATTAGAGAAATTTGTTTTTCACGTTGTTTTGGTGTTAAAGAAGTATTTTTAACAATTGGAACAATTGCATCTGCTTGCAGTGCAACTTGTTCTTTGAGTTGTTTGTCACTAATGATTTGTAATATTTTTTGCTTTAATTCTTTATCGTTTAGTTTGTTACTTAAATTTTTTTCATCACAAATTTTAACAACTTTTTCTTTGAGAATTTCATTATCTGGAACTGGATCAATGGCTGTTAATAGCTTTGGTAGTACTAATAACGATCCTAATAGCGATCCACCAACTAAAAAACCTGCTACAACTCCTATTGTTAAGCGTCCCCAGTATGGTTTTGCATAACCTAGTAAACGAAAATACGTTCCTAAATTTAATGTTTCTTTCTCTTTATCTTTACGCCCCATAGTAATATATATCACTCCGATTTGCATAAAATTAGGGTATTAAAAGTTGCCTTGTAATACCCTAAGTTCAAATTAACGATTATTTTAATAAGAAGTCTTCAATTGTTTTAACGACAATTTCACGTTGTTCAGTAGTAGTTTCTGGATAGATTGGAATAGAAATGATTTCTTTTGCAACCTGTTCACTAACTGGTAAGTCACCAACTTTGTAACCTAAGTCAGCAAAGCATTCCTGCATATGCAGTGGTACTGGGTAATAAACGTCGCAACCGACGCCGTTAGCCCATAAATAATCTTTTAGTTCATCACGTTTGCCGTTTTTAACTAAAATTGAATATTGATTATAAATGTGACGTGTTGTGTAATCTGCTTTATACGGAAGAGTAATTTTATCAGCGATCTTTGAATTTGCAAATAGTTGATTGTATTCTTCTGCATTAACTGATCTTTGTGCTGACCAATCATCTAAGTGACGTAATTTAATCGACAAAATTGCCGCTTGAAGAGCATCAATTCTAAAGTTACCACCAATGTATTTATGATAATATTTTGGATCCATTCCGTGGTTACGGAAAATTTTCATACGTTGTATTTTTTCTTCGTCACGGACTGAAACAATTCCACCATCTCCAAAACAGCCTAAGTTTTTGCTAGGGAAGAATGAAAATGCACCATAATCACCAATGGATCCAACACGGCGACCCTTATATTCTGTTCCAATAGCTTGGCAAGCATCTTCAATTACTACCAAGTTATATTTATTTGCAATTTCCATAATTGGATTCATATCACATGGTTGGCCAAATAAATGAACAGGCATAATTGCTTTAGTTTTATTTGTAATTTTTTCCTCAATTAATTCAGGATTAATATTGAAAGTTTTTGGATCAATATCTACAAACACAGGAGTAGCGCCGACACGACAAATTGCACCAGCTGTTGCAAAAAACGTAAAAGGAGTTGTAATTACTTCATCTCCAACACCAACATTTTCGGCCATTAATGCAATAATTAAAGCATCAGAACCACTTGAAACTCCAACTGAACCTGGAGTTTGGCAGTATTCAGCAATTTCCTCTTCTAATTTTTCAACTTTAGCGCCAAGAATAAACATCTGTGAATCACAAAGTTCACTAACTTCTGCTAAAACTTCTTCTTTAATATCCTGATATTGACTCTTTAAATCTAATAAAGGTACTTTCATTTTTATAATAAACTCCATATGATATTTTTTATTCGTTAATCATATAAAATAAACTCAATCCATAAAAAATCATCTATTTATTGTAAAATAAAAGGAAAAAAGATAATTTTTTAGCTAAATCAATTTAAAAATTACTAAATAGATTATATATTTAACGAAAATATATTTACGAAAAAAATAAGTTTAGGAAATTTATGCAACAAATATTTAAAATAAAAATTGATAATGTAGCCTTTGGTGGCGATGGAGTAGGGCGTGTAAATAATTTAGTTTGCTTCGTACCTGGAACGTTACAGGGTGAATTTGTCGAAGTAAAAATAACTAAAGAGAAACATAATTATTTAAGAGCCAAATTATTAAAAGTTATTGAAGCCTCACCAGAGCGAATTGATATTGTCTGCCCATATGCGGTAATACCAACTGCAAATAAAGGTGCTGATTTTTGTCCTGGATGTGCTTACATGCATGCTTCTTACAATGAAGAGCTTCGCATGAAGCATCAACAATTTATTGAAATGTTAGAGCGTAATGGTAAATTTGACATTAACAATGATATTGAAAAAGTTAATGATATTGTTGGTAGTGATAGTGAATTATACTATCGCAATAAAATCACATTACATGCTCAACTAGAAGGACGTGAACGCTTTTTAGGTTATATTAAAAGTGATAATGAAAATGTGGTTGATATTGAGCAATGTGCGATTGCTGATAAATTAATTAATAAAAAATTAGCTGATTTACGCTCAAATAAAGGATTTTATCATTCTTTACATCGTGAAATGAGTGTAACATTAAAGAAAATTACCAATAAAAAAGGTGAAGATGAAGTTTTGTTTTGGCGCAACAATCCAAAAGAAAATGCTTCATGGGTACGCCAGCAAACAATTTATGGAAATTTTTCAACTCCGCTAGGTAGTTTTCAGCAAATTAATCAATCGGTGACCGATAAGTTAATGAAAAAAGTTCATGATATTATTAAGGAAACTAAAACTCAAAGTAATGTTGATAGTTGTGTTGATTTATATTGTGGTTCTGGTTTGTTTGCAATGGCTGCAGCTGAAGCTGGAATTAAAAATATTACTGGAATTGAAGCTGATGAAAAAGCTGTTGTTGCTGCAACGTTTAATCTAAAAGATTATGATTTACAGGATAATGTTAAATTTTTAACTGGAAAAGTTGAAAAATCATTAAAAAACTTTAAAAGATTCAACGATTTAAGCAAAACAATTTTAATAGTTGATCCTCCTCGAAATGGATTACATCGTAATGTTCGTGAAGTTTTAAGTGAATTGCCATTTGCTAAAATTATCTACATTTCGTGTGCGCCTGATACGTTGTGTCGAGATTTAAAAGTGTTTTCTAAAAAAGGTTGGAAAATTGCTCAAACAGGTGTTTATGATATGTTCCCAAGGACAGGGCATTTTGAATCATTAACAGTTTTAGAACCATGTTAATTAAAAATAATCAGATTAATAACGAAATATGTCAATAATTGATGATAAAGAAAAAAAATTAAATTCCACATTGAGTGAAAATTTAACACCAGAAAATAACCCTGCAGGTCATCGCCAACGCTTAAAACAGCGATTTTTGAGCAATAATTTAGCAGGGATGCATGATTATGAAGTTCTAGAATTGTTGTTAACATACTCAATTCCACGGCGAGATGTGAAGCCATTAGCAAAACGTTTATTGGCTGAATTTGGGTCAATTGCTAATGTTTTTGACGCGGATATTAAGGAGCTAGTAAAAGTCAAAGGAATTGCTGAAAACAGTGCGATTTTAATTTCTTTACTAAGAAATATTGCCACAATGTATTTAGAGCAACAAGCTCTTGATGTCGATGTGCTGCGTTCTCCTAAAAAAGTTTATGATTTCGCAAGAATGAAACTGGGAAATTCTAACATTGAGCAATTTTTAGTGATTTTTCTAAATATTAAGCATCATGTAATTTGTTGTGAAATTATGTCAAAAGGTACTGTTGACAGGACTGTCGCATATCCGAGAGATATTATGCGTATGGCATTGACGAACAGTGCTACTGGAATAATTTTAGTTCATAATCATCCAACTGGTGTTTGCGAGCCATCTATTAATGATATAAATTTAACAGAGCGTATTGTTGCTTCTGCAGATACATGTGATGTTGCTGTTTTAGACCATATTATTGTTAGTAAAAATGATTTTTATAGTTTTAGACAGAATGGGTTAATGCAACAAAATTGACGTTAAAAAGAGCAAAAATAGAAATGCAGCAAGTATATTAAAGAAAAATAATGAAATAAAAAATTAAATTAAGGATAAAAAATATGCCTGAAGTAGGTGAAATTTTAAAAAATGAAGTTTTAAAAGGCGATTATTATAAAGTCGTTTTCTATGTGCCAGAAATTTGCAAAAATACTAAGCCAGGACAATTTGTTCATGTAAAAATAGCTAATTTACGTGACAGAATTTTGCGTCGACCATTTAGTATTTGTGATGTGGATGTTGAGACTGGAGAATTGACGGTTGCATATAAAATTGTTGGTGAAGGAACTAAGGTTTTGGCAACATTAGAGGTAGGCACAGTTTGTGATTTAATGGGTCCATTGGGTGTTTCATTTACCCCAACTAAAGATGATGAATTTCCAGTAATTGTTGCGGGAGGTTATGGTTCTGCTGCGACGCATATTTTAGCAAAACAATGCGTTACAAAAGGAGTGTTATTATTAGGGGCGCGTAGTGAAGATGACCTAATTTTAATGGATAAATTTGAAGAAGCTAATTTTGAAGTAAGATTATCAACAAATGATGGTTCGGTAGGACATCAAGGCTTAGTTACTGAATTAGTTGAACAAATCATTGCAGAAAATACTGACAATAAAAAATTACGCTTTTATGGCTGTGGACCAACTCCAATGTTAATGGCGTTAGGAAAAATGCTTGAAGATAAAGGTTATGAATGTGAATTAAGTTTAGACCATTTAATGTGCTGTGGAGTAGGGGCGTGCTTTGCGTGTGTTGTAAAAGTAAAAGCTAATAATGAGGATGGTTGGCGCTATGCTCGAACCTGTAACGAAGGTCCAGTATTCAATTCAAAAGATGTTTACTACGGTTAAATTAATAATTTAAAATAATATAAGAGATAGATATAAAAATGGCAGACTTAACAACAAAATTAGGTTCATTAACGCTAAAAAATCCAGTAATGACGGCATCTGGAACTTTTGGTTATGGTGTTGAATACGCAGACTTTTACCCTTTAAGTGATTTGGGTGCAGTGGTGGTAAAAGGAATTTGCATGAACCCAAGTCATGGTAATCCAACACCACGTGTAGCGGAAGTTAGCAGTGGAATGTTAAATGCAATTGGACTACAGGGGCCTGGAGTTGATAAATTTTTAAACGGAGAACAATATTTACCATTTTTGCGTAAAAGTGGCGCAACTACTATTGTTAATATTTGGGGTAAATCAATTGAAGAGTATGCTGAAGTTGCTGCGGCAATGGATGGTGTAGATGGCATTGCGGCTCTTGAAGTAAATATTTCATGCCCAAATGTAAAAGAAGGTGGGGTTGCTTTTGGTACAGATTTAAAAATGGCCAATACTGTAATTAGTAAAGTTCGTGCCGCTACAAAATTACCCCTGATTACAAAATTAAGCCCAAATGTAACTTGTATTGCTGATTTTGCTAAAACTGTTGTAGATGCTGGTAGCGATATGGTTTCATTAATTAATACTTTAAGCGGCATGGCTATTGATATTCATACTCGTAAACCAAAAATTGCGAATATTACTGGTGGATTAAGTGGTCCAGCTATAAAACCTGTAGCAATTAAAATGGTTCATGATGTGGCAAAGGCTGTAGATGTTCCAGTTATTGGCATGGGGGGAATTATGACCGCTGACGATGCCATAGAATTTTTATTAGCTGGTGCTGATGCAGTTGCTGTAGGGACCGCAATTTTTACTGATCCACATGCTCCAATTAAGATTATTGAAGGAATTGATGAATATTTAGAGCGTCACGGGTGTAATTCGGTCAGCGAAATTATTGGTCAAGTTAATTATTAATTAATAATAAATGGTTTAAATTTATGATTATTGGCATTGGTACAGATATTATTGAAATTTGTCGCATTGAAAAAATTATTTCTGGGAAAAATAAACAGCAATTTCTTGAAAGAATTTTCAATAAAGATGAACTAACTTTTTATAGTGAAAAAATTGCTAATGCAAATATTGATAATTTGAGTAAATTAATAACTTTTGTTGCTGGGCGTTGGGCTGTAAAGGAGGCAGTTGCTAAGAGTTTGGGTTGTGGAATTAGTGAAAATTGTTCATTTCATGATATCACTGTATTGAATGATCAATTCAATTGCCCTCGAGCTCAATTAGATGGTCGAGCTCAAAAGTATTGTTGTGAAATTGCTCAAAATAAATTCAATAGTCCTAAAATTGATGAGCAAAGCATTTTTGTAACCGTTTCAATTAGTCATGAAAAAAATTATGCAACAGCAATGGCTGTTATTGAAGTATTTAATTAATGTATAAATATGTAAAAAAGGAAGAAGTTATGATTAAAAAATTAGGAGCAGAGTTTTTCTTAGCATGGCGTTATTTTACGCCAAAAAGAAACGCTGTATCGATAATCACCTTAATTTCAATCATTGGGGTTATGCTTGGGGTTGGGATTTTGATTATTGTTTTGTCTGTAATGGGTGGGTTTTCATATGAAATGCAAAAACGATTTATTGATACAGGCTCTCATGTTATCCTCAGAAATAATGTTTATAGCTGTTTTCGTAATCCAGTAAAAATTATCAATGACGCAGAAAAAGTAGGCATTAATGCCACTCCAATAACGATGGGGCAGGCGTTAATTCAAAGTAAAAAAAGGTTTGAGCCTAAGGGGTTAATTGGATTTGACCCGACTTCTAATACTGGAATTTTTAATATAAAAAAGCGTAAGGAATACCTTAAATATGGGAAACTGCCATTTAATCGCAATGAGGTGCTAATTAGTCCCCAAATTTCAAGTGAACTAGGTGTTACAATTGGCGATAAAATTTTAGTTCATTCTCCAAGGCGCTTAACAAAGCTTTTTGAAGTAGAAGATGATGGCAAAGTAACAATTAATAAAAATTCAGATATGTATTTGCCGACGGAATTAACTGTTAGCGGTATTTATAATTTTGATCAGTATAAATTTGATAGCAATTTTATTTTTACTAACATTGACGATGCTAATGAATTATTTGATTACCCGTGGGGTAGTTCAAATTTCATTTATGGCTGGGTTGAAAAACCATTTAAAGTTGATTCATATTTAGATAAATTAAAAATCCAACTAAAGGACCCAGAAGGGTATCGATATGACTATGGTTCATGGAAAACCGTCAACGGAACACTGCTTCAAGCTGTGCAAATGGAAAAAACAATGATGTTTTTCTTGATGTTCTTCTTGGTCTTAATCGCTGCATTTAGTATTACAAATACATTAATCACAATGGTTATTCAGAAAACAAGTGAAATTGGTTTAATGAAAGCGTTAGGGGCGAATTCATTTTCAATTAGTTTTGTATTTGTTTTACAAGGTTTTTTTGTTGGTATAATTGGATCTCTGTCTGGAGTGATTTTTGCTTTAACAGCACTGGAGTATCGTAATGATTTACTAGAGTTTCTACGCAATAGAGGTCTTAATGTTTTTCCTCCAGAGCTTTATTATATGAAAGGGTTGCCAGCACAAATTAATTATCATGATATTTCAATTATTGTTGTATTATCGATTGTATTGTGTACATTTGGTGCGGTTATTCCCGCTTTAAGAGCAGCAAGTTTAGATCCAGCAAAATCGTTGCGTTGTGAGTAGGAGGAAATATTATGAATTTAGAAAATAGCAATAAAGATATTATTTTAGAGGCACAAGATATTCATAAGACCTTTAAATTAGGTAGAAGTGAAATCAAAGTTTTACGAGGAGTAAATTGTCAAATTGAACGCGGTTCGTGGACAACAATGCTAGGAGCTTCAGGCAGCGGAAAAACTACATTGTTAGATATTTTTGGGATGTTATCAACGCCAGACACAGGGAAATTATTGTTTAATGGTAAAAATTTCGCAAAGCCTAAGCGAAAAGAAGCAACTTTATTTCGCCGGCACAACGTTGGTTTTGTGTTTCAATCGTTTCACTTGTTTCCAGAGTTAAATGTGATTGAGAATGTTACTATTTCTCAAACATTTGGTTTCGGTCTCTTCTCTAAAAATTTGCGGGAGCGCGGTAAAGCTTTACTTAATGAAGTTGGGTTAGGACATCGCTTAAAGCACCGACCTGCAGAATTATCTGGCGGAGAGCGCCAACGTGTTGCAATTGCTCGAGCATTAATTAATGACCCTGATATTATTTTAGCTGATGAACCAACTGGTAATTTAGATACTAAAACAGGACTTGATATTTTAGAAATTTTTCAGAAATTAAATAATCAGCAAAATTCTAAAACAATTTTACTGGTTACTCATGATAATTATATCGCAGAAATGTCCGATAGAGTTATAAATTTGAAAGACGGAGTTATTATTTAGAAAAACAGTATGGTAAACAACATAATATAATAAAAATTCTAATGTTATGCTAATAAAAAAGTTGAAAAGGACAATTTATTAGTTTATAATAAAAAGAAATTTAGAGTAACTGTTAAAAAAAAACACCGCTAAAAAATAAGGATTTTTTAATTGGATAATAAAGATAAAAAAGACAAATTGATTTCAATAATTGTTCCAATGTATAATGAGGAAGAAGTTCTTGAGTCATTTTACAAGCGAGTGAAAGAAGTTATCAGTAAAATTGAATATAGCGTCGAATTATTATTTGTTAATGATGGTAGTAGTGATAATTCATTAAACATTGTTCGCAATCTTCAAAAAGGTGATGAACGTATTAAATACGTTGATTTATCAAGAAATTTTGGTAAAGAATTAGCAATGTCTGCAGGTTTTGATTATGCTCAAGGTGATGCCGCAGTCGTAATTGATGCTGACTTACAAGATCCTCCAGAGCTAATACTTGATATGATTAAATATTGGGAAGCAGGTTATGATGATGTTTACGCAAAAAGAATTAGTCGTAAGGGCGAAACTTTTATGAAAAAATTTACTTCTAAAATGTTTTATCGCGTTTTGCAATTTAGTTCAAAAGTGCCAATTCAAAAAGATACTGGTGATTTTAGATTTTTAAGTAAAAAGGCATTGATTTCATTACGAGAGTTGCGTGAAACTCAACGTTATACTAAAGGATTATTTAGTTTAATAGGACACAAAAAGAAAGAACTTCTTTACGAAAGAGACCCAAGAATTGCAGGGACTACTAAATGGAATTACCTTAAATTAATTGATTTGGCAGTAGAAGGAATTTGTTGCTTTACCACTGTTCCATTAAGGTTAGCTATATTTTTAGGGTTATCAGTCTCATTTTTTTCGTTTATTTTCATGCTAGTGATAATTTACCAAAAATTATTTGGGAATGCCAAAATTCCACCGGGTTATCCTTCAACAATGACAGTTATTTTATTTTTAGGAGGAATTCAATTGTTTAGCTTGGGGATTATAGGAGAATATTTAGGGCGAATTTTTAATGAAACAAAAAATCGTCCGCTCTATTTTATAAATGAGTACAGTGACAATAAAGACATTAGTTAATGTCGATAGATTTTGATTTTTTGTGATTGATTACTGTAGCTGGTAATGATTTTACATTAAATATAGGTTAGTATTTATAACAAAAGTTAAAAGGTTTGGAGGATTATCTAAATGGACACATTTAAAAATTCGTTGAAGTTTCTACCACATTGTATTATTATTGGAATTTTAGCATCAACATCGCAGATTCTTGACCAGGTGACAATTAATGTTGCAAAGCCTGTTATTGAAAATGGCGAAACAATTAAGGCTGCAGTTACATTTGACCCAATTATTGCGTGGGCATTGTTTCTAGGTTGGGCTTTATATTTCTTAGCTGGCTGTACAGTAAAAGAAGGTGCAAAGGCTTTAGCTGGTTGGGGTGCTGGCGAGTTAATTGCAATCGGTATTATTATTGCTGGAAATCATTTATCAGGATGCGAAGGATTTAAATTTTTTGGTTTCCCAATTGCAGTAGGTATTTTATCATTTACGGTTATTTTATTTGAAAAAGTTAAGGGACTTAACTTTATTCCTGCATGGTTCATTGGTGCTGCAGCAACGTTTGCGTATACAGGAAATCCTGCATCTACTCAAACAGGCTTGTGGTGGCTGGCATTAACAGTCTTTTTATCAGGTTTTGCTGGACTTTTCTATGGCTGGTTAACAGTTGTATTAAGAACTGCTTACGGTAAAATGGTTGGTGAAGGTGCAGAAGAAACAGAAGCGGCAGCTGAATAAAATTGAATTAATTTTATAGAATATGTTAGTTGAATTTTATTCAACTTTTACGAAAAGCGATAAAGTAACAAAATGTTATTTTGTCGCTTTTTTTATTTAAAAAAAATTTGTATAATGTTTAATATATAGTTATGTTAAATTATTAGACAATTTAATTATTTTAACAATTACTCTTGTGGGGATGTATTATGAGTGTTTTTTATTTAAGAAAAGGCAATTCAAAACTTGGTCCAATTTCTAAAGAAAAAATTTTTGAATTATATGAAAATAAAAAAATTAACCTTGAGTATAGTGTTCTGACTGAAGACACCCCTCCTATAGAGTATAGTTTGGCTGAATTTTGTGGTAACTCCTTACCTATGGATGATGATACTACTAATAATACAAGTTTTAACCAAGTAAATTCTGATGATTCAAACGATAATGATGTACCTTTTAGTTATCAAGATCAATACTATAATCAAGAACCTGTAAAAGTTACTGAAGCGCATAGTGCTACTGGAATTAAATACGCTAATCAAGTTGCTGATTTAGGAAACATTGATACTACGACGGTGAATGTAGCACCTCAAAAAGAAATTCAGAAACCTACAATAGAGGTTGCTACTGCAATGGCGGCAAGTAATGCAATTAATGATGATGCACCAGCTGAAAATAAAAAACAGGAATCTTCTAAAGTCAAGAAAAAAGGCAAAATTAGCATTAATTTTCGCAAAAAACGTAATGGTTATAAGCATATTGATGACTTAAATGCTCAACATGAAGCAGATATGCAAAATGAAGCGAAGCTAACACCTCCGCCTATACCAGTAACTTCATCTCAAAATGTGCAACAATACAATACAACATCTCAAAACATTGAAAATAATACTGGTTATGTTCAAGAACAGCAAGAGCATTATTCATATTTAGGTGGTGATTTGGGGGCATTTCACATTAGCGAATCAGAAATGATTGTTTGTTCACACTGCTGGAATAAATTTCCAATTGAAGATTTACTATTTATTTCTCAAGATTACAATAATTTAGGTGACCCAATAGCAGGAGCAGGAGCACGAAATAGATTTAAACCTAGTTCGTTTGATAATTTAGGGAGAGCTCTTGATCATAATGGAATAGCTTGTGACGAAAAAGCGTGTCCAGTTTGTCATCTTAAAATTTTGGATTCAAATTTGGATTTAGATAATGTTTTCTACTCAATTGTGGGTGCTCCCGCATGTGGAAAATCATACCTTTTATCATCAATGATTTATCAATTTAGAGATTTATTAAGCAAAAAATTCGCAATGACATTCACTGATGCTGATGCAAAAAATAATATGACAATTAATAATTATATTGAAACATTATTTTATAATTCAATGCCTGATAAATTAGTATCCTTACCTAAAACAGAAATTCAAGGGAATTTGTATAACCAAATCAATTGGCACGGGTCATTAATAAATTTACCGATACCATTTGTTTTCACACTGCAAAGTTCAATTACTGAACGTAATAAACGTTATGATTTGCCAATTAATGTAACCTTTTACGATAATGCTGGTGAGCATTTTCAACCTGGAATGGATGATTATTTCAATCCGGGTACTAAGCATTTAGGAAACTCAGAAGGAATTATGTTCTGTTTTGATGTATCAAAAGAATTGAGAATTGTTAATCAACTTAATGTTGATGACCCTCAATTAAATAATGCTGACTTTAGCAATCAAACGACACTGTTCACTGAAATGGCATCTCGTATGAGGAAGTTTCGCAATATGAGCTCAAGTGATAAATTTGATAAAACTTTAATCATTAATCTAGTAAAATGTGATCTTTTACAGAACTTATTTGATGATAAAATTTTTGAAGAAAATTATTACTATCGAGATCCAGAATCAAAAGAATTTAAACTTGATTTTTGCAAAGTAATTGATATGTCATTTCATGCAAGAAGTTTGCTTCAAAAATATTGCCCTGACTTCATTCAGGTGGTTGAAGGTTTCTGCTGCGATGTCTATTATGTTTTTACTAGTTCAACGGGAAACCATGCTGAATTTGATCCAACAACAGGTAATATCGGTATAAAACCAAAAGATATTAAACCTTTGTTTAGTGAATTGCCACTAATGCTGTTATTAGCTCAACAAGGTTTTATTGGTAAATATTATCATGAAGACCGTACTTTATGTGATGAACAAATCGAAGTAATTGAGCTTAATGATTATAATAAAACTGGAGATGCAATTATTTATTATAACGAAAGAAGTGATTCTATGGAGCAATTACCTAAGTCATTTTTTGGATGTGAAATTTACGATTACTATAACAATTGTTTTATTAAAATCCCTGGTGAAATTAATTATTCAACTAAGCCCCTAAAGAGTAGAAAAACAGCTTCGCAAAAAAATAAAGAGGAATACAATGACTATAAGTATAGTTTTGACCTCGATGATAATAATACTTTAAATCAAAAATTACCACAAGAAGATGATTTTTGGGATGAGTAATTTATATACAATAAAGCATTGGAGTTAACTAATATGAGTTATGAACTAATATATACCTCAGCACCAAAAGGTTTAGTGCCAAGTAGTAGTGGCTTTTGTATTGTTGCACACACTGAAGGGCTAGTTGCAAATGTAGCCAATACCTTGATTAGTTGTAGCGGCTATAAAGCGTTATATCCTGCACATAGCGATCAAGCCAACGAAAATCCAACCGTATATAGTCATTATTTATGGAATGGAAACGGTAAGAAATATAGCATTGTTTCAAGAATAGCTTTTGCTGGACTAGATTATACAAAAAGAGATAATAAATTAGCGCATCATTTGGTTTTAGAGCATGATAGGGACCTTCTTGGTCGTGGTTGTGGAGTTGGTTCTGTTTTTGAGAGTGGTTTTTTCATAACACAATGGGATATGGAGCCGCATTTAATTCAACGCCAGCCTCAAATTCCAGAAGTCAATTTTGAATTACCTACGAAGATTTCTTTATGGAAAAAATATAGCGGGACTAAAGCAACGGCAGGTGTTATAGCTCAAGTTTTTAGAGATAAGTTAAAGCAAAATATTTATGTTATTAATAAGAATTTTGAAGATAATTTGCCATTAGTTTATGAAATATTTGCACTTTTAACACCAGAAGAACGGTGGGCTTTTACATTTAACACATACGCTGAAAGTGTTCCTCAAAGCTTGGAATGTTTTTTAAGATTTTGTACGAATAATTCGTCAACACTAGTAAAGGCACGAATGAGCACAAACTCTTTAATTATTGATTTAAGTGAATCTGATTTTGATCAAAAATGCTATAAAATAAATCAGTTGTGTGAACCATACTTAAATATGCCATTGGTTGTAAGTGCTTTAAAAGATTATGTCGAAGATAGAGATAAGTTTTTATTTGAATTGCCAAAAAATGAAAGCGATTTAACTAAGCATGGAAAAATTCATCGTGAGGTTCCTGTACATAGCAGTATTATTAACGAAAGTAGTATTGATAAAAAAAATGAGAATTATCAGCAGAGAATAGAAAATTTCACTAATAAAATTATAAGTAAAAATTCCGACATCAATAATGATGATCATGATAAATTTTTAGAAGAGTTAGAAAAAAATTCTGTTCCAATAAATAATAATAAAGATGTTTTTGATAAATATCATAAAAAATTACGTCTTTGGTTAACCTTAACAATAACAGGAGCTGCAGTTTCTTTATTAATAATTGGTGCGTTTGTGGCGTGGTTGGCTATAAAGTTTATTCAACCTGATTTCAATAAAAAAGATAATTTAAAAAACAATGATGCTAGTCAAAATATATCAAAAGATAATAAGAAAATAGATGGATTAAATAAAAAAATAAATAGCTTAAGCGATAAAGTTATAACAAATAAAAATAATTTACCCAAAACTCAAAAAAAATCTGAGCTTGAAGGAAAAAAGAACAACAAGCAAGTTTCTCAATTAGCAAAAAGTGATGAAAGATTTTCAGTTAAAAGAAAAAAAAACCTTGATAAACTAAATTTATTTAAAGTACCTCCGTTAACTTCAGAAGACCTTGATTCACTAAATATATTAGTGAATTTGGCAACTAAAAATGAGATAGTTATTCCTGAAAATATTGGTGTTGTAGCAATTAAAATTGTAAAGAAAGCAAGTAGCGAAAATTCATCATTAATTGTTGAAAGAGAACCTGCTAATAAAATTTTAACTTTTAAAATATTTCGAAAATCACCTGCTACTGGGAAACGCCTTATTAGTGAAATTAGTTTTAATAAAACAAATAATAAATTAGCTGGACTAAGGGATTATATTGAAAAATCGTTACAAAATGATTTTGATTTTTTTATTAATGATGATCAAATTACTATATCAAATAACCCAGTTAAAATTAGTATACAAGGTACAATTTTTGATGAGAAAAATTCAAGTTTAATTTTTCCATATCAGTTTGATAGTGTAATCAATAACGTTTCATCTACTTTTGACTTAAATAATGCTCAGGTAGCACAAAATAAATTAACAATTGATAATAAAGAATTTATTGTTAAAGATCAGCAAAATATTCTTGATCTAAAAGTAGCAATTCTTGAGGATGAATTGGTAAAAAAGCACTGGAATCAATTTGTTGCATTACAACAAATTGTTAAAAAAGAGCGAAAAGATTTAGTAGTTATTGACAACGCTTTAGATTGGTGGAAAATAGTTTCAGTCTATGATAACTTAATAAATGGACCGCATGAAGAATACAAGGATAGTACAAAAAAATATTTAAAAGCATTTTATTTTTTAAGACAATCAGTTTTAGAAGTTCCAGATAAATTAAAAATTACATTATTTTTAAAAGAAAAAGATAGTTTAATAGCAAGCGAAGAAGCATTAAAAGTGATTTTTACACGAGAAGGAGGTATTGATGAGTAGTATTGAAAGAACTGTTTATGAAGTTAAAAATGTCTTATTAAGGGGAGTTTTTTCAAACAATGCAAAGTGGCAAATTTTAGCTAAAAAATTTGCATCAGAAGTAGATTCTGTTAATAAAAAATACCTTGAATGCTTAAATCTTATTAAAAATGATAAAATTATAGAAGCTATTGCTCTCGCAGAGGAGGGCGGAGAATCCCTTGTTGATCAACTTGAAATAATTAATTTCCCTGAACAAAATCAGTGGTATCGAATTTGTTGTGAACGTGGGTGGAAAGTTCCTGAGCAAATTGATTTTAATAATTTTGAAATTCTTATAAACAGCTATAAATCGGATCAATTAATTGAATTATTTACCCATGAATATCGTAAACTAGCGATAAAAAAAGGTTCTGTTAAACGTCGTATTTCTTTGTTGCGTCATTTATTAAACATCTCAGATGATGATAGCTTAAAAAGAGATTTGATTGCGTTAGAAAAAACTTATATTGCAGATTTAACAGAATTAGCTAGATGTGCTATTGTTAGTAATGATTTTGTGGCTATGAATGATATTTTACGTAAGCTAACTGATGCGCGCTTGATGACTGTTGTTGACCAAAGAGTAGTTGCAAAACTTAACAGAGAGCTAAAAAAACTGCATACTGTCAGAGTTCAAAAACAATTGGAAACATTAATTTCTTTAATCAATGAAGCGTATTCTACGTTTGATATTGCAGGAATTTCAACTTATTTGCAAGAATGGGATATTCTAAGAAACAACGAATATGCACAACTTCGTGAAGAGTGGTTGATACAAGTGGAAGAAGCACGAAGTTGGCTTAATCAAGAACTTGAAAAAGTTGCTGAATCGGAAAAGCAAAAGCAAGTTTTTGATGATTTAACTGAAATGCTTAAAAAACATAAAAACTTTCTTAAAATCGATGAATTATATCGTTACTTAAAATCAGTAAATTTTGTTATTCCTAAAAATACTGAACAACTGTTTCAAGAGGCCAAAGAAGAATATTATGCAAATGTTCGCATTGTAAGAATTAGAAAAGTTTCTTTTGCATTGATTTTTATTATTGCTTCAGCTATTGCGTTATATTTTGCGATTGATAAAATTCACTATGAAATTCAAGTTGGGAATGAAGTTAAACAACTTGAACAACTTCTTGCAGAAGATCCTAATAAAGCTAGTATTTATATAACTGAAAATAAAAAAAATAACTCTCTTTATAAAAGTCGAAAATTAAAAAAAGTTGTTAACGATGTAATTGCTAAAATAAAAGAAGAGAATGACCGTATAAAAAAATTAGATTTGTTACATAAGCAACTTAGCTCAAATTTAAATTTATTTGCAAAAAATGGTTTACAAGAGACTTGGAATATTGAAACAACATTTGATAAAATTAAAGAGCTTTGCGTTAAAACTGAAGAAAAAGCTGTTTTAGAAAGTGCAAAAATTAAATATTTTCAACAAAAAAGAATTCTTGAGAAAAAAGTTATTGGAGAATTTAATGCAATTCTTGAAAAATTTTCTAATGAATTAAGCAAAGTTGTTCCTGAATTTCAAGATGAAGCGATAGAACGATTCTCACGAGCAGAGGAGTTGCTAAACCAAGCTGAACGTCTAATGTATGTTCCCACTGATTACAGCAGCCAACAATTAAAAATTGCTCGAAAAAGAATGGATAACATTCGTGCTATTGTTGATGATTATGGCAAACGTGAGCTGATTTTACGTGAATTCAAAGAACTTTTGGCAGGAAAAACTTTTACATTAGATAGTTACCTTGATGAACTAATAAAATATAGCAAAAAACTTAGTTCTGTATCAAAGGGTATCAAGCATATCATCGCTAATAAAAAACTATATCGTAATTTTAATGTTTTCGCTGACTATAGTATTGTTGACTTTCATGCCATTGAGGAAACTCAATTAGATTTAAATGATATCGAAAATAATTTATGGTATGAAGTTATTGGTAATTTTAAAACTTTTAATACTTCCGTAGTGAAAACAAAATATCAAAGAGTTATTGAAAATATTAAAAACTGGCAAAAAGAAGATGTTATGAAGCTCTACAAAATAACTTTTGCTGATAAAGATAATAATATTATCCCATATTATTCAACAATTAGACCAAATTGTAACATTAGTAATAGTACTTATAAAATCAACGCAAAATTATTTGACCCAGGCAATAGTAGTGGTTCTATAAATGCTGAATTTACAGGTTATGAGGATAACTGGGTTTTGACTCATAAAACACCGTCAAAAAGCTTTTATGAATTACCGACAACAGTGCGTTTGGTATCTGACATAAATACTTTTAAATTGGCTCCTTATATTGACATTTGGGATTCCTTATGTGATGACTTGCCTGCAAGTCCTAAACTTGATACTGCTGTTAATATGGTATTTGCAAAATATTTTACAAGTTTGTTAAAGAATGATGAAATCAACCCAACAATGAAGTTACAACTTCTACAGCAATTAGCATCTAGCTGCTCAGATACAATGTTTGATAGTTCACTGGTTGCTGCTGATGATTTAAATCAATATTTAGCTAGAATTCTTAAAGAAAATGAACTTCCAGATAAATATATTTTTTCAAATGTACCTTTATCAAATGTAAATCAAATACATTCTGTGTTACGTAGTTCATTGTTTAAATCAAAATATCGTAGTTTTTACAAAGAAGTTTATCAGGATGCTTTAACTCAGTTTGTTATGGCTAAATCGGTGAATCGTAAAGCAAGATTTGTTGGTTGCATGATCGCTCCAAAGAAAAATAAAATTTTATTGAATTTAAGTAATGCTGACCTTAACAAATGTCAGGAATTATGGGCTTTGATAAAATCAGATAAAGAAAACGCTTTACCAAAACTTATTATTGTTGCAGAAAAAAATTCTTTTGGTCAAATGGTTTTTAATAATGTAAAAATCAATAGTTTGACTCCGCTTTTTGCTCCGATGGATGGAGAGTCAACAAAGGATATTCAAAGATCAATAGTTAGAAGATTTAAAGTAAAAAAAATGCCAAAGTATGATTTTTGGCCGATAATTTTAAAAGGAGAGAATTTATGAGGTTAAGTCATAATCGTGGTGATATTGAAAGTATTTTAGGTTTTAGAAGTAAAAAATATACTGGATGTAATATGGTGTTATCTTTTATTGTTGGAGGTATTTTGACCATTATATTTTACGGAATTCTTTTTCCTTTTTATTCACTTGGCAAGTTTAATTTAATAAATATGTTTTTTCATGGAGGGGTATATCAACGCAGTATTATTCCATATTTCATAGTTTTCTTTTCGATGTGGACTTTAGCTATTTTATTTATTAAATTTCAAAAAATTAAGTTGCAGAAAAAAGCTTTAAATTTAAATATTTTACCTAGTGATAGTGATGATTTTGTGCTTTCGCAAACTACTGCAAATGATATTATTAACAATTTGTATGCTGCGGTTGATAATCCTCGCAGATTTTTAATATTAAATCGTATGGAACGAGCTCTTGCAAATTTACAAAATATTGGTCGAATTTCAGATGTTGCAGAAACTTTAGAAAGTCAAGCTGTTATTGATGAGCAATATACAGAATCAACTTATACAATTGCTAAAGGTTTTATTTGGGCAATTCCAGTTATGGGATTTATTGGAACGGTTTTAGGTTTATCTGTAGCGATTGGCGGTTTTGGATCCGTTTTGAGTGTCGAATTTTCTCCTGATAAATTAAAAGATTCATTAACAGAGGTAACAGGAGGTCTAGCTGTAGCATTTGAAACAACATTAATAGCATTGGTTGCGGCATTATTTATTCAGGTCATATTAACCTTTATCAATAATTATGAAGAAGATTTTTTAGATAGTTGCTCTGATTATTGTCATAAAAATATCATTGCAAGACTAAGAACAATTGGTTCAGAAGATGATTTAAAGTACTAGGACGTGAACCGTGGCTAGATATTCAAGCAATAAAAATAATGGTGATTCAAGTATAGATTTGTTTTCATTTCAAGACATAATTAGTTGTGTTACAGGAATTATGTTATGTGTGACACTGTTGCTGGTTATTAATTTAATTAATAGCGAGCTTGCTAGCGATCCAACCAAGCAACAAAATATTGAAAAAATACGCAAAAAAGACCTTGATGCTGTTAAAAATTTACAACGTCAACTCAAAGTACTTCAACTCGAAGTCGGACAACTTGATAAGATAATTGATGAAAATGATATTATTCCAGATTCAATAAAATCGTTAACTCCACAAGAAGTTGAGCGCCGTTTAACTGAAATTGAGCTTGAACATGCTGAACAAATGAAAATTGAAAAAATTTTAGATAAAAAGCTAAATAGTTACCAAATTATTGACAATGAGTTATCAAAAAAATTGGAGATAGCCAGCAAAGGGGAAAAGGAGCTAAATAAAAAATTAGTAAAAAGTACCAATATGCTCTTAAAAAAGAAAAAAGATATTGGTAATGCAAATATTAAGTTAGAAAAAGTTTATGGTAGTCCTTTAGAAATAAAAGCTGAAAAAAGTTCTGATGGAAAAGAGGCTATTTTAACTATTGTTAGCAAAAAAGGAATTACATTGTTATTTTCAAATGGAGACAAAAAAGATTTTAAGCCCAAATGGGGAATCATTGATTTTGCTCAAAAAGAATTTGCTCAATATTTGAAAACCTTAAAAAACAGTGATGTATATTTTTATTATTTAATAAGACCTAGCGGAGTTAATTATTATGATTTTCTAAGAGGCATAATGACTGACTTTTCATTCAAATATGGAGCTGAACCAATTGAAGAACGAAAAAAGGTTATTTATAAATGAAGAAAATTATTATAAAAAAAAATAAAGGCATGGGAAGTTTAGAACTTCTTTTAGATATTATGTGCAATACGTTTGGCGGTGTAATGTTTATTGCTTTATTGCTAGTTTTAATGAGTTTAAGCATAAAGGATGCAAATAAAGAAGTAGATGATATTGATAAAAATTTATCAACAAATATTCATACTTTAGAAGCTCAAATTGAATTGTTTCAAACTAAAAAAAAGATGCTTTTATCACAAAAAAAAGAGATGCTTAACAACATAATGAAAAATGAGAAGATGAATTTATTTTTCAAACAAAACGAAGAAAATGAACTACGAAAGCAGAGAATTCAAGATAAAGAAATTAAAATTAATTTATTAATTACTCAAGGTGTTAGTAAAAAGTTAAAAATAAAACAACTTATTACCGAAAAAAAGGAAAAACAAGATAAATTATTACTTAATAGTAAAAAAATTGAAGAGTTAAAAGCAAAAGAATTGCGCTTAAAAAAGGCTTTAGCCAATTATCAAAAAATTGGTTCAAAAAAGACTGTAGTATTACCTGTATTTAAAACATCATTTAAAAATCCAATATTTTTGCACTATTTAGATAATAAAATTTACCTTGTTTCAAATCCTGAAGGGAAAAATTTGCACAATGGCATTTTTATGTTCCCAAAAAGATTTAATCATAATGATTTTGATTTTGATTTTACGGGAGACAAAAGGTATACTGAATATTCTCCCAAAAAAGGAGCAGGAATTCTTATTAAAAATGAGCATGATCTAAAAAGAATTTTGCGCGATTATCAAACGAAAACTCCTGCTGAACAATTTTTTATTAATATAAAAGTTGATAATGAATCTTTAGAAAATTTTTGTAAATATTTCAATATTTTTACTGAAGAAGGTTGGAATTTAAACTGGGAAGCATCAAATCGAAAAAGAAATTTCAGAATTCATATGTCTACAGAGGATTATAAATCATATTAGAAACAGGTATCGAAAAATGAGAAAAATTCAAGCTTTATTAATTTTCACTATAGTTATATTAATTTTAATTATTATATTCATGAGTCGTGGTTGTAATTTTAACATGAGGAATGAAGAAGGAGAAAATAATGATAATGATCAAGTTTTACAAGAAGAGGCAAAAAATAAAGGAAATAAAAATGGTGAAAGAGAAGGGGATAATGAAAAACCAAATATAAAGGGAAGTAATGAAGCTCAAAATGATATTAATGGAAATAATGCCGCTGTTAAAATATCACAAAAAACTGAAAAGAACAATGATAAAGTATCTCAAATCCCGCAAAATTTTACAAATCAATATGAAAATGAACTTGCAAAATTAAATTATGAGAAAATAAAAGACAGCTTAAAAGTCATTATGAAAACAAAACTCAATGATGGTTTTGTTCTTAAAAAAATTACCTATGATAAATTTGTTATTACAGAAAAAAATAAAGATTTTTACAAAATTAATGTTACTGGAACTATGCTTATTGAAAATGATGATTCCGAAAGACACTTTTTGCGGTATAATATTTATTTAAAACAACTTTCAAAAGAAATATATATTGCACCTGCAATAGATGAAGTTGTTTTTGAAAAAATAAAATAATTAAAGTATTTATTTTTCATGAAATGGTGCTAAATTAGTCATAATTTTTATTAATTTCAATTATGACGGATAATTTGTGAAAAAAATAATTCATATTGATATGGATGCCTTCTATGCATCAGTTGAGCAACGTGATTTTCCTGAATATAGAAACCAACCAGTCGTTGTTGGTGGAAGCCCATATTCTAGAGGAGTTGTGTGCACGGCATCTTATGAGGCAAGGAAGTTTGGTATTCATTCAGCAATGTCATGTAGCAAAGCATATCGACTATGCCCTCAAGCAATTTTTGTTCAACCTCGGGGAGATGTTTATCGTATGGTTAGTAAACAAATTCGTGAAATTTTTTTAAGTTGTACAGATTTAGTTGAACCACTTTCTTTGGATGAAGCATATTTAGATGTTACTAAAAATAAATTTAATTGTCCTTCTGCAACAATTATAGCTCAATATATTCAAAAACAAATTTATAATATAACACGCTTAACTTGTTCAGCTGGTGTTTCATATAATAAATTTTTAGCGAAAACGGCTTCTGATATCAAAAAACCTGTAGGGCTGACTGTTATCAAACCTAGTGATGCCGATAGGTTTATGGAAAATTTGCCAATTAAAAAATTTTATGGTATCGGCAAAAGAACTGCCCAAAAAATGCATAATTTAAACATTTACTACGGTAAAGATTTACTGAAATATACCAAGTTTGAACTGCTTGAAATGTTTGGTAAAAACGGATTGTTTTTATTCGACATAGTGCGTGGAATTGATAATAGAGTAGTAAATCCGAGTCGAGAACGCAAATCTTTTGGACGTGAAACCACGTTTAATGAAGATATTGCAGATTTCAACATTATTAAAGATACATTATTTGAAATTACCGAAGAAGTCTGCACGCTAATGAAACAAGCAAATCTATCAGGCCGAACTGTTTCGTTGAAAGTTAAATACTCTGATTTCTCAATTTCTACAAGGTCAATTTCAGAAAAAGACTCATTTAATGACTTAAACTATACTTTTAACTTGATTTCAAAATTAATTAAAAAAACTGAAATAACTCATCGAGCGGTCCGACTACTAGGTGTAACCTTTAGCAATCTAGATGGTGATAACATTGGCAAAAAAAATAAAATAAAGTTTGATTGTTTATTTTATCAGCCAGAATTACCTTTGCCGTTTTAGATTTAATTTGGTAGTATTTAAATATCACCATCTAAAAATAATTTTCTGTTTTTATAGAAGTAATTAAAACCAGAAAATAAGGTTATAAAAACAATTGCCCATAAAAATCCAGTCCAAACATAATTGATTTGAAATCCATTAATCTTATCATCTCTCAGATCAAAAAATCTTAACCACGATAAACCAGCAGTAAAAATAATCAACATTTGCGAAAATGTTTTTAATTTACCCCATTTATCTGCTTGAATCACTACGTTCTTTTGAATTGCTATAGTTCTTAAACCAGTAACTAAAAATTCTCGAGCGATAACTACCACTGCAATCCACGCAGGCATTAACTCAACCTGTACTGCGAAAATAAATGTTGTAGTAATAAAAATTTTGTCTGCTAATGGATCCATCAATTTTCCAAAAGTTGTCACCAAATTAAATTTTCTCGCTAAATATCCGTCCAAAAAATCAGTTAACCCTGCCATAATTGCAATAATTAGTGCAATTAAATGAATATAATTAAAATCACTATCATTCTTAAAAATCATTTTTGACACTTTATCGCTAACATTAGCTAATGCAAAAAATAAAAAAATCATCACTATTCTAGCAACTGTCAACTTGTTTGGTAAATTCATCATTCAACCTTTATTTTACTTTAATTTATTATCTTTAATGAACAACTTTGGCAAATAGTTCATATGTTTCACAATCATAAACTTCAACTTCAATATAATCTCCAAGTTGAATTTTTTCATATTGTTTATCTGTTAAATCAGCCAGATCGACAATAATAATATTATCAACTTCAGGCGCATCCATATAACTCCGACAAATAGCTTCATTACTCTCGTCATCAATTGAATCAATAATCACTTTCAAACGTTTTCCAATGCACGCTTCGTTATTAATAAATGAAATTTCTGCTTGCATATGCATTAATTCATCTTGACGTTCTAGAGCAATTTTTTTATCAACTTTATTTTCAAAAGATATTGCTTTTGTTTTAGGTTCTTCGCAATAGGCAAATACACCCATTCTAGTAAATTTTTGTTCAGCAACAAATTCTTTTAATTCAGCATATTGCTTCACTGTTTCTCCAGGAAAACCAACTATAAATGTCGTTCTTATTGCTACATCAGGCATAATTTTACGAGCATAATTTAATAACTCAATAATTCGTTCTTTAGTCACTTTACGATTCATATTATTTAAAATATCATTGTTAATATGTTGTAAAGGAATATCAAAGTAATGTAAAATATGCTTTGACGCTGCCATAATATCTAGAACTTCTTTAGTTAAATGAGCTGGATGATTATATAAAATTCTAATCTTAAAATCACCATCTAATTTATCTAACTCTAGCAATAATTTCGCCAAATTTTCATCATTATCGTTTTTATCATGACCAAAAGCTGTTAAATCTTGACCTATTAATAATAATTCTTTTACATTATTATTGATTAAATTTTGTGCTTCAATAACGATCGAATCAATTGAGCGGCTACGTAATTTACCACGTATCAATGGTATACTACAATATGTACAGTTATTAACGCAGCCGTCGGAAATTTTTAAATAAGCGTAGTGTGGAGAAGTCAATTGTAAACGTGGTGTTGATTCATCATACAAAAATTGCGGATTTGAGGTAGCAATTTGTTTATTTGATGACTTTTTGCGTACTAATTTTAAAATAATATCGCCAATATTTTTAACTTCATCAATGCCCACCCATAAATCAACATCAGTAAAATTATCACGAAAAGATCCATCTGTATCCCATTGGTTGATACAACCACTAACTATAATATGTCGTTTTGATTTAGTACTATTTTTCCACTTGATTGCATTCTGAATCATTTCGGTTGTTTCATCACGAGCTGACTGAATAAAAGCACAACTATTAATTAAAAAGATATTAGCCTCATCCTCGTATGGAGTAATAAAAATATTATCCATCATTAAAGATGCTGCCATAACTTCGGTGTCAACGAAATTTTTCGCACACCCTAAACTAACTATGTATATATAATTTTCTTTATTTTTCACTTGATAAACCAATTGGTTATTTTTTATTAAATGTAGCTATAAAACTATTAGTTAAATAATATACCTCTTTTTTGCGATAGTTAAAACAAAAAAATCATTTTTTTAAATTTGCTAAACTAAAAGCATATAATTTTGCATCAATTGCTACATTGTTGGCTGCCTTTTCTAGCAAAAACTGATGCAAGTCTTGTAAAGGAACCAAATGCACAGTTAAATCTTCGGAGGGTTCCAATTCTTGAATAACTTCGCCATGGTTTATTTCATCGATTTCAAGCTGAACAAATGTTATTGTTTCGCCTGTTACTCCAGGAGAGCTGTATAAGGGCATACTAACAAAGTCAAAATTAGCTTCTAAATTATTTTTACATGGTTTGGAAATATAACCTGTCTCTTCTTTTAATTCACGAATTGCGCTTTGCAAAGCGGTTTCTCCTTCATCAATTAAACCAGCTGGAAATTCTATAACATAATTATTTGCTGGAGGACGAAATTGTTCAATTAAAATCAAACGATTACTTGGTTGTAGTTTCGCAATAATGATTGATGCGCCGTGGCTATTTACTCGTTCAACAGACTCCCAGCTTCGGATTTGGCTAGTTTTGTCAGAGTATTCTATTTTTGTTAGTTTTAAAAAATTCCCGCTTGCAATTTTAGTGTTGCTGATATTTTTACTGTTTTTTTTCATATTTAAATCTATTATTTACTTTTTTTAAAGTTTTTTTGCAAAAAATATTGCAAATTTGTTAATATAGTAGTATAAGGTAATACAGAATAATTCAAAAATCTACTTTATAAACTATAAAAGATACACAAATTTCAGTATATTTTCAACATCTAATTTTCCTAAAATAGTAATATTGTTTATTGTATTTTTTTTGAAATTTTAGGTGTTTAAATAGAAAAAGTTTAGGTTATTATAAAATAATAGTTAATGTTTCGCTAATTTCAGTAAATAAATATTTAATTATAGTGCGCTTTGATATGGAATTACCCTCAGATAAAATTATAATTGGTTTAACAGGTGGCATCGGGTGTGGAAAAAGCACGGTAGTTGATGTTTTTAAAAACAAATTTTCCGATAAATATTTTTTCTTATGTGCCGATGAATTGTGCCACGAGGTGTATTATGATTATGCCACTGAACTAAATAAAAATTTTATCAAACACTGGAATGAAAGTTTTATTAATGAAGAAGGGGTTATAAACCGTAAAGATATTGCAAATAAAATTTTTGCAAACGAGAATTATTTATCCGAATTAAGCTTTTTAAGTGCTGTGCTTAATCCTTACATATTTAAAAAAGCTCAAGAAAGGATTGCTACAGCGAGTCAAAAATTTATTATTTTTGATATTCCTTTGCTATTTGAAAGTAATTTAGAAACTTATTTTGAGGCAGTGATTGGCGTTTGGTGTTCTAAAGAAAAACAAAATCAACGACTTTTGAAACGAGGTTACTCAAAAACTGAAGTCGAATTTAGAAAAAAAGCCCAATTATCTGCAGATATTAAACTAGAGCTAGCAGATTATGCTATAATTAATAATGGCTCGTTAAATGAATTAGTTGAACAATGTAAAATAATAGATAAAAAATTAAGAGTTAAGTATGACCGAAAAAAAACAAAATGAAGCGAATGGCGCTGTAGAAAACTCTGCGGTTCAAGCTGAACAAAACACTGAAGCGAAAGCAGTTCGCCGTCGTGGTAGACCTCGCAAAGAAGAGACTACTAGCAATCAAACTAATATTGAAACAAGCGCAAAGAAGTCTGATTCTAAAAATGAAGACGTAGCAGAAGTAACAAAACGTCGTGGTAGACCTCGCAAAACAGATGATGTAAATACTGTAAACAAAGAAGATACTAGTCAAGAACTACCTCCAAAAGAACCTACTCAAAAAGCAGTAAATGTTGAAAATAATCAACAATGTGATAAAGCAAATAATGAAGATTCAGCTGTAGCTGTGAAGCAAAACAATAATAATCGCAATAATAACCAGCGACATAATAACAATCGCAATTACAACAATCGTCATAATAACAATAATAATCGCAATGGCAATAGTGGTGGCAGAAATGGTCGCCGCCGTGATGTAATTCGTGATCAAGTTGCACCCAGTTTAAATATTCATGAGTTGCAAGAGAAAAGCATGCAAGAGCTGACTAAGATGGCTGATGAATTAAATGTTGAAGGTGTTGGTGCATTAGAGAAATCAAAATTAATTTTTGAAATTTTACGCTCGAACTCAGAACAGAATGGTATTATGTATGGTAGTGGATTCCTAGAAATTACTAATGATGGTTTTGGTTTTTTACGTTCATCAAGTTACAACTATATGCCAAGCTCAGAAGATATTTATTTAAGCCCATCACAAATCCGACGTTTTTCCCTAAAGACAGGTGATTTTGTAGGTGGTCAAATTCGTTCTCCTCGTGAAAAAGAACGTTTCTTTGCAATGTTAAAAGTTGAGACTATTAATCATGATTCACCTGAGCGTAAAAAGGGAATTATTCCTTTTGGTAATTTAACACCATACTTCCCAACAGAAAGATTGGCCTTAGAACATGATCCTAAAGATTTTTCAGGACGTGTTGTCGATATCGTTTCACCAATAGGTAAAGGACAACGTGGTCTGATTGTTGCTCCTCCAAAAACAGGAAAAACTGTTTTAATGCAAAAAATGGCTAATTCAATTACTAAAAATAGCCCAGAAGTCGAATTAATTATTTTGTTAATTGATGAGCGCCCTGAAGAGGTGACTGATATGAAACGTTCTGTTAACGCGGAAGTTGTTAGCTCAACTTTTGACGAGCCACCAGAACGTCATGTTCAAGTTGCAGAAATGGTTATTGAAAAAGCAAAACGTTTAGTTGAGTATGGCAAAGATGTGGTTATTCTTTTAGATAGTATTACACGTTTAGCACGTGCTTATAATACAGTTCAACCTCACAGTGGTAAAATTTTATCCGGCGGAGTTGATGCTAATGCGCTACATAAACCAAAACGTTTCTTTGGCGCTGCAAGAAATATCGAAAATCATGGAAGTTTAACAATTATTGCAACAGCATTAGTTGATACTGGAAGCAGAATGGATGAAGTTATTTTCGAAGAGTTTAAAGGTACTGGTAATATGGAATTGCACCTTGATAGAACGTTAAGCCAAAAACGTATTTATCCAGCAATTAATATTGAGAAAAGTGGTACTCGAAAAGAGGAATTACTAATGCACCCTGATGAGTTGCAGCGTATTTGGACATTACGCCGTGCTATGAATGGTGTACCAGGACCTGAAGCAATGGAATTGCTACTTGGTAAGTTGAAAAAGACCTATTCAAATGCTGAATTTCTATTGCAATTAGGATTGAATTAATTGATATAAATTAAATTCAAAATGGAGTTAAAATTATGAACCGCAAAGGGCAAAGCGTTGTTTATACTGTATTTATTATGATTTTTTTGTTGATAAGTACTGGCGTGGTCATTTATTGTATGATGGTTGGAAAAAATCGTGATAAATCACGAAAATTTTTAACTAGTAAAACAGATGAACTAGCTAAAGTAGTTGCAGAACAAAAAGAGATTAATGCTGAAGTAGAAGGGCTGAAAAATGACCCAAAAGTTATCAGCAGAGTTGCTCGAGAACGCTTTAATTTATGTGAAGAAGGTGAAATAATTTTAAAAGAAAAAAAGAACAAACAAGAGTAATTGCAAATTTGTAGCTCAAAAATATTCTTAATTTGAGAAAAGAATTTTAATTTGCAATTAAGCAATCAAATTCAAGAAATTTAGCAATAAATATTTTGAAAAATTATTATTAGTGAATGTTATGGCACATTTTCATTAATTAAGCAGATAAAGTGAATAATAAATAAATGACAAAATTACCAAAATTTAAAGAACTAGGGTTGTCTGATAAAGTATTAGAAGCCTTAGTAAAGAAAGGTTTTGAAGAACCTTCTGAAATTCAAGCTTTAACAATTCCGTTGCTTTTGAATAGCGAAAAAGACGTAGTTGCTCAAGCTCAAACTGGAACAGGTAAAACTGCAGCATTTGGTTTGCCTATTATCGAAAGATTAGAAGGACATAAAAAACATGTTCAAGCAATTATTTTAACACCAACACGTGAATTAACACTACAAGTTGTTGAAGAGTTAAATTCATTAAAAGGTGACAAAGATTTAAAAATGACCCCTATTTATGGCGGGCAAAGTATTGAAATTCAGATCAGAAACCTTAAGCGAGGTGTAGATGTAGTTGTTGGTACTCCTGGCCGTGTAATGGATCATATTCGCCGTGGGACATTGAAACTAGATAATGTTTCATTTGCAGTGCTTGACGAAGCTGATGAAATGCTTCAAATGGGGTTTGTGGAGGATATTGAATTTATCTTAGAGCATACTAAAGAAGATCGTAAAATGTTAATGTTTTCTGCGACAATGCCTAAAGAAATCATGAATATTGCACAAAATTTTATGAGTGATCATGAAATCGTTAAAGTCGAAAAGAAAACATTAGCGACAACTTTAACAGATCAAATTTATTTTGAAGTTAGACGTGAGAGTAAATTTGAAGCATTATGTCGTATTTTAGATTTAGAACATGATTTCTTTGGGATGGTTTTTTGCCGTACAAAAAATGATGTAGATGAAGTCGCTGAAAAATTAGTTAATCGTGGCTACATGGCTGACGCATTGCATGGCGATATTTCTCAAGCTCAAAGAACAAAAGTTATCAATCGTTTTAAGAATGCTCGTTTTAATGTTTTAGTTGCTACTGACGTTGCAGCTCGTGGTATTGATGTGCAAAATTTAACGCATGTCATTAATTATTCTATTCCACAAGAAGCTGAGGCATATGTTCACCGTATCGGTCGTACAGGTCGAGCAGGGCGTAAAGGTACTGCGATTACATTTGTAACTCCAGCTGAATATCGTAAGCTAAATTTAATTCAAAAAATTGCTCAAACTGATATTCGCCGTGAAGATTTACCTGATGCTGAAAAAATTGTTGAACATAAAAAAATTAAGTTGCAACAAGATATTAGTAAGTTAATTAGTGAAAATGAACATAGCGATTATTTAAAATTTAGTCGTGATTTATTAGTAAAGCATGATGCTGATTGGTTAGTTTCTGCTCTATTAAAGATGGTTTGCAAAAATGATTTACTACCTTCTAGTTATAGTGACTTAAAACCTAAAAAACGCAACGATCGCCGTAAAGATCGCAATAAAAAAAGAGGGCGCGATTTTGGTTATGATGCTGTCGGCGCTGACGATAATGAAGAACGTGCACGATTATTTATAGCTAAAGGCAAAAAGGATGATTTTTCGCCTCGCAAATTAGTTGACTATATTGAGCAGAAAAGCCGTGTTAAGGGTCGTAAAATTGATGGCGTTAGCTGCTTTGATACATTCTCTTTTGTAACGGTATCATTTTCGGACGCTGAAAAAATTATTGAGAGCTTAAATTCAGGCAATAAGAGCAATCGCCCAATTGTAGAGATTGCTAAAGACTCTAAAGACGATAAAAACAAATCAAAAAATCGTGATAAATCTCGTGCTCGACGTAGTAAAAGGTTTGGCGATGATTTTGATAAGAATAATAAGAAAGATAAACGTAAACGTGATAGAAAGTCAGATCGTAAAGGTTCTGCAAAAAAGCGCAAACGTAATTCTTAATTTAAAATATTTTCAATAAAGACTTTTAAAAGAAATTTCCTTTAAAAGTCTTTATTTTTTTAGTGTGATAAATATTGCTTAATTTTCCTCTTTCTTTGCTTGCGAGTTTGTCCTATAAGAACTATTGTATTTAGTCGAGTTGATAAAATACAATATAGGGTAGGCGATGAATAATTTGATAAAATTTTTGTTGAAGTTTTTTAAAACGCATTTTATATTATTGTTATTCTTTTTCATTGTTCAAAATTCTAAAGCGGTTGGATATATTGAACAAAATAAAGATGGCAAAACAATTATTCACGTAACAGTACAACGCCTACCTGACCCTGAATCTGATGATTTTTTTACTCAAGCAAATTATCAAACAGTAAAATTATTCATTAAAAACTTTCCTAAAGTTTTCAAAGAAAAATACGCAAAAAAATATAAAAATAACCCCAATGTTTATGGTGATTACAATTGGGATAATGTTGAAATTCAACTTCATAACTTTAGCGGAATCTATTTTATTGGAGTCGAAAGCGATTTGCTAGCGATTGCTGGCGGAGTTGCTCCAGACATTTTGTATGTTAATTTCAATAAAAGCTACAACTATATAAATAGCAATTTCTTATATCCTCTTGACGAATATTTTACGGAGTTTTCTCAAGCTGAATTAAGACGACGTATTGATAAAAGAGTAATACCTGTTATTTATCGAGCAAAAGATAATGATGTAAAAAAAAGAAAACATTACTGGGCATTGCCTTATGGGCAACTTTTGAGTCGTTTTTTACTTTATCGCAAAGATTTATTTCAAAAAAATAATATACCTTACCCAAATGAAAATTGGACATGGGATGATTTTTATCAAGCCGCAAAAAAGATTCATGATCCAGATAATGGGGTTTATGGCGTATTTATGGGATTAAATGGTTGGCAGTGGACTACATTCTTGTGGTCAAGCGGAGGGAATTTGATGAAATATAGCCCCGAACGACAACGATGGTATTTTGCATACGATTCAGAACAGGGGGCCATTGCGTTGGATTTCTATATCAAACTTCTAACTGAAAAATGGATTGATAAAAATGGTAACGTGATGCGTGGTTATGCCATAAAAAATCATATTAAAGACACTAGAGATTGGGAATTAGGAAAAATTGGTATGTTTATTCATTATATTAGTGAGCGTAATTTTAAGTTAATCAACCCGCAATTAGTCGGCACTGCGCTAGTGCCAAAGGGGCCGACAGGTAAGCGTGGAGCAGAACTTAATAGTAGAATGTATGGAATTTTTAGTGGCGTGAAATCAAAAGCAGTGCGTGATGCGGCTTGGGAGTACATTAAATTTTTAAATAGTGATAAGGCGTTAGCTCTTAATACAAAGTTAAAGGTAAATGCTGGAGTTGCAAATTTTGTACCTCCTGAAATGTTAAAACGATATGGTTATAATTATTTATTGAAATATTCAGACAGTGAGTTTGCAAAAAGTTGTCAAATAGCCTTTGATTCTGGTGTTCCAGAGCCTTATGGTAAAAATAGTAGTTTTATTTATCCAATGTTACAACAGCCTATTCAGGAGGCTGAAGAATTATCCAAAGCAGATATGTTGCCTAAAAATGATGGTGAACGTTTAAAAGTAATGCAACAAATTTTGGCAACATCAGTTAAAAGAGCTAATGAATTAATACTTGATGAAGTGCCGCCTAAAGAAATGTGTTTTCGTCGAGCTATCGCAGGCATAGTTATTTTTATTGGTTTTGTGCTATTTATTTTTATGTTTAATTTTATAAATAAATCGTTTTCAAAACCAAATATTAAGTTAATAAATAGCAATAAGCAAAATAATTTCAAAAAGAATATTTATATTATTTTGTTGTTAGCACCAGCATTTTTAGCAATATTAATTTGGCGATATATTCCATTGGTGCATGGTTCATTAATGAGTTTGTATGATTATCAATTAATCGGTAAATCATTATTTATTGGAATTGATAATTTTGCAAATACTCTATTTAGCCCAGAGTGGTGGCTTGCAGTTTGGACGGCTTTGCGCTATTGTTTCTTGAGTTTAACATTAACTTTTATTCCCCCTTTAATTTTAGCTGTAATGCTCCAGGAAGTACCGCGTTGTAGATTAATTTTTAGAATTATCTACTATATTCCTGCAATGCTTAGTGGAATTGTAACAATTATGCTGTGGAAACAGTTTTTAGCACCTTCACGAAACTCAGTGATGAATAAATTGGTGTTATTAGTGCCAAATATTGGTTGGTTGGCATTTGCTTTTGCAATACTAATTATTTTTATTTTAATCGCTAAAAGATTATATTTTTATGATATGAAATTAAAGGCATTAATTATTTTTATTGTCGGTATTTGCTCATTTTTAGTTATTGCAAAAATCCCATATAGTACATTATTTCCTAATAATTTAAATTTTTCAGAGGCTGTGAATAATTTACCTGTGACATTATTTAACGGATTAAGCGAGCCATTTGCTTGGAGAAGTGATTCTAAAGTTGCGTTGTTAAGTTGTATTATCCCAATGGTGTGGGCAACACTTGGACCAGGATGTTTAATATATTTGGCAGCCTTGAAGGGGATTCCAGATGACTATTATGAAGCTGCTGATATTGACGGAGCAAACTTTATTGATAAAATCATTTTTATAGTACTTCCAAATTTAAAAGCATTGTTAATTATTAATTTTGTGGGAGCTTTTATTTCATCATGGTATACCGCAACTGAAAATATTATGATTATGACTGGAGGCGCTGCAAATAGTGAAGTTGCTGGACTGCATATCTGGTTAATGGCATTTAATTATTTGAATTTTGGTAAAGCTACGGCAATGGCTTGGATTTTAGGATTTATGTTAATTAGTTTCACTGTTTATCAGCTTAAGATTTTATCAAATGTCGAATTTAAAACAACAAAAAAAGATTAATTTCAACTATGACTATTTTAATATCATCAACCCGAAAATCACTTAAAAATCGTTTATTAATATATACGATGTATATGTTATTAGTAATTGGCGCAATTAGCATGGTCTACCCATTTTTATTACTGCTTAGTGGAAGCACTAAAAGTGGTGTTGATAGTGACAATTTTGAATCGATTCCAAGTTTTTTATATAGCTCTGAAAATTTATATAAAAAAGAGGTTGAAGCCTTTTTAAATGAAAAAGAGATAAATTTGAAGCTAATTTTCGGACATGATTATTTATCTTTTAAAAGTGTTGAATTGCCAAAAATTTCTCAAACTCAAAAATTACTTTTAAAGGAATGGCAACAATTTTTACGTGAGAATAAAATTGAAAATTATCAATATGACTTAGCTTATATGAGAGTTTCGCAATCAAAAAAAACTCAACCATTGTTTTTGCGAGAATTTCAAACAAAATTGACTGGAAAATATACGCACAACTTGAATGATTTTAATAAACTTTTAGAGTCTGAATTTACTAGTTGGAGTGCATTTAGTTTAGCTGAAGAAACATTTTTGGAACGTGAACGAACCTATCAAAAAATACCTTCAAAATTAGTAAAAGAGTTCCGTAATTATAAAAAAGCTGAAAATAAAAATGATTTTAAACTATTTTTAAGTCCTAGTAATTTTTTCATAAAAAGGTATCCAAATTGTCCCGTTAAATTAACATCGTTGTTCAATCAGTTGCCAGAAAGTGATAAAATTCGTAAAAAATGGTTAGATTTCGTACGTTATTCATTGAACCCATTATGGATCTATCCTAATTTAAAAAATAAACAATTAAAGAAATATTTTTCTACTTTTTTGCAGAAAAAATATAATAAAAATATTAACTTACTTAATCAAAATTATGGATTAAAATTAAATCATTTTTCTGATGTTAAAATTTCAGCAACCACAGTTAAAATGAGTCAAGAATTTTTTACTGATTGGTCGCTATTCATTCATGGGTGGCACTCTGAGGATAATCAATTCTTTATTGCTGATGCGGAAATGTTAAAAATTGCTGGAGTTGAGTTTGAATTTAGAAATTTTTTGTTAAATAAATATAGTAATATTGGTACAATTAATGCTCAATTAAAGGCAAAATTTAACTCAATAAATGAAATATTACCACCTCAGAAAACTGCTCATTATTATTATTTTACAAAAAATCAAGGAGCTATTGCTTATGAATTTGTTAAACGAAATTTTATTGCAGTTTTTTCTTATATTTTTCTTAAGGGTAGGGCGCTATTAAACACAGTTATCTATTGCGCTATGGCGATCATCTTTGCGTTATTAATTAACCCTTTGGCAGCGTATTGCTTAAGCCGATTTAAGCCAAAATCAAGCTATAAAATTTTGCTTTTTTTTATGTTAACCATGGCTTTTCCGCCAATGGTTACACAAATTCCAGTCTTCATCATGTTACGTGAATTTAACTTATTGAATACATTTTGGGCATTGGTGTTACCGACAATGGCAAACGGTTATGCAATTTTTCTACTAAAAGGTTTTTTTGATTCAATTCCACAAGAATTATATGAAAGTGCTCAAATTGACGGCGCTAATGAATTAAGAATTTTTTATCAAATTACGCTAAGTTTATCCAAGCCAATTTTAGCGGTGATTGCATTACAGACTTTCACTGTAGCATATTCAAATTTTATGATGGCATTATTAATTTGCCAAGATCAAAAAATGTGGACAATTATGCCATGGCTTTATACATTACATAGCAACAGTGGGGAGGGAATTATTTTTGCATCATTAGTTATTGCGGCAATTCCAACATTATTGGTATTTACATTCTGCCAAAATGTTATCATAAAAGGAATCATTGTTCCAGTAGAGAAGTAAGAATGTCATTTAAACAAAAAACTAACCATTAATTTGGTCAATTTTTTGATATTTAAATATTATAATAAATAGTTTTTATTTTTTTGCAGCAGCTTCGTCAATAACTTTTTGCTCTTCTTTCCATTGATTCAAATTATTTTCAATGAATTGAATAATTTTCATATGTGCTTCTTTACCATTACCTGTAACATTAATTGGTTCACCAAATGCAAAGCATACAGTGTTGTTACGTTTTATTTTACCCAAGCCTTTAATTGCAGCAAAATCTGTTTTTAATGCAAAGGGAATAACTTGAGCATTTGCTGCCTTTGCTAGCTTAACTCCAATTGTGCTAAAAGTATCGGGATTAAAATCTACAGTACGTGTTCCTTGAGGAAAAATTGCAATCGAAACTCCTTCATTTAATAACTTTTTACCTTCTTTAAGGACAGTTTTAAAATCTTCACGAGGATTTGTTCTAGTAATAGGTATAGCCTGCATTGCTCGCATAGTTGAGCTCATAAAAGGAACCAGCATTAAAGTCTTTTTTATTACGAAAGTAAATTTTAGATGAGGAGCTATAATTGCTGGCATTGCTGCGGTTTCGAGCATACTCATATGATTGCCTATTAACATCACTGCTCCATCAGCTTTATCAAGGTTTTTAAGACCACTAATATTCCATTTTCCGCCTAACTGTTCAATTAAATCTAAGTTGCGAGAAGAACATTGTACCTGCTTCTTTACAGTCAGTTTACCCCACAAACCCCAAAATCCAGAGCGAGCGATTGATAGATAGCAAAGTAAATAAAAACTCCAACGGCTCTTTAATAGCAACGAGTCAATAATCAAACCTCTGCGTGGTTGTTCTGTTTTGTAGCAATCCTTTCCATCTAAAATATTCATAAATTAAATTTTCATAAAATATAACAAACTTTTATTTGCTATAATTAATACCTTTTTTATTTATATTATTACAAAAAATACTTTTATAAAAGAGTTTACAATATAGCAGATTTAATTTAAATCTCAATAGTTTTTTGTAAAAAAATGATAAATATTGCTATCGACAAAAATATAGTGATGACTATTTAGGCTAAAATTTAATAAAACTTTTTTTACTTTTAATTTTGTTCTTTGAAAAAACGAGAGTATATTAATTTAAATAGATTAATAATATTAAAAAATAATGGAGATTTTTTTTAGATAATGAAAGTTTTAGTTGTTGGAAGCGGTGGTCGTGAGCATGTTTTAGCATGGAAATTAAGTAAAAGCTCTAAGGTGAGTAAAGTATTTTGTGCACCTGGAAACGCTGGAATTGCTAACGATGCAGAGTGTATTGATATTGCAGCTGATAATTATGAAGCTCTGGCTTCTTTTGCTGAAAGCAATAATATTGCTTTAACCATGGTTGGACCTGAGGCGCCATTATGTGACGGTATTGTAGATGTTTTTAATGAAAAAGGTTTAAAAGTATTTGGACCTGACAAATATGCTGCTCAGCTAGAAGGTAGTAAATCATTTGCAAAAAATTTTATGTTAAAATATAATATACCAACAGCAAAAAGTGGAACTTTCACTGATCCTAAAAAAGCTAAAGAGTATATCGAAAATGAATTTGCTAATGGCGAAACTGCTATCGTTGTTAAGGCTGATGGTTTAGCAGCGGGAAAAGGTGTTATTGTTGCAATGGATAAGCAAACAGCTTTAGATGCCATTGATGAATGTTTTGATGGAGCATTCGGAGATGCTGGATACAAGGTTGTTATTGAGGAATGTTTAATTGGAGAAGAAGCTTCTATATTGGCTCTTTGTGATGGTAAAACAATTATTTCTTTAGCTTCAAGCCAAGACCACAAACGTGTTGGCGATGGAGATACGGGATTAAATACAGGTGGAATGGGGGCATATTCTCCTGCTCCAGTTGTAACAGAAGAGATTAATGAGTTTATACGTACTAATGTTTTAGATAATTTTTTACGTGGAGTTAAAGAAGAAAAGCTTAATTTTCATGGTGTATTATTCGTTGGCGTAATGATTACAGACAAAGGACCTAAAGTCTTAGAATTTAATGTTCGTTTTGGAGATCCAGAAGTTCAAGCAGTAATGAGTCGTTTAGAAAGTGATCTTTTTGAAGTAGCTAATGCAGTTGTTGATGAACGTTTAGATGAGATCAAGTTACAATATATTGATGGTTCAGCGGTTTGCGTAGTAATGGCTTCAGGTGGTTACCCTGGGAGTTATCAAAAAGGTTTTACTATTAGTGGATTAAAAGAAGCTGAAGCGGATGGTGCAAAAGTTTTCCATGCAGGAACAGCTTTTGCTGAAGATGGCAGTATTATTAATACTGGAGGACGTGTATTAGGTGTAACTGCTACCGGTAATGATATTAAAACAGCAATTAACAAAGCTTATAAAGCTGTTGAAAAAATTAACTGGGATGGCTCGTTTTATCGTAAAGATATTGCATATAGAGCGTTAGATAGATTAAAATAATATTAATTATATAAGAAGAGGAGTATTATTTATCATGAAAAAACTATTTTTATTAAGTGCGGCATCATTAGCTGCAACAATTTTAACTGGTTGTTCAAGTGTTGAATCTGGAACAAAATTTAGCGGAATGTATGTAACAGAAAACAAAGCTGTACCTGTAGCACATATTAATGGTAATGTGTGGGGAGTTTACATGTTTGGCGCAGTACCATTTTTAGCTGGTAACACATTTAACGTTGGTAAAAGTGCATACTTCAAAGACACTATTAACATTAGCGATTCTGTATCAATGGTCACAAGGGCTGCTCGTGGTTTAGATGCTACAAAGGTTATTGATATCCAAACAAATTATACCACTGAGTGGATGTGGTATTCATTAATCTTTTGGAAAAAAGAGATTCAAGTATCTGGGACTGCAATAAAATAATTTAATTTTTATAATTGAATTTCAAAAAAAATAGTGTAATTTAGCAAATAGCTTTTATTTTTTAGTTAAATAAAAACCTAAACAATGAGTTTAATCATTAATTAGGAACTAAAAATTAAACAGCAAGTAATGACAATTACACTATTTTTATGTATAGTGTTATTATGAATTAGTAAAAATTTTAATTATTATAGGTTTAGTGTAGATAAAATGACAAAGAAACAACACGATAATACAGAAGATATTGAGTTTGATAAAGCAGCTGCAGCTGCTGAGATGGCAGAGCACCTTGTTGCTGAAGAAGGTAGTAAGAAAGCTGTTAATAATGAAAAAGTAGAAATAGAATTAACAGCCGATGAGAAAATTGTAGAATTAGAAGCAAAGATTAGTGAATTAAATGATAATAATCTAAGAATGCGTGCAGAGTTTGATAATTACAGAAAACGTACAGTTAAAGATATAGCTGCCGCAAGATTTAATTCTCAACTAAGCGTTGTAACACCTTTTTTATCCGTTTTTGAACATTTTAAAATGGCAATGAAAGTTGCTGATTCAGCAGAAAATTTTGATTCTTTAGTCCAGGGGATGAAAATGATTTCAAGTGAATTCTCAAAAGCTCTGGATGATTTAGATGTAAAATGTTTTGACGCTGTTGGTCAAAAGTTTGACCCGATGAAGCATGAGGCTGTTGGTCATGAAAATTCTGATGACATAGAGGAAGGAATTGTTGTAAAGCAGTGGAGTGCTGGTTACACATTAGGTGAAAAATTATTACGCCCGGCTATGGTTATTGTTAGTAGCGGTAAAGTAATCGAAGAAGAAAATAAATAAATATAAAATTTAATGGTATAAATAATGTCAGAAGACTATTACGATATTCTCGGTGTTTCAAAAAATGCTACTGATGCTGAATTGAAAAAGGCCTATCGCAAGTTAGCAGTTAAATATCACCCAGATAAAAATCCTGGAGATAAAGAGGCTGAAGATAAATTTAAAGAATTATCTGAAGCATATGAAGTTTTAAGTGATAAACAAAAACGTTCTCAATATGACCAATATGGCCATGATGCATTTAAACGTGCTGGTGGCGCTGGCGCTGGAGGTTTTGGTGGCAGTGGAGGTTTTCATGATCCATTTGATATTTTTAGTCAAGTATTTGGTGGCGGTGGTGGCGGCAGTATTTTTGAAGATCTTTTTGGTGGCGGAGGAAGCCGACAATCAACAAGTAGTAATGGTGCTGTTGACGGTGATGATTTACGTTACGATCTTGAAGTTGATTTTGAAGATGCTGTTTTTGGAGCTGATAAAAAGATTAAAATTAACCGCATGGATTCATGCAAAACTTGCTCTGGTAGCGGAGCAGAACCTGGCTCAAAAAAAGTTAAATGTAGTCGTTGTGCTGGATCTGGTTCAATTGTTATGCAACAAGGATTTTTCCAAGTACGTCAAGCATGCCCAAGCTGTCATGGAGCGGGAGAAATTATTGAAAAACCTTGCAGGTCTTGTCACGGTGAAGGGTTAAAGCGTACTGAAAAAAATCTACAAATACATATACCACCAGGTGTTGATAATGGTTCTCGATTAAGAGTAGCAAACGAAGGTAGTGGTGGGTTGCGTGGCGGTAGAGCAGGGGACTTGTATGTATTCTTACATGTAAAGCCTCATGATGTTTTTATGCGAGACGGAAATGATGTTGTATGTGAAGTGCCTATTGATATAGCAACAGCCATTCTAGGTGGAATTGTTGAAGTTCCAACAGTTTCAGGTGCTGCTAAACTAAAAATTAAGGAAGGAACTCAAAATGGTACAATTCTACGCTTAAGAGGCAAAGGAATTCCTGCTCTTCGAGGAGGACACCGTGGAGATCAGCACGTAAGGATTATTGTTGAAGTTCCTCAGAATTTAAATAAAAAACAGAAAGAATTAATGGAGCAATTTGCTGAAGAAAGTAAAAACAGCACAGGAATTATTAATCCAAAGATTGAAGCATTCTTGAAAAAAGCTAAGAAATTCTTTAAAAAATAATATAATAATTTACTTATTTTCCAAAAGCCAGTAAAAATGAATTGCTGGCTTTTTTGTTGATGTTATGAGTTTTAGAGGCATCTCGTTGAATGTTCAACCAGTTTATAGTTCTGAAAATAATCAATGGTTAGTGAATCTTGAGTTTAAGAATTCAAAAGTTACCAACGGTGAGGATAATAGCACTAATTTTTTTAATGTTACTAATAAGTTGCTTTTTGATGGTTCAAAGACATTTAATAATGCTTTGATTTCTCGGATTAACATTTCCAGTGATTCAAAAGATATTGTGAAAGGTATTCCTTATTTATGTGATATTCCTTATGTTGGTTATTTGTTTGGAGTTAGAAGAAAAGAAGTATACAATAGAGTTTTATTACTATTCATTAGCAAAAATTAAAAAATGAAAGTAAGTGAGTATCGCACGAAAGGAGAAGCGCAACGCATCTTATCTATTTTTTAATTAGAGCGACTCTAAGACTATCAAATTATTTTGTATATTCGTAATCATATTTTAAATAAATCGTTGTTTGAGTTGATTGATAACGTCGCATAATATACATTATGTTAAACTAATAATATTCAAACAACTTAATAATATCTTTGCAACTCGTTGATGAATAACTAGATAGTAAAATGTTAATAACTTATTGATTAATGCAGTGTGAATAACCTGTAAGTATCTTAATAATTAATTATAAAAAAATAATGTTAGCTTATAGGAGTATAAAAAACGCTAGATTCATACTTATACGAATCTAGCGTTTTTAAAAATTTATTAATTAAGAAAAAATTATTGCTGAGGCTGAGCATCCTTCATTATTTCTTCTTGAATCATTTTTTGTAATTCCATTTGTTTTTCTTGGAACATTGACATAATCATGCCATTCATTTTTTTTACTAAAATTGGCTGCTTTTTAACTAACATTTTACCAGTTTCTGTTTGATAAAATTTATTTAAAGCCTTAATTTCATCAGCTGTAAACTCCTCTGAGTAAGCTTTTACAATAACTGGCTTCACTACACTGTAACTAAAGTATTTATCAAAAAAATTTTCTATTACAGTGATCATTTTTAAACCTTGAGGAGCTGCACTAAACTGCTTACGCATATTATCAAGCATAACATCAATTGTAGCTTTGTATTGTTTTTCACATTCTGAAAGCTTTAACATTTCCTCAATTAAAGCATCTTTTTTAGGACATGATTTTTTAGCACCATCAGCGCATTTCTTTTTAGCAGTTGCCGGACAAGACTTTTTTGTTGAACATTCTTTTTTTGCACCATCAGCACAAGTAGTATTCGGACAAGACTTTTTTGTTGAACATTCTTTTTTTGCTTCTGATTTTTTATCATCAGTTTTTGCACCCCCTGCTCCACAACCTCCACAATGAGCATATCCTGTTGATAATGTTAAAGCTACAGCAACAGCCGAAATTGTTAATAATTTTTTAGACATTTGTACTACTCTCCTTGTTAATTTATTTTATTTTCTTCAGTTCGCCTTTATTTATATCCTTTTGAATAAAAACATGCTGAATAATGACCAGAATTATTTAAATTGCTTAATATTGGCTCTTCACAAGTGCACTTTTCTGTAGCAAGTGCGCATCTAGGATGAAAACTACAGCCGCTTGGAGGATTCAACGGAGATGGTACATCTCCTTCCAAAATTATTCTTTTTTTATCATGTAGTTTTTTTCTATTAATATTTGGTACCGCAGATAATAGAGCTTTGGTATATGGATGTTGTGGGTTTTTAACCACTTCCTTTGCAACTCCCTGCTCTACAATTTTGCCTAAATACATTACCATAACAGTAGAACAAACATGCTCAACAACTGCTAAGTCATGGGCAATAAATAAAAATGAAATACCATATTCACTACGAATTTTTTCCATTAGGTTAACAATTTGAGCTTGCACACTCACATCTAGAGCAGAAACGGGTTCATCTGCAACTATTAACTTAGGGTTAACAGCCAATGCACGGGCAATTCCGATACGTTGACGTTGACCTCCACTAAACTGGTGAGGATAACGACGGAGATGTTCTTCTGATAAGCCAACCATTTTTAGGAGTTCAATAATACGTGTATGGCGCTCTTTTTTATTTAACTTACTATGAGCTTTAACAACTTCACCTATGGTATGCTCAATAGTCAAACGTGGATTTAGAGAGCCATATGGGTCTTGAAAAATCATTTGAAAATCAGTTCTTTTTTTACGTAATTCCCTCTTAGATAAATTGCTTATTTTAAGATTATTAATGAAAATCTCTCCATCTGTGGGCTCTTCAAGTCGAATTATGGATCTTCCTAAAGTGCTCTTACCACAACCGCTTTCTCCTACCAACCCAACTATTTCAGCTTCATTTAAATTAAAAGAAACATTATCAACTGCTTTAACAAACTCTTTCTTAAAAAGAGCTGTCTTAACAGGGTAAAACTTTTTCAATTCTTTGACTTCGAGTAATGGCATATTTAAAAATTTATAACCTTTTTTTAAACTACTTATTCAATTCTTTAATTAATGACCTTAAATCTGATAAAGCACTCTGTACAGTTTGTCTCCTTACACTAACACGGTCACCACGAAATCTATATTCTTTAACACTAATATTGTCTTTGAACTTGACTCCGATATAAACTAACCCAACTGGTTTTTCCTTAGTCCCTCCTGTTGGTCCAGCAATTCCCGTTACGCTAATAGCACAATCAGTGTCAAATAGACTTTGGCATTTATCAACCATATCTATTGCAACTTCTTCACTAACAGCTCCAAAATTTTCAATAATTGAGCTATCAATGCCTAAAACATTACTTTTTATCTCATTGCTATAAGCAAGAATTCCACCCTTAAAAATATCTGAAGCTCCACTGCATTTAGTGATTTCACCACCAATTAAGCCACCAGTACATGATTCAGCAACTGATAATGTTAGTTTTCTATCTTCACTATCAAGACATATTGCAATAATTTCTTCTGGTAAATTAGTAACATTTAAGCTTAAAAAATTATTTGAAAATTTTTCTGTAAAAATCTGTTCAACTTTAATTAGTTTACTTTGAAATTCTTTTGAGGCACTAAAAAAAACTTTTAACAAACGTGGTTCTGCACAATACGCCACATTAATATATTCCGTTAAATTATTGTCCTTTAAAATTTTTGAAACAATCGCCTCGCCGTTACTTTCAGGAACATCACAAAGGTAATAACAATTACATATTTGTTCACCATTATTAGCATCTAGGTATTCAGAAAAATAGCCGTTTAACATTGGTATCATTTCATTAGGCGGTCCTGGGAAAATAAAAATATCACATTTTACAGACTCATTAATATATTTTACGTGACAACCTGGAGCCGAGCCATTATAGTTAGCTATTATTTCAGCCCCTTTTGGGAAATAACTTTGCTTTAGTTGATTAGAACTTGGCTGACATTTAAAGCGTTTATGCCAAAGCTTTTCTAAATATTTTTTAACAGTTAAATCTTGTTCTAAAGGTAAGCCTATTGTTTTAGCAATTGCTTCTTTTGTAATATCATCACTTGTTGGACCAAGCCCACCAGTAGTAATAATGACATCATATAAATGCAGATTATTTTTTATTGCATCATTAATCTCGGCATAAGAGTCTCCAATAGTAATCTGATGAGTTAACTCAATGTTATACTCAAGAAGTTTTTGACCAATGGTGGACAAATTTTTATTTAAGGTAACACCTCGTAATAATTCATTTCCGATGCAAATATATAAAATTTTCATGATTTTTCTTGAATTTTGTTGTTAAATAGTGAATCATTGCTATTATGTTTTTATATAAAATAACTTATTAACTGTTAGTTTGCAATCTAAATAGCAACTAATTTGTAATAAATTTTAGGGTGTTTCTTTATAAATTGCGTTGTTTAAAGAAGTTCCCAATAGTAAAAAAAAGGAGTTTTTGATGACAGAATTTTATTGTGTGCTAATTGGATTTACTGCCATGCTTGCTGGAGGTTTTTGGGGATTAGGTGGCGGTTGGTATATTGTGCCTGCTCTTCTAGCACTAGGAGTAAATCGAGATATTGCAGCAACGGCAAGTCTACTACAGATGTGTGGTAGTACATTTTTGACAGTTGCTAAACAATTTAAAAGTATTGGCTGGAGGCGAGGTGAAATTGGATTAACTGTGGCCCTGCCCTTATGCGGTATGGCATTTATTGGCGGTTTTTTTGGCAAGGGTTTAAGTAGTTTTATTATTGAAACATTAGGATGGATTTTTTTTGATAAAGTACTTTTTATTTCGTTAATGTTATGGATTTCCTACAAAAGCTTTATGGTCAATGAGAAACATATCAATGCCGTCGAAGAATTTCATAATCGTCCATTTATAGTAACCTCTGCTGGAGCTACTGTTGGCGTACTATCATCGTTTCTTGGTATTGGAGGAGGAACCTTGAATCGACCTTTATTGACAAATGTTCTACACCTAAAAGAAAAATATACAGGAAAGATTTGTCGCTTAGCAGTTTTTGTTACAGCATTATCAGGATCAATTGGTTATTTGTTTTTAAGTGATAATGGCTCTATTAGTATTAATTTATCATCAAATGCAAAAGCTGCATTAAATTATGCAGTATTTTTGGTTATTGGAGGAAGTATTGGATACCCTATTGGTGCAGTTTTACACAGCTATACAGTTAAAGCGAAAAATGATCACAACGTAAGTCGCAGTTTTTCCATAATAGCCCTTACTGTTGCAGTTGCACTGCTTTTTAGAACTTTTAACCTTGAAAAAATTAGTTTATATATTGTAATTGGTTGTGGGATTATGATTGTGATTTATTTAATAATTCAAACCTTAAAAAATAAACAAAAAATTGAAAAAATAGATGAATCAAATCTTCATTTAGAGCATAATTAGACAAAAGGCACGCTTTCAATTTTAAGCGTGCTTTTATTTTACTTACTAATAATTAATCTTAAAGCATCAACATTAATTTGAGCTTGAGAAATTAAACTATTAACTGCGTCTTTTCGTTCTTTAATGATGCTTAGATCACTTTCAGATATATTGACATTGTTTTTTGCCAAATACTCAATTTTTTCAATTTCATTAACAAAGAAAATTTGAGTTTTTTCTTGGGCCTCAGCAATAATATTTTTTGCTTTTTGGGATGCTTTATCACGTGCACAATCTAGCATATTTGGAATAAAATTATCAAACAACTGCTGAGGTAATGACATTTTTTTAGTTATAATAACTTCTTCAGCATCATTAAAATTCTCAATATCAATTTCTTTTAAATTAGTATCCAAAACTATATTAATAGGAGTTGTAGGTAAAAAACGTTCAATATGCAAATTTTTTGGAGCAATAACAAAACAACTAAAAACAACTTCAAGAAAAATTCCCTTAGTATATGCTTTTTTTAAAAATTTCAACGCACAATTCCCTTGAGTTGAGCTCAATAAAGCATCAATGCCACTATGAATTAATGCACTGTCACTATTTAAAAAGAGAATATCTTCACGTTTACAAGCTGTTTTACGAGAGAAAGTTATTGACTTAATTTCATCACTGTTTGGTGGTAAATCAACTAATGCATCGCTAAACATCGACTGAGTTGATAACTGCCAATCGTTTAGTGATAATTTATCAATTTTTACTCCGAAAAATTCAAGAATTTTTTCAGTAAATTTCGGCAATTGAATTTCTTCATTAAATTGCGTAACTTCATCAATAACTGAATTTGCCTTGCTTTCATTAAAAGAACCTAATTCAAGCAAATGATCTCTCCCCTGCTCTAATTCTAAAATTACTTGTTCTTTAAGCTGTATAGTTCTTTTAATTATTTCGGTAATTTTTTGATTATTATATTCAAAATCATTAGCAAAATAATCTTGAAGTTCATGCTTAATTGCTTCAAATTTACCGAAATTTAAATTTAGGCATTGTTTAAAAACGCCAATCCCATTATTATACCAATGCACTAAGCATTCTTCAATACTGTTCTTTATGTATGGTAGATGAATTTTTATTGTTTCAGTTTGTCCAATTCGATCTAAACGACCAATTCGTTGCTCTATTAAAGCAATATCAAACACTAAGTCCAACATAATTAAATTATGCGCAAATTGAAAATTTCTACCTTCACTGCCAATTTCACTACAAATTAATAATTGAGCACCATCTATACTTTCATCCGCAAAATACGCTCCATTTCTATCTCGGTCAATAATGGTCATGTTTTCATGAAAAACGGCAATGTTTACGCTTATGATTTTTTGAAGTCGATTAAAAATATCGACTACTTTTTCTTTTGTTGAACAAATTGCTAAAAATTTAGTATTTAGGTTTTCGGTTAATAATTTAGCTAAATAATTAACTGTCGCTTGCGAAACATAATTCTGAATTGTCACATCGTTAAGGCGTTGAAAATCTTCATTATTTAACGATTCTATTGCAGTTAAAACAGCCTGACGCTTTGGAAAATTAGCCATATTTTTTCGACTATTGCGATACATTATATGTGTTAATCCATGACGATCTAATAATCTTTGAAGTGCAATTTTTGATTTAGAAAAATCAATTCCACTCTCAAATAAATATTTTTTATCTTCAGCGGATAAATTGCTATCATTTTGTAATTTTTCTGCTATGTTTGCTGTTAATTGATAACTTTTACATTCAGCGATAAATGCATTTAAATCATAAAAACGCTCTTTATTCAACAATCTTAATCGAGCAAAATGCCCCTCATAACCAAAATGTTCTGGAGTTGCTGTTAACAAAATTACCCCTGTAGTAATTTCACTAATTTTATCAACTAAATCATACTCTGGAGATGCGCCATGTTCGACATTCCACTCTAGTTTATGTGCTTCGTCAACAATTAAAATATCAAATTTTTCATTCAGCAGTTGTTGTTGGATTTCAGCGTTATTTGTAACAACTTCTAACGATGCAATTATTAATTGGTTTTCACTAAAAATATTATCTAATTGCCCCTCATTACTTAATTCTGAACCAACCTTAATCCAATCTTCAGTAATTAATGAACATTGTAAATTAAATTTCCGTAGCATTTCCACAAACCACTGATGAACTAATGCGTCGGGAACAATTATTAATGCTCTTTCGGCCAAGCCAATTGCTAATAAACGATGTAAAATTAACCCCGCTTCAATAGTCTTACCTAAACCAACTTCATCTGCCAACATAATTCGTGGTAATTTTTCACTTGAATTTTGCGCAGCAATATAAAGTTGATGCGGCAATAATTCCACACGCGCACCGCATAAACCACGTGCATGGCTTGACATCAACTTTTTCTGCATATGTAATGTTTCTTTTCGTAAATCAAATACATTGTTGTCGTCAAAATCTTGTTGTTTTAAGCGTTTTAGTGGACTATTATAGTCAAGCGCTGAAATAATTTGCGATTCAGCTATTACATCACCATCTGTAGATTTATATTCAATATTACCATTTTTCAAAAAAATAATTTTGGCAATTTCGCAACATTCTTTAGATACTGTAATAACTTTACTACCAACTTCATGAATTAAACGCTTTAATGGAGCACTACCAGTCGCATAGTTACGATTCTCATCACTATTTGGGAAAAAAACTGTAATTACTCTATCAGCAACTTTTAAAATAATACCAACACCTAATGTCGGCTCTGACGTGCTAACATAACATTGTCCAATATTGTAATTATTATGATTCTCTAAATTATAATCATTCACTTTTTTAATATTCTTCCTTAAAATTAAAACTGTAAAACGTTAACACATTAAAAATATATAATCAATATACAATGTAAATTAGCATTTTACAGTCTTTTATCATATTTGAATTATTTTGATATACTCAAAAATTCAATTAATTTTATCCTACAGATGCGCCACTTGAAATTAAACCATCAACAGTAATAATTTTTAGTCCATCAGTATCTTTTGCTGCTAATAACATTCCTTGTGACTTAACTCCACGGATTTTAGCTGGTTTTAAGTTTGCAACGATGACAATTGTTTTACCAATCATTTCTTCAGGTGAATAATATGCCGCAATTCCAGCCACTAGCTGGCGCTGTTCGCCACCGACATCAATTTGTAATTTCAATAATTTATCGGCTTCAGGAACTTTTTCGGCTTCTAAAACTTTAGCTACTTTCAATTCAGTCTTAAAGAAATCATCAATTGAAATTAGTCCATTTTCTACAGAAATTTCAGCGTTTTTTTGCTTTTTGTCTTGCTTAGCTTGTTGTTTTTGTTTCTTTTTTTGTTGTTGATTATTATTTTTAACATTTTTATCTTCAATAATAATTCTTTGAAATAATGCACCAGGGTCGTTAATTTTCTTGCCGCTTAAAACATCATTCTTTCCAGCTATATTCTCGAAACTGACTGTATTGGCTTCTTCAGCATTAAATCCTAGCGCAATCAACATTTCAGCCATTTTTTGTGGCATCACTGAATGTAGTAATGTGCTAATTTTCCACAATGCATTTGCTGAATAATACATAACAGTTTTTAATTTATCAGTTTCACCTTTTTTAGCTAATGTCCATGGTGCTGTTTGTTCTAAATAACGATTGCCTGCTCGAACTGCTGCTAGTGCACGTTCAATACCACGATCTAATTTCATTGAGTCAATCGCTTCTGGCATAAATTCAACTGCTTTATTAACTGCTTTTAAAAATTCAATTTCCTCTTCTGCTAATTCCGTTGCTGGCGCTGGAATTGTACCATCAAAATTACGTAAAATCATCTTCGTAACGCGACTTAGTAAATTGCCTAAATCATTTGCTAAATCACTATTGAAACGTTGAATAAAGGCTTCTTCTGTAAAAGATGCGTCTTGTCCTAAAGTCATTTCTGATAATAGGAAATAACGAAATGCATCGACACCATATTTATCACACATCTCCATTGGGTTAACTACATTGCCTAATGATTTACTCATTTTATCGCGACCAGTCAACCACCAACCATGCGCAAAAATTGTCTTTGGCATTGGCAGTCCCATCGCTTTTAGCATTGTTGGCCAATAAACAGTGTGTGTTGTTAAAATATCTTTACCAATTAAGTGGTATGATGCTGGCCACCATTTTGCGAATTCTTCATCATTTTGTTTGTAGCCAATTCCAGTGATATAATTAATTAATGCATCAAACCAAACATAGCAAACGTATTCTGCATCAAAAGGTAGTTCGATTCCCCAAGAAAGACGTTCTTTTGGACGAGAAATACATAAATCACTAAGTTTTTGTTTTTTCAAGAACCCTAAAGTTTCATTTGCTCTAAATGTAGGTTGAATAAACTCAGGATTTTCTTCAATATAATTTATTAACCAATCTTGATATTGACTCATTCTAAAGAAATAATTTCCCTCGATAATTTTTTGAGTTTCGCGTTGACATTCAGGACATAAAATACCATTTTCAAGGTCTTGTTCATTAAAAAAACGTTCACAAGGAACACAATAAAAACCTTCATATTCATCTTTATAAATTAAATCTTTATCAAATAATTCTTGAAGAGCTTCTTGAACAACTTTTTTATGATTATCATCTGTAGTTCTGATGAAATAATCATTTGTGACTTCTAACTTTTCCCATAATTTCTTAAAACGTACAAATGTTTTATCGCATTGTTCTTGAGGTGTCATATTTTCTTTTTCTGCGGCCTTTTGTACTTTTTGCCCATGCTCATCTGTTCCTGTAAGAAAAAAAGTTGGTTTGTTTAAAGAACGTTGATAACGTGATAAAACATCTGCTAAAATTGTTGTATATGCATGACCAATATGTGGTTGTCCATTTACATAATAAATTGGGGTTGTTATATAAAAATTATCTTTATTATTAATCATAATTATTTTCTTTCTCCAGTTTAATTTATTCATATATACAATATCGCTGTTAATTTAATACAGAATTAAAGATATTACAAAAAAAAACTTCATTAATGTTCAATAAAAATTTTAATTCCAATTCCGATCAAAATAATGCCACCAATTAACTCCATTTTATTTTCAAAAAAGTGGCCAACTTTTTTGCCAGTAATTACTCCGATTATTCCTAAGATAAAACTAATTACTCCAATTATGAGTGCTTCAGTATAAATTCCTTGAAATTTGCCAATTAAAGAAAATCCTACTGCTAGTGCATCTAAGCTAGTAGCAAATCCTAAAATTATTAAATTTTTATAACTAAAAGGATTGTTTTTTTTGTTTTCGTCATCATTATACTGATCACTTTTTATAGAATTATAAATCATTTTTATACCTAAAAAAGATAAAATTATCAATGCAATGTAGTGGTTAAAACTTAAAATAAAACGTAATGCACTTTTACCAATAAAAAAACCCAAAAGCGTCATTACGCCTTGAAATAAACCAAAAACAACGCCGCTTTTTATAAAATTACTAACTTTAAATTGAGACTTTTCACAACTTATCCCACAACAAATTGCGACAGCAAATGAATCACACGCTAAACTAAAGCCTAATAATAATACAGAGATTATACCCATTAAATATACCTTTTGTTTCATGAATAAAATAATTATAAATATATGACTCTAAAAATAGTACTTTGTAGATAATTTTCTACTAAATAAAATAAATAAAAATAAAAAAACCGCTAATTTCTATATATTAATACTCTTTTTTTAGTTTTTTTCTTGTTTACATTAATAAACGTGGTAAAATATTTATGTTACTTTAAATAAAAAGTGTAAAAGGTGAAAAAAATATATTAATAAGGTAGAAATATGAAATTAAAAAATCATTCGCTAATAAAAAGCATAAACCGTGCTATCGTTTTGAATAAAGTCAGAACAAAATCACCAATATCAAGATCGCAAATAGCCAAAGAAACTGGCTTAGATAAAAAAAGTATCACAAATTTTGTAACAATGCTCTTAAAAGAGGGCTTAGTACATGAGACAGGAAAAATTGGAGCATCCGCAGGTCGACCATCAACAATGCTGACTTTTACAGAAAAATTTGTAAGTGGAATTTATGTTTCTCCAGAATTTGTTGAAGTAATTGTTATTGATTTATATGGTAGAATTGACTTTCATAATAAAATTAAATATGAAAAGAAAAATAACCTTAATGCAGTCAAAAAAGCATTTAATAGTGCTGTTAAGGGTATTTTTATGAACCATAAAGCTGTTGATATGCTTGGAATAGGTGTTGCATTCCCAGGTATTATTGATTTTGAAAAAAGCACCATAATCGAAGCAGTTAATATGAATTGCCTTGAAGGAGTTGATTATTCAGAAGAATTTACAGTTCACGGAGTTGACGTTTTTTACGAACACTCTCCTCACTGTTCCGCATTAGCTCATAAATGGTTTGGTTCAGGAAAGAACTTCAGCGATTTTATGGTTATCGACATTACCAATGGTATTGGAGCTGGCATTATTAATAATCGCCGTCTTTTTCACGGTGCAGGCAACTATGCAGGAGAAATTGGTCATATAACTATCGAAAAAAATGGCCTGAAATGCAGATGTGGCAATTATGGTTGTTTAGAGGCATATGCGTCAGAGGATATCATTCTAGAAAAAATCAATGAATTTGTTACAGTTGATAGCGATTCTTTAGAAGATAGATATCTAGAAATTTTAGCTAACAACGATTGTAAAAAAATATTAAATGATATGGGAGTTCAACTAGCTCAAGCTTTAGCAACTTCTGTTAATTTATTAAGTCCAAAAGTTATAGTTTTAAACGGTTTATTAATTGAATACTTTGGAGATTATCTCTTGGAAGTTATTAACAACGAAATTGGCAAATATTGCTTAAAAAAATGTTTAGATGATACAAAAATTACGACATCGTCTTTGCAATATTCGCATGTAATAGGAGCAGCATCTTTAGCTTTAAGTGATATTTTTGAAGTCAATGAATATTATTATATATAGTAAAATAACATAATTTTAATAAATAATTACGCTTTATAACTACTTTTGTTGGCAAATAAAAGGTAATAGATTATAGTGCATTACTCTTAACTATGAATTTTATTGAAAAATTTAAAAATCTGATAAACTTTAAACGCGAAAAAATAAGCTTTAAAGATATTAATATCTCTGGTAGTAGCCACTTAGGGCTTTCAAGAAAAAATAATGAGGATAGTTATTTTTTCCTAAGACCTAATGATAAAAGTTTAAATTTCCTCGTAGGTGTATGCGATGGTGTGGGGGGGTGTGAGCATGGAGAGGATGCTAGTAGCTATTGTTCATGGGAAATTATAAAAGCATGGCGGCAATTTAAAATATGCCAAGAAGGTGATATAAATACTGTAAAAAAGATTGTTTCTGATCTAATTAAACAAATTAATAATTGGACTCATTCAATAAATCTCAATTCAAAATGCGATGTTTTCGGCACAACACTAGTAATGGGAATTTTTTTTGAAAAATGTTTATTACTTATAAATATTGGTGATAGCAGGTGTTACCAAATAAAAAAAAGTGGTAAAATTAAGCAATTATCAAAGGATCATTCTGTAATTAATGACATGCTTAAAAAAAATATTATTACGCAAGATGAAGCTATAGGGCATCCTCTAAGTCACGTAGTATCACGAGCAATTGGAGGAGATAAAAATTGTAAAATTGATTTTAATATTATCAATTATAAGAAAGGAGACCGATTTTTATTTTGTTCTGATGGTTTGAGTAATTATGTTAATAAAGATTTGTTAGGAAAATATATTTCTAATAAAAATGAGAAAATCGATTTTATTTGTCAAAAAGTGATAAAAGAGGCAATAAATAATAATGGACATGATAATATTACTGCAGTAATAGTTAATACATAAAAAGGTGATTTTATAAAAGATAAATAAAGGTGAGTTATGATTAATACGGAAATTGATGAAAATTACTCAAAAGATATTCTACTTGCACAAGCATTTGAACGGATTCAAGAAGAAAATATTGCAAGTTTAAGCCATTTAATGAATGATATTATTGAAATTATCAATTGTAATCAAACAAATGCGCAAGATTTAACCGTTTATATTCAAAGAGACCCTGCCCTTTCGGCAAGAGTTTTACGGGAAGCTAATTCAATGCAAAACTATTCTTCAAAAAGAATTAGTAATATTGTTGAGGCTGTTATCTGGTTGGGTTTTGATACAATTAAAGAGCTGGCATTAAGCCAAAGAACAGTTGAGGCATTTGATGGCAGTGAGCTTGATAAAAACCATTTTTCACGCAATCAATTATGGAAGCATAGTGTTGGAGTTGCGACAATGGCAAAGTTGATTATGCGCATGGAATTTGCCGATTCTGGAGATTTTATCTACGTTGCTGGATTATTACATGACTTTGGTCTATTAATTATTGATCAAGTTTTTCCAGAGAAAGTTCAAAGAATTCTCGAATTAATGGAAAACAAAGATGCTCATATACTTAAAGTGACTGAACAAGTTTTTGGTTTTAATCATATTGAATTAACAAATATGCTAATTGATTCATGGAATTTTCCAAAAGAACTAAAAATGCTTGTCAACCATTCTTTTAACCCATTTTTGATAGAAGAAGATTTACGTCGTGAGGCTATGGTTTTAACAATTGCAGATCATTTTTGTACAGTTCACGAAGGAAATTTTGGCATTGGCCCAGGATATGCGGCAGACAATTATATAGTATCTAAGTGCTTAAAAGAGTTAAAAATTTATCAGTATACTGCGAGATCAATTATGGATGAATTCAAAAAGAAAATTAAATCCAACGATTTTAGGTGATTTTTATTTTATGGTAGTGTGAATAGTTTAAAAAATTTTGGTAATTAGTGGCGAATAAATTTGAAAGCCAAAGAGGAAGTAATAATGAATGATGCAATGGTAGAAGAGATTAATATTTTAAAAACTAAAGTTAAACATTTAAAAAATGAACTTAAAATTACTAAAAAAGAGTATGAAATAGCTGCAAACAATTATTATTCACTGTATTCAATGATTAGTAATGATGCTAAGAATAAAAATGTTTTACTGCGAAATATTATTGAAAATTTACCATCGTCAGTTTACTGGAAAGATAGCGAACTTAAATATTTAGGTTGTAATGATCAACACGCAAAATTTCTCGGGTTATCAAATTCAAGTTTGGCAATTTCAAAAAGTGATTGTGAAATAATTAATACAGTTGATTTTGATTTTTTAGAGTCATATGATAAGTCAGTAATAAAAAGCGGAGAAAGTATTATCCATCACCGTGAATCTCGATTTATTGATGGTTATGAATTATGGTTTGATTTTACACATATTCCACTAAAAGACAGTGAGGGAGACACAGTTGGAGTATTAGGAATTTACGAAAATATTACTGAAGAAATTACTAAAGAAGAAAAATTTAAACAAGCTCAAAAACTGCAAAGTTTAGGGATTTTAGCCAGCGGCATTGCTCATGACTTTAATAATATTTTAACACCAATAATTGGGTTTTCACAGATTGCGCAAAATGCTGGTGATAATACTATAATCGTCGAAAAATCATTAAACTCGATTCTCGAAAGCGCAAAACATGCCAAATCGTTAGTGCGTCAAATTTTATCATTTAGTCATCGTAGCAAAAATGAAGAATATGAGATGTTCGACTTATCAAAGGCAGCACTTAACGCAATTGAAATAACCAAACCTACATTGGCAAAAAATATTAAATTTGCTACAGATATTGATTCTAGCTTGTTTGTAAAAGCCGACCCTACTCAAATGCACCAAATTATTATGAATTTAATTACTAATGCAGTACATGCTATGGAAAATAAAGATGGAAAAATCTTTATTTCAGTTAAACGTTGCTCATCACAGGCAAGAGCAATATTGGAGCAACAAAACAAGATTTCTCAAGGTCAAAAATATGCTGTTTTACTGGTAAACGATTGCGGATGTGGAATTCCTAAGGAGATTCAAGGTAAAATATTTGACCCATTTTTCACTACCAAAAAGAATGGAGAGGGAACAGGAATGGGGCTATCCGTAGTTCATGGGATTGTTAAAAATATGAATGGTTTTATTGATATAGAATCTGAAGTTGGAGTTGGTTCAACTATAAAAATTTACTTCCCTATTGCAATTCTCCCTCGTGAGGAATTGAAGCCAATTAAAAATATTAAAAGTGACAAATTACAAAATAATGAAAATTCAATTTTAAAAGATGTATTCGTCAAAAATGATGATAATTCAAAGAATGGCACTATTTTATTAGTTGATGATGATCAGGCTGTTGCAGAAATGTTAACTCAAATCTTAATTTCTGCAAACTATGAAGTTTATACTTTTAACAAAGCAATTGAAGCATATCAATTTTATAAAAATTCAAATCAAAAAATTGATTTATTACTGACAGATCAAACAATGCCTCAGTTACGTGGAGTGGACCTAATTAAGATGATTTTTGAAATCAATCCAAAACAAGGTGTTATGATTATGTCTGGTTATATTGACATTGATGACAAAGAATTGCTTGATAAATTGAATGTACAAAATAGACTATTGAAACCATTGGACTTAAAAACACTAATTAGCAGCGTAAAATCAGTAATTGAAGCTTAAATTACAATAATGTTAAAAGGACAATGAATAAAATTAATTCACTGTCCCATTTTTAATTATTATTTTTTATAACTATCAAGCCATGCTTTCCAGCCTAATTTTTCTACGGCATTGTATGCTAATTGAGCCTTAATATACCACTTTAAACAAGTAAGGTAATATTGAGGTTTACTCCATGGATAATAGTGATCACGAACTTTTTTCATATTATTTTTGAATCGAAAATTGGCTTCATGAAATTTAATTTCAAAACCATTTGAATTTTCAAAATCCCAATCATGAACTGCAACACAATCTTTATATAATGCTAAAAATTGATCAATTGTATCACGAGACCATTCTGGCATCCATTCAGCCCCTGCCCCATTATAGCATTTGGTAATTTGCTCATTATTAGCTTCAGCCATTTCTGAGTCAATTTCTAAATCATATAGCGTAATTTTTTCTTTAAAGTTATATTTTGCCATTTTTCATCCCCCAATTTTAAAGGCATTAATTTCTTTATCACTCCAATTTATAGCGCCATTAGTGATGCTTTTAATTTCTTTTTTTATTGCGCCATCTTCAAAATACTCCATTTCTGTATAAGTAATATTTTGACAGCCAATTGTAAAAAAAAGCTGCATAAAAAAAATTAAGATTATTCCTTTACATTTCATAATTTTCTCCTTTTTTAAAAAAACAGCGTTGGCGACGTTTTTCGCAAATTTCATGTGTGACATAATTTTTTTCAATGCGTCCAATTGCTCGCCAAATTGCAATTAACATTGCGCAAATAGCCCAAACACCACTAGCCGTAGCCCCCATAATAATAACTGTTAGTTCTAATGAAACGTTCATATCTCCTCTCGTTAATTATTAATACAACACCCCCGTTGTAGTATAATACTATACTATACTTTTGTATAATTGCAAGTTTTAATTACTAAATACATAAAAGATTGTAAATAAATAATTATATATAAAAACTAGTACTTAATTTTTTTGTATTGGAAGCTTCAACTTTTTTAATCTAATTGATTTTATTTTTTGATTAATTTATTAGTAATTAAGACTAGAACATCACTATTGTAGTTGAAAAAGAGGCTATTTATATTAAATTTGTTATAATTTTTTATTCATAGCCTCCCATTTTTTTGATAAACTTTAAATTAATAACATGCAGTCACCATAACTGTAAAAACGCATTTTGTTTTCAATTGCCTTATGATATGCATTCATGACCTTTTCGCGATCACTTAAAGCTGAAACCAGCATTATCAATGTGCTTTTTGGTAAGTGAAAATTAGTCAATAAAGAATCTACTATTTTCATTTGATATGGAGGATAAATAAATATATTTGTTGAACCACGTTGCGCAACTAATTTACCATCTTTATCTGCGCAGCTCTCAAGCGTGCGTACTGAGGTTGTTCCAATTGCAAATACACGCCCATCATTTGCTTTTGTATCATTAACTATTTTTGCTGTTTCCTCACTAACAACATACTCTTCAGTGTGCATTTTGTGATTTTGAATATCTTCAACATCAACAGGCTTAAATGTTCCAGGTCCAACATGCAATGTAATGTTTGCAGTTTTTACCCCCTTGTTTTGCAACATTTCAATAATGTCTGGGGTGAAATGTAATCCAGCAGTTGGAGCAGCTACAGCACCTGACTCTTTGGCAAACATAGTCTGATAACGGCTTTTATCACTAAATTCATCTTCACGCTTAATATATGGAGGTAAAGGAATATGTCCGTAAGTTTCTTCAATATACTCAAAATCTGAATTGTTAAAACAAATTTCGTAAACACCCTCTTCTTTGTCATGCTTAACAACTTCAAAATAATCATTAAAAGTTGTAAACTCTTTAGAATCAGCGCTTACTAATCGTACTTTAACTCCTTCCTTAACACGTTTTCCTGGCCTTAACATACATTGCCAACGATTCGAAGATTCATCAATAATTTTAAGTAACAATACTTCTATCAAGGCTCCATCAATAGTGCCATTTTTGCGTCCGTACATTCGTGCACTCATCACTTTTGTATCATTAAATACAATGCAGTCATTGGGCTTTAAATATTCAATAATGTCATTAAAATGTTTAAAATCACACTCTCCAGTATCTTTTTTCATCACTAACATTCGTGAATTAGTACGCTGTTCAGCTGGATACTGGGCAATTAATTCTTCTGGTAAATTGTAATCAAATAGTTCTGTTTGCATCTTCGTATAATAACTCGTATAATTTTGCAGTATGTTGCCAAGAGAAATCCTCTTTCATACCATTTATTTGCATTTTTCTGAAATCTTTTGGTTTATTTAAATAAACTTCACAAGCCCATTCGATGGTATTACGCAGTGCGTTTAAATGTAAATCGTAAAATTTAAAACCAGTAGCTTTTGAAATTTTTTCTACAGAATAACAATTTACAGTATCTTCAAGACCACCAGTAGCTCTGACAATTGGAACAGTTCCATAGCGCATGCTATACATTTGGTTTAGCCCACACGGCTCATAGCGTGAAGGCATCAAAAACATGTCACAACCAGCTTCAATTTCATGAGCTAATTTATCATTGTATCCTAAATAAACCCCAACTTTTGCGGGAAATCTATCACGCAAATATTGAAAATATTTTTCTAAATAATCGTCACCGTCACCCAACAATACAAACTGAATATCATTATTAGCTAGCATCTTCTCTAAACATTTAGCTAGCACATCAAGTCCCTTTTGGTCTGCTAAGCGTGAAATTGTACCAAATAAAGGGATATCTGCTCTAATGGGCAAATTAAAGTCCTTTTGTAAATCAGCCTTACACTTTGCTTTACCTTTAGTAATAGTACGATAACTAAAATTTGCCTCAATTAATTCATCTGAAGTTGGATCCCAACGTTCGATGTCAATACCATTGATAATTCCTCGCAATTTACCACGACTTGCACAATGGCGTAATGGACCATCTAGTCCAAAAGAAAATTCACTTGATAAAATCTCATCTGCATATGTAGGGCTTACAGCATTAACCATATCAGCAGTCAATATTCCACCTTTTAACAAATTTATACAATCATAATATTCTAAACACTGAAAATTAAAATATTCCCAACCCAAATTAGTCCAGTACATATTGCTTTTATCAATTCGCCCTTGATAGCCAATGTTGTGAATTGTTAAAACACTTCGACACTTTTTGAATTGCGGCAAATGACTATATAAATCACTTTTTAAATAAACACAACATAATGCGCTGTGCCAATCATTAGTGTGTAAAATATCAGCCTTAATGTTTAATAGTTTTACAGTTTCCATAGCCGCACGGCTAAAGAAAATATAACGTTGCCCATTATCTGAATATTCACTTCCATTGTAGTCGTATAATGTTGGGCGATCAAAAAATCTATCAAATTCAATAAAGTAAAATTTTAAATTCTTATTGACACGGTGCTCCAAAACTTGCGCCCACTCGGTGTGAAACCCAAAAGGAACTTCAAGTAAATCATATTTTTTATTAAACTTAATGTTCAAGTCTGCAATTTGCTGGCGATAGAATGGCATTATAACTGAAACGTTGTGTCCCATTTTGCTCTGCTGTAATGAAAGAGATGCCACAACATCTGCCAAACCACCAGTTTTTGCATAAGGGTGGACTTCACTACTTACCCAAACAATATTTTTCTTAGTCATTAACTAGACCTCATCGTTTTTGTACTTGCTTTCTAATTTGCTTCAACTTCTGGAATTCTTCTTCTGTTAAGGCTTTTACACCCTGTTCAGATATTTTATTTAATAAATAATCAATCTCTCGTTGACTAATTTTTTCACTTGAACTGAATTTAGTTTTTCTATCATTAATACTAAAACGATCATATTTATTTTGATCCTGAGCATTTGGTTCAACTGAATTAGAATTTTTTCTATTGATATCTTTAGCTCTGTACTGTTTAGTCATCGTTTTATGCAATCCTTTTTTGCCAAATAACCCTACAAAAGGATCCCAAATCATATATGCATTTTTACGATAAATTATTTTAAGGAAAATATATGCACCTAAAGCTCCACCTAAATGTGCAACATAGGCAACATTAGTATCACCGAACGGAGCAAACTGGTATAAAACGTTCAAAATAATATAAATGATTACTAACGTTTTTGCTTTGATTGGCGTTGGGAAAAAAAGCATCATAAATTGAAAATTAGGTAGCAACATACCACATGCAACAGTTATTCCCATCACCGCTCCACTTGCACCAATTAAAAAATATTGTCCTCCAGAAAGTGCTGCAACAGCAGTATAGACTAAACCTCCAAATATGCCGCTAAAAAAATATAAAGCTAAAAACCTTTTAACGCCGAGAATTGGTGCAACCAATTTTCCAAACAAAAATAACCCATACATATTAAACAAGATATGACTAAAATCTCCGTGCATAAACATACTTGTTACATACTGCCAAAGCCACAAGTGGGTGACTCCATAATGATTTAAAGAAAACAGTAAAAATCTTTTATCAAGACTACCATCAAGTGCTCCCATAATATATTGAGATGCAGTTACTCTCAAATTTAAAGGTGGTAAGATAAATAAACATAATATATTAATTAAAATAATTGCGAACAGCGATTTTACTGCCAATTCCGAAGATTTACTATTAAATGGTTGGAAATTATTATACATATGATTTTTAACCTTGATTAATTTTATAAATTATTTAGTGGTGTTAAGTTACTCTTTAAATAAGCATTATGCAATTATTTATTGTTATTTTTGGAGTTTTTGACGTTTATTATTCTCTAAGCGTTTCAACCGAGCATTTTTACGCATAATTCGATTCATTGATTTTTCTGTTTCAGTAATCAAAATTTTATCTGCTTCAAAATTTCCTACTGCATTTTTCTCAATAGGTTCACTCAATTTAAGCATAGTTCTAATTAGAAAGTTTTGTTTTTTAATTAAATCACTTAATTCATGTTTAATGCGGTATAATTGCTGAGTTGGAATTCTTAATTTGCCAAGCTTTAATGCAGTTCTGAATTGTCCAACTGCGCGAATAAAATTATGTTGGCAAGCATAGGACTGCCCTAAGTAGTAATGATATAAAATATTCTGGGGAGTCTTTTTTGCTAATTTTTTGAACAAACACCCAGCCTTCTTGTATTCGTAATTAAAAAATAAATTTTTCGCCTCACGATACATAATAAACGTTTCGGTCTGTTCAAGGTCGGTTAATAAGGTTGCTAGAGAACTTTTATCAACATCAATATTATTACCAACAATTAACTCTTCAAGAATATCGTCAGCAATTGAATCCATAATTGACTTAGTATTTAGTACAAAGTCCTGATTATTAAATTCAGTATTTTCTTCTGTTTCTTGAGTAAGAACAGTCGTAATTAGCTGTTGATCATAACATGCTCGCTTTACAGGATCTGAAATAACATCAAACGCATTAACTAATTTTTTAAACTCTTCTTCTTTATTTTTATCTCCAGCAAAAAGGTCTGGATGGCATAACTTTGCTTGTTTAAAATATGCTTTTTTTAAGGTTGCAAAATCACAATCATTTTTAACATTTAAAATTTGATAATAGTTCATAATATCTAGAAGGATTTATCAATTATCTTTTTAATTTGGGATCTAAAATATCGCGTAAATAATCACTTAATAAATTAACACATAACACTAATACAAACATAAATAGTGTTGCAGCGCCAACTTCCCAATAAATGCCTCGCCACAGTCTCATCTGTCCATCTGAAATCATCACTCCCCAGCTTGGCGAAGATTGTGCACCAAGACCTAAATAACTCACAATTACTTCAGTCATAATTGCATATGCAAAACGCATTGAAAAATATATGATTACTAAATGAAATAAATTTGGAATGATATGCTTAAATATTATATATGGTGATGAAAATCCATTAACAACTGCAGCTTCAGCATAAGCTGTTTTACGCAATTTCATGGTTTCTGCACGAACTACACGGCACAAACTAACCCAGCCAGTTAAACCTATACCCAAATAGACGGCAAACATTGCTGGTTCAGTATTAAATAGTTTTGCACAGCCACAAAAAAAATCGTATAAAGAGCCTGATAAAAAACCTTTAGATACCAATAATGAAAATGATAAAATAAATAATAAAGTAGGCATTGCCGCAAATGTGCTGTAAATCCATACCACAACATCATCAACAATTCCTCCATAATATCCAGCAATAGCTCCTAAAAGTACGCCAATCACAGCCGCAATTAATGACGCAATCAATCCTACTTTCACAGCCGTTGCAGTTCCTGCTATTGCTCTTAGCAATACGTCGCGCCCTCGATAATCTGTTCCGAACCAATGTTCAGCAGAAGGCGGTTGAAAACTATTGACCATATTGCCTTCTTCATATATTGGGGTCAAATTATAAGTATTGCAATAAAAAAGGTAAATTTCCTGCGTGAAAGTTAGTGCTACAGCCATAGCCAAAATAAATAAACAAATTGCAGACCCTTTCTGACTCAGCAATTGCTTAAATGTCGATATCAACAATGATTTTTGCTCAAGTTTAACCTGCAAGACAATTTTCCTTTTTATATTAATATTAAATAATTTTTAGCTATTATTTTCTGTTTTATTTTGCAAACGCTTCAAATGAACTTGTAATAAGGCAATTTCAGCAGGAGTAACTCCATCAATTCTAGTTGCTTGAGCCAATGACGTCGGGTTTACTTTGCATAATTTCATGCGTGATTCATTACGAAGTCCTTTAATTTCATTATAATCAAAATTTTTAGGAATTCGCCATTTTTCAAGTTTATTCAAACGGTTTACAGACTGATTTTCACGTCTAATATAACCTTCATAATGTGCTTCAATCGCCAACTGCTTCATTGCTCGGCGGTCACTAAAACTATTAACAAAATCTAATTCTAGTTCATTAACATCAAATGGCAATTCTTCAATTGGTTGCTCATTTTCAATATCAAATTTACCTTTTAATAAACGAAGGTGTTCCCAATAAGTTTTACCTTTTACTTTTTGTGATTTTGCAATATAAATACTATTTTCTAGTTTTCCCTTATATTCGACAAATTGTAAATATTTTTCACTATCTAACAATCCATTTTGATGCGCAAATTCACATAAACGCAAATCAGTATTGTCTTGGCGTAAACGCAAACGATATTCAGCTCGACTGGTAAATAATCTATAAGGTTCAATAATTTCTTTAGTTACTAAATCATCAATCATTACACCAATATAACTAGTATCTCGAGACAATTCAACTGGAGTTTTTCCTGCCGCAACTTTGGCAGCATTCATTCCTGCAACTAAACCTTGTCCTGCAGCCTCTTCATAACCACTTGTACCGTTTATCTGTCCAGCAGTAAATAAATTATTATAACGCTTTGTCATCAGCGTACGTTCTAACTGGTCTGGGAAAATAAAGTCATATTCAATGGCATATGCATAACGCGAAATCACTGCATTTTCAAGCCCTTCAACCGACTGGATCATTTGATTTTGCACTTCAGGAGGTAAACTTGTTGAAATACCATTGATATAATACTCTTCGGTAAATTCACCCTCTGGCTCCAAATACAATAAATGCTTTTCATGGTGAGGAAAACGAATAACTTTATCTTCAAACGATGGACAATAACGAGCTCCAATACCCTCAATCTTACCCGAATACATAGGAGCTTTCTGAATATTTTCCTTAACAACTTCGGCTGTTTTATCATTCGAATAAACCATATAGCATGGCATTTCTTTATGTTCAGCCTTTGGAAACACATTTTCAGTTGTAAAATGGCTAAATTGTTCCTCAAAATTATCACTTGCTTGGTATTCCATTTTACTAAAATCAATCGTCTTTGCTAAAATTCTTGGAGGTGTTCCTGTTTTCAGGCGACCAATTCTTAAATCTAGTTGGCTTTTTAAATTATTTGCCAAATCAATCGATGCTGGATCCCCTGCTCTTCCCCCTGTAAAATTCTGCATTCCATAATGAAGTAATCCATTCAAAAATGTACCCGAACAGATTACCATTGCATCACAATAAAAATAATCGGCAAAATTTGTTTCAATTCCAACAATATTTTCATTAGCTTTATCCATGATAAATTTTGTTGCAAATGCTTGCTTAATATCTAAATTTTCCTGCCGTTCTAATTCATATTTCATCGCGCGCTGAAAATGATGACGATCACATTGTGCACGTGGTGACCAAACGGCTGGTCCTTTTGCACTGTTTAGCATTCTAAACTGAATTGCTGCAGCATCAGTCACGCGACCTTGCACTCCGCCTAATGCATCAATTTCACGCACCACCTGCCCTTTAGCAATTCCTCCAATCGCAGGATTGCAACTCATTTGAGCAATATGATCCATATTTATAGTAATTAGCAACGTTTTTGCTCCTAAACGTGCAGCAGCCATAGCCGCATCACACCCTGCATGTCCACCACCAATAACAATCACATTGTAATTATATTCATTGAAATTTTTATTAATATTCATACTTTTATTTATCTTTATTTCATTATTCTTTAATCAACACTTCTGACGTAGGAGTTATTGTCTCCGTCAAAATCTTCATTATCCACGTCATAATTGTCACTGGTTGGATTTTGATCCTCATCGTCATCATAAATACCGTAATCTTGATAATCATCATCAAAATCATATGTAGAAAAATCTTCATTTTCTAACATATCATCACCAATATAACGTAATTGATCATCATATAGAGGTGAATGAACTTTTTCTAGTTCATTATAATATTCACTTTCTTTAAACGAATCTAATACATTTTGAAAATCTTCTGGAAAATCTGCTCTAAATCTCATTTTGCGCCCTGTGATTGGGTGCAAAAATTCTAAACGCCAAGCGTGTAACATTTGTCGTGGGAATTCTATTTTTTGCTTTCCACCATAAATTTCATCACCTGCAATTGGTAAATTTTTACTACTTAAATGAACACGAATTTGATGCGTTCGACCTGTTTTGATTTTTACTTTTAATAAACTAAAAGGCACTTCATCAATTTTTCCAGTTTGCAATAATTCATATTCCGTAATTGCTTCTTTTCCATTACGATCAACTACAGCCATTTTTTTACGACTTACTGGATGACGTCCAATTAAAGTACGTAGTTCTTCGCGAATTAAATGAGGCCAATTACAAACCACAGCTGCATATGCTTTTTTGACACGACGTTCGGCAAATAACTTCATTAATCTAGCCTGACATATAGCATTTTTTGCCACTACAATGCATCCTGAAGTGTCTTTATCAAGGCGATGGACAATTCCAGGTCGACCTTCACTCAATGAAATATCAGGTGAAAATAATCCATCAATATTTAATAACCCATTTACTAATGTTCCAGAATAATTTCCTGCTGCTGGATGAACAACCATTGCAGGAGGTTTATTAATTACAATTAAATGTTCATCTTCAAAAATCACCTCTAAAGGAATATTTTCAGGTTGCATACCTTTTTGTAATTCGGTATTGTTATCTGTTAAAACCACCGTAATTAAATTAATTCCGCTGGTAATTTTAAATTTTGGAGACTTTTCAACGCGGTTATTTAAAATTACCCTGCCATTTTTAATTGCTTTTTGAACCCATGAGCGCGAATAATCTTTAACTAATTCAACGACGGCTAAATCTAAGCGCATTCCATTGAATTCTTCACCAATTTTATAGCGCATTTCATATTCACCAGTTTCGTTATTTAGGTCAAAATTACCATTAATATTGTTATCAGGCACAATGCCTGAGTTATTATTTAGTTCGTTTTCTGTTGTCATTTTACTTCTTAACTTTATTTTCTAAATTTTTGTTATTAAAAATGTTTTATCTTTTGTTTTTCTTATTCTCTAAATTTTCTTTACTATCATCGATATTTTCAAACTCTCCTGCACTTCTCAGAACAGACCTGTTGTTAATGTAATAGCTAACGACCATTAAGGCAATCCCAATTGGAATAATAATCATGCCAACAATTTCAGCTTTAGTGAATTCATTTTTTACCAATTCAATATGATCGCCTCTAAAATTTGCTTCCATTATATATCTTAAAAAACCGTAACATACAAAATAAAGTCCCACTGTAAAACCTGTTTTAAATTTTCTAATGGTGTACATTAATAATGCAAACAACGCAACGTTAGCTAGAGCTTCATACAATTGCACGGCATGCAACGGTGTATTGTGATATTTGACAGCTGGATAATTTCCTACAGAATATTTAATTGAAATGGCACACTTTGTCGGCAAGCCATAACAACAACCATTAATAAAACATCCAATTCGCCCAAGAGCATGTCCAATCGCCAAACTTGGCGCTAGTACATCAAGCACACCAAGTATTGAAAGTTTTTTTATTTTACAGAATACCACAATCGTAATTACTGCTAAAATAAAACCTCCGTAAAAGACCTGTCCTCCTTGGTCAATACGAAAAATACTGCCAAAAGGTTTATTTGCAAATTGTTCATCCCAAAATTGTACAACATAAAACAATCTTGCGCCAACAATTCCCGCAATTGCCGCTAACATTACTAAATTAGCAGGTTCATCTTTAGTCATTTTTGCAAAACAACGATTCTTCATAACAAAAAAATAACCAGCTAAAAAACCTAATGCTGTAAAAATTCCATACCAGTAAACCTGTTTATCAAAAATTTCAAATGCAACTCTTTCCATAGTATTAATTACCCTTCATTATTATTTTCTAACAATTCTTTGTTATCTTTTTTAAGCACCATCTCAAGGATAATTACTGAAATAAATCCAATCACAAATAATCCTACTACACCATAAAATTGCCCTTCAAACGCTTGTGGTAAAACATTTTTATCAACTAAAACACGCGCTTTTTCAATCTTTACTTCAGGATTTTCCAACATAGTTTGATAAATATTTTCTGTAATAGTTTCATATTTATTATCTCCAACATCGCTAATGAAACGCACTGACCGTGAAACTATTTCTTTCCAAGGCCATAATTTCCAAAGAGAACCAACCATAAAACCAGTTAAAACAGCCACAGTCAAATCGTGAAATTTTTTAAATACCCAATTCAAAAGATGAGAAAACATTCCAAGCCCTAGTACAGCGCCAACACCAACGAAAAATATAATAGTTAAATCTTGAAGTTTAAAATTTAGGCGAGCCAGTGACTTAACAGCTCCCCAAATCAACGTGTACTGTCCTAAAATCAACATTAAAAACGAACCCGACAAACCAGGCAAAATCATTGCGCACATAAAAATTACGCCACCAATTAAAAACATCCACCAAGTTTGCGGAGTTTCAACAGGTACCATATTTACCACAAAGTAAGCAATTATAGTTCCAGAAATTATTGCAATGATTCGCGAAACACCCCATTTTTTTATTTCTTTTAATACACTAATAATTGAAGCAGCAACAAGTCCAGCGAAGAATGAAAATGTAAATTCAGGATAATGTGCTAAACTATATGTAAAAATATTTGAAGCCGCAACGATTGCAACAAACACCCCTAACGCCAAAGCAATTAAAAATTGCACTGCTTTATCAGTTAAAATTTCTTTTATTTTAAATTTTAAAATTTTTAGAATAAACTCTTTTGATGCAATATATTTTAAGGAACCAATCAATTCTTCATAAATTCCAGTAACAAAAGCTACTGTTCCTCCTGATACGCCAGGAATAACATTTGCAGCCCCCATCGCAAATCCTTTTGCGCTCACCATTGAATATTTTTTAAGGTTAATATCAAATTTATTTATTTTTTTTTCATTATTATTAATCTCATTCATAGATTTTGTTCCTATATTTAAAAAATCTAAATTGAAAACTCATACTTCTTCTCGAATAACGGCAAATCATCATAACTAGTTAACTATAAACAAACAGCGTTTAGCTAAAAAATACCAGCACGTTTTTCCTCTTTAAAAATATACTCCAATTTTAAATTTTTTCTTATTTTTTTTGCTATTTTGTGTTGATTTTTTTCTAATGAAGAGTATTTTAATGACTCAGCAATGAATAACGCACTTTAATTATTTAAAGTTCATTACTGAAGAGTTTACCCCATGGTGTAATGGTAGCACAAGTGGTTTTGGTCCACTTAGTTAAGGTTCGAGTCCTTATGGGGTAACCATTATCTTCATACTCTTAAATTAAAAAGATTTCATCCACAATTCTAATAAAAAATTAATAAAAAAATATTTTTTAACTTGTTTTTACAAAATTGTAGTATTAGTTTAAATGCGTGGTTTAACAAGTACTAATGCACTTTCGTAACTTTTAAGTCGTAGTTGGTACTATAATTAGTTAAATCGCTCACTTAAAAAAAGATTATTGACAAAGCTATAATTCTTTTTTATAAAAATTTAGTCATTTAATGAACAACCTATTGGACGTATTTTTTATACAAATTTCGGAGCTCAGCATAATTAAATAAGGAAAAGCGCTCCCGATACGAGTATAAAGTTAAGTATTTCCTACAAACTTTTAAGGGAGTTTTAGTAAGTGAGTTACTCAATTCTAGTTTTTGTAAAACAGGTTCCTGACACGCAGAACATCAGTGGTGAAGCGATGAAAGCGGATGGAACTGTCAACCGTGCTGCCTTGCCAGCAATTTTCAACCCAGAAGACTTAAATGCCTTAGAACTTGCACTTGAGCTAAAAGATCGTTTTGATGCAAAAGTAACAGTAGTTACAATGGGCCCTCCTACAGCAGCTGAAGTTTTACGAGATGCACTGTATCGTGGAGCGGACAAAGCGGTGTTATTAACAGACCGTAGCTTTGCAGGAGCTGATACTTTAGCAACAAGTTTTGCATTAAGTTGCTGCGTAAACAAAATTGGCAACTATGACCTATTATTATGTGGACGTCAAGCAATTGACGGAGATACAGCTCAAGTTGGTCCACAGTTAGCTGAAAAATTAAAATTACCTCAAATTGCTTATGTTGAAGATGTTATTGATTTATCATTTGACAAAGTAACAGCAAAACGCGCAATTGACGGTGGCTATGAAGTTTTAGAATGCAAACTGCCAGCATTAATGACAGTAATGGATGCTAATACTCCTCGTCCACAAGCGGCTCGTAGAATCATGAAATTCAAGAGAGCAAAAACTCCAAGCGAGTTGTCAAAAGCTCATGCTAATGCCGACTACACTGATGCTGAACTTTTAGCTGAAGAGTTAGCAGTATTAGAGGAAAAAGGTCTATTAATTAACGAATGGACAGCGAATGAAGTTGGCGCAGATTTAGAGCGTGTAGGTCTAAAAGGATCTCCAACTAAAGTTAAGAAGATTGAGAGTGTTGTTCTAACAGCATCTGAAAGCAAGATGGTTGAAGCAACTGAAAGCGGTATTGGCTCTTTAATCCAAGAATTAATCGAAGATCACACTTTGGGGTAAGAAATTATGGCAGATCAAATTGGAAACGTATGGATTTTCATTGAGCAAGAAGAAGGAAAAATTGCTGATGTTAGTCTTGAATTAGTATGTAAAGGTCGTGAGTTAGCTAATCAACTTGGTGTAAAAACCGAAGCAGTTTTACTTGGTAATAATGTTGAGTCTTTAGCTGATACTCTTTATTCTTATGGTTGTGATACAGTAATTTTAGCTGAAGATGAAGCTTTAGAACCATTCACAGTTTTACCATATGCTAGAGTTTTGACGGATTTAATCGTTGAGCATAAACCAAACATTTTATTATTTGGTGCGACATTCAAAGGTCGTGAACTTGCTCCTCGTGTAGCTTCTGAAAAACTAGCAGGTTTGACAGCGGATTGTACTGATTTACAAATTGATGACTTTGATGACAAAGTTAACAAAGCATCATATCAAAATAAATTAATGCAAATTCGTCCAGCATTTGGTGGTAACATTATTGCAACAATTGTTAATACTTGGGACGACCCACAAATGGTTACAGTTCGTGAAGGTGTTATGAAAATGGATGCCCCAGATTCGAACAGAACAGGCGAATTAGTAAAAGTAACACCAAAATTAACTGATGCTGAAAAAGTAATTAAAGTTATCGAACGTGTTCGTGAAGATAAAACTGTTGATTTAAAAGGAGCTCCAATCATCGTTTCTGGTGGTTATGGAGTTGGTGATAAAGAAACATTCGCAATGATTAAAGAATTAGCAGCTACTTTAGGCGGAGAGGTCGGTGCTTCTCGTGCTGCAGTTGACGCTGGTTGGATTGATCATGACCACCAAGTTGGTCAAACAGGAGTAACAGTTCGTCCAAAATTATATATCGCATGTGGCATTAGTGGTTCAATTCAGCATGTTGCGGGCATGGATGATTCAAAGAAAATTATTGCAATCAACAATGATCCTGATGCTCCAATTTTCTCAGTTGCACACTACGGTATTGTCGGCGATTTAAAGGATGTTATTCCAAAAATGATTAAAGCTTTTAAAGCAAAAGCATAGGAGGATTATATATTATGGCTAATTATTTTACAGATAACCGTGACCTCCAATTTATTTTAAATAATTTAGATCTTGAAAAAGCAGTTGCTTTAAAAGAAAATGATTATAAATATGCGGAGCAATATGATACAGCACCAACAGATTTATCTGATGCATTAGATAACTATAAGCGTGTTTTAGAAAACATTGGTGAAATTTGTGGTGAAAATATTGAAGAACGTTCTCGTACAGTTGACCGTGAAGGTCCACATTTTGAAGATGGCGTGGTAACATACCATCCATTAACAGTGAAAAACTTAGAAGACTTACGTAAAGCTGACGTAATGGGTATTATGCTACCTCACAAATATGGTGGTATCAACTTCCCTGTAACAGTTTATGCAATGATCACTGAAATGGTTTCTCGTGCTGACGCTTCATTGCAAAACCTAATTGGTTTACAGGATATTGCAGATACAATTTGTGAATTTGGTAATGAAGAACAAAAAGATAAATATTTACCACTATTTGCTGCTGGTATTGTTGATGGATCAATGGACTTAACTGAGCCAGATTCTGGTTCTGATTTACAATCTGTACGCTTACGTGCGTATCAAGATGAAGAAGGCAATTGGTTCTTAAATGGTAACAAACGCTTTATTACTAATGGTTGCGCTAAAGTGCATTTAGTTTTAGCTCGTTCGGAAGAAGGGTCAAGTGATGGTCGTGGTTTATCTATGTTTATTTGCGAAGCATGTCCAGAGTTAGTCGTTCGTCGCATTGAGGATAAATTAGGTATCCACGGTGTTGCAACATGTGAACTTCAATACAACGATGTCCCTGCTCAATTATGCGGACTTCGTCGTCGTGGTTTAACAAAATATGTAATGTCATTGATGAATGGCGCTCGTATGGCAATCAGTGCTCAGGCAATTGGTATTGCTGAAGCGGCTTATCGTGAAGCACGCAAATATGCTGAAGAACGTAAACAGTTCAAACTAGAAATTGATAAATTACCTGCTGTTTACGACATGCTTAGCAAAATGAAGATTAAACTTCATGCGGCAAGAACATTACTATACATTGCAAGTCGCTCAGTAGACTTACGTAATGGTTACACTCATTTAGTTGAACATGGCAATCCAACAGCTGAAGACCGTAAACAAATGAAATATTATGTTCGTTTAGCTGCATTACTAACTCCAATGTGTAAAGCTTTAGCAACAGAAGTTTCAAATGAAGTAGCATATGATTCAATTCAGATTCATGGTGGCACTGGTTTTATGCGTGATTTTAATGTTGAACGTTATTATCGTGATGCACGTATTACTAATATCTATGAAGGAACGACTCAATTGCAGGTTGTTGCTGCGATTGGAGGCGTAATGCAGCGCGTTGGTGAAACTTTATATGATGAATTAAAAGCAGTTGAAGTGACTGGTCCTTTAGCTCGGTTAAAAGAAAAAGTTGCAGAATTGCATGAACAACAAAAAATTGCGGTTAAGTTTGTTGCAGATAAAAAAGATCCTGCATATCACGACTTAATGGCAGGTAAATTAGTTGCAATGGAAACTAATATTTTAGTTGGTTATACATTAATTAATGACGCTATGAAAGATACTGATCGTGCAGTTATTGCTGAACAATATGTAAATAATGCAGTTAGTGAATTTGAGAAGAACTTCAAAATTGTTACAAGTGACGATTATACAATTATTGATAATCATCGTGCTGTAATCGATTACTAGAATTAATAATTCACTAAATTATTATTACAATAAGCAATCAGGTAGTTTTAAAATTTTCATATTTTAGGACTGCTTGATTTGTAATTGTCTTGATTAGTGTTATTGTTAATAACAATATTATTAAGAATAAAACCATTAGGAGTTATAATAACTGTGAATAATAAATATTTAAAAAAAGCAAAGCAACAAATTAGCGATCCAAAGATTTTATCAATAGTAGCAGCAAAAAGAGCTAAGCAATTAGCAATGGGTGGGAAACCAATGGTTAGAATTGATGATGAAGAATTTTTGGACATTGCATTGTATGAAATTGGTGAAGGCTTGGTTGGCTACAACGATGGTCAAGAAGATGACTTTGCTGATGCATTTGATGAATTAATCAAAAAGACAGTTGAAGAGGCAGAAGGCGAATAATTTCGTTTTTAAAAGACTTCTATATAGAAAAATGACAGTAAAATTTAATATTTTGTTGTCATTTTTTATTTTTTTCTTGAAATTAGTTAATATTTATTGTAGTGTAATATAGTTTAATACGATGGAGCGCTTTATGAAAAAAAATTATCAGATTATGTTCTTCGGCTTTACAGAACTAGTGATTGTGTTAAGTATTATCGCAATTGTAGTGCTCATCGCTACTTTTTTTATTGCCAAAAATTTTACAGACTACGATAAGATCGAACAATCACAGATTAGTGAACAGCAAAGAATTTAAAACATGAAAAATATTATAAAGCTTGTTAAAAAACTTGCAGTTTAAATAAAACCTGAAAGAATATCACTGTTAAAGTTGAAAACAAATTGAATAAAAAATCCTATGGATATTTTTTTGTTACACTGCAATAATTATTTTGATAAATAGCTATATGACATTACCCCCCATCAATAATTAAATATACAATTACTGGCAATCATTATTAATCATACTAATTTTTAGCGTGGCAATCTCTTCACGAGCTCCTTTTTTATGTAAAGAGTGGCAGAAACGGGGCAAAGTTTTACGCCTAAGACAAGAATAATGTTAAAATTTTAGGTCAAATATTTATAAACTACACTAATGATTTTGAAGGGAAATTGCCAAATATTACAAAATCAAATAACATCGGTTTAATAAATTTATAAGATATTTTTAAATAAAAAATACTCCAGGTAATTGTAGCTAAGCAATGGCGGACTATTCAAGCGTTAACTTTGAAGCCTTACATTTAAATGGTTATTTAACCGAGTTGCAACTACTAATTTGTCTTGCTAGCATTAATAAATTATGTAGTTTAACAGATCAAAATAATTCATATTCAGATATTTATCGACTTTATTTATGCCTATCCCTCATACATCTCATAACTACAAAACATCTAATCAGGGATGTAAAAGGCAAAAATGTAAATAAGCAATATCATAACAAAAATTATATTCAAAACAATTAATTAATTTTATTTTTAATAACTAATTATAATTAACTAAAAAGGCTCTTGAACTCATTGTCAAAGTGTGTTATAGTGGCTAGTCAATTTTATTACAATATTGTATTTTAAAAGAAAAAAGGTTAGAGAAAATGTCAAAAATTATGCTTCAAAAACAGCTACAAAATAGTGAGAGTTTATTCTATTTTATCGAAAAGTTTATGACTTCGGAACAAGTTACCACCCATAATAATCAAAAAGTTGTCAATTCATTTATTCCTCCCTACCCGAGCAAAGCTTTTGACAGAATCGTTAAAAATTTAAAAAATGGGGCACAAACTCCATTTTCCGCATATCTAGCAATTACTCCAGAATGTCCAAACGATTGTTGGCATTGCAGTAGTGAAAAACGTCAAAAAAGTTCGATTGACTCAAAATATTGGTATTCTGTTATTGATCAATTAAATGAATTAGGAGTTTGCATAATCGGTTTTACTGGCGGTGAGCCATTGGTTCATAGTGAACTTGACAATTTAATTGAATACGCCGCCAATTTAGGTATTACAACAATACTTTTTACCTCAGCTGCTACTTTAACAGAACAAAGAGTAAAGCTGTTAGAAAAGCATCAACTATGGGGGATAGCTGTTAGCCTCGATCACTATAATGAAGAAATTTTTGACCGTTTGCGTGGCCGCAAAGGAGCATTCAAAGATACAGTTATCGGCTTGAAATGGCTTGCTGATTCAAAGATTTATTCTATGACTACTACTTTAGCTAGTCATGATTTAGTTGCAAATAACTTAGATGAAATGAAAAAAATCTATAATTTAGCAAAAATGTTAAATGTTCATGAATTTAGAATTATTGAACCGATGCCAACAGGCAATCTCCAAAATGCTTCTGAAAAGGTATTACTAGATGATGATGAAGTCCAAACTCTTAAAGAGTTTCATTGCATGATGAATAAACAAGAAAAAATGCCAAAAGTATGTTCCTTTAACGTCATGGAAGGAAAGGAAGTTTTTGGCTGTTGCGCGGGAATTCAACATATGTATATTGAATACTCGGGTAAAGTTTGCCCATGTGACTTCACTCCATTGTCATTTGGAAATATTACAGAAGAGCCATTATTAGATATCTGGCAACGTATGGTTAAAGCAATGGGGCAACCTCGTGAAAAATGTTTTATTCGCGATAATCAAGTATTAATTCAACAATATAGCAACTTCGGAAAAGTTTACCCTATAGATACTGAAAATAGTTGCCGTTTATGTTCTCAAGCAAAAGAACGTGGTTTACCAAATTATTTTAAAATGATTTCAAAATAGCATATAATAAAAAAACACCACAGCAGTTTTGAACTTTGTGGTGTTAATAAATTTTATAGATAGATTTTTTAAATATTTGGCTCGTACCATGCCTTTTTAGGCTCAAAATCATCCACCTTTAAATCAATATTCACTTTTAAATCTTCAAGAATATAGCGATAAGTTCTCAGCCCAATAATAACTTCCTGCTCATTAGGGAATTTTGCACCCAACTTTTCAGTATAACTTTTTGTAATGGAATAATAACTTTCTTTGCCACTTCCTGTGCTCATTTTTGATTCAACAATTTCAGGTAAGAAAGTTTTTTTATTAACGTAAATTGTAATTGGTGGAATTAAATTATTTTTTGTAATACCAACCATTTTATAGTATTCTTTATTATTGACATCAACTAGAGTAAGTTTTATTTCGGAAAACAAACTACGATAATTTTTATCTTCGGTTGCAGTCGCCTGTAGCATTGCTAGACGGGCTTTCTTTTTACGACCTTCTAATTTTGTAAAACGAGTGCTTTTTGTATCGTATGTGTAAACTTCTTCATTATTATAAATTTCCATGCCTAATAATTTAGAATCTTTATAGGTTGCAATTTTATAATAATTTGGACGTAAATATGATGTTTTTAACATATAAATATCACCACCACGCGCTCGCAAAGACTGGGTCATAACAAAACTATAAATTTTTGAAGTATTGTTAGCAATCCTAATTTTATATTGTAATTGTTCTACTGTTAAATTAGCTTCTCTTTCATTGGTTTCAATTTCACTAATTGTTTCAGTTACACATGATGAACTTAATACAAGTGTTGAAATCAACCCGAATCCATAAAATAATTTTCTGAATGTTTTCATTTTTATTATATATTGTTGTTTATTAATTTTTATAACCCTATTCAGTAATATAAAACCCTCAAGAGAATATACCATACTTTTTTGCTAAATTTTGCTAAATTTTACACTGAATAACTTTCTGATGTTGTAACTCCCGAATTATCAGTCCAATTAGTATGGAAAAATTCTCCTCGAGGTCGATCAATTCTTTCATACATGTGTGCTCCAAAATAATCGCGCAACGCTTGAATCATGTTTGCTGAACTATGTCCACAACTCAATGAATCAAAATAGCTTAAAGCGCTAATCAAACACGGTGCAGGAACTGCATTTAAAACTGCACAACTCGCAACATTTCGCCAAGCCTCCAAACAATCAAGTAATTTTGATTGAAAATATTGTGAAAATAGTAAATTTTCAAGGCTGTTATTATTTGAGTACGCTGAACTAATATCATTTAAGAAGTCAGCTCGAATAATACAACCCCCACGCCAAACCTTCGCAATATCACTATAATTTAAATGCCAATTAAACTCGCCTGAAGCTTTTGCTAAAAGCTGGAATCCTTGAGCATAGCAACATATTTTTGCAGCATATAACGCATCATGTAAATCTTGAATAAAGTGTTTGCCTAAAACAATTTCTTCTTCCTCATGATTTTGATAAAAAATCTTTTCAGCCTCAAGCCGAGTATGTTTTAATGTTGACATATATCTACTAAAAACAGCCTGAGCAATAGTTGAAGTCGGCACACCAAGTTCTAATGAACTTTCTGCAGTCCATTTACCAGTTCCTTTTTGGCTAGCCACATCTAGAATTTTGTCGACAACATAATGATTTGTTGAACCATCATCTTCAAGTAAAGTTTTTTTAGCTAAAACTTCTGCAGTAATTTCAATTAAATAGCTACTCAAAGGTCCATTATTCCAGCTTTTAAAAATATGTGCAATTTCACCATTAGTTAAACAAACCAAATTTTTCAAAATATAATAAACTTCACTAATCATTTGCATATCAGCATATTCGATACCATTATGTATCATTTTAACAAAATGCCCTGCCCCATCATCACCTAAATATTTACAGCAACTTTCAATTTCACCATTAAACTCTACTTTGGCCGAAATATCTTCAAGTAGAACACTTACAGCATTAAAAGCATCTTTATCTCCCCCTACCATAATTGATGGTCCATTTAAGGCGCCTTCTTCACCTCCTGAAATACCTGCTCCTAGATATCTAATTTTTGATTTTTGCAACATTTCGTAACGACGTTGAGTATCCTTATAAAAACTATTACCTCCATCAATAATTATATCCTCAGGTTCAAGATAATCTAGTAATTGATTTATTACTGAATCAACAACTTCCCCTGCTCTAATCATTAGAATAATCTTACGTGGCTTGATCAATGAGGCACAAAACTCTTCCAATGAAGTAGTTCCAATAATATTATTATTTTGTATTCTTGATATAAAATCTTCAACTTTTTTACTGGTACGATTGTAGACGGCCACGCTATAACCTTTATTGGCAATATTTCTTGCTAAATTTTCCCCCATCACGGCTAAACCTATGACACCAATGCTAGCGTGCTGTGAGTTGTTTTTTACAGTGTTTGTCATTGTGTTTACCTTTAATTTTATTTTTTTCAATTAATATATTTGAAATATAGCTCTTTATCTATTAAAGTTATCTTTTATTTTTAGTATAGCTTAGGAATTTGTATTTGTAAAGTTAAAACAAGTTCGTAACAAAAAAATTACACCAACTTATAAAAATTAACGAAGTATTTACATTATGATAGAAATTAATAGTTTAAAATTATTTAATAATTTTTCTGCAGTAATCCTTAGTAACCAACACAAACCCATTATAGTGACATTTTGTCTATATTTAATAGTAATGCTAGCTATTGGATTATATTTTCTGAAAAAATCAAATAACCTTGAAGGTTATCTTTTAGGTGGACGCTCAATGGGGAGTTGGGTTACAGCACTTTCAACTCAAGCAAGCGACATGAGCGGCTGGCTCTTAATGGGTTTACCTGGAGCCGTTTTTGTTGGCGGAGTTAGTGAATCATGGGCTGGGATAGGTTTGTTTATAGGAACCTTTTTAAACTGGCTAATTGTTGCACCACGTTTAAGAGTTTACACTGAGCAAAGTGGCTCGCTAACAATTTCAACTTTTTTTGAACGCCGTTTCATTGACAAATACCGCTTGACACAAATCTCTTCGGCATTGATTATTTTATTTTTCTTTACTATTTATGTTGCATCAGGTTTGGTTTTAGCGGGTAAATTATTCCATTCCTTACTAGGGGTTAAATACAACAGCGCAGTTTTAGCAGGAGCATTGGTATTAGTAATGTATACTCTTCTAGGAGGTTTTTTAGCAGTATGCTGGACTGATTTAATTCAAGGATTATTGATGTTTGTAGCATTGTTAATCATTCCTATTTTAGCATATTTCACTCTTAAAGACGGCGAATTAATAACAGTAGCTCAAGCTAAAAATATTTCATTAAACATTATGGAATTTACTAATAAAGAAGGTAATTTCCAGACTTTATCAGTCCTTGCTATATGTTCATCGTTAGCTTGGGGGCTTGGCTATTTTGGAATGCCACATGTTATTGTTCGTTTTATGTCTATTAAAAGCCATAGGGACTTTCCAAAAGCAATGAGTATCGCTATGGTTTGGGTGTTTATTTCATTATTTTGCTCGATTGTTATTGGAGTCTTAGGCATAGCTTTATATAAAACAGCACCAAATGGCGACAAAGAACAAGTATTTATCCAAATGATTCGAGATTTAGCAAATCCTTGGATTGGAGGAGTATTGATGGCGGCAATTCTAGCAGCAATTATGTCAACCGTTGATTCACAATTATTGGTGTGCAGTTCTTCATTAACTGAAGACATTTATGCGGTTGCAAAAAAGAAAGCTAAAGATAAAGAATTATTGTGGGTTAGTAGATTATGCGTTTTCATCGTAGCAATTATTGCGATGCTATTGGCTTTTTCATATGACAAGGAAGGAGCAAATACGGGAGGAACAGAAAAATCAATTCTAAAATTAGTTTCATTTGCTTGGGCTGGTTTTGGAGCTGCGTTTGGTCCGGTCATCATTAGATCTTTGTATTCAAAGAAAACAACATGGTATTCCGCTTTATCAGGAATGGTTATCGGAGGAGTTACAGTTGTAGTATGGTACCAAATTCGTGAATATTTAAGTGGTGAAGAATTTGAGAATTGCGCCACACTCAGAGAAATATTTAGTGTTTATGAGCTTTTACCAGCATTTATTTTAAACTTTGTTGTTATGATAATTATTGATTTTATTGCTCCTCAACAAAACAACGCTATATTAAAAGGTTTTGATCAAATGATTAAAACAGTTCAAAATAAAGAAATAGAAGAAGATAATAGCACAAAAAACTGCTAATTATTATATATAAAATAAACAACTTAAAATTCATTTAAGGATTAAATAATCATGAGAATGTCGAAAATGGTTGGTCGTCGTTTAAAAGAGGACCCAAAAGATGCTGTTACAGTTAGCCACAAATTTTTGTTACGTGGTGGATATATTCGCCCTGTTTCTACAGGAGTTTTTTCAATGTTGCCAATTGCTAAACGCATTAATGACAAAATTGAAAATATTATCCGTGAAGAGATGAATAATATTGATGGTCAAGAAGTTTTAATGCCAGTTGTTTTACCAGCAGAATTATGGGAAGAGTCAGGTCGTTATAAAAGTGTCGGTCCAGAATTACTACGTTTCCAAAATCGTAATGGCAGTGATATGCTCTTGGCAATGACTCATGAAGAGGCAGTGGTTCATTTATTAAGAAGTGAAATTAGTAGCTATAAGCAATTACCAGCAATGGTTTATCAAGTTCAAACGAAGTATCGCGATGAAGCTCGTGCTCGCGGTGGCTTAATTCGTGTTCGTGAATTTACTATGAAAGATGCATATTCATGCCATGAATCTCAAGAAAACTTAGAAGAATATTACCTGCAAGCACACGAAGCATATGTTAAAATATTTGACCGCCTAGGAATGAACAATGTGCTATCCATTGAATCAGATGCTGGAATGATGGGCGGTAAAGTCTCACACGAATTTATGGCAATTTGCGATTGTGGTGAAGATACAATTATCACCAATAGTGATTATACTTACAAAGCAAATAGTGAAGTTGCAACTGCAAATTGGATTTATAACACTGATGAAGAAGTTATACCATTAGAGAAAGTTCATACACCAGACGCTAAAACAATTGAAGAAGTTGCTGATTTTTTAAATATTTCGCAAGAACATACAGCGAAAGCAGTATTCTATGTTACTGATGAAGAGCAATTAGTTTTAGCAGTTATTCGTGGCGATATTGAAGTGAATGAAGCTAAACTAAAAAACGTTATTCTAAATGCAAACTTAAATTTTGCAAATGACGAACAAATTCGTGCAATTGGCTGTGAACCTGGCTATGCATCACCATTAGATATTGATTTTGAAAAAGTAACCGTTGTTTTTGACAACTCAGTTGCAAAAAGTATTAATTTAGTTGCAGGTGCAAACGAAGCAGATTACCATTACAAAAATTTCAATTTCAGTCGTGATGTAAAAGTTGACACTGATAAATATATTGTTGCTGATATTGCAACAGTTCGTGAAGGAGATTTATGCCCAATTACCAATACTCCTTTACAAATTACTAGAGGTATTGAAGTAGGTAATATTTTCCAATTAGGGACAAAGTATTCCGAAGCAATGAATTTCAATATTCTCGATAACAATGGTAAAGCAAAACCAGTTATAATGGGCTGTTATGGTATTGGAGTTGGTCGTGCTATGGCATCAATCATCGAACAAAACAATGATAACTATGGTCCAATTTGGCCAATTACTGTTGCCCCTTGGGAAGTTCATTTATGTGCATTAAATCCTAAAAAAGCAGAAGTAAAGGAAGCTTCTGAATCATTATATAACCAGCTTCAAGAGTTAGATCTAGAAGTTTTATTTGATGATCGCGGAGAAAAGCCAGGATTTATGTTTAACGACGCAGACTTAATTGGTATTCCATTTAGAGTCGTGGTTTCACCAAAAAGCATTGCTAATAACAGTGTAGAATTTAAACGCCGTGGCGAAAAGAACGGTGATTTAGTGCCTGTTGAACAAATAGCTCAAAAAGTTGCTGAAGCAATTAAAGCTGAATACGCAAAGTTTTAACTAAAACATGACAAATTTATTTTTGTCATGTAAAATATTTGCATTAAGCTATATGAATAGCTATATTAATTCATACAAAAACAATATGATTGAAATTTAATATATTTGAATGATTTTCTGAAAAGAAAACATTCATTCAAGATAAGGAGATTCACATTATGTGGGATTATAGCGATAAAGTTATGGATCATTTCTTAAACCCTAGAAACGTTGGTGAAATTAAAGATGCTGACGGGGTTGGTGACGTTGGAAATATCAGCTGTGGTGATGCACTTAAATTAACATTTAAACTAGATAATGAGGGACGCATTGTTGATGCTAAATTTAAAACATTTGGTTGTGCAAGCGCAATTGCTTCATCTTCAGCATTGACAGAATTAATAAAAGGCAAAACTCTAGAAGAGGCTGAAAAAATTACTAATAAAGATATTGTTGAATATTTAGGAGAATTGCCAGAAGAAAAGATTCACTGTTCGGTAATGGGAATGGAGGCTCTTGAAGCTGCAATAGCTAATTATCGCGGCGAAACAATCAACCATGATGACGATGATCATGAAGGACGCATTGTTTGTAAATGTTTTGGCGTAACTGATATTAAAATTAGAAAAGTTGCCAAAGAAAACAATGTCAAAGATGCACATGAAGTCAAAAATTATTGCAAGGCTGGTGGAGCATGTGGTCTTTGTTTAGACGAGATTCAAACAATTCTTGACGGTATTTGGAGTGCAGAAGAAAACAACGAAACAAACTCTGATGATGAAAAAAATAATTTTGATTCATTATCAATTGTTCAAAAAGTGATTAAAATTCAAGAGATCATCGACCGCGAAATCAAACCTGCATTAGAAAATGATGGTGGCAGTATTGAATTTATTAATTTAGAAGATAACAACACTGTTTTAGTAGAATTAAAAGGGCGTTGTGCAATGTGCGCAAGCAGTCAAGTTACGTTAAAAAATTTAGTCGAAGCAAAGCTTCAAGAATTTTTATCGCCAAATTTAATCGTCAAAAATCAATAATAAATTGTAAATAAGGCAAGTAACAATGAGAGATAAAGTTATCTATTTTGACAATAATGCAACAACGGCTGTTGCTCCAGAGGTATTTGAAGCAATGAAGCCTTTTTACCTTGAAAATTACGGTAATCCTTCAAGCATTTATACTTTTGGCGGTTTACTAAAAAAAGATATTGAACAAGCTAGAGCAAGAGTTGCTAAGTTATTAGGTTCAACATTTACCGACCGCGAAGGACACTACTCAGAGATTATGTTCACCAGTTGTGGAACTGAAAGTGATAGTGCAGCAATTTATAGTGCACTGCAAACCTGTCCTAAGCGTCGCAAAGTTGTCACAACTAAAGTTGAGCATCCAGCAGTTTTAAATTTATGCAAAGAGTTAGAGCGTAAAGGTTATAAAATTAGCTATGTTCCTGTTGATTCTCGTGGTCGACTTGATATGGAAATACTTAAAGAACAAATTGATAATGATACGGCAGTTGTTTCAGTTATGTGGGCAAATAATGAAGTTGGTAATATTTACCCTGTTGAAGAAATTGCTAAAATTGCTCACGCTAAGGGTGCATTATTTCACACTGACGCAGTTCAAGCTGTTGGTAAAATCCCAATGAATATGGATGAATCTGAAATTGATATGTTAAGTTTATCGGCACATAAACTTCACGGTCCTAAAGGAATTGGCGCGCTTTACATTCGTAAAGGCATTCGTTTTAAACCATTTTTAACTGGTGGACACCAAGAAAAAGGTCGTCGTGCAGGTACTGAAAATGTTGCAGGTATAGTTGGTTTAGGCAAAGCTGCTGAATTAGCCTTAGAAAAACTTGAAGAGGAAAACACTCGTGTTAAAGCATTGCGAGATCGTTTAGAAGAAGGTATTAAAAATAACATTCCGCAAATTCGCATTAATGGAGATTTAGAGAGCCGTTTACCAAATACATCAAGTATTAGTTTTGAGTATATCGAAGGCGAAAGTATTTTAATGCTAATGGATCGCCTAAAGATTTGTGCTTCAAGTGGAAGTGCTTGTACAACTGGTAGTTTAGAACCATCTCATGTATTGCGCTCAATGGGTATTCCATACACAGCAGCGCATGGGACAATTCGTTTTAGTTTATCGGTTTATAATACTGAAGAAGAAGTTGATTACTGTATCGAACATTTACCCAAAGTTATTAGTACATTACGCAGTATGTCCCCATTTTGGGCTGAATAAAAATTCAAAAATATATTTTATACCCAAAAACACCATTTTTCAGTGGTGTTTTTTATTGTTTTTTTATTCTCAAAAATAAAAAAACATCATTAGTTAGATTTTTCAATAATTTTTAAAGATGACAACACTGATCCCTTTTAATCAAAAATTTTCATAATTTCAACAAAGTTGCCTTTACTAGTAATAGCACCTAATTTCATACTAACCAAATTTATAAACAAAAAATATAGTAATATTTTTACAAAGAAATTTAAAGGAATATATAAATAATGAATGAAAATGCTAAACAAACATTAGAAGAAATAAAAAAAATTATCAACAGTAAATACATGAAACCTCAAAAATTTAGTGACCTTGCTCATGAATGATTTGGTTACGATAAAGAAGTTTTTGTGGTAAAAGATCTTAATCAAATTATTTGTTGTAAAGATTTATGGGCAATCTTTTATGGATCATTATCCATTGGTGATTACAAGGAAGTTATTTATTACTTACCTAAGGCTCTAGAACTAATTAATATAGAAAAAGACGGAGATGAAAATAGCTTGCTTAACTGCCATGAATTTCCAAACTGGTTAAAGTGGCATAAAGATGATTTAAACAAAGATAGTATTTATAAGTTGGTTGTAAAATATTTTTTTGAAATAATCAATTTATCAGAAATAAATATGTTTTATAAAGAATATTATGCTGGCGAGTATGTTAAAGTTGAAAACAGTTATGTTCTAGAGATAATTGCACATTTAAATAGCGCTGAATTGCCAATGAAAGAAGATTTGAATGATTTAAAAAGCGCAATGATTGAATATAGTAAAACTGAAGAATTTAGCAATCTTGAATTAGAAGAGGATATACTTTCAACGAATTTTTTAGAAGATCTGTTATTGGAGCCAAGTAGTACTCATGAAGAATCTTATGATGGCGATTTTTATTTAAAACAATATTTAAGTAAAATTACTGATTATAAATCTGCGGCATGGTTTATTATCGCAGTTAGCGAGCTATCTTTAGAAACCTCTCCTCTAATATTACAGTGGCAATCTAATATTGATAAATTAACGTATGCATTAAATTTAATTAAAGAATACGCTCATAATGATTCTGTTTTAATGAAAAAATGGACTGATTATTTAAATTGTTATTATAAGTACTTGCAATCTGAAGTAGCAAAAGAAGCTTTTTGTAAATAAATATAAAAAATACACTACTCACGAATATTTTTTTTACCCTAATCAAACATTTTCATAATATCAGCAAATGCCTGTTTTTGATCATCTTCGCTCATAACAGGAACTAATTGCTCAGCAGTTAAAGTTTCGATACACTGTTCTGGTAATTGGTCTAAAAAATGTGAACGATTTTGGCGATTTTTCTTACCTCTTTGCATTCGAATCATTGACCATGACAAAAACAACTCTAATTGAGCTCGTGTAATAGCTACATAAAATAAACGTAGTTCCTCGTCTTCACTCCCTTCCATTAACGAACGTTCATGAGGAAAAACTTTTTCCTCAATGCCAATCACAAAAACACATGGAAATTCCAACCCCTTTGATGCATGAACCGTTGTTAAAGTCACGGCATTATCATTTTTTTCATCATTGTTGGTGCGATCTTGCTCATCAAGTAATGAATATTTTTCTAAAAATTCTGCCAAAGTAACTTTTCCGCCATTACGCTCTTCAAACTCTGCAATCGAATGAATAAACTCATAAATAAATTCTGTTCTTAGAAGTGCCTCATTACGGTCTTTATAAACTTTAAGCATCCCATGAAGAAATTCACTTTCATCAAGAAATGCCTCAACCTTTTTTGCAACATCTCCAGCTTCAGTAAAAATTTCTTGATACTTATCGAAAACTTTAAGAAAATCATTTATACCGTTTTGAGCACGCTTTGATATTATTTCAGGTAACTTTTCTGAGCTTTTTAAAATTTCAACAAATGACTTATTTTTAAAGCTTTTATTATTAGAACGAAACTCCTTAATTTTCTTCACTGTCGTATCCCCCACCCCACGTGGCGGAACATTTATTATACGTAAAAAACTTTGATCATCTTTACTATTAAACAATAACTTTAAATATGCTGCAGCATCTTTAATCTCTTTACGACTAAAAAATTCCTGCCCCCCAACAACTTTACATGGGATTGAATTACTTCTTAGAGTTTGTTCAACAATCCTTGCCATTTGATTTGATCGATATAATACTGCAAAATCTTTATATTGAAAACGCCCTTTTTTAATCTCATAGATGATTTTGTCAGCAATCGCTTCAGCTTCTTTATTAGCATCCTCACATGAAAATACTTTGATACTATCGCCATCACCTTTTGCCGACCATAACTCTTTATCATAACGCATTTCATTATTTTTAATCACGGTATTTGCGGCATGTAAAATATTATTTGTCGAACGATAATTTTGCTCTAAACGAATCTCTTTACAATTACTAAAATTTTGTGGAAAATTTAAAATATTTTCAACAACCGCACCACGCCAACCATAAATACTTTGGTCATCATCACCGACCACACAAACATTTTCACGCTCGCCTGATAACATTTTAATTAAGGTAAATTGTGCCACATTGGTATCTTGGTATTCATCAATTAATAAATATTGATAAACCTCACGGTAACGCTCTAAAACGTCAGGATTTTCACTCCAAATGCGATATACATTAAATAACATATCATCAAAATCAAGCAAATTTTGATTTAGCAGCAACTGCTGATAACGTTTATAAACATGGGCAAAACGTATTGAGTATTCTAGTTCAGCACTTTCAATAGCTTCTTCTGGAGAAATTAAATTATTTTTGCAATTACTGATAAAATTCATTAATTTATCCTGCGGAACATCCTCTTTGCGAAAATTTAATTCACCCGCAGCTTGACGCAATAATCCTTTTTGATCATTACTATCAGCAATAGTAAAGTTGCGTAAATACCCAATGCGATGAATTTCACGACGTAAAATCAATGAACAAAAAGAGTGAAACGTTCCCACGGTTACTTTGTTGCCTTCACTAGCACCAACTAACTCAATTAAACGCTCTTTCATTTCACGTGCGGCTTTATTAGTAAATGTTACCGCTAAAATATTTTTTGGCTTAATACCCTTTGCAATCATATAGCCAATGCGATAAGTAATAACACGTGTTTTACCACTTCCCGCTCCAGCTAAAACAAGCAACGCACCCTCAGTATGAGTTACTGCAGCACGTTGCTCGGTATTTAAACCATCAAGAATTTCAATACTCAATTCTTAATAATCCTTTTGTTCATTTTTATTATAATAATTAAAAGCAAATTAAATTACTTTTGTTGCAATTTCAAAACCAGCTTCGCTAGCCACAACTGCAGTTGATGTTACTGGGTTTTTTAATTCAGCAAAAACACCACCTTCTACAACATAATCACAGCCTTCAGCCGCTGTTAATGCAGTAAAACCTTTATCCATATAGTGGCAAGATGGAGTATTATGTTCATAAGTAGCCACATAAAATGCTTGACCTGCTTCTAGAGTGAAACTTGTTACGTGTACTGCATCATGACGAATTGTCGCTAAAAATGCAACATTATCAGTTTTGTGAACCACCGCGGCAATACGTGGAGTGTTATAATCATCTTTTTCATAATCCATCGCCAGTAAACCTAATGCCAATGCGTCGCGAGGAGGCATTCCCATTTTAATTTTTTCAACAATTGGATCAGTGTGTGATCCATTTGTCACAACAGCATAATCATTTGCAGTGCGCACACAGTTATATGCGATGTATGGACTTTTTTGTAAATCAGCTTCAAAACCAGCTCTTGGCATAATTGAAACTACACCATCATTTTCACGCGCTTCACGATTTGGGAATGAGCGTGATGACACTCGATACATTGCACAATTTTTATTATCTTTAGTTCTTGCAATCGCAACAATTCTTCCTACGTACATAGTTTACTCCATTATTTTTAAAATAGTATTTTTAATAAAAATATTTATATTTACTCGACAATTATCTCTTAATATAAGCAATTGACAAAAATATTCAAAAAAAATGTTTAAATAACAATAAAATTCATAAAAATGCGTTTATATTATTAGCATTAAGTTAAAAATGCCAATCTGAATGTAGTTGTTATAATTTGCATTCTAAAATGTAAAGAATTTATCGAGTGGAAGACTGTCAGTTAATAGAAAAATATTTAAAAGGCGATAATAAATGCTTTGATGCTCTCTATGAAAAATATAGAAAGCCACTCTATTCGTATATATATAAATTAGTTTATAATAATCAGCATTTATGTGATGATATTTTTCAACAAACGTGGGTAAAAATAATTAATAAGCTAGACAAGTATTCAGATAAAGATAAATTCATTTATTGGGCTTTTACAATTGCGAGAAATCTCGTAATTGACAATGTTAGAAAAAATAAAAAACATCAAAACACTATCGCAAGAGAAGCATTTGATGATGATGGGATTGAGATTACTAAAGATTATAATGAACCGTGGCAAGACTTAAATAATTTAGAAATTAGTCAAGCCATAACTAAAGCTCTTGATAAATTACCAGAAAATCTTAGAGAGGTTTTTTTGTTAAGAAGTAATGATGTTAGTTTCAAAGAAATTGCAAAGATTCAAGACTGCTCAATTAATACGGTTTTAAGCAGAATGAAATACGCACTTAATAAATTAAAAATAGAACTAACATATTTAAAAATTGAGGACAACAACTAAAATGAATGAGTATTGTAGTGAATTACAATTAAAACTTTTAGAGAAAGGTTTTAATAAACAAAGTCTTTCTCATAAAGAGATGGGGCATATCGAAAATTGTATAGATTGCAATAATGTTTTTAGTAATACAAGTTTAGCTAATAAAATTTTAAAATTAAACTTAAAAGAAGAAGCATCACCTCCAGTAAGTGCAGACTTTAATATTAAAAACTATGCATATAGCAAAACACAAGAGACAAAAGAAAATATAAAAACGAATTTTATTTTAAAATTTTTACTACCAATTGCAACAGCGGCTGCAGTTATTGTAGCATTTTCAAATATGTTCATTATTTATAATAGTAATAAAGATGATTTCATTGCCTTAAAAAACAATTTTAAAAATGATGAATATGAAATTAAACAAGGATTAAATATTTTAAATGGATTAATTGAAGAACAATCTGAGAATATTGCATACAATTCTATTAAGGATGATGACATCAATGAGATGATGACTATGAATGAAGAAAATGATATTGGCAATAATTATAGCGACATTGTTGAAAAATTAACTGAGAATAACCTTTCAGAATTATGAGTGATAATTCTGTTATAAATAATGTAAAAAAGCAGATGCTTTCACACTTTTTATTTTTTAAAAGACGAGCTCCCCATATAAAACTAGGAGCAAAAGGTGAAAGCATTGCAACCAATGTTTTAAAGGATAAATATTACAACATTCTCATGAGGAATTACCGTAATGCACGTGGAGAGATAGATATTGTCGCACGAGATGGTGATACATTGGTCTTTGTGGAAGTAAAAAGTCGCACCTTTCATGAATTATATAAACCTTTAGACAACTTCAGCTATAAACAACGCAAACGCATTAAAAATAGTGCAAAATATTATATCAAATCCTTAGGCAGCCCAGACTTTAAGTGCCGATTTGATTTTATTGAAATAATATTTACAAAGCAAAACAATTTGCAAGAAATTTACCACCACTGTGATTTTTTTTAAGAAAAAAAACATCTAAATAGTTTACAAGAAACAGCAAGGCATATATATTAAAATCAAGTTGGTAACAAAAAGGAAGTTTTAAATATGTCTTCAAAGTATATAAAAGTTCAAAATTCTAAAAGCAATAGCATGAAATGTCCTAAATGCAGTGAAAAGCTTTTGCATGTTGACATTGAAATGTTTAATCAATGCCCATACTGCGATTACAACTTTCCCGAAAACAATGAGTTTGAAGATTTCATACTTCAGCCAATTGTAGAGGAATGGACCAAAATCATGACAAAAAACAGTGATTTTTCAAAAAAAGATCGTATAAATCTTTAAAAATAACTTTTTTTTTGAATTTTTCTCAACAAACGACTTGAACTAACTACACATAGAGCTATATTATCAACTCTATGTGTATTGATTTATATATACGCTTTTCCACCGCCGTATTATATAACAGGGTTATCTTAGCCCAATTCAGTATAATCTCTTAAATACTGAATTAGGCACAAAAAAGATAAAAGATTAAAATTATAAGTTTCTAACTATAAAGGATTTAATTGACATGAAAGTTAGAGCGTCCGTAAAGCGCAGATGCGAATACTGTCAGGTAATCAAACGAAATGGTATCGTTAGAGTTATTTGTTCACGTAACCCGCGTCACAAGCAAAGACAAGGTTAAGTTTTTAATTAGAATGTTTAATACTAAATAAGGGTATAAAGAATCATGCCTCGTATTATAGGAATTGATATTCCAGGAAAGAAAAAAGTAGAATACGCATTACGCTATATCTACGGTGTAGGTCCAGCTAAAGCTCTTGAAATCATCGAGAAAGCTGGTATTCCTCGTGATCTAAAAGCAAATGATTTATCTGCTGATCACATTGCAGCAATTACAGTAATCTTACAGAATGACATTATTGTAGAAGGTGATTTACGTCGTGTTGTATCTGGCGATATTCGTCGTTTACAATCTATTAGCTGCTACCGCGGCGTTAGACATCGTCGTGGCTTACCAGTTCGTGGTCAAAGAACTAAGACCAACGCACGTACAAGAAAAGGTAAGAAATCTACTGTTGGAGCTATTCGTGATAAAACTCTTCGTAAATTGGCTGGAAAATAAGTTGAATTTACAAATAAGATTTAACTTATTTTCATAAAATTTTGGTTAGAAATTATTTAAATAGCCAAAATAGAGTTTTATTAATGAAGAAAATTTAAATGTTTTTTAAGGAAAGATATAAAAATGTCTGAAGAAATTAAAAATACAGTAGAAAATACTAATGCTGTTGCAACAGAGGAAACAGCAGAAGTAAAAACTGCTAAGAAGAAAGTTAAAGGTGGTCGCTATGTACCTGCAGGTATTGCATTTGTACACGCTACTTTTAATAATACAAAAGTTACATTTACAGATTTACATGGTAATGTGCTTTGCTGGTCAACTGGCGGTAAAAATGGATTCAAAGGTTCTCGTAAAAGTACTGCATATGCAGCGCAAGTTATCGCTGGTGATGCAGCTGTAAAAGCTCAAGCTCTTGGTATGAAAGAGGTTGAAGTTAGAATCAAAGGTCCAGGAGCTGGTCGTGAGTCTGCAGTTAGAGGTATTGCTGCAAGTGGAATCGAAGTAACAACAATTAAAGATGTTACTCCAGTACCACACAATGGTTGTCGTCCACCAAAAAGACGTCGTGTTTAATAGTAAACAAAAGGCAATATTTTAATTTTAAATTTATTGCTTTAAATTTAATAAAATAAAATAACTGGAGGAATAATATGGCTGCTGCATCTGGGTTCATTATGCCACATACTCTAGAAGTAGATGAGAGTACAGCGACAAATACGTATGCTAAGTTTACAGCTGCTCCTTTTTTGAGCGGATTTGGTCACACTCTTGGCAACTCATTACGTCGAGTATTAAAATCACACCTTGAAGGAGCTGCAATTTCTGCTGTAAGGATTGATGGTGTTGCACATGAGTTTGCTTCTCTTCCAGGAGTTAGAGAGGATGTTACAGAGATTATTCTAAACTTAAAAAGAGTTAGATTAACCTTGAATGGTGATATACCTAAAACTCTCGAGATTAGAAAAGACACGGCTGGTGAAGTAACTGCTGCTGATATAATTACTGATGGTACTGTTGAGATTCTAAATCCAGAACAAAGAATCTGCACTTTAGATAAAAATATGCCATTCAGAGCAGAGATTGAAATTGCAAAAGGCAGAGACTGGGTTCCTGCTGAGCAAAATAAGAAACCAAATCATCCAATTGGTACAATTCCAATTGATTGCCTATTTAGTCCTGTTACACGTGTACGCTACAATGTTGGTGCTGCTCGTGTTGCGGAAGAAACAGAAATGGATAGCTTGATTTTAGAAGTTTGGACGGATGGAAGTATTTGTCCACGCGATGCAGTAAAAAATGCTGCAAAAATCGTAAAAGATCACTTACGTCCATTCTTAGGAGATTTAGTTGGTGAAGATAGTATCATTGCAACTCTAGATGAAGATGAGCAAAAGTACTACAAATTCTTATCACAAGATGTTGAGGTACTTGATTTAACAGTACGCGCAAGCAATTGCTTAAATAATGCTAATATTAAAATTATTGGTGAGTTAGTGAGCAAAACTGAAAGCCGTATGTTAAAGTATCGTAACTTCGGTAAGAAATCATTGGATGAAATTAAAGAAAAACTTGAAAATTTCGGATTCGAGCTTGGAATGAATTTCAGCGAAAACTTACTTAATGCTATTGAGAAAGAAGCTGATCGCGTGAAATCTGGCTCTGATCAGGAGGTATAATAAATAATGCGTCATAGAGTACATACGTTTAAAATTGGTAGAACTGGAGCTCACCGTAAGGCGATGCTAGCTAATATGGCTTGCAGTCTTTTCGAGCACGGGCAAATCAAAACTACTGTAGCTAAAGCAAAAGAATTACGTCGTTTTGCTGAAAAATTGATCACATTAGGCAAAAAAGGTGATTTACATCGTCGTCGCTTAGCTATCGCTCGCATGCGTAGCGTTAGCCACGTTAAATTGTTATTTGACGAAGTAGCGCCTCAATACGCTAACCGCAATGGTGGTTACACTAGAATCATGAAGACTGGTGTTCGCCGTGGTGATGCTGCTGAAATGTGTATTATCCAATTAGTAGAAGGCGAAGCAGTTTCTGCTGAGTAAGTTGTAGATGACTACTAATTTTTAAGGCGCACTGCCTTAAATATTACACTTTATAAAGAAGATAATGTTGCAAAACATTGTCTTCTTTTTTATTTTATAATTAATATAATGATAATTATTAAGATAAAAGCATTAAAATACTTGATGAAAGATGCAATAGGTTGTAAATTATAGCTTTGTAAAAATAGCTATAACATTAAAAAGTAATTATTATTAATAGGATATAAAAATATTATGGGTTTTTCATGTGGATTTGTAGGATTACCTAATGTTGGTAAATCAACAATTTTTAACGCATTGAGTAAAGGAGGCGCTGCATCTGCAAACTTTCCTTTCTGCACAATTGAACCAAATACAGGAATGGTAGCCGTACCTGATGAGCGTTTGTTGAAATTAGCTAAACTAGAAGGTTCTCAAAAAATTATTCCAGCAACAATGGAATTTGTAGATATTGCAGGTTTGGTTGAAGGAGCTAGCCAAGGGCAAGGATTAGGAAATCAATTTTTAGGTCACATTCGTAGTGTTGATGCAATCGCGCATGTTGTTCGTGTATTTGATGATGAAAATGTAGTTCACGTTGCAGGCAAAGTCGAGCCATGTAATGACCTCGAAGTTATTATGACTGAGTTAATGATTGCTGATATGGAAGCATTAACTCGTCGTTTAGAAAAAAATAAAAAGTTAATTCGCAATGGTGATGCTGAAACTAAATATGAACTAGAACTATGCCAAAAATATGTTAAAAATCTTGAAGATGGCAAACTCCCACAAATTAACCGTGAAGATAGCAAAGAAATTCAAGCAGCAGCAAAATTAAATTTACTAACAGTTAAGCCAAGTTTTGTAATTGCAAATAGTGATGAAGCAACTTTTATGGATTTTGGTAATTCTGGCGCATCGAAAGAATTAATGGAATATGCAAAAGAGCATAACCTTGAAGTTATTCCTGTTTGTGGCAAACTAGAGGAAGAGCTAAGCCAACTTGATGAAGATGAAGCTAAAGCATTTATGGAAGATTTAGGCATTAGCGAAAGTGGTTTAGAACGTGTAATTCATACTGGCTATGATCTATTAAGCTATATTACATATTTTACTGTTGGTCCTAAAGAAGCACGTGCATGGACAATTACAAAAGGAATGAAGGCTCCTGAAGCATCAGGAAAAATTCACACTGACCTATGCCGTGGTTTTATTCGTATGGAAACAGTTTCATATAATGACATGATTAATAATGACGGCTGGAATGGAGCTCAAAATGCAGGCAAATTGCGCATTGAAGGAAAAGACTATGTAGTTGAGGATGGTGACGTAGTTCACGTACGCTTCTCTGTATAATTACATATAAAAATATTTTTTCAAAGCAGATGTTTTTCCATAAAGATATCTGCTTTTTTTATTTATGGTTGTTTTTTATTAAAATGTTGATATATTTTAATTATATAATAAACAAAAAGAGAAAAAGCCGTGACCCACAATTCAAATTCATTAGTAAAATTATTAAAAAATACAATGAACGTTGCTTTTGCAACAATAATTAGCCGTATTTTAGGTTTCATTAGAGTCATTCTAGAAGCTCGTATTTTGGGTGGAGAAGTTTTGGCGAGTGCATGGTTTTTAGCATTTATGATTCCTAATTCTCTGCGCAGAATTTTAGGAGAAGGAGCAATGGGGTCAGTCATTGTTCCACTGCTTAGTGAAGATAATAGCAAAAATAATATTCGTACAGTTAGAATAAAAATAGCAAAAATTTTACTTTCTGTTGCATGGATATTAACAGCTATCACTCTATTAGTTATTACAGCTGTTTTTTCTCTAAAATTCAATTTAGAGAGTATCAGTGATAAAAATCGCATTTTATTTGAAATCCTACCAATAATAATGCCCTACTCTATTTTTATTTGCTTATGTGGAATTATAGGGTCAATATTAAATTTAAAGAAGGTATTCTTTTTGCCAGCTTTGGGTGCTTTGTCGCTAAACGTTTTTTTAATCAGTAGTTTATTAATTATTCCAAATTTTTGCAAAAATAATCAGATTTTAATTGTTAAACTTTTAGCATTTATGGTGGTGTCTTCTGGAATTGTTCAATTGTATTATTTTTTCATTATAATGGCCAAAAACAATTGTTTACCATTATTTAAATTTTCAGAATTTAAAAATCATCATTTTTTTAAAGAATTTTGGAAAATGTTTTTGCCAGCTTTATTAGGAACATCAGCTCTGCAGATCGGGTTAATTATAGATAAATCTTTAGCGTATAGCATTAGCGAACAGGCTTTGCCATCCTTAACTTACAGCGATCGAATTATATACTTGCCAATTGGCGTTTTTGCAGTAGCTTTTGGTTCTGTTTCATTATCTTATTTATCAAGCTACGCTGCACAAAATAGATATTCTGAAATGGTTGAAGCATTATTTTATGGACTTAAAAGTCTTTTCTATATTTGTGCTCCATGTGTAGCATTAATTGCATTACTAAGAAATGAAATTATTAGTTTAATTTGTTTAGGGGGTAATTTCAATATTAGTGATTTAAAAGAAACTAGTTTTGCAATTATTTTTTATGTTTGGGGCATTCCTTTTTTTGCTTCGCTAAAAATTTTAACAGCAGCGTTCTATAGTAGAAAAGATATGAAAACCCCTCTCTATATCTCACTAGTTTGTATTGCTGTAAATATTATTTTGAATATAATCTTAATGTTCCCTCTCAAACAAGGTGGTTTAGCTTTGGCTACAACAATTAGCTCATTATTAAACAATTCACTGCTGATTTATTTTTTAAATAAACATTTGAAGATTGAAAAAAAGATCTTTAAAAATTTTATCTTAACCATAGTTAAGATAATACTAGTTAACAGTATAATTATAACCATTATTATTGCTTTTATTAAATTTTTTGATATAAAAGTTGAACTAGGAAATAAACTTTATGAAGCATTTTTTATAAGTGCGATAGGAGTATCTTTTGCAGTTTTATACCTTTTCTTGAGCCTCATTTTTAAAATTAATGAAGCTAAAGAAGTGTTAAAAATATTTAAAAAAGTTTAATCAGTAGCTTGACAAATTAACTCTCTTGCCATGTTTTTCTTAAGAAAAACCATAATAACAAAAAGAAACCCATTGCAATTAGTGAAGTTAAAAAAACAGCCATTCCGCCATAAACAAACACTAATGGGATTGCTGTTGAAGTCCATAATCCGCCTCCCATAAATGGTTCATGCAGTAACTGCTTATAACCAAAAGCAGCAGGCGCATCAGTTTCAGAGTTAGGATCAACAGTTCTTAAAAGCAATAAACCTGTTGCTGTTACTCCCATTGACTGTCCCATTTCCGCAATCGAACGCTCAAACCAATAATTTGGTAAAATCATTCGTGAAACGAATAGTACACAGAAAATATTCCACAAAATTCCTGCACCACAAATTAAAACAAACGGCACAATGCTTTCACTAATCGCATCTATTTTAATTGTTGCAACGGCCGCAACCACCAAAAAATCTAAAGCTGCGCCTGAAATTCTTTGCATTAAATTATGATCCAAAAGTTGTTGTTGTTTCATGTAACTTATTATAACCTGAACAATTAAACCACCAACCATACAAAGTGGAAACAGAGGAAAACTATTTAAAATATCTAATTTTTGTAACCAGATTGGCGCAATAAAATTAAGAGCGACAAAGCATTTTTTTATCAAATAGCCGATAAAAACGGCAACTCCAACAAATGAAATATGAAATGCTAATGAATCTACAGAGTCAGAATGAACAGTTTGCCAGCCTGCTACAGGGCGTTCTTCTCTAGTTTCATAAATACCTTTTTGCTCTCCTTCACTTTGATCATTAAAACCTTTTAATTGTGACACATACCCATTTCTTGTAGCCCAATTAACTAATGCCATACCAATAATAATACCTGCAATCATTCCAACAGTTGCGGCAGTTAAACCAAAATCTTTTCCTACAGCCCAATCAAATTTTTCAAATGTTTTACTCAAACCACCAGCCGTACCATGCCCTCCTTCGAAACCAACTGGAACAATCACACCAAATTGATCTGGAACATTAAAAAATGGTTTTAGAAAAAATAAAACCATTCCAATACCAACAATATATTGCCCCCACGCAACAACTTGTCCATAGATAAACTGCGGACCTCCAACATTCCAAATTTTTCTTAACGATGGTAAACGCACCCCCAAAAACAATCCCGCAAAAACTAAGTTAATTAAAAGCCCTGGTAAAGAAGCCCATTCTGCAACAACGTTATCAAAAATATTTGCAAATCCAGCATTTATGGTTCCTTGACTAAGTGCTATTTCATCACCTATATAAAAAATTTTTATTACATAAACCAGACCTAGACCGATTAATCCTCCTATAACAGAAGAAGGCAAGTACAAAAGCTGAAGAAGCTTAATTTTTACCCTTAGAAATTTACCAATTAATAACAATACTGATAGTAAACAAAATGATAATAAGACTATAGCCATAAATTTTCCTTATTTAATTTTATTATTGACATGCTAACAATGATCTTTAATGTATACTATTTTTATATAATTTCCATTCAAATATAATTTTTTCTTATAATTATGGATCTATATTTTTACTACAGTAGTTAATTAGGCTAACAATTTTGCTTTTACCCCAACTAAACGATTAAAATAATTGACTTTTTTCACTAAATACTTTTCTAAGCTAAGAGGATCAGTTTCATCAGGCATAAAAATAAAGTTCATCCATCGTATTAGCTGAAATTTAAAAATCACCTCTTTTACTTTTATATCTGAGTGGTCTCCTTTTAATTTGCGTGCAAAAAATAAATCACAAATACACATGGCAACATCTTCACGAGCTGCATCAACAAAATCTGACACACCACTTTTATTTAAAAAAATTGGGGCGCCATCATTTTGACATGCCATCCCGTAATCTATAAAAAATACATTATAAAATTTATCAACTACCATGATATTACCTACATGACAATCACGATGAGCTACTCCCAATTCATAATGCATGCTAAATAAAAAATTAAAAATTGAAGTAAAGAGTGCATCTTCATCAAAATCAAGGTTATCTCTGCAATAAGACTCAAGGCTACCTCCTGGGACTTCTGGCATTAAAACCTTTCCTTCATGACTCTCTTCAGTCGGAGCTTGCACAACACATGGCTCAAAATCATCTCCAAAATATTTCCGCCCCAATTTATTATAAACTTTTCTAAAAATTTCTATCTCTTCAGAAACTTCTGATGCAGACACATATGGATTATGAAATTGTTTTACTACAAACGACTTACCACTTTGCTCACTAGCAAACCTTTCAGCTGATCCAAATGCTCCTCTGCCTAAAACATCGCGTCTTCTAAATACTGTTTGCCTTGCTACATAAACACTCTCTTCTAATGAATTTCTTGACGGTATATATGCACAATTATCAGCAACAGCGGTCTCTAAAAAAGTATCAATTAACTTCAAAGCTTGTCCTTTTTTAGTTAACTTTACTTTTAAAACCTTTATTTTTTCAATTTTGGTTCGGTAATCTAGCGTTGAATCATTAAGTAGTACATGAATTTCTTGCATTGTTTCAAGATTCTTTTTTGTTTTTGTGCGGTTCATAAAAATTTTTCCACCAGTAACAGAACCACGTAATCCGTAAAAACCAACACTTTTTTTTAGCCAACGTTCTCGAATGGCGATATAATTTTGGATTGCCATTGAAACTGCATTAATTGGTCGTTCTAAATTTTTTGTATCATATAAAAATTGTTCATGAAAATTTTTTGATGGGCTCATAAAAAAGCTCCTAAGCTTGAAAATTTTACTTGATAATTATTTTTTTATCTTTAGATTACTACTTAAACTACATTTATAAATTTTACATTTTCAAGTATTATTTTGCAACAAATATTCTTTTTGCACGATAATAAATAAATTATAAAATAAAAAACATTGCAACTTTTCATTTTTGAAAGTTGAAAATTATAAAAAAATATATAAATTAACATAGCATATGCTAAAAATAATGGAGAAAAATATGCCTCGACCGTGTAAGTTAAGAACAATCCACAGCCCAAATGAATATAATTATTTTAAGCCACGTGGCGTTCCTCTTTCTCAAATTGAAGAAATTGAGTTAACGATTGATGAGCTTGAAGCTGTAAAACTTGCAGATTTTGAAAATTTATATCAGGCCGATGCAGCAAAAAAAATGAATATATCACGACAAACTTTTGGCAATATTATCAAATCTGCTCATAAAAAAATTGCTAATGCTTTAATTAACGGTAAGGCTATTAGAATACAAGGTGGCGCAGTAAAGATTAAAAAATAATAGAAGTTTTATTTAGGAGGAAATGCAATGAAAAAGCATTTTAGATTAACAGTAATATCAGAGAATAGCGTTTTCAAAAAAGGGTTAATGGCAGAACATGGTGTTTCCTTTTTCATTGAATATAATGGAAAGAAAATACTTTTTGACGCAGGCCAAGGTTTTGCAATTGCTCATAATACAGAAAAATTAGGTATTAATTTAAAAAAACTAGATGCAGTAGCCATCAGCCATGGACACTATGACCATGTTAATGGTCTAGGTGAGGTTTCTGATTTACTAGCTAGCACTCCTATTCATGCTCATCCTAAAATTTTTCAAAAGCGATATTCTTTACATACCGATGGAACCCTTCATAATATTGGAATAGATCCAAATTTAAAAAATAAATTTAACTTCAAATATAATGAAAGTGCAACAGAAATTGTTCCAGGTTGCTTTTTAACTGGAAATATTCCTTTTCAAAATCATTTTGAAATTTGCAATGAAAACTTTTATATAGATAAACAATGCAAACAACAAGACCTAATGCCAGATGACCAAGCACTTTATTTTAAAACGGCAAAAGGGTTAATTATTGTCTTGGGCTGTAGCCACACTGGTGTTATTAATGCAATAAATTACGTTAAAAAACTTAGTAACTGTACCAAAGTTTTAGCTGTCATCGGAGGTATGCATCTAAAAAAAGCCAGTGAATTCCAGCAAAAAAATACTTTAGAATCCTTAAAAGAATTAAATATAAAATATTTATATGCAAACCACTGTACTGGTGAAAACTTTATTAATTTATTAATTGACACGTTTTCAAGTGCAAGGTGTCAAAGATTATCAACTGGTGATCAAATTTCATTAATATAGTGTTATAATACAAACGAAAGAACCTAAGAAGTTAAGGTTCTTTTGTTATTTTTCTTAATTACCCAAAGTTATCGTATTAGAACCCTGTTTAATCTGAAATGGTTTTTTATTAATAATTAATGTGTAATTCTTATTACTTTTCACAGAAACTTTATTAATATTTTCTGCAATAATTGAGGTAGTAACATCTCCAAATTTTAAATTTTTAATACCATGGCGTCCTGAGCGATATTTACGCCATTTAACAGTATTTTCTTGAGCATCAATATCATAAAAACCTAAATAATTTTCAATAAATAATGAAATAGGACCCAATGCACTCCAGCCACAAAAATCTTCTTTAACTATACGTGAACCATGATATGCGGGTTCTGGTTTATTAGGATTGTAACATTCCCAAATTGTATGTGGAGAATATTGTTTATATGTTTTTAACATATGTTCAATAACTTGTGAGGCTGTTTTATCTGCCAATTTTTCATAACCGTTTCGCTCTAATGCCTTAATGCCCATATAGGCAGTTGGCAACCAAACAGAACCTCGCCAATAATTACCATTTTCTGCAATAAAATCAGCATCATTTCGAGCGACAGTTACCCACGGCACAACTCCACCAAGCAACTGTGGATTTTCGACAGTTTTTACCATCAAATCAGCTTGTTTTTGATTAGGCATCATTGCTAGCATCGGCCAAAAAGATGCTGGCGTCAAGCATTTCATAAAACTATTATCTTTGACATTAATATCATAATAAGTTCCATCTTGATAATCAAAATAGTACTTATTTACAGTATTTTTTATATCATGATACTTTTTTAGATACTCTTTTTCAATTTCCTTTTGGTTTATTTTTCCAGCCAATTTGGCAATCATTAATGCACTTAGACCCTGTTGTGCTATAGCATCTACCCATAACATATTAGGGTTATTGGGTCTACTTTTAGTTGCTTTTGCCCCTTTTCTTCCTCGTGGAGTATTATCCATGCCGCTACGACCACCTTCCCATACATAACCATTTGTCAATTTTTTTAATCTTACATTTGCACCAGTTGGCGAATGAGGCATTTTATAGCCTGGTTTTACGGTATCAAACCATCTAAAATGTTTCTGTAGATACTTTTTATTTAGCAATAAATTATTAATTCTACTCCAATCATTAGTAAATTTAAAGTATTCGTACTCAGCCCAAGCAAACAAAGGTGGATTATCTAAAATATGAATTCTAACTTTGCTCTTATAATTATCGTACATTGGTAAATAAAAATTATCTAAGCTCTCAATGCCAGGATAATAATCTGGAGCATATTTACAAAAAAAAGTCATAAAAGCAGTATCCCAAATCCAAATATCTGAATCCCATAGAGCTTCATCCATATATGGACTTTGCGGAATACCATCTTGAATTTTTTTCTTTTTATATGCCAATTCCCAAGCTTTATAATACAATTCGACTAGATCCTTATTTTCATCATAAATAACTTCTGGTACCATTGTTCTATCAAACTTTTGAGTGTTGAATTTATTGCTTGATTTAACTTCTTGAGCATTACCTAATATCGCCGAAAAACAAGCAATCGAACTAATCATTATTCTCTTTAACATAATTTTTCCCTAATTTGTTCCTAATAATATTTTATGTAAAACTTCTATAAAATAACCTTGCAATCAATTTTGTCAAGAAAAAAGAGCTAACTCTTTAAAGTTAACTCTTTGTAAAATTATGAAAAAATTTGTTTATTAATGAACAAATTTTTATTTTTTTATAATATTTTTTAAAATATTAAGTAAAATTCCTCTAGCTCCCTTTTGTAATGCAGATTTTTGAGCAATTCCCCAACTCACGTCAGGTGCAATCTCAGTAATTCTATCAACGGCCAAAACTTTACCTTTTTTATCTAGCAATTTCAATTCTATTCGGGCTGACCCCGTAAAGAATTCACCAAACATTCCAGCATTTTCAGAAAAAGCTTCTCCTGTAAAAATAACATCAGCGTCATCAGCATTTTCTACAATTTCGAATCCTGTTTCTTTAAATATTTTCTTAATTTCAGTTTCAACTGCAGGATCAATTTCAACATTTGATTTTTCAACAATTTTTGTAGCAATTTTATTAAATTTAAATTTATCTTTATTTGTTTTTAGCCATTTTGTTAGATCAAAAGTTTTCTTTTCTGGCAACAATTGGTCATACTTCTTTTGTACAGATTTAATAATTTTATTTGATAATTTTGCAATCATAACCTCTAAATCATCAGATCCTGACTGAGAAACGCCAATTACTCGTGATGTTTCAGTCCCAATAATTTTTGCAATAATGTATTTTTTCTTACCTACCTTAAAAATTGAACCTGTGATTAACAACTTTGCCCCAACAATATTTCCAATTTTTACAGCAGAATCACTTGATACCAATCCTGATTTATTAAGCTTCATTTCTTTCAGTATTTTATCTAAAGATTCACGTTCAACCATAAAATAGTCACCTTTTTCAAGCATATTTGCAAAAATTAAATTGCTTACTAATGCCCCCTGCTCTTCAACAGCTGATCCTTTTTCATTAAAAGGCAAAATTGCCATTGGCACGAAGTCTAAAGCTATTTTCTCTAATTTTTTACTTTTTACCTCTTTTGTAGTATTTTTACTATCAATCGCATAAATATCCATCGCACGTAATGAAAATATTAACATCATTAATAGAATAACTTTCTCAAAAATTTTGTTCTTCATTTTTATCTCCCATTTCTTTAAGCAATAATGTAGCCAAAGGATTTGATTTTAACTCTTTTAATATATTATAATTTAAAATAAATAAATTGTTATTGAAAAATTTTATTTTTAGAAATTTGAAACTTCTCTTATTTTTTATATTTTTTTTATATACTCCAAAAATATTTATCTTTTTATCACTGTCACTATTTGCATTAATATCAATTAAAATTTCTTTTTTTTGTCTAGATTGCAAATTATTTTGCAATAAATTAATATTTTTTCTCAAAAGTAAATTACTTACACCCATTATGTATTTGTTATTCAAACTCATATTTTTAATTTTATCGTTTGATAGGCTAATTCTAAATTCGCTTTCAGCAATCAACAAAACATTATAACCTTTTTTTAAAAGCTGCTCTACAAAATTGTTTTCAATTTCATCCCGAAAATTTTTACTATTTAAAACATATAAAATATTATTTTTTTTTAATTGTTTTTTATTAATATTATAAACTACTTTGCCACCAAAACGTTCAATAGATTTTGCATATTTTTTAAATTCACTTTGTTCTTCAATTACTAGTTCAAGCTTTCTAAAACATGTTTCTTTTAATGAACTTTCCTCAATTAAAGTTATATTTTTTTTATTTTTTTTATTATTATATTCATATTTTAGAATAGCATGAAAAACTACTCCTTTTTTAAGTTTTGGGACTTCTATTACAACTGTAATTTTTTGCTGTTTAGGTTTTATAACATTTTCAGAAGCTGCTATAATTCGTTGATTTTCGTCTACTAAACACCATTTCAAAGGAATTGATTTCTCTGAGTCATTTTTTAAAGCCAAATCAATCTTCGCGACTCGATCATCAAAAATAAATATACTTTGATTATTTTGTCGAGTATTATCCTTTTCTCGAACAGCCTTATCAATAGCTAATAAGCCATTACATAAAAAAAATGCTATAATAAAACTGACTAATCGAAAAATAATTCTTCTTCTAAATTTAACACTACACTTGTAGTTTAACATTAAAATTTCCCCCGCCATTTTTAGATGTTTTTATAATTAAATTTTTCTTTATGACCTTATCATTACTTAATTTAATATCAGCATCTAAACAAACAAAACCATCTTCAGTTTGATACGTCCAGAATGAACCTTTCAATGTAGAATTATCCTCATCTAATTGTAGAAGATTATTATTAACGACTGGAATAATTAATTTATTTAAAGTTCCATTATCATCAACAGTAATTGTTAAATATTTTAATTTTTGAGTTGAAACAATTTGTTCTTGTCCACAAATAATTCTAATATCATGATTAACCATAATTGCTTGTTGGTTGCTTTGTTCAAATAATTCTTGAGATAAACGTAGTACTTTTTCATCGTTATGAGCAGTACTTACGACTTTTTGAGCAATAATTAAAGTTTCATTATTCTGACCAGATTCAAAAAATGCAATAATTGTCACAAACAAGCAAAGTACCACAATTGCTGCTATCTGCAAAAATGTTTTGACAAATTTAAAATGAGTTTTTTCTTTATAGCCAACACTTGTTTTTGAGTTAAAATCCCTCTCCAAGTCCAACTTTTGAAAAAATTTCCTTTTAAAGGATTCTTCAGTTTGAAATTTACTATCACGCTTTTCAATAAATTCTTTTAATTGTAATTTTGTTTCATCACTCATAGTTAATCTCCTCCACATAGCTGTAAATTGCCTTCAGCTTGATAATTTTGAGAGCTATTATTTAACTTTTTCAGCTCTTTTTTTAAGGCTACCCTTGCCTTATGAATTCTCCAGTGCAATAAAGTTTTTGAAATATTTAAACAAGCACAAGCATCATCTCCATTCAAGCCTTCGACTGCAGTTAATAACAATGCCTCCCTATATTCATCTTTAATACTTTTTAATGCTAAGGTTAACTCTTCTTGCACCAAATACTGATCATGAAGAGAACTACCCGCTATAGTATTAGTTAAATCCAAACTTTGCTCTTCATTATTTATCACAGTAGAACTCTGAAATAATTTATTTTTTCTTTTTGCCGCGCGACAATAATCATACGCTTCGTTACGAGCAACTTTTAATAACCACCATTTAATATTTTTATTATCCAATTGATCAAAATTGCGATAAGCTTTTATAAAAGTATTTTGAATAATTTCATCCACATCATGATGATTCAAAACAATAGCACCAACAACATTGCGCAGTAATGTTAGATGTTCATCAATTATATTTTCAAAATTATCCATTTATATCCTCAGTAAATCAAAAATAATTATCTTATATATTTAAATACGTCTTTTATTCAATATTCTTAGTATTAAAATTAAAAAATGTGCAAAAAACACAAAAAGTCCTTATCAAAAATTATTCGATAAAGACTTTTCATTAATACTAAATAAATTTAGCTGATAAACTTATTTATGCAACCAACCCACATTTTCTTAAAGTATTATGAAGAACATCACGATTAGATTCATTCATCACACATAGTGGTAAACGATAATACTCCTCAATAATATTCATCATTGCTAATGCAGCTTTAACTGGCACAGGATTAGTTTCAATAAACAAATCACTAAACAAACGATAATATTTTGCATGATAACCACGTGCTTTAGCAATATCACCATTTTCAAAAGCGTTTAACATAGCCACCATATCTGCAGGAATAATATTTGAAGCAACACTAATAACTCCTGTTGCACCTACAGACATCATTGGCAAAGTCAAACTATCATCACCACTTAAAACGGTTAAATCGCAAATGTCACAAATTTCCGAAACTCGTTCAACGCTACCCGCAGCTTCTTTGATTGCTACTATTAATTCATTTTCAGCTAAGCGTTTGACCGTACCTAGAGCAATTTCAGCGCCAGCTCTCCCAGGCACGTTATATAAAACAATTGGTAAATTAGACTCTTCTGCAACAATCGAAAAATGACGATATAATCCTTCCTGACTTGGTTTATTATAATAAGGAGTAACCTGCAATGACGCATCAGCTCCAGCCTTTTTAGCAGCCTTAGTTAATTCAACAGCTTCTGCAGTTGAATTTGCTCCAGTACCTGCAATAATTTGCACTTTACCCGCAGCAATATCAATCGTTGTTTCAATAACCTTCATGTGCTCGTCCATTGATAATGTCGGTGATTCACCTGTTGTACCAACTGGAACAATCCCGCTAACACCAGCAGCAACTTGCATCTTTACTAATTCTTTTAGTTTACTATAATCCACTTTTCCTGACTCAGAAAATGGGGTCACTAAAGCGGTATAAACTCCTTTTAGTTCCATTTGTAACTCCTAAATAGTTATTTTTATATTAATTTAAAGTTAATATAACAATTTATAGCTAAATTACAATAATAAATTTAGCTAAAAACAAAACATTTTGTATAATTATTTTTTGATAAATTAAGATAAGTCATGCTTTTTATTAAAATTATCAAACCATGTATTAATCTCTTTTAAACGCTTCATGATTGGTAAATGCTGAGTGCATTTTTTTTCGCATAAGCCACAACTAATACAATCTTTGGCTTGCCCCTTACTATTACTCATTACACCAAAACCTTGCGTTAATTCGTTAACCATTTCTTCATCCTTAAGGTCAAACATGATTTTTTCATTATAATATTGCATAAATGCTGGGATTGCAATTTCTTTTGGACACATATCGCAGTATCCACAAGCTGTACAAATTGCCGAAAATCTTGTACCTAAATCTGTTGTTAATTGTTTTATTTCATTTAACCCTACCATTAATTCATTATCTGCAATTTTACATGCCATGTCGATATGCTCTTTTTCACTAAAACCATTTAAAGAAACATCAATATTTTTATTACAAATTGTAAATCGTAACGCCGCTTCAGTAGGAGTTAAATGAGGGGCACCTTTGCATAGAAATGAAAATTTATCTTCATTTTGTGGAATTGCCCCCCCAGCTAATGGATTCATGACAACAACACCCATATTATGCTTTTTAGCCTCTAAAATACCTTCATGTCGATATGGAAAATTTAAAATATTAGTTCCTAGTAAAATTGCTTCGAAGTCATCATTCTCGACAACCTTAATAATTTCATCGGATGGCTGATGCGAAGAGCAAACAATATGACGAATTAAACCTTCATTTTTAGCTCTTAATAATGCTTCATAAAGCCCGTTTGGCTGCATTGCTAAATGATAATGTTCAATTTTTCTTAAACACCACACATGAAAGAAATCAATATAATCAACTTGCAACCGAGATAAAGACTCTCTAACACGATTATAAGCGTCTTCAGCATCAACTATTTCAGTTGGCATAATCTTACTGGTTACGTAAAAATTATCGCGCGGAAAATCTTTTAAAGCTTTTCCCATAATTATTTCACTTAAGCCTTCACAGTAATGTGGTGCTGTATCAAAATAATTAATACCTTTCTCAAATGCGTATTTTACTAAATCAATATTATCTTGCTCACTTTTTTTTAAATCAAATCGCATCCCGCCAAAACCAACTTTTGACACAGTGCATTTAGTATTTCCAAATTCAACGTATTTCATAAATCTCTTCTCTTTTGTTTAGGTTATTTTTATGCCATTAAATTAGCTTCACCATTACTACTTATTAAGAATGTTGTTGGCATATTATTTAATAAACTGTTCATATTCTCGTAAAAATCTTGATATGAATCTTCATTAATAATACCAAACCCCATAAAAATCAATTCTGAGTCTTTAGAAATATAACGAAATACCTCACTAAAACTTTTTTGACTGGTGATAATTTTAATTTCAGCCTCAATTCGTGCAGAATGAACTAATTTTTCCATATCAGCAATTTGTTGTGAACGCATTTCTTTTGTAGATAAGCGTAATAGCCTAATTTTAACATCTTTATAATTATTATTTAAAGTCATTAAATAAGATAAAATTACCATCAAAGAACCATTATTCATTCCACGCCACCAAATATCAATATAACGAGGTTTATCTTCTGGGTAAATTTCATTTAAAATATCTTTACTAATATTTGTAGTTGCTAATGGTGAAGGTGTTTCTCCACCAATAACAATTACACTATTTAAGTTTAAATCTTTAATCAATTTTATATGTTTAAAAAACGGCTGCACCCTTCTTGCCATGCTTGGCCATCCCGTCATAATAATATTTGGCTTGATTGGACCTAAAGAATGTGATTGCAAAAATATAGCTAAAGCTGTATCAAAATCTTCACCAACTATAACTTCAGGGAAAAATGGATATTTATTTTGCTTTGCAAATTCATTCATAGCCTCCATTTCATCATGGCGACGTAACCGCAAATTATCACTATTATCAACAACAACTTTAACGATTGATAAAATACCTCTTTTTGAAGTGAACAAATTAGCATAATCAACTAATTCCTTGCGATTAATTGGGTTTCCACTTAAAACACAAATTGTAGGCCGCCAATTCTTCGGATCTGCTGGCATTTTAGCTAAATTTAATAAATTATCACGAATACGAGAATAAACGAAACCGCGACGCGCATCTCCAAAAGTGTTTGACATCGAACGACGACGAACAATAAAAAATAAAACTGCCATACATGAAAATGCGACAAATGAAATTGTAAAATTAATCATCACAGTAGTAATTATACAGGCAATTGCTCCAAACAGAGAAATTGACCAATGAAAATACTTAAAACGAGGTCTAAATGATGGATTTTTTCCAAACGATTCAACAAATGCAGCCAAATTCACCATTGCATAAGTGTATAAAAAAAACATTGCAACAATTTCTGCAACGATATTTAATGGATCAATAGCAGTTTTATCAGTTCTAACTCCCTGACTTCCAGCCCAAATTAAAACAATCATTGTCACCACAAAAGTTAAAGTCATCGCACGCTTTGGTTCATCACTTTCACCTGATCCATGCTTAAATGGAGTTAAAAAACCTAAAATCTTATCACGAGCTAAAGCCTGCAAAACACGAGGTGCGCCTAGAAGTGAACCTAATGCACTCGACATCGTTGCGGCAACTACACCCGCAAAAACAATAATCCCAGAACCAAATATGGCATTTTTAACCAAACTTTCATAAGGAGAATTAATTAATTCATCACGAGCAAATGATCCTCCAGTGATTAAAATCTGAATTCCATAAACAATCCAGCCAACTAAAATTGCCAAAATAGTTCCTTTAGGTATTGCTTTCTGTGGATTTTTCAAATCTCCAGACATATTTACTCCTGCCAGAATTCCTGTTACTGCAGGGAAAAATAATGCAAAGTAAAAGAAAAAATCATAATTACTAACACTATTTAAGTTCTCAGTAAATGTTTCAAATGAAAATGGTCCATTAAAAAATGACCCTGTAATAAATGCTATTATCGCCAATGATAAAATTCCTAAAATAAAAAATTGGGTTTTAATAGCCCAACTAGTGCTAATTAAGGCAATGATGAATAATACAATTCCAGGAATAATATTTATCCAAAAAAAGTATGGCTGTAGAGATTTGATATTTGTTACAATAGCTTCGGCAAAACCAAGAATATAAAACGGCACTGATAATGTTTGGGCAACAAACAATAAAAAACCAATAGCACTTCCATAAGCAGGACCTAAAGCGCGAGATATTAAAAAATATGCCCCTCCACCCTTAACTGGAGTGTTAGTTGACACAGCAGAGATTGAAACTCCAGTTGCCAAAGTAATTAATTCAGCAATAAGTAAGATCACGATAGCCATGATAATTCCAGAGTTACCAACTACTTCTCCAGTTCTCATGAACATAATTAAACCGAAAATAGTTAAAATGGATGGAGTGAACACTCCTGCAAATGTGCCAAATTTAACCGCTGGTTTTTTATCATTAAATAATTTCACTTTATTTTTATAACCTCTAATATTTTTATGCCTTTAAGGCGTGGTATTTTTTTATATTATAGCATTTATTTTACATCTTCTATTGTTTTTTTACAATTTAGTATTTATACTTTATAAAGTATTTTTTAAGTTATAACTAATAAAATAACATTGAAAATGTTCAAAAATCCGACCTATATAGTTTTTGACGTGAATGGAAAAATCGCCGATAAGATTCGATTCATTCGTCAACAGTTAGACCCCGAAAGAGCTGATTTAAACATTGAAATCAGTGTATCTGGGTCAAATGGCTTAGGCTTCATAAAACCAAGTCAAAACTTCGATATTATTCGTCATGAATTAGACAATATTTGCCAGCAAATATCTCCCTTTTGGTGCAATTTTGGAAAAATAAAAAAATTTGTAAACACTGAAATTTATTACTTATCGATCAAAAACAAACAACCTTTTTTTGAAGTCATTGAGTTGTTAAAAAATAGCCGTATAGAATTTCTGCCTACCCCATTTGAATATGAACCCCATTGCACGCTCACTTTACCTAACACTAACACTGTTACTTGCATTAAAGGTCAAGAACAATATATTTCTAGTATAAAAATACCTGAAGAGCGTTTTTTAGTTACTTCATTAGCCTTGTACGAAGAAATTAAACCTAGTACTTTTACCACAATCTTTCGTAAAAAGCTAGGTTTGCGTTAACTATAAAAAAGGCATTAAAGATAATGTAATGCCTTTCTATGCCCCCAAGTATTTCTTTTTTTTAACGAATAAATATTTTTCGAGCAAATATGTTGCTTTAAAAATTATTTTTCCCATTAAATTGAGCATAAGTTTCTCCAAAAACTTTAAACTCCATTCTCAAAATAGACGACAAAAGATTCCTGTCATAGTTTTAATGATTAATAGTCATCGTCATCAAAATCTTCATCTTCCGATTCTTCATCATCAAAATCAAAATCTTCGTTAAATGAATCTACATCATCAAATAGAGCTTGTTCGCCTTCAATAGTAATAAACGCTCCACATTCAGGGCAACAACCATCTTCAGCTTCAATTTGGTGCTCACTCACCTCTACATCACAGTATGGACAAACTGTAGACATTAGGCTTATCTCCTACTTTATTTTTTCATATTAAACTCATTTCATCAAAATACAAATACAAAATAGTTTTAAAATATTTCACCTAATATTATCCCAACTAAGTTAGCATTTGCCAATTTGACAATTAACTTCTAGCTGTATTATATTTTTTAATCAAGAAAAAAGCAAATTTTTTTGAAGACAATTTTAAATTTTTTTAATAAATTCTTAATTTTGAGGGTATTTTTTTAAAAATCTACACCTTTTTTAGCTATAATACCAGCCTTAAAAGCATGCTTAATTTCATTGATATCAGAAACCGTATCAGCCGCATCAATCAATTCCTTAGGTGCGTTTCTTCCAGTAATAACAACATCAATATTTGCTTTTTTGCACTGGGAAATAAAATCTAAAAATTCGACTAAATCTATGTATTTATTAGCTAAAGCAATATTAAACTCATCAAGCACAAGTAATTGTAAATCTGAGTTTTCGCTAACTATTTTTTTTGTATCATCAAATAAAACTTTACCTAATTGAAAATTATCAATTTCATCATTATCTTTTAACCATTTTCCTGATTTCACAGCTCCACATTGCCATATTAACTTATCTTGAAGCTTGGGATGTTCCAATAGTAATTCTGCAAAATTCCTTTCACCTGTGAGCCAATTTCCTTTCGCGAACTGTACAACTGCAACCTTATTTTCATACCCTAAACTACGTAACACCATACCAAGTGCAGCCGTTGTTTTACCTTTACCATTTCCAGTATTTACAACAATAATCCCTTGCCCACTATTCGCCATTTTATCACTCTTTGGTTTGAATGGCACTTTTATAAAATACCATTTAGTTAATTTTTGTAATAATAAAAAAATAGTCGTGCTAATCTAAAAAATCAACACAACTATTCATCAAAAACTTCTAAAAATTAGAAATTATAATTATTTATCAAAATTTAATACGCTTTGATCATAATCCGCAGGTGCTTCAAATCCTAACAACTCTAAGCATGTAGCGGCAATTGAGCTAATCCCCAAACCTTCGCGCAATTTTTTTGAATATTCATCTTGATAATCAGCATCAAAAATAATGCATGGCACAGGGTTTAAAGAGTGACTTGTTTTTGAACAAACATTACCTTCTTCATCTGTTTTTACATCACCATTTTTATCATGTTCATACATATCATCACTATTACCATGATCAGCTGTGATTACTAATACACCACCAGCTTCCGTTACAGCTTTCTTAACACGGCTAACACAAATATCAACTGCACCCATTGCAACTGTAACAGCCTGATAATCACCAGTATGACCAACCATATCACCATTTGCTAGATTACAACGAATAAAACCATAGTCACCAGAATTAATACCTTCAATAACCACATCAGTGATTTCAGCAGCCTTCATCCAAGGGCGTTGTTCAAATGGCACAATATCAGATGGAACTTCAACATATGTTTCCATTGTTTCAGAGAATTTCCCACTCTTGTTACCATTAAAGAAATATGTAACGTGACCAAATTTTTGCGTTTCACTTGTTGCTAATTGTTTCACATCGCTCGCACATAAAAATTCACCCATAGTACGGTTAATTTGCGGAGGAGAAACTAAGAAATTTTTAGGAATTTTTGCATCAGAATCATATTCCATCATACCAGCGTAGAAGACATTAGGACGTTGACCACGATCAAAATGAGGGAAATCATCATCATCAAAAGCAGCTGAAATCTCTTGAGATCTATCACCACGGAAGTTGAAGAAAATTAACGCATCGCCATCAACAACAGGTCCAACTGGAGTTGCATTATCGTCACTAATTACAAATGGCGGTAAATCTTGATCTAAAATACCCGCATTTTCATCACGCAATGCTTGAACTGCACTATGAGCATTTGTAAAATAACGACCATCGCCACGTACATGTGTAGCCCAACCGCGCTTTACCATGCTCCAATCAGCACCGTAACGGTCCATTGTTAAGACCATACGACCACCACCAGAAGCAATTCTAGCTGTAAAGTCATCATCATTTAGTGATGATAAAAATTCCTCAAATGGATCAATATAATCAAATGCAGAAGTTGCAGGTACATCACGACCATCTAATAAAGCATGCACAAAAACTTTTTTAACACCATCTCTTTTTGCTTCGGCAATCATTTTCTTTAGATGATTAATATTACTATGAACATTACCATCTGAAAACAATCCCAAGAAATGCATTGCACCATTACTATCTTTAACTTTTGCAACTGCAGTTTTCCAAGCTTCACCTTCAAAAACAACACCACTTTCAACTGCATCATTAACTAGTTTTGCGCCTTGAGCAAAAACACGACCACTACCAATTGCATTGTGACCTACTTCACTGTTCCCCATATCTTCGTCACTTGGCATGCCAACAGCAGTACCATGCGCTTTTAATCTCGTAATTGGGCAATATTCACTTAAATAATCCAATGTTGGAGTTGGGCTGCTTAAATAAGCATCGCCTTCTTTATATTTACCATATCCAACACCGTCTAAGATCATTAAAACTACTGGACCACGACGTGGTACAAACGATTCATTTTTTTTCAATGCATCAAGCATTATACATATTCTCCAAATTTATTTTAATACTACTAAATATTTTTATTATATTTTTTTATTTAAAAGTCTAATTTTTAACGCTTCATCATGCGTCCTTGATTCACTCCACGTTTACTATTGCGACAAAATTCAACAAATTCCATCACTTCTGGGTATTGACTATATTCTTCTTCAATTCTAAGCAATGAATTTTTTGCATTTAGATCAGAACGATAAAAAATCTTATATACGTTTTTAAGAGCTCTAATCGTCTCTGTTGGCACTCCAGAACGTTTCAGCCCAACTAAATTAATACCTCTTATAGAACCATTACGTCCATCAGCAATACAAAATGGTGGAATATCTAAGGATGTTGCGGATACCCCACTAATAACAGAAAAACGACCGATGCGGCAGAATTGATGAACAGCAACTAATCCTGACAACAAACAATTACCTTCAAGCACTACATGTCCAGCAATAACAGCATTATTTACTAAAATATTGTTATTTTTAACCACACAATCATGCGCCACATGAGTATTTACCATAAAAAAGTTATTATTGCCAATAACTGTAGCTTCACCCTCTTTAGTCGCGCGATGCACTGTAAAACCTTCTCTAAAAGTATTATTATCACCAATTTCCGTATATGAAATCATCTCAGAATTAAAATTCAAATCTTGCGGATCCCCACCAATAATTACATTTTGATGGACAACATTATTTTGCCCCATTTTGGTATATCTTTTAACTGTCGACCGATCGCAAATTTTACAACCATTTCCAATTGTAACATCTTCTTCAATTATACAAAACGCCCCAATAGTTACGTCATCAGCAATCTTTGCTGAATCAGCTACCAATGCTGTTTGATGAATATTAGCCATATATCTCCAATACGCCTTATTTTTTTATGTTATAGCTTTAAAAACGGTAAACTTCTTTACAAATTTTATAAATATTTATTAATATAATATTATTACAGAATAAAACAATTTTTTTTAACATTTTTTATTTTTATTTATTTAAAAGAAATTCTCTAGAAAGTTTTTTACAAAACTTGTAATTTACAAAAACTAGCAATATACTAAAAATAGAGAGAAATTTAAAAAAAAAAGGAAAAGAAATTATGAAACACAAGACATCTCTTTATCTAGTTAGTTCTTCTTTACTAATGACTAGTACTCTTAGCAGTCATGGACAAACCAAATGCAATAAACAACCTAATATTATTTTATTTTTAGTTGACGACATGGGCTATAAAGATTTAGGTTGCTATGGAGCGAAACTTTACGAAACACCAAATATTGACCAACTATGCAGAGAAGGTGTAAAATTCACTTAAGCATATGTACCAGTATCAATTTGCTCACCTACGCGCGCATCATTATTAACAGGAAAACATTGCGCAAATATGTATATGTGGAATCACACTGACTATGTTCCAAAAGAGGAAAAATTATTACCACAATACCTTAAAACTGTTGGTTATCAATCATGGCATGTTGGCAAATGGCATGTGGGAAATCAAAAAGATAAAACATTCCCAACTGATAAAGGTTTTGATGTTAATATCGCTGGGTATATTTCATGGGGGCCAGGCTCATATTTTTGGCCATACGAAACTACTGCAGAAGGCATTGCTCCAAAAGAACCAGATGGTAAAGCTGGTTTTGTTTATAATTATGATGGTACAAAACAAGGTAATATGCGCTATTGGGAACGTAATAGAGTTCCAGGATTATACAAAGGAGGTAAAAAAGGTGAATATTTAACTGACCGCCTTACTCGTGAAGCAGTAAAATTAATTGACAAGCGTGATAAAAATCGTCCTTTTTTCCTAAATCTATGGCACTATGGAGTTCATGATCATAAAGAAGCAAAACCGCATTTAATTAAAAAATATCAAGAAAAAATTAAAATGATGGGATTAGCTCCAACGTATTATACTGACCCTGTTTTAAAAGTTAAACTTTTAACAAGCGAAACTAATCCTGTTTATGCAGCAATGATTGAAAGCATTGATGATTCAGTAGGACGCATTGTGGAACGACTTAAAGAAATAGGCGAATATGACAATACCATGTTTGTATTTATGTCTGATAATGGACCAACCACAAAAGATGTCCCTTGTTCGCCAATGCGAGGTGGAAAAAATAGTAATTATGAAGCAGGTGTGCGAGTACCAGCAATTATCGTTTGGCCTGGTCATATAAAGCCTAACTCAATTTACACTAAAGTTATTAAAAGCGAAGACTTTTTTGATACTGCAATCGAAGTTGCAAAAGTTGACAAAAATTTAACACCACAAGGAAATGGTGAATCATTGGTTCCAATCTTCAAAGGTCAAGAACTGTCAAATCGCACAAGATGGTGGTTTTTTCCTCGTGATCAGCATATCTATGGTCACCGTGGCGGAGCTGCTGCATATGATGAAGCAAGTAATTTAAAATACGTTATGTTCTTTAATGGTGATGCGCCTGAATTATATGATTTAAGTGTTGATTTAGCTGAAAGCAATAACGTAATAACTCAGCATCCAGAAAAAGCCCAAGAACTACGTGAGATGATTCGCAAAAATCTAGTAAAAGTTTACAATAAAATGACTCCATATCGTCCATATGACAAACAAATAAAAGCTTTTATTAACAAATAATTAAATCTAAAAAAACACAATAATAAAGCCGTCATTTAAGTAATAGTTAAAACTTAATGACGGTTTATTTTTTAACTATTTCTTTCGTTTAACTTTACTATTTATTCATTAATAACTTTGCATTTAAAAAATTTTGTGATAATTTAAGACTAATTTCTCTACAAATTTACTATTTTATTAGTAATTATTAATGATTAGCAATAATAACTAAACTATGATAAATAGTATTTTTTGAAATTAAAAAACATAAAAAAAATGAATAGCTAATCAAAAAGGGCAGAAAACTAAATTTAGGGACAAAGTATGAATATAAATGAACGTCAGCATAAAATTCTTGAGCTTTTATCTCAAGATAGTAGCTTATCAATAACTACGTTAAGTGAACTTTTAGGAGTAACAAAAGTTACTATTAGAAGTGACCTAAACGCTATGTCAGAAACAGGGTTAATTGTACGTACTCACGGCGGAGGAATTCCAGCATTTAACCCACTCGTATTAAAAAGAATGAGAACAAATATTGAAGAAAAAGAACGTATTGCCAAAGCTGCTGCATCGTTAATTGAAGATGGTGACAGAATCATGTTACTATCAGGAACGACTTGTTCATTGTTAGTTAAATATTTATTGGGAAAACGCAATATTCATATTGTCACAAACTCAAGCCAAATATTACAATATGCACGTATTAATCCATCAATTCATGTTACATTAATTGGTGGAGAGTTTCGTCCAGAATCAGAAGCTTTTGTTGGCAATTTAGCACTTAAGTCATTAAAATTATATCATGTAAAAATGACTTTTCTAGGTTCTGATGGTTTTTCAATCAAGCATGGTGTTACCGCTGACTTAATGGAAAATGCTTTAATAGCTCAAGAAATGAGCAAACGCGCTGAAAAGGTTATTTTAATGACAGATTCAGATAAATATGAACGTGCTGGGTTTGCTCAAATTATGCCTTTAGAAAAACTACATACAATTGTTATTGATAAAAAGTTACCAAAAGATGCGGTGACTCAATTAAAGAAATTAGATATTAATGTTAAGTTAGCATAAATTTTTTAAAAGATTTTACGCTAAGAAGAACTATTATGCACCTCTAAATTATCAATATTACTAATATTAACGAATAAATTAGAGATGCTTGCAAAAAGGGAAAAAAGAGATGTCATTAATTTCAACAAAAGAAATGCTTCAAGATGCACGAGCTCGTCAATACGCCGTGCCAATGTTTGATGTATGCAATTACGAAACTATGCGTGGAGTAGTAGATGCAGCCAACGAAATGAATTCGCCAGTAATGCTTGCGGGGCTTAAGCCCGACTTAAAAGGAGTTGGACTTGATTATTTTATAGCCATGGCAAAAGTTGCTGCACAAAATGCTAATGTTCCAGTTGCTATCCACCTTGATCACGCGACAAGCTTTGATGAATGTAAACGAGTTATTGATGCAGGGTTTAATTCAGTAATGATTGATGCTTCGAGCCACTCTTTTACAGAGAATGTTGCTAAAGTTAAAGAGGTAGTCAATTATGCTCATCAACGAGGGGTGACGGTTGAAGCTGAGCTTGGTCATGTACCAGATGCAATAGCTGGAACTGGCGAAGCAGCTCAACAAGGAATTGAACACAAAAATCCAAAAGAATGTTTAACTCAACCTACTGAAGTACTTAAATTTGTTGAACAAACCAATGTTGATGCCTTAGCTATTGCGATTGGAACTGCTCATGGATCTTACGTTTCGACCCCTAAACTAGAAATTGAATTATTAAAAGAAATTAACGCAATTTCACCTGCGTGCCTAGTTCTTCATGGTGGGTCAGGGACACCAGAAGGTCAAATAAAAGCAGCTGTTGCTAATGGAATTACAAAAGTTAATGTTTTTACTGATATATTAATTGCCATGTTTAGTGAACTTAAAACTGGCTTAAATGAAAGTGATAACATGGGGAAATGGCCAATATTTGTTTACGAAAAACCAATTTTAGCCCTACAAGAAGTAGTTAAAAATAAAATTATTACTTTTAACTCGCAAAATAAATCATAAATTAAAGCGAGAGGACAAAATGAATTTGTTTTTAAATGACAAAACAGCATTGGTTACAGGAGCGTTAAAAGGATTAGGTAAAGCGATATGCATTAGCTTAGCTTCGGAAGGTGTCAATATTATATTGAATTATCGATCTAACGAAAAGAACGATTTAATGGCAATAGAATTTGCTAAAGAACTAGAAGAAAAATATTCTGTTAAAACTTTAGCTATTGCTGCGGACGTATCTAATGAAAATGCCGTTGTTAAGATGTTTAAAACTGCCGTTGAAAAATTCAACCAAATTGATATTTTAGTAAATAATGCAGGAGTTTGCCCAACATCAATGGTAAAAGATATGCCTTATGATATGTTTCAGCAAACATTAAATATTAACTTAAATGGAACTTTTTTATGCTGTAAGGAAATGAGTAAATTAATTACGGCAAATAACTTACAAGCGAAAATAATTAATATTGTATCTCAGGCAGCTTTTAATGGTTCAGCGACAGGAAAATCTCAATATTCTGCTAGCAAGGGTGCTGTTGTATCATTTACATTATCATTAGCTCTTGAGTTAGCATCGACTAAAACATGTGTCAATGCCGTTGCGCCAGGGTTAATTCGAACAGAAATGGTCGCTGAAAGTCTAATTGAAAAAGAAGCGCATTACAATAAAACAATACCTCTTGGACGAATTGCCGAAGTTAATGAAATTGCTGATGCAGTCACATTCTTGGCGTCAGAAAAAGCTAATTATATAACTGGTTCAGTTTTAAATATTAGTGGAGGATTATTATTAAGATAAATAAATATTTTTAATATTTAAGTATAAAAAAACACCATTAACCAATTAACACTTTGCGTTAGAGCTTTTGCTCTAACGCTCTTTTAATTAACCACGCGCACCACGATTAATATGCGCGGCAGCCTCTAAGTCATCATAACTAAGCTGTGCTTTATCTGGATCAATTAGAACCCTTAAATCTTTGAAATGCGCTTCATTTATTGCTTTTACTGCATAATTACCCATATTGGTATGCCCCCCTACCCCAATTCTTATAAAGGCTATTCCTAAAAATTTACATAACAAATTTTTGGCATCTTCAACTCTAAGATAATAACGATTCCGTTTTTTTATAACATCAGTTAATAATTTTAATCCCATTTCACGGTTTTGTTTAGAATTTTTTGTTTCTAAACGACCAAATTTCACATTTTTTGCACCGTCAACAAACTCTAACAGAAGCATTTTTTTTACCATTTTATTTTTACTGAGAAATCGCCCTTTCATAAGATTTGCTGCATTTTCGAGCTTACTTAATCTTGAAAATCCAGGATTAGCCCACGAATACATTCCCTGACGTTGTCCTTGATCATCTACAAACTGAAATTGTTCATCCAAACTTTTAACAGCAAAAAATTGCCTAAATTTACTCCAATACTCAGTTATATATTTTTCAGCAGAAACTTTACCCAAGTGTGCTTCAAAATACTGCACTACAATCCCATAGGTTAAACGTCCTGATACTTCATAACTGTAATGACGCATGCCATTTTTTAACATTGGTGGATTTTCTTCGATTTCACCAAATGAATCTAGCATAAAACCTTTTGAGGTTTGATTTTTAAAAATATCTGTATTTACTCTGTTGAACCGATTAAAATCGCGTTTACCAAATGCCTTCATCAATTTAGTATGTAGTGGAGACGTAAACATTGAACGCTCAAGGCGTTTATTTTCAGCACTCGCTAAATATTCTGCATTATTTGCTGTTTCAAGATATATTTCCTCATAATTTGTAGCCATACAACGTGACATATCTCGCATTAATTTATTTAATGCCCCAATATTTTTAGGATTTAAAACAGCAGCTTGATTTTCAACCAAACAATAACCATCTAAATTAATTGCTGGTAAATAAAAATTGATTTTGCTACAACGACCAAAAACTTTTAAAATTGTATCAATATTTTTAGGGAATTTTCGTTCTTCATTGGGCAATAAAAAATCAACATCAGTATAAATACCGCCACAAGCATTTAAAACTAATAGCCGTCCGATATTACTAACAGCAGTATATCTTTTACCCGCATGAAGAGTTTTAAATACTCCTTGTAATGTCTCTGGGTAATTTGCCAATAATGGTTCACACAATGCTACATAAAAAGAGTTATAGTTCAGAGTTGCACGATTAAATAAAGCATTAACTCCAGGCACACAACGACACCAACCTTTTTGATCCAATGTATTGCCAGCTCCTTTACTTAAAAATTCACTTGCAGCATTATACGAATCAGTTGTCAGTCAAACTACTAATTGAAAGTCACTATTAGACTTGCGTAGATATTGAACCCAAGTTTTGATAAATGTTCTTAGCCCATACGGGAACGCAGGGCCTGTCCACAAACAATGTAGCAAAGATTTCATTTTGACTCCAAGCTGTTCATTTTAAATCATTAATATTGATTATAATGGCTATAATATTTTTTTCAATGATAAAAAAAGATCATTTTTTATCTAAAATATTTAAAAAATGATTGAATTTGTATTAATTATTTGTTATAACATTATTTAGGTACTAAATTGTAGTAACAGATTTTTTTATTTTAATTGTCATATATAGATATTTTTAAAGCGAGGATAAATCATGAAAGCGCCAAGGTTTACTAATTTTCAGTCATTTGTAGTCCAATTTTTTGTAGTTTTATCGTTTCTCTTCTTTTCAGGTTGTTCAAAAGAATTTGAAGAACAAAATAAACTTGCTGTTGAAAACGAGCAAAAAGGCAATTATGATTTGGCTATTGAGCATTTTAGTAAAGCCATAGAGCTCAAACCTACTGTCGCTTTGACCTACAATTCACGTGGAATGATATATTTTAAAGCGGCTAAATACGCTAAAGCAATTAAAGATTTTGACAAGGCGATTGAACTCAATGTCAGCTTTGCTCAAGCATACAATCATCGTGGTTTAGCAAAAAATAACTTAAACCAATATCAAGATGCCATTATTGATTTTGACCGAGCATTAAAAATCGACTCAAATTATACTGAAGCATATAATAATCTAGGAGTTGCACAACTCAATTTACAGCAATATCAAAAAGCTTTATTTAACTTTAATAAAGCTATTAAATTAGATTCAAATTTTTACTTAGCTTTTAATAACTGTGGATTGGTTAATTATAAATTGAAAAAATTTCCTGAGGCAGTAAAAGATTTTGATTCAGCAATAAAACTTCATCCAAAATTTTCTGATGGATATTTTAATAGAGGATTGATTTTTTTAGACTGGGGAAAAAATCAAAAGGCAATTAATGACTTTACTACTGTTATCAAAATGAATCCGAAGAATGCAAAAGCATATAATCACCGTGGATTAGCAAAATTCAATTTAAAAAAATATCAAAGTGCTCTAGCAGATTTCAATAAAGCAATAAAGCTAAATTCTAGCTTACAATCAGCAATTAGTAATAAAAAGAATACTCAAAAAATTATTACTTTACAAAAGAAAATTATTGTTGCAAAAAAAGTTCGTTTGAAAAAGGTTGTTAAGAAGAAAAAACAAATGACCTATGATGAAGACGAAAATGAAGGAAGAGATGTTCATTATTATAGTGATGATGAATAACTTAAATCTAAAAAAATTCAGCTCATTTTTATAAAATTTAATTTGTATAAATTGTTTCCTTGTTTTACATTAAGCAAAACCAAATGAAAAACAAGGAAAAAATGATGTTAACAAAAAAAAATAATGTAAAAAAGTTATTACAGGTCAGCTTTAGCATGTTGGTAATTTTAATAATTTTTAAGCTTTCTGCTTTTACTTCACCAGTTAAAAGTAACGATTTAGAACGACAAAATTATAATTTTAATACTTTTTGGCAATTTAGTAGAACTTCGAAAATAAATTCACAAACCAAGTGGGAAACAGTTCATCTTCCACATTCACCAACAATTGAAGAAAAAGAATTTGATACTCACTGGCAAGGAATTTGTTACTATAAACGTCAATTTCATGCTGATAAAAGTTGGCAAGGCAAAAAAATTTCAATCAAATTTGAAGCTGTTATGCAAAAAGCTGATATTTGGGTCAATGGTAAATTAGTGAAAACCCATAAAGGGGGATTTTTGCCTTTTTCTATTGATATTAGTAATTTTATAGATTACAACCCTAATAAAGTAAATGAAGTTATTGTTAAGGCGGATAATCAGGATATGCCTAACATTCCTCCTGGTAAACCTCTAAAAAAAATGGACATGACATATTTAGGAGGAATTTATCGTAGTGTCAATTTAATTGTTTCGGATAAACTTCATATTACTAATGCTGTCAACGCTAACAAGGTTGCAGGTGGTGGAATCTTTGTTTCATATCCTGAAATTTCGACAAAAAAGGCTCAAATAAAAGTTCAAGCTCATGTAAAAAATGATTACAACTTAACAAAAAATTTTATTTTAAAAACTCAATTAAAAGATAAAAGTGGCAATATTATCTCAGAAACTATACAGCCGCATATTTTAACTAAAAATAGTGATAAACATTTTTCAACAACATTAAATGTAAACAATCCTCATTTATGGAGTACAACTAATCCTTATTTATATACAATTAATACTTTAATTTTAAATTCTAAGAACAATCAAATCATAGACAATGTTAATACTAGAATTGGCATTAGAACCATTGATTGGCGTAATGATGGATTTTACTTAAATGACAAAAAATTAATTCTTAATGGGGCAAATCGCCATCAAGACAATATTTATATTGGTAATGCCGCATCTGAAAATGTTCAACGCTTAGATGCTTTAAAGTTACGTGAAGCAGGTTTTAATAATGTTCGTGCGGGTCACTATCCTCTTGATCCAGCTTTTATGGATGCATGTGATGAATATGGATTGACTGTTATTGTTTGTAATCCAGGTTGGCAATTTTTCAAAAATAATTCTGAATTTAAAAATAACAGCTACAAAAATATTCAGGAACTTTACCGTCGCGACCGTAACCACCCTTCTGTAATTTTATATGAATTAACATTAAATGAGTCATGGTATAATAAAGAGTTTGCGACAAAAGCCAAAGCTGTAGGTAAAGCTGAAATGGCTAATGCTTTTATTTCTTGCGATTATAAGTTTCCTGATCATGAAATGTATGATGTGAACTACAAAGTTCCCTTAGATATTCAAAAACCAACTTTCACTCGTGAATGGGGAGATGACAACCGTTACTGTGGTATCAAAAAAAGTAACAAAGGCTATATTTGGGGAGATTGGGCTCGTCGCGATGACGAAAAATCAATGATTTATCAATCTTTAGCGCGTCAAAAAGATTTAAATGGTGATGGTTACTGGGATTGGTTTGGCGTAAATGCTAACCCAAATACAGCTGGTTATGCATTATGGGTAGGCTTTGATCACAACCGTGGTGGACGTCCTGATATTGCTCGCTGTGGAGTCTGGGGTTTGGACCGTTACCCAAAATTCTGCCACTATTTTTTACAAAGTCAACGTGACCCAAATGAAAAATTAATAAATATAGATTCAGGACCTACTGTTTTTATTGCAAATTTTTTCAAAAAAGATTCTCCTAAAGAAATTAATGTTTACAGCAATTGTGATACTGTAAAACTTTTTTTAAATGGAAAATTAATTGGCAAATTAAAACCAGATATGTTTTACAATGAAGGTGACAATGGTGAAAAAGCAATTAACCACGTTCCTTATCCAATTTTTACTTTTAAAAATTTACCAGAAAATGCGACTGGAATATTAACAGCTGAAGGAATTATTAACGGCAACACTGTTGCTGAACACTCTGTGAGAACGCCTGAAAAGGCAGTTGCATTAAGTTGTGATCTTGATTCATTAAATAAAAATTTGATTGCAGATGGGTCTGATATGGCATTATTATTCATCAAAGCTATTGATAAAAATGGCACATTAAATCCAAACTTTAACAACACAATCGAATTGTCAATTAAAGGAGAAGGACGTTTGATTGGAGATATTCCAGTTCAAGCTGAAGGTGGTATCGCGGCCGTGTGGTTAAGAAGTACTACAAAATCAGGCGATATTACTATAACAGCTTCAAGTAAATCATTAAAACCAGTTAGCTATCAAACCACTACTATTGAGAGTAATGATAACTTTGTAAAAAGTGTTACACTGCCCAAAGTTACACAAATTAGAACTGTAACTAAAATTGATAAACACCTTAAAAATAGCGACAATTTAACAAAATTTTTAGATTTTGAAATAAAGGCATCAAGTACGAAAAATGGTTATTCAACTAAACATTTAAATGACGGTAATTTAGAGAACTGGTGGTATGCTGAAAATAATAATAATCAAGAGATTTTGTTAACGCTTAAAAATACTCAAAACTTAGCTGGTAGCAGAATTATTTGGGAAAAAGATAGTACATGGTATAATTTTGAAATTTATGTTTCTAATAATGGTTTAAAATGGAAAAAAGTTTATAATGCCGAAGAGACAGGACACGATTTCAATATTGAAAAATGGCATGCAAAAAATATTAAATATGTTAAAATTAAGTTTCTCAATGTTCGCCCTAAAAATAGTTTATTAGGTGTAAAGGAAATTGAGTTATATAAATAATTAATTTTATGATGATTATTTTAATTTATATTCAATGAAATTTATCTTAAAATATTAATATTTTTATATTTATTTATTGCTTTTTTTCTGGAATTCATTATATTTTATTTTAAAATGAAAAAGCAAAGTTAAATTTATTTAAAAGTTAATTTAGTTAAATTAGAGAAAAATTGGAGTTCAGTTATGTGGAAATCAACTTTAGATTGTCAAAAAGTTGTTGATATTAGATTAAAAACAACGGTATTTTTAGGTTGTGGAGCAATTAATAAAATAGATGATATAGCTACAGAAATGTCAGCAAAAAAAATTGATAAAGTAATTATTGTCACAGGCAAAAGCGCTTATAAACGCACTGGAGCATGGAATGTCGTAGTTAAAGCTTTAGAGAATAACAGCATTGAATACGTTTTATATGATAAAAGCATGCCAAACCCAACAGTTGACCAAGTTGATGAAGCAGCAGCAATGGGACGTGAATTTGGCGCACAATTAGTAATTGGTATTGGTGGAGGTAGTGCCATTGATACAGCTAAAAGTGCGGCAATTATTATGGCAAACCCAGAACAGGATGCGCGCGCACTATACAACTTTGAGTTTATTCCTACTGAGGCAGTTCCAATTGTGGCGGTTAATCTAACACATGGAACAGGTACAGAAGTCAATCGTGTAGCAGTTGCATCAATTCCTGAAAGCAACCACAAACCGGCAATTGTTTATGATTGTATCTATCCATGGTATTCAATTGACGACCCTAACCTAATGATATCATTAAGTGAATTTCAAACATTAAGTACATCTGTAGATGCTGTAAACCATGCAATTGAAGCTGCGACAACTTTATGCAATTCGCCATTTTCAGTGCAAAGTGCTGCTGAAACAATTGCTATTGTTGCTGAATATCTACCCAAAGCAATTAAGAATCCTAATGACACAAATGCAAGATATTGGTTAACATATGCGGCATTAATGGCAGGAGCTAGTTTTGATAATGGATTATTACATATTACCCATGCACTAGAACACCCATTAAGCGCACTGCACCCAGAATTTACTCACGGAGCGGGTCTAGGAATGCTTTTACCAGCAGTTGTTAAAGAAATTTTTGAACAATCAAAAGATGTTTTAGCATACATTTTAAAACCTATTGTTGGCAATGTTGATACAAATAAAGCTAATGCGGCTGAACAGTTTGAAATCAAAATTGAAGAATGGTTATTCAGCTTAGGTTTAACCGATAAGCTTTCTGATGAAGGTTTCACTGCTAAAGATGTTGAAAACTTAACAAACTTAGCCTTTACAACTCCATCATTGGATGTATTATTGTCACTATCTCCAATTGCAATGAATGCAGAAAATGTAGCAAATATTTATAAAAATTCTTTATTTGCAAAATGCGCAAAATAATTTGATTTTATATTTTATTTTTAGAAGACACTCTTTAATAGAGTGCCTTTTTTATTTTTTACTTGAAAAGAACCAAATAAATATTAATTTAAATTTATCAATAATTTGAAGGAAAAAATCAATATGGATATAAATTTAGGAAATTTTTCACGCAAGGCACGTACAAACTTTTTACAAAATTTTATAAAAGAAGAAGTTCAAAAAAAAATGTTATTCATAGCTTTTGGACTCATAGGTATTTTTTTTATTCCCACAACAATATTAATATTTACAACAAAATATAACTCACAGTATACTTTTATATTTGGTTTTGGATTTGCACCTTTTATAATAATAACTCTAACTATTTTATACCTAATCGCGAGTAAAAATATTAAAAAATTCATTGAAAGACACAGCAAAAATGGTGTATTTCCCTACTGTTTTGAGTGTGGGGTACCGGTAAAAGAAGAACAACTTAATTGTCCACTGTGCCATAATTCACTTAAGTGACACTACTGAAAAAGAATTTTATAGTTTAAAGCAATATCTTCAAATATCTGGAACTACTATATTTTTGGGTACAACAGCGGGTTTTTTAGGAATTGGTTGTTCTTTTCTTTATGAAGACTTAAATAAACAAAGTGAGTATATTCACAAAATAATAGCGCATCAAGGAGAAAATGAAGCAGAATTATCGTTTATAAAGGGTGATAAATTCTATTATCAATTTAGTGATGACTACGAATATAAGCATAATGAAGTTATTGCTCAACGTGATAATTTTAATGTTAAAGTTTACCAAAAAAAATATCATAAAAAATCTCTTTTTACTGACTTATTTATTAATGATAAAAATAGAACTTCAAAAATTTATTGTGATTCATTTAATAAAAAAATGAACGAATTAATAGATAAAAAATAGTTAAAAAATAAATTATGCACAAAATTTTATCAGTGTTACTTGATAATTATTATTGAAATTTTATTTTTTAATGCAAAATTAATTTAATGTCACTAGAAAAGGAGATAATATGAATAACTTAAATTTTATTTTTAATCGTCAAAGTGTTCGCCAATATACAGGGCAAAAAGTGGAAGATGAAAAAATGGACCAACTTCTTCATGTTGCAATGGCTGCACCATCTGCACGCAAAAAAGATCCATGGCGTTTCATTGTTCTTCAAGATGGTGAAAAATTAGCCAAACTTCAAGAAATTTTGCCAAATGGACCATTTTTAACAGAAGCAGCAAACGCAATTGTTGTATTGGGCGATCTTAATGAAGCTTGGGATAACAGTTTAATTTACATGATTCAAGACTGTAGTGCAGCAGTACAAAATATTATGTTAGCGGCAGCTAAGTTAGAGTTAGGTAGCTGTTGGCTAGGAGTTCAACCTAAAGAAGAGCGAATTAAAGGAGTTTCTGAATTTTTTAATCTTCCCAAGAATATTATTCCAATAGCTGTAATAGCATTGGGTTACCCAGCGTGCGAAACAATATTTAAGAGTCGTTATAATAATAATTTTGTTCATTATAATCGTTGGTAGAATAAAAAATATATTTTAAATCTAATTAAAGGGTTTATTCCCCGACCCTTTGGGTCGTTCCTATTAGAATTAAAATTTTGCTAAGCTTTTTAAAAAGCGTAATTAATACCTCGTATGCTTGCATCGAGGTAATTTATTAAAAAAGCGTAGCCACATATGCTACGCTTATTTTTTTTAGTTAAATGCCAATTAATCAATGACTATGAGGTTTAGATTTATCACGCATACCACAATGATTTTCATATTTAATATGAGTCATTTTGATATCTTTGAAATGTTGTCTATCTTTCATAACATCCTCTGGCATATTATGACAAGTTAATTTTTCACGAGGGCTTTTTTTCTTTTTCATCTTACACCTCCAGCGAATTATATTAACACTACCTTTACTAAGGTTCCTCCACAGTTAGCCTATTACCATTGCACTTTTTTTGCAATAAAAAACACCTAACATTTAAATTTGTCAGGTGCTTTTTTAATCAAATTAAATCTTAAACATCATTCTTATTTCATCAACTAATTTTGGTAACCAAAGTGATAATTGTGGAATATAGGTAATCAAACCTAACGCAACAATCATTGCAATAAAGAATGGAATCATTGGTTTGGTAACCTTGGATATTGATGACTTACCTACACTACAGCCAATAAATAAGCATGAACCAACTGGAGGTGTACATAAACCAATACAAAGGTTAGCAATCATAAAAATACCAAAGTGAATTGGGTCAATACCAATATCTTCCATTACTGGAAGGAAAATTGGTGTAAAAATCAATACAGCAGGAGTCATATCCATAAAAGTACCAACTACTAATAATAACACATTGATAATCATCAAAATTACCCATGGTTTATCAGAAATGCCAATTAATGTCTCACTAATTGTTTGTGGAACATTTTGAATTGTTAATAGCCACGACATGGCAGAGCAGCTTGCAATCAATAACATAGCTACTGCAGTAATTTTTGCAGATTGTAATAAAATATCAGGCATATGACTAACCTTAACTTCACGGTAAATAAAACCCAAAATTAAAGTATAAGCTACGGCAACACCTGAAGCCTCTGTCGCTGTGAAGAAACCTCCAAGAATACCACCAATTACAATTACAATCAACAATAAACCTGGTAACGCTCCAAAAAATGATACTAAAACCTCAGTAAAACCTTTTGCAAAGCCTTCAAATGAAAATTTGGCGAATTTTCGTCCACTCTTAACAGCAAATATCAAGCACACTGCCATAATACACAAACCGATAACAACTCCAGGTAAAATACCAGCAATAAACAGTGCTCCAATATTGACATCACCTGCCGCCACTGCATAAACAATCATAATATTACTAGGAGGAATCAATAAACCCGTAGTTGCAGCAGTAACTGTTACCGCAATATTAAATTCTTTAGGGTATCCTTTTTTATTCATCTCAGGAATCATGAAACCTCCAATAGATGAAACAGCTGCAGCTGCAGAACCACTTAAAGCCCCAAAAAGCATACATGTTAAAGTATTAACAAATGCTAATCCTCCAGGGAACCAAGATACCAGTGCTGTTGCAAATCTAATCAAACGATGGGCTATTCCACCATTTCCCATTAAAATACCTGATAAAATAAAAAAAGGAATTGCCAATAATGAAGTCGAGCTAACACCATTTGCCATTTTATTGGCAACTAATGAACATGCACCATCTACAAAAGTTAAAATTGACAAAAGAGTTGCCATTCCAATCGCAATTGCAATTGGTACATTAATCAGTAACATCGCTGTAAAACTAATCAAAAGAATAATTAGAACTTCAGTCATATTAATTTTCCTCCGTAGCTACAGTTGCTTCACCATTTTTTAACTTCACTAATTCCTCAAAAAATGCCTCAACCCCAAACATAACAAAAAATAAACCTGTTACTGGAATTGCTAAATAAACATAAGCTTTTGGCACCCCTAGAGAAATAATCATTTGCTGAGATTCAAAGGCAGTTAAAACTTCTTGAGTTCCACCATAAATGAAAACTGCAACAGCAAATGTGACACAAACAATATTCACAAAAAGAGCTGTCATACACTTACTAAAACTATCAAATTTTTCAACTAAATAATCAACTCCTAAATGAGCTTTCTGTCCAAAAGCATAAGCACTTCCAAGTAGCACTTCCCAAATTAACAACATTGAAGCTAAATCATCAGTCCAGCTACTTTGACCCGAAAGAACATACCGACTAACGACACCCCAAAGGACGTCGATCACCAAAACTCCAACAGTAGCAATCAAAACTATCTCAAGAAACTTGACTGCTATTTTTTTGAAGTTTTTTAATAACATTAAAATCAAGTTCATTGTCTTATTTACCCTTTTTCAACTTATCAATTTCTTTAAGCATATTACCAATTTTTGAACCTTCATAAGGCTTATACATTGGTTTTACTTTTTCCATAAATAATTTTTTGTCAGGATAATTTATTTTTATACCTGCCTCTTCAACAGCCTTAAGTGCATCTGTTGTTTTCTTTGCCCATAATTCACGTTGTAATTTTGAAGCTTCATCAGCAGCAATTTGTAACCACTTACGCTCTTGAGGAGATAGTTTATCCCATGTAATTGTACTAATTAACAATGTATCTGGAACACGAGTGTGTTCATCCATTGATAAAAATTTACAAACATTGTAATGTTTTGTCGTGTAAAATGATGGCGGATTATTTTCTGCGCCGTCAACAACTCCTTGTTGTAATGCACCATATAATTCACCAAATGCAATTGGAGTTGCCGAACCACCTAAACATTTTACCATATCAATAGCAATAGGACTACTCATAACACGAATTTTTAACCCCTTCAGGTCATCTGGAGTATTAATTGCTTTATTTTTTGTATAAAAACTACGGCTTCCTGCATCAAAATAACATAGTCCACGTAATTTTTTACTTTCTCCAGCTTGCAGCAATGTTTTACCTAATTTACCATTTAAAACATTCCAATAATGCTCTCCATCTTCAAAAATATACGGCAAACTAAACAGCCCCATTTCAGGAACAAATGCTTCCATGTTAGCAACCGAACTAGTTGAAAGATCCAATTTGCCCGTACTCAATTGTTCAATACAATTAGCAGTATTACCTAATACGCTACTGCCATGAATATTCATTGAAATCGTACCATTTGATAACTCTTCTAGACGCTTTTTCATCTGCACCAAAGCTAAATGAACTGGATGCTTATTGTCTTGATTGTGTGCTAATTTTAAAACTTTTTTGCCATCGCCGCTATTTTTGTTATACTTAACAAATAAAGCAAAACTACTTACCGAAACAATGATTCCGATTAGTAAACCTGAAAGAAAATTCGATACTGATTTTTTCATTTTTCACCTTCTATATCCTATTAATTGTTTAAATTAAAATAATTACATGCATTATTATAACAAATATCTTCAACCATTGCGCCAATATTTTCAATATCATTTGGCAATAACCCCTCACTCATATCATTGCCTAAAACATTACATAAAATACGTCTAAAATATTCATGTCTTGGATATGATAAAAATGATCGTGAATCAGTTAACATTCCAACAAAACGGCGTAATAGCCCTAACTGACTAAGTGCATCAATTTGACGTTCCATACCATTTTTTTGATCTAAGAACCACCATCCACTGCCATATTGCATTTTTCCTGGAACTTTCCCATCTTGGAAATTACCAATCATTGTTGCAATCATTTCATTATCACGTGGATTTAAGTTATAAATAATTGTTTTTGGTAAATTATCACTATTATTAAGAGTATTTAATAACATTGATAATGGACGCGCAAAACGTTCGTCAGCAATCGAATCAAATCCTGCGTCAGCACCCAATTTAGCAAACATTTTACTGTTATTATTTCTTAATGCTCCAATATGAAGCTGTTGAACCCAATTTTTTTCATAATCCATGCGACCAAATTCAATCATCATAGCTGACTTAAACTTAACTAACTGGTCATGGTTAATTTCTTGTTTAGAACGAATTTTTTCAAAAATTGTTTTCACTTCACTTTTTGAATATTCGCTCATATAAAACGTATCTAAACCATGATCAGATAAACGACAACCAACATCATGAAAGTGTTGATGACGTATTTCTAATGCTTCAATTAAGCTATCAAAACTATTAATTTCAGTTTTAGCAGCAGCCTCTAATGAATCAACATAGCTATTATAAAAATCTAAATTTTCAGCATTCATCGCTTTATCAGGTCGCCATGTTGGCTTAAAGTCAATATCAAATAAAGTATCTTCAGCTACTGCAATATGATGTTCTAAAGAATCAATTGGATCATCAGTAGTACAAGCCAAAACCACGTTGCTTTTTTTCATTAATGAACGTGCTGACATATTTTTAATTTTCTCTGAAGTTTCTTCCCAAATCTTATCTGCCGTTGACGGTGATAAAATATCAAAAATATCAAAATAACGTGCCAATTCTAACTGAGCCCAATGAAAAATTGGATTACGATACAAATATGGCATGGTTTCAGCAAATTTATTAAATTTTTCGCGATCAGACGCATCACCAGTAATAAAATATTCATCAATGCCATTACTACGCATAGCACGCCATTTATAATGGTCACCATTTAACCAAATTTGGGCAATATTATCCCATTTTTTATCAACTGCGACTTCCTGAGGAGGTAAATGGCAATGATAATCAATAATAGGTAATTTTTCTGCATAATCATGATATAATTTTTTTGCAAAATCATTTGATAAAACAAAATCATCATTAATAAAAGGTTTCATTATTTTCATTCCTTTTTTAAAATTACAAAAATTGCAAATTATTTATTTAAGCACGAACGCACGATACCCAACTCTAAGCCACGAATTTCAGCTAAACCTTTCATTCTACCAATAGCAAAATATCCAGGATTTGGCACTGCGTCTTTACTTAAATCATCAAGAATTGTATGACCATGGTCAGGACGGAATGGTAACTGCCAATCATCTCTATCTTCATCTTTACGACGTTGTTGTTCTTCAAGAAGAGCCTTAACAACTTCATACATATCAACCGAGCCTTCAAGATGTGCCGCTTCATAAAAACTACCATCAGCATTGCGCTGAGTGCTACGTAAATGTGCCACATTAATGCGGTTGCCATAACGCTTAATCATTGCTGGCAGATCATTATCTTCACGTGGGCTAAACGACCCAGTACAGAAGCACAAACCATTAGCAGGACTATCATACATATTAATAATATTTTTAACGTCCTCTTCACATGAGACAATTCGTGGTAAACCTAAAATTGAAAATGGAGGATCATCTGGGTGAACAGCCATACGTACACCAGCTTCTTCGCACACAGGAATAATTTCATTTAAGAAATAACGATAATTTTCTGTTAACTGAGCACGATCAATATCATCATATTTTGCTAACATTTGACGAATATCTTCAATTGAAAAATTCATTTTGCAACCAGGGAATACATCAATAATATCACGTTCAAAAGATTTTTTCCCTTCATCAGATAAACTATTAAAAAACTCTTCTGCTTTCTTTAGTTGTTCAGCCGTATAATCATTCTCAGCACCAATTCTTTTCAAAATATAAATTTCAAATGCAGCAAACTCCACAGGGTTAAATAATAAACATTCAGCCCCACTTTCTAATTTGTATGTTAAATCTGTTCTAACCCAATCAAGTACAGGCATAAAGTTATAAATAATAATTTCAATACCTTCAGCACCTAAGTTTCTAACAGTTTCTTTATAATTTTCAATATGGCGTTTATAATTACCAGAATGAGTTTTAATATCCTCCGAAACTGGCACAGACTCAACAGCGCTCCACTTTAAGTTAGCAGACTCAATTAAATCTTTTCGTTTTTTTATATCAGCTCGTGTCCAGACTTCGCCATATGGGATTTCATGAATTGCATTGATTACACCCTTGCAACCAGCTTGACGAATATCTGTTAATGTCACAACATCAGTTGGTCCATACCAACGAAATGTTTCAGTCATCATTTTATCTTCGAAATTTTTAATCATATCTACACCCCACTAAAAATAGAAAATCCACCGTCAACGGCAATTACAGTTCCAGTTACAAATGAAGCAGCATCACTAATTAAATAGTGGATTGGTCCATGAACCTCCTCAGCTTCTCCAAATCTACGAAATGGAGTATTATCAATAACTTGCTGTCCTCTTTCTGTATAAGTCCCATCATCATTTAGTAATAATTTACGATTTTGATTACCAATAAAGAAGCCCGGAGCGATTGCGTTAACGCGAATACCATCACCATATTTAATAGCCATCTCGGTTGCAAACCAGCGCGTAAAATTATCAATAGCAGCCTTTGCATTTGAGTACCCCATAACACGAGTTAACGCTAACGTTGAAGACATTGAAGAAAAGTTGATAATACAACCGCTTTTTTGCTCAACAAATGCTTTTGAAAAAACTAACGACGGTAAAACTGATCCTTTAATATTTAAATCTAAGACTTTTTCATAATCATCAATTTTAATATCAAAAATAGTTTGATCTGGACCAACAGTTGCCCCAGGCATATTTCCACCGGCTCCATTGATTAAAACATCAACACGTCCATGTTTTGCCATGATTTTTTCATAAACATCCTCAAGAATTGCTTTATCTAAAACATTACAAGCATAACCATCAACGTTTTGCGAAATCGCCTTTGATTCTTCAACAACTTCATCTACACGTTCTTGATTTAAGTCTAAAAATACTACAGTTGCACCCTGTTTCAAAAGATATTTGGCAGTCGAGCCTGCTAACGCACCAGCAGCGCCAGTTACAACAATAACTTTATCTTGTATGTTAAAAAGATTATTCATTCTTTAATTCCTTATATTTTTGTTTTATCACTTTTCCGAATTGAACAACTATATAATTTAGCAAGTTAGTAAAACTTTTCAAACAATGGTAAAAATAAAAATTAAAAAATAATAACAAAACAATACTTTACCCCCACTAATGTATTAAAATATATCAACATAAATATAAATTTTACAAAAATATTTAAAAAATATTGTTTATGATACATTGCAAAAACATTTATAAGATGATACTGTAAAAAAAATTTTAGGCAAAAATAAATTTTAGAATTGACAAGAAAGGTGGTTTATGAAAAAAACTAAAATAATGGCATCAATGCTTTTAAGTTGTGGTTTATGTGCAACATTATCAGCACAAAGAGTTGAAAATTCAATCAGCAAAAACTGGGAATTTTCAAAAGGTAGTGGCAAACAAACTCCAGCTAAATTCTGGCAAAGCATTAATATCCCTCACTCATTTAATGCTAAAGATGGACAAGATGGCGGCGGAGTTCGTGGCGGTCGTACAGGGTTTTACCGTGGTAATGTTTGGTATCGCAAAAACTTAGAAATGCCTTCTTTTGACGCATCAAAACGTTATTTTATTAATTTTGAAGCGGTTTCAATTGAAGCAGAAGTTTTCTTAAACGGTAAGAAATTAGGTAAACACCGTGGCGCATTCACTGCATTTAACTTCGAAGTTACAGATGTAATCAAACCGGGAAACAACCTACTTGAAGTAAAAGTAAACAATCACTGGAAAAAAGATATGCCACCATTAAGTGGTGACTTTGTAATGTTTGGCGGAATTTACCGACCAGTACAATTAATTTCAACTAGTGATTCAAATATTTCACCACTATTTTTCGCATCTAAAGGAGTATTCTTAACTCAAAAATATGATGCAAAAACAAAAAAAGCAACTGTTGATGTTAAAGTAAAATTATCAAACAAAAAAGGCTCACAGTTAAATAACCAAGTTAAAATTTCTGTAATTGACGCGAATAACAAAGTAGTTTGCGAAAAAACTGAAGACGTTAAATTAACTTCAGGTAAAGAAATTGATTTCAATACTCAAATTGCATTAGACAACCCTACGTTATGGAACGGTACAAAAAATCCATACGTTTATGACGTTAAAGTTGAGTTATTAAACAATAACAAAGTTATCGACTGCGTAACTGAGCCATTAGGTATCAGAAATTACTATATTGACGGTAAAAAAGGTTTCTTTTTAAATGGCAAACACTATCAATTAAAAGGAGTAAACCGTCACCAAGACCGTTTGGACAAAGGATGGGCTATTTCAGAAGCTGACCACGAAGAAGATATGAAAATAATTCGTGAAATGGGTGCAAATTCATTACGTTTAGCGCACTATCCTCAAAGTAAGTATTTTTACGGGTTAGCGGACAAAGAAGGTATGGTAACCATTGCTGAAGTTCCATTAGTAGATCAAGTTCGTAATAATGAAGAGTTTAAAAAGAACTCTGTTTTTATGCTTAAGGAATTGATTTATCAAAATTACAACCATCCAGCAATCTGTTTCTGGAGTATTTCTAATGAAATTGGTAATCAACCAACAGAAGATGGCGTTGATTTAATGAATCGCATGTATAAAACAGCAAAGGAACTTGATTCAAACCGCCCTGTTGTTTTAGCAGCTAATAAAATTTTCAAAAAAGAAAACTTAGAAGTTGACCATGTAATGTTTAATAATTACCCTGGTTGGTATGGCAGTGACCCTAGCGCAATGGGAGGAGTTATTGATAAGTGGTACAAAAAATATGGAAAAGATGGTATCGGCATCGCTGAATACGGTGCAGGAGCATCAATTTATCAACATGCATCAACTAAACCAAATAAACAGCCTTCTCCAGGCGGAAACTGGCACCCTGAAGAGTGGCAAACATATTGCCATGAAAATCATTATCGTGCAATCGCTGATCGTCCATATGTTTGGGGTTCATACATTTGGAATATGTTTGATTTTGCTAGTGTATGGCGTACTGAAGGTGATCATGAAGGACGTAATGATAAAGGTTTAGTAACCTATGACCGCCAAACTAAAAAAGATGTATTTTACTTCTATAAAGCAAATTGGAGCGATAAACCAGTAGTTTATATTAACCAACGTCGTTTTGTTAATCGTAAAGGATTGATTCATGATGTGAAAGTATTTTCAAACAATGGCGAAACAAAATTATTTGTAAATGGAAAATTAATGGGTAGTAAAACTCCAGATAAAGTTAAAGTTGTTTTATGGAAAGATATTAAATTTAAACCAGGCAACAACACAGTAACAGTTGAAGCAAATGGCATTAAAGATGAAATTACATTTTTCTGTGACAATACTGCTAAATAATTAGCAACTTACGATAAAAAAGCGAAGAAAATTATTCTTCGCTTTTTTTATTATAATAATTTAATTTTTTACCATGAGCCATGACTTCAAAACTTAATTGAGCCAAGGTATTTAACCCTTTTCTCGTCATACAAAGAAATCCGCCGTCACAATCAGGAAATATCTCTAATTCTTGTCCAGTAAAATTTGGGATGATTGTTATTTTATGCTTATTACCATTATATAATTCATAAGCAAAAATATTAATAATACACTCATAATTATCGCCATCTTATGAATCATTTTGAAATAATTTTTTAAATGCAGTTTGGTTTCTTTCTTTAAACTCAACACGTTGTTGAATAAACTCATTTTTTACCAAATTATTTTTTCCAATTAAATTATAGCCATATATTTTTAAAGGATATTTCAAAACAACCAAAACAAACTTATCACAACTATTTATCACTTTTCTTAATTCATCGCGATACACTTCATTCATTTTTTCAAAATTCTCAGAATCAACATCACTGTCGTCTTCAAAATTTTCATCCCCATCTTCATCATAAACAGAAAAATCATCTAATAAGACGGATCATGGCTATCAATAAATTGACAACCATATTTCTACAACAAAGTAAAATATTAACTAAAAATAAATATTGTAAAAATTTAATATTACTCATCATTAAAACATCTTTTTTCTATTAATCATCTTTTTTCTTTACTTTAGCAAATGCATCAAACAATGAATTATTGTCCTTATTCACAACCATTTTTGATTCATCTTTTTGATTAACCGCCTTTGCTTGAACCTCAACTTTATTATTTTCACTAGTGACTTTAGATGTTTTAGGAATAACTATTTTTTGTTTTTTTATTTTTTCAAAACTTTGAATTGTAGAATTCGAATTTTCTGTTTTTTGTTTTTCTTTAGGTTCTTTTTTAAATAAAGATTTGAAGTCACGGTTTCTAAATAAAACTCCAGTTCTACGCTCTAAAATTTCCAACAAAAACAAAATAATTGCCAAAGTGATTAAATACGAGCGTATTGAACGAACCTGAATTTTCGATGGTAAATCATCCCAAATTGAATCCAATGAAACTCGCTCAATACCTCCAGTCATTTTTGCTAATTTTTTAATATTTTGTGCGCTATTTGAATTATTTTTCATGCTAAATTCTGGAGAAAATGGCAGTGTTGCTGGTACTGATGTAAATGGTTTTAAATTGCCAATTTTAATTGTAGACAAACTGACCTCGTCTCCTTCTAAAGGAATTTTCGCAACTAAGGTATCTGCATCAACCCATGTCATACTTTTTGAGCTTTTTTCATCTTTTGTTACAAATTTTTTAATACTTTTTATTGTTGAAACTTCTGGCATCTTAGCAAATGGATCTAGTTTTCTATCAGGATTTAAGTGTAATTTTATAACATTAACGCCATTTTTCAACTCCTGAGTAACTAACAAATCATCAGAAAGATTTTGACTACCTTGGTTTAAACCAACAGCCCATTTCACCATTGAGCTTAAAAGCTTGCTTGTTTCACTCCAATTACTAAATGATTTTGCAAATTCTCCATCCACCTCCCCAGAGTAACATATAACACGCCCTAAATTAGCTTGCCAAAATGATACTAGAGGAGATTTGAATTCATCTGTTGAAATTGCTGCACAATATGCCTTAGGTCGTAAATAATTTAAATTATATCCATCAATTACTAATTTATTTAAATTACGAAAATTACCAAGCGTTTTTAGTTCACCTGAAAACTTAACTTTAGTTTTTTCTTCATTAAAAGTATTTCTTGCAACAACAAAAGTATCCTGAGCAAATAAACGTGGTAATTCATTAGCTTGAGATGCAAAAAAGCAGCGTCCATTTCCTCTTTTTGCAACATCTTTAAGAAATTCAGCATCTCTATCTTGCTCTGAACCTAGACCAATAACACTCGCTGTAATACCTGCTTGTTGGGCTTTTTGCAATAAATTTACATAATCTTCAGGCTGTTCAGCGTCATTTGCATCAGCAAATAAAATAATGTGTCGCGTTGAAGCATTAGACTTTGCTAACATTTCCGTAGCAGCCACCAATCCATTGTAAACAAAAATACCGCCTCCACCTGAAGCTATATCAAGCACTTTCCATTTCATTGCTAAAGCTTGACTACTACTCATTAAGTCTAACACCTTATGTGGTTCACTGTCAACAGCAAAAACACCACACTGATCATTAGGTCCTAAAAGTTTTATAACCTCAACTGTTGCTTCATTAGCAACATCCATTTTAGTTAATGTAGGATCAACTCTAGTGTGCATTCCCATACTTCCCGAACGATCAAGTACAATGACAATTGCCATTTTCAACTTACGATGTTCCTGTTTTAGTTCCATTGAAACTGGCATTACTTCTTGCAATGGGGAGTTATAGTAACCTCCTAAAGCATAACTATTTTTACCTCCTGTCATCATTAAGCCCATCCCACTATTTTTAACTAACTGAACAATAGTTTCCATACCGGTTTGAGTTATTAAATTTGCAGGAACATTTTCAATTATAATCCCGCTGTAAGTTGCCAATCCTCCTATTGAAAAATCAATTTCGCTAGGTAATTTAACTTGCACATTAAGTCCACTTCGGTTTAAGAGCTTACCAAAACCAGATTTTTTTGACATTGTTATCAATAATAAAGGTTTAGCCCCAACAGCTCTAACGAAAAATTTTGCGGTATTATTTTCTGGAAATACATCTTTGATATTTTCACTTGGAATAATTTTAAACTGATATTTCATAATTTTTGGTGACTGAGAAATATCTTTAAAATAAAAAATATTATTGCCCTGCTTTAATTTTAATTTATTAGCATATAATTTAAAATTATTTTTTGTCAACATATAATCAACAGTCTGCTCAACTGGAGAATTTATTTCAACACGAATTGTATAAAATTCATTAACTTGCACATCTTGTGGAACCTCAATATTACTAATAAAAGTATCTTTACTTTGAGAACGCTCTATAACCCTATAGTCTACAGCAATACCACGATTAAAACATTCTGCAAATAACGAACTTGGATTATCACCAGTCCAACGACCGTCACTCAACAACAAAATACGCCCCGGTCTATCATCTGGAATTGCTGACAAAGCTTGTCGCAAACTTAAATCCAAACGTGACTGGTTTCCACTCATTACAATTTTGAAATTTGTAAATATGCTATTATCAAGAGGCTTCTCATTTTCTGCTTTTTCAGCAAATGAAATGACACTGTATTGACTATTATTTGGCTTATTTTTTCCAACAATTTTAATCATATTTGCTAACTGTTTTTCAGATTTTTTAGGCATTGACTTACTTCTATCAGTAATAATGACTACTGCGCCCGTTTTATCTGGCAACCTTATAGCTAAATTTGCAAGCGCAAAAATTAGCAACGTTATAATAGTAAATCTTAAATATTTAACAGCTCGACTTGGTGCTTTGAATAATAATAAAAAGACCACTGCTGGAAAAAATAAAATTAACCAAATTATATCATAAAAAATCATTTTTCTAACCCTCCTTCACGCTTTCTAATCATATAGTAATGAATTGTCAACAATAATAGCGCCATAAAAATAAAAATCTTATTTGTACTAAAATAATATTTTGACATTAATGTCTTATCTCGATCTTTTTTGTAAATTTTTGTAACTTTATTTTCTAATAAATTCGATTCATTATAACTTAAGGCATTTACATAAAATTGTGATTCATCTTCACCAAAGTACAATTTAAAATAACCTTTTTCATTGGTATTAATTAAATAATTATGCGCAAAATTTTGTCGGTATAAAACAGCTTTTTTTGAGCCATTTTTCATAATTTTGATATTTTTTATTTGATTATTTTTTTGCACATTGACATTAAAAAACAACTCTTCGCCACAACGGTAATTTTTTGATGATAATCCAGTTCGACGGTTTATTACAAAATCAACAATATTCCAAAAAAGAATTGGAAAAGCTGGAGTATTTTGTAATGTTGACTTATTTAAATCAAAAAACATAAAAATATTCTTAGTCCCATCAGATTCATCATTTTTAATTGATAATAAAATGTTTTGCTTCGCCATAACTATAACTTCAGAGGAAAACATATCATCAATAATTTTTATTATAGCTTTAGTAATATTTTTATTTTGAGAGCTAGGCTGTGTTAAAATAAAATTTTTATTGAGAGTGTTTGCGCCCCAAATTGTTTCTTGAAGATCAATTCCTAAAGCAATAGAATTTGCTCTATTAATAGTAAAAGGAGCTGAAAATGTTGCTGAATTTTTTAATAATTGATTAGTGTAATCATTATTTGTTACTTCATTTTTAACACTGAAAATTAATCCACCAAAAGTTTGCTCTGTAACAATTAATAAATTAGTTGCATTTTTCTCCATATTTTTATATGAATCAGTAATAACCAACTCAGGGTTATTGCGAACAATCTTTACTTTATCAACAACACCTAATGCTTTTCGCACTAAATTATTACATTTAACATCATTTATAGCAACTTTAACTCCTAACGGCTTTAATTCATTTGGCAACAAAATCACACTATTATCAAACTGCAAAGAATCATCAGCAATTTGTGCTTTTATTGCCTTTGTATTTGGCGGTAATTTAACGCTGATTTTTTTATACGAATTTGGTTTTAAAGAGATTAGCTTTTTAATATTTTTAAATTTTTTTTCTTTAATTGATTTAATCTTTTCGTCATCAAATTTGTGCTGCGAAATAGTCAAGACACTATTAACAGTATGTGGTGAAATATTTGAAATAACAAACATACATTTATCAACGTTATTGACTAAATTTCTAGCACAATTTATAATAGCAACATTAGGTAATTGTTCACCTAATGCATGCCATTGTACTTCTGAACTCAACTCAATATTGGGCGCAGAATCACTAAAAACATAAATTGGTGCATTAGTGTTATTATATTTTTTTGCCAGACTCAATGTTTCAAGCAAATTAGCATTAATTTGTTCACACTTATAATTGTCCTTTACACTAAATAAAGCTTCATTGACAGACAAAAAAGCACCTAAATTTTTACTATTTTGTCCTGCTAAATAAATTTTTATTTTTTGATTTTGATGATTATTTTGTAAAATTTCTTCAAGCCTCTTTACAGCTAAATTATTAATATACTCATTATTTTTTTTACTAAAAGCCTGCATTGAGAACGAATCATCTAAAATAACAATTGCTTCTTTTTGCAAACCGTATCGTTCGATTAAAGTATCTACTGCTGCAAAAATTAACAATAAAATAATTAATAACTCAATAAAAAATGTTAAAGGCAAAGGTAATTTTTTGAGAATTTTACCACTTTTATTTGTGCAAATTTGCTGCTCCCACAAAAAAAGATTTGACACAACTTTGATTTTAGTGTGCCTAAACAAATAGTAAATTACAACCAAAACAATTGGTGCAATTAAGAGCAAAAAATACCATGGTGAAGAAAAAGTTATCATTGCAAAATTAAACATGTTTCTAAGATCCTATATATTAAGATGGTTGCTAAGCAAATCGCAAAATTTCTTGTTCTATTAATAATTTTAAAGATAAATCATTTTGAAAATCTTCAGCATTTAAAGTGATTAATACAACTCCAGCTTCTTTACAGCCCCTTTCCCAGTTTTGTTGATGTAAAGCAAAAGCTTGCTTATATTTTTTTACTGCATCTTCATCAACAAGAATGTCAGCAATTTCTTTAGATTCACTATCCTCTACAAGGGTACTATTTGTCACACTTGGAGAGATATCTTCAGAAGATAATACCTGAATAATAATCACTGCAGAAGCATTTAGACTTAATTTTTTTAACAACTGTTTTGGAACTCCAGCAAAAAGCAAATCACTTATAAAAATACGTATGCCATTATGCTGAAATGCCCCATATTGATACTCAAAGGATTCAAGAGGATTTTTGTTTGAATTAAAGGTTAATTCTTTGCTTAATTGTTTTGTCGTCGTTTCATTAATTGCACATGATAATTCATGAACCGACTCATCGGTTTTCCACAACTTTGTCAAATAATTACCATTGAATGCAGCTGTCGCAAAAACTGCAATCAAATTTAAAGTTGTAGCCAATTTATCGGTGTCAAGTAAATTCATTGATGCAGATCCGTCTACTATAATATCTAGAGTTGGATTAATTTCTTCACGAAATAATTTTACAGTTAATTTTTCAGTTCTAGCATAAACATTCCAGTCTAATTGTCGCAAATCATCACCAGCTAAATAATCACGGTGCTCCATAAATTCTAAAGAACTTCCTGTTCGATTTGTCAGTTTAACACCCAGCCCATTTTCAAAAAGACCATGGCGCAAACTCAAAACGTAATTTTTCCCTCTCATTATACCTTTTTGTAACTCTTTTTGACATTTTTGTTCCAAATATCCTGACGATAAAGAGTTATTATTATTTTGATTTTTTACCATTACCTGCTCCCTCTCTATAATACTTCATTCCTTCTTTGAAGCATTTGAAGAAATATTTCAAATTGAAACATAATCCTATGAAACACAAAGTCATGCTTACGACAAAAGCAATATCAATATTTGTTCTTTGCCATAATATTAGCGGGCTAAATATAAATATATAATCAATAAGTGCAAATGCTTTTATTTTTAAGATATTTTTCAAAATAAAAGCGATAACCATTGAACCAAGCATAAAAAACAAGTTCAGAAACGCAAAATAACTAAAAACTGAAGCTTTGCTAAAATATTTATTACAATTTCTTTTCAAAATTAATGCAGCCAATTGATAAGCAAATAAATAGAAAAATATTGTTGTAATAAATTTATATGAATAAACATCATCAGAAGTAATTTGGACCTTTGGATAAATTTTAAACATACATAATAACAATGAATTAATTCCTGTAAAACAAAGTATTAAAAACAAAGTATTATTGGCCATTCCAATAGAAAATATATAATGAAAAAATCTTAAAATAATATTTTTAGGATTTGCAAGCAAAACACGTTTAGTTTGCTCTGTTCTTTCAAAAGAATTAAATAATACAATCAACATCAAAATAATCATTGCTACGTGATAAATATCAATTGGCTTCACAAATAATGCAAACATTTTTGAAAACATGTACCCTGCAAAAACTATCACATATGAAACAATAAAAAAAAGTGAATAAAAAACTTTCAAACCAAATGTTCTATTTGCGGTCAAATGCGATAACAATCCCACCGTTAAAAAATAAAATAATCCTGAAAAAACAGTTGCTAAATAAATAACACAAAATAATGATTCCCAAGAAAACGTTATAGCCCTTTCAATATATGAAATAAGCCATATTGTAAATATTGCCACCACCGCAATAGCCCCAAGCATTACAATGACCTTGATTGCCTTATGCATTGGTGATACTGAAACCAAAATAACCAAAAGTATATAAGGCACAGCTACAAAAAATGCAAAAAAAGTGATATTTATAATTGTATTTAAAGCAATTCCTTTTAAAAAATATGAAATTGCGAAAAATGGTAAACACAAACTTAATAAATAAAAAACTAATACCATTGCGGAAAAAAGCTTTCCTGAAATGATTCTATAAGAACTAATAGTCGTCGTATAGATTAAATCAGTTGAGTCATTATTTGCATACTCTTTCGTTATTCTAGTGGCAACAACCCCGCTAATTCCAATTGTATAACCAAAAACAAAAATTGCTAAAATAATAGCATAAAAAACGCTTCCAGTTCCAAACTCTGTATCACCATACCCAAAACTTAGTAGAAAAGCACTAACTTCAAGAATTAAAATCAATAGTGTCAACACCATTACTCCACTACTATTGATTGATTGTCTAATCTCTTTTACAACAATAGGATTTAAAAAATCATCAATTTTATCAATAATATTTTTGACAGTATTATACTTTGCCTTTAACGCACTAACCATTATTGCACCTCCCCTTTAGTAACATTCATAAACAACTCCTCAAGTCCAACGTTTTGTTTTTGGAATTCAACAACTTTTAAAGTTTTATCTGAAACCAAGCTTTGCAATAATAAATGACTCTCTAAATCATCACCATTAATATCTACAAGTATTTGTCTATTATTGGCAATTGATGCATTATTTACATATGAATTTTCAAGTAATTTCTTCAATAACTGCTCATTTTCCCCCTCAAGAAAGCGCACTAAAATCGTAATTTCATCTGATGGTTTTGTTTGAGATTTTACCTCATCAAGGGTTCCTGCACCCAAAATGTGCCCCTTCTCAATAATCACAGTACCAGTACAAATATCTTGCAATTCACTTAAAATATGTGAACTAATTAAAATGGCTTTACCATTTGCTGCTAAAATTTTTAATAAATCACGCAACTCCTTACGCGCTCGTGGGTCAAGCCCAGCTGCAGGTTCGTCGAGAATTAAAACTTCTGGATCATGTACTAATGCTCGAGCTAAACTAACACGTTGTTTCATTCCCTTAGACAAAGCTTTTAAAGTTTTATCTCTAAGTATTTCTGTATTTGTAAAATTCATGACTTGCTCAAGAGTGTTAGCTCTGGTCGCCCCCTTTAATCCATAAGAACGAGCAAAAAAATCCAAATATTCCCAAACTTTAATATCATTATGCTCAGGGAGTGCATCAGGCATATAGCCAATAACTGGGCGTACTTTTTCTGGCATTTCTAAAACAGACATCCCATCATAATAAACATCTCCACTCGTTGGAATATCTAGTGTAGCCATAACTTTTATGGTTGTGGTTTTTCCAGCACCATTAGGGCCAATAAACCCAAAAATGTGCCCAGATTCAAAGCTAAACGATATATCATTTACAGCACGATGCTTGCCATAGTCTCGTACTAGATTTTTAACTTCAACAATCATTATTTTCTTCCCCCATCATTTTTTAAAATACCATAGACAAAGCTTTCTTCATTTAAGTCAATACTAAAAATATTTTCAGTTATTCCATGTTTTAAAAATGGTGATTTTTCACACACAGCAAAATAACTTCCATCTCGTAAAAATTTATAGCAAACTGTTATTTTTGACCTGAATTTTTCCGTTCCAGTATTAATTTGCATTACACTTGTGTATGGTATAAAATTGACATATTTTTTTAACTTTTTTGCTTTTTTCAATGTAGCTTTTTCGCCAGCTTTTATTACACTATCACTTTTGTAATATGAGCCATCTTTAGTTCTTACAGCTAATTCTTTTAATGCAGTCCCCAAACCATTTATCACAACCAACTTTTCACGATCTTGAGAAACAATGGATAATTTTTCTAACCTTTTTTCGCTTTTGCGAATTCGCAAATAACTCTCTATTCGAGGTTTTATCCAATTGTCAGTTAGTAACTGTTCTCCAGTCCAGTCTATTGAATGCGCATTGTTTTTAAAATGAAAATAACTATGATTTGTGCTAATTATTTCACAATTATTATCGTACTGTAAACTCTTTGGCACTATCGGGCAATAATACCCGTGTACACCTAACGTTGTTGCAAGTTGTTTATTTTCATCAAGAAAGGTGTATGATACAGCACGAATCCTTGCATGTAACCCCTCAGCCGTCACTGAATATATAATTATCATCGAAGAAAAAATTACCGCAACAACAGGAGTAATCCAAATTATCAAAATTTTACGTTTTTTAATAGCTAAATAAATAAAGCTCACTGGACCCGCAATTAAGGCAAAGACAACGATAATTGATACCAAAACAGTATTATTGATAGGATTCTTTAAAATAATTGGAAAACTCTTTTTTCCAGTCCTTGCAGTTGTCGTACTTCTGAGAGTAGAAATTAATAAATCATCAACACCTTTTTCTAGTTTTTTAAACTTCACGGGGCAATAAAATATTTTACCATAAAGAAGTACTTTAAACTTGCATTGACCCAGTTTGCCATCTGTTTTTGTAGGAATTTTTGCCTCCTCAATGACCAAATTACCACCTAACTCGACATATTTTTCAATAGCACTCTTTACCTTACTAGGAAACTCTTCATACTCTTTTTGTGTGAAAATTAAAGCATTAAAAGTTGTATATGCTAAGAAATTTTCACTTAAAGAGTCAACGTCAAAGGTTATTTTTGTAGATGTATGACGGTTTCCACGTCGTCTATTCTCTGAAAAAGGAAATTTTGACAAATCTCCATCAACTCTATTGCTCAATAAAAATAACGGCTCCCACTCTTTAGTTAAAACTATATGAATCCCAAAGTCTTCATTTCCTTGATAAAAGTCACCGTCAATTTCAATATCCAGTTTATGGTAATACAAAAAAGGACTGTTAACATAAACAGCTGTATTTACCATTGAGTTTGCTGGAACTACAATCGTCTTTGAAAATTCACTAGGATTATGAAATTCATTATTATCAGAACAAACAATTTTTAATTTAACAATTTTTTGTTTATTAGCTTTATTTGCAATCATAAAACGCTGTTCAAAATACCCTTGCAACCCAATATTATTTAATGCTGGTAAAGCTTTTATTTTTATATCGTCAATCCAACCGTTTTGAGAATAAAGTCTTTTATCAATTTTTGTGGCAGCAACAGTATTTAGGGCTATCCCCGCAAAAAAAATCGATATAAAAATACAAAAAAATCTCTTAAAAAAAAAGCAAAATAACCTTTTCATTTAATTTTCTCCCCCACTAATTTATGCTTCAATAGTTACATTTTTTGGTAAATCAACATTCGTTTCACTTATTTTATTTAATAAAATATCGATAATATCAAAAACAGAAATATTATCCATTTTTGCTTTATAATTTAAAATTAAGCGATGATTCAAAGCTCCTTTTGTAACAAATTTAACATCATCAAAGCCAACGGTTGGCCTACCATCTAATAATGCAACAGCTCGTGCAGATTCAGCAATTGCGATAGCAGCACGAGGAGATGCTCCATAAGCAACATATTCATTCACTTCGCTAATTGCCGAGCAGCTACCAACGTGGCTAGCTTCAACTAATCGAGCAATATAGTTAGCTACAGCGTTAGGCAAATAAATATTTCCCATAACTGAATAAACCTCTAACAATTCATCACTTGTTAAATGAGATTTTGCTTGAGGAGGTTCTCCACGACGACGACTTGTAATAATTTGATTTAAAACATTGCTATCTACACTATCAACATATAATTTAAACATAAAACGGTCCAATTGAGCCTCAGGAATTGGATACGTTCCCTCCATTTCGATTGGATTTTGTGATGCTAAAACAAAGAATGGATGTGGCAAATTTCTTGTTTCTCCTAATAAAGTGACTGCTGATTCTTGCATTGCTTCTAACATAGCAGATTGAGTTTTAGGCGAAGCACGATTAATTTCATCCGCGAGTAAAATATTAGTAAACACAGGACCTTGTCGAAACTCCATAATTCGTGAGCCATCATTTTTTTCTTGAAGAATATTAGTTCCTAAAATATCACTAGGCATTAAATCTGGAGTAAATTGTACTCTATTAAACTGCAGTTTCAGCAAATCTCCTAACGCTTTTACTAATGCAGTTTTACCTACACCTGGCAAGCCTTCTAAAAGAACATGACCTTTACTTAAAATTGCCACCATCATCATTTTATGCAATTCTTCTTTACCTAAAATAATATCATTAAGTTCAGCTAAAGTTTTTTCAATAATTGCTGAAACTTTAGTCAATTGCTCCTGAGATACTACCGATTCATTCATAGTTTTTAAATTCCTCTGTTTAATTGGGCAAATTCACGTTAATAAACTTCAACTGCGACTCAGCACCCCATTATTATTACTCAATAAATTTTTATTTCCATATATTAATATTAATTATTTTCTTTCGAAAAATTTTCCAACAGCTTTACGGTGCTTTGGTTGTAAACTATAGCTTTTATTATCAACTTTTTTTGCTTTTGTATTATTCAAAGAGCCTACTTTACTTTTTTCATAATCTCCTGCTTGGGATTCAGTATATATTTCCTGCAATAAAACACTATCATCAAGGGATGTGATATCTCCCGTAACACCTTCATCTTTATAATTGCCTTTGTATGTATTGTATCTACGTTTCCACATTAAAGGAACTGAGCCAGGTCCTCGATTAGTTCCTCCATTTCCGCCGCCACAAATAGATGAAAGTTTATTACATGACCTTGATCCAGAACAATTTTTTTTCAAAAATTGCAATAACTGTTGATTATCAAGTCGACCTTTACCGTTATTTTTTTTCATATTGCTCAATTTATTTGAAAACTTGTTCAATAAATTATTATTCTTTAAATTATTCAACATTTTTTGTAATTGCTCTTTAGACATATTACAACCATTTTTTAGAGCCATTAAATCTTTAGATCCTAAACTTTGCTTCATAGCTAATTGTTGATTCTTTAGCATTTTCTGAAAATTTTTATCTTCTTTCGCAAGTTTATTTAACATATCATTCATCGCAGAAAGAGATTCTTTTCGCTCCTTCTCTGACATATTTTTTAATGCTTCTTCCATTTTCTGAGCAACTTGTTCAGTCGCTTCCAAATTAGCCATTTGTGCCAAAGCTTTTTCTTCTGCCAACTGTGCTTTATTACTAAGATTTTCTTCCATATGCTCAAGGGCTTCAAGAGTTTTTTCTGGATTTTCCCCAACGGCATTTTTTTCTATCTCATTGATACTCTGCTCTAATTCTTCAGCTTCCTCCTCTTCAATGATATCTTCATCCTTAAGAATATCAAGTTGATTTTTAAGGTCATCAGCATTGTCACTAATTTCAAATTTATTGAAAGATGATTTTTGATAGTTTAATTTAGGAACAAAGTTACTACAGAAGCAAAATGCTATAGCAAGTACAAAAATTGCAATTTTATTTTTCAGGTCAATGTTAAATTTGATATTGTTTTTTTGAAGTCTAATTTTTTCAATCCAGCTACCAATGTTAGTTTCATGAGCAGCTATTAATAACCCACCGCATTGATTATGTTTATCTAATAAACTTAGCAATTGTGATTTTTCAGGCAAAGACTTGTAGGAAATAAAAAGTGAGATTATTATCAAAAACAAAAAAATTATCACTGGCAATATAAAACGAACAATATAATTCTCAAAATAAAATATTTTGTATACAGCAATTCCAAAACCAGTTGCAAAAAAAACGACTCCCCCTATACCAAAGAACCATCGCAAAAAATTCAAACCTAAAATTTTTAATTTTAAACTATTAATTTCAATATCAACAACTTTTTTTAAACTTTCACTGATCATTATATAATTCCCCGAAAATAATTCATTTAATTATTATTTTTTAACAACCAAATTTATTTATAGCTATGCAAATATTTTTAAGCATCTAATTTTTAATCTAACAGTCAATAAGCGTTATTACAAATAATTATTTAATATAAACCTTTTAAATATTAAAATTATATAGCAAACTTTTAATATATAGGTTGCCATTTTTACGTAGAAAGTTACGGTGAGACTGATAATCAGGCAACATTTTTTCAACTTCTAACCAAAATAATGCTGAGTGATTAAGTTCATTTAAGTGGGCTAATTCGTGAATAATCACATAATCAATAACCTCTTTTGGCAATAGGAATAGTTGCCAATTAAATGACAACTTTCCGTCTGCGGAGCATGATCCCCACTGACTTTTAGTTTCTTTAATTCTTATCGACTGATATCTTAATTTATGTAAAATGAGAAGTTCTTCAGCGCGATTAATCAAATAATTTGAAGCATTACGCAAATACCATTTATTAATAATTTCAGCACTGTTTTTTCTATACCTTGCGGCAATTGAAATAATATTTTTTTCTGAACAAATTTTAATACTTGCTAACTGCTTATCATCAAACATTAGAGAAAAAGGCTCTCCTTGAATATAAAATTTTTCTCCATTAACAAACTTCTTTTTAGATCCGCAAACATTTTTTAATTGTTTTTTCTTGGCAGTTATCCAGCTATGATTATCTTTCACAAATTGTTCAATAACTGCTAGTTTTTCATTTAGAGAAGCTTTGACAATAACTTCAAACTGATCATTAACAGTAATAGCCATTCGCTTTCTACGGGCGGAACGCTCCAATTTATCGTAAAGCTTCACTTCATTATTAGCCACAACTTCTCTAAACCTTTATTTTTTTAATCTCTAACAATTTCAATAATTTCTACATTTTCTACTGGAACATCTTGATGCATTCCTTTAGTCGTAGTAGCAACTGTTTTAATTTTATCAACAACATCCATTCCTTCAACAACTTCACCAAAAACACAATAACCAAAAGTTTGAGGCATTGGCGCAGTAAAGTTTAAAAAGTCATTATCAACAACATTAATAAAAAACTGACTTGTTGCGCTATCAACTTGCATTGTACGAGCCATTGCTAATGTACCACGTTTATTGCTAACTTTATTTGCTGCTTCGTTTTTGATTGGTGCTTTGGCTTCTTTTTGTTCAAAATCGGTATTAAAACCACCACCTTGAATCATAAAGTTATCAATAACACGATGAAAAATTGTTCCGTTATAAAAGCCATCATCAACATAGCTAAGAAAGTTTTCTACAGTAATGGGTGCTTCGTTAGTGAATAATTTTACTTTAATATCGCCAAAATTAGTTTTAATTGTAACCATCTAATATATCTCCATTTTTATGATTATTGTTTCCAAAATGTTTTTTAAATAAAAATTTCATTATGTAACAAAATTACAACATTTCAGTAAAAAAACAAGTTTTAACCATTGATTTATAGCCTAATGCTTGTATCATAGAATAGAGGAAAAAGATTAAATTATAAATATAAAAAGGTAAAATTATGGGGCAAAGTATTAATAATAATTTTCTTAGAGTAGTTGGTCGTCGTGAATTGAAAGGAACGGTAAAAATTAGCGGTAATAAAAATGCTGCTTTACCTGCAATTGCTGCAACATTATTAACCGATGAAACCGTTATTTTAGAAAATTTACCAAATATTATTGATGTACAAGTGATGCTTGAAATCGCAGAAGCACTTGGAGTTGATGTTAATTATGATAAAAAAAGAAATTGTGCAGAATTAACAGCTAAAAATATTAAAACTTCCGATATTAGCCGTCATTTATGTGCAAAAATTCGTACATCTGTTTTGTTTACAGCTCCATTAGTAGTTCGTTGCCAGAAAGTTACTTTATGGCCTCCAGGTGGCGATATTATCGGTCGTCGTCGTCTTGATGGACATTTTTACGGACTTCAAGGTCTTGGAGTCGAGGTTTTATGTGAAACATTACCATACCAATTTAAAGCCCCAAAACGCCTACACGGTAAGGAATTATTTTTAGATGAAGCAAGTGTTACTGCAACTGAACAAATTATGCTAGCGGCAGTTTTAGCAGATGGTGTTACAATTTTACGCAATGCAGCTTCTGAGCCACATGTCATTGATTTAGGAGTTTTACTTAATAAAATGGGGGCAAGAATTAATGGATTGGGAACTAACACATTGACGATTGAAGGCGTAAAAAAGCTACATGGAACATCACACGAAATCGTCAGTGATCATATTGAAACTGGTAGTTTCATTGCTCTTGGAAGTGCTTTGAATAGCGAATTAACAATTGAAAACATTACACCTGGTCATTACTGGATGATGCACCGTGTTTTTGAACGCCTTGGCGTGCATTTTTCAATTGATAAAAATAAAATATTTTTACCAAGTAATCAAGAATTAAAAGTCCAAAAAGATTTTGGAAATGCAATTCCAACTATTGCTGATGGTCCGTGGCCACAATTTCCATCTGATATGATGAGCTGTACCATTGTTACTGCAACTCAAGCCGAAGGCACGGTGCTATTTTTCGAGAAAATGTTCGAAAGCCGTTTATACTTTGTTGACCGTTTAATTAGTATGGGTGCAAATGCAATTTCTTGTGACCCACACCGAGTTGTTATCAGTGGAGTATCACAGCTACGTGGCGTTGAAATGTCAAGTCCTGACATTCGCGCAGGTATGGCATTATTAATTGCGGCAATGACAGCGTATGGGGAAAGCACAATTCGCCAAGTTTCGATGATTCAACGTGGTTATGAAAATCTAATTGAGAAACTACAAAAAATTGGCGCAGCAATTGAATTAAAAAGTGAGTAATTCTCAAATCACTTTTTTAATATTTTTTTAACATTTTATCATTTTTTACTGGATTTTAAATTTAATAGCGTCTATTGTCTCCTTATAGAAGATATTTTAATAATTTTTCAAAATTAAACTCATTTGGAGCTATAATTTTTTATGCTTTTTTTAACAGAGCTAACTTTTTTAAAACATTTGGCAAGGCGTTTCAATATTAATACGCCACAATATTTAGAATGGCCAGCGGCACGTTATGATTTAAAAGATTTTATGGATCGTGCAAACAACAAAGCTTTGGCTAAAGCTGATATTTTAACTGGCTCCCGGGGCAAAGGTGGAGCGGTCGTTAATATTAATTCAACAACTGAAGCTACTAAAGAACTAACCAAATTAAGTACTGCTTATCTTAAAGAAAAACAAGCACGCACTGCTTATTTAGTTGAATATATTCCCCAAAAATGTGAAGTTTTTACAGCAATTACCTATGATTCATTAAGTTGTTCGCCTGTTATTACAATTTCTTTGCACGGTGGAGTCGACATCGAATCTCTTGATAGTTCTAAAAAAAGATCTTTTGTCGTAGAAAACATTTACAATGGCATTGACGCCTACCAGGTAGGTGGATGGTTAGGATCATTAAAATGTCCTAAGGAAATGATTAGCAAATTAGCGGTAGCAATCGTCTCTTTGTGGGATATGTTTATTAGTTGTGGTTTTATGTCATGCGAAGTAAATCCATGGCGAATTACCAAAGAAAATAAAGTTATTGCTTGTGACTTTAAAGCTACACTAGACTCAAATAACTTCAGGCAAAATAATTTAGGTTTTGATTTACCAGAATATCCTGAAGATGTTTCAGATTTTGAAGAAGAGATGAATGCATGGAATAATTCTTCATATCAAGGTCAAGCACACGTTAGTGAGATACCACAAAAAGCAACTAAAAAACGTAAAAAAGATAACTTCGATGAACAAAATATTTGCAATGGAGTTCTACCAATTTTATTTGGAGGAGGAGCATCGTTAATCGTTACTGATACCCTAATTAAATGTGGGGGTGATCCATTATTTTTATCTGACTTTGGTGGTAACCCGCCATATGAAAGAATGAAAAAGAGCATGGAAATTTGTTTGCGACACCATTTAAAAGATGCTGGTGTTTTGTTAATTTTAGGAGGGAAAGCTAATAATACTAGAATTGATGTTACTTTTAAGGCCATTTCTGATGCTATTCATGAGTACGCATACTTGCGCAAAGGGCGTACTATTCCAGTTATTATCGGTCGCGGAGGTCCCCAGCTAATTAATGGAATATTAACTATTAAAGAAACGCTTGAAGAATTAGAATGGCCTTATGCAATTTTTGGCCATGATACACCAATAAGTATGGTTGCAGAATATACTGCAAGCCTTTATAAATTTATTAAGCGTAACCCTAAAGCATTGCGTTCGCTAAATAAGCATTTCAAGGGGGAATTTTAGTATATGAGAGCAAAAAAAATAACTGATTTTTTAACAAAAAATGATCGGGTTGCAGTATCAAATATTACTGGGCGTGAAGCATGTTCGGTCTCAATAAATTCTCAACGTTACGGGCAAAATATCATTGGTGGTTGGGCTTTAGGCAAAGGTGGCAATTTTATTAAAGTTCCAGGTAAAAAAAGCATACCTGTTTTTTCAGACTATGGCGATTTATTAAATAAATTACCAGAAGAAATTCAGCCTAATAAAATTGTTATTTATTCGCCACCAAATGCGGTTTATGGTGAAGTAAAAAATATTATTCGTCATACTAAGTCGAATACCAACAATGGCCTACAAAATAAAGTCGAAACTATTTATATTATTACAGAGAATGTTTCGGTAGAAGTTTCAGCTAAGATTTACCACTTGGCTCAAGACAACAATATAGATGTAGTTGGTTGTAATACATTAGGAATTATCTCTCCACACGATAAAGTACGTATTGGTGCTATTGGTGGAGATTCTCCATGGAGTAGTATTTTACCAGGAAGTGCAACGATTATTTCAAATAGTGGCAATATGGTAAATACGATTGCTAGTTATTTAAAAGGTGCTGGTATTGGGGTGCGTTATGGAATTTCAACAGGTAAAGATAAATTAATTCTAACTTCAATTAAAGATTATTTAAAATTAGCGCTTAACGACCGCAAAACAAAATTAATCATGCTCTATGTTGAACCAGGCGGGTTATATGAGCTTGATGCAGTCAATTATTTAAAATCTATTAAAACATCAAAACCTATTATTGTTTATATTGGTGGATCATTTACGCAAAAAATGGGGAATGTTAAGTTGGGGCACGCTGGGGCAGTTGTAGAAGGTTTTGGCACCTCTTTTTCAGATAAAGTTGAAATTTTTGATAACTATTTTAATGTTCCTCCTTTTAAGCGTCGTTATCATCGCAATATTAAGGTTACTAGAGGATTTAGAATTGAAGTCCTTCATGATTTACCAATGGCAGCACGCTTTATATTTGATTCAAAAAATTTAAAACGTGACTTTAATGAATATCGACCTCCACGTTTGAATCCATGGCTAAAGAATTTTGGAGAACTAGGCAAATTAATTCCACCAAAAATTCAGTTACCAGAGGGTCATGCTCCAGAACCTTATGCAAAACAATTACGCAAAGTCAATGCAGATAAATTTGGCAAAATGGCGTTGCGTAGAAATATGAAAAATGCAAGTCACGTAGCGGCCTTAGATGGCAAAAACTTGCGTATTTATGGTCGTCGAGTTAGTAATCAAATGCAACATGGATCATTTATCAGCACAATGTTTTTGACATGGACTGGGTTTACTCCTAAATATGATTTTGAGGTAAAATTACTTGAAAGTGTCATGATTGGACTTTTAACTAATGGCGCTAATGGCTTAACTGCACAGGCGGCAAAACTAACGGCATCTGCAGGGGGGACTCCTCTAAATGCAATGATTAGTTCGTTAAGCTGTATGGGCAATGATTATAGCTCAAGCAGTTATCGCGCAATTAAATTTTTGATTGACAAATTCCATGAACTTGACTCGTATGAAATTGATGTCTATGATAGCAACAACAGTAAAATAATTTCAAATTTAGCACAAAAAGCTGCTCGTGAATTTGGATTATATAAAGTTAATGCTGAAGATAATTTAGATTCTTATGAAAAAGTTCCAGGTATTGGTCACCCTTTATTTAAAGATGCAACACGCAATGTTGACCCACGTTGTCAGGTAATTTTTGATTATTTATTTAATAATAATATTTATCATGGATTTATTAATTTTTATCAACAATTGGTCGAATTTTTATTCCTTGAACGCATCACTCCAAATCAATTAGCTATCAATATTGATGGAGTAGCGGCAGCAATCTGCGCAGGTATTTTCTGGGAACGTTTATGCGAAAAGAAAATTACCAAAAAACGCGTTTATAATATTCCATTGTTAATGTTTGCTTTTGCACGTGTATTAGGCGGCACGGGTGAATACTTAGACCATTTTGACTATGGAACACCATTGGACATGGTTGAAGATGCCCAACACATCAAACAATTAACTATTTTTGATAATGAGGATTAAATATTATTATTCAAAAAAAATCTTCATTTTTATCTGAATCTTTTTTTCCATTCTCAAAATTTAGTTTATCCTCATTTACCTCTAGATATTTTGGAGGCTTGATTTTACGCCATTCTAATTCATTACGGAAAATTTGTATATTCTTTTCACTTTTAGGATCAGACTCGTCAATCATTGTCATATTATCGATGAAATAATAATGGTTAAAAGATGTTTCAAGACTGTATTTTATCAGCAATTCTATAAATTTTCTTTTTTTACTTGGCAAAAGTAAAAACATTGAACATGGAATATCTTTTTGTTTTTTACACCTCTTTAAAGCAGACCAAAGAACTGCTTTTGGTTCTTCAATAGTTTCATCATGAGATTCGTAGTATTCATAATAACGTTTAAGTACGTCATTCCTAACAAATTCTTTCCAATGCTCAGCTGCCTTACCATCATATTTTTCGCCCTTTAAATTACTATAAATATAACCTAAATCATTATTGGCAGAATTTGCTCCAAGCTTTGCAGATTTGCGATAAAAATTAATAATTTTTGGCATTTTTTTAGGGTTTCCTTTATTCATCTTATGGTAAATCTTACTAGCAAGAACCCATGCTGGAGCATAGTTCATCTTTAATAACGGCTGCAAATCTATTAACATCTGCTTGTTACTAAAAGTTTTTTCAAACTGTAATCTAACCTGATGATAAATAGCCAGTTTATGTTTTTGCTTAACCAATTTATTAAGAATTTCAGTTACTTTAAATGATTGATCGTTAAAAACTATACTATTATATTTTTTTTGCATAATCAATGAAATGCGCAAATACATAGCTTCAGGTATGTTCTCATCTGCAGCAATTTTTAAAAATTGAAAAACTTTATCTAAATCTTTTTGGTAGTGTTTTGCTTTCAATGAGTGATGTTTATGAATAAAAAAACCATAATGGTAGTAAACATAAAGCCCCTCAAGAGCTATTAAATATTTATCTAAAGTTTTGTTTCGTTTTAACCAAATCATGCGAGCATCATAATTTTTACGTGTCAAAAATTCTTTAATCCCTGGATATTCTGGATTTTTAACTGCAAATTTAAGTAGATAATAAAGTGGATAATCACCAAACTTAACATCAGTTTGCTCAGTAAAATCCTCAATAGTTAATTCACCTAATCGAGCCTGGCAATGCATGATTTCTAAAAGACAATCCTTATTGTCATTTATTTTAGCACCTAATTTAAAGTCAACCAAAGCATCTTTTACCGCTTTTTCAAAATTTTTAGAACTTGACAATCCTAAGTTAATTTTTGAGTGTCCTTTTAAAAGATAATAACTGGGTTTGTTATATTTATATTTTTTAAAAATTGCTTCAGCAATATAACTATTTAGGTATTTTTCATTCGTTTGTCTATTTGGATCAAGATGATTAATAGTAAACCCAAAACTTCTTTTATCATACATAGAAATATTTACAAAACTATTTATTATTTTGCCATCTTTTGATTTTCGATTAATATCAATAGTTTTTTGAATGGGATCAAATTCTAGATAAACCATATTTTTGAAAAAACCTACAAAACGTAACACCTCTGAAATCAACTTTAATTCATTATTAGTTTCGTGACAAAACTTTGCTACAGGATTTAGCAATCTATTATGGTAAAATTGTTGAGAATAAGTTGGCGAAAACTTTGTGGCAGTATCATCTTTTCTAGTCATATTATTATATTGTTTAATTAAGAATGCAGACTCAGTTTCTCTTAAAAAAGGTCTATTGTAAATTAACATTTTAGTAAAATGAAAATATGCAAAGGCATCCTGTACACCGAAATCTTTTGCTTTTTTAAACCATTTACACGCTTCATAAATATTTTTTTTAACTCCATAGCCATGTAAATAACATATACCATATTGTAACATAGCTAAAGCATGATTTTCATTTTTAGCTAATTGTTTCATAAGTTTAGCTCCATAAACTAAATTCAAACCCTCTAAATATTTTAATGCATGAGCATAAATTTCATCAGGGTTATCCAGTTTTCTAATTCTCTTATATCGCTGTTCATTAGTTTCATCAGGCTTATATTTTAAAGTATAACTTTCATAAGGGTACTCCGTAGTTTTAACGACAGGTAATAGTTGTAAATCCTCTTTTTCATCGGTAGTGTAAATTACTGGATCAGCTAATTCTATATATTGCCGTGGTTGAGGTAACTTGTAAATAAATCTTCTGCCTACAGAATAGATTGGTGGCGCTTCAAGCAAAAAACCAAGACTTCTAATAATAAATTGTCCTGAATTATCAAAAAGAGTAAAATTTGGATAAACATCTACACCGCCATTAGTGTTAATAGAATTAAAATAAGTTTTTTCAATAACCTCCATTGGCTTAGCATTGAACATTTTTTTCCCAAGAATACTTTTATCTTTACAAAATGTATCAAAGATAAGTCTAACGTTTACTGGTCGATAAGCATATAAGCAATAATGCGTTTTATTTTTTGCATACATGATTGGAATAGACTTGATATTATTTAAATTTACATTACTAATTATAGAGTATGGGGGAAATTTAAAATGTGGAGTTGGAATATTAGTTGATAAAAAACTAAAATGTTCAAAATTCTTATTTTTATAGCTATTATTAGCTCCAAGTTTTGTTGAAAAAAAATCAAAATGAAGACTCGGATCCTCTTCTTTATCAATAGCAGGAAACATTCTAAGTTTAATGTCTACAACAATATAGCGTTTAAATTTCTCTTTATCTTTTCTATTTTTATAAAGTTCAAATTGTAAAGTTGGTAAATTTTTTTCAGAATTGTAGTCAAGAGCTCTTTTTATAGTCGGCAAACAAAAGTCATCAACATGAATTTTTTCAAATTTATACAAATGACCCAGTGGAGTTTCATAAAGTTTTTTTACTCCTTTTGTTGAAATCCATTCTGCCTTGTATACGGCAAACGATTTAGAAAATCCAGTATTTACATTTCTTTTATTTTTTCCATAACTAACTGAACTTAATAAACTAACCAATAATAAAACCTGCCCAACAAAAAATACTTTCTTCATAATTAAAACCCCGTAATTTTAACCTACTACTACTGAATATTTTTCTAAAAAGCCTAAATAAAATGTTTCTCTTTAGAAGATAACTATTTACTAATTTAATACAGTTAAAAAAAATTACAAACTAACCTTTAATAACTCCCAATGGTCTTAACTTAACTTTTACTATAATTAAATCTAATTCATCAGCAATAACTTTATCAATATCTTTATATGCAAGTGGCGCTTCGCTTAAGTCGTAAAGATTTTGAGTTTGTTTGCCTTTTTTCCATTTATTTTTAAATTTGCTCCAGCGGTCAAAGGCAATTCCCTCCATAGCTTTATTGCAATCCTCAACACTTAAAGTTTTACTCGCTTGCCTACGACCCAAAACACGCCCAGCTCCATGCGAACATGAACAAAATGATTCGCAATTGCCTAACCCTTTAACAATATATGAATTTGTCCCCATACTCCCTGAGATAATACCCCATTCATCTTTTTTTGCTGAAGTCGCGCCTTTACGGTGCACCCAAACTTTTTCGCCAAAATGCTCTTCTAATGCTGCATAATTATGATGAATATTTACTTCTTTTTTAAACTCTACATGAGAGACAAATTCCTTAATCGCTAACTGAAAATTAGTCATCATGCGTTGACGATTTTCATATGCGTAATTTAACGCAAAATTCATATCACGAATGTAACTTTGACCTTCACTACTATTAGTTGGCAAAAATGCTAAATCATAAGATGGAATTTTAGAGTGAAATTTTTGATTTAGCTCCAATGCTATTTTGTGATAAAAGGAAGCAACTTTATAGCCCAAATTTCGTGATCCAGAATGAATCATTAACCATATTTTATTGTCAGTATCAATTTGAAGTTCAATAAAATGATTTCCACCGCCTAACGTCCCTAAATTTTTACGATCCAAACTATTTGGCCATTTTTCAGCTATTTCAGAGTGTTCTACTAAATATTCTTCAAAACCACTCCATGATTGCTCTTCTTTATGCGAAGCCCCCTCACCCACTGGAATTAATTCTTTAACTTGATTTAAAAATTTACGACGGTCAGCCATTTCAGTAAAAATTTCAGCATCTAAACTAGTTTCAACAGCGACCATACCGCAACCAATGTCAACGCCAACAGCATTTGGAATCACAGCATCTTTACAAGCTATAACTCCTCCAATTGGCATACCATAACCAACATGACAGTCAGGCATTAACGCAACATGCTTAAAAATTGTAGGGTGCTGCGCTAAATTAATCGCCTGTTTCATTGCACTTTCTTCAAGGTCATCACACCACGACTTAACTGGCACCAACCAATTTTTATCACTCTTAATCCATTCCATAACAAAACTTCTCCTTCAAATTACTTCACTTCCATTAACATTAAAAAATAAATAATCATTATTTAAGCTGAATTTATTTAAATTTTGCCAACTGATAATTCTTTAATTTTATCACGGAGTTCAGCGGCACGTTCAAATTCAAGGTTTTCAGCAGCCTCAAGCATTTCTTTTTCTAATTCTATAATCAAATCATCAAAATCTATATTTGCGTCAACAAATTCAACGCTATCTTTGCTTTGAGATGTTTTTAATTTAATCTGTTTTCCGCCAACTTCTAATATATTAGCTTTATCTTTTAAACCGCCTCCAACAATATCAGCAATTGTTTCTTTAATTGCACTCTTAACCGTGCGTGGGGTAATATTATGCTCTAAATTATACTTTTGCTGTTTTTCACGGCGATATTGCGAAATAGTCAATAATCGTTTAATACTATCAGTTTGTTTATTTGCGTATAAAATTACTTTACCATTTTCATTACGAGCAGCCCTTCCCGCAATCTGTATCAATGAACGCTCACTGCGTAAAAATCCCTCTTTATCAGCATCAAGAATAGTAATTAATGAAACTTCAGGTAAATCAATTCCCTCACGCAATAAATTAATCCCAATTAAACAATCAAAATCACCACGACGAAGTTCGCTTAAAATCTTAACACGCTCAAGTGCATCAAGTTCTGAATGCAAATATTTAGCCTTTATCTCTAATTCCTGAAAATACTCCGCTAAACGTTCAGCACTTTTCTTGGTTAATGTAGTAATAATTACCCGTTCATTACGCTTCGCATATTCATTTACTTCGGCAATAACATCATCAATTTGTCCATCTAATGGACGAATTTCAATTACTGGATCCAATAATCCAGTCGGGCGAATAATTTGTTCAACCACAGGTGATTCAACTTCATCCTCATACTTTCCAGGTGTAGCAGAAACAAAAACGGTTTGATTTAACATTTCTTCGAATTCATTAAACTTTAATGGTCTATTATCAAGCGCCGAAGGCAATCTAAATCCATGATCAACCAACGTCTCTTTACGACTTCGATCAGCCTTATACATCGCGCCAACTTGAGGCACTGTAACGTGTGATTCATCAATTACCATTAAAAAATTTTTAGGGAAAAAATCAAATAAACAATATGAACGTTGCCCAGGAAAACGGTGTGACAAATAACGCGAATAATTTTCTACTCCACTGCAATAACCTATCTCTTGAAGCATTTCCATATCATAATTAACACGTTGATAAATGCGTTGTGCTTCGACCAAACGACCGTCTTTTTCAAACTGCTTAACACACCCTATCATTTCCTTTTTTATGGACTCAACGGCGCTTTCAATTCTTTCTTGAGGTAATACAAAATGCTTACATGGAAAAAACACCGTTTTTTCCATCGAGTGGGTGACATTCTCGGTAACTAAATTATGACGCGTTAATGCTTCAACTGAATCTCCCCAAAATTCAACTCTAATAAAGTCATCTTTTTGAGGGGAAAAAACATCAACACAGTCACCACGAACTCTAAATTGTCCTTTTTCAGGAGCTGTATCATTTCTAGCATACTGAATTTCAACTAAACGTTGCAAAAAATCATTACGTTCAATGGTTTCACCTACTTCTAAAACTGCACACATATCAGTATAATCATCAGGTGAACCTAATCCATAAATACACGAAACACTCGCAACCACAATAACATCACGGCGCTCTAAAAGAGATGCCGTAGCACTCAACCGTAACTTTTCTATATTTTCATTAACACTGGCATCTTTGGCTATGTAAGTGTCTGTTTGAGGGATATATGATTCAGGTAAATAATAATCGTAATAACTAATAAAATACTCCACCGCATTATCTGGGAAAAATGTTTTAAATTCACTATATAATTGTGCAGCCAATGTTTTATTATGCGATAAAATTAAAACTGGTGCATTCCAATCTTTTATAACATTAGCTAATGTAAATGTTTTGCCAGATCCGGTTACACCTTGAAGTGTTTGAAATTTTTCACCCTTTTGCAGCCCTTGTTTTAACTCAGCAATCGCCTTGATTTGATCTCCAGCAGGATCATATTCTGATTTTAATTGAAATAAACTCATATTCTTTAATATATTAATGTGCTGTTTTTTATTGTTTTTATTTGCTTTAAGTTCTTAATAAAATATAATATAACTATTAATCTTAAAATGTAAATTAAAATATTGAGGTATCATTATTAATATTTTTCATAAAGTGCAGTTTCCTAATCCTCTTGAAGCTGATGATGATGGTTTAGTTGCTGTTAGTGAAGAAATCACACCTAATATGGTCTACAATGCTTATTGTAGCGGAATATTCCCCTGGCCAATTGATGACGAATATGTGTATTGGTTTTCCCCAAATCCACGTGCAATTGTTCATTTTGATAATTTTAGGATTCCCAAAACAGTTAAACGTGAACTAAAAAAGTGCAATTTTAAGTTCACTTTTAATCAACAATTTGATAATGTTATAGAACACTGTTCTAAACTCAAACGTCGCAATGAAGAAGGCACATGGATAACGCCAAAAATTATTGAATGCTATAAAGAATTTCATAAACTGGGCTTTGCTGTTAGCTGTGAAGTTTTAGATGTTGACAATAACGATAAATTAGTAGGTGGACTTTATGGAGTATTGTTAAATAATAATTATTTTGCTGGCGAAAGTATGTTTAACACGGTTGACCATGCGGCAAAGTTTGCTTTGGTAAACATGGTAGAATACCTCAAGGAAAATTATGATATTTCATGGATTGATTGCCAAGTGCTAAATCCTTTTTTAGGGCGTTTTGGAGTTTATGAAGTTTCACGAGAAAAGTTCGTTGATAAAATTAATGGTTGCAATTTTTTACAGCCACAATAAATACAAATTTTGAAGGAGTTAAAATATGCCTATCGAATTCAATTCAGAAAAAACATACGCAGTAATTGGTGACCCAATTAAACACTCTTTGTCACCTGAAATGCAAAATATTGCTTTTAAAGATGCAAATCTAGGAGAACCGTATACTAAAATTCATATTCCGAGTGATCTACTAGAAGCATTTTGTTGTTTTGCTCGCGAAGGTATCAAAGGGTTTAATGTTACAGTGCCGCACAAAAACGCCATAATTAGTTGTCTTGACGAAATAAGTGATGAATGCAAGCTATCTGGTAGCGTTAATACTGTTATTAATCGTGATGGAAAACTTTATGGATATTCAACCGATGGTTATGGTTTAGCAACAGCTTTCAAAGAAGCGTTTAATATTGACGTAAAAAATGGCAAATTTAGCTTTATTGGGTGTGGAGGAGCAGTTAAAGCTGTAGCATTTTATTTTGCAACTCAAGGTGCTAAAGAATTAATGTTCTTCAACCGTACAGTTGCCTCAGCTGAAGAGTTAGCACAAAAAATTAATGATAATTTTCCAAAATGTAAAGCTTCTGCATTTAGCATCAGTGATGAAAATTCGATTAAAGAAAATTTTGCCAACAGTGACGTTATCATTCAAGGGACCTCTTTAGGCTTAAAAGAGAATGATCCATCTCCAATTAATGTCGAGCTATTACCAAAAGGCAAAAATTTTTACGAAACTATCTACAAAGAGACAAAAATGGTTAAAGCTGCTAAAGCTAAAAATATGAAGATTGCTGATGGGCGCTCAATGTTATTGCATCAAGGAGCTGAGTCTTTTCGTATTTGGACTGGGTTAGAACCAAATATAGAGTTAATGAGAAAAAAATTGGATGAGTTACTCCAATAATTTACCTGCATAGTTATCTTTTTAAGCAGTAAATAAAGCTAAATAAAAATAGCTTTTTAAAAATTATTTCTGCTAATTAAAGATAAATTTCATTGTTTTTAAGTCTTTAATATTGTATTAATAGCAAATTTCCCTTATTTTATATAAAGTATGTATATAAATATATGAAACAATTTAGTACAAGTTGTTTGACTGTAATTTAATTTTTTTTCGAGGTGTCCTATATGAATTCGAATATTAAATATTTTTTGATTTTTTACTTAGCTTTACTAACAAATTATCTATTTGCATCAAATAAATCTTTTTTAGAATTTAGCTACCAAAATGTTACCCCTAGCTCAGCAGCAATTAAATGGGAAACAGAATCTAATACTGAAGTGCAAAACTTTAAAATTTACTGCGATAATGTTTTAATTGCAACAACTCCAAATATGGAGTTTATCCATAATAGTCTTGCACCTAACCAGACTTATAATTTTACTGTTAAGGCAATTGATAAATATGATAGCGAAATTGATTCTAAAAGCATTACTTTAAGAACTCTAAATAGTAACAAAAGCAATTTTTCATTACTTCGCCATTATCCTTATAAGAGACTAGGGATATTAACAAAGTATTTTGATGGAGTTATGGATACTGTTGATGAATTATATCCAAATCCAGAGGACTATTATAGAAAGTATGATGATCCAAGCAAATGGTATAATTCATATAACATTGATGCACGCAAACCGTATAGAACGGAAATCCGTAACAGCATAAACTTCAATTTTTATGAAGATGGTTTTCAAAAAGTTTTAAATAGTGACAAAGATAAATTTTTAGCTATTACATTTGAAGGTTTTTTAGTTATCCAAGAAACAGGAGAATATACTTTTAAAACTGAACATGACAACTCTTATATCTTAAACATTGATAATAAAGAGCAAGTCAATGTTATGAAATTTAGATATAGAGATGACCATACTGTTAAAAAAATTAAATTATTTAGCGGTATTCACCCTGTAAAAATTACCTATTATGAATTTAGTGGGGTTAAATCAACTCTTTTAATGCAATGGAGTGGTCCACGTTTTCGTTTTCAACCGCTTGATGGATTCCATTTTGTCCAGTTAAGTGATAAAACCAAAGATTACTTAAAATTAGATGCTGATTTTGATGGTGTTTTAGACTCTCTTGAGGAGAAAAAGCTTTCGAGCAACCATTCATGGGACACTGACAATGATGGCCTAACTGATTATGAAGAAATTATGAAGTATAACTCTCTCCCAAACAAAGTTGACTCCGATGGAGATGGTATTCCTGATGGTATAGAGGCTAAAATATTACTTACAGATTTATTAAAAAAAGATAACATAATTGCTGCTGAAAAAGTTTTTTCCAATATTAAAAAAAGTGTTAAACATGATGCTTTGTCAATATCGTGGAATCTTTTAAGAGATTCTGTTAATAATGTTGAAGTTTACCGTAATTTCAACCATGTAAAAACAGTGCAAAATAATATGATCAAATTACCAATAATATCAGCAAATGATGTTTACTATTTGGTAGCGGTGGATAATGATGGAAGCAAAAGTTATACAAAAGTTGGTCCACTTAAATTAACTAGAGATCAGCTTAATTATTTAGATTGGAAAGCAGAGAAAAAACTTCCACTTAGCGCTACTTACGAAAATGATTCTGATAATGATAATCGTAATAAGTATCAAGAATTCACGCTTGATAGCAATCCTGAAGTTGCTCCTATTAGCACTATTAAACGTTTAAAAAAATATCCAGGATTTTTTGCTACATACTACAATGCAATGTGGTCACCTAGCAGCTTTAATAATATTGATGCATTCAAAACGGGCGTTGTTGAAACACTAGCATTTGATGCAGGTGAAGGCGAAGTTTTAGATAGTGGGAAAAAAGATGGTTTAGGGATTCTATTTAAAGGTTATTTTGAAGCTCCAAAAGCTGGTTTGTATAAATTCTTAATCTCTCATGACGATTCAATAAAAGTCTATATTGACAAAGTACTTGTTTATGAGGATAAATGTTGGAATAAAGCTGGCAGGATTTGGCAAAAAAAACTTGATAAAGGTGTTCACTTAATTGAAGTAGCATATTCAGAAAATAAAGGTGCTGCACTACTTGACCTTAAATGGGCACCTCCTGGCGAAAGTTTAAAAACGATTGATAAAAATGCATTCTGGCACGTAAAAAAATTCGAAAATGAATTAAATGAAGCTATAACTTGGAATAAAGATTCTGACAATGATGGCTTATCAAACCGTATTGAGCTTGAATATGGTTCAAATATTCACTCTATAGACACTGATGGTGATAGCCTTAGTGACTACGATGAAATTTATGTATATAAAACTAGTCCAACATATAAAGATTCTGATGGAGATGGCATTTCCGATGGAGATGAAGTAAACATTTTTAACAGCAACCCTATTAAAGAAAATTTAGCTATAGAAAGTTTCAAGACTATTAAAAAATTCGATGGCAGTGAATATTCCTCTAAAATGGGTAAATGGACTAAAATTGACTCTAGTGTTGAATCAAGGTGTGCAATTGGTAGCTTAGAGTTTAAATTTAACACTACAACAAACTCTAATATTAAAGTTGTATTAAATGGACAATTAAAAGATATCAGAGATTATAAGGTTGACTTATACTGTGATAAAGTGCTAATTTTTTCGAAAAAGTATGATATTACAGATCAGGCTAAGGCATTAAACATTGAAACTTTTACACAATTTTTAAAACCTGGCAAACATACTCTTAAGCTTTTTTTAGATAACCCAACAACAAGAAATATTTTAAAAGTTTCTAGTATTAAATTTTTGTTACCTGATGGACCAAATATTAAAAAATGGCAACGCGAACACGCAATTAATATGAGTAAATTAGATTTTATTCCAGATGAATCAAAAGTTTCACCTTTATTCTTGGAAGGAAAAAATAATTTTGCTGAATTAATTACAATTAACAATAAAAAAGTTGATTCATATGATAATAATAAGTGGTTTAAAAAAGTAGCTTTATCTGAAGATAACAAAAAAAATAAATTTACTTTTAAATTTCAAAATGATATTAACAAAGTAACTAAAACTATTAAGTGGACAACAACTAATATTATGACTGAAAAAAATAATATTGATCTACGAGTAGGAGATTCATTATTGTTGACCATCAAAAATTTAGTTAACGCAGATCCTATCACCAAGGATAAAAAGATTGTAATTAATGGTCAAGTGCATGATTTAAATTCTGAATATATTAAGTATAAATTTGATACTCCAGGATTTTACCAAATCACAGGTAGTTATAAAAACTCAGCAAATGAATTGATTGAAAACAAATTTGTTATTAATGTTCATAGTTATAACTTTGATAAAAAATTGTTAACTTTTACTACAAACTCTATTGTCAAGACATCAATTCCAACTATTCCAAGTGGATGTTACTTAACAACAAGTAGTAAAGATGTAAAATTCATTGTCAATGGCAAAACGCTTTATTTAGACTCCCGTGAATGGAATAAGAAACAACTTGTTTTTATACGAGCGAAATCAAATAATAAAATCATTGCAACATTGCCTTTAAAAATTATTAGATTCTATAACACCTTATTTAACAAGTTTTTTGTAAAAAGCAAAGACAATGGCACTGTACAACTTATAGAATACCACTCTATCTGTTATCCAATTGCAGATAATATGATTATCAAATATAACATCTACCTTAATGGTTTGACGTTTAAAAATGGTCTAAGAGTCAAACTATTGAAGGCTGGTAATTTTGATGAAACTGGTACAGCAGTATTAAACTTCTTAAAACCATCATCAACACCAAAAACTACTAATAACAGTGATATATTCTTAATTGTCGATGGAAAATATATTCAACAAATCAATTAAAACTAAAAAACTCCTATCAACTTAGATGATAGGAGTTTTTATATTTTTATTACTTAATGATTACCAACCTAACAAAGGCTTTGTTTCCTGCTTTACCACTTCAACATTATCTTCCCAAACAGCAAGACCTGTTTTTAAGTCAGTTAAAGTTATATGAAAAAAGAAATATGATTCTTTATCACGACCTTGAGTTGTCTGCTGCTGAATAATTTTCCCAGCTAAACTCATATCGGGTGCAATAACGGTACCATTTTTCTGCACTGTTTTTTGGTCAAACATTTTATCTTTTGAAAGATCTCTCACCTGCTTAGTCGCTTTGTCTTCCATACCATTTGCACTAATAGCCGTAGTTGTCATAGCCAAACCACTTTGTAAAATTGCACGGCGAATCTTATTTGTTAAAATATCAGTATTAATGTGCTGAGTTGTTTCATTTTTTACTAAACTAACCATTACAATATTTTTTCTACCATCATTGCGATTTAAAACACCAGAACTAAGTAAAGATTTAATTGCCTTATCAGCAGCAATATGCCAGTCTTTTACATTCACACCATCCGTTGTAGTTAATGTTTCATCCCCTTTGGGGTCAATTCTTTTTGGAGCAGAACCACAACCATTAAACATTAAAGACATTGTCGAAACTAAACCAATGTAAATAATTTTTTTCATAATAAACTATTCCCTATTTTAAATAAAATACATTACTCGATATTATTTGATTTGAATTACTGCGCAAATAAACAATTATAATTTTTGCGTTAATATTATCAATCTTTATATTTAATTTATCACCAGTCGGTAAAGGTTGCAATTCTAATTTTTTACTTTTTGGACATGGAATATTGGCAATCAAATACTCTTTAGGCAATAGTTCCCACGATCTAGTATCTGCAGTATTAAATATATATTTATAAATTCCCGTTCCAATATACGTAGCAATAACACCTAGATCATTTGAGTTATCCTTGTTTCTAGTAGCCTCCACCGCAGTATAACTGGCAAGCTCTTTAACCACATAAGAAACCGCAATTCGCGTTATCATTGGTGCTAAACGATCACTATATTCCTCGGCAATAACAGCGTCCATACTGGCAATTTTTTGTAATTTATACTGTTGAGAATCAGTTTTGATGACTGCTCCTTTAATGTTATTATTATAAAAAATAATCTTTGGGTACGCCAAACCTGTATAGCCAACATAAGGCAAAATTAACCAAAATTTTTGTTGTTCATAAGCAGCAGAGCGACCATTTGCAAAAATTATGTATACCTTTTTGTCATCAGGTTTCTGTAAATTGTATTTTTCTAAATCCTTTGGAATTTTTTCACCAAATTTATTTAACAATTCAACATAATGACTATTCACATAATCATTATTTTTTTCAATGCGATACAAATTTTTAAAATCAACTAATGCCTCAGAGCTATTATTTTCATACAAATAACCAATCGCTGAAAGATATGTTGCAAAAGGGTTCATCAAATTGCCATATTTCTTTTCACAATTTTTTTTGAGATCAATAGCAATATTTTTCATATTATCACTTGAATTAATAGAATCTTCTGAAACTGTTTTTTTTAATTGGAGGTTTTCTTTTTCAATTTTTTTACGATCAGCTAGAATTTGCGATTGATGACGTTTCTCAATTATTTTCTGAGTATTACGCAACCTTCTTAATTCAACTAAACCAGCTTCTGTATTGTTTAAAGCAAAATAAGTTAATGCTTTATAGCAATTCACCATAATTCTATCATACCCAAAACCATCATATGGTAAAGCATTTAAATTTGTTACACTTACGGCAATTTCTGAAGAAATCCCACGTGCATTAATCACTGCACGTGAATCAAAATCATTAATAATTTTCTCAGCCGTCGAAAATTGCACTAGGCTGTTTTTATAATCATAATTGATAAAATAATTAGTTCCAGCCTCTAAATTCCACATTAGCTGATCACCACTATTTTTTGTTGATTTTAATTTATCTGTAATTTTTTTAGTAGTACTTTTAGACTTTGCTTTTTCAAAATCCCTGAGCAATTCTTTTTTTTGTTTATGTGAATCTACTATTGATGAACAAGACGTTACAAAACAACAAAGTGTCAAAAAGAGAATTTTTTTCATAAATTTAACCATTTGAACACTATTGTCACACTAAAGCTTTAATTCTCTAAAACACCAATATACTTTAGATTTCTAAAAAATCCTTGAAAATCTAAACCGTAGCCAATTAAAAATTCATTCTGAACATCAAATCCAGAAAAATCTGCATCAATATTTTGCTGACGAGCTTCACGTTTATTAAGCAATGTGCAAATTTTAAAGTTTTCAAGACCTGCCTCACTGAAAATATCTTTTAACTTTTGCATAGTATTACCTGTATCAAGAATATCATCAATAATTAAAAGATTTGATGCTTCGTCAAAAGCTTCTAAATTTAAACTTGTAACAGTAACTTTTCCAGAGCTTTTCATTTCATTAAAATACGATGAAGCCTTGATTGTATGTAAACGTAAAGGAACATTTATTTGGCGAAGTAAATCTGCAGTGAATATAAGTGCACCATTAGCTAAAGATATTACATCTAAAACTCCACTATCTTGGTAGTATTTATTAATCTGATCCGCTAAAAAAGAAACTTTCGTTGCAATTTCCTCTTCAGAAAACCGAACGATTACATTTTCGATATTTGGTACATTCATATTTTATTTCATTTTATTATTATTTTTTGTAAAAAATGGTGGTGGGAGGTGGATTCGAACCACCGAAGCATTCCGCAGCAGATTTACAGTCTGCCCCCTTTGGCCGCTCGGGAATCCCACCAAAAGTATAATTCATATTAAAAAATGGAGCGAGTAAGGGGAGTCGAACCCCTCTAACCAGCTTGGAAGGCTGGTGCACAACCGATATGCCATACTCGCACTAATCTTGAGTCATTGCATATTACAGGTTGAAAAACTCAATCTTTTAATAAACAATTTTATGAGCTACAACGAATTTAGTTAAGAAAAAAAATGGTGGTGGGAGGTGGATTCGAACCACCGAAGCATTCCGCAGCAGATTTACAGTCTGCCCCCTTTGGCCGCTCGGGAATCCCACCACATGGAGCGAGTAAGGGGAGTCGAACCCCTCTAACCAGCTTGGAAGGCTGGTGCACAACCGATATGCCATACTCGCAACTTGTCTATTCAATTTTGAATTAACTAACAACTTATGTTTTCGTTGTAGCATTAAATTACTCAGTTTTTTTCATTTTACAAGTTAAAAAATTAAAAAAAATTAAAAAAAATTAAGCAACATTTCTTAATTTTTAGCCTAATCTCTTACAGATTAAATAATTAACTACTTTTTTCATGTCTAATTTATAAATTTATTAACGTTATAACTTGATTTTTTACAATTTTATGGGAAATTTATTACTTCAAATATTTTTTATGTAACGTATACTTAGAAAATATAAACTTATATTAAATTTAAAATTATAAAATATTAAAAGAATATAACCAAGAACTAAATTTGGAGAATTTACAATGAGTTCAGATTGGACTAACAGAGTCAATAAATACACTATTACAGATGGTAAAAGTGGCTTCAGCATTAATTTCGCAGGCATGAAATTTTCAGAACAAAGTCTTGAAAACATGAATGATAAATTATCACGTGCCTTTACTGAGATGAAAAAACTTGAAGCAGGAGAAATCAAAAACCCTGATGAAAATCGTCAAGTCACTCACTTTACTGACCGTATTGAATACCCTAAAAGTGAACTTTTTGCTGATGTTGAACAATTTGTTGAAGATGTTCGTACTGGAAAAATCACTGGTAGCAATGGGAAAAAATTTGAATACGCCGTAATCAACGGCATTGGTGGGTCAGCACTTGGTCCTCAATTAATGCAATATGCTATCAATGGTCCTTATTACAATGAATTAAGTGGCGCAAAACGCAATGATTACTTAAAAATTTACTTTTTAGATAATACTGATTCATCTGGATTTAGTGATGTAACAAATATCGTTAATTTAGAACAAACTCTTGTCGTTAACATCTCTAAATCAGGTGGAACTCAAGAAACCAAAAATAATCTTTTAGCATTTGAAGACGCATACAAAACTGCAGGCATTGATTTCACTAAACACGCTGTAGCAATCACAATGCTTGACAGCCAATTAGATAAATTGGCAAAAGGCAACAACTGGTTAAAAGTTTTTGAAATGGCTGAGTCAATTGGTGGACGTACAAGTGAAACAAGTATTGTTGGACACCTTCCTGCAGCTCTTAGTGGCGTTAACTTCAAAAAGTTTCTAGCGGGTGCTTGCTACATGGACGACTGGACTCGCAAAGAGAATGTTTTAGAAAACCCTGCAGCAATGCTTTCAGCTATGTGGTATATTGCTGGCGAAGGAAAAGGCGATAAAAACATGGTAATTGTTCCTTATTCTGATCGCTTATTACTTTTAAGCAGATATTTCCAGCAATTAATCATGGAAAGCCTAGGTAAAGAGTTTGACTTAGATGGCAAAGAAGTATACCAAGGTATCAATGTTTTTGGCAACAAAGGCGGAACTGATGCGCATGCATTTATCCAACAATTAAATGATGGTCGTGACGACTTTTTTGTAACATTCATAGAATCATTAGAAGATACAATGAAATTACCTGTTGAAGGCACTATCACAATGGGTGATTACTTACATGGTTTCCAAGCTGGTCTATCTGCAGCGTTACGCAATAAAGGCCGTCAAGTAATGAGCATTACAATTGAGCGTGTTGATGAATTTAATCTTGGCATGATTATTGCATTATATGAGCGCGCAACCGCAATGTATGCTGAATACATTAATATCAATGCATTCCACCAACCAGGTGTACAAGCTTATAAATTAGCTAGCAGTGATATCATTAACTTGATCATTAAAGTTGAAAAAGACTTAGAGACTTTAAAAGGCTCAAGCAAAACAGCAACCGAGATTGCAGCTGCTCTAGGATGTGCCGATAATGAAGTTAACGTTGCAAATATTTTAAATAAATTATCTTTAAACAACGATAAACGTGATTTACCATACACAGTAGAGCGTGAATTCGTTGACAACGAGTATATCTACAATATCAAATAATTTATGAATAAAACTCAATTAATTGATAATTGTATTAACAAAAAGGGTTGGCAAAAAATCTTTGCCGACTCTTTTTCTGATTTGCAATCTTTAGCTGAATACCTAAACGTTGAAATTGATGGCAAAATTTCTAAAGTTGCAAAAGAATATCCCGTTTTAGTAACAAAATATTACGCAGATTTAATAAACAAAGAAGATGTTTTTAATGATCCAATTTTCAAGCAATGTTTTCCAAGCGCTGCGGAATTAACTCCTAAAAAAGAGTTATCGCTTGATGGTTTAAATGAAACTGAACTAATGCCGACCAAGCGTGTTATTCGCAAATATAATGACCGAGTCGTAATTTTAACCAGCAATGAATGTGCTATGCATTGCCGCTTTTGCTTTAGAAAAAGACAGTGGAACAGTAATAAAAAATGTCAAAATATTTCATTGGAAGAAGTTGATAATATTGTTAAATATTTACAACAAGCTCCTGAAATCAGCGAAGTTCTTTTAACTGGCGGAGATCCATTAATCATGAGTGATGAAAAAATTCTAAAAATCATAGATAAAATTTCAGAATGTCAAAATATTTCTGTGATTAGAATTTGTACCAGAATGCTAGTGACCTTGCCACATAGAATGACTGAAAACTTCGCAAAAGAGTTAGCTAAACGCTCTAAAGTTTGGATTATAACTCACTTCAACCATTGCAATGAGTTAACACCTCTATCCTTAAAAGCATGCCATATGTTAATTCAAAATGGTATTAATGTTTTAAACCAAAGCGTATTATTAAAAGAAGTTAATGATTCTACAAGCGAACTTGAAAAACTATTCAAAGAATTGATTGCCAACAAAATTATCCCATTATACCTTTTCCACATCGATCCAATAAAATCTGTTGAACATTTTGCAACAGGCGTCGAGAAAGGTCTTGAATTAATGTCAGAATTAAGAAGCAAAACTAGCTCACTAGCCACACCAACATTTGCAATTGATCTACCTGAAGGCGGTGGAAAAGTAAATTTACAACCAAATTTTTTTTATAATGGTAAATTTCTGGGAATAAATAATAAAAAAATCAATTATCCTTTTTTATAAATAAATTAAAAAAAATAGTGGTTTTTTACTAAAAACAACGATATAGTAATTAAATATAAGTTTAAGAGTAAATAATTTTAACAAAATAGAAGGTTAGAGTCAATATTATGGATGTCGATTGCTCAAAATGTGGTGCAGTAAATATTATGGGTGCGGTGCACTGTCGCGAATGTGGTGAAAAACTTATTTTTGAACTTGATGAAGCACTAATTGCAGGCCAAGAAACTAAATGGCAAAAATTTGTAAAAAAATTACCTTTTATTATTGTAGTAATTGTTTTTTTCTTAATATCAATTCCAGCAGTATCAATATTTTTCCCGTTTATGCCTAATGATCCATCTGGGTCAGTACTAGAAAACCCTGATGCTACAGAATTGAGTAACATCTTGAAATCAGGCGAAGTTGGTGAAAAGAAAAAATTCTATATCAATGGCTATGAATTAAAAGTAATTTTTAAACGAATATCTGGCGACAAAAGAATTTTATTTAATTTAGAATTTGGCAAGCCAGTTATTGGAGTAATAGCTCAATACTATAGTGTAATAAATCTTAGATTTGCAGCAAAAGTTGATTTTTCAGGTGAAGAACCAAAATTTACTGGTACAAAAGTAGGTTATTTTCCAGCAATTTTCGGGTTACAAAAAATTGTTGATGATAAATGGAAATTTCTAAAAAGGACTCAAAGTTATCAGAATTTATATAAAACTGCTAAAATGATTGAATCAATTAAAATTAGTAAATCAAAAGATAAAGATAAACGCGGAAAGTATGAAATAACTTTAAAATAACCAAATAATCAAGAGTAATTGCTATGTTTAAAAACAAAAAACAAGATCATAATACTCCTTTTGAGTCACACTTCATTACTATTCGTGGTAATAGAATACATTATTTTGATGAAGGAGATGGTCCTGTTATTGTACTTTTACCTAGCAATCCATACTGGAGTTTTTGTTACCGCAAAGTGATTAGCGAGCTAACAAAAAATCATAGGGTTATTGCGCCTGACTATATGGGCATGGGACTTTCTGACAAACCACAACTTTATCAATACAACCTTGAAAATCATATTGATAATCTAGAGCGCATAATTTTTGAATTAAACTTAGAAGAAATTACACTGGTTATGCATGGTTGGGGGGCACCAATAGGCATGGGATTTGCACAACGTCATCCTCACCGCATTAGTGGTATTATCTTTCTTAATTCTGCAGCGTTTGCTGTTGATTACCTGCCATTGCGAGTTTCTCTTTTTAGAATTCCTAAAATAGGTAGTTACCTTATAAGAAAATTTAACCTATATCAAAAATGTTGCTTAAATTTTACAGGGAGTAAAAAACTACCGAAAGAAATTCGCAAACAATACATGGAACCTTTTGATTGTCCAGAACATCGCATTGGAATTGATGCCTTCATAAAAGATGTACCGATGGATTTAACACACTATTCCTATGAAATCATGCTAGAAATTGAACATGGACTATGGATGTTTAAAGAACACCCAGTGTTAATCATTTGGAGTGTCTTAGATTGGCGTTTCCCATTAAGCACACTTAAGCACTGGAAACAGTTTTATCCGCAAGCAAAAGTCAAACTACTTAAAGAATCAGGTGCATTACCAATGGAAGATTCTCCAATGGAAATGGTAAAATATATCGAAGATTTTTTAAAAAATAACAATTTTGTATAACTGATGAAAATTTCTTTTAATAAACAAGATCTTTCCTTTTTGATTGCGGAGATTACAAAGAAAAAATACGCTGTCAGCGTTAGTCATATAAAAAATAATACTATTTACTTAAAAGTTGCAAATATAATTATTTTAATTAAACCTATAAAAAGTGGCGGGAATGGACAAATTATCTATTTTGAGGTTAAATTAAATAATTATGTTCTTCAATTAAGTTCTTTAATTGCTGGCTTTGGCGGTAAAAGTGTAGTAGATTACCTTGTTAAAATTAGTGATGGTATTTTAGAAAAAAATTCAACTAACAGAATATCACTTAATCTATTAAAATTATCACATCGTTATAATTTTATGCACAATTACAAAGTTTCAAAAATAACAGCTCAAAACAACACTTTAAATTTCGATATTAATATAGAGTCCAGTCTCATTAAAAAATAGTATTTTCAGTAATTCACCACTTTTTTCATCATAATTTAGCCTTTAAACTTGATAAATATTCTCTTTGTTTTTATTGTATAGAAACATAAAAAATAAACATGGAGAAGAACAACTAATGAGTTCATATAATCAAATAGTTGAAGATTGCGTAAGCAAGTTAGGAAAAATTAAAATTGTTCCAGTTTTAGCGATTGAAAGCGTTGAAGACGGAATTAAAATGTGTGAAATTTTAAATGATAATAATCTTAAAGCCGCTGAAATCACTTTTAGAACAGATGCTGCAGAAGAGATTATTCGCCAAGCTAGCAAAAAGTTCCCAGAAATGGTAATTGGCGCTGGTACGGTATTAAATAAAGAAGATTTACACCGTGCATTTAACGCTGGTGCAAAATTTGCTGTTGCTCCAGGGTTTAACCCAACTGTAGTGAAAGAAGCTGTTGCAAATAATTACCCATTTTTCCCAGGAATTGCGAATCCTTCTCAATTCGAACAAGCTTATGAATTAGGAGTGAGAATGTTCAAATTTTTCCCAGCAGAACAAGCTGGCGGGGTGCCATTTTTAAAATCATTATTAGCTCCTTATAAACATTTAGGTATCAAAATTATGCCAACAGGTGGTTTAAATACTACAAATATTGGCGATTATTTATCAATCAGTGAAGTTCCCGCTGCTGGCGGAACTTGGTTAGGCAAGTCTACAGATATTGAAGCTGGCAACTGGGATGAAATTACAAAACTAGTTCAAAATGCAGTGAAATTAGCTGAAAAATTCTAAGTTCAAATGCTATGTTTACTTAACAAAAAAAAAGCACGTTATGAATTTTAACGTGCTTTTTTATTGACAAATAATTTATCAATGGCTATGGTCATGATCTTTATGATCGTGTGCTTTGTGTTTATGCATTTTTTCGTGCTTTTCTTTACCTAAATAAATATATTCAAAAGCTTCAATAGAATCTGCTAAAGAGCGTACATTTGCTAAATCAACTGTTTGTTTGCATTTCATTGATTTTACCATAATTTCGTGAAGTAATCTCAACTTGATAAAATACTCAGTGATTTTTTTTTCATCTTTTTCACCCTTTGGTAGCATTTTAATTCGTTGTGTCAAAAAATATTCTGTGGCTATATCTTGTATTAATTCCGCGTGATCATCTTTAGTATCAATCCAACGAACTAACTGATTTACATCAGTTACTGATTTGTTTGAAATCTTTTGCAAACGCTGAATTTCAGACATAGCCTTTGACAAAGTTTCGATATTTTCATCAAAATCATCAAACCTTGCCTCATCATGGTAAATTGCACATGGCATTTGGCAATGAGAATAAATTTGAAAAACGGCAATACAGCTTAATAACAAAATAATAATCGTACTTTTTGAGTTTAAATACTTCATTTTTCTAATCCTTTTGTTAATTTTTTTCTTAAAATAATTTAACATCTATTAGATATAAGTATAGTATTAAAAAGCTATTATTTCTACTAAAAAGCTATAATTTTGGATATTTTTAATAATCTTTACTAATTATTACTACTTTGTCGCTCAAAAAATTCTAAAGTCATATTTACAGCAATGCGATATGTCCACTTTAAGGCTTCAAGTACAGGTAAAATTGGATGTACATTATTCTGCGTACAAAACTCGGGGTGTTCCGAATGCCATTCACTAAAAGCACTGAATAATGTTTCAGCAACAGGCACACTCTTTAAAACTCTTAATAAATCACCATCAGCATAAAGTTCATGACTACCACTAAAAAGACCTTTTGTGTTAAAATCAAACTCTTGATTGCAACGCCACTTGCTTATAACTTCAGCGCTCTTGGCAACTACAAAGCTAAACATACTCAATAAATCATCTTCGCTAAGTTCTTCAGTTCCTTTCATTTCAATATATTCACGCAAACGACTACTAATCGCTGATATTAAATCCTTTTCTGAGGCAAAAATTTCAGGAATAAATCCCATACTATCATGCAAAAAATCATTATCTTGAGCAGTCGCAACCATTGCTTCAGCTATTTCTAAATATTTATTGTCATTATCACTATTATTTTCAGTATTATATTCTGCTACCATATATTCTTACTCATTGTTAATCGTTAAAAAAGTTTTTCTTGAACGTATAAACTATCATCGTTTACACCATTTTTCAACTGCCAGTTAATTGGTTTATATCCTTCATCTTGCAAAATTTCATTAATTTTTGAAAAAACTTTACTACCAAAAAAACCTCGACGTGCAGACAATGGAGATGGATGTGCGGATTCAATGACATGATGCTTTTGAGTATTTATTAAACTTTTTTTGCTTTGAGCAAAATTACCCCATAAAACAAAAATTATCTTTTGTTCATGCAAATCGTTTAATGCTTTTATCACTGCGTCAGTAAAAATTTCCCATCCTTTTTTTGAATGAGAATTAGGCTTTGATGCTCGTACCGTCAAAACTGCATTAATCAACAATACCCCTTGCTCCGTCCATTCTTGCAAACAGCCGTGTCTAACACTTAGATTATCAATATTTAAATCATCATTTAATTCCTTAAAAATATTACGTAGCGACGGAGGTAATTTTTTTTGACTGTGATCGACGGAAAAACTTAATCCATGAGCCTGATTTTCACCATGATAAGGGTCCTGCCCTAAAATTACAACTTTTACATCAGAAAATTTAGTGCTATTAAAAGCATTAAAGATATTTTCTAAAGTTGGATATATTGTATAATTTTTATACTCTTTCGTCAAAAATTCACTTTGAATTTCAAACCAATTTACAGGTAAATAACTGGCAATTTTTTCATACCAATCACTATTTAAAAATTTTATTAAATTCATTTTTTCAATATCTTAAATTTCTAACTTGTCATAATAATCTAAAACTTTACCAACTATCGAATAAAAATGCTCTACACGCTGTTGAGATCCTCTTACACTCACCGAACCGCACAAAGACCCATTTGAACACGGCATCGACACATTACCTACAGCAATAAATCCATCAGAATGAAATTCACTCAATGGAGCAACGAAAACTTCTGCATTACGAATAACTGAAACACCCGTTGTCCCAACAAACTCAGAAAATGCCTTAGGCAAAATTCTCTGCACCAGTGTTGACAATAATGGTGTACTTAATGCAAAAATTTCAATTAATTCATAACTTGCACTTAAACCTAACTGTGTTGCACGCATTCGTAAATTGAATTCTCTCTGAAATTCAACTAAACCATCCAAATCTTTAGTTTCATCGATAAATTTTGTTGGTCTTATAACTACCAAGCTTAAATCACGTTCAGTATGATGCTCCTCTAGTTCATGTAAATCAACAGGAATCAAAAATTTCTTGTCGTGATATTCTCGAAATTGTCCCATTCCCCAAATTAAAAGCCCAACTAATGTGCAGTTACCACCCATTTTATCATAATATTGAGCATTAATTTTCTTTCTTAACTCTAAAATTTTAGAAAAATCTACAAAAAATCGACCATACCACAAACTTCTACCGTAACTTTCAGTTTGAAATATTTCATAATTTTTAAAACTACTTTCTTCTAAACAAACACCCTTATCATTGTTGCATTCAGAGTATTGAGTAACTGGAAATTCAATAACACCCCAACTACCCCACTGATTTTTTAAATTATCCAGTACTTCTTGCATCGGCTGCCCATCAACTGGCATATGATGATACTGAAACCATAAATCAGCCTCTCGCAAATCATGTGTTAAACGACATTTCAAATTCAATAACCCTGCACCAGGGTGTTTTAGTTTTGAAAACAATGGGGTGCTTAATCTTTCATAATTTTTATGAATTTTAGAATTTTTATCTTCTTTTGCTAAAACATCAAAGCTAATGAATGTTGCACTCATAACACGCATCAAAAAATCGTGCATTTCAGTACGTTGTAAAAATGCTAACTTAGGTCTAAATTTTTTAATCCATCGATGTAAATCTTTTTTTAACTTCATTGGACGACGTTTGTCATGTAAATTTAAACTTTTATTGTAAAATTTTATAAAAGCATTAAGTCCTGCTTTTTTGAATTCATCACTCATACCTGTAAAAGTATGTTTTTCATTTTCTAAAAATGTTTCAAGCCCTACTAATTTGCCGCTATCATCATATTCAGCCTGCACAATGTCAACAAAATAGTGCCGAAGACGTTTAACTCTAAATAATCTCCAATCTAAGCGCCAATGAAACTCTGGTGTACGGCGAATCATATATGCTAAATTATGAATAATATTTTGACACTGACGATCGTAAATTTTTAAATTTTCACTATATTTAACATTTTGTGGAATCTTAAGTCTAAATGTTGCCAAACAAAATTTAGAATGTTCATTTCTTAAATAAATTCCCGTCGCTTTACGCCAACCAGTTTCTTCAGCACGAAAACCAATTTTACGCATTATTTGTAAAATTTTCAAAAAAACTAATAATACAAAAACTGAAATTGACCACTTATCTACCAAATTTCTTAGTTTAACTTTTGGCATATCATGATCAATTTTCCCCTTATTTGTAATTGAAGTTTTATTACCAAAATCCCAATCGATAGGCTCTTTTTGAGACGCAGTTAAAACAATATCATGAATTGTTCCAGTCATTTTTTCATCATTATCAACGCTTGCTCCTTCTGAAATATTATATTTGAATTTATATAATGAATATCGTTGATTTTCTAAATTTTCTTCTTCGTAAAAATTTGTAACTTTTTCTAAAGCCCCTTCAATAAATGATCTTAAAATAATCGCTGTTTCATCACTTTTTTCAAATTGGGGAGCATGACCACAATTACTAATAGCAACAACTCGGCATGAAGGTAAAATTTGAGTAATATTTTTAACATCATCTAAACTCAAAAATTTATCATTTTCTCCCCAAGTGATTAAAATAGGAATATCTAAAGACTCTAAATTTTGTTTCTTAATTGCAATATTTCCCAAGTCAATTTGCTTGGCTGCTTCAATCATTACACGACGTGAATTTTTAACTTTTAATGGTTTTGCGTAATTTTCAATATCTTCAGAAGTAATTTTAGTGCGATCGAATATTAACTGATTAAGAACGATCCTAACCAACACTTCATTGCTCAAATATTTTACAAAAATTTTCTTAGCAACTGTCGAACGTAATTCATTAATAAAATCAGGCAAATGGTAAAAATATCCACTACTTGCAATTAAATTTATTTTGTTAATTCTAGGCTTTATTTCTTCGTCAAAAGCCAATAAAAAGGCAATCAGCCCACCCAAAGAATGACCAACAATATTAATATTTTTGTAATTTCTTTGAACTATTAACTCCTTAATTAAATTAACATTATCAAGAGGGCTAACATTTGGGGTATCTGAGTTTTCACATTCACTTGCTCCAAAGCCTTTTAAATCAATACAAACTATCTTATAATCTCGAGCTAAGAACGGGATTAATCGTTCCCAAGTGTACGAATACGACCCAAATCCATGCAAAAATAAAATTATATCACCATCGACTTTGCCATCTTCATAGACTGCAAGCTTACAATTATTTATATTCAAAATATTTTTTTTCAAAACGCTGTATCCTATTTATTTACCGGAATATCAAACATTAATTATTTTACTTTAAGAAAGTTAATATATAGCCACTACAGCGATTTATAAAATTTTTATGACTACTTTTTACTATTATTTTTAAAGAAATATAATTTGTATTGATAACAAATAAGATTGGCAAACATGATAAAAAATAGTAACTTTATGATTATTTTTGATAATTTTATATTATTGTAAAATGTCTATTTAAGAGCTAAATTTAATTAATTACTTTTCCTTAACATATTTTGTGTTAATTGTGCAACTACGCCCTCTCTTGTAGTTGCACCTTTTTTTTGAATAGTATATATAATTATTAGGAGTGTTTTGCTAAAAATTTTTGATATTTTTCCTTTCCCATATAGCGACTGGTAGTTGCAGATTTTTCTCTTAAATCAGTTAAAATTAACGCATCTATTGAGTCATTAAAATCTGGGTCAATATTAAATGATAAAAATTTTCCGTTTAAACGAATATATTGACGAATCAAAACTGGAGCATGAGGGCATTTTGGATCAATATCAGCAATTAATTCATCAATATCATTTATTGAACTTAAAAATGTTTTACCTGCGCAATTAAAATTTTTTACTTTTATTTTAGGTTGATGTTTAGCTTTTATTTGCGAAGCTAATTCACTATTATAATGATTATTTTTTAAATAATCCATAATCATAAACTTACTTAAATCTTGATAATCATTACTAATTGACACAGGACCAAACAATTTACAATACTGAGGATTTTGAGCAACAAATGCCATTACTCCTTTCCATAACAACCCTAAGGCAATTGGATTTTTTTGATATTTCTGTTGAATAAATGAACGCCCTAATTCAATTGCATTATGCAATTCTTTTTTCATATTTTTTGAAAATTTAAATAATGTTGAAGTATAAACTCCTGAAAAACCAAATTCTTCAACTAATTTATCAATCAACCCCATACGATATGCTCCAACTATTTCCTTTTCCGCATTATTCCATAAAATCAAATGCTTATAGTGATGATCTCGCCAATCTAAATCACATGCTTTATTCGTCCCCTCGCCTACAATTCGAAAAGTTGTTTCACGCAATCGACCCAATTCCTGCAATGCATTAGGAATATCAGTAGAATCCACGCAATAAACAGTGTAATCCCCACTACTTTTCATAACTTTTTGAGCTGGCAATTTTGCAAACTCGTCCGCAATTAATACGGAATTTATTGGTGCACATATCTCTTCAATTTTCTCATGTTTTTTTGCGTGTTCTTTAAAATACTTCAACAACTTCAATGAATAATTTTGACGTTTCTTTGCAACCATATTCTCAGCTAAAATTTCACAACGCATTCGCAAATAATCAATTATTTCTTGAGAATTATTTAATTTGGCAATTTTCTTATCTTTAATTTCCGAACTAATATTCACTTTTAATGAATGGTTAGCTACATGCATAAATTCACGTGGTAAAATCAAAGTTCGTAATGATGGATGAATCAACCCCATTAATTGAAACATCATTCTATTATGCCCATCAAAATTAATACAAATAACACTGCAATTTGATTTTTTCACCAAAGAACCAATGTTTGTTGCCCACTTTTTATCAGCAATTCGTCTTTCTTGACGTTTATAGCTTGAAACTTCACCGGCAGGGAAAATACCTAAAACATGACCATTTTTTACCCAATTTTTTGCTTCACGCATTCCATTAAGATTGTTTTTTAATGAATTTTTATGTTCAAAAGGGTCAACAGAAATCAAATCATTTTCTAAGTTTGGAATTTCTCCTAATAAGTAATTTGCCATTAATTTTACATCTGGGCGCACTCGTTTTAAAATTGCCAGCAACGCAATTCCATCCAATCCTCCATATGGATGGTTTGAAACGACAATCAACGGACCATCCTTAGGAATATGATCTAACTGCTCGACTGAAATCTCTAAATTGATATTCATGGTGTCAAGAATTTTTTGTGCTAAAAAATTATGATTAAATGGTTGATTTGTGCCAAAAATTTCATTATAAAGCGGATCTAATTTTCTCAATCCAGAAACTTTTTTTAACAAAGGTCCAGTCACTTTTGGTAATGGAAAACTAATTTGTGATGCGACGACTCGACCAATCTTATTACTAATGACATTATTATTATTTTCTAATTTTAAACTTGCATTTTGTTGTTGTAATTGTGCTTGCATAATAAACCTCGTTGTTTTTTAAAAAACATATAGCAAATAAAATGCCAACTTTCTAGTAAAAATACAACTCTTTTATTAGCAAACAATTAAACAATAATTATAGCAGAATAAAATTCACGTTAACTTTTTAATAAAATCACTAAAGCACAAAAAAAAGACATCCATTATACAATGAATGTCTTTTTAATCATAAAATTGCCAGTTATTATTTTACTGGTTCAATCTTATCGAAACCTGTAAATGGCCTTAAAACTTCAGGAATAATAATTGTACCATCTTCCTGCTGATTATTTTCAATAATTGCAATAGCCACACGATCAGTAACTGCAGTAGCACTAATTGTATGAACATAGCCACGCTCATTATCTTTACTCTTGTAACGAACATTTAGACGACGAGATTGGAATTCAGTTAAATTAGTATTTGAAGTCACTTCACGATAGCCATTGTATGCACTAAACCATGCTTCAATATCAAATTTCTTAAATCCTGGAGCTCCCATATCTCCAATGCATACATTAACAACACGATATGGAATACCTAATTGTTGCAATAAGTATTCTTCATTCTCTAAACACATTTGATGCATTTTCGGAGAATCCTCTGGAGCACAGAAAACGATTTGCTCTACTTTATGAAATTGGTGCACGCGGAAAATGCCTCGAGATTCTTTACCATAACTACCAGCTTCTGTTCTAAAACATGGTGAAAAAGCAGTATAACAATATGGCAATTGCTCTTTAGGTAAAACCTCATCAGCATGATAACCAACTAAAGTTTGCTCGCTTGTCCCAATCAATGCTAAGTCTTCATTCTCTAAAGAGTAAGTCTGATCGGCAAAAAATGGCAAATATCCCGTACCATATAAAGTTTTTTCTTTAGCAGCACATGGAGTAATAAAAGAGGTAAAATTGCGTTTGCATAACTCCATTTGAACCCAGAAAAACAATGCATTGCAAAGCTGTGCACCCTTTCCTTTCCAGTAGTAAAAACCACTTTGAGCAACTTTTGCACCACGTTTTGTATCAATAATATCTAATAATTCGCCTAATTCTTGATGATCGCGAACCTTGAAATCAAATTTGGGAATTTCACCAACTTTGCGTAATTCTTCATTAGAATCTTCATCACTACCATCTGGTACATCATCACCAATTAAATTTGGCAACCAACCCATTTTTTCAGTTAATGAAGCTTCAACGTCATTCAATTCATGCTCTAAAGCACCTAAAGTAATTTTTAATTCTTTAACTTGCTCACGAGCTTCCGGGTTGGTACGACATTCTTTACTCAAACGATTACGCTCTCCACGAAGTTCTTCAACTTTAGTCTTCAGCTCACGTTCTTTCTTATCTAACGCAACCATTTCCATTACATCAATATCATCACCACGACGCTTACATGACTCAATAACAACTTCTGGATTTTCACGTAAAATTTTTCTATCAATCATTTTAAAAATTCCTTAATGTACAAATTAAAATTGTGGCATTGGGAATGCACGAGTAAATTCACATACCTCTTTAGCAATTGACTTTAATGCGTCTTCATTATCGCCCGCAGTAATAGCACGATCAATAAAGTCAGCGATATTCACCATGTCAGCTTCTTTCATACCACGAGTTGTAACAGCTGGTGTACCAATACGAATACCACTTGTTACGAATGGGCTTGCTGGGTCAAATGGAATCATATTTTTATTAACAGTAATCATTGCTTTGTCTAAAATAGTTGCAACTTCTTTACCCGTTACACCTTTAGGCTGTAAATCAACCAATAATAAGTGATTATCAGTACCACCAGAGCAAATTCTATAACCACGTTGAGCTAGTTCATCAGCTAATTTCGCCGCATTTAACTTAACCTGTTGCTGATAAGTTTTGAAATCTTCACTCATCGCTTCTTTGAAACAGATTGCTTTTGCAGCAATAACGTGCATTAAAGGACCACCTTGTAAGCCAGGGAAAACTTTTGAATTAATCTTCTTAATATACTCCTCCTTACAAAGAATAAGACCAGAACGAGGTCCACGTAAAGTTTTGTGAGTAGTACTTGTTACAATATCAGCATAAGGAACTGGACTTGGGTGAACACCAGCAGCAACTAAACCTGCAATGTGAGCCATATCAACAAATAATTTTGCATCAACCTTATCAGCGATTTCACGTAAACGTGGGAAGTTTAACTCACGAGGGTAAGCACTTGCACCAGCAACAATCATTTTTGGTTTACATTCTAAAGCTAAACGCTCTACTTCGTCATAGTCAATAGCTTCAGTTTCTTTATCTACACCGTAAGCAACGATATTGTATAACATACCACTGAAATTCATTTTGTGACCGTGAGTTAAGTGACCACCATGATCTAAGCTCATTGCTAAAACAGTGTCACCTGGCTCAACCAACGCAAAATATGCAGCCATATTTGCTTGAGAACCAGAGTGAGCTTGAACATTCGCAGCCTCAGCACCAAATAATTCACATGCTCTGTCAATTGCTAATTGTTCGGCTTCATCAACATATTCGCAACCATTGTAGTAACGTTTACCAGGGTAACCTTCAGCATATTTGTTCGTTAAAACACTACCTTGAGCCGCACGAATTGCACAACTTGTAAAATTTTCAGACGCAATTAGTTCGATACCTTCATCTTGACGAACCGCCTCTTTATCAATAATTTTTGCAATAGCTGGATCCGCAGAGCGAATTGCTGCGATATCATCATAAGATTGAACCTCAATTTTTTCCAAACGACGAACGTGACGATCACCTCCGTCAAAAGGAGTAGCAAACCATTTTTCAATAATTGCAAACAACTCTTCTTCACTACATTCATCAGCACCTAAAACTAGCACATTACTACAGTTATGGTCACGACTTTTTTCTGCAACAACTTCTTTAATTGATAATGCAGCACGCACATTATTAAAGCGATTTGCAGCAATAGCCATTCCAACTCCTGAACGGCAAATCAAAATACCACAATCAGCCTCACCTAATGAAACTTTTCTTGCAGCAACTGTTGCAAAATCTGTATAATCATCCTCTGCATCAAAAAGAGTAGGTCCACAGTCTACAACGTTTAAATTTTTACTATTACAAAATTCGACAACTTTTGCTTTTACGTCAAAACCACCGTGGTCAGAAGCGATCGCAACAGTTAAATTTTCATTCTTTGTCCAGTCTACAATACGACTCATAACGTCTTTATCCTCCGATAAAAATTATTATAATTATTTAAAATATTTTTAATTTTGTTATTTTTATTTTATTGTTAAAACAATATTATCATATTAAATTAAATCTTTAAATTAAAATCGCAAATATTTTTTTGCAAATTTAAACTAATAGTATATTGTTAAATGGTAAATTAACACATATTTTAAGATTTTACATATAAAAAGACAATAAATTATGGATAAAAATAACAATGTTAGATAAACCAGAAGATAAATATATAAAAATTTTGACGCAATCATATTGCAAGTTAACAGATATTGAAGGTTTAGAAGATGCTCGGGATCGTTCTATTGAACTAGATTTAGGCTGTGGCAAAGGTAGTTTCACAACTCGTTTAGCAAAATTATTTCCGAATAAAACTATTTTAGCAGCCGACGTGATGATTGGGCGTTTAAGAAAATTAACCAAGCGTAACTTGCGTGAAGATGTGGATAATATTATCCCCTTAAGGGTCGAAGCACGTCACCTTCTAGCGTCTATTATTGGCGATGAAATGCTAGAACGAGTCCACCTTCTATGCCCTGATCCATGGCCAAAGGAGCGCCATCGTGGCAATCGTTTAATGTGTTCAGATTTTTTAATGCAAATTAATCGTGTACTAAAAAAAGATGGAATTTTTCACTTTTCATCTGATGACGAACCATATTTTGAAGCTGTATGCCGCATTATGGACAAAACCCCATTGTTTACTCGTAATGATGATAAATTAGCCGACATTGCTGGAATTAAAAGTGATTTTGAAATTCGCTGGAATGAACAAGGAAAAAAAGTTCACCATGTTGCATGGGTAAAAAACAAAGCATTTTAACTTTATACTTTAAAGAACATTACCATATTAAAAATAAAGAAGAGGAGTTGTAACTCCTCTTCTTTTAGTAATAAATATTCACTAAAAGCTACTACTTCAAAGGCAAAATAACTAAAGTTTCTAAATTTTCGGCCTTAACAATTTTAGGGTCATTTAAGTAAATTTCAAAGGTTTCATTTTCTATTATTAAATTATTTTGTTGAGCAAATTCCATCATAATTTTATAAGTATCGGCGATTTTATGATATGGTCCAACATGAACACACTGCAAGGACTTAGGAACTGTTTCAAACTCAGAACAAATAATACTAGACTCTAAATTATCAGGTTTTTCTGCGAAAGAAATTGCAACTTCAATATCAAATTTTTTAAATATCCCTTTTAACGCACCTAAAAAACCTTTTTGACACTCAACAGTATCCCAATCAATATTTGAATAACGAGCAAAAAATTTATTATCGGCGGAAATATCTTTGATAGTATTTTGTAAAATTTTAAATGATTTTTTAAAGAAAAATGGCATTTTATAAACGGGAATATATTTTTTTATTGCAATATACTTCATTCCTGTTAATTCTTTTATTTCAATTTTTTTCACCAGTTACACCTCTTTTTATTTTTTTTAATAATTACTTAAGTATAACAAAATAATAATAAAAATCAAATAAAGTAAAAGATAATTTGCAATTTTCAAATTCTCAATGTATAATTGTTAACATTAAGGGAATGGATTTCTCCCTTGTAAAAGAACTGCCTAAGTGGCTGATGATTCCTACTGTAGTTAATTTTTGAATTAATTAATTGTATTAAAACAATTAATTAAAAGTTGTTAATTGTGGTGAGTCATCAAAAATATATATGATTTCATCGCCGATTTGGGCGATTTTTTTTTTGCTTCAATTCAGCAAATTTTATGGAGAAGATTAAGATGCTAGTTAATTTTTCAATTGTCGTTATTATTGCTTTAATTGCCAGAGCATTATTTGAAAAAATAAAAATTCCCGGAATATTGGGAATGATTTTGGTAGGAATTTTATTAGGCCCTCATTGTATTAATTATATTGATGCATCAATATTAAATGATGAATTAGGGATTTCAAAAGATTTACGTAATGCTGCTTTGATTATTATTTTGATTCGTGCCGGGTTAGGCATCAGCAAAAAAACATTAAATAAAGTTGGCATTCCTGCAGCAACAATGAGTTGTATTCCAGGAATTTTTGAAGGTGCTACAATTACAATAGTAGCACATTACTTATTAAAAATGGATTTTATTACCTCAGGGATTTTAGGTTTTATTATTGCCGCAGTATCTCCAGCAGTGGTGGTTCCACAAATGTTAGATCTAAAAGAACGCAAATTTGGTCAACGTAAAGAAATTCCAACTTTAATTTTAGCAGGAGCATCAGTTGATGATGTTTTTGCAATCACTATATTTTCATCATTACTAGCAATGAAGTTAGGAGCATCAGATAATTTGATTTTACAGTTAGGAAACATTCCGCTAAGTATTTTTACTGGTGTTTTAATTGGAACAACAATCGGTTTTGCGCTACATTATTTATTTAAATTTATTCCAATGCGAGCTACAAAAAAAGCAATATTATTTATGGTCGTAGCAATTTTATTTAATAATTTAGAGCATATAGAAATTTTTCCTATTGCAAGTTTATTAGGAATTATGGCGGTTGGTTTTATCCTTTTAGAATTAGATTCAAAAATTGCGAATGAATTAGCCAATAAATTCAACAAGGCATGGATTTTAGCTGAAGTGGTGCTATTTGTCTTAATTGGTGCAGCGGTTGACATAAAAGTTATGTTTAACGCAGGACTTATTGGTTTAATAATCATTATTATTGGTTTATTAGCACGTAGCATTGGAGTTTACATCGCCTTAATAGGCAGTCAATTAAATAAAAAAGAGAAATTATTTTGCGCATTTGCTTATCTACCTAAAGCAACAGTTCAAGCTGCAATTGGAGCAATTCCTTTGTCAGAAGGAGTCGAATATGGCGATAAAATTTTGGCAATTGCAGTTTTAAGTATTATTGTAACTGCACCTCTAGGCTCTTTTTTAATTAAATTTACGGGTGAAAGATTTCTTGAGTGCAACAAAAAAAACACTTAACAAATATTTTTTATAATGAATGAAAATAATTTAATAAAATTTTTAATACCAAAAATGGCACAAAGCAATGATGTTATCGTACCTCCTGGCGATGATTGCGCGGTTGTTAAAATCGATAATACAAATGTCTTGATGGCTGTTGATCAAGTTATATCAACAGTACATTATACTCCTGAAACCGATGCTAAACTAATTGCGGAAAAGTTATTAAAACGAAATTTAAGTGATATTGCTGCAATGGGAGGAGTTCCAACTCATGCCGTAATGACAATTGCTTCAAATCGTTCTGCAAACGAATGGTACTATCAATTTTATCAAGCAATGGCAAATAGTTGTCAAAAATTTAATATTGCAATGGTGGGCGGAGATTTAGCAAAATCTACGGCTAAGGTTTCAGAAAATGACTGTATTATTGAAGTTTGTACGATAACAATTTATGGCAAAATGACAACTGAAAATATTTTACTACGCAATAATGCACAAGCTAATGATATTATTTTTGTAACAGGAAAATTAGGAAACTCATTTCACAGTAATCATCACTTAACATTTACTCCTAGACTTAAAGAAGGATTATTTTTAGCGGAAAATAATTTTTCAAAATGTGCGATGGATATTAGTGATGGTTTGATTTTAGATGCCAAACGTATTGCTGTTGCTTCAAATTGCGTTTTGCAAATTGATGAAAAGTCATTGCCATTGAGAAAAGAAGCATCAACTCAAATGGCATTAACTGATGGTGAAGATTACGAATTAATTTTCACTATTTCCCCACATAAAATTACCAAATTTGTTACAAAATGGGCTCAAGCATTCCCTCATACAGAGTTAACTAAAATTGGTAAAATTATAAAAGAACAACCTAAAAAATACCCAAATAAAGTTGTTATAAATGAAAATGGCGCTATTTTATCAGAAAACGACAATATAGGATTTATACACCGTGACTAAAAATATTAATGATTTTTTAATTTTTTCTAATAGCAAAAATTTTAATTATAAAACAGTCAATTATTCTTTTGAAAGCAATTCAGAAGCAGACACTGAACTTTTTGCGCAAACTTTAGCTCAAATTTTACCATTAGGAACTGTAATAACTTTAGATGGTGATTTAGGTGCTGGAAAAACGGTTTTCAGCCGTGGTTTTGCCCGTGGACTAAATATCACAGAGCCAATATCCAGCCCAACATTTACAATTGTTCAAGAGTATAAATTAGAAAATTATTCAAAAAGATCAGCATGGTTCTTTCATTTAGATTTATATCGCATTGATGGATATCATGCAGCTTTAGCATTTGGGATTGAAGAATTTTTAAATGAACCTAGCGCATTTACTTTAATAGAATGGCCTGTGCGCATTAAAGAGTTACTTAAAAATAATTTTTTAAGCATTAAAATTACTCATATTAACGAAAATAGCCGCCTAATAATTTTAAAATTTATTGATAGTTAAAATAAAAAAGTCGTTATTCATAACCTCTTAACAGAGTTTTAAACAACGACAACTTTTTATTTTAGATATAACTCAAAAAATCAGCTATAATTAATTTTCAATTTCAGCTGCATCTGTAGCAACAGTATTGCTCTTATTTTTTAAAATCAAACTAGCAATCAATGCAGTAAATGGCGCAACCAGAACCAATCCTAAACTACCAACCAAAGTTTTAACAATCTCTGCAGAAATTTGGTTATAATTTAGAAATGTAGAAACTGGAATATCTTGAGCTTGAAATGCCATCAATAATGTAAAGTACCCTCCAGAGTACGCTAGCAACAATGTCGTAGTCATGGTTCCAACTACTGCTCGACCAATTTTTATTCCTGATAAGCCAAGTTGAACGCGACTAATATCAGGACGTTTTTCAACAATTTCAGACATACCAGTCGAAATATCAACAGCTAAATCCATCACTGCTCCAGAAGAAGCAAAGAAAACTCCAGCAATAAAAATATGATTTAAATTCAACCCTGAATAACCACTATAAAGAAGAATTTCACTAAACGGCATCACTGCACCATTAATTTTGAACAAATCGGTAAAAACACTCGCTAAAACGCATGTTGTCAAAACCCCAGCAATAGCGCCAGAAAAAGCACTAATTCCACAACGAGTTAATCCAGTAACTAAGAAAATAATCACCGCAGTTAAAATAACAACTCCAACAAAACCTAGCCAAATAGGGTCATATCCTTGTAAAGTTAATGGAACAATGATCTTCAAAATCATCAAACAGCTAAAAATAAAGGAAATCAATGCTTTTGCTCCGACAGTCCCACCAAATGCAATCAATAATATAGAAAACAGCAATACTAAAATAAAAGTCAAGTCAAGTCGGTAATAATCCATCGCAACTGCTAAAACTAACCCACCTTCCTTATTTTTAGTTAAAACAACAAAGGCAGTGTCTCCTTCTTTAAAAATTTTATCATCACCTTTTTTCGCGGTTAATTGATTAATTGCTGGCACTGTTTGTCCTTTTAAAGTACCATCAAGTATTTTAATTTGCAGATTTTGTTCACCATTTGCGAGAATCCCCAACACTCTTAAATTAGAGTTATCAACACTCAATACTTCAGCTTTACAGCTTTCTGAAATATAACCTTTATCATAGTTTTCATGCAAAGAAGGCATAAAATATAAATAAATTGATAATATTAGAAAAAAAACTGTCATAATGACATCTTTTTTACAAAAAATTCTTTTGAAAAACTTCTTCATAATAACTTACCTTTTAAAAAGAAAATAGTTAATTCCTTATTGTTTTATAAATTTTTAAGGACAACTTTAAGCGCTTTTTTTTGTAAACAAAATATATAAAGAGGTCCTTAAAATGTTATTTATATTCAACTCTAGCGGGCACACCAATAACTGACATTAATTTAATACCCAACTCTGTATTTTGATAACTTCCAGCAAAAATATCAGCCTTCTTCCCATAAGCAAAAACTGTCGTTGGAGTTGCTGTATGTTCAAATGACGTCCATGAAACCCCTGCTCTTTTATTTAAAGTATGTAGTACTGCAACAGTAACAGGATTATATTTTCCAAACTTCATATTACCATATTTATTTTTCAATTTTGGGTCTTTTGCTTTTTTATCTAAAAATGCATAAAAACCTTTTTTAATTTGATTTTTTTCTGAAATCGTAAAATCTGTACCAAATACATTTTTTACCAATTTCATCATTTCATTAAATTGCTGTCCCATAACTTTTTTATCTTCACTATATTTAAAAGATGAAGCTTTTTTATCAAACTCTGCATTAAAAACCTTTGCAGAATTTTTTTGCTTTGATAAAACACTGCGATAAGTGCGATATTGAGATCCAGATAATCCCATTTTCATACCACCTGTTTCATGATCCCCTCCAACCACAATCAAAGTCTCTTCTGGATGTTTTTGAGCAAAATCATAAGCTACTTTTACTGCTTCATCAAAAGCCAAAAGCTCTTTAATCACTGTTGCTCCATCATTTTCGTGACATGACCAGTCAATTTGCCCCCCCTCGACAACAATAAGAAAACCATTATCATTATCTAAAACATCAATTGCTTTTTGAGTAAATTGTGCCAAAGATATATCACCTTCGCGCTGATCAATACTTTTTGGCATAGAAGCATCATCATTCAAACGTGGCGCAATTGCTAAAATTTTCTTTTTTTCACCATTTTTTAATTTCTCAAAATCTTTTTTTGAATCAACAAATTTAAAACCACGTTTTTTAGCTAACTCATAAAGGTCACCTTTATCCCCAGATTTTTCATTTAAACCACCACCACCATAAAAATCTATATCAGACTTAACTAGATCTAAACCGATTTCATAATATTCACCACGATTAGTATTTTTTGCATAAAAAGCGGCAGGAGTTGCATGATTTAAGCTAACAGAAGAAACAATGCCGACCTTTCTCTTTGAATACTTTTTAGCCTTTTCTGCAATTGAAACTAATTTTTCCCCCTGTGCACTAACCCCAACCATACCATTTGCAGTTTTCTTACCACAGGCAATTGCAGTTGCTGCGGCAGCAGAATCAGTTACACTTTTATTCTGACTTCCAGTATAAGTTAATCCTTTTACATTCAACTTATCAATATTTAAGGGCTTCTCTTTATATTTTCTTGTTACATTAATTTGAGTCGCAGCCATGCCATCGCCAATCATTAAAAAGACATATTTAACAGATTTTTTATTTTTAGCAACTGACTTATTAGCAGTTTTGTTATTGGCCGGCGCCGCATAACTTGATGCTGAAGTTAAACCAACAATCAATAATAAAGAAGATAATACCAAAGAAGTTAACTTTATTTTGCTTTGTGCAAATAAATTCATAAAATTTCCTCACCGATTTTGTTTTGTTAAAAAAATACTTAATTATAAGCTTATTTAATTTATTAAAAAAATATTATTATTTGTAATAATATTTACCTTTGTAATAAATATAATTTTCGCATTTAATAAAGCATTACCAAACTTTTTTTACAAGTAAATATTAATAATTAATACTAAATTTGATAAAAAAATATTCATTTACAATAATAGCTCATTTTTTATTATTAAATGTAATTATTGTCAGAGGTATTTTAAAGCTATAAATTATTTATACTCATGTCACTAAAAATATGATCCTACTACTGCTTTTTATGTTTAGCAAATTAATCTTTTCAACACTTCAACGATTTTTTATAATTTGAAAAAAATCTAACAATTCTGAAAATATTCATTTGCAGCAGCATAATTAAATGGATGATTTAACATCTCGTTACAATTTAATTTACTAAATTCATCACTAACCGTTTTTAACTGATTAAATACAGTTCTTACTGGAGCTGAACCACTACTTAAGCGGTTTATACCAATCTTATCCAATTCTTTAACGTCATAGAACTGAGGATGAACAAATAAATTTATCGGTAACTCAATACTCGCTCTCAAATTAACAATTGTATCTTTATCAAGAGCTCCAGGAATAAAAATACAATCGGCTCCACAATCTTTTAATGCTTTGGCGCGCTCAACAGTGCGATTAAATAATTCATCTCTGTGGCTAAAAACTTGTAGTAAATAAATATCGGTTCTAGCATTAATAACAAATGGAATTTCAAGTTGTTTTTTCAATTCTGCAACTTTAGCAATTTTTTCACAAAATCTATCTTGATTATCAACTGAAAAAGTATCTGGCAGTCCATCTTCAATGTTAACTCCTACTGCACCTATATCAATAAGTTTTCCTACATTGTCAACCACTTCGCTTAACGATTCAGTACCACTATATCCTCGTTCAACATCAACTGTCAATGGGACATTTTGAACAACATTAACAATCTCTTTTGTTACACGAATAATATCAGAAAATTGAATATTTTCGCCATCACTATATCCTAAGGAATAAGCAATCCCAGCAGAAGTTGTTCCAATTGCTGAAAAATTTTGTTTAGCAAAAACTTTAGCACTACCGCCATTCCATGCATTTGGCAATAAAAACAACCCTCTATCATTTCGATGTAATTCTTTAAATTTTTTTGCATTAGAAATTTTTTGTGATTTATTCAGCAAGTTTGTCATTATATTTTAATATTTCACTCCTAGTTTATAAATAACCCAATGATGGGTGAATAATATTTTATTTTTATCATTAATTTGTAAGTTAATTCCAGCTTTTTTACCACATTCAATCAAATTTTTAATAATGCACTCCAAAGCTCTTTTACGTTGATAATCATCAACAATAGCCAACCATTGATTAAATTCTTGATTTTGAGCTAACTTTTCCTCAGTTTGTACAATCAGTGAATTATTCAAAAAAAGCTCTTTAAATTGATTTAGTGATAACATTTTACTATGGCTAGGATCTCGAAAAAATTCAAGAGAATTATGTAATTGAGCCTCATCGATATTATTGCTACTATAAACATCAGCAATGATAATTTTACCATTATCTTTTAGAACTCGTTTTATTTCTCGAATTACCACTTCTGGATTTTCAAAATGATGAATTGCCAGGCGAGTCACAACAACGTCAAACATGTTATCTTTAAATGGCAATTTTTCAGCAGGAGATTGAATTGTTTGAACATTTTTTAGATGTCGTTCGCGACATAATTCAACCATTTTACTTGTAACATCAACAGCGCAAATTTTTGCTACCAACGGTGAAATTGCTTCAGTCATTATACCTGGACCACAAGCTAAATCTAAAATAATATCATTAGACGAAAATTTTGCAATTCTAATAATTTCATCTTTAATAACTTGATCATTAAAAATTTTTGATTGAAGAATCTTTTCGGCTTGTTTGGTAAATTCTCTCTGATTTTTTTCTATAAATTCAAATGACATTTTCTTTTCCTCGCTCTAAATTTAGCAGTCTTTTCTTTAACTGTAACCCATGAGCAAATCCTGTCAACTGTCCATTACTACCAACGATTCGATGACATGGAATAATAATTGGAATTTTATTTTTACTATTTGCCATTCCAACCGCTCGAGAAGCTTTAGGTTTATTAATCATTTCAGCAATAGTTTTGTAACTAACCACGGCCCCATAATCAATTTTTTGCAATGTATTCCAAACCTTTTTTTGAAAATCTGTTCCATTAATATTTAATTTAATATTAGTAAAAGAGGTTCTTTTTCCCGCAAAATATTCACATAATTGTTTTTTTATGTCAACAAAAAAATCATCATTTTTAATCCAATTAGAGTCGATTTCAAAAATTCTTTTGCCATCGGTATGAGACATTTCAAGATTAGTTAATCCATCGTGATTTCCAACTAATGTTATATTACAAAAAGTAGTTTTAAAAGTTGTATAAAATATTTTATCACTCATTATTAATTACCTCCTCTTAGTACTTTTTCAAGAATAATCTTTTTTCAATAAAAAGTTTTTCAAATTGCTAAAACCAATTGCTGCAAAAACGCAAAATACTGGCAATGCCGGCATAATATAACGTGGCATGGTAATTGGACCTGGTAAAATTAAATAATATTCAATAAATGCCAAAGCATAAAAAAGCCAAAATATTTTTTTAGTAAAAATCCATTTTAAAATAGTAATTAAAGTCCCAAAGTAACTAAAAAAAGTTACTAAAATAAATGGGAACAACCAAATTATCAACAAATAATTGCCATTCAAATAATGTTTTACTGCAGCAAAAAAACCAGATTTATTTAATACATCAAATGTCCCACGGTTACTAGTTGTAACTTCCTGCAATTCAAGCAATCCTGGTAAATCAGGCACCAAAACCCATGGGCGAAAATGCAATTTAATATACTGGACTGGATGTGTTAAAACTAACTTTTTTAATTCATTAGTTTTATATTGATATTGCGCACGTTTGTTATTTGCAAAAACATCTGAATTATCAACAAAATGCTTTTCTGTTTTAGCAATCAATTCTCGACGAATTTTACCACTATCACGACCTTCTATTTTTGCCAGTAAGACGGCACCATTATGATACAACATATTTCCATAATTATCATCAATAACAAATCCGCTTCCTGAGCAATAATTTCTTGCCATCCAAGGTGTAATAACTGCAGCGAAAACAATTATGCAGCTTAATGCAGTCATAATTCTAATCTTAAATACATGATGGTTATTAATTAAAATTAAAAATACTGCAGGAATAATCCATACTAAGTTTACAGGTCTAATCAACGTCGCAATTCCACAATAAAAGATTGCTATGACTGCATATAAAGGATTTTTGGCAATGTAATACCTCGTAAAAAAGTAAAATAAAAGTGTAGTAAAAAAAGTGTGTAGCGTATCGCTTAACATCATTGGCGCATTAGCAACACTTGTTGCACTTAAGGCATATAAACAAGCTGCAAACAACGACCAATTATAACTGCACTTGAATAATCGAGCTGCTGCATAAACATAAAAAACTCCCAATGCACTCAGCAACATCAAAACAATTGAAGCAATTATTAAAGCAGTATTATCTTCAAAAAACCTAAAGAATAAACTCATAAAAAACGGAAATCCCACCGCTCTAGTAGTTTCTGCAATTGTACTATGTAATGACTCATTATATAAATTATCGCGCGCTAAAGAAATTGCAGGCTGCAAATATCCTAACGAATCTGGTCTAAATAATAACTTAAGGTTGCTAAAAGATTTAAACCCAAAAAATAAACGCACACCAAATGCAACATTAAAAATAATCATCAACCAAATCATTTTCGTAAAATGCAGTTGAATGGTCTTAACAATTTGGAGATTTTTGCAATTATTTTTTATTACAGTGTAATGTCGACGATTAGAAATAAAAAGTTGTAAAAAACTTACCCAAAAAGCCATCAAGCCATCATACCAACGAATTTTTTTTCCTTCATCTAAACTTCTCGGAAAATAATTAATTGGCACTTCTTCAATTGTAATTCCTAACTTTAAAATTATTGCCGTAATTTCAGGCTCCCAGTCAAACCTATTTCCTTTAAGCTGTATATTACGAATTAATTCTCCATTAAAAGCCTTGTAGCAAGTTGGTTCGTCAGTTAATTCACTTCCAAATAATAAATTCATCACTGCCGTAACAGCTAAACCACCCAAGTAAAATCTTAAATGCGAAAATCTTTCACGGTCTCCAGTTTCTCGTGATCCATAGACAACCAATGAATCATCACTTATAATAGGCGTCACACATGCTTCTATGTCATTAACATCATATTCAAGATCAGCATCCTGAACTATTACTGCTTTACCAGTGCTATTTTTAAATCCTAATTTTACAGCTGAACCTTTTCCACCATTTTCTTTGGTAAATAATTTAAATTCTAAGTTTTCTTGAGAGTTCTCTCCATAAAAATAACTACTATTACTATCAATATTGGAGCAAAAGTTTGTAATAAAATCTTTTACTGAATTATAAGAATCATCAGTTGAACCATCATTCACCACAATAATTTCTTTGTGGCTTTTCGGTATTATTCTGACTAACTTTTCAAGAAGAACTTTAATCGTTTTCTCTTCATTAAATAACGGAATTACAATACTCACACATTTATCATCAATATCTTTGATTTTCTGACTCATTATTTAACTCCATTATTTACCGCTACATAAAAATATTTCTTAACTAAATCCACCGTAAAAATGTCACAATTAGTTTTTTAACAACGTTATTTTTTTACCTATCACTAATAAAAATATAGCATTAAAATACCATAAAAGCAAAAAAGTAGCCCCATAAATTCTAGAGCTACTTTTTATTTCTTTAATCACAATTTATTTCGATTAATTTCGAAAAAAATTTAATTAATCAGCAGGTGAAAAGTCTTCTTTACCTACTCCACAATCAGGACAAACCCAATCTTCTGGTAAATCTGCAAATGCAGTTCCTGGAGAAATTCCATTCTCTTCATCACCAATTGCTGGGTCATAAACATATCCACATACATCACATACATATTTTTGCATAATTAATTATCCTCATTTTATATTTTTAAAAACAAATTGCTTTTTTGCAACCTATTAAATTATATTTTATCCTTGTCCTGCTATACGGTTTTTTAATTCTTCAGCAACAGCTTGACCAAGTTTGTAACATTCTTCTCCGCCTTCAAGCTTTAAGGCATATTTATTACGTAATCCTTCGCCAATTAACTCAAAGCCAGCCTCAGTCATTTCCGCACGCATCTGCTTAACAGCCTCACCACTCCAACCAAATGAACCAAATGCTGTACCAATACGATTTTTAGGCTTTAATCCCTTTATATAACATAAAATATCAGCCATTGATGGCATCATATTGTTATTCATGGTTGAACAGCCGAATAAAACAGCTCCTGAAAGCAATACTTGAGTTGCAATATGGCTACGATTTGAATTTTGTAAAGAAATAGGAATTGCTTCAACTCCACTATCACGAAGACCTTCACAAATACTATATGCCATTTTTTCAGTAGCTCCCCACATTGTGTCATAAACAACAACAGCACGGTTGTACAACGGCATATCACTCCACTCTAAATATTTTTCAACAATAAAGCTAATATTTTCGCGCCAAATTGGACCATGATCAGGTGCAATCATCTTGATTTTTTCTAATGGCAGACCAACTTCAGGCATTTGCGCCACTAATTGTTTAATTTTCGGACCATAAAGCATTAAAATATTTGCAAAATACTTTTCCTGTTCCCAAAGTGTCTCATCAGATGGACACTGATCCATAAACATATTATTTGTTGCATAATGACAACCAAATCCATCTTGACTAAATAAAATTTGCTCATTTTCCAAGAAACTAAACATACTATCTGGCCAGTGAATTAATTTTGTCTCAACAAAATATAAAGAATCTTTGCCTAAAGAAACACGATCACCAGTTTTTACAGGAGTTAAATCCATTGGTAAACTGAAGTGATCATTTAATGCTTTTACTCCCATAACTGAAGCATAGACAGCTTCTGGTTTACAAAGCTCAATCATGTCAGGAATGCATCCAGAGTGGTCTAATTCTGCATGATTTGAAATAATATAATCAATATCTTCAAGATCAATAACAGATTTAATTCTAGCAATTAAATGATTTAAAAATGGTTTTTTAACAGTATCAATTAATGTTATTTTTTCATCTAAAATCAAATATGCGTTATAGGTTGTACCACGAGTTGTTGTATAGCCATGAAAATAGCGCATATTCCAATCTATTGCACCTACCCAATAGACTTTTTCGCTAATTTTAACAGCTTTTAAAAATTCATCCATTTTTGTCTAACTTACCTTTCTTTTCCATGAGGATCGCAATATGATCCACTTCTTCTTTTATTAATAAATCTATGATTTTTTGCTCTTCACAATCTTTCATCATCGTCTTTAATGACGAGAAAAAAACTATCGTATTACGCTCAAAATCTAAGGCGACATCTAAAATATCTTCAACAGTTGTTTCATCAGAAACAAGAACATCTTCAGGACTATTTTTAAAAACTTTTCCTGTAGCTAATGCTCTTAAATTAGATACTACTAAATCATCTAAGTCCGGAAAAATACTATGTTCAGATAGTTCGAGTCGTTTTTTGATATTAAAAAATTTTTCTTCATGATCACTTTCCATTTTAGCTAATTCAAGAAGTAAATCTTTTACACTTTTATCTTTGACTACCTCAGCAGCATGTTGGTAAAATTCAAGACCATTACGCTCAACTTGTTCAGCCATCTCAAACACTTCATACGTATTAACACAGTATCCCATCAACAAAATCTCCAATATGAAACTTTCATTGCCATTATCTATAAACTTCTAACTTTTTTTAATATAAAAGCTTTGATTAAAGAATACAAATAACTAATTAATTTTTTCTGCTATTGGAGCACTTGCCACCCTAGCGCCTAGTTCTTTATCTAATAAATAGAGGCTATCTGGAGAACTTGACAGCATTTTTGCTTTTTCTAAAATTGTTCTCACATTCGCTTCTTCTTCAATCTGCTCACTAATAAACCACTGGAGTAATGAATTTGTCACATGATCGCGTTTTTCAAGCGCTAAATCAATTAAATCATTGAACCTGCATGTAACTTTTCTTTCGTGACCAACAGTAACCTCATATATTTCTACCAAAGAGTTATATTTTTCTCCAATAGTTTCAATATTTTGCAAACAAACCTCTGCATCACGATCAATTAAAAAATCGTAAATTTTCATTGCATGAGTCACTTCCTCTTGAGCCTGCACTCTCATCCAGTGTGCCGCTCCGTCCAAATTCATTGCCGCAAGCTGTGCTGACATATTTAGATACAAATAAGATGAATAAAATTCAAAATTTATTTGGTCATTTAAAGCTTGCTCCAGCTGTTTATCTAACATTTTACCTTATCCTTTTTATCTTATCCTTTCCATAATCCGTGTAAATTACAGTATGCTCGAACTTCTAAATGCCCATTATTTGGCACATAAAATTCAGCCTCAGGAGCTTCACCTGGTTTCAAATACTTACGATTTACCCAAGGTCCATTAACAACTTCAATCCATTGGATATAGTGGTCATCAGTCATAGGATGAGCTACACTACCAACTACAACCTTTACGCCATTTGCATGTTCGGAAAGGATCGGCACATGCTTTTCAACAGCAGCATCAACAGAATTTTCTTCCATTAAAGTCATTTCTTCACCACAACAACTTAAAGTGCAATTGCAGTTATTAGATAAAACTTCAACAACCATATCACTTTCTGTTCCACATTTATAGATTTTTGTATGACTCATAACTATTTATCTCCTCTAGTTTTTATTTTAATTTTATTTAATTAATTATAAATATTTTTTAGCACATTTTTAAATTATACTAAATATATTAAAATTTAACTGATTTTATCTTAAAATTTTTAGATTAAATTTTTAAAATTCTTTAACTATAATTTTTTTACTACTTTTAATTAAATTTATTTTAACTACTTTGGCAACAGTAGCATAAACCTCGAAACTCTAAGGTATAACCTTCTATTGCATAATTTTGACAAGCATTCGTCAAATGACGATCTGCCTCTGCGAAAGCATGATATTCAATATCTTCTACAGCTCCACAATTTGGGCAACGTTTATGAAAATGTTTTTCGACATTCCCATCAAAACGATTTTGACTACCACTAAGCTCTAATTTCCAAATCAAACCAGCTGCAGATAACTGTTCTAAATTACGATAAACTGTTCCTAAACTAATTTTTGGTAAACGCTCTTTAACAATTTCATATAATTCATCAGCTGTTGGATGCGAAGTTAATTTTTTAAGTTCTTCAATAATAACTCTTCTTTGGTTAGTGTTGCTTAATTTGATAGTCATTTTTCGGCCTATATATGGTTGCTTTTTGTAAAAAAATTGTTCCTTATTAAAATTTAATAATCATTATCACTTTTTAAATATAAGCGGTTTTTTTACTAATTCAAACGAATTTGCATTTTTTTTTATTTTTATTTAACTACCTCAACTCCTCTGGAATTGGGTTATCTTTTGAAAAGTCAAAAAATGGTACGTAAGGCTCAATTTCTAAAATTTTAATCTTTTCGACCTGAGGATAAAAATTTTCGCCAACTTCTTTATCTTTATCCGCTTTAGTTAAAGCATCACTAACATCATGTTTAATATGCGCTTTATTTTTATATCTATTAACAGCATTTAGCATTACAAGTCGTGAAATCAAATGCGCATGAAGGATATGCACAGCCTGATGCAAGCTCAATTCAAAAATAGCAATTTCACCATATTTTTTTGTATGAAAATTCATTCCTGTAGGATAAATAGTTGTAAAGTGTTTTTCAAGACCTAATTCTGGACCAATTGAAACTGCACTTGGTATATACACATAGCTGCCTGGAGTCCCTTCTTTTATTTTTTCTTCAGGAGATTTACTCGTTGCGGCATCTTTATCAGCTAATTCTTCAAGTTTTGTGGCATTTTTATCATCTATATCATCAGGATCTGAGTAATCTTCATTATCTTTGACGTCAACTAGAGGTATGAATTTTTTTTCAGCAATAATTTGATAAATTGTCCCACCAAGCATATTTTCATGTTTTTTAAGTTTCACTTGACGGCGATGAGAATAAACTTGACATTTTAAATGTTTACTCAAAACAACTTTACCATCACCTTTTAAGTCTTCAATTAATAGTTTTTCATTCTCTTTTACCAAAGACTCAAAACTCATACTACGATAATATTGCTCCTTCTTTTCCAAGTCTGGACACATGCGAGATTCTACTTTTAGTGCTTTAAGACTCTTTTCATCTAGCATAGCGTAGCTTAAATTTCCAATAGCAATTTTTCCATTACTGTCTTCATAAGAAAAATCAAAGTTATAAGCGTTATAATCAATAACACTAATATTCTTATATTCTCGACCATGAATAGTTTTAACATCCACACTCCAAAGAACTGTAGCATACGCCAAAAGCGCAACTGCACCAATAACTTTTACAATTTTTTTGTGATTTCTCATGATACAACTCCAGTTATTTTCCTATAAATAAATTAACTATTTTTAATTGCTACATTAATGATATTATATTATCAAAAGAAAAAAATCAACACTTCGACTCCCTATTAACGGAAAAATAATAAAATTAACATTTTTTTATTGTTACAGTTAGCAATAAAGCCTTAGAGAAGATAATTTTATTTAATTAATTCAAAGTAAACAATTCCAAAATATTGAGTATTTTAATGTTATCAAAAGATCTATTACGTTTCAAAAGAGCCAGCGGAAAAATAATCCCTAAATACCTTAAAATTGATGATAAAAATATCCTGTTTTTGTGCAATCAACTATTGCAAGTACTTAATTCAAATTTAGGAAAGACTAAAAAAGAACTTGAAAAAGAAGTTCAAATGTTACTTTATTCGCAAAAAGATTTAAAACTAAGCAAAGGAATTATTAAAACAATCTATAGTGAGTGTATTTTTAGTAATGATGATAATTTTGATTTTCTAAACGAGCGAAAAGAGATCTTTCGCATCGCTAATACTTCATTAGAAACACTTAATAGCGAAACTTCTCTTGAATGCTATCGCGAAAAGGTCTTAAAAAAATTAACTAATACACAAAATGAATTAATTAATTCAGGATTATTTTCAGATCACCCAGATTATGAAATACTTAATAACTTTAAGACAAAAATAACTGCCGAATTTATCATCAATAAATATAACAGTCAATTAATCCAATCTTTAATAATATACAGCAACCTAGTTGAGTTAACATTCACAAAACCAAACCAAAAATTATTGAGAAATTTTATTGGCAAGTTAAGATTTCATCGTTTACTATGCCGCCATGAAAAAAATTCAAATGATTGTATCAAGATCATGATTGATGGACCATTAAATATTTTTGAAAATTCACAAAAATATGGCATGCAACTGGCAATTATCTTACCATACGTTTATCAATTTGAAGACTGGAGCTTAAAAGCAAAAATTAATTTCCAAGAAAAAAATTACACCTTAACGGCCAATAGCGACTTAAAACTAAGACCTTTTTATCGTCACCAAAACGACTATATACCTCAAGAAATTAGATTATTTGGCAAACAATTTAAAGAAAAAAATTCACCATGGAAAATCATGCTACCAACTGAAATATTTCACATTAATAACGAGCAATCAATTTTTCCTGACTTTAAATTCATTAATGACAACAATGTGGTATTCCTTGAGCTGTTTCACCGTTGGCACCACAAAGAATTGATCAACCGTCTCCAATCACTTATTTCAGGACAATTACCTGAAAATATTTTCATTGGTATTGATAGGGCTATTACAAAAAAGCACAAGGATATTTTAAACAAACTTGAAGAACACAAAGAGGTTAAACACCGTTTTTTTCTTTATCGAGATTTTCCGACAGTTTCAACTGTACAAAAAAAATTAAAATCTTTCAATAATTAGTTATTTTGCAATTTTATAAAGCTTCACAAGGTGTATTTCATACTAATAATAGTATCATTCAGAAATTTAATAATAATAATTTAAAGTTATTCATTGATTTTTGTTGCTTTAACTGTTATTTTTATTGATTGACAGAGAATTAAATAAGATAATAATAATAATAAATATAACCGATAAAATATTACAGAGTAATTATGAGTGAAGTAAATTTTGAAGAACTTTTTGTAAACGTCGCTGAGAATCCTACAGCAAAAGCCCTAAATGAACTATTTGAACTCCTAAACGAACACCGTCCTTTAGCTAATAGTAAGTTATCTGAAAATGTTGATTTTTTAATTGACTCTTGGAATGCAGAAGTTGACGCAACTCAAGCAAATTTTATTATTAGCTTAGCATCATTAAGTCCAGAAGATACACCTCTATTTCGTAAAACTTTATTAATGTCGCTAAAAGCGTTGTTGCCTCCTTTCTTGGCAAAACCTAGCTATTTAAGAGCATTAGGCCTACGCGATTCTAGTTGTACAGTTGCAGAAATTGCTAAACGTTACCATGCATTATTAGCATTAAAAGGTGGTGTTTACGCATATCAAACAGATGTACAACGCTGGGGAACAGTAATTAGTGTTGATGAATTCACGTCCTCTGTAGCTTTAGTAGAATATAATGCTCCAGGTTCTTTTTCTCTATCAATTGAAAAAGTACTTGCAGATGTAAAATTATTCGCTCCAGGTCCAGACATTCAAAAAGCAGCTAAGCTATGTAGAAAAATAATTCCATCAGCAGAGTTTAAAGCAACTTTAAATAATCGTTCATTAACTCCAACAAATGAGCGTTTATTTCATGCAATTGCTCAACATGCATTAGTTCCTAACAAGATGACTGCTGAAAAATTTGATGAATGGTGGAGCTGTGAAGACGACGTTAATGCAAATGGCGCCGATAATTTAAAACGTAAAGCAAGTGAAGCAAGAAGTGTTCATGAACTACACGATTTAATTGTTGAAACAAATAAAATTGAAGGGTATGAATTTACTGAAGAAGATGTGGATTTATTAAAAGCATTTTTCACTAAAATGCGTCCTCAAGAAGGAGTTAAAAACAACAAATTACTTCTTGATTCTATTTCAATGTTATCTGCATATTTTAATGAAGATCAAATGGTTGAAATGTTAGAGCCATTAAAAGAAAAAGCTGTTTTCTGGCCTTTAGATGTTCAAAACTTCAACTTTGAAGACTTAGAAGTTTGGGGTAAAATTGCAGTAAAACAACTTCCTCCTTTAGCGAAAGCTACAGTAGATTTATTTGGCGATATTTATAGTTCAGAACTTATCACTCACTTACCTCTAAAATGTTTAAATTCATTCTGTGCAGAAGTTGACAACGATATTCTGGCAGAAAAAATTAAGTCTGTTCGCAATATTAACTGTGATATTTTGTTATGGATTTGGCGTAACCGTAAAGTTGTTTCACAACATTTATTAGATGACTTAAACTTAACAAATGTTATCACAGCATTAAATACAACTCAATTACCAAGTGTATGGCAGCCAGCTCATCGCGAATTAAAAAAGCAGTTAATGGATAAAGCTGATTTCCAACAACAAATTATTGATGCTGCAAGAAATGATATTTCACAAATTACTTTTGCATTGCAATTAGCAAAATTCTTTATTACTGGCGAAAAACAAAGCTTACTAATTAAATTAACTCGTTTATCTCCAGAACTAAAAGCTCTCTTAGAAGGCGGCGAAGCACAAAAATTAATGGCAAAGAAAGCAGATGATGGCAATAGCATTGTTAATGCTATTCTTAATGGTCCAACAATTTCATCAAATGCGTCTCACCGTCGTTTATTAGCAGAATTAGATGATTTATTAAAAGTACAGATTCCAGAAAACCGTGAATCGTTAAAAGTTGCTCGTGCTCACGGTGACTTTAGAGAAAATGCTGAATACGACGCAGCTAAAGAACGCCGTAATTTCTTATCAAAACGTCGTTCAGAACTCGAACGCGATTTGGTAAATATTCAAGCTACAGATTTCCAAAATGTGGATTTATCAAGCGGCATTACTGTTGGATGTAAAGTTATTTTAGACTCACCAAAAGGTGAATTAGTATACAACGTACTTGGAGCATGGGATGGGGATCCTGAAAAGAATTATATTTCATATAAAACTCGTTTAGGAAAATTATTACTATGCAAAAAAGCTGGCGATAAAGTAGAGATGCCTGATGATACAGAAGCAACTATTAAAGATGTTTCAACATTAGATGCAGAAATTCTTGAAAAGCTTGCTTAGCATACCTAATTAAGCTTTATGACAAAAAAGTCGTTACAATGATTTATTTGTAACGACTTTTTTTATATCCTTAGCACCTATAAATTAATGACAATTGAACCATTATTAAAGGATGCATTCACTTCATATTTTTCTGCAATCAAAGCCGCTAATTCTGATGCTGTAATACCAGCTGGCAATGTGAAAGATGCTTGTTTTTCTAAAAGTTTTACTAAATCGGCATCCATAGGTCCAGTTGGAGGATAAATGCTTTTACCATTTTTTTTGATATCCAGCATAATACCTGCATTGTTAACATAAGTTCCTAAGAACTCTTCAAGTCTTGTTTTAGTAATTTTGCTTGACGAAGAAGTTAATTTTTCATTAGCTGAAACTTTTGGTTTGCTTGGCTCTCCGCAACCTGTAGCAATCAACACTAAGCTTGCCCCAATAATTAGACTAAAGATTAATTTTTTCATAATTGTCCTCTGGTTATTTTAACTATTCTTAAAAATCTTGTTTATTATTTAATCTTATAATTGCTATGACAATTTAATTACTTTTTTAATTAAAAAAATAATTAACGTTATTTAAACAATAACAAAGCAAATTTAACTTTAAAAAAGCAAACTTCAAACAATCATGACAAAAGTATCTATAATTTTCACTTTAAAAAAACAATATATTTATTATTATATTAATTGTAAAAGAAAATTTTTCAACAATATAGGCTACTATTGAGCAAAAAATTGTTTAAGTCAATTATCTTAATAATTTAAAACTAATACTCAAAATGCTATCTCATTAATATCAAATAATATGACAATTAGTTATAATTATAAACACTAAAAATTTTTAGGCAATTATTTTTATAAAACTATTGCTTTATTAATCATATTGATATATAAATATATAATAACAGACACTTATTTGATTAATAAAAATGTTAAAATCAACTTCACCAAAACAAAGAAATTTTAGGAGTTTCAAAACAAAATGAAAAAAACAAATTTTAAGGACTTAAAAAAATTATTAGCTTTAGCCTGTGGGGCAATTGCAACAATGGTGAGCTTTTCTGCAAACACAACTCAAGCTAATACACAGTACGATGGATCTTTCAATGTTTTAACTTACAATATTGCATCTTTACCTTGGCCAGCATATCTATCAAATGATGCAGGCAAACCTAGTGGTCGCGTAGAACATATTGGTGCAAGATTAACTCCATTTGATATTGTCGGTGTGCAAGAGCAGTTTGCTTACATTGATACATTTAGACAATATACTCACCATCCATTCTTTTCTATTGAAGAAACGCTATATAGCGGTGGCAGTGGTGTAGACTTATTATCAAAATTTCCCATGTCAACAACATTTAGAAAAACTTATGATCGCCATCCATTTTATGTAAATAAGGGTTTCTCTAAAAACACTGTAACAATTTACCCTGGAGTATATATTGATGTATACAATACACATACAGGTGATGCCGATAATGATGCAACAATTATTTTTGATCAATTAAACGAATTAGGTGACTATATCACTGCAAATACTCCTGCAGATAGAGCAGTAATTGTGATCGGTGACTTAAACTGTCATCCGATACAATCTAATCACGGTCTAAGACCAAACTTGATGACAAAATGCAATCTATTAGATTCACGAGAAGAAGCATTCCAACAATACAATACTTGGAATGGTTCAATAGACCACATTCTTTATCGCAGTGGGGCTGATATTCAGTTGACATTGGAACACTATGAAGATATTACTAGAGAAGCCGCACCTGGGGCTGCTCGCTTTGTAAATCATTTTCATAAAGATGGAGAAAGATTATCTGATCATAATCCTGCATTCGCTAATTTCAATTATGTAATAAGCGCCAACAAAAAGAAACAAACTGGCGATACTGTTTATCTTTCAGAATTAAAAGTTGATAATACAAATAACAGCGTGTGGTTCGTGAACGGACCTTTAGGAATAAATCAAGCAATTGGTGAACAACCTGAAGGTGATGGCGGAAAACAAAATTTAAACGGTGTTATTTATGATTATGGTTTAGGAGTTCACACTGACAGTAATTTAACTTTTAATGTAAATCAAAAATATTCAAGTTTTACTGCAGATGTAGGAGTTGATGAAGAAGTTGGCTCAAAAGGTAAAAAAATGCGTTTCCAAGTTTACACAGATGGAACAAAAGTTTTCGATAGTGGCGATATGGATCCATATAGCGCGACTCAAACTGTAAACATCAACATTAATAATGTAAATTCTTTACAATTAAAAGTGTTAAACGTTGATGGTCATAACTATGATCATGCAGACTGGGCGAATGCTCGTTTTACTGTAAAATAACTTCAGATTCAAAAGATAGTTTGATTTTAACTTTTTATAATAATACTAAAGGACTTAAATTTTTATTTAAGTCCTTTTTAGACTATTATTCACAAACAACTTTTAAAATATTTTCAAATGGACTTTTATACCTTAACTCATCCTCAATCTTCTAATAAGCTGTTATATTTAGCAATTCTTTCACCTTGGTAACACGAACCAGTTTTTAATTGTCCACTACCCATTGCTACTGCAAAATCAGCTAAAAATGAATTTTTGGTCTCGCCACTACGATGCGATAAAAAATATTTCAAACCCGCACTATAACACATTTTTACAACTTCAATAGTTTCAGTAACAGTACCTATTTGATTTAACTTTATAAGTGCGGCATTTATAGTTTGTTCTCTAATTCCACGCGCAGTATATTTAGTGGTAGTCAAATAAATATCATCTAATTGATGACAATAAGATAAATGTCCTTGCTTAATTTGATAAAGTGCTATTTCAATAGCTTCACGAATTTTCCCCTCACGCATACAAATTTTTATAACTTTTTTTTGTTGACTTGATATTTTTTTGTGAATAATTCTGGATAATTGATAATGCTAAATCATATTTTTGATATTCTCTATAAAAATAAACTAACTGTTGAACATTGCCTTTTATATTTTTTCAACAGCTAACTTAAAATATCTTTCAGCATCGTTTAAACTTCCCATATCTTCGTAAAATTTCGCGAACTTAATAGTAAACTGCTCATGACCTTTACTTATTGCCTTTTTATACCATTTAATTGCTTTGGGATAATCTCCATATTTTTTGTAATTTTTAATCAAATCTTTAACTATAGAAGTATCAAATTGTTTTTTAAGCATGGTTTCTTGTAGATTTATTAACTCGATTTTATCACCAGCATTTCTTAAACAATTTCTAAAACTAAAGTAAATAAATTTAATTTTTTCAAATGGTAAACCTTCTGATAAAATCATTGCTCTTTGATATAAAAATTTTGCTTTTTTATATCCACTATTATACATATAAAATTCTGTAAAATTACACTATTCTTGACAATCTAATTTTTCAAAAGAATCTTTCATTTCAACAAGAGTGTAATATTTTTTCACTTCATTTTCATTCTTTTTAACCTGAGGAGAACTATCTATAGAGGCATTAACTAATTGAATTATACTAAAAGCATAACTAAAGCAATATTCTAATTTTAAATTTTTTATTTGCTCCAAAAAGCATTTCACTTCTCCTTCATTTCCTATTATTTTTTACAAAAAATTTTTAAAATATTTTTTTATTTATATCACATCAATTCATGATAAATATCAATAGTCTCCTGAATTGAATATTTCCAATGAAATTCCAAAGAGTGCCAAAAACCTTTTTCTTTAAATTCTTTAACTTGATTTGGGTCAGTAGCTAACGACCTAAAGCCATTAGCAATCTCTTCAGCATCATCAGGTCTAGCAAAGAATGCTAAATCGTTAGTGATTTCATGTAATGTAGGAATATCACTAGCAAGAACTGGCACACTCAAGCGTAGTGAATTTAATACTGGCAAAGCCACAGCATCGTAATATGGCAAGTAAATTAAGCCACGAGAGGCAGCAATGATTGCGTTGTAATCTTCAACCTCTCCTGTTGCAACAATTTGTTCTGAATTTTCAACAATTATCTTCATCAAATCTCGATCGTGAGGCAACTGACCTACTAAAACCAATCGTACACTAGGAGGAAATTTAACGCTTAAAAAGGCGTTAATAATGTTTTTCAAATTTTTACCAACTTGGGGTGTTACAACCACGCAAAAATAATCACAATAGCACTTAGTTAATTGCGCTACAGCTTCACGTGCTGCATCAACTTTATCGGTTGAAATATTTTGTAGATTGCTATCTGGAGCTAAATAAACCCTTGTAATCTTATCTTCTGGAACATCGAACAGCTCCATAATTTGTAATGACATGGTGTCTGAAACTGTTATAATATGGTCTGCTACATTAATTGTATAGCGCAATTTTTCACGTTCACTATTCGTATACAAACGTGGCAACATAAAACTACTTAAATCGAAAACACTAAACAGAAATGGACGTCGACCAATTGGTGGGCGAAAAGTATCAAAAGAATGAAAAATATCAAACCGACCTGTATAAGTTGTTAAATCTGGCGTATTGAAAAATTGCCACGAAAACCGCCGCATTGCACTATTCCCATGATCAGGGCAAAGTCTAAAACGCGTTGACAATTTACTACGCAACGCACTCATTACTTCATTATATTTTTGATTATAAAAAAGTTTTATTTCAGGGCATTTTTCATTTTTTGCCATATTATAAAGCAATTTTGTCCCAACTGCATTGTTATTATAATTTCTATTTTGTAGTATAGGATTAAAATCAAAAACAACTTTCATAGTTTAATAAACCTCACAATAGTTTTCTACAATAAATTAAATTTAGCTCTTTGCTATGTATTACATACAATATATATACATTCTCAAAAAAAGACAATCTTCAATCAAAATTTACGCTTTCTTTTTAGGTCCAAAATCAATAATCATAAAAATCCCACCCATTAAATTAAAAAGTAAAATCACACTTAAATATAACAATGCGGTCAAAGTTGCGACATTCTTTGCAACATCACCCGCAGAAAAAATTTCAGTCACAATCAACTCCCTTAAACCGATTCCACCTGGAAAAAGCGGCACAACGCCAGCAGTATTACCCAAAATAATTGCCGACAAACATTCGCCAATATTAATATTTACAACTCCAGCAATCCCTTGCATCAGACAAAAAACTAATAACGGCATAATTAAATGGATAAAAAATACGCTACCAATAGTTGTTAAAATAATAATTTTAGGCTGTTCTTTGTATAAATCTAATGCATTAAACAATCTCTTGACAGTGCCCTTTGAATATTTATCTGCCAAATCAATGAAAAACTTAAACAACTTAACTTTTTCAAACTGACGATGGAAAAAGACTGCAATTCCGGCGATTAGACCAAAAATACTTATAAAAATTAATAAAAACACCCCTAACGCTAAATTTTTATTATTTTCAATAATCTGAGTCAATAAATCAATATTAAAAAGACAGACAATAATACTTGTAGCAAACAATGCAATCATACCTGTAATACGATCAATAATAATTGAAAAAGCACCTTCAACCTTTGTTCCAGCATCAACTCTTTTAGCAATAAAAGCAATTTTTGCTAAATCTCCTCCCAAAGCCCCGCCTGGAATAACCAACGATAAAAAGAAACTTTTCATTGTTAAGGCAAAGGCCTCAAAAAAACTTAACTTAATATTTTGAATTTTCAACAATAAATTCCAGCGCCACGCACCATAAATTAAATGGATTAAGTAGAGTAATGCCGCAGGTAAATACCACCAGAGGTTATAATTTTTAATTCCTTCGAGAAAAGCTCTTTTTTGGTCATCTTTTAAACTATAAATTAAATAAAAAATTACTCCGACTGCTAATGCAATTCTAAATAAAAAAAACAGTAATTTTTTAATTTTCTGACCAACATTTTTTACTTCTATTTGATTGTCTTCCATATCAACCTGCGACTAATTATATAATTTTAAATTTTAACTTTACATACATGAGCAACACACTCAATTTTTAATTTAGCTTATATTTAATGTAATATCCAATTTTTCTTTTAATAAAAATCAATATATAATTTGCCAATTACAGAGAAATGTTTTAAATTATCATTTGAGGTTGTCTATAACAAACTTTTTTTCAAAACAAAGTATGCAAGAAAACTTCAAACAATATAGATACTAATTAACAAAAAGAATTTTATTTATGAAAATATTAATTATAGGCGATATTGTTGGTAAGGGTGGCAGAAAAGCAGTATTAAGCCAAATACCAAAAATTAAAAAGCAATACAATTGCGAATTTATTATTGCCAACGGTGAAAACATTGCCAATGGCTCAGGGTTGGCGTACAAATGCACTAGAGAATTGTCTGAAACTGTTGACGTTATTACAACAGGAGATCATATCTGGGATCAAAAAAAGTTTGAATATGAGATAAATGAGTTTAACAATGTAATTCGCCCCGCTAATTTAAGCAATATGCAACCTGGCAAAGGATGGGATGTTTTTACAGCAGAAAATGGTACAAAAATTGCCGTGATTAACCTATTAGGTAAAGTTTTTGTTCGTGATAGCGCTTACTGCCCATTTGAAACGGTTGAAAAAATTCTTAACAGCGAAAAAATCATTGGTGTCAAAAATATTTTTGTTGATTTTCACGCTGAAGCTACAAGTGAAAAGATTGCGATGGGATATTTTCTTGATGGCAAAGTAACAGCGATGGTCGGCACACACACACACGTGCAAACTGCAGATGCAAAAATTTTACCACAACAAACTGCTTACATTACGGATTTAGGCATGGTTGGAGCCGAATATTCGGTTTTGGGGCGCAATGTTGAAGCGGTTGTACAAAAATTTCGTAGCGGAATGCCAATGCGTATGCCAGTTGAAGAATCAGGAATTCGCCTTGATGCGGTGGTGGTGAAATTTGATAATGAAAGCGGCAAAGCATCAAGTATTACATCATTATCATTTATGACTGAAATTTAAATATAATATAGCTCTAATTTAAAAATAAAATATAAAATTAAAATAAGACAGGATAATTACAATAATGGATTTACCAAAATTAGATTTTAAAAGAATTGAAACATTAATTGATTTAGCTTTGAGTGAAGATTTAGCTGAAGCTGGAGATACTACGAGTTTATCAGTAATTCCAAGTGATATTACAGCTAAAGCTGTTTTAATAGCTAAAGAAGATTTAGTATGTTGCGGACTTAAAGTAGCTGAAATGGTTTTCAAAACTCTTGATATTAATGCCGAATTCAAACCATTAGTTAAAGATGGCGACTTTTGCACAAAAGGGACGTTTTTAGCTGAAATTCGTGGTAATGCTCAAGCATTATTAACAGCAGAAAGAACTGCATTAAACTTCATTCAACGTCTATGTGGAATTTCCACAATTTCTAAAAAATATGCCGAAGCAGCAGCTGATTCAGTGACAACTATGCTTGATACGCGTAAAACAACTCCTGGATGGAGAAATTTAGAAAAATATGCAGTAGCTTGTGGCGGATCAACAAATCATCGTGTTGGTTTATATGATATGGTTATGATTAAAGACAATCACCGCGAGCTAGCAGGTCTTGAAGGAGAAAAAGGCATCACTCGCTCAGTCGAAAGAGCTCGTGCAATGTATCCAAATTTAGAGGTTGAAGTTGAAGCTGACACCTTAGAAGAAGTTGCTGAAGCAGCTGAAGCTGGCGCGGACTACATTATGCTTGATAATATGACAAATGAACAAATGACTGAGGCAATTAAAATTGTCAACGGTCGAGCAAAGTTAGAAGCAAGCGGCGGAATTACTTTAGAACGTATTCCAAGTATAGCTAAAATTGGTGTTGATTTTATTTCTGTTGGTGCATTAACTCATTCAGTTAAAGCTTCTGATATTTCACTAGACATCACATTAGATTAATTTCAAATTTAAAACTTAGGAGTAATTTTTATGATTGGACAATTAACTGGGATATTAGTTGAAACTAATTTTACGGAAGTGATTCTTGACGTAAATGGCGTTGGCTACTCGTTATTAATACCAATGAGCACATTCGATCGGTTACCAGAAATTAATGAAAAAGTTACTCTTAAAACTCACCTTCATGTTCGTGAGGATGCACTAACATTATTTGGCTTTAGTACGCCTGAAGAAATGCAGTTATTTAAAATTTTAATTACTGTCAATGGCATTGGACCTAAAATGGCACTCAATATTTTAAGCACAATGCCTGTAAGTTCATTTTGCAGTGCAATTTTAAATAGTGAAATTGCAGTCATTAATAAAATTAGTGGTGTTGGGAAAAAGACCGCTGAACGATTAATTATTGAGCTAAAAGATAAGCTTAGTAAACTTTCTGCCGAGGTCGAAACTAATTCAATTACTAGTGATATCCCTGCCGAATATGGTCAAAATATTGAAGATGCAATTCTTGCTCTTGAACAACTTGGCTTTAAGCGTGAAACTGTTAAAAAAGCTCTTAAGAAATTAATTAAAACATTAGGTGAAGATGAACTTTCAACAGCTAACTTAGTGCGATTATCGCTTAAGTTATTAAACAGTTAACTTAGTAAAAAAGTTATTTGAAATAAAAAAGCTTAGCAACATTAAAATTGCTAAGCTAGATATTTATTAAGAAAAATTATTTTAAAGCAGTAAGGCGTTGCGCTTTTTTTACTAAATTTATAAATTCGCTACGTTCATAATTTTTATTTTTGCAATCATCTACTGAATTTTGCGCCAATTTAAGAACTGTATTATAGTTCACACTTCCAATATTTTTGGAATGTCTTAATAACATTCCAAAAATGATAACAGCATTAGCAAATTTAAAATCATTATCAATAGAAGTTATTGCGTCATAAATTTTTCCAGTTAATGGAAATTTCAGCAATTTACTCTTAGTACCATTTGGTTCTTTATAGCGAATTTTCACTTCAAGAATTTCATTTTGAGCTATGTCGGATGCAACATTTTTTGAATATTTTGTTTGAGGAGTTTCGGGTGCATTCAACTTAGTTTTATTGTCAAAAACTTCATAAAAAGCAGTTATCGTGTGCCCTGCCCCAATCTCTCCAGCATCTTTTTCATCATTCGCAAAATCTTCATTGTTTAATTTGCGATTTTCATAACCTATTAAGCGGTATGCTTGAACTTGACTTGGATTAAATTCAACTTGAATTTTAACATCTTTGGCAATGGTATTTAATGTCCCACCAATTTGTTTTACCAAAAGTTTACGAGCTTCTTTTTCATCGTCAATATAACCATAATTACCGTTACCTTTGTCAGCTAATTTTTCAAGTGTACTGTCTTTATAATTACCCATCCCAAATCCTAAAACAGTTAAAAACACATCACTTTTAGCTGATTTTTGAATTAAATTAATCAAATCGCTTTGATTTGTCGTACCAACATTAAAGTCACCATCAGTGCATAAAATTACTCGATTAATACCTCCTTCAATAAAATTTGCAACTGCAACTTTATATGCTTGAGTTATCCCCGCAGCGCCATTAGTTGACCCTCCAGCTGATAAACGATTTAAGGCATCCATGATTTTTGTTTTTTCATTACATGCAGTAGACTCTAAAACTAATCCTGAAGCGCCAGCATAAACAACAATTGCCACACGATCCTGATCATTTAAATTATTTACCAACATTTTAAGAGCATTTCTTAACAAAGGTAATTTATTTGGCGATCTCATTGAACCAGAAACATCTAGCAAAAATACTAAATTAGCCTTGGGGCGACTTTCAGCTGGAATTTCTTTACCTTTAATTGCAATACGAACCAACTTACTTTTATCATTCCATGGGCAACTACCAATTGTAACATTCGTCGCAAATGGTTGATTTTCATTAATAACTTTTGGGTAATTATAATTAAAATAATTAACCATTTCTTCAATTCTAACCGCTCCTTTCGGAGGTAGTTCTCCACGATTAAGCATACGACGAATATTTGAATATGAGGCGGTGTCAACATCAATTGAAAAAGTTGACAATGGCTCATCTTTAACAAATTTCAAGTTGTTTTCCTCGATATTATCATAGGTTTCAGTATTAAAGTTATCAGCTCTCATCCCTTTGCTGTTACCAACAATAACTTTCTGGGAACACACTAATTTTCTTTTCATAATTCGCCCTTCAGGAACACTTTTAAATTTGCATTCAGTTAATGTTTCACGATGGACTTGTTTTTTTAACTTTTCTCTATCCTTAGAAGTTATACTATTAATTTTAACATTATCAGCTGAACGTAATTTTTTAGGATTCTCCTCACTAGAACATCCAGTAATGTGCAAAACCACTAATAGCAATAATATTAATACACTATAATATTTCATTATATGTCTCCTTTTATTAGTTTGTTACAAATAAGAACTCGATATTAGATAAGACGGATCTACACTAAAAAAATTAGAAAGAAAATGAATTTATTTACAAATTGAGATATTTTTAATTTAAACAACTTGAAAATATTCATTAGATAAAGTAGTTTAAAACAATAACTTACAAGGAGAAATAAAAACAAGATAATGAATGCAAAAAATCATAAAACAATTATTTTTTACACTATTATATTATGGTGTTTAAATTTTAATTATAGGGTAAATATAATAGATTTCAATAATAGAAAACTAAGTAGTTATTCTTTAGGATTAGCTCCTCTAGCAATGTTAATTGCAATTATTACAACTATTGTTTTAAGTTTGAAAATATATAAAACTTTTCGTGAATTACTAGATAATCGAGTTAGAGTATCCAAAAATGTTAATTTGAGAGGTCAATTCAGCTATTTATTTCTTTTACTTCCTTTGGGATTAATTGTTCCTTATCGTAGTGTCATAGCTATTGACAGCAAATATAACAAAGAAGTTATTTTTAGCTATGGCATGGAAGATGTTTCAGGAAAAACTTTTTTATTTGCTGCTATTTCAATAATGCTTTTTCAGTACTTACAAAATCTTAAAAGCTATGATACTCGTGAAAAAATAAACATTCCTCATTATTTATTAAATACAAAATTAACTTAATCTACTTAAACATTTGAAGGAGATATTATTTATGAGTAAATACAGATGGAAAGAATTTTTTATACTATTAGCTTACTGCATATTTTTAATAAGCATTAATTGGCATTATTCTGTTGAAGTCCATGATTCAAAAATGGCATTAACCAGTAGCACAAATATATCTTATAGTGGATTCGGGCTTGGGGCAAGTATAATTTTAGCAGTAATTTTACTATTTTCAACATATGAGACGTTGCGAAAGATACTAGCAAAAGGAATAAAAATTCCAATTACAAATAAATTACTAGGAAAATTTTCATATTTACTTTTACTGTTACCGCTAGTATATCATTCAACAGCAACTCGTGTAGAAAGTATTGATAGTGGTCTAACTAAAACAATCATTTCAGGATATGGCGGCGACTCTACAAAGATGACTATACTTTGGGCTGCTATTGTGATTATGCTTTTTCAGTTCTTAGTGAACATTTCATCATATTTACCAAAAGAAACTGATTGCCTTCAAAAATAAATTAGGTTCATGACAGCTTAAGCAGCTTATTTCTAAAATTTTTCAGAAGAAATTTATAGATATTTTTATGCCTATATATTGAATCTGAATTCACATTCTTTTAAGTGCAAATAGAACGTGTTTTTGGAAATACCTTTAAAACGAGCAAGCCTAGTTTTGGCAATGTCTCCAAAAGTTTTCAATTCCGTTGATATGATTGTGTCCATCGGCAAATTCATTTTCGCCGTGTTTAACACGATAGTGCCTTCAATAGCCAAAGTCAACCAATCCGTCGTAAGTTCTGAAAGAATCAGTCTAAATTGTTGCATTTTTGACTATTTTGTTGCTTATTATTGGATAAAGTTGCTGGCGCGAACAGTTATCGACTTGTTGAGTATACACCTTGCCACCAGACAATACTTTTCCCTCGTGATCCACGCCCTCGAACGCCACGTATACGACGAGCTCCAAAGTAGCTTTCATCAAGCTCAACGCTACCATCAGTAAAAATGCTTTCTTGCTCGCAAATCACAACAATTCTTAATAGAAAAGCCTTTAACTGCTGCTACTTAGGTTCGTTAATTCTGCAATTTTTGATCCTTCAATATCGTAGAGAAAATACTTCAAAATCTCAAGAAACTTCGCATCAGAAATTTTCGACCGTTTTATATATTTATTACTCATTCAATAACAACAACTTAAAATATTTTCAAGTTTAATTGTCTTGAATCTAATTTTTTTAAACATTCAGATTAATTTAGCTTTTGACAAATTACGGTAAAAAAAATTAGTATATTATAGGATATTGCTGTTTACTTTTGTTTTAATATTTAATTATATTGTTTCGATTCGTTCCATTAAAACTTCTCATAAACAATTCTGTAGGACTTGGATTACAACACCGATAATAATTTCAATTTTAATATACAAAGTTATTCACAAGTACCTCAACGATGAAATTTAAAATTTCTAATATTTTTAGCTCTCGTTTCCACAAATAGTCAAACCTTCGTTAATAAATAAAGAATAAATTCAGTAGATTTCTTGTTTTTGAGTTCAATAGAACTTATTAAACTGCGTCCCTACACGGCTTTTACAATAATGTCTTTCCAATTATATCATAGTCTACAATATTTTAATCCATTACTAAAAATCTACGATTGACACATTAAGCGATCTTGTGCGTCCTTTGTTTCGCGCCACTGCCAGTAACGTGGAGTTGGTCCTTTACTCATTTCGCAATAAATTTCATCAAATTCTTGTAACGTTTTCATTGTTGAGACATTGCTTTTAATTTCACGATTAAAACCACGACCACGGAAATAATCAAGCACAATTTTACGGCTTAAAATTAGTCCACGGTCTTCACCATAATATTTAGCCATTTCATAAACGTGTGTTTTCATTTCATCGGCAACTTCTTGAGCTGTAGGATATTTGAATGAATCTTTAAACTCTAGTTCACTATTAAAAAACCGCTTGTTTACACGGCTAGCCATAATTTCTTCATATAGCCACGGATTTCCCATCGCACCGCGAGCTACCATAATTTTATCACAATTAGTCTGTTCTCGAAGCCACTGCGCTTGCTGATAATTCATTACACCACCATTGGCAATAATTGGAATATCAACTGCTTCATTGCATGCTTTAATAATTTCAACAAAAACATCCCCAGAGTAATATTTTTTCATCACTCTTCCATGAATTGTCACTGCATTAGCTCCAACTTCAGCCAAATTCTTAACTAAACGAATTGTTTCAGTTGGGTCTTCTTCGTTAATAATGCGAATTTTTGCGGTAACTGGCTTATTGCTATATTTATGAACAATTTCAAATGCAGCAGTTGCCGCTTCAACATTACGACCTAAAATAGCTCCCGCCCCTTTTTTAGCAACCTTTGGCACAGGGCAGCCTAAATTAAAGTCCATAGCATCAAAATTATAACGGTTCAAGACATCAATGGCTCGTCGCATACGCTCATGGTCACTACCAACTAACTGCACACCTAGCCACGGTTCATCAGCAGCACGTTCCAAATATCTAAGCCCACGTTCATTTCCATATGCAACGCTACCTGCGTCAACCATTTCAGTGAAGCAATATTTAAATCCATGACGGCGCAAAGCATGACGGTAAGGTAAGTCTGTATAACCAGCCAAAGGAGCCATAATAATGGCATTATCATCGTAAATTTTTATACACATAAGTAGTTTTAAGTTATTTTTAATTTTTAAAGACAGAATAAAATAGCTTAAATCTTGATAATTGCTAACACTTTATAATGAATTTATCTAAATTAATCGGGTCATAAAATAAAACCTCAGCATAAATTCTTATTTTTTAATTGTAGTATCTACATAATTATTTTTACCTACATATAATTTGCCCTTATAAGTTTCAAGCCAGTTATGATATTTAATTAGCATAGAAGTATTTATGTCATCAGACAAAACTCCACTGAAAATAAAATCTTTGCTATAAAAAATAATTTGCTTCCCGAGTACACTATATTGAAAAGTTACTAAATGTTTATTATTTTTGTAAAATTCTGCTCCAAAATAGAAAAAATAACAATGCAGAAATTCTAAAGTATTATAACTATCTAACTTCGAAAATAATTTTATAACTTTTCTAGTTTCTTTTTGTCCAAATTTAATTGTCGCGTTAACAATGTCCTTATTAATTCTTTCATCATTTACAACATTATCATTATAATCCCCTAAGCGAGGATATTTAAAATGATAAATATACATCGAGTCAGCCTAATTTAACAAAGAAACCAACTTTGACAAATTATTCTTATCCTCTTCTTCTGAAGTAACATTTTCATAACGCCCTAAAGGGATAACTTTCTTTTTAACTTTACTTGTAACAGCTTCGTTTTCTTTTTCAACTTTCCCATTTATAATAAAAACTGTACAAAATCCTAACAACAATACTATTAAAACTTTAACTGAATTTTTTTTCACCATCGCTCCTTTTTGAAATCTATAAAATGATTTAATGGTAAAAATATACTATCATACATCAAGAATAAATATAAATACATATTCCTGCAATTAATACATTTAAAACATAAAGATATTAAAAAAAATTTATTAATAAAGAGTATTTCGAAGATATTTTTGTACAAATTATTTAAGTAAAATAAAAAAAGACATTTTATTCGAATTTGATATTCGTTTAAAATGTCCTTTAAAATCTTATAATCATATTAGCCTAACGACGTTGTGCAACAATTACAATCGCCTGACTTTCATCAGCTATATAAGGTTTTTTATTAAAATTTCCAAAAATTTTATTAATCTTAAAACCATTACGTACTAATGCTTCAACTAATATTTCAGATGTTTTTGGGTACATTGTCGCACGCCATTCTTGAGTAAATTGCCCATCAGTTAATTTTGTGTGAAATGCAACTTTATGATCATCAATTTTTTCATATTCACGAATAAATTTTTCACCATTCTGCAAAAGCTTAATTGGAAATTCAAACTTATTTGTGTTCATATAAATATCCCAATTTACAACTTGCAAAATAAAATATCCCGAACTATTTATTAAGTGATGAAGTTCATTAAAAAATATATCAAGTTGAGAATTTTCTAAATAAGAAATACTATTTCCAATGCAATATGCCGCATCAAAACTTTTCATAATATAACTTATCTCTTCAAATGAAAATAATTCAAATTCTCCATTATAATTTTTTCTGGCTTCATCAATCATTTTTTGAGCAGGATCTATCCCCATCATTTGATAATCTTCACTTAATAAATTCACGTAGTGTCCTGGACCACAGGAAATATCTAAAATTGAAGAATTCGGTTTGATATTCTCTTCGATTAAATTGATGAAATCCATATTTATTGGAAAAAGTTCCGCATAAATATCTACTATATCATTATACATAAGTTCTCCATTGTCTAGATTTTAAAAATTTTACATCTAGAATCAATTTAGAATTTTTACTGATTCAAAAACAAACAACTTTAAAAATGGAATTTCAAATTTCTATGTCAAATAGCACTTAAATGAATTCGCTAGGTTTTGCTATTTAAATTTTATAATATTACAATGATGTACCTAACACTATACCTTAAATGGTAAAAACTGTCAACTAATTGACCTAAACGATTCATATTGTATATGTTTAACAAATATATAAAAATTATTATTTAATAAATTTAATCAGGAGCAAAAAATTTTTTAAGCTCTTTTTTATCTTTATTACTATTTAAAACAAAAGAATTATAATCCTTTGCAATGTGTCCTAAATCCAAAGCTTGATAACCTTGAACAGTTAAATCACACGCCAAAACACTAGCTGTTGGACCTAAAATTATTATAATTAAACGGTTTTTGTCAATAGTTAAGGCCTGATTAAGAATTTTATCATAATCCTTAAAAGCATTATGATTTGGAGCATATTGGTAATCTATTGAACTCGCACAATCAAAAATATTAACTTCAATATTATCAAAAATTCCCTCTCCACAAATTATTGAAATATCACGATTTTTCCATAACTTTTGAATTTTTTTTGAAATAATTCTCAAATTTATAATGTTCTAAAATTTGATACAAAAAAGTGAATTCAGACGGCAAAAATAATTTCCTGTCAGATTCAGTCAAAAATTTCACCCAATTTTCATAATGCCTATTTACATAACTTTGTACAAACGATTGCATATAGTTAGTTAAGTTTTCAACAGTGAAATCAAAATAAATGCGATTAATGCCAACGGCCAATCCCGAAATTTCTGATGTCATAATATTATTTAATCTCTCTGCCAAAAGTTTATCATATTTCTGAAATTTTAGGCTTCCGCCTTGCATCAATTTAAACTCGCCATCACCTATTCTCGCTAACGAGATTTTTTCTTTAATTAAATAATCAATGGCCTCATCATAATCTAAAATGGTGATTTTATTATGCATTTTTTGAACATTTCTTAAGCAACTATATTTATCAAAAGTTGTATCAATAGTTTTGTTCATCGACTTCAAATTATATTTAAACAAATACCTTAAGTTCTTAAAAAATAACAATAATCTAGCTTTTCTTCTCTTTTTCACTGCTTAATTTTTCCTCAGAGTAATATTAAAATACTCTTAGTGCAGTATCAATATTTCCAAATGGAGCGCTAACTTGAATTCCCTGAACATAATCTCTAATAGCATCAACACATTCGCGAGCAATTTTTATACCCATTTCACGCTGTTCCTCACGTGTTTCAACGGAAGCCATGCGCTTCATAATTTCATCTGGCACGAATACCCCTGGTACCTCATTTTTCATAAATTCTGCATTACGATAACTCGCTAATGGCCAAATTCCGGCAATGACAGGAATATTTAAATCTTTAATATGTTCAATAAATTCAATTAAAGGCTCAACTGAAAATACTGGTTGAGTGATAATAAATTCAGCACCAGCAGCAGCTTTTTCACGGGTACGCCGTAGTTCTCGCTCCATATCTAAAGCATTTGGATCAGCACCAACACCAGCAACTAATTTAGTTTGAGCATTGATTTTTTTTCCGCCAAAATCAACCCCACGATTCATATTTTCTTTAATTTTTAAAATACCAATCGAATCAACATCAAAAACAGCTGATGCAAACGGATAATCTCCTAATTTTGGAGGATCACCAGTAACAAATAAAATATTATTGATATCTTTTGCAGCACAACCTAATAAATCGGCTTGCATACTAATTAAATTTTTATCACGGCAACAAAAGTGCAGAACTGGTTCAATGCCAGCTTGTTCATAAATATCAATCGCTGTTATAATTGGTGAAATTCTTGAACTTGCTCGTGGACCGTCTGGAATATTAATTACATCAATTCCAGCTTCAGCACATTTACGAGCTTTCTCAATAGTATCTCCTAAATCAAAGCCACGAGGAGGAGTAATTTCAATTGATTTTATCCACTGCCCTGTTGCTAATTTAGCACCCAACTTTGAACGTTCTTGCAGAGAAATTTCTGGCAATAATTCTTCCTCTACTTTAAAAGCTTCGCTAATTTTTTTATTTGCCTGACTTTTTGCTAATGGCTTCACGCTTCGAGTAATATCAGCAATATGGTCAGGGCTTGTCCCGCAACAACCTCCAATACCATGAGCTCCTAAAGAAACATAGCGAACGGCATATGTCGTTAAATACTCTGGATTAGTCATATAAATTAAGCGATCATCTATATTTTTTGGTGTACCAGCATTTGGTTGTACAATCAAAGGCAGTGAAACTTTGTTAACAATATTTTCTAATGTTGCCAATGTTGACTCAGCTCCATTGCCACAATTTAAACCAATCGCAATAGTTTTACTATTTAAATCATTAATAATTTTTAAAACATAGTCAAAACTTTCACCACGAGCCGTTTCAGCATTACGATCTAATGAAAAACTTAAAACATAATCTATTTTTGCTTGATTCCCAACTACAATTGCTCGTTCAATATCTTCTAAACTACTTAAAGATTCAAAAATAATGAAATCAGCTCCAGCTTCTGCCAAGTAATTAACTTGTTCTAATAGATATCTTTGACAATCATCTTCTGATGCTGTAGCAACACTATGATCCTTAATAGGGCCTACTGACCCAGCTATGTAAATTTCTTTCTCATCTATATCACATTCTTCAATTGCCTGTTTGGCTAAGGCTACAGCAGCAGCATTTATTTCTTTAACCTTATCCCCAAGACCGAATTTTGATAATTTCAAGAAATTTGCGCCATAACTATTAGTCGTAATTACTTCAGCTCCCGCATCTAAGTAATCTTTGTGAATACCACAAATTACGTTAGCATTAGACAAATTCAACCCTTCAAATGAAGTATTTACAAAGAAATTATTTTTATAAATTTCAGTTCCAATACCTCCATCAAAAATGACAATTTGCTCTTCAAGATTATTTTTTATACTTTTTTTCATATTTATAATTATATTTTATTTTACATTTATTTATTTTAAAAAAATCAATTTCTTACAAATATAGTCTGATTTTATCCCTAATCAATAATTTTAACTTAAAAAAAGATAAAATCATTCTAGTATCTTTATTGTAGAGAATAATTTAAATTAATTATTAATATTTTATATCTTTAATTTTAATTTTTGGCTCAGGTAGCCTTTTATGATCTAAAAATAACTCTGTAAGCGCAATGGCTTCATTAATATCAGCCTTTTTCAACCAATAGATTTGTTTATTTTCGCGCTCCATTTTTCTAAACCAAATATCTTGACGCTTAGCGAACTGACGAATTTTTATTAATAATTGATCACGCATCTCTTTTTTAGTACATTTCTGTTGTAAATACTGTGAAACATAACGATATTCAAGACCTAAAAAATCCAACCATTTCCATGTCGCACCATTATCATGTAAATTTCGAACCTCTTCTATCATCCCCTCCTCTAAACGCTGATCAAGACGCTGTTCTATACGCTGATGAATGACTTTACGATGAAAAAATGGCGCCATAATAATATACTCAATATCATCAATAATTGGCTTAATTTTTTCTTCTTTAACAGAACTCTTTTCAATTGCGCGGGCCAGACGATTAACATTTAACCAGTCTTTGAAATCTTTTGCAGTTTCCGGATACTGATCTTTTAAAATTTGAGTTAATTCTTTACAGCTTTTCGAACGCAATAATTTACGCTGTTCTTCATCTGGAGGAGCACCTGGCAATTTATAACCATCAATAATTGCATTTATATATAAAGGAGTTCCCCCGCAAATGATTGGTAATTTACCACGATTTGCAATATCTTTAATTGCATTAGCACAGTCGTTGCAAAATCTTAATAAGTTATACTCTTCATTAAGCTCTACATTATCAATTAAGTGATACGGGACAGCATTTTTATTTCCATCAGCAGCGTAATCAGCTAAATCTTTGCCAGTTCCAAGATCTAGACCTTTGTATACTTGACGAGAATCGGCACTAATAATTTCACCATCAAATTTTCGTGCTAAATCGACAGCTAGTGCAGTTTTGCCACTGGCTGTAGGACCAGTTATTATTATAGTTTTAATTTTTTTATTCATTCGTTAATTAATTTCTATATATGTTGTTTTTTTTATTAGTAAAATCTATTTTTTAATTTACATTAATAAATACGGCAATTTAAATTATTTGTAATTTTCAAAACTTGAACACCAAGAGGCTTTGTATAAATTCAGAAGTATAATTATTACCGTAAGTGAAAATACAGAATACAAACTGCTTAAATTAATGTACCTGTAATTACAATATATTAAATATAAATAATATCAATAAATTTAAGAATAATCAAAATAAAATATGAATAAACAACAGACAATTAAATCAGAAGTGTCATTTTCTGGAATAGCGCTACATACTGGAGCGCGTGCATCATTAACAATTAAATCAGCTCCAGAAAACACCGGAATAATCTTTAAAAGAATTGATTTGCCAGGAGCACCAGAAGTTAAAGCAATTGCGACCAATGTAGTTGACGTTAGACGTGGTACAACTTTAGCTAGTGGAGAAGGCAAAGTTTATACAGTTGAGCATGTCATGGCTCCACTTCACGCATTAAATATTGATAATGCTATCATTGAAATGGATGGCATGGAACCACCAATTAGCGATGGCAGCGCCCTAGAATATTTTACAGCGATTAAAGATGCTGGAACAATAGTTCAAGATGCAGAAGCACAATATATTTCTCCAAGAGAACCAATCTTTTTTGAGTACAACGGCACAAAAATGTTTTGTCGACCAGCGGATGAACTAAGAATTGATTGTGTTACCGATTTTAACAGCAAAGATTTCGGCACACAATACATGGACATTGTTATTGATACAGAAAGTTTTGAGAATGAAGTCTGCTCTGCAAGAACTTTCGTTGAATATAAAGATTTAGGAATGCTTTTACAAATGGGACTATGTCAAGGTGGCAGTCTTGATAATGCGGCAATTATTCACAATGGGGCAATTGTTTGCAAAGAGTCATTAAGATTTCATAACGAGATTGTGCGTCATAAAGTTTTAGACTTAGTTGGAGACCTGTATCTATGTGGTTGCCGAGTTAATGCTCATATTATTGCCATCAAACCAGGACATCCAACAAATGTGCAATTAGCGCAGTTAATTATGAAACAATATAGTTAAAAAATTACAATTATATAACAAAAATAAACAGTAGGAATTTCAAATTATGGCAGAAGTTTTTTATGCAGATGAATTACAAGAAGTTTTAGGTATTGATTATCCAATGCTCATGCTTGATCGTGCAATGATTGAAGATGAGAATAATGCAGTAGGGCTTAAAAATCTAAGCGCAAACGAACTTTATTTTCAGGGTCATTTTCCAGACCACCCAATTATGCCTGGCGTTTTACAAGTTGAAGCAATGAAGCAGTTAGCTCAACTTTTAGTTTGCCAAAAACTAGATGAAACAAATACATTAAATATTTATATTAAAAAAATGGAAAAAGTTAAGTTCCGCAAACCTAACAATCCAGGCGATCGCGTAAAAGTCACTGTTGAACTGCTTTCATTTGAAAATAATGAAGCAAAATTAAAATGCGCTACAGCAAATTCTCAAGGAGTAACTTGCCAAGCTAATTTAACTCTAGCAGTGCGAGAACTAGAAAGTTTCCAACCTGGAATGCCAACATTATTTAATGAGTATGATAAAAATGATCAAATCATGCTTGACACTGAAGGTATCAAAGGCGTAATCCCGCATCGTTATCCATTCTTATTAGTTGATAATTTAGTAACAACCACTGAAGACGATTTAATTATTGCTACAAAGAACTTAACTATTGGCGAAGAGTTTTTCAGCGGGCATTGCTATGGCGAAGGGGTATTACCTGAATCTTTACAGGCAGAAATCGTCGCGCAAGCTGGTTGCACATTTGTCCTTCAAGATGAAAAGCATCGCGGCAAATTAGCATTCTTCATGGGGATTGATAAAGCTGAATTTCTACGCCCAGCATTTCCTGGCGATCAATTAGTATGCAAAGTTGTAATGCCTCCAGTCAAATCACGTTTTGGTAAAGGCCAAGGCAAAATATATGTAGAAGATGAATTAATTGCTGACGTTTCTATTATGTTTGCAATTATGGAACAGTAGTAAAAATAACTGCAAAATATTTCAAAAGGGTTAAGCTATAAAATTAGCTTAACCTTTTTTATTAATTACAATTTTATTTTTTGTAAACCACCCTTATATCAAAAAACACTTTCACAAGAAATGCAAAAGTGTTTTATAAAATTTATTAAAATCAATTATTTTTCTTAAAAAGGCCTAAATTTATTTTTTGCCGCCTCTTGTTTTTCCAAATCTTCCAATTGTTTCAAATACATTTTCAACACATCAAGCATCTTCATTGCGTCATCACTTTTAGAAGTTTTCGCTACAATTCCCATAAACTGGATAAATTCAAGAATATCACGTTTATCTAAATTTAAAGCATAACCTTCAGCAATTAAATATTTAGCAAATTCTATATTTAAATAACCAACTGTAGCTCTTAGCGGATGATTCCCCCCTTGCTGAGGAAACATAACACTTACATTCATTTTTTCTTCTATTGGCAACTCTTTCTTTAATAACATTTTTGCAATTTTATTTTTCTTTAACAAAATAGATTCTAAAAACCAATCTGCCAAAATTTTACTCTGAATTACAACTTCACTATTAGATAACTTAATTTTACAATTTGTAATCATAGCCAATAACTCAGCACTATCATTTTTCATTGCAATTTCCTTATACTTCATAGCTTGAACTGGAGTTAGCAACATTATAGCGCCATTTTCCTTCAAGTAGCTAAACAAGATTGCTTCATTACTAGAAATTTCATCCTTATTAGAAACTTTTTCTGCACAACTTCTAATAATCAACGAACTTGGAGTAAATTTTTCTCCACAAATTGCAACATTAAACATTTCTGAAAAATCACTAGAAGTTAATTCTTTAACAACTCCAACCTTTGTACTATCCTTGCTACTCAAAGACCAAACTACTGGATCAAAACCAAAAGCTTCAAGCATGTTAACCTGTTTTTTTTCTGGAGTTAAATTCAATAACATTTTCGAAAGCTTTTTTACAACATAATCATCACTAACTCCATTATCACGTGGCTTTGTTAAATAACTATAAAAACTTTCTTTAGCTCCTAAATTTTTAAGCTTTCGTGAGATTGTTATTTTTTCATTTGGCCCAAAAATATTTTCATACCACAATGCCGCAGCATATAACGAATCTTTTAATAACTGTTTCTTCTTATTATCAGTTTGATATTCTATTGCCTTAGTTAATTTGTCCAAATCTCCATTTCTAATAGCATTAACATAAACCACCATGATTTCTTTATCAATTGGACTTTGTGCACCACGTTCTGACAAATATTTTGTCATTTTGTCATTACCGCTATCAATTGTCATCCATAATGCTACAGCAAGCCCTTTACGCACTTCATCCTTTGAATACTTAGCAGCATCATAAATCATGGACTCAACTGCATCTTGTAAATTTACATCATTTTCTTGACACATTACAGTAGCATAGCCTAATGCATTGAAATAATTATAGACACTACTTTTTGAGTTTAAAGCAAATGGGTTTAATCCTCGATTTAATAGATATCGAGCTAATTTGTCATTTTTACTGTAAATTGATGAATATAGTAAATTGACTTTAAATTGGTCGGCAGATAGCCAATTTTGCAGGTTTTTATCACTCCAACCTACAAAATCAGAGATTTCATAGCGAAAACTAACATATGGATTTAATTCTTTTACTACTTCCTTAGGTTCAAACTTACCATTAGATACTCGACTATCAACTGCATAAGAATTCGTTGCAAATGATGTCGCTACCAAAAATAAACTCAATAAACTAAAAAATTTTGACATATAATAAACCTCCAGGATTCCAAATTAGCTTAATATTAAATCGCATTAATTTTTTCTTATATTACATTTTTATTGCTCGCAAAAGCCAATATTCTAAATACTCACAAATTAATATATCACTATTTTGTAAAATTTATATATATTTTTACATTTTTTGCTAATTTTTTTAGAATATTCTCGACTTATCTAATAACAATAGTTATTTTAAATTAAAACATGAATATTTCATCAAATAAACAAGGAGCTAAACAATGCTTTTTCGACCTCTTAAACAGCGTAAATATGCTACATTGATCATTGCAGTTACTATTGCAATTACAGCATGTTTTACGACTCATGCTATAAAAATTATGCCTAGCAACAGTTCAATTCAACGTAATGCACATGATTCCCTTGAAAATTATAGTTTAGATCTAAACAAGCAATTCGCGCGCGATAAAAATTTAAAAAAATATTTTAATAAAGTTAATCGCTCTGATATTAATGTTAACAAAAAAATTAAAAATTATCAAGAGTTATTAAAATATTTACACCGAAAAAATAAAATTTTTCTGTTTGATACTATTAACAACACCATTCTCACAAACCATAACAACGAAAATTTTTTAGAGTTAAAAATTGAAATTGCTAACAGCTACCTTAATACTAGTAGCAATGGACATATTATTGATGGCGTATTTCTGCGTGGAGTTTGGTTCAGAGATAAAATTTTACGCTCAAAAGCAAAATATGTACACAATAATGATCATGATTATAAAAAAGCCTTAAGCATTTTGCTACCTTATTATAATAATGAAACTGAAAAAAATAGTGCATACATCACAACACTATTTAATGTTTATTTAGCAACTCAACACAATTTTAAAAATAAAGTCGAAATTTTTGTTCAAAAAACGCCTAACAAAGATTTAGGGAATTTTAAATTTTACTCAATTCCTAATAGTTTCAAAGCTGCAAAAAATGATGGTGAGAGAATTCAATTTTTAGTTTCGTTAGCAACCAAAAATAATTTCCACGAAGTTTTATTAAATTATGCAAATGCGCTAATTGTAAAATTTGGTCTTCGTAATTTAAAGCATCACAATTCAAAAATTAATAAAAAAATTGCGACATTAGCTAAAAACAGGTTGTTTGCAAAATTAAAAGATAATGAAATTTTAAAAGTTTACGGTATTGAAGGAAAAACACATATTAAAAAAATATCACTACCTAACAACTATAACTATATTGCAATTTTAAAAGATTTATTAATCAATAAAGAAACCAATAAACTTAATAAGTCATTGACAGCGCGCACTGCATTTATTTTAGGAGAAACTCTTCAGTACCGTCAACGATACGACAAGGCTGCTAAGTATTACTCATTAGGAAAAGATAAAGAAACTACCAATTGTGCTAAACAAATTCTCGCAGAAAATGGCTCTTTTACTAACACAAAAACATTTGTTACTGGACAGAAATTAACTGTTAATTTAACAACTCGCAATGCAGAAAAAGTTGCTATTAAAATTTTTGATTTTTCAAATTCAAGTTGGCTTGATAGTTATGTTATCCAAAAGAAAGTTCGAAGTAAAGAATTATTTAAAAAAGCAAAACAAATCACTTCTTTCACTAAAAAAATAACTTTATCTACAGAAGATAAACTTTACCACAACGATAAAAAATTAACTTTATCCATGGGAGATTATATCGACAATCAACGTGCTGGAAAATATTTAATTGAAGCAAGTTTTGACGGCAAAAATAAAGTTTACATTCCAATTGTTATTAATGAGTTAGCGGTTACGGTTTTAAATAGCTCAAGTAGTTCAAACATTGTCATTACAGCAATTAATCCACTTAATAAACAAATCGTTAAAGAATTCTCAGGCTACATTATTAATTATAAAAATGGCAAAAAGACTCATTTTTCTACTACTAGTGGGATTCTAAACTTAGATTATAATATCAATGAAAGAACTTCAGTGAAAGTAGTATCAAAGGATAAAAAAATTGCTTTTATTAATTCAATTTATTTATATAACCAATCTAATTCGCACCTTAATTATTCATACATAATTACTGATAGAAGTGTTTACAGGCCTAATGATACTGTCTTTTTCAAAATTATTAGCTTTAAAGAACAAACCAATGGTAATTCAAAAAAATTAATTTTTGCGAAAGGGCAGCGCTATTTTATTAGCATCAAAAATCCACAAAATGAAGATATCAAAGAAATTGCCTATTTTGCTGATGAATACGGATCTTATTCAGGCAGTTTTGTAATTCCTAAAGATGCAAAACTTGGTTGCTATAGTATTAATAACCGTTTAAAACATAAAACTAATTCTTTAGAGTTTTTTGTTGAAGAATATCGTGCACCTGAGTATGAGGTAATGATAGAACAACCCAATTCACTAATTACACCTGAAACTGATTTTTCATTTACAATTAAAGGAAAATTATACTCTGGTCAACCATTAGCTAATGCTAAAGTAGCATATACTATTACACCTAAACTTTATCAACAGGATTGGTATCCTATTGGTCCGTGGGGCTGGCTTTATGGTTATGATTTCATTTGTCGGAACTCAATTGAACTATCACAAAACAACAAATATTATCCAAGACCCCATAAGCTCGGTAAAGCCATTAGAGGTATTGGCACTTTAGATAACAATGGCAAATTAATAGTGAATGTACCATACAGCAACTTTGATATTATTAAGGATTTTGAAGAAAAAAATGAATATCCATTGAATATTATTTATGATATTAATGTAACAATGAAGGATAGTTCACAGCGAGAAGTATCAACTTCAAGTCAAATAAAAAGTTTCGTAAAACCTTTTGATGCAAAATCATGGACTGATAAAAACATCTATTTTACAGGCGAAGTGATTAAAATTTCTACTCAAGTTAAAGATTTAGCAACCAATAATAATAATAACCTTAATTTCTCTGGAGAAATGCTAGTTAGTAAATTAAACAAAGATAATAAATTTGAAAGACAAACTGTTTTAAGCGTAAAGTTAACAAAGAGTAATCGTTTAGAAAAAGAATTTAAGGTTAATAGTGCAGGACTTTATCGTTTTGAATTTAAGCTTAAAAACGACAATTCTAGTTTGTTCAAAAAAATTGACGAAAATACTTCTTCAATTGTTTATGTAATGGTAATCGGAAAAAATAAAAATAATGCTAACAAAACAAGCATAACAGAGTTCAATCGCTTAAATTTATTCACCGAGAAGAAAACATATCAAGTTGGTGACACTGCAAAAATTATTATCACAACTGACAATAAAAATATCAAGAAAGTATTATTAGTAAATAATGCAAACTTAATTAATAATGCATATGTAACGATGAATAATGGTGTCGGCATTTATGAAATGAATATTACGTCATTTTGCCAACCTCAAACCAACTTAACCGCGATTGCATACACCCCTGAAGATGGTTTCAATCACAAAGAAATTAAGTTGTACGTCCCTCCTGTCGATAAACTTCTTGATGTGAAAATTGGCCTTAAACAAAATTCTATAAAACCAGGAGCTGAAAATGAAATTAATGTTCAATTGACTGATAAATTTGGTAAAAAAGTTACTGGAGAGCTGGTAATTGCCGTTTATGATGAGTCTATTGATGCGATTGCAAAACAAAACCAAAGTGCTATTTATGATTATTTTTATGGTCGAATTAATTATAATTATTTGAGCCGCTATGATAATGTAAGCGATTACTATTATGACTTTTTTAACGAAGATGGTGCACCTTTTCAAGAAATAGATCGTTGGGAAAATACCATTTTACACGCAAATGGTCAATTAGTTTATAGAAAAAAAGAGATGAGAGGTGTAGCGTCTCAGGATTACGATGAATTTTTTGATATGGAAGCAAGTTCAACGGCTCCAAAAATAATGATGCAATCTAAAAGCCTTGGAGTTAGCCAAAATGCTAAATTTGATCTTAATAATATTAAAGTACGATCATTTTTTGCAGATACAGCATTATGGAAAAATAAAGTTGTCACTGATAAAAATGGCGTAGCAAAAGTAACATTCAATACTCCAGAAAACCTTAGTCGTTGGAAAGTAAAAGTTTGGGCAATTAATAAAGAAGTTCAGGTTGGCTATAATGAAACAACATTTGTAACAGCAAAAGATTTTCAAGTTAGAGGTATAATCCCACGTTTCTTAGTTGAAGGAGATGAGGCTGATTTAAGCTTAATCATCCAAAACTTCAATAAAGAAAAAAGTGGCTCTGTAGTAAGTGAAATAAATATTGAAGGCGATGCGCTAAAATTAACAAAACATTCTCAAAAACGTCAAAATTCAGTATTAAAAGCAAACAGTACTGTGACTGAAGATTGGCGAATTAAAGCTGTAAAAAGCGGCACCGTAAAAATTACATTTAAAGCTGCTACTGATTTTGATTCTGATGGTTTAGTATTAAGTTTACCAATCACGGTCTACGGAACTGATAAAATGGTTGCTTTTAGTGGAACATTGTCAAATAATAAAAAATCTCAGACTATTGACTTAGAAATTCCCAAAAAAATTAAAAATAATACTCAAAGCTTAACAATTAATGTTTCGCCAACAGTTGCAGGAGCGATTATCGAGGCGCTGCCATATTTAGCAGAATATCCATATGGTTGTACAGAGCAAACGTTAAACCGTTTCTTACCAACAGTAACAGTTTATCAAACTATGAAAAGTTTAGGCATCGACTTAACACAATTAGCATCAAAACGTGAAAATAATAACCTTAATAGTCAAGAATTAGGCGACAGTACAAAACGCCGCAAACAATGGGAAAAACAAAGCAAAAATGATACTTTTGGACAATATAATCCAAATAATAACCCAATTTATGATGCCGATGAAATTAAAGTTTTGACTAAAAAAGGTGTTGAGCGTTTGCTGAATTTTCAAAATAACAATGGTGCGTGGGGCTGGTTTAACATTAACCATAAAGGAGGCGAGCCTTCATTGTATTTGACTGCATTAATCTATGATGGTTTAATGAAAGCTAGAATGTGCGAAGTAGATATCCCTGAAGAAAAATTAGAACAAGCTGCCAATTGGCTGTTTAACACTCTAAAAAATAATTTTACTAAACGAGTTGTCAAAAATATTGCTGACAGCAAAAAATTTCCTAATGATAAATTTGAAAATTTTGTCAGCCTAAGGGAAATTTATACTATGTATGTTCTAATTAACAACGATGTTTTACAAAGCAAAAATAATGCTGAAGATAAAAAATTTATCACCAATTTTATCAACACGGCAATCACTGATAAAAATATTGAAAGATTAAACAGTTACGGCAAAATTTTACTGGCATTAACATTAAAAATTTATGAAAAATTTGATTGTGCATATGCACTGAGATGTTCTCAATTATGCGAATTGATTGATGAAAACTTAGTGATTGACAATGAAAACCAAACTGCATATCTTGAAGATGACACCTTTAACGTTTATTGGTATTGGCAAAATTCTGAAATTGAAGCAATGAGTTATTACATCAAGCTATTATTAGCAACTAGTTCTGACAACAATAATAATATAAAAATAGCATCTAAAATGGTTAAATACTTAGTTAATAATCGTAAAAATAGTACATTTTGGAACTCAACTCGTGATACAGCAATAGCAATTGATGCAATTTGTGAATATTTAAATTATACAGATGAATTAAATAGTAATAAAACAGTGAAAGTATTTTTCAATAATAAATTAATTGAAACATTTAAATTCACTAAGGAAAATTTATTCACAACTAATACAAAAATTGTTTTAAATGCTAAAGAACTTAAAAAAGGCTCTAAACCACAAATTCGTATTGAACTAGAAAATAGTGATTCTAACGCTGATGTCTTCTTTAATGCCTACTTGAGTTATTTTTCACAAGAAGCTTATATCAGCAAAAGCGGATTAGAATTAAAAGTTCAGAGAATGTTTTACCGTGTTGATAATAAAAAAGATAAAGAGGAATTTACGTTACTTAAAAATGATAGTATGGTGCAACAAGGCGACGAAATTATGGTAATCATTAATGCTACTGCAAAAAATGATTATGAATATTTATTATTTGAAGATTTCAAAGTTGCAGGTTTTGAACCAGTAGAGAAAAATAGTGGTTATCAAAATATTGGTTTGAATTTTTATGTTAACAGTTTTGTTGAGTTTAGATTTGATCGAGTTTGCTTCTTCGTTGAAAGAATGCCGCGTGGCAAAAGCATTCAATTAAGTTATCGACTTAAAGCTGAAACAACAGGTAAATTCACAGCTCTACCTCTAAAAGCTGAAGCAATGTATGCTCCAGAATTAAAGGCAAACTCAAATCAATTTAATGTGAAAATAATTTCTGAAAAATAACGCTGATTTTTCCTAATAATTTTAAAGGCCATTAACACTATTCCATATAGTGCTAATGGTTTTTTTATCTCAAGAAACCATTGACAATCATATCTTTAAATTTTATAATGTAAAAAATGATTTAGCGCTAAAAGGTAAAATTATTTAAAGAAATGTTTTAGCTAATAGAGCCTTTTCACAACAAAAATAAGGTGAAAAAATGTTTCAATTCAAATCTGTTTTCTGGATAAATTTTGCGGGAGAGATGGTTCCAGGAGAAAAAGCACATATTTTTAATCTACCAGATTGGGCAGACCAAGCTTTAGGACCAGGAAACAATACATTAAAACTTGGTAGAGTTAGGAAATCAATTGGCGACCAAGATATTCATTTAATAAAAATTAACTTTGATCTGAAAAATGATCCTACTTATGCTCGTACAATAAAAGTTATCAATGATGAACTCTGCTCAAAATTAGAATTACCTGCAAAAATTTATATCTTCGCACACTGCAGTCCAGGATCTTTGGAGGTTAGTCAAAAATATGGTTGTTATGAGCGTGGAGAATATAGATCAAGACAAAACCATATTCAACATGATAAATTAGCAAATATTTTTAAAAGAGCAATTCCAACTGATAAACAACATCATATTGTTTTTCATTTTTTATCTTGCAACGGATGGTTCTTTGCTGATTTTTTCTCACGTAAAATACTGGCTCAAGGCTTTAGAAATTTTTTTACTATCGCTTATACTGAAAAAGTTTTTTTCACGACAGAAGGAACATCATACGTTATTGAGGACTTTTCAACAGAATCTCGAATGAGAGATAATGAACAATATGCACACCACAGGGATAATCCTGATTTACCTGATAATAAAGTAATTTACTATATCTGTGGTGGCACTATGCAAAAAATGCCATACCGTGACTATATTAAACAAAATGCTAAAATCTTACCAGCTGACCAACGTAAAAATTTATTTTTATATGAAACTGATGACACCAAACGAGACTTAACTGCATTTAGCTATGTTTTTGGAGACTTTTTAGTAGAAGAAGGTACTCGTATGAATAAAAAAGCATTATTATCAAAGCAGAAAGGAAAAAATTACATTCTTTTAGGCAAAACCTGTAAAATTTTATCTCAAAATGAAGAGACATTAACATTAGCCGATTTGTGCCGTATTCTAAAAATTACTATCATCATTGTTAGTGAGACAGCAGACAAACATCGCTTTATTGCGACAAAGGGAGCTCCTAAGTCTCGCATTAAGCTTGATGAATTTTTACGTGAAAATGATGGAGTTATTAGTACTTTAGCAGTTTATAGCAATGAAAAATGCGGCATAAAAATGACTTCACGAGGACAATCTTTAGCTGCTTTAACTCCTGAACTTTGCTATGAAACGCTCCTCAATGGTATAATTCCTAAAACTCGTTAAGGATCTCAGCGATAAAAAATTGCTAAATATTCACCAAAAAGCTAATAAATAGTTGTTATTTTTTTACAATAGGCTTATGATATCTTTTACCATTAGATATTATTAAGCTATTTTAACAATAACTTTTTTAGGAGTAAAGAAAAATGACAACTCTAAAAAAATTCATATTTTCGACAATAGCATTACTTGCTATAACTTTTTCGACTCTAACAACAACTGGCTGCTGGCTATTCTCAGGTTCAGAAAACAAAGAGATTCAAATTGACACAGCAGAAAAATGGTTAATTGCCATGGATCACAAAAAATACGAACAATGCTACCAAGAAACAGCCCAAGAATTCAAAAACGCAAAAAACTTAAGCGACTTCTTGCTGCATTGTAAAAAAGATCGTGCAACCTATGGGTTAGTAAGATCACGCTCGCTAGTACAGACAAAAACAGTCACAGACAAACGTGGTAACACCTACTTTTTTATCAAGTTCAAAACATTCTTTTCTAAAGATAATGCGTTTGAAATTCTCTACTTAAGTGAAGGAAAAAGTAAAAACTATCAAATTGCTAAATATTACATCATAAACTTTTAAAATCTGTCATTTCAAAAGAAAAAAAGTTATTTTAAATCCTTGTAATAAGAATATTTCATGTTATCTTAACGCTAGGTTTTATTAGAAAAATGATTATATTTTAAAAGTGAATTAATTAGTTAGTCGTTACTAAATAATAAATTTAATAACTTAAGAAATAAGGGAATAAAATGATTAGGAAAAGTTCTTTCTCTAAGTCAAGTGTTAAAGTTTTAACACTTGCATCTGTCGTGGGCTCTATTGCATTCGCTCAATATGGTTGCCTAGGTTTAAATGCTAATAAAAAAAGCCATAGCTTATCAGTAGTAAAAGCGCCATACCAAGATTTTGAGCGCCTACCAATGGGGTCAATTAAACCTCAAGGCTGGTTATGGAATGTTGCTGAAATGCAATCGGAAAACTATTCGCGCGAATTGGAAAAACATGATAAAATTTTTCGTAATGAAGGCTGGTTTAGTTCAGTAAAAACCAATGACAAGCGTCAAACTTGGTGGCCTTACGAGCAAACTGGTTATTTTATTGATGGTACAATCCGTATGGGTGCAATGTTAGATGATAATAATATTGAGCACCGTGCCGTTGTCGCGATTGACCGTGCGGTAGAACGATCGAAAAAAGATCCTCGCGGCTATTATTATATTGATCAAAAAAACATTAAAAAAGTAATGTTCAAAGAAAACTCAAACGTTGCAAACAGAAATCCAGAGTATCCAAATGGACACTATTGGGCAGTTGCATGTTTTAATCGTGGAGTTTTAGCACTATATGAACAAACTGGCGATAAAAAATATTTAGACATGCTGGAAAAAATGTATTTGAACTTCCCTCTTTTCAATCGTCCAAATGATAAAAATCCAATCACTCCAATCGAACTACATAACAGTCGACGCTTAGTAAATATTGAGGTTATGTTTGATGTTTATCGCTACACTGGCAATAAAAAAATCTTAGAAAAAGCTCTTGATATTCTCAAGCGCAATGAATCAGGAATGGTTCGTCAGTGGAATGAGCAAAAGGACTTCTCAACAACAATGTGTGTTCATGGGGTAACTTATAATGAAATGGCAAAACAATATGCTACAGCTTACTCTTGGACTGGTAATAAAGATTACTTAAATGCTTCTGTAAATGCCTATGAGCAAATGCAAAAATACAACATGCTACCAATTGGTGTAAATTCATCAAATGAATACTTCCGTGGCGACCAAGCATTTCAAGCTGCTGAAACTTGTAACAGTGCAGACTTTTTGTGGGCAAATGCAAAAATGTTCGAAGTGACTGGTAATAGTATCTACTTAGATCGTTTAGAAAAAGTATTTTTCAATGCAGGGTTTGGCGTATTAAGTGATGATTTTTCAAAATACGCTTATGTTCAAGTTGCAAATGCTTTACCGAAATTGAAAATCTCGGGTCATAAGCCAGCATCTATGACACAAATGAAGCATGTTCACCGTCCTGCTTGCTGCGCAGGTAATATTACTCGTATTCTACCTAATTACGTCTCAACAATGGTTATGCGCAAAGATAATGGTTTAGCCATCGGCTTATATGGTCCAGCTACAGTAAAAAGTTACACTCCAAGTGGTAATGAAGTAAATATCACAATGAAAACAAATTATCCTTTCACTGAAGATATTAATATTAGCGTTGAGCCAAAAGCAGAAAATGATAACTTTACTTTATCAATGCGTATTCCAAAATGGTGTAAAAATCCAAGTATTGAAGTTAATGGCGATATTGTCCCAGTTAAAATTGATAAAAATGGTTTTGCAAGTGTTTCAAGAAAATGGAATGCGGGAGATTATGTTTACTTAAAATTAGCAATGACTCCAGAAATTAACACTGGCAAAGAAACTTATATTAAAACATTAGCTAAAAAACCATTTCCACGTCATGAAGTAAAAGAAACTAACCGTCCATACGCTACAGTTAACTATGGTCCATTACTATTTGCTTTCACTGGAGATAAAAATGAAAAATTTAATTATGCTCTTAATGTGAATGAAGTAAAATTATTAGCAGTTAAACGCGATGAAGAAGCCTTAAATGAAAATTTCTCATTCAACCGCAAAAACCCTTCACCGTTAAAAATTATTGCTAAACTACAGCCAATTAATTACAGCTTTGGGCGCTACAACAGATCATTCACAATGCCTGGCAAAATTTATGAGGTTGATACAAGCAAACAAAAAGAATTTAATCTAGTACCATATAGCTATGCGACAAAATACCGTATGAGTATGTTCCCTGTTGCTGAATAGCTAAAAAATATTTTTAAATATTATTAAAAACATTTATATCACCTCCAATTCATCTAATTGGAGGTTTTTTATGAAGAAATCAATTCATTATATTATTATAGCAACTACTTCTTTTTAATTGGCTTAATAACTTGTTTCCTTTTTATTAGCACGGCTTAAGGATCTTACAAACGCAAATTAGAATTGGAAATTAACCGTAACACACTTAACGCTACATATGGTTCAAAATAACAAAAAATTTAACTATGAAAAACACATTTGTAAACACAAAGACTTTATAAAGACTTATCCAGTATCATCCAGTCAAGATAAAAAAAACTGTGACAGCAAGACTGTCATGCGAATTCGACAATGTAGTTGAAATTGAAGGAAAAATTCATTTTATTCAAATAAATTATTTTATTATTTCTTTTTCAACCCATTTTAAAACAAACAACTTGCTCGCTTTGAAAGATAGTTGAATATTGAAATTTCTTCATTCGTAAAATATAATTCGCGACACAATATTATTTTATAATATGTTTAGCGAATATTACAATTTTCATCATTCTTAAAACATATCCTTAACTCGAGAATATATCCTCCCCTTATTGACAAAAATCAAGCTCAAAAATATTCAAAAGTATATATTTTCCTTTTAAGTACGCTAAAAATCATTACTTATAAGTATTTAGAACATTCTTGGTCTAAAAAAATATAACAGCAACTAAATAGCTGTATAATGTTATATCAAAAACTATAACTTAATCTTGTAAGGTTGCTTTAAGATACACTAACTCTTGACGCATTTTGGTATTTTCTTCTTCTAAATATTTAAGCTGTTTCTTTAAAATAGTATTTTCCTCATTGAGACTATGTTGCATATCTCTAGAAACATCTGAAATAATTTTATCATTTGAAAAAAATACATTAGCAAAAATTGCAGTTCTTACTGATGCACTATGAATATTATTATTTTCATCTTGATAAGTTATATAATAAAGACGTGTATCTCGACAAAATAAATCACATTGAAAAAAGGTCGGCTTTGGCATTGTCAAAAGTTTACACTTACGTTGCTCAAAATAAACCGCTACTCTTTTTCGATCAAGTTTTCGTATAATTTTGCTAATGTATACACCAATACATATCCCACCTACGAGCAAAGCAATAATAGTAACTGGCACTTCATAATCTTGCATAAATATGTCCTCTTTTTATTAAATCATGTTTTTATTACCATCGGCGATGTAATTAAATACCACACCATCTTTTTCTAATGCCAGTAAATTATCACTCAATAGCATTAAATTTATCGCCCCAAATAAGACTTTAAATATTTATGGGTAAAAGCATCATAAGCAAAATACAAAGTTCCACCAGCAGTAAACTTATTGGGGTTACTCCAACTTGGTTGATCACTAATATTTACAATAATTATATGGCTACTATAGTGCTCTAATTTTAAATAATCTTTAACCAGAACATCATATTTGTAGCAATTACTACTGTTATAAAGTGTTACTCCTTTAACAGACTTTATAAACATGTCAAAATCTTTAAGTTTTGCTCGTTTAAGACTATTGGTAATTAAAATATCAATTATTTTTCTAAAATTAGACGTTATTTTTAAAGGTATTTGCTTCATGGTGTCAACTTTTTTAAAATAATTATTTTTATAGTCAAAATGAATTATTTTAGTAATTTTAGCATTTCTGTAATCAGCTAATAAGATAATGTCTCCAAAACTTCTTTGAGTTGAACACAACTGAATAACAACAAATGCATTTGAGGAAATGTTTTCTGACAAATCATGATTGTAATAACTTTTCAACATTTTGCCGACATTTTTCCTTCTCATAAGTTCAATTCTCGCTAAAACATATTTTTTTTGAATTAATTTATTTTTTTCCGCATACTCATCAACTAAATTTAAATATGGAGTTATTTTTAAATTTTTATAAGAGAAAGTTTTTAACCTATCTTTTCCACACATAAAATAAGAACAAATAGCTAATAAAAAAACAATTAATAGTGTAAATATTACAAATTTTTTCTCATTTTTATAATACCTCCTTTTAATTAATAGAACCAATAAACTATGACACTTTCATCGTCAACACAATAAATTTATTTTTAACTTAGTATAGCTAAAAAAAAAGGCATTTACATTACTGCAAATACCTTCTAAAAACTTTTTATTTATCAACTACTTTGGTGACACCATCTTACTCGGATCAACAATTTCATTGAATTCGGCTTCAGTTAAATAACCTAGTGCTAAAGTTGCTTCTTTCAGCGAACTATTTTCAACAAATGCTTTATGAGCAATTTCTGCGGCCTTATTGTAGCCAATATGTTGATTTAAAGCCGTAACTAACATCAATGATGAATCCAAATACTCTTGAATTTTTTCATGATTTAATTTAATGCCTTCGACCATAAATTCTCGACTAGAATCGCAACAATCACTAATCAAGCGAATCTGTTCTAATAAGTTAAAGATCATCAGTGGCTTAAAAACATTTAATTCAAAATTGCCCTGACTACCGGCAAAACCGATAGCTGCATCATATCCTATTACTTGAATTGCCACCATTGTCATAGCTTCACATTGCGTAGGATTTACTTTACCTGGCATAATTGATGATCCAGGTTCATTTTCAGGTAAAAATAACTCTCCAATACCGCAACGAGGACCTGATCCTAACCAACGCAAATCATTAGCAATTTTCATCAATGCACATGCCAACGTTTTAATTGCGCCACTTGCCATCACAATCGAATCATGTGCCGCTAAATATGCAAATTTATTTGGAGCTGTCACAAATGGCTCATTTGTTTCTATAGCAATTTGCTTGGCAACTTCGTTCGCGAAATCTTTATGAGTATTAAGGCCTGTGCCAACAGCAGTTCCACCTAATGCTAACTTGTATAATTGAGGAAATACATTTTCAATATTTTCTAGTGCATCATCTAATTGAGCGACATATCCACCAAATTCTTGACCAAATGTTAAAGGCACAGCATCTTGCAAATGAGTACGACCTAATTTTACGACATCATTAAATTCATCAGCTTTTTTAGCTAATGAATCACGTAATTTAGCCACTGCTGGAATTAGAGTATGTTTTAAGGCTTTAACCGCTGCAATATGCATAGCGGTTGGAAATGTATCATTACTAGACTGAGACATATTAACATGATTATTTGGATGAACCGGCTTTTGACTGCCAACTTCACCATTTGCCATCTCAATTGCTCGATTTGAAATAACTTCATTTACATTCATGTTTGACTGTGTGCCACTACCAGTTTGCCACACGTGCAGTGGAAAATGGTCATTCAATTTTCCAGCAATAACTTCATCTGCAGCTTCAACAATTAGTTTTGTTAACTCATCATCAAGCTTGCCTAGTTTATTGTTCACAATCGCTGAAGATTTTTTCAATATCCCGAACGCCTCAACAACTTCTAATGGCATAATATCATTACCAATGTCAAAATGGTGTAATGAACGCTGAGTTTGTGCTCCCCAATACTTATCATTTGGAACATTAATGTTCCCCATACTATCAAATTCTAGTCTATAATTATTCATATTAATATCCATAATCGGTTTTAATTAGTCTCTACTAGCAGTATTGACTATCTATATTTATTTCATTCAATTAATATACATCGCATATTCTCACACTCAAATATTTCAGTTTATTTTTGCAATAAAATTGTAATAAAAAAATGAAGTTCACAATAATGAACTTCATTTTCAAACTATCTTAAAATTTATTTTTTAGCGTTATTTTTTTTGATATGCACCAGAACTATAAGTTAACTCATATGAATGCGAATAAATTTCAACAATATTGCCAAATGGATCTTCCATATAGACCATGCGAAATGGCTTTTCTCCAGGATAATAATAGCGAATTGGCATTCTTTGCTTACCTCCCGCTTCAACTATTTTCTTTGCTAAACCTTCCACATCTGGGTCTTGTACACTAAAATGAAAAATTCCAGTTTGAAATGGGTTGAATTTATTTTGCGGTTGTAAATTTTTTTTAAATTCAAAAAGCTCAATACCGATACGGTCAGCTGTTGATAAATGAGCAATTCTAAAGCTTCCCCAACCACGACCAAATACATCGATGCACATTTTACCAATAGCAGTATCATCTTCTTCCAAAATCGTTGTAGGCTTCATTATTTCATACCAACCCATCACTTCAGTATAAAATTTTACAGCTTTTTCTAAGTTTGGGACTGTAATTCCAATATGCGAGAATGCTTTTGGATTTTTCTGCATTTTAACTTTATTGATTTTCATTACTGATTTATCACAACTTATATCTGTAACAGATTTGCCGACTCCTAATGCTGAGTATATAAGAGCAATAAATGCTATAGTTACTAAAAAACAAGGTATTTTTTTCTTAAAATTATCACTCATTGTAAATTCTCCATATCTATTTTATTGTTTAATTTTTTCAACTTTTATCAAAATGATGTTTAATTAATTTATACTGTGTTTGTAAAAAAAGTACAATTAGTTACTAAAAAAAACAATATTTCATACTATTTAAGTATAATTTATTTTTTTATCAATATTTAAGAATTTTTTTAATAAAATAAGTGCAAAAAAAAGCGCCAAGTTAATATCTGACGCAATCTTCATAAAAATTTATAATATATAGTTTAACTATTTTTTCGAACTAAATCAATAAATGGTTGAATTTGCTCTAAAAATTTACCAAATTCAGCAGAAGGAATTTGCTGAGCTGCATCACTACACGCAGTCATAGGAGTTGGATGTGCTTCGACAATTAAACCATCTGCTCCAGCAGCAACTGCAGCTTTTGCTAATGGTAACACTAAATCGAGTCTTCCAGCGGCATGACTTGGATCAACAACCACAGGTAGATGACTTTCTTTTTTTGCCACTGCAATTGCTCCAATATCTAATGTATTTCGCGTACTTGTTTCAAATGTCCTAATACCACGCTCGCACAAAATAACGTCACTGCAACCATGCACCATTAAATATTCAGCGGCAGACAACCATTCTGAAACAGTAGACGACATTCCTCGCTTTAACATAACAGGTTTTCCAGCTTCTGCAACCGCAGCTAAAAGGTGGAAATTTTGGCTATTACGAGCACCAATTTGTAAGCAATCAGCAACTTCGGTAATTTTTTCAATATGTGACACTGCAACAACTTCTGTGACCACGCTCATCTCAAACTCTTCCTTAACTTGCTGAAGAATTTCCAAACCTTTTTCGCCATGACCCTGGAAATCATAAGGAGAAGTACGTGGTTTAAACGCTCCCCCACGTAATGTATTGATCCCAACTGCTTTTAAATCTTTAGCAACTTGTTGCATTTGCTCTAATGACTCAACTGCACATGGTCCACCGATTGTAGTAAAATTACCACCACCAACTTTATCTTGGTTCCCAAATGAAATCACACTATCATCTTTATGGAATTCGCGTGAAACTAACTTATATTTCTTTTGGATTGCTAATACTTTTTGAACGCAATCAAAATTATTTAATACTTCAAGAGTCTGATGCATTTCTTCGTCACCAACAGCCCCAATAACAGTGTTTTCAACACCTTGAATAACTCTTGGCTCATAACCGAACTCTGTAATTTTTTCGGTTACCATTTTAATTTCATTATCTGTAACATTATGTTTTAATACAATAATCATAATTTATCCCATCAATATTTTATTTTATTATTGGCAATATTAATAACAGCTCTTAACTAACAGTTTATATGTTATTTAGTTATTAATTTAATACCTTTTTCATTAACTTCAATAATTTTCTCTTTATAAAGCATTCCAACAACTTTTTTAAAAACTTTCTTACTCATTTTGAAATACTTTTTGATGTCCTCAGGGCTACTTTTTGTGTTAAGAGCAATAAAATTATTTTTAGCTTCTTTTAATTTTTCAACGATAATTGGTTTTAAATCTTCAGCACCTTCAAGCCCAGCTTTTCTTAATGCAACATCAACTTTTTTATCTTCACGTAATTTCGTTATATAACCAACCATTTTTTCACCTAAAGCTATATCACAAAATATATCACTATTGTATAACATCCCTGAAAAAATTTTATCAATTGAAACTATATATCCAGCATTAATTTTATACAAAGGTTGAATTTCTACTTTATCTCCAATTTTAAAATCGCTGGCACACTGCGCAATTAATTGATTACTGAATTTATTTGTTGCCATAACTCTATTACTACGTTCATCAAATAATAATTTAACAACATAATCTTCACCAACTTCCATGCGCTCGCGTTGTTGCTTAAACGGCACAAACAGATCTTTTGGCAGCCCCCAATCCATAAACGCCCCTACTCTATTAACATCGACTACTCGCAGTTTAGCAATTTCACCTACCATTGCGAATGGAGTTTCAGTTGTAGCAATTATTCTATCTTCAGAATCTGTATAAACAAAAACATCGACCATATCACCAACTTTAGCAATTTTAGGTGCATATTTTTCTGGTAGCAATACATCTTCTTCGCCATCAGTTAAGTAAAGACCAAAACTAACGATTCGTGCAACTTCTAACTTATTATATTTTCCTATTTCAATCATATCTATTATTGTTCATTAATTTGAACATTTACCTCTAATTGTCTTTTCTTGTTTTTACTACTATAATAGTGCGAAGCAATAATATCACTACAAACTAAAATTAAATTTATCATATACAAAAATATTACAAAATCTTTGTCGTTAGAAAATTTATGACTAATCCCTGCTACATACCCAATGGCAACTAAATACATAAACAAAAAACTTTTGCCTTCAACACGTTTAGTGCGCAACGTTTTCATTAATGCAAATGGCCAACTAAAACCAAAACAAATTAACATTATAATTTCAAAATAACTAAAATTCACTCGTATATATTCCTAATTAATATTAAATAACTATCAAATACTCTTTCTTTTTATAGAAGAGTCTTTCATCATTTTACATTTAAACATCTACCAAATATAAAGTTAATTGTGAATTTTTCAATAAAATTCTTTAAACGAATAGAGTTTTATTGAAAAATATTCAATCTAAACTATAATTACACTATAGATCATTTATAAAAAACTAAAGGAATCCTCAATGTCAAACTGCCCATTATGTAAATCAAATGAAACTGAATATTTTTATGAAAATAAAATTCGTGAATTTACATTGTGTAATAATTGTAAATTAATTTTTGTTGATAAAAAATTTCAATTAAATGAAGTTGAAGAAAAAAACGAATATGATTTACATGATAATGATGTTAATGACCAAAACTATATCAATTTCCTCAACCGCTTAGCTTTACCGGTAATTAACAAATTACAAAATTCAGATTTTTTTGATTCAGCAGATAAACCTTATGGTCTCGATTTTGGTTGTGGTTTTGCTCCAGCTTTAGCATTAACTCTAGAGCGTAGTGGTTGTGATATGGCTATGTACGATAAATTTTATTACCCAAATGCACAATTATTAAGGGAACATTGCTATGATTTTATTACAGCAACTGAAGTTGTTGAACATCTTAATGACCCAGCCATACAGCTAACTAATTTATGGGATTGCTTGAAAAATGATGGCGATGCTCATTTTTTGGCAATAATGACTAAATTAGTAAAAAAAGATGCTTACGATAATAAAGAGATATTTGCAAATTGGCATTACATCCGAGATTTAACTCACATATGTTTTTACTCAGAGGACACAATGCAATACATTGCCAAAAATCTATTAAAATTTAATCACTCATTTTATCAACATATAAAAGTAGATTTTTTGAATGATGATGTTATCTTTTTTACCGCGGAATAGGCATCCAGTGACGACCTGCAGCTAAATGGATTTCAGCTTCACCATCTTCAAAATCAATAATAAAACTACTATTAATTGCTAAATTAAAATGTACTTTTTTAATTAATTTACTAGAGAAACTAATTTTATTTAAGCCGTTAATGCTAATATTATTACAATTAAACACTTCAGTAATATTGTCACTATTAACAATTACAAAGGCATTGCTTAAAATAATTTCATCCATAGCCTTAAAAACTTCATGAACATTATTATCATTGCTATTGCCTTCAAACCAAGTTCCTACCATTGGTAAATACTCTTCTGAAATATGATATTTCTTAATTGCTTTGGGGTATTTATGTGTGTGATAATGTCCTGATTTTTTTTGATTACATTTATAAGCAACAAAAATATCTTTACAAATTTGCTCTGTGTAGATATTTGGATCAACTACAAAAGCCCAATTAAGAACGCCATATTGGTCAATTAATTGACACATCGCGCCTAGAGAGTTTAAAGTTTCAATTAAATATTCACGACGACCTGTTAATAAATATAAATAATACGTCCCATAACTACGCCACGCACTCCAACCATGTGGAGAGCTAATCATATTATGGTTAATTAACACATCATACTGAGCATCCCAAAAACGCAAAGTACAACTACGCATTCGAGCATCGGGAACGAATTTTTGAGTTAAAGCATCATGGCTTTTCAATAATTGTTTGGCGCTGACAACATAATCAATTAATGACTCATTGCCATTTCTAGTCAATAAAGCATACATAGCAATCTGCAATGCTGCACACGAAACAGTACCATCGTTAAAAGTGGTTTCACCTTCAGTTTGCAAATCTCCAGATTTGTTAGCAATGTGATTAATATTTTTAGTAATAACACTGTTCAACTTATGGCGTAACTCTTCATGATTAAATGCACAATTATCAAGAAAGCAAGGTAAACTAAACGCCTCTAAATACTCCATTAAGCTTTTAGCAGGATAAATCACGCAGCTATAATCAATACCATTTGGAGAATAAAACCCACCATCTTCTTTAAAATAATTTTCAATAAAAAATTTCACCAAAGAAGTAGCCTGTTCAAAAAATTTGGGGTCTTCAAATGCTTTATACGCTGCAACTAAAATCGAAATTAAAGTTGAAATATTTTGAATACGCTCTTCTCCAAATTTAGGCTTCATTTTTTCAAAATCAAAAACTTCGTTTAAAATTTCATTTATCCGCCTTTGTGTATAATTAGCAAAAGCCTTTCCTTTATTTCTTTTATCAAAATTTTTAACAGAATTAATTAAAGAAAAAAGTCCATAATACGCTTCACAATGACTTGTTGCACGTTGTGAAGCTCTCACTGCATTCTTTGCGGCATATTCTAAATACCAAGCAAAATCTTGCAACTTATAGAATCGCGCTTCACTTTTTTTGCCGTTTTTATCGGTTGCAATTACAATATACTCCCCTACTCCCGCAAAAGATGAAAATTGATAGTTATAACAACTATTAACAACTTCAATCGGTTCAAGAAGTTCTTTTTGTTCATTACATAAAACAGTAACAGCAGCTAAGTTATTAAGAGAAGTTATTGAAAAATTAAAATTATTATCAGTATTTAAAATCGTCGGACGCTCAATATTAAAAATTGGAGCGTCACAATTTGTAGCAAATATATCAACTAAACTATCATCAATACAATCAGTCGGTTCAAAAATAAATTCCCAATTACGAAAACTGTTGGCTTTGATTTGTTTTAAATTTTGGGCATGACGTTCAGGTAAAATAACGTTATTTGCTAATAACACTAAATCGACAGTGTAGATACGGTGCCCGTTAAATTGATTTCCATCATTATCTGTGCCTGATTTATTGTAACATAATTCCCAGGCAGCTAATTCATTTGGAGAAGAAATAGTTAAAACTTTTCCACTTGGCGTCATAAAATAACCATTAAAATGGCTTTTTTCACACCGTAAAAAAGTTGGGAAGAATTTATGATTCCACTCTGGAAATTTATCCATATAGCAGTCAATACCTAAACGCAATTTTATAGATTCAGGCTGAAGTGGAATATTTTGAAAATTACCAATATGAACAAATATTTTTAATCTACCGTTAATTTCTTCAACTTTGATTCGATAACTTACATCATCGTTAACGCCAACAAAGTGTAACTCATCAGCATCTTCTTTCAAGTTCAAGATAACTCGTTGATTATCGACATATAACGCTGGACCACAAAATTCACTTACTGAACTATCATCACAATGAAAAGGTACTGAATTAACTTGTTCCACAGCATCTTTATCATGATAACTTTCTGAATATAGTAATTGCTGGATTTCTCCAAAATTATTAATATTTAATTGCCATTTTTCTCCCTTTGCGATGTTCATCTTATTTAATTTTTCCTAAAATAAAACGAGTGCTTAAAGCATTTAATTTTTCTTGAATCTTAACAATTTGTTGATAATCTGTGGCGCTCAATAATGCTGGTTTTAGATCAACGTCATAACAAATTAAAATTTCGTTATTGCTTTTTTGTTGTACTGAACAAACTATTTTTCCAATATTTTTAGGTCCTTGCCAATTAAATGCTTGCGGTTTTATTTTAATATTTACATTATTTGGAAAACTTACAGAATATGAAATTGTAAATTGATTACGTTCTGAGTAGTAAAAAGGTGTTTCACGTTTTTTAGTATTTAGTCTAAAAATATTTTTTAACTTTTCAGTAGGTAAAGATAAATATAAAAAATCTTTGTCTTTAACCGTATAATCATTAATTGCTAATGTTGCTTTAAATACGGCTGGGTAATTATCAACATCATAAAACAACGGTTCTAATGGTTTCGCACTTTGACTAACACTTGCAATCAATTTTTGGAAATAACGATCTTTTTCTTCATTTGTTAACTCTTTGATAAATTTTTTATAATTATTATATGCGGCGCCTTGAATAATATTTTTAAAACGATAATTTGTCGCACCACTTTCTGCAACAAATAATTCATATTCATACTCTTGGAAACTTTCATATTTATCTTGTTGTTTTGTAGTTAATATTTCAAATTTTGCAACATCATCTTTTTTAGAAGAGTTTAAGTTAAGCTTCACAAATTTGTGATTAAAAAATTCATTTGTCGCAATGTTTGCATAAATGTTTTGACTTTTACCTTCTCCTAAATAATAATGATTCTCGCCATCTTTAACAACAACCAAGACTTTATCAAAAAAATCAATTTGATTATAATTTATGATTGGTTCAATAACTTCTTTGACATTAGGCAATGAAGTTGTCAAAATCATTTCGCAATCAATTTTTGCCGCATTTAACATTGCGTAATAAAGCATCGCAATATCAAGATTATTTCCATAACCATCAATTAAAGTTTTCTCAACCTGTGAAATATTTTCTAAGGACATATTATTAAAACTATTGCCCGCTAATCTAATATTTTTTGCTATAAAAGTATTTATAATTTGCACTTTTTCTGCTACAGTATCTGTTTGACACTGCTTTAAAATTTCTAAAATTTTGGCATTTAACAATTGATTTGTCCCAACTAATTTTTTCTTAATTTGGCTTTGTAAAATGTTAATATACTTACTCCAGTCGCCTTTACTAATTAATAAAGTTGTTGGCAATACCCAATTTGGAGCAGAATAACTTTCATTCTTAATTGCATCTAAATTTAAACTCGATAATTTTAACTGTTGATCTGTTTTTTTATCTTGACTAAAAAGCAATGCAACATTTGAATAATTAACTTTTCCATCATCGTTATTATTAACTATAAAATTTTGTTTTAAAATAACATTATTTGTTTTAAATGGACGCATAATTGCAACAACATCATGTCCTAAAAGTGTACGCTTAACTTCATATTCTACGACACTACCAACTTCAACTTTTGGAAATGATACCACCATAATTTTATTTTGAGGATAACGCGGAGCAGCTCCACCAATACTTGAATCCATAAAATTTAACTCGGTTGGTTTTACTTTAAACACTTTACCTTCAGCGCTAATAACTCTTCCTGAAATTAATTCCACTTTTTCACGCGAAGGATTAAATTCGATTTTTAATTCACCATAACTTTTTTTACCAGCATAATTTAGAATTAGTCGTTTTAATTTTGTAACAACAAAATTATTATTTTCTGCTAAATTATACTCTTTTTGCAAATCTAAAATAACACAATCTTCATTGTGATATTTTTGGGCAATTTCAGTGAATGTCAGTTCATCCCTGCCAAATATTAATGTTTTACGCTTCTCAAAATCAATTTGCTTAATAACTTTTTTTAACCCCAAATATTCATTTGGCGATATTTCCATTGATTTAATTAAAAATTGAGCTTTTCCAACTAAATTTCCATTTTTACGGTTTATATTCTGATGCCATTCCAAAAAATTACTATTAATATCTTTTTGTTCTGGAATCACTAATGTTTTCCCAATATTTTTTGCATCAATTGTAAAATTTTCTTCCACTCCACAACTACTAAAAATCTTTAAAGGAAACTTACGTTTTTGTAATCCTGTACTTCTTAGCACAAAATTAACTGCACCAAACTGCTGCCCCAACCAAGGAGCTTTAAGCATTGCTAACTTATTTTCACTACTAATAAAATTTTCTACGTCATATTTTAATGTTACAGTTAAAGGGTGACTCATATCGCGAATATTTTTTGGCTCAACAATCACTTCATTCAATGTCAATTTTGGAAAAATTTTTGTTAATCTTCCCTCAAAAAAGTCTTTAACCTCTTCTTTTTTCCAGCGCGAAAATGCGCCTCTATATAATCCATCATTAATACCTTTGAATGTCAACACACTTTGTGCTTTGAAGATTCCTGATAACTCTAATTTTCCTTTTGTTGAAATTGATAATAAATTCTTTTTAGCATCAATTGTTGGCGATATTTGTAATGTCTCGCCATATGGCGTCGCAGCTAAATAACTCATATTACTCAAATAAGCAGGCATTAAATCTCGCGTAGTTTCATCTGTCGGATCCATTAATAAAAATTTACCATCTGGCTCGCGAACTCCAACAATTGCATGATTAAAGAAATTATTTGGGACTTCAATATCTTTTTTAGGACCAGAATAAAATAACACTGGATATGCTTCAATTTTTGCAATTCGTAACATTGCGACTAACAATGCAGCTTTATCACGACAAACACCATAGCGGTTATTAAATGTAACGCTAACATTGTGTGGTTCATAACCTGGAGCTTCTTTCTCAATGGTTAATCCCATATAGCGAACATCTTTTGCTACAAACTGAAAAATTTTATAAATTTTTTCATTATTAGAGTTACAATTATTAATTAATTCATCAACTTTATCTTTCATTTCAACAGTCACATCTTCTAATGGCTTTTTGCACAAATTCCAATACCACTTCGAAATATCCTGCCAACTTGATATTGTTGAAACCAGTAAACGTTGAGCTACCGTATAATATTCAGGCATTCCATCTTCAGGAATAATTTGTGGAACATTTTTAGCCTGCCAACTATAAATAATTCTCGAACCAACATTTTTACTATAATATGAAATACTATTTTTGACTTCATCTTTAACAAAAATTTTCTTTAATGGCATTGTCTGCGGAGCATCAATTTCAATCGTATAATTTAAATACGGACTCATTGATTGTAACACAAAATAATTACACCAAGTTTTTGGAACACGTGCTTTAAAAGTTTTACGACTGTAAACATAGTATAAAATATCACCGACTGCTAAATTAGGAATATTAACTGTCAAAACTCGACTATTAGGGTCAAAAATATTTTCATTAAGCTGCGATGAACTTATTGAATCTTTTGAATTTTTTGCAATATCAATATTAATTACTTGTCCGTTGGGCTTTATTACATTTATTGCACTAACTTCAACCTCCGAATAACTTGCAGAATATCCAATTTGCAAAATTTTATTTTGACGAAGCCCTTTCTCTGTCAAAATTTTTACATAAACTTCATCAGAATTATATGAAGTTCCCTCTGTCGTATAATAAATGTATTCATAATCATCTAATAAAACATAATCAGCATTTGGGTATTTATTTTTAGTAGCATCTTGTGCTGATTTAATTACCTTTTGGCGATCAATTTTAATACGTGGTTCAAATGTGCGAACGTCAACAACATCAACAACTACGTTCTTTTTTCTCTCTTCTTGAGCATAAATGGTTGTCATATTTACTACAGAAAACAATATAAGTAGAGTTAAAAAACAAGTTCTAAAAATTAATTTCATACGTCATTACTCCTTATTTTTGGCTATTTTGAGGATTTAAATATTCATTAAAAACAATCGTTCCAGCAATAACCCCTGCTGGATAAACAATAATTGGCAGTAGAGGAATATAGTTACTTAAATATAAACATAACCCTAATCCTAAACATAGAGAACGATTTTCTTTCATTTTTTGCAAAAATTCTTTATGGCGAACTTGATGATGTTCTGAGCTAAAACTTAAAAAAGTAACCCCGTAAAAGTATGATGAAGCAATAAACATCGGCACAAAACCAACCACCGGAATAAATGAAAATGGAAATAACACTGCCGTTGCACAAAATATTTTTAAGTTTAAAATCAAGCCATCATATATTGAAATTGCAAACAATTTTAGATAAGTTAAAAAAGTATATTTTGGAGGCTCTAAGCCATACACATCAGATTCAATTTTTTCTGCTAACATATCTGCAAAAGGAGCAGCTACAATAAAAAATAGCATACTAAAACTAAATGCTATCGAAAAACCAAAAATAACCACTGTCAAAATTGCGGCAATCCAATTCCAAATTCGATATACAAAGTAATACCAAGCATCAGGATTAGGTTCGCTAAATAAACTATCAATAAAAGGAAAAACATAAAAATAACAAAGTAAAGACACAACAAAATAGATGACAATATTAATAGTTAATGGTATTGCAAAGTAGTGCCAATAACGTGGTTTAAACATAAACATGAACATTGTTTTAAAAGGCATAAAAAAACCTTTTAAAAATTTCTGAATCATATTTAATTTATTAAAATTTGCTTCATTATTATCAGCAGAAACCAATTGTTCATCATGATTTAAATTTTTACTGTCCTTCTCCATTTTTTTCCCTTTTTAACTAAATTAATAATCAATTAAACATCAAAAGTAACTTGACCTAAACCAATGAACACCCCTAATTTGCCAACATTTTCAGCTTCTAAAGGATAATGCAACCACTCTAAGTCATCGTCATTTTTAAATTTTACACGCTGCCTATTTAAAATAACAGCTTCATCAAAAACAATATCTTCATCGGTAAATATTTTCATAATTTGATCAATAATAAGCCCTAAGAAACCATTCATAGAATCAACAACATTTGCACTCAACTGATCAGCATCTTCATAAACCAATCGACGATAAATATTTAACACAGTACTTTCTGGAAAAGATATTAAAATAGCGCCAATATAATCAGGACATGTAAATGTTAAGATACCTAAGACATCATCAGGATTTCTAATATCTCCTTCAACACGTTGTAATTTCCCCATTCTAGATAAATTACTATTTACAGATTGTTCAAAAACCTTATCAATCCCTTTTATAAACTTATTATATATCTCACTATTGAATTCCATCTAATACTCCAAAGTTTAACTGTCAAATTATACCATGTTTTCTTAATTTAAAAATAAATTTTCTAAAAAATCATAGTCTAATACTAACCACCTAACGGCTAAATTACAAGTTTTTTACTTTCTTTTGCAATATTTTTATAAAAAAAGTGTTATAATAAAGTAGATTTTTATTTTTTAAGTAAAATGAATGTAATACAAAGGTTATGTAAAGAGGAGAGGAAATGAGTAAAAAATTATTATGTAAAGCTTTATCAACGTTAACAGTTCCTATGCTGTTAAATACTGCACACGCACAAGAACCAATTCAAAAAACCGCGCAACAACAGCAAAAGCCAAATATTTTATTTATTTTTGCTGATGATATGTGCTTCGACGAAATGGGTGCAGTCGGTAACAAAACAATTAAAACACCAAATTTAGACCGCCTAGTTGAAGGAGGTGTCTTATTTACACACGCTTATAATATGGGAGCGTGGAATGGCGCTGTTTGCATGGCTTCAAGAGCTATGTTAAACACTGGACAATTTGTCTGGGATGCACAAAATTATTGTTCAAGTAAAGAAAAGCCACTTTGGGCAAAACGTATGAACAATGCAGGCTATGATTCATATTTCACGGGTAAGTGGCACGTTCATCATAGAAAACCACAGAAATCATTTACATCTACTGGAACAGTTCGTGGAGGCATGCCTAACCAAACACAAATTCGTTATAGCCGTAAATTTATTGAAGGACAGCCTGATACATGGAGTCCATATGATAAAAGTATGGGAGGTTTTTGGAAAGGAGGTAAACATTGGAGCGCAATCGTTGCAGATGAAACAATTAGTTTCATTAATAAAGCAAAAAATGAGCAAAAGCCATTCTTCATGTATGCTGCATTTAATTCGCCACATGACCCACGTCAAGCTCCTAAAAAGTATGTTGATATGTATCCTTTGGACAAAATTAATGTGCCAGATAACTTTATCCCGCGTTATCCATACGAGGATAAAATTGGTTTAAGCCGCAAAGGAAAAAATGGGAAAACTAATTATCTTCGTGATGAGAAATTGGCACCGATGCCACGTACTCCATATGCAGTTAAAGTTAACCGCCAAGAATATTATGCGTTAATCAGTTATACCGATTACCAAGTTGGTCGAATTTTAGACGCATTAGAAAAAAGTGGCAAAGCTGATAATACAATTATTTTCTTTAGTGCCGACCACGGTTTGGCTGTTGGTAAACATGGACTTTTAGGTAAACAAAATATGTATGATCATTCAATTCGCGTACCATTAATTATCTATGGCAAAGGCATTCCAAAAAATAAAAAAATTGACGCAGACGTCTATCTACAAGATATTATGGCTAGTAGTTTAGATTTAGCCAAAGCAAATAGAAATGGCGTTAAATTTAAAAGCTTAATGCCATTGATTTCTGGCGAAAAGAAAAAATCCTACGATGCGATTTACTGTGGGTATATAAATTTTCAACGCATGATTCGTAAAGGAGATTGGAAGTTAATTTTATATCCAAATGCTAAAGTAGCGCGTTTATACAATGTAAAAAAAGATCCACAAGAAATGAATGACGTTGCAAGCAGTCCTGCGAATAAATCCATTATGAAAAAGCTATACAAAGAGTTTAAGAAACTACAATCTGAAACTCATGACAAGTTAAATATGGATAAAATTTTTCCAGAATTAGCAAACAAATAAAAACTTAAAACTTCTTCATATTTAATCCCTCTTAAATTGTATTTTGAGGGATTTTTTATTTTTTTATAAAACCAGCTCTTAATAAAAGTATATTTCATATTTTTTGTACTTTATTCATATGAAAAATTAAAATTTATTAATTCTTAAAAATACAACAAAACAGTAGCTTATATATAAAAATAAACATAAAAATTTTCATAAAAAATCAATTATTCAGCTTTATGCCTCCATCTTTCAAGAATTGTTTCTGCCTCTTTTTCAGTAATAAAGTCATCTTCTAAAAAATGCTTTTTATCAATACAGCTAAATTCTTTTTTAATCACCTTTTGTCCTGTTTTATCAAAGTAAAAGGTTTTGATTAACTCCTCCTCGAAATAGGTATCAGAATGATCAATATCAAAAGGTTTCCCACTACGAATAACATATTCACTGCTTAAATAAAAAACTTCTCCAGACTTAAAATGCTCACGTTCATATTCAATTAACCCGTTCTTTATTTTAGTATATTTTTGGTGCAAATATGGATAATTTTCACTATCTCCAAATTGTTTAGACCACTCAAACTCACCGTTTGAATGTTTGTAAAGTTCAAAAATTTTTTCATTAAAAACAATCATACCACTTTCCTTACGAATATCATTGTATGAGGTAGCATAATTGTCTATAAATTCAGCTTTTTGTTTTTCAATATCATTAGCCACTCTATTCAAAAAACTACAACCACTGTAAACCAACCATACAACTAAAGCGCAAACAATAAATGCCGTTAGCAAACACCCAGTACCACACCCTATTAAAACATTTTGAATAATTTTGCGATTTTCTTCTTTCATTAAATTCACTTTAATAATCATTTTCCATATATTAAATATTTATTTTCCCAAAAAATATCATTTTATCTCTTACAAATTAATTATCATTGTTTTTATTTAACTTTATTAATTGACTTGAATATTTTTCATTATAAAATCATTACTTTAAATAAATGCAAAAAATAATATATAATTATTGTATAAACATAACTATTTAATCAAACAAAACAAGTCACTTTTTACAAATTAATATTTTTAATAAAATATTAAGAAAAAGTTAATCAAGTATCACTTAATGAATATGTTAAAAAGATGACCTCCAGATAACATTTTTATTTATCTAAAAAAAGTACATTGTTTTTCAAAAAATAGTTTGCAAAAAAACAAAATCTGACTATATTAATTAGCTCAAAGAGGTAAACAAACTTCTTTGCATACTAAAATGTGCTCCGGTAGCTCAGAGGATAGAGCAACTGACTTCTAATCAGTAGGTCGAAGGTTCAATTCCTTCCCGGAGTGCCATTTTTTTTGCCCAAATTTCCAACCTTTTTCACCTCAAAATATCTTATTTTAGTAAAAATCAACACTTATTAAAAAAATGTTCTAATTCTTAATTTTTAAAAAATGTTCTAAAAATGTGACAATTTTTATTTTTAAATGTATATTATTAATATAATTAAAATAGTTAAAATTAAATTAAGGTGTCTTGTAAAATGAGCGTATTTAAAAGAAAAACTTCTAAAGGCGAAACAAAAGAATATCATTATAAATTTATGAAACAAGGCAAAACTTACTCTGGAGTTTGCACAAATTGCTTTGAAGAAAAAGACGCTAAAGACTTTGAAGCAATAGAAAAAGCAAGAGTTTCTGAATTAGCTGCACAAAAAACCGTTACCGCTTTAGTAGAAAACTTTCGTGATGAACTAGCTGGCGGCGAAAAAATAAAAATCTCTGAGGCTTTTGAATTATCGCTTAAAAAACCCAAAAAAAAGAAAAGTTCAGAAAAACACATCAACTCAAAACGTTCACATTTTGACGACTTTATTGCTTTTATGGTTAATGAGCATGAGAATATTGAATTTCTATCTCAAGTAAAAAAAGCTCATGCAGAGGAATATATTTATTATTTACGTGAAAAAGGGCGCTATAACAAAGAAGTTTCTTTTAACAATCATTTATCTAAGAAGAAAAGTTCTTACAAAGTTAAAACTAAAAAATTATCACCTCGTACTATTAATGCAATTCATAAAACAGTACGTGAAGTTTTCCAACTTTTATTTGAAGATGCAGGGTTGTATAGAAATTACTTTGCCGAAATACCACTTTTAAGTGAAGTTAAAGAAAAACGTGAAGCGTTTTCGCTTGAAGAATTAGAATTAATTTTGGAAAAAGCGGACTTTTTTGTTAAACATATTTTCATTATTGGACTTTTTACCGCTTTTCGTGAAGGTGATATTTGTACCCTTAAATGGAGTGATATTGATTTCAGCAACAATTTAATCACTAAAGAAACGATTAAAACGGGGGCTATTGTCGAAATTCCTATCATTAGTCAATTGAAAAATTATCTGCTAACTTTACGTTCAAAAAAAGGGAAAAAAAGCGATTATGTTTCACTTGAGCATTTTAAAATGTTTAAACAAAATCAAACTGGCATTATTTGGCGCGTGAAAAAATTGTTGGATAGTTTAGAAATTGAACATCAAAAGAAAGTTGCCAATCGCACCAGAGCGGTATCAACTAAAGATGTTCACAGCCTACGCCACACATTTTGCTATTTTGCGGGGCTGAACAATATTCCCTTGGTAATTGTGCAGTCGATTGTTGGTCACATGACCAGCGATATGACAAAACATTACATGGCGCACGCTGATCGAGCGGCAAAACAACAGCAATTAGCGACTATCAAACATTTTGACAACTTATTTGGTAGCGACACTACTAATTTAGCAGCCAAGCAAAAGCAAGAGTTGATTAATTATATCTCAAATTTGGACGAAAAAGAAACTGCTAAGTTATATAAAAAATTGATTGAAAAATAAAAAAATGGCTGGATTTGTGGTCCAGCCTTAAGGAAGAAATAAGAAGTATTATAGGGTTTATTTTAATCTAGAATGTTATCAAAGGCTTTTTTATCGTACGCTTCTTGCCAAGCTTTAAAGCCAAATTTATTAAGTGTTCGGTATAAAACACGTGCTTTTAGATACCATTTGAAACAAGTGAAATAGTGTTTTGGATTGCTCCAAGGAAAATGATAATCACGAATTTTCTTCATATTTTTTAACATTCTTTTATTTGCTAAATTAAAATTCTCTTTTGTTCCATCTGAGTGGCTAAAATCCCAATCGTGAACCACTACGCAATCTTTATAAAGAGTGACAAATTGGTCGATAACATCACGGCTCCAGTTTGGCATCCATTCCGCCCCGCAACCGTTATAACAAGCTGCTATTTGCTCATTGGTGGCTGTTGTCATTGAGTTTGCGACTTCAAGATCATATTTTTTGATATTGGAACGGTAATCGTATTTATTCATTTTGCACCTTATTATTTGCTGTTTGCGTTGGTTGTGAGCTTAATTTTTTATTTATTGCATCAATGGCGGTTTTAATGATTTCTTGATTGGTTGTGCCGATTATCAGCGTGGTTTTGCTACTCTTTGAATCGCTGTTAAATATTGAACTGTCTGAACGTTGAAAAAAGGCAATAACATCTTTGCTGTGCTCGCCGTTGTGGATTGTTGCAGCGGTAACTTCACCGACCACGTTTAAAACTTGCGGTGCAGGTGTTCCTGTCGTTGGATCAAAAGCGGTAGTGATTTTTGAAACTCCGCCGTAACCGTTATAAACGTTGGATTTTTCGGCTAACCCTTTTGACACTGAGCAACCTGTAATTGTTAAAAAAGCGATTGAGATTAGAATTAGGGTAAATAATTTTTTCATGGTTAATTTTTCCTTGTTTGGGTTATTTTTTTAGGTCATTTGAAGTACTGCGGCTAAAAGCGCACCAATTGCGATGATTGAAGTAATTGCATGATTCCCCATCTTTGATGTTTTATTTGACGATTAAAATAAACTAAATATTTTTTCATGGTTAATTTTTCCTTTTGAGTTCTTTGATATCTTCTTTGACGTGTTTGATTTCAGTGTAGCACGGGCAATCTTTTTGCCGTTTTTCGCATACTGAATGGCTTACTTTGTGTGATTCAAGGCTGCCAATCGCTTCAATTAATTTAATGTGGCGATTATTTGCTTCTTTTTGTGCATTGCCAGTAACTCTCACAATTGCAATAACAACGCTCACAACGGTAACTAAAGTACTTAAAATCGTTCCGACATAATCTTCCATTTACTGCTCCTTTAATTTGTTATTTGATTAATAATATTTTCAATCGTGACTCCGTTATCAGCGTTATTGATAATTTCCAACGCTTGTGCCGTGATTGGGTCATTAAGGTCGATTTCATTAGCGTCCGCCCAATCTTTGGCAAATTCGGTATTGCTTGCTAACAATTCATCAAGCACGCTTTCTTTATTCAAAGTTCGGAATGCTCGCCTAATTTCTAACTTGGTAAAAACTGTTTGCGATGGTATTTCCTCAATTGGTGGCTCAAGAGCGCTATTGCCTTCTGCAACCCACAATTGGAATTTTTGATAATCGCTGTTATCTTCACAAATTGGAATAATTGCGTTATCTTCTAAGCGTAAAATTTGATGGTCATTTAAATTTTGATACATATCTTGCTCCTTTTTTAAATTTCAGAATTGAGGTAAATTTTGCCCGTCCATGTTGCGGTATCGCTCCAAGTATCTCGTTTTTTTAAATTAATCATACCAGTTTTGTCATAATTAATAATTGGCAAACCTCCCGAAGTCCCATAGCTGTTATGCGAATCTATAATTATGGTTGGGTCGACCCTTTTAACAGCACATCGCAACATAATATTTTCGGAATTTTCATTTAAAAAGATTTGGAAAGTTTCGCCAATTTCTTCGTAATATCTTTGGCACTTTGCTAATTCTAAAGCTAAATCATTTGGCTTATATCCTGTGTGTTTGTCACCAATTTCAAGCTTAAAATTAGTAATAACCGCAGTCTGATAAGCAGTGAAACGCACGACAAAAGTTTTAAAATTGCTATCAAATTCTGGAATGTTGAAAGTTACTGAATTATCGGTATTAACAGTGCCATCAATAATTGTTTCAACATTTGAATTATTAACCAAAACAATATTAATCGTGCAATCAATATCGCATTGGATATGTGCGGTAACTTGACCGCTAAAAAGTGAACGCAAATTTTTGCTCTAAACTCCATAAATATGGACCACCTGGATCAATGGTGCGCGCGCCAGTATCAAGGTTATTGTTAACAGAGCCCTCATCTTCAAATGTCCAATAATGACGATCAATAAAATATCCTGAAGAGAGCGCAAAATATCTTTTATTGCTGCCGTTGTTTTTCGACAAATAATGATTAATCCGACCCTCGCTATTAATTAGTAAATTTTCGTTAAAAACTTTTTCGCTAGAGCCTCCACCAGTGCTGGTTTCAACTGTTACCCATTCACCGTTTTGGTTGTAAAATTTAGTTTGGTCGCCACTTTCTGAAGCTCCTAACGCTAAATCAACGTTTGTTTTAGTTACTTCGGCATCTGAACCGCTGGAACCTTTTAAGCTTTCGAGTTGTTCTGCGGTGAAATCTTCATAAACGAACGCATCGCCTTTATCGCCTTTTAAAGTTGCTTTTTGTTCATCTGTTAGGTCGGCAAATGTCATTGTACCATCGGCACCTTTTAAGCTCGCTAGCCATTCACTCTCAGAACCAACAAAACCATTATCAACGGCAATTTGAAATGCACTATCGCCATCGTTTCCATCTTGACCGTCAATTCCATTTGTGCCATTTTCTCCAGGCGCACCATCTGTACCGTTTGTCCCATTTAAACCGTCGTTGCCATCTGCACCCCGCAATAACTTAATCGCCTCGCTCCATTCGCCATTAATTGTTTGGCTATTTTTGAACCTAAAAAAACAATCATCATCAGTTTGTACATCATGATAATCATTAACCCCGTCAACGCTGAATTGCACAGCAAAACCAGCATTAAGCAACGCATCAACTTGCGTTTTGTTATAAAAATTGCTTTGCTGTTCTTCAGGCGGTTCTGAGTCAGCTAAAACAGACCCTAGAGCTGTAATTTTATCAAGTAAAATAGTAGCGCCTTGCGTATTATCAGCGGTATATTTTTTTATTTGGATGTATGCTGAAATACTGGCTTGCTGAATTTTATCGGCAAATGAAATAGTATTGGTATTAATATTAAATTGAATAATTCCTTGTTCTGCATTAATGACTATAAAATCATTACTTAAAACCATTAAATCATCATCATGTTTAAAATTATTATCAACTCCTAATTCAAAAGTTACTCCAGGCTCAATTTCTTGTGGGGTTTCATTCGAAAATAATTGTACTATAATAATAGTTTTATCGCCGTATTGAATGGTTGGTATTTTGTTAAAATTTAAAGTTGCAAAAGTACTTGGATCAATTATTTTTTTTAAATTAGTGTCAACATAAATTTTTAACATTTTATTTTTTCCTTATTTTAAATTTGATAATATTTGCATCGGTTGTTGGTTCTACACGTCTTTTCGTGGGCAATAAATTTAAACTCTTCATCGACTTGTGAATGTGTGCAAATTACCTTTTTCCCGCAGCGACTGCAGTTGTTAAAATTCTTAGTGCTCAATGTGCCGAATTGACACAATTTATTTTGCGGATCGTGAATGTCGATTAAAATTTGTTTTGGCATTTCTTTAACTTCTTTTTGAGTTATTTTACTAGTGCGTAAATTTTCTAACTCTTTTTTTCTGCGCTCTAATTCAGCACGAGTACAGTTTGAAAAACTCATAATTAACTACCCCTCTTTGCATTCGTTACAATGACTATAATTAGTGCCGTCACACTTCCAATTTGGATGATAGACATTCCCACTTGCCGTACAATTTAAATAATCATTATGAAGCCCATAAAATCCACACGCATAATGTTTATCAGATTCAGAAATATAATAGCCATTGCCATTTGCCGTACAACTTTCAAGAGTTGAGCGTGCCAAATCGAAACCATGACTAATATTGTTGTTTGCGGTGCAATTTTTAAAAGTTGACCAATGACAATCTTCGAAACCATGACTTGAATTTTCATTTGCAAGACAAAAATTATATTCTGAATAATCGCTACTGCCAAAACCATTCGTACCATTATTTTGGGCTGTACAATTATTAAAATTTGAATTATTACAAGTAGCAAAACCACCGCTATTATAGCTATAATATCTTTTACATTCATTATCATTTGCCGTACAATTATTGAAATTTGAGTTTTTGCAAGCATGAAAGCCATTATATTCATTACCATTTGCCGTACAATTATTAAAAGCAGAATTTAGACACCCACTAACACCGTTAAGGCTTGAATTATGGCAATTAATGTTGTCAAAACGTGAAGCATCACAATCTAAAATCATCGAAACAAAAACTTTATCATCTAAACCATTTAAATAAATGCAGTCGACATTTTGCACGGTTTCGTACGGGTCATTTTTGCCATAGCCTTTGATGCTAATTTTGGTATTTGGATTACATGAAATTGTTTTATTTAAATCATTGTAGGCAGTTTCAAGGGTTAAGCCGTCGCCGCCATTTGGTGCTTGTTTATCGACAAATATTTCAGGGCGGTTTTCAAAATCGTCATCACACCCACACGGATTAGCGTGGTACTGGCGTATACTTTGCGAATTTTGGGGAAAAATTAAGCTGCCTTTTGAATTAGTTTCGAATCTTTTCTTATTATTCGCCATCGCACCCTCCTAATGTCAAAAATTGTGCAAAACCACCGTAGTAATGACGTTCAAATACCCATTTGTCATTTTCTGAATAAAAGCGACCAATAATAATTTTAACTTTGTCCTCTTCAAAATTAATTGAATCAATAATTTTATACTCAAAGTTGAATGACTCCGCATCAAGAGCGGTAATTTCTAAAATTAAATAATTGGCAATAATCGCCATATTTTGTACCGTTGGGATACTTTGCACCGAACGATTAATTTGCAAAAAAGCAGGAATATTTTCGCCATGTTGAACGCTAAAAGTGTTATTCTTTGAATCAATTTCCACTTGAAAATAACCACTGTAAGAAACAGAAATTTTCCTTTTTGTTTGCTTTTTTGCAACTGATTTGATACTTAAATCGTATGCTTTAGCATGATTTATTGCCTTATTGGTATCATTCAAAAATTGCGCTGTAAAGTTTACTTGATCGCCATTATTAAACATATTTAATCTCCAATCCCTAATAATTTAAAATTTACACGAGGATAAACTCTATCAATAACTAAATGCTGAATAACTTCAACGTCGTCATCTTCAGTTTCTCCTTCAATTTCTTCAGGATAAAACCATTTATAATCCCATCCATCCGCAATTGGTCCATTACTAAAATTTTGATACAGATATGAGCCAACATTTGCAGAATCAGTTAATGAAGAGATTGGAACGTTACCACTTACCGAAAAATTAAAAGTAACTGCGACTTTCTCTTCCTGATCTTCAATATAAGAAAAACTTGCACTATCAAATTTAACTTCACCCGCAGCATATCCACGCCAAGAATTTTCATTAACATGATGGCTAATTGATGCTAAAGTTTTACGAAATTTAGTTGTTAATTGCCTTTCATTAAAGTAATGAACTTCGCTAAAACTTTGACACCCCGTTGCGATTGGTACGCCCTGCACTGTTCCGTCAGGTTGTTGATTAATTGCCGTTCCACTCTTAATATGATCGGGTGCCTCTTCGGTAGCATAGACACGTTGTCTTGTTTTTTTGCAGGTTTCAGTGATAGCTGTTGTTTGCCAATTTATTCGTGGTTTTACTTTCGTTAAAAAAATTTGTTGGTTTGAGTCATTAAGATTTTTTTTTACATATTTTGCGGTAACTTCAAACGAACCATCATTATTACTTTTATTTAAGCTCGTTCCTGTAAAGCTTAAACCATCTAATAAGTTGGGCGCATTATTTTGCACCAGTTGCAAGGCTTCATTTTCACTTTTTGCGTTAGTAATTAAATATGGAACACTCTTTGAGGTGGGATTATTATATTGGTCCCGTTCTTGATTATTACCATCTAAAAGTATATTCATAGTCATAATTATTGCTCCTTTTTTATCACTTACCCAAAATGTCAATAATGTTGACAATTCATGTTTTTATAAAAGGAGTTTTTTAGATGCCTAATTATGATATTATCTTTAGTCGAACCTCGCCACTTTATAAAGAGAAAAATCAATCTTGGTGTGATAGCGCTAGTGCTTACGATGGGGGAGAACAACACATTAAACGAGCATTAATCAAACATCAGAGCGAAACCAACGGCAAATTTGACGAACGCAAAAAAAGAGCATTCTACTTAAATTACCCACGCAAAATAGCAAACTTAATAACTAATTATCTATTTTCGACAGCTCCAACTCGTGACGGAGTAAATATTGATGTTGAAGCAGACTTCGACCGTTTAGGACGAAATGCCAATGAAATCATGCGTCAAGTTAGTTTAACAAAAAATATTTTCCGAACTGGTTATGTTTTGGTTGAAAATGTGGCAATTTCAGGAAATGTCGACCTTAAAACTAAAAAAGAGCAGAAATTACGCCCGTATGTTCGAGTTTTAAACCCTTTCCAAGTTACTGATTATTGCGTCGGTGAAGATGGCTTATTCGAATGGTGTATTGTGCGAGAGGAAATCCTCGATAATAAGGATCCTTTAGCCGAGCCAGTAACTAAAGAACGTCGTCGGTTATGGACTCGTAAGGATTGGAAACTTTTTGAAAAAGATTCTAAAAATAGTGAGATTAAATTAATCAAAGAAGCTACACACGCTCTTGGAATGGTGCCAATTATTCAATTTAGCGACGTTGATAGTTATACTGTTAATAATAATATTCACTGGTTTGAGGACTTAGTGCGAATATCTAACGCAATTCTAAATAACGGCAGTGAAGCACAAATGAATATCATCATGCAAATGTTTGGAATGTTAATCGTTCCTGAGTCATTCGCGCAAATTAATAGTGAAGATGACCAATTGAACGACATTGACGACGAATCCGACGAACTCGCACCATTGCCATCATCGCGCACAACTCCACTAGAAACAGACGAATCTGAATTTGCACAAAAATTAGACCGATTTACAGCTATTGTCGAGTCTGCGGAAGAAAAAGGAACTTCTCGCTATATTTCTCCAGGTGGGGCAGAAAATAAAACAATTCGTGAAGAAAATGTTATGCTAAAAAATGAAATGTTTGATATTGTTGGGTTAGCGTTGCAAAGCTCTTCTAATGCTGCACAAAGTGGTTACTCTAAAAGTTGGGATCATTTAACTATAGCTCAAGGAATGGCGGTACGAGCTGCCTCACTTCAACAATTAGAATTACAAATTTGGGAAATTTTGCACCAGTGGGATAAATCAATTTCAGTGCCAAAAGTGACCTATAACAGTGATTTTGCAATCAAAGATATTGCCACAGAAGTAAAAGCATTAATGGATATTGCTAGTTTCCAACTTGGTGATTTAGGCGATAAAACAGTACTAAAAGCGATTGTTGAAAAATTAAATGAAATCAATCCAATTTCAAATGATGTTAAAAAAGAAATATTTGAAAGTATTGATAAAATGACACCGCTGGAATTACCACAGCAACGCAATATTGCAGGAGGTGACAAAAATGTCGATGATTAATAAATTTGCCCGTTATAGCGGTAAGGTTAGCTTAAAAACCACTGAATACCTCAAAGGTAAGCCAGTATTTACCGAACACCCCTGTAAATATTTTTCTAAAGACAGTAGCCACCGCAACGATGCAGGTGAGTTAATCGTTGACACCTTTTATTATCTTGTAGATTTAGGTCATATTGATTTAACAACCTCAAGCAAATTTGTCGATAAAGACAATAAAGAATTTACAATTAATAGCGTTCAGCGTAAAGATAATCCATTTAAAAATGAACACATTTGTTATAAAATAACGGTCGGATAAATGCAAATAAAAGGTATTGATAATTTTAGAAAAAATATTAAAAGAGCGATAAAACAACGTCCTAAACAACTCCAAAAAGCACTAAATGCAATCGGAGATCATCACGTTAAACACGCTGTTGCTCGTGCCCCTTTTTTGCAAGGATCGTTAAAATTATCAATCGGCAAAGATGTCGATATGACCAATCACAATAAACCAACCGTTTCAATTGGTGTACCGTTAAATGCTCCTGCTAGTAAATACGCAATACGAATGCACGAAGATTATTACGAACTTGGCGAAGGTTCAATTGCTTTACAAGATCGTTCAACAGTACAAATCGGCAGAAAATATTTAAGTCGAGGTCGTGAGGTTGCGCAAAGTCGCGATGAAGTATATCTCAAAAAATATTTAAAATTATAAAAGGATAGAAATATGCAAGTTATTAATAAAGAACTCCAAATAATTGGAGGTAGCGGACAATTTGTTGATTCGATTGGTTCGATTGAAGAGAACCCGTCAATCCTAATTGGCACAGCAGTAACATTAAAGTTGAATTTATTAAGCGATAAAAAAAATAGTCAAACGGGTGAATTATTACCGCTTAATATGAATGAAGTTGCCGCTAACAGCTACTACTTAGCAATTGATAGCGATTATAAAACTTCAACTCCATTAAAAATATTGCGTCTTGATAATATTAGCATTGAGCAAATCGAAGGCGAAACAATTTTAACCGCAGTTATTCCTGAAACTAACACTACCGAATTGCAAGCAGCCGTAACAGGCGTAGATCAAGTAAAATTATTTTGTGAAATTGGCGGATATGATAGTAGTGTAATTGATGATGTTAAACCAAAGCGCACTTTTGCGTTTCAGTTTGGAATAATTATCCGTAATTCAATTTATAATCCAAATGATGATGAGCCAACTTCTAATCCAAGCGATTACTACACAGCCGTTGAAACTAACGCAAAATTAAATAGTAAAGAAGTCTATCAATTTAGTATTGACGGGGTTAATAATTGGCACGAAACACAAACCGACACAGATTTATTTTATCGCAGTCGCAAAGAAGCTACGCCAAATGGCGAATGGAGCGACCCGATTAAGTTATTGCGGGGTGCAGATGGCAACGACGGGTTAAATGGGACAAACGGCACAGATGGTGCACCTGGAGAAAATGGCACAAATGGAATTGACGGTCAAGACGGAAACGATGGCGATAGTGCATTTCAAATTGCTGTTAATAATGGTTTTGTTGGTTCTGAGAGTGAATGGCTACAAAGCTTAAAAGGTGCCGATGGTTCTATTAATTTTGAAGATTTAACAGACGAACAAAAGGCAACTTTAAAAGGCGAGAAAGGCGAGAAAGGCGATGCGTTCGTTTATGAAGATTTCACCGCAGAACAACTCGAAAGCTTAAAAGGTCCCAGCGGTTCAGATGCCGAAGTAACTAAAACAAATGTTGATTTAGCGTTAGGAGCTTCAGAAAGTGGCGACCAAACTAAATTTTACAACCAAAACGGTGAATGGGTAACAGTTGAAACTGACACTGGTGGAGGCTCTAGCTCAAAAGTTTTTAATGATAATTTACTAATTAATAGCGAAGGTCGGATTAATCATTATTTGTCGAAAAACAACGGCAGCAATAAAAGATATTTTGCGCTCTCTTCAGGATATTTTATTGATCGTCATTATTGGACATTTGAAGATGAGGGCTCTGTTAACAATAACCTTGATACTGGCGCGCGCACCATTGATCCAGGTGGTCCATATTTATGGAGTTTAGAGCAAAAATTTGATGCTCAAGATATGCGTTCACTTTTTAGCGGTCAAGTTACCGCACATATCCAATGCGATATTGATTGCACGATTAATATTGTTTTGGTTAATAATTCAAATGTTGAAACAATTATTGATGGCACTGTTAATACCGATAATTCAGTAACTTTCAACATTCCAGAATTTGATAGCAATTTTAAAACTTTTGTCGTGCGTTTCACTGCTTATCAGACTGCGGTTATTACTAATTTTAAGCTTGAAATTGGTGACAAACACACAGGATATAAGCCAAATGATTTAGCTTTAGAATTAGCAAAGTGCCAAAGATATTACGAAGAAATTGGCGAAACTTTCCAAATCTTTTTAAATGAAAATTCCGAAAATATTATGTTGCGATGTGCTGTTAAAAGGGTCGACCCAACCATAATTATAGATTCGCATAACAGCTATGGGACTTCGGGAGGTCTGCCAATTATTAATTATGACAAAACTGGTATGATTAATTTAAAAAAACGAGATACTTGGAGCGATACCGCAACATGGACGGGCAAAATTTACCTCAACTCTGAAATTTAAAAAAGGAGCAAAATATGTATCAAAATTTAAATGACCATCAAATTTTACGCTTAGAAGATAACGCAATTATTCCAATTTGTGAAGATAACAGCGATTATCAAAAATTCCAATTGTGGGTTGCAGAAGGCAATAGCGCTCTTGAGCCACCAATTGAGGAAATACCACCGCAAACAGTTTTTACCAAGTTAGAAATTAGGCGAGCGTTTCGAACTTTGAATAAAGAAAGCGTGCTTGATGAATTGTTAGCAAGCAATACCGAATTTGCCAAAGATTGGGCGGACGCTAACGAAATCGACCTTAATGACCCAATCACGGCACAAGCGTTGGAAATTATCAATAACGCTGATAACGGAGTCACAATTGAAAATATTATTAATCAAATAACAAATTAAAGGAGCAGTAAATGGAAGATTATGTCGGAACGATTTTAAGTACTTTAGTTACCGTTGTGAGCGTTGTTATTGCAATTGTGAGAGTTACTGGCAATGCACAAAAAGAGGCAAACAATCGCCACATTAAATTAATTGAAGCGATTGGCAACCTAGAATCACACAAAGTAAGCCATTCAGTATGCGAAAAACGGCAAAAAGATTGCCCGTGCTATACTGAAATCAAACACGTCAAAGAAGATATCAAAGAACTCAAAAGGAAAAATTAAACCATGAAAAAATTATTAATTATAAGTAGTTGCTTAATTTTTATCACAGGGTGCAAAAACAATATTTACACAGAGGTTGAGTATTACGAAAATGGTGCAAAAAAAAGAGAAGTTAACCGCTCAGAACGTGGCGCTATCGATTGGAGTAACGGTAAAGAACTAACCATTTTTAAAGCAGGAACTTAATATGAATAAATACAATAAAGCTATTTCACAAAAATACGATTACCGTTCCAATATTAAAAAATATGATCTTGAAGTCGCAAACTCAATGACAACAGCCACGAATGAGCAAATAGCAGCTTGTTATAACGGTTGCGGGGCGGAATGGATGCCAAACTGGAGCCGTGATGTTATCGACCAATTTGTCACTCTTTATAAAGATTGCGTAGTGGTTCACGATTGGGATTTTAGCCACTCAGATGGAACAAAAGAGAATTTTAATTTAGCAAATAAAAGAATGTTAAAAAATATGAAGAAAATTCGTGATTACCATTTCCCTTGGAACAATCCAAAGCTCTATTTCACCTGTTTCAAATGGTATCTAAAAGCACGTGTTTTATACCGAACACTTAATAAATTTGGCTTTAAAGCTTGGCAAGAAGCGTACGATAAAAAAGCCTTTGATAACATTCTAGATTAAAATAAACCCTATAATACTTCTTATTTCTTCCTTAAGGCTGGACCACAAATCCAGCCATTTTTTTATTGACAAAAACGGCTTTTATAAAAAAATGCCAAAGTCACCAATACGCAAAAAATTACAATCACACGCCACAAAGGGTTATTCAGAACTTCAAGCCAAAGCAGATGATTTATATAAAATTTATGTTTCAGCACGCAAAAGTATCGAAGATGCCATTGAAGATTATGTTTTAGCAGCTCGCACTTCTTACAGTGGTCCTCGATTAGTTAAATTAATGAATGAAATTCAAAAAATTTGCAATAACTTAGAAAAAACTTATCGAGAAAACCACGAATATCACACTAAATACGTTATTCAATCCTTTTTTCGCAATGCCTTAGCCGACGTTTATTACGGCAAAAAGCCACTAAATAAAGTTTTACTTGATGTTGATAAAAATTTAATCGACAATATGCTAAAAGATGATTTTGCACACATTGCAGGAGCTACTCAAAAAATGAGTACACAAACAGTTGGTGCTCTTCGTCGTATTAGCTCTGATATTCTTAATAAAGCAACTTTAACAGGTGCAACTCCTGCCGAAATTGGCAAAGAGTTATTTTTCCGTAACGGTGGTAATGCGTTTCAATTTATCGCTAAAAATGGCGCAAAATGGAATAGTGACGCATATTTTAAAATGCTCGGACGTACCACTTTATTTAATAACGCTCGTGAAAGCTATTTGCACGGTTGTGCTAAGTCGGGAAATGATGTTGTAACCATTTCAGTTAGTGCGAAGCCATGCGATAAATGCGCCAAATATGAAGATAGATTGTTAAGTATTTCGGGAAAACACCCTAAATATATGAGTTTGGATTCAGCCATTAGCGACGGATTATTCCACCCAAATTGCACTCATCGCATTATCGCAGTTGATGAAGTAGATCAAGAAATGGACTACGACGAAAAAGGCAATCCAAGTAATTCATTTATCAAAAATATTAAATTGCCAAGCAAAAAGAAAATAAATACAAAAACTAAAAAAATTAATATTCAAGGCAATCAAAAAACAAAACCTAGAGGCGTACCAGTATCAAATGCTTTGGAATTTAAATCAACTAATAAAATTGCATCACAAGTGAAAAATGCACTAGACGCAATTGATAGCGTTCACGGTGATGGAGTGTTAAATAAAATTCCAATTCGTCAGTCAAGAGGAACTAAGACACTAGGACATTATAAGTATTCTTTATTAGATAACATGCCAAAAGAAATTGCAGTTAGTTCTCAGGGGAGTCACCAAGGTCTTACTCTTGTTCATGAAGTAGGTCATTATTTACATTTATTTGCAATTAAAGAGCATAATAATATTTTAGATGATTTACTAGTAGCAATTAAAGAAAGTGCAACGTATCAAAAGATACAAAAAAATGCTCATCTGTTTAATCGTAGTGGTTATAATTATGTGACAGATAAAAGTGAGTTATTTGCAAGAACTTATGCGCAATTTATAGCGACTAAATCGAAAAACAAACTTTTATTAGACCAACTTAACGAAATTGTTGAAAAACAAGCCAATAGCATTTATAGTAGTCAGTGGACTAATGAAGATTTTATAAAAATCTATGATGAATTTGAAAAATTATTAAAAGCTCTAAATTGGAGATATTAAGATGACACGAAAAGAACAATTCAAGGAGTTTAAAAAGAATCACCCTCATTTAGAAGGTGAAATTCTTAATGAATTATTCAGCATCGAATATGGCTTAGAGCTTGAAGATGGCTCCATTGCTAAATTTGATCCTAAATACAATGGGTTTATTGAGATAGTAGAGGGTGAAAAGTTTCTAATTAAGCCGTAGCACTGCGTAACTGTTTGCGGTACTTTTTCGCCATGTGAACAGCTCCTGAGATTGAATCAACATGGTCATCATGATCTCCTGCAGGAAATTGTTGTAACTGGTCAATAACTGCCGCATTCCAATGCCCCCGAGCCATAAATACATTCCCTGCTTCAAGTGGAGCTTCAAGAATTGATGCACGCGTAACCTTATCACCCGACACCGTTATTTTTTTAACAATTCTTTTACCCTTTAATAAATCTTTTAGCGTGGTGTAAGTATCTTTGTATCCTGCTACCGATTCTACGCCAATTTGCACTTTGTGAGTATCGTTTTTAGTCGTATTTAAGATTAAACGATTTCGCTTTGGAGATTCTTCTTGACACATAGCAACATTTTTAATAAAAATCTGCATCATGCCTTTAACAACTTTTATTCCCACCAACGCCCCACTCGTCCAGTCAGGGTCATCGCTGTTTCGCTCTTTTTCAGTTGATGCCAAATCCCAAAATCTAAAATACCTAATATTTTTAGGTAAATCAGCTTCATCAATAAATTGAATACCGTTAGTTTTCAGTAAATTCCCACCTTTGATAACTGGGTCACACTGTAATAGTGCCGCCGCTTGATAACTTCCCAAGGTAGCAAATTGGCTTAAATACCACGATTTAGGGAAACGCTCAGTAAAAAGATAATTACCCTTTTCATCACGAGCAGGATATTTATAAGTTTCAAATTTAGGAAAGTCAGGGTCATAAACATCACTATTAGGGTTATTGCGTTTCTGAATACGTCCTATAATATCGTCAGCGTGCCACCGTGTTGCAAGAATTATCACAATATGAACTGGAGCAAGACGCGTCATTAAATCACCTGCGAAGCCATCCCATTGCGTATCACGAATTGTTTTACTCTCTGCTGATGCCCTGCCCTTTAAATAATCGTCGATAACTAAAACGTGAGCACCTTTACCAGTTGCACCACTATTAATTGTTGCAGCTTGAAATTTACCACCAGTATCCAGTTCCCAATATTCAACACTACTAGCTTCTTTACTAAGTTTATAGCCGAAGATTTCAAGATATTCTTTTGACTTAATCACTGATCGAGCACTTTTGCTCATTTGATTTGAAAGTGATTGATTGTAAGTTCCAAGGATAATTTCATCTTGTGGAAAATGCCCTAAAAAATAAGGTGGTAAATGACGCGAAACTATTTCACTTTTGCCATGCCGAAACGGTAAAGTAACGATTAAATACGTTGATATTCCATGTCTATAATCGTCTAAAGCTTTATCAAGACGAGCCGTAATCTCACGCGTATGTTTTCCAACAATATACTCCTGTGAACTACTGCGCACCGTCTTGATAAATTCGAGAAAATTCCACTTTGCAATAAATCGTTTCTTAGATGATAAAACCACAAAAAAGCCCCTGTTTTTTAACAGAGGCACTCTATGTCAATAAAATTTAAGATTTATTGCTAATAAAATACAGTTTTTACTAGCTGTTAACTAATGACACAGTGTGTCATTAGTGTAATTTTATTTAGTTAAAAAAGAGACAAATAGTCTCACTTTTTTTTAACTTTACACAAAATTTTCAATTGGCATTTAAAATGCTAATACAAAACACCAACTTTATAAACATTAAAATATGGAGAAAAAATAATGGCAAATTTTAGTAGTTTTATTTCAAGGTCGCAACTTGAATCTGTTAATTTAAATGAATCTGCTAATTTAATAGCTTTAAATGATTCAGCTGACTTTAATCGGAGATTTTCCTCTAATTATAAACATGTTTTTTTATCTCATAGTCATGAAGATAAAAAATTAGCAAAACAGTTAATAGCTTTTTGTGAAAAAAAAGGCATTTCTTTATATGTTGATTGGCAAGACGGAGAGTTGCCTACTACGACAAATGTTGAAACAGCAAGGAAAATAAAAGAAAAAATTAGAGTATGTGATGAATTCTGGGTATTAGCTACTACTAATGCTTTGAATTCAAGATGGGTACCTTGGGAAGTAGGTATTGCCGATCAAATGAAAGGTCAAAATATTAAGGTTATACCTATAAAGGAATATGATGGCAGTCATGGAGGTCATGAGTATTTAGACCTATACAAAAACAATTTAGGTTTAAATACATATGGAAATTTAGATTATTATAGATGGAAATAGAAAAGGAATATAAATAATGAATAAAAAAATTTGTTTTGTAATAATGGGTTTTGGCGAAAAAACATATAGGAAAAATACTTTTGACTTAGATAAAACTTATGAACATATTATTAAACCTTCTGCAGAGGAATGTGGACTAGAATGCATCAGAGCCGACGAAATAAGAGATTCTTCGTCAATTGACAAAAGTATGTATGCTCTATTAATACGTGCGGATATTGTAATTGCTGATATTTCTACTTGTAATGCCAATGCTATTTATGAATTAGGAGTAAGACATGCAGTAAAACCTAATACAACAATCATCTTACAAGAGCAATCTGAACATAAATATTTTGATTTAAGTCATATTAGAACTGTACCTTATTCTCATGGTGGTAAAAGTATATTCCCCGAAGCTATTACTGAATGTAAAGCAATACTAAAAGCCACAATTAATAATACACTAAATAATAATAATATAGATAGTCCTCTATTTGAATCATTCCCACGATTAAGAGAAAATGCTCCAATTTTAACTGACGAAGAATTTGAAATCATTCTTAGTCAACTTGCGAAAAAGGGAAAATGTCTATATAGCATTGCCTTAAATGCAAAAAAATTGATGGAAAAGGGTGATTTTCAAAAAGCAGCTGAGGAGTGGAGTAAGGCTCATTTAATTGAAAAAAATAACCCTTACTATGTTCAGCAAAAAGCCTTATGTACGTATAAACAAAATGAAAAGGAACAAATAAACTTAACAAATGCCTTTGCTATTATCAAACCGCTTGATGAAAATAATGAATCTAATGATCCTGAAACACTAGGCTTGTTAGGTGCTATCCATAAGAAAATATTTTTAATCAATAACGACGGCGAATATTTAAGAGAGTCCATTAAATATTATAAACGAGGCTTTGTGATAGATAGTAATTATTATACTGGCGAAAATTATGCACTTTGTTTAGAATTATTAGCATCACGTCAAGATACTGATAATACTGAAAAAGGTTGGGCTAAATTTGAAGCAGAAAAAGTCAGAAGTGAAATTTTAGATAAATGGGAACCTATCCACAAAGATAGCAAAGAAAAATGGCTTGCCGCAACATTAGCCGCTTGCCATTTTAGCTCAGGAAATGATGAAAAAGCACTAGAATATGAAAAAATCTTTTTAAACTCGGCAGAAGATTGGGAAAGAGATTCATATTATAATAATAAAGAAATAATGATGAATTTAAAACAGGAGAATTCAAATGGCTAAAGATTATAAAATTTTTATCAGCCACGCTTGGGATCATGATAATGACCTAAAAGATTTACAAGATTTATTAAACAAAAGAGGCTATTTTAATGTAGAATTTAAAGAAGTCACCAAAGATGACCCCATTGATTCAGAAAATGCAAAGTATATTAAGCGAGTTTTATCAAATAAAATTGAAGAATCTGATATTATTTTAGGTTTAGCTGGAATGTATGCTAGTTATAGTGATTGGATGGAATGGGAGTTGGATAAAGCCCTCGAAAAAGGGAAAAATATTATAGGAGTTATTCCTTGGGGACAGCAAAAAACATCAAACACGGTGACAGAGCGTTCTAAAGAAGATGTTCGTTGGAATACGGATAGCATTGTTAATGCTATTAGATATTGGGCTGATTAAAAAGTAGGGGAGCATTTTTGCTCCCTTTTTATTTTACTCATATTTACTTTCGAATTCTTCTGATTTCATAATTTCAAAGCTATAACAATCATTTTTCAAATGTTTTAATATATATGACCCTGTATGGCATAGCTGTTCTGTAAAATTATTATGATTATCCCGCACAGGAACCATTACATCACAACCACAGCCACGTCTCCCCAAACAAAAATCTATTGCCTCTTTTTGAGATTTTACATTATCTTCTAACTTAATTGCTTCAACAGCTTTTCCTTTTTCTGCATACTTCATTTTTATTTCTCCTATTGTTAATTTATTGACTAATTATACAAAAGTATAATATAGCTTTTATTCTTTCTTTTTCAAATCTTTTTTCTCTTTTTGTTGTTGCAAAAACTTTTCTAAACGTTCATTGGCTTCGTTTAATTCTTCTTCGGTGTAACTTGCTTTTGATCTCACACTAGCATCATTAAATAAAATATTACTGTTATTATTTTGTAATTGCGTTAAAATTTCCCCACCGTATTGAGCACTTGCCATTGCCATAAATAGATCGTTATAAGCTTCAAATTGCCCTATTTTTATCGAATTACTAAACAATGTCATAATTTGCGGAATTGAATAATTTAAAATATCTTCAAGCTGAAATGAAAATGTTTTTAAAACCTTGCACACGGCAAATTCAAAATTAAAATCATTTTCATTTGATGCTTTTTTACTCGCTTTTGCTTGAATGTTATTACTTTGAGTCGCTCCAACAAATAATTTCATCGCAATCGAGCTAAGCATGGCATAATCGAAGCGGTTCAGCTCATTTTTATAACGTCGAGGGAAAACATTCAAAATTAATTTTCGCAACTCTTTGCGACCTTCAACAATATTTTGTGGTGTTGGATTTTCTTTAACTTTCAATATTATTTCAATATAGTTATCGAATAATTTTGCAGGTAATAATTTAACTTTAATTACTTTACGACTTTGCAAAGAAATACTTAAAAATTGCTCTGTTAGGTTACTAAATATTGCTCGATTCATAATTACTCCAGTTTTTGAAAATATTAATAATGTCAATAAAAAAACCACCCGAAGGTGGTCCAAAAAATAGGAGGTGATAAAAAATTATCCAGTTGGTGCAGCAGCACTAGTAATTGCGTATAATTCGTCAGCGTCAGCATTTGTGCAATCTAATGAACCTTCAAAAGTTAATTCGATTCCATGATCATTTTCACCATCAACGTCGTATTTGTAATCTTTAATTACTTTCATGCGCTTACAATTATGAATGCGAGTCCCGCCAATCTCCGATAATACCAAATCATCACCGTTACCTGCAAGAACATCAGTACCAATTACCGCCCCAGTGATTTTTTTATTTTCATCTAACAATAATGTTAAAGCTTTATCAATTTGCATAAATTTTGCCACTACAGTCATTGTCGCTTTAGTGACAATTTTTTTAATAACATTCCCTTGAGACTGATTGCATTTAACTTCTTTGTATTCATACTTAACATCCATGCTAACCGCACCGTCAGTACCGCCAAGTTGTACACCACAAAATGCAACAGATGCAGGACAATTGCAAAATTCCTCTTCATTGTATAATGTTGGATCAGCCATTTTTATAGCTCCTTTTGTTAATTAATTTTTATAACTTAGTTTGTTAATTCGTTTAATTTTTTTACATTTAATTTTTAAATTGATTGAAACGGCATAAACTCTTTTTCCTTTGTTGCTAGTTGGATAAACTGCCACGCCCGTTGCGAATAAAATTGAAAATTCAGTGTCATAATGTGGGAGAAATTTTTTAAATTTTTCGGATATTATTAACGCATCGTCAAGCGTGTTGTAACGCCCTAAAAGTTGTAAATCTAATGTTGAAATATTGGGGCGATTATTCGATGGCATACCGTTAATAATTAAACCTAAGCCATCGTTTACACTTTCATCAAGCGGGCATTCAAAAATAGTTTTATCAACTTCAAGATTTAATTTATTGGCGAAAAAATCACACAATTTAGTTTTTAATTCTAAAATATTCACAGGCAAATCACCTCCTTTTTATCTGCAATATTTGTCAACTATTGACATTTTTAATTATTCATAAAAGGAGTTTTTATGTCTAAGAATATTGATTTAGATCTAGGTACTATCGGCTACACTACCACCGTAGACGACAAACAGTATTATAAGTCGCTAACTGGAATGGAAAAACAAGCCAGTTCAACAGGTGCAAAAATCATGAAAGCACTTAGTTTTATGGCTGGTATTACAATGTTTAAAAAGTTTGTTCAAGCTGCTAGTGATTTAAACGAGGTTGAGAATAAATTTGCGACCGTGTTTGCATCAGTCCGCAAAGAAGCCGACAAAACTAATAAAGAACTACAAAAACTTTACGGCTTAGGCAAAACTCAGTCAACAACTATGTTAAGTGGCACTGGCGATTTATTAACTGGGTTAGGTTTTAATGCCAATGAAGCGTTAAAGCTATCAAATTCTGTTCAAAAATTAGCCGTTGATTTAGCTAGTTTTAGTAATTATGCAGGTGGCGCAACTGGAGCAAGCGAGGCATTAACCAAGGGGTTATTGGGTGAAACTGAAATGATGAAAGGTTTAGCAATTGTTATCAACCAAAATAGCCAACGCTTTAAAGAATTAATGCGTGATAATGTCGAAAATAAAGGCATGACCGAAATGCAAGCCAAAGCTTACAGTGTGCTAACAATGGCAATGGAACAATCGCAAAATGCCATCGGGGATTATGGACGCACCGCCAATAGTTTTGCGAATCGTTACCGTAAAAATATCGAAAATAGCAAAGATGCGATTGCTGATTTAGGAAGACAACTAATTCCAGTAGCGCAAAAAATTATCACAGTCTTTAATAAAATGCTCAAAGTAACGACCATGTTCAACGGTGGAATTTTACGCACAATTTCATATTTAACAGTAGTAGGCTTAACAGTAAAAGGATTACATAAACTTCAAATCTTCTTTACGGGAATAAAAATTGCTATCGATAAAGCAACTTTATCAAGTGCAGCAAACACCGCAGCAACGACAACTAATGCGGCGGCTCAAGGTATATTGGCAAAAACTTTATTTTTAGTAAAAGGAGCTTTTATGCGATTGTGGGCAGTAATGTTGGCAAATCCATTTACCGCAGTTGCGGTCGCAGGCGCAGCAGTTTTAGCAATTATTGTTAGTATTATGGACGGAATCAGCGAAGCAGAAGAACAGCAGAGACAAAAACTAGCACAAGAGTTAGAATCGGCACAAAAACAACGTGAAGCTTCACGAAAACAACGCGAAGATAGTGATCAACTATTACAGAGATTAAACCAAATTAATAAGAAAGAAAAATTAAATAATCTTGAACGCCAAGAACAGGCTAAAATTCTAAACACTCTCAAATCACGTCACAAAGATTTCAATGCAGAAATAGACAAAGCTACTGGGAAAATTAATAACTTAACCAAGGTTATGAAAAAACTGCAACAAATCCTAGAAAAAGAAAAAAATACCCAAATAAAAAATGAAATCGAAAAAACTGAACTTCTTATTAATAGTTTAAATAAAAAAAATAGTGACCTAACAGGATACAAAAATAATAATCTATGGAGCCAAATATCAGGAGCTCAGGAAGATAATATTTTAGAAATTGAAAAAAATTCAAATCAAATACAATCTCTAATGTTAAAAATTAAAAATCTCAAAAAAGAGTTAAAAGGACTTTCTCCTGAAGAACAAAAATATATTGATGCTACACAGGCGCAAAGCTCTTACGATTCATATACAAAAGATTATGAAAAAAGTAAAAAAAGCGAGTATCAAAAAGAAAATGAACAGTTAAAAAATGAATTAGATCAACAACTCGAAAATCTTGAAACCATGCGACAAGCTAAGGCATGGAGTAAAAACGATCAAGAAAATTTAGCCAATTACGAAAAAGAAGTTGCTAAGCTTAAAGAAATTTACAAACTTAAAAAAGATGCTTTAGAAATTGAAAAACAAAAATCAATCGAAGCTGAAAAACAAGCTCAAATTGATAAACAAAAACGTGAAGCTGAGGAGCAGAAACGTAAAGAGCAACAAGAGTTTGAAGTATCCCAAACTCTTGAAATGAAAAAACTTGAAGCCGAAGCCTGGGCGGACGGTAAATTAACAGCCGAAGAAAAGAAAGCGCTTAAAAATAAAGAGCTTGAGCAACTCAAAGAGCAACAAGAAATGCTTGAAAAACAAGCCGAAGAACTCGACGGCATTGCTAAAAAACAAGCTGAAAGTGCATTGTTAAATCTTGATATTGAAATTGGTAAACTTAACGGCGAAATTGCTAGTTTGCTTAAAGAAAATAAAGATCCACAACAAAAAATTCAAGCTCAAGGAGGTTTTTTTGCTAAACAAGTTATGATGATGAATGTTAATCAAGAAGATTACAATAAAACCACCGCAGAACACACAAAAGACATTCGCGATATCGCTAATAATATTCATCGTGAAATAGCAATGCCAAACGCCACAACTATACAATTAGCAAGTGATTATTAAATACTTATTGCCCTATTAATTTAGGGCATTTATATTTTAACCGTGATTCCACCATATTTTAACTTTTACAGCACAAAAAGCAAAAAAGGAAATTAGGCTTAATCCCCAAACGCAAAAAGCTATATTTAAATTAACATACATTAAACCTAATCCTGCAAAAATTGTTATAAATAAAGTTAATATACTAAAAAGTTCATATTTTTTTAAATGCTTACTAGTTTTTTCAATTAAAACTGTATTTTCTTCCATTTTCACATTCTCCATAAATTATTAATTCAGAAAAAATAATATAAAATAAAATCGCCAAAAAGTCAAATAATTAACCATTTGAATAAAATAAAAGTTAGTGCTAATTTATAAAGCTATAGAAGAATATTAATTTGGAGAAATTATTATGAGTGAAGTTTTATCAATAGATCAAAAAGTAGGCTTATATTTAGATTGTCAAGGGTCAGTTTCCTATTCTGATATAAAAGATTTCCTTGAAGGCATGGATGCATCCTTAAATTTAGTAATAGAATTTTTAAAAGAAATATACCCAGATGTTGGTTTTACTGAGAAGAAAATAAAATTTTCTTCACTAAAAGCTGGATCAGTCGAAAGTAAAATGCAACTTTTTACAGGGTTGACAGATGACGATATAGTAAAAGCAGGTGAAAATACAAGGAAGATTTTAAGAATGAATAAAAAACAATTTACAGTTCTTGTTTTGATTGTTGCCATAATGGCATATAGCGGGATAATAATCTGTCCATTATTTTTTGGAGAGAAAGGCGATACATTTAATGGAAATAATAATATTAAAGGCGATAATAACAATTTTTTCAATATTAACTTAAACTCAAAAGATTTTGAAGAATTAGGATTAACTCAAGAAAATACGACCCAAGCACTTAATGAAGTTAGAAAAAAATTTGAAAATCAATTTAAAAAATCTGCAAATATAATTCAGGTCGCAAAAGACAATAAATGTAATATCCGAGAATCTAAAAATAGTGAAAGATTATTAACAAAAAAACAATTAGCTACATTAAATAAATATGAAGATGTTCCTAATGAATTGGTTTATTATAAAAAAAATATTGAAATTATTCTTATGAAATTAAATTATGGGAAAAATACTACAGGCTGGAGTGGTAAGTTAAAGATTAATGACAAAGATATCCATAACAATGATGAATATAAACTTATTTTTGATAATAATATCAATATAGAAAATATTAAACATCGTAAAATATTCGTAGATTGCCATGTGACGGTGAGGTACAATGAAAAGAACGAAATATATGAGCCTGATCATGTACTGATTACTAGAATTGTATCGCAAGGCGAAAAAGAACAACCTGATATGTTTAAATGAAAAATCTAATGTCTGAATTTTGTCACAATTTTTCCAAAAAGTAGCAAAAATCAGACATTTTAACACCATTTTTGAGCTCAAACCGCACAAATCAGAGTCCCTCTACGCCCACCATTTTTTTTGCTTATTTTTTCTCTTTTTACCCTCAAAATTAAAATTCTAGTTGCTTTTTACTTAATTTTATGTAAATTAATTATTGCATGGAGTGTCCGTATTTGTGACCAAAGTGTCTAATTGGTAAATTTGTGTCAAAAAATGTGTCCATCTGTGACCATTTAAAGAAAAGGGCTGTATTATGAAATTAAAAAAAGAAATAATGTTTATTGGCTTGATGCGTATGTCAATAATAAACGTATTCGCAAATCTACTGGAATGACTGTTGAAGCTGCTGCAAAAGCATGGGTTAAAGAATATATTGATGAACTTAGAGGACAATCTAATGCAATCAAAGTTTATGAAATTTAGTTGAAAAAAATCTTCCGTTTAATGAAACCTTTGAAGCTTTTCTGAATCACCCTAGAAAACAGAAACCAGGCAAAGAGCGATTGCGAACAATTAAAGGGCATTGGTCAGACTTTACAGGTTAAATTACCATCATTAGTGAAGTAACATCGAGCCTAGCAGCTGAGTATATCTCTAACTTGCGTAAAAATGGACGTTTTGCTAAAGTTAAATACAAAAAATAACCAATACTAATACAAGTAAAAAGCTTTCAAATAATACTACAAATGAGTATCTAACTTCTTTTAAAATGATTTTTAATGTTTTATTGCAAAATCAATATGTCATGAAAATCCTTTTATCAATATTGATGCTTTGAAAAAAAAATACTGTTAGCCGTGAAGCGTACAGTATTGAAGAATTAAAACTTATGGGAGATAAATCACAAGGGACGTATATTTATAGTCTTATTTTAACAGGTATTTTTACAGGGTTGCGACTTGGCCACATTGCTAATCTTAAATGGAAAATTATTGATTTAGAAAATTGTTGGCTTGGCGACGGTTCGCAGGATTCAAAACAAATTAAAACTGTTAATCATATTAGTTTGCCAATTGTTCCAGCCCTTGCACATCATCTTACAGCATTAGATCAATCATCAAAATATGTTTTTCCAGAATTGCATTATATTCTGAAAGACCAGAAAGGGTCACTAATGACTTTAAAAAATATTAGAAGATTGTGGAATTGAACACAGTATTAATGTTGCAGGACGAATTAGAGCTACAAGCGTAAAAGATATTCATAGTTTAAGACATACTTTTGCATATGTTGCAGCTTTAAGTAATATCCCCTTGCCTATCGTTCAAGGGGTATTAGGTCACATGACAACCGACATGACTAAACACTATATGAATCATGCAAGTAAAAAGGATAAAGCTAAACATCTTAGTAAGCTTCCAAACTACTTAGCAGATTGTGAAGTGTTGCCTGCTATGCAAAATGCAAATTGTAGTTTTGATATTAATGAAGTTAAAAATCTCATAAAAGATATGAATAGCGAAAACTGGCAAATTAACCGCTTTAAGTTATTGGAATTATTGAAGTAAAAATAGTTTAAAAATAATCAAATATTTATTTAAAATATTATTTAGTATTGGTATCTTAAATATGTAATATCAATAAGTAAAATAAAGAGCCGAGATTATGTCGTTTAATATATTTAATTTAAGAAAAAATGAGAAAGAGTCAGGTTACAAAAAAGAATTTCCAGATACAACTGTTGATACATACCTAATTTTACATTATGAAGGCAAGTTTGTAATTGGCATTGATAATGAATATGATATAGACTGGGAGTCTACAGGTGAATTCGAAAAAGAAATAATTAAAAATGAATACCGTGATAAAATAGATCATATATTGAATGAAATTGCTTTAAAAGAAATACGTATTTCAAAAAAATGGCCAAAAGACGTTTTAATACAATCAAAACGCATAATAGGAGAATCCCTAGCAAGAGTATTTTCTTTTCAATATGAAAGTGCATTAAAAGTTTTAAAACAAGCTGATCAATTTATAGCGGATAAATCTATTGAAGTTGCAAGGTACTGGACGCTAATATCCAGCTTTAAAACTGTTGTTACTATTATAGCTATTGGATTAGTATGCCTGTTTTTTAAACCACTGTTTTTACAATATTTTAGTGAAAATGTATATAGAGGATTAATAAATGGATGCTGTGGAAGTTTAGGAGCTTTTTTATTTGTTCTACTTAATTTAGGTAAATTAAACGTAAATAGTACATCTGATAAAACATTACACACTGCTAGTGGTATTTCACGCATTTTGATAGGATTATTTTCTGGATTTTTTATAGGCATCGTTATAAAATCTGGATTATTCTTAAGCATATTTAAAGATAATTATTTAGCAATACATGCACTGGCTTTTATGGCAGGAATAAGTGAAACACTTGTTCCTAGTATAATATCAAAAATTGAAAGTAAAAATATTAAGGAATCTACTAAAAAAATAAAAAATAGTAATTCTACAATCAATACAACAACTAATTTATCTGTACAAAAAATTCCAATAGAAACAACAAATGAAGAGCAAGGAGAATAACTATGACAACAAGACGAGCTTTATTAATTGGCAGTCCGGGAGAAGAGTGGGAAGATCGTTATTGCAAGGGAGTGCTAAAAGATTTAGATAATTATGAATCTTTTCTAAAATCCCCCCAAGGAGGGTATTGGTATGAGTCTGAAATTATTAGATTAGAAAAACCAACCAGTTATGATGTAAAGTTGAAAGTAGCTGAAATTGCTTCATATGATTACACATATATTGTTTTTAGTGGGCATGGATACATGTTACAAGAAAATCAATATTCAGCGCCTAAAAATATACTTGAACTAAGACAAGGTTATGAACTAGATGCTGATGAACTGAGGGTTAACGCTAATAAGCGAACGATTGTTTTAGATTGTTGCCGTGAAGTTTACAATATCTCTGGGCAAAAAATTTCTTCATCTTGCGAAAGTTTTCAAGCAAGAGCTTTTGCTGATAGTAAGCCTAGAGTTTTAAATTCTCAAGAATGTAGATATTACTATGATAAAAAAATTGATGAATGTTCGAATGGTATTATAACTAAACATTCTAGTTCAATTGGAGAAACCTCTGGAGATGATGAAGTGATTGGAGGTCATTATATTTCTAGCTTATTGGAAAGTGCTGAAGCATGGACACAAAAAATGTTGAGAACAGGAGAAGATAGATATTACTACAATTATAATGTCGTTACAGCTCATAATGAAGCAAAACCAAAAACAACAAAAAAGAAGGCAACTCAAACTCCATATATAGTAAAAAGTAAAAGTGAACCTTATTTTCCATTTGCAATTGTCTCATTTTAATATTTTTTATGCCCCATTGCTGGGGCTTTTTTGTTTTTTAGTCTTATTGCTTTATCGTTGGTATTCATTCATGATTTTTACTTTGATTTGATTTAAGCGTGTGTTATATTTTTCAAGTACTTCTTTTAATGCTTTTTTTTCTAGCAAATAATTCATCTAAGTCATTAACAGTTGAATTTTTATTATTAATTTTAACCCATGTTTCTAATGATTTATAATTAATCACTGCATCTCTTACTTCTGTATTTTCAAGTATTAAAATTGACATTGCTTGAGAATGTATAGCTTGCTCAATTTATTTTATAATATCTTTTGACATTCTATCACCATTTGACCCTTTTTTAAGGGATAATATTTTAAAAATTATATTGCATTATATCATTTTTACGCAGTACATACAACTTATAGTCATTCATTAAATACTGATGCTTAGTAGTAACATAAAATATAGTTTTATTATTTGGATGTCTAAAAATATCTAGTCCAGTAGTTCGCTAAAAAGATTTTATTCTTAGGCGCAGCCTTGAGAAGTCGTCCCGCAACATCAAGCCTATCAACAACAACTCCATAATCTTTATCAGCGCCATCACCATTACTTAAAATGATTAGTTGCTCAAATAGCGCCATAGTTTTCATCTTGCTTTGCAAATAGCAATATGTAAAAGTTTTAGATTCATCACTTTCACTACATATATATGGTATAATTAGATTTTTAGTTTTGATAAACATTAACGTTAGAAAAATCAGTAACATTACTATACTAATAATAATTTTTTTTCTTGTAAAGTAGCTTTTAGCCATAACAATACCCCCCTGTTAAATTTGCTAATATAAATTTACAATAAAAAACTGCAATACAACAAATACTGCAGCCTTTTATATTTTTATGTTAAAGTGGTAAAATTAAACTAAAACAATACGTTTAACTTTCTTTTTACCAGCTTTTAAAATCAATGAATTATCAGTGAAATTATCGGCAGTGATATTTAAATTTGCGTCACTAATACGTTGATCATTTAAATACGCACCACCACCTTTAACTAAGCGTCGTGCATCACCATTACTATTAGCCAAGCCTGCCTCAACGAATAGCTTTAAAATCCACATACCCTCTCCTGCTACATTGTTAGTGGCTAATTCATAGGTCGGTAAATCTTCATCAGCGCTATTATCAATAATTATTTTCACACTTTTAATATCACTAGTTGTTTCGATTTTACCATCTTTATCAGCAAAACCAAACTTATTGCCAGCCGCTAAAAATGCTTTTTGAGCTTCCTCTGCATTATGCGCTAATTTAGTTGCTTCATATGCTAAAATCTCTTTTGCACGGTTAATGGCTGGAGCCTCCAATGCTCCTAAACGTTTAGTTTCTTCAACAGGTAATGATGTAAAGTAATTTAATAATTTTTCTACATCAGAATCTTCACAGTTTCTCCAAAATTGATAATAATCAAAAATAGAAGTTTTCTCGGGGTTTAGCCATACCGCACCACCAGCAGTTTTTCCGAATTTTTGACCATTACTGTCAAGTAACAATGGGAATGTCGTACCTGTCACTTCATTACCATCAAGTTTGCGCACCAAATCAATACCAGCAATAATATTACCCCATTGATCTTGACCTCCAAATTGCATTTTACAATTATGCAAGCCGTTTAACACGTGGAAATCGTATGCTTGAAGTAATGAATAGTTAAACTCTAAAAATGACAGACCCGTTTCAAGGCGAATCTTAACTGATTCCGCAGACAACATCTTATTGATACTAAATTTTGAACCGACATCACGCAAAAAATCAATATATGATAATTTTCCTAACCAGTCAGCATTATTTACAAAAATAGCATCCTCAACAGAAATGAATTTACTTAATTGTTTTTTTAAACATTCAACATTGTATGCTACAATTTCCTTAGTAATAATTGGGCGCGCTTCACTTTTTCCCGATGGATCACCAACCAAAGCAGTAGCTCCTCCAACCAATACAATCGGTTTATGTCCAGCCATTTGTAATCTTCTCATCGCCATAATCGGCAATAAATGACCAACATGCAAACTATCACCAGTTGGATCAAAACCCACATAAAAAGTAACTTGCTCTTTAGTCAAAAGCTTCTCAGTTTTTTCTGCATCAGTTTCTTGGTAAATGAAACCACGTGACTTTAAATCTTTGTATGCATTTTCAATTTTCATACTATATTTCCTAATTTTAAACAAAAAGTGCCAACAACATTTTTTTGCCGGCACTTCTCGAAATTATAACCTTAAATTGACTAAATTAAATTTTCTGCAACAAATTCAACTGCATTGCGGAAAATCTTCTGTCCAGCACCTTCTGCAGGCAATTTAGCTTCACGAGTGTCTTTTTCCCAGTGTGGGCTATTATATGGTGATAAAAATGCTTCTGGATGAGGCATTAAACCAAAAATTCTTCCTGTTGGATCACAAATTCCTGCTATTGAATTCAACGAACCGTTTGGATTTGCTGGAAATTCTATTGCCACAGATTCATCACTATTTGCGTAACGAAATACTACTTGATTATTAGCTTCAATAGCAGCTAACTCGCTCTCATGAGCAACAAATTTACCCTCACCGTGACGAATTGGATAATGGACAAAATCAATATCCTTTGTAAATACACAAGGTGAATCACTATTTGCTTTTAAATAAACCCAGTCATCACGGAATAAACCGCTATCATTATGATCCAATGCAGCCTCTTGTGTAAAATAATTTTCACCTAACGCAGGAACTAAACCTAAACGAGTTAACGTTTGAAATCCATTGCAGATCCCGATGATCAGTTTACCAGCTTTTACAAACTGTTCTAATTGTTCACGCAATCTAAATTTAACTCTGTTAGCAAAAACAGTACCAGCACCAAGATGATCTCCGAAAGAAAAACCACCAATAAAAGCTAAAATATGAAATTCTTCCAAAGATCTTTGTCCGTCTAAAATATCATTTAAATGAACTTGAGCAACTTCAGCGCCACAATTCTCAAAAGCAGCAGTAGTTTCTTTTTCACAATTTAAACCAAATCCAGTAATAACTAGGACTTTTACATCTTTATAATCCATTATGGAAAACCCTTAATTTATATCGTAATTAATTATTTAAAAAACATTAAAAAATACACTAAAATATCTACAATTGCAAAAAATATCTTACAAAATTAGCAAATTTTTCTTATGAATAAGCTATTTTACAATTAACCAGTATCATAATAAAAAAGATTTTCGCATAAAATTACACTTTAAACTGCAAAAATCTTTTTACAAAAAATAAATTCTACTAACTCGTCATTAATCCAATTTTTTTATCGATTGAATATCACTAATCATAACTTTTCTAGTAATTCCAGGTGCAGGCATAAATAAAATATAATCGTCACCACGACCGCGTAAATAACCAACTTTAACTTCATCTGCCGTTTTAAGCTTCAAACGACAATTTGCAACCCAAACCACAATTTTTTTAGTGTATGTTGTAACATTTTTATTAACTCGCACCTTAACTCTTAGATTAGTTGGATTTGCTAATTTATGAAATAATCTTATTACATGAGTTCCCTCGGCAACATCTTTAATTTTAAAAACTTCAGCAATGCTCGGATCTTCTTCACTAGCTTTAACCGTACCAATCTCTTTATCATCTAAATAAACAGTCACGCCAGGAGTAGTAACTAATAAGTCAATACTTCCTGTATTTGACTCCAACTTAAACTTTTCTCTAGTTGTTTTCCCTGGCATAACTTCAACTGTTTTTGTTAGTGGAGAAGCTTTATCAGCTGTAACAGTAACTTCATAAGTTCCAGAATTAATATCATTCAATGTTAATGGCAAATTATAGGTTTTTTCATTAATAATTGCCTTTGCATCATTCCTTGATGCTGTAATAATTAAATTACCTGGCAACAATTTCATTTCAATATTTCTACTAGTTGTTTTTTCAGCTTGTACTCTCACAGCTATTTTTTCTCGTGCATAGCCAGCTTTTTCTAGAGTAAGTTCATAAACACCATTTGTAATACTCTGATTCAATGGAGTACGACCAAGAACTTTCTTATTTGCTTTAACAACTGCACCTGATGGTTCTGAAGTAATTTTCAAAGTACCAAAATTTGACTGCAGGTCTACTTTTATTAATTTAGGACGTCCATTTGTAATTGACCATTGTACCTTTTTTTGACTATAGCCAAGTTTATTCAAAAATAAACTATAATCACCATTTGAGAGATTTTTAATAGTACAAGGAGTACTTCCAACCACCTGATCATTGAACAACACTTCAGCCCCTTTAGGATTACTATCGATTAAAATTAAAGTCTTACGTTTATCCAATTCAATAGCATATTTCAAATTTTTACCTTTAGCGACTGACAATTGAAACCATTTTTCATCATAGCCATCTTTCTTTGCAATAAAAAAATAATTTCTATTTGGTATTACCTTTATTTTACAAGGAACATCATATTCTTTTTCATTACTAATAACTTTTACGTTAGAAATTTTTGAGTTCAATGAAATTGTAGTTGGTGGTTCTTTTTTCTCACAACCAACCAAGCATAATGTTACAACAAACATTAAACATAAAACAAAATATTTTACCACATTATTTATTTTCTCAAACATCTATTTACCCCCCTTTTTTCTAATAATATCTTCAAGTTGAGCTCTTAATTCTAATAAATCTTTATATTTTTCATCATTTTTTGAAGTTAATAATATCTTTTCTTCAACAGCCTTCAGCATATCTGAATGTTGCTCAAGATCTTGCGCACGCTTGTAGTCTTTTGTTAATTGTTCCTGTCTTTGTTTAATTAGCTTAGTACATTCAGCCAACTTTCTTTTTGCCTTTACCCACATTGCAGGTTTAGGGTCAAATTGGTCTAAATACTCGATTGCTCTCTCATAGCGTAATTTTGCTAACAATAAATTTTCAGGGGCTCCAAGCCAATTCCCAAAAAAATCATTAGCAGACAAAAATAATTTTTTAGCTTCCTCTTGCAACTCTTCAGGAGACTTTGGTAACGATGAATAACCTAATGCAGCCACAAAATCATCAATAGCATTTTCAACAGCATTAAATGATGTTGGTGGATATTCATTAGTTGCAATATATTTCGTCAAAACGCCATTATCATAAATTTTAATTTCTTTAAAAATTTGACTATCACGTTCATTTTTAAGAGTTTTATCTTCTTTCAAGTTCTGAAATTTTGTCTTTTCAATACTTGCTTTCAACGTATCAAGATAAAACACGCTTTCATTATTAATATTAAAATCTTTAATATAACTGCGTTGTGAAAGTAGATCATCAAGAATAATTTGTGCTTTATTATTTTTTATAGTAAGTCTAAAATTAAAAACATTGTTATCTTTTTGCAATACTTTTTCATAACTTAAAAAGAATTCTTTTTTCTCTGGCACCTTAATTACTGTTTTACTTTTTTGCTTATTTTGCATCATAACAAAAAAGAACACTGAAATCCCCGCCAAAATCAAAACTAATAGATAAAAAATAATATCAAAAATTTTCTTCTTTAAGCTCTTTTTTTCTTTTGTTTTTTCAACTTTATTCTTCGCAAAAAAAGTTTCTTCACCAAAGTCATTTTCTAAAGAACCAGCTTCATCTACAACACCAGAATTATGAGAGAATATATTCTCTTTAACATTATTATTAGTTTGCTTAGAATCTATTTCATCAGTTGCAGGTGAAAATTTTACAGATTTTGGAATACTGTTTTTTTCTGCTGCTGGCGAAAACTGCACCACTGACTTTTTACTATTTTGCTCATCTTGACAATATGTAAAGGTCTGATTTCCAAATGTTATTTGGTCACCCACTTTTAAAATATGAGGCCCAACCATTTTGTTTCCATTCACAATAGTTCCTGCAGTACTACCTAAATCAACAAGCATATATTTTTCACCATTGATTACAAACTGAGCATGAAGTTCTGCTACAGAACTATCTGCTTCAAGAACGACCGAATTCGTTCCCCCTGAACCAACAGTAACCACAGGAGATGACAGCTCATATACTGCTTGGCTATCATTATTGCTTTTTATAAAAATTTTCATTTTATCATCCTTCTTTAAAAAGTGTTACTATCAATTTATTAATTTTTCTGTATTTATAAACTTTCTGAAAATTCTAATTCCAAATTATCATCCCAGACAGCATCTAAATCTAAATAATCACCAACCTCACAATTGCTTAATTTAATTGACCCTGAGGGTAATTCTATCACCGCTCGAGCTTTGCGGTGTCCATCAAAAAAACACCATGGTTTTAAATTTTCTGATAATTTACAAATTTTATTATCAATATCTAAATATATCACATCCAAAGGCATTTTCATAAAAAGCATATGAATAGAAGAACAACCACGAAAAACCATCGCATCAAAGCCATCAAATTCTCGCCAGATCATACCTCGACCTCTTGTGAAAAAATTCACAGCATAAAATGGTTTATGTGAAACCACAGTCTTTTTATTCATATTAATAATCATAATTTTTTCAAATTTAATGCTATTGCTATTTAAATACACCTGCAATCTGCATTGCTAATGGTGCTAATAAAATTATAAATACCACAGGAAAAATAAATATCACCATCGGAAACAAAATTTTTACAGGCGCTTCATTTGCCATTTTTTCAGCTAAAGAAAAACGTTTGGAACGCAGCAAGTCGCTTTGAATCCTTAATATGTCTCCAACACTAACACCAAGTTCCTCAGCTTTTATTACAGCACTCATAATTGTTGTCAGATCACTTAATTTAACCCTGTCACACAAGTCTTGCAATGCAACAGAACGTTTTTTCCCAATTTGAATTTCGTGTAGCGTACGTGTTAACTCTTCATTAAGAGCATCATTTTCTCTACGTGCTGTAATATCACGTAAAGATGTTAAAAAATCTTTACCGGCAGCAACTGATAAAGTTAATAAATCAAGAATATTTGGCAAAGCCTTCATTATTTGTAAATGTCTTTTTTTAATAACCGAACGAATCCATAAAGAAGGGTAAAACATCAACAATGAGCCAACAATAACACCATAAATTGGTGACAATACAAAAAATGATGCCACAACACATAAAAGTCCAAATATTACCGCTAAAATTTTTGATGCAACAAAATCAAGTTCATCTAAGACTTGATCAAACCCAGACATTAGCAACTGGTCACGGCTAACTTGACGTATAAAATCAAAACTATTACTTCGAGCAATAAACATAACATTTAATTTAAATGGTAACATGAGTTTAATTAAAATTGGAATCTCTTTTTGCTCTTCCTCAGTGAGTTCAATTTTATCAATTGACAATTTGCGAACAAAGTCAGTAAACCACAAGAAAATGCAAAAAATTGCACCTGCAGTAGCAAGTGACGCACAATAAATATAAATTTGTAATTTCATTATTAATATTCCTCTTCGCTAAATGTCAATAGTTAAAATTTTCTTAATAAAGAAGAAACCAGTTATCACCAAAATAACACAGACTATTAACAACATAATACCAATTAATGTTTGAAAAAAGAACGTCACCATACCTGGAGCTATTTGCCCAATAATTGCCAACAAAACAAACGGCATCAAGCCGATAATATTTGCCTGCATTTTACCCATTGCCGTCATTGCTCGCAACTTATTGCCAATACGATTACGTTCTCTAATCATATCTGCTAAACGATCAAAAATTGCTGTTAACTCACCTCCTGTTTGACGCGCCGTAATAATTGCTGTGGCGACCAACTCAAAATCATTATTTTTAGTCCTGTTACACATTTTATGTAACGCTTCATCTAGAGACACACCAAGCCTAATCTCTTGCATTAAAAGTCTAAACTCAACCGAAATTGGATTGATATTAGTTTTTGCTATTTCTTCAAGTGCCTGATTAATACTAAAACCAGCTTTTAGGGAACTACTCATTGAACTAAGCGCATCTTCAAGCTGTAAATTAAACTTAATTAATCTTCTTATACGAAGTTTTTTTAAAATAAATTTTGGAATCAGAAAACCAACTCCCCCCGTCAAAAATGACACTAGACAAGTGCCTATAATAGAAAATTCTTGTATTTTAAAATATAACAAAGCCGAACTAATTAAAGCTAACATTGAACTAAATAATAACGAAATTTCAAATACTTTCTCAGTCGGCAATTGAATAAACAAATCGTCAAAGTCATTTGCGCGTTCATTAATATAACGTTCACGATATCGCTTTGAAGCAACTATAGTAAAATCAATAATTAAATAAGCAGCAAAACCAATACTAATTCCAGCACATATTGCTGCAACTATTTCTACAATGTATTCATCTAAATTCATTAATGAGCTCCTGGGTTAAACATATTAATGTCTAAAGTTATATTTGCTCGCTCTAACTCTTCCATAAAAGATGGCACAGAACCTGTCGGCTCATGACTACCAATAATTTTATTATTTTCATCCCATCCTTTATGTTTAAAAACAAAAATATCTTGTAATGTAATGATTTCACCTTCCATTTTAGTTATTTCGCTAACTTTAGTAACCTTTCTACTACCATCTTTTTCACGATTCACCTGAACAATAATTGTCACTGCCGATGTAATTTGTTCACGAATTGCCCGCAATGGCAAATCAAATCCAGCCATCAAAACTAACGTTTCTAATCGACTTAAAGCATCACGAGGTGAATTCGCATGCACAGTTGTTAAAGAGCCATCATGACCTGTATTCATAGCCTGTAACATATCAAGCGCTTCACCACCACGACACTCTCCTACCACAATTCTGTCGGGACGCATCCGCAATGAATTTTTCACCAAATCACGAATTGAAATTTCCCCCTTACCCTCAATATTTGCAGGACGCGACTCTAATCGCACCACATGATCTTGGCGTAATTGTAATTCCGCGGCATCTTCAATTGTAACAATCCTTTCTGAGTTAGGCAAAAAGCTACTCAATATATTCAAAAATGTTGTTTTACCTGAGCCAGTACCACCAGAAATAATAATATTTTTTCTAACTTTTACACACGCTTGTAAAAATTCAAAAATATCATGAGATGCTGAACCAAATTTGATTAAATCATTACTAGTTAAGGGATCCGCTGAAAACTTACGAATTGTAATTGAGGGTCCAACCAAAGACAATGGAGGAATAATAGCATTAACCCTTGATCCATCAGACAAACGAGCATCAACCATTGGTGAACTTTCATCAATACGACGCCCCAATGGAGAAACAATCCTCTCAATAGCTGCTAGCACTTGATAATCATCTGCAAATGCACTGTCAGTTTTATATAGTTTACCTTGATATTCAACGTAAACATTATTTGGTCCATTCACCATAATTTCAGTAATGTCGGTTAATTCAATTAACATCTCTAAAGGACCCAATCCAATAGCTTCATTGATTAACTCTTTTTCGATAATTTTTAATGAAACCTTATCTGGTAAAGGTATGCTTAGTTCTGATAAAATTTCATGAATAGTAACACGTGCTTTATCCGCCAATTCCTCTTCAGAAATTCCTGTCATAGCCAATTTTTTTAAATTTAATCGCTTTAAAAGTTCAGCATGAGCTTGTTTTTTTATTTTTTGAACTAACGGACGAGCATCAAGAGGAATACCAGAAATTTGTAAAATTGGAAATTCTTCATCATCATTTCCTTGGGTAAATCTACTACCTAATGTTGATGAATTTGCGTTATTAGCTGCTTCATTTAACAACTCTTCATTTTCTCGAATTTTTTCCAATTCTTCCGAACTTTTCCCTTCATTTTTATCATTAGAATCTAAATTAAAATCCTCTGATTCAAGCCCAATAACATTAATAATTGCATCGCCAAATGTTATTTCAGAACCAAAGCTAACCTCGTACACCACATTAGGTTCTAATCTATACTTATCAACAAAAGTTTCTATTCCACTATTTAAATCTTGAATTGTTAATGCATTATCTTTGTATATAATTTCAACTTGGTGACTTGCAACAGCTCCCCCCTCTAGAGGAATATGACAGTCATTAGCACTCCCAGCCAAATAAACACCAGGAACTAATTTCCCAGTAATTGGTTCGTTTTGCCCTTGTTGTATTTTTATTTCTAACATTTGTATCCTTTATAAATCTTACAACTTTTCTATAAATATTAATAATTAATTAAAAGTAAACTTGAATTATTTTTTATAACGTTCCATCCATCGCGCGTTCTTCACGGCGTTTATTGAATTCATTAATGTTTTCTTGTAAGTATTTAAAATTAATGCTCTGAGTATTCTTTTCAAATCTAGCATCTTCTTGATTACGCAAACTTAAGCTCAAAACGCCCTTCTGACTAGCAAAAGTAATCATATCAACTTCTGATGGTAACAATTGAAGAGTCACTGTGTTATAAGAAACTCTTCTTCTTTGAGTTTCAGAAGCACGCCTTTGTCCTCCCGTAGCTAAAACTGTAACATTTTGCAACAAGGTCATTGTAATAGTATCTAAAGCTTGATTTCCACGTTGATCAGGGAAGCGGAAGGTTGCAATAATATCAACCTTATCCTTTGGCTTTATCATATAATTAATTGAGGCAATTGCATCAACAGCAATAGTTTTAGCTCTACTACCAGATTTTATTTCTGTACTTAAGCCATCAAACCTTAATGTTTCGCGATCTAAGTCGTAACTACTGATAATCTTACCTGATGAAAAAGATTTTGCAGCCTTACTAGCAATCACACGGTTAACTTCAGAGTAAGGAAGATTTTTAGTGTCTCGAAAATAATTTCGTCCCACAGGCAAAATTTTTGCTTTTAAATGATCGCTAGTAAATTTTTCTCCCTCGCTAATTGATTTTATCAGCTCAATAACCTGCACCTTAATTAATTGAGACTCAATTTTTTCTTTAGCTTTTTGAATTGTTGTTGCAGTTAAAACAAATGCAAGTACACCTAATAGAACCGCAATTAATAAAAGTAGTTTTTGTTTCATCTTGAAATCTTATCCTTAAATTATGTTAAGCGTTGCATAACCAAAAATATTATCACTATAATAATATAGTATTTTTTTGTTTATTGGTTACTTTTTATTTTATAAATTATAGATATTTTTTAATATTTTCTTTTTTAGTTATTAATAGTTTCAATAAATTCAAAAACTTCATTTTGCTTTTCTTCGCTTAAAAGACTAAACTTATTGACAAGCAAATTAATACTTTCTTGATTATTACTTGCACGTTCAGAGTTGAGAATTATTTTTTTTGCACACTCTATTGGATCAATTTTTTTTACAATTTTTTCTTTAGCAGGGTTTATTATCTCTTTTTTTCCAGTTTCTTTGTTGTATTTTATTTCCGGACCTATTGCTTTTACGGGCTCTTGAACAAGATTTATCAAAATTGTATAATTAACTTCTAAAGCATCACACAATAACTGTAAAAACTTACTTTTAGGATAACGATCTCCACGTTCATAAGCAGAAATAGAAGCAACAGAAACACCACATTTATTAAACAAATCCCCTTGAGTCATTGAGCGATCTTTGCGAATATACTCAATTATTTTACCTAAAGTAACCGCCCTAGGGTCTTGATTTGTCTTTGGTTTCCTATTTGCCATGAAGTACACCTCTCAAAAATTACTAATTATAGTATCTATGATTAAAAACAAAGATTTTTAGTTCAAAAAGTAACTTTTTATCAAAATTACCCATTCAATATTATCTTTGCATTCAACTATCTTGTCGTCGTTAAAATTTTTCAGTAATCGCTTACCATTTTTAATTAACATAATTTTAATATAAATGTTATTATCATTAAAGAATTTCACAATGATATGGTTAAAATTCTTTATACTACTTATTCTTTTACATTCTTGCAAAAAAATTAAAGTATCTTTAGGAATATAAGGCGAATAATAGTCAGTTTCAAGTTTAAAAACAAGATTATTTTTAATATCTTTACAGATATCACTAGCAAAATCAACAAGTTCAAAACTATTAACTTTTAAAATATTTCGTTGCAATAATAAAAAATTCATAAAGTCATATTGATTGCCAATATTTAAGTTTTCAGCCAAAAAATCATCATCCCTATTAATATCTTTTAACATATCATAGTTATACATACAGGCTCTTTTGCCAGGCTCATATTTTGCTATCGCCCTACCATTTTTATTATGATAATTAGCGATAGAGTCAAAACTACTAGTCTTTATTTCAGTATAAAGTTCATTCAAAATTATTTCTTCCTCTCCCTCGATCATTAAAAAACGCTTGAGATTCATATATGCTTTCGGTGATGGCAAAGTTTTTCCATTTAGCATTTGCGAAATAGCAGACTGAGAAACACCTAAAACTAATGCTAATTCATATTGCTTAATAGATTTTCTTTTAGCTAGTTTTTTTAACAACTTTGAAAATTGATTTTTTTTATAAATTTTTTTCATAATCGATTCCTTATAAATTTCTATATAAAATATAAGTAATTACTTAATTATTCAAATTTCAAGTTTAAAATTTAGCTTTTTTTTCTTGAAAAAGTTAAGTATTGCCTTAAATTATCATATAATATAAATTAAAAATGGCATATATAATGTGGCATTTTAATAAGTCTTATATTAATTTCATCTCTAAAAATATTTTTTATAATTCATCTTTTATAATTTCAATTTTAGAGGTATGAGCAGAAGAAATTTATTTAGGTAATTATTGGCGCATATATAATTAAGCGCTAAATAAAATTAAGTAAGGAGTAGTAGAAAAATGAGTGCATTGCATGATATGATTGCGATAAAAAAAATTTCTCAAGCTGAACTAGCAAAACGCTTGAATATTTCTCAGCCTGCAGTTTCAGTAATGGCTAAAAAGGGAATTATTAATGTTAAAACAGCACGTCGTTACGCAAAAGCTTTAAAATGTAATCCCATTTTACTTCTCGACGAAATGGATATCATTTCTGAATATAGTAGTAGGTACTAAAAAATTAAGTTATTGTAATTTTATGTAAATTGTAAAAACAGCAGTGAGGTTTGTTATTATGAAAATGTTTAAATTAGTAGAAGAAAGTTGCCTAGGTTCTTTAAGTGTTATCGAAACTGACATCAATAAATTATTGAATAAAAAAGACGCGCAGTTTAAAATTACAACCACAACCGATATTAAAATTGAAAATAATATTATAAAAATGCAAAGCTACACTGAACTAATTCCATATTAAATCACTATAAAGTCAAACTAAGGGATTGGTATAACTTTATATAAAAAATTAACTTTCTTTTTCAAGTTGCAAAAAAAGTTCAAAAATTAAAATTGACCAAAGCTCATAACTATGATCTTTCTGATTTTTTTGATGTGATACAATTAAATCTTTGATTGATTTCCTTGTAAAATAACCACTATCAACAGCTTGACCATTAAGTAAGTTTTCACGTAAAACGCCATCCCATTTACCTCTAAACCAAGCGGCTAAAGGAACACCAAATCCCATTTTTGCACGACCTAAGAGCTCTTTAGGAATTAAACCTTTATACGCTTCTTTAAGGATATGTTTTTTCTGGAAATTATGCTGCTTAAATTCACGAGGCAAAGATGCAACAAATTCCGCTAATTCATAATCCAAAAATGGACTACGAACCTCTAACGACGCAGACATAGAAGCAATGTCTACCTTAGTTAAAATATCACCTTTTAAATAACTATTAATATCTGTTTGCATAATTTTTTCTACTTCATCAACTGCATCAGACTGAGAATAAAAACTATCCATGATTTTCAATGTACTATAATGAGAAAAATCTTGCATTCTTTCACCATAACAAGATAGTTTTTGCTGTTCATCAAAGCGACAAATAATATCTAAGTAACGACTTTTGTGAGGTGCTTCTGCTATTTTTAATAACCGTTGTAGCTTACCGTTAAAACTACGCTCAGATTTCATACTTGGAGTCAATGCTTTTAAAGTTTTCACAACTGAATTGCGTAAAACCGTTGGTATTTTATCAAGCAACCGATATAACTTCATAATCAAATAGCGATCATAACCAGCAAACAACTCATCAGCACCATCACCACTTAAAGCAACAGTGACATTTTGTGCTGTAAAGTCGCTTAAAAGAGCCGTTGGTAAAATAGATGCATCAGAATAAGGTTCACCACAGTGTTTAACCATTTTTTTCACCAAATCAAAATCATTTGGCGTCACAATTTTACTATAAAAAGAAACCCTATCAGCCTTATCTTTAAAATTTCTTTTTATTCCATCAACCGCAATTTTAGCAAAAGATTGCTCATCATATTTTTTTTCATCAAAACCAATTGAAAAAAGATTAATATCATTATTAGAATTATCAGTCATTAAGTTCGAAATAATTGTTGAATCAATCCCTCCTGACAAAAATGCTCCCAATGGCACATCGCTAACTAGACGTTTTTTAACCGAATTATTTAACAGCAATCTCAAATGCTCAGAAGCTTCATCAAAAGTAATTAGTTGATTCTTTTCAGCAAAACTCAATTTCCAATACCGTTGAACTGAATAACGATGCTGATTTTTTGCAGAATTTAATTTAATCTCCATACAGCTAGCTGCTGGAAGCTTATAAACCCCCTCATAAACAGTTGCAGGCTCCAAAATATACTGCAATGAAAAATAATCATGCAAAGCCTGTTTGTTTAGTTTTCGAGGCATAAAATCCAAGATTTTTAAAGCAGACAATTCACTAGCAAAAGCAAAAATATCATGTTTACAAAAATAAAATAAAGGTTTCTGTCCAAAACGATCTCGAGCAAGAAAAACTGTCGATTTTTTTATATCATAAACGGCAAAAGCGAACATTCCATTTAAATAATTCACACACTGTTTGCCATACTTTTCATACATATATAACAACACTTCTGTATCGCTAGAAGTTTTAAAATCAAATTCCTTTAAAAGCTGACTTTTAAGCTCTAGATAGTTATATATTTCACCATTAAAAATCACTGCTAAAGATTTATCATGATTAAAAAATGGTTGATTTGCATGTGCAGAAATATCGATAATTTTTAACCTTTGATGACCAAGAGAAACACCTTTTTTTTCATCATAAAAAACTCCATGAGCATTAGGACCACGATGCTTTATCGCATTTGTCATATCATTAATATTTTTTAAGGCCTCTTCATCGGTTAAATTTCTCTTAAAATCGATTATTCCTGCAATTCCACACATTACCAATTATTCCCTATATTTCAACAACTCCTTCAAAAGCAGTTGTTGCTGTTCCAGTCATGTATACATGATTATTCTCTTGATTCCACTCAATTTCTAAATCGCCACCAAGTAACTGAACTGTCACTTTATCTTCAGTTAAGCCATTTAATTTAGCCGCAACACAAACCGCACAAGCGCCTGTCCCACATGCCATAGTCTCACCAGAACCGCGCTCCCAAACGCGCATTTCAACTTCATTTTTATTGATAATTTTCACAAATTCAACATTAATTCTGTTAGGAAAAAATTTATGAACTTCAAGCTCTTTGCCATCAACTAAAACCTGCTCATCAGTAATTTCACCAGTAAAAATAACAGCATGAGGGTTACCCATTGAAACACATGTCATTAAGTAACTATTGTCATTTTCAAGTGAAATAATTTCGCCTACAACTTTATCTTTGTCAATTGTTGTTGGAATGCTTAATCCATTAAGAATTGGTTCTCCCATATCAACAGTTGCGCTGATAAATTTATTATTTTCATTGCGATGAATTTCAATTGCTAGAATTCCAGCACCAGTGGCAATTTTTACATTACTTTCTGTAACATAATTATTATCACATAAGTATTTTGCAACACAACGAATTGCATTTCCACACATTTCTGCTTCACTACCATCAGCATTAAACATACGCATTTGGTAATCAACAACATCATGTTTTAAAATTAACACAATCCCATCTCCACCAATGGAAAAATGACGATCTGATAATTTCACTGCAACTTCGGCAACATCTTTTATTAAGTTTGCATCTTCAATACAGTCAAAATAAATATAATCGTTTCCTAAACCATGCATTTTGGTAAATTTTACCATTTTCCCTTCACTCATCTTTAAACTTCAACCTCACCTAAAATTTGCTCAATTAACTGCTCATTTGTTAAACGACGACGTACTAATTTCATTTCACCATTATGGTAAACTGCTTCAGCCGGCATTGCTCGTAAATTATAAACACTACCCATGCTATAGCAATATGCTCCAGCATTTTCGATGCTCAAAATGTCGCCTTCGCGAATTTCATTTATTACACGTGCTTCAGCAAAACGGTCTCCTGTTTCACAAATATTACCACAAATATCAAATTCACCTTCAATTCCATTTTGATTTGATAAATTTACAATGTGGTGGTACGCATCATAAAACATTGGGCGAATTAATTGTGGAAATCCTGAATTACAACCAACAATTTTTCTACCATTATTATCTTTAATTGTGTTAACTTCAACTAACATATAACCACTTTCAGCAACAATATATTTTCCTGGCTCAAAATACATCGCTAATTCTTTACCATATTCTTTACAGAAATCACTGAAAATTTTTACAATTTCAGCACCCATTGCTGCGTAATCCACTCGTTCTTCATCTGGCTTATATGGCACCTTGAACCCGCCACCAAAATCAACAAACTCCAAATCAGGAAAATTATCTTTTGTTGCAATTTTTAAAACGTTTTTCATGCTTTGGAAAACTGATTCAGTTTTTTGTAAACCTGAACCTGTATGCTCATGAATACCTACCACAGTTAAATCATATTTTTTTATAATTTCTTTAACCTTATCAACATCCTGTAGCAAAATACCAAATTTAGTTAAATCACCACCTGTCATCAAGCTTGCATGTTCTCCATCAACAACATCAGGATTAAAACGCAGGCAAATTTTGGATCTTGGATATTTTTTACCATATTTTTCCAAACGTGATAATGAACCTAGATTCATCAGAACGCCTAAACTTTGCACGCAATCGACTTCTTCTTCAGTCATATTGTTTGCCGTATAAATAATTCTATCTTTAGAAAATCCAGCTTTTAATGCCAACATAATTTCTGCAGGACTGACTGTATCCAATGAAGCATTCGCATCGTTTAATAATTTTAACAATTCAAAATTATAATTGGATTTCATAGCATAATGAATTTTTAATTTTGGCCACGGAATAAAATCATATAATTCCTTATAGCGTTGCACAACCATATCTCCATCATAAATATATAATGGAGTACCAAAATCTTTTACAGCTTGTAATAATACTTCGTTACTAATACTCATTTTATTTTAATATTTCCTAAATATGTTTAATTTCTTTAATCTTGTTAATTATATGTTACAATTGTTGCAGTCATAACCAATGGTTCTTTACTAGTACAACTTATCGAGTGCTTTTCACCACAGCGTGTTAAAATAGAATCTCCAACGCAAACCTTGTGTTCATCATTATTATCTTTAGCAACACCTTCCCCACTCAGAATATAATAAATTTCTTCTTCATTATCATGTTGATGAAATCCAATACTTGCTCCTTGTGGAATCGTAACTCGAGCCAAAAATTTAATATTAGATTTTAGTTCATCATTTGGCAACCATAACGGTTCAATTTTAACTTCGCCTTTGCCGCCTTGCACGCCATTTTTTAACATGCTTATATAATCAGTGTTTTTTTTAAACATCTCAATTTACTCCATTTTTTTCTACAATAGATATTATTTTTGAATTAAAACTTCATTCCAGCTTTTACGGTAAAAATCGCTTTTTTTTGCAAAGCAATTATATTTAACAATATGATAAATCGCTGAAATTCCATCTTTCCAAGTAATTTTTTTACCTTCATCATAACGGCGTGGATTGTATGAAATTGGCACTTCATAAATCCTTAAACACCTTGACTTCGCAATTTTTGCAGTAACCTCAACTTCAATACCAAATCGTTGTGATTCTAAATTAATGTTTTGAATAACTTCACGCCTAAACGCTTTATAACACGTTTCCATATCTGATAAATGGACATCCGTAAAAATATTTGATAACAATGTTAAAAATTTATTACCCATCTCATGAGCAAAATAACGTGCAACACCAGGCGTTCCCATAAATCTTGATCCATAACAAACTTCAGCTTTTTTCGCCACCAATGGAGCTAAAACCAATGGGTAATCATCTGGATTATATTCATTATCAGCATCTTGAATAATTACATAATCAGCTGTCGCATGCTTAAAACCTTTAGTAATAGCCGCGCCCTTACCACAATTAATTTTCTGATATAATAATTTTACCTTTTGATTACTTTCTAATTCCTTTAATTTAGTAGCCGTGTTATCAGTAGAAGCATCATCAATAATAATAACTTCTGCAGTTTCAGGTCGCTGTAAAACGGTTTCAACAATTTTCAAAATTGTTTTCTCTTCATTATAAACGGGAATAACCACGCTTAACTTTTCTTTTAATTCGTTTTTATTAACTGAAACATCTAATTGCATAACACCACCAATTTTTATTAAAAAATTTACCTGCTAATTTACTAATTTCTTGAAAAATATCTTATTCTTTACCTAGTTCTGCTGCTTTTTGAGTCGCAGTTTTAACCGCTCCTGCCACAACTCCGTTGAATGAATTCTCCTTCAAATATTGCAACGCAGCAGCAGTAGTTCCACCAGGCGATGTTACCATTTCTTTTAAAATCATTGGATGTTTATCTGTTTGTTCAACCAATATCGACGCACCTTTAACGGTTTGCACTGCTAATTTATATGCTTCATCACGAGTTAATCCCATTAAAATTCCACCATCAATTAGTGATTGGATAAATTCAAAAACATATGCAGGTCCACTACCACTAACACCTGTAACAGCATCTAATTTGTCTTCAGAAACTTTAATTGCTAAACCACTACAATTGAAGATCGCCTCCGCAATATTTACATCATCAACCTTAGCATCACCACTAGCAGAGTAACCACTTGCTCCTTGATTTATTAATGCAGGAGTATTAGGCATTACTCTCACGACCCGAGAACAGCCACTTAAAGACTGCAAAGAATCAATTGTAATTCCAGCAACAATCGAAATCAATAATTTATTATCAGTATTTGTTGCCAATGTTTTAAAATTACTCAATGCATTTGCACAATACTGTGGTTTTACAGCCACAACAACAACATTTGCAGAATCAATAACTTTGCTTAAATCTTTGCACTCAGTTGTTGCATTAGGGCATTTTTCTTTAAATGCAGTTAATGCTTCTTCAGAAATATCAAATGCAGAAATATTTTCCGATTTTACCGCACCATCATTAGATCCAGTAATTAATCCGCCAGCAATTGCTGTAGCCATTTTTCCTGCGCCAATAAATAATATTTTTAATTCATTCAACATAATTTTTCCCATTTCTTATATTAACAAAAGTTTATTTTTTTGATTAAATATAGCCCAACTTTAAGTGTTTAGCAATTTTATTAATGAACAAACAATAGTTACCGCTCCAATAATTAATAAATAATATGAAAAATATTGAAGTTTGCCTTTCTGTAGAACTTTTAGTAAAAACTTTAATGAAAAGAATCCCACAACAGCAGAAACGACAAAGCCAACTGCATATAAAGCTAAATGTTTTATATCAAAACTTAACAACCATTCTTCACTAGAATTACCTACTATATCTAAAATTTTTGACCCCACTGCCCCTGCAATAGCTGGAATTGCTAATAAAAATGAAAATCGCGCGCAATCTTCTTTTTTTAATTTTAACATTAGTCCCATCGAAATCGTTGATCCTGAGCGTGAAACTCCTGGTAAAATTGCCACTGCTTGCATAAAACCAATGACTAAAACTTTACTAAAAGTTAAATTTTCCAAAGTTGAAAAATGATTTTTTGGGTCGTTCAAATGCTCATTTTCCAATAATTTTTTTTCATAATTTTTACTTGATACATAAATAATAATTGCACTAAAAATAAAGCCTATCCCAGTAATTAATGAACTTTCTGAAATAATATTTTTCAAAAATGAATACTTAACTATGAAACCAGCTACAAAAATAGGAATTGAGCCAATTATAATTTGTGATATTAATTTTGTATTAAAATCTTTAAGAATATCAAGTAGTAGCTTGCTATAAAAAATCAAAATTGATAACAACGTCCCCGCATGAAGTAAGATATTGATAAATTCAGCACTAGAAACATTCCAAGCAATTATTTTCTTTAAAATCAATAGGTGTCCACTTGAACTAATCGGCAAAAATTCGGAAACCCCCTGAAAAATCGCTAAAAATATAATTTTTATATAATCAACCACGTTGTAAACTCCATTATTGTTGTTATTTTTATATTAATCAAATATATTAAATTGTTAATATAAGAAAATAATATAACGCAAACAAAACAATTTTATAGTTTTAAAATTAAGATTATTGAGGAATAATTTAAAATAATATGAAAAAATCACAGTTTAAAAAATCATCTCGCAAAAATTCTAAGCAACAAAAAAAGACTCCTGAATCTCTTGAAATTGAAAAAAATATTCATAGTTGCGTCAAGTGTATCACAACTTTTGAAGAAGATAATATTTCAATAGATGATTTTTTTGATGATTATTTTGCATTAGATTACTCAATTGAACGCAAGCGTTGCAGCAGTTTAATTTTTAGTTATTTTCGTAATAAAGCACTAATTGATTACATGGTCAATAATTCGGCTAATAAATTAAATAAAAAAATTCGACGTCTATTAGTCATTGGCACTACATTAATTCATTTCCAAGAAGCATTACACACTCCTGTAATTGTTGACGTTATTGTTGAGATTGCAAAAAATCAATTTGGTCGTACAAAAGGGAATTTTGTTAATGCAGTAATGCGTACTATCGGAAGAATGAATATAGCTGAACTAAAAGAACAAGCTCCAAAAAGCGTTCTATATAATCTGCCAAAATTTTATTATAAAAATCTATTACAAGAATATTCTGCAAATGAGGTTGAAGCTTTAACAGCTGTTTACCAACAAATTCCAGCCTTAACGCTTCGTACTAAAGAAGTGTTAAGCAACGAAGAAATTAACGACTTAGACTTGAGTTTATTACCATTGCCAGAATGGAGTAAAAATGCAATTTTTTACACTGTAAATAATGCTCAAAAACTATTTAATAGCGAAATATTAAAAAGTGGTCGTGGCTATATTCAAGATCCATCAACAGTTATGGCAATTAATTTAATTGATTTTAAGGGTAGTGAAAATGTCATAGATTTATGTGCAGCTCCAGGCGGAAAAAGTATCTTAGTTGCCGAAAAACTGACATCTAAAGGCAAATTGACGGCTTGTGATCGCTCTGAGCGCCGCTTAAAATATTTGAGGGAAAATTTTTCAATTCGTAATTTCGATCACAAAATAGATTGCTTAAATTTATTAAATGACGAAGAGTTAAATAAAGCAAATGAAAGTTTTGCGCCTCAAGAAAGTTTCGATGTTGTAATTATTGACGTTCCATGCTCAAATACTGGTGTGATTCGTCATCGTCCTGATGCCTTATGGCGTTTAAATAATAAATCATTAAATGAAGTTATTGACTTACAGCAGCAAATTATTAGTAGAGCTGCAAAATTAGTAAAACCAAATGGAATCCTGTTATACAGCAGTTGCAGTATTGAAAAACGTGAAAACAGTGACTTAGTTGCTAAATTCATTGAAAAAAACAATGATCAATGGCAGTTACAAAAAGAGCTCCAACTACTACCAACAACTGATTTCGATGGTGCGTACGGTGCAATCATTAAACGCTGCTAGTGGGCGCATTTTTAACTATTCAACTATAAAATATCGCTATTTTTTTTAAAAATAGTTGAATTTGATGAAAATAATTTTATTATAAATAATAGCGCAATGTAAAAATTTAAGGTAAGGTGCAATAACACATGAGAGTTCAATGTCCGTTTTGTAACTACATAATGAAAACCGATGACGCATATGTTGGTTTAGAAGTAGAATGCCCTGGTTGTGGTAATAATTTAAAGTTACCAGCAACAAATTTTGAGGCAGGATGTGTTATTGGTGATTTTATCATTAAAGAAAAAATTGGAGAAGGATCCATCGCAGCTGTTTTCAAAGCAACTCAACAGTCACTAGAGCGAACCGTTGCATTAAAAATTTTATTCCAAGAATACACCAATAACAATGGTGTTGCAAATTTTCTTAAAGAGGCACGATCTGCTGCTAAATTAAGTCACCCTAATCTAGTACAAGCATTAGCTGTTGGTGAAGAAAATGGTGTCTGCTACATGGCAATGAATTTCATTAGCGGAGAAACCTTAAAAAACCGTTTACAGCTTGAAAATCGCCTGAACACGGACGAAGCACTTCATATCATTCAACAAGTTGCCGAAGCATTGTGTTACGCTTGGGAAGAAGCAAACATGGTACATCGCGACATAAAACCTGACAACATTATGATTACCGACGAAGGAGTAGCTAAATTAACCGACCTTGGTTTAGCTATGCCACAAAGTGATTGGCATGAAGATATGCAAATCTCAGGAAGTCCAAGTTATATGAGCCCAGAACAATTTGCAGGTAAACGTCTTGACCCAAGAAGTGATATTTACTCATTAGGAGTGACATTGTACCAAATGCTAACTGGTGAATTACCATTTAAAGGAACCAGTATCAAGGTTGTAGCGCGTCAACATTTTGAAGATAAACCAACGCCAATTCATAAACTAAACAAAAAAGTTTCATTACGAGTTTCAGCATTAGTAAAGAAAATGATTGAGAAACTTCCTGATGACCGATTTTTCTCCATGGAAGAATTACTTGAAGAAATTTGGACAATTCGACAAACAACTGCACCAGATAAAAATTTGATTCCAGATGTGCACACAATTTCGATAAATCGTCTAAATTATAATTTGCAGAATGAATCCTTAGAACGTCAAAAAATTGTTAAAGAAGAGCTCAAAGTTCTAGAAGGAAAAAATAAAAAACTAAAATGGATTATTACTGCCATTTTTACAGTTATCATTGGATTGGTATTTTTAACAATTATGTTTATGCGTCCAGGACGAGATTATGTGAATTTTCAAAAGCAGATTAATGTTTTGAAATCAAAAATTGAAGCTCGCGAATTAAGTCCTAAGGCAATAGATACTTATGTCCAAAAACTACAAAGAGAATTGCCTGTTGTCAAAAACAAAAGAGAAAAAGCTTTATATCGACAACTTGAAATTATTGGATTAAAGGGTAAACTTAGTTTTTATGATTCTCAAGTAAAATATTTACAAGAAGAACTAAAAAAAGCTCAACTCAAAATTGAAGAGTACGAAGATTCAAATAGCAGTAATAATAATTTACAAGAACAACTCAATGATAATAAATTATAGGTTTAGCAATGAATAACGATAATATTTTACCTAAAGGAACTGAAACAGTTTTAATTGTTGATGATCAAGAAACAATTTGGGATTATCTAATTGAAGCACTTCAAACCTTAGGTTATACAGTACTTTTAGCAGAAAATGGTCAAGACGCAGTGGATATTTACCAAAATAACCCTAATGAAATTGATTTGATTTTGCTTGATATGATTATGCCTGTATTAAATGGTCATGATGCATTTATTGAAATTCAAAAAATAGACCCAGACGTTTGTGTTTTACTGTCAAGTGGCTATGTATCTGAAGAAGAAGTCCAAGACTTAATTAAACTTGGAGCAAGTGGCTTTCTAAACAAACCACATCGTTTACCAGTAGTTGCCCAAGCAATTCGTAAAGTTCTTGACGAACGAGCTGTAAAAAAAGTTTAATTTAAAAAAATTATTATAAATAAAAAGCATCTAAGAACAATTTTCTTTGCTGCTTTTATTCTATTATAACGTAACTTGTTGTCTTGCTTTTACAATAATAACAAGCATAATAAATTTCCACCTCGCCATAGTCAATATGACTATTTGTATCAATATTTCTAACATACAGCTTTTTCATTTTTTTATTACATTCCAAACATTTTGGACTAAATCTATAACCAAAATATAAAAAGATAATTACTGAATGAAAAAGATAAAAAAACTAAGCATCCCTGATATGGAAGTTTAAAATACAAAAATAATGGCAAAACGATGAAGATTATTACGAGAATTATCAGTGTAAAATTTTTCAAAAAATTAATCATTCTCTTATCAAGGTCATCAAATTTTTTAAAATTGCACCAGCAAACTTAAAATCGTCAAATTTTAACTTAAAGTCATATCACTATCAATTTGCAATGAACACACGATTATAGCCCAGCTAATACTGCAACTCCACACATTGTTACCATTAATCCCGCTAGGATATGGCTATAGCGATGAAAGTCGAATTTCTTCAATAAATCCTGCGAATATGTACCTAAAAAAACAAAAAGCATCATTACACTTAAAGTAGCAATACAAAATAATAATGCCACAATTAAAGTTGGTAAAATCCCAATTGTTGCTGCAGGAAACATCAACATTGGAATCAATGGCTCACACGGACCAAATACAAAAATAATAAACAGTGACCAAAATGTTAAATTTTTTCTATTTGCAATATCTTTATTATTGTGATGATGTTTTTTCTTTAATGAATAAATTGCCCACAACAAATAAACAGCTCCACAAATTGTTAATAACCAAGCTGCTATGTCCCCACGAAAACCTTCAATAAATTTCAACTTAGTAATACTAGTACTAATTAGCAATCCAATCGCGCCAATAACAATAGAACTTAGAACATGACCAAGCCCACAAACAAACGTAATTAGCAAAGTTTTTTTACGATTCCAATTTCTAGCGTTACTCAATGCAATGAATGGCACATAATGATCAGGTCCTGCTGCGGTATGAGTTACTCCTAAAAAAATTGCTAACGAACACAGAGCCAAAAAACTAGCAGATTCTTCCATAATATTTCCTTTTTTTTAATTTTTTTACTAGCAGTTGAAATTATTTTCATTACAAAAAAACGCTAATTGCAAAGGCAAATAACGTTTCTCTTTGCTAAAATTAACTTAACACAATTAATTACTAAGTCAATTATTAGCATATTTTTCTATAATTTTATTTTACAGAAGTAATTAAAATATCTTCACTAACTGTATGCTGGCACTTTTCACCACTTGCATAACGCTTAAATTCTTCTATAGCGCTATCCGCCATTCTCACCACTTCATTGTTTAATGAGCCAGCAATATGTGAAGTAATTAAAATATTAGGACATGTTAACAATGGCGAATTTATTTCAACAGGTTCAGGTTCAGTCACATCCAAAAGTGCAACTAAATCTTTTCGTTCACTTAGAACTTTCACTATTGCTTCTTCATCAACTTGAGCCCCGCGTCCAGTATTTATGAAAGTTGCTCCATATGGCATTGAACGAAATAATTCTTCATTAAAAACTTTTTGGTTATCTTCACGATTTGGTAAATGATTACTAATCACATATCCCTCTTTAAAAGCTTGATCAAAACTAATTTTACGCACCTGCTCTCGAGAAGCAACCATTGTCACATCTAACTTATAACAATTTTGTAGCATTTCCATTACACGATGAGCAATGGCTCCATCACCTAAGAGTATAATCTTAGTATTATAAATCCCCTGCCCAACATAAAGATTGGAAAAATCTTGTATCTTTACAGCACGACGATACGAAATAACATTTTGAAAGTATCCTTTACAGGCTAAAATAATTTGACTAACTGTAAATTCAGCCACTGGAATGGCATTTTCACGCCAAGCACTACATACGGTAATACCTCTAGCTAATAAAGGGCGAACGAAATTATCTGTTGCGCCAGCAGCATAAAAAACGGCTTTTAAGTTAGGCATCGCATTTAATTGATTTTCTGAAAAACAAGGCATTCCCCAGGTCGAAAAAATCACTTCAATCTCCGATAAAACATCTAGCTTTTCATCAAAATTTTTCTCACTTATAATTTCATTGTGTGAATTGGTCAAATCTTCAATTATTTCTCTACGCCCATTAGAATATACATAGCCAATATTCTTCGGGTCATTGGAAACAAATGCCGATTTAATTTTATTCATTATCATACTACACTTCCCTTCAACTATAGCTTCTCAATAAATTTTGCTATTTAATAATTTTTAAAAATACTCATTTGCATATAAATCTTATATAACCAAATACTGATATATCACACTATTCTAACATGACAACTAAGTTTTGTCATGTCATAAATAGTATTTTTTGTAATTTTTTTGTAATTTTTTGGCTAATCAACAAATTTTATGCTATTTTTTTATAAAATAATGTCATTCCTAAATTTAAAAACTGCAAAATGAATTACACAATAAAATTAACGACGGAAAAAAAAATAGAGTTTAAAAATATCAATGAAAACTCTAATAAAAAAATATTAAACATTAAAAGTAAATTTGAAAAAACTTTTGCTTCAGGATTTTATGCACTTTTTTGTACTAATGATACCACGCTACTAAACGATGAATTAAAATATTTCCACAATTTTTCTCATGAAGTAGTAAAAAAAATACTGAGAAGCATATCTTCAAAGGATAATATCGCTAACTTTGTCTATGAAGAAAAATTTTGGAACAAAAACAATTTAACTTCATGGCTTAAAAAAAGCCCATTCTTTGAGGGCAAAGAACACCTAAGTGAAGATTTTTTAAGAGAAATTACTGAAAAATTTATAATTTTTTTAATAACTAGATTTAAAAATTATGAATCTGAACAATTTAATTTCAAAGATTTTATTAATAAAGTAACAAATGATAAATACATTGACATCGGTAAAATTATGTTTCATTTTGCTGAAAATAAACACTTAAATAAAAATGAATTTCCATTTGTTTTTATTGCCACAGTAATCGATAACACGAAAAATAAAATTAATAAACATATCCCTTTATCAGTTGCCCTTGAGAAATTTGTCGAAAATAAATCTAAATTAATAGAATTACTAAAACCGCTAAGTAAAGTAAGTATTGAAAGCGAATTTCTCCAAGAATTAATCGCTTCAAAAAAGATTTACAAACCAATGTATTTAAATAGTGATATGGCTTATAATTTTCTCTGCCTAAGTGAGTTATTAGACCAATACAATATTGCTTTAAAATTTCCTGATATTTGGAAAAAGAAACGGCCTAAACGTGTTAGTTTAGAGGTTAATTTTTCCTTGAACAGTTGCTCAGAAAAAAATGATAACAAAGTTGGTTTTAATTCAATGCTAAAATTTTCTCTGAAGCGTTGCTTAGGAAAACTATCACTTACAGATGAAGAATTTTCGCAAATCCTTGAACAAAGCAAAAACACCAACCTAATCCAATTTAAAGGCGAATGGATTATTGTAGAACCTGAAAAAATAGCAGAACTGACCAGTAATTGGGATAAATTACGAAAAATCAACAGTCAAGGAATTCCATTTTTTACAGGTTTACGCTTAATTGCTAATTCCCAAGCGAATAAGTTTTTAAATACAAAACAAGCAACAGATAATAATATTTATAATGATTGTGAAAGTTTAAGTGCAAAATATAATGAAAACATCAATTTAACATTTGATGATAAACTTAAAGATATACTAAATAATATCAACGCTTCTGAGTTAGATTTGTCAACTTTACCCAGAAATATTGAACAAACAATTCGCCACTATCAACGCGATGGTGTTAAGTGGTTATGGAAAATGTCACAACTTGGCTTAGGGTGTTGTTTGGCAGACGATATGGGACTGGGCAAAACGTTGCAAGTTTTGACTTTTTTAGAATTGCAAAGGCTACAATTTAAGAATAAAAACAAATACTCACTATTAATTGTCCCTGCATCATTATTAAAAAATTGGCAAAATGAGGGTCAAAAATTTACACCTCACTTAAAGATGAAAATTTTTCATGCCATGGAACTAACGGCTGAACAAAAAGAGATTGTTACTAATGACCCAGAATACTTTATTCAAAAAAATAATCTCAGTTGCATTATTACAACGTATCAAATGTTACAAAGAATGCCTAAATTACACAAAATTAATTGGCAAAATATTATTATTGATGAAGCTCAAGCGATTAAAAATCCAAACTCAATTCAAAGCAAAACTGTTCGTAATTTATCTGGAAAATTTAAAATTGCTCTAACAGGAACACCTATTGAAAATTCCGTATTTGATTTGTGGAGTTTATTTGATTTTATCAACCCAACTCTTTTGGGTGATGAAAACTCATTCAAAAATTATCTCAAAGAACTTAACAATCAAGCGAATTTAAAGCCAGCTAATAATCAATTAATCGATTATAGTAAGTTGTCAACAATCACAACACCATTTATTATGCGTAGATTAAAAACCAATAAAGCAATTATCAGTGATTTACCTGACAAAAGTGAAGTTAATGTTTACTGTAGTTTAGAAAAAAAACAACTGCAACTTTATCAACGAGCAGTAAAATCTTTAGCGATTGAACTACAAGAATCACAAAAAAAGAACTCAGAATTTGACATTGACCAATCTAAAGACAGTCATAATTATATTGATAAAAATGATGATAAAAACAATCAGCGTAATGGTTTAATTTTTAAATATCTGATGGCATTTAAACAAATTTGCAATCATCCGGCACACTTTACAGGCAGTGATAATTATGCATTAAATGAATCTGGAAAATTTATACAGTTAGCAAAAATTGCACAAAAAATTGCAGAACGTTCTGAAAAAGTTTTGGTTTTCACCCAATTTAAAGAGATGATTGAGCCTATTTATGAAGTCTTAGCACCAATTTTCGAATCTGAAGGGTTAATTCTTCATGGCGGTACAACCGTAAAAGACCGGGCTAAATTAGTTGAAAAGTTTCAAAATGACAAAAATATTTCTTTTTTTGTTTTATCGTTAAAAGCTGCTGGAACTGGACTTAATTTGACATCTGCAAATCACGTGATACATTTTGACAGATGGTGGAATCCCGCAGTTGAAAATCAAGCCACAGACCGAGCATATAGAATTGGACAGCACCGCAATGTATTAGTTCATAAATTTGTGACTGAAAACTCAATTGAAGAACGTATTGCAGAATTAATCGATCAAAAAAGTACTATGGCAGAAAATTTATTTTCTTATAGTGCCGAAAAACTCTTAGCCGACATGAATAACGATGAATTAATAAACTTTATCAGTAACCAGAATTAATATTCAAGGGTAAAAAATTATGAGCAATGAATATTTTGACGAATTTAATATGCCACAGAAGAAATTAACTGTAGCTCAGCGCAAAGAACAAATTAAAGAGCTTAAAAAACAGTTAATCGCTTCGGGCATTCTCCTTGAACCAATAACTTTGAGTGGTCAAAAAATTGCTAATAAGTTTTGGGGCAAGGCATGGTGTGATAACTTAGATACTATTGCCGAATATCATAGCCGTTTAAAAGTTGCAAAAAATTATTTGCGTCATGGAGCAGTTGTTGACTTAAAAATTAATGATAATACCGTTACGGCTTTAGTTAGTGGTAGTGAATTATATAATGTTGAAATCATTTTCAAAAAACTAGATCAATATGCAACTGAAGAGTTCGCAACCGCAGTCAATGGCAAAATCAACTCGATTATTGACCTATTAAATGGAAATTTTTCCGATGAAATTATGAGTATCATCTGCCATGAAGATTATGGCATTTTTCCTCAAGAGAATGATTTAATTATCACTTGTAATTGTCCCGATTACACCGATGTTTGTAAACACGTGGCTGCAGTAATGTTTGCACTAAGCATTAAATTTGATGAAAATCCCGCCTTGATTTTTCAATTAAGAAATGTCCACACGCAAAATTTAATTTCTTCAGAAAAAATTATTTTTCCTGATACTGATAATCACGTTGAGTCACCTCATGATAACTTGTCACTTGATGATGCACTCGAAATGTTTGATTTTGAAACTTAAAAGCACTGCTAATGATAATGATTTAGCAATGCTTTTTATACATTTTTTTTAATACTTTCGATTTGGTTTGTAATGTAACGATTCCCAATATAGTTGATCAATTTGAAAAGGTGTCAATGTTGTATTATTAACATCATAATCGTCTGGCAATACACCATAACGAATCATTTCACGAATATAAGCATCATGAGGCTTAAAACCTTTCATATACCATCTTTTACGTTTTTCTAGCATATTTGCAACATCTTTAATTGCCTTAAGAATAATTTGATAATTAGGATCATCAGTTGATTTAAAGACAATGTGTTTTTGATTCGTAACTTTATGATTTCCATCTAAACGTTTACAAACAGCATTACCACCTGCACTTTCAGCTAAAGGAGCTGTCAAAATCGTTGATTTTTCAGGATAACTCAAATTATAAACTGCATGCTGAGTGAATGGAATTCTCCAACGATCATAATTAATTTTTTCTGGACGCATATCAGTTTGGTCAGAAGGTGAACTCGGCAATTTTCGAAGCACTCTTCTATCATTAGATAATTTAGGGTATCCATTCATTTCTGACAAGTGCCAATAATTTTTTAACTGCTGATCTAAACAGTATTTTTTAATAAAATTATGACGCCATGTAAGTTTTTTTCTTGGTTTTTGAATTTTTGTGTAGTGACATTCAGAGCAATTTTTTTCGATTACTACTTGAGCTTTTTGAACAGATTCAAGGCGCAAATCTTCACGTTCAATTAAGTGATCAAAATAATCTCCTCCAATCATACCAGTACCCAATCCAGCATATGAACCTAAATAAGGAGCTCCAACCTGCAACCATAAACGAATCATTTGTTGTTCATGATTAGTTAGTTGTACATTGTGATGTTTTTTACTAATTTTAGTCATCAATGGAGCAATTGCATCATACATTTTATACGGAGCAAAATTACCGCATGCGCGATTTCTTGCATCTCCGAATTGACGTAATGCGCTTAGATAGTAATAACTTTGCGTATATAATGGTCCTAAGTCTCCAGTCATATTAACGCCACCAGATTTCTTTTTGTCGTTATGACAACTTACACAATATTTATCAAAAATAGGTTGAATGTCTGTCGGAAAATTAAAGACCTCTGGAATATTTTTTAATTTATTAATTGAACTTGGAGGACGACGTGTCGCTAATGGAAAACGATTATGTGTTGGCGCTTGATTACGTTCTTCATGACAACCAATACAGCTTAAAACTTCACCAGGCATAACAGTTAGAAAACTATGCATTTTCTTAACTGCTTTTCCATTTTCATCTAATGCCATTAAAACAATGCTACGATTAGCGGGTACATTAAAATTTGCAGATCCATCCTTTTCAACTGGAACTGTTCCTAGAATTCGCATTAAGGTAAATGTACCACCCCAGCTTAAAGGTTCCATGCTACCACTATAATTAATTGGTTTTGGTAGTGTTTCAGTAATCAATAATTTCTTTATAGCTCCACGTTTGATGCCCTTCATATTACGTCCTTCATAAACGTCCATTAAAATCAAAGTGCCGTTTGGATTTGATAAATCTACTCGACTTGGCACAATGGTTTCGCAAACACGTTTGACTATTGGGCGAGGCTCATGCACTCCTAATTTTTGATTTTTTGGTGCTTGATAAATTATTTCACGTTGTCCTTGACGATTAACTGCAATAATAGTATTTTCACTGTTACTCCCTGCAGCCAAGTAAAAATTTTCAGTTATAGGAAATGGATCTTTAACATAAAATTTAGTGACATATTCAATCCCCTCTTTGTTGTCCACCCCCTTACTATTATTAATAATTACTATTTTACCCTCATGCTCACGGTGACCATGCCCTGGACTTAAAAGCGCCAAAACCTTATCACTTTTTTGTGATAAAGGCTTCGCATCAATTAGTAAACATTTGGGAATTGTTGGTTGATTTCCGAAATAAATTTGTTGATTAGTACCATCCGGATTTGCCGTCCAAAGATGGTGAAATGTCACCTGAGAACGATCAACATACTCCCAACGAGTATATAAAATTCTACCATCTGGTAGAGGCCATGGCGTGTTATCATGTTCAATATTTGCAGATAATTCACGAATATTTTTACCATCGGCATCACATTTAAAAAGTGTGCCTACTTGAACAATCCAGCAATTTACCCAGCGTTTGCCACGACCTGATATAAAAACAATTGATCCACCTGGGAAATATGAAGGTTCAATATCATCATAAATTCCATCAGTTAATTGCTTTAAACCGCTTCCATTAGTGTTTATTTCATAAAGATGAAAAACACCACTACCATCTTTGCGATATGAGAAAATAATTTTTTTGCCATTATAATGAACTTGAGGGTCACGCACGGTTCCTTGTTTAGCATCAATTAAAGTGGTAACTTCTTTTGTTTCAATATTGTATTTATGTAGTCCACCACCTTCTGCATAAACTTTGCGATTTATATTGTCAAAGTAATAACCAAAATTAGCATACCAATGACCATCCCCATTGTTATACCCTCTAGTACAAAAAACAATTTCTTTGATGTCATGTTGTAATAACTTTTTTCTAGCGTTAAGAGAATCTTCTTTTGGCTCTAACGCTGAAATAACTGTAGTCATCAGCACTAAATTAGTGATGATTAAAGAATGTAGTAATCTCATTTCTTTTCCTCTCTAAAATAAATTTTTAAATTAAAGGGAGGTATAGCTAAATGCTATATATGCGACTATCAAAAAAATATATTTACTTAACCCAATTTTTGATAATTGCTACAATCCCTTATAAACCCTTTAATTTAAAATAACTTACAAAAGAGTCAATTTCAATAGCAATTTAATACTTATTCTGCAATAAAACGCTTTTTGAAGTTGATATTTGGATAAATTTTAAATTTTCCTCCAAAGTCATTTTGTGGGTAATGCCACATTGATTCCCAATAAATTCGATCTGTTTGATAAAAATCAATTTTATCTTTATTAATATCAAAATCTTCGTGAATAACGCCATATTTTTTCATTTCTCTAATATAATGAATGCTTGGTTTAAACCCTGGCATATTCCAACGTTTATTAACGTCCAAATGTTTTTTTCCTTCATTAATAAATGCCAAAATTTTCTGATAATCTGGGTCATTTTTTGATTCAAAAATTACAGGACAACGACTTTTCAAGTTGACTTTTCACTTAGATTTTTTAACTCCTTCTGCTGTCCCTTCAGCCCAACCTCCAGCACGTTTGGCTAATGATGCCAACAAAATATTTGAATGTTCAGGGGTCGTCAAATTATATAATGAATGTGCTTCATATAATACAGCACCTTTTTTTGGACGTATTGGCTGGTCCCAACCTATAAAACGTTTTCCTTGACGCTCGTCCATTAATGGTAACTGATTTTCATGACAACTAATGCAGCGCCTATTAAGTACCTCTGCCGCTACTTTTTTTGTTCTAAAAAACTCAGGAGAGCGTTGCTTTCCAATCATCATTCCTTGCCCTAATGCTGCATATGTTCCTGGGTAAAACGCTCCAACATTAATCCAATTACGAATATGCTCTTTTTCTTCTTCACTTAAATTAATATCATGATGATTGCTATTAATAATTTGCATTATAGGTGACGCTACATCTCCAACAGTTCTTGGTGCACTGTTACCTCTACCATTACGTCCATCACTAACTAAGCCACGAGCAATCATTGTAAAATAACTTTGGCTAAATACAACGCCGTTATCTCCTGAAAGGTTAACTCTACCACTCGGTTTTTCACTATTGTGACAACTCACACAATTCTTATCTAAAATTGGCTGAATATCACGTGGATAATCATAAACATAACGATTATATTTAAGAGGTTTAATTTCACTTGGTGGGCGCGATACAGCCATCAAACGGCGTCGTGTCAACGGCGGACTTTGAGTGCGTTTTTCATGACAACCTACACAACTGATTGTTTCACCAGGCATAACTGATAAAAAACTGTGCATACGCTTAACTGACTGATTATTTTTATCAAGTGCAATAAAAAACAATGCTCTATTTGCTGGCAATTTAAAAAATGCTGAACCATCTTTTTCGACAGGAACAGTTCCCAAAATCCGTTCCATAAAATGTGTACCACCCCAACTAATAGGCACAAAATCATGGGTTTGTTCTTTTCCAAATGTAACTGGTTTTGGTAATTGTTCTACAACCAATAATTTAGTAATTTCACCAGGTTTAACACCCTTCATATTACGACCAATATTAACATTTGTTAAAATTAAAGTTCCAAAATCTTTGCTATAATCAGCACGTTGTGGAATAACAATTTCACGTTTACGCTTACGCACTACTAATGGTTCATGATATGTCAAAGGATTTTTATCATTGAATAATAAAAATAATTGATTTGGATAATCTTTATGGGTAACCCCTAGTCCATAGCCAGAAGCCACCAAAAAACATTTATCTGAAACAGGATACGGGTCTCTAAAATAACCTTTTAATAACATTTTTGCAGCGGCTTGATTATCAGGATCGGTGGTACTGCTAACTGTAAAAATATCGCCTACATGCTCGCGGCGTCCATGATATGGAGATCGAGTAAAAACGACTTCATTTTTATTCGGAATTGCTTTAGCATCAATAAAAACTCCTCCACCGTGCATATTCCCAAAAAATGCTTCAACATTAGTTCCATCTGGATTCATAGTCCATAAATGATGAAACAACATTTGCGAACGATCAACATATTCCCAGCGAGTAAATAAAATTCGCCCATCTGGCAACATTTGAGGAGTATTATCATGTTCAGTATTTGCAGAAAGTTTTTTAATATCTTTGCCATCAGCATCAGCGCTATATAAAGTTGCAACATGAGAATACCAACATGGCACCCACTTTTTTGTGCGTGACGAAATAAATGCAATTCTATTATTAGGCATATAAGTTGGTTCTATATCATCAAAAATACCATCTGTTAGCTGATGCAAATTTTTGCCATCAATATCAATTTCGTAAAGATGATACTGATGTGAATTACCTTTACGATATGAAAATATTAACTTTTTAGCATCATAGTGTAACTGTGGGTCACGAACTGCACCATTTTTATCGTTAATTAACGAAGTTAATTTCTTATTATTAATATTAAATTTTATTAAAGCTCCGTTTTTACCAGTAATAATATTTTTTTCATTATTATAGTAATATCCAAAATTTTCATACCAATGTCCTCCAATTGCCGGAGTACGACGCGCAAAAATAATATCACTAACATTTTCACTTTTTAATAGCGAAATAGCTTTTTCTTGATCATTTATAATTTTTGCATTTTTACTATAGGCGAAAATATTAGTCGCCGTCACAACCGACAATGTAAAAATTAAATACCTTTTCATTATTATAATTCCCTTTTTTAATTTCCTAGCTGAGATATATTATAAATCATTTTTTATAAAATGTTAATAAAAAAATTTATATCTCTATCTACAATTATAATGTCATAATAAAAAAATAGGGAGGTGAAAATCACCCACCCGTTATTTTTTTACCATGCAATTGAAAAAATTTCAAAAATATCTGTTGTAGTTAACTCTACATAATTTCCTAATGTGCCATTTGGAGTACACCGTTTAGCCATTAATTGAAATTTCTCTTGAGAAATTTCTGAAAATTCTCTTAAATTATTTTTTAAACCCAATAATTTAAACCAATTTTTTAAAGTTGTAATCGCAGCCGCAATTTTTTCTTCCTCTGTTCCTAAAGTAATATCCAAAACATTTTCCGCAAATTGAACAACTTTATGCGGATTATTTTTGCCAACAAATTTCATCCATGCAGGAAACATAATCGCTAAACCTTCACCATGAGCAATATCATAAATTGCACTTAATTCATGCTCAATATCATGTGTTGCCCAGTCCCCTACTCTACCGACACCTAAACAATCACTATGAGCATAAAGACCTGCTAACATCACTTCAGCACGTACGTCATAATTTAAGGGATTTACAATTGCTTCTGGAGCGTTTTTAATCAATGATTTCATTGCTGCTTCACATAACTGATCCGTAAAATCAACCCCAACTGAATTTGAAAAATAACGCTCCATAATATGAGCTAAAATATCCGCCGCTCCACATGCGATTTGATACTTAGGCAATGTATAACTTAATTCAGGGTTTAAAATTGAAAATTCCGGACGTAAAACATCACCATTAGCATAAATTTTTCGTTCATTAACCTCGTCAGTAATAACTGAACCGCCACTAGATTCACTTCCGGCAGCAGGAATAGTCAAAACAGTCCCAATTGGCAATGCTTTTGTTACTTCTTGACGTTCAACATAATATTTTTGCCAAAAATTTTCTTCATTAACAGCCCCGACAGCAATACATTTAGCACTATCAATCACTGAACCTCCGCCAACAGCTAAAATAAAATCAATGTTTTGTTCTTGGCAAATTTTAATTCCTTCTTGTGCTAATGCCAAACGTGGATTAGGCTGAACTCCACCTAATTCTACAAATTCAATATTTGCTAATCTTAATTGAGCAATAACTTTATCATAGAGACCATTTTTTTTAATACTACCTCCACCATAATGCAATAAAACTTTACCATTTGGAACAATTAATTTTATTTCATCGGCGATTTTATCTTCAGTATTTCTGCCAAAAATTATTTTAGTTTTTACATTATATACAAAATTTTCCATACTATCTAATTTTAAACTCCTACTTATATATCTTAAATCAATCTTTATAGGCATAGACTTCTATGCCTATTATTATAAATAATTTATTCACCAATTACCATAACTATTGACGAAAATTGTGCATAACGTACTTTTTGTTGAGCAGAAGGATAATTTGTTGTTGTGATTTCACCACAAGCGTAATATCCTGCGACTGGCACATTTAAGCCCACTGTTTCGCAAATTGTTTTATTTTCTGCAACAGGTTCTTGACCAATTCCAGAACGACCATTGCAGTTAAAACTAAATAACACATATGGATTAGTGATTTTACCGCTTTGCATTGCACGTTTGACACTATCTTTAGCGCTGGTAATTAAACGACTTTGATTATATTTAGCAATATTTAACACAGTACCAACTGGCATTTTGTTTGGCCAACCATCATAATAGGCGCCAATTTCATCAACTTTTAAGCCACGTTGAAATCTAATATATGGACGATCATCAATTTTATATGCACAAATATTTTTTAACGCAGCACCAATATTCTTTTGCCCCATGCTATCAACATTAGTCAATTTCTGCACAACTTTATCAATTGGCTGATTATTTACTTCATAAACTTTTCTACCATCGCTTTTTGTTACAACCAATGGTTTATTGTTTACAAAGTCAAAATTATTTGCATATGCAGTTCCAACTTTAAAATTCCCTGATAACATTACTGCAATGGCACTTTTTGCAATTAATTTATCTTTGTAGTAAACAGGAGCATTAAAATCACTAAATCCAGTACTATTCCCGCCAGCAACTGGAACATTAACCACACTTTGAACCCCTGCTAAAAAATCTTTTACTTGAGGCTGATTATGTGAAATATTTGAATCAGTGAATAATAACATTGCTTTATTATTTTCACCTTTTACCAAGGATGCTAAGTTTTCGCCACTTTGGCGTAAATTATGTAAAATATTTTCTACTTTCGCTACCTTTATAGAACTATTTGCATCTGCTTTTAACGCAACAGCACCAACTGCATTGGTTATATTATTCTTTTCAGATGATAAAATTCCAGCAGTTGCACACGTTCCAATAACCATATTTCCATTAGAAGCAGCCCTTGCCCCTTTAAATGCGCGCTCAATTTTATTACGAAAATCCGTAGCATTTTCAAATTTATAATTAACATAAACAATAATTAAGTCAGCTTTTTTATTTTCGAATTTACTTAAAGCACTCTCAACAGCTTCATAACCAGCTTTTTCGGGAGAAATATTGTGTACATAACCAACTTTTGCAGTAATTTTACTTGATGTTTTACAATTTTTTACCGCCTTATTACAACCTCTCTTTTGGTTTATACAACCAACTGTTAAAAGTAACGCCGAGCTAATAGTTAATAAACCTAATTTAAATTTATTTTTTCTCATTTTGAACATCCTTTATTACATTTTTTCTCTTTAACTACTGAAATTGAACATGTTGAAACATGGTAACCTGATCCATATGAAGTCTCTTTTGCTGAAGTTTTACCAACCTCGCCTTGTCCATAAAATCCAAAAATTTCTGCATTTTTTGCATATTTTTTAATTACATCAAATTCTTTACCAATTGCATTATGCTTACGTAATGCGCGACGACGACCTGCGCAATCAAACATTAGTAATAATTCTGGAGCATTTTCTGCTACAGCACTTTTTACTGATTTATCAGCCATTTCAAGTAACTCTTTCTCATCTCTAGCACCAGAGCCAGCCATACCATAACCAACCTTGAATTCACTATTAATTAACAATGCAATTGCGCCATTAAATTTCACTTCACCTTTATAGATAACTAGTTTCGGACCATCTGCAGCTGCACCAACTATTGGCAATTGTTTACCTAATTTTGCCATAATTCCTTGTGCAATAAAATTATTTTTTGGATGATGGCAATCGCCAGCCACAATACATAGATTTTGACCATCTTTCTTCAGTCCACCTTGTTTAAGAATTTGTTCACCTAAATTTTTGCCACATTTGTTGCCTTTTTTATCTAGTGAAGCAAATGCTGTTTTAACATCAACATCGCCAGCAAAAGCTAAAATCGCAATCCCAGATTCAATTACCTTATCAGTTGTAATCACTCCAGCGTTCGAACTTCCAAAAACAATATTTTTATCAAAATTTGCCAAAACTCCAGATAAATCAACTTTTTTATTATTAGTAATCACGCTAACTATTACTAATTTAGGTCGCTCTTTTCCGAATTTTTTCTTAATCTGTTGCGCTGCTTCTTGTCCAGCAACTTTTAAATCTTTATTTTCGCTATAACCTGTAGCGAAAAGCATTTTTGCGCTTAACGATAAATGTGCGCAAACCATCATTAATAAAACTACAACCATTTTTAACTTCATAGGAATCTCTCCATTTTAATTTATTATATATTTATAAAGATATTATATAATTATAATAATAACATAAAATCTAATGTCAAGAAATAATTCAAATTTTACTAAAAAAATTTTAAATATATGCAATAACGTGTATATTAAATTTTGTTTAATCAAAAATTTCGAGAGTTTATATTATTATGAGTGAAAAATCATATCGTGTTCCAGCTGTGGAAAACGCAATAAAAATTATTCAAACTTTATGCGAGAGCAATACACCGTTAAATTTAACGCAAATTGCTAAAGCTGCTAACACAAATAATAATATGGCATATCGTATTTTGAAGACACTTCAAGCTCAAGATTGGGTAATCCAAGAGCAACCTGGACCGACCTATCAAATGAGCTTACAACCATTCCACTATACCAGCATGCCAGCAGCACGCACAACATTAATGACTGCGGCTTCACAAATTATCTATGATTTTTGGAAAAAACATGGGGAATGCTGTTTTTTAGGTGTTATTGATGATAATCGAGTGCTTTATCTTGAAGCATTAGAACAAACCTACGGTCCTGTAAAAGTTTCTGTAAGCCGTGGTGGACGTTATGTAATGCATACAGCAGCCCCGGGCAAAGTTTTACTTGCATATGACAAAAAATTAACAGATCAAATTATTAGTGAAGGTCTTGAGCGTTTTACTGATAACACTATTACAGATGGAAAAGCGTTCAAAAAAGAACTTGAGTTAACTAAAGAACGAGGTTATGCTCTTGATGACGAAGAAGGTGCCCGAGGTTTAATTTGTTTAGCTGTACCAATTTTTAATGCTGAAAAGAGTGTTGTTGGTTCATTTGGAATATCAGTATTAACAGCAAATTATAAAAATCTTGATGTGATGTTTGATTGCTTAGGTCAAGAAGTTTTAGATGTCGCAGAAAAAATTTCAATTTCATTAGGCTACGTTTCAAATAAATAATTTTTTTACCTAATATCATAAACCAAGCTTGCTTTTACAATATTTTTGAGCTACCTTTTATATTATATGTTTTTTCAATTGATGTATTTTTACGTGAAGTTTTGTGCCAAAAATAAACTAAAAAATTTATTATGAGGTTCTCCAATGAAAGCAATATCTTTACTAAAAACGGGTGGAGTAGAAAACTTAAAATATATTGAAACAGATCTACCACTGGCTTCTAACAACCAAGTACTGGTTAAAGTAAAAGCAATTGGCATAAATCCTATTGATATAAAATGCCGAGCTAACTTAGAGATTTTAAAATTTATTTGCCAAGCCCCCCCCCCATTAATTTTAGGTTGGGATATAGCTGGAATTGTAACTCATACGGGAAAAAATGTCAATGATTTCAAGGTCGGTGATCGTGTTTTTGGAATGATAAATTTCCCTGGCATTGGCAATGCTTATAGTGAAATTGTTGCTTGTAATGCTAATCAATTAGCAAAAATTCCTAATGAAATTTCATTTACAGATGCAGCGGCCACTTCCCTAGCAGCATTAACAGCTCTACAAACTTTGACTAAGGCAAATATTAAAACTGGCGATAATGTTTTAATTCATAGCGGTTCTGGTGGAGTTGGGCATTTTGCAATTCAAATTGCTAAATCTTTAGGCGCATTTGTTTATACAACATGCTCTAGAAACAACGCTGAATTTGTAAAATCATTAGGCGCAGACATTCACATCGACTATAGAAACGAAGACTTCACTCAACTAATTGATAATATTACATTTACGTTAGATACATTAGGCGGAAAAAATTTACTAAAGTCACTCAAAGTGATGAAGCAAAACTCTGTAGCAATTTCGTTACCAGATGGTAATTTTTCTGATGATATTTTAGCATTATCTAAAGAAAAAAATATTGATTTATCATTTTATTTAGTAAAGTCAAATGGTAACGATATGAGAAAATTAAGCAACTACATAAAAGATGGAACTATAAATGTCCATGTATCAAAAGTTTTTCCATTCAATGAAATGGCGAGAGCGCACCTAGAGATTGAATCACACCACACGGTAGGGAAAATTGTTGTCAAAATTACCTAGAATATAAATAACAATTTCTTAAAAATTAAATTAAAAAATAGTTTTATTCTGCCTTGAAAAATTATATTTTTCAACTACTATAATTATTATAAGATGTGCCTGGGTAGCTCAGGGGATAGAGCAGAAGTTTCCTAAACTTTTTGTCGGAGGTTCAAGTCCTCTCCCGGGTACCATTTTTCCGCCCGAGAGATATATCAGAAGTACCATTGAGTACCACTTGAAACCCTTAAAATACCCTCAAACAGCTCCCCTTAGCTACGGACGATACCAAGAAAATTAAAGAGTTAATCAGCCATGTCAAGAAATTGTTTTTTATGAAAATCAATATTTCTGGCTTCACCATTGATAGCATAACATGATATAATTTTTGATGCAAAGTTTTGATAATTTTCAGAAAATAATAAATTTTTATTATTTATAATCATTTCATTTATGAACTCTGAAGGAAAAGGAGTTGAATAATATGGTGGTGGTTGAAGAATATCCCAACTTGATGGAACTTTAGCTGATAAAACCTCTAAACGACTTCCTAACTCTAATAGTTCTCTATTATTTTTAAATAATCGTCTAATATCTGCACATATTAAATCAGCTAGAAAAAGTCCGTCGCAGTTATCAGAGCTTAAATCATTTTTATATCCTAGAAGAGGATTTTCAATATTTGTCACTTTACTTACCACATTTGCATATTCAAGCATCTTTTCATTCAGAATTTTATCTTCTTTTCTATGTCTAGGGTCATACTGTATCATAAAAGATTTTTTTAAATAACGACCATGAAAATGAGTAGCAGAAGATACTATGTTTCTATAACTCATATCTAATAAATTGACATCATGCTTGCCTTTTTTCCAGCTACTAATAACATCATTTTTTATCTCTTGTAATTCGTCTTCAACATTAGATGAATGATCATAAATACTACCGCCATACTTATCAAAATATTTGTCTCTAATTAAATTGTTTATATAGGAATCAGCTCTTGTATAAAATCCAAACATATAACAATTGTTTTTCGTGCAAAAATTATTAATTTTTTTTGCAATATCTTTAATTGTAACAGTATCTAAAGCATATAAATGGCTAGATTTTATTTCTTTAATTGCTTTATTGCCATATTTCTTTTGATAATTTTTCCTAATGATTTTCCTTAAATTCGCTGTAAAACATTTTAGATCACTAAGCTTTTCTCTAGGTATTGTAATTCCTGCATGACAAAAATCAGAATCATTATGCTTTAAACCAAACCATTCATAGAACGATTCATCAATATAAAATATGTAATCTGATTCCTCTAAATTGACATCGTTTGTATTTTTCATTATTATTTCTCCTTTGATTTGTTCCATTTAATCTACAATATATTTTTTATTAATTCAACTAATTTACGGTAGTATTTTTCTGATTTATTTTAAAAGTGTAAAATTTAATCAGAGGAGTTTTTATTGTGGGAAAATTAAGCATACGAATGAGTTTTGGAACTGTTTATCAGAAGAAAGTTAGAGGGATTTTTTATTATCGTTATCAGCTTGAAGGTTTGCGAAAAACTGTTAGTTTGCAGACCTCTAAAAAGGCTGAAGCTATCAAGAAAGCTGAAGAATTAATTCCGATTGTTAGAGCAACATCTCAAAAGGTTATAGCCGCTCATGTTAAGGTTGCTAGGGGTATGAACAAAGTGCAAAAACAGCTTAGTTTGCAGGAGGCTTGGTATATTTATTCGGTGCATCCTGAACGGGCAACTCCAGCTACAATCAATGAAAATTTGCAGTACAAATCAACCTTTAACGAGTTCATTAAACACCTTGATAATAAAGCTTTGACCATTCGTGATATTACCCTTGAAACTGCCGACAAATATTCTCAGCATCTCAAAACTACAGGCATTGCCGTCGATACACACAATCGTAAAATTAAGCGTTTGCGTAGAATCTTCAAAACTTTACATGAATACCGAGATGCTCAAAACCCGTTTGATTCGCCAATTTTATTCCGTCGTGAACGTGAAGAGCATAATTTAGGCATTAGGAGGTTGGCTTTTACTCGTGAACAGGAACAGCAAATTTTCAACGTTCTTGATGATGACAAATTCAAGGTGATTAACAAATCTGAGGTGCGTTTAATTTATTATTTGGGGATGTACACGGGGCAACGTTTAAAGGATTGCGTGCTTTTAAAATGGCGAAGTGTTGACCTCAATAAACGTCGCATTTGGGTTAAACAGTTCAAGACTGGTAAAGAGGTGACAATTCCGATTGCTGACATTCTCCTCAACGCTCTCTATGAAGCAAAGAGTTGGAATTCTGCAGAATACGTTTGCCTAAAAATGGCAGAACGCTACAACACTGTTAACGAATTGGGCAAAAATATCGGCAATAATTTGGTTAATGTTGACGTGATGCGAGTTATCAAATGGACAGGGCTTGAAACTGCTGTTGCTGTGAAAAATCGTAAGCGTAAAGTTACTCAATACGGTTTTCATTCGCTCCGTCATACCTTCGCTTCACATTGTGCTGAAGCTGGCGTACCTAAAGCTGTTTTGCTCTCGATTTTAGGTACGGATTCTGACATTGCCGACAAATACTATACTCACATTGGTGAAGAATCACAGATTAAAGCTATCAATGTTGTAGCAAATAGAACCCTAAATTCTCCTCAAGATTCAACTACTCCAGATGCTCAAAAAATTGCTAACGCCATTGATTATTTGCAAACTCTTCCACCATCTCCAGAAACTCAACACCTCATCAGCTTACTATCTTGATACGGAAACGCTCTTCTTAGTATTTTTCTTGACCGAGAAGAGCATTTTGTTGTTCAAGGGGTATGTCGATAGGGTTCGAATTCCAATAGCTTTTTCTTGGCTCTTTGAGATTTACTTTGTTTTTAGTTTTTCTTCAAGAAATTTAACCGCATTTGGTTTATTTAATTTTTTGGCAAGAGCTGTCAAAAACATTTCTTTACCTTGATAGTTACCGTCACTATCTAAATATTCATAATAGCAAGTTATATCTGTTGATATTGGTTGAATTTGATAGGCAATTTGCAACTTTTCAGCATTATTACTAAAAATTGCAAAAAATAGAGCGTTATTTTCATAAAGTTTGCGAAGTTCTTGCTCTTCTTTATTTTTAGGTTCAGTCTTTTGCCATTTAGCTAATTCTTCTTTAATGTAAGTAATATTTTTAGGACTATTATCACTATCAGCCAACGCAAACCAAAAGTTTTTCTTTACACCATTTTTAAGGAAGAAATCAGCAGTTTCTTTGTCGCCTGAAAGCGAATAATTTAACATTTCATACTGATTTTCTAAATTATTCTTAAGAGGCTTCTCCAATCTTTTTTTTATATAATTATTTAATTTGTTTTCTGCTAAATTACACATTATTACTCCAATTTGAGTTTCAGATGGCAATTTACTCGATAATTTTAAACCATTTTTTTCAAAAAACTTAACTAATTCTAAATCTTCATCGCGCCATAAAATCCATGCAAAATTTTCGTTATAAATATTGATATTATTTTGGTCAGCATAATTAATGAATACGTTCAAAATATCATAATTTTTATCAATAATTACACATTCCAAAGCAGAAGATGCCTCAAAATATTTTTTAATAGGGTTGAAACCTCTCTTCAAAAGATATTTTACCAATTCAATCTTATTGTTATTAGTTGCATATGCTAAAAGATTATTGCTAAAATCAGTTTTTAAAGATTGCAATTCTTTATCTGTATATTTTGCTAAATTTTTAATTGTTATCTGATTCTCTGTAAGTTTTTTGACCTTTAATTTTTTTTTATACTCTTTAACAATTTTTTCACTACGTTTTATATAATTTACTGCGAAAAACACAGCTGTTGCAATTACAGCTGTGCTACCAATCCAAAAATATAATCTTTTTTTCAAGTTGAATTCCTCTTTAATTTCTTAATTCCTTTAACAGTCGAGCGTTATATTTTGATACATTTTTTTCAAATTTATCAAAAACTCCAAGACTTTTCATTATTTTCCTGACATGTTTAGCTGTAATTGTAAATAAAATATCCGTAGCTTTAAAAGCTTGGTTATAAAACGTAATAAAATCTCCAATTCCATCAATTTCCCCAAATATTCCTTCAATAATATCTCCTCCTTGGTTAAATAATTGCTTTACATCTAAGAAATATTGTACATTATCACCACCTTTAGTATTTTGCAACTCATAGAATTTTGCTGCAAAATCTCCAGTATTTACAATTGATTTAACTTTCTTAAGCTTTTTTAACATTTTTGATGTGCATTTGTTAAGTGAATTGCCGAATTTAGTAAATTTTTCAAGTTTACTTTTATCTTTAATCATTTTTACAATTTCGCCCTCAGTAAATAATCTTTTTGCTTTCTTATTTTTGCCAAGAATAAAATAATATTTTTTGCGTAATTTTTTTGCTGTTTCCCACGCCTTTTCTTCATTAGCATCACGGCACTCATTAATAAAATTTAGAAAAGGCTCCGCTTTCTCCTGACATTCTTCAGCAATTTCTATTCTTTGTTCTAACTCATCAAAAAATGCTTCTTTTATTGGATCTAGTTTCTTTTTTAATTCAAGAATCTGATTTTGAAGAGTTTCCCTTCTAAGCGCACTTGCATAACCAACGCCCGAATTATCAAGATTATTCATAACAATTTCAACTTGTTTTGCAAAGACTATCGCAAAATTAGGATTATTCTCTAAAAATGTTCCTTTAAATGATTTTTTATAATAAACTTCCTTTAAATATTTTAAGGCATATTCTTTAATTGCTCTTTTCATTAAAGGACGACGGTGCTGTTTTATATTTTTTCTATATTCTTTTTGAAAATATTTCACAGCATTATTTCTTACTTTTTTAAGATTGGGATCAGAACTTTCAAAAATTGATCCTTTCACTAATAAGTCATATAAATCCGCACCAAAATTTCCTCTAACACTCCTTGCTGTAATTAATCCTCTTTGCTTTTCATTACTTCTATAACTCATAATCAGTCCTTTTATACTTTAGTATAATTTAATATTAAAAAATTTTTGCTCATTTGAGCTTTTTGACTTGTTTGTAATATAGCATATAAAATTTATTATACAAATGTATTACTAAGGGATTGATTCTTTTTAATCATCCTCCGACATGATGAATTTTATAATATCCGTATTGCGATATCTTACTGCTGTGCCGATTTGTTTACGTTTGAAGGGCAGTTTTTCCTGACGTTCCATTTTCTTAAAGTTTGCTAGGCTTATTCCTAGCATTTCTGAAGCTTCTTGTTGATTTATTAGCTTTGGAATAATTGCAGGGATTGTTTGGTCTTTCTCTGCAAGGCTTTTTAATTGAGAGATTATTTCACGTTTTTCAGCCATTGTTAAAAGCCCTGTTTCGGCTATTGGTTGTAATAATTTGTTTAAGAATTTGACTGTTGATACTTTGATGATATTGTTCATGATGCACCTTTTTATGGGGTTGATTTTTTATTGCGAATTTGTACTTTTTCGGAAAGCTTTTTGAGCCATTTTTTAGACATTCTTTTCCGCAGAATTTCCCCGAGAATACTAACATCCCAAAAACGCTTTTTTGTTGGGGGTAAAATAGTGAAAGGAAAAAAAAGGGATCTCATAGAATTTTACAACTCAAAAGAAGCTTTCATTAACAAAATAATTCACAAAGGATTTATCATTATCATAAAAGAAAACAAAGCTATTAAAGAATTTTAGAGTTACCACATCAAAAAAGAAAACAAAACTATTAAAGAATTTCTCTACCACAAAGAACAAAGAATTTTAACAAGACGCTGTACCCTAACCATAGAACAAACAGCTACTTTGTTACAATCTGTCATCATTCTACTATAGAATCTGTATAAGAATTCAGCAGAGCGTTTATGGTATTACGAAGCTTATATCATATTAACATTAGAGCTACCAGCAAAAAATACACTACAACTTACTCAAGAAGAATATTGGCATACAAAAACAACCAAGAAAAGCCTTCTGATGTATCTCCGAAAAAGCTTGTTGATTTCAGGATATTCAGAGCCGTTTTAACATTCTATACACCTTCCTGAGCCTCTCTAATATCAAGAACTAAAACTACTCTATAACAGGAATTAACCATTAAGAATTTTATAACAGCAGTTCATTATTAGGGATTTGTTTAGCAGAGCTTTTTATGACGGTATATTAGAACCTTATATTCCTGACAACATCATCAACAAAAGAGTAAGAGGTTTGCTCCATAATCAACATAATAGAATACTCAAGAAAAGCCTTTTAAGGTATCTCTGAAAAAGCTTGTGGCTAATTATGCATTCAGAGCCGACCAAACACTTTATACACTTTCCTGAGCCTCTCTGATATCAAGACAAAAACAAGCCACATTATAAAGAATTATCAAAAACGAGCTTCTAAAAACACTACTACTCTATATAAGAGACTAACAATACGAACATCATCAAGATAGAATATAACAATCAAAGCTAGAACCTTAGAATATCAAAAACTATCTTCGACAACATATCAGGATAGTTTAGAGGCAGTTTTACACCTATTTTACAATTTATTAGAACCTAATTCAGAAAACAAAACGCCCGTCTTGGTATTTTCCTTAGCCAGAAAGAATAGCTTGTTATTCAAGGGGTATGTCGATAGGGTTTGACAACCAAAGGGCACTCCTGAGCCTCTCTCGTATTCAGTAAAAAAAACAGTCTAATTATCATCAAAGCTTTAAAAACTGAAAAATTAACACAAAAGCGTAGTAGAAACCTCGCTAATAATAAAAAGCAAGTGTTAGAATTAATCAGATGCATAATTTTAGAGATATAATGGGAAAATTTAAAGGGAAATGGTCTGGATTATCTGAAGAATGGAAGAAAAAAACCTACTCTTTAAGTTCAGGAGAACATTCTTTTTCATGGGTATATCAAAAAGATAAAAATATTGATAAGTATCAAGATTGTGCTTGGATTGCTTTCTTTGATTTATATGATAAAATTGTAGATGAACTAGACCCCAATAATGCTGACTCTGATAGTGATGGAATACCAGATGGATGGGAAGTTAACAATAGTTTAAACCCTTTAAATGCTTCAGACGCGCTTGCAGATTTTGATAATGATAAATTAACAAACCTTGACGAATATAAAAGTGGAAGTAATCCTCATGAAAGTGATACTGATAGTGATGGTTTAAGTGATGCTCTTGAAGTTAATTATTATAAAACCAACCCTGCAACTTTAGATTCTGATAATGATGGAATATCTGATAATGTTGAAGTTGCAGATATGGAAAGAAATTATTTTTCAAATCAAGGGTTTGATTCTAAATTTTCAACGGATCAACAACATGGTTGGGAAGTCAAGAGTAATAATTTTAATGGCAAAACACATTATTACGCATCATCAAGAGAATACTCATCTGAATATTATGATGAACTAACTTTTACAACCGATGAGTTTGAAAATGAAATAACATTTTATTATAAAACTCAACTTGGCGGGGCATTCAATTTTTATATTGATAATGTAAAAAAAGAAATTGCTATTAATACTAATAAAATATGGAATAAAGTTTCTCTTGAAGTTACTCCAAATGAACATACATATAAGTGGGTTAATGAAGGAACATTTAAGGGAAGAGTATTTATTGACTTTGAAAATAAATACTTTTGTGATCCTAATAGTCCAGATACAGACGGGGATGGACTTTTAGATGGAGAAGAGGTAAATAATTATCAAACAAATCCGAACAAAGTCGATTCTGATAATGACGGCATTAATGATAAGGCAGAGGTCATTAATGGACTTAATCCTTTAGTTGTAAATACACCTGACACCGATACGGATGGCGACGGTCTAACAGATCATGAGGAAGTTTTTAATTATTATACAAACCCTACTGAAGTGGATTCTGACAATGATGGGCTAAGCGACAAGGCTGAAATTGACAATAAACTTAATCCAAACTACTCTAATGTTGGGTTGGATTATGACTATGATGGTATTAGTGATATTGACGAGGTTACAATTTATCAAACAAATCCTATAGAAGCAGACACTGATGGAGATGGCATCGATGATAATATAGAGCTAGAAAATAATACTGACCCGACAAAAGTAATAGCTAATGGATCAATAACATCTAGTGACAAGAAGAGCATTAATGAAATTGAGGAGGGGCAATCATTTTTTAGTAACGATAATATCATTATTTTAAAGCCAGGGGAAAATATTACGCTTGACTTTAATTCAAAATACTGTGTTGAACGCTGGAATATGCTTGATTATCCAAATTCTATTATGCATGACAGTTTTTCGGGAAAATACAAAGCATTAACCGATTTAAAAAATCTTTCAACAAAATTAAAGCAAGTAAAAATAGTAACGTCAGCATTTTTGGATCAACCTTATAATGAAGTGTTTGTTAGAACTAAAATTCAGCATGCTGACAATGAAAATCAGATTATGAAAATTTTATTCACTGGACTTGACCTACAAATTCCGGCGATTGATAAATTCTTAACAAAGCCAGTTAAAACTATTTCGATAAATGACGGCTATTCTGATGAATGGTATTTTAAGAATGACTATCCAAACAAAGACTCATTTTGGTATTATCAAGATAGTGATATTGATTACTCAAAATATAAAAACGACAATAAAGTTAAAGCTGTTTTTGTTCGCAAAAGTCAATATTTAAGTCTATTAGCGAAAAACTCAAACTCATTGGAGAATAAATATCCAAAATGGGATATTAAAAAACTATCATTTAATAATGATACTTGGACTGAAACTGAAGCATCATATTTATTTGAACCATATAAAATTAATGAAGATAACAACAATTACGATAAAGAAAAGAATAATGGTAAAACAAAAATTTATTTTTACCCTAGAGAAAATGGAACCTATAGAATTAATTGTGAACATAATGACAACTTAGCACGTTATGTCGTTGTTACTGACTCAGCGATTGGAATTAATAGTCTAAACGATACTAAAACTTTTTGCATAAACAATGAGAGCACTAATGCAACAATACCTTTAAAACTTTCTTTTGAAGGTGAAGAATTTAAAATTCATAAAGAAGGTACATTGAGTTTGAAATTCATAAATCCATCTGGTGAAGAGTTAACAAATATACAATTATTTAAAGATGCTGAATGTACACAGCAGATTACTTTAAATAATAATTTTGCAACAATTGAAGAAAATCAATTGATTGAAAATGGTACAGTTTTCGCTCAAATTCAAGAAGTAGGAAATTATGAAATTTCGTATGAATTTGATTGTGGCATAAATACATTCAATACCAAAAAAACTTTAGATATTTCAGTTATTCGCGATTCTGATAATGATGGACTTAGTGATTCATTTGAAATTGAAAATGGTTTAAACCCAAATGAATCAAATATTGATAAAGACCAAGATAATGATGGAATTAATGACGTTGATGAATTTAAAAATGGTCTAGATATTTTTAATTCAAATGTTAACAGCGATTCAGACAACGATGGTCTATATGATGTAGATGAAGTTAATATTTATCATACGAATCCATTAAAAGCAGATTCTGATGGTGATGGTTTAAGTGATAAAGTAGAAATTGCAGACCATAATACTGATCCTAACGATAAAGATTCAGACAATGACGGAATTGAAGATAAAGTTGAAGTTGACAATGATTTAAACCCATTAGAATCGAATATAGGATTGGATCAAGATAACGATGAAATGAGTGATGTCATTGAAGTTAATAATGGTTTAAATCCTTTAGAATCAAATATAGGAATGGACTCAGATAACGATGGCATTAGTGACGTTGATGAGGTAACTCAACACTATACTAATCCAAAAGATTCTGATAGTGATGGTGATGGCTTAAACGATAATGAAGAAATTAATGAACACCAAACAGATCCGACTAACTCTGATAGTGATGGGGATGGGATGAATGATCAAGTTGAACTTGATAACAATTTTAATCCAAATCAATCAAACAGTGGAGATACTACTGATAGTGATGGGGATGGCATTAGTGATTTTGATGAGGTTAAAAATAATCTTGACCCGAATGAAAATAATAGTACTAAAGATACTGACCAAGATGGTTTAAGTGATTTTGATGAAGTTAATATTTATGGGACAGATCCCCATAATTTTGATACTGATGGAGATATGTTATCAGATAAGTATGAAGTTGATAATAGTCTAAATCCGAAAAAAACAAACAATGACACCGATGGTGATGGCTTAAGTGATTTTGATGAATATCGTTACGGAACTGATCCAAATAATGCCGATTCTGATGGTGATGGAATTAATGATGGAGCGGAAGTAGAACAAGGCAGTGATCCAACTGACGCAAGTGATGAAGGTATCGCTCCAGCTCCTGAAGATAAAGTAACTTTAAACTTAACTGTTGGTGATCATAGTGGGAGTCACTCTGAACGTTGGAATTTAAATGTTGGGAAAATTAAACATTGCGCTCCAGACTTTGGAGTTGTTCAAAGCAATGACTACACAGGAGTGTTTAAAGTTGGTGAATCATATGATGTTTCAGTTGACTGGGTTGCAACGAAAGAAGGAGCCTATGATTATGACTATACCGCAAAAGTTGAATATCCCAATAAACCTGAACATATGTTCTTTTATACCGATGATCCAAATGAAATATTAGGTAGCTTTGGAAATAAAACACCGCCTACAACAAAAGCAACAATCCATTTAGGTTGGATAAAACCTTTAAAGGCAGGCGCATTATTAAATAATCCAGAACAACCAGAAAATGAGACGAATTTTGATAATAAAATTATCATTGCAATGAAATGTCCAGAAGGAGCTCGTGATGATATTACAACCGTTTTATATAAAGGAGACGAAGAATTAGGTGTCTTAAGCCCAACAACCCTTGATATTTTAGATGAAGCCACAATTAATGAACTCACTCAAAATAACCAAGTAATAATGATGTCATCTTTAACAAGTGGAAGTCCAGATACTGGTATACCATCAAATAATGAATCTCAAAAAATTATTTATTTGGGGTATAGTTTATTAAGTATCAACAATAACCTTTCTCTAGGAGGATTAACTTTGCCTGATAACTCTACAAAAGAGTATATTGTTAAAACTAGATATAAAGGAATTGAAAATGAAGAACGAGACGCCATTGCTAAAGTTTATATTGGTGCTAGTATTGATATAGACATAGACAGTGATAATAATAATGAATATGATTATCCAGATTGTTCAGAAGAAGAGGATAGTATTGAAGATGGTGAAGAAGTGCCCGGAAAAATCTTAACTCGTAATATTTTGGATACAGATTTAGATGGAATTCCTAATTTTGCAGATGGTTATAATATTGAATTTGATAATATTGATCAATCAGGAGAAAATAAAAGTGCAAAATTTGTGAAAGTAGTTGTTGAAATAGGTTCAGGAGTTGATATTGAAAAGAGTAAGATTAAATTTACCTATGATGCAGCTGACCCAACTAATGTTACGCGTTTAGGTGAAGGTACTGCCGAAAGTCCTTATATTTATAATTATGGAGATGGTAGTTTGAGACTATGGAGAAAAGATGGAATTCAACCACGATTAAAGGAAAGTATTGCTTTACCTGATAATGCTGGAGATTATATTCCATCAGAGGTTGAAATACCTTTAAATAAATTATATAGTAATGACAATAGGTCTGTCGTATTATCACTTGAAGCATTAAAAGCCAGTGTTAGTGTTGGAGATTTACCTATAAAAGTTGAATTAGTAAGTGGAAATAACACTATAGCAGATCAAGTGAAAACAACAGTTGTTAAAGTTGAGACTGTTCATCCAATTGATTCTGACTTTACAGAATCTAATTATGCTGGTAGAATTATTGCAAACACACGTATTGGAGATGATGAATATTATACTAAGGAAAAGACAACATATGATAACAAAGTAGCACAAACAGAGGATGGTAAAGTTACTATTTCAGCTTATGTTACTCCTGCATTGGAAAATATTGATGTATACTTTGAGGTAATTGATCCCGATGATAAATCATCTTATGACGGGTATTTTATTGCAGAGGAAAATGTCACAGTAAACTATCTAAAGGACAAGAAACCTAATGATAATCGCGACCCAGATAAAAAAATGTTAAATAATCTAATACAGGTTACAATTGAATCTTATAATGATTTTCAAACAAATTGTTTATCTAAACGAACTAATAGAACAAAGAAAAAGGGAAATAAAGCTATAGCTGAAGTAACTTTAAATACAACAAAAACACATTCTGGAGACAATTATATTGTGAGAGCGGTTTGTACAAGACCAAAAGGAGAGTATCTTGAGATTGAAGGTGAGCTTTGCTGTATGCGTGGTGATCCCTTTGATACAAATGCCGCTGCTACAGTAAATCCTAAAGATTCAAGTAGTAAAGCTACGTATACTCAAAATGGCATTGCTCAAAGTGCAACATTAGTAGTATGGAAGAGAATTTATATGGAATTAGCAAATATGTATAAAATGGGAGCAACTGTTATGGAGAGAGTTCCTATAACTTCTCCTGAAACTGCTAATACTGTTATAAAAGTTGATAATGTGAGTGATTTTTCAGACGACCCTAATAATAAAAAATCTAAAATTATTATATTTTTCCCACCAACCGGAGAAATAGAATATGAAGCAGAAGTTAAAAGTATTGATAAAAAAAATAGCGCTATTACCGTTAGTCACATTGCAAATGAAATTCCAAAATATTCGGGAGTAAGAATTAATTCAAACCTTGAGCAGTATACTGAACAATACTCTACCAACTTAACGCGTTTGAAAAATTCATATGGTGGAGCTACTGATGGTAGTGATGGAGGAACTTTTGTTGAGTTTAAAATAGTTTCGACTCATGCTATTCCAAAATATACAGAGATTCCTAAGGATAGGTTTATTTTTTATAATTTTGGCAGGCATTGGTTTTACAACACGCAAATATTGGGTGCATTTTTATTTATATCTGCCAAAAAAAGTAGTGACCCTGAGACATTAGGGGGACATCCTCCAAATATTCACCAAATAGCATTTTCTTTTGCCGATAGACATATTTCCGCATCTATTTCTAACACTGAAGTTCATGAAATAGGACATATGTTGGGAATTTTAGATGAAAATACGAAAAGGCTTAAACATGTTGATAGCAAAATAAATTATATGCAAAATCACGAATCTACGGATCAATGCTTTATGTCTTATACATCAAATGATGCAAATGAACACTCAGAGCTATGTTTATATTGTATTGAATATATTCGTGGTAATTAAGAAAATTTAAAAAAAGGATTATCTAATAATGAAAAAATTATCTACTATATTTACTAATATGTTGTTATTATTGTCGTGTGTTGCATATTCAAAAGAGGAAAAATTAAATGTAACTCAAACTATTGCTTACAATGTTTCAGAAAAAAATAATTCATTAATTTTTATTTTAAAAAATAATGAAAAAGAAAATTTGTTTATTGATAATATTGATTGTAATCGCAATGCATCAAAATTAATAAATAGAAAAAAAGTATATACAGGTCTTTTAGTTAATAGAGGAAGTCAAATTGTTTTCCCTAACAATTCCAATCTTTTATGGATATCTGATGAAAAATTTTTAGTAAAATTGTGGAACGATTATGGTAAACATAAACACATTAATAATAATTTTATTGCATTGAATTGGAATTTTTCTAGTCCATGGTCAAAAAAAATGGGAACAAAATCACATATTTATCTTTGTAAATCATTAAATAAAGCTAATAATACCGATTTCATAACAATGCTAGATAAAAAAGATGCTATTAACCTTAAAATTGCTAAAGTTATGGATGGTAAAAATTTAGATTTTGCCTTGATTATAAGCAACAATACAAAACACTCTGTTGTAGTGCCAAACTTTTTTAGTGAAAAAAGTAAATTAAGATTAAACTTTTCAAATGATGATGAATTAATTTATCATGAGAAAAATAAAGACAATGATTTTTTCAAATTAAATACAGGAGAAAGCAAATTTATAAGAATAAATCTTATGGAATTGTTCAAAAAACAAGATTTAACTATAGAAGATTTTAATGGTGGTATTACTAAACTTATTTGGGAATTACAACTTTCAGATAAAAAAACTGTTAAAACTGTATTTAATTTAGTTAAAATTGATAGGAAACTTCCTAGGCAACTTCAGTCTTTAGGAATTTTTATTGACGATACTGAAGTTTTTGAAATACCCGAAAAATTAGTCTACCCTGAAATAATATACTGGCAAGACGTTAGAAAGAGAATGAAAAACTAATTTAAATGAGCTTTTAAATACATCCTATAAGCAAAAAAGCTTTATTCCAAAATATACAGGGGTGCTAATCGATGGAGAAAAATAATCTTAAATATTTAGAGGAGACATATGGGGGTGGAAACTAATGGTTCTGATGGAGGAACTTTTGTAGAGTATAAAACTATTTTATCGACTCCTAATTTAGAGCCTAAGTATACGATTTTCGAAACTAATGATATAGCTATGAAGTTCGCACAAGAATGGTTTATAAATATAAAAAATGCAAAGACTGAAAAAATTAAGTTAGTAATGGCTACTTCAAAATTATTTAACCCCAATTTTGTCAGTTACGGAATGGCTCATGCTTCATCAAAGATAGCATTTATTTTTAATGATAGCCTTCCTCAATCATATAACAGTCAATATCACATGGAAACGACAGTGCATGAACTGGGGCATTTATGTTGGCTTTTAACAGGAATTTATAATCATGTAGATAATTATATCTATATAAAAAGTCATTGTAATAACGATAGTTGTGTAATGTCATATACTAGGGATCGTACAGATAAGTATTCGGAATTCTGTATAGACTGTCTTTACTCTGTCAGAAAAAGTCTTTTAAATTGAGGTTAAAAATGAAAAAAATAAAAATGAAATTAATTAGTCTAGTTGTGTTACTTAGTATGTGTAGTGGGGGCAAATCAACTGCAGAAACGCCTAAAAATACGAAAAAAGAGATAAATCTATCAATAATCAAAAATATCAGTAAAAATGATTTAGACTTCTTTTTTATTTTGAAGAATAAAAGACATAAATCTATTTTTATTAACAATTTTAATATGAATGGCAATGGTCTGACAATGCATTTTATGACTAAGCATAAATATCCATTCATCTTTTATGTTGACCCTGCTAATTTTATGAAACTAGAGAATAATAAAAAATTAATGTGGTCTTATAACCTTAAAAACGGCATGTTTTATAGCTTTAAATGGTATAGCAACTTTGCCAGTTTACAATGGGGGGTAGGTGAGTATAAATCGAAATTTAGGTCAACAATTCATACCTATATTTGGAAAGTAGATGGCAAAAAAGCGATAACATATAATTTTGCGAGTAAGTTTGACAAAAAAGATGCATTGAATTTCAAAATAGCTAAGTTAATTGGCGTTAAAAATCCTTATGCTTTTGCCTTTATTGCTAGCAATAATACTTCTAAAAAGGCTGAAATTCCTGATTTTTATTCAGAAAAAAGTCGCTTAAAAGTGAAATTCCCAAATGGTGATGAATTTGTTTATAAACCTAAAAAAGAGTTCAAAAACATTGAATTAGCGGTAGGCAAAAGTAAGTTCGTTAAATTTGATATCCTTAAATTGCTTAAAGAATCAAATGAGTTTTCAAAAGAAGATTTCAATTACGGTATCTCTGAATTAATTTGGGAAATAAAACTTGATAAGAATAAAGTTCAAAAGTACACTTTTAAACTCTTAAAAACAGAGAAGCCATTACCAAAAGCAGCTAAAACAGGAAAAGGTTATCAATTACCAATTGATGAAGTTATAGAATAAAACATATAAAAACATTTATAGCAATCTGTCTATAAATAATATAATCATCAAATATAAATGCTATAAAATTGCTGTATCCGAAGTAATTTCAATTAACTTATTTTTTTTAAACGGGATATTACAGTAATTATATTTATATATTGCCTCTTTGATTAATGGAAAATGTGTAGAATTTTAGTCAAATTTTCAACATTTAAACTAAATCAAGGAGGTAATTTCATGATTATTGATCCCAATAAATATGATAAACACTACTCTGAAAAAAAATTCTTTAGCAAATTAAAGAAAATTCTTAAATCTTTAATTTCAAAGGCATTGGAACAAATCATCACATTGTATGTTCTACTCAAAAGTGATGACGTGCCGCTTTACGCTAAAACTCTGATTATTGCGACACTTGGCTATCTGATTTGTCCAATTGACATTATTCCAGATTTTATTCCTGGAGGGCTTGTCGATGACCTGATGGCTATTGGCTGTGTGCTTGCTGAACTCAATTTTTACAACACCAAAGAAACTCAAGCCGAAGTTGATGAAATAATCAAATCAATTTTTGGTGACGAAAAGTTTCACTACGAACGCAAAGAATAAACAAAATCCACGACTAAAATTCTACAACATTAATCACCTCCTATTACCACAAAATTACTTAAATTCAAAATATATGGAGACAAGATTATGTTAAAATTACATGCTTCTTATTCGAAAAAAGTTCCTGCAGAGGAAAAGTATTCAAGTCATAGCTTTCACGCTTCAGTTGAGGTTGAATTGCCTGATGGTTTAGCTGAAAATGAACTGCAAAATCGCATTCATCAAACCTTCAAAATGGTGCGAAATTCAGTTGAAAATGAAATCAGAAATCCTAATTATTCTCAGCAGAACAATTCACAAAATCAAATTAATAATCAAAATCCACCGCAACAAAATGCTTCAAACGATGTTGCAAGTCCAAAGCAAATTAAATATTTACTGGATTTGTTAAACCAAAGCAACACCCCAATTCAAAACGTCATTAATCGTTTCAATGTCAATAGCCTACAAGAATTAACCCGCAAGCAGTGTAGTCAATTAATCGATGAAAGTCAGTAGCACTGACAGGCATTGTAATTCGCTTCGCTCATGGCAAAGTAGCCTTAAAGTTTAAAGTGAAACTCTAACATTGGCGTGAGCTAATTGCGTAATCATTTTAAAAGTTGAAATAAAAATAGTTTTTTATGAAAATTTTAAAATATAAATCTACAAAACAATCAAACAAGAAAAACACGTCTCCATCACAAATGCAGACAAAACTGCGAACCCCGTTCCGAATCGTATTCGGGCGGGATCGAACGTCGAAACGTTCGCCGTCGGAGACAAAAAGAAAGGAATAAAATATAATGAAAGATTTTTCAATAGCACAAATATGTCAGGCACTGCCACTTGTTGCGGGGGTGCTTGGACAACGTTATGGAGTTGAGGTGACGATTGGTGGGAATACTGCTTATACTGATGGTAAACGCATTAATTTACCATCGTTACCTGTTGAATGCGATGAAGTTCTGATGCATTTAATTAGAGGCTATACAGACCATGGTGCGACTTGTTGTTAATTGAAAAGATTAACTACAGCGAAATTATTTTGCTGTAAACTGATAATTTGAAAGATGGAATGATGGAGTAACGTCCTGAAACGTCTTCTCTAATACTCCGATATGCGTTCAGTTATGTTATTAATTGTGGGTGTAAAGCTCGGTGAAGTCGACTGAGAGGATACCCTAACGAGTAAAGTCGAGGAATAGCGAACCAGAGGTGGTCGAGTATCTGATAGGTCGGGAGTCTAAAAATTAGCTATGGTAAGAATGTTCATTGAGAACTGACGAACTTCTGAATGTAAGGGTCTAAACGGTGCAAAATTTGCAGAAATGCTTTTATCACAAATGTGAGGTAAGTGTGGGTGAGTAAGAATCGTGGTTATGAAAATCCATATATTGTTACAGGCAATATCAAGCTTACAGGCTTATAGGAAGTACCTAATGCTAAGTGCATAGATAAAATTATCGGAACAAGGAAAGGTCAGAACATGGAGTGATAACACACTATGAAGTGGAATGCTAAATAAAGCTTTCAAAGTATTAAAAGCATATTATCTGGCTGAGAGTGGAGGCACGAGCGATGAAGTTGTTGTAATGGCAATGGAGCAACAGCCTCTAGTCAATTATAAATAATAACAAAAACACATACCTAATTATAGGTTACGAGTATGACTAAGAGAGGTCGAATCTAGTAAAATGAGGAGACCAACTATGACTAAAACAACAATTAACTTAAAGAAACAAAGGCTAAGAAATAATGAATATTACAACATTCAAAAAACTTTGGATAAATTATATCAGCAAAGCCAAAATGGTAACACTTTTAGGGGACTTATGAAAATAATAACTCAAAGAGATAATATTTTGTTAGCGTATAGAAATATCAAAAGAAATAAAGGGAGTCAAACCCAAGGAGTTGATGCTAAAAATATTGCATTCCTTGGCGAGATGACTACTGACGAATTAGTAATATTTATTCAGAAAAAGCTGAAAAATTATTTTCCGAAAAAAGTACGACGTGTTGAAATTCCAAAACCAAACGGCAAAACTAGACCGTTGGGAATACCAACCATTGAAGATAGGCTGATACAACAATGTATATTGCAAATTATGGAACCAATTTGTGAAGCAAAATTTTACAAACATAGTTATGGCTTTAGACCATTGCGTTCTGCTAAACATGCAATTGCTAGAAGCTGCTTTTTGATTAATAACGTAAAACTACACTATGTCGTAGATGTAGATATTAAAGGATTTTTTGATAACATTGACCATGGTAAATTATTAAAACAATTATGGACAATTGGAATACAAGATAAATCACTACTAAAAGTTATTTCAAAAATGTTGAAAGCTGAAATTGATGGGATTGGAATTCCTAAGAAAGGCACTCCACAAGGAGGTATTTTATCGCCTCTTTTGGCTAATATAGCTTTAAATGAATTAGACTGGTGGCTTGATAGTCAATGGTATAATTTTAAAAGTCGTTATAATTACGCAACAGATGCTAGAGATGGTAGCAAGTCACACATGTATACTGCACTGAAAAATACAAATCTCAAAGAAATGTATATTGTACGATACGCTGATGATTTTAAAATATTCTGCCGTAATTATACTGATGCAAAAAAAGCTTTTATTGCTGTGAAAGACTGGTTAAAGACACGACTTAAGCTTGAAATTAGTACTGAAAAATCAAAGATAACTAATTTAAAGAAAAATTATTCTGAATTTTTAGGAATAAAATTAAAAGTCGTCAAAAAAAAGAAAATAATGATAAAAAAACGGTTAGTAAACAGGTATTTGACAAGAAGTCATATAGCTGATAAGGCTAAATTAAAAATTCTGAAACAATCTAAAGAGTTAATTAAGAAAATCCAACATGCAAAGGGCAAAGAAGTATTTTCATCGATAGATAAATACAATGCCTATGTTATTGGAATTCATAATTACTACAGTATTGCATCAAATTGCAGTCAAGACTTTAGTGAAATAGCTTTTCTTAGTCACTCGTTGCGGGAAAATAGACTTGATTTAAGAAGAAAAAAATATGGAGAAAAATTACCACGGTATTTTTACCTGAAATACGGCAAATCTAAAAGATTGCGCTTTGTTAACGGTAAAGCGTTGCTACCAATTAGTTATGTTAAATTTAGTAGACAAGCAGGATTCAATGGAATCTCTATTTATGTCGAAAAAGATAGATTAGTAATTCACAACAAACAAAAATCCGTGAGTAAAGATGCTATACGTTATTTGTTAAAACACCCTTCGCCTGAAAGAAGCGTTGAATTTAATGATAATCGTATTTCATTGTTTGTGGCACAGTATGGAAAATGTGCAGTGACGGGCAATAAACTTGACGTAACAGAAATAAATTGTCATCATAAAATACCTATATTTTTAGGTGGAGATGATAAATATAAAAATCTAATTATCGTTGAAGAAAATGTCCATAAACTGATTCATGCCCAAAATTGTGAAACAATTTCAAAATATTTAAAAATTCTCAATTTAGATTGCAAAAAAATTGAGAAAATAAACTTGTTAAGAAAACAAGTGCAATTGCCCGCAATTCTTTAAGGAACCTAATGTTTTAGAGGTATGATTGTATTGAAAAATTATAATTGATGGAACGCCGTGTGCGGTGAAAGTCGCATGCACGGTGTGAACGAGGGGAAAATCTGGAGATAATTTCAAAGGATTACCTATTCGTATAATCTGCACATATTCGGCATACAAACTTTGAATTAATTAAGGGTAAACGACTTAGTGATCTTGAGAAGAATATTCTCAATATTTTTGAAGATTGGCCTGTTGAACGTGAGCTTTCAAAACAATATATTGGCTGCAAAAATAACTTCGCTTGGTTGGTTAATTATTATTTCAATAAAGACCTTGATTTACGCTCAAAACAGAGTAATGATGCTAAGCTAATCGTCAACTATATTCTGCTGAAAATACGAAGTTTCACGGTCGCTGAAGTTGGTATTCATGCTGATAATTTACGTTCATTTTTAGAGCCACATTTTGACACAGTTCTAGATGAAATTGATAGAATCATTTTGAGCATGAAAGCAAATACAAAATCAACTGAAGATTGTTTGAAGTATGCGAAAAAAGTTTCAGCGTTACTAAGAAAGTTAATCAAAAATGATGCTGAATCCAAGGCTATTAAAAAGCAGTTGGAGAAGTTACTCAAAGCTAAAAGTGGTGATTTATCAAAAGATTTTGCAGGTGAAATACAAGGTGAATTAGAGGCGAAAGCACCAAATCATAGTAGCAGTTTAGTACAATCGTCTCGCACGGTTGAGAATAAAGCAAAGGCATTTGATAGTGAAATGTTAAGCAAAGGCAACGCCACGGCAAATCAGTTGAGAAGGTATTTTTGCAATTTGCTTCAAGCTAAAGAGTTGCAGCGAAGTCGAGAGTCAAATTGCGGGCATAAAATTAATGCAAAAAATTTGGCAAAAGCTCCATTCAACTGTAAATTGTTTCTCAAAAATACGGAGAAAATAAAAGCCAACACGGCAGTGCATTTGTTGCTTGATTGTTCGCTTTCAATGCGTAATGATATTGAGTTGGCGAGCCTTTCATGTTATTCGATTGCAAAGGCATTACACGGCTTAAATAACATTAGTGTTGGTGTGACTGCGTTTCCTGTGTTCGTGCCTGAAAGCAGTGATAATTACGTTGTGAATGTGTCACAAATTCTGAAACACGATGAGCGTATGCATAATAATTTCAACATCAAAGTCTGCGGCTCAACACCAATGGGTGCAGCACTCTGGAGCGTGTTGCAAACGTTTTATCAGCGATGTGAAAATCGTAAGATAATTTTCATTATAACTGACGGCGAACCAGACGAAATAGACAACGTAAAGTTAGCCCTCAAAGCTGCTGAAAAACTCAATATCGAAGTCTATGGTATTGGCATCAAAGACACCCATATCAAAGATATTTTACCTCAAAACAGCAAAATAATCCATAAGCTAACCGACTTAACCCCAACAATAAAAACACTATTAAGAAATACATTGATATAAAGGCAGTTACGAGAACTAATTTTGAAATATAAGAATAAATTAACGACAAGGAAATTAACATGAGTGAAAACTTAAAACAAGCTAACAGCGAGGATATTTGTACAGTTTTGGAGAGTCAACAGTTGCTTGGGACGTTTGCATCAATTAATAATTTGACGATTGATGCTGCAAGGTTTGTGCTACAGAAATCGCTGAGTCCCAACATTGATTTGACTGAAATTGAAGAAAATTATTATATGTCGAGCAATTTTCGTCAGCAAGAATTTATCACAAAACAGGATGCGCATCGATCAGGATTTTGGAAGGGGATTTTTGGTGGGACAGTGCTGACTATTTTGGGAGTCTTCGTTATATCTCATTTAGATGAATAGTTTAAAATGTTATGTCTAAATAGCGTATTCAACTAGCATTTTTAAGCTGAAAATAATTAAATATGGAGTACTCTGTAGAGTACTCCTATAGTGGTTATTTTTTATATGGTGATAATGTCATATTTTCTGTAAAAATAATAAGTTTCTTGCAACATCTTGTAAGCGCTACATACAAATGCTTTGGACAGTCAAATTTTTCAGCATTGAGAATTACGACAGTGTCAAATTCTAGCCCTTTTGTTAATAGAGTTGTACCAAGATATTTGCCCTCAACTTTTCTGACAACACGACGTATAATATTGCGGTGCTTTTTCATTCCTTCATATACAGAAATATTTTCTGAAGATGATATTTCTAATGCCTTAATGATACCACGTAGCAGTTCTTCTCGCCCATATTTACATTTTAGCTTATCTTTGACAATTTTAATAATATCTAGCATGCTTTTAGGTGACGGATTTCCTATAAATTTATCTAGTGACTTTTTTAACTTTTCTGATTTTTCTTTTTCATTTCGTTTATTTTTCACACCTGTATTATTAAACCAACTATTAACTTCAGATTTATTAAAAATTTTGCATAATATATCATTTTTGAATTTAACAAAGTCATAACTACCGATCACCTCATCTATTTTTTTTGAAGTTGCATACAAATCTTTTTGATCAATGGCTTCAATTAAATTTAAAGATTTATCAAAATTAATTTGAGATTTCAACTTTTTCCGGCTATTAATATTACTAAATTTAAAATCATTTGCAGTTAAAACTAGCAAACTTTCATTTTCATTTATAAGATCAATTGCTTGTTTTTTTTCCACGTAAGTCCATTTTAAAAAAGTTCCATCGTTGACGCTATAGATTTCTATTCCTTTAACATTATTATAATCTTGTAAATTAATAGTTTCTCTATTGCCTAGAGATTCTCTCATTGTTTTTAATGCTTCTGCTAATTCATGTTTTTGGTAATTATGCCAACGATGAGGAGTTTCTAGTTTATATTTATCAAACTCGTTTAAATCTTCTTCAAAATCAACCAATTCCCCACCATTGAACTCAAAAATGCCTTGTAATGGGTCTCCCAATACTCTTAGAGGTAAAATTTTTGATAAAGCCATTATCATTTCATGTTGGTCTTTGTTGCAATCTTGATATTCGTCAACAAATAATCCATCGTAACTTAGCTTGATAGTATTTTTCACTAAGCCTAATTTAAATAACTCCATGGCTTCTTTTATTATGAATGGAAAATAATTTTTATTATCGTCCTGATTTGGCATTTCATTTCCAGTATAAAAAGCATGGACATATTTCTGAGCAAAACTAGAAATAGTTTCAAGATGAAATTTATTATTGCTTATTTTTTCTTTTCTAATCTTTGCCTTTATTGCAGAAACACCAGCATGAGTATGAGTTAATATTAATTGTTTACCTTTGGTATGATTTAAACATTCGACAATGGTATGCGTTTTCCCATAACCAGCAGGAGCGATGAGCAGTTTTTTATCACCAGTAACAAAACTTTGATAATCTAAATCCATGATATTACTCTCCATCGATGAATTGAGACATTGTGTGAAATATCTTTTCTAACTTTGATGAACCATTCTCAATGTCAATATGAGTTAAAATTATCTCACCAAGCTGTTCTCCATGAGTAACGTTCTTGAACCACGATTTTTTCTTAGCAATTTCTCCCAACGCATTTTTTATTTCAGAGGTAAAATCTTGTTCAAACCAATTCAGATGAAGGGTCTTAAGCTTCCCTTTCATAGAACCTTTGATTGATTCCTCTGTTGTTATTGAACTATCAGTTACAAATTTCACTAATGCTTTACAACCTGGTTGCGATAAATCATTAAAAATTTGCTCCTCAATAGCACAGTTTTCATCACAATCAGCAATAATTACACCTTTTCGATTAAGCTCATCTTTTTTACCATTTACATTTTGTTCATCTGAATCGCAAAAAACTAATGTTTGAAAACCTGCATCTTTAATTTCTCTCACTCTTTCTAAAAAGGTATTGCCATGACCATCAATATAAGCACAATCTTTTAAAGCCATTAATCCTTTATCTTGAGTTTTACGATATTTATCGAGTGCTCGACAAATTCCAACTTCAGTTGCTCCTTCGCAAACTATAATCTTTTTAGCAAAAAATGCTTCAGGACATGCTCTAACAACACCTTGTAGTTTATTATTGTCTTCCAAAACTAATTGTTTACAATTCACTTCATCATCATTATTATGAACGATTTTTATATCATCTGCATTTATTTCAGTAATAACGTCTCTTGAATGAGTAGTAATAAAAATTTGACCGCAATCTTTTTCCTTTAAGCTTCTTGCCAGTAACCTTATTCGGTCAGGTTCTAAGCCTTGTTCTATCTCATCTATTAAAGCAATTCCACCCCTGGTCAACTAAACTCATTTGAATAGCAATTGAAATTAAACGTTTAGAGCCTTTTCCTTTTAATCTGAACGGAATATTATCATCGTGTAGGCAAAGCTTGCTTTCCTTTAACATCATATCGCGAATATCAATTGATGTATTTACCTCACTCACATCCAATCCTAGACTTGCAACATTACTCTTCAAAAGGTCATTGATATCTTCAAAAGATTCTGCAGATTTATCGTCAATTTGTTGTTTTGCTTTTCTCATTGCTTCAACGATAAAGTCTTTGTTATTACTGTTTTTCTTACTATCATGAGTTTTAAGTAATGCAGGTAATGGAGTATTTCTACTCCAAGAGAAATGGCGATCTACATAATCTGCAACCATAAAACAGTTTAGCCTAGCTCTATCTTTTGCATTGATGTCTTTGTTGTCATATTCTCGTCCATTAACAACTTCCCATTTGGGTTCTAGGTCGCTATTAACAGTCAATCTAACTGTTAAAGCAGGAATAAGGTTCTCATTATTAACTATTTCATCATGTAATTTGCCATTATTTTTATCATAGCCTTGTTGATATAAACCATATTTTGATTCAGAAAGTAATTTTACATCAAAATCAATTAAAGTTAATTCAATCTCAATGTTTTTCTCAATATCACAGTTATAGAAATCTGTGTCGTAAAAAGTCAAATTCCATGATGGAGATAATACGCATGAGATTGCATCTAAAACTGTCGTTTTCCCACTATCTCCTCTACCAACAAAACATATAAATTTCTTATTATAATCAATGTCAAATGCACATTTTTTAATTCCACGAAAATTATTAATTACTACTTTTACTATCTGCCCCATTAAAACACCTCTTGTATTAACAATGATTTTTGTTAATTTAAAATAGTAGTATAATTTTATCTTTGCAATTTTTAATAGATGTTTTTCTTGATTTTTACTGGTGTTGCGAAGCTCTGATAGGTGAAATTTGTTATACACCGTAATACTCTACAGGCATGGTTAAATCAGAGTTTTATTTTAATATCATGGTGACATGTTTATTGTCAGTTGGCAAAGAAAAAGAAGCAAAAAGAAAATATTACTCATACTCCTCTAGTATATTCCCGATAGCATATACTACAACAAGTAGTATAAGCATCTTCCTTACGTCTTGTATCTCGTGCTTATCCCTTGGTGGGATGCACTAGGACACCTGTTAGTTACACTTACGTGTTATATATTGAATTAATAACTTAATAACTATATCTTTCCCCTGCCTCCCGGCATCCCCTTTCTTACTGGAGACATAATATATACGACTCAAAGTAAAAAATTATTTGAGGTTATTATTATATTTGCGTAAAAAAATATCATACATTTCTAATAAAACACTCTTTAAAAAAACCTTAACTTTTGCAATCTCAGAATATTAATAAAATTTTATTCTAGTGATTTTTTATGTGATTATTCTCAGTAATTCAAGGGGATTAGATTCACAAGAAGGACTTAAATCTTCCACCTTGACCATACCTACACAGTAGCCTAAAATCGATGACAATAAGATTATCTTTTTGTAACTTTCAAACATTAAATCTTGATAAAATCACTTTTTTTAAAATTTGTTATTAGGGGGTTTTCATTAAAATTATCATATATAGATATTGATATAAATTCATAATTTGGTAATAAAGAAAATTTAAATATTGACAACAATTGTTCATAAAAACAAGTGTGATTTACTTTAACAGAAACAACTAAATTATTCTTTTGCAATTCTATAGAAATGTAACCAATAATTTCTTCTTTTAGTTTATTTTTAATACTACTTTCTTCTTGAATGCCATTTTTTGAGGTAAAATTAAACTCTATTTTCTTAACTTCTTGTGTTTTATTACTATCGCTGTTTAATATTTGTACTCTTTTTCTTAAAATATCAAATTGAATATTTTCTAAGCCTATAAACTTGTAGTTTGCGGTATACGACGAAAATCTTTCAAGGCCTGCAAGGATTGATGCTTTAATATATTTATTAGGTTTTTCAATATCATTGTCTTCTATATCTAATAATGCTAAGGTTTCAATAGATCGTAAATTTTTATTTTTTTTCCAATCCTGTTCTAAAAATTTCTTTTTATTTTTTGTATTTTTGCTTTCTTCATGACCTGAAAAAATATTATACTCTCTTTTAATTACTATTGTTGAAAAATCATAGTCTTTTAAAATATAATACCCTAGTTTTTTCTTTGTGAAATAGTTATTGCAAAAATGCTTAAAGATTATAAATTGAGCCATATATTTATCATTTTTAGATGTACTTATTTCTTTCATTATTTTTAGTGTATGATATTTTTCACTATTTATAAAACGACTATATGCCATTAATAGAGCTGACTGAGTCATTTCTAATTCATTATTAGTTAAATACTCTTTAACAGCTTTTCGCATACTAGTGCCTTCATCACATTTTTTTTGTATTTCTAAAAAGGCATCTAGTTTATAAATTTCTTTTGAATTATTTTTTTTAAACTGCCTAAAATTATCGACTTCTCGGGAATACTTCAAAGATGGACCGAATTTTGCAGATTCATTACGAATTTCTTGTATATATTCTTTCAGTTCAACTTCTATGTCACGTACTTTGATATACGGTAGAAATAATTTCTTTTCAAATGGAAAAGAAATACTACGGTCTCCAAGTTGCTTTAGGCGCACTTTTAATGATGGATATTTTTTCACGGTTTTATTAATTGCACTATCAATAGGTTCATATTTAACTTGACAAGGATAGTCACAAGCATCAAGTATTTTTTCAATTCCACGTTTATAAGGCTTCATTTCTTGCTCATATTTACTCCATTCAACTAGTTGTTTACTATCACTCAGCATTTTTATAATTTCTTTAGCGTGCTTTTCAATAATGTTTTTGTAGTCACTAATTTTTTTTACTAAATTATCAATTACTTCTAAATGATTGCGAAATGTAAATAATAATATTACTAGGCTATTTTCAATAAATTCTTCGCGTTCATAAAGTTCTAAAAACTGCAAAATATCTTGCAGTTTTTTTACAGTTTCAGAGTTAATTACAAGATCAAGGTATGGTATATTCATTCCATTCTCAATATCAGAAAGTTTTATGTAATTATTCTGAAAATAATTGCTTATTTTAGAATTAATAGTATCTATTCCTGCCATATTTTTTATCCCTAGTTTTAACTTTTAACAAAAATTTTAGTCACTTAAGTAACATAAAGTAAAACTCAAGAAAAATCAATATTTTAGAAACAAAAACCAATATAACATAAAAAATACGTTAAATCATTGACAAAAAGACAACACTCTACTACATTATAGAATGTAACACATATTAAATGTTACATTAATTATAAATCTTAAAAATTTCTAACAATTTAAAAATGGAGAATCAAACATGATTAAACCAGTTATTAGGAACATTGAAGTTTTTGAAAAATTATCTAATGGAGTGGATAACATCCCTCTAAATCAACTAGTCACTAAAATAAAAATTAGTGATAGAGTTTCGAATATAAACATTAAAAAAGTTAAGGAAAACGTAAAATGAAAAAAATTATCAATTACATCGATAAAACGATGTTAAATCTATCTGACAACTTAATCATTAATCAAAAAGCAACAGAAGAATGGATTATGAAGGCAAAAGCATCTTTAACAATTATTGCCAAGATTAATTCAAATAGCTGGAAGTTCTTTTGTGACCCATTTGATTACCGATTTAGCAATCCTGTAAAGGTTCTAGATGCTTATGGCAATGAAGTCATGATAACAAATTTTGAAATTAATAAACCATTTGGGCACTTTACAAATAGAGATAACTTTTTTGGTATTAGCTCAACAGATTTATTAGGGCAACACTCTGCTATTAATCCTAAAGGTTTAAAAATTATTGAAGGAGAATTCCCTAATTTTGTTTCAGATTTATTTCAAGGTATTTCTAAGGGAAAAACACCTGCTTCAATCTGTCGCTTTTTTAAAGAGAAAAGTACACCATGGTCTAAATTTTCAAATCTTGGAGGAAAACACAGTCAACATCTTTACTACGATAAAGTAAATTTAGATTCAAATTCAAATGCATTGTATACAATTCCTGGTAATTTAGATGAAATAATTGAAGTAAATGAATTACCTCAGGGTGCATGCATAGGAGAAAAAGTAACGGAGTTTTGCAATTTTTATGATGAATATGGCGAGATTATCATGTGTGTTAAAGTTTCATATGATTTTTATCGCAAAACTAAATCTTACATTCCTATAACACTATGGAATCAAGCTAATAGCAAAATTCCTTGGTTATGTACATTACCTTTGAATGCTGATAAGCAACCATTATTTAATCTTCATCTCATTAGCAATGATGAGACTGATAGTGCATTAGTAACTTTAGATTTACAGTTAGCTGCCAATAATAGTACCCCTAGAGGCTGGGCATTAACTAGTATCTTAGATGTAGAGAACTTTGAAAATACAGACTGGGAACCTTTAAAATCTTTAGATCAAGTTTGTATTTTAATTCATCCTCATCATGGAATGAACTTTGAGGAAAGTGTTGTAAAGTATCATAAGTTAGCTAAATATTTAGAACAAGAAGAAGGCTTTGATAATTTGAAATTTCTTTTGATGGATATGAATTATACTGATGCTAAATACATTAATTCATTTAGTGACTTAATGAATTATCAAACAACAATCAAAAATGAAAGTGTTAGAGATTTATCAAAAGAAGAGTTTGAAGATTTAAAGAATGCCGCCTTAGACCGGTTAAATATTCAAGATATTTGGAACCAAAATGATACTAAAACAACAGAGAGTTGTACCAATATAGTTCAACAACAAACTAATAAAATGGAGCATATTTTATTTCCATGTATTGCTAAGGGAGAATCAAGTATAATTATGGCACAAAAGTCTACAGGAAAAAGTAATATCGCTTTCACTATTGCAGCGTTAGCGTTAAATGATTCACCAAGTAATGTTAATGCATTAGAGATACAAGGAATTGGCTCTCCTAAAAAAAGTTTTAAAGTTCTTTATTTAGATTGTGAAAATTCTCAAAATTCAATTAATAAGAAAATTGATAACTTTGTGCTACCTTTTTTACCAACAGACAAAAGTAAACAACAAGAATGTCTAGATAATCTAATAGTTGAATCATTACGTGAAGATCGTATTGATTATAGCCATCCAGACAACCACCATAAAGTTATTGATTTAATTAAACAAGCTAAAGGTAAAGGAAATCAAGGACAAAATATTGATTTAGTAATCATTGATCCTATCTCAAAGTTTATTGGGGCTGAATCAAATCAAACTTCAGATAATCTATCAAAGCTTTTAGAAAAATTACGGTCGTTAAACGTAGCGACATTAATCGTTGCACATACTGCGTCAGATGGTTCATTAGTTGGTTTTAAATCTAAGCTTTATGATGCCTATTGGGTACTAAAAGCAGAAAAGACTGCCAAAGGAAATATGAGTGTTCCAATGGTAATAAGCCATGAATTTCAAAGAGATGATTTTCCTAATGAATTATTACAACCATTTAAGTTAAAATTTGAAGATAAAAAATGGAATGTAATTAATGAAACATTAACATTGAAAAAGACTTTTACTTTATTGAAAAATCACTTTAAAAGTGAATACAGTGCTAAAGAATTAGCAAGATGTCTAGGTATATCTAAGTCTAGCTTTTATTCAAAGAGTAAATAAACTTTATAAAAATAAATTGGTTTAATAGTTTTTTAATAATAACACGATCTATATTCTAGTTTTACTTCAAATATTTAATATTTTTTACATTTCAAAATTCATATTAGTTGTACACCTTTTTAGGTGTATGATAGGGTTCTTTTACTCTCATTGTTCTATGATGGGAGTAAAAAATCCTAATTTTAAATTAAAAATTAAAGTAAAAACGTGAACGTAGATTTTAAGAAAAAGTTTAATGTTATAGAATATTAATAATACGTAAAAATTTATGATTTTTTTCTAAATATTATTTTATTATTTCAAACGAACTAACCTAACAGCCTAATGTTTATATACTTATATTTTAATATTACTATTTACGCAATGTTTTTTGAGCTCAATTTGAGCTTGAGTAATATTGCAACTTTAAAAAAATAAATAGTTATCAAATTTAATATTAAATTGGAGATAAAATGAAAAATTTAAATAAAATAGTTAGTCCTTTTTACAATGGACTACCGTTATTAAAGATGAACGATAATTCTCAAGAATTTTATGAGATCATTCTTGAAAAAATATATGAACGTATTAATGCTATGCATAAAAAAACAAGTCAAGTATTATTTATCAGGTTTGAAATACGTTTCCCTCAAAATTTGAATGCAACTAGCGATAATAAATGTTTTAAATATTACATTAATGAATATCGCCGTTATTTTAATAACAATAATTTTTTTAATCATTATGTATGGGTGAAAGAGCAGAACTGTTCTCATAATCCACATTACCATTTGCTTTTAATGATTGATGGCAATCGTATGCGTTATTACAAAAATAATTTAAAAGCTACTGAGATTTGGTCTCGGGCATTAAAAAAATATTATGATTATAATATAGATGCAAAAGGATTAATACAAGTTTGTGGTTACACTCATGGTGGAGTAACAATGAATAATGGAATTAATGTTCATCGAGACAATATGGCTCTACGTAATGAACTATTCAAAATCTGTTCATATCTCGCAAAAACTTACACTAAAGAAAATATAATTACTGGTAGATTTTTTGGTGCTTCAGTTTTGGGATATAAGTAATGATTACTCTAAACGAAGAACAACAACATGCCGTGGCAATAGCGCTTGCTGGAAACAATATTTTCTTAACAGGTAAAGCTGGAACAGGAAAAACAGTTGTAATCAATGAATTTCGTCGTTCAAGTAATAAAAATATTATCACTCTAGCTCCAACAGCTTTTGCTGCAACTAATTTAGACGAAGCTTTAACAATTCACAGTGCATTGAAATTGCCAGCAACATTTTTTAATAGTGATTGGGAACCTAGTTATAATAAAACTATGGCAGAATTGTGTGATGCTGTAGATGTTATTATAATTGATGAAATTTCAATGGTTAGAGCAGATCTATTTTGTGCAATTGATAAATTATTTTGTTTTTACGCAAAAGGCAATGATTGCTGTAGACCTTTTGGAGGCAAACAAATTATTGTTGTTGGTGATTTTTATCAATTACCTCCAGTTGTTAAAAATAATGAAGTTTTTGAAGTGCTAAATGAGGAATTTAATGGCATTTATGCTTTTAATACTCTATCATGGCAGCATGCTAAATTTACCAATATATTTTTAAATAAAGTTCATAGACAAAAAGATATGCGACACCTAATATTACTCAATGCTATACGTTTTAACGATCCTGATTTAGCAAGGCATTTAGAATTTAGCAAGCTTAATGTTATAGATAACTCTATTGCTTTGAGTAATAATAAAAATATTTGTTGTGTGTGTTGTACAAAAACAGTAGCTAACAAAATCAACTTACACGCATATAATCTTTTAGATAGTCCCGCATTCCATAATATTGGTGAAATAATCGGAAAGTTTCCTAAAAGTGATTTACCAGTTGAGCAAATATTATCATTAAAACTCCAAGAAAAAGTAGTAATTTTAGCAAACAAAAGGGCTGGATTTCGTCACTCAGAGTATCTATACACTAATGGTGATATTGGCGAAATTATTGATTTTGATAATGATAAAAAAATTGTAAGTATAAAATTATTATCAGGAACTATTGTTAATATTTCTGTAACAGAATGGGAGAATTATGAATATAAAGTAAAGGTTGAAAATGGGGTAAAAAAAATAGTCACTGAATTAGTTGGCAAGTTTATTCAATACCCTATGCCCCAGCTTATGCTATTACTATTCATAAATCACAAGGAAAAACCTTGCCACATATGCATTTAGTTTTAGACAAAGGTTGCTTTGTAACAGGGCAACTTTATACCGCATTATCACGGGTTCGAGATTTTACCAATTTTAGCTTAGATAGGCCAATTCATATTACAGAGGCATTAAATTCCCCGCAAGTAGTAGAGTTTTATGAGAAAACATTTTCTTATAGTAACGGTATGTTTTAGATATTAGCCTTTTGGAATTGGAATCTTGAGGTTAAATTCCCAAAAAAATTGTCTAAAAATCAAGTATTAATTACTTACTGGACTAGCTGATAATCCATTTGGTTTCAGTAAAAGTAATAAAATAATAACCAATAATAATGGAGAAATATACATAAATGACTAAAGGGATATTATGCATTCAACTTATGGTTGTAATTGCATTGATATTTTCATATTCAATTTTTAGACTTGAATATGTGACGACTTAATTTACTAAGATCGAGTCATGTAGTCTCTTTAGAGATAATAAAACAATATTCTTTAACCTTCAATCCAAAGGAGGTAAATGAATATGAAGACATTAATTAAGTCTTCCGTTCGTTATGGGACGGTCAAATTAATTGGGCGTTTATTGAAACCTTTAGCTGAAGTTGGAGTGTTAAGTTTTCCTGAAATGAATGAAATCTTAGCAAACTTAAAACACTTAGCTAAAAGCGGAGATTTATGTCCAGATGTTCAAATAAAATTAATTTCACAATCTGAAGCAGCTGAAATTCTCGGATTGAAGCTTTCAACATTTCGTAAAATGGAACGTGAAAAATATTTCACTTTTAAGAGACGATCTTTTAAGAAAGGAAATACAGTACGTTATGTCAATCGTGATGTAATACAGTATGCTTTGAGTCTTGATGAAGATAATGCTTTTGATGGTATAAAAGAGTAATTTTAAATGAATACTATATGTCGGTACTGCATAAGTAGTACCGGCAAACGATAATAACTTTCTTCTGATAAATAGTTCCAAAACTCATTCGTACGCTTCATTTTATCACAACAAAAACTCCTCAAATTAAATTTTCCACTTTTAAAATAAATCAGATAAAAATACTACCGTAAATTAGTTGAATTATTAACAAAAATAAAGCATATTAAATTACAATCAACACGTGTTCAAGATAATTTTTGCGATATGAAAGTTTAGCGTTATAATTACTAAATTTAAATTTTAGTAATAAATTAAAAGTTTTTTTTATGATTGTTAGTAGCATTTTTTGCACAAATAATGGAGATTGTTATGAAAAAATTGTTTTTTATGTTAATTGTGTGTACTCTAACTGGGTGTACTGTTGATTATGTTGGTTTATATTCACGCTTAGGAGGTAGAGGTAAGTATGCCTTGGTCGAAAAAAGACTAAAGAATAGGATAAAAGAAGACATAACTCACGTTGATCAAATGGCTTATAAAGTTATGCTTGCTATTATGTGCCGAAAACAGCATATGACCTCTGATTATCTTCAGGCAATTGATCAAGCGAAAACAACGAATACAAAATACAATTATCTTGCCTTCAGAGAACTGGCTATTTTTTACAAAGAGCAAGGTGATAAAATCAATGAAAAAAAAGCCTTAGAGAAAGCAAAAGTTTGTCTGACTAATTTATTGAACGACTATGAAAATAATATCGTATCAGAAGATGTTTTTAAAAGATACTCAGTAGTCGATTTTTATATGTCCTATTATATCTACAAAATAAAAACGGACGTTATTCTTGGATATAATAGTCTTAGTGAACAAAAATTATTATATGCTAAATTCATTAAAAAATGGGATAAGCGTATTAAAGAGCTTAATTAAAATTAATATAAATTTTATAAAACATCATAATTTTCTTGGTATCATCTGTAGCTGAACCTAACTTCTTCGAGAGATTTTTAAAAGTGCATTTTAATTTTAAATGAATATTATAATGTCGGTACTGCATAACCAGTACCGGCAAACGATTTTTTATTAATCAGTTAACATATTTTTTATTTTTGCTAAAGTCTTTTTCGATGCTGGAGGGTTGCTGTCAAGCAATTCTAAGACATCTTTAATGCGTTGATTATCTGACCTGTCAGAGTGAATTTTATCACTGATTTTCGCAATTGCTTGAATCTGACTAACTTCATCAACATGCGTGTAATATTTATCGGCAATCTCCGAATCAGTTCCAAGTATCGAAATCAATGTAGCCTTACTAATATCACTTTGAGCACAAAAAGAACAAAAACTATGACGCAACGAATGAAAGCCATAGACCGTAACTTTCTTAACTCTGCCTTCAACCTTGATACTCGGCTCAACGCCAATCCATTTAATGACTCGCAAAACATCTTTATTAACTAAATTAGCCCCAATATTAATGCCTTTTTTATCTAAACGCTGATATCGAGCTGCAGAATTTGGGCAAACATACATATTCGTTTGCGATTCGTTAGCATCTGCTAATACTTTATATAACTCTGGAGCAATCGGAATAGAAACTTCTTTTCCAGTCTTATATTGTTTGAGGCGAATTCTCCGTTGCTCCAAGCAAACATCCTGCCATTGCAACAATACACAATCCTTCAAACGCTGCCCCGTAAACATTCCAATATAATAAATAACTCTAATTTCTTCTTTATTTATTACTTGAAATTTGTCATCATCAAGAACCTCAAGCAACTGCCTTTCCTGATCACGAGTAAACGCCTGGCGACGCTGAAATTTACCTTGTTCTTCTCTTTTAACTCGGTACAACTGTTTTAAATCAAAAGGATTTCCTTCCTCAAAATATTCAATAAAACAGCTAAATATTTTACGAATACGCTTGAGTTTACGATTATGCGTATCAACAGCAATTTCAGTAGTGCGCAGATGATCCGCAAATAAAATGGCAACCTCTTTTGTGATATCAGAAATATTTTCTACTTGTAAATGTCTATATTTCTTTTTACGTGGTAAACCTAGTGCAAACTCAATAAATTCCTTAAATGAGCCGCGATAAGCATAACGTTCATGTTGAGTGTGTGGTGTAGCCTTATCTGGATGAGATTCATATTTTTCAAAAACATCCACCAAAGGTAAATTAGTTAGCTTCTTCTTTAATCCTTTTGAATACTGCACATGAGCCGCAATAACTTCAATGTTTGAAGACTTCGCAACCTCAACTAATTCCTTTGCTTTCTTTTCAGCTTCAACTTTATTACGAGTTTTTAAGGAAACCTCTTTTCGTTGACCATTCACTTGATAGCGAAAGTAATAATTACCACCGCTTTTCCTCTGTCTAATTGAGCCATAATCTTGTTTCATACAAATAACCTTTCTTGGCCTTGCCATATTAACACCTATTGTATACTACACCCGACAATATAATTTTTTTAACAAAAACTATATATGCAATAAAATATCACTATTTAACTCAATATAACACAAAAAAGATATAAAAATACTATTAATGGGGGAAAACGGGGAAAAATCCCTCAATTCGAGGTTAAAAATGGTACCCGGGAGAAGACGGAACGGTGGTTTTAATTTAGGTAAAAATTATAGTTTTCGGGCGGAGAATAACTTCCGTAGCCATTACTCCCCGAACCCCATAAAATATTTCAAATGGTACTCAATGGTACTCCAATACCGAAAAGCACCATTGAACTAAGAGTAAAATTTATCTGAAAAATCACAAAACATCTTTTTAGTAAAATTATCTTGGATACTTGTTATAGAGTAATCGAGTAATTCTTTTGAAGATTTGCGTCCTTTTATCTTTTGAAAATTATCAATAATTGTTGCAACTGCCTCAATATTATGAGTCTTCATTAATTCAATCAGAGCATATGAATAAATTTTAAGGTTATGTGTACTGCCTTTCAATGCACTATATTCTAAATAGTCTATTATTTTAGGAATTAAATAGTTATACTTTTTTAAGCTAAATATTTTATATATAGTATCAGAATTAAACCTACAAAATCTATGGTTTAATGCAAGTATGATAATATTACATTCTGTTAGTTCATCTATAGAAATTAGATTTTTTTCTAAAAGATATGCTATTATTGATTGTGTAAAAACACGGTTTACAGTATTTGTCTTTTTTGTTTCTAACTTTGCAAATACATCAAACAAATTTTTATCATCATCCCAAAATATTGTATTTTTTTTGAGACTCATTAAAAAGGAATGTTTTACAGATTGATCATGATCAAAAATTTTGAGAAAATCACTATAAATCTTCGATGCTTTTTTACTAGTTCCATTTATTATTTCTATTGAATTAATAAAATTAATACATGCTTTTAAAGAGTCTTTATACTTTTCTATTTGTATTTTTGTATTAGTACATGAAAGTTTTCCTTTATCAAGGTTTATCGTCATTTCTCCATTATGTTCTTGATATTCCTTTCTCAGATTATTAACCAAATACTCAGAAATTTGAAACTTTAATCCTGAATTTTTCAATTTATCGAATATATCAACCTCGTGGTTCAATATCACCAGAATTCTAATGACAAATGGCGTAATAATAATTTTTTTATCGGAGCTTAGCAGACTTTTACAATATGAATATTCTTCATTTGAACCTTCTGCAGTATCAATCAAAAATTTTTCTTGCCCTGCAATATAAGCTATACTATCTTTTATATCTAAATTTGCAAAATGTGAAAATAAATAGAATGATGGAAATTCAGGATATTGCTTATTTGCAAAATCTATTCTTTGGTTCATGAAATTATTATTATTATCTAAACTTTTTATAAGGTTAGAAAAATCAGGATTCCCATTTTCATCATCAGGCACCGGAATTCTTGTTATAATTTCACTACTATAAAGTTCTTCTAGGTAAGCATGTATATATTTATGTTTTATATCAGTAATTTTTACATCATATGGATAAAGTTTTCCTGAATCAAGGGTTACTATATCTCCTACTTTTTTCCCAATAAACTGTTGAACCAAATCAGACTCAAGTTTGTACTCCTTTCTCAATTCATTAGTAAATGGACTATCATCTATAACAATAGTCTTAGTATTTTCAGAAATACCAATTCTTTTATAAGACACAGCCATATTGATCCTTACTGTTGAGGAGGCTAACCAACCTGGCTCTTCATTTCTATAATAATTTGAGTTTAATAAAATATTTAAATATATTTGACGAACTTGCTTAAATTCATAAAATTTTTGTCTTAACAAGTAAGCATAATCAAATGCATCTTCATATGATTCTAAATGCATAAGGAGACAAGGAATATTAATCCAAGGTGAAAATTCGTTAACATCATCAACATTTGGGTATGAAAAATCAACATAATCTTCACTTTTGAAATTTCCCTGTTCCAGTTGAGAAATACAGCGGTAAATATTTAGCTGAGGTTTATATTCACTTAATTGAGGTAAAGATATTAAACTATTAATAAAAAGGTCAGCTTTTGCGTGACTATATCTTTGTATTGTTTCGATTTCTCTGCTTATAAATTGCCAATCATAACAATTATTTTTTCTTAATTCAAGTCCTAACGTTTCAACACACTCATACTCTTCAAGCATATTTGCTACATAAATATAATCATAAGTTACTTGATTAGTTTTATCATTGCATAAATTACTTTCCAATATTTTAAAAGCTGTTTTCCAATCTTTAATTTCAAATAAAGTTTCCATCATCATAATCAATAATACCCTATTAATATGAGGTTTATCAAACCCTGATATACTAATAGCTTTGTGTAATAATTCTATTGATTTTTTACGGTTTGATTTTAAGAACATCAAAGATTCTAAAAAATTACTATGGAATAACATATTTTTTTGTGAAAGTTTTTCAATTAAATTATTTAATCTATCAAAACCTTCATGTTTTATGTATGCTTCACCTATACCAATTGGGAAAAGTGAACCAGGATTATCTATTTCACTAAAGCTTTCTATTTCGATATTTTCATCAACAAGTTTACATGCCATATCGTAATATTTTTCTGACTGAATCGAGATGGCAATATAATCTTGTAATATTTCTGGAGTTTTAAGAATAAATTTTTTAAATTTTTCACATGCCTCCACAGTTGTATCAACACTTTCTATTTGTGGAAATATTTTTATTATATTCGATAACACAAGTTTATCAATAGAGTTAGATTCAAATATTTTTTTCAAGTATTTTTTAGAACGTTTAAAATCTTTAACGATGAAATATAGGTGAGCTAATTGAAACTTAACTATTGATAGTACTGTTTCATTTGCAAATTTACTAAAAATATTCAATGCTTTAGTGTATAGTTCTTCAATTTTTTCAAAATCGGACCATTCATCTTCGGAAAGAAAATCTTCCACAAAACCAACTTTAATAAGACTTCCAAATTTTTTCTTCATCAAAATATCTGCCAGCAATTGATAATTTGGAGTAGATTCGTACTTTTCAGCCAATTCAATGCTTTTTTTTGCATAATTTTCTGCTGTTTCATAATTTTTTTCTTTATAAGCTGTTATAGACAATTGCTGTGTTATTTCTGGTGAATTAAAATCATCTTCATGCAGTTTTTCTATAATTTTATTCAAAGATAAATCACAAGCTTCAATCCAGATAGTTAATGCTATTGTTTTAATTTTCTGATTAGCAGAGTTAATAAGATTTTCAGTTAACCTGAGAGCTTCTTCTTTGTTGTTATTCCTTAAGTATCCTATCGAGTATATAATTGCAAGAATATTATCAGGTGTTTTCTCTGAAAAAATTAATATATTTTGAGACTTTTGTATAAATTTAACTGCTTTTGAACTTTCACCAATATTAAAATATAATAATCCTTCAAATGCAAGCAACCAAATTTTTTTATCAATCGACTCAGAGTACTTTTTTTTGCAAGCTTCTAATAAACCTTTTGCCTGTTGAATATTTTTTTGAGCTATAAAACTGTCAATGGCTATCAAAGCACCATCAAAATCATCACCCAACTTAGTAACAATTTTTCCGAAATTATTAACGTTAAAAGCTTCCAATATAATATTTGATGATGGCTCCAACAAATTTTCTATATTTTGTAGTTTACCCATCATTTTATCTTGATTAGTTTCAATGATTCTTTGACCTTTATGAATCTGTCTATGGTCATTCTGAAGTTGTTGATGATCTTTGTGAAGTTGCTTAATGGCACCTAAAAGTCCTTCCAATTCACATTTTTGAAAATTTAGACTTTTTGTAATCTTCTTTAAATCATTTCCATTTTTTTCAAATTCACTTTTTAAATATTTGCTTAATTCTTTGACTGATAATTCTGTCTCTAAAATATGATCCAACAGGCAATCAGTAGATTCTTGTTCTTTTTCTAGTGCTTGCAAAATTTCAGAAAAATTTTTAGCAAAAAACTCCTCAAGTTTTTGCTCTTTCTTTTTTTTATCAACATCGTTTAAAAAAGTAATTCCACAATAACATACCAAAAGACTGGCAATACAAGGAAGGTTGAGACCTCCTGTAGCAACAGCAGTAATTCCTCCTGAAGTGAATATTGTATTAATCAGTTTTTTCTTTATTCCTAAGTCTGCTAATTTATATAGCGTTTTTTTTAGTAATGATGACACTTTTATTTTGATCCTTATATGGCTTTAGTAATTAATTAGACTCAAATTTATCTAAATAATTCTCAACGAAATTATTTTCATTAAATTTACTAGCTTCTAATAACTGACTACATGTTGTGGGAAGTTTTTTTTCATCAATCTCTTCGCTTAATTGCCTATAAAAGACTTTAATATCACTAGCCAACAAGTTTAATTTATCAAGTGTTAGTACATAGACACTTTCTGCATGGGCATTTTTGGTTGCTTTATTTGAAGGGTGTATGGATACAGCAACTCCCTCATAGTCAGAATAATTTTTGGAAAACCACTTATCTGCAACTAATAATTGACCTAGTTCTTCCTTATTAAACGGGGTTTCCTTTTGTTTTCTATGTTTTGCTTCTATAATTAAAGCTTTATTATCAGGCAATAGCCAAACAACGTCTGGACCTTCTCCATTTTTATCATAACGGTCTGCACTGAAACCCAAAAATTGTCCAAGTTGTTTTACAGCTTCTTCAAATTTATTTGCAGAAGTATTACTTGTAAACAATGAAGTTATGCCATCAATCTCTTCAATTATTGCTTGCTTAAAATGATATTCATTAAATCGCTTCATTATTCCTTCAGATTGCTCACTAGGAAGTCCTAATGATGGGATATTCATGATTTGATTTTCAGGTCTTAATAAGTCTCTATTATTCGAAAAGGCATCTTGTTGTAACTGTTCAGTTTTTTCCTGTAAATTATTATCGTAGGCAATTCTTGCAGCAAATTGTTTTAACCAGCCTATTTCCTGCTCATTTAAATCATTTGAATCATTACAAAGCCTTTCTATTTTTTCTATTGCCTTATTTCCATGTCCATTTCTCCATAAATCGAAAGCTTTCCGTTCAGAAAATGCCGACTCATATGTATTGGACTTTGATGAATTATTGATTTTTTTGTCAAGGCTTTGTTGATGGTAATTTCTCCACTCATCGCTCCGAGAAAGACAAGCGTTAATTGTATCTAAAAACTCTTCTTTATTTTTGATTTCGCTACTAATTTCATTTCCAATTTCAACCTGAGCTCTAGTTGCATCTGTTAAATATGAAAAATTACTTTTTTGTGCAAACCAATGTGTTAGCTTATTGCCTAGAATGATAATTACACAATAATCACTTGCTCCTCTGGCTCCTCGCCCCATGCCTTGTTCTATGCGCTGGGATAATATTTTATTAAGAAGTTTTCCTTTATGTAGTAGACTTGCCTTTAAAAGCTCATAATTTGAAGTTCCTTCAGGCAAGCCATCCATTACAAGAAGTCTACAAGAATCTCCCCCTAAATCAATGCCATCATACCTATTAGCAAATACTACAGGTCCAAAATGATTCTTAAGTTGCAATTCCTCTACCAAATCAGTTACGTTGTCTTTATTTCCAACTTTTATATCAAAATCTTGCCATTCAAGTGCATGCTTTTCTGAAGGACAAAGAATTACTGTACCTTTATTGAGCTCATTTGAAATCTTAAGTAAAATCTCTTTAATATCTTCAAGGCTGTAATCAAATTTTTTTATAAAACTAGGAATTAAAATCATTCGCTCACTTATTCCAGCCATAGAGTCTGAGAGAAAAGGTTTATTTACAGAATCCAGTTCTGCTCCAAACGTCTTTATAATTTCACTATCATCTGCGATTGTTGCAGACATGTAAACTCGTCTATCAGCATCGGTAAAAGTTGGAAACATCTCAATAATAGGAAGTATAGGTGTTATAGTTATTTCATTTTTTGAAATAATACAATGGGAATATTTTAGTTCATCCCTCATTAAAGGCCACTGAAATATGTAATCTTTGGAATAATCACTTAATTTTTTAGAAAAATACTCTACTTTATTAATCCAATGCCTGTATGGAACTTCCAATACTGTGTTATCTAAATCATTTATTATATCTTCAAAAAGATTTTGTTTGCCTAATTGCTGAAATGGTACTTTAAATTCATCCACAATTTCATTGTATAATTCAGTATTTTTATTCTTTACTATGTTAATAGTAAATGAATCCCTAATCGTTGAAAATGCTGCATGAGCGTCGTCTAATATGACTGCACCTAAGTCCACTATATCAGGCTTTCCTTTGATTCCAAATTTAGATTTCCCATTAAATAGAGCATTATATGTCGCTATCATAACAGCATTACAATTTAAAAAATCACTATTCAATGGAACATTCTTTGTATATTTTACAGCTCTTATTTTATATAATTTGGCTTTCTCCATTGTTTGTTCTACTAATTGCGTTGTTGGTACTAAATATAAGACTGGTTTTTTAAGTTCCTCTGACGTTGATTTGGCTATTAAAAGTCCAACTAGAGTTTTTCCCCCACCAGTATGTAACTTTATAACGGAATCTTTTTGAGTTCTTTTTTTGAACCATGCAGTTAAAATAGAACTTTGACTATAAAATAAGTCATTTATATTTTCCTCTTTGGGTAGTTTATTAAAAATATCAATAGGATTAATTGTTGCACTATTATCATCATTTACTCTTAATCTATTAAAAATGCTCATTATAAAAATATTCCTTAAATATTATTTCATATATTCTAAATACCTCAAATGGTACTTGGTGGTACTTCTTTAATACTTTTCGGGCGTAGAAAAGGTACCTTTAAAAAGACCCATATTATTTTTAGATTAGTTGTGAAATGGATTCTTTAGATACAAATGATTCTCTTATAATACTTTCTTTTGTATGTTCTTTCTTTTTTCTAAAAAATTCAGCTGCAGATGATGCTATTTCGTCTCCTCCTCTATAAGAATCATTGTATTTGTCAATTCTATTGCTGAGAATATGCTTTAAACTAGAGTAACTTATTTTAATATCACTTGCATACAAACAAACTGCTAATTTTCCTATAAATTCATAAGCTATCTTTTTCTCTTCTGTTGTTAATTTACTCATTTTACCACCACCTTTTTTCTATATGCTTTTTTTGCAACTTCAGATTTGCTACCATTTTACTAGTGTTTCTTTTGATTTTTTACTGCAACAAATATTAATATATTGTGATTTTATTGACATTCAATAGTACTATTAATAATTATATATAGAAAAATCCCTCTTGGTTGAATTTCGCTTCCAAGAGGGACTTTTTAGTAGTGATTGTAGTTTATATTATGGTTTGTTGTTAATTAAAAAATTTGCTAGTTTTCTCCAATTCAGAAAGTTGTTTTTCTTGTGCTTTTATCAACTTTTTTAGGTCATTTTTATCTCTTGGCGAGTTTATCTTTTCAGCTTTATTGAAAATATCCTTTAATTTTTCCTTGATTTCCAAGATATTTTTCTGCGACAGGTTTTTACTTTCAATTTGAGATTGAGTTTGTTTTAATTCTCGAAACAAAGCGTTTGTTGCAAATATTCTGTCAAGTTTTTCACTGCCTGACTCTATTTTCATTGGCTCTATACGATTTTTCCTGTTTTCAATTTCACTTTGGACTTTAAGTCTTTTATAATCCTGTGTGCCAACATAATAGCCAACTACAACAACTATGATTGCTAAAGTTACAACTATAAGCCCTTTAATGAGTTCATTTTTTTTCATATTCATATTCACCCAATGTTGCCAATGCACTGCTTAACAATAATATAACCTACGACTGCTAAAATTATTAAAACAACTATTGTAACTGCTGGAGGGATATGCTTTTCTTGTTCTTGATTTTCTGACATTTGTTTTTTCCTTTTTTTATGGTAATGCGTTGTAAATTTCATTGAGAAATTCAGTCATACTGAAGGTGGTGTAAAATTGTCCTCCGACAACTTCGTTCAATAACTCTCGGTCTCTTAATTCGCTTGCAATTTCTTCAACCGATCTAGCTAAAGGCTCAAGAGTGGCGTTGCTAAAAACTTTCTTTTTGGTTTTGACAAAATTTTCGGCATCCAAATTTTGAGTAGCTAAAATTACTCTTTCAAATCCAAACGTTTCATCTGATTTTATTACAAACTTGATGATTGCCATTTCACCTATTGGACTTTTTTTAGTGTTACCAAAATGTAAAAAATCCTTCTGAAAAGTTCCAATTGCCTCGACAATTATTTTCTTATTAGGATACATCTTTACCCGCCATGTCACATTTTTAAAATAGCTGTTTATTGCGTTTCCTACGGTTGTACCTGAGTATCTTGGGAAAACGCCACAATCAACCAACTCAAAACAGCCTTTAGCTAATTCTGAATTTTCGTCAACAACGTATTTTTCTTCTTTTGCAAGCCTAGCGATTATCTTATAATCTGGAGCGTTTTTGTTCATAAGCTCTGCTGTTTTTACAAAATTGAGGTTTTTTCTAAAATAAACTGCCAACTTATTCTTAACTCGTTGCGATGCTTGAGGAAGTAGTTTATTTGCTAAAAGTTCTTGCATCAATTTTGAGGCTTTGGAGGGATTCCTTTCGACACCTAATCCTTTTTGATACATCTTTCCTAAATAGTACTGAGCATCGGGATGTGGCACACTTTTTAAGGTTATTTCAAACAGTCTAGCTGCTTCGGGATAATTTTGAATTGTTCCTAAACCTAAAAAGTAAAGTACTCCTGTTTGTGTATGAGCTAAAATGTGTCCTCCATTTGAAGCTTTTTTGAACCAGTAAAATGCCTTTTCAAAATCCTTATAAAGATCACCAGCTTCGCCTGTAGTATTAATTTGTAGCAAATCTGCATTTTTAGAATTAATTGGCGTACCAATTCCTTTCAGATAAAATAATCCAAGGGCAAATTGTGAATCAACAAAGCCGTTTTCTGCCGCTTTTTTAAACCATTCAAAAGCTTTTTTGTAGTCTTGTTTGACTGCGAAACCATGATAATAGGAAATTCCTATGTTGTGTTGAGCTTCGGCATAACCTTGATTTGCGGACTTTTTAAACCATTCAAGAGCTTCTTTTAATTTACTTTGTTGAGATAGAATTGCTCCGATTGCACATTGAGCTTTAGCATCTCCAGCTTTTGCTAATTCTAGAATTTTTTCTACTGTTTGTTCAGAAGCTTGTGAAATGGCTTTTTCGTGAGCCTTATGTTCACTGCTTTTGTATTCTTCTGCATGACAAATTTGCGAACCTCCTAATAGTGTCACACAGCCGACGGAAAATAATGTTTTTGCGAGTTTTTTCATCATAAATCCTTAGATTCGTTGTGTTTGTTTAGTTTGAATGTGTCCACAAAAAGAGACACGCTCCAACAACTTTGCTGATTCGAGGTACTCGCAATACCCACACAACGACAAAGCGTGGAACGTGTCTCAAATAAGCACGTTTCACACTCACGGTCGTTGTATTATAAGGAAAGTTGCGAGTTTTCGAATACAACCGTAATATTCAATTTTTCCTAGCTTAACTAGGTATAAATTATTAATTTCATGTCAAAATTTATTCAATTTCAACTTTGTTCCATTAAGGACTCCCATTTTTGATCTTTTTCTGTTAGAATAACCTACTAACAAAAGTTATAAATGTCAAATTCTTAACTGAATTAACCTAATAATTTAAATGTGAAACTTTGCCGTTGTAATGGGCTTGCAAGTATTATAAATTTTGCGGTAGTTTCGCTTTCAAAATTTTCAGTAGTTTTATGCAATTCTCCTTATATTGTTGTTCTCTTTTTGCTAATAAATTAACCAATTCAGCACCCGTTAATTTCAACCTCTTTTCAATGGCGTATTCAAAATTTAAATCTCTACCTAAAAGCTTTATCATTGCTTCAGTTATATTATTATGATTAGAAATCACTTTGCCTTTTTCGATAATTTTAAAGGTTCTTTCGTTGTTGGTGTTACAAGAAATTTGCAAGTAACTGTTTTCCAAATTACGCTCTAAATATTTTGCAGTACTTTTTTGATTTTTTAAGTCGTCTACACAGTAATAAAGGTTGTTCAAAATCAAGTTTTTATTGTTGTTTTTTTTGTTAAATTTTGACCAAGTTGCATTCAAAGTTTTTATAGTCAACCAATTTTTCCGCTTCCATTGAGGTCTATAAAAAATGCTAATGCAACAATCTTTAATGACCAATTCTTCAAGCGTTGTAATCCTCTTTATATCATACAATTCATCATCATTCAAAAATTTTGTAACCGTTAATTCATTAACCATTATAACACCTTCTATTTTGAGACTAAAAAGCCCTTAGTTTTATTTTATAATACATAAAACCAAGGGCGGGTCAATTACTCAATTGTTAAAAAAAATTCAAGAATTTAATTTTGAACGTTTTAAAAACATAAATTATCAAGACAACGCTAAAAATCTTCTTTCCTGTTTTTCGCTAGTTTGTAATATTCATCTTTAGTTATTTTAAATTCTTTTTCGAGTGCACGCTCAAATTCTAGATTTTTATGAGAAAATAATTCTCTAACTGCATCGTTCAAGTTATTAAAAACTGAAATTTCTTTCTCATTTTCCATAACATAAAATAATTTTCCTTTAATTTGGTCTTTAACAGAAATCACATATCTTGTTTTCATCTTACGCTTTATAGCCTCTTGATATAGTTTTGAGAAATTTTCCTTCTCAGTTATATAATGAACCAAATAAAATAAAAAGTGGTCATCATCAAATTCTTTATTCCTCCATTCTAAAGCTAGTCTACGCTCATTATATAAAGGTGAAAATTCATTTTCATCACATCTAACTATCAAAATTGCTTCATTTTCTTTAATAAGTTGCTCTAAATTTGTATACTCTTTGAAATCATATATTTCTTTATCCGCTATAAAATCAGAACCTCTTTTGCGGTCAAATTCAGTATCAAGTTGCTCTGTTAAATACATATCTCTGGTTATTTTCTTTTCTTCTTCAGATTCTTTAAAAAACTCATCAAACTCTGGTTTATGTAATTTAATTCTTCGTTGTATAGCTCTTAAAAACTTGGAAGGTTCGCTCTCAAAGAATAATTTGGAAAATGCTTCTTCAAAGTTATCATAAACTTGTATCAACTTACCTTTTTCAATGATTTGAAAAGTTCTTTTTTTATTTTTTCCCCAAGGTGAAAATAAATATTGGAAGCCATAAAATTGACTTATTTTTCTATCCTGTTCATACTGCTTATCTTCTGAAACAGTAGCATACCTAATACGCTCAGGAAACTTAAATGTTTTCTCACCTTCAAGAACGGTATCCCATTCAGTTTCTATTTCTACCTGATTATCAGCTAAAATTGAAAAAGAACATAAGCCAGTGATAAAAACAGCACAACCATCCTCAAAAAATGGTTTGAATTTGTATATTTTACGTATTCATATAATTCATCATTTGTAGTCAAACCTGCCTCAATTAATCGCTCAGAACCATCCCAAAAGTCACAACAGTCCAACGTGAAATCATTATCATTTTTCATATCCATATGACTCAATATTATAGGTTTATTTTCCATTGCTACACCTTCATTGTTGTTTGTATTTAAATCTGTATTTTCCATTGTTACACCTTCATTTTTAATATTTTCTTTATTTGTTTTTTCTTGATTTTTATTGAATTTTTTAGACTGCATTTTTATATCCCTTTGAGTATCCAAATGTTTTTTTATACGTTGGAGCTCCTTTAGTTTTACATTTTGCTAAATACGAGATCCATAGAATTGTATCATTGAAATTATCAAGATTTTTATGAACCTTTTTACCCCAACCATAATCATCTTTCTGTGGTCGACATATATGAAAATAATTGCATTTCTTCATTAGTCTATTACTCAATAACTGGTTCAAATGCAATGTGATATTATTGCTACTTTGAATTTTTTTACCATCCAAAACTACTGCAATATGATAATGAAGTCCCTCATGAGTTTCTTGATGTCCTATTTCTCGAACCCAGACGTATTCAGTTTTAATTTTCCTATTAAGCATCGTTTTTCTGAAGCTAGCTAGGGTATCACTGATATATTTGTTGGTGAGATTTGGATCATAATCACTCAAATGAACCACAAAATGACAAACATAGAGCCTACCATTGCAACTTTCATTCATGAATTCGAAATTATTAATAATCGCTTCCAGAATGTCTTCACGACTACCTTCTGGTGACATCTGAATCTCATAGTCCCTAAACCTATCGTTTTTAATTATTTTAAATCGTGACATTTCACGACCTCCTATTTCTTTAATTGTAATTATCTTAAGAAAGTTCATTATTTTGAGAATTTGAAACTTTTTGATTATAAGCGTGTCGTCGTTGACTTTCTAGTTCAACATACTCTCTATGAGTCATTCTCAGCTTCCTTTCAACTCCAATTTGATAATTGACGTTTTGTAATGTCATGCCTTTTTTCTTCATATTAAAAGTAAAAAATAATGCTTTTATAGCATCTTCTAGGTTTAGATGTTTTGACCATTTTCGTTTATTATATATAATATTAAATTCACGAATTCCAGCTTTACCTATTTTTGAAATAAGATAAAGTTCGTTATAATTGCATAATGCAGATTCAAAAATTGATGAAATATCATCTTTTGCGACAACATATTCAACAACATTACGGATTGTACTATGTTCAAAATCTTCAAATAAACTCCATTGCAGTGCTACTTCATGGGCATGGTTGAATGGAGATGGATAATTATTTTTACGTAGTACGGCACAGATATGTTCATCACCACTTATTAGTTCATTTATATTCTTATAAGTTTTTAATTCATAGAGTTCTTCATCGCTGACAAATTGTTTACCCTTGAAAAAATTAAATCTCGAATTATTAATTTCAGCTGTTAAATCATCAACATTGCATAGTGTATTATCAACGATTTTAAGATAATCTAAAAATAAGATTTCGCCTTTAATTTTAGATTTTAGAAAATCATCAAATTCTGGACGATAATATTTAACTCGCTTCTCTTTGCCAATTTTAAAGTTTAATGTTGTTTTAAATAACATATTGGAAACCGCATCTTCAATCTTATTATATTGTGCTACGACTTTTTTATTGCGGATATGTTGAAATTTTCTAAAAAGACTATTTTCACTTTTTGAATAGATGCATTCAAAATCTGGTAAGTGAGTGTAATATTTTTTATTTTCTTCTTGTATGATTTCTTTAACATTATGGTAACAAATTGATTCGCAAACCATTTTATCACTATTATACATTGCATCCTTAGCCCACAAAGTCTTGACCATATGACTATTTGCTAATTTATTTCCATTACTGGTTGCCGTAATAAAAATAGCGTATTCATCTTTGGTGATATCTTCTAAGCTTGTATACTCTTTGATATTGTACAAATCGGCACTATCAATTTTACCACTCGTTACCAACAAGTCTGTTAATATTTGGTCTACTACTGATTGGTTTTGGTTAAATAAATTCGACATTATTTGTCTCCTAATTGGATTTTTTTTTATTAATTGACTCCCTAACTTTTTGGGAATACGAAAATATATTTAGAGGCATATCAGAAAGATGCGCATTTCTCGCTGATATGTCCTCTAAATTTCACATTGTATAAAGGCTAATAAATATTTTATGCTAGCAATAAAAAAAACGATGCCCCTATATATCATAATAAACAGTTGAAGGGCACGGTCAACACCCTGTTGTTTTGGCAGAGATTTTCTATTAAAGTTTTTTCGTCGTAACTCATTAATAATCTAAGAGAAAAAATTTTCACATCCACAACGGCAAAGTTAGATATTTTTTTATCTAACCCACCTTTTCACCTAACATTAATAAGCTAACAAAAAAAGGCATTGTTTCTCGATAATTAAAAAAGATTTGGAATTTTCAATTTTGGATGTTGATTTAGTCTGTTTTTTGAGTAGGCTCTAGTATTTCTTATTAGGTGAATGCGAAAAAGGCTTAGGTATTTTCTTCTTTTTATCAATGTCTTCTTATAATGACAAGCTATAGCAAATGGTATTTTTGACTCTAAAGGTTGTATTTTTATTAGCAGGACTCCTAACAATGGCTGAAAAACGTGAAATAATTTCTCAACTAAAAAGCCTCGCAGAAACAAATCAAACAATTCCTGCAATAATTCCAAAGCTAATAAATCAGCAAGAAGCTTCAGAAATGTTAGGAATAAGCCTAGCAAACTTTAAGAAAATGGAACGCCAAGAAAAACTGCCCTTCAAGCGTAAACAAGTCGGCACAGCAGTAAGATATCGCAACATCGACATAATAAAATTCATCATGTCAGAAGAATACTGAAAGAAAACCCTTGATGATACATTTGTATAATTATATTTCAGTGCTATATTAAAAACAAGTCAAAAAGCTCAAATGAGGAGAAATTTTTTAATATTAAATTATACTAAAGTATAAAAGGAGTAATTAGTCGTGAAGTCAATAAAATCAAAGGGTATGCGAATTAGTAAAGGTTCGTCATGTAATGTAACAAAATCAGGATCAATTAAAATGCGTTCAGGAAACAGGTCGGCAGGTAAATGGGCAAAAAAAGCCTACAAAATTAACAACAAACGAGCAAAATAAGGAGATCATTACCATGAATAAAGCAGTATATGGAGTAAACTTACTCAATAAATTTACAAAAGGAACTATTTTCTTCCTAGATATTAACCATAAGATAAGTGATGAAACTAAAGCAGAAATTCTTTTGACTAGACGATTAATTTTAGCAGATATTTCATCATTACAAGGAGTTCCAGGAAATAAATATGAACAAATGAAAAAAATCATGAAAAAACAAGTAAGAGCATATTTTGTTGAATATCACTATGTGAACCTCTTAAAAAATATCCCTTTAGTGAAAACTCAATGGCCTTATATTGTTTTGAGGGAATAATTGATTACGAGCTCAATAAAGTATATGATAAAAAGAACACAGTAAAGGAAATAGAAGATCCTCAAAAACATGAATTCTTAACACCCAAATTTATTGAAAAAATTAATGAAGACTTTAAGAAATCTCTTGAAGCTCATTATGATGAAGATATTACCAAAATTAGAAAAGAGCTAAGTAGTGCTAATGATACTCTAAAAAAATACACTAATGATGCTAAAGAATTTAAAAAATTTCTTGATAATCTTGATGATCTTAAAGATGATAAAGCATGGGATAAAGCAAAAGAATTTAGGAAAAATCTATATATGAAGCTAGGTAATAATTCGCAAGCAAAAAGATTATTAAGTGAAGGTGAAATTCACGCCTTGTTAAGAAATAAGCAAAAATTAAAAAAATTAAGAGAGTTAAGCGATGTAATGCTTAATCAAGCTGAAAAAATGTATAATAAAGTAGATAAAGCTACGAAAATTTTGGAAGCTGGTGATTTTTTTATTCAAGCAACAAAATTGACAAAATATAAAGGTAATGATAATGTAGAATACTTTATAAATGTAAAGAAGTTATTCAACTCTGGCGGAGATCTATTAGAAGGAGCTTTTGGGGATGTCGTGGGTATTGGGGACTTTATAAAAATTTATAATAAAGCATTTCAAACAATGGATGTTGCAGTAAAGATTGTTGCAGACTATACTAGAAAAATTGAAAAAGCAACAGAAGAAGCTGGAGGATTAATTGAAGTAATGGGTAGCACTGATCCCACATCCTTGAAACATCCTAGACGTAATTCAGCAGATGAAAAAATGTACAATAAATTAACACCAAATGAATATTTAGATTTTAAAGGAATGTAATAAATGAAAAAATTAAAATATTTTATATTAACCATATATTGTTGCTTTAATACCATTCTAGCAACAGAAAATCAAGATTTTTTATATTTTAATGATAATTGGCTAAATATAAAAAATGAAGCTAAAAAGATTAAATTGAAAAAGTTAAAAAACCTTAAAACATTTGATTTTCTTTATAGAAAATATTCTAAAAAGAAACTATCATTTTTAGAAGTAGCAATTTTACAAGGTAACTTGGATGCATTGAAAACTTATATAAAACACAATAAAAGACTTATAATTAATAAGAAAAAAAATTATCTGACACCTTTATTAACCTTAGCAACAATTAGCAATGATTATAAAATTGTAAAATTTTTGATTAATAACAATACTGATGTCGGCAATTATGATTTTAGTTCTTATTATGTGTTAGCAATAAATAGAAAAATTGACAAAAATATATTTTCATTGCTAATTAATAACAAAAAATTCAATTTCAATTATAATTTTAAAAATAACAAATTAAGTTTTTTTACTAAGTTTTTAAACTTTCAAAATAGAGATAATATCGAATTATTACTAAAAAATATTGATAAACTTAATTCTCAAAATCAAGGTTATGCTTTAGAATATTGTGTTTACAATAAGTATCATAAATTAGAACAGTTTGTTCGCAAAAAAGGTGTTAAAGACACATTATATACACTTTTATATTCAAAAAATGAAGATGATAAAATGCTAAAATTAATTCAGAAAAAATTAAAAGGCTGGAAACCTGATAATAAAATTAATGGACATGATTCACTACTTAGATGGACTTTTGCAAGTGGTAGCCTTAAAAAAATAAAATTAGTTCTTGATGAAGTGCCTAGTGAATTAAATAATAACTTTTTAAAACGTAAAACTCGTGAATTCACCGTGCTAAGTATTGCTATGTCAGCTGTTCCAAAAAATCAAAATTACTACAATATTTTACAACTACTTATTGATAAAGGAGCAGTAATTAATGTTAACCTAGACAAATATATCAGTCCAATGTTCATCGCTACATCATTGGGAGAGCTAAAAGTGTTAAAAATGTTCAAGTGTAATGGTGGTAATATTTTAGAACTTGATAAAAAAGATAGTGGAATGTTGCCATTAATTACTATTTTAAATGCAAAACAAGATATGATAGAGTACTACATAAAAAATAACGCAAATATTAATTATACTTTTAAAGGATTACCAGCGGTAGCGTGGGCGATAAAAAAAGAGCGTTTGGAGATTCTTAAATTATTACTGAAGCATGAGGCGAAGCGTGAATTTATTGATCCTGAAACAAAAAAATCAATTTCAATTATTAAATGGACGAAAAAATTAAACGCTAAAACTCCAATCAAAAATTATGATAAAATCATGAAATTATTAAAAAATTAGGAAAAGCCAAGAAAAAGCTATTGGAATTCGAACCCTATCGACATACCCCTTGAACAACAAAATGCTCTTCTCGGTCAAGAAAAATACTAAGAAGAGCGTTTCCGTATCAAGATAGTAAGCTGATGAGGTGTTGAGTTTCTGGAGATGGTGGAAGAGTTTGCAAATAATCAATGGCGTTAGCAATTTTTTGAGCATCTGGAGTAGTTGAATCTTGAGGAGAATTTAGGGTTCTATTTGCTACAACATTGATAGCTTTAATCTGTGATTCTTCACCAATGTGAGTATAGTATTTGTCGGCAATGTCAGAATCCGTACCTAAAATCGAGAGCAAAACAGCTTTAGGTACGCCAGCTTCAGCACAATGTGAAGCGAAGGTATGACGGAGCGAATGAAAACCGTATTGAGTAACTTTACGCTTACGATTTTTCACAGCAACAGCAGTTTCAAGCCCTGTCCATTTGATAACTCGCATCACGTCAACATTAACCAAATTATTGCCGATATTTTTGCCCAATTCGTTAACAGTGTTGTAGCGTTCTGCCATTTTTAGGCAAACGTATTCTGCAGAATTCCAACTCTTTGCTTCATAGAGAGCGTTGAGGAGAATGTCAGCAATCGGAATTGTCACCTCTTTACCAGTCTTGAACTGTTTAACCCAAATGCGACGTTTATTGAGGTCAACACTTCGCCATTTTAAAAGCACGCAATCCTTTAAACGTTGCCCCGTGTACATCCCCAAATAATAAATTAAACGCACCTCAGATTTGTTAATCACCTTGAATTTGTCATCATCAAGAACGTTGAAAATTTGCTGTTCCTGTTCACGAGTAAAAGCCAACCTCCTAATGCCTAAATTATGCTCTTCACGTTCACGACGGAATAAAATTGGCGAATCAAACGGGTTTTGAGCATCTCGGTATTCATGTAAAGTTTTGAAGATTCTACGCAAACGCTTAATTTTACGATTGTGTGTATCGACGGCAATGCCTGTAGTTTTGAGATGCTGAGAATATTTGTCGGCAGTTTCAAGGGTAATATCACGAATGGTCAAAGCTTTATTATCAAGGTGTTTAATGAACTCGTTAAAGGTTGATTTGTACTGCAAATTTTCATTGATTGTAGCTGGAGTTGCCCGTTCAGGATGCACCGAATAAATATACCAAGCCTCCTGCAAACTAAGCTGTTTTTGCACTTTGTTCATACCCCTAGCAACCTTAACATGAGCGGCTATAACCTTTTGAGATGTTGCTCTAACAATCGGAATTAATTCTTCAGCTTTCTTGATAGCTTCAGCCTTTTTAGAGGTCTGCAAACTAACAGTTTTTCGCAAACCTTCAAGCTGATAACGATAATAAAAAATCCCTCTAACTTTCTTCTGATAAACAGTTCCAAAACTCATTCGTATGCTTAATTTTCCCACAATAAAAACTCCTCTGATTAAATTTTACACTTTTAAAATAAATCAGAAAAATACTACCGTAAATTAGTTGAATTAATAAAAAATATATTGTAGATTAAATGGAACAAATCAAAGGAGAAACTAATGAATTTATTAATAAAGAAAGTTGTTTTAATCTTATTGCTAATAGGGAGCATTTCAACGTTTGCTCAAGGAAATTTTGATTTAGGAGACAATTTTAATTTAGAAGAAAGTTTAGCGAAAGCAGAAAAAGGCGATAGTAAAGCGATGTTTGCATTAGCTGAATACTATCATAAAGAAACCTTAGAACCATTTAAAAGCTTTAAATGGTGCAAAAAAGCAGCTGATTTAGGAAATAAAAAGGCATTAGTTAAGTTAATTGAAATGTATCATAAAGGAATTGGTGTTGAGGCAGATATGCAAAAAGTAAATAACTTAATACCATTTGCAGTTAAAGAGAATAACATAAGAGCTATAGATCTTATTGCTAAAACTCAATCTAAAGAGCTTTCAAAGGAAGATTTTGAAAAATGGATTTATCAATATATTAATCAAAATCAACAATGGGCTATTGAGTATCTTGCATATAAATACTACCGTCAACCTCCTCCTGTAGAAATTTTGGATAAACGTAGCCAAAAATATATAAAAAAAGAATATCCAAAGCTTTTAAAAAAATCTTTAGAATTAAGCTTGAAATCTTTTGAAGTGAATCCTCAAAAAGCTAAAATTTGGCGAATTGGCGAAATTTATAAACAATTAAATGAAGATGAAAAATTTGTCGAGTTTTTTGAAAATTTATATAAAAATAAAATTAGAAAAACTGAAGCAGCTTATGCACTGGCAAGGTTTTACAGCATTTATAGTCAAAAAAAAGATTATAAATTAGCTTTGGAATGGTATAAAAAAGGTGACGCTACTTATGAAAAAGAAAGTAGTAAATCATTTTCATCAATGGCTTATATTTATAAAAAATTAGGTAGAAATAAAGAAGCTTTTGATGCATTCAAAAAAAGTTTAGAGTTAAATTTTAATGTGATGTATAGTTCTAGTGATATTCGTGAAATGGCTAAGATTGATTTTAATGAAACTATTAAATTTGTTAATGCAACCTCCAATAAAGAAAAGAGAGCAGTGTTTTACAAGAGTTTAGCTGAATTTACCACTTTCACAAAAAAAGATTATACTCAAGCAATCGAATTTTACAAGAAATCAGCAGAAGCAGGTAATTATTTAGCGTATAGAAGAATAGCAAGTATTTACAAAAATGAATTAAAGAATGATGAATTAGCTGAAGAGTTTGCATGGAAGGCTATTAACAAAGGCGATACTGGAGCCATTAGTTACATTCAAAACCCTCCAAAGGATTTAAGACTAAAATGTATTGAGAAAGAGTTAGAAAATAAAAATTTAAACAAAAGAAAGAGAGCTGGATTATTAAACTCTTTAATAGGAAAATATAAAGAAAAATACAATAAAAATAAAAGTCAGCAAACTTTTGATAAAATAGTTTCTCTTTATGATAAATTAACTGAAATACATTATATGTTTAATTTTCAAAAAGCTAGATTCGTTGAAAAGTATAAAACACCAAGAGAGGCTCTTAATTGCTATGTAAAAATTAAAAATTACCACGATGAAGCATATTACATAACTTTAGGAACTTTAGCGATTTTTCAAAATAATAATATCAAAATAGAATATCCAAGTCAGGATTTTGATTGGCTAAGAAGAACTGTGAAAACAGGCTCAATGTTTTCAGTGCCAGAGATGGTCAAAATAAATCTAAACGAGACTGCACAAGCGTGTATAACAAGCTATTATCTTGGAACTAAGGAAATGGCTTTGTGTGCAGCATATTGTTTTAAAAAATTAAAAGATAAGAAAAACTATAAAAAGTGGATTGAAAAAGCGTTACAACATTCACCAAAACAAAAAAATAAAAAAGAATTGATGAAGGCGAGATACAAAGCTCTTGATGCAAATTATCCAGAATTTATGGCAATTTTTTATATGAAGATGGCATTAAATGGCGACTCTACGACAGTATGGAATATTAATAAATTGAAAATTTCTAAAAAACTAAAGCTGAAAATATTTAATAATCTCGCAAATAAAAGTTCTAATAATCAACTTAAAATAAACCTTGCATACTACTTCCAAAGACTTGGTCAAGGAGACAAAGCAATGAAATTAGTTGACGATGTTATTGAAGAGGCAAAAGATGATGAATTAAAATCACGAGCTCTACATGAGAAAGCAAACTTCTTAAATATGAGACAAAAAATAACTCAAGCAGTTCACTATTATAAAAAAGCTTTTTCAATTACTAACAATGAAAAAAGTAAAGAGGAGGTCATGGAATCTTTAGTTTCAATGCTTAGTCATAAAAAATTGACTCAGCATCAAAGAAAAACTATTCTGTTTTTAGAAAGAAATATCGTTATTTGCAAGCCGTTGAAAGAAGATCCTTACAATCATAAAATTGAATTACGAAATGTGTCAAAAAGAAGTCTTAAGGAAAAAATTATCAAATTGCTAATAACTTTTTACAAAAAATATAACAATACTGAAAAAATTGAATATTGGAAAAATGAACTAAAAAAATAAATTTTCTTGGTATCGTCCGTAGCTAAGGGGAGCTCTTTGAGGGTATTTTAAGGGTTTCAAGTGGTACTCAATGGTACTTCTGATATACCTCTCGGGCGGAAAAATGGTACCCGGGAGAAGTATGAGTTTAATATTATTTAAGCACCAATAAATCATTAATTTAACCTCAAATATTACTATTTACCACTAATTTGAGCATTTTGTACGTTCCTCGAAAACGGGGAAAAATGGGGAATAAAATTCACCAAATGGGGAAAAACGGGGAACGTTTTTTTGTATTAATAAAGAGCTAATCAAGTAGCCAAAATAACGTTACTATTTTGTCCAACTACTTGATTATTTTAATATAATTTGTATTCCATAAAATTACTAATGTTTTTTTGTTTTTTAATGTTTTTAAATTAGTTGTAGAAAGGCAATATAGTTTTTTATCTTAAAAAATGCACTCTTTAAGAGTCTATCTGCGGGTGAAATTATATTACATAAAATTCTTCATCACTCTTTAGCACAACAACTTATGCAGGCAATAAAAAAGCGTTCTAATTCTACTTATAATTCTGGAACTTTTAAGAAAATGGCGGAGGGAGTGATTTGATATACAGAAACGTGCTAAAAAGACTATTTTGATACCATTGAGCTGAAATATGTATTAAAGGTCCAAAAATAAAATTATTTGTAAGTCAAATTATCTTTACAAATAGATGATTGTAAGCTCTCTAAATATTTATGTCTAATTTCTCAATATGCTCATTGAAAGTTTTAAGGTGCTTTGGTCCTACTCCTAATTTTTTAAAAAGATTTATAGATTCATTTTTTCTGTTTTCACATAAGTTGTACACTGTTTTGTAAAATATTTTTTGAAACTCATCTTTTTTTAAGGTTGAATACTCTTCAATTACTTTTTTTAGCATTTGCTCAACATTATTATTGCTGTTACAACTAAAATTAAGTTCTTTATGAAATTGAAGAGAATCAGCAACAGCTTTGCTTGAAGGGTAGTTAAGTTCTAAATAAGAAAATAGATCTCTAAAAAATTTTGATATTTGTCTAAAGTTGCCAAACCAATCAACTTCGCAAATAGAATCATAATAATTTGTTAAATCTGGAAACAACCTTAACTCAATGTCAGAAACAATTGTATCTTCTGTTATATTGCAGGCAAACTGGCATTTTGCACTCTGCAATAGCTTATTAAAAAAATGATTTAAACTATTATTTGGATTATTATTTCGACTATCAATAGATGCGTGTTTTTTAATTTTTTCGTTTAAAGACATAAATTTAATGTAGTGTGACATTCTAAAAAAAATATCTGTCTTTAATTTTTTAGTTCTAATTAGTTTATTAATATCTTCGTTTATAGCTATTAAAAGTTGATTATTAATATCAACACTTTCTGAACTTCCTAGACGTTGTATTTGAAATTTATTTGAAAAAGGGTTTAAACAATGTAAAAGTTTAGACTGAATATCAACATCTACGTCCTGAAAATCATCTAATAACACAACTTGGTTATCAGCTTTTTCCAGTACTCCTATTTTTTGCGTTTTTGCTCCAGTAAATGCTCCTTCCTCGTAACCAAAAATTTCACTTTCAATTAAATTTTTTGATCTACTCGAAAGAGGCTGGATATGTAGCTTTTTATCTGCATTCTTTGCAAATCGTCTTGCAAAAGATGTTTTTCCTGTGCCTGTACCTCCACATAGTAGAATCGGTCCTTCATTCTTACTTATTAACCCCTTTTTTGTGTCATCCAAATCTGTCATTTCTTCCAAAATATTCTCCATTATTATACTTGATAAGTACTGCAATGGATAAAATATTTCGTTTTTATTATCTAAATCACTAGAAAATTTGGCAAATGAAATATTCAATTGAAAAAGTTCGATACACTTGGTTTTCTCCTCTGCTATTTTTTCAAGCTTGCTCATAAGCTCTTTGTCTTCAGTGCATTCTGGAAATAAAAATAAATATTTATTACTAATATTATATGTTTTTTTAAAACTGTCTATTGCTTTGCTCCATTTTCTATTTTCTTTTAAAGGCATCAAAAATTTATGAAATTTACTTAAAATTTCTTTTGGATCAACATAATCAAAATTTTGAATGAACTCTTCTATTTGTAAAATTATTTCTTTATCTTTGTTTTTATCTTTAGCTTGCTCTCGTTTTAAGATGTCATCTATAAAATATACATAATGTTCAATGGTATTAATATAATCAACACCTTTACCGATTTCTTGTAATCCATTTTCTAATTTTATAGAATAACTAAATTCTTTTGATGCACCAAGAATCTGCTGAGCTTTGCTATGGTCTTTAAACTTCCATTTATAGTTAAGAGATTCGTTCTTATAATTAAACACTCTTTGCTCTGTTTTGAAATCAAATTGTCCAAAAGTTATAATATTAATCATAATTATTTCCATAGTATATTTTTATATTTTAATAGTATAAAAATATACTATGGAAATAATTAAATTACAATAAATTTTGAGTTTTTACGGTAAATAACTGATAAAATCAAATTGGCACTGAAAATGCTTTTTGCTAAAACTGTAATATTCGTTATATATAAATTAAACAAAATTTAAAGGAAATTATTATGAAGAGAAACATTCAAAAATTATCAGTTTTAGAAGTAATTGAAAGAGGAACGCACTTATATCCAGAAGAAGTTCAAAAACTAGTAGATTATCTCAATGTTAATGTTCAAATTACTAAAAATATGAGTTCTGCACGCATTAAAGTCATTGCTAAAAAAATTGAACATGAACTAAGATACAACGGAAGTAACGATATTGCTTATTTATTAAGAGGAGGTGAAGGAGTTGAATATCGAGAAGTTACCTATGATATATGTAAATTTTTAAAAATAAAAGCAAGTGAAGTTACTCCCGCTTATATTAACGAGAATAAAATTATAGGACATCTTTTCCATGAAGCATTATCAAAAATGTCTAAAGATGAGCTAAAGGAATTATTGGATGATGCTAACTTAAGCTCTTGTAATAAAAAGATAAACTGGGCTTTAACAACTCCTGCAATTGTCTCCCAAATAATTAAAATGGGAGGGTTTACGAGTTATAAAATGGCTGTTATTATCGCAAATTCTATTGCTAGAGCATTGCTAAATAGAGGGTTAAGTTTTGGGGCTAATATCCTATTAACAAGAACAATTAGTGTTCTCGCAGGACCAATCGGATGGATTATTTCAGGTGCATGGCTAGCTATTGATTTAGCTGGGCCAGCCTATAGAAAAACAGTTCCAGCGGTATGCCAAATGGCTTTGCTTAGACAACTTATAAACCATCATACATTAATTGCAATTGCTGGAGATGGTTCAACGGGTAAAGATGCCTTATTAACCAGTGTGTTTGGATTTGAAGGTCAAAGTCATCCTGTCCCTGGTTCAACAAAAATCGCTGAATGTTTTGAAATAGAAAAAGCAGATTGTACTATTTATAATTTAGCAGGATTCAATGATACTAAAGGTTCTACCGAGAAAAATACACATAACATGGTAGAGCTTGCTGATATGTTTATTATGGTGTGTGATGTGAATAGATTTACAAATAATGATGTCAATATTTATAAAAAGTTGAAATCCTATTACAAAAATAAGCCTGTATTAGTTTGTTGTAATAAAGCCGATTTGACTAGAAATGATGAAGACTTACAGAAACTTATTAGAGATATTAAAGATAATAAGTTGAAGGGTATAGCTAGTAAAGATATACAAACTACCATTTTTGACCCAGATCCAAGGCTAGGAGCATCTATTCAAGGTATTGGAAAAGTTCATGAATGGATTGTATCAAAGCTTGACGATAGTTGCAAAGAGGATATGAAAAATTATTTTTCAAATGTTTAAAATGTAATATCAACGATGAGATTAGTTTATATTTATTAATATAATTTTATAAAAAAATACTTGGAGATAAGAATATGAATTTAAAAAAAAGCTCTGATTTTTATTTGACTAATTATGAAACATTGGTTGAATATGAATTTTGTAAGGAAAAAAGAGGCAAGAATGGCAAATTAAACTTAGATAGCAAGGGGATATTAATTGAAGACCCATTAATAGATGGCAAAATAAAATGTCGCTTTTGTGGAGAGGAAATAATAGAAAATGAAAATAAAAATAAAGCTCATGCAGTTCCTCAGTGTTTAGGCAACAAGTCTATAATATTATTAAACGAATGTAAGAATTGCAATGATAAATTTGCAGTCTACGAGAATGATTTAGGAATATTTACTAAATTATATAGAAGCCTATTGGGAATAAAAGGGAAAAAAAGAATACCGACAATAAAAAAAGAAGTTGAGATTAATGGGCAAAATTATGAATCATTTAGAAGTGATTGGATAAATGGTATGCTTGAAATTCGAAGTACTATTGATAGTAAAAATTTCAAAATAGAGAAAAATGAAAAGTTTCTCACAATTAAACATTATGGAGAGTTTTATAAGCCTTTCAATGTTGCAAAGGCTTTTATAAAAATGGTGCTTTCTGTCATACCATTAAATGAATTTAATGACCATAAAGTATTAAATTTTTGGCTTATGAATGAAGAAGTTAATGCCTACATAAAACCATTAAAAATAATTAAATTTTTTGTACCTGGTCCTAATCCATTAGGCAATGGCAGAATAAAAATTCTTAAACGCAGAGAAAAACTTGGAACTAATTATCCCGAATTAGTTGCAGTAGTTAGCCATAAAAATTATTTATACCAAATTTCTATATTTAATTACAATCCAATTGATAAAAAATTAGATATCATGAACTGTGATTTACCTCTGTATCATCCTAACGTGACAGACGAGTATACTAAGATGTATGGAGATTTTATTTTTGGAAAAATAGATCTTACATCCCCAAACAAAACCGAGCTTAAAGATGAAATAAAATTTTGCTATGGCGAGATACATGAAGTAAACACTGCTAAAGAAAATGATATTAATTATAGAACAAACTTGAAGCCGATAACACATGTCCCAGACATAGAATCCTTATCTGCAACAATAACATTACAAAAAAATGGAGCAAAAATTAAAGAGTATAGGAATTTTATGGGAAGTATTAATATGCAGGAGCTTAAAGGGTCATTTAGACATACAACTATTCCGCTTATCATACATATGGAACAAAATCTACAATTTTTATTCAATGATGAATTAGTTAAAGATTTAGATTTATGTGATATCTCTATGGAGTTCTACGAAGATTTAAGTAAAAGTGATACTTTAATTATTGATAGCAAATCCCATAATATAGAACTAAATCCTCCTCAAATAAAAGTTTCAATAGATTGGAATATCAACAGCGATATTTTAGCCTTTATTATGGCGATTCAATTAATTCAGAAAATAGCAGAAAAAGTTGATCTTGAGATTAAATATGATGACTTTAGAAATTGGTATACTCCATTAAAATTACAAGATTTATCTAAAGTATATGAATTTATTTTTTATGAACAAAGAAAATTAGGTTTTATGAAAGACATTTTAACCAATAATATCTCTTGTAAAATGAGAGATTGTATTTCAATTTGCAATTATATTTTTGATTTTCAATTTACATTTCTAGTGACTAATACATCATTGAACTATGTTGAATATTGTGTAGAGGTTCCTTATTATAATCTAAAATACAAAATTAATAAACAAACTTAATTAGGGCTGAGTCGTTAATTTTGTGTAAGTAGCATTTTTATGTTTTTTGCCTTATATTTAACTTAGCATTGTTTTCATGGGAGCGCCAGCTCTCTCTAAAATAAAAAAATAATTGAGCTCCGGAGGAGCAAATATTCTTACGCAGCCAGGTGAAATTTGATAAAGCGGCAGCTTTAAGAATTGAGGTTTGAACAGGGCGTTAGCCCTGTATTTGGCCGCCGATTGACGTTTAAAATGGACAACGGTCTTCGAAATGGATTGCAAACTGATTGAGTGCACCCGTCCAGTTGCGAATCGGCATTGTCAAACGCTTTGAAATATTATTCATAGCGAGGTAAATGAGCTTATACACAGCGTCATCGTTAGGCAGAACGCCATGTATTTTCAACACCTTGCGTAGCGAACGGTTGACCGATTCGATAGCGTTTGTCGTGTAAATCGCCTTACGGATATCATTTGGAAACGCGAAAAATGGCGTAACGTTTGGCCAGTGCGAACGCCATTGACGGCTGACTGTCGGATACTTCGAATCCCACTTTTCAGCGAATTCTTCGAGGTTGATTTCAGCTTCTTCGGCAGTGATTGCCGTGTAAACTTTTTTCAAATCTGTGCTCAATTCTTTGCGATGTTTGTACGAAACATACTTCAACGAATTGCGAATCATGTGCACGATGCAAAGCTGCACTTGAGTTTGCGGGAACACACTCGCAATCGCATCAGGAAAGCCTTTTAAGCCATCAACGCAGGCGATAAAAATATCTTCTACTCCACGATTTTGAGCTCAGTTATGACTTGTAACCAAAACTTTGCACCCTCATTTTCGCCGATCCACATCCCGAGAAGCTCCTTTTAGCCTTCCATGTTAACCGCCAACGCCAAATAGACGCTTTTGTTCTTTATTTGCTTGTCTTCACGGCATTTAACGACAATGCAATCCAAAAATAAAATCGGATAAATCGGCTCAAGAGGTCGGGTTTGCCATACCCTCACATCATCAATTACAGCGTTGGTCACATCGCTGATAAGCGAAGTCGAAACTTCATAATTATACATGTCAAAGAGATGTTTTTGGATGTCGCGCACCGTCATTCCGAGGGCATACATTGAGATAATTTTTTCATCAAAGCCATCGAAACGACGCTGATTTTTCGGGATGATTTGAGGTTGAAAATCACTTTTACGGTCGCGTGGCACTTCAATTTTAAACTGGTCTTTTTCAGAAGTGACAGTTTTTTCACTGTAGCCATTGCGGTAGTTGTCAGAGCTACTTTTTTGATGCTTTTCATGTCCCAAATGATGGGGTAATTCGGCATCAAGAACGCGTTCAAGTAAGCGTTTTTTTTGAGTTCACGCATGATGCCGTTTTCGCCTAAAAGGTCTTCAGAATTTTTGTAATCTTTTAATAATTCATCAAGTAACTTGTTCGAAATAGCCATAATAAATTCCTTTTAATTTATTGTTTACGGCTAATTCTACACATACTCAACAACCGCTTTTTGATCGTGAATAATGCCATTTTCACCTAAGATATCCTTATATTTTTGTAACCTTTCCATAATTGATTGAGTAATTTGTCAAAAAATAGCCATAATATACTTCCTTTTAATTAATTGTTTATGGCTACTTACACAAAATTATTTACATACTCAAATTTTCATTTAGTATTAAATTTTAGGTTCAAGATACTTTAAGCGGTTTATTTCTGATGATTTTTAACATCAGTAAATACAAATCTTTGTTTCTATAATTAAACCTAAATTCGCACTCTTTCAAGTGCAAATAAAATGTATTTTTAGAAATACCTCGAAATTTGGCTAATCTTGTTTTAGCCAACCCCCAAAAGTTTTCAATTCCGTTGATGTGGTTGTAACCTTTGGCAAATTCATTTTCGCCATGTTTTACTCGATAATGCTTTTTGTAGCCAGCGTCGACGAGTCCATCATAGGACTTGAATCCATCGGTGTAAACAGCTGAATTTTCGTTGACTTTTTCTCTAATAATTGGTAAAAGCGTGCTCGCAGAGCAATTTATAACGACCTGCGTGTACACTCGCCTTTGGCGTTTAATGAGTCCAAAAACGATATGTTTTCCTCGAGCTCCACGACCTCTGACTCCACGCACGCGACGGGCTCCAAAATAGCTTTCATCGATTTCAATTTCGCCAGCATCGAAAGGACTTTCGTTTTCGCAAAACTCAGCAATGCGCTGCCTTGTGGCCTTTAAAATACGATTAATGCACGGTCGGCTCAAGCCAGTTAATTGAGCAATTTTATTAGCTTCAATATCAAGCGAAAAATAGCGAATAATTTCTCTGAATTTAGCTTCAGAAATTCTTGAACGAATCATGTATTTGTTTTTCATTGAATTACAATAACTTAAATGGTTAAATTTTCAAGTTAAAGTATCTTGAACCAAATTTTATAATACTAATAAAATGGTTAATTAAGTTTTTTTAAGAGCATTTTGTTTGATAAAATTTGCTACAGTCATGCGATGCACTTTTAAATAACGAGCAATGGCACTTTGGGAAACTCCTGCGTCGAGCAGTTCTTGGATTTTTTTCTCTTTTCCTGTTAATTTTACTTTTGATGATTTGCGCCCTTTTGGACGACCTAAAATTACACCTTCGGCTTTTCTTCTTGCCAATGCTTCTTTAGTGCGTTGTGAAATTAGATTACGTTCGATTTCAGCTGCTAATCCGAATGCAAAAGCTAAAACCTTTGAGCTAATATCATCTCCGAGCCGATAATTATCTTTAATAGTCCAGATTTGTATTTGTTTTTTCATGCAATCATTGAGAATACCCATAATCATTAATAAATTTCTACCAAGACGTGATAATTCAGTACAAATAAGAATATCATCTTGTTTCATACGTTTAATTAGTCTACCCAATTTTCTTTTTTTTACATCTTTAATCCCCGAAATTGTCTCTTCAATCCAACAATCAACCACTAATTCCTTTTCTTGGCAAAACTTTTTAATTTCATAACGTTGATTTTCCACTGTTTGTTTGTCGCTACTGACACGAATATAGCCATAAATCATAATAAAATCCTTTTCTAAATTACTAATACATTTACATAAAATACCACTAAACAATATAAATAGCAATTGTCGATAAAAATAGACCCAATAACTTATACTATCTTGAGTTTCAAACCATTTATTATTAGTCTTTTTTCTGCTCCCTTTCCCTCCACATTGCTCTAAGCGTTTTTTGCCAAATGATAACAGGTGGCGTTTGATTGCAGGAAATTCTTCAATGTCGTAATTTTTACTTGGAAAGGTCGTTATTAAATAAAAATTTGCGAAATTTGCGTGGTAGCGTTTTATATCTTTGCCTCTTAAAATCGGTCGTTTTTACTGGGATACACTACATAGAGGTGGTTTACAAAGTCCGATCATATATGATGTGAGTTGTCCTGATGGTAGTATTATTAAAGATGGGACATGGCAGATTTCAGAAAAATCATTTAAAGAAAAGCAAATACTTGGACAAATTAAAATTATCCCCTCGAAAGAATGTGGAAAATGGACAGTTCAACATAAAGTATATCAACCAGCTGGTCGAGTTTTTCGTTCAATTTTTTCAGATGTATCGAATACTGATTCAGCCAATGAAATAAAAAATTTATTTGGAGTTAATAAATTTTTTGAGAATCCAAAACCAACAGGCCTAATTTATCAATTGATTAATTTGTGTAATATTGAAAAAGAAGATGTAGTCCTCGATTTTTTGCTGGCTCGGCGACAACAGCTCATGCGGTGATGCAATTAAATGCTGAAGATAGCGGTGAGAGAAAATGTATTTCAGTTCAATTACCTGAAAACACAGCTGAAAAATCAGAGGCATTTAAAGCAGGGTATAAAACTATTGCCGAAATCAGCAAGGAACGCATTCGTCGTGCTGGTAATAAAATTAAAGAAGAAAATCCTGATTATAACGGTGATTTAGGCTTTAAAGTTTTTAAACTCGATTCTACAAATATCAAACCATGGGAAATGGATTTTGATATGTCAGAACAGGATATGCTTAATCAAATTGAAAACATTAAAAAAGATCGTAAAGAAGAAGATGTGCTTTATGAAGTATTACTCAAATACGGTCTTGATTTAACCCTACCTATCTTTGAACATAATATTGCTAACCAAAAAGTCTTTGATATCGGTATGGGCGCACTTATTATCTGTTTATCTGACAATATTTCTATTGAAGTGGTTGAAGGGATTGTTTTATTGAAAAAAGAATTAAAACCTGAAATCATGCGAGTAGTATTTAAAGATTCAGGCTTTAAAAATGATGTAGTAAAAACAAATGCGGTTCAAATCCTCAAACAAGCTAATATTATCGACGTAAGGAGCTTGTAAGATGAAAATACAGTTTGATGCAAATTTAGAATATCAAAAACAGGCAATAGATGCCGTTGCTGGAGTATTTGAAGGTCAAGAAATATGCCAAACCAATTTTACTGTAGCTCCATTACAATATGACTATAACGTAGATTTACCTCAGTATGAAAATAATCTTGGAATTGGTAACCGTTTAAAATTGCTTGATGAAGATATCCATAAAAATATCAGAAAAATCCAATTAAAAAATGGACTAGCCCCATCTGAAAAATTTAGCTCAAAAGATGGAATTCACTTAACAGTTGAAATGGAAACTGGTACGGGTAAAACTTATGTATATTTACGTTCCATTTTTGAAATGAACAGGTTATACTGTTTTACAAAATTCATTATTGTAGTACCTTCTATAGCTATTAAAGAAGGGGTTGCAAAATCACTGGAAATAACCTCAGACCATTTTAAAGAACTCTATGAAAATGTTCCGTTCGATTCATTTATTTATGATAATAGTCGTAAAGGAAATCTTTCAAGTGTAAGAAATTTTGCAACAAGTTCTGACATTCAAATCATGGTAATTAATATTGATGCCTTCCGTAGAAGCTTTACTGATCCTACTAAAGAGAACAAGGCAAATATCATTCACCGTTTACACGACAAAATGACTGGTGCAAAACCTATTGAATACATACAAGAAACTAATCCAATAGTTATTGTTGATGAACCACAAAGTGTAGATACAACAGCAAAAAGTAAAGAAGCTATCGATTCGCTTAATCCTCTTTGTACGTTGCGTTATTCAGCTACTCATGTTGATAAACATCACATGCTATATAAACTGGATTCAGTTGATGCTTATGAACAAAAGCTTGTTAAACAAATTGAAGTTGCTGGAATTGAAGTTAAAGATGGAAACAATAAAGCCTATATTCGTTTGATTAGTGTCGATAATAAAAAGTCTCCAATTACAGCTAAAATTGAAATTGATGCACGACAACGTTCGGGGGGCATTAAGCGTAAAAAAATCACCGTCAAAAGTGGTGATGATTTACTTGAAAAAAGTGGCGGTCGTGATGTTTATGATGGTTATATAATCGAAGATATTTATTGTGAAAAAGACAACGAGTATGTTAGCTTTACTAGCAAGCCAGATATTTTAAAGCTAGGTCAAGCTATTGGTGAAGTTGATCAGGAAGAATACAAGCGTCTACAAATTCGTAAAACAATTGAAGAACATTTAGATAAAGAGATGTGTTTACGTCCTCAAGGCATTAAAGTACTGAGCTTATTCTTTATTGATAAGGTCGCTAACTACCGCTGGTATGATGAAAAAGGAGATGCACAAAAGGGTAAATTTGCTTCGATGTTTGAAGAGGAATATGAGCGAGCTATTCGTAAACCTAAATATACGTCTCTTTTTGAAGGAGCTGATCTTGATACAATAGCAGCAGATGTTCATAATGGATATTTTGCTATTGATAAAAAGAAAGATTCTTCAGGAGCAGCAAGATTAAAAGATGCTTCAGGCAAAACAGCTGCAGACGAAAGTGCTTATAATCTTATCATGAAAGATAAAGAAAAGTTATTGAATTTTGATTCAAAGCTTAAATTTATCTTTTCACATTCAGCTCTAAAGGAGGGGTGGGATAACCCTAATGTTTTCCAAATTTGTACCTTGAACGAAACTAATTCAGTGATTAAAAAACGCCAAGAAATAGGCCGAGGGTTACGTATATGTGTTAATCAACATGGAGAGCGAGTTCATGGCTTTGAAGTAAACACTCTTACTGTTATGGCTAATGAATCTTATGAAAATTTTGCCCAGCAGCTTCAAAAAGAAATTGAACAGGAAGAAGGTATCAAATTTGGCGTGGTTGAAGAGCATTTATTTGCCAATATTGTGGTTCCTGTAGATGAATATAATAACGAATATCTTGGAGTCGATGCTTCTAAGACGTTATGGGAGCATCTTAAAACAAAAAATTATATTGATTCAAAAGGAAAAGTTCAGGATTCTTTAAAAGATGATTTGAAAAAAGGAGATTTAAAATTACCAGAAGATTTTAAAGTTTATACTCCTCAAATAGTCGCTATGTTGAAAAAAGTTTCAGGAAACCTTAATATAAAAAATCATGATGATAAACAAAAAGTATCATTAAATAAAGCCGTTTTCTTAAGTCCAGAGTTTAAAGCATTATGGGAGCGAATTAAATTTAAAACAACTTTTAGGGTTAATTTTGATGCAGAATCACTTGCTGAAAAATGTGCTGAAGAAATCAAGGCTAACTTACATGTTGGCAAAGCTAGATTTGTTTACCGCAAGGCAAAAACAGAAATTGATCGTGGAGGAATTCATGCAGAACAAGTTCAGGAAACCGCAAATGTTTATGAATCGAAATCTTTCGAACTTCCAGATTTAATTACTTATCTCCAGAATGAAACTAATTTAACTCGCCGAACAATTGTAAAAATTATTAATGATAGCGGCCGTTTGAAGTCATTCAAAAATAACCCTCAGAAATTCATCGAACAGATTTCAACTATAATTCAGCATCAAATGAGATTATTTGTTGTGGATGGCATTAAATATCATAAGATTGGGGATGATTTTTTCTATTCTCAAGAGTTATTTAGTGATAATGAATTATTTGGTTATTTGCAAAAGAACATGGTAGAAAGTCAAAAATCTGTGTTTAGTCATATTGTGTACGACTCAGATATAGAATTAGAGTTTGCAAATGCCTTCGAACGAAGCGATGATATTAAGCTTTATGCAAAACTTCCAGGATGGTTTAAAATAGACACACCTTTGGGAACCTATAACCCTGACTGGGCTGTTTTAGTAGAAAGAGATGGTAAAGAAAAACTTTATTTTATTGTTGAAACTAAAAGTACATTATTTACAGATGCTCTTCGCCCTGTAGAAAAGGCCAAAATAGCATGCGGAAAAGAGCATTTTAAAGCCTTGGGTAAAGATGTTGAGTTTACCGTAACTAATGCATTTGAAGATTTTTCAGGGAAATACGTTTAAATATAGTATGCCGTAAAAAAAATCAACAAAATAATAAATTAAGGAGTTTATGAGTGAGTATTTTTCAGGATATGCTAAAATAATTTTTTTGAATTGGTTTTTCATTGCATAGAGCGTTCCACTAGATTTACTAAAACTAATGCTGGTTATAAAAGAACTAATACTAATTACCTTTTTAATTATGGACAAAATGTATTTTTATGCTACATTGTTTTAGTCATTGATTAAATAGTAAATATACAAAATATAACTGAATTATGGTAAAACAACACTTTTGAAGCCAAGCATTAAAACAGGTAATGCAACTAATATTGATAATCTTAAACATTATCAAGTAATTTTTTTAAATAAAACGCAACCAAATTTAAATATTGAGGTTTGTTCAGTTAGCTATAAAACCGTCACTCAATGGACTTATCTCTACAATTAATGGTGTATGTTAATTATATTGTTGATAGAGTAATATAAAGGAAGTAAATATGAACAAACAAAATATTGGGGCTAGAATAGAATCTGATTTTGCAGAATTTCTTATAGAAAACGGTTATCCAAAAGAAACACTTCTCCTAGAACCAAGAATAGGCGATCTTAAAGAAGGGTATTATCACCCTGACTTTATTATTCTAGATCCATATTGCAATGAAAAGCTTGCTATAATTGAAGTCAAAGCGAAGCTTTTTCTTAATAAAAAAAAGCAAATTAAAAATCAGTTGGATCAATATCGAAAAGCTGTAGGAGACCCATTGTTGCCAATTTTCTTAGTAACGCCTAATGATGATTCTGACGCTCAATATTCTTTTAATTTATACACATTTGACGACAATAATGATTTGACTGAGCTTGACTTTAAGCTATTTCCAAAATTTAAAACATTATCATCTAATAAAATATCTTATAAAAGACAAAGCTTGTATGCAAAAAAAGAGAAAAGTTATAATTCTTTTAAAATATTAGCCTTTATAATTGCTGGAGTATTATTTCTTTGCGTTATGGCCGACTTTATCTGTAGTCGATATAATATAACCCTATTGACGGCTGAGCGACTAACACTTTTAGGTGCAGCAGCAGCTTTAACTATTATTCCATACGCTCAAAAATTTAAAGGTCTGGGAATTGAATGGGAAAGAACTCAAGATAAGTCAAAGAATGAAAAATAGGCAATGCCATATATAAAAAGATAGACTCTCATAAGCAGAAACAAAATAAAGCTGGATGAATGGGTATTAACTATCATCGTTACTCTTATTTACTATTTTTAAATATGCAGTAATAAATTTATCTTTATTAAAAAATGGCATTATTGTACAAATAGCGGCTAAGCCTCCAACTATCTTTGTTTCAAAAAAAATAAAAATAGATATGGCTACTAGTAAAATAATAATGCTAATGCAAACTTTCTTCAGCAACTTAAAGAACTTGATATTTCTTGCCTTTTTTTCTTTTTCAATCTTTTTAAAATATTCTAATTCACTATTAGCTTTTTTCAATTCATTATCTTTTTTAATTACTTCAGTTTTTAGAAAAGCATATTCATTAATTGTGTTTTTTACATCATTTCTTGATAAAGAATGTAAATCTGTTTCTATATTTTCACAAGTTATTTGCTCAGGATTTTTTACGTATTTGCTAATACTTTTTATTTCAAATACAGCCTTCTCTTTAGTTATAAACCCTTTTTCAAAAGCTTCATTAACTTCATCAAATTTTTCAGAAATTTTATTATTAATCATGGTTGATGCAACAATTTTTATTTTTGTTGCAACGTTGAAATTCAACAATTTACTGTGCCCAAAACCTTCATTTAATTTGAACCATAATAATGTTGTTGCATCAAATATATCAATAGCTAGCCAAAATTTTCCTGTTTTGTCATTATTTAATTCTTTGCTAGCCTTACTTGCTAGATTTTTTCGTGTTATAAAAATAGCTCCTGAAGTTTCAATATCCTTAGAAGAATTTTTAATCCTCTGTCTTCGAATATTTACTTTATTTAAAACAGTGCAATAATAATTAATATCTTCTTGAACAACACTAAATTTCTTTAAAGTTTCTTTATCAATAATATTGTATTTATTATTTTCTGGAGTAAAATATTCATTATATTTGTCTTCATAAATTCTTAATTCCTCTAATTTTCTTTCAAAGTCAACTTTTTTAGATAATACATCACTTCTAGAATTACAATCTGAAGTTATTTTATGCATTGCAGTAGCAGTGGTTTTAACGAATTTATTTCTATGAACTAAATTTTCTGCAGTTTTAAAAAATTCATCTATTTCCTTTTTAGCTTCAGTTAAATATTTTAATTGAATCAACTCATAATTATCATGTATTTTATTTACTTTTTTAACTAATGCTAAAAATTCTTTAAATAACGATTCGAAAAATTTTCCGCTTAAACCTGTTGCGTCAAGTAAGATTTCCTTTCCCAAGAAAATAATTAAATTATTCTTCTTGTTCCAGTGCCCAATATTTTCTAAATTATTAGTATGATTCAAAGCTGTATTAATTATAACCCCTTCCTTTATTATACTGAGTTGAGAGCTTAAATTTTCATTTTTTTCACATTCTAGTATAAACTCAAAAATTTCAGTAGAACACTCATGAGTTCCAGATCGCTCTATTAGAGTTAGGCAAAATTCTGAAGCAATTTGTTCTTTTTCTGTGTCAGATAAAACTTGATTTCTTTTATTACTGATATATTCAAATAAACGATTAAATAGTTTTCTATTTTTTGCTTCTAATTCTTTTTTTATTGTCTTCAATTCATCAAATTTAGTTTTATCACAAAAATTACTAGTATAAAGATTACCATCATTATTTAACTCTAACTTTTTTAATGATTTTTTTATAATTGCTGACGGTAATTGAAATCCATACTCTTCGTTTATTAAGTTAGTTATATCTGCTAGGTGAAAGTTAGCCATTTTTTTAGAAATAATAATCTCTGCTAAAAAATCAGCAATTACATCATAAATATTTTTTTTACTATCATAAAGCTCCCTAAAAAAAGCATATGCGGCAAGTGTTTTATTTGTATCTGATACCATTAATTTCAAAGCTCCTTTATTTGCATTTTCTAAACTTTATAATATACTGTTTTTTATTTGGCATTTCAATTAGTATTAACCTTTTTTCCATTATTAAAATAGTAGAATTTTTTTATGGTTAGATTATTTCCTTTGTCATTGGTGGCGGGTTGTGATTTTGAGCATAATATGTTAATTGATGAGTATAGTTGCAGTGATTTCAATGCTGAAATGGTATTGAAAATTGCTGATATTGCCCCGATTAGAATTATTGCGCAAGAAATTAGCGACGAGAGTTTTAAATTTGTTGTTAACACCCAGCGACTAAAGGTGTTGCAATAGCTCAAATTTTTGTTACTGACAAAAAGTCGAAATTACGCACCTTTATTGGTGACGGTAAAATTAGTATTGTTGCTGATTTAAATAATTTTGATGCTACCTATGATGGTCTTTCTCATGCTGAAAAAATGTTACAAGCGATTAATGAAATGCTTGAATTGAAGATTGCATCACTGACAAAGCCGAGGAAATGAAATACCATTCGCAATATGGAGCGAGCAGAAAATTAAAATTTGCCAGTAAAAGTTAACTTTATAGCCTGAAAATACGTTACACTGATGTTGTGCGTGCTGAAAAAGAAGCTGAAACTATTAGAAATGGCGGAAAGGTTTATGATTACAAAGTAGCGAGATTCACCAATGTTTAGAAAACTTCGCTATAAAGTGGCTTCATATATTGCACCAAAAGTTAGCAGTTTCAAAGCCGCTCGACACAGCCGACTCGAAAACGACTAGTCATTTATTTTTTTCAGTAGATACTCAACTTTATCTAAAGGCAATGTATCTATAAATTGTTTTAGTTGAGTGCGTTTTTCTTGTAATATTTTGTCTTCTTTTGTTTGGTTATTGCTGAAGTCGACATTCATATCCCTGAACGCATTCTTAATATCTTGTTGATTAGCGTGCATTGAATAATGTTTTGTCATTTCTGGAGACATATGACCAACTACTGCTTGCACAACTGCCAAAGGCACATTATGCATTCCAGCATAATAACAGAATGAATGGCGCAGGCTATGCACATCTTTTACACTTACTGCTCGTGTACGTCCTTTGGGAACTTTGCTTGTAATGATATTGATGCCTTCGAGGAATTTTTTAACTCTATGCGAAATCCCAGAGACGTTTTTTTCGTACATTTCAGCATGTTCTGGAAGGACGTACTCAGATTCGTCTTTAGATGCTTGTTCTTGCAAAAAAATTGCTAATGGAGGCATAATTGGTATCATAACCTCTTTTTGCGTTTTACGAGTCGTACGAGTAATTAGTCTCTCCGCTAGGTTTACTTCATTCCACTTCAATAGGCATATGTCAGCTTCGCGCAATCCAGTGTATAAACCTATAGTAAACAAACCTCGGATAAAGTCATTTGCTTTTTCAAATATTAGGGCTAATTCGTCTGGAGAAAATGCTTCACGTTTTTCTTGACTTTGCTCTAGCTTTTTAATTCTTGAGAATGGACTTTGTGTTAAATTAATATCGTCAACTAACAAATTGAAAACTTCGTTTAGCTTCACCATATAGCCGTTGATTGAGCGTGGCGATAGCATTGACTTTTTATTTTTGTACTTGCTAACTTAATTCAATATATTGCATTCAGTTTTTATTGGATTATATTAATTTTACTAGAATAAATATAAAATTTAATAACGTTTAAAATATGTCAGATTATAATCCTCCATTTACAATTAGTTCGAAAATAGTTTCACAAGTTGCTACAATCAGTGAAGCTTTGGGACGCATTTCTGTTATAGAAGCGAATAAGGAATTAAAGCTGCGTCGAATTAATAAAATTAAGACGGTGCATGGTTCTTTAGCCATTGAGGGAAATACACTCAATGAAGAACAAATTAGTGCAATTCTAGATGGTAAAGTGGTTATTGCTCCATTGAAAGAGGTGCAAGAAGTTCGTAATGCGATTGAAGTTTATGATAAATTTTCATCATGGAATGCCTTTAAAGAGAATGATCTTTTAAAAGCCCATGGAATTTTGATGAAAGCATTAATTGATGATGCTGGCATATATCGCAAAAAAGGTGCAGGCATTATGGGCAAAGAAACGATTATCCATGTTGCTCCTGGAGCTGAAATGGTGCCAAATTTAATGCATAATTTATTTGATTGGCTAAAAACAACCGATACGCATCCATTGATTGCAAGCTGTGTTTTTCATTATGAGTTTGAGTTTATTCATCCGTTTAGTGATGGCAATGGTCGAATGGGGCGTTTATGGCAGAGTCTGATTTTAGCTGATTATAATAAACTGTTTGTTAATGTGCCAATCGAGAGTATTGTGCACGCTCAGCAGCAAGAATATTACGAGGCTTTAAATGCAAGTACATCTCAAGGATATTGCACGCCTTTTATTGAATTTATGCTTGATTGTGTTATTGAAATTATTACAACCCCTCAAGTCAACCCTTATGTCACCCCTCATGTTAAAAAACTGCTTTTGGCTCTAGACGGTGAATGTTCAATTAATGAATTATTAGAAAAATTTGATTTAAAAGATCGGAAGTCATTTCGTGAGGTTTATTTAAAAGTCGCCATAGAGCAAAACTTAGTAGCAATGACAATACCCGAAAAACCACGAAGTCGTTATCAAAAATATAAATTAACAGAACACGGGTTAATAATAAAAGAATCTTTAAACTGCTTGTAATAATTATGGTATGGTGGTAAATTGGTTTATTGATAATTATTAAAAAACAGTGGTTTTTCAATGTTTTTTTTGCGTTTAAAAATCGTAACCATTTGGTACCATAAAAGAGCTTTTCAGTGCCAAAAAGTACCGTTTTTTGATGATTATATTTTTCACATTAATTTAGCTGAATTAGACATTTTGAACTGAAAAATTACAGATTTTGAGGTTAATCAAGAAATAATGCTGCCATTCCCGGAGTGCCATTTTTATTCTCAAAATTATAAAAAGAAATCTTCTGTGAATCGAAATATCATCAAATCGAGCCAAATCAGGTATTTTGAATTAATATTTAAAATAATAAACAAAAAAATAAGACTATTTACAAACTAAGTGATTTTATGTTAATTATAAAAAAAGAAAGCTTTTAACAAGCTTTCTTTTTCGATTAATTATAAGAATTTTTTATTCAAAGAATTCACTGATTTTGTTAAATATAGCCATTGGGTCTTTTGCTGTATAATTTAGGTTTGCAAAGAATCCATTGCTATTATATGTTGAATTATAATCTCCTCGGTAGGCGATATTAAAACTTAAATTTTTTCGCCATGTAACACGAGCACCAATTTCACTTCGAACGTACCAAGCGGCACTTCTATCATATGTTGTTCCGCTATTATCTCCTAAATCGTATGAGGTCCCGATATTATTTTTATTAAATGCTTGTACCCAATGAGCTGCAATATTTGGTGAAATAACCCAATCATTGCCGAGCTGATAACTTTTTGCTAAACGTAAGCCAAAAATTCCATCTATAAAGTTTTTATTGGTTGTTTTATAACGTAAATCAAAAATATCATCGCCTGCATCCAACTTTAACTCTTGACCCTGCATCCATTGATAATTAATCCCAATTTCTGGAATAATATCTATATATGTGAACTGTTGACGGTACGCCATCATTAAATTCCCACCAACGCCTAAAGAGTCAAAATCTGACGAAACACGTTGCTCATTTTGTAGACCTGTGTATGAGGTATATGTATTAAAACCATAGTTAAAATTCGTTGTCATTGTTACAAATACTGGTTGGAAATCATAATAACCGTATAAACCAAATTGAATTAAATCTTGATTCAGTGCATCACGGTTATAATTATGTCCTTTAAAACGTGCATTATTATATCCCCAGCCTCCATAAATACCAATTAAACCATTATTAATCTGTTGATCCATCCCAGCTAAAACCCCAGTAGTAGCGGTATTATAACCAGCAATGCCTCCATTTGAACCACGATTTGTATAATAATTAAGTCCTTGACTCCAAAAGGCTAAGCCTGTTTTATCACGTTGCGGGTTATCGATTAAAGCATATTTACCGCTGGTCATGCTTTCAATATTATTAACCATGTAGTAATGCAAATTATATTGGATATGGTCAACGAAGCCTTTTTGCATTAACATTGTTTGACCTAATACATTATTTGGAACGTAATCTGGTGCCGTCGAAACCGTTAAAAAACCGTCTTCTCCTAAGGTTAATGAATATGCTGGATTTTCGGTAACAACTTTAACGTTACTTAATACTAAAGAATCGGTAGTTGGGTTAATAATAATAGCTGCTATTTTCTTTTTAGCATTAACAGCTTTACCTAGAGTCGGACGTAAAGTTAAATTACTTAATGACCCTCCATTATTGGTTATTATTACCCCAGTATTTTGATTTGTTATTGAAGCAAAAACTGTTCCTCCAGAAATGGTTAAGGAATTATTTACTGTTAATGGGTTATCATTATTTACATATAAATTACCAGAAGTCATTGTGAAATTATTGGTGACTAAAGGATTTGCCATACTCATAACTCCACCATTTAAATTTACACTATTGACATCAGGAGTTGGTAATGAAGTGCTACTTAACATTAATCTTGAACTTTGTGCCCTTGACAAATTAGCTGGAATATATTCTCTAACATCCCAAATTCCACCTTCAGAAACATTGATTTCGTTAATGCTTTTAGGCATTCCATGCATAATTGCTCCGTCTAAAATATTGACCTTAACTCCTAAATTATTATCCGCTGACATAGTGTTTATTGCAGAATCATAAATAATATCACCAACCAAATTTGAACCATCATGTAAGTTAACAATTGATTCTTTATTGTGTAATTCTACAGCAAGACCGCTGTGTTCAGCTACAATAGTTCCATAATTATTTAGTGTACTTTTGTCTTCAAGACGAACGCCTTCTGAATTTACGCAGTTGGCGGTAATTGTTCCATAGTTATTAATTGTTGTTGATTCATCGGCAAAAATTCCATAAGAATCGCAACCAGTTGCAGTGATTGTGCCACAGTTTTCGATGGTGCTGTTGTTCTTTGCATAAATACCGCGTGAATTTCTTCCAAAAGCAGTAATTGTTCCGCCCAGCTTATTTATTACTGTTGAATTTTCATTTGCGTGAACTGCATAGGTTTTATAATCACCTAATGCCTCGTTGTTATTATAATTAGAAATTTCACCGTAATTTAACAAGGTGCTATTATCATTAACTTTTACTGCATAAGTGTCATTTGCAATATTGTTGTTTTCATTGATAACTTTTATTGAGCCATAGTTATCTAAAGAATCATTTTTGTTTAAGTCAACCGCTATCACATTGTCGCCAACTGCATTAATTGTTCCCATTGAACTGTTAACGAGATTAGAGTTTTCACTCCAAATACCTCTAACTGAATCAGCACTAATGCTAATTAACTTGTTATTTACGATTGTTCCATTGGTTGTGGAAATTCCGATACCACTAATTCCAGTAATATTAATAGTTTCATCATTTTGAATGCTTCCTCCACTAAATCCAATACTATTGTCGCCAAAAATATTAATAGTTCCATTATTTCGTGCGTCGTCACCTTGAATACCTGCTGCTTCAATTTCATCAACATTTATTGTTCCACTATTTTGAGCTCCATCTCCTTGAATGCCGACCGATTCAGTTCCACCAATATCTATTATTCCATTATTTTGCGCACCATCGCCTTGAATACCGACCACTTCAGTTCCACCAATATCTATTAGTCCATTATTTTGTACTCCATCTCCTTGAACACCAGTAGCATTAGCTTTATATACACCAATAATTGATTCAGTTTCTAAAACAGCGTCGTCGCCTTGAATGCCGATCGCTTCAGTTCCATAAATCTTTATTGTTCCACTATTTTGTGCCCCATTACCTTTAACGCCAATAGAACTAGTCCCATGTATATAAAAAATTGATTCTGTTCCTAAAACAGCGTCATCACCTTGAATACCGATTGATTCAGTTCCAGCAATACGCATTGTTCCATAATTTTGTGTTCCATTACCATAAATGCCAATATTATTATTACCATGAAGCGAGAGCTCAATAGTTGAACCTGTTTCTAAAGTAGCGTTGTCACCTTGAATACCAACCCCATAATGACCATTAAGATTAATCTCTCCGCCAGTTAAATTAATAAAGTTATCTCCTATAACTCCAATTGCAATAACATCGCTTGGGGTCAAAATCTGCGCAGTAACGTTAATAGTTCCTGCATTTTGTGCTCCATTACCTTGAATACCGACAGTATCTTTAAGCTTAATATTTATTGTTCCACTATTTTGTGCGCCATCACCTTGGATGCCAATACTATTATCCTCATCAGCATTTATTGTTCCATTGTTGATGACTCCGCTATTGTCTCCAGTAATTTTTATGCCTATTGCATCATAAGCATTGATATCTATTTGTCCAGCATTGGTAAGTGTCTGATTATCGCCTGCAACTTCAATTCCAGTCAAAATAATTGTGCCGTATTCATTACCCGTGTCAATAAGCTCCTTGATAACAACATCTCTACTATTTTCAGCAGTACTGTTATCGTCACTAGTAAAGGTTAATCCAGTGACATTAATTTCGCCATTATTAATAAAAGCTCCAGCAGTTTCTCGTTGAAACACTCCTCTAGCCCCAGAATAAATATTATCACTTACTCCTGAAACATCATATTGATTGGAAGCGGAAGAGTCAGTATTGATAACATCTCTAACAATAATTGTATCAATGCTATTACTAAGTTTATCACTAGTTACAGTAACGTTGATTTTTCCGTCATTTTGCACAGTGCCTTCAACATTATATATCGCAGATGAATTATCTCCCAAAATAGATAATGTAGCATTATTACTATTTATTACAGTTCCTTTAAGGTTAGTTATCCCTGTAGAACTTCCATTAGTTACCTTAATCGTACCATAATTTGTAACCGTCGCAGTTTCTTCATTATATATTGCCTTTGAATTATAGGCTGAAGTTTCTATAACGCCATAATTGTCTAAAAGGGTATTACTTGAATCTAAATATAATCCTTTCCCATTTGCTACGATGTTAGAAATATAAACTCCGTCGGCAATTTTTACTTTTGAACCAAGCAAATTATATTGACTTGAGGAAATCGTTAAGTTTGTGTCAATAGTTTGGTCATAATCAGTCGCGGCAAGATTGGATATTAAAATAAAGAAACACAAACAAAATGAGCTTGAAGAACATAAATTTTTAAAACTGCTTTTAAAAAATAAAACTAATAATTCATAACGATTTAAACTTTTCCTCTTCATCGCGTTAGCCTCACAGTTAGTTTATTTACAATTATGGCTGAAATAATAATTAACATATTAACCGTTAATATATTAACTGTCAAGATATTAACTATTTTTACATAAGTCAACAAAAATCACAAAGTGCTACTTATTTTTTGAAAATATATATGAGTTATAAAATTATAAAAAGATATGATAATTACAGTTATATGAACATTATTTTACTTAAATTATTCTTATAGGACATTAACTTAACTAATAATTATCAGAAAATAGTTTTTTGTTTAATTAAATTAATTTTTAAAACGTATCCATTTGGTACCATTTTGAGACTTCAAAGTGCCCAAAAGTACCGTTTTTGATAATTTTATTTTTCGCATCAATTTAGCTAAATCAGACATTTTGAACTGAAAAATTACAAAATTTGAGGTTAATTAAAAAATAAAGCTGCCATTCCCGGAGTGCCATTTTTTTTGCCCTAATTTCTACTTACCTCTCCACAAATCAAGTAAATTACATTAATTCAAAATAAAAATAATAAATAATTTATTTGAAGCATTTAAAAAAAAAATTTATTTATACATTAAATATTAATGACAAAAAAATCCATTAGTCTAATCCTATAAATCATCTTTTTTACAATAATAGGTTTGTTATTTGGGCTCTGTTAAAGCTAGTCCATAATGTATTTTCATCAAAACTTTAATAAAAAATCTGATTTTATTATATATTCAAAATTTAACCGAATGATTGATGATGTTTTTTAATTAAGCTTTAAAAATTGTAGCAAATTTTGTTTATGAATTTATAGTTAAGTCTACAAAAAAACTATCTTTTAACAACTATTGCTTGAGCTATTTTATCATCATTGGCAAAAATTATTCCATTGTGATTCATGTATGTAGAGTCAGGACGATTTAATTCAAGTGGGGAGCCATAAATATCACATGCCACAGCGCCAAATTCTTGATAAATTGCAGCGGTCGCTGCATAATCCCACAAACTTCCACCTTTTGGCTTTGGATATTTTACGTAACATCCTGGGGATTGCTCTAAAACCCAAAGTGCATTCATTACGGCACCACCAGCATCTAAAATATTTAATTCATCATACCCCAGTTTAATGGCAATTTTTTCTAGCTTTTTACAAAACGATTTAAAATTATCGCTATTTATTAAGCTGTAATCTGTGGTAATTGTTAATTGCTTAACTTCAGAATCAGCATTAATAAACCACGATTCATTATTGCGAAAAACTCCCTGCCCTTTAATTGCATGGTATAAAATCTTTGTTAATGGGTCAAAAACCACTCCAATGAAAGGAACACCTTCTCTTGAAACCAGGGCTATTGATACGGCATAACCAGCCTTTTGATTAATGAATGGCAAAGTACCATCCAATGGGTCAATACACCAAAAAAAATCGTTTTCTAAACGTTGTTTATCGTCAGAACTTTCTTCAGCTAAAACAGCCAAATCATACTCTTTTAACGTTGGCTTTAAAATTTCTAAAATAATCTTTTGTGATAAAATATCAACTTCAGTAACAACCTGTGAAGCCAAACTTGTTTTACCATACTTATTTTGTACAACAAGGTCTTTACAATCATATCTATTTATCGCCTCGCCAGCTGAGGTAGCAGCATTAATTGCAATTTGTGTTAAGACTTGTAATTCCTTTGATGATAATTTCACTTTTTTAGCCCAATTTTCCAGTTTCAATTTTTTCTAAAATTTCTTGTGATAAACGTTCACTATAGGTATTAATTTTCCAGTGTCCAGGACTCCAACCTTTTAAAAAACGGTGAAAATCTGTCCATGCGACTGGGAATAAACTTCGCCAATTTTCTTCAAGCTTAACAAAGTCGACATCACAATTATGCCTTTTAATAGCTGCCTTTAAACAATTAAAATAGTAATCAAGCAACCATTTTTCATGACGTTCAGAGTCGTTTTCGTTTAAACAACTTCCTATGAAATAAGCAACATCTTTCATGCCACAGCCTCCGCCAATATATTGAAAATCAACTGCTGCAACCTCGCTACCACATGAAGAAAAACAAAAATTTGCTAATTTTGCATCGCCATGCAAAAAAGTTTGAAATGGTGAATTATTTAAAATTTCATCAATTTTCGATGCTGCTCTTTTCAAACGCATATCGCTCAAATCTTCAAGCTCTTCTGGGCGAGTATCAAGATGCCAATAGGTTCCTATCTCCCATAAGTCATTTGGTTTTTCACCCAAAAATGTAGCATGAAAGTTTGCTAACCAGCTTAAACACGCCTCAATTTCAGATTGACCAACCGAAAAACATCTTTCAGCAAACCCCGAAGAATTTAAGTCTTCTAAGACCATCAAAAATTCATCGTCTTGTTTTTCTAGTGCAAAACATTTTGGGATTCGACACTTTTCATGGCATCTAGAACTCCACTGCTCATAGAAGGCGCATTCAACATTATATGACTTCACTTTGCGTTCATGAGATATATCGCTATTCCAACCTCTTGGATGATCAAGTTGGCTTGGAAATTTTACATGTTTTACAACCACAGATTCAAATTCACCACCAACTAAACCATAGCGAATAATCTGACCATATCCGCTCCACAATTCCTGAATAATTCCAATTTCAAAAAGATCAGTTGCACCAGTAGAATTAAGAATAATTTCTCTAAAATAGTTATTCATCAACTTTTTACTCATTAGTTATTTTCACTTACGTCATTAAAGTAGCGGACTAATTTAATTAATCAAGAAAATTTATAATTATAAATTTAAAAAATTAGTATGTCTTAATGATACTTTAAAAACATAATTCTGTCACATAGAAAATAAAAGTCAAAAAAAAATTAGAACACTGTAGAAATTCTATTAAGCCCGGAGTTAATTAGTCAGTAAAATTTTTTGCCAAATTCCCGTACTATTTAAGCAAAAAACAATATATATTTTATAGTTTCAAACTTTTTATACATTATATTACTACAGTTTACTTAATTAGCTATTTTTTACCACATAAAATTGATGCTCATTTTTAGGAAATTACGCAATAAAAGCACAAACAAAATTTACTATTCCTTAAATTATACCATCTTAAATTTTATTTTTAAAACCTCTTGAAATAAATATCCATTGGTTTCTGATTATTTAAATTTCTTTTCTCAGATTGGCTTGAAGCTTTTTATAATTCACTCTATATTATCTTGATTACCTGATGTAGTTCGTTATTTTAAAGAAGGATGTTGATCTTGTAATAATTCACAAGCATTTTGAACATCATATTTTTCTCTCATAGGGAAAAAATAATACTTTATTTTTATGGGTCCACTTACTTGCTTTATTTCTCTAAAACTTTTATTTTTGATTATCCTAAATAATTTATTCCATACTCTATTTTTAAACTTTATTAAATCAATAAATAAAATCTGTAAAATATTCTGATATGGTTTTATTACAAAACCTTGAGAATATACTAATTGACCTAAATATCGCTCTATAGCATGAGCTAATTCTCCTGCACGATTAACATCAACAAATGCAAAGTCTTCAATTTTGAGGTCGCATTGTTGTAACTGCTTAAATAATTGTGCTCTTGCCATAAACATTGACCCCGCAACAAATTTATATTTGCACTGCTTTATTTGGTTTTTTCTCAAAAATTCATTCAATATTTTTTTTGCATTATAATCACGATCAAGACATGTAGTAACTTTATCATCGGCAGTCATACCTATTTTTCCATTGCTTTCAAATAGTGCTAATTGTTTATCAAATACTTCCTTAGATGCAAGAAAAGACAACAAAAATTTTCTCCATGCATTTCCACTCATATTAACATGGTGTACTAATGGGTGATTTTTTGCAACATTTCCTTTCGTATGTAGTTTTATAATAAAATCATAATTATCCAAATCTATTTTATTAATAATACTTAAAAATGGACCAATGTCAAAACCGCGATTTTCAACAATTTTTATGACTGAATTTTTTTTGAATGCTAAAATTTGTTTTCTAAATTCAACATCTTCTTCAATCATTGTCACAAATAAATCATATTCAACTGTAATATTTTGCAATGCATCCCTTATCTCTTCGAACATTTCCTTGTAAAATACATGAACATGAACAAGTGCTTTATAGTTTTTCATTTGCGTTAAAGTCATTTTTTATCCACTATTTAAATAAGATCAATATGAAGTACAGCACTCCTTAAAAAGATAGATTTCACTATCTCACAACAGCTTTAAAAATTTTATAACATCATTAACTATAACATCAAAAATAGTATTTTAAAAAAATTTTATAACATCAAAGATAATACTTAAAAACATTACTTATATATAACATATTTTAGTTATTTTTTCAAGAGGAAAACTTAAAATATAATTTATTTTGCTCCTTTACAAAAAATAACTTCCTTTATTGTCTTCAAAAATATAAAATAATCTAACCATAAATTCCAATTTGTAATATAGTACATATCATAACGGATTCGTTGCGAATAGGTAGTATTACTACGGCCTGACACCTGCCAAAATCCTGTAATTCCAGGTTTTACTTGTTTTATTAAATCAAAACAGTTTCCATAATATTCTAGCTCCTTTTTAACTATTGGACGTGGCCCTATCACGCTCATATCTCCTTTTAAAACATTAAAGAATTGAGGTAATTCATCTAAACTTGTTATCCTTAATAGGTTCCCTAAAGGCGTGATTCGAGGATCATTTTCTAGTTTAAAGTTTGCTTTCCATTCTTTAGCTAATTCTTTATCATTGTCCAACAGTGATTGTAAACGTTCATCAGCGTCTTGATGCATGGTTCTGAACTTTAAAACTTTTATCTCTTTGCCTTTGATTCCTAAACGTTTTGCCTTATAAAAAACTGGTCCAGGAGATGTAATTTTTACAAGGATTGTAATCATTAACAGAAAAGGCAAAAGAATTATTGTAGTAATAAGAGCAAATGAATAGTCAGTAATACTTTTTAAAATACGCGGACCTTTTAGAAGTAATTGATTTTTAAGCTCACTGCCACTAATGCCATTTAAATCATATCTATACATACTACTACTAAACCCAATTTGATTTGGCGAAATAATCATAATATGTTCAAAAATTTGCGATAAATCATAAATGTAATTGTTTAACTCTTCAGAATTGATTATTAAAATAGCGTAGGAAATATTATATTTATGCCGATATTTTCTTAGCGAATGCAAAAATCTTTTCGATAATAAAGCTTTTTTAACTTTTACTACATTTAGTCCCATTTGGCGATCTTTTTTAATCTCATCAATGACATTTTTAACATCACAATCACGAGATGAAATAATAATGCACCTTGTTTCAAAAAGAGCAAGTTTTTTCAGAATAGAACGCACAAACCATCTAGTTATAGGAGTAAAGAAAATTATTAGCATAGTACTTGCAGTGATGACAAATCGAGAGTAAATATCGATGTGTTTTACTAAAATTAAATATGAGCCTAGTATTAACATTGTTAAAATAACAGAAAAAAATATTCTACGCATCTCTTCAACTACATTAAGTGAAACGCCAGGATAAAATACATTGCCGTGGTATAATTTTATAAAACTATTGCAAACAATAAAAATTAGTGAAACTTTCCAAAGGTTGTAGTACAAGCTCATCTCGTAAACCCCGTCAATTTTTTTGTAAATCCACGCAACTAAAATTAAAAGTCCATAAAAGGTAATAAAATCGCTAATAGCTAAGCATAAAACCCTCAATCGTGTGCTATTCATTAATACTTCTCCAATTATTAAAATAAACTTTACTCACATAGCTATATTTTTTGCCGCGAGAATAAGTGCAGAATTTTTTCAGTAAAACATATTCATTAAATTGATCTTCTTCAATTTGTGGATGATTTTGTTCTTTTAATTTTTTTCGATAACTATAAACAATATAATCTGCATTAGAGATATTTTTTAACCCTACGCAATTGCCTTTAGATAAGTAACTTATTGTATTTAAATCATTACTGTAAATAAATGGTTGATAATTAGTTATATATGAGAATATATTTAAATTAGGTTTATAAAATTTACTGATATTACGTTGCTTAAAATCATCAGTAATCACTTTTGCCACAAAAAGAGAATGTTGTCGTCGCATCGATTTTTTACTTGAAGTATAACTTTTGATAAGTGGTCCAGCTCCATCAGCAATCAAGCCAAACATTCCTATTATAATAATGAACTTAATTAGCTTAATATTAACTATTTGACGCAAAAAATTAATTACAAAAAGAGCTCCAATCGCAACCCATCCAAAATACAAAGGCATAGCAGGCAGCAAATATCTTGGCGAAACATAATATTGGTTATGAAAAATTTTTATTTGCGCCAAAATTCCAAAAGTATGAATCACACAACCACTCAACAAAATAGTTTCTTCTTTGGTCCACAGTTTTCTTTTTATACGATAGACAATAACTATTAAAGCTAAAAATAGATAATATGGATAACAACCTGTAAAAATATTTTTTAAATATTCTCCAAAATCATTTTCGCCTCCAGATTTGATATCATGTAAAGGCTGAGATAAAACTTTTTTTTGAACTCCTGATATTGATGAGTTAACTTTTTTCTCTTCATTTTTTCCATTGGTAGCTTGATGTAAACTTAACTTCGCATTTTTATTACAAATCTGAGGAACAACTTTATCCATAATAACTGCAAGACGAGCTTCGGAAACAGGATAGCCTATTGTTCGATAGTTATAAATTAAGTTAGGACTAATAATTGCTAAACACGTTACTGCTGCAATTATAGTTCGCCATGGAAAACGTAGTTTTGAAGCAAAAATATCAAATATCATCATGGTTAAACCGATAATAATAGCAAATAAAACTGCATCAACTCGGCATGTCACTAATAATGCCATTCCTACTGCACCATAAATATATCCACTAAGCTTTTCACGATTTTGATAGATTTTGACGATTCCATAAACTGCTAAAATTATGGCAAATTCCTTTAAGGAGTCACGCAACCCGCTATATCCCAAGCGAATTAAATGAGAGCAAAATCCAGTTGAAATTACAGAAGTTAATGCGATGTTGTAATTTTTCTTAAAAACTTTAATACTGATTCCATAAATCGGAAAAACTGTTAAACTATAAAATAAACTACTAATTATTTTGCAGGCCATAAACCCACTGCATTTAAAAACAAAACAGACAATTCCCGCCATCAATGGCAACGCCATTGGAACGCGTGGATGAAAAGCAAAATCCCAATCCCCACGCGCAAAAGCTTCAGCCATTGGAGCATAACGAAATGCAACGTCTCTAGCTGGTATAACGTCGATAATACTTAATACTATTGATAATAGAAAAAAAGCACCAAAAAGTGACCATAATATTTTTCTTTCTTTTTTCATTTGTTCCCTAACTTGTAGCCACAGTAGCGGACTGTACAATATATTAAAAATTTATAGAACTCCCACCAGCTAAGTTCATTAAATGCTTTTGCTAATAATTTTTTCCCTTCAGATTGAGGTTTGCCGAATTTATTTATTAGCCAACTATTTTCTTTATGCATTTTTCCAATATGAAGATTTCGTTTAAATTCCTCGCTTAAACTATTATTATGCGAATGCACAACTTCAGCTTCAGCACAATAATAAACGCCCCATCCTTTCATTAAAAAATCAGCCGCTAGTAACATATCTTCGCCAAAATTTGTACCTCTAAATCCACCCATTTCTAAAAACTTATCTTTGCAATATAATGCAAAACTGTTAGAACAAAAAGCTGTTTTAATCCCCAAAGTCTCAGAATCACTAAAAGTTTTCAATTTTGAATTTGCAGGGTAATTATATGAACGCACAAATTTTTCAATTTTCGTTGCATTTTCGCGAGGAATCTGTCTTCCATAAGCCATAGCAATATTGTTATTAGAATCTATGGCTTTGACTATTTTTTTTATAGCATCATGATCATTTAATATCGCGTCTTGAGTCATAAATAATACTAAATCACATTGCTTTGTTGTTAAATTTAACCCCAGATTACGTGTTAAACCATGATTAAATTCTTGTTTAGAAATTTTAGTTATTTCAAATCCATATTCCTCAGCTAAAGCAATAGTATTATCACCTGAGGACGTATCAATTAATATTTTTTTTTCGATTGGATATGATTGTTTTGCCAAACCTTCAAGAACGAGTTTCCATTGTACTCCAGCATTGTATGTTGGAATCACGATATTTACAATTGGCATACTCATATTAGAAAAAATACTCCTAGGTTTCGCAAAAGTCCATGTTTAAAAAAGCGATATTTCAGAATAATATAGCGCTTCCTAAAAAAATTACAATTAGGTAAATCAGTAAATTTTTTTAGCATAATAGTTGTTTTACCATCAATTTTAGAACTTAACTCAATTAATACTCATAATTTTAACACCTAATTAAATAAAATTTGTTTGCAATCATCTTTTTTCAGTGCTAATCTATTATAGCGTTGAGAAGTAAAGTATAAAAAAAATTCAAAAGAACTTAATAAAAAAGACGTGTATTAGAGTTTAAATTATTGCTATTAGTTTTTGATTTTTGTTCTAGTTTTCATATTAATTTACAAAAAATTAAAATTATTTTTGTAAATATTTAAATGACAATTGACTTTTACGCTTTTGGAGACAATTATGAAGTACTTTAGGAAGTTTATATTATTCGTAGTAGTAGTTTCTATCTTTACCAACTTTTCAATAGGTAAGGAAGTTAATTTTGTATTCATAAATGCAAAATGCGGCATTAATTCAATTTATCATGATAATGTCGAGGCAATGCTAAAAATATTCAAAAGTTTAATTCAAAAAAATAATATCTCTGAGAATCAAATATTCTTTTTCAATGAAAAACAAGATGACAATTTTGTAAAAAACCAACGACTTGCCGAAAAAGATCTCATAATTAATTTTCTTAAGGAAAAATCTAAAAGTTTAAAAAACGACGACAAACTAATTATCTTTCTAAGTGGATATGCTTCAACAAATAGTAAGGGATATAGTTTAGCGACGTTAAAAGGTCGGCTAAGAGGAACTGATTTAAGAGATTGTTTAAAACAAATTGCTGCGGAGAAAATTATTTTTTCATTCACCACAGCTGGTGGATCTTTATTAAATAACCTTAAAGAATTGCCTAAAACAACCATTCTATCAGCAACCAATTCCAATGAAAATTCGCCACCAAGGTTAATGACTTTTTATGCAACTCAAAAAAGTAATACTGCAAAATTAATAGAGCCATTTTATAAAGCTGTCAAAGATGTGAAAAATTTTTATACATCTCAGCAATTATTACTTTTAGAAAAAGCTGCAGTTATGAAAGATGGAGAAATAAAAGATAACAATAATATTACTTTAAGTGAACCTTTAGTTAATAAACAATCTACAAATTCTAAGCAAAAAAACAACTTTAATGAAAGCAAATTCAATAAACTAAAACGATTCCATGATATAAAAAATGCAAATGCCGAAACGAGGAAGTTATTGCAACAGGCACATGAGGCGAAAACAAAATATGAAAAAGATTACCATGCATTTGCAGTTACAAAGACTGAAGAGTTTATTGTAAACAAAGATAAATCTATGCGACAAATTATAAAATCACTTTATTTCATAACTAGTGATATTGGTGCACAACAATTTGTTTATATAAAAATTCCGCATAACTCAAAAGTTAAGCAATTAAGATTAATTTATCCAGACGGAAGCTATATGGCTGGAAATTCTTTTAATTCGCGCGGAGTAAAATTTGTAAAATTTTTTGCACCCCAAAAGGGATGTTTAGTTCAAATTGAATATTCCAAAGATATTCCACCAAATAACCAAATTTACGAAAGTTTTGGAAATATTATAGTTAACGATTTTGTTCCAGTTCAAAAAATGACTGTCAAAATATTGAAACCTCAAAATAAATACTTTAATGTTCGAGTTAGCAAAAATGAAAATACAAAAGTTAATTTTAAAATTTTAGAAAACAATGATCAAAATTTTACTGCAGTGTTTTCTGATGTTTATCCAATTGAAATATCACCATATACTGTATCAACTACCCCATTAAATATTGAAATTCAATTCAGTACATTAAAGAATTGGTCAAAACTTGTTGAAATGATGGGGCGCTTACTAAAATCAACAAGAAAGATTTCACCTAACGATAAACGTTTTATTGAAGAACTGACAGCAACTGCAAAAACAGACACAGAGAAAATTAAAGCAATCTATAACTTTCTTTGTGATTTAAGATATGAAACGGTAGCTGTTAATTCAAAAGCATTGAAACCTCAAAATGTTTCAAGTGTAATAACCAATCGCTTTGGAGATTGTAAAGACAAAGCAAATGCTCTAATAACAATGGCTAATGCAATTGGCATAAAAGGATATTTTGCGTTGGTTAATAGAGGGAAATTTACTGATAAAAGTTTCCCGAGTTGGCAATTTAACCATGCAATAGCCTTTTTCCCAAAATTGTCAGGTTTTGAAAAAGGTTTTTGGTGTGATGCAACTGACGGGTCAACTCCTTTTGGGGTAATGCCAACTGGCGACATTGGACGCGATGCCTTAATTTTTGATGATAAAAACTCTTATTTTAAGAAAATAGAGGCAAACAAATGCATAGAAAACTTTATAGAACAAAAAATTACCTTAACTAAAACAAAAAAGAGTAATTATTATAATGGTGAAATAATATTAACTTTTTCTGGAAACACTGATTATAAAATACGCTCCGTGTTAAAAAGATTGTCTCCTCAGAAAAAATTTCTTTTTTGCGAAAATCTTTTGCAGCAAATAGTACCCTTTGAAGAATTAAGCAAATTTAATATTATTTCTAATTTAGAAGATTTGAATAACAATTTAATAGTATCTTTAAACTTCAAAATAACGCAAAAAGATCTAGAAAATATAAAATTTTTTACGAATCACGAATTACTAAATTACTTTAAACAATCTAAAAGAATATATAACCTTGCTGTGAACGATGCTCAACCTCTAACAGTAAAACAACTTTTAGTAATTAAGAATCCACCAAAATCATATCTTAAAGCAAAAAAATTTCAGTATGAAAATAATATAATAAAAATTAGTAGAGATAGCGAATTTAAAAATGATACTTTTTCACAAAAAATTATTTTAAAATGTAAAAAGGGAATAATCAAATCAAAAGATTACAGTATAGCTCGGGAAGCAATTAAGAAATTTTTAAGAAATTACAAATAATGATATCTAATTCGCTCAAAATGATATAGTAATGGTATTTATTGAAAGACTTTATCATTTTTTTCGATTTGAGATAAAAATTTAGCTCAAATGCTAAAAAATATTGCATTTTTGATATTTTTCACTTGTAAATGCTTACATTTGTAAATACAGTAAAATATTAGGTTTAGAAATATTTTTGAAATTTGAATATTAAGTTAAAAGAAGGAGTAGTTATTATGATGGTAGAGGACTCTAGTGTTAATATTGAAGCATCTTTAAGGTTAATGCAAGAAAAAGTTCGCTTGATAAAAGCTGAGTTAAGAAAAAAAATATTCGGACAGGAAGAATTAATTGATCAACTTTTAGCAGCAATTCTTTGTCGGGGACATTGCTTACTTATAGGAGCTCCTGGATTGGCGAAAACTTTGCTGATTAATACATTATCAGAAATTGCAGACTTAGACTTCAAAAGAGTTCAATTTACTCCAGATATGATGCCTGCTGATATTACAGGGAGTGAAGTTTTAGAAGAAAATCAAGTATCTAAAGCACGTGAATATCGTTTTATAAAAGGACCTATTTTTACGCAAATGTTACTCGCAGATGAGATAAACCGTACTCCTCCAAAAACTCAAGCTGCATTACTTGAAGCAATGCAAGAGCATTATGTAACAATTGCTGGAACTCGCTTTAAGCTCGAAGAGCCTTTTTTCGTTCTAGCAACGCAAAACCCTATTGAACAAGAAGGAACATATCCTTTACCCGAAGCTCAATTAGACCGTTTTATGTTTAGTTTAAATGTTGATTATCCTTCATTTTCAGAAGAAGTTGCAATTTTACAAAATACAACAACTGACCAAAATATTAAATTAGAAAAAGTTGCTAGCGTGGAAGATCTTTTAGAATTTCAAAGTATTGTGAGGTTAATTCCAGTTCCAACAAGTGTAGCAGAGTTTGCAGTAAAAATTGTAAGAGCGACTCGACCTGGTGCAGATTCAAAATCAGCTACAAACAAGTATTTAAGATGGGGTGCTGGACCTCGTGCATGTCAATATTTAGCTTTAGCTGGCAAAGTTTTTGCAGCGCTTGATGGTCGCTATAATGTAGCTTATGAAGATATTGTTAAAGCAGCATTTCCTGTTTTAAGACACCGAGTTATCTTGAATTATCATGCTGAAGCCGATGGAGTAAGCGTTGAAGATATTATCACTCAAATTATTAATGAGATTTAACTTATGCCTAATTCAGTGGAACAAAATATCAATGAGTTTTTGGACATTGAAATTCTAAACAAGTTGCCGTCTCTTGACGTTAAAGCTCGTTATTTAGTTGAAGGTTTCTTAAAAGGATTGCATAAGAGTCCATTTCGTGGAAGTAGTGTAGAGTTTAAAGAGTATCGCAGTTATCAACCTGGGGATTCATTGAAGTTAATTGATTGGAAAGTTTATGGACGAACCGATCGATTAAATATTAGACTCAGAGATGATGAGACAAATATGAACGTTTATTTATTGCTTGACTCTAGTGCTTCAATGTCATATAAAGGTGAAAAAAGTGCAATGTCTAAATGGGATTATTCTATAAGTTTAGCTGCTGCTTTGATGTTATTTTTAATGAAACAGAATGATGCGTTCACTTTAAGTTTAGTAGCAAATCACTTAAAAGATTTTTTAAGACCAAGTTCAAAAAGATCACACTTCAACACTTTGCTATCAAGACTTTGTTTACAGCCAAATGATCAAAATTGTGATTTGCCTAAAGCTATTAGCGAACTATGTGGAGTTGTTAGAAGACGCTCAATAGTAATAATTATTTCCGATTTTTATGGTGATTTAAAAGTTTTAAATAACCAGCTCAAAGAACTCGCTTATTTGAATTGTGAACCAATATTTTTTAATGTGATGGATAATTCTGAGCTTAATTTTGACTTTGATGAACCTGTGCTTTTAAGCGATCTTGAAAGCGGTTCTAAATTACACCTGAGTCCAGAAGTAGTTAGAAAGAAATACCTTGAAAATCTAAATGCCCACCTACTTGAACTTGAACGAATTGTAAGTAGTGTCGGAGGAGAATATTTACTATTAAACACGAGTATTCCTCCTTTAAAAGCATTGGGAAAATATTTATATGTAAGGAGTGAAAAATTTAAATGATTCAGCTAGCATATTCAATATTTTTAGGTGGTTTAACTTTATTAACAATTCCTATAATTTTACACCTCTTAAAAAATAAACCAAGTCAACCTATACCGTTTGCATCATTGCAATTTCTTACCTCTTCAATTATAAAGAGTCAAAAAAAGAATCGGTTAAAAAAAAGATTAGTTTTACTTCTTAGAATGTTAACAATTACGTCAATATGTTTTGCATTTGCGTGGCCTTATATTGGAAAATTTAGTAATGAAGTGCAAAGCGCTAAAGTGATTCTATGGGATGGGTCTTATAGCATGCAAGCAGATAATTATAATCAATTTCTTTATAAATCTGCAATAAAAAATTTGGGGGCTGTTAATTACCAAAATCCAGCTATGATTGGTATTGTAACAGACAATGTTAAATGGAATGGCAGTTTTTCTAGCAATAAATTAACTTTACAAAGATGGTTTGAGACTAATTATCAGGGGAATTTTACAAGTGATTTTTCTTTTGCTTTAGCTCAAGCAGAAGCTAAATTAAAAACGATTAATTGCAAAAATAAAAAGATTGTCGTTATAACTGACCATCAAAAAATTCCTTGGGAAAAAGTAAATTACGACAAGCTCCTAGAAGATGGAATTAAACTAGAACTTGTTACACCTGAAGATGATATGATTCCATTCAAAAATTGTTATATTGAAGGTCTTAGCTGCGTGTCAGCTTTTGTAAAATCAGGTCAGGACCTAGTTATTGATGTAAAGGTAGCTAATTTAAACGATTCGAATAACTCTGGAGTAATCACAGTTAAAGCAGATAATTACAAAGAAGTTTCGCAGCGATTTAAAATTCCTAAAAAAAGTACTCATTCATACCAAGTTGTACTAAAACCTTTAGGCAAAAATAGAGAATTGAAACCCTTATCGTGTTCGGCATCTATTGAAATGTATAGTGATGACGATATTGGAGTTGATAACAAAAGATATTGCTGGATTAAGCCTGTTTCGATGGGAAAAATAAAGATATCAGAGACAACATCAAATCAATTCAATTATATTAAAACTGCATTTTCTCCTCAAGTAAATTCTTTAAAAGAAGAAAAGAAAATTATTTTTGATGGAAGACAAAAAACAAATTTAGAAAAAGTTGACCTGTTAGTATTGCAGGATTTAAGACTTTTACATAGTTCTTATATTCAGCAAGTAAAAAAATATTTAAAACGTGGGGGAAATATCGCAGTTGTTGGGAAAAATGATGAAGAAACAAAAAAGTTTTTGAATTTTTTCAATATTAAAATTAGTGACGAAATTAATAAAACAACTCAATTAAGTTTTATTGATTATGATCATAAAATTTTTTCACCATATACAAAAATAAAAAGTGATGAGTGGTATACAATAAATTTTTTCAACCACTTAAAAGTATCTCATCCCAAAAATGGGAAAATTTTAGCTGAATTTTTAGATGGTGATCCAGCTATTATAGAATTAGATTATTATGGTAAAGGAAAAATCTTTTTAATTACTTTTGAACTAAACAGAGAAACAACTGACTGGATGACAAAAACAGTTTTTCTTCCTTTTTGGCGAGAATTTTTATCATATGCTCATGATTTAATAAAGGTAAATAAAGTTGCTCAAAATGAAATTGATTGCTCAAATGTTCCAGTTTTAGTTAGTAATAATGTCAAAATATTCAACTCTAAAAATGAAGAGCAAAAACTTGCCCCTGTTAAAAATATTTTTGGAGAGGTTAAAAACAATAAACAGTACCAATTTATACCACAAGTTTCTAACTGCTATTATCACAAAGATAATAATGAGACATTTGATTATTTTGTTGTCAATCCATCAATTAAGGAGTCAAAAAACGCAATAATTAATAAAACTTTAGTAAAAAAAATCAAAGGCATTGCTAGGAATGCAGATATGCCTGTAAAAAATAGTAGAGAAAGCACTCAAGAATTAGTAGCTAAAAGAGAAAAGAATTCCGACAAACATAACTCTTACCCAATATGGAGAATTTTACTTATTATTGCATTAGCGGCAATGGTACTCGAAATTTTAATTGCAAATAGGACGGCATTATAAATGAAAGAAAAAAATTCATATAAAAATTCAAAAATGAAAAAAAAGATTCATTTTGATAAGTTTATTAGAACATTTAAAAAAGCAAATGTTTTAGTGCTAATTTGCCTGTCAACAGCACTGCTAGTCATAATTTTAATCAATAGTTTCATTAGCGATAAACTGTTAGCATACAATTTGATAAGGTATGTTTTTTTTATTGGACTATGGTTGGCTTTATCAACTTTTACGATTAGCTATCTTTTCAATAAAATAAATTTATTGCAAACCGTTCAAGAAATTGATGCAGAAAAAAAAGGCAAGAATCGCTTGGAAACTATTGTTGAATTTGAGAAAAAAAATCATGTATTAAAAAAACTTCAATATTCTGAAGCAGAAAATTTTTATAAAAACTACTCCATTAAAAAAGAGCAATTTCTATTTTTTACAGTATTAAGCCTTATTACTTTAGTAACTTTTTCTTCATTTTTTTATTTTAACGGTGCAAAATTAAAATTTTTTGCTAATATTGATCAAAAGAATAAATTTGCGTTAGAAAAATTTTTAAAGAAAAAAGAAAAGTTAAAAGAGCAAAAGAAAAAACCTCAAGTTCAAACCGCTAAAAATAAAAAGAAAAAAGAAAAAATAGCTATAAAAGAAATTGCCGTATTAAAATTAGTAAACCCTGAGTCAGAAGTCAAACTAAGGCCATTAGACGAAGTTGAATGGCAGGCAGTTGCAAAAACTGCACATGGTTTTTCTAATTTGCAATTAGTTGTACTAAAGAATGGTCAAAAAATTAAAAATTATAAAGTCAAAAATAATAAAAAGGGACATATTAAGTTCTCAGACGTATTTGCCCTCGATGAATTTGATGCAATGCCATATGACTTAATCAGCTATTATCTAGAAGGACAAACTTCGTTAAATGATAAAAAAGCAACAATATTGAGCATGCCCCAGTATATAGAGATTTTACCTTTTAAAGAAGATATAACACAGTCTAATTGTGATGAAAGTGCAAATCATTTATATGAATTTTTGGTAAGTTTTTTGAACTCTCAAGTTTTACTGCATAAAGCTACTTTTTCAATAAAAATTGCTAAAAGCATAAACCCAGAAGTTAAATTGAAAAATAAATATGAGACTATATACCTTGAACAATTTGAATTATCACGTCAACTAAGAAAATTTCTTGACGATGGTTTTATTATGATGGATGATAAAAAAATTTCACTAGGAGATTATCCAAGCGACACTATTAATTGTCTAGAAAAAGCTTCAAGTTCAATACAAAAGTCACTTAAAGAGTTAAAAGGTTTAATTGTTATGACAAAAATGGAGGACAAAAAATGATGAAAAATATTTATAAAGTATTTTTAAGTACGCTATTGTTAAATTTTTTATGCTATAATATCTATGGCAACAACGATGAAAAACAAGTGAAATCTTTAAATATTACAAGCAATGCTCAACAAAAAGCTATAAAAGAATTTATTGGAGCTATGAAATTTTTTAAAAAAAACCTTAATACTTCTCAGCAAGCATCCGTCAAAGAGGAAAGTGTTTTTAAAGATGAGCAAAATAATCAAAAACAAAAGTTAGATGAGAAGAATAATCCAGAATTTAAATTAAATAAATTAATTGAAAAACAACAAGTAATAATTGAAAAAATTGAAAATGAAAAAGGTGATCATTCACAATCAAGCAAAGATCAAAGTAATTTGTCTGATGATATTTCATCAATCAAAAAAGATGAATCATTAAATAAATATGAAAGCAATTTAAATGCCGCTGTAAAGTCATCAGATGAAGCGGTTATTGCATTAAAAAGTATGAATTCTAAAATAGCGCGGCAAAAAACTATGCAAACAAAGGCATATTTAAAAAATATTTTAGAACAATTAACAAAAGCAAGCAATAAAAAACAACAAGAAATTTTAAATAATACTCAAAAAAAATTAAATCAAATAATTAAAAATAATTTGCCAAAAAGTGAGTTAAAAAAAGAATTAAAGAATATCGCTAATTCTTTAAAAGAAAGTGCGGCTGAACAAAATAAAAATGGAACATTAAAAAATGCGCAACAATTGGCTAAACTAGCACAAGAAATAGCTCAAACAGCAGAAAATAAATCTCAAAATAAACAAGGAAAATCAAAAAGTAGCTTAATGAAACAAACCAAGAGTTTACGTAATAAAGTTATTTCAGAAAAAATTCAAAATAATGGAGAAATGAAGCAACTTTTAGATGCTATGACAAAAGCAAAAGAGTATCAGAAAAAATTAGATTTCTTAAAAAAACATCCAGATTATTTAAATAAAGAACAAAAAAAGAAGTTAGGAGAAGATATTGAGGTTGCAATGCAAGATATTGCTCAAATAACAAAGCGTATGAAACAAGAAATGGCTTCTAATAAGAATGAAAAATGGTCAAATAAAACAAATTTAACTAAAAATGGAAGTTCGAACGTTAACTTTTTTCCACCAAATTCATCTCCAATGGACTTGAAATATTCATTAGCTGAACTAATTACCGATGCAAGCAAAGTATTAGAGCAAGTTAGCAAAAGTAAAAGTTTATTTCATTTTAAAAAAGAAAATGTTCCTGACAAATATGTCAAAGAAGTAGCTAGATATTTTGCCGCTTTATCTGAACAAAAACAATCACGATAATAGAGATCAATTTATAGGAAGGTATTTGATGAGTAATTACGACTCAACACAATTATTATGGGATTTTCCCGCAGGAATATGGGGAATTTGCGGAGTTATATTTTTAGGAATTTTAATTTTTGGTATTTCGTATTATTTTACGCTACGAAAATTGCCCAAATCAATAAAGATATCTTTAACAATTATAAGACTAATTTTTCTATCATTGTTAATTTTTTGCTTATGCAACGTTAGAGTAGAAAAAAAGAAAGCTGTAGAAACCGTTACAAATAAAAAAATTGCCGTATTATTTGATAATTCTTTTAGTATGCATAAAATTGGTTTTTGGAAAAAAAATCGTCTTGATAATGCATTATCTTTTTGGCAAAATAATGTCATAAAACCCAAAAATAAAAATTTAAAAATTGATTTTTATTCTTTTGCTGATAAGCTTAATTTCGAAGGTGATTTTTCACAAATAAAAAATCTAAAAAAAACATCAAAGGATGCTAAAAAGCAAACAAATTTTTATCAAACAGTTTCAAAAATTAATAGCGGAAACTTTAATAACAAATATGATGGAGTTCTTGTTTTCACCGATGGTATTGATACAGGCAATAATATTCAGCAAAATTTAAAAAACGCTAAAATGTCTTTGATTAATTCCAATTTGCGAAATGTTTTTATTCCAATAACAACTGATGTACCTATGGAACCTAAAGTTACTCTTAAGCGCATAGAAAACATGTCAAAAGGACCACTTAATACAACAATAAAAGTTAACGTAATAACTCAACTATCGAATATTTCTTTAAATAAAAAATTATGTTTAAAAATTTATGATGAAAGAAAAAAACTCATAGAAGAAATTAATATAAAAAGACAACGTGTTTCTGGTATTATTTCGTCAAGATTTAATTGTAACATTAAAGAAATTGGCCTAAAAAAATATACCGTTGAACTTTGTTTTAATAATAAAGTTGTTGATTCTTCAATATTTAGTATCACAGGATTCATTCCACGCGAAAAAAGAAAAGTTCTACTTTATCAAGGTGCTCTAGATTGGGGAACACGCTTCTTGAAATATAACTTCACTGATGAAAAATATCAGCTTGATGTTTTATTTGCTCCATCAGTAATGCAACCTTCCTTTAACGGAAAAGATACTAATTTTCCAAAGTTTGAAAAATTGATGACTTATGATGCTATTTTGCTTTTGAATTTAAATTCTAAGCAAATTGATAAACAGATGGAAAAACGTTTAAAAAAGTTTGTAAATCAAGGTGGAGGAATATTATTTATTACAGGTAACCCAATGATTGCTAAAGAATTTGCAAACTCTGAAATTGAAAAGTTATTACCAGTTATCTTTAGCGATAAATATAACAGAGAAAAGCGGTTAGATAGTGCTTCTCAAGAATTATTAGAGAGATCAAAGAATAATCGTGACATTTCTTATACAAATTTTTTGAGAAAAAAAGAATATACTTTGAAAGTGCCTGAATTAAAAGAATTTAGTTTAACAAGAACAGGGAAAAATAGTATTTTATTTAAAGATTTAGCACAAAAAAAACTAATTATTCCGAAATTTCAGGATTATGCTTTCGTTAGCAAAATAAAGCCAGGTGCTCAAGCTTTAGCTTATTATACTGATAGTAAAAAGCGTGAGCATATTTTAATGGCTGTCCAAAATTTTGGTAACGGGCGAAGTGCAGTTTTAACAACTGACCCACTATGGAGATGGCGTTTAGCAACAAATTCAGAAGACAATAGCTACGAAATTTTCTGGAAGAATCTCGTTGGTTGGCTGGGAGCGTCAAAAGATTGTAATTCAGAATGGATTTATCCTTCTAGCTTATTAGATAATAATAAAGAAAATGTTGTTTATTTTCAAACAAAACTATCAGTAAAAAATAATAATAAGCTACAATTTTATTATTTAGCAGATGAACGTAAAGAACTGTTACACTTAGAGCCTTGTCAAAAGAAAAATATGTATAAAACAGTAATTGAGGCTAACATAAAATCAAAAAATATAAAATTAATTGCTGAGAGAATAACAGATGATGATAAAGTCATTACTGAGGCTGAAGCATACTTGGATTTTAGTAAAGAACACTCTGATGATTTGGAAGTTAAGATGCTTCATAGCTCAGTCGAAAATTTTAAACCCTTAGAAAGTATACCAAATGTAAAGGTCGTAAAAGCCGAGCAAAGCTTAAATTTAAATGAGCTTTTTAGCTCTGAGAAAAATGTCATTGTAAAAAAAGAACTTTTCCCACTATGGCATAAATGGTTAATTTTTATAGCTTTATTAATATTATTCACAGGTGAGTTAATTGCTCGCAGATTTTTTAAACTTGTATAACTTAGGATAAATAAAATGAAAAAATTTAAAATTATACTTTTTTTAACAATAGTTATGGTACAATTTTCAGTTTTCGCAGAATCAACTAATAATGATTATAGATTTAACGCATATGAATCAAAAAGAGGCAGCAGAACTTCTTGGGCGAGAGGAAAAATGAAAGGAAAAAGCGAATCCTGGGATAAAAGCAAATGGTATTGGCACCAATTTCCTTTTGCAGATTTACGCTTTATACAATATTTAAGTGCTAAAACAAGCGTAAATATGTTACAAGATTGGAATGTTGTATCGCTTAGAAAACTTGACCATATGGTTGCCTTTCCTGTAATTTTTTTGCAAAATGAGCATGCTCCAGATGTTGCAAGAATCGAACTGAGAAATCTTAAAGAATATATGCTTAGAGGAGGAATAATTTGGGTTGATGATTGTGTTTATAGAGGTGGTAATCTTTACTACACGGGCATGATAAAAATTCTGAAAATATTATTTCCTGAAGTTGTATTAAATTCATATTATACAGATCATGAAATTTTAAGTTATTACTATAAATATAAACGTTGGGTTCACTGGCAAGGCATAAATACAGGTTTAACCCTTGCATACAATAAAGGCCGCCTAATAGCTGTTTTATCAGGAAGTGATATACATTGCGCCTGGGCTGGAGTAGAATATCCAGCAACAAGAAGATATAAAAATGCATCGTTTAGACTAGGAACTAATATTTACTTATATATGATGAATAATTAGTGTTTAAAAAATGTTAAAAAATTAACACATTAATTTTACAAAATATATTTTTAAATAGATAATAACACTCAACTATTAAATCAGCAAATCGGAAAATCATTATTAATTTTTATCATTTTTATAAATAAAAAGGGAGGACTATAAATAATTTTTTATTTTGTCCCCCCACCCTATTTTGCGCAATATAAACACAACTCTTTATTTTTTTAAAGTTAAGTTTTATCTTTATTTCGTTTTTTTATACACAATAATGCCTCCCTAAAATATGGCGGCATTATATATTTTTTCTATAAAAATTCAAATTCTTTGTTACTCTTGATTAGCTCCGTACCAATAAACTACCGAAGCAAAATTTGCATCAAGTGGTGGATTTATTCCAAATTTATAAGCCCATTCCCAATTAAACTTAATCGCAGTTTGAAAAGTCATAGGATCATTCCAAAATAATTTAACATTAACTTCCTGCATTTTTTCACTTCCTCCCGACGTCATAGGAGCTGAGTGTGATTTATGCCCCCATGCCATATCAAAAAGATCTTCATGACCAGTTCCATTCCAAGAATTTTTAGGAAATTCCTTCTCTTCATCGAAAAAAATATGTTCATCAAGTTCTGGTTGACACTCAAATAAGTCCATATAAGCCACAATATGCCCATACCCTTTCACATTTAACGCAGTATATCCGTTATGGTAATAAAAATCTTTAAGTGGAAGATTTGGAAAATCAAACTTGTCAATTTTTGAAAGAAAAACTCCTTCATTAGCATAACAATTTAAATACAAAAAATCTTTTGGAAGTTTTTTAACGCGCTCAATATAAAAATCAATATTTAATGTAACAACTCGTTGAGAAGAAGATTTAAATTTAAATTGAGCAGATTCATTAAAAGGCATTGGTAAATATAAATATCTCCAACCATTATTATCTTTACCAGTAGCAAATGTTCTCTCATTTCTTGAACCAAAGCCACGACCTAAATATGTTTTGAATGAAGTATTATCACTATCATCCCACTTTATTGTCATTTGCAGGTCATCCATATCAGTATTGTGATTAGCCTTAACTCGAATTGCACGAATAATTGATGGTCCTCCGTTTAATGAAAAAGTTGTCGCTTTTTTTGACCAAGGTCTAATTTTTATTTTTTTAGATACTTTTTCATAATTATTAAGCTCTGATTCGTAAATTTTGGTCCTTGTCCATAATTTTGAAGTATAATCATAAATATCTTTTATTTTATTAAAATCAGTATCATTAAATGATTGAACTTTTACAGATTTTTTTAATTCTTTAATGTTAATATTAGCGTATATTTTATCACGCTGCATATACCGAAAGCGACTTTGAAACGGCATAGGTAGATAGCTAACACCCCAATTTTTTAAACCTGGCTTTTCACCTTCAATAGTCGCGCCACCTTTATCTGCTGAACGTATTTGAGTGAAAGGTGACATAAACGGATATTTCTGTTGACCAAAGAATTTACTTGCATTTCCTTCAAAAATTACCTTTCCGTCAAGTTCAACTTTTATATCTCTCCACTTATGACCATGGGTAGTCCAAATTCTACTTACAACTCCTGGACCTTCATGATCGGCAACAACACGCCAACCATCTTCAATATATAAACAATCAAAACGATCAGGATTACCCCCTTTTCTAGAAAAACCTGAATACTGAATTAAGCGATGTTGTTGAGGTCTGTATAAATGGTCAGCCGAACTCATTCTTTGGAGTTCACCACTAACTGTGACATTACTAAAAACCACAACTGGAACAGTGGCTAGCATACATAAGCTAGGCAAAAATAATTTTTTTAAAATTTTTTTCATTTCTTTTTCCTTTATTCATTGAATAAGTTTACTTAATAACACGATTGTCGCATTATTACCTATTATAGTCGCAAAAATACACTCTTCAAGATTAATTTTTATTTTTTACTATATAAAACTTTCAATTAACAAAACTTCTGGCATATTTTGGTCTATCTTAATTATTAAACAATATTACATCATAAACTCCAGTTAAATTTTATCTCAAAACTAAATTATATCTAAATTTAATATATGACATAGGGCTTTCTTTAGCGTTAATAAAATGCGAAAAATAATATATTTTTGTAGAGGTTAAACTTCTTTTATGACTTATATACGTTAATTATGTAGTATTATATTGTTACATTTTAAAGAATATAAGAGATATAATTTCATTAAATATGCAAAGAAAATAGATGATTGTAATTAACCAAAAAATTAATTCATATTAACTATATCTTATTTTTTTAAATTAAAAACCTATTAATTAAACTTGAGCAGGAATAATACTATATAAAACTTTTTAAACAATGATTGATAAGTAAATAGAAGTTGTATCCAATCTAATTTATAACAATAATATGGAGAAAATCTATAAAAAAAATTGTTTTTCGAAAAATAACAGATATAAGTAAATATATAAAATATGATATGGGAAATGTAATTTTTGTTATTTTTAATTTAGTCAAAAAAGAAAACTAATAAAAATGGAGAAAAAAATGAGAAAGAGATTAAAAATGTTACTCATGTCATCAACTGCAATCAGTCTAATGAGCTTACAAGCTGAACTTGTTACAGAAACAACAGGTACTGATGCTGATGACTATAACATGCCTGAGCAAGAAGCTCTAAAAACAGTCTATAATCCAGTTAAAAAAACCATTATGGATGAATATGCAACAGAAAATGAAGTTGCAAACTTTACAAAAAAATTCAAACGTGATTTATATGTTTTTGGTGGCGATAGACTTCAACAAGTTAAGCTTAAAAATAAATTCCCTAAACTATGGATTAATAACGATGGAAATAATTTAGAAAAGTTTATTGGGAAGGCTCAACCAAATGAATATTACGTTTTTTATTTGGGTCTATATAGCACAAAAGATATTAAAAATATTCAATTAAATTTTGAAGACTTGAAAAGCACTCGAAATAACAGCATTATCACAAAAAATGCATTTCAATGTTTTAATTTAGGCGGAACAAATTTTTTAGGTGAAAAATTCACTAAAAATGTTAACCTAAAAAAAGATTATATCCAACCAATGTACGTTGGTATTCAAATTCCCCAGTATGCTCAAGGATCATATAAGGGAAAAATTACCGTTACAGATTTAAATGGAAATGTTGTCCCAGTAAATATTCAAATAAATGTAGATGGAGAAATGCTCGCAAATCATGGTGATGATGAATCTCAACGCCTTTCTCGCTTGCGTTGGTTAAACTCAATTGCAGAACAAGATACTAATGAATTAATTGAACCATTCACTGCAATTCAAGTAAATAAAGCAACAAATGAATTGGCTATTTTAGGAAGAAATGTAAGTTTAACAAATATAGGTATCCCAAAACAAATTCAATCATTTTTCAACTCAAGTAATACTGCAATTACCTCAGAAGCTAAAAATATTTTAGAAAAACCATTTTCATTCAAAGTATTAACAAATAAAGGTGCATTAAATTTCACTCCTAAAAGCTTTAAATTTACAAAAGAAACTGCTGGCGCTGTATGTTGGACTGCAATTAGCACAGCAAAGGAAATGACTTTAATAGTTAAAGGTCGCCTAGAAATGGATGGTTTCATGCAATTTAAATGCCAAATGAAAGCTACCGAAAATATTGAAATTGAAGATATTGCTCTTGATATGCAATATACCAAAAATGCTTCTAGATACTTCATGGGTATTGGAGAAGAAGGTGGTTTAAGAAAACCAAACCTAACGTGGAAATGGTGGGCTGAAGGAAGAAATCAAGATGGTTTTTGGATGGGAGACATTAACGCTGGTTTAAAAGTTCGTTTAAAAGGAGCTAACTATCATTCTCCATTAATTAACGCATATTATAAATTTCGCACATTGAACAAGCCTAAATCATGGGGCAATGGTTCTAAAGGTGGAATTAGAGTTAATTCTAATTCTAACGGAGCCTTAGCAACAGCATATAGTGGCAGTAGAACAATGAAAGCAAATGAAACTTTACAATATGATTTTGATTGTTTTATTACTCCATTCAAGCCAATTAATATGGTTAAACATTTTAAAAATAAGTACTTTCATCCGGGACAAAAAGTTGACGATCCTCGACTTTGGAATTTTAAATGGATCAAAGAACAGGGTGCAAATGTAGTAAACATTCATCATAATAAAGAGCCAAATCCAACCATTAATTACCCATATTATGACGAATCTATGCCGATTTTGAAAAAATATGTAAAACAAGCTCATGAAAATGACATGAAAGTGAAAATTTATTACACAACTCGTGAAATAACAAACAATATACCAGAGTTTTTTGCTTTCCATGCTATGAATGGCGAAATAATTTGTCCTGGACCAGGAAAAGATGCGAAACCTGTAACAAATCAAAAAGGACCTCATAAATGGTTATTGGATAACTTAGGTGAAAATTTCATTCCTGCATGGCGTGAAGTATTAAAAGGGCGATATAAAGGTTTACTTGACTTAGCGGTTATTACAACTCCAGATTCACGCTTAGAAAATTATTACATCGAAGGCTTGAAATATACCGTTAAAAATACAAATATTGATGGTTTGTATATTGATGATACATCTTTAAGTAGAAATGGATTTAAACGTGTGCGCAAAGTTTTATTAGAGAACAACCCAAATAGCATTATAGATGCTCATTCTTGGAATCATAGAAGCTATTTAGCTGGTCGTACTAATTCTGCTTACTATTATATGCCAAACTATCCATATTTCGATAAATTATGGTATGGTGAAGGCTTTGCTGGTCGTCGTTACGAATCAGTATCTCCAGATTACTGGTTAATAGAAATATCTGGAATTCCATTTGGATTAATGGGAGAACTAATGGGTAGCCATGTGCCAGCAAAAGGAATGTTATTCGGAATGGGACAACGTCTTGGATGGGGTAGAACATTCCCTCAAGAAACTTGGAAATTATGGAATGACTTTGGCATTGAAAAATCAACATTCTTTGGTTACTGGGATACAACAAATCCAATTAAGGATTGCACTGGAAACAAAAATATTAAATTAAGTTCATTTGTTAAAAATGATGGTGCATTATTTACAGTTATCAACTGGAACAAAAAAGATAATGCAGATGTAAAATTAGCAATTGATTTTGATAAATTAGGTTTAAATAAAAATGACTATAAACTAGTTGCTCCTAAATTAAACCGCATTCAAGATGCCAAAGAATTTAGTTTTGACCAGTCAATTAGTTTAAAGCCTAATCAAGGCTATATTATTTGGTTAAAGAAAAAATAATATAACATACAAAAATATCCTAATGATTTATTTCACTAGGATATTTTTTTAATTTTAAAATATTACTCTGAAATAACTATTTTATTAACGCGAATTTGATGCCGCCCACCACTAAAATTACTATATAGGAACGTTTCAACTATTTTTTTTGCCATTTCAATTGAAACGGTTCTTTCTCCAATAGATATCATATTGGCATTATTATGCTCTTTAGCTTTTTGAGCAGTATATTCATCCCAACACAAAGCACAACGAACTCCCTTAACTTTATTTGCAACTATTGCTTCACCATTGCCACTTCCACCTAAAATAATTCCTGTATCGTAAGCTCCAGATGCTACATTTTCAGCTATTGGACGAATAATATCTGGATAATCACACATTTCATCTGAGTGAGTTCCAAAATCAGTTACCTCAATATTAGTGCTTTTTAAATACTTTATTAAAATTTGTTTATACTTAAAACCAGCATGATCGCTACCAATTGCTATTTTCATTTTTTCATCTCTCTGCACGCTTGTTTAATACCTTCAAGCCCAAAAATATATTTATCAAATAAATATTTTGCTGAAGCTACTTCTCCAAACTTATCAGGAATCCCAAGACGTTTTACTCTAGTTGGCAAATTTTCACTAAGAATTTCACAAACGGCTCCGCCTATCCCACCAATAACGCTTTGGTTTTCAACAGTGATAACTGTTTTTGTTTTTTTTGCAGAACTAATTAAACTTTCATCATCGAATGGTTTAATACATGGATAATGAAGTAATTCAACATTAATATTCTCTTCTTTTAACTCATCAACAGCTTGCTTAGCAATATGAGTCATAAAACCAGTTGTAACTATTGTTACATCACTCCCCTCAGAAATTTTTACTGCTTTGCCATGCTCATATTGATAATTTTCATCAAAAATTGGAATTACCTTTGGACGTACTAATTGCATATACATGCCACCATATGTATTTGCCATATAATATAACATTGATTTTAATTCATAAACATCACAGGGGCTTAATACCTGCATATTGGGCATAGCTCGCATAATTGCTAAATCCTGAAAACACATATGCGTCCCACCATTAGGACCTTGAGTTACCCCTGGGGCTGCACCAATAATTTTTACGTTTGTATTAGCATATGCCACACTTAAAGTTATTTGATCATAAACTCTTCTTGAAGCAAAACAGCTAAAACTTGCACAAAATGGCACTTTTCCATCAACAGCTAACCCCGCTGCAACTCCAATCATATTAGCCTCTGCTACACCAACATTAATAAAATTATTAGGGTATGTTTCACTAACAATAGGATTCGTTCCTGTTGCTTTAGCTAAGTCAGCCTCTAAGCAGAAGATATTCTTATTTTGAGAAATGAGTTCATTTAAAGTTTCTGCATATACAGTCCTCATCTCTTTTTCATGTAATTTCATATAATAGTATCCTTAATATGGCAACTTGTACTCACCAGAAGTTATTGATTTGAGAAAGTTTTGATGTTCTGTTATGCTACCAATTTTAATATTATGACTTGAGGCAATATTTTCAATAGTTGAACAATCTTTAGCTTTTGTTGTATGCATAATAATCATTGTTGGTTTACCATTATTCAATTTTTTTGCACGTTCTAAGCTACTAAAAATTTCATTCCAATTATGACCATCAGCTTCAATAACATTCCAATTAAAAGACTTCCACTTATCTGTTAATGGTTCTAAATCAATTACTTCATAGGTAAAACCATCAATTTGCAATTTATTATAATCACAAATTGCTATTAAATTATCAAGTCTATTGTGAGATGCAAACATTGCTGCTTCCCAATTTTGACCTTCATTAAGCTCTCCATCTCCAACGATACAAAATATATGATTTGCACGCTTATCCTTCTTAGCAGCAAAGGCCATTCCGCAAGCTGCAGATAAGCCTTGCCCTAATGATCCAGTAGTCATATCAATTCCAGGCACTGTTCGTGCATCAGCATGACTTGGAAGTTTTGTTCCATCACAATTTAAAGTTTTTAGCCATGATTTTGGAAAAAATTTTTTATAAGCCAAAACAGCATATAAAACAGGCGCAGCATGTCCTTTACTTAAAATGAGTCTATCTCTATTATTCCAACCTGGTTCACTATTTTTTACGTTCATTACCCGATAATATAGAGTTATCATTATTTCAATTATTGAAACAGCTCCTCCAAGATGTCCCGAACCTGAACGACAAATCATATCAGCAATAACATAACGCAATTCATTTGCTAAATCATTTAGCTCATCAATGGTTAAATTTTCTTTCATTTTCATTGTTCCACTATTAAGTCATATAATTTTCTATAAAGTTTGCACTCAACTTATATTTCTTATATAATTTTTGATAATGAGAGTGATATTCTTCTTGCGTTCTATAAACTATTTTTTCACTACAATCCATTGCTTTTTGAGCCTCAATCAAATCGTTGTATGCTCCCCCAACAACACTTGCAAGCATTGCTGATCCTAATGCACATGTCTGCTGTGCTTTAATAACAATTATATCTCGCTCAAAAACATTTGCTAAAGTTTGCATAACGAAAGATGATTTTTCAGCGACGCCTCCTATTGCGGCTATTTCCTTAATTTCAACATTTTCAGATTCAAAACGCTCGATAATTGCCTTTGCGCCAAATGCTGTTGACTCGACGAGTGATTTAAACAATTCAGGAGCATTGCTACCTAGAGATAACTGCATTATTGCTCCTTTTAAATTTTGATTTGCATCTGGAGTGCGTCGCCCGTTCATCCAATCAACTGAAACTATTTTTGAATCAGACACTGGTAATTTTTCTGCAGCATTTTCGACTAATTTTACAATATTTTTCTTAATATCAGAAGCATTGTCACAAAATTGCAGTCCCCAGCTAAGAATATTTCCAAACCATGAATAAATATCACCAAAAGCTGATTGACCAGCCTCAAAACCAATGAATCCTGGAATTATTGAACCATCAACCTGTCCGCAAATTCCAGCAACAGGTTCTTTAGGAATTTCACTTGCATCAGCAACCATCATATCACATGTTGAAGTACCTATAACTTTTAAAAACATTCCAGGCTTAACTCCACCACCAATGGCACCAACATGCGCATCCAATGCCCCTGCTCCAATTTTAACATTGGTCGATAAACCTAGTTTCTTTGCCCATTTTTCAGACAAACAACCTACCGCTTTATCTGCTGTAACAGTACTATCGTTTAATGTTTCTCTAATTCTACTCAATTCTGGATGTAATTTATTTAAACAGTTTGTTTTTGGGTAGCCACCAAAAGATTCATGCCACATTCCTTTATGCCCAGCCGCACAACGGTTTCTAATAATTTTATCAGCATCATCAATACCACATAAATTAGTTACTAACCAATCACTACATTCACAAAAAGTATAAGCTTCTTTAACCAATTCAGGATTTGTATTTGCTAAATGCAATAATTTAGCCCAAAACCATTCTGAAGAATAAATTCCACCACTATATTTTGTGTAATCAATTTCAGCGCAGTCCTTTGCCCAATTATTAATAGCTTCAGCTTCTTTTACCGAGGTATGATCTTTCCATAACATAAACATTGCGTCTGGATTAGTCTGATATTGATCATTTTGAGCCAAAACATTTGCATTTTTATCAACTAAAGCAACTGTTGATCCTGTAGTTCCAACATTCATAGCAATAATATTACTGGTGATTTTTTGATCAAAATTCACCTCTTTTATGGCATTTGTGACGGCATTTTCTAAAGCAATCAAATAATCTTGTGGATGTTGACGAAATTGATTAATTTTTTCATCACAATACAACTTTTTTTTCCAATTATGATAATAGCTTACGCCCTCACCCAAAATTTCTCCACTACCAATATTTACAATTACGGCACGGGCAGAATCTGTACCATAATCTAAACCTATAACATACTTACCTTTTAAGTTATTCACTTTTTAAAAACCTCTCTTGGAAATGCTACAATATAAATCTCAATTATATCTTATTATTGCTATTAATCTTCATAAATATCAAAACTTTACTTCACGGTGTTTTTCAATTATTTGATATATTCGCCACCTTTATCAATATTTTTGGCAGTGAAATACTTTGAAGGCAATATGATATTTTTATCAAATTTTTCTCCTCTAAGAATTTTTAGTGCCGTTTCAATCGCAACATCACTACCATTAGGGTATTCAAAAGATGCCGATAAAATGCCTTTTTTAACATAAATTTGACCTTCTTGAGGCAAGCCATCAATACCAACAAACATAATTTCTTTTTCACGGCCAACTGCTTTAGCCGCTAAATAAGCACCATGAGCACCTGGGTCATTATGCGAATAAACTACATCTATCTTAGGAAAACGAGCTAGCGCTGATTCCATTTCTTTACGAGCATTGCCTTCTAACCATTTCATATCTGCTTCAAAAATTGTTTCAAAATCATGTCCTTTAATTCCATTAACAAAACCATTATGACGATCCTGCCCTGGAGTTGAAGTCATTAACCCTTTTAATTCAATCAACTTCCCACCTTTTGGTAAATGTTCTTTAATCCATTTTCCTGCAGCTTCACCAATTAATTTATTATCTGCTGAAATATAACATGTGTAGTTTTTACCTAAAATTTTTCTATCCAAAACAATAACAGGAATATTTCGCTTCATTGCTTGAGCAACAACTTGCGTTAAAGGAGCAGCCTCTTTTGGCGAAATAATAATTAAATCAACTTTACTATTGATGAATTCTTCCATTTGTGAACGTTGCTTTAATGAATCATTTTGAGCATTCTTAAAAATTATTTTTAAATTTTTATGCTTATTTGCATTCGTTTGTAAATCTTCGTTCATTTGCACACGCCATGGTTCACCTAAATTACTTTGACTCATGCCAATAGTCCACGTTTTTACTTGATTTTTTTCATCAGGTTTAGCCGTTTCTGAATTACTATCACCACAAGAACTCATTAAACCAAGCGTAACACAGCCAACAGCACACAAAAAATACTTTTGAAAAATTTTCATGAAAAACTCCTTAATTTTTACGTTTTTGGAATAACACTGCACCAACAATAATTATTCCCGTTAATATTAATCTTTTATCTTCACCTACAGCATTGATACTTAAGATTTTTTCCAAGTATCCCATCGTTAAAATACCAATTAACGTCCATAATATTGAACCACGTCCACCATTTAGACTTGTTCCACCAATGACCACCATTGCGATAGCCGTTAACTCATAACTCACGCCAGCTTCGGGATCTCCCTGATATTCTTGCGCAGCTTGACAAATTCCAGCAATAGCGCAGAAAAAACCACTCAAAGCATAAGTAATTACCTTTACCAAATTTACTGGTACACCAGAAATTTTTGCGGCATTTTCATTACCTCCAATTGCAAACAATTGGCGACCATAACGCATTTTATTAATAAGAATAAAACAAATTATAATACATACCACCATGATAATTGTTACAATACTTAAATTATCATTTAATATTCGTGAATTAAGAAAGTCAAAAATTTTAGGCATCTCAATATTCACATATTCATCGCCCTGCTTCACATAAGTTGAAATTTTTTTACTTCCAGAGATAAATTTAGCTATTCCTCGTGCAAAAACCATCATTGCTAGGGTAGCAATAAAAGGTTGCACTTTGAATTTTGAAATTAAAACTCCAGAAGTTCCACCACATAACACTCCTGCAAATAAACAAGCAGCTATAGCGAAAGGTACAGGAATTGAATGATGCAATGTCAGCAATGAAAAAGTTACCGATGACAATGCCAGCAAACTTCCCACTGATAAATCAATACCTCCCGTAATAATGACCAATGTCATCGCACAGGATAACATTCCATATACAGAAATAGCTCGCAAGGTATCACGATGCGTATCCCAATTAAAAAATGCGCCATCCCCATTAAAATATGCGCCAAGACCCAATACTAAAATTAATGCAATTAATGCTCTAAAAGTTGACGTAGTAAAAAAATTTGCTTTGTCACATTTATTAATTGAACATTAATCGTCCAATATGTTATTTTTATTAATACTTTTGTCCATTTTATATTTCCTTGCGTTAAATTACTTTACCCATTGCAGCAGCTAAAACATTTTCTGGAGTGGCCTCATTTTTGGCTAGTTCACGAGTAATTTCACCTAAGTGCATAACCAAAATTCTATCACTCATCGCCAATAATTCTGACATTTCAGAAGTTATTAAAATTATACTTATGCCAGCATCTGTGCATTGATTCATTAAATCATAAATTTCCTTTTTGGCGCCAACATCCACACCTCTAGTTGGTTCGTCAAGCAATAAAACCTGAGGGTTTGTTTCGAGACATTTAGCTAATACCACTTTTTGCTGATTGCCTCCTGATAATTCACCCACACATTGGTTAACAGAAGAGCATTTTATGTTCATTTTATTTTGGAACAATTCTGCTGTCTTGCGTTCTTTTTGCTTGTTCATAAATGTTAATTTATTCGAAAACCTTTTCATAGAAGCTAGTGAGGTATTTTCCTGAATACTCATGTCTAAAATTAAACCATCACCTTTGCGGTCATGAGTAAGTAGCATCATATTATTATGTTCAATTGAATTTTTTGGATTTTTAATTTTCAACTTTCTGCCGTCCATAACAACATTTCCACTATTGTTAATCCCATATGCGCCAAAAAGTGAGTAAAATAATTCATGGTTACCAGAGCCTTCGAGTCCTGCAATTCCAAGAATTTCTCCCTTTTTTAAGCTAAAAGAGATGTTATCAACCAACTTTCCATGTCCATATTTTTTTTCAACGCTATAATTTTTTACGGTGAAAAAATCACTTCCAACTTTTGTTGTACGATTTGGATATTGCTGATTTAATTCTCGTCCAACCAAAGCTGCGACTAATTTATTTTCAGGCAACTCACTAGCAGCACTGCTAATAATAAATTCACCATCACGTAATACCGTAATTTTATCGGCTAAACGATAAATTTCATCCATTTTATGTGAAATATAAACAATTGCATGACCAGCACTTTTTAATTCAGCTATTAAATCAAATAATCGCTCGGCTTCAGGCTTATTTAAAGCACTAGTTGGCTCATCCATAATAATAATTTGAGCATCAAAAGTTAACGCTTTAGCTATCTCAAACATTTGCTGAGTTGATACTGCAAATTCTTCAACTTTACGCCTACAATCAATATTTATATTTAATTTATTTAAAATTGCTGTTGTTTTTTTCTCTTGCTCTTTAGGATTATTAAAAAATTTAAACCGAGTAATTTCTTGCCCCAAAAATATATTGTCAACAATCGATAATTCTTTAATCATAGACAATTCCTGATGAATCATAGAAATACCATGCCTAGCAGAATCAGCGACTTTTTTAAAATTTACAATTTCACCATTACGTTTAATAACACCTTGATCAGCAGTATGAATTCCACAGAGAATCTTCATCAAAGTACTTTTTCCTGCACCGTTTTCACCCGCAAGAACATGAACTTCGCCACCTTTCAGTCCAAAATCTACTCCTTTGAGAACTTCAACTGAACCAAAAGATTTATGAATATTATTCATCTCTAAAAGATATTCATTATTAATATACTGCTGTTTTTTCATATAGTTAAATCCTCTACGTTACAGTAATCGTAACACTCAAATTCAATGTTTAGTTCTTCTGCAAATGCTTTTAATGCACCCAAGTAATCTCCAACAACCGTCATAGGATGATTACTATTAATATAATATTCCATATGTGAACATAATGCAACATACCACTGTGGCCAATCTCGACTACAACGCTCAGTTCGTTCAAGCCACTGCTCATGAGTTGGCACATTTGTTACACCGCGCCCCGCGCATAAATATATTTTTCCATCACGATAACTAAATCTAGCCCAAGTCATGACACCAGGAACACGACAAACCACACTACAAGTTCCACCTCCTGCCGCGAAGTACATTGGAGTCTGACGCTCGCTCCAGCACCCTTCTAATGACTCATGGCTCTTATTTGCAAAATATGGCGCTAACGCCCCTGAATTTACTAAGTAGTAAAGATTTTTATCTTTATTCCAATAACGTAAGTCATTAAAACCAACTGGCTCTCCTCCATCTTGAATTAGCTTTAAAACCTGCATTGTAATAGCTGCACCATCATCAGCTTCTGTTGCTGCAACAACAGTTTCACCGTCAGAACTTGGGCGTAAACGATTATTTAATAACCCTAAAATCAAATCAGTCCCAGGATACCATGTTATCAAATCAAGCTGATCTTGAACTCCTAAAAAATCTAGACCAAATTCTTCTTTTAAATTTAATAATGCATAATACATTTTCAACTGAAAAATAACCATTTCATCAGTTAAAAATTTATCAGGGTCATCTCCTAATTTAAAATCTAATTTTTTCTCTTTCAAAAATTCAAAAGCCTGTAAAGCTTGTTCATCTGATATTTGTTCCGCCATTTTTACTAAACGCAACTGATCAAAGCTTAATTTTGAGACACCAAAAACTTTTAGAAAATCCTCTTCAGAAATTTTGTTCCACATTTCCATTGAACGAGGTCCAATACAACCATAAATTTGCCCTTTTAATGATTTTGCTGCATTTTGAGCCCTTGCTCTATCTTCAGATGTAATTTCTATATCAATAAATTTTTTCTGATTGAATTTTATTTCTCCAGTTTCTAAAAATTCACTTAATTCTTTTTGGTAGGTTTCTTTTTTATCAAAATATTCAACATACATTCTAGAAAATTTAATATTTAGTTGTTCTAATCCACCAGCCGCAGCCAACAAACCAACTGCTCCTGGAAAATCTGGAATAATACTTCCTAGTAGCAATTTTGGGATATCTTCTGAAATATGACTTAGAGGGGAAACTACAAAATCAGGGTAAGTCCAGCCAGCCAAAAAAGTTATTAAGCGACTGCCCTGAGCGTTTTCCATTACTTTAATTCCATCAACAACACGCCTAATAACTTTTTCATGAAGAATATTTACTTGCCAACCTAATTGTTGAATAACTTCTACTAATTGTTTTAACTGCTGTTCTGCGACTGGCCACACAACATTACAAGCACTTTCTCTAGCGTCCAACGGTATGAAAATATCAACAATTTTATTCATAATAAATATCCTCTATCTTTTAAAATTTTTAAATAATTATTAATTTAGCAAGACAAAATTACTTTAAGAACTACACCTATCATTTCAATTAAACTCCTATTACTTCCTGGCTAAAAGAAAGTTAACTAATTCAATTGGAAAAAATATTTTAAGTCAAAATATCCTGTCGCATTACTTCCTATTATAGACGTATAATTTCTTATTACAAGTTAATTTTTATTTTTTTATTTTCTTGTTTTTAGGTACAAATATCAATGAATTAAAGCCATAAATTGATTTATCATTTTCAAAATTTCAAGATAATTACTTCATGAGTGGATAAGTATCATTTCTAACCATTTTTTCAAGAAACATTTATCCATAAATAGTAATTAAAATACACTTTTCCAAATTTTAAAAAAGAAGCTTGATTTTGAGCCAATAATTTCCTTAAAAAGCTTGCCATTTTTAAATAAAAATGTTATAAGTATCATGTCGATAAAATGACATTTTTTATATGTTTTGATTTTTAAAATCTTGAAAAGTAGTAACTATGACACAAAATAAAAAAAAGAAATGTTAGGAGAGTAAAAAAAATGGTAAAGAACCACCAAAAGAGAAGTTATTTACTTCTCTCAGCTTGTGTGTCTTTGTTGTCGTCATTTAATTTAGCTGGTAAGAATGTATTTGATTTTGAGTTAAATAAACTAACTAGAAGTTTAACTGCAGAAAGTGCGGAAAAGAGAGAAAATGCCGTCGAATACTTATCTTATATGCGTGCATTCAAAACAGCAGACAAAGTTGCAAAATTAGCAAATGATAAATCTGCTGAAGTACGTCGCGAAGTGGCAATGAATTTAGCATGGACAGGAGATATTAATTCAATTCCAGTTTTAGTTAAATTGTTGGATGATGAAGATTGGACTGTTAGTCAAGCTGCAGTAAATGGGTTAATTAATTTAACGGCTTTGGATTTAAAATATGATGCGTTAGGTCAATCTCTTGCAGAGAAAAATAAACAAAAAGAGCTAATTAAAGAAAAAATTGCTAAATTTAATGTTAATTCATTAAATAAATTAGCTGCTAAGAAGTTGCCAGATGACATTAATTTAGCTGATAAGCAAAATCAATTTGGTAAGGATATTTATGCGAAAGGTGACTTTTATTATGAATATGCTAAGCTTTTGCGCGCTTTAGGTTCATGTGGCGATAAAAATAGTACAAAGTATGTAATAAATGCTATTAAACCTTATTTAACTCAAGATTTAATGTATCGCCCTATTAGTGGAGCTAATCAAGCAATCAACAGGCTTGAAAGAAATATGTATTATAAATATAAATACACTCCAGAATCTCAATCTGTGATTGATCGTGGCGAACGCTTAATGGTTCAAGCTGGTATCAGAGCGTTAGGGCGGTTAGGTGGAAAAAATGCCGAAAAAACACTGATTACGTTACTTAATGAAAAACCCGTTTGGAGTTCTTATGCTGCGGAAGCGCTTGGCGATATTAATACGGATAGTGCATCTCTAGCATTAATTAATGCACTACCAGAATATTCCGTTAATTATAGGGAGTGGCTCGCTGGTGACCCTAAAGATAAACCAGTTGTTTCTGTAGATATTTCTGATAAACCTTATTTAACAAGTGCTGATCGTATGCCAAAGACAGCTTTTTATATTTTACAAAGTTTGTCAAGAGCAAATAATATTTCTCCTGAAGTTAAAGCGCAAATTCGTGAATATACTCCATACTTAGTCGCGCTGTTTCCGACACATTGGGATGCAAATGTTTATTATCAGGAAGAACCTTATCAAAAATACATACGTTACATTTTAGAAGAAGCTGGAATTGCTCAAGACATTAAAAATGCGGCATTTAAGGCTTTAGGATTTAATGAGCGTACCGTTTCTAAAGATTTACCACATCGTGAATCTGTTATGCGTTTGGCTGCATTATGGAATTATGGTAAAAATTCACGTTATCCATCGTTTAGTAGCAATATTATTTCTGCTCTAGCACGCGACAAAGAAGATATTCCTCTGCTTGAAAAAATGCTTGATAATGTTAACGGGTGGGTTAAAATTGATGCGACAAGAGCCTTGATTTTTAACAAATCACACTCCTCTTTGCCTAAAATTAAACATTTATTGACAACAGCTCCTGATGATGCAAGTTATGGGTTTAATGCTGATTACTTCCGTTTTGGAAAAGGTCGGTTAGGTGATGGATATGATGAATATAATGATCCAAGTCCACGTTTTAAAACCGCTTATATCAATGCATTAGGATATTTGAATGATAAATCAAGTGATGAATTATTAATTAAATTTTTAAATAATGATAAAAATGTGATTGAAGTGCAATATGAAGCGGCAGTTGCTTTATGCAAATTAAAAACGCCTAAAGCGATTGCAGCATTAAAAAAAGCAGCAACATTTCACCCTGTAGCAAGTGTGAGATTGTTAGCTCGTGAAGCAATTTTTAAGCAAAATATTCAACCATTTGCTTTCCCAAAAAATAAAACTCGAACTTTAAAACAATTACCAATTCCGACTGGAAAACCTCAAGAAATTGTTTTTATTAAGGGCACAAAGAATCCGGGAAATCATTATCAAATTTCTAAGGATCAAACTGGATATTCAACAACAGATGCAGGTCCAACATATCGTTTGGGCAAAAATATTTTCAAAATTAACACTGCTAACCCACAAGAAAGTTTACAGCAGTTAACCCACTTTAAAACGGGGTTTGTCGCTGATTTAGAGGTCTCTTATGATGGTAAAAAGATTTTGTTTGCCCGTCAAGAATCTGGAGAAAACCCATGGTGGCATATTTACGAAATTGATGCTGATGGCAAAAATTTACGTCAAATTACCTTTGGTCCATACCATGACGTTCAGCCAATTTACTTACCAGATGGTCGTTTAATGTTTTCAACAAGTCGTGTTGGCGGTCGTGATGAATATCATGGCTATCCAATAACTGGCTTAGCAACAATTAATTATGATGGCAGTGCTATAAAAGTGATTGGCTTTAATGCTGGACGTGACAATGAAGCATCAGTTACCGATGATGGACAGATTGTTTTTTCACGACTTGAAGTATTTTATTCACGAATGAAAACGGAATTGAATTTGATTACTGTATCACAAGATGGTAGTAAGCCAACAACTATTTATGGACCTGAACGTCGCCATTTTTGGTCAAGAATTGGAGGCGCTGGCGCTGTGGCAACTCCTCGTCACAGAGCATTACGAATAACTCAGCCTTCTTACTGGGGTGATTCTATGTATTTGATTAATTCATTTCGTGGTCCAATGTTGGTAGGTCCTGGACGTTATAAAGAAAGATTTTTACGTCCAAACAATGAATGGGCGGTAACAACTCCATGGAAGATTGATGACAAAACGGTATTAGTTGCAGCTGGAAAAAGACCATTAAAAATATATTCAAAGAAAAATGTTATTGGTCAGCCTTCTAAAAAATATTCAAAGAAGCGTCTCGATGATTGGGCACCTACAGATTTAGGGCTCTATTATATGGATGTTGATACTGGCAAATTGCAGTTAATTTATAATGATCCGAAGACAACTGAATTTGAAGCACGTCCGTTGCAACCAAGAAAATTACCACCAGTAATGCCAAGTAGTTTAGATGAAACTTCATTTATGGGCACATTGTACTGTAGTTCAATTTTTACAACTCAACATCATTACGTCAAAAAATATGGTAAATACATCCGTGTTATCGAAGGGATTGTGCCGACGACACGTGTTCAAACTCATATGAATGGTGGTATTGCATGGCGTAATCATGGCGGAACAACAGCTCGTATATTAGGAACAATTCCAGTAGCCGCGGACGGTTCATTTATGATTCAGTTGCCAGCAGATAGGGTGTTCCATCTTCAAGTTCTGGATGCTGATAAAAAAGTTATTGGTAATGAAATTGTATGGCAATATGTGCGACCAAATGAAACAAAAGGCTGTATTGGTTGTCATGAAATGCCAGATGGAGCTCCAGAAAGTTTTGCGAAATTTCCTGAGGCAATTCGTACGAAACCAGTGCAATTATTTCCGAAGGAAAATGATATTCGTTATCGAGCAAAATTATGGTTCAAAGGATATGCTCCTGATGAACGTGAAGAGCGTTTGCGAACAGCGAATAGTATTTCAGTTCATGGGCGTGAATAACCACAAATAATTTTGTAAAACAATATGTCACTTTAATGACAATTTTTTATAAAATAAAGACCTCATTGACTTCAATGAGGTCTTTTAATAAATACAAATGTTAGTGAATTAAACATTTAACTACACATACCTCTTTAATATATATCTTCACTATTTCTCGATTTTAAATAAATAATTTATTATTTCTGTGTCATTCAATTTTTCTCTAATAAATTGGAGGAAGCATATCATTTATTGACGCACTATTATATATCAATTTCTACATAACTATGATATAAAAAAAACGCTTTAGAAGTTTAATCCTAAAGCGTTTTTGCTATTTGCAATAATTGCTTAAAATATCAATTATTTTGCTTCTAGAGTAATTGTTGCTCCTTTTAAGCCTTCACTTTGTGCTGTTAGCTTAATTGCTCCTTTTACTCCTTTTTTACTTCTAATAATCACCATCACTTTTCCGTTAAAAGCTTTACGCTTTTTAGAACTGAAAACTGTATGATTTGTTGCGTCACCGTTGCCTGTCGCAATAATTTCACCTGCGCCTTCTACTGAAAACTTAACTAAATTACTGCTGCGTGGCACAACGCCATTTTCAGCATTTAACACATCACAAGTTACAAATGATAAATCATAGCCATCAGCTTTAATAACTTTTTGATCTGCCGTTAAATTAATTTTTACTGCTGGAGTCGAAGTTTTTACCGTGTCTGTTGCCCATTTTTTACCATTTTTATATGCGACAACTTTCACTACGCCAGGAACATATTTTACATCATCCCATTTCAAACGATAATCATATTTGCCACGTTTTTTACGCCCTAAACTTTTACCATTAAGGAATAACTCAGCCTCATCCCCTGACGTATAAACATGAATCGGCGTAACTTTGCCAACACGTTCTGGCCATGTCCAATGTGGTAAAATATGTGCCATTGGTAAATTTGGTCTCCAACGAGCTTGATAGATATAGAAACGATCTTTTTTGAAGCCAACTAAGTCAACAATTCCAAAATAGCTGCTGCGTGATGGAACCTGTAATTTACCTAATTTTTTCATTTCTGCAGCCATTGCCGCTTTCTGTTTTGGATCTGTAAAATTTAGTAAATTTGTTGCATCATTATTATATGGAGTAGGTTCACCAATGTAGTCAAAACCCGTCCACACAAATTCACCCATGCAGTCACGGTGTTTATCTAATTCTTTAAATTCAGTGTCTGGAGTACAACCCCAACCTGGATGCGAAACATCATAACTACTCATTTGAAAATTAGCTTTATTATTGCGTGTCACTGGGAAAAAATATTCACCACGACTAGAAATACATGATGAAGTTTCTGTTCCCATATACATTTCATTTGGTTTCTTACAGTATTTATTAAATTTCCCATATTGCCAAATATTATAATTAAACCCAAATACATCAACAGCTTGAGCAAAACCTTTTTTATAGGCTTCTCCATAGTTGGAGCCAATTGTCGTAGGACGTGTAATATCAAATTTTTTCACCTGGTCAGAAATTTGACGACCTAATTTAGCCTTATCTCGTGACCATAAACCTAAAATCTCATTACCAATACACCACATAAAAACTGATGGATGATTGCGCGCACGTTTAACTAATGCCTCAATATCACGTTTCCACCATTTATTAAAATCTTTACCATAATCAAGTTTACGTTTACCACGATCCCAACAATCAAACGTTTCTGCTTGAACTAAAACACCCATTTTGTCACATAATTCATAAAATTCTGTTGCAGCTGGGTTATGTGATGTACGAATAGCATTCACACCCATTTCTTTAAGTATTTCGATTTGACGTTCAGCAGCGCGCACGTTAAATGCCGCTCCTAAAGGTCCTAAATCATGATGCTGACATACGCCATTAATTTCAACACGACGACCGTTTAATTTAAAACCATCTCGTTTTGTGAATTCTAAAATTCTAAAACCAAATTTAGTATCTTTAACATCAACTAATTTACCATTTTTAAATACTTTAGTCGTTACAACATAACGATTTGGCGCAATAATATCCCATAATTTAGGATTAACAACCTTTAAATTTGTTGTTAAAGTTGCCTGACCACTTTGAGCCGCAATTTTCATTGTTTTTGAACAACTTTCTGCAACTTTTCCCCCTTTAACATCATTTTTATCAATTGGGTAAATTTCTGTTTTTACTTGAACTTTTGCCGCGCTGTCTGATTCATTATCAACAGTTGCTACAACTTTTACTTCACCACAATTTTTCGTAATTTTTGGTGTTAACACCTGTACTCCCCAGTGATCCAAATGTACTTTATCAGTCATTACAATCCACGTATTTCGGTAAATACCAGCACCTGGATACCAACGTGAATCCCAATTAACAGTATCTAAACGAACCGCAATTTTATTAGTTTCGCCAAATTTGATAAATTTAGTCGCATCAATGCGGAACGCAGTGTAACCATATGCCCAACCACCAGCGTAATTTCCGTTGATGTAAACTTTGCTGTTTGACATTGCGCCATCAAAATCGATGAATACTTTTTTGTTCGCGTCACATGCAGGAACTTTAAAATCTTTACGATACCAACCAATGCCTTTCCAAGGTAATTTTCCAGTATTTCCTGGTAAATCCTGTCTAAAAGGACCTTCAATACCCCAATCATGTGGAACGTTTAATTTACGCCAATTTGAATCATCAAATTTAATTTCAGAAGGGCTAATTTTACAAACAACTTTTTTCTCTTTTTTCTTTTCAGGTTTGATTAAGTTGCCATTTTTGTCAAAAAGTTCAATTTCGCGAACTGAAGCCCATCTACTTTTATTGGCATCTGTTAAAGTCAAACGTACAAAACGTGCAGCCTTGTTTAAGTCGAATTGAGGATCCTTAGCGTTTCCGCTGTTTGCCAGTGCCCAACTTTGACCATCATTTGAAACTTCTAATTTGTAAGCATAACTTTTGTCAGCAAATTCAAAAGCAATTTTCGCTTTGCTGATGTCCATTTTTTTGCCTAAATCAATTTTTACCCATTGATTATTTTTAGCACCATTAGCGCACCAGCGTGAATCTTTATCACCATCAACAGCGTACTCAGTTTTTTGACTCGCTTCAGTTGAAGAAGCCCACGTTTTGAAGAAATTGCTCTCTTTTCTAACTACGCCAGGTTCATCAATGTAATCCCCTCCAGCGATTGGTGATGGACCAAAACGAGCAAACTTCCAATTTTCATTAAACGATTCTTTCGAACGAGCAGTCTTTTTAGAACAATCTTTAGTGTCCATGTCAATACAGGCACTAGCAATCATTCCAATTCCAGCAAGCATCCCTAATAAAGATGCCACTGCAACTTTTCCTCTGTTTGTTTTTTTTGTCATTTTTATATTTTCCTTTTTCCTTGGATTTGTGTAATTATAATATAAAATTATTTTTCTATATTTCAAATAGTTTTTAAGAAATTTTCTTTTTATAGGATTTTTAATTATTAATAAGAAAAGTTCTATTTTTTTATAACAATTTTATAATAAATTTGTTATATTTATTTGCTTATTATAAATAGGAATCATTACTTTAATAAATTATCTTATATGATTTTGTATAATTAACACAGGTTTTGTTGCAATTTTAATGGTATAATGAAGAAAAACAGCATTAGGCATGATTTGACATAATATTGATTTATTCATAGTAATTTACATAAAATTTAATGGCGGTAACAGCTTCATATAAACTAGTAAATTGCGTTCAAAAAAAAGTAAATTAACAAAACATAATTTGATATTAAAAAAGCCTTGAAAATATGTTTTTAAATACTAATTTAAAGATAGTAATTTAGTTGTCAAAATATAGTTTAAAAAACGTAGCCATTTGGTACCATTTTGATACTTAAAAGTACCACAAAGTACCGTTTTTTGATGATTTTATTTTTCGCATCAATTTAGCTAAATCAGACATTTTGAACTTAGAAATTAAGATTTTTGAGGTTAATTAAAAAATAAAGCTGCCATTCCCGGAGTGCCATTTTTTTGCCCTAATTTCCACTTCCCTACCTCAAATTAACTAATTTGCACTAATTCAAAGCAAAAAATACTGATACGTCATTTTACCCCTTTTTACGTCATGAGAAGGAAAATAACAACAACAAAACAACAACAAGTTTTTTCTCAATTTAACTACAAAAATAGCATTTGTTAAAAATATCAGAAATCTAATAACAACAACAATTTTTATAAACCCTAAAAAATCCCCTAAAATATTTCACTTTTTGTTAGTAATGAATATATAAGGCTATTCGATATCTTGGCTAAAAGTTAATTAGCTCTATTAATAAATAAAAAGCAATCGCTCTAAAATGCATTTTAAAGCAATCTCAGAGCGATTTTGTTATAATAGATGATTACACGAAAAATTTAATTATATAAATTTAAACAGGCCTATAATTAAAATTATCTTTCGTTAGTAGAACCATTTTTAATTTTTTGATTATTTTTATTTTCTTTGTTTAGAGAGTAGTCAATGTTCAGTTTTTCACATTTGCTTTTTAGCGCAGTCACCCCTGACATTCCTAACATTTTAGCTATAATAGTAGCACCAAGGTGTTCGTGTTTAAATGCTTTTTGTATATAACGTTTTTCAATATTTTTCAATTCATCAGAAAGTTTAAAATTATTACCTAAAGGCTTCAAATCGGAATATAAGAAGTTATTGTCTAAATTTATTTCAGCACATGTAATTTTATAAATTAATGACTGATCTTCATCTAATGCTGGCTCACATAACAATATTGCTTGTTTTAATTTGTGTTTGAATTCAATAAAATTCAATGGCCAGCTGTAATGACGGATTGTATTTAAGGCGTCTTCATTTAGTTCTATTTTAGCGTTTGTTTCATTTTTTATTGTATCTTTTAATATATCGTATGCTATATATTCAAGATCATCTGGGCGATCTTTTAAGTCTGGTAGCGTAATATTACAATCAACTATTAATTCAAGCAAATCTAATAAAAATAGATCTTTACTTGCTAATTCAAATAAATTTTTAGTAGCTGTTGAAATCACCTTTAAAATTTTATCATCATTCTCGATTAAGAAATCAATCAAATCTTGTTGCTTTTCTAATGAGTATTTATCGATATCTTTTACAAAAATTATCGAATTATTATTTGCTTTTTTATTAGTTAAATCAGCATTAAAGAAAATATTAATTTTACTGTGGGTATCAATTATTTGATTAGCTAAAAATGTACGATCTGTTCCCTTATTACCATAAATAACTAATGCTGAACTTAAGCTTACTATAAAATTATTAAGATGTTGAAAATTATGGTAATTGTTAATTGCTGGTTTACATATTATAGTATAATGGAAAATGCACGAAAAATAATAGAAATATATTTGCATTGCTTTAATATTAGTATAAATTATATTTTAGAATACTCGCATTAAGGAAGGAGTTACGGCATATTTTTTTTTGAATATCACATAAGTTTTAATTTTGTAGAGAATGAGTTTAAAGCAGTTTAGCTTTATAATTAGTATTTTTTTTGAACGATTAGATGTATGATCAATATTATAGTATTTTAAGGAGATATAAAAAAATGAAGTTATTGAAGCAGTTGTCTGTTGGCGGTATTTTATTACTGGGGAGCGGGAATCTTTTAGCAGTTGAGAATGATTTAGTTATATCTTATAATGAATTAACTGCTAATTCTATGCAATTAAATTGGCAGGATCTTTCAAATGCCAAAAATTATCAAATTTTTTGTAATGAACAATTATTATTGACCACAAAAAATAATAGTTATGTTTTTAACAATCTTTTGCCGAATCAAGATTATAATTTTTCAATTAAAGCTTTAGATGATGATGGAAATGAGATTAAGACTGGTTCAAATTCTATTACCACATTAGCGGCAAATAATAGTAACTACTTTCTATTAAATTCATATGCTTTCGATCAATTTGGTGCAAAAGTTTCTTATTATGATGGCGTAGAGATGGCTATGAATGAGCTTTTTCCGACTCATAGCGAATATATGGGAAAATATGATGATCCACAAAAATGGTATAATTTCTATAATATTAATGCACGAACTCCTTACAAAACTCAAATTCGTAACGACATAAATTTTAACTTCTTTGAGAGAAGTGGCGATACTATTTTAGATAGTGGAAAAAGCAGATTTGCAGCGATGACTTTTGATGGATTTTTTGTTGCCAGCGAAGATGGTGAATACACGTTTAGAGTTGAGCATGACAACTCTTTTATTCTTGAAATCGATGGCAAAGAAGTTTTCAATGATATGAAATATTGCACTTATGAAGAAAAGAATATTTTTAAGGTAAACTTAAAAGCTGGCGTACATCGCGCAAAAATTACTTATTATGAATTTTCTGGAGATAAATCGACTCTTCTTATGGAGTATGCCGGACCAACTTTTGGTTACAGACCTCTTGATGGTTATTCATTTGTTCAGTTAAATGATAACGTCCAATCTTATTTAGCAACAGATGCTGATTTTGACGGCGTTGCGGATTCACTTGAAGCTGAAAAAGGCTCAAGCAATAGCTCTTGGGATACAGACAATGATGGTTTAACAGACTATGAGGAAATTGTTCAATTTAATTCTCAAGCGAACCAAAAAGACAGTGATAATGATGGCATTGATGATGGAATTGAAGCAAAAATTATTAACACTAATTTATTAGTCGCTGATAATAATAACAATGAAAATTTCTTCTCAAATGTAAATAAAGATGTGCAAAATGATAAATTAACTTTATCATGGAATTATAATGGGCCAAGCGTAGCGCAATATAAAATTTATCGTAACTTAAACTTAGTGGGTTCGACGACGGACTCGACTTATTCATTACCAATGATTTCTGAAAACGATGTTTATTATATTGTTGCGGTGGATACAGAGGACAAATGTAACTATAGAAAAGTTAATTCTATTAGTTTAAGTGATGACCAACAAGCATATCTTAATTGGAAAAGAGACAACAACGTTGCTCTTAATTCATTATATGATGCGGATTATGATGGTGACGGTCGAAAGAATTTACTTGAATATCAGCTTGATACAAACCCTGCGGTTAAACCATTAGAAAATATAAATAATATTACTAAAGTAGCGGGTTTACTTGGATCTTTTTCTGATAAAATGTGGGCTCCAGAAAGTTTGCAAAATTTGAATGCGACAAATACTGAGGTTTATACAGATATTAATTTTAATGCTGGTGAAGGCGAAGTTTTAAACAGTGGAAAAACTGATGGAGTATATGCGTTCTTTAAAGGATATTTTACAGCGCCAACAACTGGAGTTTATAAATTTTTAACAGCATATGATGATGCCGTAACAATTAGCATTGATGGCGTTGAAGTATTTTCTGATGGAAGCTGGAACCCAGTTGGGTCACTGTGGAGCAAACATTTAAAAGCAGGCATGCACTTTATTGAAATTGAATATCATGAAGGTGTTGGAGCTGCAATGTTAGACCTTAAATGGGCTCCTCCTGGGGCTGGAATGGAACCAATGGCTGGCGATGTTTTCTGGCACATTACTAAAAAATCTGCTGAACTTGATGAATATATTGCATGGGATAAAGATAGTGATGGCGACGGCTTAACTAATGCATATGAATTAGAGCATGGCACTGATATGAATAATGCAGACAGCGATAATGATGGCATTAATGATTACGATGAAATTAATAAATATAACACCGATCCAAATAATGCGGACAGCGATGGTGATGGTATTAGCGATGGTGATGAAGTTAATAAATTCAACAGTAACCCAAATGTTGCTGATGTACAAATAAATAGCTACGTTGAGATGGCAAAATTAGATGGTTCTGAATTTGAATCATCATTGGGAGCGTGGACTAAAGATGAAACTTCGGCAAAATCTGCATGTGCGATTGGTGCATTAGAGTATAAATTCACAACAGAAGAAGCGGGAGTATTCCAGCTTAATGTTAAGAGTACGCTAAAAGCAAGTTGTGATTATAAGGTTGATGTTTATTGTGATGATGTATTGGTAATTTCAGAAAAAATTGACAATGCAGCGGAAAATTCTGACTATGACTTTAGTGATTTTATGCAACATTTAACTGCGGGTGAACACACTATAAAAATATTGTTTGATAATCCAACGATTGGCAACACATTAATAATCAATGAAATTGAAGTTTTAAAACCAATTTGTGGTGATGCTAATAATGATGGCGTTGATGACTGGTTAGCAAATTATGCTAAAAACAATAGCAAACTAGACAAAGTTTCAGCTAGCAGCAAAGTTTCGCCAGTAATTATTGAAGGAATCAATAAATTTGCTGAAACCTTAAAAGTTAATGATGAAAGTGTAGAAGCATTTAATGGTGAAAATTGGCATAAGGAAATAAGTTTATCACAAAATGACAGTGAAAATAATTTTAACTTCAACTTTCAAAATGGTCTAAAAACTGTTACGAAAAATATTAAGTGGGAGCCAACAAATATTATCGCTGAAGGTGATGTTGTTACAGTTAAAAAAGGTTCTGCGATGTTGTTAACGGCAATGCCGGCAACTGAAAATAGTGAATACTCAAATGCTAACGTTAGCGTTAATAATGTTAATTATCCAGTAACTGAAAATGCGCCTAAGAAAGTAACATTTACCGAAGTAAAGAATTATGAAATCACAGGTTCATATAAAAATGCAGCGGGAGAAACTGTTGAAAATACATTGACTGTAAAAGTAGTTGATTATTCATTTGAGCAAGAAAATTTAACAATGACAACATCGGCCGCTGCAGTATTTAATATTCCAGAAGTTTCAGAAGAGATGTATTTAGAAGTTACTGGGGATGTTGATAACGCATTGAGCGATGGTTCTGAATTATTAATTCATTCACGCGAGTGGAATCAAGCACAAGCAGTGATTGTTAGAAATAAAGAAACAGATCAAATTATCGCAACATTGCCAATTGAATTAATCCGCTTCTACGGCATCGGCCAAACTTCATTTCAAAGAAAAGCAACCTACGAAGATGGAACTTTGGTGATGGAATTAGATTCAATTTGTTATCCAATGAAAGAAAATTATTCAATTGAGTATAAGATTTTCCTTTCAGGGGTGGCATTTGAAGATGGAACTGTTAATAAAACTTTCAATAGCAGTCAATTTGATGCGACAGGGATGAGCAAGGTTCGTTTTGTAAAAACCCCAGCTGCTCCAAAAACAGCAGCATGTCACCACGCAACGTTTAAAATTGATGGCGAAAAAGTCCAAGAATTATATTAATAATATTCTTCAAGAACATTAATTACTTTAGGGGCAAAAGGCTCCTATTGTAATTAATAACAAATCAAAAAATAAAGGAAATTATATAAAATGAAAAGAATAAATAAGTTTTTATTATTAGTGCTATTTTTATTTAGTACTATATTAATTGTAACTGCAACTGAAATTACCCCTAATGTAGATAAATGTGACCATGATAAAAAAACTGATAGAGCCTGCGATTTATCCCTTACGGGTTACACTTACAAAAATGAAGGAATATGCGATATATGCAAAAAAGATAGATGGAAAAAATATGAGCATGTAAAGGATTATCATAACCTCATTTGTGAAAAAGAGTATTGTGATCAATTTACATGTGACTACAATTGTAGTGGCGGCACTTGTGGATGTGATCATGGTAAAAAAGATAAAGCTTGTACTGCGACCGAAGCGGGTTACACATCTATACCTTTAGAAAGATGCTATAAATGTAATGAATATGTATACCTTAAGTTTAACCATGTTCTTGAAGATCCTCATTGTGCTCCTGGCTCTCCGGGTAAATGTGATGAGTGGAGTTGTGACGTGGGTTGTGGCGGAGGACGGCACTATTGTCCTCCATGTGATGGACCGATAATAGGGGCGGTCGTCACTAAAAAATGTACGTCAAAAATTGTTAATGGTAAACCTCAAATTGATAAAGCTGGAGAAAATGAGATAACACGCAAATGCGGTTTTTGTAATAGAGAGTATACTGATGTCGAAACTCACTCTGCGAGTACTCCAGTAGTAATTGAGGGTGTAGCTTACCATACTTGTGATAATAATTGTATGTTAGGAAATGTTCCTGCAGAGTAGTTAAAATGAGCATTTGTATCTATTCATATAAATAATTTAAATAAATATCACTTGCCCCCAAAAAAAGGATTTTTGTATGAAAAAGTTTAAAAATTTTTTAATTTTAATATTTATTTTACCTGTAAGCTTACGAGCTAATATTACAAAAAATGAATATATAAAAATTTTTAAAGAATCAAATAATATTAAAATTGAATCTTTAAAAATTAAGAATTTGGAAATAGAAGAAAATGATGATTTAAAAACGTGTATAAAAAAGTTGATACAATTCAAAAGTCTTTGGTATGGAAATAAATCCGCTGATATTGATGTTATAAATAATTATAAAATGAACGTCATGAAAGCATTTAATAAATACCCTGATTGTCTATATATAAAATTAGAATTAATCAGGCATTCCTATGGCGGTAGATTGCATAAAGCTATAGCAGATTTTGCAGTTCTTATTCAAGAAGATAAAAGCTTGCCTATTGTTAGCTATAATATTTACTTATCTGTACATATGTATAATGATTGTTTGAAAAATTATAAAAAATTTAAGGACAATGATTGCTTTACTGGAATATTGAAAGAATTAAAAATCGCTCTTGGGAATAATGATTTAAAAAATTATGAGAGAAATATAACCTTGCTAGAGGATTATTGGTATTCAAAAATTGATGTTGAATTTTTGAAAAAAATTAATTATTCCGTTGACGAAGAAAAATATCAGAACGCTGTAAAAATGATGTCTGATAGTAAAAATCGTAATAAAGCAATATGGCTATGGAGTATGGTTGTTAAAAATGTTATGACATATGATTCTGAAAAGAACAAAAACGAAGCTCATACAGAAGTAAAATGCTCTGCTCATAAAAAAGTTGAAAAGGAGTCAACCACTGATAAAAAATAACTTTACCAATTAATTTAAAAATTCCATGTATTTCCAATTATATGCATGGAGTTTTTTATATTAACAAAGGAATATTAGTAATGAAAAATAATAAGCTTTTAATTATTAAGCTTTTTGGGGTTATTTTAGTTGCTGTAATGATTATTGCTATTGCTCAGTTTTACAGTAATAAAAAACCTGTCAAAACAACGGGAAATAGTAGGCCATTAGCAACAAAAAAAGAGGCTAAAAAAAGCAGAATAGCTTCACAAAATAACTCTCAAAATAATAACTTTAAAAAAGCAAAATCTACATCAAATTTTATAAAGAAAAATTTTGATTATGGTGAATTGAATGGTTTGTTTAAACCAGAAGGTAAAACTAAATATCAAAAATATCGTCATCAATTAGAGATTGTTAAAAATTTAAAAACTCCATTAATAATGGCAAATATTCAAGGATTGCATGATTATGTTTATGGTGGAAGCAATGATAGATTGGGTCTTCATCTTAAGGATGAAATCTTCATCAAACTTGAAAGCGATAGAAAAGCCAATAAAAGTCACATCGATTTTTTAAGTCAATTATCAGCAGATAAAAGTGTTGATGGAGATTTGCGAGGGTATGCAGTGCAGCACCTTCGTAGTGAATATTCAAAAGCAGATGCTCAACTACGTAAACAAATTCAAGAAACATTGTTCGATTCTCTAAAAGATACCCAGTGTGATGTGTCTGGAACTGCAATATTAGCATTGAGCGATTTGTCAAAAATGTATCCAAAAGAGATCGATAAAGAGCGAATCAATACTGAGTTGGTGTCGTTAGTTGAAGATGAATCGATGCACATTCCAAGCCGAATTGCGATGGTACAAAGTGTGGGATCAATGAAAAATGATTCGGAATCAGTTACTAATGCGATACGAGATTTAGCATTTAATGATCCCGGCGATATGGTTTTACGCCTAACAGCAATCGCGACAATTGGCGAAATCGGCACTAAAGATGATATTCAGGGTTTGGAAAATATTCTGAAAAATGACCATCAGCTTTATAAAGTTGCGACACAAAATGCGATTCAAAAATTAAAAAATAAACAAAAATAATAATATAAAAAATTTAGCAAAAGGAAACAAAACAATGAAGTTTAAAAAGTCCATTTTAACTACAATGCTGTTGTTGATTTTCACTATTTTGAAAATCTCTATGATAAATGCAGCTGACCCTAATATAGGAGATCATAAAGCAGATACAAGTAAAAAACACTACGATAATAGCGTAACGCCATTATACCCTGAAAAGACTATTTCATGTAGATCTACAAAAGAAGATATTGTTAATACCGCAAAATCAGCAGTCACAATAACATGTAAAACATATAATCCATGTATAATAGACCCTTGTGAACATAGTCATAGGTATAATATAAAAACTTGTACGAAAATTCATAAAGAATTTATATTTACTAATAGTGATGGAGACGAAATAACTCAGCCGCCAAATAAATTTATACTTCCAGCAGGAGTGTATTATTTGAAATTAACCCCAGAGTGTCCTGCAACTCCTGAAAGACTAGTTACAATAAATGCAGATTTTCATATTTTAGAATATGATGTAAGAATAAAACAAAAATGTCGAATTTTTACAAAATTCGATGAAGAGACAAGAAAGACAGATTACTGGTGGGTTTCAGGTAAAAATAAAGTTAACTCACATTGCAAAAGAAATGGTTGTAGTTATAAGAGCAACGAAGTAGAGGAATATCATCAGCATAAAGAAAAAAGTGAACTCAAAGTGGGTTACTTTTTAACAGGACCTAAAGTTGTTGCTGGATATTGTGATGATGGTTGTGGTATAGTAAAAGCTGAACTTCCTTTCTTAGATAGCGATTTGCCTGATACTGGTTATCAAGGTGAAAGTGCTTGTCATGCGACCTTTACTGGTGATGAAGAAATTGATATTGAAGTAGGCCAATCTGCAATTATTAATTGTATTCCTACAGTTTATGTTGGGTACTGGGATTGTTCAGGAGTAGACGAAAAAATTCTTCATAAAGTTGAAACAATTTATGAAAATGCGTCGAAAAACGGAGTAGTTTATGGTCAACAAGTTGGTTCATTTGATGCAAAAGTTATTATAAAATGTGCAACAGAGGGAATTGTTGAAGAGCATACTATAAAAGTAAATGTTCACCCTGAAGGAACTTTACCTCCTAAGCCAGAACCTCCAGAACCGCCAATTGTTGATACGCCTTTTTATGACAATATTGATAATTACACCGATGATGATAATGATGGTATAAATGCTGGTGTTTTTGAGGAAAATAATATATATAAAAAACCTAAGCTAATTGAAGCAGAAGAGGATTCAACAGCTACTTCTAAATACAACATTGATACTTTGTTAAATAAAAGACACACTTCAGCAGGAAAATACGTAAATATTTATGGTCAACCGATCTCTGAAGAAAAACCTCAACAAAAATCTGAAACTGATCATATTAGTAATAACTTAAAAATTAATGCTGAAGATTTATCCATAAGCTATACAACTACAGATTTATCTTTTCCTGTTGGAAATGGTAATTTATCATTTGATTTCCAAAGAACATATACTCCAGATAAAGAAGAATTAGGTATTTTAGGACGAGGGTGGAGTAGCGGCTTAAGAGTAAAAGGATACCTTACAGGCTTAAACAGCGATCGCTTTGTGAAAATTGTAATGGGTGATAATGAAACTGTAATGTTTAGATTTATTAAGGATGAAGAAACAGGCGAGCCTATTCTTGAACCTTATTCAATTAGTAGAGATAAATCTCATGCAGTCGGATCGAAAATTAGCTTTGACGCAGCAGCTCAAAGTTTTGTGTATGAACAGAAATACGGGAAAAAATATTATTTTAAAGGGGTTCCATGTACAAATAATAATATTTTAATTGATCAAATAATTGATGAAGCGCTTAATTATACTGTTTCTGATATTGGCTTGCCAAGTTGTGCCATTTATACAACTGAACGAACTTTATATTCGTTTTACTTGGATAAAGTAGAAGATATTCATGGGAATAAGATTCAATATTCATATAGCAGCAGCAATTTAGATGAAATTACTGGACTTGAATTATTTAACAAAGGAGATTCGGAATCTTTTTATAATTTAAATTTCACTTATTCTTATGAAAGTAATCGACCAGCAATAATTACTAAAATTTTAGGCTCTGATGGCTATTATGTTGAATATATTTATGATAATTTTGATAATTTAATTGAAGTTAAATATCCTCAAGTTACCAGAGCAGATACTGGAGATAGTCAGCCATCAATTAAATATGACTATATAAAAGTCTTTAAACTTGCAGCTAATGATATACCTCCAGAAAGTAAAACTGAGCCAGGATCTCCAATTGTATTTGATCCACCAACAGATAAATCTACAATGAGATATCTGCTAAGAAGTATTACAGATGAATCAAATAAGAAAATAGAGTTTACTTATGATAATTTAAGATTTAACTATCAATATGAACTTCGCGACGCTGAAGGCAATTTAAAGTATCATCCTGAAGATGAGCGTAATTATTTTCCTTTAAGTAGAATTTATTACACAGAAGGTAATGAGCAAAAATTATTATCTCGCTATGCTTTGATTAATTCTCAAGTTGAGCGCAATCATTACACGAATATTTATGATGCTTATAATAATAAATGGCAATACTGTTTTTATGGAGTTTTAAGCAATTTTCACAACAAATATACAAAAATTCGCCGTACTTTAATTAAAAATGATACTACTAAAGAGAATGAATATTGGGCTTATGATGAAACTAATGCAGGCTTTGTTTATTTAAGTCAATATACTGATGCTTACGGGAATGGTACTAAATATTTATATCATAATACTAGTGAAAATGATCCATATCCATATGCTCAAAATAAAGATATTTATAAAGAAATTAAAACATTATCAAATGGAACAAAACTAACTAAGACATTCCAATATGATTTAGCAACAAAACGCATGAAAAAGATTATTGATTCAAAAGGAACAGTAAGTGTTTATGAAATGAATCAATATGGTGATCGAACTAAGGAGACTACTATTTTTAATGGTTCAATTGTTAAAACAATGAACTTTAATTTTGATTCTCAAGGATTGATGACTCAAAGTATTGATGGTGATGGTCGTAAAACGTTAATGAATCGTCAGTATACTAGTGAGGGATGGACTGATACAACAACTATAAAAGGTTATAACGATGAATTAAATATTGTTTCGATCAAAGAATTTGACTTTCAAGGAAATCTGTTAAAAGAAACAGACCCAAAGGGGAATCTTACAAACTATACTTATGATAAATTAAATGCCTTAATTAAAAAAGAATACCCGGCTGTTAATGGTATAGTTGCAACAGAAGAATTTGTTTATAATGCTAATGGAACTGTAGCGCGCAAAAAAAATCTAAATGGAACTTGGACAAATTTTGAATATGATATTCTAGGAAGATTAATTAAAGAAACTGTTGAATTAAATGGTAACATTAGTGACTATCTCGTAACAGAGTATGGTTATGATGTAGCAGGAAATAAAAATAAAATTACCAAACCAAATGGTACAGTTTACAGAAAAGAATATGATTATTGGAATCGTTTAGTAAAGTCAATTCGCCCAAATCCAGCTGGAGGAGAATTTGTTTCTTCATATGCTTATGGAGTTAATAGTGGTTACGAATCTTATACAGATGAATCTGGTAGTCCTACACAAATTACTAATGCAAAAGGTGTTATTGATACTTTTACTTATGATAATGATTATCGTCCATTAACAAAAATGCGTGATGGCAAATTATTAGAGACTTATGAATATGATAAAAATGGTAATTTAACTAAAAAGATTGTTAAAAATCCAACGGTAGAGAGTGGTTCTGGGGATCAAGAAGTTGCATATGAATATAATGCTTTTAACAAAATGACATTACAAGTTATCGATATGAATGGCAATGGCGCTAATAAAGATGATGCCGATGACTTAGTTACACGTTATAGTTATGATATCTCAGGTAATCAGATTTTAGTTACAAACCCAAAAGGAAACACTGTTCAATATGAATACGATGGTATGAGTCGTAAAGTAAAAGAGGTTATTAATATTGATAATAATCCAACAACGGTAAGTAATAGCGGGAACCAATTTGCAGTTACAGTTTCGGAACAAGATTTTGTAACAACTTACTCTTATGACAAAAATAGTAATATTTTAAGTACTACAGTAAAAAATACTCATACAGCTGATCAAGTCACTGTTAATATTTATGACAACCTAAATCGCTTGGTTTCGACAATTGATCCATTGCAAAATAGTGAATCATTCACTTATGATGTGGCGGGCAATAAAATTTCACATACAGATAAAAGAAATAATGTTACTAATTTTGAATATGATGGTTTAAATCGTCTAGTAAAAACAATTTACCCAATTGTATTAAATGGCGAATCAGGTAATAATACTCAACCTTTTGATACTAAAAAATATGATAAAAATGGTAATGTTACTGAGGTCGTTAACACTCGTGGGGTGAAGACTGTTAATGGATATGATATTCTTGATCGTTTGATCTCTGTAACAATTGATCCAGATGATGCAAACTTCAGAACATTAACTGAGTATGATGCATTAGACAATGTTGTGAAAACCACAATTAAACGTGGTAGTGCTGATACAGAAGATTTAGTGTCAACTAATATTTATGACAACTTTAACCGTGTAATTTCAGTAACGGATTCGGGAGGTTTCACTGAAAACTTTACATATGACTTGGTTGGTAACAAGATTTCTTCAACAAATAAGCGTGGTAAGGTTACATTCTACAGCTATGATAAGGCAAATCGTTTGATAACTACAATGTTGCCATCAACTTTTAATTATCAAGATATGTATGATGTAACAGGAACGACTCAGCGTTCAACAGTAACCAATGAATATGATAAGTTGGGTAATATTGTAAAAGTTACAGATGCGATGGGCAATAACACTTATTCAATATATGATGCAGCAAATCGCAAAGTTGAAGTTCGTAATGATGCAGGTCAAAAAACTAATTATGAGTATGATCAAACTGGAAATATTGTTAAACAAACAGTATTGAACTCTACATCATTAGGTTTTACAGGAGACCAAGTCACTACTTATAGCTATAATAAATTAAACCAACGCTTAACTGAAACTCTTAATCCAAATGAAGAAGACTTAGAGCGTACTTATAGCTATGAATATGATGCAAGTGGTAACCAAACTGCCAATATTAAGCCAGACGGAACTCGTGTTGAATTAAGCTACGATGCATTAAACCGTGTTTCTCAAAAACATTATCCAAGTGAAAGTTTAAATGACATTAGTTTCGAATATAACCTTAATGGTAATGTAACTAAGGCTGTTGATTCGACGGGAACTACAAGCTATACATATAATAATTTAGAGCAAGTTGTTACAGAAAATAAGTTAACAACCTCAGGACAAAATTATTTAGTAGTAAGTGAATACGATAAGGTTGGAAACCGTATAAAAGTAACATATCCAGGAGGTCGTTTCATTACTAGTGAATACGATCTGCGCAATAATTTAATAAAATCAACAGATGCTAACAAAGTTACAACTTACGAGTATAATGAGAATGGCTCAAGAATTAAATTAACATTGCCAAATGGTAATCAAACAATAACTAGCTACGATGATGCTGAGCGAGTATTAGAATTAAACACTATTAATACTACTAATAGTAACGTTATTTACAAGTCGCGCTATTACCTAAATGCAAATGGTGAGCGCGTGCGAGTGACCGAACAACGTCCAAGTTTAACTGGGATTACCGAAAATGGTTTGGTTCGTACTATGAAATACGCTTATGATGCTGTAGGTCAATTATCAACAGAAATTGACGATATTAGTGGTAATGAAATTGTAACTATTTATAGTTATGATTTACTTGGTAACCGTTTAACGAAACAAGTTGACGCAGTCACAACCAACTACAATGTTGATAAGTTAAACCGCGTGTTAAGCTATAATGACGACACAAATACCGTCAATTACATTTATGATGCAAATGGTAACCGTATAAGTAAAACATTCGATGGAAATACCCATGAATATCAATACGATAGCGATGGACGTTTAATAAAAGTTTTAGAAAATTCAAGTGAGATTTTTAGTGCGAAATACGATTACCGTATGCGCCGTACTGAAACATTTGAAAATAATACAGTTAAGCATTATATTTATGATGGTGGTACTAATATTCAAGAGCGTAGTGCGACTGGTTCATTGACAAAGCAGTTAATTCGTGGTTCAGGCATGGGTGGCGGTATTGGTTCAGTTCTTTATACAGATTCAAGCGAAGATGGTGCTGATGATGAAGACGGAGAATCTGAGCAGAGAAGATTCTTTATCTATAATGCAATTGGGTCAACGGTAGCATTGACAAATGCTGTTAGCGAAGTAATGTCGGCTAATTGTTACGACGCATTCGGTAAAGTTGTTGCATCATTAACAGATGGTGAAGATACCGAAACACGTAAGTTCTGTACGAAAGAACGTTCAGAGTCGATTGGTCTAGATAATTTCGGCTTTAGGTACTACGATTATGAATTAGGAAGATTCCTAACACGTGACCCAGCAGGGTATCCAGACGGCCCTAACAACTATTTATACTGCAACAACAACCCTGTTAATAAAATAGATCCTCTTGGATTATGGGGTTGGTGGAAATCTTTAAAGAAAAGTGTGAAAAGCCTGGTTGACGATGCCAAAATGATGGCTGATGCGTTCATTCAAGACCCTAGAAGCATGAGCGAGGCTTTTAATAGTGGACTAAAAACAGGTGCTAAAGCTGTTACTAATGCAGCAGCTGATACAGTTGTGAGTACTGCTACATTAGGTTTCGTTGACAAAGTAGAGGTATTTGAAGTTACAGCAGAAGACCGTGCCAATGGTTATGATGCTGCCTATGGTGTTAGTCGTGTTGGAACAGAAATCTTGGCTGCTACCGCGACGATGGGTTTGGGAAATGTTTCAAATGGTGGAAAGTTAGTATGTAATGCCCAAAAAACACTTACAGTCATGGATGCTCTACAGGGAGCTGCTGACGTAGGTCGTGCTGGAGCCGACATGATTGAGAATGGTGTTACCTGGCAAAATTCATTACAGATGCTTGGTGGTGCTGTTAGTATGGCTCCGATGACAAAATTCAGCAAAATTAAATGTTTCCCTGCTGGAACATTAGTATTGATGGCTGATGGAACATCAAAGCCAATTGAAGAAATTCGCTTAGGTGATTATGTTATTGCTCTTAACCCAGAAGATGATTTACCACCAACAGCGTATAAAGTTACTGCATTATTACGTAATAATACGAAAACTTTAGTTAATGTCTCAATTGATTATAATCATGATGGAATTAGTGATGGAGTTATTCAAGCGACTGAAGAGCATCCATTCTATACCACTAATCGAGGTTGGATTGATGCAGTTGATTTAAACGTTGAGGATAAATTATTTACTGTTGATGGTAAATTAGTTGATATTGTCAATGTCAGCGTTGAAGACAACAAATGTGCAACGTATAACTTGACTATTGACCAAGCTCATACATATTATGTAACAGTCAACAATACCTCAATTCTAGTTCATAATGATTGTGAGAACCCTGCAAATAAATACAAGGGAGGAATTCATAAGGAAACAAGTCTGCCAGTTGGTGATGGCTTAGATTCACATCATATGTATGCTGATAGTATTAATGGTCTACCAAAAAGTAAGGGGCCTGCAATACAAATGGATCCTTGGGATCATAAAGCTACTCCAAGTTGGGGTAATAAAAAAACATCTCAGCAATTTAATGCTTCGCAGAAAAAATTACTAGAGCAAGGAGAATACAGAAAAGCGATGGCAAATGAAATAAGAGGTGTGAGAAAAGCGGCACAAAAAGTTTCTGGAGACCGTACTAAATATAATAAGGCAATGCAACAGATGCTACAAAGAGTTAAAGATGATAACATTTATGATTTAAGTAAATAAAGAGGAGTAACAAAAATGATAAAAAGTTTTGAATTCAAACCCTATGAAGGAATTGGAGAACTAAAATTAGGTTCTTCTAGAGATGAAATTAAAAATATTTTAAATAAATACCAACTTAATTATAAAGAGGCTGATATTAGAGTTGAACATCAAGGTCATTTAACAATTTGTGTCGGGTATAACATGTTTATTCATTTTGACCAGAATGATAGTGTCAATTTTATTGAACTAGGGATGGATCAAAACACAACAGAGGCTGATTTTGATATTATATTTGAAAATAAAAGATTATTTAAACAAAATCATTTTGAGTTATATAAAATATTAAAGAAAAATGACGAAGACTTAGTAGAAGAAGCAACGGGATTGACATCTTTTAAGTTAGGAATTGGAACTTGGTGTGGTCTAGGTTATTTTGAAGAACCATTATTGCATCCTGAATCAATATTTGTTTTTACAAAAGGTTATTATGACGATATTTAAATAAATTTTAACTTCAAATAATTACTCAGTTGGAATAAATCCAGCTGAGTTTTTTTATTTGGTTTGAATTACTAATTAACTTCACACATATTATGTAATAGTCAACAAGTTCATACCGTACTAAATATAATAAGGCAATGCAACAGATGCTGCAAAGAGTTAAAGATGACAACATTTATGATTTAAGTAAATAAAGAGGAGTAACAAAAATGATAAAAAGTTTTGAATTCAAACCCTATGAAGGAATTGGAGAGCTAAAATTAAGTTCTCCAAGAAGTGAAATAAAAAAATTACTAAGTCAATATAACTTAAAGTACAATGAGGAAGATACTAGGGTAACATATGAGGGACATTTAACAATTTGTGTCGAGCATGCCATGTTTATTTATTTTGATCAGAATGATTGTGTTAATTCCATTGAGTTATGTATGAGGCAGAATACAACAGAGGCTGATTTTGATATTATATTTGAAAATAAAAGACTATTTAAACAAAATCACTTCGAATTATATAAAATACTTAAGCAAAGAGATGAAGATTTAAAGGAAGAGGCTACAGGCTTGGTATCTCTTAAACTAGGAATTGGAACGTGGTGCGGTCTAGGTTATTTTGAAGAACCATTATTGCATCCTGAAACAATATTTATTTTTACAAAGGGAAGTTATGACGATATTTAAATAAATTTTAACTTCAAATAATTACTCAGTTGGAATAAAATCCAGCTGAGTTTTTTTATTTGGTTTGAATTACTAATTAACTTCACACATATATATGTAATAGTCAACAAGTTCATAATGATTGTGAGAACCCTGCAAATAAATACAAAGAAGGATTTCATAAGGAAACAAGTCTGCCAGTTGGTGATGGCTTAGATTCACATCATATTTATGCTGATAGTATTAATGGGCTACCAAAAAGCAGGCTAATGAAGGTATTAATGCTTATGTTGGACAGTCAGACATTGAAAAGCAGAAAGGCTTACTAAGCGAGCAAAAGTAAAAACGAAAGAGGTGTTAGGAGGAAAAACTGCTGGGGAAATTGCTGAATTTAAAAGAATCAGAAAAATACCAGCTAAGCAATCAAATAGAGTTGCCAATAAAGTTGATCCGCTTGGAGTAAAGCGTCAAAAACAATTTAGAGTTCATGAAAAACATACTAAGAAGGCTTACCGAAAATGATGAGATATGAGTTAGATAAAAAAGCAGATTGTACTAGGCTTAGAGTTATGTTACCTAAGTTTGACCTTAAAGAAAAAAATGTCAAAAAGATACAGCGTAAAAAATTCGAAGGTCTTCGTATAACACCCTATTGTGGGTGTTATACACAAGATTTAGAAATTATTTCAAGGATGCCCTTTTTGAAGTCAATTGAATTCTATGATTTTTATGATAAAGTTGATTTTTCCTTACTAGGACAATGTGACTGGCTATAAAGCTTCAGTACTAATTGTCAGCCAACAACAAAAGTTGATTTAGCAAAATTAATTAATTTAGAGTCTCTATTTTTAACATGGAATAAAAAATTAGAAAATTTTGAAGATTTGATAAATTTAAAGTATTTAAATATTGATAGATATCCATATAAATATTTAACCCTTTTGAAAAAATGGTCCATATTGAATATCTAAATATAACATCGCGAAATAAATTAAAAAGCTTGAATGGCATTGAAAATTTCAAAAACTTAAAGCACCTTTATATTAGTTTTTGTTTTAATTTAGCCAATGTCAATGACATGGTTGCTTGTCAAAAATTATAACAAATAGAATTCACAACTTGCAATAAAATCGTTAAGTTACCTTACTTTAATTTTCCTCATTTGAAGAAGTTATTTTTTGAAACATGTAAAAATATTGAATCTTTAGATTTTTTAAAAACGCAACCATATTTAGAACGTTTTTCTTTAATAGAAAGTGGTTTAAAAATAAAAAATGTTACAGTCTTAAACGAAATAACTGGCTTGCAGTACGTTTTTTGCATGAAAAATATAAAAAATATCTTCATAGTCACTTTGTCGATTATGAGGAATTGGTAAAGAATCAAAATTCTTTGTGGCGTTGATAATATTTTATGAATAAAATAATTATTGATTGGTTTTATTTTGCAGAATCAATCAGTTGTTTTATGCTTTAATTTTTGTTAATTTGCTGTTTTTGTGGTAGATTAATATTACGTTTTTGAAAATTTTTGATATTGCTTTATCTAACGATTTCGCAGAGTGATTTCGGCTTAGATAACTTTGGATTCCGTTATTATTACTATGAATTGTGTAGATTCCTAACACGTGACCTAGCAGGATATCCAAACGGCCCAAATAATTATTTATACTCAGTTAATAAAATATATTCTCTTGAATATTGCGTGGTTAGTTGATTATTATTTCAATAAAGCTATTGATTTGAGTTAAAAACAGAGTAACGATACTAAACTAATCGCAACTTATATTTTGCTAAAAGTACGTAATTTTACGGTTGCTAAAGTTAAACATTCATATTTTTTAAATGCATTCTTTTGCGTGAATTGAATAATGTTTTGTCATTTCTGGAGACATATGACCGACTACGGCTTGCACTACTGCTAGAGGAACGTTGTTGCATCCCAGCATAATAACAGAATAAATGGCGCAGGCTATGTACATCTTTTACATTTACTGCTCGTGTACGACCTTTAGGAACTTTGCTTGTAATGATATTGACGCTTTCGAGGAACTTTTTAACTCGATGAGAAATCCCTGAAACATTTTTCTTATACATTTCGGGTTGTTCTGGCAATATGTATTCAGATTTGCCTTTAAATGCTTGTTCTTGCAAAAAAGTTGCTAATGGTGGCATAAAATCATACGGGTGATTAAACCTTCATTAAGATTGACATACTCCCACTTCAACAAACAGATATCAGCTTCACATAATCCTATGTATAAACCTATAATAAATAAACCTATAATAAAGTCGTTTGCTTTTTCAAATATTAGGGTTAACTCGTCTGGTGAAAATGCTTCACATTTCTCTTGACTTTGCTCTAGCTTTTTAATTCTTGAGAATGGGCTTTGTATTAGATTTATATTGTCAATTAATAGAAAAAAAGACTTTCGTTTTAAAGGTAGAGTATTTTTCTTTATTTAATGATTTATAATTTTGTAAATGATAATCGATGTTGGTATTCCCACAACTAGTTGTATTAAAAGGAGGGAGTATAATACCGGCAAAAATCCAATAAATAGAGCCTACAATAGTACTCGCAATAATAAAGAAAGATATTTTAGATGAATTATCACTATTAAATCCAGCAATAATACTTGCAATCACAGTGCTTATAACAAAAAAATAACACCATGTTGTATATACTATTAAATCCTAAATAATCTTTAGGAAAATGACAAAAAAGCATAATAAAACATGTTACATATATATAGCTACTATCCAACTAATAATAAAAATCACAAATTTATTCATAATATATTTCTCCCTCAAAATGATAATCTTAATCTTTTTGTAAACAAATTAGCATAAATTTTTATTATTTTCAACTTTTGTAAATTAAATCAGTGCCGGTAAATTTTTATAAATTGTTCATACTTATTAGCAAAAATATTACAATGCTTTAAATTTGAGCACTTCTCAAGAATATTGCATGCCATTTATCGAGTTTATGCTTGATTGTGTTATTTTAATTATTACGATCTCCTCAAGTCAGTCATCAAGTCACCCCCTATGTTAAAAAGTTACTTTTTGCTTTGGATGGTGAATGCTCAATTAATGAATTATTAGAGAAGTTGAGTTTGAAAGATTGAAAGTCATTTCGTGAGGTTTACTTAAAAGTTGCAATAGAGCAAAATTTAGTAGCAATGACAATATCTAATAAACCACGAAGCCGTTATCAAAAAAAGTAAATTAACAGAACACTGTTTAATAATAAAAGAATCATTAAACTGCTTATAATAATTATGGTATGGTGGTAAATTAGTTTATTGGTTATCATTGAAAAACTGTTGGTTTTACAGTGTTTTTTGCACTCAAAAAATCGTAACCATTTGGTGCCATAAAAGAGTTTTTCAGTGCCAAAAAGTACCGTTTTTTAATGATTTTATTTTTCACATTAATTTAGCTAAATCAGACATTTTGAACTTAAAAATTACAAATTTTGAGGTTAATCTTAAAATAAGGCAGCCATTCCCGGAGTGCCATTTTATACTCAAAATTACAAAAAGAAATCTTCTGTGAATCGAAATATACTCAAATCGAGTTAAATCAGGTATTTTCTGCTCAAAATGGTAATTGCATATAGATATATCACACTTAAACTTATTTTATATGAATCAATATTTTGATAAATTTAAAATGATTAAACATTTTTAAGGTGTGGTTATGATAATACCTGAACTACCATCCATTTTTACAATTTGACCATTTTCGAGAGTTTCCATTAAATTTGGAATGCCAACGATAATTGGAATACCCATTTCACGAGCAACAATTGCCGAATGCGACAAAATGCTTCCACGTTCAATAAGAATCCCTGATACTGCAGGGTAAAGTGGAACCCAACCAGGGTCAGTCCTTCCAGCAACAAGGATTTCACCATTAAGGTCTGCGCCATCTTGAGGAGAATGCAACACTCTAATCTCTTTTTCAATAACTCCTGGGCAACAACCAACACCTTGAAGTTCACCTTCTTTTATTTCGATTTGCACGCTATAATTTTTGAAAAGATTATGGTGGTAAACCATGCCATAGGTTTCAAATCTATCAGAAATGGGATCAATTTCATTCGAGTTATAAAAGTCAAATTCCTCTTTTCTTAATTTAACTAATCCATTTAAATTAGTACAAACTGCAGTTCCACGCACAAAATCCCAAACTTCATCGACTGTAAGATAATAAATATGTTGGCAATTATCTAAAATGCCCTCTTTTTCGAAAATATTACCAATGCTATTCATCGTTTCTCGAACTTTGCCATAAATTCTTGTCCTTGCAAAGCGCATATTTTCACGGTTGCGAACTCCTTTGCGCGAACTTTTGACAAAATATTTAAAAATGCTTCGTTTTAAAAATGACATTTTACTAAAAGCAGTTTTTTCAGCCCTTCTTCTAATCTTTATCTCTTTATTTTTCATCACCTCAGAGTTAATAGATTCATCATCCATTTTGAGATAATTCTTTATCATTTGAAATATAAAATCAGGCATTTCTCGCAGTGAAGGCTCTTCTAATTTTAGTTCATTTATACAACGAAAACCGTATTCTTTTAGATAAAAATCAACTTTTTGCTTCAGCCATTCAAAATTAGGATCTGTGTTAACAATGTCAATTAATTCTTGAACAGAGTTTTTACTAAAACTATCACTTAAATTTTTGTCTGATTTAATTTTTTGAGCAATGCTCATAAGTAAATGAGTTGGCTTTGTGCTTTCAATATTTCCTTCACCGCAAATTAAATCATTTTGCAATGTACCATTTTCATCATTACACCACTTTGTACAGATTTTTTTCAATACACCATAATGAATCATAACGTAAAAGTCATTAATAATAGGAGCTTTCCAGTTAGAGAGCAGAGCCGTTTCCATTTTTTGAAAATTTTCCATTAATTCATGAGGCGACATTTTTGACATATCAAGAGCCTCCCAATGATTGTAGTGCTTCATGAAATGGTCATCAAATTGGTTTGCAAGCTTATCAATTTTGCGGAAATTATTTGCCGAACGTAATACTAATTTAATTAATTTAGGAAGTTCAATGAAATATCTGTTAAAAAAAGAAACAGATTCATCATTTTTATTTGTATCTGTCTTTTCTTTAACTCCCATCATCGACTCCATAAAAGTCTTATTATAATTAAAACCAGGGAATTGTTTGATTAGCTCATACCATGAATAAATGTTGTAGTAGACTTGACCGTGAATCAATCCGAGCATATTTTCAAAAACGGTACTGTTTTCCTTTATTATTTCAGGTGGAATGCCCATGACTTCTGAAAAGCAATTATAAACACTACTATATGCCCGTCTTATAAAACTAAAAGTCATTGGAGTTGTTGGGCCTGAATAACTTTCAACAATATTTGAGTTGTCCCAAATTAAACGATTTCCTGCCGCAGGTCCGTCTTCTTTTAAAGTCGTTATTGGTCGGCTTTGTAGAATTTTTACTTTATTTTCATAGTCTATACAGAATTCAATATCTTGAGGACAACGGTAAAATTTTTCTATTTTTTTTCCAATAGAAGTTAATTCTTTAACAGCCGACTCATTAAGGGACGGAGTGTGTGTTTTCTCCTCAGACAATGCTTCTTGTACTAACCCTGCATCATTTTTATCATGCACCAGTTGAAATTTTTTAACTGCAACATTCCAGTCATTTTCTCCCGTAAATTTATTGACAGTAACATCGTCTGCTTCCAGTCCTGCGCTAACAAGTCCTTCTCCTGCTCCAAAAAGTGATGAAATAATTAACTCTCTAACATTGCCTGAATTTGGGTTTGCTGTAAATATTACGCCACTGGATTTAGCGTTAATCATCTCTTGAATAACAACAGCAATACTTAAATTTTTAAGATTTAGTCCTCCTTTTAGACGATAAGCTAATGCCCGCGTACTGATTAATGATAGCCAGACTTTTTTTATCGCATATTGAAGTTGATCTATGCCTTTAACGTACATAAAACTTTCGTGCATTCCAGCAAATGAGGCATTTCCACTGTCTTCGTCAACTGCAGAAGAACGCACTGAAAAAAACTTTTCGTTACCAATTAATTTTTGATGAAAATTCTTCAGTTCGTCACAAAAGTTAGTGCTCAAATTCATAGAAAGAATTTTTCCCCTTAATTCATTCAATTTTTTGTCAATTTGATCAGAATTCATAGATGAATCAAGCGATGCAAGAGTTTGTTCAAATTCAATCTCTAAGTTATTATTCTTTAAAGCGTCTCGAAAAGATAACGCTTTGACTGCATACCAAGCAGGAACTGAAAATTTTTCTCGTGATAAAAGTGCTAAATTATAACCTTTTCCACCAATAGTTGATACTGTGGCGGAGCTGTTTTCAAAATAGTAAAATGCTGAATCCATAATAAAAAACCTCAAAGTTGAATAGAATAACGAAGTAATATTTCTATAGCTAAAGTTAAGTCAAAAACAATAATATACATCCCCGCATATGTTTCCATTCTGCGGGCAGTTTTTCTGCAAGTGTTAAAGCGGAACTGATATAAACCAATGCAACACACTAGAAAAAGTGTAATTAAAACTAAATAAAATCGATAGCTCAAATTTAAATACCAACCTACAAATGCAACCATTAGCGTATCAATGACACGAATTAAAATCACCATATAAGCAGCACCATAGGTGCCGAATATTTTTGAATAGCTATCAAGCCCTTTCTTTTCATCTTCAGGCGTTCTGATTTTCCTTGAAACTTCCCAGTTAAAAGTAACGAAAAAACCTACAAATGCATAAAGCCAATACCACGCTGGAGCTTCCCAAGGAGCAAAAGATGTCGTAAAACTAAAGACCATTAATGACATTAAAGGCATAATTAACATGTGACTCGTGGCATAAATTAAAAAATGTTTTTTTAACCACTTACCAACAAAGAATTCTTTTAACATTAATACAGAAAATGCCAGCACTAAGAGTACACTTGACAAAACATTGAAGCCGCAAGAACATGCGATTAATAATTCAAATCCAATCGCAATTGCTCCAAGAAATTTCAGTTCTTTTAAAGTAATAATACCACGAGAAAGAAGCCGTTCAGGATAATATTTGCAATCTTCCTGATAATCTTTATGTTCGTCAAAAACTCGCAAATGCAAAAAAATCATGAACAAAGTAATAACACCTAAAAGAGAGTTAAAACTATATTTAACTGGCTGATCTGGGTTTTGCAAAATTTGCGCTAAAAATTGATTTGAGGAATAATAACTAATGATTAAAATTCCATGACTGAATAACGGAAAACGCTCTTTAAAATAGGCGTTTAAACGGCTTAAAAAGGGTGAAGAATTGCTTAGCATCAAATTTTTCCTTCCATAATCATTTCTTTAAGTTTTATATAATCAACTTTACTTTTATGACGAGGATCAAGTGGAAATGCTTTCGTTATGAATATTACCTCATCAATTTCAGAAATTGCTAGCAGTTTTTGCTTAATTTCATAATCTTCATTCCCTGTGACTATTAATACGGATTTTTCAAACCCATTTTCCGCAGGCAAAGCTAATAAAGCTGTTCGTACGCTTAAAAAATTCTGTACCTTTTTTTCTATAAGTTGAGCATGAACCAGCCCTGATTTACAAAAAATTGTACTATGAACTCTGCCAACAAGATGAAAATAGCCATTTTCGTCAAAATAACCTGTATCTCCCATACGATGCCAAAGCTGATTTTCATTATCAATAATTTTGTTAGACTTAACTGCTTCATCATTTTTGAAGTAGCTATTACAAACATGGTCGCCACTAACAATTAGTTCGCCAACTTCTCCTTGAGGTAACGCTAAACTTTTATAAGATTGATTCCACTTTACATCTTCTTTAGTAATTGCAATAACAGCAGTTTTAAGTTTCTCTATAGGCTTACCAATGCAGTAGCCTTTAAAATTTTTCTCTTCGATTTCAAGCCGTTCTTCAAGAGTTAGATGCGCAACGGGTTCCGCTTCAGTTGAACCATAGACAACTTGTATATCGCTTATTTCCCATGCTTTGCGTAAAATTTTAAGCTCAGATGCAGAAATTGCCGCTCCACCAGTTAAAATACGGCGTAAATTCATATTTTTTACTTCCTTTGAATTTGCAAGTTGCAGGAAAAATGGCGGTGAAGCCGTTGCGGTTGTGACTTTAAATTCATTTATTTGATCTATTATTTTATCTACTGCAATATTAGAAATATTTTTGAAGTCAATATCAGGAATCACAGAAGTGATTCCGCGTGCTAAATTATTAAGAGCAAAGACTGGAAACATAGGCATATCAACATCATTATCATTATAGCTAAATTCACTTTGCAAAGCTTTGTGCTGAGCATTTAAAAAACCGTGTGTACGGTTAGCCCCTTTAGGTAATCCACTCGAACCACTTGTAAATGTAATTAGAGCTGAATCCTCAACTGAGCAGTCAAAAATAGAGTAATCAGCTTTGGCATTGCCCATTATTTTGTTGTATGAATATTTTGCAGGGAACCCACAAAAAGAATTGGTTGTAGTTACTGTAATTGGCAACTTGAATAACCTTTTATCTAGCAGTCGTAAAATGTGACTTTTACCAATGCCAATAAAGGCCTTTGCCTCGCTAAAAGTCGCAAATGCAGCAATTTGACGTAACTTAATCCATGGGTCTATGAAAATAACAACAGCACCCATTCTAATTAAACCTAACATTGCAACATAAAGTTCAATTGACATTGGAATCATCAAAATAACTCTATCTTTTGGCTTCAAACCAATTTTTTTCATTGCCGAAGCAAAGGTTGCACTTTTTTCATGCAACTCTCTAAAGGTTATCATTTCAGTTTTATTATTTAAACGCATGCTGAGCGCAATTTTGTCTGGAATTTTTTCTGCATGTTCATCAAGATAACTTACAATATTCATTTTTTAATATCCTTCTCATAAATGGTATACCTGCGAAAAACCTCACCATGGTCGCCATCTAGACGACCTGAAACGTTATTATCATGAATTAAACACATATTTACTTTTTTTCTCTTTAACTTCCTAGTGCTCTCATAAATTTTATAAGTTAAAGCAGGACCTACACCTTTATTTTTATAGCGTTTTAGCGAGCCGATGGACTTTAAGTTTACAGTGTCGTAAAAATGAAATTTCCAGAGCGCTTTGAGTTTTGCTATTAACGATTTTTGCAGTAAATTTCGTAACATTTCTCCATAGTCAGGAATTGCAAACGCAAAACCACAAGGAACATTATTCTTATCATAGCAAAACCAAATTAATTCAGGCTTAATAATTTTTTTCGCTTTGTCATATAATGCTATAAATTCTTTTTTATCAATTTCTTTATAGAGAAAATTGTCGCTGAATGAATCACATGAAATCTCATAAATTTTCTTCAATTCATTTTCGAAATCATCGGTATTAAAGGTACGAAACGTAAACCCATTACGAACGGCACGTTTATAAAACCTTTCCATAATTGGCAGCGCAAATTCGACGTTTGGAATAAACTTTGAATAATAGCCTGCAAGTTTTTTAAAACCATAATTTTCCCACAGTTCTGAATAATAATCAGGGTTATAAGGTTCCGATAAAAAAACTGGATTATCACTTTGTTCTGAAACAAAACGATAACGATGCCAAGTGTCTCCATCCATTGGTCCAATAACTTTAGAAATATTTTTTTTCGCAAACCATTCAATCGCTTCGTCAAGGATCGCCTTGATTATGTCTGAATCATTGCACGCTTCAAAGTAACCAATCAAGCCAACCTTTTCTTTTTCATACCCTTTGAGCGGAATATCGGGGATAATAGCACAAAGTCGAGCACATGCCATGCCGTTTTTTACAGCTACTAATGGTAGGCAACTATCATCACTAAATCGGTTAATTTCAGCTAAAACTTTTTTTGAATCCTCTTTTGTATAATTTGAGTCATTTTCATATATTTTCTTTGGAATCTCTGAAAAAAAACTGTAGTAATTGGGGTTTTCATGCAGACAGTAAATTTGATAGTCACTCATAAATTCTATCTCCAAACGTTAAATATGTTTGCAAACTCCAACATACTAATAATAGCAGAAGCAATAAATGATAAAATCCATACCATATGTGCCTGTCGCATATTTAAAGGAAGTCCGTTAGGCTTACCTAGGTAAACTTTAAATATAATAGCAAAAATTATCACCACACCAATTTCAATAGCAATAGCAGTTATATTAAATGATGACACTGTCCAGCATGTAACACCAAATACTGCAACTATGCAAAGCAGTGTTAAACCAATAATTAAAAGTTTATTGGAAAATTTTTTCAAATCCAACTGGTTACAGAAATAGTTCATATGGCTATTAATGGCTGTTAGGGCAATTGCGACAACAAACGGTTCATAAAAAAAGTTATAGTTTGAGTAGAAATTGGCAATAAAAACAATTAATAAAGGCGTAATTAGAGATTTTGAAACAGCTCCATGAATGATTTTGTAGTTATTTTTATTTGGAATAACACTTTTACTTAGTAAGTAGACAGCATAGGCTGCGAATAGGGGAAGAGCCCAGTAAATTGAGCATAGTGACCAAACTGCATAGAAAAATAACAGCATTATAATTGTATCACGTAGCCTGTAAAACTTAACAAAATGATTTATTGTAAACATTATAGTTGCCAGTAAGCTTAAACTAATACACTGAAATGCAACTTCTGAAAATGGCTTAGTCGTAATTTTCAGTAATACATAACAAGCAATGACTGGCACAAGAATATTGTCCGTTCCCCTGCTAGAAATAGCTTCAACTCCAGTTAATAACAGGGCAACTAATAGTGAAGATAAAACCACAGTTGCTTTTGGAATGTCAGTCATTAAAAGTAAGGGCAACTGAATAACTTGTAAAGTTAAAAGGAAAAATATGGTTGAACCTTCGAGACTTTTTTGATTAACTTCGTCAATTTTATAAAAAATTTTTCCGTAATTACTACCTATAATAGCTGCTCCAGCATCTGCGGTAGTTAGAATTAAGATTGATATAAAATATAACCAAAGATGGTCTTGACATATATAAAAAATTGCAAAAACGCTAAACGGATACAATTCACCACCAAAACTATCACGTTTTACACCATGAATAGATTTAAGTTTTCCCATTTTGCCACTAATAAATAAAAATAATGCAAATAGCGTTGCAATAAAAAATACCGTCAACACTTTCATAACTAAAAAAGGAAATGCTAAGCAGGAAATTCCACAAAAGAAATGAACAAATTTACGACTAATTTCTGGGGATATTTTCGCTAATTTTGTCAATAATTCGGCAATAATTATTAAAATTACAAATGAAGATATTAAAATTAATGCTCCTAATAAATCATTATGTAAAATCATAGTGTTTCCTCAACAATAAATCGACTATAAAACCATGCTTTGTCCTGCTTAAAAAGATTTTCAGAAAGTTCTTCGTTTAATTTCACACTGTTTGCAAGCTCTTCAGGACAACTGCGTGGCACGAGCATATTCCAATAAGCGATTTTGCTGTTAGAAGATGCATATTTTAGAATGGTTTGATAGGTAGTTAAAAATTGCTCTTTTGGCATATATTCAAAGATGTCGGATAAATTGAAGCCGTCAAAGCTTGATTCATAATTGCTAGGCAAACTATCAATTGCTCCATGAATCAATGTCAAATTGTCAATGTTGGCTTTGATTTTAGAAAAATTTTCTTCACGCATATAAAAAGGTAGGTTATTTTGAAAACCACCAGTCAAAATAAAATCAAGGTACGGATTATCATCTGTAGTTAGCTCGGTTAATGCAAATTTCGTGCGGTTTAAAATATTTTCTGCCACAGGTACATCAACATAACGAAAAAATTCTGGATCACGTCCCATTCGACCCATTACAAAACGGCTGAAGAAAACTTTAAAAAGTAGACGCCATCTGAAATTATTCCATTCCTTCTCATAAAATTCAACTCGTTGTTCATAATTTTTAGGCTGTAGAAGCCGTTGAATTCTAGTTTTAGAATGAATTAAGCTGATAATATGTTTCCTAAAAAATTGAAAATACTTTTCAAACTTTCCTGTATAAATGAGTCCGTTTTCTATTATTTTTAAATTACTGTTCCAAAAAATTTTAGTCGTTTTGGAAAGAGAGCTTTCTAATTTTTTATAAATACCTATTCGCTTTTGACATTCCTTGAAACCTAAAAAACATAGACACTCTTCATAATCCAAATTTTTTATTGCAACTTTTCGTAATTCTGTACAAGCTAGTTGAGTTTTATTTAAATCCAACGCAAAAACTTCAGCTCCTCCTGCCAATAATGCTAATGAATTATCCCCCGCAGATGCAATAGATAGAATACGCTTTCCAGCTTTAGGTTCTAATGCCTTGAATAAAATATCGGCATCTTCCCAGCAGTTTGCGTAACGGATAAATTCAAAACTAGTTCTCTTTTCTATTCTAAATATAAAACCCCCAAAATTAAACTTCAATTACTTCTACTTATTTAAGAGAAGTACTTTTCATAAAGAATTATAAATACCGCCGTTGTAAAAAGTAATTTAGTAATCAAAAATTTTAACCATATTCCTAATACTAATTACATGTTAAAATATAGCAATTAGTAACTTAATTCAAATATAAATTTTAAAATGTCATGTATTTATGCTAAAAAATAGTAAATATTTATGTTTTCTTTTAATTACAGTATACATCATAGATGTTCAAGGTAATTTATAATGATGATAGTTTTAACTTTTATATTAGTGGATTTGATTTTTTGTAATAAATTTTAGCTTTTGCCATAAATGATAGTGATCGTTTCAAAGAGTGAAATTAGGAAGATTATTTGCACCCATGGGGGCTATTTTTTCTAACAAAATTCAGGTTTAATTTTCTGATGAATTTCATAAAAATTTAATTTCAAATATAAAGTTTATAATCTTGCTGAGAGCACTACTCCATTGTGCACATTGAACCCTTTGACAGGAATCACGTCCGTTCCAATAAAGGCGCTGTAAAATTGCACTTATCACCTACTATAACAACTATTTGGAGCCTGTTTGCCAAAAGTTACAATAGAGAAAAATTTAGTAGTAATGGCTACTATCGATAAACCACATAACCGTTATCAAAAATATAAATTATTAAAAAACTGTGCAATAAGAACTGCTTGTAATAATTATGGTATGTGGAATAAATTACTTTGTTGGTGATCATTGAAAACTGCTGATTTTACAGTGTTTTTTAACTCAAAAAAATCATAGCCGTTTGGTGCCAGAAAATACCATTTTATTGCTTCTCTAAATTGTTGGAATAATGAATTATGGTTAAACTAATCTGAAAGATGTTTATGTAAAATTGCAAAAATAATGAAATCTATAGGTTGTAAAGAAAGTCTATTAGGGTATAATGCTGGGGGGGAAATAATAAACATAAAAAGAATAAATTCCCTAAAATACGTATTCATACAGGAAATGTCATGCAGGTTGGTAATACAGGATACCTTGCAATACACAATAAAATTTCTGAGACTTATAGATCTAGTTCTAAACGAGCCTCTAAAAGGAATATCAGAAAAATACACATATAAAAATATAACTGAACCACAGTCTGTTTTTTATGGAATAATGTGGTTCATACAAAAAATAAAACTTTCAAAAGATTATAAATGTTGTGATAATACAATCTTAAAAAAAGCAATCGAAAATTACAATGGTTCTAAATACAAAAAGCAGTATGCTAAAGATGTTTGGACTGGATATGAAAAAGAAAGGCAATATAACTATAAATAAAGGAATAATAAATACCGAAAGTTTTAAATGTAAAAAATTAATGCTACCAGCCTCTGTTGTAGTGTCTTTAAGTCTTTTTCCTCTTTTTTTTAATAGTAAGAGTGTTAGGCTAAAAATTATCAAATTTTAAGTTCTAAATTACTTACTGAAATTTTGAGTGACTTTTATACAAATTTTCCAGCAGGTCCAGTTTAATAATTATATTATAGACATCATACCTGTTCCAAAGCATAAAGATTACTGTGTAATAATATCTGAAGGTAAGCCAATTTATAAAATGCAAAATTTACTGGCGACAGGAAAACATACTAATAAAAATTATTAAATAGAGTATTATGTTGCAAATGGAAGCAGAAATCATGTTATAAACCTCAAACGATGTTAAGTGAAACTGGAGGCATTGGTGTTTTGTTAGCGGTGAATGATACAACTGAGGATTATTATTCGATGTATGACGGCAATGGAAATATTGTAAAATATGTATTCGAAACGAGCCACGAAGTTGCAAGTTTCGAATACACTCCATTTAGAGCGATTAAAAGTACGAGTGATTTAATGGTTGATAAATTACATTATCGCTTTAGCACGAAATATTTCGATAATAGCACAAACCTAATCGTCTTCCATTACCGTAATTACAATCCAACCGCAGGTAAATGGTTAAAACGCGACCCAATCGCCGAACAAGGCGGATTTAACCTCTACGGCTTTGTAAATAAGCAATATTGATTTATTGGGATTGTCAGAGTTTATGAAATGGCAATATGAGCAAGTCTATGGTACTCCATATGTAGCAACGGATCCTTGCAAAATAAAGAGATATAGATTAAGTTATACTTTTGTTCAAGAAAGTAATCCAATAGCAGAATTTATGAAAAATATATATGCTAAAAGATTGCGAACTGCAGATCAATTAATAAATGACATAGAGAATAAATTTAAAGATTCAAAATATGATGGAAAATGTCATTGTATAGAATATATAATGATTCATGCTCATGCCGGTGGACCTTTTGTTCGATTTTATGATAATCATTATGACGGTATAGGCCCAAATGATGTTGCTAGTTTATCGTATGACGGCTTAACGTATTTTGATGATAAATTGAAAAATAATAAATCTATATCAAGTGCATCGAAAACAGTTATTGAGGCTGAAAGAATAGCATATAATAATGCGATGAAAATTTTGAATACTATTAAGAAATATTTATGTAAAGATAAAGCAACTGTTCACTTTGCTCAATGTATCTCTTCACAAAATAAATCTGGTGAAGTATTAAAAAAATACTTGGAAGATTTTTTGGTAAACATGTTGATGTTATAATGTATGATGTAGATATCATATATGATAGAGGGACTGTATATAATGGGGATACTAAAGAAAAACTTTATCCAAAATAGTTTAATTTTTAAATTTAAAAAAACAAAGGACATGAATATGAAAAATAAAAAGAAATATTTTATAAGTGTTTTATTAATTTTCATAGCTTTTATAACTTTTTTTTATGAAGAATTTTCTCTATCTCCTAATTATGAAACTTTTCATAGAACACATATAATACAAGCAGAACAATATCAACAATATGGCTTAATTAATCATATTAGTGTAACATTGTTAATTTGTGACGATGAGAACATTTTAATAGATAGTGTTTCAAAATTAAGAAAATTAAAAGCTGACACTAAAGATGAATTTCTTGAAACTATACTTGAACAACTTGATAAATATGAAATAAATCCTAATTTGGATATATTTCGAATGTTAAAGGACGGGATTAAAAATAATAAAATAAAAAATCAATTGGCTATATATCGAAAAGTTGATTTACCTGAATTAAAACAAACTAATTTGCAAAAAATTAAAGAAATCAAATATGAGAAAATTGTTTATATAGGAATGACATTTGATGGAAAACAACTATTTTTCAATGAAAAACCAAATTTTGATTAAACAGATAATAATTTATTATTGTATAATGACGTGTTAAACAGTGATGAAGTTTTACGTCAATATGCGTGGAGCAACACTGATTTAGATACACCAATGTGGATGAAATCAGACAGCGAATATTATTATTATATGCTTGATGGCAACAAAAACGTTATAAAATTAGTTGATGAAACTGGAGCATTAGCTAATAATTACGAATATAGTCCATTCGGCAAGCTAATCAACGAAGTTGAGAGCGTGGAGCAACCATTTAAGTTTTCAAGCGAATACTTTGACTCTGAAACAAATTTATGCTATTATAATTACCGTTATTACGACCCAAATACAGGTAAATGGCTAAAACGCGACCCAATAGCTGAAAATGGCGGGTATAATTTATACGGTTTCGTAGGTAATAACCCAATAGATTATATTGATTTATTAGGTTTATATCCTTCTCCTAATAACCCACCTGCACCAAAAGGTTATTATGATTATACGCCTCCTGATAACTCTGCTATTAGATATGATTTTACCTTTGAAGTTGATGGTATTGTAAATGACAAAAAAAATGAACTTATTGGTATACCTGATGACGCAATTGTTCTCGATAGATTTGGTCATAAGGATCAGTTAATTAGTGCTGCAATGCATTTTAAAAGATTTATTAATGAAAAATTCGCAAAGAAAAAATATGATAAAAATTGCCATTGTATTGAAAGAATTGTGCTTATTCAACACGGTTTTACTAAAGATGAAAGAAATTCCAATTTATGGAGGGGGCATTAAAACTTTTTGAAGAAACTTTATTTGTACAACATAGGAGAAGAAATTATAAAACTAAAACATATGAAACAATAACTTATACTAAAGAACAATTTTTAAAACAGGATAGCAAAAACTATTTAAGTTTTATAAAACAATATTTGTGTAAGGACAAAGCAACAGTAGAATTCTTTCAATGTTCTGTCGGGATGGGGACTGGAGGTAAAAAACGTATCAATATTTAAAAGAATTTTTTGGAGAAAATGTAGAGGTTATTTTATATACTTCCAGAGTAAGAATGAAATCTTTATATAATTGGCGATATTATACAAAGGGAGAAAGGTTAAAATGAAAAATTATAAAAAATTATTTATTAAACTCATGATATCTATTTTTCTAGTTGTCTTGGCTTTTATAATGATTGATTACAAAGTCTTTTATGACAAAAGTGATAACTATTATTCAAAAAGAAGATATGCATTAAGTGTAGCAAAATATTTGGTTTTTGTTGTCTTTGAAGATGATATAAAATCTCAAGAAGATTTAAAAAATTACATTAGTCATTCTTTTAAGAATCTTGACATAAAGTTGATAAATACTAATATTTTAATTTGGAGAGACGTGGCTACTAAAAAGAAGTATGATAAGTTTTTATTTTTTTTGAAGTTAAATAAGAAGGAAAACCAAGAATATAATTATATAGGAGTAGTTTTTTATAAAAATCATTTTAAAACAGTTCCTCTTAAAGAATTGCCTGAAAACCCCTTTAATGTAAAATATTTGGAGTTTATAAGTGAACCGCAGCTTAGTATATCTTTTTAATTTTTTTATAAATTAAATTCGAAAAAGATACAATGGTTAAAACTTAATTGTTTGTTTATGACGGTAATAGCGTTGTAGCAGAATATGAAGATAACACTCTAAATAAAAAATACCTTTGGGGTGAAGATGTTTCAGGTTCGATGGCTGGAGCTGGGGGAGTTGGTGCGTTGCTAGTGGTGAATGATACAACTGAGGATTATTATTCAATGTATGACGGTAATGGAAATATTGTAAAATATGTAGACGAAACGAGCAACGAAGTTGAGAGCATCGAACAACCATTTAAATTCAGTAGCGAATACCACGACACTGAAACAGGTCTAATCTATTACAACTATAGATATTATGATCCTGAAAATGGAAAATGGAAAACCCACGACCCAATCGCCGAACAAGGCGGATTGAATCTGTACGGCTTTGTAAACAACAAACCCGTAAATAATATTGATTTATTAGGGTTAAGTGGTTTTTCAGTATTTGGACATGCATTTGGAGTATCAAACAGTGGTGCGGCAGGCGCATATGCCGCTGCTATGGCTGAAGAAGCTCAACTCCAAATGTATGCAAATGCGAAAGCTGTAGGTGACTCTACCTTAGAGGAACACTATAAATGGCAAACTATTCTGGTGCCTAAAAAAAATTTACGTGGCGCAACTGAATGGGTTCGTCATAGAGTAAATTATGAGGTATATAGCCAGATTTATTATACTATTGAAATAGCAGGAATGAATACTAAAGGAGAATTTGATTCAGGAACTTTGGTTTCAAATTTTCCAGGACCAGTTGGTTGGATGTTGCCAGGAGCATTTAATAAATATCAACTAAAAGAATTGCATGTATATAGATGTAGGAAAAGATATAAATGTAAACAAAAGTGTTCTACTTGTTGTAATAACGTAGCTTTTGAATATGATGTGGAAGATACAGGAAATGATAAAATATATGTTGAAGGTCATTTAGCTCCTTACCCGCTTCAAGGTTATCCTTATTGTAAAGTTACAGAAGAAGCAAAAAATAAAGTTATTAAAGAAAAGTGTCCTAAAGATAAAGATCAATGGTGTAAAAATCGTTATAAATAAATATATATGGAGAATTTTACTAATGAAGAAAAAATTAAAATTATTGTTAATTGTTTTACTATTTTTTATAACTATAGCATTTGTGGCGATATTTTATTGTTTAAATAATAAAAATCAAAATATGGCTGAGAGAGAAAAATTAATTCTTGTAGATTTTAGCAAAATGCCAGTTGTAGATGAAAACTTGGAGCAATACAAAAAAAAATAGCTATTCCATATATGAAATAACCACCTCAAAAAACTACCAAAAAAGTTTTAGAGAATACCTAATACAATCCTTGATATTAATAAAAATTAGCGTTACATTAAGAAGCCATTTTATACTGTCTGTGCAATTTTTCTTTTTGAAAGTATTTATCGAGGTAAAAACAAATGAGTGAACAGAAATTTCCAAAAATAATATCAAGCAAACCTTACGGAGAAGATTTTTTTAAAGGAAAGTCTCAACAGCGTATTGCACAAGCAATATCAAATCACATAAAAGAACATAAAGAACAAGATAATTATACAAAAATTATTGGTCTTGAAGGTAACTGGGGAAGTGGCAAATCAAATGTTATAAAAATACTTGGCAATGCTGAGTATTTAAACGAAAATGAGTGCCATATTTTTGAGTATGATGCATGGGGTCATCAGGAAGACTTACAAAGAAGAACTTTTTTAGAAACTCTGACAAAAAATTTAATGGACAACAAATTACTTGAAAAAGACAAATGGGAAAAAGAACTGTGTCAACTTCTCGCAAAAACATCAAAAATTGATAGTGATTCTTTTCCAAGACTTAATGTAGGATTCATCTTTTTCATATTAACACCAACTATCCTTATGTTTGCGGGTACAATTCAAGATTTTTTTAATAATATTCAATTACCAGGTTGGGGATTGGGAAGTTATATTGGTCTAATAATAGTATGGTGTTTAATAATTGGATATAAAAGTTATACAAATGTTACAGTAAAAAAAGATAGTAAGAAAAAATTTGACAATCGGTGGGATTATTTGTTTGCAGTTTTTTCAAATAAAATAACTAGCAAGGTAGATTATAAAACAGTTTACACACAGGAACCATCTGTACCTCAATTCAAAGCTTGGATGGAGGAAGTTTCAAAATCTTTAAAAGGTAAAAAACTAATCATTGTTTTTGATAACATGGATCGATTGCCAAGAGAAAAAGTAAAACAATTATGGTCATCAATTCATACATTCTTTGCAGAAAAGCATTACGACAATATCTGGGTCATTATTCCATTTGATGAAAAACATTTGGCTAATGCTTTCGGCGAATCAGAAGGCAACAAAGATTTAACAAAGGAGTTTATTGAAAAAACATTCCCAATTATTTATAGAGTTGCAAAACCAATTATTTCGGATTTCAATGGAATATTTTCAAAATACTTTAAGAAAGCGTTTGGAACAAAAATAGTAGACGAGAAAAATCAAAACAATATTTATCAGTTATTTAGAACTTTTAAAAGCAACCCTAGTGTTAGAAATATTATCAATTTTATCAACGAAATGGTTGTTTTATACAAAACTTGGGAAGATCAAACTGGAGAAAATGAAATACCATTAACGCATATTGCATTATTCGTACTTCGAAAAGATAATATTCTGCTAGAAGATAAAGAATCTACAATTGCCAAAAATATTCTTAAAGAAAAATATTTAGACGAAAATAAACCAATATTTAATTTTACTGAAAAACCTAATGAATTACAAGCTAGTATTTCAGCATTAAGCTATAATATTCCCAAAAAGAAAGCTTTACTAATTCCAATACAGCAAGAGTTAGAGCATTCATTTAATAATGAAAGCTATGAGTATGATATTAACCAACATTTAGATAATAAACATTTTCTTCCTATTTTAGATGAAATAATTATTCATGACAATGTTCTCAATATAAACGCAAAAATTAATCGATTATACTCGATTAGCAATAATAATAGAACCGAATTGAATCGCCATTGGGCACACTTAGCTGATTGTAAAATTACAGAAGCACACGATTTAAGAAATTATAAACTTTCAAAAGAATTTCAAATGTTGTTAGAAAAAAGCCCTGCTCCTAAAAAATCCAAAATTTGTAACTTTTTTTGCTATCATTATCAAAAAAATGCTATAAAAGATATAAAATACTATTTTACTAAAATTAATGAATTGGACAAATTTATTCAAGAAAAAGAGCTAAATTTAAACTTAACTTCTTCTTTAAAGAAGCAAGCAGTCACACCTGTTCAATTTTATGATTATATGGATATTGTAAAATCTGATTTTGACAAATACAAACTTCATTGTGATTCTGAGAAATTCAATAAATATTTAATTGGCAGATTAAATGAAGATAACGCTAATTTATTATCAAGGACTGATCTTTTTACTCACTTAGCTGAAAAAGATTATGATTTAGAAAGTTTTAAAGATGAATTAGAAAAATATATTCCTCAGTTAAATTATAGAAATTTTACGCCACTTATTCATGCATATAAACAGCTAGAAAAAGAAAGACCTCTTCCTAAAGAAAATTTACCTAGTAAAGATATTATAACAAGAATGAATTTAGTTTCTGATAAGTTAGGTTATGCGGACTATATCTCATTGAGTCTAAAATATAATATTTATCATACTATAAATAAAATCTGTTGCAATGATATCAATAACGAACTAATTTATTCAATAGCTGAAAATAATAAGTTTTATGATTTCAAACAAAATTTATGTGACTATTTCATTACGCAACCACTATCAAGTAATTTAGCCAATATTTTTTACCTTTTAATAAAAAATGACTCTACTCCTGTTAGCATCAACCTTCAAACTTTTTTTGAGAAATATCGGAATATAGTAAAATATATCAATATAGATGATAAGGAAATAATCGCTGAAACAATTTTAAATTTTTTAAACCTTTATGAAGATCAACTCAGCGATAATATATTGCGCTTCAAGTTTGGAAATTACTTAGATATAGAATTCTTTACTTATTCTATAAAAATAAAAAATAATTTAACAAAAAAAATAAATAATTTTGTTATAGAAACATTAAATAATCAAGTCGAGATTATTATTGAAGACCCTCGCGATGAGCCGTCGAGATATAATTATTTAAAAGACCGCATTAACCATCTTAATTTTTGGAGAAAACTTGCCCTTATGTTCATAGAAAATGGTTTAATAAGCAACGGTAATTTTATTAATAAAATAAATAAACTTAAAAAAGAAAAAACAGCAATTTTACCAAAGATAGTTCAACAAATAATAAATATTGTACCTGCCCCAACTTCTAAGGATAATTCAATTAAGCAAATATAAATTGATATTTTTAATATAATAAAGTCCCAGCAATTTATTTTACGTGGGACTTTTTTATTTTTACACAAATTTTTCATAAATGCTTTAATTCTTAAGCACTCATCATCATTTCAATAAATTTAAATCCTGATTCTATTTTATAAGTTGGCTCAAAATCCATTTTGACTTCTTTGTTAATTATTTCACCATTTTTTAAAATGATCTTAACTTTATAGTTTATATTCAATTTTTTACCCTTAATATGTGGCAAAATAATTTTTGAAAAATCAAATGAAATTCTTTTATCTTTTACCCTTTTTTCAAAATATTTACTTTCAAAATCTAAGTCAATAAAATAGGATATTCCATCACATTCAATAAATAACTCTTCAAGTTTAACATCTTTAATTTTATCAGATTCAATATAAAAACACAATCGATATGGAGCTGAAGACAATCTTATCTCAATAGGTGTATTTTTATAATATTCAATTTCATGAACCCTATTTATAATATTACCAAAATAACTTATACCATTTTCTGTTTTCTTAAATGTTGCTCCAAATTCTTTATTTATATCAATATATTTACTATTATGGTAGCAAGATTGTAAGCATAATACTAAAATAATTGTTATCGCAAAACTTATTAAAAAATGCTTCATAAATGTTTTCATCTTAAATTCCTTTCATTTCTTCAACAAATTTAAAACCTGTTTCAATATTTATTATAGGAGTAAAAAAAGCACTGATGGTTTCATTTTTTGTATTTCCATTACTATCTTTAATACTTAAATTATAAGTTACTTTTAATTTTTTATTTTCTACAAATGGGATAAAAATTTTATCTATCGTAAAATAAAAAGTTTGTAGTGAAGAGTTAAATTTCTTTTTAAACTTTAAATTCTTACAAGTATAACTAACATTATCACAAGCAAAAGTTATATTTTTAACTTCAACATCAACAACCTTTTTAGAGCTTAATGCTAAAAAAAGTTCATAAGGCTCACTACCAGTTATAACTGATATTGAGGCTTGATCATACCACTTTCTTTTGCTATTCAAATCAATTCTACACTTATATTGCAAGTCAGATTTCTCACCTTTAAAAACAAGCGGTGAAAAAACCTTATCAATGCTGATATATTTCAGACTTAAATAAAATTTTAGAGCTATAATATTTAAGACCAAAGTGACTGCAAAACATAACATTAATACTATTTTTCGATTCTTAAACACTTTCATATACTCCTTGCTATTTGTAAATTAAAAATTTTCTGCTTGACTACTAGTGATATGGAATTCCATGCGATCCGAAAATAGGGCTATCTTTTTCAGGATTTGGTCCTGAAACCCTGTTTATAAAAGGCGTTGGATCATTAGGAGTATTCCCAAAAATAAAATATGGTATCATATCATAAATAAAATGTCCAAACCAATCATCTGGCGATGCATAGTTATATGTCCCCTGATTTCTATTATTTGTAACCAACTTTCCATTTTCATCATATACAGCCTCATGTTTGCCATCTTTCGAGACATATTTCTTATTTTTTTTCCCATTAGTTTTTCCTGAATCACCATTATCAGGATGACTATGATACTTACTTTTCCAAGCAGATAATTTTATATATCCTGCAGCCTTAGCTTCATCTTCAGTTTTAGGAGCTTTATTCAAAAGATTGCGATAATAATGAGCAGTAATAATATCTTTTAAAGTTATCGCTTTTTCTTTTTTTGCTATGCCTAGATGAAGTGGTATTTTGTTGCCAAACGCACTAAACCCCCAAATTGAACTTCTATCTATAAATTGCAAGTTACTTAATTCTTGCTTGTTTGCAACAATCCCTTTATAACCTTCTTTATTAGTAGAATTTATGCTAATAATGCTACATAATTGAGCAATAGTATTTATATCTTTAAATGATGCCAAAGTGGATACATCAATTATTATTAATACATTTGGAACTGAGTAACATTGACCTAACTTAACCTCAGTGTCACCCATTGCCATATTTTGCGTCAAGCTGTTTCCTTTAGCATAAAATTCTTTTAACCAACTATTAATTTTATCTTTTTCTAAACCAACAATCTCCGCTAATTTTTCATTTGAACATTCCGTCTGTACCGCTGCACAAATACGGCGATCTTTATTAGCACTAATTTCAGCCTCTTCAACCATGAAACCGCCAGTTTTACCATGATCTTTATATAACTCTAATATTTCATCAAAAATTTTTACAGCCTCTTCATAACATGCAGTCCCACTGGATAATGTATTTTGACCATACCATGTATTGAAAGCTTCCAAAAATTTCCATCTATAATATAATTAATATTTTAAAAAATTCAATTTACTTTTATTAGCCATTACTCGCATCATAATATTTTGACCACATTGAAAATATTGAAATTCTAAGCTTCTAAATATTTCAAATTGAGCTTTATTTGGCTTGTTATTATTTAGCGTACAAGAATTAGCACCATAAAAATCCTCTTTCATCATAGTAAAAAAACCTTTATTCATTCCACAAAATGCAACGGGGCGTTTTGGTTTTACAGGAGTAGATTTTGAGGCTTGCTTTTTTCCTGTCGATTTGCGATTGTTTTTGCTTTTTGTTGTTTTTGTGACGTTACACGAACTGCCTTTATAAACAGTCATTGCACCTTTTCTTCTTTTTATAGCCATATTTAACTTCTCCTTCTGTTTGTTTGCTATTATTAATTACTCATCCCCGAATTGAGCTTATCATAATATAACACGAAATCATAATTATACAAATATATACAAGAAATTGCTTAATTAGTTTTAATTTCTACACAAATTTTTCAAAAGTTTCAAAGGTGTTGCCGCAACTACATTGGCGGCGGCGGTAGATGCCGTTTTTTTCATGTTTGGTGTAGACCACTTTCAAATTTTTTTTTGCCACATTCTTTGCATTGCCATATTTCCCATATTTTGGTCTTTCATCTTCAATTCCTTTTGATAGCCAACCACTTCTTAAATAAAAGCCTTCATATCCTGCAAAAAAAGAAAAATCAATATTCATTTTCGCTATTCCTATTTTTCGTTACTAAGGCTGATGTTATTAAACATCCCTTATTAAAGTGCGTTATATTTAAATAATTTTTGAGCAATTTTTGCTACTTCATCTACAGTAGCACCAATATTTTTTTAATAATTTTGCAGTGATTCCAGCACCTACCTTAAAATCACCATGTAAATTCTTACATAACTAGTCGTATTTAGATTGTAGCCTAATCGAAAAACATTAAAAAGATAAGTTAATAAATAGTAATATAATATACCATATACTAAGTAAACTGCATAATGAACAATTAAATTATAACCTTATTTTAATGCTGTAATCGTAAATTTTTCACTGTCAGATAAAATCATAAAACATTTTTACGGCTTCACCTGCTGATTTGCCATATAGATACTCTTTAAAATATTACCAACAACTTTTTCAGTTCCTCCAGCCAGCTCAGCTCAATAACATGATTGAAAGCATCTTTGAGTAACTTTTCTGGATTTATGCTGGAATTACTTTTCGACATTCTTTCAACTTCAGCTTTAATATTTTTTTATCATTAAATTTTTAAAGTCTTCAATAATTGCTAAATTATTAATGTATTTTTTAAAATTTTTGAATTAAATCGGCTCTTCATTATTCTCGTCCATCAAACACCTTTGCAATGTCTAAATGTTAAATTGTCTTCATTGGAGACATAGCTTATAATCCCCCATAATAATTTGCTATTATCCTTACAAGAAGTTATTACATAGTCGCCCTCTTTCAATAAAGATTTAAAGTTATTTTGGTACTAATATTTTGTTTATTAGGGTTAGTTTCTTTATCAGAAGAGTTCTTATTGTGGGAAAATTAAGTACCCGAATGAGTTTTTTTAACTGTTTATCAGAAAAAAAATTAGGAGAATTTTTTAATATCGTTATCATCTTAAGGGTTTGCACAAAACCGTCATTATACAGACGACTAAAAAGCTGAAGCAATTAAGGATGTTTATTCAGCCAATTCTAATAATACACATTCACAGTGCAAATCAATATTTAACGAGTTCATCAACCACCTTGCTAATATCCCTCCCCCTTATTTACAAAAATAATTTTTTTAAATTTAAAAATTATCAATTAACTACTTATGCGAAACACTGTGACGCTAAATTTATAACGTCACATTGTAATTATGCTAATTAAATAATTATTTAATTACCTTTTCTCCCACTAAAACTTTTATAGGAACATAATAGTAAACATTGTTATCTTTTAGGTGCGCATTGATACCTAAAGTGTTTTTATTTATATCATCTTTAATCAATTGCCTTAATTTTTCTTGATTTTCTGTAGCTAGCAAAGATGCATTAAGTTGTGCTTCAAGCTCTAATTCAACATCATATGAAATTTGCTGACAATTTATTAAATTGCCATTAATAAAAAGAGTATTAAACTCTTCATGCGTTAATGCGTGAACATGAGATGAATCTCTTAAAATTTCCATTTGATCATAAGCTTGAGAATATTTTTCCTCAAGAGACACGTCAGCAATAACTATTCTACCACCAGTTTTACATACTCGAAACATCTCATCAAATATTTTATCATAATTTAGCATATGATGAAAACTATAACGACTAACTATCACATCAAAACTGTTATCTTCAAAAGGCAAAGGAAAAGCATCAGACTGAATCCATTCAAGATTTTTAAGATTATTTGCCTGTTGTCTTTTTTTTGCTTGAATTATCATTTCAGGGGTAATATCTATTCCAGTAACATAAGCTGAATTAAAAGCAAACTCACAACTAACTAAACCAGGGCCGCAGGCAACATCTAAAACTTTATCAGTTATCTTTACTTTGGACATCTCCAATAAAATATCAATGCCACTCATATGACTAGGTAATTCAGCAAATGGAATAGCTTGATACGAAAATTGTTTTAATATTTGTTTCTCATGTTGAGACTGGTTTTCATTTTTATTAAACATACTAAACTCCTTTTATTTATTCTTTACTATATTTCTATTATAGCTTGACTTTACTTGTCATAATATCTATACTAAGACAATGAATATAGAAAAAAAGACAAAATTAAATCCAATTGAAGTAGGCTTTCGGAAAAATAAAAAAATTCCAGTAATTCCACTAGCAAGGCAAGTATTTGAGACTTGTTGTGCGAATCCTCATAGCCACCCACGAGGACAACTTATTTTTGCAGAATCTGGTATCATGAGAGTTTTTTGTGAAAAGCGGTCTTGGTTAGTGCCTCCAACTCAAGCAGTATGGGTGCCTCCACATTATGAACATCAAGTTTATTTTCAAAACAAAGTTTCATTGTTAAATATTTTCATCGATGAATCTGCGGTGTCAACATTACCTACAAGTTGCATTGTTATAAAAGTTTCAAAACTTTTAAAGGAATTAATTTATAAAGCTGCAAAAATTGGTGATAATTATGAATTAAACAGCCCTGAATTTCGCCTTATGATGGTCGTTATTGATGAAATAGCGCAAGCAGAAAAAGATGAACTTTTTTTACCTTTGGGGTCTGACACCCGTTTAATGAAAACAATTAACGCCTTATTAGACAATCCCAGCTCCCAGAAATCTTTAAATGACTATGCCAAGCACTCTGGAGCAAGTTCAAGGACATTATTACGGCTTTTTAAAAAAGAAACGGGGTTATCATTTTCTGATTGGCGTAAAAGAATGAAGTTACAAAAGGCCATTGAAATTCTAGTTCAAGGAAAAAGTGTAAATGAGGTCAGTTGTGAACTAGGCTACCATAACTCAAGTTCTTTTATTGAAATGTTTCGCAAAGAGCTTGGACTCCCACCAGTCAAATATTTAGCAAAAAACTGTGAAGCTAAATTTTAACTTCACAGTATAATTTTTAAGGATTTAATTAAGAATTATTGGTTTAAGTGACCGTAATTCTTTTTATTTTTGCTTCTTCATTTTTTGGAATGTGCATTTTTAGTTGACCATCTTCAACTTTCGCCGAAGTTTTATCTGCCGCTAAATCATCTGACAGGCTGAAAGCTCGCTCATATTTGATAAATTTATCATTATATTTAGTATTTGTTTCAGCCTTGATTGAGAGCACATTATCCTCAATATTGACATCTAAACATTCTTGACAAGCTCCAGGAACATCCAAAAATATGTCTAGACCATCGCTTTTTTCAACAATGTCAACAGGCGGAGTGAATGTCACATATTCTAACTTTTTTTCAATTTCTTTAGTCATTTTTGTATCTCCTTTTTTCCAATTTATAGCACTTTTACTGATGTTATTTTATTTTCTAATTTAGGCAAAGTTACTGTCAAAATACCATTTTTGTACTCAGCAGTAATGTTATCATTTTGAACTTTTGAAGGTAAATTTAAACTTTCTTCAAAAATTCCAAAACTGCGCTCTTTGCGCAAATATTTTTCATCATCAGATTTAGGATTATCTTCACGAGTTGCAGAAATTGTTAAATAATTACTCAGAACTTGAACATTAATTTTTTCTTTTTTGCAACCTGGCAAAAATGCTTGAACTATAAACTCTTTATCAGTTTCTTGGACATTTAACTTTGGATAACTGGCTCGACTATTGGTCAACTGGTCATTCATCATGTCAAATAGTGAACTCAAATCATAATGTAAATCTCCAACTGAACGCCATGGATTAAATAAATCCCAATTATTATTTACTTTTTTTACTAACATTTTTATATCTCCTTACATTTTATTTTAAAAGAAGTATTTTTTAATACTCTTAATTTTTGTTTCTGAAAATATATAGAGCAAAGCCGATGCCAACTTTATTTTGTGGGTAAAATTTTAAATGAAAAAGAATTTAGTGAGTCAAAAATATTAAATAATGTGTCAAAAATTCATAACAACTGAGAAATTTTGTCTCAAAATCATATAAAAAGTTAAAATACTTCCCCCCATTTATGAGTATTTTAGATATTCAGGCCGTCAAAAAGCCATTTTTGGTTAGATTGATCATATTTTAAATAGCAAAGAATTTTTTTATTATTCTCACCTACAATATTTAATTGATATCTATCTGAGTTTTTTACTGTTTGAACACTCTTCTCGTCTGCAGATGCAGACTTATAATTGCTTAAAACAGTATAACACAGCTTCATATTTTGAATACTTAAACTCCCTCTGGAGTTAATAAAATCTCTTTGTCTCCTTTTCGCTACTTTATTTAACAATTCATCCACATATTTACATGCTTGATTACTTTGTTCATTTGAAACATCCTCGAAATTACCACTCAATTTTTTTGGCCATAATGAAATTGTTAGAAAAGATATACTAAGAACTAAGAAGAGAGCTATTAATATTTTTTTAAACATTTTAAATTCCAATATCTTATTAATTTTTACTAATTTCACTATCATCGAAATAATACTGATTTGTTTTAACTTGAGACAAACCACCAACTTGAATTTTATTGCCATCATGGTGATAACCCTTTTCAGATGAAACATGACCATCTGCCCAACAAAGATTTGCTCTGCCACCGTGGCGAAATGCAGTACTATTATTGTCTATGTATTTATATAAATCAATAACTGCTGACCCTGAACTATTCATCCCTTTTCCTGCAGAATCTCCAAAACTAACAATTTCAGTAGGTCGCTTTATTTTTCCTGGCAAAACTGCTTTTGGCTGTGAATATGTTGGCGGGAAAAATATTGGGTTATATTCTGTTGTATGAACATAGCTATTAGCCCCATATCCTGTGGCATTTAAACTATCTGAACCAACAGCATCTTCAATTTGTAATTTCACAAAAGCATTAGTGCATGAAAAAATATTACTATAAGCAATTGAACGCAAATTCTCATTATTAGTACCTGTTTTAACCCCTGTAATATAAGAAGTTAAATATCCCTCTTTACTAAAATCAAGGTTCGATTCACTTCCTCCTGCCAACCAAGCTTGATATTCATCGTCAGGCTTCAATCCCGCGGATATCATTGTAGTAGCCACAGGTACATATCTTTCATAATCATTTTGATACATTGAATCAGCTAAACCAATTTGCCTTAAATTTGAAGCACAAGATGCTCCCCTTGCCTTTTCTCTTGCAGCCCCCAATGCTGGAAGAAGCATGCCTGCCAATATCGCGATAATCGCAACAACAACCAATAATTCAATCAGTGTAAATTTTTTGAATTTCATCTTTATAATCCTTTTATTTTGTTTATGTTTAATAAAAATTTAAAATCAATACTAATAGTTAGGCTAACCTAACTTAAGATTTATAATAGTCTTTTTTTTTCTAGTTACAACTAAAGATTTAAAGATTGATTTAAATTGCAATTATTTGCATGAACTACCTAAAAGCCAAATCATTGCAAATACTTGCAATAATACATAACTCCATTGATTTTTTAAGAAAACAAGCTAAATTAGGCAATCCTAATTAGCAATAAAGATTCATTTTTAGTGAGGTAATTTATGAAATTTTTTTTAATAATAACAGCCTATATAACATTTTTTTTAGGAAATAATGTATTGGCACAAAATATATTTTTAGAACAAAATTATTCGAGAAGTGGTAAAACTTACAAAATAAAAAGTGGTGAGTTCAAAGAGAAAAATATTGATAAACAATTTTTCTGCTGGCTTGAAGACCCTGCACAAAAATTATTCAAAATTCCCACAAAAAATAATAAAGATAGTTACACTATTAATTTTAAAACTCCTGAAGAAGGTTATCACAACCTTTATACATTTTATAATTGCAATGTAAAAAATAATACTAAATATTTTATATATAGTCAAGCAAATTTTCGAGTTTTCTTCATGCGTGGAAAGCCAAAAGGTGAACAACCTCCTCCGGGCAAAACATTACAAAATCTAGATAATGAAAATATTGCTAATGGCAAACCGCTAATTTATTTTGAATTATTAGATAAAAAAAATAATAAAGATTCAACTTATCGCATCACTGGCGGAATTTTACCAGTTAAAGTTTATTTTAAAAATAATCCAATTAAAAATGCTAAAGTAACTTTTATTTCTGAAAAAAAATGGCAAAAAAGCATAATGACTAACGCAGATGGAATAGCACAATTTACTATAATAAGGGATTCATTTGAAAATAAAATTTCTAAATCTATGCTAGGAATGGCTGACGCAATGAAGTGTAAAATATTAGTTGAGTATAAAATTAACATTAAAAAGAAAAATTATGACCAAGAAGTTTACAAAACATCGACAATATTAAGTATCTACCCCTCACCTTATGACTGGTATAGTAGAAAAACTGGATACATTATTTTTGTTATAAGCTGCTTAACTATTTGTGGATTTTTCATTGTGATAAAAGCAAAAGGACGCAGGGTATGAATATTGGTAGATTAAGATTTTTTGTCCAACTCTTTTTTTTCATGTTTTTAATTTATGGAGGTCTTTACTCTCTGAAAATAGGGTCATCCTTACCAACATTTGCTTGTAGGTATAACGATTATCGAGGTGGAATTTGCGCTTTATATAGTTTCCAAGTATTACTAGGATTTCCTTTAAAAACATTATTTACTTCATATTTTATGGGCTTTGCAATTACTATTTTAATTTTTGGTTTCTGGGCGTTTTTATTCAATAAAGCATGGTGTGGTTGGGTTTGTCCTATGGGCTTTATTCAGGATATTTTATCTGGAATTCGTAATTTTTTAGGAATTTCTGCTGTAAAATTTTCAGAATCAAGAAGAAAAAAATTATCATGTGTAAAATTTATTGTATTACTACTTTTAATAATGATTCCGATTTTAATCAGTAATTCATTTTTTGGACTACCAACATTGCCAAAAGAGCTTGCAATTCCTTATTGTAATATTTGTCCCGCGAAAACAGCAGCACCAATGTTGACAGGCAATTTTGAAGAAGTTAAAGTTTTCGGTAATGCCGGAATTGGCATTGATTTTAAAAGCATTATTAAAATTAGTTTATCAACATTATCTGTAATAATTTTCAGTTTATTCATTGTTGGATCATTCTTTAAAAAAAGATTTTTTTGTACGTTTTGTCCAATGTCTGCATTACTTACTCTTTTTGAAAAAATTGGTTTAATCAAACTTAAAAAAGATGGCAGCAAATGTACACACTGTAATAATTGTGCTAAAGCTTGTCCTCTTGATATTCAAGAAATTGCTACGGAAAGAACTAAAACTAATATGGTAACTTCTGATTGCACTTTATGTATGAAATGCATCGAAGATTGCCCTGAAAATAATGCATTAAAAGCTACTATTTGTGGCAAAACCGTTTTTAAATCAAGTGCAAAAGGGTTTATTAAACGTCAAATTAAAAAAAATAAAACAAAAAAATAAATATAGTATAATTATATGTTAAAAAAAAATACAAAAAATAAAGAGAAAAATGAACGCTTGGAAAATCGCTTAGACCTTCATTTATCAATGACTGTTAGAGAAATTTTTGAAGAAATAGATTGTGAAATGGCTAGACCAAAAAATATGAATTATTTTGATAACTTCTTTAAAAACTTCGCAACTAAGGAAAAAAATATTATTAATAATCCAAACAAAAAAAAGATTATTGGATATTTTTGTATGAGCGTTCCTGAAGAACTAATTTATGCCGCAGACGCTATACCTGTAAGGTTATGCGCAGGATCTGCTGACTCAGCTGAAATAGGTGAAAGTTATTTCCCAGAAGTCTCCTGCCCAATGGTCAAGTCTGCAGTAGGCTTTGCATCAACTTCAGTCCTAGGAATTTACCAGCAATGTGACCTTGTAATCATTCCAGCAACCTGTGACTGGAAAATAAAATTAGCTGAAATTTTAAAGGAATTTATTCCGGTAGCTATTTTGGACATTCCTCGAGTTAAAAATTGTGAAAATTCTAAACAATTTTGGTTCAATGAAATTGTTAAACTTAAAAAAATTATTGAAAAAAACACAAAAAAGAAAATAACTAAAAAAAGATTGTTAAATGCAATAAATTTAATTCATCATGCGCAGTATGAATTTAAAAGGTTACAAAAAATTAGAAAATCAAACATCCATACCATTTCAGGTCGAGATGCAGGAGCAGTTATTAACGCATATTTTTATGATAATGCTGAAAGTTGGACTCAAGCTATGAAAAATTTAAATGATGAATTGGAACAACGAATAAAAGAAAAAGTTTCAATAGTTCCAAATTCATCACCAAGAGTTTTGTTGACAGGTTCACCATTTGTATTCCCAAACTGGAAAATTCCTAATTTAATAGAATCTTCAGGTGGCGCCTTGGTCTGCGATGAAATATGTACCTCAAACCGCTATCTAAATGATATGGTTGCAATTGATGAAAAGAGTATGGTTGATTTAATTAATGCGGTTGCGGACCGTTACCTGCAACCATGCAGTTGTCCTGTATTTTCTAATAATGATGATCGCAAAAATAAGCTGCTGAACATGATTAACGAATACAACATTGAAGGAGTAATATACCATGTTTTCAAAGGATGTCACCCTTATGATACTGAATTACGTAGCATTGAAAAAATGTTAGCAGACAGAGGGATTTCTCAGTTAAAAATTGAAACCGATTATAATCCTGAAGATAAAGAACAGCTTAGAACTAGAATTGAAGCATTTCTAGAAACATTAAAAGGTAGGAGATATAGTAAATGAGTTATTTTTTAGGAATAGATATTGGTTCTACTACAACAAAAATGGCGTTACTTAAAAATGATGAATTGTTGGCATACAGAGTTACTGCAACTGGAGTTAGCTGTCAAGAAACCTCATTGTCATTACTCGAGTCTATTTTAAAAGAACATTCATTAGAACGGAGTGAAATCAAACGTGTAATGGCAACAGGCTATGGTCGCAGATTAATTGATTTTGCAGATGATATTATCAGTGAAATTACTGCTAATGTTAAAGGTACAGTTTGGTCGTGTCCTGAATTAAATGGTAATGTTCGAACAATAATTAATATTGGTGGACAAGATAGCAAAGTTATATCTTTAGACGAACACGGTGTTACACAAAATTTTGCAATGAATGACAAGTGTGCCGCTGGAACTGGAAGGTTTTTAGAAACTATTACAAGAATTCTACAAATTGATGTTAAAGATTTAGGACCGTTATCAAAACAATCTGAAATCCCATTAAAAATCAACAGTACCTGCGCTGTGTTTGCTGAAAGTGAAATTATTTCGCTAGTGGCTCGTAAAAAAACATCCGCTGATATTATTGCTGGCGCACATTTCTCTATTGCCAGACGCATTGGCAAAATGGCACGCAGAATGGGCATAAAAGAGTCAATAGTTTTTGATGGTGGTCCAGCCTTAAATAAAGGTTTAGTAAAAGCGTTTGAAGATGAATTAGCTATTGAAATTCATGTCCCAAAATGGCCACAAATTACGACTGCAATTGGGGCTGCTATTTTAGCTCGTAACGAATGGGAATATCAACAAAATGCCTAGTTGTACACCAATGGAATTAAATAATATCGACTTTAATTCAACCTCGTTGTTTGGATTATTTTTAATGGGATTATTTTATGGCTTTACAGTTTGTAGTTATTCATGTTTTCCTGTTGTTGCGACCTACGTTTTAGGGACAAAAAAAACATTCAAAGAAGGTTTTTACTCATGTGTTATTTTTTCCTTTGCAAGATTATTTGGTTACATTATAGCTGGAACTATTAGTGCTTTAGGCGGAATTTTAATCAAGCAATTATTTAATCAAAATATTTTAACTGCAATTTCTGGATTTGTATTTATTATTGTTGGTATTTCATTATGTCTTAATAAACGTACCAAATCGTGCTGTCAAAATAATAGTAAACCTAAACAAAATATTTGGCAATTAATAATTCTAGGACTAACAACTGGGCTAATGCCCTGCTTACCATATATGGCAGTCATGTCAGTTGCTGCAGCTTCAGGGTCAATCTCATACGGAATTTTATCAACAACAATGTTTGGACTTGGTAATATTATTTCTCCGTTGCTCATTTTAAGCGGAGCAATGGGATGGATTGCTGGCAGTATTGCAAAAAAAATTCCGGAACATCGAAATATTCTTTTAAAATTAAATGCAACTTTTATCATTTTAATGGGAACAAATTTCGTTCTGAAATCTTTTTTGGTTTAAAATTTTTATAGGTTACAGAGTCACTTTCAATAAATTTACCATTAAATCACAATTGATAAAATTAAGTGTTATACGTCAATAAATGAACTTACCTAATTGAATATTCCACAATTTTTTGAAGTAAATCTAGGGGGATAGTTAGCTAACTTAGCTTATAATTATTCATTAGACTATGCATTTATGCTGAAGTAATAGTTTTATATTTTGTAAATGCAAACACATAAATATCATTTTTGACACAATAATACTATTTTTTGATACAATAGTTAAGGTTTTATATCCTTTTTACATTATATTGGAATATAGAATTTAAATTTTATATTTAAAATTCAGTAATATAATAATAGGAAAAAAGAGAATGAGTAAGAATTTAAACAAAAAAACTTTAAGTGTGTTATTATTGGGGTCAAGTCTTTTATTAAATGTTAAAATTAGCAATGCTGGAACATTGAGTGAAGAGGGAGAACAACAACTACAAAAAGATTGGTTATTTCAAGCAGACAACAAAATAACAAAAAAACAATCATAAATGAATTAAACTATACAAGAAAGATGATTGCTAGGCTGAGTAAAAAATATAAAACTTTAGATTTTACAAAAGGTGCTCAAAAATTAGTTGATATAGAAGAAAATTTACTAAACACTTTTAATGAAAATCAACTTAAACCTTTATATTTTAAACTTAGAAAATTAAAACGTAAAATAATGTTTAGTAACCCTGCTATTGATTTCAAAAAAATACTTTTTATTGACCAACCATATCCTGTTAATAAAAAATATGGAGAATGGGGTGGAGATAAAAGAGCATGGGGACATGAAGCGCGACATCGTATTGGATTATCAGCACTCTCTGGTGGGAAATTACTTGTATTAGATGGTTTAAACCCTGACGGAAAAATTACTAACCTAATACCAAATAAATTCGGTGCATTATACCGCCCAGATGTTTCTTATGACGGTAAAAAAATTGTTTTTTGTTTTAAGCCCGAAGAAGATAAATCATATCATTTATATGAAATTAATAGTGATGGAACTAATCTTAAACAATTAACATTTGGTGATTATGATGATTTAGATCCAATTTTCTTGCCAGATGGAAAATTAATATTTTCATCAACTCGTGGAAATACTTATATTCGCTGTATGCCGCAAACTCCATCATTTCAATTAGCTCGTTGTGACGCAGATGGTAAAAACATTTATATGATTAGCCGTAATAATGAATGTGACTATACACCTGCTGTTATGAATGATGGAAGAATTCTTTACACACGTTGGGAATATACAGATAAAGGGTTGTGGCGTGTACAAAGTTTATGGGCAACAAATCCTGATGGCACAAATACGGTGCACGTATGGGGAAATCAAAGCGTTTGGCCCGATATGCTAACTGAAGCACGTCAAATTCCTAACTCCCCACGTATAATTTTTACAGGGAATGGGCATCATGCTTGGTTTAATGGTACAATTGGAATTGTTAATCCAGAAAAGGGCATGAATTACCCTGATGGGTTAACACATGTGACAAGGGAGATCGCTTGGACTGAAACTGGCAGAGGTCCTAAGGATGAACCAGAAAAAAAAGATTACCACAGGAGCGGTAAATTTAAAGCATATAAAACACCATATCCATTAAGTGAAGAATTATTCTTGGTTTCTGTTCGCACAGGCGGTCATTATTACAGCCAAAATTATGAACCTAAAAACTCTTTTGGTTTGTATTTAATGGATACTTATGGAAATAAAGAATTGATTTATAAGGGTGATAAAAATGTTTACCATGCTATTCCATTAAAGGCACGTAAAAAACCTCCAGTATTACCTGACCGTGTTAACTGGCCAAAAATTGACAACAGCAAAAAAGATATTGAAGTTGCAGATGGTATTCTTTATAGTCAAAATTTTTTTGAAAATGCCGATGATATTCCTAGAGAAAAAGCGAAATATTTGCGTATTATTGAAATGGATCCAAAAACATATACTTCTTGGCAAAAACAAGCACAACATGATGGTCCATCTGTTGGTATTACTCAAGCGGAAAGCGTTAAACGCATACTAGGGACTATTCCAATAGAAAAAGATGGTTCAATTTATTTCAAATTACCAGCAGGCAAAGCAGTATATTTTCAAGTTCTAGATGAAGATTATCAGTGTATAAAAAATATGCGCTCATTTACAGGTGTAATGCCAGGTGAAATTCGTGGTTGTGTAGGATGCCATGAAGGTCAAACAAATGCACCAAGTGTTGCTAAATCTAAAAAAACAAAAGGTTTTGGCATTGCGTTTAAAAAAGCACCTGCGATAATTAAACCAGCACCATGGGGAAATGAAACAATAGGCTATAAACGATTTGTGCAACCACTATTGGATAAATATTGCATTAGTTGTCATGACGAAAGTGGTTCAAAAGCTTCTAAGGCAATTAATTTAAAATTTAGAGACTTTAAGATAAAACCACGAAATGAAGTGAGCTTGAGTGACGAACCAATTTTTGCTCAGCCGTATGTAGATTTAGTCGGTGGTTTTCTTCTCTGGGGAAAAAATAAATCTTCTATGAATAAACTAGGAGCTAAAAGTAATAATATTGCGGGTGTTCTTATTGTTGAAGCATACGATAGAAATGATCCCGCAAGTTTAAGAACATTGCCAGCATATTCATCTTTTTCTCCAGTTAGTAAGTTAGTAAAAATTGCTGCTAGCGGAAAACATCATGATATAAAAATGAATAATGATGAATTGAGAAGACTTCGTGCTTGGGTAGATTGTAATGGCCCATATTTAGGTTTAGAAGAGATTCGTCAAATGAACGACCCTTTATTACCTGATGTTGAAAGAGTTGCAGTTCGCCCTCGCGTTAAAACTGCGCCGACGATTAATCGCTTTAACCTACGTCAAGATGGTGATTCGAGCAAAGTAGCTGGTTGTCCTGCAGTAACATTTATTGATAACTTAAAACTAAAAGATTGGTCAAAGGGCAAAAGTATAGAAATTATAAAAGCAACTTATGGCGCTGGCGATAGAGTTAAAGATGTTACTTCAAAATTAAAAGAAAAACTAGGCAACAAAGTTTACGCTACAATTGGAGATTTCAATAATGCTTTTGACGGAGATCCAGCACCAAAAATTAAAAAAAGTCTAAAAATTATTTACTCAGTAGATGGTGTAAAAGGTGAAGTAATTATTCCCGAAGACAAATTTATTTTTTTAAAGGATATAAATAAATAACATCGTATAAAAAATATTTTTCTACATAAAACATAAAAGGAAATTTTAGAAAACACTTGCCCCCTCTTGGTGTTTTTCTAAAATTTCCTTTTTTCTGATATGGTTATAAATTTTTGATGCTCTTCTTTTGCTCAACTATAGTTTAGTTAGAAAAAAAATACTCTTGTCCATTAAATATTTTTGAGCTTAAATTTTAAAAATAATAATATTTTTCTTATTTACACTTGTAAATATTTACAGTTGTAAATATATTAATTATATAATCAGAAAACATAATTTTATTGATATCAAGGGAGACCTACCTACTATGAAAGAAAAAATGCCTAAATTAACACCACCTGAAATTCGCATTATGAAAGCAGTATGGATTCAAGATGGTCAATCATTAACAGAAATTCTCGAAAAAGTAAATGATGCTGCTCAGAAAAGCTTTAACCGTTCAACACTAAATATGCAGTTATTAAGACTATTGAAAAAAGGTTGGTTAACACAAAGCCAAAAAGGTAATAGGTTATTCTACTCTGCAACGGTCTCAGAAGAAGATGCATCTTTTGAAATTGTAAATGATGTCAAAAAACAACTTTTTGGTGGTTCATGTTTAGATTTGGTCAAAGCTTTATTAAGCAAAGACAACCAAATCAGCAAAGAAGAAATCGTACAAATCCGTGAAATGATTAATGATTTTGAGGATAAGACAAAGTGAGTGACATTTCAAAAATATTTTTAAACATCCTTTGGCAATCAGCGGCAATTACTGTGATTGGTTTTATTTTATTAAAAGTTTTGCGTAATTTATCAGCTCCAAAGCGTAGCTTATTAGCTATGAGCATATTTATCGCATTGACTATTTTACCATTTCTAACATTATTTTCAATATCCAATAAAATTCAAGTTGCGAGTTACAATGCCACCCCGCTTGTAAAGAAAACTTTTGCTTCTAATCAAAATTTTATCATACCAAACTTACAGAGCAAAACCTTAACTGATATTAGCAATACAAAAAATCAGAGACCTAAAAGAATTATTGCAAAAAAAAGTTATTCAATGCCAAAATTTGATTCAGAATTTTTCAACAAATTATTAGATTGCAGTTATTATTTATGGGGTGCAGGTATTATTTTTATGCTATCAGAAATAATATTAGGGTTAAAATTTTTAACAAACTTTAAACGTAATCTAAAGTTGTTAAAAAATCAGCATAGCTTCACAATTTTTGAAAAAACTAGTGTGATTTTTAAGATGAAACAAATACCTAAAGTCTATAAAACCAAACAAATCGAATCGCCGCTTACTTTAGGACTTTTCTCACCCATTTTAGTTTTGCCAGAAAATGATTTGGATTCACTAACTAATGATCAATTAGCAAGTATTGCCTTGCATGAATTTTCACATATTTATCACCGTGACCACCTCTTTGGCATATTTAAACGTATTATTATTGCGTGTTATTGGTGGAATCCAATTCTTTATAAAATCAGCAATATTCACTCTATTGCTCGCGAAGATGTCTGCGATAACTACGTTTTATCGCAATTAGATTCAGTGACTTACTCAAAGTGCTTGGTAGATCTAACAGATCGAGCAACATCTTTGAATAGTTATAATTTACCTGCGACGGCAGGGATGGCTAGTAGCCATTTAAACTTAAAAGTGCGCATTAAAAACATTTTATCAACAAAAAGGAACAAACAAATGAAAAATTCACGTTCATTGAAGTATTCAGCAGCTGTAGTTGTCTGTTTTTTCGTAGCGTTAATTGGGGGCATACATTGCACTTTTGCCGAAAACAATGACAAAAAAATAAAGAAAAAATTAGCAGACAAAGAAGATTTAGACTTTACAAGCCTATACTTAAAAGGAATTAAACTCTCCGACAAGGATATTGCTAAACTTGAAGAAAAATATGCTAAAAACAAAGATGATATAAAAACAGCCGCATTACTTCTAGGTAGCTATATGCAAAAAAGAATCCGTCATAAAGAGTATAAAATTAAATCAAATAACATCGTTGAATATTTAATAAAAAATTATCCAGAAAGTCCTATTTTTCAAGATCCAATAACTAATATTTGTAAAACAGGTAGTAGCGATAGATTTTTGACATTTTGGGAAGAACAAATACAAATAAAACCTAAAAATACTACCATCTTAAGTAATGCAGCAAGCAACTTGACATTATATGATACGGATATTGCAATAAAATATATGACTCAGTGTGCTAAACTTGAACCAAACAATCCCAAATGGGATGAAACGTTAGGGCATTTATATGCTTTACCTTCTATTGAAAAAATGGATAAAGCATTTAAACATTATCAAAATGCTTATAAAAAAAGTGACAGCAAAAAGAAAATTAACATCTTACAATATTTAGCTCCAATAGCAATTTCCTTAGATAAATTTCAATTAGCAACAAAATATGCCACTGATTTACTTGAGGCATCAAAAATAAGCAGTAAAAAATACCCATATTTCCCATTAGGAAATCAAATTTATACGGGGAACAGTGTGCTTGGTCAAGTTGCTTTCAAACAGGGAAAAATAGCTGAGGCAAAAAAATATCTGCTTAAATCAATTGAAACACCAGGATCACCAACTTTGATGAGCGGAGGAATTGATTTCACTTTGGCAGATATGCTTTTAAAACATGGCGAAAAAGAGTGCGTCATTGAATTTTTAACGAAATATTCGCAAATAAATACTCATCGTCCAGATACTGTTAAATTATTAATTAAACAAATTCAGGAAGGAAAAAGAAATCATTTGGATGGACTTAGTATGTTAATGCCAAAAGACCTAAAAGAACATAGCAAGCAAAGGTCTCAAGAAAATAAAAAAACAACAAAAACGACTAATGAAAATCAATCCTTAGCCATTAAATATAGAAAAGAGGAAATAAAATATCGCAAAATTAGAGCAAAAGGACTAGACCTTACTCAAGGTGAAATTAATAAATTAGAAGCTAAATTAGCAAACAACCCAAGTGATACCGAAACTGCTACTTTACTTATTGTAAGATACCCAAACCATGGTGTTAGCAAGAAATATGATGCAAAGGTAAACAAGATTATTGAGTTCTTTATAAAAAATGATCCCGAAAACTTTTTTTTAATACAAAGTTTTGCAAGTTTACGTTCTTCTAAAGAAGATAGTAAATTTGTAAAATTATGGAATGAACAAGTTCAAAAAAATCCCAATAATACGTTAATTTTAAAAATTGCGGCATCAAATATTAAATATATTGCTCCACAAGAATCAATAAAATTTTATAAAATGATTAAAAAAATTGAAGGCAGTATTGCTTGGGATTTTCACATTGCCCGTATTTTATACAAAATGAAAAAATATGATGAAGCAATTAAGTATTATCAAGAAATGTACAATAATAATGAACAAAAGTACAAAGCTTCCATTAGTAGGACTATTGCAAATTGTGCATTAGAAGGAAATAAACTTGCAATTGCTGAGGAATATGCTAAAAAAACCCTTGATTTATTAGATAAAGAAACAACTAAACAAAAATATTTCTACAATTTTTATCCTGAGATTAATGAAGTTTTGGGTCAAATTGCATTTAAGCGTGGAAATGTTGAAGAAGCAAAGAAATATCTACTATTATCCCTTGACATTCCAGAAAAATATCCTATTGAAACCACAACTGGTTTTAACTTTGATCTTGCAAATATTCTTTTGCTACATGGTGAAAAAGAGTGCGTTATTAAATATTTAAAAAAATATGCTAAATTGTTTCCAAAATTTTCACAACAAGCTTTAATAGATATAAAAAAAATTGAGGCAGGTCAAGATACAAAGTTATACTCGTTCACAAACGCCAGTGAAACAAAAAGAGATTTAGAGCATGAAGCGATTCAAAAAAAACACTCTTTATTTCAAAAATTAGTATCAAAAGGTACTAACTTAAAAAATGATGAAATAACTAAATTATCAAAAAAATATGCCAAGAACCAAGATGATTTAAAAACTGCGGCTTTATTAGTAGGTTATTATAAGTATAACAAAAATAATGCTGAACTATATAATATTGCATCTTTTTTAATAAAAAAATATCCTGATAGTCCTATTTTAGTAAATTTTAGTTTTGATTCGCAACAAACTGAAATTTTTAATAAAATTGCAAAACTCTGGGCTGATCAAGCAAAAAAGAATCCTAAAAACAGAGATATTTTAAGTAATGCAAGAAGAAACCTAGGTAACAGCAACAAATCTGTAGAGTATATAAAAATGCTTATGAATCTCGAACCATATAACGGTTGGTGGGATCAAGACTTAGCTTCATTATATTTAGCGAGAGGTGAAAAAAAGAAGGCATTATCATCTTTAATAACTGCATATGATAAAAGCATTTACGAAAACAAAACTCATATATTAATTGATATTGCAGAAGTAGCATTTTCTCTTAAGAAATATGATATTGCTGAAAAATATGCAAATGATTTAATTGCTGAATCAAAAAAAGATAGAAGCACGTCGAGATTTTTTGCGTATGGCACTCTAATTTATCACTGTAATAGTATCTTGGGTCAGGTAGCCTTCTACCGAGATTCATCTCTATCAAAAGCAAAAAAATATTTGCTAAAATCAAGTGATTTTCCACACCAAAATATTAAGACTGGTTATACCAATGACTTAACATTAGCCAATATTCTCTTAGAAAATGGAGAAAAAGAATGTGTTATTAAATTTCTAACAAATTATGCAAAAAATATCAATTTTATGCCAGAAAATGTTAAAATATTAATTAAACAAATTAAAGATGGAAAGCGAAACTACCTAGACACTGGAAGTATTCCACACCCCAATTTAATAATTAATAAAAATAGGAAAAAAGGCTGAAATCACTAATTTTTACTCAGAAAATAGTCGTTTGAAAGTAAAATTTCAAAATTGTGATTTTAAAGATATTCCTTGTATCCATAATTATAAGATGTACGATAATATAGTAAAAAAAGGCAACTTAAAAGAAGATAATTTAAAAAAAATGAAGAAAATTATAAGGTTATTGATTATTGTTATTTTCACTTTTATTGCTAATGGTTGTGATAAAGAAACTATTATATCAGGATCTAATAACTGTGGATATATGTTTAAAACGCCTAATGGTAAAATCTGTGTAGTGCAAATTGTAACTTATGCAGAAGGGTGAAGGAAGCTATTTTGATGTATTTATACTCTAAGGAAGATTATAAGGATCCATTTGTATCAATGACACTAAAAGAAAGTAAGTTATTCTTAAAATTAGATAATCAACAAATTAATGAAAAAAAGGTCCAATAATCAAATACGATTTAAAATTAAAATCTTATAAATTGAGCAATAAAAAATGGACTATTAAAGGCTATAAAAATGAAACATTCGTAAAAGAAGTAATAAAAAAAATTTATGGGTTTAAAGATAATGAAATAATAAACTTAAATAAATAAGTGTAAAATAAAAACTGGTTAGTTTATTTTTAAGCTAACCAGTTTTTTGATTATTCAGAGGGTGTCGTTTGAGATCACTAAAAGAATCAAAAAATTTTCAGAAGAAAATTTTAATTACGGCATATCAGAATTAACTTGAGAAATAAAACTCAATAATGATAAAATCAAAAAATACATTTTAAAATTATTTAAAACAGAAAAACCATTGCCAAAAGTAACTTAAACAGAAAAAGGCTGCCAATTACCAATTGATGAACTTATAAATTAGAAAAATTTAAAAAACTTAATTACAGTTTCTTTTATTACTAATGTAGCTATTAAAGATAAATGGTTATAGTCCCCCTACCCAGCCATTAATTAACAGTTTTTTAGTATAAATAGTAATGCTAGAGTAATGAGTAAGAGTAATCAAATTGATAAGAGATCCTTTTAGTAATTTAGACTTAATGCATTTGCTAAATAATACATTGAATTTTAATTTTAAAATGAATTAAAATAATAATATACTGTCTAAAAAAATTTAAAATTTTTTCAAACTTTCCAGAGGGTTTAGCAGCTCTTTTCAAAAATGTCAATGGTGAAACAAGATATAGATTTATTAATGCCAAAGGAGAAGAAGTAATACCATGTAAATTTTCAACTAAATTAGTATGAGATGAAGAATCATTTATTTTTTCACTGGGGAAATTAGCAGTTGTTGAAGGGGGATAATAATCTTGATGGTTATATTGATAAAAAATGTAAAACTATTTTTTCATTTAATTAATGGCTCAATTGGATCTTTTTCAAATGGCATAGCGGTATACCTTGATAAAAAAATGAAGAAGGAGGTTTTCATCGTTATGTTTTTTTTAATACAAAGGACAAAATTGCTATAAAATTAAAGAATTTGAAATAGGCTGGTCATTAAAAAATGATATCTTGATATTAAATAACAATGATGCATATGCTGTTATAAGCAAAAAAGGCAAAGAAGTTAATTAGATTCAATAATGATATTAAGATGGATTGATAAAAATTACTTTTATAAAATATAAGAGATTGATTTCAATACTGACCTCTTTTTGTGTTTATGTTGAAACGTGCTATATTATATGTGTGTATTTTAATAAGATATAATTGGAGGAGTTATGAAGAAGTTTTTAGGATTGTTGCTGGTTCTTTTGACCATAAATTGTTTTGCTGGAAGTGTTATTAAAATTGTTGAAGGCAAAGATGTTAAATTTGGTAAATTTAAGGCTAACTTAGCTCAAAAAAAAATTATTACTATTAAAAATAGTGGCGATGAAAATTTAATTATTAAGAATATTCGCACGACGTGTGGTTGTTCAAAAATTAATATATTATCAAAAAATATTAATCCAGGTGAAACAACTAAACTTACCATCAATTTGAATAAAAACTCATTATCAGGATCATTCAATAAAATCATTTTTATTGAAACAAATGACCCCAAAAACCGCTTTATGAAACTAAACTTAACAGGTACTGCAAAAGTTTTATATACCATAACACCTAGGTCTAATTTTTATTTAGGTTTCATAAAAGAAAATCAAAACTTCAAGAAAACATTCATTGTTAAATTCAATGAAGATATTTCTACAATTAAGTTTGGGAAGTTGATTCAGAAGGGAAATTTAAAATTAAAAATTGATAAAACCATTGATAAAAAAGCCAATAATTTAACGTTAACAATAAGTAATGATGAAACCGTCAAAACTAAAATTACAAGAATTAAATCCAGCATTGAAATACCAATTATTTCTCCAGAACAACAGCCAACAATTAAACTCAAAATTACAGGATTAGTTAAAGATGAAAAGTAAGCTTTTATTGGTTATTTTGGGATTATTTTTTGCACTAAGTTTATCGGCAAAAGAACTCAAAATTGTTCTTTTCGGATCAAATAATTGCCTAAAGTGTGAACGTATTGAAAAAGAAATTTTGCAGGAAGTTAAAGATTTGTACTCTGACTTAAAAATTGAGAAGTTTATCATTGACGAAACTGTTAATTTTGAGAAATTGCTCAAATTTGAACAACGTTACGGTGATGATAATAATCCAAACGCTGCAGTAAAAATTTTCATTGGTTATTTTCCTGACAACGTGATTTGTTTGGCTGGAGTTAATCGAATTGAAAAAGAATTATTGACGAAAATTACTAAATTTAAAAACAATCAAATTATTGTTAAATCAGAAAAAAAAGGTAATATTACTAAGAATCTAGTGGATGAAAAATTCAAAAAATTTTCAATTTTAGGCTTAATAATCGCAGGTCTAATTGATGGTGTAAATCCGTGCGTTTTCTCAACTATTGTGTTCTTAATGGGATTGCTGTCGACGATTGGTGTTAAAAATAAAAAAATGCTAATTACTGGACTGACTTTTTGTTCTGGTTCTTTCATAACTTATACGTTAATGGGATTAGGTATTTTTAATTCACTTTATGAATTAAATGGATTCAAAACTATGCAATATATACTCAAATATACCATTATCGCAATGTTAATTTATTTTGCTTTTGTTTCCTTTAAAGATGCAATAAAACTAAAAAACTTAGGTTACATCCCAGGTGACGCGTGTAACTTACCACTATCTTTAATTAGTAAAATTCGTCAATCGATTCAAAGAGGTATTAAAACTAAATTCTTAATTAGTGGCGCACTTTTTAGTGGTATGACTATAACAATTTTTGAATCAGTTTGTACAGGGCAAGTATATATTCCAGTGCTAGCATATTTAATAAAAAATAATCTTTCACGCTATACCGCAACAGGATATATTTTAATTTATAATCTAGCATGTATTTTACCATTAATAATAATTTTCTTACTGGTTTATAAAGGATTAAAATTCTCAATTATTGAAAACTTTTTCACAAAAAATCAGTTAAAAGAAAAACTAATTCTCGGTTTTTTCTTTCTAGTTATAACAGCTTTGATGATTATCTATTAAAAAAAAATGCAACTCGCATAAATTATATTTATATATTGCCTCTTTTATTTTAAAAAAATGTATAAGATTTTAGTCAAAATTTTTAACATTTAAATTTTTTTCACAACAATTTAATTTGCTAATTTATCGTACCAGTAATTTTTATATTTACAAAAATCAAGTTAAATATTTAACAGTAAAAAATTATTTCCAATATAAAAAACATATCAATAGTGACAACTACTGATATGTTAATAAAGCATCCTTAAAAATTTGTTTGTTAGGCTATCTCTATAATGCCTATTTTAATATTAAGTAAGCATCTGCCCAGTTAGCGTGATCATAATCTTTGCTTCCTTCAGGTTCAACCTCTAACGACAACATATTTGTATTGCTAACATCTATATCAACAATTTTTGTTGAAGTCCAAGGCTCCATTGCTCCACTATCAAAAACTTTTGTCCCATCAGTAAATACTTTAAAACGAACTTTACCATGAGCTCCAACTTCTTCATCAATCCCTACTTCAGCATAAAAACGACTGTATTTTGAATCGAGTTTTATTTTTACTAGTGAAGGAGCGTGCACACCTAATCCTCTATCATAACTTTTTGGATCCATGCGCATTTTTTGCCCATCCCAGATATCATCTCCTCCGACAGTTTGGTCTTGCCCAATTGGTCCCCAGCCATTTATTCCAGAATCGAGTTTTATATCAGAAATATAACGCTTGTATCCAGAATGCATTCTCTTAGCATCACTTACGGTAAAAGTGAGCTCAGCTAAAACTGCTCTATGATCTGATAAATTTACTCCATTGTGAACAAAATAAGATTGATATGGCTTGTCTGTTGTTGGTTGTTGGTCATAACTCATTTTCTCAAAATGTGAAAGTGAAAAAGTCACGTGTGTTCCATTTCTATATAAGATACGATCAATTTCCCAGTAATCATGCCCAGCATTACCATAATGCTCTTCATACGCATCAACAAGATTGTTTGGCGCAAGTAATCTTGTTCTCATATTACCACGACCATCTAGAGTTGCATTGAAATCTCCCATTACAACTACTGGACGATCTGCTGGACTATTATTTTGAATATATTGACTCAGTTGATCTAATTGATTTTCAATTTCATCTTCATCATCACCAGTGTGAGTATTATAAACATCTATAATTACACCAGGGTATAATACTACGGTTGTTTTAGTAAAACCTTTGTCTACATAAAATGGGTGATCATTAAATTCTATTCTAGAAGTGCCATACATAGGATATTTAGAAAATAAGTCTAAACCACTTCCACCTGTATAAAGATGCTCTCCAGTAGTATAATATGGATGATCAATATCTTGTCTAAGCAAATCAAATTCAGTAAATTGCTCTTGAACTCCAACAACATCAAAAGGATGAATTTTTTGACCGATATACTGTAATCTATCGGCTGGATTGCCTGCAGCATTATCATAATATGCAGGCCAAGGAAGAGCTGCTATATTATAAGTTAAAAAACTAATTTTACCATCTGCAGCTTTTGCTACTTGTGAAAGCAAAGTAGTAAAGCTAGATGCGATAACTACTGAAAATACTAACTTTCTAAATTTTTGTAAATAGGACGTCATAATAATTATTTCCTCGATTTTTGTTTAGGTTTAATAAGGATGCTTTAAATTTTTCACTTAATTTTTGTTACATTAGGTATTAATATTACACTACATATAATTTCAACTTCAATAAAGATTTAGGTTAGTATATTACTATTTAGGCAGTTTCTAAAAATAAAAGTTCAAACTTTATTTTATAACAATTAGTACCCTAATAAATAATTTTCAAGTAAAAGTAGATAAGTTTTTTATTTAAAGTTTCAAACTAATAAAAAAAATAGTTTTTAAGATAAAAAAAAATAGAAAAAATGCTATAAAAAATAACGTTAACATTTTATTCATTAACTAGATACAAAAAAATTAATCTAATTTAAAAAACTAATTTTTGATATAGATCAACACTCTTAAAAACATCGTTAATTCGCAAAAGTTATAGAAACATTCTATTACCTTAATTAATAATTAACTAGCATTTATTTTACAATTAGTAATATTTTGACAAAAAATAGTTTTGTATATATTAAAGATATATTTCTAACATTTTAGTCAGAAAAAATAAACCTAAAAAAGTATATTGAAAATATTTTAGACAATATATATACAGACTAAATTAATTAAAATCTGTATAGCACACTAAAAAAATATAGTAGTGCAACAAATACATTAAATTTAAGCTCTTTGATGAAAAAAAATAATTTTTAAAAATATCAAAAGAAAAATCGTAGAAATATAAAAAAAGGTAAAAATTTCATTTCAAAAAGCAATTATTATGCTCATATAATTTAATTTACAAAGAATCATTACAATATTAATTTAAATTAGTATTTAGTATTAGTGATATTATTAATATGAGGAACAATCATTTAAACAATGGATAAAAAATAAAAGCAAATAATAGTAAAATTAAAACGTCAAAATTTATTTTTTGGCTAATAGTTGCGATCACTTTCGTCCTTTTTGGTCTACAAGCAATTATAATTTCCACTCATGAAATACAAATACGCAGTTGCAATCATACACTAGAACAAATTTATACCCACCTCCAAGTTTATAAACAATAATATAAATAAAACTCCAACTAGTTTTGCAGAAGTGGTAAATTATGAAGAATTTATTATGAATGAGTATAATAAAAAATGCACTGCAACAATATTAAACAAAGCAAATCGTAAAAAGAATGATTCATTACATCTACTATCCCACTGCACCTCAATATTTCAAGGATATTTTAATTCTCAATAGAATCAATCAAAATAAAAATATACTAATAATTGATAGCCATACGAATCACCCCCAATAAAACAATAAATGTTTTATATGATGATGGAACCACTCAAACTGTTAAATATCAATATAAGTATTTAAAAAACAACTCAGTAAAACATTTGAATTACTGAATTGTCTAAAAATTATATGATATCAAACTTTAAAATCTTTATTTATCATAATTTTTTTCACCTTCACGAATTGCATCACGATTTTTCTTTTCTAATTTTCTAAATTTTTGATAACGATTTTCAAAGTTAGTGGAACGTTTGCCCATCTTAAAATTATTCATATCAGCACGTGGATTTGCTTTTAGTCTATTACTACCCAAAGTTATAATTGCTAGCGCTTCTTTATATTCAGGAGAATCCTTTTCAAACCTCTTCAAAATTGGACTAATTTCTGGACGAGTAAATGAAATTTGTGGTCCTAAACCTAAATTCAAGCTTTTAATCTTACTTTGTAACGATACAAAAGGAACTTTTGACAATCTACTTAAGCGATTAAGTTCTTTAGAATTTAAAGGACAACGACCTCCCAAATTCCCACTATAACCATTTGTAAAATAATAAGTTGGATAATAAGTCGCATTCATATCAATCCATTCATTGATAACATTTTTTTCGAGTTGCGATAATTTAACTCCTTTATGCTTAGCATCAATTAATTGAACTATTTTACTCTGTGTAGAACCCCAAGTATAAGCATTTAACAATTCAGCAGGCCCCGCTCCAATGGTGCTGATATATTTTTTCTGTTGCAAGTCACGATATGATGCATTAAAAATTAAACCTTTATCTCCTGCTAAAATTAATTTATTTCCAGCTGGTTTATCAAAATCATGACAATTTACACAATGCTTGTCAAAAATTGGCTGAACATCTTTAGCGTAATTAACTGAAGTAAATTCACCTTTGGCGTTACCATTTAATTTATGAGGCGCTTTAGTTAACGCTTTCAAGCGCCCACTCATATGAGGCGCATCTTCAATACGACTCTCATGACAACCTACGCACCCAAAAGTTTCCCCTGACTGAAAAATAGTTCCACTGCGCATTGTCTGAATCATTTTTTTATCTTTATCAAGGAGTTGGAAAAATACAAATGAGTCTGACGGAATTGAGAAATAAGCTGAACCATCATCCTCAACTGGAACAACACCTAAAACACGTTTAACACTATAATCCTCCCAGTTAATTGCTGGAGCCTGTACCCCATAGCCGTCCCAAGCACCTCGATCATAGGCACGTTTTTCTAACGATGAAGCAACACGAATATACTTCGCATCTCCACGCTTTACGCCCTTTAAATGAGTGCCTGTGTATACATCCTGAACATATACTTTAGCTTCTTTATTCTCATAATTACGACGCTCTGCAATAACATTTGGCTTTTTTGTCGGACGAATTAACATAGGATCAAAACACCCTGCTCCATCACGTAAAATTTCAGCTTCATTGCCAAATCTATCCAATAAAACTATTGCAGTTTGATGTCTATTACCAGTCATACGAGATGCTAAAATAAAATGACTATCAATCGGATATGGATCTTCATATTTTATTTTCATGCGGCGAAAAGCGTCAAGCCCCTCTCCTTCAATTGAGATGTATCTCCGAATTTCTTTAGGCCAAATTTGTACTACAGCCTTTTCTCCATCATAAGCTTTTTTATTATCAATAATTGCTAGTGCTCCCCAAGGAACATCGTGACAAGCCGCAAAAACACAAACAACTAAGTCTGTGTCAGGAATTGGGCGCCCATCAATTACACCTCCTGGAGAAGCAGTATTATTTCCCCAATAAAGAGCATGGTTAGTACCATCAGGGTTAACCGTCCATAATGCTTGTGCATCACCAAAATTACGATCCACATATTCCCAGCGATCATACAAAATACGTCCATCAGGCAATACTACTGAATGCCCTTCAAAGAGGGAGCTTTTTCCTATTTGATGGATATTTGCTCCATCACCATCCATTTTATACAAATTAGCCATAATATGCCGATTACACATACAATATTTTGGTTCACGAGTAGATGAAAAAACAATTTTGCCATCAGGTAAAAATACTGGATCTATATCTGAAACAAAATTATTTTTTGTTAATTGTTTAATATTAGTTCCATCAATATTCATGCGGTAAATATGATAACTACCTCTTTTTCCATTTCGCATTGAAAAAATTATATCTTTACCATCATAGCTAATTTCTGGATCACGAACTGCAAAATTTTCTCCTTTATCCAATAATATTTTAGGAGTTGGATTTTGCCCATCAGAAAATTTTATGACCTTAAATGAACTATTCCCACGAAATTTATTTGTATTGATTTCCCCTTTTTGAAACATAGTTGCAGTATTATGGTGATCCTCCAGGTACTGAGCTCTTTTATTATAAAGCAAAGGATATTTTTGCATTAAAGGGTGAGATAATAGCACTTCTTTTGTTAGAGCTAAAAAACGCTCATAATCTTTATAGGTAATATTACTATTATCAATAGTTTTATCAAATTTTTCAACCAAAGAAATATATTTTTCTTTGTTGTAATGTTGGTAAGTGTTTGCTAGGTATTCAATACTATTAATTAATGTTTTACTGTTTTTGACTTTATCAACATACTTTTTAATTTCTGAAGCTTTTTTGTCTTCAGCAATAATTTTTGAAGCGTCAACAGTTTTATCTGGAAAAACTTTACCTGTAAATTGTACATCAGCAATAGTAATATCTCCCGCAGTCCACGGACCTCGTGCATTATCATACATAACCATAAATAAATCCTGATTATGATATGTCCCAACATTCCAAACTTTTTTCTTTAATTTTTTAGTATAATCGCCAACTGCTGAATAAACTTTTTTGCCATCTTATAGTATAAATATCAACTCCTACATCAAACCTACCTCCGCCAATCCAAAATGTGAAATCTCCTGAATTGACTTGAAATACTGGCGAGCGCATAGTGATCACATGATTAGGGGTACGCCGCCCAACATATAGTGTTGACAAAATTGTTTTTTGTTTAGTTTTAGTGTAATGATCTTTTTTGGTTGTTCCACGCAATGTTCCTGTACCACTAACCTTTTGCCAATGGTGCATATTATTGTTTGTAAAATTCCAAATTATTTTATCACTATTAGCTTTCATTGCTAATGGGATAGTTGCCATCAAACCTACGATCGTTCTAATTTTTAAAATTTTCATAACCTCACCTTTTTCTATCTAACAAAATTATATCTATATATAGAATAATGTATTTTCAATAAATTTCCATATAAAAAATAAAAAAAAATTGATTATTTATATTTTTACGAACTAGCAATATGAATCACAAAAATAATTTGTACTATTATCAGTAGTAGCCATTTCTATTTTTTTTTAGATATAAAACTTTAAAAAATTTTAAGCTATTTTTTTAATTCCGTAAAAAGTAGCATACATAACTGGCACAACTAATAAGGTTAATATACAAGCAAATGTCAAACCAAACATAATTGTTACTGCCATTGAAACAAAAAACGCATCAGTTAAGAGAGGAATCATCCCTAAAACTGTTGTCGCAGCAGCCATAGAAACAGGGCGAACTCTACTCGCTGAAGAATCCATAATTGCTCGATATGGTTCTATGCCATTAGTTAACTGAATTGTAATTTCATCTATTAAAACAATAGCATTTTTAATTAACATCCCAGATAAACTTAAGAAACCTAGTAACGACATAAAACCAAACGGCTGATTAAAGACTAACAATCCTACAGTCACACCAATAATAGCTAACGGAACAGTTAACCAAATAATTAACGGTTTTTTAATTGAATTAAATAAAAATATTACTATTAATATCATCATAATGATAAATACTGGAATTTTAGCTGCTAAACCAACTTGTGCATCAGCTGAATTTTCTTTTTCTCCACCCCACTCTAGCTTGTATCCTTCTGGCAAGTTTATTGCGGCAATTTTTGGCGCTAAACGTTCCCAAAGTATACTTGGTACTCCATCACTTCTATCACAATGAATTGTAATTGTCGGAACTCTATCTCGGCGCCAAATGATAGGATTTTCCCACACTGTTTCAAATTTTTCAACAACTTGCCGTAAAGGAATATACTTCTGAGCAATTGGACTCCAAATATCAATATTGGAAATATTCTTAACATTACTATTAAAACTATTATTTGAGCGAGCATAAATTTTAATTATTTCATCATTATCTCTAAAAATTCCAATTTCAATACCTTGAAAAGCCTCTTTTATAGCTTTACAAACATCATGATATGTTATTCCTACTCTTCTTGCTTGCATGTCAGACATGACTGGTTTGATAATTTTTACTAACTGCCGCCAATCGCTTCTTATTCCAACAGCTTGGTCGTCAGCACGCATTACTGCCATTGTTTGCTCTGCTAAATCACGTAAAATATCATAATTAGGACCACTGAACCTAGCCTGAATTTTTCCACCATCTCCTGGTCCTAAGATAAATTTTTTAACTAAAATATTAGCATTGCTAAATTTACTACTCAATTCCTTTTGTAACTTTAACATTAAAGAATCAATTTCACGCCAATCGTTCACTGAAACCAACAATTGTGCATATGCTGTATTTGGCTTCTCTGGCGCATATGTTAAAATAAAGCGCTTCCCTCCAGCACCAACAAAAGAAGTAATATCAGTAACCTGTGGATATTTTTTTACTTCTTTAGCAATTTCTTTTGCTTGCTGAGTTGTACTATTAATGTGAGTTCCTTCAGAAAACCATATGTCAATCATAAACTGAGGTCGTGTTGAATTTGGGAAAAAATTATTTTCAATTTTACTAAAACCCTGAATGCTAAAAAATAATAAAATAACCATTGTTAAGAGGGTTAAATAACGCCATTTTATAGCTAAAGCTAGGTATTTACGATAATATTTAAAAAAGCCAGTACTATATGGAGCCATGCCTTGAGTTTTCTGTTGTTGTTTTTCAATTTTAAGAGCAATTTTTTTTAATTTATTCTCATAATATGATTGTCGTTTTTTATTTGGAATAAACAATCCTAAAACTCTTGTTATGACTGGTAATTTAATATTTTTATCATCATCAAATGCATAATAACACAATAACGGAGTAACTGTTACAGCGGTTATCCAACTCATTGATAATGAAATTAACAATACATAAAATAATGAACGACAGAACTCTCCTGTAGAATCTTGAGATAAACCAATAGCAGCGAAAGCCAGAATTGCTATTATAGTTGCCCCCAATAAAGGAAGTGATTGCTGTCCGACTACCTCTTTTGCAGTTGTCATTTTATCTGCGCCTGCCTTAATTTTTACCATCATTCCTTCTGTTACAACAATAGCATTATCAACAAGCATCCCTAGTGCAATAATTAATGCTCCCAACGAAATTCGTTCTAATGTTATTGAGTAAACTCCCATTATAATAAAGGAAAATGAAATAGTTAACAATAACACAAATCCTATTAATAAACCGCTTTTGAGCCCCATAAAAATTAGTAAAACAATTATCACAATAGCAATTGCCTCTATTAAATTTACAACAAAACCACTAACAGCTTTTTCAACACTATCTGATTGCATTGAAATAATATTAAGCTTGACACCAGTAGGTATTATCGGAGCTAATTCCTTAAGACGCTTTTTCAAGGCATCTCCCATGACTGAAACATTTCCTCCAAGAACAGTTGATATTGCCATTCCAACTGAGTTTTTTCCATTAAAAAGCAACTTATTTGTAGCTGGGTCTATATAACTTCGTTCAATTTTAGCAATATCTTTGAGGCGTATCAGTTGACTAGTATTGTTACTTATTAATAATTCGCCTAACTCTTCAACTGTTGTAACAGCCCCTGTTGGAGTAATTGCGATATATTCTGAACCAACTTTTACGCGACCTGCATCAGCAATAATATTTTTCTGAGCTAACAAATTAAAAATTTCTTGAACATTAATCCCAAGTGCAGCTAATTTCTCACGATAGATTTTAACATAAATAGCTTCACTCAAAACACCATATAATTCAATCTTTTTAACATCTTGAACAAGTAAAAGTTCTTTTTGCAAGGCTTTGGCAATTTCTTTTAACTCTGCCATAGAATAACCATCGCCAGTAATAGCATAATAAATCCCAAAAACATCTCCATAATCATCATTAACATAACTTCTACTTGCACCTGGTGGAAGTAAAGCTTGAGCATCGTTAACTTTTCGGCGCAACTCGTCCCAAACTTGCGGTAATGAGTTTTTGTCATATTTATCTTTTATAGATGCAGTAACAATTGATTGTCCACGCATTGAAATAGAAGATAATTCTTTAAGTTGCCCAAGTTGTTGACAAGCTTTTTCAATAACTTCAGTCACCTCATTTTCAACTTCTTGAGCACTTGCCCCAGGATATTGGGTAATAATAAGAGCATCTTTAATTGTAAATTCTGGATCTTCTAAGCGTGGTAATTTTTGATAAAAAAGAATTCCTGCAATTAACCCAAAAACTGTGCAAACAATTGTAATAACTTTTTTCTTTATAGAAAATTCAGCTAAATTCATAATCTATTTACCTGTAGTTTTTGTTAGTTTTTTATTTCCCATATAACTGAGTTCTTTTACTTTATCATTGGGATTAATATAGTTTGCTCCAGAAGCAACTAAAATATCTCCACTTTTAACTCCTTTCACAAGAATTTTTCCTCCCTCTATCATTCCAACTTCAACTTTTTTGAAAGTTAATGTCATATCTTTGTTAACAAGCCAAACTCCACTGCATCCATTTTTCTTTTCTATTACAGCTTCTACTGGAACTGAATAGTAATTTTTTAAATATTGCTTTTCAAGTGAAATTCCATTCATAGTAACCCAAGCAGTCATTCCTGGATAAATACTCCTATCTTTGGGACGATGAAAAATAAATGTAACTTTAAAAGTATGTGTTTCAGGATCGCCCTGCGCTTCAAATTCTTTAACTGTTAAAGGAAATGTTTCACCTTTATATACCGCAAATGAAATTCTTGGTTTGAATATTTCTTCAATTTTATCAGCAGGAATATGTGGAGGGATTCTTGCTACATCTGACTCAGGCAAATCAACTCTAGCTTCTAAGTTATCAACATCTTGTAAATAAACAATATCTTCCTTTGCAGCCACATTTTGAAAATTTTCAATGTATAATTCGGTAATAATTCCTGCAAATGGCGCATTTAAAAAAGTATCCTCATAAGCTTTTTTGGTTTTTTCATAATGAGCTTTAGCAATTTCATAATTACGTTCTGCTTGTTCAAAATAAGATCTTGAAACTACATTTTTTTCGGTCAGTTTTTTCTGCCGTTCATAATCTTTTTTCCTTTGATTTAGCTGCGCTGTCGCGGCTGTAAAGTCATTATAATAATCGCGAGAATCTAATTTTGCTATTAATTTGCCTTTTTCAACAAATTCTCCTCGCTTAACATTAAGTTCGTTTATCACTCCTGGAATTTGAAATGCCAATTTAGCTCTTTTTGAGCCATAAATTATGCATGGGTACATACGCTCAAATGAGTCAAGGTTACTTTCAACCTTGAACAATTTAACATTTTTTATTTTTACTGCAATTTTAGTGTCAACATTTTTTTTGCTGGCATCGCACCCAATTATCATGAAACATAGTAATAAAGGGATTAATATAAATCTCTTATTTTTTAATTTTACAATAATCATAATTATAATAAAAACTCCTTGCTTTTTCACAAATTTATCAACCATTAGATAATTTTTCTCTAAAGCATTTTTATTAGTATATATTTATATATTATATTTCTTGCATGTAAATTGACAACAATTTATTTTGACAAAATATTTTTGGTATGAGTTTTAGTCGGCAAATTAAATATTTAATTTGCAATTTAAATATTTCTAATTTTTATTTTTGGTGAAATATTTTGAGCAATATCTTCTAATTCACTATTTGTCCATGTTTCATTACTTAACTTGAGGTCTAAAACTTCAACGTCATGATACTGCTGAAGATACCATTCTTCTACGCCTTGAAGCTTTAATTCAGACCACATAACTTTCAATTCTTCAAAGCTTAATAAACTTTTATGAACAGTCGTCCTGATATCAACATTTTTTTGTCGAAGTTTTTTCACTGAATAATTAATAACTTTTAAAACATCAATACCATTTATATTCTTATTTCCAGAAATTTTTGCATAATCGTTACTTGATGCCTTATAGTCTATGCCAATGCTATCAATTAAATTGTCATCAACTAACTCCTTTACTACTTCAAAGTTAGACCCATTAGTATCTAGCTTAACTAAAAAATCTAGTTTTTTAATATCAACAATTAATTTTTTCAATTTTTTCTGCAAAGTAGGTTCTCCTCCACTTACAACAACACCATCAAGTTTACCTTGACGTTTTCTTAAAAACTCGAAAAAATCATTATAGTCTATAGGCTCTTGACTTTCTGGAGCCAAAACTAAACATGGGTTGTGACAATATGGGCAACTAAAATTACAGCCACCTGTAAAAACGACACATGCTAATTTACCTGGATAATCAATTAAAGAAAATTTTTGTAAACCAAATATTTTCATAACTTTCCTCAATTTTAAGGGAGTTTATAATAAACTCCCCATTTTTTTATTAGAACTATTTAGTTTTAGTATCTTTAGCAAGATACTCTTTACGTTCTTTAAATTCTTCTTTTTTACCGCGATTCCAATTACTTGTTGGTCTAAAGTAACCACAAACTCTACTATATACTTCTGTTTTTTCTTGACATTTTGACATTTTAAAATCTCCTAATTTTTTTATTGAATTTAATGAGGGCACAAACTATGAGAACCTGCAATGTAACCATGTACAGGACAAATTGAAAAAGTTGGCGTAATTGTAAAATAGGGAATTTGATAATTTTCAGCAACTCTTTTTACTAATATAGCAACCTGCTTTTCATCGCTAATTCTTTCACCTAAGAATCCATGAAAAACAGTCCCACCAGTATAACGTTTTTGTAAAGACTCTTGAGTATCTAAAGCTTCAAAAATATCATCGGTATACCCTACAGGAAGCTGAGTTGAATTCGTATAATACGGCTCAGAATCACCAGCAGTAATAATTTCTGGATAAAGTTTTTTATCAATTTTTGCTAACCTGAAACTAGTCCCCTCTGCTGGCGTAGCTTCCAGGTTATAAATATGATTGGTATCTTCCTGAAAATCCTGTAATTTATGCTTCATATAATCAAGAACTTTTTCGGCAAAAACTCGACCATTATCGTCACAAATTGAACAACCTAAGAAATTTAAACAAGCTTCATTCATACCAACCAAACCAATAGTGCTAAAATGATTCTTCAGTGTTCCAAGATAAATTTTAGTATAAGGCAACAGGTCCGCCTCAAGGTGACGTTGAACAATTTTACGCTTTATCTCTAGAGAATCTTTTGCTAAATTCATCAAATTATCTAAGTTTGCAAAAAATTCTTTCTCACTTTTTGATACATAACCTAAACGTGGTAAATTGACAGTCACAACCCCAATTGAACCAGTTTGCTCCCCTGCTCCAAAAAGACCGCCTGTTTTGTTACGTAATTGACGCAGATCCATTTGCAAACGACAACACATACTACGTACATCACTTGGCTTCAAATCGCTTTTTACAAAATTCTGAAAATATGGAAGTCCATACTTACCAGTAACTTTAAATAGTAACTTAGCATTTTTAGAATCCCAGTTAAAATCTTCCGTAATATTATAAGTTGGAATTGGAAATGTAAAAATTCTTCCATTACAGTCACCATCTAACATAATTTCCAAAAATGCTTGATTAATTAAATCCATTTCATGTTGATAATCACGATAAAACTTCTCATCTTGAACAACTCCACCAATAATTACTGCTTGATCTGCTAAATCTTCAGGAACAACCCAGTCAAAAGTTAAGTTTGTAAATGGAGTTTGCCCCCATCTACTTGCGATGTTAAGCGAAAAAATAAAACGTTGCATTGCCTGTTTTATTTCGACGTAAGAAAGATTATCTTGACGAACAAATGGTGCTAAAAAGGTGTCAAAAGAGTTAAATGCTTGCGCCCCAGCCCATTCAGTTTGAAGAGTTGATAAAAAGTTAACAATTTGACCAAGAATTGTATCAAAATGTTTAGCTGGCTTTGCCCCTGCTCTACCTGCTGAACCTTTAAATCCTTCCATAATCAATTGACGCAAGCTCCAACCAGCACAATAGCCAACAATTCCACTAGATAAATCATGAATGTGAAAATCGCCCTCATTATGAGCTTTAGCAATTTCATCTGGATAAATATTTGCTAATGTATAATTTGCAACAACAGCACCACTAACGTGATTTAATAAACTTGCATATGAATAATTTGCATTTGAGTTCTCATTCACACGCCAATCTTCTTGATCAAGGTATGAACCAACCAAGTTTTGCACGTCCATCATCAACTTTTTATTATCACGAATTTTATCATGTTGAGCACGATATAAAATATATGCTTTTGCAGCCTTTGTTAAACCACGCTTGATAAACGAAACTTCAACTAAGTCTTGAACATGTTGAATCGTTGGGATATTATCTTCATCAAAATTTTCACTTTTAATATTTTTTAGTACATCCAAAGAAATAGTTTCAGCTAGTTTGTAATTCTCTGCGCCAGTTGCTTTCAGAGCTTTATTAGCTGCTAAAGTAATTCTCATTGTATCAAATTCAACAATTCTTCCATCGCGTTTCTTTAATTTAAGCATAAAAATTCCCGTAAATTTTTGCTCGCAATTTGTAAATGGAATAATTATAGAAGTAAGCTTGAGGTTAAATTTTAAAAATTTACTATTTCTCAACATCACCAAATTAAAATGGTATAAAAAAAATTACAACATAATAGGTCAAGAAATATAATTATTAAAATTTCAAGGGCTTTGTCATACTACCCCCTTGTGTCATGCGCACATCATATAATCATCATCAACATTGTCTGCGATAATATTATAAATACTATTTTCAATATTCGCTGATTGAAAATACTACTTTCATGCCAAGATCTGACTTACAGAAAAAAACTCTGATCACAGTTGCGCGACAGTTGCCGATTTACACAGCATTCACTGGTCATGAAATCCTCTCTACTAAGATATATAGCTTTAAATAAAAAATCAACCCTTAAAACAATTTTTTACTACATTTTGTATAAAAATGAAGTAAAAGCTAATTTAACACACAATATATAAGGGTAATCAAATCGATATTTTAGATTTATATTTTAATAAAATTAAAAAAAATACGAAATATAATGAAAAATTATTTATTTTATTATACTTATTCTTACACATTTATATCAATTATAAATTATTTATTCGCTACCACAAACTAAAATTTTATAGCAAATTTATTGCATATTTTCTTTAATGGACTTATTATGTTCAATATAAATAAATAAAATATAGGAATAAAATTCATGCTATATTTCGAAGGCGACTTTGCTCAAAATACAAATTCAGTTCTTGAAGCTATTAAGAACTTATGTGAAGACGTAACAATTACTATGGATCCAAAAGGTTTTGACTTAGATGGTGAATCACTAAAATTTTATCTCAGTGATATGAGTGACTTAAAACGTTTCCAAATTTATTTACAAAAATATTTTAACGCTATTAATAATCGACTTTTTAAGCGTACCGTACAAACTCAATATGACCCTGATACGGGAAGGTTAAGACGTGTTATTGCAGCGCCAAAAGATTTAATGCTTGATGATTTTGTTCAAGATCCTGATGTTGATTATGCAGGCGCAAATCTTCAAACATATATTACGGCTCTTAAGAATAGCACTAGATATGACGAATTAACTAAAACTCTCGATCATATATCCCCAAAAAGCCTTTATAAAAAATTGTGCATGTTTAGATTTTTATATAAGTACTATTTTCCAATAGGCCTTCAACCAATGGCTGTTGATAGGTTCTATAATATGTTTAAAGATGCTTTTTGTCCAAATGAAAAACCAGATTCAGAAGGGTTGGTTGATGCCATCTATTATGTAACAAAACTATATCATATTGAATTAGCAAAAAATGATATGCTAGTCAAAACATTACGAGCAGACAGTCAAAAAATTGCATCTCTTCGATTACAGCGTGAAAGCTTATGTAAAGCCGTTCTTGAATCTGAGAATGAATTATCTTCCAAAGGGCAGATTTTTCAAGAATATTCTCAGATGATGTTAAGACGTGATTCCTATGCTCGTGATATTTTAGAAGGTATTGCCACTATTTATGCTCATGGTTTTGAAAAAACCTGTGAAGATTACCCAAATCTACGAAATATCCTAAGAATGGTTAAAGAAGAAAATAGAGATATTAGAGCACACGGTCAACGAAATTTTGAACAAATATTTTCACCTCTATATTTTAGCTTTGATCGAGATGGACAATGTTGTTTAACAGATTACTACAGACCTCAAGACTTTTTTCTAATAATGCAACATATTTTAACACGCTGTAATAGTTTACGTAGGCAATGGGGCACAAATTGTATGGGAAGATTTAAACGCTGGATGCATGATTTTCAATTTGGAAAATTAGCAGAAGCTTTCATTAATATTTTAAACAGATCAATGATGAATTTAGCCCATCCAACGCGAGGGCATGATTTTAGTTTTTTCCGTGAAGGACACTTTCGAGATACGCCATATCAAATTCTTGCTCACTGCTATGATCGTCATGACGAATATCGCCGAGCATTTCAAATTGTCGTAGATTTAGAAAATGAATACCATTCAGCGAGAGATTCGGTAGGAGCGGCATCTCATAGAGTAGTAGTTCTGGATGGCGAATTAAATCGTACTATTTCTAGGTTAGAAAGAAATCTTTACGAGTTTGCACTAGAAATTTCATCCCGTTATCAAATGCAGCTTAGAAATAAGGTAATACGAAGACTTAGTATGAAAAAAGAAAGTTTTTCTAAACCTCCCAAATTGCCTCCAAGAAATTATGCAAGAAAACGTAGCGTGCATTTTTCAACGAGCTCGGATGACAGTATAAGGTCACCACTTTCTCGACAAAATTCGGTTTTTTACGATCCAGAACGTTCACTCACACCAGGGCTAAGAAAAGGCTCAACATTTAGCGATCCTGAAAGTTCTCTTCCGTTAGGACCTCGAAGAACGTCTGCCTTTGCCTTGAGGCGTGGAGCTTCAAGTATATCACAAGATCCTAGTCACAACGAGCCAATTCCAGAAGAAATTGATGAAGATTATGAATTTGCACAACACTTTACTGGTGAAGATGAGGATGACTTTGCAACTGCCGTAAGATTAATTATGGCCGATAATGGAAATTACGCAAAATTAATTAACTTACGACAAAAATTATTCCGTACTCATTTAGCTAGAGAAATAAAAATTTCTGACCACATGCTTTGGACTGGTTCTGAGCGTCGTCATTGCACTAGGTATTGGGGTCACATTGAAAGAATTATACAAATTTTAGCATTGACTGATATGATTACACGTAATTTAAGTTTATCTAAAATTACTAGAATTACAAATCATTATTTTTTCTTGATTACTGACCGCCATCCAAATATTTTAATCAAAAAAAATAGAAAAAAAGTATGTGGAATGGCGAAGCGTTATTTTGAGAATTTAAGAAAAAATCCTCAAAATCGTGAAAAAGCTTTGGATATGCTCGAAGACAAATGGAACCGTTATGTAAGTTTATACAACTTAACTCCAATGAATAAACTAGAAGTATTACAAGCTGGACGTGGAGGAATTGGCAGAGACGCACTCTTAAGCATTGACGAAGACACTGACGGAAAAGCTGAAGTGTAATACTAAATAATACTATTCAACCCTGCATAAGAATGAATAAAGGGAGCATTAGCTCCCTTTAAAAATGCGTAATAAATAATTTGATTTATTCTTTTGGTTGATGATAAATATCAAGAACGAATTCAACTTTATCTCCATACTTTTTTTCAAATTTTTTCGCTTTTTCAGGTTGAGGACTAACTACTATACCTCTTCCTTTTCCAAACATATAGGTATTTTTTAAAGTAATATACTTTGCCTTAATCGCATATTTTCCAGCATCAACAAACGGCATACTGTTATAATTTAACATATTACATCCATAGCTCCATGAAGATGCATTTATATTATTTTTGATAAATGAAATTGATCTTAATATATGCTTTTTAGGATCATAATCTCTGGTCATAGAATTACCAAAAAGGCTTATTTTAACCTTTTTTTTGCCATTTTCTTGATAACATTGCAGACCAACCAACACAGGTCTAGCAGCATCGTCAACAAAAATCTGCCACGCATGGGTGCCAGTTCTAATATCACCAAAATTTCTAGTAGCTAATTTAATTTTCTTAGTTAATTCTTTATGATAACTTTTTTTATATGGCTTGAAATCTTTCACATAAATTTTGGGAACTTCTTTATCAATAATTTTACCAATTTTCTGTTTTAACATTGGCTCTATTTCATCGCTATATGCTTTTAAAATATATTCATTCAAGTTAATAAAATAATTTTTTGGATTCTTATTTTTTATTAAATTAGTTAAATTTTGGAGAATTGCTTCATTATATTGATTAAGAACATCTTGCTTGTCAGCAATGTCTAAATTATAATATTTTGCTGTTAATTTATTATATAAATAATTTAATTCTTTAGTACTAATATTTTTCTGTTTTAAAGCTCCAAGGTATATATTTTTTAGCTTCTCAGGCGTAACCCCTTTCACGTTGCTAAAAACAATATTCGCATAACAATTGGGGTACTCTTCTGCATAACGATTCAATGCATTAATAAACTCTGGTGGCGCAATTTTTTTGCTTAAATTAATTTTATCACGACTATAATTCTCAATAACAATAATTTTTTTTCCATAATGCCTTATTAACGTTTTATTATCCTTATATCCTTTCTCGACCTCTGGAGATATTAATAAAATAGCCACATCATTATTACTGTAAGAACTATAACTAGAGTGATTAAAATTATTATCAATTAATTTTTTCCCAATACTCTCAACCTGTTGTTTAATGTTATCTTTGACCTCAAGTTGATAAATTACTGATTTTTTATAAACAGGACTAAAAAGTGTCGCAATAATTTTTGCTTCTGGATAAAGTTCTTTAAAATAATTTTTACTTTTAGCCAAATCTGTTTTTTGGCATAGATAATCTGGAAATGTAATAAGTGTTTTGCTATTATCCTTCTCTAAAATTACTTTAAGCGAAACATTTATCCTTTCTGCTAATGCTTTCAAAACACTGTTTTCGCTACCCGTGTAATCAACCTTAATAATGTTGTCCCAATGATTTTGAAAAGAAAATGAAACTGAATAAATATTCCTATTAATTGGATAATGTTGAAACAACTTCTTTATTTTGATGCAAAATTTCTTCTCAAATGACTCCTTGAATTTTTTTAAACTATTAGAAAACTTTCCTGTTTTAGGGTTTAAATTACCAATACTTGAGGATTGTAAACTTTCGTTCTCACTACTATAATTAATTTCTTCAATTAATAATACCAATTCATTAGCAATATTAACATAGTTTTTTGCAAACTCTTCCTCATTATGAATAACAACATCAAGATTATATTTTTCAAAAATTTTCGTTGCTAATTTTTCTGATAAACTTTTTAATTTTTTATTATTTTTATCAGCAACTATTAACCTTACACTATTTATTTTTTCATAATTTCTTCCTGAAGAATAACCTAACTTTTCCATAAAAGAATGCTTGCTCATTTCAAAATTTGCTGCGATTGGCATTGCATAAAAAAGCGAACTAAAAATTAAAATAACAGCAATAAATGGTACCGCAAATCGAGTTAATTTCTCACTATTTTTTGCATCAAAAGCAATATAACTATTCGCATTAACCCTAATTATTAATGACCAAAGTACATAAAAGGCAACTGGCACAACCAATGCGAACAATAATATTTTATTATTTGCAATCACACCTAATCTAATAACAAATGGATTCAACAACCAAGTAAAAATTAAAAAATTACGCGCTTTTAAATTACCTAAAAATAATTTATTTGCAGCTATATATTCACAAATTGCTAAAAGTAAAACAACAACTATAATTGCACTTAATATTTCAACGGCATAGCTACTATTCTGATAAAAATTTGATTTTGTCAAAGTAATATCTTTATTGGTTGAAGAACTAACTTTTAATATCAATAAAAAAGCAATAATCAAAATAAACGATATGATTTTATACAGAGCATAAAATTTACTAAGTTTTGAAGCCACTCTCAAATGCACATCAGGTAACGGAGATTTTTCGGTTACTTCAGGTAATAAGTTAAGAGCATTGATAATTTTCTTTTTTTCTTCACTACTAATGCCAGACAAGTTATTAATTCTTTCGACCTCACTTGACTGAGTTAAAACTAAATGCTTTTTACGCTTTTCAACTATAGCTAAATAAATTGCTGCAATTAATAAAATTATCAAGCTCATTAAACTTGAACTCGAATAAAAATCATAAATTTTAGTTAAAGATAAGACCCATGATGTAAACTGTGGTTCCATAATATTCCTTTTATATATCTTGTTTTTTAAATTTTTCTGGATAGTAAACGACTAGTTCACAATCTTTTAAATTATCGTCTGTGAAAATTAATTTGATATAAAAATATTTATCGAAATATCTATCATAAAGTTTGCTGTCATCGAAATATTCGGCTATATAATCAATTGTTGACGAGCCACAGCCATTAACTTGCTTCCAATTTTTATAATAACTACACATTCTACTAAAAACGATTTTTTTGGTATTGATTGATTTTTGCATTGTTTTTGGCAATTCATTAGTTCCGCCCCATTCAGGAGTATTAAATATCACTACTTGCTTTCCTTGATCATTAATTTTTGAATAAACTAAAGCATTTATTGGCATACTATCAGTAACATATGAGTTATAAATAGTAATTAATTTTGGGGATTTTAGCAAATCTTTCAACTTCAAATTTACGGTTTTTATTAACTTATCTTTATCTTTAAATGGATTGACTATTGAGAATTTTTCTTCATTAATAATAATATGATAATCTTTAAAGATTTTAAAAATTCGATTCATAAATTCAGTATTTACTTCACTTGGTTTGCTACAAAATTCGATAATATTTTTAGCATCTAATGCAGATTGCTCATCGTTATTGTTTGTAATTGATTCTTTTACTTTTTGTGCATTTTGACAAATACGTTTTTCAATTCGCTTTAATAATTTCTCTTTAACTTTATGTGAAATCTTTTTTGATTGGCGACAACTTTTATACATACGTTTCAATTCGTCAAATGATAACTCTATTTTACAGTTTAATGTTTGTTGATAATATTTAACAATTTCATCGGCGCTAAAATATTTATTTATTGCAATAATGTTAAATAACCGTGAATTTGTGTCAAATAATTTAGTTGTATTATCTTTTGAAAAATCCTGAGAACGGTATTTGCTAATATCCACTAAAAGATAATCTAAAGAATAATTTTTTACTTTAATTTTCTTCGAGTCATGATCATCATATGAATTAGGAAACACTAATCTAATATGCATATCCTTTTTGTAAAAATTTCCTTCATGCATACCATCGCTTTTCCAACCTTGTTTTTTTAGTTCATTTCTATAATCTTTAACAATCTGAAGAATACCTTTATCCTTTGATATTGGAGATTTATAAACCAACCGCTCTAGATCACTACAATTATAAAATGAACCAAGCAACTGTGCTTTTTTCATGAAATATAATTTTTTTAAATGATTTTTAATGGAATCTTTTGCTAAAACTTTTTGACAAAGATATTCGGGAATTTCAATAAGATTATTGCAATCTTCTTTATTTTTATTTAGTATTTTAGTTAAATTTTTCTTAGAAAAATCGTACATTTTTTGATAAATTTTCTCTTCAGTACCATCATACGCATACTTCATGTTTAATTCACACATATTATTGTATCGCAAATGCAATTTATGTCTATATTGTTGTGAACGACAACGTTGAAATAATCGATAAATATAAAAGTGTTTTTTCTTAGAAGTATAACGCCATAATGTTTGTTGATTATAATTATCAAGCTCTGCAAATAAATTTGCTACTTCTTTATTTTTTGACATTTTAAACGGCTTCAAAATACTGCGAAAACTATTCCTTTGTTGTGAATTTAATACCGCATTTTCATAATTTTTTTGCTCTCTTTTTAAAAAATCATGACGATAATATGCCAAGTTACCAACCGCTAGAACGGCTTCATTAGTACTATTGAATAATTTATTGTTATCTAACTTATCATCATGAATGACAAATTTTATTTGAGGAAATTTTTTCTGTAATGAAGATTGTAATTTATTAATAACATTAATCAATTCTTTGTCATTTTTTTCAACTATCAAAAACCTTACGCTGTTAATTTTATAACCAAAACCATTACTTGAAGTGCTCACTCCTTCATTTGCTTCAAACTTACAATTTGTTGTTGAAAACATTGAATCATAATTTAACTTTATAAAAAATCCGTGAAATGATAAAAACGATGAAATTAGTAAAATAACTACAGTACTTGAAACTAAAATTTTAGCAATTTTAGTGTTATTTTTCCCTGTAAATGAAATTTTTGCTGTTGAATTATTTCTTAAAATCAATGTCCATAAAATATAAAGTGCAATTGGGACGATGACTAAATACTTAATATATAAATTGCTCGCAATAAATCCAAAGCTTAAAATCAATGGATTAAAAATCCAACTGAAAATCAAAAAGTTACGTGCCCTAATGCTACCATGTGAAACTTTGCGTCCTGCCAAAAATTCACAAACTGCCAAAATGGCTATAATGAAACACGCTACTGAAATTAGTAAAAATGCATATGGAACTGTTTGATGTTCTTGAAATGTAATTTGACCATCAAAATTTTCATTAATATTTAAAATGTTTTTTGCGAAAACTAAGGTAAAAATCAAGGCAGTGGCAATATTTGCTAACTTAAACAATGCGTAAAATTTACTTAACATTGCTGCAATTCGCAGATGAACATCTGGCATAGGATATTCTTCAATAATCTCTGGTAAACAATTCATTGCTACTATTAATTTTCGCTTTTCAGTATAATCAATATCTTTTAGTCTTTGAATGCGTTCAACTTCTGAGGATTGTTTTAAAATTAATTTACGGCGGCGCTTTTCAAAAATTACCAAAATTACAGCACTGATTAATAATGCGCAAAATGTCAAAAATATTGAGCTTGTATAATTAAATGATTTTGTAGCAATTAAAGCAAATAAATTCATTTTTTTACTCCTTCCTTATTAGCTTGTTCTTTATTAGATCTTTTTTGAGATTTTTCTGTATGTTTAACTCCGTAACAAATGGTTACCTTGAGCTCTTTTTTATTACTATCTTTCACATGTCCTATTGAGTAAAATATTTTAATCTCTCCAGCCTTTACTTCTGGATAAGAAAATTTACTAAATCCATCGCTTGACCTACTAAAATTCTCATAATAAACTGAATTATCGCTTCTTTTCATTTTTCTAAATATCGCAGAAGAACCCAAGTCCCGCTTTAATTTATTTTTAAATTTATATGACATATCACCATCATTAAAAGAACCAAGATTTAACTTCTTTTGATCATTTTCAAAATACTCATAAGCTGTTAAGGTTGTCACTTCAACTCCATTTTTGGTAATTATCATAACAAAACTTTTTTTTGAGTCATATGGGTATGTAAAAGTCTTTGATTTATACAAATCATCTTTATGCTTTTTATCCTTAAACTCTATTCCTGTATCTCTTTTTAATGCAGCTTTAAGTTCTGGAGACCATGGTTCAGGCTTTTTAATGTATGAAAATTTTAAATCGTTTATTTCAATAACTGGCACTAGTTTATCAAATTCTTTTTTTAATTTAGTTTTAAAATCTTTGGCAGTAAACCGCCCCTTGATAAAACCATCTAATTGCTTTAAATTTTTAATGTACTCTTTAGGTGATAATTTTTTATTTTCTAGAGCTTTGACTTTATTAAAAATTTGATTTTCACAATTAACTATTAATGGATTTTTTAACTTTTTATCACACTTTATTTTTTGCAAATGAGTATAAATTTTGTAAAGCAAATCTTGAGATAAATTTTTTCCATTTAAAAATTTTTGATACATTTCAAGTTCAAAATTTAGATCAAAAAATTGTCGATTATCATATCTTAATTTCAAAAAAGATAACGGATTTTCGAGATAAAATCTTTTAAATTTTTGACGATAATCATCTGGAATATTCTTCTTTTTTAGATCATATCCTTTAACCATTCTTTGGTAAACTAACACGATATAATTTGAGAAATTTTGCACATTTTCTGCAGTATACTGCTTTTTATCTCTCAAATAAAAAACCTGAGGCGCGATTAACTTAAATACCTCTTTAGTTTTATTATTTGAAATATCACGATTACAAATATCATCAAAGCCGTTTTCTTCTAATGATTTTTTTAGTTTATTAACTTTTTTAACTAAATCTTTAGCTGCAACTGGAATGCGCAAAAAGGTTGTCTGACCACTATAAAAATCGTATGAATTATGTAAAATTTCAACACCTTCTAAAAATTGAAATTTTTTTACTAAATCAACATACTTTTCTTGATTAACAACATAGCTTGGAATATTAATTTGCTCTTCTTTTTTATGAATCATAGTTACCAAACAGCCATTATAAATTTCAGTGGCTAATTTCTCAATAGCTTTTGCTTCACTACCCATATACGCTAAACTATAATTTTTTTCAAAATTATCACCCATCTTTTGAAAATTTAAACTTCTAAAACCAGTCGTTATATTTATAGCATCAACTTTTACAGCTAATGTACTAACAAATGGGTTATTAATTATTTTTTCGGGTATGCCAATTGAAAAAAAACTTCGCTCTTTTTTCTTTTCCTTATAATACAACTTTTTATAAGTCTTAATATTGAGTTTATTCAAGAACACAGTTGCTTGATTAGTTACATTTTGGATACGATTATCGTCAGCATTAGCTATTACAACTACTTTTATTTTATGCTGTTTTGAAAATTTTTCAGCTAAACTCCGTGCCAATTTTTCAATTCTTTTATCTTTAGAAATTGCGATAAAATTGATTTGATTAATTTCTGGGTGTAATGATTGATTCCAACTAATACCTCCCCCACTTGTGCTTTGAAAATCACTTCCTTTTAAATTTTTATTTCTAATTGTTGTATAGTTTAGGACACTTAAAGCAATTAAAATAGCAGCTAAAATATTCTTGGTTTTCGCTGTAAACTCTTTTGACGAATTAAAACTGATTGCTCGCTTAGCACCTTCTCGATAGAATAGCGTCCATAGGCTATAAATTGCAATTGCAAAAACCACTGGCATACAGCAATACTCGACCTCTTTTGAATATGAAACAGTAATAATGAAAGGATTCAACATCCATGTAAAAATTAAAAATTTTCTTGCTTTTAGGTTGCCATAAGTAAGTTTTTTAGCCATAATAAATTCAAATATTGCCAATACAACAACTAACACGGTTATCAACGAAATGATAATTAATGCAAATGGCATACTTTCATTAATTTTTACTTTTGGAATATTCATAAATATGGCGAAAAAAATACCAACTAAAATAACCATTATTACTTTGAATAAAGCATAAAACTTAGTCAATTTAGCAGTTAAAAGTAATGCTCTATCAGGTAACGGGTATTCTTCAATTACTTCAGGTAAACAGTTCAAGGCATCAATCAATTGCTGCTTTTCGAATTCAGAAATATCATTTAACAGCTTAATGCGATCAATTTCACTTGACTGCTTGAGAATTAACTTTCGTCTTCTTTTTTCAGTAAAAAATAGAATTAGAAAACTAATTAATAAAGTTAAAAAAATAATTAAAGCTCCAGGACCAATAAAAGTTAAAAAATTTACCAGCGTACTAGCAGCCGGTTCAACACCATCATTATAATACATAAAATACCCCTCAATTTAGTTTATTTAGTAGTTGGAGAGCTTCTGAACTACTAATCACTCCAGCTTCAAGTTGTTTAATTATTTCTTCACGCTTGACTTTTTTCTCCTCATTGAGTTGTTTTAATGACTCAATAATAGAATCTAAACGATTGCGCACAGTTGGATAAGAAAGGTCTAAAATCTTTCCAACCTCTTTTAATGACCCACCAGAAAGAACGAATAATTCAATAAATTTTCTACTTTGCGGATCAAGTTGTGCCAATCTAGGTAATTCAATATTACCAGAGATTTCCAAGTCACAATTTGGACACTTCATGACCTTTATTTCCATTTTGTGTGCACAATTATGACAATTGTTTGAAAAATTATCCATAATTTATCCTCGTTAATAATTATTAATATAAAATATTTTAGCTTTTAGTTTAACATTATTCAAGTTTTTTTTAATATTATTAATGTTTTTTTTAATATTATTAAAAAATTTTGCATATTTTTATAATTAATTTGTAAAATAACCAGGCTATAAATATATAATATTTTGACAAAATTGGAGAAATTAATGGAACCTCGCGAATTAAAAAATATTATCGTTGTTTTAAGTTATTGTTTAATTTTATATTGTTTAAACTGGAGTTATTCAATTAGTTATGAAAATACGATAACAAAAGGAAATTCTAGTTACTCCATCCCAGTAAATGCAATTGCCCTACTTTTTAGCATAACAGTTTTAGCTATAACAATGCTAAAATTTTGGAAAACATTTAGAAATTTATTAGACATGGGCACTAAAATAACTAAAACTCAAAAATTATTTGACAAAACATCATATATTATACTATATATTACCGTTATTAATAACATATGCTATAGAACCTAGCCATATATTGAAAGACTCGACAGTTTCTACTTCATCATTTTCATATGGTGGAAAAATTTCATTAATTATTTTTATTATTTCAGCAATTACAATTCGAATTTTCCAACTAACTAAAAACTTGAATTACTATAATTTTAAATATCTACAAGAAAAAGATAATTAGTAAGCATTTTTTTATTTTTTTTAATTGGTCGAAGTATAACCATATATCCCTTAAGTTCTTAACATCAATAAAATTCAAATAACTATTTGATAAATATTGATAACTTTTTAGTATTGAAATAAACTAAATTTTAATTTATATTTTTAACATAAACAACTAAATAAAGGGATAGAGATTATGTTTAAAAAAGTTTATTTTTGTGCCATATTTGCAATGGTACTGTCCGGTTGTAGTTTCTTAAACTTCAACTCGTTAGAGAATGATTCTTTCAAAGCGGATCTAAATAAAGATCATTCAATAAAAATTAGCAATAAAGCCAAAGAACTCAGTGTTATTTTTAAACCAAATTTCGTGGTATTTTTTGCAAAAAAAAATCCTAAAATATCACTACGAAGTGTATCAGGGCGCCAATATAGTGTCTCAAGTTGGATTACAACAAACCCTCAAGCGAAAAATACCTTAAAAGAAAATAGTAAAGAAGTTGACTACTTTAGCATCGGTGATGGTTTCGATCCATCAATATTAAAGGGTAGCAACAAGGGGCGTGTCAATGATATTTTTCAATCAGCACCAGCATTTTGGTTAACTGCCACAAGTGCTAAAGTAATTGAAAATACCATTCATTTTACTTTTAAAGAACACCCACTATTTAAACTAAGTGCAGAGTTGAAACTACCTGAAGGAGATTCATTACCTAAATTTAGTTACCAGTTTACAGCCTTAAAAGATGGTTATTACTCAATCGGCTATGTTGGAGCTCCTGCTAGTAAAGTTGCCGAAATTAGCGAAATTTGGCAACCATTAATTTGGCAGGAAAAAAGATTCCCTAAAAAAAGTTATCTTACATTAGCATACCGTTGCCCCGTTCCTTCAACATTCGTGACAAAAAATACTACTACTGTTGGTGTGGTTGCAGATCCAAAGGAATATCCTTTTGAGCCATTACCTACAAGAAGTAATTCTCGTTTTGGAGTCGCTGTTCGTGATGTAAAAGGCTTGGCTCGACCAATGATTTTTTCTCCAGTTTTAGGAAATATTAATTCAAAAATGACTAAAAATAAAAATTATCAATTCTCAATGCGTTTATATGTAAATGATTCAGATACTATGAAAGCACAAGAAGTAGTTGCGCGTAAATTATTTAATTTTAAGGAATATCGCAATAATGCAGTAGGTTCTTTAAACAAAACTGTTGATAATATAGCCGACTACATTATGAGTAAATATAGTTTATTTGAAGAGGAATACAAAGGCTGTAATTATTCAACAGACGCGCCTGGAGCTGTAAAAAATGTTTCAAGCATTGATCCCCTAGATCTATCAATTGTATTAGATAATAAAGAGATGTTTGAACGACGTGCGTATCCATACATGGAGTATATGCTGTCACGCGGAAAATTTTTGTTTACCGTCAACGAAAAACAACGCAATCAATACCCATCATATCGTTTAGATGGTCCAGCCGCTCCTGTAAGTGAACTATGTGCGCTGTACAATATGTTTGGTCATGCAAACCCTTTATTTAAAAAATTGGCTAAAGAAGAATTTAAACGCAACAAAGTTCGTAACCTCAATGCAGTAGATAAAGGCGACACGTGGTGGAATGCATTAAGTATTTATTCAGCAACTAAAGATAAAAAATATTTAGACTTTGCAGTTGCTGAGGCTGATAAATATTTGGCAAAACGCCTAAATGTAGCTCAAACAACATTCAACGATCCAGACGCCCTTGGCGGTGATTTTTTCTGGAATGGCTACCTCCCACGTTATATGGATTTATTAATGTTATATGAAGCAACTAAAGAAAAACGTTTCCTAAAAGCGGCACATATTGGCGCACGCCGTTACGCACAATTTGTTTGGTTGTCTCCATTAATTCCAAATATTGACCTTATAGTAAATAAAGACGGCAAAGCACCGATGTATTGGTATTTAAAAGGAAAAGGTCATAAACAGGTTTATGTCCCTGAAGAAACAGTTCCAGCATGGCGTTTAAGCGCAATTGGCTTAACTGCGGAATCTTCTGGCACCAGTCCAGGTCACCGTGGTATCTTTATGGCAAACCATGCTCCTTGGATGATGAAAATTGGTTATCTAACTAATGATCAGTTTTTAATTGACATTGCACGCAATGCAGTAATTGGTCGTTATCGAAATTTTCCAGGTTATCATATTAATACAACGCGTACAACAGCATATGAAAAAGAAGATTTTCCATTAAGAAAACATAAAGAGCAAAGCGTAAGCTCATTTCATTATAATCATATTTTACCAATGTTATCAATGTTAATTGATTATTTGGTCAATGATGCATACGTTCGTTCAGAAGGAAAAATTAATTTCCCATACAATTATAGCGAAGGTTATGCATATATGCAAAATAAAGCATACGGTGCAATGACTGGAAATTTTTATAATTATAATGACGCTCTATTATGGATGCCAAAAAATTTAATTACCGTCCCTGACCAAGTCAATTATATTTCTGCACGTGGAAAAAATAATCTTTATATTGCCTTAATGAATCAATTTGAAAAGCCAATTAAAACGCAAATTAAACTAAATAAAAAAATAATTACTCAATTAAAAAATAAAAATTATAAAGTTGAAATAATTTCTAAAAATGGCGTGAAAAATGGTATTTTACAAAATGGGGTAATCACTATTGATATAGCTCCAAAAGGGTTAACATCTTTAGTAATTAAAAATTTAAAAGTGATGCCAAAGTTCCAAGATAAAATCGCAACATCGACGGCAAAAAATAGCTGGAAATGTGATTATACCGAGCTAACACCAATCAAAGGCAAAGCGATGGTATTTAATTTAGGAAAAGATTTACTTCGTGGGTATGTTTATTTAGAATATAGCAAAAAAGATTTTACTAAAGTTGAATTGAAATATCAATCAAAAGATGGTATAAAAACACTTTCAAAAACCAAGTTCCCTTTTGAAATTACTGTGCCACTCGATAAAGATGCTCATAATTTTGAGTTTGAACTTAATTGCTATAAAACAGATGGTAGTGTTATAAAAGTCAGTGCAGAGCAAAAATTGCAACGCTAGAATATTATATAAATTAACAATTTTTTAGTATATCAAACATTTTTTTGAGGTCGTCAAACTTAACATTTCCCATAGTGGCGACTTCAAAAAGATTATTTTTTCAAGATATGGCACTTGATAGTAAATATCAATATTTTCTTTATGTAAATTTTTTACCATTTTTTGCCAAAGCTTTGCCTCTGGTCGATAAAAAGCTGTAACAATATGTGAATCACTATTCGGAAATATCTCAATTCCAAGAGACAGCATGTTTTCAATAATATAATTTTTGAAATTCAGCAAATTTTTACAGTACTTTTCAATATCACTAATCTCATTTAAACTTGCATTCAATACTGCTAACTGAGTTGATCCCATTGTATTAAGAACCCCTCCTCTATTTTTCTCAGCGGCAATTAATTTTATAATTGATAAGGACTCTGGCAGCTATCAAACTCTTTAATTTCTAAGTCATTTGCCACAAAAAGTAATGAGATTCCTGGCAATGCGGCTAAAGCTTTTCCACTTGAAGCACTCAATATTTTAACTGAATCATAACGAAAAAGTTCATTATTTACACCGATGTCGCTTACCGCATCTAAGGCAATTTTGACTTTAAATTTTTGTGCTAGTGAATTCAACTTATCTACAGAGTTTTTCATGCCACAACTCGTCTCCATAGCAACAGCATAAATCCAATCTATATTATTATTTCCTTCAAGAGTTTTAGCAATTTGTTCAAAGTCGAACGGTTTTCCCCAACCAAAGTCCATTATTAACGAATCTGCTCTGCATTTCAAACATTGATTTTTTAAACGTTGCCCAAATTCACCGTTGGTTAAAATTAAAATTTTATTCGCTAAATGCGCAAAATTCCAAATCATTAACTCATTCGCATATGTACCTGTTCCAGTAACAATTATAGGATAAAAATAATTAAAACTTAATCTAATTAAATTATTTTTAACATCATTGAACAAAGAATTAAAATTGTCACTACGATGAGAAATTATCGGCTCTTGCATCGCTAAGATTGAGGACTCAAAAAGATGTGGAACTGTTGGTACAAATTTCATTTTTTCATAACTCTAGTCGTTACACTTTTATATCGATCTAACACTTCTTGAGGATTAGCTATCATTGGGAAAAAAGCTGCATATTCTTCCTGAACAGCATCACCAACCGTTTTAAAACCAATATGTTCATAAAATTCCTGTTGCTGAGATATTCCTGAAATAATAATTCGCTGAATGTTTTGTTTTGCCAACTCTTTGAATAATTTAGTCCCCAGCAAAACCGCTAATTTGCTATTTTTTCGATATTTTTTTTGTAAAGCAAACAACCTAATTTCTGCAGTAGCACCATCTATAATATACTTTTTTATTATGTTTTTGAATCGTTCAACGGCAGAAAATGGCTCTTCGCTATGAGTACAAATCATTCCGATTGCGGTATTATCTTTCCATGCGCCAATATAGGAATTTTTTTGATGAAATTTATCAATTAAAATGCCATTATCCTGATTATGATGTAGACGTAATTCATTAGCAAAAACTTGATGATTTAACTTACAAAGCTGTAAAATCTCATCTTTGTTTGATGGAGGTCTAACCGTTATTTTGCTCATAGCTTCTCCTAATTAAAAATTTAACACCTCAGCTACCCTATTTATTTTACAACTTAGTTGAAAATTTTGCAAATATTTGCAATTTTAATTAAAATTAGGTAAACCTAATTGACTTTTCTAAAAAAACAACTAAATTTAAGCAAGTTAGGATAACCTAATTAACAAAGGTATATAAAATGGTACAAGAGCAATTTGAACAATATTTAAAAAATAAAAAATTAAATTTTACTCATGAACGACAAGAAATGTTTAATGTAATTCATCAAAAATTTTTGAAACAAAATTTTACAGTCAAAGATATTGAAAATTCATTAAAATTCATTAATAGCTCAACAGTTTATCGTAATTTAAAAATCTTTTTAGACGCAAATATAATTGAATGTGTTCATGATTTTAACTGTCCACATTCATTAAATAGCAAAACTAAATATTATCGTTTAAAATCGCAAAATGTTAATGAAAAAGTTCGTTATGAAATAATTGCAAATAATTCAAAAAAAATAGTTATTGAAGAAAATATTCTTCTAAATCAATTAATTAAAAAAATTTGTAATGATAACCTATTAGAATCTAAAAATATCACCGTCTCAATAAAAATAAATTAAACAAATAAAAATATATAAAGGATAAAATAATGTTTTCTAAGAAAAATTTTACACTGATTGAATTGTTAGTAGTAGTTGCTATTATTTCAATTTTAGCAGGAATGCTACTTCCCGCTCTAGGTGCAGCACGTGAAAAAGCTCGCTCAATATCGTGTGTTAACAATCTGAAACAAATGGGGATGGGTTTTCAAATGTATTCAGTTGACAATGATGGCTTGGCACCAAAATATAAAGAAGCAGTTGGGCATGGGGTACCTGGGCCATACTGGCATGGAATGTCAAATGGTGATGGTACTTATGATTTAACTGAGAACGAAATGTTTGGAGAATATATTGGAAACTGTGGACAAATTTTTATATGTTCAAGGTTTGGTGGCGATAAAAGTGATATGACATCCATCAAAGAAGCAGGTTATGGCTACAATGCAATGTGGTTAGGCGGTTACAGCTCATCAGGTGCGCCTGGGGTTAACGCAAAAATTTCTCGAATATCTACACCTTCAAACATGGTTGTATTTGGAGATTCAGCATGGAAAATGGGATCATATTTATCAATTAGCCCATTACTATACCCGCATCAAAAGCCAGGTAATAATCATAAATATTCTGGAGGAGCTATGGGTATGAATTCAATACATTTCCGTCATGCGGGACGCGCTGGAATCGCTTGGGCAGATGGTCACGCAACTAGCGAAAAAAATGTCGATCCAACAGCAACAGAAGAAGTTAATGGCGGTGTAATTGGTGATATTGCTCTTGATAATAGCGTTTATTCAATTTATGCAACGAGGGATTAATAATGAAAAAAAAGAAAATTTATGGAGCATTAATTGCTTTAACAGTAATGTTAGGATCAATGATATTTTTACTAGGTAATAGTGATGAAAATTACTCAAAGTTAAAGCAGGAAGTTCAAGTTGAAAATTCAATTATCAAAGAAAATGCTATTGATTTTTGTAGCAATATTATCAAAATTGCACACACAAAAAACTCTGCATCATTTTCAAAAAGTTTAAATTTAGACCATCAGCTTGGTGAAGTAATTTATAGTTATGCAAAAAATTTAACAAGTAATAACACCGCTTCAAAGGTTTCTCAATCTAAAGCTGTTAAGAATTATATTTATGTTTATTACAAAAACAATACCAATGAGACAAAGTTTCAGCTTCATCACAAAAACAACAAGTGGCAATTATTAAACATTATTGTTGATGAACAAAGTTAAGGGTTAAATTATAAAATGAGTTTTTTTATTATTTTAATTCTAATTGGAGCATATTTTCAAACACTTTATAGATTATCATTTATAAAAAGAAAATCTCGATATTTTTTGTTATTTTCAATTATATTTACTATTAGCTGCTGCTATAAACACGCAGCTAATTATAATTTAAATGATTTGAGTAAATTTTTAGAAAATGCAAATACTCTCACAACAATTTGTTTAATTGTGATTATCCAAGAAATAGTCTCATTAGTTACAACAGCAATTCTATTGCGTAAAAAAATATTAAGTGAAAATGTTAATTTTATTAATAAATTAGCGTTAACACCATCGTTATTATTTCCGCTTAGTCAATTTTTATTGGTGATATTTGTTTTTAACAAAATGAGTGGAATCAATTATTTTTTAGGAAGTGTAACTGTAGGATTTTTATTGTTAATTTTTTCAATCATCAGCTGTGAAATAATTCAATTAATGAGTTTTGAAAAAATCTCAAAAATGAATTTTTCAAGCAGTTTAACATTAATATTTTTAGCAATGTTTTTACCAGTAATTTTAACTAATTCAAAACCTGCAACCAATTATATTACCATTGATATTTCAATGCTTTATGGATTAATATTCATTGGTACAATAGTAATAATTTTAGCAATTTTAACCCCATTATTAAATAAAATAAAACATAAATTTTTACAGATAATTTTAAAATAGAAGGATTTTTCATGAATTATTTAACACAAATGTTATTTTGGATTTCAAATAGCTTAATGATTCCAGTAGTCATCTTACTACTAATCGCATTCATATACTCTCTGATGCTTTTAGGAGAATTTTTTTCAATGTATTTCAAGTTTTTGCGCGCACATAAAAATCGCAAATTAATCATAAATTCTATCGATTCTATCGAGCACTTTGATTTTGAAAATTTACCTAAATGTTCATTTTCTAGCAAACTACAAAATATGATTTCTCTTAAATGGCATCCCATTCATTGTGACAAATTAATCGCTGACAGCCATGGTAACTATGCTCGTGAATTAGAACGTTTAAGTTTTTTATTAAAAGTTGGACCAATGTTAGGTTTAATGGGAACATTAATTCCTATGGGGCCTGCTCTAGTTGGTCTAGCAAATGGCGATATTGCTTCGATGGCTATCAATTTACAAATGGCATTCGCGACAACAGTAATTGGTATTTTTGTTGGAGCAATTGGTCTAATCACCTACTCAATTAAAAAATTGTGGTATAACAGCGAAATTAGCAATTTACAATATGTTTTAGATGTTCAGCTTCACAACCAAGATAATGCCTAAAACAGAGCACTCAGGAGTAAATTATGGCGTATCGTCGAAAAAACCGTTACTTAGAATCACTAGGTAGTTCTGAAGATAATAATCCATTATCATTGATGGCAAATTTATTTGATGTCGCAATGGTTTTTGCTGTAGCATTAATGGTAGCATTTGTTGTACGAATGAAAATGACCGAATTTTTAACAGATCAAGATGTTTCATTTGTTAAAAATGCTGGCAAAAAGGATATGGAAATAATCGTCAAGAAGAAAAATAAAATAGAACGTTACAAAGCCGAAAATAGTCAGAAAAAAGCTACTGGCGACGGCAAAGGTAAACGTGTTGGTATTGCATATCAACTTGATAATGGTGATATCATTTATATTCCAGAATAAGGAGAAAGTTTGATTATGAAGTTTAAGAAATTATTTATTTTTATTATTTTTATGGCAGTTACGGCAATAGCAGTTGGTTATGGAATTTACAATAAATTTGCAAGTCCAACAAGAATTGCATTCATTAATTATCCAGATTATTTATATGCAGAATTTGCTGACAGCAACACTAACAACAAGTTTATCAAAACAGAACGCATCAATTGGAAAACAAAAAAGGCTAAAGATGGTGATAAAATCACCAATTTAAATAATTATGATGCCGTATATATTTTTGGTATGGGTTTAAAGTTTTCAAATCAACAATTAGAAAATTTAAAAGCTGCAGTTAAAAATGGCTTAGCAGTGTATGTTGGTAGCGCAACTAGCAAAGAAAATGATATTAATTCAATCACAGGTAAAGATTTGCAATACATTGAGAAGTGTTTAGGAAATTCTTCAAAAGCAAACTACCAAAGATTATTGAATTATACTCGGGCAAAAATAGATAATAAAAAGTTTTTTATTAACAAAATAACACAACCAGTCAAAATACCACAAGATGGTTTATTTTATGTTGGCGATGATAATATTTTCAAAACAGTTGATGAATATGAAAAATTTTTAAAAGCAGAAAAATTATATATTGAAAATAGTCCTAAAGTTGTTTTTTTAACATCAAACGTTGGTGGTAATTCAGAGCATATTCAATATATTATTAAAGAATTTGCCAAACAAAAAATCAATGTTTATCCCGTTTTCGGATTTAGAAAAAAAATTGATTTTATTAAAGAAATCAAACCAAATTTAGTATCAATTATGCCACATGGTCGCTTTGCTGAAGTTATTCCAGTTCTAAAAGAATTAAATATTCCATATTTGTGCCCAATCAATGTTTTTGCGCCATATAATTCATGGCTTAAAGATCAACGTGGCATGGCTGGAGGGATAATGAGTCAAAGCATTACTATGCCTGAAATCGATGGCGGAATAATGCCTTTTGCATTATCTGCACAATTTAAAAATGAACGTGGATTATATGTTTTTAAACCACTAAAAAAACGCATTAGAAGATTTGTAAGCACCGTTAATAAATATTTAAATTTAAAGCAAAAGGCAAACAAAGACAAAAAAGTCGTTATTGTTTACTACAAAGGTGCAGGTAAAAATGCCATGAATGCGGCAGGGCTTGAGGTTGCACCATCACTGTTTAATACCTTGAAAAAATTACAATCTGAAGGTTATAATGTTGACGGATTACCAAACAACGCAGACGAATTATTTGCTGAAATTCAAAAACGTGCAGCTGTATTTAATCCGTATGCTAAAGGTAAAATTGCTGAATTTGTAAATAATAGTAAAATGGAATTCAACATTCCTACAAAAGATTATCTCAGCTGGGTAAATCAAGCGTTACCAAAGGATTTATATCAAAGTGTAATTGACCAATATGGCAATGCTCCAGGCGAATACATGAACAAAGACGATAATATTGTTTTATCTGGAATTCGCTATGGCAATGTGGTTTTAATGCCACAATCATTACCTGCAATGGGTGATGACACGGTTAAAATCATTCATGGAGCTAAACAAGCACCACCACATCCATACATTGCAACATATTTATGGGCTCGTTTTGGCTTCAAAACAGATGCGTTAATTCACTTCGGAACGCACGGAAGTTTTGAATTTTTACCATGGAAACAAACAGCATTAAGTGACTATGACTGGAGCGATATTTTAATTGGCGATATGCCGCATTTTTATATTTACACCATCAATAATATTGGAGAAGCAGTAATTGCAAAACGTCGTAGTTATGCAATGATGGTTACACACCTAACACCGCCATTTATGAGCAGTGATTTATATGATCAATTAAATGTCATTCATAATAAAATTCATGACTGTTTACAGGCTAAAGAAAATGAAGTTTTGCGTCGTGAATATGAAAAATCATTAATTAAATTAATTAAAAAACAAAACATTGATAAAGAATTAAAATTAAGCAAAAATGATTTATCCGTGCCTTTACAAGATGATAAACTTCTAATCATTCACAATTATATTCATGAAATTGAAAATGCAAAAGTTAATCGTGGACTATATGTTTTAGGTCGCAATTATAACAAAGAAGAAGCTCAAGAAACAGCTCGACTAATGGCTGTTGATGCAATTGCTATAAATATGGCCGATGTTGATATTGAAAAAGGAATTATAACAGTTAAACAAAAAGATAATAAACATTTTTTTGAAGATCATTATGCTGAAAAAGCACATGAAATGATTTCAAAAATTTTTACTGGACAAGATGGTTTAAAATTATTAAATAATGATGATTTAAAATTATACCAACAAGTCACTAAAAATCATATAAAAACAAAAAAATCAGTTAATTTAATGGCTGAAATGATGAAAATGCGCGCAAATGCTAAAGAGCAAAAATTAAAATCATCTAGCCAAAATTCTACAAATCAAATTGCTAAAATTTCTGAAAAAGACAAAAGCATGATTAAATCACTATATATAAAATGTAGCGATAACAGTGAAAAAGAGACTTTCATTAAATCATTTGCTGATGAAGCCAAATTTGAAAAAATAGCATCATTAGCAAATCCACGCAATTTGGCAAGAGCACAGCGTATGGCAAAAATGATTCCTAAAATGGCTAAAACAGTTAATTTGGCTTCAGAAGAAAAAATGTTAAAATTTATTCGTCTGTTATCCAAGAATAATAGATATAAAAAATATTTTATCTCGATTTTAGATGATCCTAAAATTAGAACTAAAATACTGAAACAACAAGAACAACATAAAATTAATAATATCAAAATATTGTTAGCCGATGATTCTATTAAAAGTCTATATTTAGCTTTAAATCATACTAAATTAGCAAACAAGTTAGCGTCAAAAAAAATCACTGACATGAAGCAGTTACGTAATAAAATTGTAGAAATTAAAAAGATTAAAGCGCAATTGCAATTTGGTTTAAGATTGGCAAATGATTCAAATTATCAATTAATCACTGACTTTGATAACAAACATGCTAAAAATATTGCTAAAGTTTTACAGACTTCACGACAGTCGTTACTTAAAGCAATTAAAATATGCGATAATAATTTAAAAACTGCACAGCAACGTTTTGATAGCTTTATTCATGCAATGAAGCAAATTATTGAAGCGGTTAATAATGTTAATAAATATCAAAGTGCATTGATTGATTCAACAAAAATCGAAGCTGAAGCATTAATTAATGTTTTAAATGGCGGTTATATTGAGGCTACTCCAGGGGCTGATCCTATTAGAAATCCAAATTCAATCCCAACTGGGAAAAATTTGTATTCCGTAGATGCTGAAGCAACACCAACCAAAGAAGCGTGGGAAGCTGCAAAAAAATTAACTAAATCATTAATTGCCAATAAATTAAAATCAACTGGAAATTACCCTAATAAGGTTGCCTTTACACTGTGGGGTGGCGAATTTATTCGTAGCCATGGGACTAATGTCGCACAAATATTGTATCTACTAGGAGTTGAGCCAGTGTGGAGTTCAACAGGTCGTGTTAAGGATGTAAAATTGATTCCAATTGAAGAATTAAAACGTCCTCGAATTGATGTTATTGTCCAAACTTCAGGACAATTTAGAGGTGCAGCTACATCAAGAATTTATTTAATTGACAAAGCAGTAAAATTGGCTGCGAACGCCAATGACAATGATTTTTTTGACGCAAATGGCAAAAAATTTGTCAACAATGTAAAAAAAGGATCAACTGATGCTGAAAAAGTTTTAATAGATAAAGGTTATTCACCTATTGAAGCACGTAAATTATCAGCAGCGAGAGTATTTGGTGGCGTCAATGGTAACTTCGGAACTGGTATCATGGGATTAGTTGAATCTGGTGACAAATGGGATGATTCAGAAGTTATTGCAGATCAATACTTAAAAAATATGGGAGCTGTTTACTCTGAAGATATGTGGAGTGAATACAAAGAAGGTATTTTTGAAGCAGCAATGCAAAATACTGATACAGTAGTTCAACCACGTTCATCAAATACCACTGGGCCATTAAGTTTAGATCATGTTTATGAATTTATGGGCGGTATGAATTTATCGATTAAAAAAGTAACTGGAAAAAATCCTGACATTTATTTTAATGATTTGCGAAATCCAAACAGCATCAAGGTTCAAGATGCCAAAGAAGCAGCAATGATAGAAGCACGCTCAACAATTCTAAATCCTAAATATTTGGAGGAGATGACTCAGGAAGGTGCAAGTGCGGCTGAATCAATGGCAGAAATTGCCCGTAATTCATACGGCTGGGAGGTCATGCGTCCTAAAATGCTTGAAGATTATTACTGGGAAGACTTAAAAGCAACTATTATTGATGATAAACATAAAATTGGCATGAAAAAGTTTTTCGAAGATAAAAATCCATATGCGCTTCAGGAAATGACAGCAGTTATGCTTGAAACAATTCGTAAAGGTTTATGGAATGCTGATGAAAAAACTAAAAAAGAGTTGGCAAAACTTCATGCTGAAATGGTAAAGAAACATGATGCGGGATGTAGCAATTTTGTTTGTAATAATAGCAAGTTAAACAACATGATTGAAAAGTTAATTAACGATGATAAACAGTTACAAAAAGAATATCAAAAGAAGATTAAAGATATTAAAGAAGTCGCTAAAAATCAAAAAAAACAGGTTAATAAAGAGCGCGTTGAATTAAAAAAACAACAACCTAAAAAACAAAATCTTGACGAATTAATTAAAAATAATAAAAGTGCTCTAATTATGATTGGTGTAGTCATTTTATTAATTTTAATATCAATGTTTATTGGTAGCAAACGTAACAAAGAAATTTAGTTTCCCAATTTAATTTTTTAAATTTCATAAATAAATTAAAGCTATTAGGTATTAAGCCTAATAGCTTTTTCTTATGATAACAAATTATCACTTAATCATACAATTTTTTTTAAAATACTACATCAGGATAGTTTATAGATTTAACAATATTTAAATTTTAATTTAATGTGACATTGCAATTATTTTAAACCAAAATTTGCTTTTACATTTTCATTGAACTATTTTTATATAAATGACAAAACAAAAGGAACGAATAATGAATCAATTTTATAAGAAATTAGTTTGGACGTTATTATTAATAATTTTTTCGGCTCTATTATTTTTAATTGGTAATATCAAAGTTCCATATATAGATGCAAGTAGTAATAAATATTTTTCATCTTCAATCAAAAAAGCGACAGCATCATATGCTGTGTGCAAAATGACTAATGCATCAGTTTCAGTCCTTAAAGAATCTTATATCTCTGTACATCTTGGAATTGGCGGAAATGTTGCTCTTGGTGAAATTCTCGACCCAATTGATGATATAACAGAACGAGCGTCAAACTTAATGATTACGGCTATTGCTTCACTTGGAATTCAAAAAATAATTTATGAGATAACCTGCTTTTTAGCTCCAAAGATAATTGCATTATTATTAATATTTTTAACTTTTGGTGTCTGGGTCAACTCCTTGAAAAATCATCGCAGTTATGCATTCACAAAAAAAATAATTGTTGTTTTACTGCTAGCACGATTTTGTTTGCCGGCATCATCTTATTTAAGCAACTTCATTGAACAACAATTTTTTGAATTCAAAATTACTCAAACAAATAAAAAAATAAAAATACTTCTTCCAGATTATAAACAAAAAAATTCATATTTTACTAAAGCTGGATTTAATGAAATTAAAGAAAAAGTTCAACTAGTTTATAGTAACCTAACTGCAATAACAGAAAGCTATTTGGCGTTAATAACACTATATTTAGGACTTTTTATTGTACAAATTATTTTGATTCCATTAGTAATGCTCTTTTTGTTTATTAAAATTACAAAAAACTATTTCAATAAAGATTTTGAAGACAAATTCAAACAATTATTATCAAAAAAACGATATCAAAAAGCTCAGTTAAGCAATTAAAAAATTACCATCCAATACAATATATAAATAAAAAAGTCAACTTTGTGAATTAACTTCAACAAAATTGACTTTTTAAATTTTTTTATTTACACCAAGCTACTATTTTACAGGAGTTAAGATTCCTGCGAAACCTCCACCTGTTGCCATTTTTACTTTGATTGTATCATTATATTTAACATTAACAGTTTGTAACTCAACACTAGTTGCATCTTCTTCAATATCCTTGCCATCTTTATAAAGCTTTAATTGATAAGTTTGACCTTGAGTTAAGAAATCAAGCTTAATTGTTAATTCACGAGCGTCATAGTTATTAATGCCACCAATGAACCATCTATTTCCATCACGGCGAGCAACTGCAGCAAATTTTCCAACTTTACCTTCAATACCTAGAGATTTATCCCATACTGTTGGCACTTCGGTTAAAAACTCCATAGCTAATGGCGCAGCATAGTAACGAGTTGGCGCATCACTTAACATCTGAATTGAACTGAAGTAAACAACATACATACCAAGCTGTTGACACCTTGTACCGATACTTCCAGGAGATTTAAAATTATCCTTAAAATCTTTTAGGTGAGAATTTTGCATCGCGCCAGGAGTGTAATCCATTGGTCCAACAACATTTCTAATAAACGGTAATAAAGTATTATAATTTGGATCAGCTTTTTTACTCCATTTAGATTGCTCTAAGCCTTTAACTGATTCACAAGTCATAAAGTTTGGATATGTTCTACTAACACCAGTTGGCTTATAACCACCATGAAAATCAATTATTAATTTGTTTTCAGCGGCTTTTTGCATAACTTTATACACAAACTCAACCATTGTTTGGTCATCACGAACTAAATAATCAATTTTAAGTCCAGCAATACCCCACTCAGAAAATTGTTTAAATGCTTTATCAAAATTATAATCAAGAGCCCATGCTGTTGTCCATAAAATTACTCCAACGCCACGCTCTTTACCATAACGAACAATTTCAGGAATGTCTACTGCGTCAACGACATCTAGTAGTGTTTCTTTATGATCAACTTTTTTGCTCCAGCCAGCGTCTAAAATAATATATTTACTTTTTGACTTAGCAGCAAAATCAATGTAAAACTTATAAGTTTGTGTATTAATTCCAGACTTGAAGTTCACTCCAGGAATATTCCATGCATGCCACCAATCCCACGAAACTTTACCAGGTTTAATCCAACTGCAGTCTTTAACTCGTGATGGATCGCTTAGCTTATAAATTAATTGATTAACCATCATATCAGTATCACTACTAATTAAATAAGCTCGCCACGGCAACGCTCTTTTGCCTGCAACTTTCGCGATATAATTTTCACGTTGTTTTGGTACAGTACTGCGCACTCCACGTGCTTTAAATCCTTTAGGATATGCAGGATAAGCACTTTTAAAAGAATTTTCTTGTGTTAAATCTTTTTTAATATACCATCCTGGATATGATTCTAAATTCGCTTCAGAAATTAACATCTTTAAATTATCATTAACATTAACTAACATTGGCACTGGTACTCTTAATTTTGCCAATTTCCCTTTCATATCATTCATATTTTTAAAGTAGTGATAAACATTTTCTTGGTTTGAAATAAAATTTTTACCATCTAATTGAGGATAATAAATCGAAAATCCTTTAGTAAATTTTAGCTCATTTTGTTCATTATTAACTAAAATTGTCTCTTTATTAAAATTTGTTTTCCAACGGAATGCCACCCCTTCATCATAAGCGCGAGCTTCAAGTTGTAAGTTATTGCCAAACGCTAGCGTTAATGCATTATAATTTTCATGGAAACTATTGTTAATTGTTTTAACTTGTGGAACAACAAATTTATCAGAACTTGAGGTTGTCATCGTTACATTAGAATTTACAGCTGGATACTTAGTACCATCAATAGTAATTGATATAGGTGCATCCTTAATAATACTCAAACCCTGTGCAGAGACATCATAACTAACTTTTTCTTCACAGTTAAAAGAAATACTCAGTTTTTTGTCTGGAGATTCAAGTTTAAAAGTTTCTGCAAAAAGTGGATTCAAACTCATTGAACCAACTAATGCGACGAGAGAAAACTTCATTGCTTTTTTTGATAATTTTAACTTCATCTTTTTTTCCCTTGTACTTTTAAAATATAAATATCTATTTTTTAAATTAACTCAAAATAATCTATTTACAATAAATTAAATATAAAAAAAGTTAATATCTATATAGCAAAAAGAAATATATTAAATAATAATCTTAAAGAAATAAATATATAAAAGTTAATATTTATATAGCAAAAACAAAATATTAACTTTAAATCTTATTCCAATTAACAAAATTTATTGATATTTTCAAATTTATATTCAAAAACTTCAGTCAAAATTTCTTTTTTTAAAATATCTTTTGTGCAAGCATCTGCAAATATTTCACCTTTTTTTAGTGCTATAACACGGTTTGCAAAATCTATTAAGTTAGTTAAATTATGGGTTGAAATGATTATTGTCATTCCGTCATCATTTAATTTTTGTAGTGTGTTCATTATTTTCATATTGTGTCCGATATCTAAAGATGAAGTTGGCTCGTCTAAAAATAATATTTGAGGCTCTAAAGCTAAGGCACTAGCAATTAAAACACGTTGTTTTTCACCGCCACTTAATGTTGAAAAAATACTATTTCGTTTATGAAAAATATCAGTAATTTTTAATGAATTATCAACAATTTCTCGCTGACTTTCAGGCATTTTTTTAAAGCGTGAATATTTATTCATTCGGCTAAAAGAAACTATTTCTTGCACTGTAAAAGGAATATTTTTATCTATTTCTTGAGGAACAGTCGCAATTAAATTTGCACGTTGTAGTCGTGACATATCTTGTATGTTCAAATTATTAATTTTTACCAATCCTGTTTTCGATGTTAATGAGCCGTTGCAAAGATTAATTATGGTACTTTTACCTGAGCCGCTAGCGCCGATTACCGCCACAAAATCACCTTTTTTTATAGAAAAATTTATATCTTTTAACACAAAATTTTCTGCTTTATAGAAAAAGCTTATATTTTCAATGTCAATGATATTAGCGAAATTGTTATCTTGCATTAAACTACCTCGCGTTCTTTAAATAATAAATAAATAAAAAATATTCCGCCAAAAAATGCTGTAATAATACCAATTGGCAACGGTCTGTTTTCAATAATAATACGGCTTAATAAATCACAAAAAACTAGAAAAAAACCACCAAAAAATGCTACAATCCATACTACTTTCTGTAAATTTTGTCCCCAAATTATTTTTACAATATGTGGAACAATTAATCCAACAAAACCAATAATTCCACTATTTGCCACCGCTAATGATGCCAAAAGTGACGCTACTAACAAAAATGACACCGTAATAGCCATATTATTCAGGCCAACATTATATGATAATTTTTGATCAATTGATAATAAGTTTAATTCCCTTCCCCATAAGCAACTAGCCAATACGGCAAAAAATGTCACCAACAATAAAATTAGAATTACATCACAGTTACCGCCATCTAAATTTCCTAAAAGCCACCAACTAACACTATTCAACTCTCCAGCAGGTACTAATGCAATAATTGTCATTAATAGGCTACTAAACAAATTACTAACAATAACTCCGATTAAAATTGCTAAATTTATTGAAAATAATTTTCGTGCATTCAAAATTGTACACAAAATTAAAACTATGGTAATTGCCACCGTGCCTCCAGCGAATGCGCCCAAACTTAATGTAATTGGATATTTAAGACTTATACCTGTAAAAATCATTATGCATGCACCAAGACCAGCTCCACTACTCACACCTAAAATGGCTGGTTCAGCTAATTGATTACGCAGTATTGCTTGATAAATTAAACCAGCTACACTTAGCGCCATACCTATAACAAAAGCAAAGCAAACCCTTTCCACACGTAACTTTACAATTAGTTGATTAATTGTACTATCATCAAATATTTCAGCAAAACTTAAGCTAGTATCGCCAAATAATACACCACAAATCATAACAATTATACCGCAACATATTAACGAAAAATTTATAATTTTTTTATTTTTTAATAGCGCTTTTTTCATCTATTTTTTTCTGTTTATTATCAATTAAACGACTTATTTCATTAATAGCATCAATCACTCTTGGCGAAAAACGCAATACTTGATCTTCATTTTCTAATGCAAAAACTTGATCATTTTGAAATGCTTTTAATACTTTTTTATCACTTTCAGAGAATAAATCTTTAAACATTTTTTCCGAATGTTTTGAAACAATAATAAGATCAGGGTTTTGTGCTATTAACCATTCTTTGGAAATTTTAGCATAGCTGTTAGTCAATTTATTACCCAAACTTTCACCGCCACTCAAAGTAATAAATTCACTAATAAAGGAACCCTTTCCAACAACGATTAAGGGCTTACTCCAAACAATGAATAAGACCTTTTTTTTAGTCTTATTGCTCATAATTTTTTTCTGTTGTTTATCAACTAGCCTTTTTATACGCTCAATTTCATCCTGAGCATTTTTTTGCAAATTTAATTTTTCACCAATAATTGCTACATTACGGTAATAATCGTCAAGTGACTGAAATTTTAGCTCTACTAATTCTATATTAAGTTTTTTTAACATCTCTTTATGCTTTAAATTTGGTAGCGGAATTGAAAAAACTATTTTTACATTACTTTTTAAAAGTTTTTCAATAAAAATTCCCGCAAAATCTCCAACAATATTTAAATCTTGAACCTGAGCAGGATAATTACATGCGCTACTACGCCCCACTAAAAAATTATCACCTTTAAGCTGGTAAATTATTTCAGTAATATTTGGTGACAAAGATGCCACTTTCAATGTTTTTTGTTCGGATTTAGCAAGCATTAAATTAGCCATCATAAAAATGATGATGGCCAAAAGCTTACAATAGTTTATAATTATATTTTTTTTCATTAGTTCATCTCTGGGTCATAATAACGATTATCTTCAATTGTACCAATAAATCCTAAATTAAATTTATTCCATGAAGCAATATTTGAATCAACCATTTTTTCTCCTGAAATATGACCATCACACCATGCAATATTAGCTGTGTCATTGTGCCGAAAATGGTTGGTAGGGTAAACATCATAGCCTTGATCAGGCTGTTGTAGAAATGAATTAACTGCTAACAAACCATTAGCTCCCATTGCCACATTTCCTGAAGAATCAACTAAGCAGCCAGAATCTCCAAACATCACCTTTTCAGTAGAATTTTTTATTCTTGACGATAAATATCCCGTATCATAATTTTTAAAAGTAACGAAATTACTCCAATCAACTTTACCTCTCATACCAATCATTTGATTATAACCATACCCTCCACCGCCTCGCTCATAAGCTGGCATTGAGTCAATATTTTCAATCATCCCCTTCATTGTTCGACAATATTTAATATTGCCTCCACCTAAATATGGCGCTATTTCAGAATCTTTAAACTCAAAATTTTTATTATTACTCCACCCTCCAGATTCACTAATTCCATGCCAACGTTCTTTGTTTGCCCCCATCATATCTTTTGCTACTGGAACATAAAAACCTTTGTGATCAGTTGCGTACATACTATTCGCTAAATAAAATTGACGCAAATTACTTCGACACGAAATTGCCTTTGCTTTATCACGAGCAGACCCTAATGCGGGCAATAGCATTCCTGCCAAAATAGCAATAATAGCCACAACGACTAATAATTCAATTAGCGTAAATTTTTGAAATTTAGTAATTTTAGATGATAATTTTACGAAGTTGCAAAAAGAAATTTTTTGCAATACAGCAGATTTTTTTTTCTCTGACATAACTTTTGTTATTCCTTATTTGTGTCATGCGCACTTGTGGTTTTAAATCGCTAAATAAAACCGTTTAACCTTCGAGGCAAGATCTGACTCACAGATAAATTATCTGAACACAGTTGCGCGACAGTTGCCGAATTTCACGACATTCATTGCACTCGAATTCTTCAATTATTTTATTAAAAGAATATAATTTTAAAGAAAAGCAAATAAAATTATAAGAATTTTTATCATTTAGGCTATTTTCTAACTAGTTTTTTTAATAAAATAACAGAAATTTTTACAATTTTAATGAAATTTTACTAAATTAGTTTGCTTTAAGCTATTTAGCTATGTAAATTAAATACTAGCAGTGGTTTTAATGTCAAAAACTGAACTAAAAGCTACTTGATTTGTTGATTTTTATTGTTTATTTTTTACTAACACTTCTCGTTTTATTAAAATCAGACCAATATTGTTTACTTCAAGAAACCTCACTCTTTGTGAAATGCTTTTAAAATTAAAAATTTTAATTTAATAAATTTATATAATTAACATTTTTAAAAAAGTTATGACAACTAGGCGCTGTTATTTTTATACTTTTTGAATAATGCTTGCGAAAGCAATTTTTTTAAAGTGTTAGTAAAGAAAAAATATAACATAAAAGGATTTTATTATGTCAGATCAAAAATTTACAGGAACAGTTAAGTGGTTCGACGAAACAAAAGGTTTTGGATTTATTGAATATAGCGGAGAAAAAGACATTTTTGTACATTTTTCAGCTATTCAAAGCGAAGGTTTCAAAGTACTTAAAGAGGGTCAAAAAGTTGAATTCTCTACTCAAGAAACTAGCCGTGGTCCACAAGCTGCTGAAGTTGTAGTACTATAAGTTTTTTTTATTACTACAATATACCCGATTGTCTCAAAACAATCGGGTTATATTTTTTAGAAATATAAAAGGAAAAATGAAAATATATGTTGACGCAGATGCGTGTCCAAAGGCAATAAAGGAAGTACTATACAAAGTTGCTGAGCGCAAAAAAATAGAGTTAATTTTGGTTGCAGATCAATACTTTAAAGTTCCTTATTCTCAATACATTCAATTTATTCGTGTAAAATCTAACCTTGATGCAGCCGACAATAAAATTGCTGAATTGGTTGAAGTAAACGATATTGTCATAACAGCAGATATTCCACTTGCTGATAAAGCTGTGACAAAAAAAGCATTTGCCTTGAATCCTCGTGGCGAGCTTTATACTGAGCGCAACATCAAAGAGCGTTTAGCGATTCGTGACATGATGCAAGAGTTTCGCGACAATGGCATGGAAACAGGAGGACCACCTCCATTTAATGACCGTAACCGGCAAAATTTTACAAATCAACTTAATTCACTAATTTGTAAACTTACCAAATAATATTTTACATCACAAATCAACCTTAAACCTTACTAGTTTAGTATATTTTTACTATTTTAGTATAATTTAACTAGCTTTTTAATCAAATCACGCTATTTTATGACTAATTACTAAATTTAAATTAAACAAAAAAGTAGTATTTATGCAATATGTCAAAAAATTATTCCTCTATTTTATCTTTATATCAAGCGCTTTATTACTAACAAATATTTCCTTTGCTGCTGAAATTGTTTCTTATAATGAATATATTCAAAAAAAGCTTGACAAAGTAAAACACCTTCCTTTAAAAGAACAAATAAAAGAGTTAACTAAACAATTAACTCCAAGTAACTATATATTAATGTTTGCTATTGCCGATTTATGTGTCAAAGCTAAGGAATATAAACAAGCAGAAAAACTTTATGTAGAAGCAATTAAACTACGTGATGATGCACATCAAATAAAAAAACTTGCTGAACTATATGAATTACATCTAAAAAATCCTAAAAAAGCAATTTTTTATTATGATAAAATTAAAAATTATTTAACTCAGCATCCAGATATTAAATTAAGAATGGCTGTAATTATTTATAAACATTATCGTAACTTTAAAGCGGTGGAAAAAATACTTCAATTTTATTCAGTAAATGATAAGACATATAATGAAAATTACGATTTAGGGCGTGTTTATGAAGATGCGGAAGTTTGTCTTGCTGCATTAAATTGGTATCATGATTTACGTGCACTAAAAAAACCAGTCAAAACTCATCTATGTACGGCACGAGTTTATGAAAGTATACATAACACGAAGCAAGCTGTCACATGGTATAATAAAGCAATAGAAGCAAAAGTTCCTCAAGCTCATTTACAATTTGCACTCTATTATTGTCGACAAAATGATTTTGATAATGCCTTTAAACAATATGAAATTATTAAAGATAAAAACAAAAATGATGCCGCTTTTATTATTGGGGAAATAGCTTTAAGAAAAAATAATTTAAAAGAAGCAGCTGAAAACTTCAAAATTGTCGCCGAGTCTGGTGATGTTAAAGCAATAAGAAGGCTAGGATTAATTGCTAAAATGAATAAAAATTATCAGGAAGCAATTCGCCATTACCGAATGGCTCTAAAGCTGGACTGTCCTGAAGCAGCGGCAGAAATTGGAGCGGTTTATGAAGAGCAAAAAAACTATAAAAAAGCTATTGCTTGGTATAAAAAAGCCGAATCACTTTATTTTCATCCAGCTACTTACCACTTAGGTCGTTTATATTTGTATAAATTAAAGAATCAAAAAATAGGTTTCAAGTATCTTCATAAAAGTATAAAAAAAGGTTATAAACATATAATTATTGAAATTGGCGATTACTACAAAAAACAAAAAAACTATGACAAGGCTTCAAAATATTATCTATCATCAATCAAAAAGTTCAACTATTCTGCTGGCTATATTAAACTCGGAGAACTCTTTGAAATTGCAAAAAAATATGATAAAGCACAAAAATGTTACGAAAAAGCAATGAAATCATTTCGTACTTTTTTTAATGCGCAAGAAAAATTAATTGCACTATTAAATTCTCAAGGAAAAACTGAAGAAGCTAAAAAAGTAGCAGCAAAAAAAATAAAACCAATTGACTGAGATGTCCATTAAACTGAAAAGTATACTAGTTATTATGAAAAAACAAAATAAATATTTTTTATTTGCAATAATCCTCTACTTAAGTTTTTGTTTAAACTTAAGTTCTACACAAATTTATGGTGCCGATAAAAAATTCACCCAAAACAAAGAATATTTAGCCCATCAACAATCAATTCAAGTTGATAAAAATTTTGATTATTTCAAAGCGCTTCGCAATGGTGATTATTATGTAAAACGTAAAAATTATAAAAAAGCTGAATATTGGTTTAAACTTGCCTATCTAAAAACTAGAAAAGGTCATCCTCTGGTTCGTTTAGCAGACTTTTACTCAAAAACAATGAACAATTATGAAAAGGCTGCACCTCTCTATAAAAAAGCCCTTGAAGAATTTAAATTAGGCATGGCTCGTAATTCATATGCACTTGAAACTTATCGTCACACCAAAAATTTCAAACTTGCAATTGAAATAAATAGCACTGAACTTGATAATACATATATATACCAAAAAGTTATTTTTGGCTATTTATACCACTGTGGAAAAAAATATGATAAAGCGCTTAAGTATTACACTGACGTTTTAAAAGAAAGCAAAAATAACTTCAAAACTATTGATTTTGAGATGGCAGAGATCTATAAAGCGATGAATAACAAAAAGCAAGCCATCAAACATTATAAAATGGCAATATCAAAAGGTGTTAGTTATGCCAATAAAGATTTAGCTCTCTATTACCTAAGTTTTGATGATTATGATAATGCACGTGAATGCGCACAAATGGAAGTGGAAAAAAACGAAGGCGTAGCTAATTACCTTTTTGGGAAAATTGCATCTAAACAAAATAAAAGCAAAGAAGCACTTAACTACTTCACTATTGCTGCAAGACATGAAAATAGTGACGCTATTTATGAATTAGCAAATATTGCAAAAAATAATCAAGAATACACCAAAGCATTAAAGTTATATACCAAAGAATATAAAAAAAATTCTAATCGCGCAGCATATGAAATTGCTAATATGTATAAAATTAAAAAGGATTTGGTCAATGCCTTAAAATGGTATAAAATAGCTCAAAAAATGGGCAATAATTACGCCAGCTACAGCATTGGAAAAATTTATTTACATAGCTTTAACAAACCACAAACGGCCCTTAAATACCTTGAAAAAATAGCAAAAAAAGGAGAAGACCAAGCCATTTTTGAAGTTGGTGATTACTATTTGAGCCGTAAAAATTTTGATAAAGCGCAAAGCTTTTACAGTCAAGCTATAAATATTCGAGAAAACTTTTCAGGCTACCTTGGTTTGGCTAAAATTTGTGAACAAAAAGGTGACTATGAAGCTGCCATTGGTTATTTTAAAAAAGCTCTCGAAAACAATGTTAAGGCAATAAATAAAGAATTAGCATTGTTTTACATTCGTCAAAAAGATTTTAAAAATGCACTAACCTATGCGAAAAAACTTGAAGAAAATGATGCTGGCACTTCAAACTATCTTTATGCAAAAATTGCTTCATCACAAAATGATAGCGACAAAGCCATGATATACTATAACAAAGCTGTTAAATTGAGCAATATTGAGGCAATTATTCATCTAGCATCTTTAGCAAAAAAAATGCAAAATTTTCAAGAAGCAATTAAGTTATATATTCAAGCTTATCAAAAAGATTCACATCAGGCAGCTTATGAAATTGCAATGATTTATGAAAAGCAAAATAATTATACTGATGCTGAAATTTGGTATGAAAAAGCACATATTAATGGCAACTATGAGGCTCTTTTAAAATTAGGATATTTATACCTAAACAAATTAAACAAATCTAATGCTGGTATAAAAATTCTTGAAATTTTCGCAAAGACAGGCAACATTAATGCAATCATAACCATTGGTGATTTTTATAGAGATCAAAAAAAATATGACACAGCTACGAAGTATTATATGCGAGCAATAAAAAAATATAATAATTATAGAGGGTATATTGGTATTGGAGAAATCTTTGAGCTCGCTGGAAAATATGACAAAGCTCAAAAATGTTACGAAAAAGCAACCAAAAAAAATATTCCAGAAGCAAAGATAAAATTGATTGCGTTGTTAAATTCTCTAGAAAAATATGACGAAGCACGCAAATGGCAATAAAATTTTGTTTTCATTACAGAAAATTTACTGCCAATAATGATTATTTTAAACTAAATGCAACTCAAATCCACACTTTTTCGACCAATTTTTAGCTATTGAATTGATAAACTTTTTCTTTTGTGTATATTGGCTAATTATATTAATTGGATTTCAACAAAAAGAAAAGGAAATAGACATGGAAGAATTACCAAATTGTCCAAAATGCAATAGCGAATACACCTACGATGATGGCAGAATATTTGTTTGTCCAGACTGTAGCCATGAATTTACAGCTGAAGATATTGCTGAAGAAACTGAAACAATTACTGAAAATACTATAAAAGATGCAAACGGCAACGAATTAGTTGATGGTGACACAGTGACTGTAATCAAGGATTTGAAAGTTAAAGGTTCATCATTGGTTGTAAAAGTCGGCACCAAAGTAAAAAACATTCGCTTAGTTGGCGGAGATCATGATATTGACTGCAAAATTCCGGGCATTGGTCCAATGAAATTAAAAAGCGAATTTGTGAAAAAAGTTTCATAAATTTTTTGAAATATCAAGACTGCAATTATCATCTAATTGCAGTCTTTTAGTTAAAAAAACAAAACAATTTAAATATGTATAAAAATATAATTAACGGTTCAAAATTCTCATAATTTTGACAAACTAATGAGTTTTACACAGCTAAAATCTTTCAATAATCAAGGCTATAATGTTAGTTATCTATATTTTTCCTTACTACATAAATTACTATTTTACAAAAAAAGAATTAATCAATTTAGAAAAATAATTTAAATTTTTTATTGGACATTTAATAAATTTAGTGTCTTTTATAGAAGATTACCATTAATATTAAATGTTAAAAAAAAGAGGACTTAGAGAATGAAGAAGTTATTATTGAGCTTAGGAAGTTTTGCGACAATTCTAGGAAACGTCTATGCAGATTATGAAATTGGTAACAAGTTTGTAACAAGAATTATTGATGACGGCGAAAAGTTGCACACCGTGAAAATTATTAACCATGAGGCTAATAAAGAGATAATTCCTACAAAAAGTGCAGAATTTAGCATCAGAGTTTCTAAAGGAACTCATGTTGAAAATACTGACAAAGTTTTAACTGCTGATGATTTTAAAGTACTTAACGTTAAAAAATATCAAAAAAGTGACGCTAAAGGAATAAAATTTGAATTATTTAACAAAGAATATCAATTAAAAGTTACTGTCTTCTATGAAGTAAATAAAGATGCAAAATTCATGTATAAATATTTACAAATAACGCCTCAAAAATCAATCGTAATTGAAAAGGTCGACATTGAATCATTAAATATTGCAGATGCATATCAACCATATAAAATTAAGAGAATTACTGCTCAAGCACCATGGAAATGGAGTCCAGGTCTTGGTCAACCTGTTTTCACTAAAGATTCTGCAACCTTCTGGGGTGTGGAATTTCCTGCTTCAAACAATACCGTTTCAGATGATAAAACACTAGCATGCGGATATTTATGGGGCCGTGAAGTAAAAGCAAATACAACATATAAAACTTACAAAGCAGTAGTTGGAGTAGCTGACAATGATAAATACTCTTCAGATGCTTTTTATGAATATATAGAAAAAATTAGAGCTCGCCCACTACGTTTACAAACTCAATACAATACTTGGTTTAATGGCGGACCAAGAACTTCAAAGGGTAAATTCGCTAAATCAATTAAAAAAATTAACAATGAACTTTGTGTAACAAGAGGGAATTCTCCATTAAAAGCTTATGTCATTGATGACGGCTGGCAAGATACTAGCAAAGATTGGAGCAAAGATATTGTTTGGCCAGTTAATACAAAGAAGTTTGATAGTGATTTTCACACTAGTTTAAATAATGCCCACAGAGTGCACTCGTCACTAGGCTTATGGCTAAGTCCAGGATGTATTTTTGGTGGACAAAGAGCAATTCCTAAACTAAAAGCAGCAGGCTACGAGTCAATTGCTCCATGGATGTCAATGGCTGGTCCTAAGTATATGTCTGCACTTGAAAAGCGTATGGTACAACTAGCGTCAAGTGGTATTGATTACTTCAAGCTTGACGGAGTATTTGGGCATTTAAATACACGAAATTTTGAAGTTGATGGTCAAAAATATGGACTACCTTCGATGCCTCAAATTCTACCAAAAGGAATCAAAGGTAACAGTAAAGAATTAAATGATGCAAAATATGATGAATTAAAAACTTACTATCTTGTTGCGGGAACTGAGCGTTTAATGGAAATTTTCAGCAAAATGGACGAAGTAAATCCAAACATTTACATTGTTATTTCTAACGGAGCATATCTAAGTTCATGGTGGATGATGTACGTTGACTCAGTATGGATGATTAATGCTGGTGATGCAGCAGGAGGAAGTAGCCGTACTCAAGAGTTAGTTTATCGTGATGGTGTTTACTATGAAATTTGGAACAAAAAAAAACTCATTATCCAATTTCATCGTTATTTAATCATGAACCAAAGAAAACTAGAACTGGAGAAACCAAAAAAACATTTAGAAAATATTTATACATGAATATGTCACGTGGAACTGGTTTTGTTGAATTATATATTAAACCATTTGTTTTGGGTGCTTATGACTGGGACATCTTAAGTGAAGGATTACATTGGGTTGAGGATGTATTTCCTTTATTCAACCGTGCAAGAATGCATGGAGGCAATCCAAGAAAGGGCGATGTTTATGGCTACACTGCGTGGAACAAAAAGCGTGGTTATGTAAGTATTCACAACCCAAGCGAAAAGAAAGTAACTTATTCATTCACGCTAGACCGTGATTTTGGTTTAACAAAAGATGCAAAAGCTATGAAATATTTCCTTTCTTCACCAATGGTATCTGATGAAAAAGGTTTAAAGTCAAGCTACAAATATGGCGAAACAATTACAATTGAATTGGAACCTCGTGAAATTAGAATTCTAAACTTTGATGACCACAAAAGAAATTGGAGTAAATTACGTGAACTTCAAGAAAGAACACCTTTTGTTGGCAAAGATCCTGAGTCTGAGAAAAAAGTTACTAAAAATCATCCAGTACTAGGCACATGGAGCTATCAAGCTGGTTCGACAAAATATAGCCGTGAATTTACAAAAGATAGTATTTGTATTTTACGCAGAGGGAATAAAATTATTTGGGAAAAGCCTTTTAAGGTTTTAGGAAATAAAATCAATGTTTCTGGCTATAGACATGTAATTAAAAAAGATGGTACAATGTTAATTGAAAATTGTTACAAGGCAACAAAAAATTAATAATCCATAAATCAAATACTAAATAAAAAAATTATTCCTTTAAAATAACCATTACAAAAATGTGCTGTCGATAAAAAAACACAAACCCGAAAAAATAATTATTTTGAATTTATCTGTTATTCAAATTTTCTAATCTATTTAAAAAATTCTTTTATTCATTTGTTAATATAAATGACAAAACTCAACGTCATGTCTTGCAAAACGACTACTTAAGTTCTAAAATATGTTTCTTAATAAATTCCTTACCATATTTCGTTGCATTGTTCTCTAAAACAGTAAAATCTAACGCATAATCTTTTAGTATTCAAACAACTTAATTTTAAACTAGATTATTTATCCTCCTCTACCGTATTAATTTGAGAAGGCAGATCAAGTTGTGATTTTATTGACTGGTTAAGGCAAATATAAACAGTGAAAAACACCAAAATTAATGAAATAAAAGTAGCAAAATATAAAATTATTAATTTCAAAAATGAAAAATTAACCTTTTTCTTTTTTTTCTCTTCAATAATCTTACTTAAGCAATTATTACATAATAAGCGTTCATCATGCTTTGTAACACATTCACGACAAAAATGTCTGTGGCATTGTAAACACATTGCCACAGCTTCACGCTCACCGTGATTAAAGCACTTCTGTTTTTTTAAGTTCAGTTTTTCCATTATTAAATAATAAACTCTTCTTCTCTTTCATTCAAGTTTTCATATAACTCATCTTGGGTAAATTTTTGCTCTTTTTTCGCAAATTGTTCAAGAAACATGGCTCTAATTTTCTTTACTTTACCTTTACTTGAAATTTTCATAGTTTGTTCTGAACCGACTGTCTCGATCACAACAACTTGAGTTGGACCTTTAACCCATTTATTAATTGTTAATGCTAAAAAAAACGTCGCAATAATAATAAAAATTATTCCGCCTCCAACTTCATTATCTAAAAATAGACCTAGAGATATTGCACTCAAAAGTAATAAAAAAGTGGCAAATATTGATAATGTTACAATAAACCCAGTCCAAACTGTATAGCTTTTAATACTTTTTAATTTATCAAAAAATACACGTGAATAGTCTTCCGTATAATAATTCCCTTTAGCTATTAACAAATGATCAACGCCTCGATAAAAGGTATTATAATTGCAAAATCCATTCACTTTTAATATCTTTTTATAATCTTTTTTTTCCATCTTAACTTATCCTCTTCAAACTAAAAAATATCATTCCCAATGCCACAATTCCCAAAGAAGAAATCATAATTGCAAAAATAAACTTTGCCTTAGTTACCTTGTAAGGAGTTTTAACCTTATTCCAACAACACAATGAATAAATAAACACAAATGGAGCGATAAATGCTGCTAACTGCCAAAATAACAATTGTAAAAGCGCTAAGTTAAAAGCAATATTATTATGCAAAATTGCACTTTTTTGAAAAGTATCAACCTGGTCTTCAGTTTTACTATTTAAGCAATTTGGACAAATTATTTTTGAGTTCATTTTTATAGCACAAATATTACAAATATATGAGCCACACTGTTCACAAATTGTTTCCGCTTGATTATTAGCATGTAAATAACAGCTAGCATCTTCATCATTCATGATTTTTTCAGCTTTATTTATTTCTTTTTTCTCTACTATAACCTCAGGATAAATTGTCACGGTGTTTAGTTTTTCACAGCCGATGCATTTAAACTTCACATCGTCGCCGACTTCCAAATCACCACTAATTTTATTTAACGTGCTACAACTCGCACATTTAAAAGATATCATCTTGTTAATTCCTAACTATAATTTTTATAAATCACTTCTTTTTGTAAATAATACGAGTTCCGGCAATGTGATCATGTAATGTTCTTTTCTCTTGATCAAAAAGCATAATCCAATAGCCAATATATAGTATTAATCCAGAAATGATTGCTGAAGCCCAACGTGCAGATGCTTTCCCAAACGACACTGGTCCATAATCATTACGAGCATCAACCACAATAAGTCCTGTGGCCATCATACCAACTGTGGCTTGCTTTTTCCATAACAATAAAACCGTATATAAAAATGAAATTGCAAATTGAAATATTTGTAAACTTATAGTCATTACCCAGTACTCAGTAGACAATGGCTCTGGGCTCACAATATAACCAACTAAAAAACCAACTCCATATAATAAAGGTAATAATATTAAACCATCCAAAATTGATGCTCCAAAACGAACCCAAAATCCACCATAACGGTAAATATTTGGATTGTCAAGTGTATTTTCTTGTAATCTTACTAAAACTTCATCTTTACATTTATAGCAGCAATTCTGATCTTGAATTTGAATAATTTCATCAAATGAGTAAATATCGTGACAAAACTCACACATTACTCCTGATTTTTGTTCAAGAACAGGTGCTAGCTCACTTTTAGCCAAGGCAACTTTCTTGTCCTGATCCCCTTCTTGCCAAACAAGGGTCTCTGCTGTAATCCCAGCAGAATCTTTCAAATTGCTAACTTCACTAGATGTTAATGGTCCAACAGTTTCATCGCCAATTTCTAAAAACCATTTACTCATTTAAATTACTCCTATTTTTTAAATAATACATTTATTAAATTAAATATCATTTTTTGATCCGAAATATTTTTTATATAATCATCAGAAAACTGAAATTTTTCTTTAAAATATTTTGCTAACTCCTCGAAAATTTGCAACACTGCATCACTTTCGAAAACCTTGTAATTTTCAGCAACTTGCAACAACAATTGTTTTTCCTCTGCCGTTGTTTGTTCTCTAATCCTAGCGACCAATAATGGATCTTCACGCAACGAGTTATATTTATCATCAAGAATTGCCTTAATTTTTGGCATCGGAGCAACTTCATCACAAATAACTAAACATCCTGCGACAATATCACCCAACCTTCGATTATTTTTTCCAAAAAACATCGCCAGAACTGCAGTCCCATAAAAAAATGGCAAAGTATCAATACTGCGCATCAGATTTCTAATTAAAATCTGATAAAATGTTAATGACAAAGCATCAGAATCAATAACTTTTATTTTTAACATCTTCTTTCCAAGCGTTTTACCATGATAAAAATATTCTATAAAAATAAAATAAAAATTTGAGATAAATGCCATGAGTACTACATACAAAGCTTTTACTACACCACCACCGTCAGCTATATTAAAAATCGCACTCATCGGGGTATTAACAACCCAAATAAAAGTCAAAATAATCAAAAAATCAATTAAAAATGCACTAGCACGTCGCGGTAAACTTGCTAAATGAATTTTAAACTCAACTTCTTCAGGAGTTTTTATAATGGCATATTCACTATTTATAATCATCTAATGTCCTTCTTTTTACGCTAAAAATTTTCTTGATAAAATTAACAATACCTCTCGACCATGATAACCATAATACAAAAAGCATCAATTCAAAGAAACCAAACATAATTTTAAATTCATAACTTAAAACCCCTTTATGATGTTGTGATAAAAATGCCTCAACAATACCGGCCCAAATTAACAATAAAACCACTCCATAAATCAAAAAAGTAATATCTTTTGACTGCCGTTTAAAAAAGTTTTTACGAGCAATTTTTGGCTTTACAAGGCAATGCCCAATCATAAGGCCAGCAGTCCCGCCAATTAATATTGCGGGAATTTCAACCACTCCATGTGGCAATAACCAGGCTGTCAAAAATAGTCCCTGCCCCGCATTCAAATAATCGAACACAATTAAACCAAATATCACTCCGTTATAAAAAATTATTACAATAGTACCAATTCCAAAAGTTATCCCCAATGCCATTGCTAAAATCGATACTTTTATGTTGTTTTGAATTAACATCGCCGCAAAATTTGAGCCTTCATTCATACCAAGCACCCGTTTTTCACTCTCTTCACGTGCTACTCGCTTTTCTGGAGATTGCATATGATAATAAAATTGCTCTGGTAAAATCGCCTTTTTGGCATATTTGTTGTCACCAAGAGCAATTCCGGCAAAAATTGCCCCTGCTAGAAAAACTGCGACAATAATCAAAAAATAACGTAAATTTTTTCTAAAAACTGCAGGAAAATCAAAAAATGTCCACTGCATAATCCTAAAAGAAAATTTACGTTTGCGTTCACTGTAAATAAAAGCATATGCAGACATTGTTAAATTTTCTAAATATTCATGAAGCTCTTTATTTCCCGAAAAATTAGCAACCTTAATAAAGTCTGCTGATGCTCGTTCATAAAGATATAATAATCGCTGAATTTCATAAAAATTTTTACATTTTCCTGCTTCATTAATTTTTTTCAGAAGATCTTCAAGCTCACGCCAGTAAACTTTTTCCTTCATTACAAATTTATCTAAATCAATAATCATAACAGTTGTTTCCTTTTAATTGTTAGATATTGATTTACCAAATCAATACTAAGATTTTCATGATTTGAAAAATTGCAAAAAACGCCATTTCTGCTCAAAGTTCTATTTAAAAGTTTCATTTCGTGCCAGTGTACATGGTTATTTAATTTATCAACAAGCAATTCTTTAGAAGTTATTATTTCACTTAATAAAGGGTTTAACTTTTCATTTTGCAAGCTTGATAAAATACATAAATGTTTTTTGTTTATTAATTCAATATCTGCAATAAATTCCTCGGCGGATAATGAATTTGATAAATCTGTCATAAAAAATAATAAACTTCTTTGATGAATTTTAGTTCTAATAAAACTGAATAATTTATTATAATTCGGCAAATTATTCTCTGCTTGAATATCAAAAAGTTCATTTCGGCAAATTTTAATATTAGTCATACCTGGCTTGGCAATAACAAATTTTTTAATGTTAGAATCAAAAACAATAACCCCAAATGAATCTTTATTTCTTGCAGCTAAGCTTGCTAACGTTAATGCTGAGGCCAAATAATAATCTAAATTGCTACGACCATCTTTGTACTGCCGACTCAACCTTGAAGCATCAATAATTACATACACTGTTTGTAAATTTTCGTTATTAAAAACTCTACTAACTAATGAATTACGCTTTGCAGTCGCCTTCCAGTCAATTAAATTAGAACTATCACCATGAACATATTCACGCAAATGATCAAATTCTAAACTTTGCCCTAATGTTTGTTGATGGTTGCTACCTGTTTTATTTGCTAAAAATAACGATGCCATTTTACGCTGTTCAGAAGCAATATCAGAAAAAACTTTAATTACACACTCTAGTTCTATTTTTTTGCTTAATGACCATAGACCCAGTGGAGAAATTTGTTCAAAATAGATGATTAACTTATCAAAAGGACCTCGCATTGTTGGTAATAGCTCAATATTATATGGTTGCTGTCCATTTGGTTCTAAATACAAATATTCTAAATATTTTACATCAGCAAACTCATCAGCTAACTCTAGATAAATATTTTTAATTTTGATATTATTAGCAGAGTAATTTTGAACTTTAATCATTAAATTTCCAGCCACATACTGATTAAAGCGATAATTATCATCAGCTAGAATTTGCACAGCCTTGCGTTCCATTGCAACCATAACTGCATCAAATAATCCTACAGCAAACAGCACAACCAAATAAATAATAAATATGCCTAAAGCTAAACTGCCAAATGGAATCATTAAGCTCAATATTAAAGCAATAATCACAAAATAAATTATATTTTTAGGTATTAACATAGTTGCATCATCTCTTAAAAGTTATCTTATCGTGGCACGGCTGTTTGAATTAAAATCCGTTCGATAATTTCATTATTGGAAATTCCTTCTATTTCAAATTCAGGACGTAAAATGACACGATGATTTAAAATTGCGTAAGCAACAGCTTTAACATCATCAGGAGTCACAAAATCCCGTCCCTGCATTACCGCATAGATTCGTGCCGACAATAACATTGCTTGAGTTGCACGTGGACCTGCCCCAACTAATAATGCAGCATTATTACGAGTGTTTCTAATAATGCGAATAATATATTCAATAATTTCATCTTTCACAATAACTTTATTAAATAACTTTCGGGCTTGAATTAACTCAATCATCGACGTAATTTTATTTACTTCACCATTTTTTAACGTCTGTTCTGGCGAACTATCAGAGAGCATTCTTTGAGCCAAAATCATCTCGTCGTCTAAAGTTGGATAATCCATATCAATTTTTAAAAGGAAACGATCTTTTTGTGCCTCAGGTAATGGATATGTACCTTCGTGTTCAATTGGATTCTGTGTCGCAAAAACAGTAAAATAATCAGGCAATGAATGAGTTGTACTGTCTATAGAAACTAATCGTTCCTGCATACACTGCAATAGTGCTGACTGTGTTTTAGCTGGCGCACGATTAATTTCATCTGCTAATAACATTCCAGTAAAAATCGGACCTTTAAATAACTCAAATTTCTGAATTTGCATATTATAAATATTAATTCCCGTAATGTCAGAAGGCATCATATCAGGTGTAAACTGAATACGGTTGTTTTCACAATCAATAACATGACCCAAAGTTTTTACTAACAATGTCTTTGCTATACCCGGCACTCCTTCAATCAAAGCATGAGATCCTGCAAAAATAGTTAATAACATTTTGTCAATAACATCTTCTTGCCCAATGATTACTTTATTAACTTCATTTTTAATATTTTTCGTCAACTCATATAATTCTTGAATACTATCCATTGTTTTTTCCTTCTTTTTCGTTTAAAAATGCCACAGCATTATTATATTTTTCTTGGTCAGAGCACTTATCATTAGTTGTTAAACTCTTTTTTATTTCCTTTAAATTTTCTTTGCTTAAGCGCATCACTTTATAATCTTTATTTAAAACATCAACAATAACTGGCAAAATTTGTTTTTCACCAACCATTGATTCTGTTAAAGTTTTTAATGGCGATGTAAATAACAGATCTTTTTTATTATGAATATCCTCACTTTTATCCTGCACTGGTACACCATAAAGGTTGCGCCAAATAAAAAGTACTGCTGCAAAAACTATCATTAAATAAAATAACTTTAAGTTATAATGATTTACTAACCACATAATATTACGAGAATTTTTCAACCCCAAATGTTGCTCAAAAAAATAAATTTTCTTCTTTCCAGACAACATATAAAGTAAAAAATCATTTTGTAAATTATTTTTTAGCGCCTCATTTGTGAATGGATAACTTGAACTTAATAACAATAACCGACCACCATTTGCAAATTTTTTCTCAACAACAACCGCCTTACCATTTAAACGGTACAAAACATTAAAGTCACCAACATCATCGAAAAAATATTTGCTGTAAAATGGAATAACCTTTAAGTTTATATTTTGAGATACGGCATGGCTACGAGGCTGTGTAATAAATTTTTCCATTACCACCTCACATGACGGCAATAAATTAAATTGCGATAGATTACCTGCTAAATCCAAAGCATCTTCATTTATCTTAATATCTCCAAGCGATGACTGTTCAACAGTCTTTTCTTCCTCAACTGAATTTACTGCAAAAACTACGTTTGCTCCATTTTGTGCCGCTTTTATTAAATCATTTTTTCCAGTAAAAACACGGTCTTTCAAGTTATTTTTATTATATCCAACTACTAAAATCGTACTATTCTTAAAGTCTGGGATTTCAGCTATTTCATCACGCCAAATACTAACATCATTTACAGATATTTTTTTTAATGAGTCATACAAAATACTACAGCCATAAGGTAAAGTTAAATCTTTAGTAAAATGCTCTTTAGTCTTGGTGTACTCGTGTTTATTATTAAAGATTATTGTAAAAATCACTACTAATGCAACTAAAGCAAAAACAAAAGTGATATTTTTTTTGGCAATTTGTTGAAGTTGTTTAACCATTAATATCCCCTTCTGTTAAAACCTTAGAATCAAGTTTAAAAATAATACGGGTAGAATCTTTAAATAATTGCACAATTTCTTTAGAATCAGTAAAGTGGCCGTACCATTCTTGCTGAAAAATATTCAATCCATCACTAAAAGGTTTAATAAATTTACATGTTACATGATGTTTATTTTTTAATTCACGCAAATATTCAAGGTCTGTTTTACCTTTTTTAATTATAACAAAATCAGCTTCACTTAATAATGCGATAACATATAAATAGTAAGCTCGCAAAGCCAAGCGAAACTCGCCTTTTTTCTCAAGATCAACAGCCAACGCTAACCACTCATTTAACTTTAAAACATCTGCAGTAACGTCTTCTTTCTCAAGGTCAACTTTCATGCTCAAATGCTCAGTTTGAGTTAAAGCCCTGCTATTTTTCTTCATATTTACTAACTTTATAATAATCAAAACTACAACAGCAACTATTAATATCAACACAAAAATTGTGGCAAGTGATTTAAATAATGCCTCATTTTTTGCCCAAAAATTCATTGAATCAGCAGGAGAAGGTGAGTTATTTTTTGATTCAAACCAATCTAAAATTGATTTAAAAAAATTTTTAACCAAAATATTCATATCATCTAAAAAAAGATTAACTTCTTCACTAATTTTCGTAAATAGCTCATTATTTTCAATCTTTATAGCAGAATCCGTATTCCATTGATATTTTTCGTCATTTTTAACATTATTAATGCTCTCATTAAATTTATCGCCGTTGATAGTCGAAAAACCTTGTGATTCATCTAATTGGTTGTGGTTGTCAACTTCTTGGGAATAGGTGAGGTTTAAAATGAAAAATACCCCAATAATAGCCATGATTTTTTTTATGTTACTATTATTTTTTTTTCGTAAAGTCTTAATTTCAGCAGTAATATCACTACCATTATCATTTGATTCACTATTGAAACAAAAGAACAAATTACTGCTCATTGAAAAAAAATTTCCACACATGTAAGTAATCATCGTATAAAATGCAAACTTTAAATCAGAAAACATAAAATTTATTAACACATACAAATCCATTGAAGAAAATAATGTTAAATCTCCACTAAACACTTTATAAAAAAACATCACCAATACTGTTACAATAACCACGTTAAAAAATACTACTAAATAAACCAACAACAAATAAAAATTTAATGATAAGAAAGTTAAAAAATTCTCACTAATTGTACTAAATAGTTTAAAGAAAATTTTACCCATTGGTAAATTATGTGGTGGCAGTGCAAAATATTTACAAATATAGCTCAAAGAAAAAATAGGAATCCACCAATACAAAAGCGAAAATGAGCTGTCAGAAATCACGAATGAAAATGATAATGGCATAAAAAGTATCACATCAACAACAAAAGTACGTTGTGAAAGTAAAAACTTTTCCGAAAATTTCAAACTTAACTTTCGTTGAAAAAGATCTTCAGAAACTTTTAAAATAGTATTTAGTTCAAAATAATTTTTCCAAATTAAAGAAATTGTTACTAGAAGCGTATAAAAAAATATATTGTACTTAGAAAGAAGAAAATTTTCACGGTCAGAAGTTACCATCAAAACAACGATTATTAAAGGAAGCAACGAAAAAATATAACTACCAAAAAAACGTTTCCAATTTTCCTGTGAATAGAAATATGCCTTGTCTATTAGACTTAATATTTTAAGATTACTCACAACCTAACACCTATCTTAATTACTAATATTTTAAAATTTTAATAAAAGTGAAACAGGTCCTTTCCCCCAGTCTCATTGCTAACGTATCTAAAATATACTTAGTAAAAAAAATTTCAAGTTTTATAATTCAAATTGATTTAAATTTTCTTTAACTAAAGTAATGTCAACAATTAAAAATTATCTAAACACTTATTTTTTTTAACATTAAATTTAATCTATTTTAGCTAATATTTTTTTTAAAAATGGTAAATTCGAAGAAAAATGCAGATGAATATAGCTGGCAAAAATCTTATTTTTAAAATCACAATAGCCAGTAATTGACTGTGAGCCATCACGCATTGTCGTCATATTCCACAACCTATCACTATAGAGTTGCTCTTTAATACTTGACCAGTGAAATTCATGCCCGTTAAATGCCATATTTTCAAACTCTCTTCTCGCCTGTATTAATTCAACTTGTTTGTAACCTAAAGCTTTTCGCTGGTTATTCATAATTGCTTGCGAATTAATAATTCCACACATTTTATAAACATGACCATTGTTATCTTTAATCGAATTTGTTAAATACATATAGCCGCCACATTCAGCATAAATAAAACAATTTTTTAATTCACTAAATTTTTTAATTTCAGCTTTAATTATATTATTTTGCGCCAATTTTTCAACAAACATTTCAGGAAAACCGCCTCCAAAATAAAGACCATTAATATTATGTGGTAAAATAGAATCATGTAATGGCGAAAAAGGCACTAATTCAATCCCAAGTTTACGAAGAAAACGCAAATTATCCTCATAATAAAAATTGAATGCTTCATCAAGTGCGTAGGCTATTCTCAGTTTTTTATTTAATGGCTTTACTTTTGGAATCAAGTGATTAAAATTTGAAAAATTAATTTGCTGCTGTGATAATGTCAAAATTTTATCAATATCAAAATTTTCTTCAGCTTTTTCACCTAAATAATCAAACCATTCTTCATGACAATTATTCTCAAAAAAAGGCACTAACCCAAGATGTCGCTCTGGTAAAATTAACTCATCATCACGATTTAAATAACCTAGAAGAGGAGCCAAATTATAAAATTCTAGTGCCTCTTTCAATAATTTAGCATGATAATCAGAGCCAACTTTATTTGCTATCACGCCAATAATACTTATCTCGCTATTGAGTTCACAATATCCCTTGACAATTGCAGCAATACTGCTTGCCATTCCTCGAGCATTAACAACTAAAATAACCTTACTACTGTTACTAATTGCCACTTCAGCAGTGCTACCAGCCAAACTACCAATTTTTGCTGAATCATACAATCCCATCACTCCTTCAATCACTGCCACATCTTTATTTTTACAGTGATAAAAAAAGGACTCTCTTACAGCATTTACTCCCATCATTTTGGTATCTAAATTTATTGATATTTGGTCACAACCATGTTTGTGAAACACTCCATCAATATAATCGGGCCCACACTTGAATGGTTGAATTTTCAATCCTCTTTTTTTTAATGCCCGTAATAATGCTAATGTCACAATTGTTTTGCCATCACCAGATGAAGTGCCAGCAATGCAAATATTATTAATTGTTTTTGTCGTAATATTTTTCACAATATCCTCTAGTTGTGAATAACTTGCCATTTTTATATACGGTGAATTCATTACCGATAATCACCATTGTATTCATATTAATTTTATCAAACGGAAAATCTTTAATTTTACAAACAAATGTTGCTTGATTTTCTTTTGTAGCATTCCAAACAATACCAACGTAAATATTATCTCCTTGAATTTCGCGAAATTTACCAATACAATACTCTAATAAATCACGACGTTTTATACTTCCAGGGTTATATAAACAACACACCAAACCACTTGAGGCAATTCCAGCGATTCGTTTTAAAATTAACTCCCTAGGCGTTAATAAATCTGATAAACTTAACACCGCAAAATCATTCATCAATGGCGCACCTAAAACCGCTGCTGCGGCAGAAGAAGCAGTAACTCCTGCGACACTAAGTACTTCAATTTCTGAATACTTTTGATGATACTCTATTAATTCAGCAATTAAGCCCCCCATTGCATAAATCCCTGCATCTCCTGATGAAATAACTGCAACACTTTTGCCTTCTAAAACTTTGTCTAGCGCTTGTGTACAGCGATCAATTTCACCACGCATGCCACTTTGAATAATTTCTTTATTTTCAGAAATTAACGGCATAATCTGTTTTATATAATTACTATATCCCGCAATAATTTCACACTTTTCAATAATATTTTTTGCCTCTGGAGTAATCATATTTAAATTTCCAGGTCCAATGCCAACGGCATAAATAATTTTTCGTTTACTACTTTTCATATATATAAAACTCCTAAAAATTTTAAACAAAAATTTTACAAATCGCTACTGTAACATCTGTAAACTTTAGTTTTGGTTGAATCAATTTCCCCTTATCTGCACAAAAGAATAATGCTGCCGCTTCACAAACTGACGATATTCCAATTTTATTTTCAACTGTTTCAGACGGATTAGGCACTATTATTTTATCTAACAATTCTACAGGATAAAATTTAATTTCTTGTTTATTATCATGAACAAATTTCAATAAAAACTTTTCACCGGCTTTTAAATCGACTGATACAAATGTAATAACTTCATTCATCTTAATATTATGTTTTTTGAAAACATTTTCAACCGCATATCTAATATGGCTATATGATGTATTTTTTCGGCAGCCAATGCCAACTACATATTTACGATGTGCACTCAATGCTTGCTCTCCAGCCATAAAATATTTTCTTGGTTGCAACTAAAATTTTTACCACTAACATTTTTTAATACAACCAATCCATCAAAATATTTTTCATTAATTAGGTCATTTAATTGTTTTGAAGAAGCGCTTTCAATTAATTCAATATTACTGCAACCTTGATAATATTTTTCAAAAATTTTAATTGGTAAAACCACACCAATTTTGCGATTTTCTAATAATAACATATTCAATATTTTTATTGATTTAGGATTTAGCATTGAATAATTTTCCAATTTCGCCATTTCATCGAATGCTATCAAATTATTTACATCTGTTGCAGTGGTAATCGCAACATTGCCCATGGTAATTCCAGCAACAACTTTTGCTAAACGATTTGCTCCGCCAATATGTCCACTCAATAAACTAATCACATTATTACCCTTTTCATCGCAACAAACCACAGCAGGATCAGTTAATTTACTATCAACTAATTTGCAGATTTTTCTAATAACTATTCCTGATGCCATAACAAAAATATGCCCCGAATATTTTCCCCAGTTTTCAGCAATAACTTCAGCTAACTGACTTGATGAAAAATAATTAATTTTATCATTTTTCCTTTTAAAATGATCTGAACTAATATTCTCTTCAAATTTTTTAGGAATCCACACCGTGGCATTGCTTAAACCTGTTGCTATTTCTAACGCTTTATGAGCTCCAGCTTGAGTTATACAATATATTGCAACATTTTCATGGTATAAATTTTGTAATTTTTTATTGCGATAACCATGGGCAAATTTTTCATCGTATAATAAAGATTTATCTCCACTTCTGCTCAAAACTTCACCTACAATAATCATTGCCTGACGATTAATTTCATTATCCTTAACTTTATTGGTGATATTTTGCAATGTGCCACGAATAATTTTTTGATTATTCCATGTAGCTCGATAAACAACGGCAATTGGCGTGTCTGGAGAACGCCCAGCTTGATAAAAATCGTCAACTAAATCGTCGATCATATTAACGCTTAAAAAAACAGCAAATGACGCACTATTATTTTTTGCCAAATCAACAATGCTTTCACCACTTGGCACTGGCGTACGCCCTGCCTTTCTAGTAAAAATAACCGTTTGCGTAATCCCTGGCATGGTTAATTCTGTTTTCAATTCTGCAGCAGTTGCCAATGCGCTACTTACCCCAGGGATTATTTCATATGGAATATTTTTTTCATCTAAAAATAACATCTGTTCATTAATTGCACCATAAATTGCGGGGTCTCCTGTATGCAGTCTAACAATTTTTTTGTTACGTGCATATCCTTGCTCCATTAAATTTATGACTTTATCTAATGACATATTTGCGCTATTAAATAATTTTGCCTCACTTTTTGCATAATTTAAGATTTCTTCATTAACTAAAGATCCTGCATAAATGATAATATCAGCATTCTTAATTGCTTCAACAGCTCGAATGGTTATTAAATCTGCAGCTCCAGGTCCAGCTCCAGCAATAATTATTTTATGATTATTTTCTTTCATATTTTAGGTTCTAATTTAATATATTGAATGATTTTATACTTTTACTTAATTTTTTTAAATACAAATAAATGAATTGGATTTAAAGCCTTCATCATGTTCAGCGAACTTTCACCAATACCAATTTTTTTGTTTTTTGCAATATTCAAAGCCACAACTTCAACTAAGCAATTACTTAATGTAGTCGCTACTCTCGCCATTGATTCAATAGTGACGGTCGCGACTACAATAGTGCCATTAGCTGCTAATTTTTCAAATGTTTTTTCAATAATTTCCACAACATCTTTGCCGCCGCCTCCAATGTACACGCTATCTGGGGTTGGTAATTTATCAATACATTCTAAAATATCACTATTTAAAATCTTAGCTTCGTTATCAAAATTAGCTCCAAATTTATAAATATTATTTTTGATATTTCTGCATCGTTCAGAATTTTTTTCAACCAAAAACAACTTCAATTTATTTTGGCATAATAATTTCGCTTCTATACCAACCGAGCCACTACCAGCACCTAAATCCCACATAGTATTATACAATTTTAAGTTTAATTTTGATATTGCTACAGCTCTTACCTCATTATGAGTTATTAAATTATTTTGATAAAAAAATTCCTTATCATCAATGCCTAACGGTAGCACTGTTTTATGCTGTGAATTATGTTCTTCTGCTAACAACATAATTGATAAACCACTTAGTCTTTCCTTAGCCACATTAGCTATATTTGTTATGACAATTTTTTGATTTATTAAGCCTAAATTTTCAGCTGCTATTGCATTTCTTGAAGCCGCCGCTGGATAATTTTCAATTAACTTTTCTGCAAAATCAGAAGCAGTACATTTATTATCGCAGTAAATAATTTTAGCATTTCCATCTAAAATATTCAACCACGGAATTTGTTCATTATCAACACCATGAATACTGATTAACTGAGCATTACTCCAGTCAAAATTAACTTTAGCGCATAAATCTTGAAATGCGGTAATATTGGGAATTACAGCAATTTTAGTTGAATCTATTAGCTTTAAAACACTATTTGCAATACCATTAAATAATACATCTCCAGAACCCAATATCACAATATTTTCATTAGCAATATTTTCATTTGACAACCATTTTTCTAGTGTTTCAGTGATATTTTTTTGTAATAAAATTAACTTTTTTTTATTTTTTGATTGTTTTAATATGTCGTTTATTTCCAACGACCTCAAAATCCTCTTACTAGATAAAATCACTGTGGCATTATCAATTACGCTACACGCATAATGACTCAACGAATCATTATCAAGGTTTTCATCACCACAACTCCCGCAGCCAATTATATAAACTTTATTTTTTTCTATATTCATATATTCTATTAATTATCTATATTTGAACAATTTATTTTTCCTATTAAATAATTATAACTCAATATCAAATTTTTACCATTTTTTATAACGCTCTAATTAAACTATTGTCGTGGTTATATAACAACAATTTAATATAGCAATTAGGACACCATTTTCGTAAATTAATTAATGCTAAACCCATTATATCATGCTCTAATTTTTGCCAAATGTCAATTGAAATTTCTTCTTTTATTTGACGAATTGTTGATAATTTAGCAATTTCACTAATTATATTTTCGTTAACAAAATATTTTCGCAGCAATTTTATAATCAAATGAGTATCTAATGCATTTTTGTGGGCATGGGTATTTTTTAACCCACACGCATATTTATACAATTTCCCAATCATACAGCCAACAATAACATTATCAAATTGTTGCTCATTAATATAATTTAAAGACTCAGAAATAAAATCAGCAATTCTAACGCAATTTTCTTTAGTTATTGAATATTGTGAATGCTTAAAATCTCTAATAATAGCCTTTTCTGTCTGAACTCCAGTACAAATTGCAACATTTTTTAGTCCGTTATTAATAATTGCATCTAATTGAATTTTAATTGTTGCAATATATGATTCATGCGAATATGGCCGCACAATTCCAGTTGTTCCTAAAATTGATAATCCACCAATAATTCCTAAACTTTTATTTAAGGTTTTTTTAGCAATTTCAACCCCGTTCTGAATTGAAATTTCAATAAAAATTTCTTCACATTTAAATTCTGATGTCAACAAATTAAATTTATTAATAACTATTTGTAAATTTTTTAAAATCATTTCAACAGGTTTAGGATTAATCGCAAACAAACCTTTTTTAACGGGTAATCCACTACGAGTTACTACTCCAATTCCCTCACCGCCATAAAGGTGACAAATTAACACCCTATTTTCATCAACTTTAATTTCTTTGGTTAAACAATATTCATTTTGTTTATTGGACATGTTTGCGGCTGATTCATTCAATGATACTTTTATTGAAATTTTGGCTTTATTAGTAACATCAGGGTCATCACCTGCATCTTTAATTATTGACGCAATACAAACTTTTTGTTCAAAATCAACACTATCAACAGAACTACCTAGATATCTAACTTTGCCATCTAAAAATAAAAGTTGATCATCAAAATCAATTTTCTTCAGATAACAATACGCTTTCACAGCTGCTGAAGTCGCACACGCTCCAGTTGAAAAACCACTACGTAAATTTTGCTTTTTATGCTCAAAGGTTGATGTCATTAATTTTACCTGCACCTAACAATTAAAGTTGTTTATTCTCAATAATTCCATGCAAAGCTGCTACTGCTAAAGGACTTCCTCCACGACGTCCTTGAATAGTAATATATGGAACATCAATTTCTTTTAATAATTCTTTAGATTCACAAACATTAACGAAGCCAACTGGCATACCAATAATTAAGGCAGGCTTAATATTTTCTTCTACTACTAACTTAATGACTCCAACTAGAGCTAACGGAGCATTACCACATAAAAAAATTGCGCCATCTAAAATATTTTTTGCTTTTTCAACCGAAGCTAATGCACGCGTAATATTTTTTTCTTGAGCAATTTTTACAATATCTTCGTCAGCAATAAAACATTTAATCGCCTCTCTTTCATATTTTCTATTAAAATTTTTTAACTTTACAACTGAAAGCCCAGCCTTAATCATATTAGAATCGGTTATAATTGTTGCTCCTTGAAATAAAGCTTTTAAACCATTATTAATCGGATCATTGCTAAATTCAACATTATCAGCGATTGAAAAGTCTGCAGTTGTATGTATTAAGCGTCGCACAACGTGCCATTGTTCAGGAGAAAAATTTGTTTTATCTGCAATTTTATCAATGCATTCAAAACTTTCTTTTTCAATTTCTAGTCCCGTTTTATTCCAAGATATTTTTTCAAACATTTTAATTTTAAGTTCCTAATCTCAATTTTATATGTAAAAGTTTCATTATTATATTCAATTGCAATTTGCTTTTTTAAAATATCACTACTATATGTATATTGCTAATTAAATGTGAGGAACTTCTGTTAAATCCAGAGACTGTGCCGCAACTGTAAAAGTTTTGAATTTACTGTAATTAATTGAAAACCATAGTCAGATACTCAGTTATTAGCTGTTAAGCTTTTTAATACTTAACATCTCTTTGAAATAGTGCGAAGCACGCTAACCAAGGTAAACATTAGGATAATCATGAAAAAATTTTTACGCTCCTTATTAAAGAGCAAAACAACACTATTGTTAATGTCATTTTTTAGTTTAAGTACATTCATTCAAGCACAAACAACTAATAATTTAAGCAATAAAGAAGCAATTCTGTTAATAGCATTTGGATCTTCAGAAAAAAGCAATGCAAAAAAAGCATACGATAATATCGAACAAAATATAAAAAAACAATTCCCAAACCATCAATTGTATTGGGCTTACACATCGAAATTTATTAGAGAAAAATATGCAAAGCAAAACATCAGAAAATATTCGATTACTGAAGCACTAGAAGTAATTAATAATGCTGGCTATAAGAAAATTACAGCTCAATCATTACATGTTACAAATGGCGCTGAATACAATGAAATGCTCAACGAATTAGCAATTTTCAAATCAAAAAATAGTGATTTTATCATCAATGTAGGATTACCATTATTAGTTAGTAAAAACGATTTACAACTTTTTTCAACTGCAATGTTAGAAAATTTAAAACAAGCAAACATTAAAAAAGATAGTTCAGTAATTTTTATTGGTCACGGTAATCATCACGGTATCGGCGATATGACATTTATTGCATTAGAGAATTATTTGCAAAAGATCAACAGTAACTACTTTGTGACCTTAGTGGAAGGTATTCAAGGTTTTGAAGAAACTGTAAATAAAGCAAAAATACAAAATATAAAATCAACATATTTAGTGCCGCTATTATTAACATGCGGAGTGCACGTCAAAGAGGATGTAGTTGGTGAAGAAGCAGGGTCGCTACAAAATTTATTAGAAGCAAAAAAAATTATTTCACATCCAATTCTTAAAGGTCTAGGTGAATACGATAATATTGTTGATATTTTTGCTGAACATATTAAAGCGGCTCAACCTCTAAAATTAAAATAAATTATTAAAGTAAATTAATTAAATAAGAAAATAATCATGAGCAAGTTAGGCAATTTTTATGGAATAGGTTTAGGTCCAGGAGATCCAGAATTAATCACACTCAAAGCAGTAAAAATACTCCAAGAGTGCGATGTTATTTTTTATGTGGTCTCAAAACAAAGTTCACGTAGCGTGTCTGGAAACATTATCAACAGTTTACCAGGTGTTAGAGGTGAAAAAGTTCAATTAACTTTCACAATGAAAAACAATACTCGCTACAAACAAATTGCCAATAATGCAAACCTGATTAAAGATTATCTAGATGCAGGAAAAAATTGCGTTTTTGCGACAATTGGTGACCCACTAACCTACAGTACATATGGTTATATTCTTGAAGAATTAAAAAACTACTATAATAAAAAGTTATTGATTCAAACTGTCCCAGGCGTTAATTCATGGAGCGCAGTGGCTGCTGAACAAAATAAGGTTTTGGTTAAAGATACTGAAAAATTAGCGATTTGTCCTGAATATATTGCTGACGGAGAAATTGATAGTGATTTACTAAAACAATTGGACACTGTTGTTTTTCTAAAAACCTTTAAAAGCCGCCAACGCATTGTTGATCAGCTTAAAAAAGAAAATTTAACAGATCAATATGAAATAACATATGGTTCAAATATTGGACTTAAAAATCAATTTATCAGTAGTGATTTGAGCAAAATAGCGCAACGTAAAAATGAGTATTTGGCCTTAATTATTAATCGCAAAAAAAATTGTGAAAAATGATGAAAAAAAAGCCACAATCGTTAATAAAAAAAATATTGTTAATATTATGGGTTATATTTGCCTTAATTTTGACAATATACAGCATCTGGAATTTAAAAGAACGCTATTTATACTCAACCATAAAGTTATTAATTTATTTGTGGATTATGGGCTATATTGCAACTATAATTGGAGCAATATTTGAATTTAGAGCATGGAGTAAATTTTTCCCATTTTTTACCAACACATTTGTTAAGTTAGGACGATTTTCACCGATTAGTGGTATTTCATTTTTAACGTCATTTATTTCAAGTAAAGCGGCAAACACATTAATTTCAAGCTCCTATAGCGAAAAATCATTAAGCCGTCATGAAATGTTTTTATGTGCATGCTGTAATTCATATGCCGCATATTTTTCCCACGCATTACGCATTGCGCCTGCATTTATTGGAATAACTGGATTAGTGGGCGTTTACTATTATTTATCAATTTTAGGACCTGGATTATTATTCACAATCGTTTTTATTTTAATAAATTTTTTATTAACAAAGCGCCAAGAACTAAAGAATTTTTCAAATAGTTCAAAATTAACACAAACTGAAGATAAATTAAAAAATAAAGTTTTAAGTTGGCAAGATACCTTAAAAAGAGCAAATAAACGTGGCTTGAATTTAATCAAAAGAATATTAATAGTATCAACTCCATTATATTTTTATAGTAGTTATTTAGCAAGTGCAGGAGTTTTCAAACAATGGACAAACTCAATGCCAGAAATGTTTCAATCAATTGTTTCTCCTGAAATTTTAACCATTTTAGTTTCACGTTTAGGTGGTTTAACAGCTGCAGGAAATGTCGGAGCAGGATTATTGGCAAATGGCAATATCACAGCACTAGGTTTTCTACAGGCACTGATTATTGGCAATATTATTACAAACCCGATTCGCACATTTCGCAGAAATCTACCAACAGCACTAAGTATTTTTCCACAGCTTAATGGTTTATATTTAGTATTGTTATTACAATTTTTAAGGTTAATAGCATCAATAATAATTTTATATTTCATTATAAATCTCAACAAATAATTTAATATTTTAAATAAAAAATGATTATACAAAACATAGAACAACAATTACATGGCGCAAATTTAAATGCCTCTGAAATTTCAACACATGAATTTTGTGATTTCAGCTCCAATATAAATCCACTTGGCATGGTTGAAGGTTCTGAATTACAATTAAATTCAACCGTTAATAGTGTTGCAAGTTATCCCGAAATTAATGCTCAAAGTGTAGTTAAGAAAGCACAAAATTTCTATAAGCTAAAAAAAAATATAAAATGTTGTATTGGAAATGGCGCAAACCAATTAATTCATTTATTGCCTCAAGTTTTTGTGCACAATAATATTAAGCGCGTAATTATTGTCAATCCATGTTTCAGTGAATATGAGTTGGCTTTTGAATTATTTAGCGATTTTGCCGAAATAGAAACCATCAATTTTTTAACCAATGCTTCAGATAATTTTCAAATTGATTTTTCAAAGTTAACCCAAATAATTTGTGAAAATGATTTAGTAATTATTTCAAATCCATCAACTCCAGCCGGACAATTGACAGCAAAAAGCGAGCTAAAAAAATTGATTTCTAAACACCAGATGGCATTTTTTATCATTGATGAATCATTTATCGATTTTTATGAAATGGCGTCAAACAATAGTTTTTTAAATGATAAAGATTTAGCTGAACAACAAAATATTTTAATTATCAAATCGATGACCAAAATTTTTGCCATTGCTGGAGTACGAGTTGGTTTTGCATTTTCCTCAAATCAACAAATTATTGATAAAATTTCGGCATTAACACCAGCTTGGAGCGTTAACAGTTTCGCAATCAATGTCATGTTGCATATTTTTAAAAGTGACCTAAAAAATTATTTGATAGAAACTAAAAAAAATACAAAAATTGAACGAAATTTTTTAAAACAAGAGTTGGCAAAGTTTCAACAACTACAAATTTTTGATAGCGCAGCTAATTATTTATTAATAAGATATACTAAAAGTATTAAAAATTTACAAAAATATCTAATAGAAAACGAGAAAATTCTAATTAGAAATTGTGAAAATTTTCATGGCTTAGATAACCATTATTTTCGAATTGCAGTCAAAAGTCATCATGATAATGAAAAATTAATAACCGCATTTGAAAAATTTTTCGGTTTTAAGAAAAAAAATATAATAAAGAAAAAGTCATCATTGATGTTTCAAGGAACGTGTTCAAATGCTGGCAAAAGTATTTTAACAAGTGCAATGTGTCGAATATTAGCTCAAGATGGCATTAAAGTTGCTCCATTTAAAGCTCAAAACATGGCTTTGAATTCATTTGTTACATCTGACGATAAAGAAATTGGTCGAGCTCAGGCACTGCAAGCTATGGCGGCGAAAACTCCACCAGAAGTACGCATGAACCCTATATTATTAAAACCAACAAATGATTTAGGTTCACAAGTTATTGTGATGGGCAAAGCGACCGAAACGCTACGAGCTAAAGATTATTATTCAAGAAAAAAACAACTATTTTCTCAAGTTTGCGAAGCATATGATTCATTGGCGGATGACTATGATTGTGTTATTTTAGAAGGAGCTGGAAGTCCTGGTGAAGTTAATTTAAAGAAAAATGACATTGTTAATATGAACATGGCAAGCTACGCAAATAGCAATGTTTTGTTAGTGGGCGATATCGATCGTGGTGGAGTTTATGCTTCATTTATTGGCACATATGCAACATTTAATAGTTTTGAACGTGAACTTCTAAAAGGATTTATTGTTAATAAATTTCGTGGCGATGCGTCATTATTAGACGATGCTCACCAATATTTACAAAAATTTACCAATAAACCATGTCTAGGAGTAATTCCAACGTACAATAATATTCGTTTACCAGAAGAGGACTCAGTGTCATTTTATCTGAATGACGGTGCAAATCAACTACAAAACTCACATACTAAAAAAATTGATGTAGCAGTCATTGCCTTGAAACATATTTCAAATTTCACTGACATTGCACCATTAGAAATTGAAGAAGATTTAATTGTTAGAAAAGTTGCTAATAGTCATGAGTTTGGCAGTCCAGATGTGGTAATAATTCCAGGCAGTAAAAATGTATTATCTGACCTTAAATTTTTAACAGACAATAATTTAGATAAATTAATAATAGACCACGCAGTGAACAAAAAAGGTTGGGTGATTGGCATTTGTGGCGGGCTACAAATTTGCGGTCAAGAAATTAGTGATTCTCTATGCATTGAATCAAATGATAATTATGCTACAGGACTCAATTTACTACCAATATCAACAACGATGGAGCAAGAAAAAACTCTTCACCAAACCATAGCAACTTTATGTGAAAAAAGTTGGCACAACTCAATGCTTAATAAGGCAAAAATTGCAGGTTATGAAATTCATCATGGTTTGACGAAATGCCAACAAAAAGAGTTAATTACTATGTACAATCCTCAAAATTCTCAAGCGATAGGATTCGCTAAAGATAAGGTTTGGACTACTTATTTGCATGGAGTTTTTGACGATGATAACTTTAGGAGGTTATTTTTTAATATTATTCGTGAAGATTTAGGGTTAAAAAAAATTGACCATAACCATAATTTTTACAATATTGATCAAGAACTAGATAAATTAGCAGATCATGTTAGAAGTAATGTTAACATGACTGAAATCTATAAATTGTTGGGTATATAAATGAACATTGAGAACAGTTTTGATTTATTAACTTTGATTACCATGATAATCGGTTGTGATTTTTTGATTGGCGATCCCCACAGTAAATTTCATCCAATTTCCATTTTGGGCAAATTAATTAGTAAAAGTGAAAGTTTTTGCCGTCGCAGATTCGCTAATGAATATATCGCAGGAATTTGTTGTGTCTTAATTGTTTTAACAATTATTTTATTTTCAAACATTTTATTAATTACCATTCTACATAAAAATTTAACTTACCTTTACACAATTTTTATTGGCTGGTCATGTTTAGCAATTCGTAGCTTGATTGAACATGGCAATAAAGTGAATGAAGAATTGCGTAAAGACAATATTTCTGGGGCTAAAAGAGCTGTTAGTATGTTAATTAGTCGCACAACTGAACAGATGAAAGCTAAAGATATTATTAGAGCAACAATTGAAAGTTTAAGCGAAAATTTTATTGATAGCATTGTATCACCAATTTTTTGGTTTATGCTAGGCTATTATTTTGGTGGAATTAAATTGGCTACTTCATTAATGATTACCTTGAGAGTGATTAATACTTTTGACGCAATGATTGGCTACAAAAATGAGCGGTATTTAAAGTTTGGCTTTTTTGCTGCAAAATTTGATGATATATTGCATTTTATTCCCGCACGAATTACCCCAATAATTATTGCCATTGGCGCTTTTATTGTAAAATTAGATTACAAAAATGCTCTTAAATATGGCTACAAAGATGGTGACAAACATCCAAGTTTAAACTCCTGTTATGCGATGGCATCATTTGCTGGCGCCTTGGGTATTCTATTAGGAGGACCTACTGCTTATCAAGATGAAGTAAAAAATTATGCATTTTGGGGCATTGCAAAAAATGAATTACAAACTAGTACTATAAAAAAATGTATTCAGTTAATTTTAAGCTCAACTCTCGCATTAGTCATTATCCTGACAATTATCTTCATTATTTTTCGATAAATAAAACTTCGTTGTTTTGAATAAAAAATTTGCAAATTTAACAATCTAGTTTATATTTAATTTAAATAATACTAGGAGGAATTTTTATGAAAAAGGTAGCGTTATTGTTAATAGTCATTATAAATTGTTTAACTACTCAAATATTTGCAATTACAGCTCAAGATTTTATCACTGACATTGAAAAAACTAGTTCCCAGCCATTAATTCCTAAAGAAATAAGGCAAAAATTTAACTATACAAAAAAATTTGCACGCTACAAAGCAGAAAGTAAAAAAGGCAATTTAGTTGCAACATATAAGTTGGCATACTTTTATTATCATGGGATTACGACACTACGCAATCGTCCTCTTGCTATAAAGTTATATAAAGAGGTTACTCAAAAAGCAACAGGAAAGCTTCAAGGTTTTGCATTATTGCGCTTAGCAGAAATTGATTTTGATAAAAGCTTACCTTTACAGCAGTTTAAGGGCGAAGAAATGGTTAAGGTACTAAACTTAGCAATAGATAAAGGTGCAGTTGATGCTTATAAACTTTTAGCCCAAGTTTATTTAAAGGGTCGTGGCGTATCAAAAAATAAGCAAAAATTTATTGAATATTTAAAAATTGGCCGTGAAAAAAATAGTGGAGCAGCCTATGCTGAATCTTTAAAAAACTATCGTCTAATAAATAATCATACCCTTTATCAAAAATTTTCAAAACATGATGAAAAAAAATTCAATGAATATGTTGAAAAAGCTTTTGAACTAAAAAATGCCAATGGGTTTAAGCAAAAAATGCTTTTTTACATTATGCCTGTCATTCCAACAGATGACAGTGGCAATATCATTCGTAACAAGAAACTTAAAAGACGTAGCGATTTTTTCAAAGGCAAAGATTTGTTACTTAAAGCATTAACAAAAGATATAACACATTATGACTGTATTAAAATAGCATACCGCTTGCTGTGTTTTAGCGATGAACTTGTGCAATTTAATGCGAAACAATTAATTAGAGAATTAATTGAAATCGATCAGAATAACTTTTATGCATTGCTCCAATTGGCTCGAATTTATATATATTACGGTAAAGATAAAAAAGAAATTGTTAAAGGATTAAAAATTCTTAATTTTCTAGATAAAAAAGGATTTGTACCCGCCAAATTGCAGCTAGCGTCTTTTTATGGAACGGATCAAGTCTTAGGTCTAAATTATATAATAAAATTTAAAAGAAATGAATATAAACAGATGAATTATCTCAAAGATCTGGCGGCAAATTTTAATGAAGGTTTTGATTCATTGGCGATGATTTATTTCGAAAAATCTTCAAGATTACCATCTTTAGAAAAAACAGCCGTCAATCATTTGCAAAAAGCATTTAAATATAATCAGATATCAAATCAACTACTGGAATTTTTACCACAAATATATGGGGTACCAATTGACTCAATTAACAAATATTACCTTATTAAAAATAACCAAAAGAATAAAAAATATGGTAAAAAAGTCATTGCTTTATTAGAAGAATATTTACAAAGCTTCCCCTACTCTACTAAAGCTATGATTTCTTTAAGTGAACTATATAACAAAGAAAAAATGTACAATAAATGCCAACAAATTCTTGAAAAAATATATGAAATAGAACCCAACGGCGCTGAAAATTTAATTATTTTTTATTTAAAAAGCGCAAAATCACGCCCTGAAAATATTGTCAAAGCTAAAGAATTAACAGAATTTTTGATGGCAAATAGTGACTACCATCACCATACTATTTTTTCTGTTCTACAAAACTTCAATCAATTTCATAAGCAAAGTTTGCCATATTTTATTGAAAAAATTAAACAAGAATCACAATCAAATGATAGGTTATTTTTTACTTTAATAAATTGCTATAATCATGGGCTGGGTGTAGAAAAAAATATTAATAAGGCTATTGAATTACTGGATGAAAAAATAGTTGAAACCAATGATTCAACATGGCAAAGAGCAATTTTATGCTATTATGCTCCACTTCATAGTAATACAGACTATTATTTTAATGTCGCTCGTAAAAATAACCCTCAAAAATATTTTTATCATCTAGATAAATTAATTAATAACTTAAATCAAAAAGAAATTCATTTCCCGTTTAACTTCTATAACTATGCAAAATGCTTTATTTTAGGTTATGGCACAGAGCAAAATTTTGTCAAAGCGCAAGAAATTTTCAATAAATATTCAAACTACATGTCTGAGTTTGAAGAAGTAGAAAAACTGCTAGAAACACCACCTGAAAAGATTAAAAACTTAAATCAAAGAATCAAGGAATTAACCAAGAAAAAATCCTTAGATAAATTTAGTGACCAGCGTGCAATATTAGAAATCCTTAAATATAAGCAAACACTACTCAAAAAGTGATTAACTGCTTATAAATAATGATTTATAGAACTTAAACTAACAATTCAGGATTAGCAAAAAATTTTTCAATGCTATCAAAAAAGCGAGCGGCATGAAGTCCGTCAACAAAACAATGGTTAAATTTCACGCTAATTGGAATTAAATTATCTTTCATTTTTCCCCAAGCTAAAATAGGAATACTATCTTGAAAGTTTAGTTCTGCTTGACTAATAGATTCAAAGTGTAACCAAGGCGAACAACTCGCACAAATGAAATTTTCGCTATAGTTTTGAGGCACATTTGAAATATTATTCCGTGCATCGGCAATAATTGGTTCAGCATTAGCTTTAAATTCCTCAAAACTCGCAAAGTAATCACACCACGCTTGACAAAATATTTCTTGATCGGTCATGATTGGAGTCATTGCTGCAACATTATTAAATTCAATCGCTTCACCATCAATAACGCGCTGCTTGATTTGAGACACCTCATTAGTTGCGCGCAAAATTGCATAGAGTACAATTAAGAAAAAAGAATAGTTATGCTTTTTGGCATATTCAAAAATTTTACTGCCATCAAGTTTAACAGAAATATTATAACAGGGGGCTTCAAATTGACGATAAAATTGATATAAGGAAGCTCGCGACCACGATTTTAAATCTATTTTTTTATATGAATTCATTATTTATTTTTACTTTTTGAAGTTGTTTTTAATTATTTATATTTAATTATAAATATAATTTTTTTCTAAAAAAAGTCCAATACAATTTTTAAATAAAATACTCAAGAAGCTTTCTAAAACATTATTTTTTATGTTTCAGCAGATATTTTTTTAGCTAAGTTAACTTTTAACCATGATTTAGATGCTTTTCGTTGTAGACCTAGCTCTTCACAAAACATCATATCTCCTACATCGTCAATCTTAAACTGCACTCTTTTGTCAAGAGTTACACTTCGGTATCTATTGCTTGCTCCATGCTCTGAAAGTGGACTATCAAAATGAAAATATCCTAAATCCATAAAAGCTTGAGTTAAAGCAAGAACATTAGTTATTAAACCAGCGTTAGCTATTTGTGTTTGACGAACTTGATCAGAAATATGATTTTCAAAACGTAACGGATTATTAAATTTCTGCCAATCCTTAACCAAGTTTTCATACATAATTTTTCGATAATTTTTTATAACATGTGGCACTCTACTTTCACCAAGAGCATTCAAGTATTCTGCCTGTTTTTCGGCAATTAAAAGTGCAAGAGGATGCCGTGGACGCCCAAAATATAACATTTCACAATCAACATATGATGTTGTAGTTAAATGAGCCGAGTAGTTGCGATACTGGTGCAAGAAATATCCCTCTAATTGTTGATATGCAGTACCAGAAAAAGGGAGCGCAATAATAGTCGCTTTATCTTCATAACTAGTAAAAACCTTTATAGTATCCATAGTGGGAGCAAATTTCGGAGGATGACTGCGAAAATTATTATACCAAGCTATTCCCATAAACAATCCACCAAACTTACAACATGCCTGTATACGAGCCAAGTCAGACACAAAAGCATACTCTTTGTGCGCCATAAATGATAAATAGTGGTTATAAAGCGGATTTTGCGAATCAAAAAGCTCTTCAACATCTCTAAATACAACACCTTTAATACAACTAGCCATTGATAGCAATTCACGACGATTAGTCCAAATGCAATGTGTTAATTCTTCTTTAGCTCCCGTTTTACTATCAGTCCAAATTTTATCAAGTGCAATATTTGCGCTTTTAATAATTCCTATTTGATCTTGGGTTAAAGGATTACCAACCCAGATTCTATGAGTTAGAGCAATACCAGGGCAATCTAACTGTACCGTTCCTCGTTGGGCTGTTAACTGCCGCAAATACTTCAATAAGATCTCATAGTACTGATCATAATGCTTAAGTTTAATATTTGTTCTTATATACCTACTTCTAGAAGCATTTTTATAAATAATTTTTTCTTCACTTTCATAATCATTTGTATTAATTAAATTCATCTGATCTCGTAAAATTAATTCTGCGCGATCATATTCTTGACAATGGACAGCCTCTTCAATAACATCTGCAATAAAATTAGCTCGTGCTGAATTTTCCGAACCACGAGTATTAGTTCGTAATTCCTTTATGCAATTTTGTAAAATTTGTCTTAACATAACAAACTCTTCAATTTATTATTTTACCAATCGCTCAAGTACATATATGGTGTTGCTAACTTTCTAGCTTTTTCTATCGATTTGGGGCTAAAAAGCCTATGTTGAGGCATTTTTGCTAATTCTCGATAATAGTAACATTTTTCAATTAAATCATCAATAAAATTCACACCATATTCTACATTAAAAAATGCTGGATCTTGTATCCAACGTTCAATTCTCATTGCATGACAAATATTATCTAAATCCTCAATTTGCCAAGGGTCGCCATCCTTTCCCCTTTTCCACCTTACCCAAAAGAAAAAAATAATTATAGCTGCTAAGTCTCTAGTTATACCACCGTACCATTTATCAGTTAATTCACTTCGCTCCTTCATATCAACCCGTAGAGCGCTACCAAAATCAACAAAAAATACTCCTCCTAAATTATTAACTACAATAATATTATTAGGAACTAAATCTCTATGAACAACACCTATATTATGCACTTCATACAGAAAATTTGCATTATTTATTAAAACCTCAAATTCATCATATTTTTTGCGTTGTATTCTTTGTTTGACATACTCTTTAATAGGAATTCCTTTAACATATGGCATAACTGAAAATTTAAATCTACGTTGTGGATTTGTTGATAAATGAAAATCTGATGCAAATTGTCGTGCGTGAAGAATAAATCGTGGACCCAGCATATTATAAACATATTCAAAATTTTGAATTTCTACAACATTATCAACTGTTAAAGAATCATTATCAGAAAATGTTTTTACGGCACCATTACCAAAGGCTTCAGCACCATCGCTACGTTTTAACTTATATACCTCTCCATGATTCCCCGACCCCAAATTGCGCCCTGGTTCAAGAGAGTGACCATTTATTACAATACAATGCTCCCAGCCTTCAATAGCTCCCAAATAACTACTTTTTCCCTCAAGGCCAGTTACTTTTAAAAAAGTGCTTAAAAGTTCATATCCTCGCCCAGTAGGTGATAATTTTTTTGAAATCAAACTAATTGCATGAACCTTCATACTACCTGTATACTCTTGATTGTCGATCACTTCAATAACCTCACGCATTGCAGCAATATTCTGCTCTGTCAATCTTCGATTAAAAAAAAGTTTACCAGATTTAAAGCCTCCACGCCATCCAAAAAGCCCAATTCGACAGCGACTAAGCCAATTTTCACGAGTCATGATATAAGAACGTATCGCAAATTTCAAAGCATAAAAAAGGGAATTACCCTCCTCTAAAAGCTCATTCTTATAAAAGTTTATATACTTATTTTTTGACATTAAATTATCTACTAAAAGTATTAAAACAATTTACTATTATTGCAACTTTTTGTCAATTACATAATTTTTTAACCAATAATAAATTATTTTTTATTTATTGATCTTTTAAAAATTGACAATTAATTACACGTGGCGTAAATTATTAAAATTTTATTAACTATGTAAAGTTTTAGATAGGTATTGATGTATAAATAGAAATAGTTTAAAAAAGTAATTTTTAAAAACAAATATTTATAAAGAAGCCCTTAAGATTACAACTAAAAAAAAGAAAAGGTTATTCTAATGAAAAATGTTATGTTATCAGCCATGTTAGCTTTAAGTACGACGACACTTTTTGCTGACAATAATATTAAAATATATCCAAATCCACAAAAAATGGCAGTTCTTGATGGCTTTGTTAATGTTAAAGACGCTCAATTTAGTAGCAATTTTGACTCAAACGCTAAAACTCTATTGCAACAATTTATAAATCATAATAGTAATAGTAATTATTTAATTTCAATTAATGAAGCAACAACTTCAGCTCGCTGTGATTTAAAAAATTGCTCTGGAGCATATAACTTAAAAATAACTAAAAATAAAATTACAATCAATTCATATGATGCAACTGGAACATTTTATGCAATCCAAACTTTAAGGCAATTAAACAACAATGGAAAATTCCCACTAATTGAAATTAATGATTACCCTGATATTCCATTCCGGGGTGCAGTCGAAGGTTTTTATGGAAAGCCATGGCCACATAAAGACCGCCTAGCACAATTGGATTTTTATGGAAAATATAAATTAAACACCTATATTTATGGACCCAAAAATGATCCTTTCCATGGTTTTTCAACTCGCTGGCGTGAACCTTATCCAGCTAAAGAAGCTGAGCGGATTTCAGAACTGATTAAACGTGCAAAAAAGAATAAAGTTAACTTTGTTTGGGCAGTTCACCCTGGGCGTGATATAAAATGGACAAAGGCAGATTTTGAAGCGACTATAAAAAAATTTGAAATGATGTACGAATTAGGTGTACGCTCATTCGCAGTATTTTTTGATGACATAGGAGGGGAAGGTGCTCGTGCTGAAAAACAGATTGAATATTTGAATGAATTAAAAAAGCGTTTTATTGATAAAAAATCTGATGTTACTCCATTAATTTTTTGCCCCACACAGTATAGCAGAGCATATGCTAAAGGAGATTATCTAACGCAAATGGGACAAAAACTAGATCCAGCAATCAATATGATGTGGACTGGAAATAGTGTTATTCATAATATTACTTTAGAAGGCAATCAATGGTTTGAAAAACGCACTAAACGTCCGCCATTTATCTGGTGGAACTGGCCAGTATCTGATTATGTTCGCGAGCATCTCTTAATTGGTCGAACTTATGGTTTAGCTCAAGGTAAAGGTGCAATTGAAAGTATGTCTGGATTTACTTCAAACCCTATGGATAAACCAGAAGCATCAAAAATTGCGCTATTTAGTATTGCTGATTACACTTGGAATGTTAATGATTTTAATTCAGTGAAATCATGGAAAGATGGTATTAAAATTATGTTCCCAAAAAGTGCGGCAGCTATGCAAACATTTGCAAACCATAATAGTAGCATTGGTAAAAGTGTTCACCATTACCAGCGTGAAGAATCAGTTGAAATAGCAAAAGTTTTTAATCGCTTTTTGAAACAATATCAAAAAAATAATTCTTTTAATAGCAATGATTTTTCATTAATAAAAGAAGAATTTACAAGAATTGCCACAGCTGCGCAAATCATACGACGTAATAATCCTGATAAACAAACTCTTTTTGCTGAAATCAATCCATGGCTAAATAGTTTTACTTACTTAGGTAGAGCCGGACTTAAAACTCTTGATTTAACTGAAAAATTAGCTTTTAAGCCACAAAATAATAAAGCAAATATTGAGAAAAATTTTACTCTTTTACAAAATATTATAGCACAATTGAACAATATGTCTGGAGATGATTGCCGTGAAGACAAACAGCATAATTACCGACGCCCTCCAGTTGAAACTGGGTCTAAAGTGATTAAGCCATTTGTTCATAACATGAGTAAAAATTTATTCACAGAACTTTATGCTACTGCTAATAATAAAAAAAGTTCAAAACTTAATTTTTCAACAATGAAGGCTTTTTCAAATTCTAAAAATAAAGATAATATCAATAAAATGATTGATGCAAATGTCGCCAGCTATTATTACTGTCGTCAAGTTCAAAAAGTTGGTGATTGGTTTGGAATTGATTTGGGCTCTGATATTGCTATAAATAGAATTAATTTAATTATGGGTCGTTACGATGGCGATCACGATATTGTTCACCGTGGTCAACTCGAATATGCAACAGATAGCAACAAAAACAATTGGATTGCAATTAATTCACCAACTGAAGGCGATAAAATTAGTTTAACAAATCTAAATATCAAAGCTCGCTACCTACGTTACCGTTCACTGCACGCAGGCAAACTTGACGGAACAAAAAATAACGTCTGGACTGCAATTCGTGATTTTAAAGTAAATGAAGCACCACTACCATTTGTTGTTAATACCGTCACAAACTTGCAAAAACCAATTTTAAAACTTAATAAAAATGGCTATTCTCTTAATCAAATACATGAAGTTGGCATGATGGGAAAAAACCAATATATACAAATAAATATCCCTGAAGGTGTTGCAGGTCGAGACATTCGCAATTTTCAAGTAAACCTAGGAGTTAAAAACATTAACACTTGGGGTGAAAAATTAGCGGCAACAGATGATGATAATTTTATTAATTTTTCTAAGATATCACCAAATAAAATCTATAAAAAATTCCGCTTTATTAACAGAAAAAATAAAATTCAAAATATTAAAATTAAAACTTTTAAAATCATTTTAGATGAATCATTATTTTCTCTAAAAAATGCAAATGACAAAGATATTTTAACTTTTTCATCGTTAAAAAATCGTCAAGCTATTTTTACTAATGACTCTAAAGAAGACACTACAGCTAATGCACTAATTGTTTTGGGTCAATACAAAAGTGGTAAAATTACTTTAAAAGGAGTAAATTCCCAAAAAACATTTTCATTAAGCAATGGCGACCATGTTGATACTTTCCGCCTTGATGAACCAATCAAAGAAGTTGTCGTTAACGCCGATTCAAATGAAATGAAAATCAATGAATTAGTTTTCATACAAGCAAAATAATTCAATATTAATTGACTAAAAAGCTCCTACAACAGGGGCTTTTTTTTCACAAAAAAAATTAAAGCGTTATATTAAATTTATATTAATTTGCTAAAACTAATTTTTTATAATGTCCTTCACTATATGGAGAATATGTCATGTATGACTTTAAAGTAAATGAAAATAAATGTATTTTATGCGGTCTTTGTGCCCAAGATTGCCCCGTACACTGTATTAAAATAAATAATTATCCAGAAATGGAAAATGAAGACTGCATCAAATGTTTACATTGCATGGCTATTTGTCCAGTTAGTGCTATAGCTATTAATGGTTGTGCACCTGAACAATGTACTCCGATAAAAGATAATTTTCCAAGCCCTGAGCAAATGGAAATTTTAATTAAAGGGCGCCGCTCTATTCGTAGCTATAAAGATGAAAATATTCCTAAAGAACAACTTAAAAAACTCCTTGATATTGCATGGCACGCACCTACGGGAGTAAATTCTCAGCAGGTATTATTTACGGTTATGGATAAGAAAAAAGCGACAAGTATGCTTAAAGATGATATTTATAAAATGCTTGACACCCATTTAGCAACTCAAGAAATGGCAGAAAATGATTACGTTATGCAATTTTTTGCTAAAGCGGTTGAAGGGTATAAAGAACATGGCGCTGACATGATTTTTCGTGGAGCTCCACATTTTATTATTGCTTCTGCACCAAAAGATACACCCTGCCCAACGGCTGATACTCATATAGCATTGACATATTTTGAATTAATGGCGCAAACTATGAATATTGGAACCGTTTGGAATGGCTTTATTATGCATCTTATAAAAACATTTCCTGAGTTAAAAGCACGCTTGAATATTCCTGAAAATCACATTATTGGTTATACAATGGCATTTGGAATGCCTAATGTTAAGTACACACGCACTGTCGAACGTGGTTCGGCAAAGGTAAACTTCATAAAATAACACCAAAAAATTAAGCTCCTTTTTTACAGGAGCTTAAAAACATTACACTTAAATTTAAAATAGCTTTTTTATAATTAATCATCTAAAGTATTTTTTTAAAGGTAATCTTTTAGACTTTGAATAGCTCTTTGTTCTATTAAAGACATATCACTTTTCAAGTTTTTTGTATAAACAAATTCATCTTTATTAAAATAATAACCAATCTGAAAATAACTAGTCAAGGCAATAATTAAAGCACAAACTAAAGACATTGTAGCAAAGTAAAGTTGATAGTTGTATATATAAAAATTTTGATAATACTTTTTAAAAACAACTCTTAATAATGGATACAAGCAAAGTATTAAAATAATTGAAAATATACCCATTTCAATAAGACTAACGAATGGAATTATTAATTTTGAACTAGAAAGCCCACTAAGTCCAAGCAATCTAACAAAAGCAACGTTATATTCACCAAAAATCGCATGATTAATTGGCGAAATCGCTAATAAAATGTTCAAAAAGTACACCACTAAAAGACAGCTTAAGTATAACTTTTTCTTCATACTAAAATTATCTTCTGTTTCTTTAGTACGTTTATAGTAAAGATAATTAACTGCCAATGTTGCTGGAATTAATACTGTTGTAAACATCAACATAAACTGAAAAAAAGCTGTTGTTAAATTACTACTCAAATAGTCGCGACCGCTTATTGAATTAATATTAATAATGCCTAAGCTAATTATTAACGGAATTAATACTCCAGCACTAATCATTTTTAATAACTCTTTGCGTTTTAAGGTTAAAAACAACTCTTTTTTACTCCACAAATCATCATTATTTTTCATAATAAATTTTTCAACCATAACATTAATAATTAAAACTAACATTATCGCAGTAAATATCACAAAGTATAATGGAGCAAAAAACAAGTAATCATATAGCTTGTAACTAAGCATTCTGTCTGGACCAATCTTTTCAAAAAAATCTTCTTCTTCTTCAAAAGGATGCCCCCATGAAACCCAAGCCATTTTACTCATAGAACCTAATTTATTTCTAAATTCTCTATAGTCAATTCTTTGGTTATCAATTAAATTTTCTTTTAATTCTGATGCCGCTAAGTACTTTTTATAGGCGCTGTCAAATTCTTTTTTATCTCCAATTTGATCATAAAAGTCACATATATTACTTAGAAAAATGTCTTCAACTTCATTTGCTACTAGGGCCTCAATTAAAAAATGTGAATCATTAATCATCTGCCTTGCATATGGTTTCCAGGTTTTTAAAAGTTTTTTTGTCTCAGCCTTATTACCGTCTAGATAGTTTTTTTGTGCGTTGAATGTAACAATACGAGCTATATTGCAATATGTTGATAAGTTAGTAATTGAACTAGCTGCACACATAGCAAATTTGTCACAATATTCATAAAAATTTGATATCTTATTAAACTGGTAACTCAAGCGCTCCTCTAATAATTCATTGGCATATGATTTTAAATAAGGCTTCTTTAACCCCTTAAAATATTCTGTCATTGCTAAATCTAACTTTTTTTTGTCAATAACTTTATACTGCAATTGAGTTTTATCTTTATAATTTGAAGCTTTTTTTCTCTTTTTGTTTTATTTTTTTTAAGAGAAGAGATGGTTACAGCCTCGCTGATATATGAATTACAACGCAAGTAATTATATAAAGCATTTTCTGGCTCAATTCTTTCTGCATAATCTAGAAGCTTGCGATAATTTACGTTCTTTTCAGCAACCAGTTTTTTTTCGTGTTCTGTTAATTTATTAAATTTTACATCTCTAGCAATTTCAGGCTTTTTAACATGACTAATATAGTTTGCTAAATAAATTTTATTATTTGGGTACATATCATGTACCGCCTTATACCTCAACTCTTCATTTTTCTGCGAAAGATCCCCCGTACAGATAAATTGCTTTTCTTTATCCGTCACATTATATAAAGGTTTATTAAGATTAAAAATTCTTTCTAAAATATTTTTTGAAAGGGGAATATCATTGCCATTGCCTGAAGTACTTATGATTGTAATAAATCCAGAAACTCTTTTCAGTGCAATTAATATTTTATGGGTCGTTGAATAGGAAAAGATAGCACCGAAAATTCCAATAATAACAACCGTAAAAATAATAAATTTAAAACGTTTCCAACCCTTATCATTGACTTCTTTAAAAGATTTCATGAATCCTCCTTTTTTTGATTTTTTATAATGGCAGACAAAAAATTACAAAACTAATATATCATGCTAATAAAATTAACACAAATTTATAAATGATTTAATATTCAACTTCATATTTTGAATGAATTTAACATACCTCAAAACCAGTAAAATGTTGCTATCATAAGCAAATCATTCAAAACACAGATCTCTAAATTTTTCAAACTTTGATTATTTCTTTTTAACAATGTTTTATCAGCTCTCTCATTCATTGTTTTTAATAGCTTAAATTTTAAAAATTATATTTTCTATTAAAAAAATTTAATGCAACTGCTACACCACAATAATTTCAACATTGTCCAAATATTGTTATATTTAGCTACTATATTTCTATAATTTTTTTCAAAACTGCGTAATCAGCATCTAATGCTAATAAAATTAAAGCAAATTTATTAAAGACACTTATTTTTGGAGATTAAAATACCATATCAAAGACTTTTTTATAATCAAAAAATACCTTGAAAAATCTATATCGGCATAATATAGTTAATTTATCATAAGTTTTTTGAAAAATGTCTTAAAACTATAATTTTTTTACATATCTGAGGTTAATTAATGAATTTTAAAATAATAATAATCTTGCTACTATCACTATTATTCAACACTGGCTGCCATAAGATATTATATGAAAACAATACCAAAAATAGCCCAAATAATATGCTGATTATTGGAGAAATAGAAAATATTTACCTTGATGATTTTAAGACTCCTTTTGAAAGCAGAATTGATTCTGGAGCGGCTACATCTTCTATTGACGCAACTAAAATTCAATCTTTTGAACGTGATGGGGATAAATGGGTTAAATTCACGATTACAAATCGCAAATCAAAAAAGGCAATGATTTTATCTCGCAGAATAGTAAGGCAAGTGCGCATAAAAGGAGATAAAATGATTCGCTATGTTGTAAAATTAAGAATCAGGGTCGGACATAACTATATCGAACGAGAATTCACTTTAGCTAACCGTAAAAACTACCGATATAGCATGTTAATAGGCAGAAATGTTTTATCAGGAATTGCACTTATCGATGTTTCAAAAAAGAAAACCTTGGACTAGAGAAGGTATTAGAAAATCATGAAAAAAAAATCTGCACGTTGGCATTTAACGATAATTATCGGAGTTATTTTAATTTTCTGCGCTTTAAGAACCTATGAAAAAATGCGAATTTTAGGTTTTAGCTTTATTCCAAATGCAACTAGACAAGTTTGGATTATTGAAACAGAAATTAAATTTACAGCAAATAAAAACCAGCCTGTTAATGTTACTCTGTCAGTACCAAAACCAAGCCGTAATCTACAAATCTTTAAAGAGGAAGATAATTCAGCATCTTTAAAATATGATTATAAACAACTTAATGATTCTAATTTAAGACAACTGCAATGGACAAAAAAATCGACATCAGGCAAACAACTTTTATATTACAAAATGTATGTTTATAATATTTTTAAAGGTGGAATTCGTAATACAAAAGATTTGAATTTTAATTGCAAAAAGCCTGCTTGGGAAGGGGTAAAGTTACAAACAGCAAAATCAATTATTGCGGAAATTAAACAAAAAACTAGTAGTGATGGAGAATTTACTAAAAATATTATCACAGAATTTGTTTTAAAACCACGTAGTAATAAAGTTAAATTTCTTCTTCCAGAACAAAATATTACCACTAGAGTAAAAATTGAAACCGCACGTAAAGTTTTAGCTTTAAATAATATCGAAACAGCTTTAGTATTTGCTCTTGACCTTAATAATGAAAACCGTAGTCAATCGCCAATTCTTTACCTAGCATTTAAAGATGGCAATTCCATTCTATATGCTAATATGTTGGATATTAACACTTATAAACTCGCTGAAAACTTATTAATTTTTAGCTCAAACACTGACTATTTAGTTGATATTACTGGAGGAAATAACTCAAGAACCTCATACGCCATTTCAAAGCAAGACTTTGATTTAAATACACTTCTCAGCCAACAAGCAAAAAGTCAATTTGCAAACAGCTTATTCACGTTTTCTGTTTACAATCTTCCTATTTCAGAACAAAATACATTTAAAAAATTAAGTGTTTTACCACTGGCGATTTTGATGCTTGTTGTTATGCGTAACTTAGTTGGGATTCAAGGTATGGGTACCTTTACTCCAATTTTAATTTCAATGGTTTTTTTAGAAACAAAGCTCCTTCCTGGTCTCATCATCTTTATTACTGTTTTAACCATTGGATTATTAATACGAACCTATTTTTCTAAATTAAATTTACTACTTGTGCCGCGTATTTCAGCAGTTGTAATTGTCGTGATTACTATCATGCAATTCATCAGTACCCTTTCCTATAAATTTGCTTTTTATGAAGGATTAAAAGTCACATTTTTCCCTTTGATTATTTTTGCGTGGATTATCGAGCGTTCATCAATTATTTGGGAAGAAGAAGGCGCAGAAAAAACAATTAAACAAATAATTTTTTGTTTACTGACTGCCATTGCTTCATATTATATCATAAGCAATGTTTTTATAAGCCATGCAATGTATGTTTTTAACGAACTAAACCTTATTATTTTAATATTAATCATGTTAATAGGTTCATATTCTGGTTATCGTTTGACTGAACTATATCGCTTCAGATCATTTTTTAAGGAACATAATAATGATAACTAAACTAAAACGATATTTCAAAAATTTTCGCGATGCTCACCTCATAAGCATGAATGAACGAAATTTAAACTATATAATGCGCTACAATGATCGATCATTATATTCATTAGTGGATGATAAAACAAATATAAAAAAAAGTGCGCCACTGTTTGATATTAATTGTCCTAAATTAATTGCAATCATCGAATATCAACATGAAGTTAGTAATTTTTTAGACTATATCGAGAATTATAATACATTTGTTATTAAACCAAGCTGTGGCAGTGGCGGTCGCGGTATTTTAGTTATAAAGAACAGAGAAGGTAATACTTTTTTCAAAACAGATGGCGAAAAAATTGAATTATATGAAATAAAACGCCACATTGCGAACACGATTAGTGGGCTATACAGCTTGGGTGGAAAAATCGACAAAGCTCTAATTGAAGAATGTGTTGAATTCAGTGATATTTTTGCAAAGTATAGCTACCAAGGAGTTCCAGATGTCAGAATTATAACATTCAAAGGTTTTCCGGTAATGGCTATGCTGCGCGCTGCCACGGCCGAATCTAAAGGGCGCGCCAATCTGCACCAAGGAGCGATTGGAATCGGTATTGATATCAAAACAGGAAAAGCACTTCAAGCTGTGCAAAAAAATCGAGTCATTAGTGTCCACCCTGACACTAAAGCACAACTCCGTGATATAAAAATTCCAATGTGGAGGGAGCACCTGAAGATTGCCACAACCGCTTTTGACTGTACTAAATTAGGGTATTTAGGCGTAGATATTGTGCTGGACAAAAATCATGGACCAATGCTTTTAGAGGTTAATGCCCGACCTGGTTTAGCAATTCAAATTGCTAATAATTATGGATTGAGAAAGCGTTTACAGCAAATTGAATCTTTAACTGACACAACGGTACTTAATGTGGACCAACGCATTAATTTCATTCTTGAAAATTTTTAAATTTCTCTATATAAATAATTTCATATGATGTAAAAAATTGTTTTTTACGGTATTTATGTTACATTAATGTTAGCAAGTAGTATGTTTTAAAGAGGTGACTTCACAAATATAATAGCTAAGGTTGTTTTATAGCATAACAATTTAACATTTCCCTCAACAAATAGTTAATAAACAAAGGCAATTAAATGTTAAGTAAACAACAAGAGGAAATTCTTCAAGAATTTGATGGAGCAAACAAAAGCAATTGGTCTGATTGGAAATGGCAAGTAAAGCACTGTATTAAAGATATCAAGCAAATTGAAAATGTTCTTGGTATTAAGCTTTCAGAAAAGATTCATCAACAATTTAGTCTCATTTCAGAAAAATTTCCAATGGCAATCACTCCCTACTACCTATCTCTAGTCGACACTGACAATCTAGAAAATGATCCTATTTTTAAACAAAGTTTCCCAGTAATTAATGAATTAGACGTATTACAAACCGATATGGCTGATCCTTTACATGAGGATAAAGATAGCCCTGTTGAAGGAGTAACTCATCGTTATCCTGATCGTGCATTATTACTAGTTAGCAATACATGCTCAATGTATTGCCGTCATTGTACTAGAAAACGTCGCGTTGGCGATCAAGATTCAATTCCAAACCGTAAACAAATTCTTAAAGGTATTGAATATATTCAAAATACACAACAAATTCGCGATGTATTGTTAAGTGGCGGAGATCCTTTTTTACTTTCTGATGAATATTTAGACTGGATTCTAACTGAATTAAATGATATTGAACATGTTGAAGTTATTCGTATTGGAACAAGAACTCCAGTAGTATTACCTCAGAGAATTACTGATAATTTAGTTAAAATGCTAAAAAAGCACCACCCTATATGGATCAATACCCATTATAATCATCCTCGCGAATTAACAAATTCGTCGCGTAACGCATTAAAAAAATTAGCTGACGCAGGTATCCCTTTGGGAAATCAATCAGTACTTCTAGCAGGAATAAACGATTGTCCAAGAATAATGAAATCTTTGGTTAATAAATTGGTTGCAAATCGAGTTAGACCATATTATTTATATCAATGTGATTTATCTGAAGGTTTAAGTCATTTTAGAACGCCGGTTGGCATGGGAATTGAAATTTTAGAGAGTTTAATTGGCCACACTAGCGGCTTTTGTGTACCAACTTATGTTATTGATGCTCCAGGTGGTGGCGGTAAAATTCCTGTTATGCCAAATTATTTAATTTCATGGTCAACTAATAAGGTAGTCTTAAGAAATTATGAAGGTGTAATTACAACCTATAAAGAACCGGATTCATACAAACCAACTTATTGTAATATGAATTGTGACAATTGTGATCTACTATTAGCAACTAATGACGCAGACGAGCGTAAGGCTATTGGAATTGAAATGTTGCTATCTGATCACAATGAATCAATTTCATTAATTCCATCAGGAAATGACCGATATAATCGTCGAGATAATTAGTAAAGGCAGTTATTAAAAGAGGAAATTAATAGAAAATGGATAAATTTGATGTAATTGAAAAATTTAGTGATGGAACTGTAATTCATCATGGCAAATCCAACGATCGTGCCTATTTAATCAAAAAGGGTAAAATTGAAGTTGATAAATTAATTTGTCAATTAAAAGATTTGGCAAAAAAAAATAGTTATAGCAAAATTTTTGCAAAATCAAACCTTGAATCATTGTCATATTTTATTGATCAAGATTTTACCGTTGAAGCTATTATTCCTCAATATTATGATGGGCAAAGCGACTTGTTTTGGACATGTTGTTACCTAAATGATAATCGCCCTGATGAACACAAAGCATTACAGCAAAATTACAAAGAAGTTTTGGCTCTTGCCAAGTCAAAACAGCTAGAAGGTGATGAAGTTTCGCTTCCTGATAATAATGAAGTTATTATTCGTAAATGCACTCCTAATGATACAGCTGAAATGGTAGCTATTTATAAAAAAATTTTTGCAAGTTACCCTTTTCCAATATATGATGAAAATTATTTAATTAAAACAATGCATGACTCTATTGATTATTACTGTGCTGAAAAAAATGGTAAAATTATCGCGTTAGGCACAGCTGAATTAGATTTTGACTCATTGTCTGCAGAAATGACCGATTTTGCGACACTTCCTGAAAGCCGTGGGTTAAATATTGCGTTACAAATCTTAGCAGAAATGGAGAAAAAATCAGCTCAAAAAGGCATCAAAACATTTTTTACAATTGCTAGAGCTATTAGCCCTGCTATGAATATTACCTTTGCAAAACATGGTTATAAATATGGTGGCAGATTAAAAAATAATACTAATATTTCAGGCAGTATTGAAAGTATGAATGTTTGGTATAAGTCGGCTTCTAGTTGAAACTAATAAAATAAAGAGTTAACTATTTTTATTACGAATTTCGTTAAGCCGCTTTAATAATTTAAAAGTGTGGCTTTGAGCCCTTTCCTCAACTTCTTCGAGAGTATTATATACATTTGGAATGTAAACCATTGAGTAACTAAAAAGTGGCTCATTATAACTCATGCCACATAAGTTTGAAGCCTGTTCTAAAGGATATAGTAGCTTGCCAATTGAAAAGTGATTATAACCTCTTGGGTTATAAGCATCTTTAGGACCTCCTATGGTAAATGACAACAAAAATTCTTTACCATTTAGTTTATCGCCTTCTGGCCCATACGCAAAGCCATAACAAAGTACGTCATCTATATATTTCTTTAAAATAGCTGGTACAGAATACCAATAAAATGGAAACTGAAATACAATAATATCAGCGGCTAATAAAGCAGCCTGTTCTTCATCAATATTAATAATATAATCGTTAGAATAGAGTTCATCTAATTTTCGAATCTCGATGTTAGAGTCGACATTAACAATTTCTTCAAGAATTATTCTATTGGCATTAGATTCTTTTAATTTTGGATGACCAGAAATAATTAAGACCTTTTTCATATCGACCTCAGTATATTATTAATTTTTAAATTAAGTCTACCATTTATTACTATAAACAAACGTTCTAAATTTGCAAGTAAATTATTAAAATGCAAATAAGTCATCAGGATCAACATCGCGACTTTGACGGTACTCAACTGCAAAATTGACCACAGGTTCAAGTCCTATCTCAATGCAAGTAGTTCGATATTCAGGTTGCTTTATAATCAAATTACACCATACAGCAACATTATAAATTTTATTATAAAGATAACTTGCCGTTACAGCAGATCCTGTTAAAAAAAAATGAGTTCCTTGAATAGATAAAACTGTTTTTAAAAAATCTGATAAGTGTGTAACACAATAACAAGCCCCCTCTGCAGAAAAAATTGATGATAAACTACTAAAAACATTAGAAAATGCTCCAATATTAAAGCCTACTGTTAAAAACAATGATAACAAAAATTTTAATAACCCCGTATATGAATAATCTCCATTATAAACTGTAGTTATGAAACTAGAAATTTGCTTAATAGCACCTATAAACAAAATAACCTGTATTATTGCTACAGGAACACCCAAAACTATTGTCGCAAATGCAGGCAAAACAGCCAACAACCAACCATGATTAACTGGAAAAATATAAGCAAATAAATTTGAAATTAAAGTATGAAGACCCGATAAATTTTTAAACAGAACTGAGGCAACAGCAGATAAACAAGTACAAAAAATCGAGGCTGCAACTATTTTAACCACATATACTCGCTGTGTAGCACTACTAAGCCTTGCTTCGATTGCTTCATAAATATTATCATAAATATTTTTAAACTTTTCAAAAACCTTAATCCCTTGACTATAGTCAGTAATAGATCGAAATGCAGAAGTTGCGATTCCAACAACAGTTTTAACACTACCATCACTTAATGCTTTAATAAAAATAAATTTATGAGCGGCTTCAACGATTAGTCGCCCCTGGTTAAATCCATATACAGCTCCACCAGCAGCACTCAACCCAGCAATAGCGTAAGCTGTATATCGCAATGAATTTTCAACATATTTTGGCGAAGAATCTTTCAAATCAGGCTTTAACCTCCTTGTAAGGTCTGCTGCTTGATCAACAAAGTCACCAACATCACGTTTTTGTAACCACTTTGCTGTCTCTGGAGTATATCTTCTCACAATTTGTGACGGCGAGTGCTTTAAAAAAATATCTTTTATGACCAAAAATCACACTTTTTTCTATTTTTAGGTAATTAATTTATAAACTTGCTTTTTTTTTGTTTTAACATTACGCTCTGTTTAGATCGATTGACATTTTTTCTTAAACTATAAAATATGGAGCTATTTATTTTATGCATTCATTGTTGCATTGTTTTTGGACAGGTCCTTCATTTCCATATGGCTTACAACAGTTCATCAAGAAATGGGTAGAATATTTGCGTAAAAGCAATAGTGACTTTCAAATTGTAGTTTGGTTAAATGATGATTCATATGTTGCTTTTCAAAAAGTGATTGCAGAAAATCATTTGGGGTGTTCTTATGATGAGTCTCGAGAGGGACAACTTTTCAGAGATTGTTCATACAACTTTAATATGGCAAAATTGAATTTCCATACATTCTACATTGCTAAAATTAAACCTCTTATAGAACAACAAAAAGACTCTATAAAAGAGATGTTCAGGTTATTTATTGATAACAAAAGATATACTTCTGCTAGTAACCTTGCACGCATTTTAATTGTGAATCAATGTGGAGGTATTTATACCGATATTGACTATTTATATCCAAACTATGAAATTGTTTTCCCAAAGAACATTGATAAATTTCGTGAAATATTTCAAGATGCCAGCTCAATTGGTTTTTATATGTCCAACTATGACACTCACCTCATTGAAAATCAATGTGTCATTTTATTTCCTGAATTTAAAGGGGCATTAAATAAGCTTTTAGATGAAATAAATTTTAAATTGAATAATGCTAATAAAGCATACCTTAGAAAACTTACAATTGAAGTTAATTCAGAATCACAATATCAAGATAATCCTGTGACCATTAGACTCAGTTCTTCATTATTTTTAACAAATGAAGAAAAAAAGTTAATGCAAGCCTTTAAAAATCGTGATTTTAGCTGTTTTCACCTAATGAATCACTTATTATACAAAGATCAAAAGCTTCAAGGTAAATTCGTATGGCTTAGTCAAGACAAACAGGTAACGGACCCTCCTATGCTAGTTGATGGACATAGGCATCGACATTACGAATTGACAGGATTTTTGACTTATGAAATGGTAGTCGTATTTTTTAGAGAGCATTTAAAACCAGAAATTACAACTTATTGTACAGATTGCTTTCCTCGTTTTTTAAAATTTTTTGATTTTGAACACGCCTCTTCACAATTTAAATTTACAGATATATTTGGACGTCAATCTGGCTTATACTCTTGGGCAAATCCAGGCTACAGCAGGTTAAGCAAACTAGAAAAAGCTGTACTTTTTACCGAAAAACGGTATTTATCAAGAACTGACTTTCTACCAAGAACAATACTGCTAAATTTTATAAATTCATTTAAAAGAATGGCAACATCAAAAGCAGTTCCAATCATTTTTTCTGATGATGAAAAACGTAAACTGGAATTAGTTACAAAAATGATAATGGATATGCAAGTAGGTCGAATTCAAAAAGATAATGTAAAAAAAATACTGAAAATAATAATTTCTACTTTTTTGGAATATAATGGTCGAGCAGCTTTTTCTAGGGGAATAGGTGAATTATTTTTAATATTGCTGAGCAACTTGGAATACAAAGAATTAACAGAATTAATAAATCCTAATAGTCAAGCCTTAACAGAACAAAATATTATCGATTTTTGTTTTGTTTAGTTTTTTGCTAATCTCTTAACAAAAACACTTTTTATATATAACAAAAGCCTACAAGATCTTGATAATCAATTTCACTTTTTTCAGGGTCAATCAATTTTCTCACTTTCTCATAATTTGATCTATTTATCATATTTACCATATTTACCATCACTCCTACTACCATTTGTTCCTTTTCGCTTTTACAGCAAAAAATACTATAAAATAACTCCTTTAATATACATGTCGCAACATTTCTATTAACAAAACCACTATGCTCAGCTCCAGCTAAAATATTCTGTAATCGAATAATTCTTTCATCATTAATTTCTTTAATTGACAACCTTGCTAACCTTAAAAGGTGTGCAATTAATTGCGCAGAGAGCATTGTTCTTTCATGTTGACGAGCACCAATTACTCTAGCGGCTTTTTCTAAACTTGTCAGCCTACTGTAGCCAGGGTTCGCCCAAGAATACATTCCATGTGTTGCTCCACGTCTATCAACAAATTGAAATTGATCACCAACACTTTTACTATCAAAAAAAGCCTCAAATTTTTTCCAATGCGTTAAAAAATATTGCTCTGGTGGACATGATAAATTTCTCATAAAAAATTCAACAACAATTGTATATGTTGCTTGACTAATCATTCGATATGATTCATGACGAGTTCCTGCTCTATCTAACATTGAAGGTTTGTCTTTGACGTTTCCTGAACTATTGATTCTAATTCCCGCATGATTAACACCTTGATACATTTCACTAGTAATATGACAAAATTCATCATAATCTCTAGCTTTATACGCACTTAAAAGCGACAAATCATTTTGTTCCATGTACAATGACTTCCCTAAATGCCTAGTTATTTCATGCGATACATATTCTTGATTATTAATACAGTCATGCTTAATTGCTTGAAAATTTTTGTCAAAAAAAGCAGCCATTTTAGCAAATAAAGGATCTAATCGTCCTCGTGAATGAGGGTCTAGCAGTACACACTGGTTTTCAATCATAACACTAACATTACCACCGTCCGTTTTAACTTTATTAACTGGCAAAAACAAACCAATTGCACTAACTCCACGCAATCTACCTGTAATATTGTTAATTTTAGGAGGGAATGGACGTTCTTCCTTTGGCATTAAAAAATCTATATCAGTATAAATGCCACCACATTTATTTACAATCATAAGTCGTGCAATATTACTTACCGAAGTATAATAACTATGCGATTTTAGCATCATAACCGTTTCGTTAATAATCGGGTGATATTCTCTAAGCAAGGTATCAAATTTCCAAATATAAAAACTATTAAATCCCATCGAAGCTTTATGAAATCCAACTTCTAACCCAGGGAAGTAGCGCCCAATGTTACTATTAAACTTATTGCCTAAACCAGTACTGAGAAATTTTTCCGTTTCAGACATAGAATCATCAGTTAGCCATACGACTAATTGGAATTCACTTTTAGACTTTCTAAAGTAATGTGCCCATTTTTTTATAAAACATCTTAATCCATAGGGAAAAGATGGTCCAGTCCAAAAGCAATGCATTAGTGATGCCATGATGCTCTCCGTTTTTAATTCAAATAATGGTATTTCTATTTATAATATATTGTTTAATAAAAAATTGCAAATTTTAGTTTTATCAGTAAGAGCAAAGGAAGTAACTTAATGAAGCATAAATTATTACGAACAATAAATAGTATTTTATATTTGATTTTTTTTATTATAATGATAAATTAATTTAATTTATTTTAGCTATAATAAAATAGTTTTAATTATTAATCAATCTTAATTTATTTCATTATTAACACAAAGAGAAAAAAATTGCAATTCGATGAAAAATATGAAATTAATGGGCGTTTAGATGCTTCTTGTCAATATTCATTAGCTAGGCAAAAAAAATTTATTGACAGTATATGTAGTGAACTATCAAGTTATTCAATGCAAATAAATTGTTCGTTGGAAGATCCAAATATTATAAATTTCTCACGCACTTTTTCATTTATGAAACGCCTAAAAAATTATAAAAATCGTCACTTTTTTGGTCTTGATTATAAAATTGAGGTTGAACGTAACTGTGAAAAAAAACTTTCACTAAAATATAAAATAAAAATGCAAAAAAAATTCATCAAAGTTTTTAATTATTCACTCTTTTCAATTTTTATTTTATTAGCGATAGGTATGATTCTACTTTATAAAATGGGAGAACATTCTATTTTTATTATTCCATTTGTGCCATTATTAATGTTTCTCACTATTGATTTTTTGCTTCCTGATTATGAAAAAAAACTTAAAGAACTATTAAATAGAGCCGCCAAAAAAGCTCTCAATAAAAATAATTAATGACTTAAGAGATTTCTTCATTTACTAATATTTTTACCCAAGATATATTATATAACTCTTGTTTTTTTATAAAAATGTAATAAAGTACCATAGAAATTAATTTAAATGGGGATTTTTATGCAGCAAAAAAATGAGATAACAGGACGATATAATGCAACTTGCGAGTACTCACCCGAGCTACAAGACAAGATTATTAACAATATCTTAAGCAAATTTCAAGAAATACAACTTGATGCTACTTGCGAGGTTCAACGACGTAATACATTAGTTTTTTCAAAAAAGTTTACATTAAAAAACCGCATTAAACACCATAAATATCGAAATTTTCTTGGAATTGAATGTAAATTAGAAATTGAGCGCAACTATAGAAAACAATTATCTTTTATATATCATATTAAATTTCAAAAAAAATTTATGGCATGTTTTAATATTAGCATAGTTTTATGCCTTGGTACAGCCATTTTCATAGAATATTTACGACATAGTTATAACTTTAACTATTTTGCAGGATTTGCTCTTTTACTATTTTTTTTCCCTTTATATTTTATGATGCCAGATCCAGAGCGAGATCTTAAAAATTTACTAAAAGAAGCCACTCAAAAAGCTGTTAATTCATAAATTCCTTGATTAATTTACCTAGCTACAATGCTCTATATTGAGTATGAATTTAAACTACTTATTATTTTTAATATCAATTTGTAATTGTCTGTCAGAAAAATATTCAATCGCAACTTCGCTCAATATTTCACCACATTTAAGAGCTTGTTCAAAGGCAAATTCTGAAATTGCAGCCTCGTAAAATTCAGTTGAATGAAGCGGAATAATATCATCTTTTGTAATATTAAAAAACACATTTGCAGTTGGCACAATTTGTGAAACATTGGCGTAATCTGATGAAATTTTTAATTCATTTTCAGTAAAATCAACCATTTTATTTTCTAAATATTTTCTAATTAATTTTTTCAGTGGTAAATTAATTTTTTCAGTGGTGTATGGGTGTTTGCGTTCATGCACAATTCCTTTACACCCTGTCGCTAAGGCTGCACCTTGGACCATTTGAGCGAATCTTTCAGCTAATTTTGTCAATTTTCTGTCATCATCAGCACGCAAATAGAAAAATGCTTCAGTATAATCTGGAATAATATTTGGCGCTACTCCACCTTGGCTAATAATTCCATGAACTTGGCATGAGTTATCCATTTGTTGACGATAAAGACCAACACTATTAAAAAACGAAATCATTGCGTCAAGTGCATTAATTCCCGCCTCGGCATCAAGCGAAGCATGAGCACTTTTCCCTTCAAAAATTACATCATAACGGCTCACCGCCACCGCTCCAGCCGAACAGCAACTATAATTATGAGGGTGTGAAATTAATGCTAAATCAACGCCATCAAAAGCTCCATTGTTGATTAAATCAACTTTACCACCAAAATTTTCTTCAGCAGGAGTTCCTAACAAAATAATTTTACCACCTATATTATTTTCATGAAGATAATTTGCCGTTTCTAAAAATGCTTTTGCAGCAGCCGTAGCAATTAAATTATGACCACACGCATGACCTAAATCTTTAAGTGCATCATATTCACTCATAAAAACAACGGTTGGAAAGCCACTACCATACTCAACTTTAAAAGCCGTCGGTAATTCATCAGGATACGGAATTGAACAATCAAATCCCAATTCAGTAAAAATGTCAATATGTCTTTGGCATGCTTTAAATTCTTGATAACCAAGTTCTGGATTGTTAAAAATATATTGATTAAGTTCAGCTAAACGCTGTTCAATTTTTGAAAAATTAATTTTCATTAATGTTAGACTCCACATAATATTATTTTTATCCGTATAAAATAATACTTTAACATAATAAAATCAAACAATGCAACAACTGTTATTGATGAATGACATTGATAATATCATTTTGATCAGTAAAAATCATAATCAAACGGTCAAGCCCTAGCGCACACCCTGCACTTTCAGGCAATGTTAAATCTCGTAATGCATTTAAAAATTTAGTCGCTTCAGGATATCTATTCATACTTTTTGATTCTCTAAATTTCATTGCTTTTGCAAAGCGCTTGCGCTGCTCTTCGTAATCGGTTAATTCACTAAAACCATTTGCTAATTCTACCCCAGCAATATATAATTCAAACCGCTCCGCAAACCGTTTATCATTTTTTTTCAACCGTGACAATGATGCACAACTTGCTGGATAATCATATAAAAATGATGGAGTATAACTCCCTAATTTTGGCTCTATTTTATCAATCATTAAATAGTCAAAATCATTATTTTTCAAGGCATCAAAAACATCACAATTTGCATATTTTTCAAATGCATCTACCACACTGATGAAATCCCAATCATTTGTTAAATCTATCACTTGCCCTTGATATTGAATTGTTGTTTTATCAAACAAATTTTTAGCAATGTGTTGCACCATTTTTTGAATTACTTTCATCAAAGTAAAATAATCAGCTCCAACTTGATACCATTCAAGCATCGTAAACTCTTCACGGTGTTTACGCCCATGTTCATGTGCACGAAAACAGCTACCGATTTGAAAAATATTTCTAAAATTTTTACCCTGGTCAGCACATAATAGTTCTTTCATTTGTAGCTCAGGAGACGTTCTCAAAAACTTGTTGTCATGAGCAGTAACAGCTTCAATATATTCTTCTGGAGCTGGAGCACTAATCATTACAGGCGTTTCAATTTCAATAAAATTTTCTTGATGGAAGAAATCCCGAACAGCCTTAATTACTTTGCTTCTAATTAATAAATTTTGATATTTATCATTCATGATTCTATAAACCTTAAAAAACTGCTGAATTAAACTTTTAACCCAGCAGTTTTAATATAATTTACTTTTGTATGTAAATTAATATAAATTAAGCTTTGCTTACACGCTCAGAGTATTCACCTGTACGAGTATCAATCTTAACAACATCACCTTGATTAATGAATAATGGTACATGAATTTCATAACCATTATCTAACTTTGCAGGTTTTGTTACATTTGTAGCAGTATCACCACGAGCACCTGGCTCAGTTTCAGTGATTTCTTTCTCAATAAATGTTGGCAAAGTAATATCAACTGGCTGATCATTAAAAAATAAAATACTACACTGGCTATCTTCTAAAAGAAAATAAACTTTGTCGCCTAAAGATTCTGCACTTACACGATACTCTTCATATGTTTCAGCATCACTAAATACATAAAATTCACCATCTGTGTATGAATAGTAAACTTCTCTTTCTAAAAGATCTGGTTTACCTAATTTATCACCAGGGCGATACGTTCTATCCATCGTATTACCAGTAATCATATTTTTCATTTTACAACGGTACAAAGCAGTACCTTTTCCAGGTTTACAGAAATCAAAATCAGTAATAACCCATGGATCTCCATCGATTTCAACTTTTAAACCCTTTCTTAAATCAGATGCTCCAAACATTGTCGCAACTCCTTAATTTACTTATTATTTAATAATTTATACTTTTAGTTTTGTTAAATTATCCCATAGCTTGGCAAACTGTTAATGCCGCAGTACTATAGATATCTTCAATTGAACAACCACGTGATAAATCATTTAATGGACGCGCTAAACCTTGTAGCGCAGGACCAATCGCAGTTGCTCCAGCTAAACGCTCGACTAATTTATACCCAATATTACCAGCATTCAAGTCTGGGAATATTAAAATATTTGCATCACCAGCGATATTTCCACCCTTAGCTTTCGCTGCTGCTACAGCAGGAACTAAAGCAGCATCAAGTTGATACTCACCATCAGCAATAATATCTAATTCGTCATCTTTAATGCGTTCTTTTAAAATTTTTGACGCTTCAATTGCATTATTCAATAAATCATGCTTAGCACTACCAAACGTTGAAAAACCTAAAAATGCAACTTTTGGTTGATCATTAAATAAAGCTTTATATGTTGCTGCTGTTGCTTGAGCAATATCAGCTAACTGTTCAGCATTTGGCTGTGGATTAACTGCACAATCAGCAAACATTAACACTTTGTTACCGCTAATTGTTGGTGTTTTTAAATCCATTATAAATGCACTACTGGCAATTTTAATTCCTGGCGCTGTACCAACACAATTAAAACCTGCGCGTAACATATCACCTGTTGAAGCAATACTTCCAGCTACTAAGCCGTCAACAACATTATTTCTAGCCATCATTGAGCCAAAGAAAATACGATCGCTAATTTTTTCTGTTGCTATCTCTTTAGTCATACCCTTTTTCGCGCGAAGTTCAACAAATTGATCAACATATTCATTGAATAAATCGCTATTTTTCCAATCTAAAGTTTCAAATAAAACTTCTTCAACACCAGCCGCGTCACACGCCTCTTTAATTTCTTCTTCTGTACCCAATACAATGATTTTTGCCACATTATTTTTAACAATCATATTAGCTGCCGCCACTACGCGTGGATCCTGACCTTCTGGCAATACTAATGTTTTGTTAGCTTTTTGTGCTTTTGCTACGAACTTTTCTACCGCAGACATACCTATATTTCTCCTTTTTAGTCGTTATTACTGATAGTTTTTGCAGTTTCACGTGCAATCATTAACTCTTCATTTGTTGGCATTACAACAACTTTAAAACGACTATGTTTGTTAGAAATAACAGCTGGTACACCTAATGTTTCAGCATTAACTTTTTGATTTAAGCCAACACCAAATGCAGTTAAACTAGCAACAATTTTTTCACGAACAAACGCACTATATTCACCAATTCCGCCAGTGAATACAATCATATCTACACCATTTAATAATGCATAGTATGAACCAATATATTTTACAACTCTGCGAACAAACATTCTACGAGCACGTAATGCTTGTTGGTCACCGCTTTCGCTAGCAGTAATAATATCACGCATATCACTAGAATTAATACCACCAACACCAAATAGTCCGCTTTCTTTATTTAAAATTTTATCAACATCTTGAGGAGCATTTCCTAATTCTAAAAGACGTAATACAATTGCAGGATCAATATCTCCACAACGAGTACCCATTACTAATCCCTCTAAAGGAGTCATACCCATTGTTGTATCAATAACATTCCCATTGTTAATCGCGGCCATACTGCAACCATTACCAAGATGACAAACAATAATTTTAGAGTTATTTAGTGATAAATTTACGAAATTAGCTGCAGCACGAGACACATAGCTGTGACTTGTACCATGGAAACCATATTTACGAATACCATATTTTGTATATAATTCATATGGCAGCGCATATAAATATGCCTCTGGACTCATCGTTTGATGGAATGCAGTGTCAAAAACACCAACATTTGGTACACCAGGGAATGCTTTTTCACACGCTTCAATACCAGCCAAGTTTGGTGGATTATGTAACGGTGCCAACGGAATGCAATCTGTAATAATTTTCTTAACAGCACTATCAATAACTACTGTTTTTGTTGCCTCTTCACCACCATGTACAACACGATGTCCAATTGCCCCAACTTCTTTAAGGTCTTTAATTACCCCAAGTTTACGATCTAAAAGTTTATCGCAAACAGCTTTAATAGCTTCAACGTGATCCTTAACTTTAATCTCGCCCTCAAATTCCACGCCATCAAAACGCTTGTAAATCAAATTTGGCGCATCGGAACCCAAACGTTCTACTAAACCTTTTGCTAAAACTTTCTCATCTTCCATTTCAAATAACATGAATTTTAAAGATGAACTACCCGCATTCAATACTAAGACTTTCATTTTGTTACCTTTTTCTTTAAGCCATTTTTTTGCTTAAATTCTTTGTCATTTAATAAAACTTTACTTTCACTTAAGATTCATAAATTCTACTTGCAACGACCCTAAAATTACAAGCAGGAAATTAATATATAAATCAAGTGAAAAAAATCAATTAATTTTATTACAACTTTTAAACACTTTTTATAAAAATATTAAATTTTTGACTCTTTTAATCCAAATTAGAATTAATTTACTGTTTTAAAAACTGCAATTGAAAAAAAACTATTAACAATGTATACTCTTTTAGTGATTTTTTAATAAAAAAAAGAAAATTTTACGTAAAATTAATATAAGGATGTAAAAATTATGGCTAGCATGATAATAAAAATCAATCACAGCAAGTGTATTGGGTGCGGTAAATGCGTTAACGCTTGCCACCAAGGAGCCATTGAATTAAAAGATGGTAAAGCAACATTAGTTTCTGACGATTACTGCGACGGATTAGGCGCTTGTATTGGCGACTGTCCACAAGGAGCACTAACTCTTGAAGAGCGCAAAGAAGATGATAATCAAGCAAAAGTTAAAGTTGAAAAGAAAGAAAAAAAAGAGCTACGAGTTCCTCCGTTAGGCGGTTGTCCTGGAATGCAAAGTAGAATTATCGAGCGTCAATCAACAAAAACAATTGAAGTAAATCAAGACCAAGCTGATTTAAAAGTAGCGTCACAATTAACTCAATGGCCTGTTCAGCTAAAATTAGTACCTACTTCTGGAGTCATGTGGGAGAATGCAAATATTTTAATTGCTGCTGATTGTACGGCATTTTCACTAGGAAGCTTTCACCTTGATTTACTACAAGGTAGAAAATTGGTTATAGCCTGCCCTAAATTAGATTCAGATATGGAACATCAAGCCGAAAAATTAGCAGAAATTATAAAAAATAATGATATCAAATCTGTTTCGGTTGCCCGCATGGAAGTCCCATGTTGCCGTGGCATTGTTACTATGGTGCAAAAGGCTCTTGAAATAGCAGAAAAAGAACTTGATTTTACTGAATACATTATTGGTATCGAAGGCGATATTCAACAGTAATTAATTTAGACTATTGATTATAAAGCTGTTACGATAGAATGCCAAAATCACCCTCAAAAAAAAGTGCTTTTTTTATCAAAAGTGATTTGAAAATGATTGAAGACGTACTATTGTAATAGCACAATCAAATGAGCGCAGGTGGCGAAATTGGCAGACGCGCCAGATTTAGGTTCTGGTGTCTTAGACGTGTGGGTTCGAGTCCCACCCTGCGTACCAAATTGAATATTTCAAGTACTTAATTTTTAATGAGTTAAGTGCTTTTTTTATTTTCATAAACGTCTTAAAAGTGTCACAATTTTTCCAAGTTTTTATTGATTTCTTAACTTTTAAAAAGTTTTTTGCAAGTCAATCACGTTATAATAATCACCGTAATCTTTCGTTTGTTGAATAGAACTATGACCTACAACAGAGCCGATTTGCTCGTCGCTAAATCCTGCTGTTCTTAATTTATCAACAAATCTATGACGGAAACAATGAAAAGATTTATCTTTAATACCAATTGCTATTAGCATTTTCTTAAAGATATGATTTAGACTTTTACCTGCATGTTTTGTTCCAGATTTATATTGTTTTACTTTTTCAGGCAAAAAGTAACCGTTTTTAGCAACTGGAGCATCTAGTAAAAACTTTAATTCGTCTATTAACTGAATATAAACTAATTTTGCTTTTCATAGTTAATTATAAATAACAATTTTTTACTATACGTATTTTACCCCACCAATGATACCACAAATTTTTATATTATCAGTTTGCATAGCATTTCATTTTGAGTAATAGATTTTTAGAGTAATTAATCTCAAATGATATTGCACAAATCAAAAAATACAAAAAAGTGGAGATAAGTCTATTTTATTGTTCTATTTCTCTAATTGCTTTAGATTTAACTAGTATGAGAGTGATTTAGCGAATGACAATCTCTTCCATATAATTAGAATATTAGTTGATTTGTTCGTGATAGTCTAAGGTAGCTGATATATATAATTTTTAGTCATATTTTAAGATTGAATGAGCTGATAATTAGTTCTATATTGATTAGGTTAAAAAATTTAATTAATATGGAGGTTGAAAGACTATGAATAAAAAAAGCTGTGATTGTGAATTAGTAAAAGGTAACAGAACAAAGAATCAACATTTTATATCACAAGTTAAGCAAAAACTAAATAGCACTAACCCCAAAGCAACAAGAAGGCAAAGAAAAATATATAAATTTCAAATAGCAGATAGAGAAACATTTACGGCTAAATTAGTTGGAGATCCTAAAATAGAACGAAATTTAGCCGGATATGATTTATTTACTTATAAAATAATTGATGAAAGTTCTAGGCATAATTTTGAAGAATTATTTCAAAAATATGAAGATAAAATAGAGTTTAATACTAAAATTATTGAAAATTCGGATGATAATATTGAATTAGCCAACGCTACAAATGATTTATTAATTGCTAAAATGATGAATTTTGTTAGAAACCCATTTTGTATACAAAAAACTATAAATAATTTTGGAGCTATATTAAAATATGTTCCGATATCTGGAACATGACCAACTTATTAATAATATTAATCCAGAGCTAATCAAGAAAAAAGCAGAAGGTTATAATGTTGATACAGAAACTTATAAGAACTGGCTACAATTGAATTTCATGATGCTACATTAAAGATAATGGGATAAATATGCTTGAAGGTGCAATAATAGAACTTATAAACGATAAATCTTTGATGACAACAATTTATCTTAATAGAAGAATTGAAAAATGTCCAGTTATATCTGGTCGGTCAATGCTATTTGAAGAAATTGGAAGCTTAGGAAATTCACTAGATAGTTATACTGGAAAAGTATTAAGTTTTGAAGCTAATATTTCAAAAAATTCTTTTATGTCATTTGCTATGTTTCCTATAACAATTTCCATTGAAATTTTAGAACAAAAATTTCAGAACTTATCCATTATAGTAAAAGAGAATCATTTAGATTATTTAAGAGCATATAATCAGCGTATACTTTATAATTGTCATAATCACTTTTATGCAGCTAGCACTGAACTTCATGGGATTAATTTAATTTAAGTTGTTTTTATGCGAATTCCTCCCACAACCCTATTTAGAGGGATTGTTACCCAATTTGCCTCAAATATCATAACTCCAAGTCTAATTTAAATTTTCTTTTTGCCAGCATTATTTTTACCATTGATGACTAAATTTTCTGTTATATGCTGAGAATTAAGTTCAGCAAATTTGTTATTAGTAATTCAATATAACAACAAAATATTAACTATATACGGCACTGAAATCTGGCAGGTTAAAATGCATTAATGTATTTTCTATAAAGTGATTCGGATTATCAAGTATAACTCTGAATTTTCCATCACTGCCAATTTTTTTAAATGAAGATTCGTTTGCAAATGGTATATCTTCACTACTTTCTATAACCAATGGGGAAATTTTATCAAGCAACGCATCAATGTGTCCCAATTTAATTGCTTCATATAGACTCTGACGTTTAGTAAGACGCTGATGCATAATTTTCAATCCAACAACAATAGCATAACAAAAATTAAGCTGATTTGGCAATTCTTGAGTTTCGAGTTTAGGTTGCCCAATTTCGCAAACATCTCTAATAAATGCATCAAAGACAGGAAGTTTACTGCGTCTTTTTACGGTTGATTTACCCAAATAATTTAAAACTACTTTGGTTATGTAGTAAGTATTAATTCTTGCTTGTTCATATTCAAAAAAATTTTTACGCTCGAGTGACAAATGTCGATGAGTATCAATAGCTTCTCGATACCCCATCTGGACAACAGTGTCACCATATGAAAAATTTAATAATTTCATATCTGGTTGATTTTGTGCTTCGCTATGATGTTTATAAGATATTTTTCCATCTTTTTTTTCTACCTGAGACTTCGTTCCAAAATCCATCAATCTAAACGTATCACCTCCACTCATACCAGTAGAAACTGCTGTTGCTATATCACGATAACCTATTGTGTAACAATTTCTGAAACCTAATTTATAAATTTCTTGTTGAAAACACTTTGAAAAAAATATAGAATTACAAGAAAACAACTGAAAAATAATATCATGATGCTTGGCGCCTGGAATACTTTTCCACAACATCCAGGCAAGTTTTTTAGTTGGAATTCTAATATAATCAATTTGTTGATGTTCATTTTGAAAGCGCTGTAATCCATCATCGCTAAGCAGAGTGCAATGCAAGTTGATATATATTTTAGCAGGATGCTGTAAATCTCGAAAACGCGAAGACAATATCTGACTAGCACGAGAGAATGCACTTTCGTTGTTTAATGGAAAATTTAAGCGTATTAAGGGAAATTTATCGCAATCAGGCAAAGATTTTCGCGAACGCTCTAATTTAATATAAAATCTATCATTAAACGCCTCGTCCCCAGGTTCCTCTGGCGAAATCAACCAACGCAACAAACCATCTTCTCCTGGCTCATCATGTTTAAATTCAATACCTTGCGACTCAGGGTTAAGAACGCAGCAATCAAAAACAATGAAATACACTGATTTAAATTTGAAAGGCATTTTACCCTCCTGTTTATCAACTATTAAATTAAAATACCTATTTTTATAATTATATTTTCCACTTTAATAAAAATCAAGCATTTTGTTCTTTCTTCACAGTAATCTAAAAAACAAAGTTTTGCTATAAACTTCATATTAGTATCACCAACTAAATTTGACTATTAACAATTTCTACAATTTTTTTTGCAAAAATTAACTTCATTTTTCGCTTTAGTAAATATCCCTCTTGATTTTTTCTATATTTTGAATTAAATTATATAGCGAGGTGCTTAGATGAATATTATAAAAAAATTTATTAAAAATTTATTTATTTTGATGTTTATGTTTTTTTTCATAAACGTTTCATCTAGTCATGCCGTATTATGTGATTCAGTTATAAAAGGCTTTAGTAATTCGAATTGTTCTTCGGAAATCATTCATCAACATCTAAGACGAATTTCTCATCAGCATGATGATGATGACCATGAACATGATAAAAATAGTTGTTTATCAAAAATAACCGACGAATATTTTCTTCACAATTTCAAAAGTAGTTTATCAAAAAACATCTTTAAAGACAACAAAATATCAACTAATATTTTAGCAATTTTTTCATTTTTAAAAGCAAACTATAAAATAGTTTACGAAAATAATAATTTGCGGCTTTATACAAACTTCAGCGACTTTGCAAAAATTGCATTAAAAGAAAACTTATCTTCGTTTATTTTAATAATTTAATTTTATCTAAAAATTTTAATTTTTTTCAGGAATGCCACCATGGCCTTTCTGTATTACTTTATAATTTGAAAATATTTAGGATAAAAATTATGATAAACAAAAATAAATTTGCAGTTGCTCTAATGGTTTTGTTACTGCTATCAATTGCTACAACATATGCTGTTAGTAACATTAATCAAAAAATCAAAAAATCATGTTCTATTAATGATAATCACGACCATAACAAACATATTCCAAAAGAAGCGGAGCACTCTAAAGATGATGGGCACGGCCATTCTAAACACGAAGACAAAAAAGAAAAAACATTGACATGTTCAGACAATGACGGACATGACCATAGCGAACACGCCCCAAAAAAGGCAAAGCGCTCTAAAGACGATGGACACGACCATTCTAAACACGAAGACAAAAAAGAAAAAACATTGACATGTTCAGACAATGACGGACATGACCATAACGAACACGTTCCAAAAAAGGCAAGACGCTCTAAAGACGATGGACACGACCATTCTAAACACGAATTTAACAAAGAGGCAAAAATAACCAGTACTTGTTCTGCAGGAGATGGTCATGATCATAGCGAGGATGAAACTTCGACCATAATGGCTGAGGATGGCTCAATTAAATTAAGTTCTGAACAACTTAAGATGATTAAATTAACCCAAGTTAAACCTCAAGTTGGATCATTATCTAATAGCGTTATTTTACCTGGGGAATTATCAATTAAACGTGAAAATGTTTCAAAAGTTGCGCCGCACTTATTATCGTATGTTACTAAAGTAAATAATATTTTAGGTGATAAAGTTAAAAAGGGCGATATTTTGGCAGTTTTAACCAGTCGTGATTTAGCATCAATAGTAGCTAATTATATTACAGCAACGGCTGAATTAGAGTTAGCTAAAAGTGAATTTGAACGCCAGAAAAAGCTAATGGCATCAAAAGTTGTTGCCAAAAAAGAATTTTTAATTACTAAACGTGATTATTTAAACGCAATGGCAGAAGTCCATAAATCACAAGATATTTTAACAAGTTTAGGTGTTGATTTTAAAAAAATAATTGAACATTTTAACAGCCCCAAAAATGATACAACTGCTAATGGGCACACTCATATTGATTGTGCATCGTATTTGCTCAAATCGCCAATAAATGGTACAATTATCGGGCGAGATATTTCATTGGGCGAAACATTTGCTGAAGACAACACAAAAGCAGTTTTTACAATTGCAAATTTAGAAGAACTATATCTTGATTTACAGGCAGGTCAACAGTACTTAAAAAGTTTAAAAGTTGGTAATAAAGTAAAAGTGACTATAAATAATATTGACAAAGTTATTGGTGAAATTAGTTTTATCGGCAATATTATGAGTACTAAAACAAGAACTGCACTAGTGCGAATTTCTATTGATAATAAAATGGGAAAATTCAAAGTTGGCATGTTTGCAACTGGGTTGATTAGCTTGTCTCCAGAAAAAATTAATAAATCAATTGTTATTGTTAGTGAAAAATCTGTTCAAACTGTACAAGGAGAAAATGTTGTATTTGTTCAGCGTATCGACGGCAATTTTATCACTAAAGATGTTAAGCTAGGACTGCGCAAAAGTGGAATGATTGAGATTATAAGTGGACTAACAATCAATGATAAAATTGTAGAAAAAGGTGCTTATGAATTAAAAAGCATTATGACTTTATCAGGTGTTGACCCACATGCTGGACACGGGCACTAAACGGGGAAATATTTTGTTATGTTAGAAAAATTAATTAAATTTACATTAAGTAACCGTTTTATTGCTTTAATGGCAGTAATTTTCATCGTTATAGCTGGATATTTCAATTATAAAAAATTACCTATTGACGCATTTCCAGACATTTCCCCAGTGATGGTGCCAGTTTTTGCCGAAGTAGATGGTCTTGCACCAGAGGAAATCGAACGTTTAATAACATATCCGCTAGAAACTTCACTGCAAGGGTTACCTGATGTTGTAAACATTAAATCAACTTCAGCATTTGGAATGTTAGCGATTTATGTATATTTTGATGATTCCGTTGATATTTATTTTGCGCGCCAATTGATGAGTGAGCGATTAAATGCAGCAATGGCAAACCTTCCTCCTAATATTGAGTCGCCTAGTTTAGGACCAATTTCATCAGGTTTAGGGCAAGTTTTTACCTATTACTTGCGTGCTGATAAAGATAAAATTAACACTCAAGGAAAAGATTTAAATACCTATTTACGTGAATTAAACGATTGGGTTGTATCGCGCAAAATTTTAAGTGTAAAGGGAGTTACACAAGTTTTATCAATGGGTGGACATGTTTTACAATACCAAATTGAAGCAAATCCAAAGTTAATGCAACAATACAAAATCACGCTAAATGATATTACTAATGCAGTAAACAAAAATAATAAAAATGAAGGCGGGCAGTACTTAATTTTAGGTTCAGAAGAAGCACTAGTTCGTGGTATTGGATTACTCGAAACATTAGAAGATTTACAGCATATCAATATTAAAGAAGTTAATGGCATGCCGATAAATTTAAGCGATGTCGCAACAGTAAAAATTGGTAATGAAATTCGTCGTGGAGTTGTTACAAGAAATGGTCAAGAAGAAGTAGTTTCAGGTCTTGTTTTAAAACTTTATAACGCTAATACATCTGAAACCATTAAAGATTTGTATTCAGCAATTGAAAATATCAAAAAAACATTGCCAGATGGAGTTGAATTAGTGGCATTCTACGAACAAAATGCTTTGGTGCAAAATTCAGCAAACACCGTTAGTAATGCAATTATTCAAGGAATTATTTTAGTAATTATTACCTTGGTTCTTTGCTTAAAAAGTGTTCGTGCGGGCTTGATTGTAGCCTTATCAATTCCATTTTGTGCAGCATTAGCAGTCTTCGGTCTAGATTTTTTTAACATTTCACTAAATTTAATGTCATTAGGAGGAATTGCCATTGCCTTAGGAATGCTAGTTGATGGATCAATCATTGTGATTGAAAATATTGAACAATTTTTCTCTAAAAAAGAATTTTTAAACAAAACTAAATTTGAATTAGTTTATGAAGCTGCCAAAGAAGTTGGACGTCCTATTTTATTTGCATTATTAATTGTCATGAGCGTATTTTTGCCAATCTACACGCTGGAAGGAGTTGAGGGAAAAATGTTTTATCCACTGGCTTCATCAATTCTTTTAGCACTAGGAGGTTCAATAATTTATGGTATTTTCATTGCTCCATCATTAGCATTAATTTTATTAAAACGTAAATCAATTGTGAAAGTTGAACGTGATTCACAACGTTTTTCAATTAGCAAATTAATCATTACTGGATATGGAAAAGTTGTTCATTTATTTTTGACTATACGCTATTTAATTATTTTAATTGTCGCTGTTGTTGTAGCTTTTAGTTTCAACAAAATTCAAAAAATCGGCAAAGAATTCATGCCTCAGCTCCAAGAGTATGAAATTGTTATCACAGCAAACATGTCGCCAGCGATTAGTTTAGAAAAAGCTACTGAAAAAATTCTACAATTAGAGCGTGAAGTCATGAAATATAGTGAAGTATCTGAAGTCATTTCTAAAACAGGTCGTCCAGAAGCAGGCGCGCACCCACACCCAGTGAACTTTTCTGAAGTATATATCAAATTAAAACCCCAATTAGAATGGCGATTTGATTCTAAAGAAAAATTAGTCAATGACATGCGTAAAAATTTGGGACAAATTCCAGGAATTTTGTTAAACTTCACTCAACCAATCCAAAATTCATTTGATGAACTTTTAGCGGGAACTAGAGCACAATTAGCGATAAATATTTATGGCGAAGATCTCCAAAAATTAAGTGAATTAAGTGTTGAAGTACAAAAAGTTGCTCAAGAGATTGAAGGATTAGTTGACGTTGCTGCTGAACAAAGTTTTGGTCAAGTACAAATTCAAATCAAACCCAATCGTAAAGAAATGGCTCGTTATGGCGTCACTGCTAATGATATTATGGAACTAATAAAAACTGCAATTGGAGGCAATAACATTGACACATTGTACCAAAACACCCGTCGTTTCGGCATTAATTTACGTTACGCAGAAGATTATCGTTATGATATTGAAGCATTGCAAAATCTTTTAATACCAAATGAAGGTGGTAAAATTATTCATTTGAATCAAATTGCTGAAGTGAAATTAGTCGAAACTTCAATTCAGATCAATCGCCAAAATAATCAACGTTTATGGGTGGTTCAAGCTAATATTCAAAATCGTTCTTTAGGTGATGCAGTAAATGAATTACGTCAAAAAATTAATGAAAAAATAAAGTTGCCAATTGGGTACTCAATTGAGTATGGAGGGCAGTTTGAAAATCAAGAACGAGCAATGGAACGTTTACAAATTATTATCACTATTGTGATCGCAATTATTTTTATGCTATTGTGGGTTGCTTTTAATTCGTTGCGCCATGCGTTAATTGTAATCATCAATGTACCTTTAGCGGTAGTTGGTGGCGTTTTTGGGCTATTATTTTTTGATTTTTATTTGTCAGTTCCAGCATTAATTGGTTTAATTGCATTGTTTGGTATTGCAATGCAAGACGCAGTAGTTATGGTTACCGATTTTAACCAGCTGCGCCATGGTCGAAATCCTTTATCACTACGTGATGCTGTTATTAAAGGAGCACAAATTCGCTTTAGGGCGGTGGTAATGACAACAGTTACAACACTGCTAGGTTTGTTGCCATTATTACTAAGTTCTGGGGTTGGATCTGAAATTCAACGCCCCCTAGCAGCAACTGTTGTTTTTGGTTTAGCAAGTTCGACAACCTTAACGTTATTCGTGTTACCATGTGTTTATTATATCGTTGAAAAATTTGCTAAACGATTCACAAATTAATACCTGTAACACAAATTTAGAGGTATTTACCATGTTTATAGTTTATACCTCTAAAAAATTATAAACTAAATTTATCACATTTTTTTGATTAAATTTTTTTAATATGTCCAAGGCAAATCATTATTAATCCAACCATTGACATTACGTTTTCCATAAAATTTGCTTTTTGGATCACTATTTATGTCTCCTTGAAAACCGTGTTCAATGGTTTTTACATTACTAAAATTATTTTCTATTAACAATTTTCTAGCTTTTTGAGCTCGTGTACCACTACGACATAATATCGCGAATGGAGTATCTTTAGAGAATTGTTTTTTAACAATAGCCACAAAATTTTTATTCAAAATCATCTTACTACATTGATTATCAACATCATATTGGTGTTCAAAAAGCATTAAAGGAACATTAATTGCATCTTTTGGATGCCCCACAAATTTAAACTCTTCAGGCGTTCTAACATCAAGAATAACTACTTGATTTTCCTGAGATAATTTGTAAGCATCAATGGCTGAAATACTGTGCTGTGCCGTCGAATTTTTTGCTAAATTTTCTTTTATTGTCTCATTGTTAAATGTATTTTTACATGATGCCAATACACAAAATAAAATTAATAGTAAAATTTTAATTCTCATAATTCAATACTCCTACATTATAATTGATAGGTTTGCTTTGAAATATTTCAAGGCGCTAAAAATAATTTATAGCGCCTGATGAATAAATTTATTTAGTAAAAACTAATTGTGATAACACTAAACCTGGGTCAGGAAATGCTACAGAAATTGTTTTACTATTCTTCAATTTTACTCTTATTGCACTATAACCCCGTAACACATTATCACGCCATACTGGAGTTTTTGATTTGTGATTTAAGTTATATGTTGCAAAATAATTTTTTAATGGTTCAACTACAATTCTTAATTGATGCTCTTCGTTAATAGCATGCGATGGTACAAAACGAAGCTCAACTGAACCATTTTCATAACCAGTAGGAACATTATAAACTAGTTTTGGCAAATCTTTAGTATTATTTGCAGTTAATTTTACACTATCAGCATTAATATTTGCTAAAGTAACTCCAACGCCGCCAATACCAATGCCATCAATAATTGACAACTCAGCACTCTTTTTAACAAATTTATCAGCATTAACAGCTAATCTCGCAACGTTATTTTTCTTATAGTTTCTTTTAAGCTCACTTGGTTTACCAAACATTAATTTTTTAATTTCAGCATTTGGTTCACGCTGACTAACATTCAATGTATTTTTTCCAGCTTTTAAATTAAAGTCAGCCAATTTCACCCATTTGAATTTTTTATTAGTTTTAACTTCATTAACAGTTGTATGTTGTTTATTATTTACATCGAAAAACCATGAATCTTCTTTCTCTGAATTTGTTTTCACAAGTCCATAAAGAGGCATTTTTTGTTTTTTAGGAGAATTAAAAACAATTTGAGCTTTACCACCCTTTCCTTTTTCTAGTTGCTTCGAAGATGAACCAACTAAAATGCCATTTTTTAATACCATTGGTTTATCACAAATAGCAGCTTTAACATTAAGACTGATATTATTTTCACTTTTATTAATTGAAGGCATTTTAAATACTTGTTGATTTCTTGGTTTCCAATCCATCATTTTGTACCATTTACCACCTGCAATCTCAGTATTATATTTTTTAGTAAGCTCTTTGATTTTATTAAAGGCTTTAGTAGAATGTTCTTTAAATTGATCAAAATCTTTACTATTTTTGTTCGCTAATCGTTTCGCCATTGTTGCATATAATTGTTTTTCATTCATCAGTTTACAACCTAGAACTGGGTATAGAATTAACTGATAATATGCATCTTGTAATTTTTTAGGAATTCTTTTTTCTAATTTCTCAGCCATTGTTGCTAGCTTATCATAATCAGCTAAACGTTGCGCCATATCTTGCTCAGAAAATGACACTTTATTAGAATGTTCTGGACGCGAAGCAACTGCTAAACGATAATATTCATGCTTAATTTGTGCAATATCTTTGGCGAACTCTGCACCAAAAGTTGTTGCAGCCCAGTCATAGTTATATAAATAAGCATTTTCTGGTTTCCAACTTTCAACGTTCCATGATAAATCCATTGCAAACTGCATTTCCATTTCAGCAGGCTTAATATCACCAACATTAAATACCCATAAACGTTTTGCATCATACGCATATGCTTTGCTCATCTCAAAACTAATTAAACTTGGACTGGTCGTGCTTAACCATAAATAATCAGCTGGATAGCCCCAATAACTTATATGATAATATACCCCAGAACCACCTGTACGTTTCTGCTCTTTTGTATTTGACAATTTACGGATGTATCCATGATTATCATCCGCCCAAACTAATGTAACATCATCAGGAAGTTTAACACCTTTTTGGTATAACTTTAATACCTCTTTATATGGGCAAAAAATTTGTGGAATTTTTTCAGCTTGATTATTGCTAATTTTGTTTAACATTGCACGCTGATCTTCAATAACTTTATCCATTAAAGCAATTTTTTCTTTTTCATTACGTCCACCAGGCATACTACCATCATGAATACCACGCATTCCCACAGTATAAACTGATTCATAATTCTTACTCTCTTGAACACGATCATTCCAATAACGATAAATCTCTTTTGAATTAGTATCATAACGCCATGGACCCGGTCTTTTACCATATTCAGCAGTGAAATTCTTTTTCCATTCATCGACATTATTACGTAACATTGGTTCACAGTGACTACTACCAACCACAATCGCATAATCATCAGCAACTTTTGGATTATTTTTATAATAATAGAATGCTTTTGTACATGGATGCATTGCAGTCCAGATAAAATTAGCTTTCATACGTAATAATAATTCAAAAATTTTAGCATATGTCTTTGGACCAATATCTTTAACATCAGTATCTTGCATGGCTGCAGCCCAAGGTTGCAATCCCCAATCTTCATCATTTAGGAAAATTCCTCGGTATTTTACGCTTGGCTCTTGAGAAACAAAATCAATATCTTTTAAATAAACTTCAGAACGTTTTTCAACTGCAACGTCAGCCCACCATTTTAAAGGCGAAACTCCTAGACGTTTAGAAACTTCAAAAACTCCATATGCAGTACCACGACGATCACTACCTAAAATTACTAATGCCTTTTTAACCCCAGCAATTGGATTATCAACAATTTTTAGAGCAAATTTTTCCCATTTATTATTTAACTTTTGAGCAGTTTGAGGCATCTTTTCGGCCAATTTTTTACCTAATTCACTTTTATTAACCGTCGCGACTAATACAGCAAATGGTACTTCTTCAGAAAATTCCCAGCTTTTTTTCTCAATAATCACTGGCGTTTGTTCCGAAATATCAGTAATATCACCTTGTAAAGCACTTACACTTAAATCAACAACCTGAGCTTCAGATGCATCATAATAAACAGGTGTTATAGCATCTTTAGTAACTATTGGAAACCCAGTCTTTGCAGGACTTAAACCTTTCATTGGTGCTATATTAATAGTAAAATTTTTGCCAGATTTTTTAACTGTTAAAAATTTAGTAAATTGATCATAACTATACGAATCAGCGTTTTTCACCTCTTTTGGAGAAATTACTGTCTTAATTTTAAACTCAAATGAAATATTATCATTAGCTTTTACTTTTATAGTTCCAGCTTGTTCGTCAACTTTAATTTCTGCAACAACTTTATTTGTTTTTAAATCTAACGAACTTTTACCATTTGGATACACTAAAATTGTCTTTGGAGCTTGAGCATTTCCCAAATTAATTGAATTTTCTACAGGAATTATTGCGCCTTTAGCATTAACATTAGGCATCATGTAGCTACCCAATAAAGCAACAGATACTAATCCCAATATTCCCTTTTTAAAATTTTTTTTGTACATTTTTTCCTCTTGACCATATTATTATGTTATGTTTTAAATCTCATGTCTCTAAACTAATAATGACATTTTTAAATATAGTCTTTAAAATAAAAATTTCCAATTTGTAAGTAATATTATGATATTAAAAATGATGTTTATAAAATTTTAATAACAATAAAAATAAAATTATTTATCAAATATGTAAACATCAAATCAAGTATTTCATCACCATCTCCATAAAGGTATACCAATGCTGATAAAAAAATTCTAACACTGCAACAATAGCCAAACTTTCTATACTATCAACAAAAGTGACAATTAAATTAAAAGTCTTTTTAAAAATTCATTATAAGATGCTCCCTAGCAGCATGGCCAAAACGATTATCAAAAAATATAAAATTAGTTATATACTTTACTGTAATTTCATCATAAATTGTTTTATATTAGCTATCATTATAATAATAAATTTTTAAATAAGGAGTTTTTTTAAGTGAATGAATTAACAATATCCCTATTCATTATTGCTGGAATCACTTGTCCAATTGGTTGGATAGCGGCTGAAATAAAAAAATCACATCTCTTTTGGCGTTTATCATTAGGCATTATAACTACTTTAACTTCAGCATCAACACTTGGCTTATACCTAAAGGTTAATCATGCCTTTAAACAGAGTGATAATTATCGCTATAATTTCTTTATGAGAGCGGCTATTTCTAATCTTAATACAAAGTTGAAAAACGGGAAATTTACTCAAGAAGAAGAAATTAAACAAATCTCTAAAAGTTTACAGCAACTATCTGAGACCAACTGCTATTTTAATTCAAAAGATTTAAAAAAAATGGAAAGAATACAACATAAATTTAATAATTCAGAACAAAATTGTGACAAAAGAGATTTATATGAAAAATATTAATAAAATTAGAGAAGATTATGCTGAAAATACTGATTTGAATAAAAAAATTAAGTATGCACAAAAAATTAGAAAACAAATAGCATCTTTATTAATTTTGCCAATAATAATATTGATAATTTTCTATATATTTGACGATGAGACAGCTTATAAATTTACTTCTTACTACTGGAAAGCAATCTCAATATACATTACTGCTGTTTTATTATTTTTAATATTATATTTAGCCCCAACATTCTCATGGAATATTTTCAAATGCCCAGAATGTTTACAACAAATGCAACTTTGGTATATCCCAAAAAATGAGACGAAATGCGAAATGTACTATGTCTGCGATGAGTGCAAAATTAAAGCTAATTCACATAACAAAGTTGAGAAAAATCTTTGTATGAACCCTGATAAAAAAAAATTGAAACTATTATTCAAAGACGATATTTCATTATCACTGGTAATTCAATTTTTAATAGGAGGTTTTTCAGGGCTAAGTTTAGATGGAGGAATTTTGGAAACTCTTTTTATGGTTAACTTTTTTACCTATTGGAGTACAACAATAATGCTTATGTTGCGAGCTCGTACTAAATACACAAAAGGCGATTTAATCTATATCAAGTTTGGAATTTTAATCAATATCCCATTAGTTTTTATTGCAAATGTAATTGCCTTTAAAATTAAAGGTTATGGATAAAAAAACTGTGATAATTAAATGTATCACAGTTTTCAATTTATAAATTAATACTTGATGTATTTGTTTAATATTTTTTTCTTAGCCCAAGGGTCATCAATTTTATTCAAATAATCACCTAAACGTTTTTGAATATCTGTTAAAACCTCTTTTGAAACACCACTTGGATAAATATTTTTGGTCTGCCAAATATCATTTTTATTATCATAAAGAATTGGTTCATGTTTTAGCGACACCGAATAGGTGTAACGCTCCGTCACAATTCCGCGCGATTGCCTAGAAATTATATGCAATGCATCTTTAGGTTTTGGAGTTATACTATAATCATTGGTTAAAATTCCTTTTGAAAAATCTGTTCCACGCACCGTTACTGGAATTTTACTACCAAGTCCAACCATACCCAAAACTGTTGGCATAACGTCTACAGCAGTTAAGTTTAAATCTTCAATGCGATGTTTAATGACCTTTGGATAACGCACTAAAAATGGCACATAAAATGATTCATTTAAAATTGGACCTTTACCCAGTTTTCCGTGACTGCCAAGCATTTCGCCATGGTCAGATGTAAACACGACAATGGTGTTACCTGCCTCGCCACTTTCTTCAAGTGCATCTAAAACTCGACCAATTTCACGGTCAATACTACAAATATGAGATAAATAAACAGGCCCTACTCCTTGAATTTTTTTCCCACGAACACCATTAAAATCAACATTTTTACGCACAAAAATATCTTTTATTGCACGATCTCTAAAATATTTATTGTAAACTTCCACCTCGGTGTCTTCAGGTTTTGAATAATCTGGATGCGGCGGATTTGGAGCCCAAACCATACTAAAAGGCTTATCCTTAGAACGTTCACCATTTTTATTTTTTAGAAATGCTACCACTGCATCAGCTTCGTGAATTGGTGAAAATATATGCGTTTTTTTTGCTTCACCATCTTTTTTACCCTCAACTAACTGTGGTTGATTTGAATAAATATAATGATCAAAATGATTATCTCCAATAGTTTGCACCCAATAACGATTACTCAAACGACCACGACCTGGAGCAATATAGGTGTCATATTTATTGACAAACTGAGTACCATTATTAACTCCAACATAATTATTATTATTGTCAAATTCTGCCAAATTGCGATACCAATGGGTTTTACCAACATAACCTGTATCATAACCATTTTGTGCTAAAACATCAGTAAGTGTCGTCAACTTTAAATTAAGTCCTGACTTACGATTGATATAGCAATTCATTTCAATGCCATTTTCGTGAGGATATGTTCCAGTCATTAACATAGCACGATATGGGCTGCATAACGGAAAGGTTGCACTTGCACGCGTAAAAATAGCACTTTGGCGTGCCAGTTTATCTAAATTTGGAGTAATTACTGGGTCTCCTGGAGTTGGCAAAACATTATTATAACCTTTTTGCGACCAAATCCCTAATGCATTACGACGCATCTGATCTGGAAAAATAAATAATATATTTGGTTTCTTCCCAACAGCTGAAACTGCTGTTGCTACAGATGTTAATAATATTGTACCAGTAGTGATTGTTGAAATTTTTGAAAATATTGACATTGTAAACCTCTTTCTTTAAAAAATAATTTTTTAAAACCATATACCACTATAATGTGATATTAATTCATAAAAATATCATCATTTTTAAATTTTGTCACGACATTTTAAATAAATTTCTACAAAAAAACTCTCAGGTAACTGAGAGTTTAAATATTTTTAGTAAATTGATTGAAGTACTTAACCAATTAAGTATTTTGACTTTGGCACATATGAAATTGTTTTAACAATCAAATATGATAACACAAATGTGACAACTGTTAACAACATTTGCTCAAACACTGGACATAAAGAAGTTTGATGGGCAATGGCCTTTCCCAACCATAATACTAAAATGTAATGAACCAAGAAAATTCCGTAACTAAAAATTGATAATTCAGTAAAACAATTTGTAACAAATTTTGAATAATCAATTTTTTGAAAAAACATAAAAATCCCCGCAGTCATCAACGCCACATTAATTGTATTATATCCAATAAATAGTTCTAAAAGTTTCCAATTTTCAACTCCAGATATTTCTTTTAAAGTATTAAATTTATTTATATCAGCTAAAAAACCATAATAAGTAATCACAAAACCAACTATGAATAGAATTGTTCCAATTGTCATCGATGCTAACAATGACAATTTATTATAATGATGCAAAAAATAACCCAAAATAATAAAACCTAAATAACCACTAAAATAATGAAACATGCCAAACTCATTCCAATCACATTCGCCTTGAAATTCTGGAAAATATAGTTTAATATAAGGTAAAAATAACGTAAATGTCCATAATGATAAAAATACTATTAAAGTGCTTTTCGACGCCGTTTTTATCCATGGTGAAATAATTGGCAAAAATAGATAAAGCCCTAGAATTGTATAAATAAACCAAAAATGAGCATTACTTTTTGTGAAGTTAATTGGAATTAACATAATGTTATATAAATAAATATTCATATCGGATCCAGTCAAAAAGTTTTCTGGACCACCAAACATTAATTTTGATGGCACAGGCATAAATACATATAAAATTGACCAGACTAAAAATGGGATTAAAACCCTCGTAAAGCGACGTTTGATAAATGAACCGTATTCTAAATTTACTGGCAATAACAAAATTCCCGATAATAGAATAAATAATGGCACGCATGGACGAATTAAAGCCAAATAAATCGAACTTGATTCCGTTTGTAAAATATACGAATCACCGGCATGAGTTAACACAACCATAAAACATGCAATGACACGCAACACATCTAAATAAATAATTCTTTCTTTTTTCATAACAACCCTTTTGTTAAATTTCTATTAATGCTATATCATTTTCAATAATAGACAAAAGTAATTATTATATTTGAATAAAAATTCATTATTTCGACAACGTGCGCGAAGAGAGTCTTACAGGTATTAAAAACATAAATTTACTATAAAAATTAGATCATATCTATCATTGAAAGCGAATTAGCTTAAAGCATAAGGGATTATTATATAACTTTAAACTGTGTTTTTTCAAGCAAAATTACAAAAAAAATGCCATTTATGTCATATTATTCACAACATAAACAGCAATAATGGATGATATAAAATCCTAAATCCCAACATCAAATATACTTTACAGCAATATTCTACTAATCGCTAATTAAAAAAGAATAGCAAGTAAAATAAAATTTTGCTTGCTATAATTCATCATCAGATTCTTCGTCATCAAAAATTTTTTCACTATGAGACAATAATTTTAAAGTAACAATTAATAGTACTAGAGCAGTGAAAACAATTAAACTCCACAATAACCAATGTGGCAATAAAAACACCGATTTCGCTTTTAGTTCTTCAAATTCAATATTTTTCTTAGTTTTCCCTAAAGAAAATTTATTGCAATTAATCACTGTATTCTTATTGTCTAAGAACGAACTTACATCATAATTTGGAACATATTGAAAATAACTTTTTCTACTTGCGTTAAATAAAATTTTATATTCCTTATTTTTCTGTGAGAAAAATTTAATTTGATAAACATACCCAAAATATTTTAACTTAATATTACTCAGTTTTGGGCTTTCACCATCTTTTATTATAATCCTATATTTTTCAAAACGCTCATTCGTACTATTCAAATAAATGTAGTTAGAATTTAGTGAATTCTTCGCCAAAATATTTAAAGATATTATGCCATTATTGATAAACTGGTAGTTGCCGTCACGGTAACCATAAACATCGTAACCTCTTTTATAAACAGCTGTATCTGTAAATAACAAAAAGTACCTTAAAGGTTGGCGATTGCTAAATACTTCTAAAACAGTACAATTTTCACCATATTTTGTTATTAAATCCTCTTCACTTGATTGTGAAATATCATTGCAAGTTATCAATGACTGATGAGGATATTCGACTATTTTTTCTACAGCAGCATCTTGTAATGAAGTTAAAATTACACTATTCACACCAAATTTTCTAATTTTATAACTAGAGGTAATTTGTTCAACTTTTTTTTCATAATTATGAGTGACTTTAATGTTCGATAATGTTTTGTTATCACCAATATCACTTAATCTAATTTTTAAAAACTGACTATTTTTTATATCTGATAACAGAACATTTAATTTTTTTGCACCTCTAGAATCTGCATAATTATAAATTGAATCATTCGAAATTAAATTAAAATACTTTATACCATTTTTAGAGCCCAAAACTTCAATTTTTTTATGAAAACTTTGTGTATAAGTTGTTTTAAATTGTAATGATTTTGTTACTAAATTTCGTACATTTTTTGGTACAGCAACAATAAATTCAATATACTGCTGCTGAGTATTTTGTGAAAAATCAGTAACTTTTAACTTTGTAGAAATTTGCCTTTTTTCACCAAAGCATAATGCTTTAGCAACAACAAATGGCACAACACCATTTGTTGAGTCAACTAAACGCAAATCAGCAAAATCATCTAAAGTATTTTTATAAATATGTTCATTTAAATTAACATACGAAATTAATTTATCATCAACTTTTTGTTTTTTAGAATTTATTAATGTCACCTGCTCTTTTAATAAAGTTAATTTATCAATATTTTTAGGAAGCTCCTCATAAGCTGCTGAAATTTTAACAAAATTAATTGTGCATAATATTACCAAAAGAACCATTTTTTTACCAATGTTTTTCATAGCAAACCTCCACAATTATTATTTAATTTCTTCACGTTTTGCAACAAAAATTGTTTGTGCCTTGATATAAATAAAAGCGCCAGCCATTAACAATAAACTAGTAATAATTAAAGCTATTACCTTTGGAATTGTATCTAAATGCTTCAAATCGACAAAGAAAATTTTAATAATATCAACAGCTAAAAGTGCTAAACTTGCATAACGGAGATATTTAATGTCATTTTTAAGACCAAAAAACGTCATTGTTAAAGCGTAAATTGCCCAGTAAACCGATACTCCACCTGTTCTAAATTGTGGAAGAAAGAAATATAGCGCTGAGCTTAATTCAAAACTCAAAATCAAAAATAATGAAACTATTTCTATTACATTGATTGTAGCGATTTTTTGCAAACTTTCGATCGATCTCAAAATACATTTATAAAAATACAATACTGCAAAAAAAGTAACATAAATTGCTGTACGCACTCCTAATTCTAACCAGCTAAAAATATTACCAAATGCCCAGTTTTTAGTCGAAAAACCATCGTAGTGCAATAAGTATAATAACTTGATAATCATCACTGCAACTAAGCACATCAAAGCATTTTCCAATACAAAATGTTTTTGAATTTTTAATCTTACGAAAAAGAAAACCGCTAAAGCAAATAAAAGTACAAACTGTAAAGGTTGACTCCACTCAGGCACAAAAATATAACCAATATTTAATACTTGTACATAGCTATAGCTGAATAACATCGCAACTCCACTATAAAGAAAAATATTATAAAAAACATTTGATTTAACCAACCAGTTAAAGTTAAACGCAATTTGTTGCATACTTTCACGATACTTTTTAACTAAAAGTCCTCCACAAATCACTGCAAAAGCAACTACGCCAGCCGATATAATGCTGTCGGTGAATTGTTTTTCAAATAATGGACGATAAATTTCTGCACTTCGAAATAATGTTAGCTTAAATGCCTGATCAAAAGCAAAAACTCTAAATATTGCCAACGCGTAAGTTAGTAAAGAACCTAAAAACAGCATTTTTGATTTTAACTTTAAACTATTATAAAGGAAGAATACTGCAATCAGTCCCCATGTTGCAGTAATCCAAATTTTTGATAATGCCAACGGAACAGTTAAAATAATAGCTAGAATTGATAGGGAGCTTAAAATTACAACTAAATTACGGTCTTGATATTTTTTTCTAAGAATATACAAAATATTTATAATAAAGAAAATTGCCGCTGCAAAAGTAAAAATTGCTACATAATGACGGTTAAATTTCTCACAAGTATAATACCAATTTGTTGCAATAAAAATCACGGTATTAGTCAGTAATGCAACTAGCTCTATCATAGTAACAATTTTCTTTTTGTAAATATTATGAATTACGCTCATAAAAGAAAATAACACAAAATAAATACTACTAAATAATACTACTGCCGTGTAGTCAGCTGTAACCTTTAGATCATAAAAACGCCCTAACGCGCCCAAAAACAATGCATATGTCGCTATAAAACTTATAATATTTAATAATTTCCATCCACGATATTTTGAAATAAATAATGTTCCAGCCCCTAGAATAGATAAATAAGTAAATAATTCATAAAGATGTTTTATGCCACTTGAAAGTACAACAGGTGTTAAATAACCGCCTAAAATACCAATAACTGCCACTAATAACAGACGTTTTTTTATAGCAATTACGCTTGCTGTTATTGTTACTAGAATCATCAAACCAAATGCCTGAAACTGAGAAATTAAGTGATACAAATGGAACGCACTGAATGCAGAGAAATAGAGCAAGCCAATCCCCCCTCCAATAACGCCTCTGCCAATTAAATCATATTTTTTGCTAGGTCCTGTTATTTTGAGACCACCGACCACCATCGCTAAACCTGAAATCAAAATAAGAATAACCCTTGCTGTTGGGGTCAGATAATTCTTTTCTATTGAAAACTTGAGGAAATAACCACAACCAGAAAGTAACATAATAATTGCAAAGCGAACAAACCATGTTGTTGCAATGGCGTATTCCTTAGCTATATCTTTACGACGGAAATTATCTCCAACAATAATCCAATCCCAAATATTACGTAAAATTTCTTGAGCTTTTAATTCAAAAGCGCTTGGAGCGTATTCTTCTTTTGAATCTTGAGTTTGAACAGTTGTTTTTTCAACTTCAGAAGTTTGACTTTCAACTTTATTATAAACTTCTTTTTTCATATTCTCAGATGAAGTTTTACAAGCAACGAGTGGAGTTGAAAAATGTGTTTCTTTCTCCTCTTTTTTAGCAATTACTGACTGTTTATCTTTAGCAATTTTTTCAAGTGTCCTATCAATTGTTGATTCAGTTGTGACTATTTTTTTTGTTTTTTTGTCAACTTGAGAACTAGCCTCATTTTCAACCTCAACACTTTTTAATATACTCTCTTTTTGAACGTTAGACTTTGATATTGAGGCTAAATCTTCAAAAATATTTTTTTGCTCTACTTTTTTCTTAACAGCGCCTTTAGCATGACCAACTGACGAATCTAACGATCTTATTTTTCGTAAAACTTCATGGATTTTTTCCTCCATCAATTTCTGCTTATGCTCAATAATCCGACAATTGCTAGCAATTGTTGAAATCCTTATCAATGTAACGATTGGTATCACTACAACACAAATAACTAAACCAATCGACAGCAAAACTATTAGCTCCATTTTACCACCTTCTAAATTTTAATTGTTAATTTTTACCCCCAAAAAATCTACAGCAAATTTGATGCCACTTTTTTTGAGCTAAGATATAAAAAAATATTCATGCAATTATACATATATTGAACAAAACTATACATTTATCGCACATTCCTTAAGCTTAAATTATCATTTATTAAAAATTTTTCTTTGATTCATAATTTTAATTTTGCAAATGTTATTGGATATATTCATACGCTTTGCTAACATAAGGATAATTCTTTAAAAAAAATTATTTTCATTGATAGATAAGACTATAACGAAGTAATTTTAATTAGCTACAAATTCTTTATCATCATATCTTATGAGTTCACTTCATGTAAATTTTAAGGCACTGCTGCCTGTCACTGTAATAAAAAGAATTAAATGTACAAAAATTAAGGTAAATAAACTGCAGTAAAGATTAATACACTTCTTTTTAATAGTACATTTCTTTATAAGATTATTGATTTTTTTAATATCTTTTAATGATCTAACATATTGCCAGTAACTTCTTATTTCAAACAATTATTTCGAATTAACAAACATATATCTTACTCATATTAATCCGATAATTTCATTTTTTCTAAAAAAACATAACTTTCACTTCATATCAACAAAAAACAATATCAACAAAACTATAAGAACTTAATCATTACATAAATATAAATTCCTATAAAAAAGCTGAGCTAATTTGAGCTCAGCTTTTTATCATTAACTATAAGTTGATATTCATTTTATGGTAAATTCAGCAAATAATTTTTTACTCGGTGAATAATACTTGTAAATAATGGCAATTTGATTATCACGAAATGGTTTAATTGCAGTGGCATTTTTATAGTTATAATTTAATCGCTTTTTCATTTCTGTTTTAAAAAATTCAACATCAAAATTCTTTTCATCAACATCAATAATTTGCAAATGGTAAATTAGAGTTTTTCCGTCGCCACATTCAGCTTTAAATGCAATAGTATTTGCATCAATATTACGAGGAAAAGATTTATTTAAGTTAACACATATCTCTTCTAAATGTTGTTTCGTAATTACTGGTGAAGTTTTGTTACTTACATTTTGTTTTACTTCTTCCGCCTTCTTGCTGTTTTGGCTAAGAATCTCAGAGTCATCTGTCTGACAACCACTCAGAAACAAACCAACCGTAAAACTTGCACAAAAAAGTACTTTAATAACGTTGTTCATTATTATTTACTTACTATAGTATTTTTATTAACCTTAACTTCAGTAATTAATTTTTTTTCAGGAGTGAAATATCTAAAAACTAATGTTACATTATTATCGCGAAATGGCTTGAACTGTTTATTATTAAAATAAGCATGTTCTAATTGTTTTCTTAGTTCATTTTTAAATACTTTCAGATCAATTTCTTCAAAGTTAATACCCCTAGTTTCATAATTATAAATTAAAGTTTCTCCAACACCAAGTTCAATGCTTGTAACAATTGTTTGATCATCAATTTTCATTGGCATATTTTTGCTTTGCTCAACACAAATTTGCTCTAATTGTTCACGCACTGATTTTTTAGTCCAACGCCCAATAGTACGATAACCAATTGAAAACAATACCAAAATAGCAATAATAATTGCCACTACTTTACCAAAAATTTTACCTTTCATAATTTTTTCCTTTTGTTAAACTTCAACAAATCATTTGTAACATATCTTTACTTAAAAAAATACTTAAACTTAAATTAACATGATTAAGTTTAATTTTCAAGAATAATCTTACTATTCATTTAGAACTATTAATTATAATTTCTTCACTAATTAAATCATCATTTTTTACTACTACAGAGATTTCACCACTTATATCTGCTAATGTTTTAACAAATACCATAGCCTTGCCACTAAACGCATTAACTTGAGGCGTATTAAACGGCTCTAAACTGCATGAATTGCCAGCATCAAATGCAACCAATTGTCCTGCTCCTGTTACCTCAACAACTAGTAAATTATTTGCATGAGGGCAAAGTATCCCATTTCTATCAGTAATTTCAACAGTAATAAAAGCCATATCTTCGCCGTCTGCAGCTAATTTTAAACGGTCAGAAGTCAACTTAATATTATTTGGATGTCCAGCAGTTTGTATTTTTTGTTCTAAAATTAAGTTATTATTTTTATCATAACCTTTTGCTATTAATTCACCATGTTCATATAAAACATCTTCCCATATAAATCGATAATGATATAATAAATTTGATAAAGTACAATCTTTGTTTTTACGTCCAAGGGAACGATCGTTTAAAAACAGTTCAACTTCGTGGCAATTAGCATAAACATGCACTGGTGTTTTCATACCAACACGCCCATACCATGTCCAATGAGGCAAAATATGCAAAACATCTTCACCTTCACACCACAAACTTTTAAACATATAAAAGCGATCTTTTGGTAAACCAACCAAATCAAAAATGCCAAAATATGAACTCCGAGCTGGCCATTGCTCTCCAAAAGGAGTTGGCTCTCCTATATAATCAAATCCGGTCCAAACAAATTGCCCAAAAATAAATGGCGACACGCTTTGATAGTGAAATTCACTTTCCATTAAACATGCCCATGGAGGGGCAATTAAGTCATAAGAACTCAATTGCAAATCATCACTATAAGACTCATGCCACATCGTTTGTTCTTTGACTGGGAAATGGTAAATGCCTCGCGAACTAACTGTTGACATTGTTTCACTACCATAACAGATCCAGTTTTTGTTTAAATTATGAAATTCATGATAACGATGCTGTTTATAATTCCAACCGACTAAATCAACTTCATCAATTAATTTATTTTTAATAGCATCATCAGGATGATCAAATCCAATAGTAATTGGTCGTGTTTTATCTAATTTCTTGACAATATCAGCTAAATACTTTGCTGTAGCAGCGCCTTCTGCAATATCTTGATCTTGAATTTCATTGCCAATACTCCAAGCAATAACACACGGATGATTACGGTCACGGCGAATTAAGGACGTTAAATCATATTCAGCATTTTCTTCAAAAATAGTATGATAACCATTTTTAACCTTTTTTTTGCGCCATTCATCAAATGCCTCATCAATTACTAACACCCCTTTTTTATCGCAAATATCAAGCAATTCAACTGCTGGGGGATTATGCGATGTACGTATAGCGTTGCAACCCATACTTTGTAATAATTCAATTTGCCGTTCAATTGCTCGATAATTAACAGCCGCACCTAATGGACCTAAATCATGATGCATACAAACACCACGTACTTCAACACACTTGTTATTTAATTCAAAGCCGTTTTCATTGCTAAAATTAATACTGCGCACTCCAAATAAGACTTTTTGTTTGTCAATAATTTTATTCGCATTAACATCAATTAATACAACTTCGATTATATATTGTTGAGGATTATCAATACCCCATAATTGTGGGTTCTGAATATTAAAATTAGTTAAAAAGCTTGCAACTTCTTGATCATTATTAATTTTAATATTTTCTAAAATTGCAACAGTTCCTAGCTTAACATTATCAGGCGTTGTTAAATTAACTTTAAGCATACAATCTATCGCTTTCTGACTAAAGTTTTGACATTCTAATTGTAAATTTACAGTTGCTTGCCCAGCACTAACCTGCTCCCTGTCACAGAATGCAAAAATTCCCCATTGACTAAAATGAACTTGCTCTACGATATTTAAAGTTACTTTGCGATAAATTCCTGCTCCAGGATACCAACGCGAAGCTTCAGGCAGATTTTCAACTACAACCACCAATAAATTATCGCCCTCTTTTGCGGCTGAGGTTGCATCAACTCTAAATGAGGTATAGCCATATAAATTTTTACCAATTTTTTTTCCATTAAAATATATTTCACAACAACTCATAACACCATCAAAATCAAAAAAAACTGTTTTTTGGTCTAAATCATTAGCAGAAAAAGTTATAACTCGGCAATAAATTGCAGAGCCAACATGTGGCAAACCACCAGTACGTCCATTATGTTCATGCGCCTTCTCTTCTCCATCTTGAGTGATTTTGGTAATTTGTAGGTCATTGAAGCGGCAAAAATCTCCAGTGATTGCCCAATCATGAGGCACGCAAACCTTTTGCCAAGCACAATTTTCTCCATCAAATTCACAACCATTATTTATAATACTCTTTATTGAAATGTCATTTGCGTTAGTCATATTCAAAAAATACCAATCATTCTTTAAAATTGATACATTTCGCTGATATTTTGATGAATTTTCCATAATTATACTCTTTTTAGTTTGCAATTATTTATAGTTGTTTCACTGTATATTTAGATATTATACACTTTATATTGGCTACTAAAATATTAAAATTGGTAAAATAAGATATGAATATTGGTGAATTTTTAAATGAATGCTCCTTTGCTAGATCAACAAAAAAGATGAAAAATTTTGAATACTATAGCGCAGGTTTTATTGATAAAAATGATATATCAATAGATTTTAAAAATGCGATATGGATTAATTATGTTTTAGTTGTAGTTATTAATGGTGAGGGAGAATATATCGACGAAGAAAATAACAAACGTTATAAATTAAAAAGCGGAATGTTCTTTCAGCGTTTCCCAAATCACCGACATAGTAATATTATTAATCCAAATAGTGATTGGAAGGAATGTTTTATTGAAATTCCTCCTACCGCTTATGAATTATTAAAACAGCTCAATTGTTGTAATAAAAATAATCCTGTTGGAATAGTAAATATTAATAAAGCGTTGCTAGAACGCTTTGAGTCAATAACACATGCATTAAGTAATGTTACAGATGCCCAAATATATTCACTTTTTCCAAATATTTTTTCATTAATAACAGATTGTTTAATGCAAAATAAATTTCTTAATGACAAAGATGAAGAATATTCAAATCAAATTATAGAAAAAGGTTGTCTTTTTTTAGGTTCAAGCTTAGATAAAAAAATTTCTATCGATGATTTTTGCCGCCGTAATGGATATAGTTATGAACATTTTAGGAAAAAATTTAAAAACTATTTAGGTATTTCACCTCACCAATATCGCATAAAAAGAAAAATGGAAGCAGCATGTTCAATGCTAAAAAATTCTAATTCGCCAATTTATGTTATTGCCGAGCAACTAGGATATTCATCACAATACGAATTTTCCAGTCAATTCAAAAAGCATTATAAAACTCCACCATTAAAATATCGTAAGCAATCATCTTGAAATAATTTTTTTATTGATTTTTGTTTACCTCTTTAGGCAATATTATATTCCATGCGCCAACTGGATAAATTGTTCTACCTTTAACTAATGGTTTAACTTTTTCACGCCTCAAATATTTCGAGCGAATAATCAAAATATTTTGTGTATTTTCATTTATTTTCACACTATAATCTTCAGCTTCATTTTTATGATTAATAATCAAATCATGGTCATAGAAATATGCAGAATATGGTGTTTCGCGAACAAAGTAAACTTGACTATTTTGTAAAGAATGATATTGTTTTTGCAATTCTCTAACTTCTCCTAAAACATACTTCGTTGTACTGTTATCAAAGCGCACAAACACAGCCATTGAACTTAATCCAATCGTTAATAAAATTAGCATTCCCCAAGCACCAAGCATTAAATTTTTTACAAACTTTTCACGCTCAAATTTTTCATCACATTTTACCGCTAAATAAACAGCAAACATCGGAATTGTTGGTAGCAAATAATGAATTGGACTACGGCTAGTTAATGACCAAAATAAAGTAATTGAAGAAAATGCCAACAAAGAAATACCAGAAATAGGGTCTTTAAAAATATTCCATGAAAACTGTTTGAAAATATTTTGTTGTCCTTTTTTAAACCATGAATAAATCGGCAATAACACCCACGGCAAAGTAGATAATAAGAACATCCAAACAGCAGCAAAATAGTGAAATTCACGCCCGGCCCCATATTTATCACCATAATCTTTAGAGATAAATCTTTTAAAATTTTCGTTCACGAAAAAGTATTCTAAAAAATTTGCATCATTTTTATGACTTAAGTAAAACCAAGGTATAACAATAATAAAAAATAACAATGGCCCAATGGCCCATGCCCATGAATGATCTCTTAATCCTTTCCACTGCTTATTGATTAAAGTCCATAAAAAAACTGGTAAACCAAATTCAAAAATTGCAATTGGCCCTTTAGTTAAAAAACCACCAGCCGCAAAGATAAAAACTGCGATACTCCAGAAAATTTTAATCCGTTTATCTTTTTCTTCAAGAAATGCCATATACGCTAATAACGACGACGCAATAAAAAATAGTAGCACCATATCAACAATAACGCTACCACTATAAACAAAAAACAATCCGCTTAATCCAGTAAAAATAACCGCATTACGCGCCACATAACTATTTTTATACCGTTTCAACACAAAGTAGATCAAAGCAAGCAATAAAAATGCTGCTAAACTAGAAGGTAGCTTTACCGCAAAACTATTTACACCAAAAAATTTAATTGCAAAAGCTTCACACCAAAATGCTAATGGAGGTTTTCCTTTAAAAGCAACAAAATCCCCTTTATGATGGAACATTGGAGTCAAAAAATCACTTTTATTAACCATTTCATAACCAATTAAAGCATAACGACCTTCAGTTTGGTCAGTCACAGGAATTGCAAAGTTTAATAGCAATCTAATTATTATAAACGCTATAAAAAAAATCAAAAAATTTCGTTTAATATTATTTCCAAAAAAAATTTTCGTCGGACATTTTTCACTATTCATTAATATTTTCCTCAAAACAATCAATATTTAGGGTATTTTATAATTTTTCTTTTTTTTCATACAAATGTGTAACTTTTTATACTAAAAAAACTACCTACTAATATAGGTCTTATTATCTATAAAACAATTTTATTTATACTAAAAAACATTGATTTTTATGATTTATGTAGTTATATTTCCATTAGAGGTGTATTTGAAATGTTAAATTTATTTGAGATTAATCATGTTTAAAAAAGCAATATACAAAATTCATAACAACATACAAGGGCAAGCTATTGCAGAAACAGCAGTTTGCTTAATTCCGATTATATTGATTTTCTGCTTTACTATTTTTTTCTGTGTTATAAATAGAGAAAGTTTAAAGGCCCTGTTGGTATCTCAAGAAAAACTAGTTATGGAGCAATATAATAAATCCCCGCATCACGTTGAGTATGTCAGCACAGGCGAAGATGAATTAAATTTCACTCAAGATGATCGGCAAAATGCAGGCTATGCGGGCGACTCAGAGTTTTTTACAGCAGAGCTATATACCGACCAATCTAGCGATACCAGAGGTTATAGTTTTAACGCAAGTCCTGAACAAAATGGTAGCAACATTCACAGTCATGAATATGTATTATCGGATCAATTTGAAAATTTAAATACTTTAATTTTTCTCAATGCTGCAAATTTACTAGGTGTCAGAACTAGAACATGTATTTCCTGCACCAATAATGAAATTAAAGGTGTTATGAATGTTTTGAATAACTTAATTAATATTGAGGAAAATTACAGATTTGATGAAACATTATTCAGACCACTTGACCCAGAAGACCAAACAACTTTATAACTCTCTCAAAAGATTGACTAAATTTTAAATTAATAATCACATAGAGTATTAAACCTAATTATGACAAATTTAACGACTCAACAAACATTAATCGACCCTGAACTAAAAATTTTAACTTTAGATGAAGCTATTAACTGGCGCAGTGAATTACAAGACAATCGCGAAAAATTAGTAATGACTAATGGCTGTTTTGATTTATTACACCGAGGCCATGTTAAATATTTATATGAGGCGCGCAAGAAAGGTGATAAATTACTATTATTAATTAATTCAGATGAATCCGTGCGTGCCATCAAAGGATCAAATCGCCCAGTTAATGACGAACGTAGTCGAGCTTATGTTGTTGCAGCTCTTGCATGTATCGATGCGGTGGTGATTTTTTCAGGAGAACGTTGTACTACAGAAATCAAAGCTATTCGTCCAGATATTTATGTAAAAGGTGGAGATTACACTGTTGAAACGCTTAATAGTGAAGAGCGACAAGCACTTTTTGCTGTTGGAGCAGACATCAAATTCATCAATTTTGTTGATGGATTCTCTACTACTAACACCATTGAAAAAATGTCTAAATGAAAATTACTTAATGATATTTTTGTAATCTAATAATTTTAAATCACAATCATTAATATTTCATAGCTTAACAAGAAAGCTGGCTATAAAGTTTTTTAACTGCTAATTCTTTAGCTTTAGCTTCAATATCAACGGTATAGTCAACTGATAAATTTTTCCAAATTTTTGGAAAATCATTAATATCAATAAAATCTGCGTGATTGCGATGAAGACCACAAACCTTTCCCCATGGTTCAAGTGGGCTTGAAATATGAAAATGCGGTTGTTTATTAACTTTTGTTGCTAAATCACAAGCAACTGAAGTCGCTTCTTTTTCCGATAAATTATCTAGATTACAACGATGATGATGTACATCATAAACCATTAAAATATTTAATTTTTCACAAATTTTTATTAAATCACTAGGAGTATATGATTTATCATCATTTTCAACAGTCATGAGTTTTTGTGTTAAAGGCTTTAAGCGTTTGAAATTTTCCACAAAGCGTTCTAGGGCACTTTTTTTATCACCATAAACTCCACCAGCATGAATATTTATCATATCAGCACCAACCAAATTAGCAACTACAGCATGATATTCAAGTTCCTTAAGAGATGATACGACCACCTGCTCTTTTGGCGAAGATAGCACTACAAATTGGTCAGGATGAAAACTTAGACGAATATTTTTATCAATTGCAAACTGTTTAGCAGCTGCAAAATTACTTAAAATTAATTCATAACTTGGCAAATCTTTTAATTCATAACCAACTTCTGGATGAGTGTAAAGAGGTAAAATTTGTGACAAAATTCTAAATGCACCAATATTATTAGCTGCACAATACTCAAGTGCAGTTACCAATGACTGGCTATTATTAACTACCAAACCATCAAGCTTTTCTATAAGCTCATTATCGCTTAATTTTAAACAATAGGTCGCTGTTGTGGTTCGAAATTTTATTTTTTCTTCTTTAAAATCCTAGTCTATACATTAATCTTCTCTTTTGTTATTTTCAAACTTATAAAATTTTGCATCCTTTTTACTCAATAACTCTCTAAATTTTTCACCTAAAACTGGATCATGATTGGCAACAAATGCCTTAGCTATATTTTTAAGCGCTGTTTCATATTCATTCTTTTTACAATACATCATGTCTGGATAATCACCATATGGATAACCGCCTACAAGCATAAAATTGTCCATACTTGAAATTTGTTTATGAGCAACCCCAGGTGGAATCACAACCGCATCACCAATATTAACTTCAGCGATAAGCCCTCCCTCACCTCCCAGTTGAAGTTTAGCACTACCACTATAACATCCAACAAACTCAAAAGTTTTGCTATGATAGTGATGAAAACTATATATACAACTGCGCCACATATTTGGCCATTTATTTCCTGTAATTGTTTTTTCAATAAATTTTGCCAAACGCAGAGATGATCCAGCAAAAATTTTTCGATAAATAATTACTGGATAAATTTCATTGTTTGGAATATAACCATTACGAGGGATTATTATTTTTTCAATTTTACTATTTTTCTTTATAAACTCGACCATAATTTTCATCTCACAATATTCTTTTAAAAGTGGTCCAAATTTTTACAAAAATATTATATTCATACTATAATATAACTAATATTAGTATATCAAGGAACTTTATTTATTAATTTTTTGAAAAATTTGCAATTATTATTAAAAAATGTAACTAGCATACTTTTTTTTTATAATTACAATTTTCTCCAATAATTTCTATAATTTTGTATTTTTATATTGAAATTAGTTAGGAACACAATATATTTAGTAAAGCCGAACTATTGTTTTAAACTGAAGGAGATATAATATTAATGGATTATGATTGGATAACAATTTATGATATTGCAAGTCATTTAAGAAGTGAAAGCGATGGATTATTTTCTAGTTCAGATAAAAGAAAATTTGAAGGATTAACACTAAAACAAAAAGATGCCTTAGTTTTAGTTAGACGCTTAGAAAGTGAATATCCTGATGGAATTAGCCTAAAATTACTGGCAAAGAGATTAGATTTATCTCCTGCTACTGTTTCTGAATTAGTTGATAACTTAGTTAAACAAAAATTTTTAACACGAGAACGTTCTACGGTTGATAGACGCTCTATTTGCATCAAATTGGAAAAAGAAACTTCAAAAAAATGCAAAATAAGTGAAGAAAGTTTTTCTAAAACTTTTAATAAATTGCTTGCAGAGCTTGCTGAAAACGAAAAAGAAATATTTCTTGCAAGCTTAAGTAAAATTCAGCAAAAGATTAAACAAAGTCAGGAAAATAGGAATAATGACAATGATCAAAAGTAAAAAATACTTAAAATTAACTGCTTTCATCTTCTGTATGGCAATCGTTAGTTTTACAGCTCTCAACGTTAAAGCGTTTGAAATGCCTCCAGCAATTGTAAAAATTGAAAAAATTCAAAAAGCCAAATATTTTCAAGAAAATAAATATATTGGTAGAGTTGAAGCCATCGAAGAAGTTCAATTGCAAGCTCGTGTTGAAGGTGAAATTTTAGATATCAAATTTACAGAAGGTGAATTTGTTAAAAAAAATGATCTATTGTTCCAAATTGAAGATATTAAATATAAAGCTCAAGTAGAAGCAGCGAAAGCTCAAGTAGAAATGGCTCAGGCAAAAATTATTCAAAATGAAACAAATGTTATTTTTGCCCAAAAAGACCTTAAGCGTCAAAAGAAATTACAGGAAAAGAATGTAGTTTCAATGCAATTACTTGAGGATGCACAGTTAAAAAAAGAGGTTGCTGTAGCACAATTACGTGAAGCTGCTGCTAATTTAGCCCTAGCTGAAGCGACTCTTCAAGAAAAAGATAACTTATTAAGCTATACTAAAATTTATGCCCCAATTACAGGTATGATTGGTAAAATCAATATATCCACAGGTAATATTGTAAATACTAGTAGCCCAAGCTTAGCTTATATTGTACAGCTAGACCCTATTAGGATTAGTTTTTCAATTAGCGAAACTGAATTTTTGAATATGTTTGGTAGTGATAAAGAATTCAAAAAACACGCAAAAATCTCTGTTCTTTTGGCAGATGGTAATAAATACCAATTTGAAGCAATCCCAGACTTTATTGATAACAAAGTAGATAAATATACTAATACAATTAAAATTTGGACAAAAATCAAAAATAACGACTTAATTTTAAAACCAGGTGGTTTTGTGTCGTTATACGTTTCAAACAGTAAATCAAAAAATTATTTAAAATTCCCTGTTAATGCCCTAAGGACCGATAATAAAGGAAACTTTATTTATATTGTGAACAAAAAAAGCGAACCTATAAAAAAGCATATTACTGTGGCTGGTGCTAGCGCAGGATATATTTTTATTGAAGGAACAACCTTGAAAGCCGGCGACTTAGTAATCACTGAAGGTATGCATAAAATTTTTCCTCAAACTAAAAAAGTTATGACCCGTGAGCAATTAATTCAAGCATCACAACAAAAGGCTCAAGGAACTAAAAAGCCGACAAAAAATAAAAAAGAAACTAAAGCTAAAAAGAATAGTAAGTAGGAAAAAATTATTATGATTTCAAAAATATTTATTAATAGACCACGATTTGCAATTGTGATAAGTATAGTTATCATGCTTGCAGGGGCGTTGTGTCTTTTTCAGCTACCTATTGCTGAATATCCAGAAGTGGCTCCACCAACTATTACAGTCAATGCGACGTATCCTGGGGCATCTTCTGAAGTAATTTCTAACACTGTTGCTGCTCCAATTGAGTCACAGGTTAACGGTGTAGAAGGAATGATTTACTATTCATCAAAAAGTGATAATAGTGGTCAATATCAACTAACAGCTACGTTTAGGCCTGGCTACGATTCTGATATTGCTCAGGTGAATATTCAAAATCGTGTTAATCAAGCTCAAGCATTATTACCCACTGAAGTACAAAATATTGGTTTAACTGTAAAAAAGCAATCAAATGATATGTTAGGAGTGTTTACTTTTTATTCACCAGATGAAAGCTATTCAAAATTAGATTTGAGTAACTTTGTTTCACGTAATATCAAAGATCGTATTGGTAATATTGATGGGGTTAGTAGTGTAACAATTTTTGGTGAATTGACCTACAGTATGCGTATTTGGCTAAATTATAGCAAAATGGCGGCATTAAATATAACCTCAGACGAAATCAGAAATGCAATTACTTCACAAAACACTCAAGCTGCAATTGGTTCAGTTGGTTCTGAAAAGAGTAGTGGTTACATTCAATATAAATTAAATGCCCAAGGGCGTTTAAAGCGTGCTAGCGAATTTGAAAATATTATTATTAAAACTGGAGAAGATGGTGCAACTGTAAAAACTAGAGATGTCGCACGTGTTGAGTTAGGAGCAAAAAATTACTCCAACGACAGTTTTTATAACGGTTCACCTGCGACATCTGTTGCGGTATACCGTAGTAGTGAAGCTAATGCCTTAGATGTTATTAATAACATTAAAGCAATGATTACTAAAGAAGCTGAAAATTTCCCGAAAGGAATCAAATGGCGCTTAGTTTATGACCCAACCGAATTTGTAAAAGTTACTCTTAAAGAAATTGTTGTAACGCTATTAATTACAGTAACGTTAGTAATTATTATCACTTATTTATTTTTACAAGATATTCGTGCAACTGTTATACCAGCAGCAACAATTCCTGTATCATTAATCGGAACATTCTTGGTATTAAGCTTACTAGGATATAGTGCTAATACATTAACATTATTTGCATTAATTTTAGCAATTGGTATCGTAGTAGACGACGCAATCGTAGTGGTAGAAAATGTAATGCGACTGATTGAAGAAGAAAAATTATCGCCTCGTCAAGCAACAATTAAAGCGATGCAACAGGTAACTGGAGCCGTAATTGCAACAACATTGGTACTTTTAGCAGTATTTGCCCCAATCGGCTTCTATGGAGGAATGATTGGAACAATTTATAAGCAGTTTGCAGTTACAATTTGTGCGGCAGTGTCATTTTCAACATTAAATGCACTAACATTGAGTCCTGCATTATGTTCAATTATTTTAAAACCACATAATGAAAACTCCACGATGGGTAAGTTCAATAAATTTATGTTTATGCCATTTAATGTTGGACTAAACATCACTCGCGGAAGCTATTTACTTGTTACACGTTATGTTGCAAAATTTGCAATTGTTGCGATGGTAATTATTAGCTTTATAGTTTATATGAATGTAAAAAGCTATAATTCTACCCCAACTGGATTTTTACCAAATGAAGATAAAGGGGTGTTATTTGGTGATATTGCACTACCAGCTGGAGCAACAATTACACGTACAAATGAAGTGATTGAGCAAGTTTATCAAATCACAAAAAATATTAAAGGCGTTAAAGAAGTCATCTGTGTTGGAGGATTTAGCTTAATTGGCGGAACAGGAGAAAATAAAGCATTACTAATTGTGATGCTTAATCACTGGGATGAACGTCCTATTAAGAAAGACCCTGAACTTGATATTAATTTTATAAAAAGCAAAATTGAAAAAATTTGCTTTGCTCTACCTGAAGCACAGGTTAGAATGTTTACTCCACCAGCAATTATGGGTGTAGGTGGATCTGATATGCTTGAATTTAATATTGAAACGACTAGCGGCGATAATCCATTCCAGTTAGAAGGTAATACTATGCGTATGCTGGGGATGTTAATGCAAAATCCATTAACAATGTTCGCATTTAGTTCTTATGAAGCAAGTACACCACAGCTATTCTTAGAACTTGATCGTGATAAAGCTGAGGCTCTAAAAATTCCTATTAATAGAGTATTTTCAACATTACAGGCACAACTTGGCTCATTATATGTCAATGACTTTAATTTATACGGTCGTACGTATCAGGTAAAAATTCAAGCAGAAAACGATTTACGTAAAAGTTTCACAAATATTCGTAGTATTCATGTTCAAAATGATGTTGGAGACATGGTTCCAATCACTAGCTTTGCGACATTAAAACCTATTGTAGGTCCACAAATCATTCAACGCTATAACCAAAACCCTGGTGCAGGAATTAATGCAATGCCAAAACCAGGAGTAACTAGCGGTCAATATATTAAAATGGTTGAGAAAGTTGCAAAAAAATTACCAGTTGGCTATCAAGTTAGATGGTTGGGTACTGCATATCATGAAAAAGGTAATGAGAATAAAATTCTTCAATTATTGTTTTTAGCATTGATTATGGGGTATTTATTTTTGGTTGCTCAGTACGAGAGTTGGACTATTCCAATGCCAGTAATTTTATCAATTTTCGTGGCAACTCTTGGAGCGCTGTTAGCACTAAAACTATTTGGTGGAACACTTGATATTTATGCACAACTAGGTTTGGTGATGCTAGTTGGTTTAGCAAGCAAAAATGGTATTTTAATTGTTGAATTTGCTAAACAACGACGCGAAGAAGGACTTTCAGTGTTTGAAGCTGGTCTTGATGCCGCAAAAACTCGTTACCGTGCGGTCTTGATGACTGCCTTGTCTTTTGTCATCGGAGTATATCCTCTAGTGGAGGCAACAGGAGCTGGCGCAGCAAGCCGCCAAGCAATTGGCAAACCAGTTTTCTGGGGTATGTTGGCTGCGACAATTGTTGGAATTGTATTAATCCCTGCAATGTATGTATTTTTCCAGTCTGGTCGTGAAATGATATATAAATTAATAGGGAAAAATTCCTTAGAACATAAAGAAGAAAAAGAGATTACGGAATAAATTTATTCCAATGATTAATTTAAAAAAATATTTTTAAATTAATCTAAAGCCGAAGATAACTGAAAATTATCTTCGGCTTTTTTAAATTGTCAACAATATAAAATTTAAAGAAAACCATTAGCATCTTTTATACGCTGTATAAACATCTGCGCAATATCATTATATTCACCTAATCCTTTTAATAAAGGAATAATTTCAAGCTCTTTATTTTCATAATGAATCATTGATAATAAAGAATTGGCTTCATTTCCAGCAATGTCTTTTTTGGCATGAAATCCTGCCGCAATTAATAGCGGTACTAAGTAAATTTTATGCAAACTTTTCTTTAAAGCTAAATTTTTTACACATTCATCAAAACGATGCTGCCCTTCAATTGAAGTCATAAAATAATTTTCATTGATTGCTTTAAATTGACATTGTAACTTATTGAAAATTTTTTCACCATAACCACTAACACTACCATGCATTATAAATACAATAGCTTCCTCTCTATCAGTTTGAATAGGAACATCTGCTAAAATATTTGCAACAAATTCACCAACATCTTGGTCATTTATTAATAATGGAAGTCCAAGTTTTATCTCTGTCAAATTATATTGTTTTTCTTCAATTAAGTTTTGCAACTTTTCACATAATTTTATATGCTCTTTGCCAATATTAAAATAAACACTTTGTACAGTTAATTTTGTAATATCATCGGCAATAATTTGCTCTAAAGCTTGCTCAATATCAAATTTTTTAATATTTTTTTTAGCAAAGTGCTTAAGCATAAACCTTGAGCTGTACGCCCAATAAATTTTTGCATCTGGATATGCGTAAGTAATTTGTTTTTCAATATTGTCATAAGCAAGATGAGCGCTACTATTGACTGTTGAGCCAAAAGCAACCAATAAAATAGCCTCACGGCAATTAGTTTTATTTTTTAAACAATTCATTTCCATCTCTTCTTGCGTAATTATCCATGTGCTAATTATTTTTTAAATTATTAACTCCTTCTCTAATTATAACCAATATTTGCAAAAAATGCAAATAAAAAAAAGCACCACAATTTTTGCAGTGCCTTTTATTACTTTTAACAAAATCAGATTTAAATTATTTCTGACCTAAAATTGAAAACATTACATGCCAGCCTCTACCAACACTTTTAGCAGTTTTTTTACCTTTATCTTCAGCAACACCGTACTCCCCTGCACAATAATTACCAAAAATTGTAAGTTCTGTACCAACAGCCTTTTTAATTGCTGTTAATTCATCGTTTAAGTCATCTAATTTACCCATACGACCAGCACAATCAACTGCAGATAACAAAAACGGTTTTGCTTTCGCACTTGCTAACTCTTTAGACACACGTTTTGCTCCCTTCTTTGCTGTAGCAATAACATCATCATTGGTTTTAGCTTGTAACCCAGTTTGTTTTACAACAAAATCATTACCTTTTACAGTCATACCCCACGCTGCATCTTGGTAAAATCCACCACGATAATAAACATAGTTTAAACCATTATTTTTATTATTTGAGCCACCAGTAATTGGCAATCTGTCACCAACAACTTTTTGAATACCATCTAAAAATAATTGATTTTTTGGTGAATGTGCATCAGCCATAATAAACATGAAATCTGCACTTTTTGCGTTTGGTAATTTTTTAGCCAAAGTACTACCAGCATTACCTAGAGCTTGAGTTAATTTTGCTAAATCTTTCTCCATTGATAAATTTGTTGCATTCATTTTTGGGATCAATGCTGTTTCAATTTGCACACCATCACCGCCGAATGCTAAAATGCCGACGCCATCATTTTCGTATGCACCATCTTGAGAATAAACCCCATAAACAGCTCCACCAATAATTTTATCACGCTTAAAAACGCTTGCTACTCCGTCAATTAACTCTTTTTTCTGCTCTAATTTTCCATATGAGTCAACCACAACAATAATATGTGGCTCAGTCCCGCCTAAACGAGCTTTCACACGGTGTGCAGCAGTTTTTCCAGCTTTATATGCGTCGCTATTTTCCACTGTTGCTGACACTGCTTTTACTGTGCCATTTTTAACTGGAAAAGCGGTTGCAATATTTTCTTGTGATTGTGTAATTGTTAAACATCCTGTTAATGTTGCTGCAGTCGCTACAGCCACCGACAACGTTGTTACTAATGATAATTTTTTTAAAATTGTTTTACTCATTTTATGTCTCCATAATTTTAATTTTTCTTTTTTGCTATATTTTAAATAATGTAGTTATAAAAATAATTTTTTTAATGTAAAGACGAACAAAAACCAAAATCTACACGATCATTAAACTTTGCCTCACGTGCATTAACACTAAATGAATCAACTTCACCTGAAAACCATCTATTAGCACGTGTTTTTAGTGTAGCCATATTCATAATACTAGCTAATTCTCGAATAGCTGTTCCATCAGGATCTTGGACTACAATTGAAAAATTTAATCCCCTGCCCGCAGTAGGTCTAACACCTTTAATTGCCGCAAATGGAATTGCAATTTCATAAGTTGTAATTTTTTTATCGTCATCACGATCCACATCAATTTGTGAATTTTCAACTACTTTTGGTCTTTTCCCATCCTCGCTAACAACATAAACTTTATCCCCACTCCACATTGAATTTGAGCCTACCGCAACAAACTGATTAGTATGACTTGTTTCTTTTCTACCAGACATTGAAATTTGAATACAATCTGGAGTTTTTGAGTCGCTTGTTCCTAGAAATTTATCTTCTTGCACTTCAACTGCAATATAAAAATTATCACGACCCCAATAACTTCTTAGAGTTGTTTTTTTACCTTTAGTCACAAATGATACTGGAATAGCATCACTCCATTCTTTAAGTGAACCGTTAATATCTACTTCATAATATGGAGCACTAAAGCATCTTGTTATAAATTTTTTATCATATACAATTTTGCCACCACTGCTTTTCATAACAATATGCACTGGATATGAATTACTCGTATAATCGATTGCTTTAGTAATTGCTTGAGAAATCTTCTTTGTTTCACCTGCCTTTAAAAAAACCTTGTGAAACTTTGGAGTCGAAGTCCAAGCTTTATCATACTTAATTTCAATTATTCCAGAAAAAGGTTTATTATTAAAATTAGTCACCATCACTTCATGTACAGGACCTGTTGAGGGATTAACAATGAAATTTTTTGGACGAATTAACAAATTATTTTGAGGTAAATTAATAGTAGCTTTACTTACCATAATATTTTTGCATGCACTGTTGTTTGCCTCAACAATCTGACTACTAAAAAACAAGGCTGTTGCTGTAAGTGATAGCAACGCACCCTTATGATACATTTTTTTTATCATTATCTTTCATTTCCTTTTTTTTGCGAACTTTGCAATAAATTAATATTTTTATTAAAATGTCAATTTTAAGAAATATTTTAAATTCGAAACTAAAATTTTTCAAACTAAATTTTAACTTTTGCAAATTAAGTTAATATTAATTTAGCCTTTTTATCGCCTTTTTCCATAATTATAGCTAATATTAACGAAAAATATTTGTTTTAAGCTATTTTTGAGGTTAAATTTATGACATTTAATAATTTATTTCAAATAAAAAGGTAATAAACAAAATATGAAACAACTATTTACAGCTTTTAAAGCTTTTTTCTTAATTTTGGGCGGCAAAGGTGATACTGTACAAACACTTTTACCAAGCACTCCAGAAAATGAAACAAATCAAAATAAAAATGACAGTGATTTGGTTAAATACAATTTTTCTAGCAATGATGTTCTTTTTAATAATGGAGCTCTATATATGCTTCATTTGTTACAACGTGAGGGGCGTTTAATTGACTTTTTACAGGAAGATTTGAGTAATTTTGATGATACACAAGTTGGAGCAGCAGTGCGTTTAATTCACCAAAACTGCTCTGATGTTTTAACTGAATATATGACAATTGAAAAAATTGTAAAAGATGTTAATGAAGGAGCAAATATTACAATCTCAGAAAATGAAATTAGTTCAAATTTATATAAATTATCTGGTAGTGTTCCAAATAAAGCGCCATATGAAGGAATTTTGGAGCACCAAGGATGGCATGCTACTGAGATTAATTTACCACAAATTAATAATGCTTTTGATTGTTCTGTATTAAAAGCTGCCGATGTTAATTGTCAATAACCATCTTAATTTGGAGTTTACTTATGAACAATAATCCAACTGACCATAATTTTTTAATTGGCATAGACTTAGGAACAACTAACACTGTTGTTAATTATATTAATTTAAAAAATAATGACCAAGAAATTAAAACATTCGCAATCCCACAAATTACTGAGTTTAATGAATATAAAAGTTTGGAGTCATTGCCATCATTTATTTTTTTACCGCAAAGTAGTGATGATAAAGAAAAACTTTCACTTCCATGGGATAACTCAATAGAATATGCAGTAGGCTCTTTTGCTGCAAAAAATTCTGCGACACTGCCCCAACAAGTTATTTTTAGTGCAAAATCATGGCTGTCACAAAATATAGTTAACCGTAAAAGTGATATTTTACCTTGGAGTCGTGCTGATGGTGGAGAAAAAATTTCACCTTTAAAGGCAGCTACCTTGATGTTTGACCATATTTCAAAAGCGTGGGACAATCAATTTGCCCAAAACAACGATAAAAACAATCAATTTGCCAAGCAATTTATCGTTGTGACAGTCCCAGCCTCTTTTGATGCAATCGCTCGTGAACTAACGATGGAAGCGGCACTAGAATTAAATCTAGATATTACAATTCAAGAGGAACCTTTAGCTGCATTCTACAGCTGGTTATTCAAAAATGAAAACTCATGGCGCGAACAAATTGAAGTTGGAGACACTGTGCTAATTTGTGATATTGGAGGTGGAACATCTGACTTTACATTAATCAAAGCTTCTGAAAACAATGAATCTAAAGAGCTAGAACTAGAACGTTTAGCGGTTGGAAATCATTTACTTTTAGGTGGTGATAATATGGATTTTGCAACAGCCTACACAGCTGCGGCAAAATTTCAAAAAGAGCAGAATGTTAATTTAAATCAACAGCAAATTAGTGGCTTAATTCATGCATGCCGAATGAATAAAGAACAATTATTAAGCCGCACTTCTTCTTCAATTGACAATAACAATAGTGCAAAATTAACAGTTTTAGGTGCTGGTAGTTCATTGATAGGCGGTAGCATTTTCGTTGAAATTAACCGCAATGAAATCATTAATATAATTTTGAACGGCTTTTTCCCTGAATGTGAACTTCATGATGAACCGCAAAAACGTACCTCTGCAGGTTTGAAAACCTTTGGATTATCATACGAATCAGATCCAGCTATTAGTAAACATTTGGCACATTTTATCAAAAATCATTGTCATAGTGACGAAGAAATGCCAAATAAAATTTTATTTAATGGTGGAGTTACTAATTCCGAATTAGTGCGTAGCCGTATTACTCAGTTATTAATGAAATGGACCAATAATAATGAGATTTGCGTATTAAATGATGAAAATCCAAACATGGCAGTGGCACACGGCGCTGTTGGATATGCATTAGTAAAAAATGGTAGTAAAAATTTAAAAGTAAAGGCAGGAAGCTCACATGCATATTATATTGGTATCGAATCATCAATGCCGGCGATTCCAGGTTTTGCTCCGCCAATGAATGGAGTTTGCATTGTACCAATTGGTATGGAAGAAGGTTCAAACAGTGATATTAATGTCGATGGGTTAGGATTACTTTTAGGAGAAGAAAGCCATTTTAATTTATACTCTTCAACCGAGCGTACTAGTGATACATTTGGCGATATTGTTGAAAACATCGATAATTTTAACGACGAAACATTTACTGCAATGCCAACATTAAAAGCGTTTTTGCCCAAAAACGAAAATAGTTCAAATGATGCAACATTAGTGCCAATTAAATTACATAGTGAACTTTTAGAAAGTGGGACTTTATATTTAAGTTGCATTAATACATTAGAGGAAGAACAAAATTATCAACTTGAATTTGAATTAAGAGGAGATAAGGAAAAATTTAGTGCTTCAACAAATAATAATGTTGAAGAGGAACAAGGCAACGATACAACAATTCCATCATTTAATGGAACACTTAGTTACGAAGATTTTATTGATAATGTATAAAGCTATGGTATGGGGTTAAACAATGAGCAATGAAACAAATAAAGCACACAGTTTGCTAAATAGCCGTTACATCATCGGTATTGATTTAGGTACAACTAATATTGCTGTGTCATACATTGATACAGAAAAAAATTATGATATTCAATCCTTTAAAATTCATCAATTAATTAATGATAATGAAATAACTAAAAATAAATTATTACCAGCGACATATTACGCTGCTGATGCAAATCGAGTTGATAGTAAATCACTAAAATTACCGTGGGAAAAAAACTCAACTTCGGCTGAAAATAAAAATATTTCAAACATCGAAACAATTGGTTTGTATGCCTTAAAGCAAGGCAGTAGCGAACCTGCAAGGTTTGTCAATTCAGCAAAATCATGGCTATGCCACGCAGGAGTTGACCGCACCAAAGATATTTTACCGTGGATTAGTCGTGAACAAAGTTGGGCAATTTCACCACTAAAAGCAACCGCAAAATATTTAGAGCATATCAAAAATAGCTGGAATTACACATTTGCTAAGAAAAAGGATACTCATGGCGATTTTTGTTTATTTGAAAAACAACAAATCATCATTACAGTTCCAGCAAGTTTTGATGAAGGCGCACGTGAGTTGACCATTGAAGCGGCAAAGATAGCCAAATTTAAAAATATTACGTTATTAGAAGAACCTTTAGCAGCATTCTACAGTTGGTTGGCAAAAAATAACGAAAATTATACTGAAATACTTCATGAAAATGCCAAAATTTTAATTGCAGACATTGGCGGAGGGACAACCGATTTTTCACTATTAGAAGTTGATTCAAAAAATGTGTTAAACCGAACGGTAAGCGGAAACCATCTATTATTAGGTGGTGACAATATCGATATGGCAATTGCCCAGATCATTGAGCAAACATTGCCAAATAAATTATCAACAAATGATTGGACAACATTATGCTTAAGATGTCGAGAAGCTAAAGAACAATTGTTAAACAATGAAAATTTAGCGTCAAGCGACATTGTTTTATTTGGTCGTGGAAGTTCAATTATTGGGGGAATGCAAAAGTCTTCCTTCTCTAGAATACAACTCGAGAAATTATTACATGACGGTTTTTTTATAAAATTACCAATTGACGAAAAAATTCCCGAAAATAAAAGTGCTTTGAGGTCAATGAATTTACCGTACGAAAAAGACCCTGCAATCACCCGCCATCTAATAAAATTTTTGCGTAATGCCTATAAAATCACCGCGGAAAGAGATGAAGTACTATTTTCCAATTTAGAAAATTCACAGCAAATTGTTGTCCCAAATTTTATTTTGTTTAATGGCGGAACAATGATTCCAAACCAACTACAAAATCAAATCACTGAAATGATTAGTAGTTGGAGTAAAACTACTAGTGGTGATAATAATAAGCAATTAACGGTGCTTGATGCTAAAGATTTAAATTTAGCAGTTGCCAAAGGAGCAGCATTTTATGGATTATCACGCCGCGGAGAAGCTGTACAAATTAAAAGTGGTTTAACGAAGGCATTTTATTTAAATTTAGCTCCATCAGAAAATCATAAAAAAGGCAAATGTTTATGCGTTGCCCCACGAGGTGCAGAAGAAAATCAATCATTTAAAATCTCCGACAATACATTTAAGGCTATTGCTAATAGTAATGTACAGTTCCCACTAGTTAGTAGTTCAAGTCGTCTTCATGATAAAGTTGGTGATATTGTTGATTTTAATGAAGAAGAAATGAGTGAAGTAGCTTCATTAAATGCAATGCTTATGTTTGGCAATAGAGCAAAAAACGAGCAAAATAAAAGTATTAAAATCACCATCGAATCGACTGTTTCAAGCAGTGGAGTTTTAGCTGTAACCTTAATTTCTCAAGAGTCAGAACATCGTTGGCCATTACATTTTGATGTGCGTGTTTTGAGCGAAAATAACAATGAATCAACAATTAAGAGTCAAACTTCTGATTATATTATTGATAGTAATAAAATAGCTAAAGCACAAAAGGTTATCAATGATTTTTTTACTAATGACAATCAATTACAAACCAAACATTTAAATAAAAAACTTGAAGAAATTTTTAAATTAAAGCGTAAAGATTGGTCAATTTCATTATTAAGAAGTCTAGCTGATATTCTATTAGAAATTTGCTTCAAATCAATTCCAGCGCAAAATGAAAAACAATACCTAAATATTACTGGATTTTGTTTGCGCCCTGGTTTTGGCGATGTTGAAGATCAACTACGTTTGCAAAAAGTATGGAAATTGTATTATTTACCATTAAAAGATGCTAATAACCCAGAAACCTTAGCAGAATGGTGGATTTTTTGGCGCAGAGTTGCGGCTGGTCTACGTGGAGGGCATCAGCGAACTTTATATCAAGCGTTAATTAAAGAATTAATGCCCAAAGGCGTTTACAATAATAAATTTAAAAATAAATTACACGCAAAAACTGAAATGTGGCGCACACTAGGTTCGTTGGAATTATTAACACCAGAACAAAAAATAGGTATTGTAAAGGTATTGCTTAAGCGTCTTAACAAAGTTGGAGATTTTGAACTGTGGGTTTTAGGTCGACTTGGAAATCGAGCGTTATTTCATGCGCCTGTCAATAATTTATTAAATACAAAACAAGTTGAAAAAATTATTATTGAATTATTAAATATTAAAATGAGTCAATTCAATAAAAAACAAAATGCAAAGCTTGATATGTTGCTATTTGCATTAGCAATTTTAGCGCAAAAAACTAGCAATCGCGATATTGATATAGATGTTGACATCTTTGATAAAATTAAAGATTTTATAAAAGTAAATGCGCTTAATAGCGATGATGCACAACGATACCTTGAACTGCTCAAGGGTGCAACTAATAGTAATGATAAATTAGCTCAACAAAGCAAAACTTTTGGTGAAAACCTTCCAATAGGGTTAAGTTTAAGCATTAATTCATAAACTTTAAATAGTATATTTAATAATAATCGTTGCTGAACTAATTCATTTCAGCAGCACCTTTTTTATCACCACAGTTTCACTGTCTTCAGTTAATTTCTAGAACTGTATTTTCAAGATTTAAATTTTTATAATATTATTTTTTAAAGGTGTTTATTTTTCTAATAATTTTGACATAATATTATTTTTTTATTTTCGTTTATTTTAAAGACTTCTAAATAAAAAAAGAGTGAAGTTTTTTTTAAATGAACTTCACTCTTTTTTTATTGTCAAGCAACTTGACATTAAGCAATTTTATTTAATAACACCATTGCTAAAACAAGTACGAAAATCGCCACAGTTTCAATAATACCTAAAACTGTTAGGTAATTAACAAAACCTTGCTCTGTCTCAGCAAACGCCTGAGAAGCACCAGCTCCTGCTTTGCCCTGAAACCATGCAGAGTATCCCATTCCAATACCAGCTAAAACACCCACAACTAAGTATGCAGCCCATGAAGCAGGTAAAGCTTGAGCTTTAGAAATAATACTAAACATTAAAACCAAACCGTAAATTGTTTGAGAAATTGGTGCACCAGCAAAAGCCATTAATAAGAATGGTGCAGGTTTATTAGCCGCATAACATTTTTTCCATGCGCCAATTGTTGCTGCTCCTGCAGCTCCTGTACCTAAAGCAGATCCTACTGCTGATAATCCTACTGCTGCGAATGCTCCAGCCAAACCTAATGCTTGCATCGTTACTGATTCCATTGTTCAATTCTCCTTATGAATTATTTTATATTATATTTATTTTAATATTTATTACAAATTTTATTTACTATCAATAATCTCGTTATTTTCTATTTTTCTTTTGAAAGGATTGTATCTAATTCCCAACCATTGCAAACCAATATGATTAGAAAATTCTAATGTATTCAACCTTATTCCATGTACTAAAATTCCCAATAATGCTAAAGTAATATTCAAAGCGTGACCAAATAAGATTACAACCACTCCAAGAGCAGATCCTAACCCGCCACCTTTAACTAAATCAGCACCTAATACATTAAAGTTATATGCAATGTAAAATCCAGCTAATCCGACTGCAAATAGACGAATATAACTAAGAACATCAACAAAGCTACCTATAACTGCAAATGGGAAATTCATAACATCATCTTTAGTCAATCCTGCTAACATCAAGACAATTCCAATTCCATAAAAATAGTAACCTATTTGCGGAAATGAGCCTGTATAACTTACTAAATCCACAGCCATGAAAAAGTTAGCCCATACAAACAATGCCCAACCTATGCAACCCAATGCAACACGGAAATTTTTCTTAAAATCAACTAAAAATATCCAAAACCGACCAATTGATAAATGAATTGCAGCTAACAAGAAACATAAATAAATAACATTATTCTGCTTAATCATGCCTAAAATCTCAGTTTCTTTAGCCTTACGAACCACCTCATCTGCAATATTAGGTAAATTAGTTAATTTATTCTGAAAGCTTTCAACCATTGTTCCATGCACCCAACTTGGTAAAGTTGTAAATAGCTTAGTTGGTCCAATTAAAAACTTTGGTAAAACTTCAGCTGGAATACCAAAATAGCTTGCATTTAGAATACCCCAAATGATTGTCGCTGTACTCATAACAATTGTTAAATTTAGCGTCAATTTCATCTTTGGATTTTTTAGGAAAACCTTTCCAGCAATCGCTGCACTTAAAAATAACATTCCATAACCAGCATCGCCAACAATCATCGCAAAGAAAATTGTTAAAAAGATTAAAAAACAGATACTAATATCATTTTCTTTATAACCTGGTGAAACTCCGATGAAATCAAAAATTGGTTGTGAAATTCTAAAGATTTTTGGTACTCTTAAGAATGTTGGTACATGGCGGTCATCGTCAGCAGGTTCTTCAAACTGAATCGCCCAACCATGCTCTAAAGCGAACTTCTTAAATTCATCAGCATTTTCCTTTGGAATATAGCCATGAATAAAACTCAAATCTCCAGATTCACTATCATTCATAGAATCTTGATTCGCAACGAATTCAATTAACTCCATTACTTCGGCTTGATAAAATTTTAAATCCTCATAACGATGGTTATAAGAACCTAGAATTTCTTGATTTTTGCGTTGTTCTTTGCGTAAATGCTTTAGTGTTGCATCAACTTCATCCAAAGATTTTGTTGGCAAATTTTCAACTGGCAACATCAATTCATCAATATCAAGCTGATCTTCACTAATAATCACAAACTTATGCGCTTTCTTTGAAAAAGAAATTAACTGTGTAACATATTTATCAGCAAATTCTAAATAGTCTTTCTCATGAGCACTACATAAATAAACGTAAATTCCACGATTTTCCAATTCTTTTAACTGGTCGTTACAGAAATTACCCCATGCGCTTAAAACTTCATGATCTTGTCTTAAAGAATCAATTTCTTTAGCAATATCATTGTCTCTAGCCACCAAATGCAACGCATTATCGAAAATGTGTTCAATTGATTCTTTTTTTAAGTTTGCTAACTCCTTTTTCTCAATATTTGCAGCAACATGCTCATGCTCTTTAACCATTAGCATCATTAACTTTGAAGCATCATAACGCTGAACAGTTTCTTGTAATGTATGTGATAATTCATTGTTTGCATCAACTTCGACGTGCATTGCACCAAAATCACGCAAATTCTTTAATGCATTATCTTTATCACTATTCATACATACAAGTGCTGCTTTATACATTGGTACAATCATGCCGCTACCCCCTTGCCTTTAGCAATTTTTGAACGGGCAACTGCCGCTGTATCCATATCACCTAAATATATTTGAATACGACGAATATTCTCTTTGCATTCTGGAATTTTCACCTTCTCAAATAAATTAACACGCTGAGTTGTCAACCTTAATTCATTCTCTAAAAGACGAAACTGCTCTTCCAAAACTTTATGAGCTTCGCGTATTGAAATAACATCTTTTACTGCCTGAATCACATCATCCAGATATGGTTCTTCGCTATATAAATCGTATTCTGTAACTGAAAATAACACTTCATTAAAAACTGGTACTGTCACACCTGCAATATTTGTTTTATCGCAGTCAATCTTTTCGATTGTTAAATAATTTGCAACCTTATCTTCAATATTAGCCTTATCTCCAAACAGTACAATCCAACTAGCTAAACCATCCCTTAATGCTTGATCAGCAGCTTCATTTTCTTGCAGTAGTTTCTTACTCAAACGCAATTCCATTTGTAGCTGCTGTTTTTTCAACTGTAAAGTTGGTAAAAAACGGCTAAACTGCTTTAATGCATCACGTTGAGTTTTCAACTCTGTTTTTGTTAATTTTATTTTTGCCATTGGTATTTAATCCCAATTGTTTTTTTAATTCGCAAATAAAACTTTCTCAAATACCTAACGCTTTTATATAAACGTTAAGCTTTTGGCCAATATTCGTTTACAAGATCTGATTTCAAACCAGTTTCAGTTTTATCAAAACATTCTGCTAAGGTCTGCCAACCTAGGTTTAACGCATCTTCAAGCTGAATATTTACCGATAAATCCATCATACGATTTTCAAATAAATCACCATATTTCAATAATTTTTGATCCCAACTACTCATACTGAAACCCATCGATTGTTTCTCTAAAGTTTCTTTGTAGTCTGCATACAATCGAATCATAGTATCCATAATCGCACGATGGTCATCACGCGTATCAGCATTAACTTGCTGTTTCAGACGACTTAATGAACCAAATGGCTCAATACGACCATTACGCAAATAAAACTGTCCTTCAGTAATGTATCCAGTATTATCTGGAACTGGATGCGTTACATCATCACCAGGCATTGTTGTTGTTGCTAGAACTGTAATCGATCCAGCACCATCAAAGTCAACTGCTTTCTCGTAACGACTTGCTAACTGACTATATAAATCGCCAGGATAACCACGGTTAGAAGGAATCTGTTCCATTGTAATCGCAATTTCTTTCATTGCATCAGCAAAATTCGTCATATCTGTTAATAAACATAATACACGTTTACCTTCTAGTGCGTAATTTTCAGCAACTGCCAACACCATATCAGGAACAAGTAGACACTCTACTACTGGGTCACTAGCTGTATGCACAAACATTACTGAACGAGATAACGCACCATGTTTATCCAATGTATCACGGAAAAATAGGTAATCATCATGTTTTAACCCCATTCCACCAATCAAAATAACATCAACTTCAGCCTGCATCGCAATACGAGCTAATAACTCATTGTAAGGCTCACCCGCAACCGAGAAAATCGGTAATTTTTGCGATTCAACTAATGTATTAAACAAGTCAATCATTGGAATACCCGTACGAATCATATTTTTTGGAATGATACGTTTTGCAGGGTTTACCGATGGTCCACCAATTTCAACTAAATTATCATTAATTTCAGGCCGATTATCACGAGGTTTACCACTACCAGTAAACACACGACCTAACAAGTTTTCACTTGCAGCAACTTTCATAGAGTGACCTAAAAAACGCACCTCATCGCGAGTACTAACCCCACGTGCACCTGAAAAAACCTGTAAAAACACTTTATCATCTTCCAAACGAATAACCTGTGCTAAAGATGATCCACGACGACTCGTAACTTCTGCTAAATCACCGTAACCAACATTATCAGCTTCTACTGTGATTACGTTACCAGCAATTTGAATAATTCTATGATAAACTTTACGCATTTACGCACCCCATAATCTTTTGATCAATTAACTTCTCTTGAGCAATGAAATCATCACTTTTCTGAGCAATATAGTTCCAATCGATAAATAGCTGACGTAATTCTAGGAAATAACTCCGAGCTGCATCTTTTGAATCAAATTTGAAGTTTTTGTTTTCCATTACTTCCATAACTTTTTTGAAAACATAATTTTGGCGTTCTTCATTGGTAGCACCATCTACTTCATCAAAAGTATTCTGTTGCAAATACACATAGTCAAGAAACTCACCTTTTAAGTAAGCAATAAAATCATTAATATTTGTACCTTCTTCACCAACAACTTTCATCATTTGACCAACTTCATTACCATTACGCAATGCGTTACGAGCTGCTGCAATATCTTTTTCATCAACGATTGATTTATATTTACTCCAACTATCCAGTGGGTGAATCGCAGGATAACGACGTGCATCAGAACGCTCACGAGATAAACCTAAAAATGCTCCAACCACTTTTAATGTCGCTTGAGTAACAGGTTCTTCAAAATTACCACCAGCAGGTGAAACTGATCCACCAATTGTTACCGAGCCAGTAGAACCATCGTTTAGACGAACTAAACCTGCACGCTCGTAGAAACTAGCGATTAGTGATTCAAGGTATGCTGGAAAAGCTTCTTCTCCAGGGATTTCTTCCAAACGACCACTCATTTCACGCAATGCCTGAGCCCAACGTGAAGTCGAGTCTGCTAATAATAGAGCATTTAATCCCATTTGACGATAATATTCAGCTAATGTTACCGCTGTGTATACTGATGCTTCTCGAGCCGCAACTGGCATTGATGAAGTATTACAAATGATAATTGAGCGGTCCATCAAAGTTTTACCAGTACGAGGGTCATCAAGATGAGGGAATTCACGAAGGATTTCCACAACCTCACCTGCACGCTCTCCACAAGCAGCAATGATCACTACATCAGCCTCAGCAAAACGGCTAATAGCATGCTGCAGAACTGTTTTACCAGCACCGAATGGACCTGGGGTACAGAATGTTCCACCTTTTGCGACGGGGAAGAAAGTATCAATTGTACGAGTCTGCGTAATCATACTTTCTTTTGGCATTAATTTTTCACGATATGCGTTAATTGGCACTTTTACTGGCCAATTTTGCACCATTGTAACATTAGCACTATTACCACGTTCATCTTCTAAAACGGCAACAACATGCTCAATATTATAGCTCCCAGCTTTTTCTACTGTTGAAACTGTCCATGTACCTTGCAATTCAAAAGGAACCATAATCTTATGATCAAAAATACCCTCTGGGACTGTACCAATCACATCCCCTGCAACAACACTATCGCCAACATTAGCAACTGGAGTATATTTCCATTCTTTTTCATAATTCAACGCTGGCAAATATAAGCCACGCTGTAAAAAGAATCCACTTTTTTCAGCTAAATCATTTAATGGATTTTGCAGTCCATCAAAAACCCTAGTTAACAGACCTGGACCTAACTCTACACTTAACAATTCACCGGTAAACTCTACCTTATCACCAATTTTCAAACCACGTGCGTCTTCAAAAACCTGTAAGTCAGCACGGTTGTTACGAACACGAATAACTTCGCATTTCAATCGATCTTCACCGATAATCGCATATGCAACTTCATTTTGCGTAACTAGTGTATCAAATTCGACAGTAAGCATGTTACCATTAACACCAACTACTGCTCCATAATTACCTTCATGATGCATACTGTTATCATCTCCTATAATGTTATAAATATTTTTCAATATTTGTGATTAACTTTTTTCCGCAATCGTATTTGACTTTTGCTGTAAATTCTCAACTACATTTTCTAAACATTCGTAAGCAACTTCAATGTCACGACTTAAACGTTTAGCAACAATCATTAACTTTATTTTATAAACGCATAAAAATCCAAAATCAAACTGATGACAATTTTCTAATTCATTTAAAAAATTCCAACGTAAATTATCAAATAAATTTTCACGGTCTAGTGGATTAGTCATAGAATACGCATTTTGTACAGTACGTTCGATTTCCGCATGAAAATCATAATCGTATTGCAAAATATGCGTCAAATCACGATTTCGAGGCGCTCTTTTACGAGCAATTGCATTACGTAAATGCATTTCCCATTTATAAAAATCTTCCACAACAGTTGTATCAATTGACGTTGGATTATTCTTATTCGTTAGGAATTTATCACCATCACCTTCAAGCATTGCAACTGTTGGGGTTAATGAAATTTGCTCAATTAATTCCGCTTCCTCTTCGCTAATATTTGCGCGACATTGGTCGTCAAAATCAGCGATTGAAATCTTTGCTTTATTGTTAGATTCATCAATTGTTAATGCAGGTAAAGAACTTATTAAATAATAATATTCTTTTGACATCATTGACCTCGCTAATTATTTAATCATATCTGCTAAACGAGGACCAACATATGATGCAACTAATTGAGTAATCGCATCTTCAGTACAATCTAAAAACAGATCCGCACCATCAAAGCTAACTTTTAAACCACCAGCAATATCATTACCTTTAACAACTTCGCAGTTAATTTTCATGTCATCAATTAATGATTGTGTCAACAATTTTGTCATTGTTTCTAATTCACTAGGCGCAACCATCACTTCAATACTAGGTGCATCCTGATCAGCATATTTTTCAACCATTTGTGCAATTACTTTTTGCATAAACTCTGGAGTCATTGCCTCTTGAGAACTCTGTTTTGCCAATTTATTCAAACGCTCCTGCAAAGAAGTTTGCAGCCCAATGATGATATCGCGTGAAGCTTGATTAACAGCGGCCTTAGCCTTAACTTGAATATCCGCTTCTTCTTGTTGTGCATTTTTGACAATTGCTTCAGCTTCTTTTTTAGCGTCTGCAACAATTTTAGCAGCCTCTTGTTTAGCTTGGTCAATAATCGTTTGTTTTTCTTGGTCTGCCTTTTTAACTCCCTCTTCCTGAAGTTTGTTTAACAGTCCTTGAAGTTCTACTGCCATATGTTGTTACTCCCTTATTTAAAAGTTAATTGTATCTTTCATCTTCAATTCATATTAAAAAAATTAATATTTTATAAAGCCATAATATTAAGTTACTTAATTTCAATACTAAGTAATTAAAAATACTTTTATAGCTAATATTTTTATTAATCTGTTAAAATAACTTTTATTCATTAAGAAATCAACTTTATATAATCACTTTTTTTATTATTTAGTCAATTTCTTAATCTCTTTTAACAATTCACGCTCAACACGTTTAATTGTCACATTAATTTCTGCATGGCTTCGTCCTAAATCTTCACCCAGAGTATAAATTAATTCACGTTCTTTTTTTGTAACTATGCCATCAATCATTGCCATCACACACATTGCATTGATTAATTCATCAATTTGGTGTTCATTTTCAGGTTGTTCAATAACGCTTTCACCTTTAACTACTTGATCTATTAAATAATCAACATATTTTTTATCAAAGTTTGCGCTTTTACCAATCGCTAACAAAGTTTCATATTCTTTATCATCAATAACACCATCAGCATACATTACAGCAATTGCACAGAAAATTACATTTTGTTTATTAATATTAATAATATCATGCTCAAAATCACTATTTTGTTTTTCAGCATGGTGCATTATATTGCTATTGGTTTCATCATTTACTAACCCACAGTTACCTTTTTTTGAAACTTTTTTATCAAATAAAGCATTATTGACATCATTCACATTTGCATCAACTTGCTGTGGAGTTAACCATAACATTGTAGCTAACTCATCAATGCTACATACATTATTATCTTGAGTTTTAACTTGTTGCGGTTTTTTTGGCAATCGCGAATAGTCAACATTTTTGCAATATTTTTTGCGCATTGCGCCACTAGTACTATAATCGTTAAAAACTGTAAGATCATCAAGCACCCAATCCAACGAACCATCATTTAATGGTTTATGACAATACTCGCAATATGGCAAATATTTTTCACCTTCACCAGCACCACAATTTAAACATATATTACTACTTAGTGTATTAACTGCAGGACTTTTGACACCAACTTTTCTTTTCAAAACCATATCGTTTTCAACATGAATAGCGTTATCAAAATTTGGTTTTATTAATTTGGGTAATTTTTCTTTAACTACTCGACATGACCATTTAATTTTCGCTCTAATGCGATCATAACCATCATCACAATTTAAGACGATTTCACGCAACTCTACAGCTCCAACAGCAACATCTGTGTAAAACTCACGTTTACCATTTACGTCCTTTTTATAAATATCTTTATACTTTTCTACAAAATGTTGATCTGCAAAACGGCTAACTATTCTAATATCAGCCAACATTCTAGCGGCAATATTACGCCAAAATATAACTGAAATCTTATCTTCAACATTTGCTAAATTAAAGCTTGGATCAACTCTTTTAATATCATTTAATGCTTGGTGCGAAACATCTTGCTGTGCTAACCATTCTTCAAACTGAGTAATTTCTGTTAAAACCCAATCATATTGCCCTGTATTAACCCTAACCTTACACGATGCGCATACGACTTCATCAATCAGTTTTAATTCACTACCACAATGCGGACAATGTTTGCTATATAGGCCTTCATTATTGACATTAGTTTTAACTCCGCCACAGCGTAAAAGTGTCCAAACCTCAGTAAATTGTTGCTGTTTTTTATCGCCGCACACAAAACGATCATTTCTAGAGTCTAAATAATAATCACGTGCTGCAGCATCGATTTTTAAATCAAGGCGCTCATAACCATCAGAGCGTCGAGCTTCAATAACTTCAATATTATTCACGACAATATTTTCAATATGATTATGTAAAAAGCACACTTTATTTAATCTTTTTAATAGCTGAACACGTTCAAACATTCCATCACTAAAAAAATGACGGCATGATGCCAATTTATTGTTAGCCATTGCCCACTGCATTTTTATGAAGGTTAATTTCATTTGGTAGAAAAATTTTTCTAAATCAAAATTTTCATCATGAAACTTTATCGCATTCAATACGGACTGAATACGTTTGTTTTCTAAATTAGAAAAGCCTTTTCTTAATCTTCGCGACGTTATTTTTTTAGGAATAGAATACTTTTCTGTAAAACAACTTATGACGAAAATCACTGCAAAAATCACAATTGCAATAAAAAATTCAATCAATGACCACGAGCCTCTTGACGATAAACTACGTCCTCCTCCAAATGACAGTCCACTTCCTCCACCACCGCCAAAAGAAGATCCTCTACTGCGCGAAGATCGATATCCACCTCCCCCTCCAAGACGAGCATCAACTTCAATAGCTAAAATTAATAAACCAAAAACGACAATTAGAATTTGAAAAACTTTTAATCTAACTACATTAAACCTGCCAAACTTCTTAAAAAACTTCATTTAAAATAAATGTCCCCCATTTTATATTCCACTGTTTGATAATAATTGAAAAAAACTGTTTAAAGCTTTAGTAAAGGATGAATGCTCTACTTCAAATTGTTCTATTAATGATAATTTTTCTTGACTATTTTTAAGCTCTTTTTCATCATCAATAGTCTTCTTTAAGTTATCAATTGAGCTTTTCATACTTTTAATTTTATCATTGATATCATTCAACTCCGCTTTTAAATCTGCTTTAGTTGTTGCTGATAATTTATTATTTTCATCAATAATTCTAGCGATTTCATCCTGATTAATCATGATATCTCTCCTTAAAAGTTCGCTTAATATTTTAGAGTGTCTTTTTTTTATAATTTAATTTGTTTAAATCTTTATTTTCTCAATTCATTCATACTCAATGGTTTAAAATTTTTCTTCATTTCTTGCCGCTTTTTGCTATCTATTGCTAAATATTTCCAACGACTAAAAGCAAAATCATGCGGAATATAATTCCTTACCCATGAATGAGTCAATCTAAAGGTAATTGGATAACTTTCAAAAATCCATGGGCATTGCTTTTGTAAATAGTCTACCATTTTACAGTATAACTTAGTTCTTTTTTCACTATTTGGCAAATTTTTAATTTCATCATACATTTGATTATAAATATCGTCATTAAAAGCAACACGGTTGCAACCATTAACATTTCCCCCATAAAAGAGCTGTAAAAAATTTTCCGCATCAGGATAATCTCCAATCCACGACAGCCTAAATAATTGAATATTGCCACTACGAACTTTTTGAAAAAAACGTGCTCTATTATTAAGACCTATTTCTAAATCAATGCCAATTTCTTTCATATCATTTTGCATCAATTCACCCAACTGACGATGCACCGTTGAACTTCCACTTTGATCAAATGTTAATTTCAACGGCTGGTTTGTTTGCGGATCGATCCCACCTTTATAACCAGCCAACTCCATATATTTCTTTGCTTTTTCTAAGTCATAATCTCCATAATCACCAATGCTATTTTCATTATAACCTGCAACCCCTGGTGGTATCGGCGATTGAGCTTTTAGGGCTTGACCATTTAAATAACGAATACGTAAATCTTTATTAAAAGCCAAACTAATTGCTTTACGTAGATTTAAGTTTTTACCCAAAACTGGATCACGAAAATTAAATCCAATATATTGAACTTCAAATTGTGGATTACGACTCATGACAATGCCACGCTTTTTAAAGGAATTAATTAGTCTACCATCTTCAGAAATTACCGCATCTAAACTATCTTTCGCCAAATTACTCAAGTCTAAATTCCCCTGCAAAAACAGTAACCATGACGACAACGGTTGTTTCACCATCATACATTTTACTTTATCAACTAAAGGCAATTTTTTAGTGCGATCAACTGTATTATCTGCGTCAACAAAATATTCTGTACGATATTCATCATTACGAACTAAATTCATTACATAATTTCTACGCCAGCTTCCGAGTAAAAAAGCTCCAGAACCAACTACGGTTTCATTAAGATTGTTGCTATAAAACCTAACTGCTTTACGACTAACGATTCCCGAATTTGGCAATGCAAACATATATAAAAATCGTGGATTAGGAGCTGTCAAAATAATTTTAAATTCACGATCGTTAATAATTTCAAACCCTGCTAAATTATTTTCATAAATAGAAAAATCATCTTTAGCAACAGTTTTAGACAATTCTCTAAATTCATTCAATCCTTTAACTTGCCCCCTAAACATCCAATAAACTGGACTATAAGAACGACTATCAGCTATTCGTAAAATTGTATATTTCACATCCTTCGCAGTTACTTTACGCTGCTCTTTAGTGGCATTTTTCTCAAAACATTTATTTTTTGAAAAATACAAATCGTCACGAAGTCTAAAACTATATTCGGTTAATAAACTATTAACCTTTGGCATCTCTACTAACATCGATGGTTCTAACTGATAGGGACGTTTTTTATAACTATACTGTAACAAGGTATCATAAAAATTCCCCACCATATATTGACTAACAAAATCACTCGCAAAAGCAGGATCTAAAGACTTGACTCCAGCACCCATGCTAATATTTAAAATATTATCAGTTTTCTCATTTTTGGGGTTATTTTTAGTAAAGATTGCAATAATTCCAATGATTAAAAGAATTAAAAAAGCACTGTAAATAATCTTTTTTTTCCATTTTTTTTTCATAAAGTTCTGATCAAATCTTTGTTTTAATTTAATTATTAACTATTATAATAACTATATCACATTTAAAAATAAAAACTAGGGCGCTTACCAAAAAGGATTTTCACAATGTTAATAAATTTTCATACACATTCACAATATAGCACCCCAACTAACAGTGAAATTTTGAAAATTTATTCCTATGATTTTTATGAAATCACTCGAGCTAAAGAAAATCTGTTTAATATCCCAGTAACAATAGGAATTCATCCGTGGTATATTTCAGGTGATTTTGAATTTCAACTAAAACAATTTATTGATTTTGTCAATAAAACAATGAATAATAACAATTTTTTAGCAATTGGCGAATGTGGACTTGATCGCTCATCACATGCAATTATGCCATTTGAAATTCAAACTATAGTTTTTGCTGAGCAACTCAAATTGGCTAATAAAATAAATAAACCAATAATTGTTCATTGTATAAAAAGTTACCCAGAAGTAATTAAACTGCGAAAAGATTTAAATTTACAACACCTAACAATGATTTTCCACAATTATAACGCTAATGAACAAATTACCAACGAATTACTTAAAAATAAAAATAATTATTTTTCATTTGGAATTCAATTATTGGAGAATAAAAAATTACAAAGCTTACTAAAAAAAATACCATTAAATCAAATATTTTTCGAAACTGATAATATTGATGATGATATAAAATTAGCTCAATTATATCAATTTGCAGTTAATGAACTAAAAGTTGCTGACAATGTACGAACTTTAAGCTATATTATTGAGGATAATTTTACACATATATTTAAAATAGGAATTGATTCAATAAATAATGGATAATCTAGAATTTAAAAATACTCCAAAATGGCAAACTCGTAGTGCGCTAATGTTTGGTGAAGATAAGCTAAAAAAATTAAAAGAGAAAAACGTTTTAGTTGTTGGGGTCGGTGGAGTTGGAGGCTATGCGGCTGAACTAATTTGTCGTGCAGGAGTGGGAAAAATGACAATTATTGACGGAGATGATGTTGAAACGACAAATCGAAATCGCCAATTATTAGCATTAAAAAGTACCGAGGGCGTTAGTAAAGTAGAAGTGATGAAGCAACGACTTTTAGATATCAACCCTGAGTTGGATTTAACAGCTAAACACATTTTTGTAAAAGATAAATTAACTGATGAAATTTTAGAAGAAAAGTTTGATTATGTGGTTGATGCAATCGATTCGTTGTCTCCAAAATTGAATTTGATTATTAAGACAAAAGAGTGTAATTACCCAATAATTAGCTCAATGGGAGCTGGTGGCAAATTAGACCCAACAAAAGTTGAAGTTGCCGACATTAGCAAGAGTTATAATTGTAAATTAGCGAAGGCGATTCGTAAACGCCTACACCGCCGAGGGATTCGCAAAGGAATTAAGGTGATTTTTTCACCCGAAGATATCGACCCAAATGCAGTTTTTGCCTACGAAACTGAAGACGGAACGAATAAGTCAATGGTGGGAACAATTTCATATATGCCAGCAGTTTTTGGCTGTAATTGTGCTTCAGTAGTGATTAGAGATTTATTAAACAGTTAAGTTTTTTATAACGTTATTTATCTCCGACGGGCAACGTTTACCACTTTGTTCTCATACCTAAAGGTATTCGTTGTCACAAGCTCCTCACCATTAACCATTGCATCCCACTTGAATGGCATTCGGACGCAATTTATTGACTAGGTTGTTTTTAATTGTGTAATGGAGTTTAAAATTGTGGATTTAATTCTGATTAATTCTCAATCTAAATTGAGTTTTTTTCTCATAATATGTTCGAGAGGGCATTAAAAAAATATCCCTACACCTCTTAGTTAAATTAAATCAATTTTAAGTTTATATTATAGTTTTAACTTGGATTTTTTTAATGCCTGTTTAAATTTATTCATTTCTCTATAATGTAAATTTTTCCAAGCATTGCCTTCTAGTAAGGCAATGTTTATAAAATCATCTTTATCTAATATAGTAGGCCAGTCATATAATATTTTTCCTTGCCCTATTTTTATAAAAAAAGATAAATTTAATAGCTCAAATTTATATAAATGGTTAAGTTTACTTTTTCCCATATAGTTAGGGAAAAGTATTCCATTTAAATTTTGTTCACTTTTGTGAAAACCTAGAACATAAATTTCACATAAGTTCTTTTCTTTATTATCTATTTTCTTATTTTTAAGCCACTTTTTAAACATGGTTTCATATTTATCCCCTAAATCAATATTAGACATATTCGAAATAGAGCACTTATACAAGATTGACACTAACGCTAATTGGAATAATCTTGTATTACACCTTAGTTTTATTTTTGATGCGCGAGCATGGTTATAAAAATTAGTATTTCTTAAATTAGATTGAGCATATTCTCTAACTTTTTCAATAAAATGGCTTTCATATAAATTTAAAATTTCATTATCACACTCACGACAGAGGATATTTTTATCAAAATCTAAGTTTTGTTTTGTCATTTTAGCTTTGTGTCCTTTTTTGGGATCATGATGGTCTTTTAGTGAAATAAAATTTTTTTTACTGTTATTTTTAAGATCATTTGCAAAAGCTTTTGGTACTAAGTGAGCTTCACATAGCTTCTTATTTTCTCCACATAAGTTGCATTTATTCTTTTTTAATTTTTGAAAAACATTTTTACTGTTGTTTTTATTAATTATTTTAACAGCCATTCTTATGACTCCTTTTTTTATTCCTTTTGAAGTTATGATTAAAAATGAATTATATAATCGATATACTTTAGTATAATCAACAAAAGAGTAATAATCAAGTTTTTTTATACAAAAGTGTAAAAACTTGATTATATTTTGTTAACTTTAAACTTGTGGACTTTTTTTTATGAATTAATTAATAAAAATTTATACCTGAAAATAGCATTAATTAACTGGTTTTACAAATATGAGCGTTAGCGAATTAAAATGCCCCTCCGTGCTACGGAGTGCAAAATGGGAAATTTTTACCTGCGTTGCATGCTTAACGACCAACAACACTACAAACAGTTAATCAGTTGACATTAATAACACAACGTTTCGCGATGCTTACTTCAATTTACACTGCGGAATTACAACAACGTATTGATACTCTAATTTAAACAGAAAAATGGTGCTTTGCTAATGTGCTATCGTTTTAAAATTAAAGATAAATAAAAATAAGCGGAGCAAACTATAAATCTGCACTTTGTACAGTTTTCTGCTTAATTTTGAAGCAAAAACAACCTCACTAAACTCGCTCTAGCAACAAAATCACACCCAACTCAGTACAATGCGACCATATGCTATTTGGGCGTGATGCAATGGTGAGGAGCTTGCGACAACGAATAACTTTAGGTATGAGAACAAAGAGGTAAACGTTGCCCGTCGGAGACATAAAAAAAAGAGTCACTCATTAACTGAACAACTCTTTTTTTATACTTAAATATCTGTACTATTAAGTAGCAACAATATTTACTAAGCTCTTTGGTACGCAAATAACTTTACGAACTGTTTTACCTTGAATTAATTCTTTAATTTCTGGTAAATTTAATGCAATCTCTTCCATCTCTTTAGGAGTCGCATTCACACTCATCATCACGCGTGCTTTTGGCTTACCTAAAACTTGGATTAGAATTTCTACTTCGCTAACTTGTAGGTATTCTTCATTAAATTGAGGCCATGCAACGTATGCAACAGTATTCTCTACAGGCATATCTTCGTTTGGGTTACCATTAACGTACTGCCATAATTCCTCACCTGCATGTGGAGCAAACACCGCCAACATTTGCACAAAATCTTTCGCTGCTTGCAACGGTAAATCTTTACCTTTGCTAAATTCATTAACAAAAATCATCAACTGACTAATCGCTGTATTAAACCCTAAATCTTCTAGGTCATTAGTAACTTTTTTAATTGTTGCATGAAGTACTCTTAACTCATCTTTAGTCATCTCACGGTCAACTAATTCATGCCCAGTAACCAAACGCCAAGCTTTCTTTAAAAAACGGTAAACACCTTCAACGCCAGAAGTGTTCCAAGGTTTTGTCGCTTCTAAAGGCCCCATGAACATTTCGTATAAACGCATACTATCAGCACCATATTGACTAATAACATCGTCAGGGTTTACTACGTTGCGTAATGATTTAGACATTTTTGCAGGGAACTCTTCTAATTGTTCTCCAGTTTCTTTATCAAAATGTCCATCATTTTTATGTTCAACTTGGTCCGTTGGAATAATAACTCCGCGGCTATTTTTATATGATAAACCTAAAATCATTCCTTGGTTAACTAACTTTTGGAATGGCTCTTTAGTTGAAACTAAACCACAATCAAATAAAACTTTGTGCCAGAAACGTGAATATAGTAAATGCAACACTGCATGCTCTGCTCCACCAACATATAGATCTACAGGCATCCAGTAATTTTCTTTCTCTGCACTAAATGGCTCAATATCATTCGTTGCGTCAATATAACGTAGGTAATACCAACATGACCCGGCCCATTGTGGCATTGTATTTGTTTCACGACGACCTTTCATACCTGTTTCAGGGTCAACGTAATTCAACCACTCTGTAGCATTTGCTAATGGAGATTCACCTGTACCTGACGGCTTAAATTCTTCCATTTCTGGCAACACTAATGGTAACTCTTCAACTGGAACTGTCTTGATTGAACCATCTTCCATATGAATAATTGGGAATGGCTCGCCCCAATAACGCTGACGGCTAAATAACCAATCACGTAATTTATAATTAACTGCACCTTTACCGATGTTTTTATCTTCTAAATATTTAATTGTCGCAGCTTTTGCTTCATCAACACTTAAGCCATTTAAATCCAACTCTTCATTTGCAGAATTAATAGCAACACCGCCACCAGCCCAGCAAACTTTTCCAGCCAAAACATCTTCAACTGCAACTTTAGAAGATTTTAATTCTTTAGCGTCTGGCTGTAAAATACATTTTACTGGAATATTAAATGTTTCAGCAAATTCAAAATCGCGGGTATCGTGAGCTGGAACTGCCATAATAGCACCGGTTCCGTAACTCGCTAACACGTAATCAGCAATCCAAATTGGGATATTTTCGCCTGTTAAAGGGTTTACTGCGTATGCACCTGTGAATACACCTGTTTTTTCAGTTGCTAATTCAGTACGTGCTAAATCACTTTTCAAACTCGCATCTTTCACATATTTATCAACAGCAACAGTCTGCTCTGCAGTTGTTATATATTTTACTAAATTATGCTCAGGAGCTAAAACCATATATGTAGCACCAAACAACGTATCAGGGCGTGTTGTATACACTGTAATGTCGTAATTTTCAGCAAAATCTGCAACCTTAAACGTAACTTCAGCACCAGTTGACTTACCAACCCAGTTACGTTGCATCTCTTTAACGCCTTCTGGCCAATCTAAATCATCTAAATCTTCTAATAACTGCTCAGCGTATTCAGTAATCTTAAGCATCCATTGTTTCATCGGACGACGTTCAACCGAATGACCACCACGCTCACTTAAACCATCAATAACTTCTTCATTAGCTAAAACTGTTCCTAAAGCAGGGCACCAGTTAACTGGAACTTCATCAATATATGCTAAGCCACGCTCATATAATTTTAAGAAAATGAACTGCGTCCACTTGTAATAATTCTTATCTGTAGTGTTAATTTCACGATCCCAGTCATAACTAAAGCCTAATGCCTTAATCTGCTCTCTAAAAGTATCAATATTTTTATTTGTTGTAATAGATGGATGTGTACCTGTTTCAACAGCATATTGCTCAGCAGGCAAACCAAATGCATCCCAGCCCATTGGGTGAAGAACATTAAATCCTTGCATGCGTTTATAGCGACATAAAATATCAGTCGCAGTATAACCTTCTGGGTGACCAACGTGTAGTCCTGAACCACTTGGGTATGGGAACATATCTAATGCGTAAAACTTTGGTTTATCTGAAAAATCTTCAGTTTTAAAGATTTTATTATCAACCCAAAAATCCTGCCATTTTTTTTCAATATTTGCGAAATCGTATTCGCTATTTTTAATATTTGTCATTTTATTAAAATTCTCTGTTATTTTATAAATTTAAATACACCTTATTAAAATATTTTGAAAAAATAATTTTGCAACTTTTATTAACATTTTTCTATAGTTTTAATTGATTCTGCGTTATATTAATTCGGCTTTATAATTTGAAATAACTGAATAACTAAAGGATTTATGATAATGTGTAGCAATTGCAATGAAAATAACAAAGAAAAAATTATCAATAAACAAAAAAATAATTTAAAACGCCCTGATTGGGATAATTACTTTATGGAAATTGCTCACGTAGCGGCTCACCGCAGTAATTGTGGACGACGCCAAGTAGCAGCAGTTATTGTTAAAGATCATCGCATCATCTCAACCGGATACAACGGCACACCTCGTGGCATTAAAAACTGCTATGAAGGAGGTTGTCCACGATGTAACAATGAAAATATTGAATCTGGTAATAATTTAGGCGATTGTATTTGTAGTCATGGCGAAGAAAACGCCATTGTTCAAGCAGCCTATCACGGAATTGCTGTAAAAGGTGCAACTTTATACACTACATATAGTCCATGTTTATTATGTGCAAAAATGATTATAAATAGCGGCATCAAAGAAGTAGTTTACCATGAACGTTACTCTATTGATGATATTTCGATGAGTTTATTAAAACAAGCAAATATCGTCGTACGAGCATTACATTAATATCTGTAAAAACATATAAACAAGAAGGAGTAAAAATGTCTTATAACAGAAATTTAAAGTTGAATTTTTTTAAGTGTATTTCATTATCATTAACTATAATTTTAATTAATAGTTGCAGCTTATCAAAAGAAGTGCTTTTAAAAAATGGAACTGCAAAATATGATCAAGGAAAATATCGCGAAGCAATTAATTCTTACGATAAAATACTTGATTCAAACCCAAGCTATAGCGAAGCATATTATAATCGTGGGTTGGCAAAAGCAAAATTAAAAAAATATAACGAAGCTATTCAAGACTATAATAAAGCAATTGAACTAAATTCTAATAATTGTAAATTTTATAAAGATCGTGGCAATGCAAAATATAACCAAGGAAAATATTACGAAGCAATAAAAGATTATAACAAAGCTCTTAAAATCAAACCCAAATATTACGTTGCCTACAATAACCTCGGTAATGCCTATATGTCCTTAAAAAAATTTCATGAAGCATTAAAATATTTAAACAAAGCTATTGAAATAAGCCCTAACGACAGCCTAGCCTATGGTAATCGTGGATGTTTAAAAAAACGCTCTCATAAGTTTCACGATGCCATAATAGACTTTAATAAAGCTATTGAGCTAGACCCTAAAGATAAGAGAGCTTATAATAACAGAGGACTTACTAAATTAGATTTAAACGAATATCATAAAGCGATAAAAGACTTCAATAAAGCAATTGAACTTGACCCTGAAAATTTTGATTATTATGGGAATCGCGGCACAGCAAAATCATCGCTAGGATTATATGAAGAAGCAATTAAAGATTTTGATATGGCTATCAAGTTAAACGACTCCAATGCACGCATCTTTAGCAACCGTGGAAAAATGAAGTCAAAATTAGAGCAATACCATGAAGCAATTATAAACTTTAATAAAGCCATCGAGCTAGATAATCAGCATTGTGACGCTTATCATAGTCGTGGTCATGTGTATATGAAAATGAAGGAATATCAAAAAGCCATAAAAGATTTTGAAATTAATTTAAAACTGCGACCATACGATTATTGTGCTAAAAATAATCTTAAGAAAGCTAAACACAGACTTGCTGAACAAAATAAATCTAAATCTCAATAAATTATTGATATTAATGACATGAACTAATACCTGCTGACAGCGAAGAAAAAATCAAAATTATAAGCAAAAAACTCAAAAGGTATTAAACCTTTTGAGTTTTTTTTATTTTCATTATTTTAGAATTGCACTAATTATATGGAATTAAATCCTTAGCAACTTTATTTTTATACCAGACATCATCAGTATCTTTTAAGTGCTTAGCTAAAAATCTTAACATAGCTTTGCTCTCTTTTGGATAATCGTTGAACTGATATTTTTTCAACTGATAAGGGTCAATTTTATTATTAAACATATATGCTTCTTTTAATTCATTTTTGCCGTTTAAATTAATAACTAGAGTAAAGTCACCACTATAAACTCCACGAATTTTATTTGAAGAATACATTGTATAATATGCCGCATACTTTGGACGATCTTTAACACCAGCATTTGGATCTATTAACTGTTTGGAATAGTCATGTCCTTGAACTGTTGCTGGAACTTTAATATCACTCAAACCTAAAAGTGTTGGCATTACATCAGGCGCACTCAAAATTAAATCATCAACACGATGCTGTAGTTTTTCTGGGTAACGAATAATAAATGGAATGCCAAATGCTTCGGTATATGGTTGAGGTTTACCTGTCAAATTATGACTGCCAAGCATTTCGCCATGATCACTGGTTAATACAACAATAGTGTTTTCTTCGAGACCAGCCTCTTTAAGTGCTTTCATGACTTGTCCAAAATATTTATCAACAGCGCTGACATTAGCAAAATAACTTCTAACTTGCTTAAATCTTTCGGTATTTACATTGCCTCGGGTAAATAAAAGATCTTTATTAGGGATTTTTTCTGGGCTATAGTACTTATTATAAAACTCCATATAAGTATTTTTCATATCGCATGGTGGATGAGGAGGGTTTGCCGCCCACATTGCAAAAAATGGTTCGCCTTTGATGCGTTGATTGCGATTATTTTTGATATATTCAATTAATGCTTCAGCTTCGGTTTTTGCTGAAAATTGTTTAGTATGAAACATTTCGCCATCTTTTTTACCGTTCACGAGCTTTGGATCACTGCTATAGGCATATGGAGTAAAATGTGAATCTTTAATTGTTTGAAAAAAATAATCAATTCCTAAACGATTTTTACCAGCTGGTACAAAGGTATCATATTTATTAATATAATGACCTCCTGGTTTATCAGTAGTACCAACAAAATTACCTTTTTTATCAAAGTGCGGTTCAGTCTTCAACCAATGACATTTGCCAAAATAACCAACACTATAACCAGCATTTTTATATGTCATTGGCAAACTAGCAATTTTAGTATTGATTGAATCGTCAACGCTTGTTTTACAATTTTGAGTAATACCAGATAATGAAGGATAAGCTCCAGTTAACAGCATACCTCGATAAGGACTACAAACAGGGTAATTGCTCACAGCGCGATTTAAAACAATACCTTGAGCCGCAAATTGGTCAAAATTAGGGGTTACTACAGGGTCAGCTGCTCCCTGCAAATATTTTGCATACTCTTGTTTATTCCAGAAGCCCATTGACGAACGTCTTAACTGATCTGGAAAAATAAAAATTACATTTGGTTTACTATTTTTTGTGATGCGTTGCTCCGCAGCAGTAGCTGGTGAACTATTAACAACCGAAGTAGCTGTTAATGCAATAATACTGGCTGTCTTACAACAATTTAAAACTTTTTTATTAGCCTTCATCTATATTTCCTCTCATTTTATTAGAACAATACCATACACCACACTATAGCACTATTATTACAAACTACAATAACTGATAATAAAAAAGGCACTTTTAAGTAAAAAAGCACCTTTTGATTAATACTTCAAAAAAATATTTTCCAGAAGCACTTTTACAATAATGCATTAAATTAAAACGTTAGCTTCAGCAGATTTATTTCAACGAAACTTGTCGAATTAATAATTATTTTGTAATATTTAAACTTTTCTTTGCTATTATTTATAAAAAACCCGACTTTACCTTTATTGAAAGAACCACTAATAACTTCTTGGTAATTTTCATCATCATTAGAAGCTAAAATTTTTAATTTATAATTATGACGCCAGTAGCCTTTAATGCTCAAGTTTTTCAAGTTATACCCTTCACCTGCAAAAGATAATTTTATCTCTCCGGGTCCTTTTTTCATAAACCATCTACCAAACGAATCTTTAACTAATTTTTGAGCTTCTTTTTGACTTTTATTAGCAGTAATTTTCACATTCTTGTCCCAAAAATAAAAAACTTTATTGTATGCCATTAGTTCTTTAATCGTATTACTTTTTGCAATAAACTTTGAGTTTTGATAAGCAGCTTTTGGAGTTCCAGCTATTTTAACACGAGGGAAAAAAGCTCTTCGCACTCCTCCTTTAATTAAATCAATAGCAGGCGCTTGTTCAGTATAAATTCGACAACCATTCGTTAATTTTTCAACTTTATTGATGCGATAAGCATTACCACTTCCATCTCCATTAAAAATATATAATTCTCCACCAATAGCTTCATTTGAAATTTTGTCAGTAGCTAAATCAAAACCATTAAATTCATCATTACTAATTGGAACACGATGAATTTTTAAAATCCGAGCGACGACTGGCTTACTTCCGGCTATTATTAAATGATTACTTGCTGTTCTAATTTCAGCATTGCCAAAAACATAACTAAATGCTTCTTTATTATCACTAGTTTTGCTATAAATGGCAGCTTTACCTTTGAAAATTAAGCTTTCTACTTTACGCGACACATAATCACTTGATATATAAATATAATCAACTCTTCCATTGTTTAATTCTACTTTCACTGCAGTAGCAAAACTATTCTTTGGAACAACTTCAAGCCATGTCACTTTTTTTATTGCATCACCTTGCCCTTTTGAAATTGATTCATAAATTTTAGCAAACAATGTTGGAGTACCTGGAGATACAGCTCGATATAAATCCAAACGACGCCCTAGGAATTTATCCTTATCTTTTGAATTCATAAATCTTTGTACAACAATTCTTGGGTAAAAACTATTATAAATAATTTGACCTTTAAGGCCTTTAATAAATGTTTTTAATTTATTCTGCGATTTTTTTCCAGTCCAAGTAAAAACCGTATCTTGATTAGCTTTAGCAAACTTAGCCTTTGCTAAATTACCATTTGGTAGCCATTTTGTACTTAAATTTGATTTAAAAGCCATCGGAAAATAATCATCTTTCATACCAGTTGCGTTCAAAATTGCATTTGTTTGTTGGCTAACTTCTTCATCTTTGGTCGAGAATTGTAAAAAACGATGTTTATGCCCCCCTAACAGCATTGCAAAATCAAAAATATAGCTATTTTTTTTATCAATTGCAACTAAAAAATTACCACGTTTTTGAATTCTAACCATGCGCTCTTTAGCGGTTGGACTCGACCCAAGAATATATTGAACTATTTTCTGTGAATTTGTACCGTCATCATATGCTAAAAGTGAAGTTCGCGCCCACCTTCCAGTTTTATATTGCTCACGTCCTTTGTATTCAATTAATGGAATATTATGAGCAGCCGCTCCCATATTATAGTAGCGATAATTGCTACCTGGATGCCCTGGTTCATCTATTAATGCTTGATTTTTACTCCAATAAATAATATTTAAATTATCAGTATGATGATGCCCAAATCCACCACTTGATAATAAACAATTATGAAAAGATAATTGAGTGCTATTTTCATCATCACCATAGTTTAAAGTATACAAACCATAATCATGCATTTCGATATTTTTTTGTGGAACTGAAGTTTTTACTGGAGCTCCGCCATTACCGTCATGCAAATAAATTGCCACACCATTTGGAAATTTCATTTTTGGCTGATTTTTCCAAATTAAATCAGTTTCATTTTTGTAACGTTCCACCAATGAAGTACCATTTAACGCAAAATCTAAAACTTTTGATTCTTTCCCTTTTGGAACACGATATGGTTGAAGCATACGCACAACTGTATCCATATTTCCCCACATATAATTATGGTAACTCCACGTACCCTCATTCCACATTCCATCGGCATAAAAATAATGCCCAGTTTTGTATATTTCTTCAATCACCATCGCAATATAGTTCATAATTTCTGGTGAATTTAAAATGAATCCTATTCCTATAGCACGCACCATTAAATGCTGTGGGTATTGATTTCCTGCCTGTTTTATCCAACGAGGTGAAATCATTTTGCCAATTTTAAGATCAATTGTTCCATGAATAAAGTCACCATTGTTAGGTTTTCGTTTTTTAAAATGGTCTTTCAATAAATAAATTGAATGAATTTTCAACCAATTAGTGATTTTCTTTTTTAAATTAACTCTAAATTTTTTACTTAAACTTTTCCATTCAGCAGAATCCTTGACATCATCATAAGCAAGTGCCGCCAAATATGGCACTCGTGATGCTATATTCCCTTTAGTTAAAGTCGCACTTGGATATTTTTTTAATATTATCCAGTTTACTATAATAATTAGCTAAACTATTCAAAACTAAAATAACTCGTTTAGCATAATTCTCATCTTTAGTAACTTGATATGCCTCCGCCACGTAAAAAGTATCACGTTCAATTAAACAGTTGTCAGCAACATTATTCTTGGCAATATTTTTTTGTAAATCGCCTTCAGTAAGCTTCATTATTCGATCAATTTTAGATTTATTGCTATCAAGTACTTTTTGACTCGGCATCGGCAAACGATAACGAGCATATTTATTGGGAGCTGAATCTTCTTCAGCCTTTAATATATTCAAACTATTAAGCAATGATATGCCTATCATTATTCTTGAAAAAATTGTCTTTAATTGCATCTTTAACTCCTTAAACTTTGACAACATAATAACTTATTAAATTATAACATATTAAAAAATTTTGTCAAATTTTTAAGATAAAGACGACATAATAAAACTTTATAAAAAAAATCCTAGTTTAGAAATTTCTAAACTAGGATTAAAATATCTTTATAATAAAACGCTATTGCGCTATTAAATTACATGATATCTCCAAGTTTTTGGTAGAAGTCCATACGTTTTTTACAATCTTCTTCTGCAGCTTGGAACACTGCTTCAGCTTCTTCTGGAGCTGTTTTGAATAATGATGTATAACGACGTTCACTACGGATAAACTCTTGGAAGTCACCTTTAGGTGGTTTCGCATCCCATGTGAACGGTTTTTCATTCGCAGGATTGAAACGATACATTGGCCAGTAACCTGCTTCAACAGCACGCTTAGCTTCTGTTTGACTCTTCATCATGTCAATACCATGAGCAATACATGGAGCATATGCTAAGATAATTGATGGACCATCCCACTCTTCAGCTTCTTTAAAAGCTTTTAAGCATTGGTTACGATCAGCACCCATTGAGATAGATGCAACATAAACATTACCATAGCTCATGCACATGAAACCTAAGTTTTTCTTAGTCATACGCATACCAGCGTTAGCAAATTTAGCAACCGCACCAATTGGAGTAGCTTTAGAAGCCTGACCACCAGTGTTTGAATAAACCTCTGTATCAACAACTAAGATGTTAACATTACGACCTGATGCAACAACATGGTCTAATCCACCGAAACCGATGTCATAAGCCCAACCGTCACCACCAAAGATCCAAACTGATTTGTCAACAAAGTAGTCTTTTAATTCATTAATTTTTGATAAAGCAACAGCTGCTTCACCACTTGCTGCTTGAACCGCTGCAGGTAATGCTGCCGCAACTGTATCTTGAGCTGCAAGAGCAACGTCATCTTTGCCATTAAAGTTTTCCATTGCAACGTTTAAAGCTTCAGTTAATTCAGCAGTTGTACCTGCTTCTAAAACTTTCGCAACGTTAGCTTTTAATTGCTCACGATTGCTATCAACCGCTAAACGGAAACCAAATCCGTATTCAGCATTGTCTTCAAATAATGAGTTAGCCCAAGCTGGACCACGACCATTTTTATCTTTACAGTATGGTACTACTGGGAATGAACCACCGTAGATTGAAGAACAACCTGTTGCGTTAGCGATAATCATACGCTCACCGTATAACTGAGTTACTAACTTAACATAAGGAGTTTCACCACAACCAGCACAAGCTCCTGAGAATTCGAATAAAGGAGTTTTAAACTGTGATCCTTTAACAGTATTTACATTAGCGCCATCTAAGATGTTATCTGGTAACTCTTGGAAGAAGTCTGCGCATGCGCGTTGGTTAGCAGCGTGCTCTTCTTCTAATGGAGAGAATTCTAATGCTTTATTTTTAGCAGGACAAGTTTCGATACAAACACCACAACCAGTACAGTCATCTATATAAACTTGTAATTTGTATTTTAAGTCTTTATCGTTTTTACACTTAGAATCCAATACATCGAAACCTTCTGGAGCATTCTCTAATGAAGCAGGCTCTATTTGTTTTGCTCGTATAACTGCGTGTGGACAAGACATAACACATTGGTTGCACTGAATACAGTTTTCTTTAAGCCACTTTGGAACTTGTGGAGCGATACCTCGTTTTTCCAATGAAGTTGTACCAATTGGTAGTGAACCATCTTTGCTCATTTTTGATACAGGAATATCATCACCTTTTAAGTGCATGATTGGTTCTAAAATATCTGTAGCAAACTCAATTGCGTCTTCTGGAACTAATTTTGGAGCAACAAATGCTTTAGCAGGCATTTCAGCTGGAATTTCAACTTTTTCTAAACCAGCTAATGCGTTATCTACAGCGCTACAGTTCATAGCAACAATGTCATCACCTTTCTTTTTGAAAGTTTTTGTGATAGCTTGTTTAATGTAGTCAATAGCTTCTTCAGCAGGAATAATGTTTGCTAATTTGAAGAAACAAGTCTGCATAACAGTATTAATACGACCACCAAGACCAACGCTTTCAGCTACTTTTAAAGCATCAACGTTATAGAATTGAATATCGTTATCAATAATGTATTGTTGCATATCAGCAGTTAGGTGTTCAAATACTTCACTGCTAGCAATTTCACTATTTAATAAGAAAGTACCACCTTTCTTTAAACCTTTTAACATATCATAACGACCAATGTATGCTGGGTTATGACAAGCTACGAAATCTGGAGTGTTAATTAAGTATTCACTCTTAATTTGGCTGTCACCAAAACGTAAATGAGAAACTGTGATACCACCAGATTTTTTTGAATCGTATACGAAATATGCTTGTACATATTTATCAGTATGATCACCAATAATTTTGATACTGTTTTTGTTAGCACCAACAGTACCATCAGCACCTAAGCCCCAGAACATGCAACTAACACGGTCTTTTGGCTCTGTGTCAATTTGCTCAGAAACTTCGATCGAAAGATTACTAACATCATCATTAATACCAACTGTGAAGTTAGTTGTACAAGCGCCATCTAAATGTTTGTAAACAGCATAAATATCACTTGGAGTGAATTCTTTACTTGATAAACCATAGCGACCACCGATAACTTTGATGTCTTTGTTTGCTAATGCAGCTTGTACATCTAAGTATAATGGCTCACCAAGAGCTCCTGGCTCTTTAGTTCTATCTAATACAGCAATTTTTTTACAAGTTGCTGGAATTTGATCAATAAATGCTTCAGCGCTGAATGGACGGTAAAGTCTAACTTTAATCGCACCTACTTTTTCGCCTTTAGCCAATAAATACTCTAAAGTTTCATCAATAGTATCGCAAGCAGAACCCATCGCGATAATAACTTTATCAGCATCAGCAGCACCGACGTAATCGAATAATTTATATTTACGACCAGTTACTTCGCCAACCTTATCCATATACTTTTGAACCAATTCAGGAAGATCAGCATATTGATTATTTGTTGTTTCACGCCCTTGGAAGTAAACATCAGGGTTTTGAGCACCAACTTTTGCGTATGGAGCATCTGGACGTAAACCACGATCACGGAAACGTTCAACATAGTTCATGTCGATCATTTCTTTAATATTTTCATAAGGTAATAATTCTACCTTTTGGTATTCATGAGATGTACGGAAACCATCAAAGAAACTTAAAAATGGAATTTCGCTCTCTAATGTTGCAAGATGTGCAACTAAAGCTAAGTCATGAGTTTCTTGAATTGATGCAGCAGCAGTCATAGCCCAACCAGTATTACGAACACCCATAACGTCTGAGTGATCACCAAAGATCGATAAAGATTGTGCAGCAATTGAACGCGCAGAAACGTGGAAAACTGTTGGTAACATTTCACCAGCGATTTTGTGCATATTAGGGATCATTAATAATAATCCTTGAGAAGCCGTAAATGTAGTAGTTAAAGCACCAGCACTTAAAGAACCGTGAACAGCACCAGCTGCACCAGCTTCTGATTGCATTTCTACAACGTTAACTTTCTGACCAAAGACATTTTTTTTATCCTGACTAGCCCACTCGTCAGCATACTCACCCATATTTGAAGATGGTGTGATTGGGTAAATTGAAGCAACTTCACTAAAAGCGTATGCAACATATGCCGCAGCGTAGTTTCCATCAATTGTCATCATTTTTCCGGACATAATGATTCTCCATTAATGATTTTGTTTGTTTAAACTTAAATTGCCAGCAATTTATAAAAATTGCTAAGCTAATAATAAAATTTGACCTTGTATTTATAAAAAACAATCATCAAAAGTCTTTAACTATTGGTAATTAATTTTTTATAAATAATTTTTTGCCGAAATAATATAACAGTTTTTTTTCCAAATGCAATTGAAATTATTGCTATAAAAACTATTCAGCGTCAAATAATATTCAAGCACTTAGCTCTTAATGCAAATTTTTTAGCATTTTTTTATTAATATTTAATTATTTACTTAACATTTTTGGTGTATTTCTTTAAAAATAATACTGTTAAATATTTTTCAATGCTATTACATATTGAAGTCTAACCATTTTTGCTATAATTAACTTATTTTTTCTCTTTTTTATTTTAAAATGTTATTTTTGAGTATATTTTAAAATAATCTTGGTAAATAATAATTTAAGTTATATCAGACTATAAATGATAGGTTGAACATTCGATTATGACGAACACAATAGATGACAATTTTTTTAACAATAAAAACATCTTAATCACTGGGGGGGCTGGATTTATTGGCTCCAATATTATTAGTAAACTTTTACAATTAAACGCTAATATTACTTGTTTAGATGATTTTTCAACAGGTTCATTAAAAAATATTGAACCATTTTTCAAGAACAGTAATTTTTCATTAATTGAAGGTTCCATTTGCTGTAAACAAATGTGTTTAAAGGCGATTAAAAATATTGATTATGTTTTACATCAAGGCGCAATTGGCTCAGTACCACGCTCAGTAGAAAACCCTCTTAAATCTATAAATGCCAACACCATGGGGTTTGTTAATATTTTAAATGCGGCAAAAGAAGCAAAAGTGAAGCGTTTTGTTTATGCCTCAAGTAGTTCAGTTTATGGCAATAATACTGATGACATAAAAACAGAAGAAAATACTGGCAAAATTCTATCACCTTATGCAGCAACCAAGGTTACAAATGAATTATTCGCAGAAAACTTTTCGCGCGTTTATGGCATTGAAACTGTTGGATTAAGATACTTTAATGTTTTTGGACCAAATCAAAATCCAAATGGTGCATACGCAGCAGTTATCCCAAAATTTATCCTCCAATTATTAAAGCATCAACAGCCAACAATTAATAATAATAATGGATCATTTTCCCGTGACTTCACCTATGTTGAAAATGTCGTTAATGCAAATTTATTAGCCTTAGCAACTACAACAGAAAAAATATATGCAAAAGAAGAAGTCAAACATAATATTTTTAATATCGCATGTGGAAATCGCATTTCTCTAGATGAACTTTTTACAGCAATAAAAAATAATTTAATTCAAAAAACAAACCGTTCAGAGCTAGCTCAAATAGTGCCAATTTATGGACAAAAACGTGCTGGAGACATTCCCCATTCACTGGCAAATATAGCAAAGGCTAAGCGACTTTTAAACTATTCTGTAACAGATTCTTTTGATCAAGGAATAGCCAAAACAGTTGCATGGTATATTGAGAATATTAATCATTTCGATAGTAATTTTCAAGGTAAAAAATGAATATTTTATTAATTCGCAGAAACTTTACATCAATATCACCTGGAGGAGCGGAACGTGCCGCTACCGAGATTGCTTTTGGACTTATCAAACGGGGTCATTGCGTTACAATTTTATCAGAAAAATTTGCAATTGATAAAGAACAAGAAAATCACAATTTAAAATGGATTAAAGTTCCAAAAAAGCGTTCATTATTTAGTGGCACTTATTCATTTCACAAACAAGCTCAGAAAATCATTAAAAATGAAAATTTGCGAGAAAAATTTGAAATTACTTTTTCGCTATGCCGCACCTACCCCGTCGATGTCATGCGAGTTACCGAACAAATCCATCATATATGGCTACCAATGAATTATCATAAAATTCAAAGCTTAAATCCACGGCATAGTTTTCTTTTGAAATTAGAAAAAGAGCTTTTCACCAAAAATAAAGCAAAAAATTTTATTGTAATATCGCAACTATTTAAAACGCAATTAATGGAAAACTTTGATGTTCCAGAAGAAAAAATTTCTGTCATCTATAATGGACTCGACCACGACAAATTTTACAATATAAAAGATGACAAAGAAAAATTAATAAATTTAAAAGCTAAGTATAATATTCCAAGCGGAAATACTGTTTTCGTTTTTGTTGCTCATAACTTTAAAATAAAAGGGTTACCAACCGTTTTAGAAGCGTTATTAAAGTTAGATAAAAAGTCATCTCTAAAAAATTTATCCTTATTGATCGTTGGCAAAGATAATGCAACTTCATATTTAAATAAAATAAATAACAGCAATTTAAATAGTATAGATATTAAGTTTTTAGGATTGCAACGCAGTATAAATGAAATTTATCAAATTAGTGATTTATTAGTTTATCCAGGTTCATTTGAAACATTTGGCAATGTTATTACAGAGGCAATGGCATGTGGTGTGCCAGCAGTTACCAGTAAATTAGTTGGAGCATCTGAAATCATTAATCACAAAAAAAATGGTTACTTTTTAGAAAACTGCACCGATAGCAGCACTTTGGCAGCATATCTTAATGATTTTCTAAACTTGAATACAGAACAAAAAAAATCTTTTACTAGAAATGCCATTAAAACAGCACAAAATTTTGATTGGAATAAAAATGTCGAAAGTATTGAAAAGCTTTTTATAAAAATTGCAAATAAAAAAAACTAGGCTAATGTATGAATTGATATTGTAAACAAAAACCACGATAAGGTTATTTATAATTATGTTAAAAAATGGTCAATTAAGTATTTTAATTACACGTCTACAAAATATTGGTGATATGCTCGCATTTATTCCTGCGCTACGTAATTTGCGTCAATATTGTCCTGACGCACATATTGCACTTTTAACAAAACATGCAGGAGGAGTAGAAATAATTAAAAACTGTCCTTATGTTGATGAAATTATCACGGTTAGAAACCGTAGTTTAAAAGAAAAAATGAGGTTAGTTCGTAAATTTAGACGCTTAAGAATTGATTATTTTTTAATTTCTCCTCAAGACTTGGGACGTGTCCCGTGGGCGTTAATGGGTGGCGCTAAAAAAATTATTGGTAACAAAAAAATTAAGTATTGCCAAGTAACTAAAAAAGAAAAATTAACATCATTTATTGACATTGAGCCAAAATATTCAACAGATGCAACCGAAACAGAAAATTGTGCAAGCGTTGTTCGTGCTGCGCTTGAAGATATGAATATTGATTTACCAAACCATTTAGACTTAAGCTATGAATATAGTTGGTTTAAAAAAGAAAGTTATGATGAATTTGCTGACTTAATGGGAAAATACCACTTTAACAAACACAATTATGCTGTTATTGCACCATTTTCAGCAAAAAGAAGTTCTAAAAATTGGAGCAATGAAAAATGGGCAAAAATTTGTGAGTATTTAATTAAAGAAAAAAACATTGAAAAACTAGTTTTTGCAGGAGGTCCCGCGGAAGGAATAATGATCAACGGTTTAATTGCGCAATTAACAGCGAATATTCAGGAAGTTAGTATTAATTTAGCTGGCGAAACTTCGCTAGATTTAAGTGCTCTAATTATTCATTATAGCAATATTTTCGTAGGTTTAGATTCTGGACCGTGCCACCTTGCTAGTGCAGTTAATACTCCAGCTGTAGTGTTATATGGTCCTGGGGATTTCAATCGTTGGTATCCTCCAGAAACGACTGCACCTCGACATAATATTTATTTAGGAGTTGACTGCAGCCCATGTGATTATAAAGATTGTCCAGTTGCTCACGATTGTATGAAATTAATTACTGTCAATGACTGTATTTTTGGCATTGATGAAGTTTTAAAGGATAAAGATGAACAAGAATAACTATAACAAAAATAAAGTTGTATTTACAAATAAAAATGAACAAGAATTATTAGCAAAATTTGAGTTAAAAAATTTTACCGACTTCTGGAATATTGAGGCAAATAAATTTGCCAAAGATATGGGTATAGAAGTAAAACGTTCACACAAAGTTCGTGGCGGAAATACTATTTTGCGTGAAACATGCATGCTAAAGCTTGATGGTGAAAAATATTTTCTTAAACGCTCAACTGGCAAATCATTTTCTGCTGTTAAAAATGAATTAACGGCACGTGAAATCCTACCACAATTTGATCTGACGAGTTCACAATTTTCTGCGCATGCAATTGATGAAAGTGGAAAGCAAGCTTTTATTTTGATGAAAGATTTAAGCGACTATATTTCGTTATATGATCTACATGAAATGAGAAAAAATGATGAAAAGTATCAACAAATTTTTGATGAATTTGCCGAAAAATTAATCATTAGTTTCAAAGAAATCCAACAAACACAGTATTTTTATCGTGACTGGTTTGTAAAACATCTTTTTTACAACCCCACCAACAAGCTGATTGCTGTGATTGATTTAGAGCGTTTTTACAGCGTTAAACAATTACCCTTTTACTATTTTTTGAGTGCTGTTCGTAATTACAAACGCAAAAAAGAGCAACAAGTTTTAGCTAAATCACTACAAATTTCAATTGAAAAATTAGCTAAAAAACTATCCTAAATCTATATTTGTTTTAAGTAGCAAGTACAAATTTATCTAAATTTTCTTAATTATACATTTGTATTTTATATTTTATACGATTATATTAATACTCTTAAAAACATATTTTATAGCAAGGCATTGTTCAATGTCAAAGAAATAGCAACAAACTAAATTTCTGGGGGGGAAATTATGAGACAAAAAAAAGAATTAACCAAACAAAATGCGGTCGAAATTTTGTCAAAAATGGCTAACGCAAGCATTGTCGATATTTTGGATTCAGAATTAAATATTGACCCAAAAAAACTAAAAAAACATAAGCACGCTTTGCGTGAATTAACCATCAAACCAACTAAAGAAGGGAATCAGCTACAAGTAAAAATGTATGATAAAAAAGCTATTATCGAACAATTAGCAACTTTACAAGGATGGAAAGAAAAACAAGACAATAAAGTTGATTCCCTTCAGCAATTTTTACAACAAATAATCACTGAAACAGGAGATTCGTTCATTATAAATAATGCAAAAAATGAACATCAAAATCAGCAATTTAACTTCATGGGGGATTCCTATGAAGCATAGTATTTTAGTTGATTTTGAAGTGGGAAATTTGCTTAATAAAAAATCAAAAGAAAAACAAGATTTAAGTATTTTAAATGAATGCTTGAGTAATCAATTTTGGCGCTTAAATAATTTATACAGCATTTCAGATAAAAAAGGACAAAAAATTAAGTTTAACTTTAATAACGTTCAAAATCAATTTTTCCATGAAATGCACAATAAAAATATTATTTTAAAAGCACGTCAATTTGGTTTTACTACTTTTTGTTCGATTTTTCTCCTAGATTACTGCTTGTTTAATCGTGGTATTCGAGCTGGACAATTAGCACATAATGTTGATGATGCCAAAGTCTTTTTTCGAGACAAAGTTCTATATGCTTATCAAAATTTAAACTCTCATCTAAAGCAAGCTTTGCCATTAAAAAAAAATGAATCAGGTGAAATTTTGATCGCTCATGATAATAATTTCAAACAATTATCCGGCATTAGGGTTGGAACATCTCTACGCTCAGGGACATTGCAGTTACTACACATTTCTGAATTGGGAAAAATTGCAGCAAAATATCCTGAAAAAGCACTTGAAATTAAAACTGGAACATTAAATAGTATCAGCTCTGACGGCATTGTTATTATTGAATCAACAGCTGAGGGGCGTGAAGGATTATTTTTTGACATGTGCCAAAAAGCTATGTACAATGCAAAAAAAAGTCAACCTTTAACTGCCCTAGATTATAAATTTCATTTTTTCCCGTGGTGGAAAAACCCTGATTATAGTTTAAATGTTTCAGCAAAAGAACAACAACAAATTATTGTTCCTGAACGTTTAAGTGAATATTTTGCAAAATTAGCTCTAGATGAAAATATTATTTTGACGGAAAACCAAAAACTTTGGTATGCTTTAAAGGAAACAGAGCAAGGCGATGAAATTAAGCGAGAATATCCATCTACAGCAGAGGAAGCATTTGAACAATCAATTGATGGAGCATATTACAGTACTCAACTAGATTATTTATATAAAAATAATGCTATTAATAAAGTTGGCTATGACCCAAATTTAGGTGTCGAAACATACTGGGATTTAGGCATTCGTGATGAAATGACTATTTGGTTTGCACAAAAAACAAATTCTGAAATTCGTATTATTGACTATTATGAATGTACTGACAAAGGGTTAAATTCGGTTATTGAAGATTTAAAAGCAAAAAAATACCATTACTCGCGCCATGTAGCTCCTCATGACATTATGGTACGGGAACTAAGTAGCGGGCGCAGTCGTTGGGAAATCTCTGCAGATTTAGGACTTAATTTTGATATTGCTCCGCGAATGAGTTTAATGGATGGCATCAATGCGGTACGTCAAATTTTACCATTTTGTAAATTTGATGCAGCAAAATGTGAACTAGGAATCAAGGGGTTACAAATGTATCGCAAAAGTTGGGACGCAAAAAATGGAATTTGGGGCGACAAACCAGTTCATGATTTAGCTAGTCATCGTGCAGACAGTTTTAGAATGTTAGCAATTGCTATTGATTTTGATATTAATTATGAAAAAAGGCAATCTCTGTTAACAAAAAATCAACAGCAATATCACCAAAATGATTTGGAAAATAATCATAATTCATGGACATAATGTATAATTACTATTAATAACAAAGATTTTTTCAATTAAAGACAATGTTCTAGTTTGTAATCAGTTGTTTAAAATGGTATTTTTAAGTTTAGAAATGTTTTTGAAAAAAATTTATATAATATAATTAAAACCCAATTAAAAATTAAAAAAATAACATGTGGGGTTTAAAAAAGAAGGGTCAAAGGTATAATTATGAAATATCCTAAATCAAAAAAATTTATGGAAATTGCCGATAATTTAGAAAAAGAATATGCCGATTTACCAGTTAACACACAAATTCCGTCAGTTAAAGAATTTATTGAACGTTTTCAAATTTCACAAAGTACGGCAAAACGTACTTTACTAGAATTACAAAAGCGTGGAGTTGTTTATTCGCGTGTCGGTTGTGGATCATTTGTTGCTCCAAAATCACGCCGCTATACAATTTTGATTATTTCTGATTTACATGATTCAATGCAACGAGAAGATATGGTTTCATTGCGTTTTTTAGCTTCAGCTTTAATTGAATGCAATAATAAATATTTTGATTATACAATATTAGCATTAGACTCAAGTGACTTAAAAGATAAAATTGACACACTTGATGTTCTATATCCAGGATTAAAAGGCGTGATTTTTGTCCGTAATTTTAATGCTTTCAAGAAATATGGACTTGACATCAAACATCGTGGTTTAAGCGTTTTATTCTATGGTTCAAGCTTTTATGAAAAACGTTTAAGCAAATTTAACTATGTATTATACGATGAAGAAAAAATGGTTGAAAAGGTTGCTGATAAATTAATTGATTTAGGCTGTGAAAGAATTGGTGTTATGTCTGATTACTACTGCATTTATGAAAACCGCTATCGAATAATGAAACAACTTCTTAAGGAGCGTAAGCTATATGTTGCAAAAAGATTTTTGCTTCGTTTTAGCTCTTTTAAGGATTCGTCAATGTATAATATTAGAAAGTACTTTAATGAAGTTGACGCCATTTATTGTGTAAACGATGCGGTTGGTCAATATGTCATAAAAATGGCTGAAAATTGTGGTTTTAAGGTGCCTGATGATATTAAAATTATTGGAACTAACAATGACCCTTTCAGTAAATTTTTACCAATTCCACTATCTTCAATGTCTATTGACATTGAAAAAGATGCAGTAACGTGCATTGATAGCATTATGGAACACATCAACAACGATATCAATGCACAAAAATTAGTAGTGGGAAAATTAGCTAACCGAACAAGTTCCACAGGTATATTACCTGAAATTGTAGTCTAATTTCCCTTTTTAGATAAAAATATTAAACACTTAACACTTCTAATTAAAAGTGTTTAAGGAGATATAAAACGTGAAACAAGAACGAATTATTGTTGGATTGCTTGAAGTGAATTGTTATTTAATTTTCTCAGACAAGAGTAAAATTTTATATATTATTGACCCAGGCAACGATGCAAACATTATTGCCGAAGCAACAAAAAAATATCCTTTTGAAAAAGCTATTGTGTTATTAACTCATGCTCATTTTGATCATATTAGTGGACTGGGAGAACTAAATGAGCTTTTAAACATTGAGGAATTCTTCCTTTGTGAAGACGATGAACAGCTTTATAGTAGCCCTAATAATCAAATGCTACCATATTTTCCAAGGGCAACAAATTTACCAAAAACTTGTAACCAATTTTCTAAATTAAGCAAATTAAATAACAATGTTGATAAAATTGAAATTATTAGAACACCTGGTCATACCAGAGGAGGCTGTTGTTATTATTTTGTTGATGTTAACACCCTATTTTCAGGAGATACTTTATTTGCAAATAGCACTGGACGAACTGATTTACCAGGAGGAGATTTTGCTCAATTGGTAAATTCAATTAAGAGTAAATTATTTAAATTACCTGATAATATCGTTGTCAAGCCGGGTCATGGACCAAGCAGCTCAATTGGCAATGAAAAAAAGTACAATCAGAGCCTAGCAGGCTTTTAAAATAATTAAAAGATCTGTTAAAAAATAAAATTAGGGGTATTTAACTAAAAAACTAGTAAATACCCTATAATTTTTTACAATTTTAGAAGTATTTTATTTCGTTTTTTATTAATTTTTTACAAAGGAGTTAGAAGTTAGCAATTTGCTTATTGCTAACTAAATGTTATGATGAATTTTTTTAAAAACAAAAACCTCAATATAAGCAAACAGCTCTTAACAGTTGGTGCATTATTTAGTATTTTTACGGTTACTTATGGTGACACCGAAAAAGAATTAAAAACTATTGTTACTACTCAGAATACATTTCACAATGAAGAGTATCCACACATTGTTAATTTTATTAATGACAAAGAATCTATTGAAGGCATGAACCGTGGAGTTGATTCATTTAATAAATTTGCAGCAAAATACGTTATGCAACCAATTGCGGTCTCTTGGGCGACAGTTATGCCTGATCATGGGATTAAATGTGTCGAAAGATTTTTCGATAACCTTCTTTATCCAAAAAGATTAATCAACAGCGCACTTCAAGCAGACTGGGATGCTTCTAAAACTGAATCTCTGCGCTTTGTTACAAATACAACTATAGGTGTTGTTGGTCTATATGACCCAGCAAAACATTGGTATCAAGTTAATCCTCGCTCAAAAGATTTCGGTCAAACGATGGCTAAATGGGGTATGGGCGAAGGCTGTTATGTAAACATCCCAGTTTTAGGAGGAACAACGGCTCGCGACGGTAGCGGAATGATTGTTGATAAATTTCTTGACCCAACCACTTATATTGGCTTATATAGCCCAGCTCTTAGCGTTGGAACAGGAGCAGTAAAAGGAGCTAATTCATCAAGCCATAATTATTACAAACTTGATGTTTTTAATCGTACGTTTGCCGACTCTTATGTGATTGGAAAGATGTTTTTCTATGCGCAAAGAAATTTAGTAATTAATGAATTAATGCAGAAAGAAAACTTCATAAAAATTCAACAAGATTTATTAAAAGAAGACTTGGGCAAACTTCAACAAAGCACTCCCGACATAAATGCTGAAAACAAAAAATTTATTGATGTAAAAATTACTAACTTTAAATCACAAGGCGCTTTTGTCGATACATTACGCTACATGCAATTCACTAACCAAAATGACGATGATAGCATCTGGAATAAAATTTCACCTTGGAATAGCGATTTTGGTACTAAATTTGAAGAACGTTCAATTGAAATTATTGCTAGCCGCCCTCGCCTGCCATACATTTTATGGGAACAAGAAACGACTTCTTCACCAATGGCATATATTATTCCAGGAATGGGATCTGGGTTAAAAAGTGAACAAATTACGGCACTAGCTAAATTGCTCTATAAAAAGGGATATAGCGTGGTAGCTTTACCCAATACAATGAATTGGGAATTTGTCAATTCAACATTAGGAAACTGGATTCCAGGATATTTATCTGAAGATGGTAGAATGTTAAGTCGTGTTTTAAATACAATTGAAAAGGACTTAAAGAAAAGTAAAAATCTACACCCAGCAACAAAGATTATGGTTGGTTTATCAATGGGTGGTTCACAGGCATTATTTTTAAGTGCGATGCAAGATACTAATTTACTAAATCGCAATTTCGATCGTTACATTGCAATTAATCCCGCTGTTAGTTTTACGAATAGCGCTAAAGAATTGGATAATATCAATGCCGTTTGGAAAACTGTTGACCATGAAACACAATTGCCTTTTCTGTCGCTTTTAGCAATGAAATATGGCATGGTCTCAACTAAAGAAACAGCTCCATTACCATTGAAGTACAAAAATAACAACAAAAAAGTTGATCCAAAAAAATTGAGCGATGAACAAAAAGCTGCGCTATTTATGGAGCAGATGTATAAAGGACCAATTCCTTTCACTCCTCGTGAAGCTGCTGCGATGATTTCAATTAACACTAAACAAACCCTTGTTGACGTGCTTTATATGATACATCAACATAATAATAATTTAACATCTATTCCTGTTGCTAATAAAGATGATTATAAAGAGTTCTATAGTTATGCGGTACAATGGGATTACGAACAATACATGGATAAGGTTTTAATTCCATTCTATCAACGCAAGTATAATCGAAAAGATGTTAAAGATATCTTGGTTAAAAATTCAGACCTACAAACTTATTCTATAAAACTAGCTAAAACTAAGAACGTATTTGTTTTCCATAATGTCGATGATTTTTTAATAAACGATGATGAAAAAATTTGGATTAAAAAAACTTTCAAAGGTAACAATATGTTTTTTAGTAATGGTGGGCATTTAGGTCAATTAAATACTGAAATATTTCAGTTATATTTCAATAAAATTGTTTCCATTTATTAATTTAATAATAGATTCCCAAAAAATTAAGAGTACTATAATTGGGTGCTCTTAGTTTTTATTTTATCTTATAATTATAAAATCCCCCAGTTGCCTACTAATCATATATTTATAATCATTTTCAAATTTCAAGAAACTTTTTCTTTAAAAAAATATTCATTTTTTTATTTTTTTTGAGTTGAAAAATAGTTTAATTAGGTTATTTTATATACTCAGCAAGGAAAACGATACTCAATGTTTTCTTTAATGCAGAATGTTTACCCCATGGTGTAATGGTAGCACAAGTGGTTTTGGTCCACTTAGTTAAGGTTCGAGTCCTTATGGGGTAACCACTTTTACTCTCTCATTTTTTTATTTTCCAAATAACATACCCAGTCACAAAACAAACAATTTATTAGTTGAAATCTATAGCTAATATATTAAAGTATTAAATCATATAATTTGTAATAAAGCTATTAATAGTTATATTAAAAAATCATATATTTAATTTTTTTTGAAATATTATAAAAAAATAAAATTATACAAGTAGCATATGATTAGCGTTTTTAAGTTCAATTATTATAAAATTAGTATATTTAATATTTTATAAAAAAAAATTAAATATTAATTATAATAGTATTTGACTTTTGAGCTAATTTGTGTTAGTATTTATAAGAGGCTTTGATTTTTGTAGGTTATATGGGGTCAAGGTGTATGTTTTTAAGGGTTTTCCCTTGTGGTAATTTATTTTTATTTATGAACTTAAATTTGAGAGTTATATATGAGAAATGAATTACTATTGTATCGTAGAAATGTGTTTAAATAGAGGTGTTGATTATGTCAATTGAAGAAAAACAACGTGGAAAAGTTAAATGGTTTAACGGCTCAAAAGGTTACGGTTTTATTGAGCGTGATGGTGGGGAAGATGTTTTTGTACACTACACTGCAATTGATCTCGAAGGGTATCGTACTCTTGAAGAAGGTCAAGAAGTTGAATTCATTCTTTCTGATAGCCATAAAGGGTTACAAGCTTCAAACGTCTGTGTTCTATAAAAACTTTCACTAATAATTAATATTTAAAGTGATTTATTGACAATAGAAATGTTTAGCAATAATTGCTAAACATTTTCTTTTTTATATTATTAAGGTTGTACGACATAAATAATAATGTTATATTAAATGCAATTTATGATTAGGATTATTTTTAAGAAAACACCGTTATTCTTAGAAATTTAAGGATTAGTAAAAAAATTTAATAGTACAATACTATTAAAACCAGGGAGATTATTATGTCAAAAACTTGTAAATTTAAAAAAAGTTTACTATCGACAACCGTTCTTGCAACTTCATTAATGTTAAGTGGTACATTAACTACTGAAGTTAAGGCAACAGAAACATTTGATGTTTTTAAGGCAGAAAACGTTAAAAATTACCAACAATTTATTCCAGAAGTAATTTTTAGCGAACACCCAGAATATGTTGAGCTTTACAAAAAAGCATGGAAAATTGCCAACACAAAAGTAAAATTCCAGCCAGGATTACCACAAAGCCCATATATTGATGAAGGTTTATGGGATGACACTATCTGGATTTGGGATACTGCCTTCATGGTTATGTTCAGTCGCTATGCACCTGAAGCATATCCAGGAGTTGAAAGCTTGAGAAATTTTTATGATACATTACATGGCCAGCATAAAGGTAAAACTCCACTAGTTGTATGGCACCCAGACAATCCGCCATTATTTGCATGGGTAGAATATGATAATTATAAAATATCTGGAAATAAAAAACATATTTCAGACCTATTAAACAATAAGAAATATTTACAAACTCATTATAAGTGGTTCAATTCAGTTCCTTACGGCTGGCGTTACACAAAAGGGCCACGTAAATCAGCTCCTACCAGAGTCCAAAAACATAAAAATGGCTACTCATGGAATGGAATTAGTAGCGGCATGGACAATACTCCACGTGGTCGCGGAGTTGGTTATACAAATACATTGTGGGTTGATGCGATTGCTCAACAAGGGCTATCTGCATTATACATTAGCAAAATGTTTAAAGACCAAGGAGATGAGCAAAAAGCGGCAAAATGGCTAGATGAATATAACAAGATCAAATCAATTGTAAATAAATACTATTGGGATAAAAAAGATGGATTTTACTATGATATCTCACTAAAAGATAATAAATTTGTCAAAGTTATGACCCCAGCTTCATTTTGGCCAGTTTTAGCAGAAATGGCTAGCAAGGAACAAGTTGCTGAAATGGTTAAGCAATTAAAAAGCACTAAAACGCTAGGTGGTTTTTTACCTATTCCAACCATTGCAAGAAATGACCAAGATTTCGATCCGAAAGGTAGATATTGGCGTGGGGGAATGTGGTTACCAACTAGTTATATGACAATTAAAGCAATTGACAAATATGGATATTATGATTTATCAAGAAAATTATCATTAAATATTATTGATCATATGAGCAAAACATACCAACAATATAGCCCACATACTATCTGGGAATGTTATAACCCAAATGAATATAAACCTGCAACAAAAGGTGATGGCAAAGGTATTGTACGTGAAGATTTCTGCGGCTGGAGCGCATTGGGGCCGATTTCATTATTTATTGAAGATGTACTTGGCTTTTATGATATTGATGCAATTAATAAAACTATTAGCTACAACCCATATCCAAAAGGAAAAAGTGGAATCAAAAAACTACGTTTTGGCGGAATCACAACTGATATTATTAAAGAAGGAAACATTGTAAATGTCAAAAGCGATGGCGACTATACCCTAAAAATTCGTCTAGCTAAGGACACCTATAAAAAAGTTAAGGTTACTAAAGGTAACACAAAAATTACTTTACCAACAAAATGCTGTTGTAAATGTAAATAATGTTACATTTTTAATGTAACCTAATATTTAATAAGTGCGTAACACTTTCATAATATTGAAATGTTACGCATTTTATTTTTTAAAATATTTATGTCAAACGAGTTTAAATTGATTTTAAATATGCTAGCTTATTAAACCGCAAGACTGATTTAATTATAAAGGAGATAAATTTGAAAAATTTTTTAAGTTTTTTAAATAAAAATATTATTAGATTTAGTTTTGTAATTATGCTTTTTTTAAGTTGTCAAATTATATTAATGCGTTCTTTTTATATGCATTTATTAACAACTCCAACTAGTAAAATAGTAGGTTTAATAATTAATGAAAACCCACAATTTATTTTTCAATATGGATTCCTTTTTTCGAAATCAAAATTTGTCATAAATAACTCATGTTCCGGAATAAATTTCATGTTAATTACATTTTGGACATTGTTTTTTTTGATTTCTAAAAACATTAATAATAAATTTAAGTCGTTTTTACTAATCCCAGCACTCGTAATTTTTTCATACTTTTTTACGATAATTATTAATTCAATGCGCATTGTAATGTTTTTAAAAATTAAAGATTTTCAGAAATATTTTTATATGAATAATATCCCAGTTCCTCATCAATCCTTAGGGGCTATTTTTTACTTAACATCATTAATTTTATTATATTTAGCAATTCACTATTATTTTGAGAAGCAACAAAAAATTACAGGAGGAGATTATGAAAATGTTGTCGAAAATTAGTTCTTTATTAATATTTTGTTGTTCACCATTATTGATTTTAATGTTATGGTTGTGGATCAATTTACAAGATATTATTAGAACATTACCTATAAAAGCTAATCACAGCTATCAAATTTTAATTTATAGTTTAATTGCAATTTTATCCATTAATATCGGTTATGCATGGTATTGCAACAGAAAAAATAAGGAAATTGGAATATTTTTTACAGTTTTTAATGTTGTAATTTTTTCATGCTATATTACTAATTACTATTTTCAGATGTCTGCTATTACCAGCAATATTTCTCAAGTGATAGATACCGATTCATTTTTCTATTACCCAATTGGTTTCTTATTAATCCCATTAATGTATAATTTAATAATAATTGCAAATTATTCTTTAAAAAAAACTGATGACAACATCAAAGAGGAAAATAAAAACCATTTAATTAATTTTGTTTTAATAATATTAATTCCAATTTCTTTTTATTTTTCCTCTTATTTAATTATTTGTTTGACTGATTTTCAATTTGTTAGATTATCTTCAATTTTACTATTTTTTATCTTTATTGTGACTGCAATAAGTTTTCTTTTTTTCATGTTAAGAACTATTTGCTTAATTTTAAAAAAGCGCAAAGATAAAAAAGATCATGAAAATATCATACAGAACAAAATAAATACAGTTTTCAAAGTAGTAGTTTCACTATTTTTACCAACTGCGGGGTTAGTATTAAATTACAATATGCATTTTATTTTTGGAGAATTTGATGGTATAAGTCTATATATTTTAGTAATTACAACCGCATTTTTTGTATCAATGCCTCGAGTTAAAAATAATTTTATTAATTTAATATTATTTATTGGATCCTGTGTCACATTTAGCTATACATTATACTTTTTTGCGATATTTTTACCATTATTCCCTTTGGCGATTTTAGCATTGTTAGTATTTGGAGCTGGTTTTTTAATGATGGTACCAATTTTATTGTTCTTAATTCATTCTCAAGTAATAATTTCTGATATTTCATCATTAGCTAAAAATGCAAAAAATAAACCATTTATAGGCATTATCTTTATTGTATCATTTTTATCTATACCAAGTTATTTATACATAAAATTTAATAATGATCGCCAACTACTCCATGAAGCTCTTGAATATACATTTAGCTGCGATTACCAGAAGAACTACAAATTTTTAAATTCGGAAAGAACATATAAAAATTTAAAACAAGTAATAGCCAACATTACAGCGCACACAACAACTTCAAGAGAAGGACTTTCAAGCAATGGTAAACTACCATTTATTTCAGGATTATACCGTTATATTGTTTTAGATAATTTGACCTTATCGCGACAAAAAAAAGAGTATTTACAGCGAATTTTCCTAGCAAGAATTGATCATCAGGACAATAATACTTCTAATGTTAACTTTATCATCGAAGATACTCCAGAGGCTCATATTCAAAACTTAAATTCAACTACGTTTTATGATACAAAAAATAAATTTTATAAAAGTACTTTGAAATTTAAACTGAAAAATTCCTATAACCGCGATAATATAGAGTTTAAAACAACCTTCAATCTACCAAACGGTTGCTATATTAGCGATTATTACCTTTATATTGAAGGGCGTAAAGAGAGAGGCATTTTAGCAGAAAAAAGAGCTGCGACCTGGATTTATTCTCAAATTAAAAAACGTCGCCAAGATCCAGGTATCTTGAACTATATTAGCGGCAATAAAATTAAGTTTAGAGTTTTCCCATTTCTAGCCAAAGAATTAAGAGAAACTGAAATTGAATTAATTCACAAAGATCCAATTACGATTAAAGTGCAAAATTATACTTTAAAACTAAATGATAAAAATAGTAATTTTGCAAATAGAGTTGAAGAAATTATTACTGCTGATAACTATTTTTATATCAGTGCTAATGCAAAAAATAAACTACCATTGGTCAAGCGTAAACCGTATTTTCATTTTTTGATTGACAATTCAATTCATTCTAAAAGTTCAAAAACAAATTTCAAAAGCTACATAAAAAATTTTTTAAAACAATACCCAAAGCAAGTAGCAACGGCAAAATTTAGCTTAGTTAGCTCATCATCAAAAATTATTGCAACAGGACCAAAATATGAAAATGAATTTGATAAAATTTCTAACAATGGCGGTTTTTTTCTCGACCAAACGATTCGTAAAAACTTAGTTTTTAATTATTTAAATAAAAACTCAAATTATCCAGTTTTTATTGTCGTAAGCAAAAACTTAAATAATGCGATAATTAACAAAAATTTTGCCGATTTAAACTTTTGTTATCCAGATAATGAGAAGTTTTACTGTCTAAATAATAACAAAGGCGAATTAATTTCCTTTTCTTTAAAAAATAATTCAAAACATCCAATAGCAAAAACTAAAAAAATATCTCTAAATAATGAAGTTAGAGTTTTTAATTACCATAATAAAATTGTTGGTTATTTGAAAAATGATGATCAAGCATCAATAATTTTAACAAATGATCAATTCCCAACCACTAAATTTGCAGATGAAAAAGCAATTAGTCACAACTACGAAAGTGCTCTATTAATGCAAGCAAAATATCAAGCAATGCAATTAAAACCAGTATATGGGAAAACAAAGTTTTTAGAATTAGTTCAGGACAGTTTTAAATCGCAAATAATGAATCCATTCACCTCTTTTATTGCCTTAGAAAATGATCAACAAAAAATTGCACTACAACGTAAACAAAAAGAGACATTAAAAGCCAATAAAAATTTAGATGCTAATCAAGAAATAGAGCCAATGTCTGAACCTAAAATATGGATATTAATAGTTATTATTTTAGCATTTTTTATAACAAAAAAGTGGTATTCAAAAATAATTTTTAGAAAAATTCATTAATAATGTATAATTTTTATGATAACTATATTTTTTGTATTAGACATTATTGCAATGAAGTACTACATTAATGGATAAAAGAAATTAAAAAAAAGGATATCGAATTATGATTACAGCAATTTCAATGCCTGGTAACCAGGAACTTATAGTTATAGTTTTAATAATTTTAATATTTTTTGGTGCTAAGAAAATTCCTGAATTAGCGCGTGGTATCGGCAAAGGTATTAGAGAATTCAAAAAAGGTCTTCATGATGTACATACTGAAATTACTGCTGAAGACGATGAAAAATCTAAATCAAATACAAAAGTTGCTGATAAGTATGACCGTACTCCAGATCAGGATACTGATAAAAAAGCTTAGTTATAGTTTTTTTCTATAGTTTTGACAATGACTAAAAATTCAAAAAAAATGCACATTCTAGACCATCTAGAAGAGTTACGCTGGACCATCATCAAAATTTTGATATGTATGGTGCCAGCTTTGATTGTTGGAACTTTGACGTTAAAATTTTTTCAAGGTTTAATTATTGATACAGTGCCTGAAGGAATCAAACTACGAAATTCATCGCCTATGGAGGTTGTTGTTGTTCAATTCAAGATGGCAATTTACCTAGCACTAATTTTTACATTTCCTGTGACATTTTATTTTATTTGGAATTTTATTGCGCCGGGGCTAAGAAAAAAAGAACGCACAATCATTATATTTATGGTTTTTGTTGCCTCAATTCTTTTTGCAGCTGGAGTTTATTTGGCATATATTGCAACCCCTTTTGTTGTTAAAGCAATAATTGGCTACAGCCCTTTGGGTGTGGAAAATTTTTGGGATTATGCAAAATACATTAGTTTTTTACTATCAATGATTTTAGCATTTGGAATAGTATTTGAATTACCATTAATAGTTTCCATGCTTGTAAAGATGCAATTCATCAAAGTTGCAACGCTAAAAAAAAATCGTAAATACGCGTTGTTAATTGGAGCTTTTTTTTCAGCAGTAATGACTCCTCCAGATGCAATATCAATGGTTATATTACTGCTTCCTCTGCTAATATTGTATGAAATTGGTGTAATTTGTGGATATTTCATAGAAAAAAAATTGGCAAAAAAACTAAAATTAACTCAATCTATTGAAGAAAAAGAGAATAAAATTTTAAAAGAGATTGAAGTTCAAAATAACCAAACTGAACAATTAATCTCAATAGAACATGCCAATGAAATTGATAGCCATGATGAAAATGAAATTGATTATTTTACAGAACATGACAGCGACGCCGGTTACGAGGACTTTTATAATGAAAATGACGATTTTTATAATACCGTCTATGCGGATGATATTGATGATAACTATGATGAATTTATTGTTCCAAAACAGCTAAAAAAAGGGTCTATGGAGCTCGAAAAACTTCCTGATATTTTTAATAAAAATATCTTTAAAGATAAAAATGATAAAGGTTTTTTTGATTAAAAAAATGTTGGCACTTAGTTTAAAAGTACCAACACTATTTTTTCTTCACATTATCTTAAAAATACTGCATTCGTAACTTGCTTAATATTTTTATGATCTGACCATGTCCAAATTACTTTATTTCCGTGATTAAACTCAATCAATGGAGTACCTTTCCCCTGTTTTCCGTGTCCTAACCAATTACATAATACCACAGTTTCAGCTTCATCCTCGGAATTTTTTAAAATAACAAAACCAGAAGCGAAGTCAATACCCATCGTAGGATGTTTTATTTTGCCTCCATACATACGTTTAACTCGCTTAGTATCTTTATCTATCACAGCACAGCGACTATCCCTTTATAGCCAAAAGAGGTCAATAAATCGGCATCAGAATTACGCTTTGCAACATACATTTTCCCTTGCAAGTTAATTCGCTCAACTTCTTCACCTTTCCTATCAACTTTTAAAATTACATTCTGAGCTGCAATCATAATATTGTTATCACTATCAAAACGCATTAAACGATATGCTTTTAATTTTTCTTTAATAATAATCTTATTTAAAATTTTCCCACTACAGTCAGTAACAGTTATATCATTACCACTACCTAAAAAATAAAAATTTTTATCTTTAAAAACAGCGCTCTCAACACCACGCAAACTTGTTATTATATCCTTGATTTTTTTACCATCTTTTATTGAATAAATTGTTCCACCTTTGGAATTGCTGACTAAAATTTTATTTCCACATGGTAAAACTTGAATATCACGTGATTTTTTATCAGTTTTAATTCGCCAGTTTTGTTCAGGATGAAATTGGTTTACCCTAAACAATTGTTTCTTGCCATTATCAACACCAATAAAATCATGCCTAATAACTTTCTTTTGGGAATATCACTATAAATTTGAGGGCATCCTAATTCACATTTTTGTGCGTAATCCTCTGAATTAACACAACCATTAATAAATACTAGCGATAACAAACCAGCGCTCGACAATGTCGGGCCTAACATTTTTCTCTTCATCTTTTTCTACCTTAATAATTTTCTTTTGATACTAATTTGAATTCAATTTATAGATAAACATAATGATAAAATTTTAAGATAAATTTACAAAAAAAATAACTATGTTAATGATTGAATACAAATTATCATAAATAAATAATAAATTGCTTCAAATATCTATTCTGTAGATAAATGAAGCAAATACTAAAAAATTTTTTGCTATGTCAAAAATATCATTTAATGCAATGGCGGACTTGGTCCCGGTCCTGATCCTGATCCTTCATTATAGCATCCACACAGATCGCGATTTGTTTTGTAAATCGGACGTCCTAATTCATCTTCACCAACTTTAAACTCTGTATTAAGCCAATCTAAAACTCCTTGCCGATATGCGGGGTCATCCAATTTAAGTAAGGCCTCATGGTAATGTGTATAATATTCAGGATTATCTTGTTGAGCAATCCAACCTTCCATTTCCTCAATTGAATTGCGTTTACCTAATTCAGGCAAATACTTTGTTCTAAACGCAAAATAAGCTGGATCATGTAACATAGAGTAACCAGGGAACTCTAATGCAACAGGCAACATTGTCACATCATTAAAAACTGGTAAAACCATACTTGATAAATGTGGCGGAAACTTAGTTCCGTCCAACTCCAAAGAACCTAATGGTTTAGCCAAAGATGATGTAATAATTTCATCAAAATAATAATATTTTCTTTTACTATTTCGGATTGTTGGCAACTTTCCACCTTCTTGAAAATAATTTACTAACAATGTTTTATTGTCAACTCTAGTAGACATATAGGCAACTGCACCGGAATTATAAGCTGCTTCAGGTCTGAAGTTACCAACTAAATATGATTCCCAATAATTTATTTTATCAAAGGAATAATCTGTCCAATCTGAGTCATAAATTGCAAAATCACTGGCTTGTAAATATTTAATAGCTTCTGCATATTCAAAAACAAATTTAGCAGAATTATTTCCACTAACATCAACATCAAATAATAAGTCTGAACTTGGGTTACGCTTGCTATTGTCCAAATAATTTGAGCTAGTTCCATTTTGAGTTATATACGATGCTGCATTGTATGGTCCATGAGTCCCTCGACTAAACTCAATATTTAATGGTAAAATTTCGGAACCTGTTGGCGTTACACTGTTTTCTTTTACGATAATTTCGCCCCACCACTTATTTCTAGCAAAATCATTTTCATAATTTTCAATTAAATTTTTTATTGCACAATAACCAACTGGTGGAGTTGATAATAATGCTCGCAGTACTCTCTTGTTGGCATACGCATTAACAGGAATACCTCCTTGACTGTAAATATATGGAGTATTATAAGTTTCCATATTGGCTGCAACTGCAATAGTTGCTTTTCCATTAGAAGAAAAAAGAATATCGCGAAGCATTTTTGCATACGGCTCACCCCATCTAAACCCATAAACTTCTTCAGGAATTACACCCGAGGCATACACATCACCGTTTTCAATCATATTGCAATGACGGCTTAGTGCAGTATGAGCATCTGGATCACTATGAACTCCATTATTTTTAGCAGCTTGTTGTGCTGCAGCAAAACCAATCAACGGTCCAACAAAAGCAATTCTAAGCTGTAATTCAGTCATTTCACGCCCAGCTGCTACTGCATCATCACGTGCGTTATAGCGAACTTCTGGAGGCTTGTCTTCACTCAAATCTTCATATTGACTATCAGTAAAATCCCACATTGTAGAGCTTACTTTTATTAAATTAATCTCACCAATTAAGTTCAATGAGTTGCGTTGCCACTGCGCAGCAACCAATGCAGCAGAATCAACTCCTGTCCGCGACTTCATCTTTCCCTTAATAATGTGGCCTACATCAAAAACTATAAGCGTCATGAAAACTACAATTATAACCATGACCAATATAAAAACTAAAACCTGCCCTTTTTCATTTTTAAGTAATTTATTTTTTATGGTACTGTGAATTATTTTAAATTTTTTTTCCATGATTTTTACCCCATTTACACATTAACGGTCCATAAATTTATTGTAATACTTAGGCAAGACAGCTTTTGATTCTATATCTGTATACTCTGTTCCAAAATTTATCATTCTCATCGGCATTGCAAGTGGATAGTTGTCAAAGCCAACCTCTGCTTCAACACCATCGCCATGTTTTTCACTTTCATTCATGAATAAATATGTTCTTCTCTCTTCGTTAAATGGTGCAGTAGAATCTGAAAATTCATTATCACCTCTCCAATATTCATAAGAGATTGTACGATCTCCTCTAATATACTCCTCGACCATCAAAAGAAGTGCACTCTGATTAGCATAGCTATCATATAAATTGATTGGTTTTAAGCGTTTACCAGCAGCAGGAATTGTTGAAATTTCAGCAGCAACATGAGCTCTTTTAGGCTTAAATCCAACGCTAATTGAGCGCGCAGTCGTAAAAGAGCCATATGAAACGACAGAGTCAGCTATAAACATAAAAAAGAGCTGCAATATTCCAAAAAAAATCAAACAAATCAACAAAATACAAATTAAATTTTCAACAACAACTTGTCCTTGTTCTTGCTTTGCAATTTTTTTTAGCATTACACACCTCCTATAGCTCGATAATTACAGAATAAAATTACACCTTATTTTAAATTTATAAGAAATAACATTCCATAACTTTTTAAGAATTTATTTAATGTTTGAATAGAAATTTATTCAATCCCATCTTCATTAAGATTTTGCATTGTTTCAACTGAGCTTTCGCCAATAGCATCACTAGCATCATCAGACCCCATAGCAGTTGCAGCTCCTGCAAACATTACTCTGATACGGTCACTAAATGCACCAATTACAGCTATAGCAGCAACTGCTACTAAAACAACAATAATAATGTACTCAACTGTTCCTTGACCACGTTTTTTTCGATGCAAAGATTTCATCACGTTTCTCCTAAAAATTTATTTTTACAATTTAGTTTAGTAATATTTATTATTTATTTTCATTTAATTAGCCTCTATTAACCACTTCCTAATATCAGCTAACTTGCTAATGTTTAATATAAAAAACGAATTTAATATTAATTATATTGCTTTTCAATTAAAAAAGTTACAAATCATACGATAATAATGATATTGTATTGAAGCCATACCCCAACAACGCATCTAATACAAAGTAAAGTGTTAAACTGCATAATACTAGCATAAAAGCCATTATTGCGTATTCAACCATACTTTGTCCTCTTTCAGAAAAAAAACGCACCAAAAACCAACTTAATATTTTTTCAATTGTTTCTCTTAGTGCCATTTTTATTCCTCAGAGCAAAATTTCTTTTAACTAAAGAGCTTCACGACGCCCTTTTCTTTCAATAATTTCATTATCTTCGTCTAAAACAATTACTTTTGGTTCATAACTTTTTGCTTCCTCTTCATTATAAAGAGAAAAACTCATAATTGTCACAACATCACCGACATTACCACGGTGAGCTGCTGGACCATTCAGACAAAAAACTTTACTTCCTGCTTTTCCAGGAATCGCATATGTTTCTAAACGTTCACCATTGTTTCTATTCACAACCAAAATTTTCTCATAAGGCAAAATTCCACCTTCTTCAAGAAGTAAAGGGTCAATCTCCAAGCTACCTTCGTAATCTAATTCACATGATGTCAAACGAGCAGTATGAATTTTACCACTCAACATTAATTTCTGCATACTATTACTTAAAAATCCTTATTTTTATAACATTATAATACTTTCTATAAATATTATCCCAAAACAGAAAAAAATCAAGGTAAATCTCTGCAATAGCACAGGATTTAAACCTACTAGATAATTAAATATCAAAACTTTTTATATTTTCCCAAAATTATTCTATTGTTTACAGTTAGCTGTCAAAACTAATTACGCCACCACCGAGTAAAGTATTACCATCATAAAAAACAGCGCTCTGTCCAGCTGTTATGGCTCTAACTGGAGCATCTAAAACAACATTAGCAATCGCACCATCTCCAATTGGAACAACTTTTCCTGCCACCGCTTTTGAGCGATATCTGACCTGAATTAAACATTCAAATGGCTTAGTTCTAACAATTCCACTTTGATAATTAATATTATGGACAAAAAAACTTTTCTTTAAAAGTTGATCAGAATCAGTTGTTAACGTCACCGCACGGCTTTTTCCATCAATTTCTTTAACATATGCTGGTTTTCCCAGCGCAATTTTTAGTCCTTTTCTTTGACCAATGGTGTAGTTATGAATTCCTTCATGACGCCCTAACACTTTACCGTTTTCGTCAACAAAACTGCCTTTAGCAGGGTTTTGACGAAATAATAAACGCAATGATTCAGGAAATGAATGCCCTTCGTAAAGAAAACAGGCATCCTGACTATCTTTTTTTTCTGAGTTTGCAAACTCGAAATCACGCGCAATTTCACGCACTTCATTCTTTGAAATATCACCAACAGGAAAACGCACCATCGCAATTTGCTCTTGTCGTAAGTTATAAAGAAAATAGGTTTGGTCTTTATTAGAATCATCTCCGCGTTCAATAGCATACAATCCATCATCATTTTTTACAATCTTCGCATAATGCCCTGTGATAACACCATCTGCACCAATTTCTTTAGCATACTCTATTAATTGGGCAAATTTAACCAAATAGTTACACACTGTACAAGGGTTTGGCGTTCTTCCTACACGATATTCATTCCATGACTTACGTAAAACCTTTTCATAGAAGTCCTCACGCGACTCAATTATACGATGCTCAATTCCAAGTTTATCAGCAGCCATTTTTGCCTGTATCTCATCATCAGTGCTACAACATGATTGGCTAACTTTATCATCTAGAATTTGTGGTTTCATGCGTAAAGTAACACCAATTACTTCATGCCCTATTTTATGATATAATGCTGCCGCAACAGTTGAATCAACTCCTCCGCTCATTGCGGCAATAAATTTTTGTTTTTTCATCATATTTCTCAATTTATTGATATATTTTCACTTTGACATTTAAATATCATACTATAATAATATGTTTTAATTTTCGCCACACTTTTCACAAAAAAAATTAAAATTAATAATGAGGAGGAGGAGGCTCTTTGCCAATTGGTTGAATTGAATCTGCTAACTGGCTCATTATTGATTCAACTTTATCCTTTAATATGTCAATATCTTTTTGTTGCTTATACATAACATCATTTAACTGCCCCAATAACTCCTCTTGATAGGTAATCATCGTTTCAAGCTCAACAATACGTCCTTCAGCTTCAATTAATTTTTCTTTATCTGTCATCTAATACCTTAATCTATTTCAAATCTTCTATTTGTGGATATTTTACTATTTTTAAAATTGTTTATAATAAAAATAAACCCTCAAACTGGAATTTTTCAAGCAAATTACCAATATTTGAAGGTTTAGATTATATAAAACAATTAATTAAGGATATTCTAAAATAATTTTCCTACTTGGAATACTATAACTGAAATAATAAATGCCAAAGTTGTGCTTCCAACTAAAGAAAACAGAGCCCAACGCCATTTTGTCTCACGCCCAATAACAACAATTGTAACGAAACATGGCGCATATAACATCACGAATAAAATTATTGATAATTTTGCAGGCATACTTTTAAATGCAGGCTCAACTGCTAAACGATTCACAATTGCTCGTTTATTATCCTCACTTTCTTCATCAAACTCAGCACCCATACCATATGCTTGATTTAATACTGAAACCACAACTTCTTTCGCAGTAAAACCACCAACCAAGGCAATATTTACTTGCCACGGAAAACCCGCATATTGACTAACAGATTCTAATTTAATACCAATCTGTCCGGCATATGAATGACGCAACCTCTCTTCACTAATATGATTATCAATATTACTAATTTTGTGCTTAATTAAGGCAATATTTTCATATTTTGGTTCATAAGTCTTATTAATGATTGTCAATTTTGTGTTCAATAATGCTAATTGAGCTTCAGCTTTAGTTTGTTCAATTAACTTTTTACCCATTTTATGACTTTCAATCTCTTTTTCAAGACCAGAAATTTTATCACTAACACTTTTATGTTGCTCAGCAATTGGCGCAAATGCCGTTTCAGCAATTACTAATTCACTTTCTAATTTTTCTTTTTCACTAGAATGATCTGCGTATTCGCTTGGATCCAATTGTGGAAATGTCATCATTGCCCAAATAATAATACTAATTGCTAAAATAACTGTTCCAGCTTTTTTCGCATACTGCCATGCGCGTTCTCCCGAGTGTAACATTACTCCATAAAAAGTTGGCATGCGATATGGTGGCAACTCCATAACAAATGGTGTTGGCTCCCCTTTAATAATTGTCCAACGCAACACTCTAGCAACTGATAATGCCGCAATCCAACAACCAATAGTAATTAAAAATAAAATCCATACTTGTTTATTTTCATGCTGATTTTTTGGGTCAAAAAATGCCGCAACTAAAATAACTAATGGTGTTAATTTAGCACCACAAATAGTAAATGGCGCTACTAAAATAGTCGCCAAGCGTTCACGTGGACAACGTAACGTACGTGTCGCCATCACTCCAGGAACTGCACACCCTCCAGGAATACCTCCTGAAATAATAAATGGCATCACCGAAGCGCCGTGAAGACCACAAATTCTAAACAATCTGTCAAGCATATAAGCCACACGTGACATATATCCTAAATCTTCTAAAAAACATAATTGAATAAACATTACAAAAATTAATGGAGTGAAACTTAATACGCTACCAACACCATCAATAATACCATTAGTTACCAAAGATTTAAACAATCCCTCGGTCATATTATTTTCTGCAATATCTTTTAAATATCCAAAACCAGCTTCACACCAACCTTGCGGAATTGCGCCAATATTAATTGTAATATAAAACAATAAATATAAGACAACACACATAATAATTGGACCTAGAACACGATTTGTTAAAATTAAATCCACTTTATCAGTAAAATCAAAACGCATATCACTAGGGTAATGAATAACTTCATTATTTTTTAAGATACTACTAATGTAACCATAACGATAATCTGCAATGACGGCCTCTGGATATGTATGTAGCGTTTTTTCCAAATGACTTGTTAAATCTCCAATAATTTTAGAAATTTTTGCATCAGCAGCAGGATGGTTTTCTTTAATACTAGCTACAAATTCTTTATCGTCTTCAGCATATTTAATTGCCGCCCAATGAGCACTATAAATGCTTTCATCAAAATTATCATCTTTTAAAATTTGAGCAATGTCTTTAATAACAGGATCCAAGTCTGAACCATAACCAATATTAATGCCACTCCAACGACTAACTCTATTCACATCTGAATCTGCATTATATTTTTTATATTGAGCTAAAACTGCATCGGCTAATTGTTGCTTACCCTCACCTTTTCTAGCAATACATTTTACAACAGGAACTCCTAAAACTGCCTTCAACTTTTCAACATCAATAGTGATTCCTTTGCGTTCAACCTCATCCATCATGTTCAAGCCGATAACAATTGGCACACCAAGCTCCATTAACTGAATAGCTAAATATAAACTACGCTCTAAGGTTGTAGCGTCAAGCATACAAACTAATACATCAGGCTGTTGCTCTAAAATTAATTTTGTTGCAACGGATTCATCCGCGGAGTATGAAGTTAATGAATACGTTCCTGGCAAATCAACAATACGCAATTTATCATCACTATTCTTAAATTTATAATGCCCTTCCATACATTCAACAGTAATACCAGGATAATTACCTACACGACCAACTGAACCAGTTAAAGCATTAAACATACTACTTTTACCACAGTTTGGCTGTCCTGTTATTCCAACAAAAATCTGTTTATTTTTCATAAATTAGTTCCACCTAACTATCATTTTAAATAAAAAGATTGAAAATCTTTTTACACATTTTTATATATTCATTTTTTTGGGCGCTTCTTAAATTTTAATCAAGCACTTTATAAAAAACACCCAATATTTCGTTAAGAAATCTCTTCTTCTACTTCACAGGTAATATAATCTGCCTCACTATTACGTAGCGTTAAAGTAAAGCCTTTTAAACGAACTGCAACTGGGTCATACAATGGCGCACGCCCAATAATTTCAAATTCTACACCAGGAACTAGTCCTAAATCTCTAATTCTTCTACCTAAAACTCCAGCCGCATTAATAGTTGCAACTTTTCCTTTTTGATTTACTGCCATTTCTCGCATTGGTATAATCATAATCAAACCTTATAAATTAAATTAACAATTAGGATATCCTAACAATATATAAGTTATAATATATAAACAAACTAAAAAATTTCAACTTATTTATAAAAAAAAGCAATATTATTTTTCTTTAACTAGTGACAAACACACTATGCCAGCAATAAATAATGGAATCAACCCTAATAGCCCTAAGTTAGTTTGGTGAGTAAGTTGAACAATAAATCCAACAATTAAAGGGCCTAAAAAAACAGCAAATTTACCAAAAATATTATAAAATCCAAAAAATTCTGTAGCATTTTCTTTTGGCACCATACGACAAAAATATGAACGACTCAATGCTTGAACTCCTCCCTGACTGCTCGCAATTGCCATGCCGAGCATAAAAAAAGCTCTTTTCACATATACAACATTATCAATATAAGCAATAAAAAAACCTCCAATTGTTGATAACATAAAAACACTAATCGCAGCATAAATTAAAGTTTTTTCACCAAATTTATTAGCTAAAAAGCCATAAAAAATAGCACACGGAAATGCCACAAGTTGTACAACTACTAACAAAAATAACAGATAATCAGCACTTAATCCTAAATCCCTACCATATTTAGTTGCAACAATAAAAATCGTGTCAACCCCATCAATATAACAAAAATAAGCAATCAAAAAAAGGAATAAATTACGATCTTTAACAATTTTTTTTAGTGCTGACAAAAGTCGATAAAAACTGTTCTTTACTAAACTTTCATTATCAGCTAATTTCACATAATATTGTTGCTTCACATTTAAAAATATTGGAATTGAAAAAATCCCCCACCATAATGCCGCAATCAAAAAGCTTAACTGTACATCGACATTAAAGCATAACCTTAAACCAACAAACCCTAAAAATGGCGCAACCCCACCAATATATCCAAACGCGTACCCACAGCTTGACACCCAATCAATTCTTGTATCATCTTTCACTACATCGACTAAGAACGCATCATAAAAAATATTACTTCCTGCAAATGAATAGCGCCCTAAAATATAAAGAATAAATGCCAATAGCCAGTCACTAACGCCAATAAAATAAAGCCCTAAAGTAGCCCCTACTCCAATTAATGTAAAAAACATTAATAAACGTTTCTTCCAAAACTGTAAATCAGCAATTCCTCCAAGAATTGGTGCGCTAATCGCCAATAAAAATGTAGCAATACTGTTTGCATACATTAAATAACTCGTTGATTTACTTTTTAGAAATTGTTCAGGGTTTTCAACATCACCAATCACAAATCCTGTCTTAATTGACTCTTCAAAAAACAATGCAAAAACTGCTGTCATAACAATTAAAGCAAATGCTGAATTTGCAACATCATAAAGCACCCAACTAAATTCTTTTTTCGTAAAAATTCTATTTTTTATTGCACTCACGATTTACCCATATATAATTGATTGGTTAGTTGATTTTTATCAAATTTGTATTTATCTTAAAATTAAATATAGGAGCAAATTACACTCATGGCAAAAGAAATTGAAAAAAAATTTTTAATAAAAGATGATTCATGGAGAAATTCTGTCACAAAAAGTGTCGAAATAATTCAAGGTTATAGCTTTTTGGATTCTGGAGTTTTTAGAATTCGTATTATAAACAAAGAATGCGCGCTACTAACAATAAAAAGCAGTGATAAAAATGGTGTAAGAAATGAATTCGAGTATAAAATTCCTTTAAAAGACGCCAACCAAATGCTTGAAATTTTTTGTCAAAAAGTATTAATCCATAAAAAAAGGCATCATTTATTTTATAAAAATCACGAATGGGTAATTGATGAATTTCTTGGTGACAATGCCCCATTAATAGTCGCTGAAATTGAACTAAGCCATATTGATGAAAATTTTGAAAAGCCTTCATATTTAGGTCGTGAAGTTTCACAAGAAACAAAATACCTAAATTCAAATTTAATTCAGAATCCATTTTGCAAATGGCAATAATCAATTGACGAAAAATAACATCTCTATCAACAAAATATTACTTTTCGTCAATTGATTTTATTAAAGCAATGCTAAAAACAACACATCGGCATTATAGATTCTTCTACTGGTTAATTAAACATTTAATTTTTTTTAAAACCAAACAATTAGCATATTTATAAATCTATTTTTTTGAGGTTATTTTTCTTAGGTTATAAAAATATTAAAAAGTTTTAAACTAAGTAATCATTATTTAATAAATGTTTTTTCTGACGATTTCTAATATTTTTTCCCATTTATATTACCAGGTATACCCAATAAGAAATTATCCATAAAAAAATTGAATTTATCAATATTTTTTACTAAAATATTATTTTTTGTTAATTTTTATTATTTTTCGTCAATTGTATATCAATATTTTCCAACTATAATAAAACTATGTTAAAAAAGCTAAGGCTCTTTAACTTGTTCTTTTACAATAAATTTTATAGAAAAAGGGATTATGACTAAAGTATATTTTTGGGATTATAAATATATTTTGTAATAGGTCTAATCAATTTCAGGGTCTTGTTGGTGAAAGTTTTAACTATATTATTTAGAGAAAAAGAACTTTCTTTTTTTCCTTGCTACTTTTCAAACTGGCTTTCATTAACACTTGGAGTTTCTTATGAAGCTTCGTTAATATTATTACTTTAGTGAAAATTTCTCACTAAAGTAATAATATTTTCCTTTTTTCTTTTATCTATAGATTTTTAAAAATTTGCTTATAGCAAGCAAATTTTTTTCTAATTGATAGCTAATATATTTTACTTTCATTAAAAACAAATGTGAATATGATATAAAAAAAATGACCAAAATGCAACTTTCTTTCAATAACTAAAAAATATAAGTGAAAAATAGCTTAAAAATGTCATTTCATTAAACCATTTTATTATCAACAAGTTATAAAAGCAATTTTAAAAACATATATTTTTTTTTACTTTTTTTGCTTTTTTAGTATTGAATTATAAACATTTTTAATTATATTAATATTGATCGATGGAATGAATTGTTTTCAGGTTTCTCCTTCCCCCCCCGATGATTACAATTCAACCATCGATCATTTTTTATATTCTGCAAAAAAAAGCCACCATAAACATTAATTAATGATGACTCCTAAAATTATTATTTTACTAATTTTATTTCACAGCTATAATCCATGATCCAGATGTTAAAACTTGTTTTTCTTTAACTAGAAAATTAATATTTTTTGTTTTTTTCTTCTCGTGCAATACGGCTGTCACTTTTGAACTATTATCAAAGCCTATTAAGCTTAAATCTAATTCAGCACTGGTATTAGCTGGAACTACAAGCTTTAGCTGCTTATTTTCTTTATCTAATACAAAATAAATCATGCCATATTTAGTTTGAAAACCTGCTTCAATTTTCTTTAAATTGCCAATTTGAGGCTGTACAATAAACTTTTCAAATCCAGCTTCTAAAGGACGAATTCCTGCAATATATTGATACATCATTAACAATCCACCGCCACTCCAACCGTGATTATAAGTTCCTCCCTTTGCTCCCACTTCCCAAAATTCTGATAGTGTAGTAAATTTGCTGTTAATTTGAGGCATCCAGCGCTTTTTCATACGCACAATGGCCTCCTTGGAACGATGCATTTTAAACAATGCCTCAAGTACATATTTTTCCATGTATGGGCTAGCATTAAATTGAGTTGTTAAAACTTTGGTAATTTTATCATAATTTTCTTTTTTAGCTAAACCAACATCAACTGCAATTGCATTAGCACGATCATCTGTTTTACCTTGATAATCTTTACTGCGATATTCTCTACCATTCCAAAAATATTTATCAAAATTTTTCTTAATACTGGCACGTTGAGCTTGATAATTAGCAATATCAGCATTAGCACCAACAACTTTGGCCATGCGAATCGCACCATCTAAAGCCGCATAATAAAATGCATTTAATTGCACGTAATCATCTTTATTTGAACCCCAATCAGCCCAATACCAGCCTCCTTTGCGCTTAACAACTAAACCTGTTTGGGTATCAATTTTCCAGATTGATAAATAACGTTTAACATTGTCATAAATATTTTTAATAGTTTTTTTATCTCCGCTATACAAATAATAGGTGTAAAAACCATAATAGCCGATGCTTGTTAGCATTTGATGAGGCAATTCACGTGACCACTCTCCATTATTTTGATTACATTTCACTCCAGTTTTATTTTTAATTTGCTCAGGTAATCCAGCGGGAATTGGACTATAAAGAACATTATCAAAACGCTGCCAGTTTGCTAATTCATAAATTCCTTTTTTAGCTAACTGTGGGGTATTTTTAAAATCATAAACATAAAATGATTCAGTCATTTCATTAACTAAATCACCCCACCATTGCGCCTTTTCACGATCAGGGCAGTCTGTATAGGAGTCGCGCATATTAATATATAAACTTTTTTCAGCTTTGTCCCACAACGAGTTAATTACCGAATCATCACACTTAAAAAAGCCAACCAACTTATTATCATAACCAACCTGACGGAATTTCAACGCTTTAACTTCTACACTTTTTGGCATTTCATAAACCACATAATGTCCACTAATGTAATTCAATCCTTCAAATTTATTCAAACCTGTTTGTAGGTGAAAGTTATATTCAATAGCATTAAATTTATTGTCTGTACCAATGGTTACTGAACCTTTATCAGTACTATTTTGCAGTTCAAAATATGGATTAACTGTCATATTATGAGGCAAATATGCTTTAATAATTTTTTTATTATCTTTTGTTTCAGTTTCAATACGTACATAATTTTTTAACCCAAAATCCTTCAATAAAGGAATTGGACGTTTTACTAACTTACCCCAAGGAGCACTATTTGCCGCCCCTAATTCCTGAACAAGTGCCATCTTGCAACTTTTAGTAGGGTCGTAATCAATACTTCGCTCTGGCAAACGGAAATTTTTATGATCATTTTTATAATTCCCATAGCGATAGTCAACAGCTCCAAGCCACTCTTTATTTGAATTGACAAAAGCTTCACCATTATTAAGATCTAAGCTAAAAATAAGCCCTGCTTTACCACTCGAATTGTGACTAAAACCATGACGCCCCCAATAATTTTGCAGTATTTCAATTTTATTTTTACCCTTACTCAAATAACGCTCCAAATCAACCACATCATAATACGTATCTTTTGGGGTTGGACCTCGACGAAGAGTTCCTTCAACCACAACTAATTTTTCATTTATCCATAACCAATATTTACTATCGCACGAAATGCGAGCAACTGCACTTTTAGCAATATTATTAAGCATAAAATCATAACGATAATTATACCAAGTATTTGGCTTAATAAGCTGTTTAGAGTCTGCAACGCCAATCCATTTGGCACTTCCCCAATTATAGTCAAAATCACCTGCTAGCGAATAACTCATTGTTGTTTTATCTTCTACAAGTTGAACTTTGACCGCAGACGAAGCACCACAATCAAATGCAATTAAGCTAATAATTGAATAACTTAAATTTTTTAATGTTTCTTTTAATTTCATAAGTTTAACCCTTTTTTTACTTGACCTCAAGAATATTACTAAAAACTCATCTATATAAAATATTCTCAAAGTTAATTATAATTTATTATATTTACTAATAATATACATTCTTTAATATTTTTTTATTAAAATATTTTTTTATTAAAATATTTTAGATTATATTTCCCTACATAATCAAGAAGAAATTCTAAACTACACACAGTAAGAGAAAGTTAATGTGCATAGTTTAGAATTTCATATAGAGCTCTTCTAAATATTATTTTTAGAAAAACCCTAAAAGCAAATAATTAAAAACATTAAGAAATAAGTTAACTCAACATCTTTAATTATTTAATTGGTTAAGGATGTTATTATTTTTTATATATTAATTTTCTATTTTCATCATCAATTTTGTCAACTTTCTCAATTGCATCACTTAGGAAATCTTTGAATTGTTCAAGACCATCAGCTAAATTAGTATTTAAAAAATTATCAGTTGCCAAAATTGCTTGATGTTCAGATAATATCATTCCGCCCATCGCTAAAACATTAGCATTGTTGACCGCACGTGCCATTCTTGCTCCAAAAGGGCTTTCTACTACAGCTGCCACAATACCATTGTGTTTATTAGCAACCACGCTCATTCCCATGCCTGTACCACAAAATAGAATGCCAAATTTAGCTTTTTGATCTTGAATTTTTTTTACAGCAACTTCAGCGATTTCATAGTAATTACTATTTTCTGAATGCAATTCATTAGCGTCAATAATTGTATAGTTTAAGTTTTTTAAATGCTTTTCAACAGCATTTTTTAAACCTTTACCCCAATCATCTGCACCTAAAATAATAACTGTTTGTTGGTTCATAATTATTTTTTCCTGTTGTTTTTTACTGTTATTTTTTAATTTTTTTAACATAATGAAGCCGTTTTCTTTTACGGTAATCTCTCCAACTACACCATTTACTCGATAAATTATTTTTAAGTTTTTCATAACTTGAGGAGCTGGATCCCCACCAAAAAATTTATTAAAATTACCAATAAGTGCATATGGTTGTTTTTTGAAACTATTCTTAAGATACTTAGTCACATCTTTAGTTTTATTATTTGCGCCATAAGTAGCTGAAATTACTTCAATATTTGCATTTTTTGCCCAATTATTAACTTTTAATTTATCAAAAATTGTTGAAGCTTCGCAACCGGCAACTTTAAATGAATCTCCATCTTGACGAATATTAAAACGATTAATTATTGGTGCTGTTCCCACACGTGGGCGAACTGCAACTCTTTCAACATCAGGCAATAATGGGTCATTCATTTGACGAATCTCTTCTAAACCTAAATATGGACCATTACAGTCAACCCATGCTCTTAACCTTCTTAATTCATCATCACTCATCTTAACTTTATGATGCATGCCACTTGAAGCAATCTTTACTAATTGGCTAACGGCAGAAAAATGTGAATATGCTGGTAATGTTTTTAAGCTTTCTGGATCCTGAATTGCATAACCTTCAACAACTAAAACTCCAGCAATATTTTTTCTATTTTTCGCGCGTCCCCAGCCTACACCACCACCAACTAAATCAACATATGGTTGTGCAAATAAGGGTTTATCGCTTAACTTAACATCATAACGAACTCGACGATTTGAATCTCTAAATTTAAGATTAATTTTCTTTGACGCTTTATTATCACTGCCATCATGACAACTAATGCAATATTTATCTAACAGCGGCTGAACAAAACGTTCGTAACCAATTGTTTCTATATCACCCCATGGTGGTGGAATCAATGTGACAGGCGCTTTTCTAAACGCCAAACCGAATCCCTTTTTGCCTTGTGTCAATGCAACACTTGGCGCATTTGTTTGACCTTCATGGCATCCTACACAACCGCGAATTTCTCCAGGCATAACTCCAGTGAATGAACGCATATTCTTAATACATTGATAATCTTTATCAAGAACTTGAAAATATACCGCCTTACCCGCTGGTAGCCTAAAATAAACTGAGCCATCTTTTTCAATTGGCACTGTCCCAAGAATTCTTTTTACCGTTTCAGCTTGAGTTATCCCAACCGATGGACCATCATGTTGTGCTTGCTTACGCCATGAGGTATATGTTTTTGGATCCATTTCAATAACACGTAAATATTTTGCTTTATCTCTTGGAATATCATCAGCATTTTCAAAAATATTTTGACTATATAAAATCCCATCAGCAACATCAATATCTTTTTTATTATTATCAATTTTTGGCCATACCACACGATCAGGGATTATCGGCGGCTTTTGACGTGCCATTAATGGTACTGCATGATAAACATTTTTTTCGCCTTTGTAAATTAACTCTTTATTACCATATGTATCCATTAGGTATAAACTAAAATATGTTTTTGGATCATGGTTTTGATTATATAAATGCCCCCCAATACGCGCCGAAACCAAAAATAACTCTTCACTCAACGGATATGGCGTTTTGTAGGCATAATGCTTTCCTGCTTTTAAATATTCTTCTTTCTCAGGAACATCATGTGGTCCTTTGCCAGTTTCTGGCCAAACAACCTCAGTTGTAACTTGCGTTAAACCTTTAGGGTAATTCATCCCCTTTTCTGGATCGAGAATACCAATTGAGCCATCAAACCAACCGTGATGACCGTTAGCGGTAAAAATTAAACGTGTCGAATTTGGAATTTGACGTGCTTCAGTTAACATATCGGGCCAAATACTTTGATTTCCCCATACGTGTACCGTATTTGTACCATCAGGGTTAGTTGCCCACAAGCTTTGCACACGCCATAAAGCTTTGTCTGTGTACTCCCAGCGAGTATATAAAATACGACCATCATTCATTACTGCAGGAGTAAAATCACATTCATTATTACGACTAATAACATAAATATTTTTACCATCAGAGTCACACCGTGCTAACTGAAATGATGCTGTTTGCGGCATGCAACGAATATATGAATTTGCACGAGTTGTTGAAAACATTAATTTCCCATCTGGAAGGTAAATCGGATCTAAATCATCATAATCACCAAATGTTAATTGTTTTAAATTTGTACCATCAGCATTAACTTCATAAATGTGATACGCTTTATCATTTTCAGGCTTAAAACAAAAAATAATTTTCTTTCCATCATATGAAATGTCGGGACGATATAAAGCACCGTATTCATTTGGAATTAAATTAGTAACTTTTCCATCTGGATTTAAACCATTTAAAACTAATAATTTACCTCCAGAAAGAGCCGATAAGCCGTTACGATGACGAGCTTCATGTGCCCATTCACGCGGACCTCCAGCCCAAGCCCCATACTTATTATTTAATGGATATGGCTGATCAATGAATAGTAATTTATCAAAATTAATCGCAGGATTAGCCATCATGACTTCACGTTTCAATTTTCTAAGTTCAAAGTATAATTCTTTTTCATTAATAAATGCACTATCAATTTTTGCTTTTAAATTTTTTAACTTCTCCTTTTGTGTGATAAAATCTAACTTTGAATAACTTGTACTCAAGCGCTCAATCATACTTTTTGTTTGGTTATACTCTTTTAATAACGTTTTTTTACTCACGTTATTTCCTGCTTGAAACAACCAATCATTTTGTAAAATTTCTCTGCCTTTCTGCGTTAGCTGATTTTTAGCTGACAATTGTTGAGAAGTACAAAGAAACAACCCACAACTGGCCATCAAGAACGTTACAGCTTTACCTTGAAATTTCTTAATCATTGTTTACTTTCCTCATTTTTTAAATACTCCAAAGTCTATTCTTAACTTAATAAATTTTTTTAATGACTTCGTTAATAAATTATTGCATAATTATTTTTTCTAGTATTAAATATAACTATGAAATATAAACTAAACCTTAATTATTGATTCAAAAACTTGCACTATCGTGTCAAATATGCTAGTTTTATCTATTATAAAAAAATGGAGAGTCGTTATGGAAAATTTATTAAAAACAGCTGAATTTATTCATGATAAAAAAATACCGATAAAGGTTTTGCGCCGAGAGCCACAAATACCTTACCCATTGCATACACATGAATTTTGTGAACTAGTTATCGTTTACAATGGCAGTGGTGAACATTATTTAGATTATGATTCAAACATTGTTAAAACAGGGGATGTTTATGTTATTAATGATAACATTCCACATGGCTATCGAAATGTGGCAAATTTACATTTAATTAACTTAATTTTTGATATGTCACTAATTGATAATTCATTATTAGAATTAACGCGTTTTCCAGCATTCCAAGCATTATTTTTACTTCATCCCCATTTCCCCAATAAAGGAAAAAATAACACTTCTCTAAATTTAAATTCAGAACAATTAGCTCAAGTTATGAATTTAATTGATTGTATGGAGCAAGAGCAAGTAGAAAAAAAAGATGGTTATCAAATGATGATTACAGCTCTTTTTATGCAAGTAATCGCACTATTGGTTCGTTTTTATAGCAACTTAAATATTGAATCAAAAAATAATCAAATGATGCGTTTGGCGACCGTTTTTTCAGCTTTAGCTAACGACTGTTCAAAACCTTGGACGCGTCAAGAATTAGCAAATTTTGCAGGCATGTCGATAAGTAGCTTAAACCGCACATTTCAAGAAATAGTTAATTGCTCTCCAATTGAATATTTATTAAGATTACGGCTACAAAAAGCGTGTGGATTATTAAATAAAAAAGATTTCAGCATAAGCGAAATTGCGTTAAAATGCGGCTTTAAAGATAGCAATTATTTTTGCCGTCAATTTAAAAAACGCTTAAAATATTCACCAAAAGAGTATCGTAATATATTACGTGGTATTTCTAATAATAACTTTTAAAAATTTCTAATCACTGCAGGTTATCAATTAGGATTGATAATTTGTACTTGTATATTATACATATTGGTTAAACGCGTAATAATAAAATCTGGTAACTGCCCTTCACGTACTAATAATTTTTTAGTTATCTGACAATTATCAAAAAATGCTGAAACATTACTTACATTCGTTTTACTAATATCTAAAACATCTAAATTTGCACCACCAAGCTGTCTTAGGTCGCCAAAACTAGGCACATCGATGACCAAAGTATTAATATTACAATACTGTAAATAACTCCATTTATCCTTAGATACACCCAAAATATTTAAGTTGTCTCCACTAACAACCAGTGAATTTTTACTATTATCATATTTAAATTTAGAACTATCCCACTCAGGATTTTTAAGTTTTAAAATTTCTCTTAAAATATTCATTGATTTGCCAAAATTATTGAGTCGGTACAAATGAAAAGCAATTACTCGTTCAAATGTATCGTCGGTAAAATTCTCTTTTTTAATATCTTTAATAAATTCTATAAAATACTGTCCTTTCAAAACACCTTTAGTATTTGTCGGTAAATTCTTATATTTTTCACTGAGTTTTTTCAACTTAGGGGCATTAACACTATGCCGTCTAATAAAAAACAATGCCCCACCAAAATCTTGACGAATAAAATAAATTCGTGACCTAGCAACCCGGAGAACTTTTCTAACGCGCTGTACATACACTTCACCATCAATATTATTTATTTCCGTATTAATATTGAGCAAACTCTCTTGTAACCATAATGCAATATCATAAACATTATTACTATTGAATGTCGCTTTTGTATTTACTGAAACGTTATAGCCTAAGTCAGATTTTAAACGCTTAATATCAGTCTTACTTATTTGACGCTTTCTAATAATTAATTTTTTAGTTATATTTTTATATGCAAACAAAGCTCCTGCGCTGTTTACAGCACAATTACTAATATCTAAAACATCAAAGTTAGCACCTTTTAATTGGTCTAATTTATTAAAATCTGCTGAATCAATCACCAATTTTCTGATATTACAATATGCTAAATAACTGATTGTAAACACCTGATCAGAACCAATACCAAGCTTTTCTAAACCATTTCCTTTTAGATATAAAATATTATTTTTACTATCAAAATAAAAGCCATTGTCAGCATTCCAGTTTTTATTAACATTTTGTAACAACTGTTTAACAACTGGCGCAGTTTTGGCAAAATTATCAACCATAGAAACATAATAAACTACCAATTTCGTGGTAATTTCTAAGTTATTAGGATCTTTGCTTAGTTCTTTTATTAAACTCACCATATCATCAGCAGATAAAAGATTTTCTTGCTGATTTTTTTGCTTTCTTGAGTATTTTTCTGCTAATTGCGTAAATGAAGCTTGATAATAGTTACTATTTTTTAAAAATTTTACAGCATTATCAAAATCTTGCATGATAAATAAAATGGTTCCTTTTGCACCTAATAATGTTTTATCATCTGAATTTTTAGACAACATTTTATCCAATCTTTTTAAAACAATTAGCACTCCCTCTGATGGGTTAATATAGCAAAGACGTGTTAAACTGTCTAAATTAACTTCATACAAATTATCAAACCATGCACTCTCTCTTTGATATAAAGTTAAGGCACTTTTTGTCTGCTGTTCTTGTTGGATTAATTGCAATCGGCTAGTGTTTAAAAAAAGTAAAAAGAACACCAAACTAGAGAAAATCAAAATCAAAGCAGCTAAAATAATTAAACAAAGGTGACGATTTCTAGTATAAAAAAGCCGAGCCTCACGGTAAAAGTTAGCATTTTCAGCTCCAGTAGCAAAACCAGTGCGATATTTTTCAATATCATCCTTAAGGTCATTCACGCAACTATAACTATCACTTTTTGTTGACATCGCCTTTTTAACAACAGCGTATAAGCTTTTAGGAATTTTCTTACCTTTTTTTCCATAAAGTTTTTCTAGAGCAATATTACCAGCTTTGGTTTCATTGATAATAGCTTTAAAATCTTTAACTTGCGGTAAAATCCCTGTCATCATTGAATACAAAATCGCCCCAAGAGCATATATATCACTTTGTCTAGTAACTGTTTTATTTCGATTAGCCTGCTCAAAAGACATATATCCTGGCGTCCCCTTAATTTCACCAAAATATGTAAAATTATTCAAAATATCACTACGATTTAAATTAGTAATTTTTTCAACCTGCTCAACGTTACTATTAATAACAACGCTTTCAATATCATCTCCAGCCAAGCTTGGGTCAATAACTTTTGCTAACCCCCAGTCACAGACCATAACTTCACCATGATATCCAACCTGCACATTACTAGGTTTTAAATCTAAATGTACAATACCTTGGCTATGTGCATATGCGACAGCATCACAAATCTTTAAAAAAATTTCCAAAAAACGATCTTGAGGAAAATTTGCAAAATATTCTAAATCTACACTTTTATTGTCTTTTGGCTGTTGCTTATGGTAGCAAAATTCAATTAATTCAGCTAATGATAAACCATCTTTTAAATCCATAGTAAAATAGGCTCGACCATTTTCATCAAGATAGATATCAAAAACTTTAATTATATTTGGATGGTTTAATGAAGCAGTTAGACGAGCTTCACGAAGTAGCTGTCCTTGATAATCACTACCTAAGTCATCTTTACTTTGAGCTAAGGCAATAAAACGATGACAACGATTATCAAAAACTTTAAGAACTTTTTTCATTCCCCCTTCAGCAATCAGCTCTTTTTGTGAATAAAATTCACTGATAACCTCAAGTTCTTGGGTTATCGCATCTTTAAAATCTTGATCAAAATTATAAAATGAGCTAAAATCATCATTTATCATATCAAGTTTCTTAAATTTTGAACTAAGATTGTTCATAAACAACTCACCTTCAAATGCAAAAAGAATTTTTTAATGATTTTAAAATTCAAGTTCTCGACGCAAATACTTAACTTCTTGAAATAATCTTTCTTTTACTCTGTTGCGCAAAACATAGACACTTTCAACTTTCATTTGCAACTTCTGAGCTATTTCGTCAGCAGAGAGACCTTTCACAGTCATAGTAAAAACATCAATAGCTTTGCCGCTAAAAAATTCCTTGATATTTTCCATCGCCAAAGTAGTTATATAATTTTTCCACTCATGTTCAATAATTTGCTCAAACTGATCTTCATTTTTGTGTTCTAATAAAAATTCAAGATCATTAAGATCGTCTCCGACACGTTGATTATAGTGCTTAGATTGGGATTTATTGTATGTAAACACTACATTTCGAACCACAGTTCCTAACCATGTCCGAAACTTAGCATTATTTTTATGTTGTTGATAATTGCTGATACCATTCCATAATTTCAATTGAACTATCTGCATTAAATCATCAATATCATTATCGCCGACACTAAAATGTTTGAGAAGAATAAATATAAAATTTTTATAATACTCGACAAATTCTTGCCAAGATTCTTCATCATTTTTATCGCGCACACGTTCAATTAAAGTTATACGCGTCATGCACTTATCATTTCCATGCTCAGCATTAATTTCCTTTGTTTTCACAACTAATTTCCTTTGCACTTCATTTTAAAAAAACTATTTCTCTACAAATAACATACCAGAACACTAGTACGTACATTGTATAATTATAAGCATTTTTTTTATTTTTGCAAATAATATAGCATTTTATTAGTTTTATTTATCAAAAAAAATGTAATATTTGCTAGATTTTGCCTTTTTTTACTATTTTTTACTTGACTAAAAACAACAATATTTACTTTCAACTCAATTTAACAAGGATTTTTTTGATGCGTAAGTAACAAAATATAAGCAAGATAGAAATTAGAAAATTTTCAAAAAAAATTAAAGCAACTAATTACAAAACACACTTTTAATAACATCTTCAGCGGTAACAACCCCTAAAATTTTACCTCTGCTATTTTCAACAAAAAGCAATGGCGAATTATTTTCTCGTGCAGCGCCTATAATTTGATGAATTTTTAATTTACTTTTAATAGTTGTAGCATGGCGCATAACATCTTTTACTAACAATGTTTGGATATATGCCGTTTCAACAATATCCATTACCTCATATAAAGAAAACACACCAATATATAAACCAGTGTCATCAATCACAACCAACCTACTATACTCCTTTTCACGACATAATTTTAGCGCATCTGCAACTGAACACATTGCTTTAATCGTTACAACCTTAGAGCTTGGAATCAAAATATCTTTTGCTTCAAATTTAAAAAAATCAATAGCATTATCAAGTGTTGCTACTTCATTTTTACTCATAATATTAGCAGCTTCTGAGTCCCTCAACAAAAAACGAAAATCATTTCTTAAAAATAACTGTGATGAATTCGAGTTACTTTTTGACACTAAATTAACAAACCAATTAGCAAAATTACACATCAGTTTTCCAGGAATATAAAGCAACCAGGCAAAGAAGCAATATGGGTAAATCAACACTAATAAGCGACGATACGGTGCTTGACGAGCCCAATTTTTGGGTACAATGTCAAAAATTAAAATTAAAAAAGTCATACCAACTGTGGTTAAAATTCCCACATACCGTCCTTGAAAACCTAAAAAATCTTGAATAAAACGCACTGCCATCAACGAGGCAAAAACAATACTAATATTAGTACCAACTAAAGTGCTTGAGAGTACCAATTGCACATTATCCATTTTATCAAATATAATTGCAGCGCGCTTACAGCCATTACGTACTCCATTACGCACTCTAGGTATTTGAATTGAAACAAATGAACATTCAATTCCACCAAAAAAACTCTGCAAGGCATTAAACAAGCATAGTAAAAATAGATAAATCATAACTCAGCCTCACTAGTTTCTTCAACAAACTTAACATAAATTTTAACTACTCTCTTATGATCTAATTGTTCCACTCGCAATAAATATTCACCTATGTAAATTTCATCTCCCAACAACGGCAAACGCTGTAAATATTCAGCAAAAAGCCCACTCAAAGTGGTCGCTTCATAAGCTTCTAAGTCTTTCGAAATACGATTCAAAATTACTTCATTTTTTGATAAACTTGATAAAAAAGTTGTTGGTGCAATTCCGCAAATAAACCATCTATTATCAGCAATATTTTGCACAAAAACTGAACTATCTTCATGCTCATCAACAATATCTCCAAGAATATTTTCATAAATATTTTCTAATGAAATCATTCCAGAAACCCTACCATATTCATCAGTTAATAGAGCAACCTCAATATTATTATCTTGTAAAAATTTCAGAGCAATACTCAAATTAACAGTTTCAGGCAAAAATTTTGCTGCAATCACGGCCTCTGAATGAATATAATCAAGTTTAACAACTTTATCTAAAAGAAAAAATTTCTTACTTACAATAATCTTTTCGCAGTCATCAATATCATTTTTACAAATCGGAATAAACAGCTGTTTTGAACGACTAATAATTGGCATAATATCAGAGATTTCAGCATCTTCAAAAACCGTTTTTATGTCAACTCTACTTTCCATAATACCACTAACTTTTTGTTCCTGAAAAAATAATAATTTTTTAATAAAGTTTCCCTCCTCAAATGAGAAAGCTCCCTTCTCAACTGCAAAACTGATAAATTCTCCATGCTCTTCATAACTTAAGGCTTGATTTTTTATCCGCCCCAATAGATTCACTCCAGCATTACAAACTACATTTAATAACCAAATTGTTGGCGTAAAAATTAATTTAAAATAGTAAATAAAAAATGCCGTAAAATGAGCAAACTTTACACTGTTAGCCAATGCCATACTTTTGGGAATAACCTCTCCAAATAACAACAAAGCAACAACCGAAATAATTGCAGAAAGCGCAGTAACGACCCATAATGGTAAAGTAAAATAATCAAGCAGTGATTCGCTAAGAACGGTTAAGCCAACATTTACAAAGGTATTACCTAAAATAATAGCAATTAAAGTAGTTTCATAACTATTCATGAGTATAGCGATAGTTTTCTTAACTTTATTCGCACTATTTTTATACTCAAGGAGTCGAGCTCGACTTAAAGCAAACAATGCGGTTTCACTACTAGAAAATAATCCAGAAAGAAAAATTAAAACTAAAAACAATATTAGTTCAGCAATTATCAATTTTTTTAAAATTCCTTAAATTTGGTTTAAGATTTGACTTTGAGATGGTAATATATGTTGATTTTTACTTAATTACTATATTTTTTTTAAATTAAATTAAATTTTAACGCATTTTTATTACTTTAAAATTGGAAAAAAAGCTAAATGGCGATTATTATTAGTAGTTAGGTAGAAATTAGGTGAATATCAGCAGCATTTTCAAAACAAAAAAACAAGAAAGGTCAGTATGGAATATTTTTTAAAAGGTAAAAGCAAAGAATTTGGCCCATATACCAAAATTAAGATGCTTAAAATGGTAGATGAAGGCTTGATCACGATGAATAGTAAAGTGCGAAGCCAAATGCTCAATGATTGGAAAAAGGCAAGCAGTTTTGCCTTCTTAAAGGATGCAATTAAAGCAAAAATGAGTGCCAGTGGCGAAGAATATGTTGAAGAAAACACTGCTTACCAAAACAAATTAATACCTTTACCTGCAGGTGGTTTTTTGCGCACTATGGCTGTAATTAGTGATATAGTATTTATTTTACTAATTTCAACTATTTTTCTATGGTTCACCTATATATATGCCTCAGGTATTGGCGCTAGCTCAACGCCGACATTAAAAATTTATCTTGAAAAAAATGATCTTAAAATTGCTGAAAAAATTCCAGCTGAAATGATCAAAAAAAACTATATTACAAGCTCAACTAGAAAACCAAATAAAAGCGATGATAAAAGTGCTGAATTTAAACGTGGAGCAGTTTGGGAGTACAAAAAAAGCTCAAGTGAAAGTGAAAAATATATTGCCATCAGCGTTTTTGATGGAGATGCTCGCTGGGCGCCAATTGATAAGGTTAATAGTTTATTGACATTTTTTAGTTGTATCATATTTTCTGGTTACTTTATTGCTTCGTTATTTTTATTTGGAGTCAGGTCGCAAACGATTGGGATGTGGTTTTTTGGATTAACTCTTGTAAAATATGATGAAGAAGAAACTCTCGAACCAATAACTGCAGATATTGCTTTTAAATATTACATGTTAAGCTTAGGTCTTGGTTTTACAACTCTAATTGTTTCATTATTTGAGCCAAAACGCCGTTCACTTCAAGAACAACTTACTGACACATGGTTAATTAGAGTTCGTTCAAAAGTAGTTGATTAAGTTTTTTGTTGAAAAGTAATATTTAAAATAATAAGTTAGTTTTAGTAAAGGACTTCAATGGTAACAAAGAAACATAATATGAAAAACATAAAAATTGATGTTGACAAAAATTTGAAATTTTCATGCAGTAGTTGCGGGGCATGCTGTCGACATTGGTTAGTACCTGTTACATTAGCAGAGAAAGAACGTATTGAATCCTTAGATTTACCAAATTATGATTTCGAAAACTCAGCGCCAGAAGAATATTTTACAAAACTAACTAAATCGTTATATACTATTAATAAAAAAAGTGATGGTAGTTGTGTTTTTTTAGATGATAAAAATTTATGTATTATCCATTCTTTATATGGCGAAGAATATAAATCTCTAGCCTGTCGTCTCTACCCTTTAGATATTTTTGAATGGAAAGACAATACTGTAAGTGCGACTTTAAAATTTCGCTGTCAAAGCGTTAAGTGCACACAAAACGACAATAACAACGACAAAGTAGCACTACATAAGCAAAAAAAGAAAATACTAAGCTTTGCTAAAGAGGTAAATTCTAGCGCTGATGGAATTTATAGTGAAAAAGTTCCAGCTTCTCTTGAAAAAATCCGTTTTATTCAGCAAGCCGTCTTAAAAATCTTAAACTACCAAAAATTACCGTTAAAAATTCGTTTATATTCGATTGCTAAGATTATCGACTTTCATGATAGTAAAAAAATGGCAACGGCAATTGAAAATGCCAACGAACTTTTTATCGATGATGCATTTAATTTTATAAAAAAAGCACACAGCGAACTGACAGAAGAATATAATAAAATCACCAAAAATGAAACTGTTGATGTTAATAATCGCATTCGATTACGCTTCATGCTGTGTAATTATGCAAGAACAGACGAAAATGTTACTGAAAAAAGCGCTCGTCAACGTATAGCAAATAGTTTTTTACATTTTAAATTTTCGGCTGGATTAGCAACGCTGCATGATTTATCAAGCGAATATCCACAAACAAATTCCAAAGATTACTTAAAAACAGCTCTAAACTGCACACTAAGTGAAAAAGCAGAAGAACTACTATTTAACTATTTAAACTCTCGCTTAATTAGCGGACACTTTTTTAGTCAACCATGTTTAAATTTAAATTTCATACAAGGCATAAAGCATTTTTTATTAAGTACTGTAATTATTAATATACTTGCAGCAATATTTAACAATGCTACAAAAAACGAAGACAACAATATTATTAGTAAAAAAGCATTGCGCAAATCATTATCAGTCATTGATCGAACTTTTAGCGCATCAGATGTTTTTAAATTTTCTGGCATGAAATTCACTGAAGAAAGACTATCAAAACACAAGACTTACGCAATAATTCTTGAAAATTATGGTTGTTTTAAGAAGTAATTATCCCAAAAAAATAACTACCAAGAGCCGAATTCACTTTATTATAAAACAATAATCAAAAAGTGTACTTTTTATTTTATTCTCACTTTTATTTGCAACAAAATAGTGCTATAGTAGTTAAAATCCAAATTTATAAATTATAAAAAATAGAAAAATGACTCAATCTTATGAAAGAAAACTTTGAACAAAAATTGATCGTGGCGTCAAGTCCTGAGATTTTTAAGCGAGGAAAGAAGATTCTCAAGGCAAATCACTTACTATGCGCTTACCGAGATCACAAAGGCGGAATGCACGCCGTATTTGCAGACGCCAAAGAAAATGTCAACCACTGCATTGTAAAATCAGACGATAGTACAAATGCAGCCTGTGATTGTAACCATTCAACTAAAAATAAGTTATGCGAACATGCAATTGCGACAATTTTATATTTATCAAGGTTTAAAGATGACAATACACCATATTTTGATGAACCTCCAAAATTTGCGGGGCTTAAGTTTAAAAGCTTCGATGAATTATCAAACCAAGCTTTAGTTGAACCTGAGGCATATGTAACAATTAATGCTGAGTCATCATTTCCTCACGTTCCAAGTAAGTTTGAACATGCGGTTTTAAAAGTTAGAATTATTTATAATGGTAAGGATTACGCTGGTAACATCAGCAACATTCGCCAGTTGCAATTTGGAAAAACTATGGCAGCTGCGCTTAAAATGAGTCATTTTTCACAACAAGATCGTCAAATTATTCGTTTTTTAGCTATTAATGCAGAGCCAGAAGGAGCAAGCTTACAGCTTGATTCTGAACAAACTGCAGAATTTTTTCATTGTTTAAATGGATTTGAGCATTTTTATAAAAATGGTAAAAAAGTCATTATTCACCGAGAAACGGCTGAAGCAATATTACTATATAAGCGCAAAGGTTCAGAATATTTACTGCGACCTGCATTAAGAGTAAATAGTGGCATTTTGCCATTGAAAACTGCTAAAGTAATTACAGGTCGTGCTGGATGTTGGGTTGGATTCAATGGTGAGTATTGGTGGATTCCAGCAACAGTAAATGTTTCATGGCTAAGAGGTTTTTTGAGAACAAGTGAGCAACGCTGCGATAGCGTTGGCTTCAAAAAACTACATCAAAGTTCCATTCCATTCCCATTTGAAATTGTTAATTGTGAAAAAGAAGATGTTGAAGCACGCGAATGCTTGCCAATTTATAATTGTTACTTCAACCAAGAAAAACACCTTGAGCTTGAATTAGCATTTTCATACGATGGCACTTACGTTCCAGGAAACGGAATGCGTTTAGGTTGCTCTGATGGCGAATACTGGCTTCGTGACGAAGTTAAAGAAAGTGCTACAATTGATGAATTAGAAATTTTTGGCTTTAAACATATTAAAACTATTGGCAAACGCTCAATTTTTATAATGGAGAATAATGAGGCTGCTGGAATTTTTATGGATGAAGTTGTAATGCAATGGCAAAATCAATTTAAAAATTTCCTAATGAGTGGAAGGTTTGCTAAATTATCATCTGGTGGACGTGGCGTTCCTACTATCGATTTCAACTGTTATATTGCAAAAAGTAGTGACAGCAACTTTAAATTACTATATCAACTTGGTTTTGAAAAATTAAAAATTGTTTGGAAGGATCTCCACAAAGAAATCAAAAAGGGTAAAAATTACTATATTGCTAGTGGCAGAATTTTAAAAATTTCCAACGAATTAAAACGTTTTATGAATGCAGTTAACGACATTGTCAGCCATGTTAGCGGTGAAAATTATATGATTCAAATTCCGCGTCATTCTGCACCTTTCTGGGCTAATGCAGCAAAAGATTTCCCTAATGCGGTTCCAGAAGAATTCCTTGAGCTTAAGGGCGTATTAATTTCAACTAAAGAAAATGAAAGTAATCATCTGGCATTGCGTCAAAGTCTACTACCATTTAATGGAGACTTACGTAATTACCAAGCACAAGGTGTCGATTGGTTAGACTCAATGACTAATCGTGGTTTCAATGTAGTATTAGCCGATGAAATGGGTCTGGGTAAAACAATTCAAACATTAGCATTACTAGCAGATAATTTATCTGATGATAACGAACCTGCAATTATTGTGTGTCCAACAAGTTTAGCTGAAAACTGGTATTTAGAGGCTCAAAAATTTGTGCCTGATCTTAAAGTTTTAAACATTAAAGGCTCAAATCGTAACAGAATGTGGACAGTAGCCAAAGATTACCATTTACTAATTGTTTCATATTCAATTGCTAAGCGTGATATTTCTTTCTATAAAAAGATGAATTTTAGCTACGTTATTCTTGATGAGGCACAACACATCAAAAATCCAACTACAGCAAACTCAAAAGCTTGTAAAGAATTCAAAGCACGCAATCGCATTGTTTTAACTGGTACACCGCTAGAAAATAGCCCTGATGACTTATGGAGTATTTTTGACTTTTTACACCCAAATATATTGGGAAGTTACAATAGTTTCAAGAAACATTACACTGGTATTAGCAAAAACAAAGATCTACAAGAAGAACTTGTTCAACGAGTTAATCCATTTATCCTGCGCCGTAAAAAAGCAGACGTGTGCACAGAACTACCTCCAAAACAGACTCAGGTTATCTATTGCGACATGAGTGATGAACAACGAAAACTATATGATGAAGTTTTTGCTCGTGGTAAAGAGAAATTTACAGCATTATTAAATGAAAAACAAACTAAGCCTAGTTTTGAAATGTTAACTATTTTATTAAGATTACGTCAAATTTGTTGCCATCCAGGATTATTGCAAGAATCAGAAGGACCACAAGTTCTTGATGTTTCTTCGGCAAAAATGGATCTATTAAAAGAGTTAATTTTGGAGAATTTAGATTCAGACCACAAAATGTTATTGTTTAGCCAATTTACCTCGTTACTAAGTTTCATTCGAGAATGGCTTGATGAGGAAAAAATTAAATACGAATACCTTGATGGTTCAACTAAAGATCGCCAAAAACGTGTTGATAATTTTAACAAAAGCAAAAGCACAAAGCTATTCTTATTAAGCTTAAAAGCTGGTGGTACGGGATTGAACTTAACTTCGGCTGACACAGTTATTATTTATGATCCATGGTGGAACCCAGCAGTTGAAGCACAAGCTATGGACAGAACACACCGTATTGGTCAAACAAAATCTGTTACCAATATGAAATTAGTTGTAAAAGATTCTATTGAAGAAAAAATTCTTGAATTACAAGATAAAAAGCAAAAACTATTTGATAACTTAATTGAAAATCCAAGTGAAGTCAGTGACAAACTTTCACTTTCGGATTTAGAAGATATTTTCTTAAGATAAGTCTAAATAAAAATTTTAAGGATAAAAATGAAAAGTTACCGCAAAGAATTATGGTTCAATGAACCACAAAGGCGTTATTTTTTAAATATCACTCCAACAGTTGAAGATTGTTTACGTGATTCAGGAATTACCGAAGGTCTTGTGCTAGTAAATGCCATGCACATTACAGCGAGTGTTTTTATTAATGACGATGAAAGTGGGTTACACCATGATTTTGAAAAATGGCTTGAAAAATTAGCTCCTGAAAAACCATACAGTCAATATCAACACAATGGCTTTGAGAATAATGGCGACGCTCATCTCAAACGAACTATTATGGGGCGCGAAGTTGTCGTTGCAGTTTCTGAAGGACGTTTAGACTTCGGACCATGGGAACAAATATTCTATGGTGAGTTCGATGGTGGTAGAAAAAAGCGAGTTTTAGTAAAAATAATTGGTGATTAGACTTTACAAGAGTACGCAATAGTGTATATTTAATCATTTTAAATAGATATTTGGGCTATTTTTTAATTTTCAAAGGTATTAATGAATTTTTTTAAGACAGCCTATATACTAATTTAGAAATATCATCACTGCAAATTTAACAGTGGTTTTATCATAAAATATAATAAATTATACTAATAAATTAAACATATAATTAATAAAAAATCTAGAAGGTACTATGAATACATATATTGACGAATTCATGAGTAATTTTAAATTTGAAGGATTGACTTTTGACGATGTTTCATTAATTACTCAGTTTGCTGACTTTTTGCCAGACGAGACAAATACTGAATCGTATTTTTCACGTAATGTTAAATTAAACATTCCATTTGTAAGTGCGGCAATGGATACGGTAACTGAAGGTAAAATGGCTATTGCAATGGCTCGCCTCGGTGGTATCGGCGTAATTCACAAAAACTTAAATGTAAAACGCCAAGCCGAAGAAGTTCATAAAGTGAAACATTATTTAAATGGATTAATCAAAAAACCTGTAACATTTAATGCTGCTCAAACAGTTGAAGAAATGTTACATGAACAATATTTGCAAAACTATTCATTTAGTGGCTTCCCAATTATTGACGACAACCAAAATCTAGTTGGTATTGTTACTGCTCGTGACATTAAATTCCTAAAAGATACAAGTGTAAAACTAGCCGATGTTATGACAAAAAATATCGTCACAGCTCCGGTTAACACGCCAATGGAAAAAGCATTCAACCTTATGAATGAAAATAAAGTTGGTAAATTACCTATTATTACTAATGACAACAAGTTGGTTGGGTTATATAGCTATTTAGATGCAAAAACTTTATTAGAAAATATTGAACCCGACTTCAACCGTGACGCATCTCATAGATTACGTGTTGCGGCTGGCATTGGTCCTTATGATGAAGAACGTATTGAAGCTTTAATCAACGAAGATGTTGACGTCCTTGTTGTTGATACTGCTCATGGGCACTCTACTGGAGTAATCGAAACAGTTCGCATGGTAAAAAATCAATATGGTGATAGAGTGGATGTAATTGGTGGAAATATTGCTACAGCAGAAGCTGCTAAAGCCCTAATGGATGCAGGCGCAGATGGTATTAAAGTTGGTATTGGGCCAGGCTCTATTTGCACAACTCGTGTTGTAGCAGGTGTAGGAGTTCCTCAGTTAACAGCGGTGTACAATGTCAAAAAAGCTGTAGGGAATATTCCAGTTATCGCTGATGGTGGTATTAAGCAATCAGGAGATGTTGCTAAAGCTATTTCAGTTGGAGCTTCTTCAGTAATGATGGGATCTGCGTTAGCAGGAACTTCTGAAAGTACTGGTGAAGTTACATTACACCAAGGTCGTCGTTTTGTTATTTACCGTGGCATGGGTAGCTTAGAAGCAATGAAAGGTGGAAAGGCAAGCAGAGAGCGCTATGGTCAAAGTGACGTTGAAGATGCGAAAAAATTGGTACCACAAGGCATCGAAGGATTAGTACCATTCCGTGGCCCTGTTGGAGATGTTGTTCATCAGTTTGTTGGAGGTCTAAAATATTCTTTAGGTTATTGTGGAGCTAGAACAATTGCTGAATTACATACCAAAGCAAAATTAGTTCGAGTAACCAATGCTGGATTAAAAGAAGCACATCCTCATGATGTTACAATGCTTAAAGATGCACCAAATTATCAAGGATAAGCAAAAAAAATGACAACATTTAAATTAAAACACAATGATTCTTTTTTTCAACATGATGTTTTTTTAATGTTGTCTTTTTTAAATAATAAATTTATTTAATATCAGAAATGACCCCTTTTACGCGGTCATTTTTTTTGAATAGGTGAAAAAATGTCATCAGAAAAAATAATTTTAAATCGTCAAGAATTAGCAGAAATTGTAAATAAAATTGCCGATCAAATTTTAGAGGAATTTTATAATAATGGCAACAGATTTGCCGATGTTGTTTTTGTTGGAATTCAACGTCGTGGAGTTCCATTCGTAACAAAATTACGCCAAGCAATTTTGGATAAAGTTAATATTGAGTTACCTTTAGCAAAATTAGATATTACAATGTACCGTGATGATATTCATTCACATAAAAACGGTTTACCTGTTATTAATGAAACAAAAATTCCATTTGACGTGAATGATAAAATTGTTATTTTAGCAGACGATGTTCTTCATTCAGGAAGAACAATACGTGCTGCATTAGACGCGATAACAGATTATGGTCGTCCAAAAGTTATTAGATTAGCAACTGTTATTAATCGTGGAGGAAGAGAGTTTCCAATTTGCGCAGACTATGTAGGGTTAGTTCATCAAGCCGACCCACAAAATCATATCAAAGTCAAATGGGATTCTATCGATAGTAAAGAGGAAGTAATTGAAGTTGTTTTTGACTAAAAAATTCAATAATAACTTCATTTTTTTATACAATAAAAATAATTAAAAATATAATTTATGGGTATTTTTTAGTTACCCTATATATGAGGAAAAATTCATGCGAGGAACTTGGAATAAAAAAGATTTATTAAGCATTTATGACCTAAGTGCAGAAGAGATCAACATGATTCTTGATACTGCAGCAGAGTTTAAAAAAGTTTCGGAACGAAAAGTGAAAAAAGTTCCAGCATTACGTGGTAAAACCGTAGTTAATTTTTTTGTTGAACCTAGCACAAGAACTCGAGTGTCATTTGAATTAGCAGAACAACGTTTGAGTGCCGATATTATTAATATGGCAGCAAGTAGTAGCAGTTTGAAAAAAGGTGAAACATTATTAGATACAATTAAAAATATTGAAGCACTTCAAGCAGATATTATTGTTATGCGTCACTCAACTCCTGGAGCACATGATTTTATTTCAAAACATACTAATTGTGCAATTGTTAATGCAGGAGATGGGGCTCATAGCCATCCAACACAAGCTCTTTTAGACATCTTTACAATGCGTGAGAAAAAAGGTGCGATTGAAGGTTTAAATGTCACAATTATTGGTGATATTTTACATAGTCGCGTGGCAAGAAGCAATATTTGGGGTCTTTTAAAATTAGGTGCTAATGTAACAATTACAGGTCCAGCTACAATTGTACCAAAAGAATTTGAAGAATGTGGTGTGCAAGTTTGTTACGATTTAAAAGAAGCGATTAAAGATGCCGATGTCATTAATTTATTGCGTATTCAACACGAACGTCAAAACAGTGGATTTTTCCCAAGTGTTGGAGAATATGCAAGCGTATTTGGCGTAAACGATGAAGTTGTAGAAAAATACATTAAAAAAGATGCCTTAATCATGCACCCTGGTCCAATTAACCGTGGAGTTGAGTTAGACTCGTCTGTAGCAGACGGAGATCAAAGTGTTATTTTAGAACAAGTTACAAATGGATTAGCAATTAGAATGGCTGTATTATTTTTAGTTTCAGGAGGTTTGAATAATGATTAAAAATAATGATTTTTTAAATAAAAATGAATATATTTTACGTAATGGTCATGTTATTGACCCTAAAAATAATATCGATAAAGTTTGTGATATTGCTGTAAAAGATGGCAAAATTATTAATATTGACAATGTTGCAAGTGATTGTACTGAATTTGACATGAGTGGCAAAGTTATTACTCCAGGGTTAATTGATGTACATGTGCATTTACGTCAACCTGGAAACACTGCTGCTGAAACAATCAAAACTGCAACAATGGCGGCCGCTGCAGGTGGATTTACAACTGTTGTTAGTATGCCAAACAGCAGTCCTGTCGCAGATAATCCAGGAACAATTGAATATATTTTGCGTAATGTAGAAGAACATGCAATTGTAAAGGTTTTACCTTCAGGAGCAATGACAAAAAATATTGCTGGGAAAGAAATGGCTGGAATAGGCGGACTCAAAAAATCGGGTATAGTCGCAGTTACTGATGATGGCAGATGTATCCAAAATCATAGTTTAATGAAAAATATTGTTGAATATTCAAAACAATTTTCATTGCCAGTGATGGACCATTGCGAAGAAGAAACATTCGCGAATGGTGGAGTTATGAACGAAGGTAAATGGTCTGTTTTACTTGGCATGAAAGGTATTCCTGGCATAAGCGAAGAAATTATTATTGCCCGTGATATTATGATTAGCCGTGATGTGGATTGGAAAATTCACTGCCAACATATTAGCAGTGCAAACTCAGTTGATCTATTACGTTTCGCACGTCAAAAAAATATTAAAATAAGTGCCGAAGTAACACCTCATCATATTTCATTAACCGATGAAAATATCAAAAAATTCGATACCAATTATAAAATGAACCCCCCATTACGTTCTGAAAATGATCGTATGGCTTTGATTAAAGGTTTACAAGATAATACAATCACAATTATTGCAACTGACCATGCTCCACACACTGAAACGGCAAAATTAGTTGAGTTTGACTATGCACCATTTGGTATTATTGGGCTTGAAACTGCAGTCAGCGTTTGTTTGACTGAGTTATACCATAAAGAACATTTAACATTAAGCCAATTGGTTGCAAAATTTACAACTGGACCGGCTGAATTGTTAGGATTGAATATTGGGTCATTAGAAGTTGGTCAAGCGGCTGATATTACTATTATGGATGTTAATAAAGCAGTAACAATTGATAAACATAACATGAAGTCAAAATCACGTAATACACCATTTCACGGCAAGGAATGTCAAGGTGCTGTAGTTGCAACTATTGTTGATGGTAAATTTGTTTATGAAAATATGTAATTTTGGCAATAAAAGGTTTTTATAAATGCGTGAAAGTTTAAATAAAATTGCCGATAAAGTTACAGAATATTTAACAAAAAGCAATTTTTATGATAATATCGAATTAGATTTTTTAAAAGATGCAATTAAGGATTATCCTTTGAGGGGCGGAAAGCGTTTACGCCCTGCTCTACTAATTTGGAGCGCTCGTCTTTTCGATGAAAATATTGCTATTGAAAAATTATTACCAGCAGCAGCAGCAATTGAAATTTACCATAACTGGACATTAGTTCATGATGACATTATTGACAATGATGAGGTACGCCGCAACCAAAAAAGTTGTCACGCATTATTAAATGAATATGCTCAAAAAAATCGCCCTCTACACCGTGAACGTAGTGAACGTTTTGGTCTTGAATTTGCAATTTTAGCAGGTGATGTTCAGCAAGCATGGGCTATGAATGAAATTTTAAATTTAGCATCACAGCAAAATGTTGATGCTAAATTAACGATTGCCATCGCACAGCGTTTAAATGAAATTGTTAACTGTAAACTAATTAGTGGTGAAGCATTTGACATTGATTTTTCATACTGTAATTGGTTAGAAATTTCAACTGAACAAATTAACCATATGATTTATTTGAAAACTGCAGTTTTATTGCAATTTGCTGCCGAAACGGGAGTTGCAATCGCCCTGAATTGTGCTGATTTTAAAAATAATGAATCAATTAATAAGATTAGCGAGTTTGTTTACTGTGCTGGGTTGGCATTTCAATACCGAGATGATTGGTTAGGAATTTTTGGCGACTTTGAAAAATTTGGTAAACCAATTTGCTCAGATTTAAGTGAAAATAAACCAACAATTTTATTATCTTATGCGCTAAAAAATAGTTCAGAAACAGATCACCATCGATTACTAGAATTAAGTGGTCAAGCACGTTACACACATGATGAAATAACTGAAATTCAAAATATTGTTCGAGATTCAGGCGCTGAACAATATTTAATTGATTTAATGACCAATCTAAAAACTGACGCATTAAACATTTTAAAAGAGTGTCCTAATAATAAATATCGCAACTACCTACATAAATGTTTGAATTACTTCATCGAACGTGATGTATAAAAAAGAAGAGCAATATAAAAAAAATATTTAATTGTTGCTCTTTTTACTTCTCTCTTAATTATTTTGTATTCTTCATATTTATACAGACATCAACTTTACTACTCTAAATCCTACATATCCAATTCCACGACAAACTTGAATCCATTAATGTTATTGGTTATTTTGTTTATTATGGAGGAATTAATTTAATAAGACTTAATTTCAAAAAGGAGCGCAACACTTGGTGATTAGGGCCTATAAAATAAAAAATTATGGACTTTAGGTGCTGCATACAGCGATTCTGTTTCAGTTTATATTGATTAAAATTCTAAAAATACTCCAAAAACAAAATTTATATTTATAAAAAATTCTATATAAATATTCAAAATGTAAACTAAAATTTTATATGATTACTAATAAAAAAAAGCACCGCTGTTTAACGGTGCTCTTTTATTCAAAAATTAAGAATCATAAATTATTTTTGCTTTTGAATTGTTGTGCTCTTTTCAAACTCAGTTTGTTGACGCTCAACCTCTTTTAACTTCAAGCTATTTAATTCAGCTTCAGTTTTTTGCAATTTCTTTTGTAACTTCTTAATTTCTTTCTTAGCATCTGAACTCATTTCTTGTGCTTCTGCTTGAGAAATATCCACAACTGGCAATGGTGCAACTTCGCTATAAACAAAATTTTGATCAGCATTTGTAGATTTAATTGTTAACTCAGCACTCTGAGGAACATGCGTACCTTTAGAAATAATTTCAGCTTTAATTGTAATATCACCAGGTTTTGTTGTTGCACGAATCAATGCTGGTGCAGACCCCCACTCTAAACGACGAGGATTTGCCGCGATTGAAGCATCGCCAAGCACTTGCCCTTCACCAGTCACAGTGAATTTTACTTCGCTATCATTCAAACGTTTAATTTGGTTGTTTTTATCAACTAAATATGCAACCACCGTTACAATATCACTACCATCAGCTAATAAAGGAGTACCAGAGAAATCTGGAATTAATACCAAGCGTGCTGCTCTAGTTGAAGGTAAACGACTATCGACAATAACTTCTTTGCCATTAACAAAACCTTTAATTGTTACATTAGCCTCAGCAGATTTACGACCACGATGTTTACCTTTAATTGTCATAAACTTCATAACATTTTCAATTTTAGTCACTAATGAATTTAACCCCGTTTCATTATTTTTAACCTTAAAGCGACCTAAAGATTTATTAAAAACTGAAACTTCAATTTCATCACAATTACTAAAAACAGTTAAATCCGTTGGTGAAAATGGTGATAATTCATTAGCAATATACACATATGGACCACGTTTAACTGTTGAATCTGGATGAGTAAACGTTGCTGGAACTTGACTTCTAAATGCAAAGTATGAATATTTTGGACGGCGGAATAAATCCATAATTCCACCATAAAATGGATCTGGATGATAACCACGGTTATGGTCAAAACCACACCATAATGTTCCACCTAAATGTTGTGGACGGTTCTTATGTAATTTATCAAAACTAATCCAATCATAAGGAGGTTTCATATAGTGATATGCTTGAATTAATTGTGGCGTTTCACCCCAATCAATTGCCACACGACTTGTAGAATTATGACTTGACCAATCATCTACGTTATCGCCCCATTCGCGAGTAAAAGTAGCTTTTTTGCCTTTTAATTTATCAATTGCACCGTGTGCATAAATCAAATCAAAATATTCATTGCCTTTTGCATGGCCATCACTTGCTGCATAACAACCTTTATATGGATATTCTTGATGAGTTGTATCATAAACTGTTTTTGCAAAATCAGCTGGATAACTAGTTTCATTTAAAATAGGCTCCCACATGATTACGCTTGCGTAATTACGATCGCGACGAATCATTTGCTGAATATCGCTAATAACTAAATTTGTAAAATTATCTTTACTTTTCCAGTTAAAAAACTGCCACCCTGGAGTAGCAACAATTACAAAAATACCTAATTCATCGGCAGCATCCATAAATGCAGGGTCTTGAGGATAATGTGCTGAACGAACAATTCGAGCACCAGCGTCACGTAATTTTTTAGCATCACGGAACTGTCCACTGTTTGGTAATGCATTACCAATATAAGCAAAATCTTGATGACGATTTGTACCAATTAATTTTTGTTCAAATACTTTATTATTTAAAATTAAACCTTTAACAGGATCAATTTCAATTGTTCTAACACCAACTCTATTTCGGAATGAATCAACTACTTCATTGTTATTTACATCGACAACTTCTGTAATTAGGTTGTATAAATACGGCGAATCAGGTGACCATAATTTTGGATTCTTTAAATCTAAAGATTGTTCAACTGTTTCATTAGAATTTGCTAAAAGCTTAACTGTTTTAGAAATTGTTGCAACCGCATTTTTACAATCATCTTTTAAGTATAAAGATTGTTTTAAAATCACCGTTTTAGCTTCAGATGTATCATTAACAATGTTAGTTTTAGCTATCACTGACGCACTTTGACAGTCTTTTGCAATTTCATTGCGAACAAAAACACCACCGCCAGCCTTAATATTAGCAGTTTGAGCATCACTTACATATGTTTTATTGTGACTAATTAAGTACACATCACGATAAATGCCACCAAAATATGAAAAGTCTAATTGCTTTTGTGTTTTTCCTGGAGGATACTCTGTATCATCGCTATTATCAGCTTTGACTGCAACCACATTTAAATCATCAATATTAATGGCTCCAGCTTTAACAAATTCACTAATATCAATAGAAATTGGTAAATAGCCCCCATAATGCTTTTTAATTAATTTGCCATTCAGGTAAATTTCACTTTTACCCATAATACTTTCAAAATAAAGAATTAATTTTTTATTGTCAACCATTTCTTTAGTGACGTTAAATTTTTTACGATACCACGCTACACCTTGATAATTAGCTCCGCCACTTGCTTCAAGAGGCAGTAATTCCAAACCGTGAGGAGTATTAACAACATTCCATTTTGAATCATCAAAATCAACTGCACTAGCTCCAGGAACATCTTTTTTAATGAATCTCCAGCCAACGTTAAAATTATAAACTTTTCTTGGAGAATTTTTCAATGCAAAAAAGTTTGCAGTAGAGAATTCACGCTTAACACTAGAAGTGTCAATCTCACTTTCAGGAGTACCACTAAATGAATGCGGAACAGCTGCATAAGAAGCAATGCTCGTTAAAAAAGCCGAACTTAAAAGTAATGAAGATAATCTAAATCCTTTTTTCATTTTTTTCCCTATTTCTTTTTGGTTAATGATTTTAAAACATATTTATAGTTTCTATTTAAAAGAGCACCGAAAAACAAAAAATCAAGCCTTTTTCTTTTTTACAAATTTGTAATTAAGTTATTAGTTTATAATTTTTTACAATGTAATGTCAACACAAAAAAACTAAAAAAAATACTATTAAAATTGATTTTTTTTAGTTTTTAGAAATTTGCTGACCAAAGCCTTTTTATAATTTTTAAAATTAAATTGAATGATAACATAATCACAGTACTTAGAAAAAAATATGCTGCAAATTTTAATTCTATACTTAAAATAAAAATTTCTGTCAATACAAATTTAACTATTTTTTAATAACCCGTTTACAAACTTACAATATTAAATCAGATGCTTTTTCAATTATCATATTTCTTTTAATAATGCTTTGTAGCTTCAATTAGTATATATGATTAATATATAGGTAATTAATCATTCATAATATTAAAATATATTTTTAGGAAATGGAGCAAAATACAGGCGTTTTTGGCTTCAAACAAATAAATTAATTGGCATACATGATTAATTAAATTTAAACTATATCAATCATTATAATCCTTTAAAAATATTCTGCATCAAAGTTTCAATATAAAAATATTTACCTTTTTTATGTCGACAAAGTGTTTCTTAGATAGATTCTTAACAAATTCTAAATTCTTTAACTAAACAGTGCAGTAGATCATCAAATTTAAATGGTTTGCTAATAAGTCCGCAAGCACCATCATCAAGAATATTTTGCATTGCATTATTATCCGGGTTGGCACTACAAATTAAAATTGGCACATCTCTCTTCACTGATTTCAAGGACTTGAACAACTCCCTACCACCCTTACCAGGCAAAATATAGTCTTGAATAACAAAATCGATAGCAGAGCAATTACTATTAAAAATTTGCTCGCCTTGATTACCGTCTGCCGCCTCAAAAACTTCTAATCCTAATGAACGCAAATAATTAGCTGTTGAGCAACGAATCAACTCGTTATCTTCAATATAAAGAATTTTCTTTGGCGATTTTTTAACAATACTTAAAACTTCATCAACAACATTTTTTTGTTGTTTATTGACATCTACAGCATTAAAACCATCCTTAAATTTCTTTACATTTAATTTTCTTGCTCGCTGTGACGATGTGATTGAAGGATTTTTAATATCATTACCCGAAGTATTAATTGGACTTAGTGAATTGAAAAATTTTTGATCTTCAACTGAACCTTTATTTAATGCTGGAATTTTAATAATAAATGTTGACCCTAAGCCTAGCTTACTTTTTATAATCAATTTTCCATCTAGTGAATCAACAGTATTTTTAACCATCCATAAACCTAATCCTGAGCCTGATTTTTTATTTGAATAATATGGTTGAAGAACCTTTTCATATTGTTTTCGAGCCATTCCGCAACCAGTATCTTTAACAGTCAAAACCACATTATTTTTGATTTCACCATTCAAGGTGTCTACAAGTTGCTCTGAACCTAGCTGAATTGTAAGTTCACCTCCATGCTCACTCATTGCATCTCGAGCATTTAAACATAAATTTAATAGTACATTTTGCAACTCACGCCTTGTCCCATAAATATAAGGTAAGTCCTCTTCAACTTCTACCATGACAACTATAGATTCTGGAACCATTCGCACTATTAAATCGCTTAAATTTATTATTAATGAACCTAAATTAAAATGCACCTTATCACTCAATGGCTCAAGTGCCAATGCACGCGTTCGAGTGCTAAATTCTTCCCTACTACTTATTAGTTTTTCATTTTTAAAAATACTATAATTAGAATTTTTTCTATCTTGACCAATTGAGAGGTCATTTTTTAAGCTTTGCGGTAAAACATCATTAATTTTAATATTTTTATCATCACTAACTTTATGACGAAATTTATTTTTACTCAATCCTTCATTTTCTATAGTAAAGCTATTACTATCTAAATTACTTTCATTAAAAACTAAGCCTTCATCGTTAATATTTGCACTCTCCGAAAATACGCTTCCGACATTTAAATTATTTTTTTGAGTACTAAGCTTTAATGTATTAGATATTAAGTAATTAGCTTGATTTGTATAATCCAATGTTTTATGTAAAGCGTCAACAATTTTTTCTTCATTAGACACAGTGCTTGCCCATTCTATAACATTATGAATACCACTTAATAAATTCTTAAAATCATGTACCATTCCACCTATTAATTTCCCAGTCATAGCATACTGTTGAGCTTCATAAATTTCTTCAAAGGCGCGTTCTCCACTTACAATGCTACCAACAATCATTGGCCAACCATCATTATTCTGAATAACTCCACAATAATCACAAACCTGCACTAAGCTACCGTGAGGAGTAATAATCCGATAATGAATTTCATGATTACCACCAGTAATATTGATTTTTTTCATTGCTTGATCGTATCCAGAGCGATCTTCTTCACAAATATGTTCTCTCCAAGAAAAATTTTCTAAATCCTTCAAACTATGAATAATACCATTTTCTAGCAACTGTTCAGGGTTTGAAAGTTGCCATTTATTAAAAGCGAAATCATATGTATAGTTAAAATGAAAAGGAGTCGATTCATAATGAAAAAAATTATCATTTTCATCAAAATCTTTTACTTTAAAACTTCGTGTCGCGGTAATACCAGAATTTAACTCAGAAACAATAATCGTATTTTCATTAATATAATTTAGAACAAAAAATGCATTTTCTTTATGCTGAAAATTTAAAATTAATTTTTTTCCATCAAAATTATAGCTAACAAACCTTGTTCTTGGCAAATTTTTTGAATCTTCTATTAATTCAACTTTTGTCCCATAATTAAATAAGTTTGGATATTTTCGATCTAGGCGGGAATTTGTAGCAACAATACGATTGTTACTTAGTGAAATTACAAATGTAGGAACAGATAAATAATTAATTAAATCGTTTATACTGTCATTAAGATATTTCATTATTGCAAACCTATTAACTTCATTTATCACTAGCGTATTTTAATATAAATATAGTTAGCTAGTTATGCAATCAATAAACACAAAAAAAACACTAAAAATTACCTAAAACTATTAGTGTTTTTTTCTTTCTAATTGAAAATATCAAAAAGGTTGTATTTTCAATAAAAAATACAACTTTTTTTAGTATAATTTAAATATTTTCTACAGTTGCTCCTGCTCCAACTTTACAAATAAAAGTTTCAGTATCAACACCTGTTTGCAATTTAAAAGCAGTAATGATTTGCTTACAGTAATCTTCAGCTTTATCTTCTTCAACTAAATGAATTGAAATACCACCAAAACCACCTCCACTTAAACGAGCACCAATACATCCTGGAATACTTTTTGCTTGCTCAATTAAAAAATCTAATTCAGGACAACTATTATCAAAATTAACACGACTACTTTCATGAGAATCAAACAATAATTGGCCAAATGCTTTCACGTCACCTTTATCTAATAACTCAGTACCTAAAACTACACGCTCACACTCTTCAACGACGTGTTTTGCTTTCAAATATTCTTCTTGATCTAAAAGCTCTTTAGAGGTCTCTAACATTTCACTTGAAACATCACGAAGAGCTTTCACTTCTGGAAATTTTGTCTGAATTTTTGCACATGCGCCTTCACATAAACGGCGGCGAATATTATAATCAGACTCACCTGTAAAATTATGTTTAACCATTGAGTTGACAACTACAATACTATAACCATGAGCTAGAGGTACTGTTCTAACAACTTCAACAGTTCTAAAATCTGAATAAATTAACGCATCTTTTTCACCAAATAACGAACTAAATTGATCTAGAAGGCCTGTATTTGCACCCATATATTCATTTTCAACGCCTTGACCAATTCTTGCCCAATCAGCTTTTGGAATATCAATATTAAACTGCTCTTTAAAAGCAAAACCAGCACTCATTTCTAATGCGGCACTACTGCTCATACCTGCTGACAATGGCACTGTACTTAAAATCGCACCGTTAAAAGCGCCTATTTCAATCCCACGTTTATTAAGCTGAGAAATAACTCCTTTTACATAGTTGGCCCAACCGCCACCAGTAGGGTCATCAATATTATCTAAAGAAAACTCTTTTGTACTACCATCACGGAAATCATGCAAACGGCATTCACGCCCTTCAACAGGAACTAATGCAAATTCTGTAGCTTGATCAACAGCGGCACTCAAGGTAATACCTTCATTATAATCAGTATGGTTACCTAAAATTTCTAAACGTCCAGGCGCTTTTGCGATTACAGTTGGTTCAACACCATAAAATTCAACAAATAAATCCTTAATATTACTCATAAATTCAATCTACTCCTTGGTTTGCTTTTCAGTAAAACATCAAAAATTAAATTAAAAATTTTTAATTGCATTACTTGGTTAAAATTAACATCTAACTTTAGCATTAACTATAGTAAATTGCAATTTGTTACTAAAGATTTCTTAATGGAAATTTTATCAAATCCTAACAACATAAATTTCCTTGACCCCATTAAAGTACACAGTTTATTGCAGTGCACCACTTTTTTTAAATGGTTCGACAACTCTATCATAAACCTTATTGCAGTATGATATACACATTCCATAATTTGTGATCGGCACATTTACGTCAACAGCCTTTGCAATACGTGATAATGTTTCCTGACGGTTAATCATACAACTACCGCAGTGTATAATTAACTTATAATCTCTTAAATTATCTGGATAGTCACGCCCCGCACAAACATCATAACTTAACTCTTTTTGAGTATATCTCTTTAACCAACGTGGTATTTTAACTCTACCAATATCGTCACATGTAGCGTGATGTGTGCAAGTTTCGGCAATTAAAATTTTATCACCATCTTGTAAAGTATCAATTGCTTTGAGTCCAGCATCAAAAGTAGCCATATCACCTTTTAAACGGCTAAAAATTATTGAAAATGTAGTACATTGAACATTTTCAGGAGTATTTTCAACCATAAAATCAACCACCTGAGAATCACACACCACCAAGTCAGGCGCAACATTTAATTTTTCTAAAGTTTTCACATAGTCATTTTCTTTTACAATCAAACACGCACAATCAGTATCCAAGCAATCACGCACAGCTTGTACCTGCGGTAAAATTATTCTTCCTTTTGGAGCTTGAACATCAATTGGAATTAATAACACAACTAAACCATGCTTTGGCACCAAATCAGCTAACAATGGCGGAGGCGTTAAATAATCCTCTGGACAATTAGCAATAACAGCTTGTTTGAAAACATTTAAATATTTATCACGATTATCTAATGAACTACTATCAACACAAACAACCGTAACTTTATAATCATTTTTAATACGATTAATGAATTCTTCTGTAGGAGCTTGCAAGTCAATTTTATTAATTATCACAATCGTCATGCGGTTCAATTTTTTCGCTTCAGCTAAAATCATTTCTTCAGCATCAGTCCAAACTTCAGCTTCACACACCAATGTGATAATATCAGCACGATCTAGCGTTTTAATTGTGCGTTTGATTCGTTCTTCACCTAAGACGGACTTATCATCAAGACCAGCAGTATCTAAAAAAACAGCAGGACCAACTCCAATCATTTCCATTGGTTTTTCAACAACATCAGTTGTCGTACCTGGCACGCTACTCGTTATAGCTATATCCTGTCCAGCCATTAAATTTAAAAAACTAGATTTTCCAACGTTAGTGCGTCCAAACAAAGCAATTTGTAAGCGCATTGATTTTGGGGTATTTTGCATTTGTTACTTCCTTTATTTTAACAATATCTAGACCAAAGTGACATGTTATATAACAATCAGTAGTATAAAATTAACATCAATAAAAGATAAATCTAGTAACAATTACTAAAATAATTAAAGATTTATTGGCAAAAAACTAAAAGAAGCAAATCCGCGAAATACACTGCTCAAAATTTTCATGCCCGCTAAGAATATCGATTTCAATACGTAAAAAAACAATCGGAATATCCAAACGCTTTAATTGAGGAAAACGCACGGCATCTTTTTCAGTTGTTACAATCAATTCTGCACCAGCATCTTTTGCATCATTAATAAAATCAATAATCTCCTGTTGTAAGTAGCGATGATGGTCAGCAAACGCTTGACGATGAACTAAATCACCACCAAGTTTTTTCAAAAAGTTTTCAAAACTTTCAGGAAAAGCAATCGCACTAACTGAGGCAATTTTTTTACCTTTTAAATATTCGAGAGGCTTCTTAACTCCACGATTGTATACATCTTCAAGATACTGTGGTTTATGGCAACATTCAATAATTTCAGCTCGACGATTGTGTTTCTTCAAAAACGTTCTTAAGTGACGTAAATGATTTCCACCATTCGATTTTGTTAAGAAAATATAATCAGCACGACGTAAATTCTTGATAGGTTCTCTAAGAAGACCTCGAGGCAACACATAATGATTACCAAATGGCGCAGTCGAATCCACTAACATAATATTAATATGCGGCTTTAAATTCAAATATTGAAAGCCGTCATCAAGAATTAAAGTATCAGTTTCATACTCATCAATAGCATAAAGCCCTGAATTAACTCGATCCTTACCAACCAATACCGCAACATTTTTTAAATTTGATGCAAGCATATATGGTTCATCCCCAGCGAATTCACTATCAAGCAATAAATTTTTGCCATCTGAAACAATTTTTGGAGGAATAGCATTGCGCTTAGAAGAAAAACGCTGCTTCATTTTTGTCCAAAAAGAACGCTCTTTACTACGATAACCACGGCTTAAAATAGCAACTTTTCGTCCTTTGTGACTTAAAGTTTTAGCAAAGACTTCCACAACAGGAGTTTTACCAGTTCCTCCACAGGTTAAGTTACCAATACTTACAACTAAACAGCCAATTGAACGGTTGCGAATGATACGCTTATCATAACTCCAAATTCGAAACTGAATCGCCAAACGATAAAAACGTGATGCCACAAAAAGCGCCCCCAATAGAAGTTTATCCTTCCTAGTGTGGCGTCGCCCATGAATTAATTCCAAAAAATACTGTTCAACAGCTTCGGTAAATTGTGACATTGTTAAGGAAATCCATTTTTTATCATTATACTAAAACAATTAGATTTTTACTATACACTAATAAAGCAAAATTGCTATTAAAATATACTGAAAATTTTATGCTATTTTGAAATCAATAAGCTTTCATTGACTCAAAAAAAAGAGCACCCAAAATATATAAATAACAGATAACTATAGATAAATTAAAAGCTAATAGCAAATAGTAATATTTTTCACCAAGAATATTTCTAAATCTATTAATACGATAAACCGTCATAGCTTCATAAAAAGTTGAAAAGCAAAAAAGACTTAGGTTCACAACAAAAGTTAATACATTAAAAAAAACATTAAACCTTAAAGAGTTTCCACTTGAATATAAAAAAAAGAAAATTAAAAATGCTATAAAAAGAACTGTAAAGCGAATTAAAAATTTCTCAAAATATTTTAAAGCTCTAGCGTTCACAGTTCCACCAATAATTTTAACTGTACTAGCTTTATTTTATGCAAATACATTAGTGATTCAACAATAATAAAAAAATTTATAGCAATTAGAGCTGAAAATAATATTAAACTATAATTTAACATTTCTTTTAGCAAAAATTTTCTCCATTGTTTCAACCTAACCAAAGACAGTAATCCCAATATTATTATTACAAAACTAAAAAAGCATAAATATAATTTAATACTCATCTTTTGATAAATTAAGTCAAAATATCTCCAAGTAGGAAAATTATTATATTTGAACATTATATATAAAGATATAAGTGATACAAAAAATAATACAAAATGCCGTACAAAGACATTGAATAAAATTCGTCGTTTTTTGAGTAAAAAATCTTTTGACTGTTGATTTTCTTTTTCAGACATATAATTTCTACTTCAGTGATTTATAACTGCTTGATTAAAATAAAAAATAAAAACAAATAAATAAAACCTATAAATAATGCAAACAAAAATTGCGTAACTTTAATTATAGTTGACAAAAACTTGCTTTTTTTCTTCGTAAAACGGTACATTTTTGCGAAAGATAAAATATACAATGCAAAACTAAATAACAAAGAGAATACACATAAAGAACCAATTAAGTTATTCATAAAAAATAAATTTACCATTACTAGCATAAATGCAATCCAACCTAAAAATATCGTTGGAACATTAAATAGTTTATTCAAAGCGATTTCGTAAACTTTAACCGAATGCTCTAGTTTTCTTTTATTGACCATTAAATAACTCCACCATAACCTTCTGCAATTATAAAGACACATAAAAATAAAATCACAAGGTGAATAAAAATTGATTTAATTAAAAGTGGTTTCATAAAATATTCAAAGTTTTTGAGTTCTTTAATAATTGAACTCAATGATAATAATCCAATAAACCCATAGCAATAAAAATATAATTTCAGCATTTTATATTTTGCAATAACATAAGATCCACCCATACATCCTTTATGGCAAATTGGATTAAAAACGCTATAAATAAATTCACAAAATACAAATACCGCAATCATTGCTCCAAAAATCAGCAAATGTTCAATTAACAATCTCTTCAAGTAATACTGCTTTTTGAGTAAAAAATCCTCGTCAATTACTTTTTTATCTTTAGTCATAATCTTCCCCCTGATTTTTTTAAATTTAATGTCTTCAAAAATAACATTAAAGGTTTGGAATAATTTAAAAAGGAAACTCTTCCTCATGAACAACTTTTTCAATTTCACTTTCTGGTTTAGCTTTAATTAATTTTTGTTCAGCTACTCCAGTTACCAAAATCGCTTTCATAGGCAACACTGGACAAATATTTTGACAACTACCGCAGCCAATGCAATACGTATCGTCAACAACTGGAATTGTCAAACCATCACCAAAATCCTCCATCTGAATCGCCCCTGTTGGACAATGTTCGCCACATGCTCCACACGCTTCACGGTTGGTTTCAACTACACAAATATTTTGCATATACTCAACTTTACCAATTTTCCACAATTTACGCTGCTCTTCTCGCAAAATTTTCAACGCGCCAGTCGGACATGCCTTAATACATTCAAAGCAAAAGTCATTGCACATCCCAGCATCAAAATCAAGGTACGGCAAAAACATATTGCTAAAACCGCCATAATTAAATGTTGAAACTTGTAACACATTACTTGGGCACGCGCGCACACATTTGTGACAACCAATACATTTACTCTTAAACTCTTCTAAATTCATTGAACCAGGCGGCATCACTGGCATAATATCCTTTTCAACCAACTGCTCAACTCGTTTTTTATCATTATTTTTTGCCAATAACGACGAAGTTGTTCCAGCAACAATTCCACAGCTTAATGCTGATAAAAACTGTCGACGGCTCAAATCATGATATTTTTCACCAATATCAGTAACTCGTTGATTTTCTTTTGTTTGTTGTTTAAAACTATTGATTTTAATTGCATTAAATGAACATAAATCAAGGCAATTCATACACATCACACACGTGCTATTATCTAATTTTTTATGTTCAATATCCAAACAATTGTCCCCTGCACAATTAATTGTACACTTGCCACATTGACGACATTTTTCGCTATCAATATATAAACCAAAAATTGGCTTTTTTGCAAAAAATCCTAAAATTGTCCCGACAGGACAAATATTATGGCAAAAAAAGCGACGGCTAATTAAGCTTGCAATAGTAATCAATAACATGACTACCACTGTAATCACAGTAATAGCATATAATTTACTGGTATCAAAACTTTGGATATTGACCCCTGCTCCACTAGCATCATATTCGACTTGACCAGTGGCATAATAATTATAATAATTAGGGTTTAAAACATTCAGAAAACGACCAAATATTGCGTATGGATCTAACAACGACACTGAAACAGTTAATCCAGTCACCAAAAATGCACTGTATAAAATAAACAGCACAATCCTTACAAACTTCAACTTTGAGCTCTGTACCGCCTCAACTGTTTTTTTACGACGTAAAACTTTAGTTCGAACAAACGCAACAAAATCTTGAAAAATCCCCATTGGACACATCACTGCACAATAAACTCGCCCAAATAACAATGTCAAAACCAAAATTAACAATGTTCCAAACAAACCATAAATCATCCCCGAATGCAAACTTGCTAATGTCACCGTAAATTGCATTCTGGTGATTGATAAAAATAATTTGTGTAATGAATTTAGCGTTTCATCACTACTATTTTTCAAAAATACGTTATAAAAACCAAATGCGCCAATAATTAAGACCATTACCACAAATGACAACGCTATACGTAACGCTTTAAATTTATTTGCCATGTAATTCGCTCTATGCCTTCAATGAAATTTTTTTAATTTTTACTTTTTTCAAATCATCGTTACCTAATCCTAATGCCACTGCCTTAGGGATATGTTCAATTTTTTTCATATCTAATTTTAATAATTTAGCAGCCACAACATCAACAGCGACAATATCCTTAGAAAACAATTGAAACTTCATTTTCTGAACATCTTTAACACTACGCCCAGCAGGTCCATTACGAAACATAACCCTATATGCATCAACAATATTTAAATCAGGTTTTCGATACAGCACTGAATCAGCAATACACTGATGAAGTCCATTACGATGGAAATAACGACGATCAAGCACAATACCCATCAAGTTTTTCATTGCACACGTTAATGTCGCTCCGCCATGATTCTTTAAAACTGGTACATTAATAAAATAATCACATTCATAAACATACTTATGGAATTTTGCCGATTTTAATGTTACCGCTTTTTTGTTTGTTTTTTCAATATAATTGCGTTTATCATTGCCATCAATTATTTTTCCACCCGCTTTTTCAACCGCTTCTTTAATGCCACTATTTTTATAACAAGCTCTCGCTTGTTGACACGTATGATCAAAAACAACAACCTCTTTAGCTCCAGCTTTTAGTACTGCTTCAACAATTAAAGCCACCAATTCTGGGTTCGTATTTGCCGCTAATTCAGGTTTCTTGTTCCAACCAATATTTGGTTTAACCAAAACCTTTTTTCCCTTTACTGGCAAACCACCAATCTCTTTCAGCCCTGCCTCAAACATCGATTTAATTGACCCATTACGAACTGCAACCAAATCCGGAGTTGAACTTTTCTTTGTTACAGTTTCAGCAACAGCATCCCAAGCTAAAGATCCAAAAATTGACGCAGTTGCACTTAATTTTAAAAAATCACGACGTTCCATAAACAGCTTCCTTTTTTTTAAGTTTTATCTTTAATAATATCACTCTACTCTGTTTTGCTTCATATAAAAATAGCTAATCATAACATATCTCTTTTAATATGATATAACTAGCTAAATTTAAAACTTTTAATAGCAAATGTCAAATTACTTCTATAAACAACCTTAACATTACTATGAAACTATTTTTCTAAATCTTCACGGCTAAATGTATATTCAGTCTTACAAAATTCACACTTAATACGTGGCATTTGATTGTCAGCAAAAATTTCATCCAAATCATTTTTTGACAGAGTTTTTAGCGCTTGCGCCATTTTTTCTTCAGAACAACTACACTTAAATAGCGGACTATTTTCCGTATAACTATACACAGTGTTTTTACCAAAATCTAAATCTTTTTCATTCGAATTGGTAATATAACGAAGCACTGCACGTAATTTTTTCTCAGAACTATCATTCTTTTGTAAAATTTGTATTACTTTTTCATCATGAAGACGATTCCTAATTGCTTCAAATTTAATCAAATCACAATCTGGTAATGCCTGTAACATTACCCCTGTAGCAATTTTGACTGGCTTTTCAACATCAGGTTGTAAACCAATAATATTAGCAAATTCAGTTTCGATCTGATCACTTGTTGAAAAGTAAAAACCTAAATCATTGCCTAAATCATGCAATGGCGCTTGCGCACAACCACTATTTAAAATCTTAGAATCCTCCATGCAAAACTTTATTACTGATGTTTTGCCATCGCCTCCACCGTATAAATCATCTTCATTTTTTGCACTCTCCATTAAATATGGATTCTTTGGAATACCACGAATATAATTATTGCAATCAACATCAACCAAAACAGATTGAATTTCACCACTATATTCCCATTTAAGTGAATATTTTTCATTTTCTCCTAACAATGGGTTTAAAAGTGCAGCATTCACTATACCCTGTCCCAAAATATGTGATGAAACAGGATCAGTATCATGAATTAAAATAGCCTGAGTTACAGCAGTCGTAACCTCAGTATATGCAAAACGAATTGCTAAGCTATTAATAACTCCACGAATTGTAATATCAAAATTTTTCATTTTTATATCCTCTTTGCATAATAAAACATGGTATGATTATACTAAATCATAACCATACCATATTATTTGTCAAATTCAGTTAAAAATTAACTGTATTTAAAATATTAAGCAACACGCTCGATAACGATTTCTGGATCGATTTCTTCACGCAAAATACGCTCTAAACCATCTTTGATAGTGATTGTTGCATGAGGGCAAGTCCCACAAGCACCCTGCAAACGTAATTTAACAGTTTTACCAATAACTTCAACTACCTCTAAATCGCCACCATCTGCTTGTAAATGAACGCGTAATTCATTTAATCTTTCTCTAATTTTGTCTTCCATTTTAGACGCTCCTTAACGGGATTTTTCCCTAACATTAAAATATTTTATTATTATAAATATAGTTTAAAATTCAAATTTGCAATCGCTGAAGCGTTTTTCAAATTCGTCTAGAACTAATTTTTCCTCTTCTGCTCCACCACGAGCAACAAATGTAGCACTAAAACGTACATAGTTGCCAGCATCATCCCATGGAACACTGCTGATTAATTTTTCTTTAATTAACCATTGGCTAAAATCTTCACCAGTAGCAAATTTTTCACCACCAACAATACCTTTAGGCGCTTTCACATATAAGTAGAATGAACCTTCTGGCATTTTTGCATCAAAGCCAATTTTCTTTAACGATTCAGTCATACTCTTCAAGCGACGCTCGTATTTTGCACCGATTGCAGGTGTAATTTCGCTTTGGTTCTCAAGTGCAGCAATTGCAGCTTTTTGAATCGCAGCAAACTGACCACTATCAGCATTATCTTTAACTGATGCAAACGCCTTTACAGCTAAAGGATTACCACAAACCCAGCTAATTCTCCAACCAGTCATGTTAAATCCTTTTGACATACTGTGTAATTCAACAGCACAATCCATCGCGCCATCAATCGATAAAATGCTTAATGGTTTACCAGTGAAATTTAATGGAGCATAAGCCGCATCAGAAACGATTAAAATATTATTTTCCTTAGCAAATTTAACTGCTTTTTCAAACTGCTCAACTGTTGCAGAAGCACCCGTTGGGTTATTTGGGTAATTTAAGTACAATAATTTAGCGCGCTTCTTTTGATCATCAGTTAAAGAATCTAAATCTGGGAAAAAACCATTTTCCTCTAATAAAGGCAAATTAACAACTTCACCACCTAAATACTTTGTCCAAGTTCCCATTACAGGATAACCAGGAGTAGTCATAATAGTAATATCGCCAGGATTAATGTAAGCTGCCGGCATTAAAGTTAAAGCACTTTTGCTACCAATTGCATGAACAACTTCTGTTGCCGCATCTAATTTTACGCCATATAACTCATCCATATAGTCTGCAACTGCTTGTTGATATGCTGCAATTCCATTATCAGCGTATGTACGATTTTCCCAAACATCTGCCTCTTTCGCTAAGGTTTCAATCACTTCTGGAAATGCTTTATCATCAGGCTCTCCAACCCCCATATCGATAAGCATTTCACCAGGGTTTGCATCCATTGCTGCACGTTTTGCACGTTTAATTTTTTCAAATTTATAAATTGTAGTATCTTTTCCGAACATATTTCCACCAATACGTTCAGCAAAATTTTCTTGTAAAAAACTTTCAGCCATTTTCATATCCTTATAATTATATCATTTTTTAATATTTTCTTAATAAAGTTAGCACTAACTTACTTTTAGAGTTATCTTAATGCAAATTAATAGTCGATAATAATTAAAAATTAATTAAATGCGCAATTTTTTTACGTAATTATGAAAAAAGAAAAATATATAAAAAAAATTAATATTATTGCTGATGATAAAATTCCATTCTTAAATGGCGTGTTAGATTCATATGCAAACGTTAAGTATTTGGCAGGCTCAAAAACAACGGCTGAAGTTATTAAAAATTTTAGTAGCGACGCATTAATAACACGCACAAGAACAAAATGTGACGAAAAATTACTGATAAATAGCAACGTTAAGTTTATCGGCACTGCAACAATTGGGCATGACCATATTGACAAAGAATTTTGTTTACAAAATAATATTATTTGGGAAAACGCCCCAGGCTGCAATGCTAGTTCAGTAGCTCAATACATTGCATCAGTAATTATTAATATTGCTACGGAAGATAATTTAGATTTAAGAGACTTGACATTGGGAATTGTTGGAGTTGGCAACGTTGGCTCAAAAATCAAAAAAATGGCACAAAATCTAGGATTAAAGGTTATATTAAACGACCCTCCAAAAGAATTAGAAAATTCAACAAATTTAAAGTACAATGATCTGAATTATGTATTAGAAAATTCAGACATAATCACAATACACACTCCCCTAACCTATACGAATCAAAGCGAACATCCAACGTTTCATTTAGCAGATGAAAAATTTTTTAATAAAATGAAACAAACGGCATACTTTATTAACTCAGGTCGAGGTGAAGTTTCTAATACAATTGCATTAAAAAATGCCCTGAAAAATAAACTAATTAAAGATGCGATTCTCGATGTGTGGGAAAACGAACCAAATATTGACGAAGAATTATTAAAACTAACACGCTACGGCACCGCTCACATTGCAGGGTATTCTCTTGATGGAAAAGCAAACGGCACTGCGCAAACAATCAATAACATCGCTAATTTTTTCAATGAATTACCAAGGGAATTAAAAACATGGTACCCTGATAATATTCCAGTTCCAGAAGAAATTGAAATTAGTTTTGATTTTGCACAAACTAAATTATCAAAAATAGAGGATTTTAATAAGATTTTATGTCAAATTATTAACTTAAGCTATGACATCAACTCTGATAGCAGCCTACTAAAAGCCAATCATTCTAAATTCGAAAAATTGCGTGGCAACTATCAGCTACGCCGTGAATTTCACTGTTTTAAAGTCGAATTCATAAACAACAAAAACATTGAAAACAAACAATTATTTACTAGACTAACCACACTGCTTTTGAGCTTGAATTTTTCAATCACAACTAAATAATTAAACGGATAATTTGACAAACAAAATTGATGAATGTATTGTAAAAAGTTTTTAATTTGTACAGGAGAACAATTTTAAAATAGTTATTGATATAAGATAATTAAGAAAAATTAATATAAATTTAAGAGATAAAAAATGAGTAAATTTTTTGTATTTTCAGGTCAAGGAGCCCAAACTGTTGGAATGGGTAAAGACCTAGTAGAAAAAAGTTCAGCAGCAGCGAAAATTTTTGCTGAAGCTGATGAAGTTTTAGGTTGGAGCTTAAGTGAATTATGTTTTGAAGGACCAGCTGAAAAATTACAAGAAAGTAAATATTGCCAGCCAGCAATCTACACAATGAGCTGTGCTTGCTTAGCGGCATTTAATGAACTATATTCAGAAATTAAACCATCAGCAGTAGCGGGTTTAAGCTTAGGAGAATATGCAGCGTTACATGCGGCAGGAGTATTTTCGTTTGCTGACGGTTTAAAATTAGTTGCAAAACGCGGCGAACTAATGGACAAAGCGTGCAAAGAAACTAATGGTGGCATGGCAAGTGTACTTGGTGGAGATTTGGGCAAAATTGAAGAAATCTGTGCAGAAATTGGGATTGATGTAGCTAACTACAACTGTCCAGGGCAGACTGTTATAAGTGGTGATAAAAACTTAGTAAAAGAAGCTATAAAAACTTTAAAAGAAAACGGTTTCCGTCGCGTAATCCCGCTAAAAGTTGCAGGTGCTTACCATTCAAAATTAATGGCAACAGCTGGAGTAGAACTAGCTAAAGTATTAGCAAATAGTCCATTAGCTGACCCAAAAGTGAAAGTTACTCAAAACGTAACAGGCACCTTCACAGAAAAAACTGAAGATATCGCACCTAACTTAGTAGCTCAGGTCGCTGGCAGTGTTCGCTGGGAAGAATGCGTGAGAGCGATAATCACAGATGGTGGAACAGAGATGATTGAATTTGGTCCTGGCACTGTTTTAACTGGTCTTTTAGCTCGTACTGACAAAGAAGTTATTGCAAAAAATATCAACAGTGCTGAATCTCTAGAAGAGTACGGCAAATAATTATAAATTAAAGAAATAAAATTGAAAGTAAATAATTTAAATTTTTACATTTAATTTAACAATAAATTTTAACCAATTAGCAAGAGGTGTCTAAATTATGGGCATGGACAAACGTTTAGAAGGAAAAGTTGCATTAGTAACTGGCGGTGCTAGAGGAATTGGCAAGGCAATTTGCGAACGTTTAGCTGACGAAGGAGCTAAATTAGCAATTGTTGACATTCTTTTAGAAGTTGCTGAAGAAACTGCAGCGGAATTCAGAAACAAAGGTGTCGAAGCTGAAGCATTTGCAGCAAATGTTGCAAAATATGATGACGCAGAGCAAACAGTAAAAGCTGTTGTAGCAAAGTTTGGCGCAGTTGATATCCTTATCAACAACGCAGGTATCACAAAAGATACTTTAATCATGAGAATGACTGAAGAAGCTTGGGATGCAGTAATCGCTGTAAATCTAAAAGGTACATTCAACTTTACTAAAGCAGTTGCCCGTCCAATGATGAAACAACGTGCGGGTAAAATTGTTAATATCGCATCAGTCGTTGGAGTTATGGGTAATGCTGGACAAGCTAACTACTCAGCGTCTAAAGCTGGCGTAATCGGCTTAACGAAAACAACAGCCAAAGAATACGCAAGCCGCGGTATTCAAGTAAATGCAGTTGCTCCAGGTTATATTCAAACTGATATGACCAAGGTTCTTTCAGAAGAAGCAACTAAAGCATTTATGACTATTATTCCGTTAAAACGTCCTGGTGCAGCTACAGATGTTGCAGATGTAACCTACTTCTTATGTAGTAGTGATTCAAATTACGTTACAGGTCAAGTTGTTAATGTTGACGGCGGAATGCTAATGTAATAACAACTGTTATTTTATAGTATTTTTTTATAAATTTTTAGTAAAATTTATAAAAAAATTAAAAAACAATTTGCATTTTACAGTTATTATCGCATAGTAACTATATAAAGTAAAATAAAATTTAGAGTATAAAAAATCATTAAACAAAAATATAAAGGGGCATAAAATGTCTTCAATCGCAGAAAAAGTAAAAGCAATCGTTGTAGAGCAATTAAGTGTATCAGAAGATCAAGTAACAGAAGATGCGAAATTCGTTGAGGATTTAGGCGCAGATTCTTTAGATACTGTTGAATTAGTAATGGCATTAGAAGAAGAATTCGGTTCTGATATTCCAGACGAAGATGCTGAAAAATTATCTTCAGTTGGTGATGCAATTAAATACATCGAAAGCCAACAAGGTTAATAGTATCATATTTTGAATACTAAAGTAGGTGGATCACTTTGCGAAAGATAATTTTAGTTCAGCAAGGATCCATCTTTCTTGTATTAAAAAAGTGAGATTAGCAATAAAACTAATAATTAATTGATAAAATTATTATTTATTCTTTTAAAAAACTAGTTAGGTGTTACTAAACTCAAAGAGGAATTAAATAAGTTATGAATGAAAGAAGAGTCGTAATCACTGGACGCGGAGTCGTTTCTTGTATTGGTAATGACGTTGATAGTTTCTGGAATGCATTGGTTGACGGTGAATGTGGCATTGACAAAATTACTCAATGCGATGCATCTGATTTAAAAACTCAAATTGCTGGAGAGGTTAATGATTTAGATGTTACGAAATACATTCCTGCTAAAGAAGCAAGAAGAATGGATCGTTTTTCTGTTTTTGGCTTAGCTGCTTCATGTCAAGCTATGGAAGAAGCTGGATTACCAAATTATTTACCAGACAGTGATATTGTAGATCCAACGCGTGTTGGTTGTGTTGTTAGTAGCGGTATTGGTGGTTTAGCTACAATGAGTGATCAACATAAAAAAATGCTTGATAAAGGCGTGTCAAAAGTTTCTCCATTTTTAATTCCATCTATGATTATCGATATGAACGCAGGAAATATTTCAATGCGTTTTGGGGCTCAAGGTCCAAATTTAGCAGTGGTAACAGCATGTTCTACAGCTACTCATTCGATTGGGGAAGCATTCTGGATGATAAAGCGTGATGACGCTGATGTTATGCTTTGTGGAGGAAGTGAAGCTTCAATTGTACCTTTAGGTCTTGCAGGTTTCTGCTCTATGAAAGCTATGAGCGAACGCAATGATGATCCTAAAAAAGCTAGTCGTCCATTCGATGCTGAACGCGATGGTTTTGTAATGAGCGAAGGCGCTGGAGTATTAATACTAGAAGAATTAGAACATGCTAAAAAACGTGGTGCAAATATTATCGCAGAAGTTATTGGTTATGGAGCTACTGGTGATGCTTATCATATTACATCTCCACACCCTGATGGCGATGGTTCAAAGAGAGCTATTGAAATGGCATTAAAACACGCAAAAATTAATCCATCTGAAATTGATTATATCAATGCTCACGGAACAAGCACTCCTTTAAATGATAAATTTGAAACCATGGCAATTAAAAGTGCCTTAGGCGACCATGCTTATAAGGTTTCTATTAGTTCAACTAAAGGACAAACAGGACATGGTTTAGGCGCAGCTGGTGCTCTAGAAACAATTGCTTGTACAAAGGTTTTGGAAACTAGCACCGTTCCTCCAACAATTAATTACGAAAATCCTGATCCAATTTGTGATCTTGATTATACGCCAAACGTTGCAAAAGAAAAAGAAGTTAGCGTTGCAATGAACTTAAACCTGGGATTTGGAGGCCATAACGGAGCTCTTATCTTAAAAAAATATACTGAATAGTTTTTCTTCTATTCTAAAAGCAGGAGGTTATTCAACTATGAATAAGAAAATTATTGTATTAGTTACATCTGTAGTATCTTTTGTCACTTTAAGTGGCTGTGGTCCAACTTTAGCTCAACCTGAACTTGGAGAAAAAGAGCAATCATGGAAAGGATATATTGAAAAGTCATATTCAAATTGGGAAGTTCCTACAATGTTACCTCCTGTTGAAGAAGATGCTTTAAATTCTGAAGAGAGTACTACTAGCGTAGTAGATGATTCAGAAGTAGTAAATATAGCTCCAAGCCCATTAGTGGTAACTGATATGAACACTACAGTAAATCCTCCTTTACAGTCAAATACAGCTCCTGTAACGAACGAACCTAAAGTGGTAAATTTAGTTAAGCAGCAGCAATATTACACAGTAAAAAAGGGTGATAACTTGTCAAAAATTGCTCGTAAATTTTATGGCAAACCAAATTGGAAAAAAATTTATGATGCAAATAGTGATATTTTAAATAATAAAAATAAATTAAAACCTGGTATGGAACTGGTTATTCCTCAATAATTATATCAGCTTTATTTATTTTTTATAAAGATATTATTAAAACGGCATAATTTAGTTAATAACTAAAAATGCCGTTTATTTTTTGATTTTTTAGGTATATAATATTTGCATTTATTACTTTGAACATATCTATTTAACTAAGACCTTACTTTATTATTAAGAGTGGAAAATAATATGATAACAATAAATATTTCTAGCAGTAATCATAGTCAAATTATTGATATTACACATAAAGTAACAAAATTAATCCCAAAAAATTTCAATGGGATATGCCATCTTTTCATGCAACATACCACTTGTGCTATCACAATCAACGAAAATGCTGATGAAGATGTTAAACATGACATTTTAAAAATGTTTGATGTTATAGCTCCGTGGAATAAGGATTTTTTTAAGCATTATGAGGGAAATAGCGCTGCGCACGTTAAAAGTTCTTTACTAGGATTTAGTCAAACGATTCCAATTGAAAATGGGCTATTAAAACTTGGAACTTGGCAAGGGATTTTCTTTTGTGAATTTGATGGACCACGAACTGAACGCCAAATTTTGGTACAATTTTTTACAGAACAAAAGATATAGGAGTTTAATATGAAAAATAAATTTATAATTTTGTTATTACTTTTATCTGCTAATCTATTTTCTTATGAAATCGGTTTTATCATCTTAAATGGGGGTAAAAAATTATCTTGCTCCTCAATTGAAGTCACTTCAAATAAAAACTTAAAATTTATCATTAATAAAGAAAATAAAGTTTGGGAAATAGGTCCTGGGAGCTATGAATATGCTCAATTAAACCAACCTCCTAAAGAGATTAATGAAATTACTATTTTATTGATGGATAAAAAGTTTAAACAAGCTTTATCAAAAGTTAATGAAGCTGAAAAAAAGTATGCAAATTTAGGTCTTAATTCTTTAATTTTCAAACTAAAAACTGAAATTTATTTTGCTCAAAATATTAATACCAAAGCTTTTAATTATCTAAATAAAATACTAAATTTAGCAAAAAAAAATGATAAAGAGCTTTGTTTAGATAGAAGCTTGATGTATACGCAAAGTTCTTTTTGGGATCATGGCAAATTTCAAAAAGCATATGAATGCAGTGTTTTATTGACAAAAAGCTCAAGTTTATCAGGGCGTATTTTTGGACTTTACACTCTAGCTGATTACTATCTATTAAACCATAATATCACTAAAGCTAAAAAATGTTACTTGTTGGCATATTTGGCAATTGATAAAGAGGTAATAAAAAATGAAATATATGTTAATTGTTTAAAAAAATTTATTATTTGCCTAAAGAAAGAAAATATAAACTACTCAAACTACTTGAATGAATTAAAAGAGTTTGGAGAGAAAAATAATGAATATAAAAAAGAAATAAAACAATTTATAGATAAAATTTCTGAAGCCAAGGAGCAGAAGGATTTGTAAAAATGATAAAAAAATTTACTCTTTCACTAATCATATTATTTATTTTCCCATTAATTAACTATGCTCAGGTTAATGTCAATGAAAAAAAGGGGCTCCTTAAAATTATTGATGACTATGGCGTCTATAGCATGTTATCAATAATTCTGTTGCTTTGCTTAAGTGCTGTCTTTTGGATTATTCTACTTGAGCTTAACTCAACATTGAAAAATTTTAAAATTTTACCGCGTCGATTAATTGATACAGTTCAATCAAGCCTAGCTGAGGGTGATCTATCAGAAGCCATTTTGGTATGCCAAGAAATCAACTGTCCACTTTCACGTTGTTTATTGACTGCGTTTGCAAATTGTACCGAAAGTTTTGATGTGATTACAACATTGGTTCGTAGTAGGCTTGATGTGGAAATTGAAAATATTATGCAACACGTTAGTTATCTTAAAACTGTTGCTGTCACAACGATTATAACAGGTATTTCTGGCGCGGCATTAGCCTTAGAAAGTGTTTTAACTAGTGATGAAAAAGTCATTTCGTCAAACCATTATGCCATTGTTTTATACCCGTTAATTTATGGCTTAATTATTGGTGCGGGATTTTATCTGTTTTATGTGACAATGCATAACCGTGCGAAAAATCGCCTTATGAGAATGCGAGGTCAGGCATATTTTATTATAAAAGACCTCAAAGATGTTGAAATTGTTAATAATATTGATCATTTTGACTATGAAAATGATGAATTTTAAGTATAAAGATTAATAATTAATTTAAAATATAGGAATATCAACAATGGAAAAAGTTGTAATTATTGGTAGCGGATCAGCTGGATTAACCGCTGCAATTTATTGTGCTCGCGCTAATTTAAACCCTAAAGTTTACACTGGAATTTTAACAGGTGGACTTTTAACACAAACCAGTGACGTAGAAAATTTCCCTGGATTTCCAGAGTCTGTTAACGGCTTTGAACTAATGTATAAATTTCAAGAACAAGCTCAACGTTTTGGTGCTGAAATTATTAATGACTCAATTACTGATGCTCAGTTAAACCCAGGTGATATCCATAAATTAAAAACTGCAAGTGGACAAGAGATTGAAACTGAATCAATTATTATTGCAACAGGAGCAACTCCACGTTACTTAGGTCTTGATGCTGAAAAAAGATTACTAAATCATGGTGTTTCAGCTTGCGCTACTTGTGACGGAGCATTTTATCGAGATGTCCCAGTGGTAGTAATTGGAGGCGGAGATACTGCTATGGAAGAAGCTACTTTCTTAACAAAATTTGCTAGCAAAGTTACAGTTATTCACCGCCGTGACGAATTAAGAGCTTCTAAAATCATGGCAGAACGTGCAATGAATAATCCTAAAATTGATTTTAAGTGGAGCTGTGTTGTTGAAGATATTATTGGAGAAGAAGAAGTTGGAGGAGTAATCATTCGAGACTTAAAAACTAATACAACTTCAACTATTAATTGTAAAGGATATTTTGCAGCTTTAGGACATGTGCCAGCAACTGAAATGTTTAATGGTCAAATTGCAATGGATGCAAATGGATTTATTGATTTAGATGCTCATAGTTCATGCACTTCATGCTTAGGTGTATTTGGTGCTGGAGACTGTGCTGATCATGTCTATCGTCAAGCAATCACTGCCGCGGGTATGGGGTGTCGTGCAGCGATTGATGCTGAAAGATATTTACAAATTAGAGAAACATAGTTTACTATGTCCTCAAATCTAAAAAAAGCTCAATATTAATATTGAGCTTTTTTTAGATATTTTAACAACTGTATGTTAATTTTTTGATAATTTTTTTCTAATTGCTAAAAGATATTGAATTGTACATGAAGCAAAAAATGCTGAAGATGTAAACTCAAGCATTTCTTCTATAGTTCCAATTTGCCAATAATTAGTTTCGCGAATCACACCCCAACGATCACACAACTGACTTAAAAATAACAAACCACCCCACATTAAAAATGCAATTGTCCATGCTTCATTATTCATAAAAGCCTTTATAAATTTTTTACCATAAAATAATACAACATAACCAATTGCTACAGCAAGCAATCCTAATAAGAATAAACTAAAGCACTTTAATGCAATAGAAATATCTGCATGAGTATAAAATTTACCATTTGTCATACTCATTGTATCGCCATTTACAACAATAGTATGAAAATCAGCCTCACGCATAAAATAAATTTGCAAGATATAAATTATTGAGATATTTTTTAAAAAACCTTTAATAGATTCCGATTTAAAGGTCAAGTAAAGAAAAATAAATTGAGAAACAAAAAGAGCTACAACTGTTAAATGTGACATAAATCCTGCATCACAAAAACCTGCTATAGCCTTTGATTTTGGTAGCATGTTTATATATGCCAACCAATAATTAAATGCTAAAAAAAGTAACATTATATTATATTTATTGCTCTTTAAAACTTCTTTTATATTCATCTCTTATTACCCTATAATTTAATTAACTTTTAGAAAATATTAATTTAACACAGCACTAACATTTTAGCCAGTTTTTTTAGAACTATTTTCATTTTTTTTTAATTTGCAATATTTACTACTAAATGATAGTTTAAATTAGTTAATGGAGACATAATATGGCTACAAAAAATAAAATTTCTTTTGGACAAATTTTACTAATATGTTATTTAAATATAGTTTTTTCTTGCGGCATTTATATTTTGGCTATGTTAATTTATACACTGATAATGCCAAACTTGTGTTATTCACGTGATGCGACACTATCAGGTATCATGGGAATAGATGCAAAAAGCATAGTTTGGATGCTTAGTGCACAAGCTTTAATCTGGGTTTCTCCACTTACTAGAAATTTTAATAACGGATTTTTAACTTTTAACTTTAGACAATCAAAAAATCAAGCCTTCCGTTCACTTTACATTGTTTTGATACCTATATTTTTTAGCGTCACACCACTATTATGTATTTACTTGGGAGCAACTGAATCTAAAGCAGATGAATACACTGCATGGCTTTTTCACCAGAGTATATACATTGCTTTAAGTTTGTTTATTATAGGATTTGCTGTAAAATCGATTGTAAAAAATAATAAAAACCTTAAGTATCAACTCAAAGTTATTTCTTTTAATTTTATACTTTTAAGTGCTTTTGCTTTACCCGCCATTCCCCCTGCGGTTAATGATAACATTTTAAAGGCATATTTAAGGGTTATAATGCTTTTTTACCCAATACTTTATTCAATCGTTGCTTATGTTGAGCTGAATTATTTACCATGGGGCAAAAAAAGTCTTGATGTTAATGAGAATTAATGGCTGCTGCTTCATGTTCAATAGCTTCTGGTGATAATTTTTTAATTGAAAAGCCAGTAAAGCCGTAGATAATTGCCACAATTGGATTAATTAAATTAAAGAAACAAAATGGCACATAAACCCATGGTGAAACTCCTAATGTTACAATCATATATGCCCCACAAGTATTCCAAAAGATTAGCGGCGAAAGCAATGTGCCAGCATCCTCAAGAGTACGTGATAAGTTTTCAGGCGCATAGCCACGGTCTAAATAAACTTTCCGAAACATTCTTCCTGGCATAATAATTGAAATATATTGATCTCCAGAGATAAGATTAGTAATTCCACTAGTTGCCACTGTTGAAGTAATTAATAAACCACGGTTACGAGCAAAGTGCAGAATATATTTGCTAATTGCGTCAAGCATTTTGGTTTTTTCCATAACTCCGCCAAAAAAGACAGCAAATATTATTAAACATACCGTTGAAAGCATACTTTCAAGACCTCCACGAGTTAATAAACTATCAATTATTTCCACTCCACTATTCGAAGTAAAGCCACTTTGTGCCGCAATCAATACCTCAACTAGAGAAGACCCTTGAACTAAAATCGCAGCAATTCCTCCTATCGCAGCAGCTAATGCCAATCCTGGAATAGCCGGAACTTTTAATAAAACAATCACAATTACACACAACGGAACAAGCATCAGCCATGGAGAAAGGTTAAACTGTTGATCCAAACCACTTAAAATTAAATCTATATTGCTCGTATTCATATTACTTTTTGAATATTTCATTCCAATAAAAATAAATAAAATTAATGAAATTATATAACTCGGAATTGTCGTATACAGCATATGCCTAATATGCGTAAAAAGATCGGTTCCAGCCATTGCAGGAGCTAAATTGGTAGTTTCAGACAATGGTGACATTTTATCGCCCATATAAGCACCAGAAATTACAGCTCCAGCCGTTACATAACCAGGAATACCAAGCCCAGAACCAACCCCCATCATCGCTATACCTACCGTTGCGGCAGTCGTCCATGAACTACCAGAAGCTAATGAAATCACGGTACAAAGAAGCACCACTGTAGGTAAAAAAGCTTCAGGAGAAATTACTTTTAGTCCATAAAAAATCATCACAGGGACTACACCTGATAAGATCCAAGTCCCAACTAACATTCCAATAATAATTAAAATAATCGAAGCTTCCAATGATACTTTTATCGTATCTAAAAAGCCTTTCTGAATATATTTCCATGTATACCCAAGCATAAAAATAGCAACACCTGCAGCTACTATGCCTGAACTAAATAGCGCTAAATGTGGACCCAAACCGTCAGCTTGTTCAGGGTATTCTCTTTTGATAATTAAAATGTATACTAAGCTAGCAACCAAAAATGTTAATGGGATTAGCGCATGATACAACTTTGCTTCTTTTCTTTCTCTTTTCTTACTACTTTTAAACTGCATTAAACCTACCTAAAAAAATTACTTCAACGCAAAAAAGTATTTATCTTAATATAAAATATTTTTTATGATTGCTATTTCTAAACATCATATTTATTTTTTATGCGTCATTTTTATTAAAAATTAATTCCTATTAAAATAGTATACAAACTTAAATAAAGCAAGTATTTTACAATACTTTCTAGCTATTTTATAAAAAATCTTAACCATTTTAAAAAAGAGCAAAGGCTCGAACATCTTCATAAGTAAGCTGTTCTTTTTCTGGATCAATAATTTTTCTTAATAACTCATAATAGTCATAGTTAAGAGTCTCTACAGCCTCAAGACCTATTTTTGACGGAGCAATTGAAATCTGTAAACAACAAACAGAAAGAAATTCTTTTAAGAATTTTGCAGCGTCCTCTTTACTTAAATATTGATTTTTTATAGAACAAATTCCCTTATTAATACAATCAAAAACTTTTAACCTCCCCTCCTCCATAATCTCTCGACACTCGAATTCTACAGCATGCATCAATTCTAAAACCAAATCTTTCCTAACATAGTATTTTTTTTCACGATATCTTTGCTGTACAAATAAAGCCGCTTGCTCTAATGATCTTAGCCTCGAATATCCAGGGTTAGCCCATGAATACATTCCTCTTTTACGCCCTTCACGTTTATCAATAAAAACAAACTGACTATCAATAGTATTGGTATCAAAATAAATTAAAAAAGCGCGCCAATAACGGCGTAAAAAATCAACGTAATTTAACTTTAACTTTTTGTTAAAATAATTTGTGACACTAGTATAAGTAGCATTTGAAGTTTTTTCATAACCATCATGTCGATCGCCACCACTTAACATTGGGGTGCCAATTTTACAAGCATACACTCCACTATCTGCAAAACTATAGCTTGTTACATATTGATCCTTGAATAATTTCGCATTAATTGCGTCAAAACTGTTAATATCACGTCTATTATATGCTTCTAAAAGTTCTTTAAATAATCCATCCATAAATAAAGAACGATTTAAGCCTCTAGTAACCTCGTTCTCAACAAAAAGTTGATGATCTTTAGTTTCGCTACAAATTTGGGCGAAATCGCGTATTAAGTCAGACGATATTTGACGAATTAATGGCGTTAAAATACCGACTTTACGAGGGTCTAGAACCAAACATTGATTTTCAATCAAAAAAGTTTTACCTAATTCAACAACAGGCATATACAAGCCAACTTCACTACAATCTTCAAAAACATCTAATATTGGAGATAAATCTTTTGGGAAAAATGTGCCTACTACCGGAAGTAAATAATCAATGTCAGTGTAGATACCTCCACATACATTAATTGCCATAACTCGTCCAATATTACTAATAGTTGTATATCGTTTGCCTTTGGAAAATATTTTAAACATAGTTTCCAAATCTGCTGGATAGCGTTTTAATTCTTCTTCACAGCTAGCAATATAAAAGGTGTTGTATTTTAATTTTATTTTTTTAAACGATACATCACAGCCAACCATACACCTACTCCAAGGACCATTTTCAAACTTATTCCCATGCTGTGGAGTGGAATCTAAATATTTTTTCATTGCCTCTAAAGAATCATTAGTTACCCATAAAATCACCTCAAAATTACTATGAGATAATCGAAGATACTGCACCCACTTTATAATGAAGCAACGTAGAGAAAATGGAAATGATGGACCTGTCCACAAACAATGTAACATTGATTTCATAAATCGATCTCCAGGTGCTCAAGTTTATTGTGACATTGCATAAATCCTTCTAGATCTTCATAACTCAAAGATTTTTTTTCAGGGTCAATTAATTTTTTAATTTTACTATAAGAGTTAGTATTTAACTCTTGAACTAAAAATTTACCCATATTGGTTTTTTTCCCTATACCACGACGTACTAATGCTATTTCGAATAATTCAGTTAGCACACATTCACTATAAGAAATAGCTAAATAACTACGTCTGAGACTTCGCACTTTTTGCTGTAACCATTGGATTTGTTGACGTCTTAGGTTTTTTGAACTGGACAACTCAAGCATTCCATATGGCACGCTCGAAGCTTTATTTATTAATTCTAAAAGTAAACTTTTTTGAATCATCGTACTTTTTTCAATTAATTTATTTTCTACTTTTACAGTAGCCTTCTCTAATTTTGTTAATCGCGAAAACCCTGGATTAGCCCAAGAAAACATTCCAATATGCCCTCCTGTTATTGGATCTACAAAATCATATTGACTTTTCAATTGTCTTATGTCAAAAATAGAATGAAAAACTCTATATCCTGTGACTAAAGAGTAATCAACTCTTCTTCTTGTAAGATTTTTTTCAAAAAAATCAATAACCAGTTGATACGTCAACATTCCAGTTGCATTATAAATATGATGTAATGAACCTGTTTTAAGCATTGATTGACCACTTTCATAGCGTCCAGTATCATAATTATAAACTTCAGTTTTAAAGTTTTCCCTAGCATATATTCTGCTATTAACACGATCGAACTCCCGTGCGTCACGCTGTTTGAAAGCACTGGCTAAATCTGCTTCATGACCTCTTAAAAAAAGCGATTTATTTAATTCTTCAGTTCGTTCGTTTGTTAAAAATTCACTATAATTTTGTGCCTCCATTACAATTTTATCAAATTCAAGTCCTGCTTTCGAAGCCATATTGCGTAATAAAGATGTTAAAGCTCCAATACGCTTTGGAGATAACATTAAACATTGATTTTCAACGTAATTTGTTCCATCAATAGTTTTAACATCAACAAAAAAGTCAATACGACTTAATCTATTAAACGGCGACATCAGTGAAGTTATATCTTTAGGAAAATGCACTTGTTCATTAGGTAATAAAAAATCAATATCGGAGTATAATCCACCGCAGCAATCGAGGGCAATTATTCTTCCAATATTGCTAAGAGATGTATATCGACAATTTTCTTGAAAAACACGAAATAATGATGTAATTATATCGGGATATTTTGGCAATAGAGGTTCAAGCATCGCAACATAAAAATTCTGATAATTTAATGATGCTTTGCAAAATTCTACATCAACTCCAGCAAAACACTTTCCACGTTGTGACTGATCAAATTTTCCGACTCCCCCCTGCTGTAAATAATCATTAAATGCTTTTAGTGAGTCATCAGTCAGCCACAAAACAACTTCGAAATCGCTGTGCGAATTCTTCAAATACTTAACCCATTTTTTGATAAAAGCACGCAAAGCATAAGGAAATGATGGTCCTGTCCATAAACAATGTAGCAATGATTTCACTAAAAGTCTCCAGATATCTTAATTAAGTGCACTTAGTTCTATTATAAGATATTGAAGAAATGTTGCAATATTTTCTATGATTTATTTTTAGACGAACTTAAAATTGATTAATTAAAATTAGGCTACTTTTAAAAGTAATATATTTAGCTTTTCACTTAAGTTTTGCTAGTTCTTCAGCCTGCTGTTTCTTCTTCTCTTCAAGTTGCTTTTTTAGTTTTTCTTTCTGCAAGCGAATTACTTCCGCTTTTAATGCATTAAATTTATTCTCTGCTTTTACAGATAATTTAGCAAACTCTTCTTTAAATTGAGAATTTTTAATACTAGTATTAAAACTTTTCAAAGCAACATCATACTGTTTAACATCATTAATTTTAATCAAGCTTTTATACTCATTACTCAAATTACGAATCTCAATCAAGTTAGTAAAAGCATTTTTTAGCTGAGCTTCACGACGAACTTCCACTGGAGCCGACTCAATAGTTTCAATAGCGCCAAATAAGTCATTATTATCTAACTTAATATTTACTTCATTAATATAAAAATTTAAAATTGAAAAGTCAACTAACTGATCCAAAACAATACTATCATTTTCCAAAGCCTTAAGCTGTTTAAGGTACTCTAATGATTTACGATAATCATTTTTTCGATATGATGCGAATAATTTTTGTACAATCTCTGCCTTTGACAAAGGCACTGGAGGAGCTTGTTCTTTTTTACAATTCACACCTAAAAAAGCAGTAATAAACACAATTAAAAAAAGTTTAAAACTCTGCTGTAAAATCAAACTATTTACTGTTTTCATATTATTTATCTTCTCAATTTTTTGCAAATTAATATTTTGTAACATCTGAATCACTAGTACCACTCAATACTTTATAACACTCTTGAGCAGTGCGTTCAGCAGCACTAATTCCGTTTTCATTATTATCACTGCGTAAAAGACGAGTAACTTCTTTCATTCCTTTTTCAACTTCTGCTCTTCGAACTCCATTTGGAATAATTTTTGTTAAAGCTTCGCACAAAGCTTGCCCTGTAACTTGATGCTGAACAAATTCTTCAAAAACTGTTTTGTTAGCAATAATATTAACCATCGTAAAATAGCCTCGATATAAAGTAACTAAAACTCTAGCAATTAAAAATGTTATTGGATGTAAACGGTAAATCGATACCAGAGGCAAACCAATAATGGCTGATTCGACGGTAACCGTCCCCGAAGCTGCTAAAGCTGTACTTGCTGACTGTTGATGATAAGTAGTTTTACCAAAATCAATTTCACAATCAGGACAGTTACTGTTATTTTTCTTAAATTCAGAATAAATTTCCATAATCTGATTATATGATTTCTCACGAGGGGCTGCGATAAAATAATGAAATCTTTGCTCTTTTTGCTGATCTGAAAACAAGGTAATCGCTTCAAGCATAGGAATTAATAATCGCTTAATCTCACTAGTCCTACTTCCAGGCAGTAATAATATTTTATTATCTTCACGTTTTACACTACCATCCAGTTTGCTGCGTACAAAATCAACTAAAGGATGCCCAACATAAATTGTTTCAAGGTTAGTTTTCTGATATATTTCCGTTTCAAATGGGAAAACTACTAGCATCTTTTGGCAATACTTTGCCAATTTATATATGCGTTTTTTCTTCCAAGCCCAAACCTGTGGGCTAATATACCAAATAACAGGAATATTTAATTTAGTAAACTTTTTTGCCATCAGGAGATTAAAAAATGGATAATCAATCATCACAACCGCATCTGGACGCTCTTTACGTGCCTTTTTTAATAACTTAAAGAAAATACCAATAAATGGAATAATATGTGTTAAAACTTCGAAAATCCCTACAACTCCAAGCTCAGTTGAGTCTACCATAACTTCAGCTTTATTGGTTGCTTGCATTTTTGGTCCACCCATAATCTTTATTGTTAAATCATTTTTATTTTGTTTTGCAATTTTTGATATTTCTTCAATAAGTTGAGCTCCGTAAATATCACCAGAAGCTTCTCCTGAAAAAATCCAAAAGTTTAATTTTTTTTTCATATTATCTTAATAACTCTTTATGGTTAATTTTTACCTATTATACCTTTAATAAAATTACTGTTAAAAAAATCTTTTACAATTTTTTTTTCTCTATTTTAGTAAGAAAATGACCTTTTTAATAAATTTTTACAAAAATAGCTAATTTTTTTAGATAAATCCTACTTAACTTGTGGCATTAAGCGAGTAGTCATGTTATTATTAAATTTATGAAGTTTTTCTTAAAATATTTGATATTTTCTTAAGCAACATAAATTCATATTAAATAGCTTAATTTAAGGGTTTAGCCAAATGCCAAAAAATCTGTTTTCTTTACTAAAAAATATCTCTGAGCTAATTTCAAAACAAGGTGAATATAATTCTGTCTTGCAACAGATTGTCAATATGCTTGCAGAAAATCTTGGTGTCGAAGTCTGTAGTATTTATGAATACATTAATACTAACGACAAACTATTATTAGTTGCTAGTTATGGACTTGACCAAGAAGCTATTAATCAAATCACTCTGAGCCCTGGGGTTGGTATTACTGGAAAATGCTTTAAAGACAATAAAGTTATTAATGTTGGAGATATCAAAAAAAATATAGATTTCCATTACTTTTCGAACATTGGCGAAGATAAATTTATGTCATTTTTAGCAGTCCCTCTGAATATTGGAGGTCGCCGTCTTGGCGTTTTAACAATGCAGTGCAGAGAAAACAAACCTTTTAATAATAATATCATTGACATGGCTAAATCTCTAAGTAGCCAGTTAGCTAACTATTTATTAAGCACCCAAGTACTTGAACACTTGGCGATTGCTCGAAAGTCATTAAATGATGCGAGTTTAGAAGGAAAAGAAGCTGTTATTAAAAATTTAGACAATATTTTTAACGATAAAGTTAAAGAAAAAGCTAGCATTGATGGGACTGAACAACAGATTTTTTCAGGAGTAGCCGCAAATAATGGTGTCGCTGCGGGTAAAGCGTTTTTATTTAATAACTATGAATTTGACAAATACCCTGAGCCTGAATTCCTTAAAAAAGATGCCGTTCAAAAAGAGCTTGAAATATTTCGTAAAGCCTTAGAACTGACTAAAAAGAAAACTTTAGATTTAGAAAATCGTGCTTTAACATTAATTAGTGAAGCGGATGCATCAATTTTTAATGTTCATTTACTTTTCCTAGAAGATAAAACATTAATTAACCAAATTCACAGTGCCATTGAACATAGTAATTTTAGTGCAGAATATGCCGTTACAATGGTCTTTTTTGAATTTGAAAAAATGTTTTTAAGTCTACCAGATGAAACATTTCGTGAACGAGTGATGGACTTAAAAGACGTCATGATTAGACTTCTTGAATCAGTGAAATTTGTTAAATCAAAAACTGTTACTAATTCATCGTTAATTGATGAAAAAAATACTTTTGATGATAGTGATCAGAATATAATTATTGTCGCTAAAGAACTATTACCATCTGATTTATTAAGAATGCCAATTGATAATATTGCTGGAATTGTTTGTGAAAAAGGTGGTATTACCGCCCATATGTCAATTTTATCAAAAGCCTTAAATATTCCAGCATTGCTTGGAGTTAGAAATATCTATAAAAATGTTAAAGAAGATGAAGTTATCTATTTGGACTGTTATTCTGAAAAACTCTATATTCATGCAGAAGATACCATTCGCGAACATTATAGTGAACTAATTAACAGCAAGCCAACAGATGAAGATATTGTCCCTTGTGAAAATTTAGTTACAGTGGATGGTCATAAAGTTAATTTATTTGGCAATATTTCGCTAATTTGCGAAACAGATATGCTTGATAAATATCATGCTCAAGGAATAGGTTTATATCGTACTGAATTTTTATATATGATTCGCGACAACCTACCGATTGAACAAGATCAAGTTAATGTTTATTCAAGAATTCTAGAGTCGACTGATGGTACCGTAACCATACGTGTCCTTGATGCTGGAGGAGACAAACCTTTACCATACATTGATTTTCCAAATGAAGATAATCCCGCATTAGGGTTCCGTGGAGTAAGAATGTTGTTGAAACGCCCAGATATATTCCGTACTCAACTGAGAGCAATTCTACGTGCAGGAATGTATGGAAAAATTCGAATTTTAATTCCTATGATTTCAAGTGAAAGCGAAGTTCTAGAAGTTAAAAATGAAATTGAAATTGTTAAAGATCAACTCGAGGCAGAAAATGTACCATTTACTAAAGATTATGAATTTGGTATTATGCTAGAAGTTCCTTCGGCAGTTTTTGACCTTAAATCGATTGGCAAGTATGTTGATTTTATGAGTATTGGTTCTAATGATTTATTACAGTATATTTTTGCAACTGATCGTGGAAATGAACTATTTGCCGGGCATCCAGACGACTGTTTAAATCCAATCTTTTTGCGAATTATTAAACGTATTGGTGATTATTTTATAGCAAATCCAGATAAAAAAATCTCTATCTGCGGTGAAATGGCATCAAACATTTACGCCATTCCGCTATTAATTGGCGCAAATATTTTAGATTTAAGCATGCCTCCGGTAATGATTCCGCAGGTTGCCAAAATCATTCAGCATTTAGACTTAGAAAAATGTCAAAGGTTATTAAAAAAATGTATTGGCTTACGCGGAAGTGAACAAGTCAAGGCTACTATTATTAAAATGTATAAAAATAACGGTATTGAAATATAATTCAGCACTTAGACTTAGAAAAATGTCAAAGGTTATTAAAAAAATGTATTGGCTTACGCGGAAGTGAACAATTCAAGACTACTATATTAAAATGTATAAAAATAACGGTATTGAAATATAATTCAGCAATACTGTACAAGCAATATCATCATTGCAACAAAAAAACGATATTCTGTAATGATGAATATCGCTTTTTTGTTTATAATAAATTTAAAGTATTAAATAATAACACACTTTAATTATTTAAATTATTTTGTAACATATTCAACTTTTGCTGGAACACCAATTGCTGACATTAACTTTAAACCCAAGTCAGAATTTTGGTAATCACCAGAGAAAGATTTAGCTCCTTTACCATAAGCAAAAACTGTTGTTGGGGCTGATGTATGATTAAAAGTTGACCAAGTAACTCCAGCTTTTTGATTAATTGAATGTGTAATAATAACCGTTAATGGAGTGTAATTACCCCAATTACCATGATCAGTACCCTTTCCAGCACGCTTACGCATTGTAGCAACAAAACCTTCTTTAAAGATTTTTTCTTGAGTTTTTGATATATCATTACCAAAACACTCTTTAATTAATGGTAAAACTTTTGCATATTGTTCAGAAATTTTTGTAGCGTCTTCACTATATTCAAAAGTTCCTAAAAGTTTATTTAATTTACCATTAAAGGTTCCTGCAGAAACTTTTTGTTTTGATAGAACATCGTAATATTTTTTAAACTGATTACCACTTAAACCAATTCTTAAACCACCTGTTTCATGGTCTCCAGCAACAACGATTAAAGTTTCTTCAGGATGTTTTTGTGCAAATTCATATGCAACACTAATGGCTTTATCAAATGCTAAAGTTTCATGAATAACAGTTGCAGCATCATTTTCATGGCAAGACCAGTCAATTTGACCTCCTTCAACCATAATAAAAAATCCATTATCATTATCAAGAACCTCAATAGCTTTTGCAGTAATTTGTGCTAAAGATACATCATCTTTAGTAGAATCAATACTCTTTTGCATAGAAGCATCGCCTCTTAAGCGTGGGGCTGTCAAAAATACTTTCTTGTATTGACCATTCTTTAAATTATTAAAACCATCTTTAGTTCTAATAACCTCAAAATCATTCTTTTTAGCCAATTCGTAGACGCTGCCCTCATCACCATTATAATGATTTACTCCACCGCCACCGTAAAAATCAATGCTCGAATTAGCTAAATGTTTACCAATTGCATAATAGCTACTACGGCTTTTTTCAGTTGCGTAAAATGCTGCTGGTGTTGCATGATTGATACTAGCAGTAGAAATAATACCCACTTTGCGTTTAGAATATTTTTTTGCTTTGGTAGCTACAGTATATAATGGGCGACCATTAATATCTACAGAAAGCATCGTTTGGCCCGTTTTTGTACCTGTTGCCATAGCTGTAGCTGCTGCTCCAGAATCAGTAATAAACCTATTTAATGAGGCAGTAAAAGTTAAACCTCTTACAGGGAAAGCATCAATTGTCAATGGTTTCTGATTATATTTACGACTAACATTTACCTGAGTTACAGCCATACCATCACCAATCATTAAGAAAACATATTTTACAGGTTTTCCATTATAAAGTTTTTGACAAGATTTTTTCTCATGATTAGCTCCACAGTTTGCAAAAGCAGATACAGCGGAAAAAGATGTAGCACAAAAAAGTGATGCTACTAATAATCGTGTTAATTTCCCTTGCTTTTTCTCTACAAATTTCATTGTAATACCTCATTTTGATTTGTTAAAAATAAACAACCTCTACTCGATTAATCAAGTAGTTTAGTTTTATAAAAATTATAGTAATAATTCACAATCAGATTTCCCTAACTTATAAAAAAAATTTATAGGACATTCTAAAAGTTAAGGATGATCTAAAAAAACGAATTTCATTAGAAGCCCAAAAAAATGACAAACCAATAATAATTACTCTTTTTGATTAATTTAAACCAAGTTTAATAAATTATAATGTAAATTTTAACAATTTACAAGAAATAATTAATATTAATTGTCATTTTTTTTTATTTAATAGTTTTAATAATAAAATCCACTAAATCAATATAGACTATAACTCTCTAATTTTGTATGAGTTGTAACACCTTTTGTCAATCTGCTTTCATATAAATGGAAACTGTCTATTTCAAAATCTAATTCAGGAAAATCTGCAAAATGCTCAGTCATTTGCTTAACAATTTTTTTGTGAGAGCCACGTTTAAAGCGACATAGTGTAATATGAGGCTTAAAAGTTTTACGATCAGCTAGAACTCCATGATCACGTAATGCCCCATCAATTTCGCTTTTAAATCCAATAAATTCTTTACTTGCTTCTAAGCTTAAAGTGAAAACAGACGGAGATTTTGCTGTTGGGAAAAAGTCATAGCCACTAACGTAGGTGCGAAATGGCGCATACATCACCTTATTTAAAGATTCTTTAATATCTTCCAGTTTATCATTAGTTTTAATCTCTCCCATAAAACGCATCGTAATATGCTGATTATTTTGAGGTTGCCATTTAACTTTATTGTATTTTTGACAGTAACGCTTAATTTCTAAACGCAACTCTTTTGGTATATCAATTGCAATAAAATATCTCATTAATTTATTCCTATTTATTTATGTTTAATTTTCACTTATATAATGCCACTGTTTTGAAAATTCTGCAAGTGATAAGCGAATTTTATTAATAAAATTAAGTTGCATCCCAAAGAGGAACTTCAAGAAATTCCGATAATTTTTTAGCGGACTGCATTAACTGCTGCTTACTTTCAAAAAAAGAGTGATATGTTAAGATTTTAATTGTAGCATCTTTGAAAACTAAATTTAACTGATAATTAACCATTCCCATGTTCGGACTCATGACTGTAACAAACTGGATCGCGTAAATTTCTTCAAGCTTACGATACTTTAATTTTGCATTAAAATTATGGCTATAATCTTCTTTTACTTTTGGGGCAAAAAATCCATACCAAAAAATTTCTTTTTTCTTATCAAAACAAAATGGCTTTAAATTAAAAAAAACTGATAAAAAACCAACAGCAAAAAAAGCAATTCCTAAAAGACTTATCACTATACAACCAAATATTTTACTAACTAAATGTTCATTAGGAATAAAATCAATAATAAAAAACAACCCAATTCCAACAGCCATAAAAATTGAACAAAATATCAAATGTTTTATTTTTAAGCACATTTTAAGCCTTTGAGAATGAAATAGACATTTTTGCATTATTCTCATATTGCTGCTTGATATAGTGTATGGTGCAAACTTCCATGGAATCTGTTTTGCAATTGAGTCATCAAAATCATCAGCATTTCTACACTTTTGGTGCTTAACTTTCTCAAATTCTTCTCGTTGTTTTTTTATAATCGAGCTATGAATATTGCCTAAACCGTTTTGCATTAGTTGTTCCTTCCCCTTATTATTTTATTAATAAAACGCCCACTCGTAAAATCTAAAACCATCTTGTCCAACAGTATCGCCAATTTCAAGAGTTTCACTTAAAATGCGACCTGGAATTAAGATTTGACTTTTGCGACCTGGTCTTACTTTTATGGTATAATAACCACTTTCGGACATTGAAAATTTATTTTTAATCTTTGTGTATAATTCAAGTTCTAAGGATTCTTCAATTGGTGTATCATTGCTCAACCATTCCTTTATAGCCTCGGCAACTTGTTTAACCTCCTCATCTTCCAACTTGCTAATAGTTTTAATATAATCTAGTGGAACACTAAATAAATTATCAGATGCGCTAATTTCACTCAATCCTTCAGGGGGTAATATCCGTACTAAATCAATTTGACCAAAAGAATTAACCTCGAAAAATTTTTCACTTTTTGATATCCATAAAATCTCTTCACGAAATTGAAATATTTCATCCCGTGGTAATGGCGACTTATCCTCTCCCTCATATTCATCTTTTTCCATACTGTCAAAATTTGTTTCACTATCCTGATCAACATAATCTTTAACTAATTTTTTGAAATCCTCTAATTCATCAAGATCTTCGTTATTTTCAAGCCCTGTTACACCAGCTAAACCATTATTGTCTTCATTTTCGGTTTGAGCTTTGAAGTAATCTAAAACTTTATCAGGCTGGTCTGTATAAAAATTTAACCCTGCAGCTGCATCCTTGACCCACACATCAATGTCATAGCCATAATAATTTAAAGTATAAACTCTTCCATCAGCTAAATAACGATCAAAGCCAAGCTCTTGAGTTTTTTCTAACGTTGCCTCGTTACCTAATGATCGTGGATTTTTTTGTGCTTTATCCCACAATATTATCCATTTCACTCGATTAGCGGCACCTTCAGCCAAAAGGTTAAATTTGCTAATTCCTGTTGTCGCACGTGTCGTCAAAGCTGCAGTCTGAGCAATCATAATAATCGCTCCACAAAAAAATGCAACCATCATAAGCATCGTCGTTACGACCAAAAGAGCTACACCTTTATTACTTTTTAGTCGTAATCTTAATAAATTAAAATATTTCTTATACTGGTTATTCATTTTTAATTAATATTTAGAGTTTTAAATTATTACTATTTCTTCGAATTAGAAGTTTGACGTATACCATGTGTCGAATATCGTGACGAAGCGGCTACGCGGCGCAGCCATACTTCACTTTTTCCACTTTTCCATTTAATTTTTATTTGCACTGCTAATGGAATATTTGGATTTGAGTCTTCATTCCATGAATCATTCCACTCAATGTCATATTGTCCACCACTTTTAGTGTCAACATATAAAAAATTTAGCGCGTCAACGTCTTTAGCAATTATTTCGGTTTCAACACCAATGTCGCTTTCATCCCAGTGCAAAAGTGGATATTTACGATATTTAATTTTTACTTTTTCGTCTTCAAGGTAAATTTTTACAAAACGTAGCGCCCCTTCTTCCACATCATTAATACGATGTAAATAAGCAAAAAACATCTCATTATTTTCACCTTTAAAAACTTGCTGTATTTTTTTAGAATCACGATTTTGCCATTTAAACGGCACCATATTTTTTATAACCGTATCACAAAAACGATCAATTGATTGATATTGGTCCAGCCGAGCGTTAAATTTATCTACTTTTTCGTAAGTCTTTTGAACCGAATACAAACTCATTGACACTAAAGTCATAATAATTGAAAAAATTAAAATCGCTAAAATAATCTCAATTAATGTGAATTTTTTTTTAATTCTTTTATTAACCGCCTTTCGAACTCTTCTCTTTATTAAAAAAAACATTATAAATCACTCTCTTTAAGGATTCGGTCAATAGTAATTGATTGAATTACATTGTTATTTGTGTCCAAAAGATCAATTTTCATCGGCACAAATTTCCACCCATTCATTTCAGCATCAACTTCTTCAGGTAAAATATTATTTTCATCATCAAGATGTTTACTCGTAGCTGAATAATTTTCATAAGGGAAAAAAACTTCATCAGGTTTATTATTCTTTTCTTTAGCATAAAGCATATAAAATTCAGCTGCTTGAGTGATCATATGTTGATTTTCCCACTCTTTTTTTGCTTTAGTCACCCGATTTGAAACAGAACTAATTAAAGAAAAATGCGCTACTAGCCCTAATGACAAAATCAACATTGCAACTACAACTTCAACTAAAGTGAAGCCTTTAAAGCTTAATTTTGCAACTGCTTTTGCAGTAATTATTGAGGTAAATTTTCTAAAAAAAATCTTCATTATATAATACCTACTCTTCAATTAAATCACCATTTTCATCAATCTGTTCAATATAAATATAACCAGTTACTGGTGAAACTCTTATTCTGTAGTAAATTGAACCAAAACTAATAATTGCTTTTTCGCTAAATCCAGTCCCGTCTGGGTAAAATCTAGCAAAAATAATTGGCTTTTCTTCATCGCTATCAGCTGATTGACTGCTATTATTATAATTCTCATTAAGAACTTCAATATCACTCTCTTTTTCATCAAGCTCGTTTTCTTGTTTTTCAGCTAATTCGTCTAATGCTTGTGTATCATTTGGCTCATTTAAACAAAACGTGATTTTTTCAAGTAGTTTATATGAATTACCAGAATAATTTGCTGCTCTTTGAATCATCAAATGCATACGCTCTTCTTCAGATAATTCATCTGTTGATGAAGATTCATCATCATTATTTGAAGAATTATAATTTTGTTTTGCACGCGGCAATTGCATTAAACTATTAAAATCATAAACAATAAAAAATGCATGCTTCTCTTTATGATAACCTAATGAAACAACAATATTCATTGCTACAGCCTGAGTAGATGCTCTAAGCATCATACTTTTAAGCTGTTTTGCAGAATTTTTGATTGTTAAAACCGCTGGCTCTCGATTAATCTGTACCACAGCAATAGTAGCAACTAACGCCATAATCACAATGGTAACAATCAATTCAATTAAGGTAAAAAAAGCTTGTATAGTTCTTTTTTTATTATTGCGTTTTATTAAATTCACCATAAAAAAATTTATTCGCTTATAATGTCAGCAGCTTCACCAGAACCGCCTTCGGATTTGTCACTACCAAGGCTTTTAATTGAAAATTTACTACCATCTTCTCCTGGAACAGCATAAATGTATTCTGCTCCCCAAGGGTCTAAAGGTAACTTTTTAACTTTTAAATATGGACCATCCCAAGTTTCAGAATCACCTGGATTTGTAATTAAAGCACTAAGTCCAGTATTAGCATCAGGTATACTTCCATTGTCAAACTCATAAGACTCAACAGCCTGCTGAAGAGCCTTAATTTGCGCAGTAGCAGTAGTAATTTTTGCGCGTTTTATCCATTTCATAAAGTTTGGTGCAGCAATTGTTGCAAGTAATGCAATAATAACAATAACAACAATAACCTCAATCAAAGTAAATCTTTTAAGGCTACGTTTTCCTCTTAAATCATTTAATTTCATAGTTTTTTCTCCTAACGTTTATATTCATTTTTTTATTTTAATGCTACTAATATTTAAAAACTAGTGTTAAATTTCATTTGTTTTCATAATTGCTAAGAATATTGCAATAACGATTATTAAAATTATCACCGCTAAACCAATAATTAAAGCTGGTTCCATTATCGTTAACATTCTTTTTACTCTATTTTGAAACAACTCTTCACGTTGTTCTGCAACCTCTTGAAGTATTTGACCAATGCTACCAGTCTCCTCTCCAACTTGAAGCATCTGAAAGACAATTTTTGGCACAAAAGAACTTTTTTTCATGGCACTTGACAATTTGTCCCCGCCACGCAAATCTGCTTGAATCGACCCAAAAGAATTTGCAATAATAGTATTGTTTAGAACATTTGTAGCAATTCGCACACTTTCTAGAACATGAACGTGGCTTTGAATTAAAATTGATAAAGTTCTAGTAAAACGATTAATCTCTGCATCAACAATTAATGGACCAATCAATGGAATTTTCAATAAAAAAGAATCCAAAATTACTTTACATCTTCCGCCACTTTTTGCAATTCTTACAAAAATAAATACTCCAATAATTAATGCAACAGTGATATACCAATAATCTTTAAAAAAACCACCAATACCAAAAACAATCTTGGTAAATTGCGGTAATTCTTTACCCATATTTTCTGTTTGTTCTGAAATTTTTGGAATTAGGAAAAATACCATAATATTCATAACTGCAAAAATAACAAAAATAATAATAATTGGATACATTGTCACATTCATAATAAAGTTTTTAATGAATTTACTACGATTCAAAAATAACCTCAATTGAGCGACAATCTGCGCCATCTGCCCTGTTTTTTCACCTGACTCAATCAACTCCCCATAAATTTTAGGAAAACGATCTCCATGTCCACGAATTAAATCAGAAAATTTTCGTCCTTCATGCAAGCCACGTCGTAAAGAATTAACTACGGCTCCGCCTTTATTTTCCTCCATTGAATCACAAATCATTTTTAGTGACTTTTCAAGTGGAATATGCGCTCTTAACAAAGGTTCTAATTGATCAGTAAAATCATAAACATCAAAATCCTTACGACCGAATGATTTTTTATTACCAATAGCCTTATTTGTTTCTCCTAAATATTTAATTGGCACCAGCGAACGATTTTTCAATCTTGATAATGACTCGGTTTTACTTTCTGCTTCAATTACTGTTTCAGAAATCTTACCGTTACTATCGCTAACTCTATATTTGAATAATGCCATTGTTTACCTCAAAACTATGTTGCATCAACCGCTGCACGAGTAACTTCAGCGCGTGTTGTCATTCCTAATTGAGCCTTTCTCAAACCGTCATCCATCAATGGAGTCATGCCATTATCAACTGCAATTTGAGCAATTTCGCTACTTGGTGCGTTACGAGAAATCGCACGACGCATTTCTTCGTTAACAGTTAATAATTCAAAAATACCGCAACGCCCACTAAAGCCACTGCCATTACATTTTTTACATTTGCTACCATCTTCATTTTTGCCATCACCACTACATTCAGAACATACTTTTCGCACCAAACGCTGAGATAATACGCCAAACAGTGAGGAAGCAACCAAAAATCCTTCAACTCCCATATCAAGCAATCTACTAATTGCTCCGGCAGCATCATTTGTATGCAGTGTACTTAAAACCAAATGCCCCGTTAACGCTGCATTAATGGCAATCTCCGCAGTTTCTTTATCACGAATTTCTCCCACTAGAATAACATCAGGATCCTGACGAACAATTGAACGCAAGCCATTAGCAAATGTTAAACCAATATTTGAATTAACCTGCACCTGCGTTAAACGATCCATTTGATACTCTACAGGATCTTCAATAGTAATAATTTTACGTTTTACGTCATTTAATAATGACATCGCGCTATATAAAGTCGTAGTCTTACCACTACCAGTTGGACCTACTACCAGTAAAATACCATGTGGAATTTTAATTAATTTTTCGAACTTTTCTTGCATATCTCCAAGCATACCAATTACGCTTAAATCAAAAGCAATAGCATCTTTACGCAAAATACGCAATACAATACTTTCACCACTCATCGTCGGCAATGTACTAATACGAATATCCATATCTTGCCGTCCAACATAGATTTGGGTTCTACCATCTTGAGGTCGACGGCTCTCAGCAATATTAAGACCGCCAACTAATTTAATACGTGATGCAATCGCTGGATATTGACTCAATGGACAAACTAAATATTCACTTAAAATACCATCAACCCTAAAACGAATCACCATCCGAGTTTCTTCTGGTTCAATATGAATATCACTAGCTCGCATTTCGACAGCACGCGAAAACATTTCATTCACCAAACGAACAATTTTTGCTTCACTAGCCAACGAACGAAGTGTCTCTTCACTATCATCGTGAGATTCCATATCAGCTGCTTCACTATCTTCGTTATAAACCATATTTATCATGCGTTCAATTAAGCTACGTCGAGTCAATTTAACCACAATATCACGCTTGAAAAAATTCTTAAAATGGTATAATAGCTTGCTAACTGAATATGGATCTGCAATTAATAAAGTTAGCTCTGTTGTTTCTTCATTCCATTCATACGGAATAATACAATGAGTATTTAAATATTCTAAAGTTAAACTAGGGTATTTTTTAAAGTCATTATGCATATCCTCTTCTTCAAGAACATCAATACCACATGCAGTGGAATATGCAACCATTAAATCTGACTCAGAAAAAATACCATCACTACATAGACTCCAATCTAATTCTGAACGCTTATTACTAAAGCGTTCAGCCTTTTCACGGTAAGCTCCATAATCGTTTGCTAAAATATCAACTACTCTATCTAACGCTCCGTTTGCAATGTTTACTCCCACCATACTTTTCGTTCCCTATCTTCGATTTGACGTTGACGAATTTTCTTTGCTCTTTCTCTATTGCTTGATTCAAAGTTAAGAATTAGCTCTGCCGAATCCTGATAACGCTTAACTAAATCTTCTAACTTACTATCTTCTTTAACAATCTTAGCAGTAATTAAAACCAACATTTCAGTGCGGCTTTCAGTTCTCTGGTTATCACCAAATATCCAATTTAAAAATGGTACATCAGCAATCCAAGGTAAAGAGCTCAAATTTTCTTCAATATTTTCTTGAATTAATCCTCCGACAATTAGCGTTCTATTGTTACGCAGTGACAACGAAGTTTCAATAACACGTTCTTGAATTAACAGTGCTTGGCTATCAATAGTTAAAGTATTTTTCTTTGCACTAGAAACAGTTTGCGACATTTCTAATGAAATTAAATCACCCTTGTTAATTTCTGGGGTAACTTCAAAAATAATACCAGTATCTTCATAATTATAAGTCCTGTTATAACTATTAGGATTGTTAATTTCTGATAATGTACTTTGAATTAGCGGCACTTGCTGACCTACTTTAATTTTTGCGGTACTGTTATTCTTAACAACCAATTGAGGGCTTGAGATAACCCTAAGATTATTTTTTCCTGCAACAGCACGTAAATAAGCCATAAAACTATCACTATCATAATTTAAAGTTCCACCAGATTGAGGATTTTCATTATTTGGCTGTAAATTGTCCCAATTAATATTCCATACACTACCTCCAGCTTTTCCACCAAATTCCAAACCAAGTTCAGTATTCTTATCAAGAGTAACTTCAAGTACTATAACTTTGAGTAAAACTTGACTTGGAACAGTATCTAAACGCTGTAAAATAGCTTTTACCATCGCATAGGTTCTCGGGGTTGTTCTAATAACTAAACGATTGTGAACTGCATCTGCAAAAACTTTTACTTGTTGCTCGAAAATATTTGCACCTTGTGCCTCTGGAATATTTTTAGTTCCATTCTCTAAACTTCTATTATTGTTATTTTTACCTTTTGCGGTCGGTAAATTTTTAGTTGATTTATTTTGTGAATCTTTGTTAATTTCTAGCATATTTCCATCAGCTTCAAAAACAACACTTAGAACGCTTGCTAAATCTTGAGCACTATTGTTAACAACATTATAAATATAAACACGTTCTTGTTCTCCAACATCTGCACGGTCTAAAAGAGAAGTCCAACGTTTTAATTCATTTAAAGCTTCATCATTAGCAGCAGAAGCAACAATAACCTGCAAGCGATCAACACTAATTAAATGAATAGCACCTGGATCATTAGTTAATTCTCCAATATTAATAGGAAATCCTAAAACAGGCATAATTTCAGATAATTCATTACGAATCTGCGACGCATTCATATTATAACATTGAATAACAGATTGTGACCAACCTGCTTTATTTTTGCGATCAAGGATATTAATCAATTCACGAATTTTATTCATATTTTTTGGAGTTTCAACAATAACAACAGCATTCTGGCGCATTAACTCAATCGCTGAAGCACCTTTTGTCATAAATGGCAAAATTTGAACTAAAACATCTTTTGCTGAAGCATTTTTAATTGGAAAAATTTGAGTTTCAACATTAGCATGTTCTTCAGATCCAGTTAACATCAACCTTTCACCTGGCATGCTTGTAATTGGTTTAATATGAACAATATTATCCTCTAATGTACAATAAGCACCAGCGCTTGTTAAAATCTGCTCAAACATTTGCCATAATTCTGATTCTTTTAATTCATCGTCTAGTGACATTGTAACCGCACCCTGAATTGCTGGGTCAATTATATATGAAAAATTTAATTCACGAGAAAAGACTGGAATAATATCAGCAATCGTAGCTGCATTAAAGCGAATTGAAATTTTCTTTAGCGGATCCCCTTTAGAAATTAAGGACATGTAAAATGGCGTTTTTGCTTTTGAAACTTTTTCCAATGCTTTATCTCGAACCACTTTAACGTTCAAATCTTTATTTAAAGAAGCAACTTTTTCACGCACTTTTGGATCTAAATGATTCAATGGCTCAATTAAGTCGTCATGAACATTTTTATCATTAGTTAAACTTTCCTCCACATAGCTTTTATCAGCATTATATTCTGCTGGAAGTCTGAACAATTCACTTGATGCATTTTCTTTTTCAATTTTAATACGCTCTTGACGCTCCTTATATTCATCAAGAGTTTCACAACCACTAATACCACTTAATAGTGAAACTAAGCTCAAAGCAAAAAAGATTCTATTTGCTTTATAATTTTGCCATTTACTTTTAAAATTCATAATATTATTACCTAATCTTTAATTTTAAATAAAATTTTCCTTTTTTAAAAAATCATTAATTTTTAATCATTTACAATCTAATAATCTCAGTTAATCTTATATCTTATATTATTATTTTGTTACTTTTAATGTTCAGCTATATTTTTACTTTTACATTCTACCATGTTGGGGATTTGCCTGATCCAAAATTATAAGGATTGGCCCAATAAGACCCTCTTTTACGTTTATTATTATTATTAGTTATATATTTGTTAATATAATTTTCAATATAAATTCGTCTTTGTTGACGGTATAAATACGACCAATTTTCCCAATGTTTTCTTTCTTGATGTAAAACTTCTTGCTGCATTCTATGTAGCCCAGATCTACTACTAGCAACTAGAGGTAAAAAATACTCTTGACTACCTTTCGTTAAAATCACTCCGTCAGAAAGCAAACCTGCGAGAATGAATTCATCATAAACTTCCTCACCGATTGAGAAAAATACTTTATTGTATTCTAATTCAACAAAAATATCATCCATAACAGCTTTCCATTCAGCTGCGGCTTTAGCATCATTTTTTGGTAATTCAATATTCAATTTTTGCTTACCGCCTTGCATAAAATTGTCAACCATCCATTTAGCCCATTCGTCACTTCCTAATTTTTTAAGACGCTTTAATACCTCAGCTTGATCAATTGCTTTACGCTGAGGAACATTAATCATTGCTCCTTCTTCTCCACCCATTGCACAAATTCCAATTAATTCTAAATTTTTTGGAGCAACCATCGTTGGCATTTCTTCACCACTTGGTCCAACTACTTTTGACCCACGATATGGAACAAAAAGTTTATCATCTATAATTCTATTCAAGCGCTCTTTATTTCTTGCTTCAGCAAAAGATAATTCCTCTTTTTTAACTTTTTCTTGAGCCAAACTAACCGCTTCAGTTAAAGAAATTGGCTCATCCTCAATAGTAGCATTTTCCTTTTTTATCGCAGGTGGATTAGCTGCTGAATTTTCAACTTTTTTAACCACCTTATCTGATTTTTTATTAACCAAATCATTTTTTCTTTTCTCTTTACTATTAATCACCTCTTTTACAGGACTTTCTTTTTTTGTAACCGTTTTTAAATCATCAGGCTTTAATTCTTTTTTACTGTCTTTTTGAGTACTAATTTTTTTCTTTTTTACCACTGCGTCAATGGTATCTGGTTTGTAAAATTTTTCCATATAAATGGCAAAAACTAAACCAATCAAAATTAACACTCCAAAAAAATTACCATATTTTAAAAATGATTTTTTCATTATTATTCATCTCTATCTTTATTATTGACGATTTCTTCTTTTACCACCGTGTCTGTTTTTGGTAGCTTTTGAACTATTTTTTGAATTATTATTTGCATTATTTAAACGGTGCTTTATCATACCATTATGATTATTTTTATTGGGCAAAGTGGTAGTTTTTGCAGCGGTATTCTTGCCTTTATTTCTTGAAGGTGGAGAACTACTACCTACACTTTTCACATCTGCTGGAGGAGTTTTCCACTTATCTCCTTGAATCATCTTACCAATATCATTATCTGTTAAAAGCATAATATTCGCTGTTCCATTAAAAGAGATAGTTGAGTTTGTCGAACGATACGGCTTAATTGAACTTTTACTCCAATAAACTTTTGGATTTCCATTTTCTAACTTGTTTAAAAATTTAATAACAGTATCCATATCTTTAATACATGAAACCGTAACCTCAACAGTATCATATCCTTTTCCACCACGAGCTCGTCTAATACCATTTAAAGATGCTATTTTCAAATCCAATTCTTTAGCAATTTTTTCAATCATTGTTGGTAAAGCAATAATAGGATCACCGTGTGAAGAATACAACCAAAATTTATTTTTATTTTGCTCAATAAATTTCTTATTTCCTTCTTCAATTTTTTGTTTTTCTTTAAGTAATTTTTCTTTTTCTTTTATTAAGTCTTTCTCTGACATTTTAGCATATTTTTCTTTAAAACTTACTACTTTTTTAACATTTTTTCCCTTTGTTTTTGCTTTTTGTGCAATTGTTTTATTTTTAGTTTTATTTTTTAAACTGCCTTTTTTTGAATTAGCGCTAACTTTTTTCACAACTGCAACATCTTGTTCGGCAAAAAATTCAGTATAAATTGACTGTCCTGCAATTAACACTAAAACAGGTATACTTATCACCGCCCACATTAGCTTTTTATTTTGTTTTATTTCATTTATTAATTTGGAAAACATTTTACAGTCCTTTTATTTTAGCTAGTACAAAGTACTACGGTATACTCTTTAAATTTTGTTAATAGGTAACTTGCTGTTTTAATGCCCCTTACCTCGGCCTCCACCAAAAGCACCAGATTTTACTTTTTCATACATTTTACCCATACGTTCTCCCGCCTTTGGATCAATTGATTTAACTTTATCAATCACTCCTTTAGCATATTCTGGATCATCTTTCATGTTTAGGAATAAATTATTTCTTGCCACAGGATCACGAAACGCATTTTTAACGTCTTCCATTGAATTCCATGCACTATAGTCAACTTTATTTTTACGTGCGTCATCTTTTTCACTATCATTCATACCACCAAAACCGCGAGTTGCTGCGCTATTAGCACCACCTTTAGCATTGCCAGCAGTTAAATCAAACCAAATCGCTCGCATACTAACAAAAACAGAATCATCCTTTTTAGCATATTTACGTAGGCTTTTATTATCAATTTTGGGAACTTTTGCTAAATCTTCTAAAATTTTATCCTGATTCGTATATGATGTTACACTAAAATCCAAAATTCCACCATTTTGACGCAAATTATTAACCCAACAGTAGCGAGGCAAATTTTTGCCTAAATAAAGCAAGACTTTTGTTAATTGCAAGCTCTTTTTATTGCCCTTATCAAATGAGCTTAAAGTTGTTGTTAAACGTTTTAACTTAATATTTTCTTCCTGTAGTTTGGCAACTTCTTTTCTCAATGCAGTTAATTCTTTTGAAACTATTTTTGTTTTTTTTACTACTTTTTTCTTTTCATTAGGAATTGAAAGAATAATGGCTGCGATAATAATCAAAAAAGTCAAAAGAGCCGCAAAAGCTTTTTGTTTCACATTTCTTTTTACTCGAAAGTCTTTTGGGGTAGCTGCTACTATGCTTTTATCTTTAGCACAATCTGGAGAAAATGAGTATAGCGAAGCAATAATTGCGCAACAAAAAGCATTACGCTCAAAATCATTTTTACAACTCGGAAAATTTTCAATTTGAGATATTATATTTTGACGGAAATCTCGTTCCTTAAATTCAAAAGTCGTAGCATCAGCCGCAATGACTTCACGCTTACAATGCTCATTGGCCTGCCAAATAAAATTGTCCATCAAACCATAAATTGCCACATCTTTATTCTCACATATAGGGTCAATGACTAACTTTATTGACGTAATAATATCAGCTTTAAAATTCAAATTGCTTAAGATTTCTAAATTATCATTCCAATCTTTTAGATTAATAACAACAACACGCACAACTTGCTTTTTTACGCCATTATCATCAAAAGTTTTAACAACGCGCCATTGTCTTTTTATATATTCTAAAGAAACTGGCAAACGCTGTACAACCTCAAAATCAAGCATTGATTCAATATCTTTTGCTGATATCAAAGGTAATTCTAGGTCAAAAACAATACTATTTCCCATATCCCCGCATAAAATATTAAAATGTGATTTAGAAAAGTTTATTTTATCGCATACATGTTGCAGAGCTGACTGTAAATCTCCATTTTCAATTTCGCACGAAGCACTATTAACTACTTTAATGCCATGCCTACTTTTTACCATACTAACTGCGCAGGCAAATTCGCCAACCCAATAGACGGCACTGTGTACTTGTGTTGTTAACAATTCTCTTCTCCTAACAAATAGTCTTGCTATATTCCTAACTAATTATTACTCTAGTAATAAATAGTTAAAAAACTTACCATATTATTATTCTTAAATATCAACAAAAATTTCAAAAATACAAAAAATCTATAAATTAATCTAAAAAAAATCATCTATAAATAATTTGTAATGATAACACATTTTTGAAATTTAGTCAATATTTTTTGTCAATTTTAATTAATATTTCATCCAAAACGTCTTTGTAGTTACAGCAAATAAAATGCCAAGTTCTAAATTTCAAATAAATTTGACAGTATATTCCTGAAATTTACTTTTATATACAAATTTCTTTACAAATTTTTAAAAGATATATTCTTTACAAGACTAGAATTTATCAATTTAAATTTAAATTAACTTCAAAAGAAAGCACTGCGCATATCTTGCACAGCAATCCCCCTAGCAAATCGTGCATTTTTTACACATATTCACCTATTTAAAAATTATCGCATCAGCTCAACAATATCTGGCGCAATTTTGCGCAGTAACTCAAACGAGTAGTTAAGCGCTTCTTCCTCTGTATTAGACTGCATTGCATGCCAAACCGCGTCTTGAGCTTGATTCATTCTCAAAGCGCGAATCACTCTTTTAGCAGAACCAAGCATAGTTGGAGTCACACTTAAAGCGTAAATACCAAGTCCAATAAAAAACGGAATATAATATGGATTACTGGCAGCTTCCCCGCATACCGCAACAGGTATTGCATGATTATGCGCTGCTTTAGCAACCATATGTATCAACTTTAAAACAGCTGGGTGAGCCTCTTGATAAAGGTAAGCCACTCGCTCATTGCCACGATCAGCAGCCATTGTGTATTGTACCAAATCATTTGTCCCAATACAAAAGAAATCTACATAATATGCTAGATTTTCAGCAATTAAAGCTGCAGCTGGAGTTTCAATCATGATTCCTATACGAACATCTTCATAAAAGTCAATTCTACTTTTCTTAAGATCAATTTTAATCTCCTCAACCGTTCTTTTCAACTGAACAACTTCTTCAACTGCAGTAACCATCGGAAATAAAATTCGCACTTTTCCCAAAGCAGAAGCACGCAACATAGCCCGCAATTGAGTTTGCAACAATTCCTTACGTTCACGCAAACAAAGACGAATTGCTCTTAGCCCCAAAAAAGGATTATGTTCAAAATTAGTACTAATATTATCAATTAATTTATCACCGCCAACATCAAGAGTTCTTATAACAATTGACGCATTCTCTGGTAATTTTTTAATAACCCTGACAAATTCATTATAAAGCTCATCTTCACTAGGCAAAGTTACTCGGTTAATATATAAATACTCTGTTCTGAACAATCCAACATCACTTGCTCCATACTTCAACACATTTTGAACATCATTTGAATTATCAATATTTGCTTCAAGTTTAATACTATAACCATCAATAGTTTCAGTCCGCAAACTATTTTCCTCAAGAAAATCAAGCATTAATCGCTGTGATTTCTCCAACTTTTTCTCATATTTTTCTAAAGTCATTTCGGTTGGGTTAATAATAACATCCCCAACAAATCCATCGACAATAACTATCGAAATATCATCATCCAAAGAACTTATTAAATTAGGCACCCCAACAACCGCCGGCAAGCGCATCGAACGAGCCAAAATAGCAGTATGAGCAGTTCTACTACCAACTTCTGTAATAAAACCTAACGCTGTTGATGCATCAAGCAACGCTGTATCTGAAGGATTCAAATCATGGGCGACAATTACACAATCACTAGGAACATTACTTAAATCAACCCGACTTGTGCCACATAAATTATGTAACACACGCTCAGCAACATCTTTAATATCAGCTGCACGTTCTTTAATATACTCATCAGGCATTGCTGACATTGCAGTAATATAGCGGTTCATTACATTATAAAATGCCAAATCTGAAGCAATCTGATCCTGTTTAATGACATCAACAACTTCAGCCATCAAAATTTTATCATCAACAATTAATAAATGTGCATCAAAAATTTGTGCATCACTCTCTTTATTCGCATTTTCTGAGACATGCTTTTTAAGCGATAAAATTTGACTACGAGTTTCATGAATTGCAGATTGAAAGCGATTGATTTCTTCATTAACATTATCTACTTTTCGCTCTACTATATGGTCAAGAGAAAACGAAGTACTCTGTTTTTTTAAGGTAAAAAGTGGTCCAATTGCAACCCCAGGCGAAGCTGCAACGCCCTTTAAAACTTTCTCTTTTTTAAAATTATTATTTTCAAGTTTAGAGGCACGACTATCACCACTAGAAAAAACTTTCTTTTTTCTAGTCTTGCTACCGCTTGTTAAATCTTTAGATTTTTTCACTTTTAAAATGTTCTTTTTATTTAGACCTTCTCCAAAGCACTACTTTAGAGAAAAATTTTTATGATTTTATACATTAAGTATGTTCCAATATTTTGACAAACAACGCAAAAAGTTAATCTTCACCAAACTTATTGTTTATCAACTCACCTATAGCAACTAACGCTTCCTCACAATCACTGCCAGTCGCAGTAACTTTTATTGAAGTTCCAAAGCCAGCACACAGCATCAATAAGCTCATTAAGCTTTTGCCATTAACTCGCTCACCATCCTTCTCAACTGTAATTTCAGAATCATATTCTGATGCAGTTTGAACAAACAATGTTGCTGCCCTAGCATGCAAGCCTAGAACATTTTGAATCTCAAATTCATTGCAAACTTCGCCACTTTCATTAAGCATGTAAAGATGTGCCTTTTCTTAATCTTAAAAACAATAACAACAAGCAAATCTAAAAAAGCAAGATTTACCCTCTCCTCAAATATCTTTTTTATTACAAAACTTCATTTACCTTAAGTATTAATACTCAAATATAATTTCTTATATTTATGTTTAAGGTATTTTTAATTTTTTTACATTCTAAATTTTTAACACGCAAACCAAACATTTTACTATTTACGGTCATTTTAAAATTATTATTACTAAAAAACTGACTAGTCGGTTACAAAAAAGTTTAAAAATTTATATTAAAAAATAAACTATTAACCAATTAAATTTATAAAATAAAATAATAACTTCACAATTTACAACATTTAATCTAAATCACATAAAGCACTTTTTCAAGTTTTTTCCTTGATTTTTAATTTCTAAAGAAATACTTTATATAATAAATTTAACTAAAATTAGACCGTTAATATTTAATAGATTTATAAAATAAAACTCATAATATAAAATAACAAAATTAAAAAAATGAATAAATTTATTATTAATAGAAAAAATATAAAAATTTTTACTCTAGCTATTTTATGTTTAACAAGTTTTTTTTATGCTTCGAATTCAGAAGCTAGGAAAAGCCGCTCTTCAAGTCGCTTAAAAAGCAGAATTACTTGTAGCACATGTCATAAAAATATTTATAGTGGTGAAAAATATTTTAAGTCAAATGGTAAAACATACTGTTCAAAAAATTGCTATAATGCTTCTTTGCCTACTTGCACTATCTGTAGCAAAAAAATGAATAAATGGCTCGAGGCAAAAGGTAAAAAATATTGTTCCGAACAATGCTTGAGTAAAACTTTACCACAGTGTAAACTATGCAAAAAACATGTCAAATCAGGTTTTCGCATAAATGATTGGCAGCATGGATCACTATTTTATTGCAAAAGTTGTGCTCAAAAGAATAAATGTTTCAGTTGTCAACTTCCAGGAGTCGAATATAAACTTGCAGATGGACGATTAATATGTGAACGTTGCGATAAAACTGCTGTTCATGACAAAAAAGAAATAAAAAAATACCTTGTTGAAGTTAGAAAAGTCATGAAAGAAAAATTGAATATTCCAACTCATGACAAGGTTAAAATTTATTCTGTTGATATCAACACAATGCACGAATTAAGCAAAAAGAACAATCAAATTAGTAATGGGGAAGATATCTTAGAATTAGGATTATATTCAGTAAAAAAAACCTATAAGGATACAACATATCGTAAATTTTCTCTAACAAAAGGTTTTTATGAAGAAACTGTAAGCACCTTAACTCATGAATCATATGACATTTACGTCCTTTACGGCACTCCACGCAAAAAATTAATTGAAGTAATTGCTCATGAATTAGCCCATGACTATTTTTATCAACATTTTCCAAATATAAATAATCTAAAAATTAAAGAAGGCTTTGCTGAATATGTTGCCTCACTAGTAAATATTAAGTACAAAAACAGCAAAAGTAACTTGCGAATGGAAGAAAACACTGACCCTATTTATGGCGGAGGTTATCGCATGATAAAAAAAATTGCTAAAAAACATGGTGGATTGCCTGGGCTATTAAAATTCTTAGCAAAAGAAAATGAAGCACAAAAAAAATAATACATTTTACATTAAGGAATTTGAAAATTGAAAAAATATTTACTTATAACTCTTTCGTCGTTATTAGTCACAACTGTTTATTCAGAAGAAAACAAAGAATCTAAAAACAACAGTTCATCAAGCATTATAAGAAAGAAAAAAGTAAAAAAGCCAAGAAAAAGAACATACTTCAATCATTATAGCACATCATCTAGATCTGACGAAGGATTTGAGTGGAAATTAGTGTGGAGTGATGAATTTAATAGCGGGACAAAGCCAAATCCTAAATTTTGGAATATAGAAACAGGATACCTAAGAAAAAATACTAAATCAATTTATACTGCAAGAAAAAAAAATGTCAGAATAGAAGATGGATGCATGGTGCTTGAAGCACATAAAGAAAAAATCCCAAATGAGGATTATCAAGAAAACAGTGTGGATTTAACGAAACAAAAATATATTGAGTATACTTCGGGACAAGTTACCAGTATAAAAAAAGTTAGTTTTAAATATGGAAAAATTGATATAAGAGCAAAGCTTGAATCTGGGCTTGGCAGCTGGAGTCAATTATCTTTAATAAATGATAACCGAGAAGAATTGGACTGGCCAGACTGTGGTGAAATGTTACTTTGTGCATATCTTAATGAAAACAAAAATTTTATAACAACAGTTTTCTCTAAAAATTATCGGTGGGGTCATTTTCATCTATTATATTTTGCTCCTATCGAAAAATTTCATACTTGGAGCGTGGAATGGAATGAAGTTGAACTTCGTTTCCTTTTTGATGGCAAACTATATCATATTGTAAAAAAACATGAACCACTCAAACAAGATAAAGCTTCTTGGCCCTTTGATCAAAATTTTTGCTTTTATTTTGATTTAATCATCGGCGGACACTGGGCACCTGCTGTTGAATTAGAGAAAGACTCCATTAAGCTACAAATTGACTACGTCAGAGTATACAAGCTACCAGGTTACGACATGAATAGTAAGCCAAATTTCTATACTGTTGAATAAGGTTAAAACTCACCCTCTAATAAACAAAAAAACTCCTAATATCAAAAAATATTAGGAGTTTATTAAATATATAAAGCTGAACCTAAACAAAATCAAAAAAAATGATTAGGGATTATTAGGGATTATCAGGGTCTTTTGAATCTTGATAGGCCAGCTTGTTCCCGTAATGATTGCACATATTGCCAAAGATTAGAATCACTAAACAATAATCTTGTAAACTGATTACTACTAATCGACAAGTATTTCGCGCAGCACTTAATATTCAAATGCTGTGCAGTTAATATATCGCACAGTAAAGCTAATTTCAAACCATATAGTGGATTTTTTTTACCAATTTGTAAATCTACGTCTGGAAATTCTTTACTTCGACACTGCAAACCAATTTCAACTCGAAGTTTTTTTAGTGCCAAATGACGATTATCATGCTGAGAACGAAATTCATCTGCGCTAACGACTATATTACTCGGTAAATGAGTCAACCTCACTGCAGAAGAGGTTTTATTACGTTTTTGCCCCCCCTTACCCATCGATTTAAAAAAATCACAGCGACACTGACTAAAAAGTTCTTGATCACTAGCCTCGAGCCAACTATTTCTTTTATCATAATAGACTATATCTAATTTATTTATAATATTATTTTCTTCAGTCATATTTCAACATTTCTATCGTGTTAATTAATACTTATAAAATTATTTTTAATAAACTTTATTGCTTCATCCTTAGATGTTATATTACCATCAAGATATTGTTCATTAACATCATTAAGAATTTTTTTAAAAATTACTCCTGGTTTAAAACCCAAAGCAATCAAATCTTTTCCGTTTACGATCGGCTCGATTTTAACTTCGTCTAATTCATCACATTCGCGATAGCGTTGTAACAACAAATTATAATTCCCCATTAAGCCATTACTCGAAATACAATCAATACGATGCAACTCTAGTTCTAGTGGAAAGTATTCATAATCAATAATTTTACGCCATTTGCTTTTACGCATTTGATCAACATGAGCGTAGCGCATATGATCAGAAACTGCTTTTATGATAATTTTCGAATCAAGCTTACTAAATTTTAATCTTTTTAGGACTTTTTTAGCAATTAAACCACTCTCCACTTCATGGCAATAAAATCTAACACGCCCATCTTCAGAATAACTTTGCTTTGTTTTTTTACCTACATCATGAAGCAAAATTGCCCATGCTAAATTACTATTTGCTAATGTAAAATGCCTCAACATCAACATCGTATGCTCAAAAACATCTCCTTCAGGATGAAAATCAGGATGCTGATCTACACCTTCAAGAACAGCAACCTCAGGTAAAATTTCTGTTAAAATATGGTATTTTTGCATTAGACGAAATGCCCGCTCTGGATTCCTTTCTAATAACATTTTAGTTAATTCTTCACGAATTCTTTCAGCAGATAATTTAGTTAATAATTTTGCAGATTCTTTAATCGCAAGAGTGACCCTATTAGAAATAGAAAAATCATATTCCACAGCAAAACGCACCGCTCGTAAAATTCGCAGCGCGTCCTCAGAAAAACGTTTTTTAGGATCGCCAACTGAATCTAAAATTCCAGCTTTTAGATCCTTCATACCATTGAAAAAGTCTAAATATTCATCTTTAACTGGATCATAAAACATCGCATTAACCGTAAAGTCACGTCGTTTTGCATCATGAAGAGGTTCAGAAGTGTAAATAATTTTTTCAGGATGTCGTCCATCAAAATAATTATCCTCTTCACGCAATGTCGCAACTTCAAAACACTGCCCGCTATCAGTAACAATATTAATTACTCCAAAACTAGCACCAATCTCATGATAATGGGAAAATATTTTTTTTATTTCATCGGTAGTTGCACTGGTGGCAATGTCAATATCTTTAACACTTTTTCCAAGAATTGTATTACGCACATAACCACCTACAAAATAGGCTTTAAAATTTTGTTGTTGAAGTTTTTTAATAATTTTTATCGCATCCGAATACATTACTAATCCTTTTTTACATCGCCAATCTTAAGGGTATTTCTAAAATTTATTTTAAAGATAAATTTAACGATTTTTAGCTTTTAACCAATTATTTTTAAATATCTACATAGCGAACTACGTGAATTTTTACAGAATTATTGAATTAAACAAAAAGAGCAAATTTTAATCAAATACTCTATTTTTAGCATCGCCCTTAATTGCATATTTCACATTCATGATTTATAATAACTATAACAGTAGTTAATAAAATTTAAAGGAATTATGATGAAAATTGCGGTTTTTGGAGGAACTTTCGACCCGCCTCATTTAGGGCATGTAAATATTGTAACAGAACTAATAAATTCAGAAATAGTCGATAAAGTTATTATTTTGGTTTCATACCGACCACCTCATAAAACAGAGCAAAAAGTATCAAGTTTTGAACAAAGATGTGCGATGCTAGAGTTAGCTTTTAAAAATTTAAATGTTAATAATTGTAATAAAGTAGAAATTAGCAAAATTGAACAAGAGCGAGCGAATGAGCTGTCATATACAATTAATACTCTAAAAATTTTACAAGAGCAACACAACAATGATGAAATTTCACTTTTAATTGGTAGCGATAGTTTAATGCAACTTCACACCTGGTATAAGGCAAAAGAAATTGTCGAAAATTATAAAATTATCACATATCCGCGACCAAATTATATAATTGATGAAACCAAGCTACTAAAAAAATGGAATAAACTATTGGTAACCCAATTTTTAGAAAATTGTGTGCAATTTTCTGTAATATCGTGCGCTTCTAGTGATATAAGAGAAAAAATTTCTCAAAAAGGGGATGTTTCAGCTCTTTTAAGTAATGAAGTTTTATGCTATATTATAAATAATAATTTATATCAAAATTAAAAATAGTTTTGATTAATTTTATATAATGATAAAATAGTTGAGTAGCAACCTAAAAGAGCGTTGCTAAGTAATAATTGAATAATTTGAATATTGATGGAGTTTTAATTAATATAATGACAGAAAAAATTGAAAATAACGAAGCTAAAGCACCAACAACAAAAGAGTTAATGGCACTATGTGTTCGTGTTGCTGATGATAGAAAGGCAGAAAATATTGTTTCACTAAATGTTGCAGAGTTTTCATCTTTAGCTGATTTCTACGTTCTATGCACAGGTGGTTCAGAGCCACATTTAAAAGCGATTATCGACAACATTGGTCGAGAAATAAAAAAAGAATACCTATTAGCTCCACGCAGAGTCGACGGAACAGCAGCAAGTCATTGGATGTTAATGGATTATGGCAATGTAATAGTTCACGTAATGACAGAAGAGGCTCGTGAGTTATATAATTTAGAAAATCTATGGGGCGATGCCGTTCAAATTGACATTAAAGAAATCGTCAAATTAGATAGCTTAGGTAAAAGTAAATAATTGTAAAAAATTTATTTTTAAAAAAGCTTTTCAAAGTAGGGATAATGCACAAATATTTAAATGCGCATTATTAGTAGAGCCATAAATTTTATAGTTTACTATTTTAACTTGTTAATGAAGGAGTTAGATTATGGATTATCAAAGAAAAAAGAATTGGAATGAATTTGAATGGGAAGCGTTGATTCGTGAAGACGAAAAACGCATTCATAGCTATTTTCATGAATTGAAGCAATTTATTGATTTGCCGAATGAAGAAGATATGATTCTTGATAATATGCGAACAAAATCTAATGCTGTAAATAATTCAAACCTTTTGACTTCAAACGAGGCAAATAGTAGTAACGAAATAAACAATGCTGATGCTGTTAATGATTCAAATATCAATCAATGGCTTAATTTTAACGAGGATTTAAGCTTTAGCCATAGCAATGACTCTGAGGATGAAGATGACGAAGATTTTGACGCTGAAAACAACGTTTTTGACGTTGATTTATGGCAAAACAAAGAAGGATCTGAACTATTCTTACTACTCGAAAAATTAGCGTGTCGTTGGTCAAATATATTTGTAATGAGCTTAAATTACGAGCAAAAAAAACTTGGTATGGTAATTCTTTGCGATTTTGGAAAACTAACAACACGTACAACAGATTTGTTTAGTTTTAATGGCGAAAATTTCCCAACATTCAAAATTAGTTTGTTAAAACGGATGCACTCAATAATAAATAAACTAATTGGCAATTTAATGATTATTAAAGAAAATCAAGATGAAATTGACTACAAGATTAATAGTTTAATTGACCATTTACAAAATGCTCGCGAGAAAGTAATCGATCTGATTACAGCACAAAGTTAAATTTACATTAGACAAAAAAATACCAACATTAATTCTAATAATGTTGGTATTTTTTTGCAAAACTGTTGAAGTAATTATCATTTAATTAATAATGAAACTAACTAGGAATAGCCTTCTCAATAAGCTCTCTTATAACAAAACATTAATAAATGTTACAAAAAATACCCAATATACGAAAACAGCCATTTTATGTTCTATTTTAATAAATTTAACTCCTTTTTCTGGATCATATTCAATTAAAATTTTATTACATTTTTCTGTAAATTTTTTAATTTTTTTAGCAAATGGCGAACCTTCAATAACTAGAACAGATTGAAATTTAGTCGATTTATTAATAATCTCTTTCTGTTCAATTAATGATAAATTATGAAAAAAGAAATCCCTCAGATTACAGTAAATAACAAATAAATAAACAAAATATCCCCATGATAGCAACATAATTGTCACTAATTATCATCTAAACAACCTTCAGCTATTTAACGCTTAATTTTGAAATAAAATAAATTTAAAAGTTCTTTTGAATATATTTTCCATTAATTTTAAGCTCATTTACAAAAGTAAATTTCGTTTCTATTACCTTAATTAGTATCACAATCACCTTTTTCACAACGACCAATTTAATTTTCTTTCGGAGCAAAATATTTTTTATCCATGCGTTTTAACGCCCCCACTTGACGTGGTGTTAAGTTTCCTTTAGCAGAGAACTGCGTTGCTAACGATTCATAGAACGATTTTTCATCAAAAACTCGTTTGCCTTTCTTTTGCGGTTCTGCCCACCCAGTAAAATTTTTAAATTTCTCAATTAATTTTGCAATTTCTGGATCTGCTTGACCGCCTGAGTCTTCGCTTGAAACATTTAAAAATTCCATTACAGCTTCAAAATTTGGAATCGTCTCCTTATATTTTACCGCAATCGCACCTAGAGCAGCTAACTGTCGCTCACTTAAAACTTTTCCTCGTTCAGCTTGAGCTTGTAATGAAGTAAAAAACTTTTTATCATCATAAGTACGTCCACGACGAACTTCAGGCTCATTCCATTCAACATTAACAAAATCTGCAAACACCTTCTCATATGCTTTTTTCAAATCATCTGAAGCAGTTGAAGCAGCAATCTTTTCTTGTTGGATTTTAACCTTTTCAAGCACTTCGGCATACTTAGCTTTTATATCAACATTTTGCGCTAAATAATCTTCAACTTCTTTACCAATTTGACTGTAATAAGTGATAGCTAAGCGCAACAACGTCTCCCATTGCTTTTCAGAAATTTTATTATCTTTAATGAATTTCTCTTCAATTGAACTTAAAAACTTACTATCATCATAGGTACGACGCCCAACTTTTTGAGGTTCAGCAAACTTAGTAATTTTCTTTAACACTGGCAAAATATTTTCAACATATTGTGGCTTTGGAGCACCAACATCTTTTGCCTGCTCTAACCATTCTTCAAATGGTCCATAAAAATCCTTTAACATTTGTTGCCACTGAAGTGAACCCTCTTCAATCTTATCTAACGATTCTTCCATATTAGCAGTGAAACCAATTTGAAATAAATCAGGTAATGACAATATCAAATAATCGTTGACTTTGAAACCTAATTCAGTTGGAATTAAACGTCCTTTTTCCTTATCAACATATTCACGGTTTTGAATTGTGTTAACAATTGACGCATATGTTGAAGGTCGCCCAATACCATTAGATTCTAACTCTCGAATCAATGACGCCTCACTATATCTTGGCGGAGGTTCAGTAAATTTCTGCTCATTATTCAATGCTTTAAGCTCACATTTATCGCCTTCATTTAAACTATTTAAGACTTCGTTTAACTCTTTAACATCATCTTCAGCATCATCAGCTTTATAAATTTTGCTAAATCCGGGAAAAACCGTCACTGTTGCAGTAATTCTAAAAGTGTATAAATTACTATCATTACCATTAGTACCCACCTCAACACTTGTTTGTGCCAACTTTGCAGGCGCCATTTGACATGCCACAAAACGATTCCAAATCAAGGTATAAAGTTTTAATTGACGCTCGTCTAAATATTTTGCAGCCTCCTTTGGAGTCATTTCAACATTAGTCGGACGAATCGCCTCATGCGCTTCTTGAGCATTTGATTTGCTTTTATAATAATTTGGTTTTACAGGTAAATAGTCAGCTCCAATATTATTTTGAATATAATCACGGCAATTATTGATTGCTTCAGCTGCTAAATTAACCGAATCTGTTCTCATATAAGTAATCAAACCAACAGGACCACTACCAGTATCAATACCCTCATAAAGCTGCTGCGCTAAACGCATCGTATTGCTTGCTGAAAATCCTAAATTTGAACTCGCTGCTTGCTGCAATGTACTGGTAATAAATGGTGGTTGAGCTCGACGTTGACGTGGTTTACGCTCAATTTTACTAACAGTAAAGCCATAGCCACTTTTAACAGCATTTAACACACTTGTCGCATCAGTTTCATTATTTATTTCAAACTTTTTATTGTTGATTTTATGTAATTTTGTTGTGAATGGTGCAATGTTGTTTGGATTAGGCATTTTTGCTAAATCAGCCATAAAATTCCAATATTCTTTGGGTTCAAATGCCATTATTTCACGTTCACGTTCACACACAATGCGTAACGCTACTGATTGTACACGACCTGCACTGATGTTTCGTTGAATCTTACTCCATAAAAGTGGACTAACTTTGAAACCCACTAAACGATCTAAAATTCTACGTGCTTGCTGAGATTCAACTAAATTCATATTAATATCTGTCGTATCAGCAAATGCATGTTCAATAGCACTTTTGGTAATTTCATGAAATGTTACACGAAAAAAATCGCCATTAGTACTTTTCTTCAATAATTCTTCTAAGTGCCATGCAATCGCCTCTCCTTCACGGTCGGGGTCGGGCGCCAAGTAAATTTGTTTTGCTTTTTTTGCAGCATCTTTTAATTCTTTAATTAATTTACTACGCTCTCTTGATTGTTGATACTTTGGCTTAAAATCATTCTCAACATCCACTCCAATACTTGATTTAGGCAAATCTCTCACGTGCCCCATTGAAGCAATAATTTTATAATCTTTTCCGAGCATTCTACCAATAGTTCGTGCTTTGGTTGGTGATTCTACAATCACTAATTTATCTGCAGCCATATTAATATTTTATATCCTATTCGTTATTTTCTAAGCCTTTTCTCTTGAACATTACAACATAGTTCACCATTTTTAGTAATTTACTAAAAATACTTTCTTAATCACAATCAAAAGGTTAAATACATTTTGATTATGCTACGATAATTATTTTATCTCATTCACCTTTCACTCATTTTAGTGAAATTATTAGTGAATGTAACTTTTAAATTGTACACTCTTTTGAGAATTGTCAAATTTTTTATGACAATTTTTACTGCATTCGTTGATTTAATGAATAAATTGCTCCCGAATATTTGACTATAACATTGCGCAATTCTAAACGCATCAACACTCCTAATAATTTTCCCGTCGCTTCATTATCACCAGATATATTTAACTCATCAACTAAATTATCAAATGATTTATCTTCATTTTTTAATGCATCAATAATCAACTGTTCTTCATCACTGTAAAGTGCAATTTTTTTCTCATCTTGATGCTCTTTTGTTCCAGAGTCATCATATTTAACACCACTTCCTTCAAATAAACAATTAGCAAAGTTTTCAGTTGTATCACTATAATTTTGATGAATATTTACATACTCAAACTCTTCGGCAATATCTTCAAATTGTTCAGTAAATTTTGCAGCATTTTCTTTTAATAACCGGTTACTACCACGCGCATTTGGATTATCAGCCTGCCCTGGCACAACAAATAATGGACGATTTTGTTGCAAAGCACTACTAGCAGTACTTAATGCACCACTTTTTTCTGCTGCTTCAATAACCAACACTGCGTGGCTTAACGCAGAAATAATTCTATTTCGACGTGGAAATGATTGGCGACTAACTGGAAACCCTAGTGGAAATTCACTAACAACAGCTCCACCCTTTGCAATAATATCTCGAGCTAAAGGAACATGTTCTTGAGGATGCAATTTGGTTAATCCTCCTCCTAAAACAGCAACAGTAATTCCTTCTAAATCCACAGTTGTTTGATGTGCAATTGCATCGACACCAAACGCTAACCCCGAAATTATATTCCAATTGTGAAAAACCGCACTTTCAGTGATTGTTCTAGTCATTTTACGTCCATAATTTGTCGCGCGTCGTGAACCAACAACACCCAATGAATATGAATTTTCTTTTGGCAATTCACCACGCACATATAAACACAATGGTGGGTCATAAACTCCAGATTTCAACATTTCTGGATAACTATCATCTTCACTAAACTGAGTTAAAATCTTTACGTCAGAACGCTCTGCCATTGATATTTCTTTATCAATAGCAACATCATTTTGCCAATTAGCGATACTTTCAGCCAATTTCTTGCTAATACCTTTCACTGAACTTAACTGTAATTTATCTTGTTCCAAAATAACCTTAGGCTCTTTAAATACATCTAAAAGGGCATGAAATCTAACATGCCCTACTCCTGAAATCATATTTAAAATTATACACGCCTCGTGATTATTCACAACAACTTTCCACCGCTTTAACTATCGCTTTAAGACTAAAACCTTTCATAATTTCAACTTTACCAATACTTCTCGGCACAATAAAAATATTTTCTCCTGCTTCACACTTTTTATCACTACTCATTGCATCAATAATTTCTACAACATCAAAATCTTTTATTGAAGTTTTCAAACCAACTTCTTCTATTAATTTTTTTTGGCGCACGGCATCATTTTCAGCCATCAATCCTTGTGCGACCGCTAAATTTGCCGCCATACACATACCAACTGCTACCGCTTCACCATGTCCCACAGTAAAATTCGACACTTTTTCAATAGCATGACCAAATGTATGTCCATAATTTAATATCGCTCTAATGCCACCTTCACGCTCATCTTGAGCAACAACATCAGCCTTAATCTGGCAACAACGCGCAATAATTTCTGAATAATAATTAATATCAAGGCTATTAATTTTATCAATATTCTGTTCTAAATTATCAAATAATGACTTATCAATGATTACTCCATATTTAATAATTTCAGCCAACCCACATAAAATTTCACGTTTTGGTAATGTTTTTAGAAAACATGGGTCAATTAATACTAATTGAGGTTGCCAAAATGCACCAACTAAATTTTTTCCTTCAGGCAAATCAACCCCTGTTTTACCACCAACAGACGAATCAACCATCGCTAATAATGAAGTTGGGATTTGAATAAAGTTAACACCACGCATATAACTAGCCGCCAAAAATCCGCACATATCTCCAGTCACGCCGCCCCCCAAGGCAATAAACAATGATTTTCTATCCAATCCATATTTGACCGCACTAGAATAAAACTGCTCCATCGTCGCTAATGTTTTATTCTCTTCTCCTGCAACAAAAAATTCAGTATTGCAGCTTATTGCACCACTTTGCTCAACTTTTTCAGCAATAGCACCGCCATATAATTCAACTACATTTGAATCTGTAATAATTAAACAATTTTTTTTATCAATAAATTCACAACAAAAATTGGGTGCATTTTCAATAATATTGCCACCAATTTGTATTTGATATGAACGTTCATCTAGTGGAACGTTTACTGTATAATTCTTGAACACAACTTTTCTCCTATTAATAATCTTCAACATTGATTATTTTTCATATAAAAAAATATGAATTATAGTTGATTAAAAACCATAACTCATACTGCATTGACTAACGTTTTTCGAGAAAATTCTTAATATTTTCCTCTAAATTTATATGTTTACCATCAGGTAGGTTAAACCTTTCACAAACATCACGAATAATTCTTGCGGCATGCTGAACAATACCACTATCTAAGTCTGGCGCAGTTCGCTGCATTTTGACATCAATTTCAGGAATTTTACAACTATAAATATTTTCTTCGCTATTTTGCTTTACTTTACCAATACCTCCTAAGGCAATATTTTCAATGTTATGATACTTTACAGTAATATTAAGCTCCTCCGTATCAAATCCTAAAATTGTATAATATTCACTAATGAAATACACTGCAGCAGTGAAAAATTTAATTAAATGCTGATATTTTAAACTTTTAACACCATCATGAAAATATGAAATATAATGAAAATACCCACTCTTAAACGCCTGCCACCCTTTAGCATGACGATTTGAAATCATTCTAATCGCAGTATTTGTAAAAAAACTATTTCTCAAATCATCGCCATTAATAAAATTTGCATCAGGATAAAAAACCAACGCTTCGTCTAACGCTCGTTTTATTTCTGACACCGTAAAACGGCGCTCCTGAAACTTTGCTGGGCTAACTGTTAACTCAAAACAAATTCGATTATTTTCCTTTACTGAGATATTTTTTTTACGTAACAAAAGTTCGCGTGTAGCAATACGTTGTTCCTTAAATAAATTATCACTATCCTTAAAATTAACATCATCATTTTCATATAAAATACCACGCAACATTCGACCTAAAGTTTGGCGTTGATTTCGTAACGAACGTTGAATTAACGCATGAACTTCCGAGGCTCTAAATGCTAAACGGCTTGCCGCTTCTGCTGTTCGGATATAAAATCCTCCTTGCTGCAACTCATCTTCACAATGACTACTACAAACATGTGGAATATCATTGAAACGACGCACCACGAAGATAACATAACGTTTTTCCTCAACAATCGGTCGCTCAATGGTAAAATCAATTGCAGGATCAGTATAATTGTTAATAAATGAGCCAATAATGGAAGGGTCAAAAGAGTGACTTTCCTCTTCAGTTAAACCAGTATATTCAACAGGTTTGCCAGCTTTATTTTCCCCCACTCCAACAACAATATAACCACCTTTAGTATTAGCTAATGCCAAACAATGACGAACAAATTTTGCTTTACCGCTTCTTTTTAATTTAGTCCAATTCTGAGCGGCTTTGTAGTCAATTTCTTCAGATTCAATTCCTCGATAAACGACTGATTTCCAGTCGTGCGAAATATTTAGATTCATAGATAAATCCATGCATGTTAATTTACAATTACTTTATTCATATATTAATAAAGCTAAACTTTTATATTTAGCTTTTAAAATTCCAATCAATTCAATATATTATCAATATTACAATAAAACAATATTTGCAGCTTATTTTTTATTATTTTTTATCTTCAAAATAATAAAAAAAGGGTTGTCAAACGACAACCCTTAGTTATTACATTGCAATGAATGCATTAATATTCTCTATGTAGCATTGTTACCACACCAAGAACTTGTACTTGAAATCCAGGATAAACCTGTGACATACAGTCTGGATTTGCAGGTCTCATTTCAACACGACCACCTTTTAATGGGTAATATGTTCTGATTGTTAATTCACCATCAATATTTGCTAACACTATATCGCCAGCATTTACATTTTCGACAGATTTTAAAATCACAATATCACCTTCATAAATACCTAAATCACGCATTGTGTAATCTTTTACATTAAATGCGAAAATTTTAGATAAGTCGCTTACGCCCAATCTACCTGGATCAACGCAAATGTCGCCTGATTTATCAGTTTGTTCAGCAATTGGCAATTCTGCATCAAATGAATTTAAAATAGGTACTGGAGTTACGCCAATTAAATTTTGTACGCGTTTACGAGGCTTTGTTAAAGCAATAGAACGTGCTTTTGAGCTTCTAGTTAACTCATTTTTACGTTGCAAAGCTCTAATATGAGCAAAAACTGTTGAAGTTTTAATGTTGAAATGGTCAGCAATCTCGTATACTGTAGGAGACATACCTTCTTTCTCAGTAAAATCTTCGATAAAATCTAAGATGTTACGTTGTTTTTCTGTTAAGTTTTTCATTTTTCAATCCTCCAAAAATCTAACTTACTTATATAATTTTGACTACTTCTTTTCTATAACTACCTTTGTCTTTCCTACTAACAAAGTATAATATCTCAAAGCAATTATGTCAACTATTTTTAATGCTAAATTAAGTTTACTTATATAACATTTTTTAAAAAAATTTAGTCAATAAAAAATCCGACAACTTTTAGTTTGTTATCAACCTTTCCAACTGATAATTTCACTAAAAAATCAACTTTTTTATTTTTATCACTTTTCTGATTTGGCATTTCAAAACGAACTTTCCATAAATAAACTGCAACGAACTTTTTTTGTAAAAAACCAAGATATTTTTTATCTTTCACCTTACCAACTGTTTTCATTAAACCTTCAGACATTGCTGAAAACCGCTCTTTCGTGGCTCTAGTCTCTTTTGAGTCTAATGTTAAATCACAGTATAATTGATAATTATTTTCTGCAAAACTTTCAAAAATCTTATCACGTATTGCATCAATTTCTTTGAGTGTTTTTTCATCATCATTCAACTTCATATACTCAAATTTACTGTCCTTAATCTCTTTTTGTTCTTTCGTCTCACTACTTAAACTAGAACAACTAGTATTAATTAACATTGACATCATAGCTAGACATAACAAATTTTTCACTAAGTCTTTCATAAAAAGCCCCTTAAACTTTTATAATTTAGTTGTTGATATTATAAAAAATACTAATTAATATACTTACATTTCTTCTATTGTTGATGCGATAAGATAAATCTTTATGTATATTTTATCAAGAAAAAACTAAAAAATTTTTCACTTTTTTTATTTTAATGTCAATTTTTTTTAACTTTGTACAATTTTTTTACTAAAACAGGATTTTTTTTTGATTTCAAGTTAATTTTTCGCTAAAATATCGTAAAAGTTACACTATTTTCAATTTTTTTTGTTATTTATAGGAAATAATTTTAGACAACAATATTTTTTTAAAATTGCAAATTTTTAATTAATCAATTATATTGAGTAAATAACTTTAGCAAATTTCTTTGTTATTAATACGTCAATTAAACTAATATTTTAGCTAATAAACAGTTTTTTTTTAATTTTAATGATAAATTTCTTTATTTTTTGTTATTTTCACTCTAAAATTGCCGTTAATTTTAACAATAAATAGCGCTAAAAAAAAAATTTACGCTAATTTTAATTTAAGGTACTTCTAAAAATTGCTTTTTTCATCGAATTTAAACCTTCACTCATAAAAATATGGAGTTAAAAGAATAGTATCATGAAAGAAAAATTTAAAAGAATTTTTAAACACCACTTAGTCTGCTCAATTGCCAAACGTCCAGAAAATGCCACAACATATGATAAATACAATGCTCTGGCTTTAACTGTTCGTGACTTACTAGTTGAGAAGTGGATTGCTACTGATGAAGTTTATAGTAAATCACGCAAAAAAGAGGTTTTCTACCTTTCTCTAGAATATTTAATGGGAAGGGTCTTAGGAAACGCTTTACTAAATTTAGATATTATGGATATTGCAGATGAAGCCCTTAAAGAATTAGGGTGTAAAATTGTTAATATTCGTGAAGAGGAAGTTGACGAAGGACTTGGCAATGGTGGACTGGGGCGCTTGGCTGCCTGTTTTTTAGATTCTTTAGCAACATTGGAAATTCCGGCGATTGGTTATGGAATTCGCTATGATTACGGTATTTTTAAACAAGTTATAGAGGATGGCTATCAAGTTGAACAGCCTGACAATTGGTTAAAATGGGGCAATCCTTGGGAAGTTTGCCGAACAAGTTGCTGCAAAAATATTAAATTTTATGGACATACCGAGTCTCGCGATCCAAGTAAACCATATAAAAAAGTTTGGATTGAAACTGTAGATGTACGTGCAGTTCCTTATGACACACCTATTCCAGGATATAAAACCAATAATATTAATACATTAAGGCTATGGTCCGCACAATCTGTTGATGGATTTAATTTAAATCTATTTAATCAAGGCGATTATATCAATGCTAACTTAGAATCGGCATTATCGGAAAATATCACTAAAGTACTTTACCCAAATGATAATAACTATCAGGGAAAAGAATTAAGACTTAAGCAGCAATACTTCTTGGTATCTGCTACTCTTCAAGATATTATTGAAAGCCAATTAGAGCGTGGTCATGATCTTAATAAATTAGATACTTACGCTGCAATTCAACTCAATGACACCCACCCTGCTCTAGCCATTCCAGAATTAATGCGGATTTTAATTGATGACTACGACTTTGAATGGAGTCGAGCTTGGGAAATATGCGAAAAAACTTTTAGCTACACAAATCATACCCTAATGAGTGAAGCTTTAGAGAAATGGTCTGTGCCACTTTTGGAACATTTGTTGCCAAGAGTTCTAGAAATAATTTATGACATCAACTATTTCTTTATGCGTAAATTAGCAAATCACTGTCCAGGAGATAATGAAATTTTATCACGAATGTCATTAATTGAAGAAGGAACTCCTAAAATGGTTCGTATGGCTTATATGGCTGTTTATGGCAGTCATAAAGTAAACGGTGTTGCTGAATTACACACGGAACTACTAAAAAATGGTCTATTTAATGATTTTTATCGTTTCAGCCCAGAACGTTTTGTTAATGTTACAAATGGAATAACTCCACGCCGCTGGTTGTTAAAGTCCAACCCATTATTAGCTGAATTAATTAGTGAAAAAATTGATAAAAATTGGCCAAAAAATTTAGAGATGATTTCTAAATTAACAGAATATGCTAAAGATAAAAAATTCATGCAACGCTTCAGAGACATAAAACAACAAAACAAAGAGAATTTGGCAAATTACATCATGGAAAATAATGACATTAAGGTTGACCCTAATTCAATTTTTGATGTTCAAATAAAACGCCTGCATGAATACAAACGTCAACTACTAAATATTCTACACGTAATTGCCTTGTATATTGATTTAAAAGATGACCCAAACGCGCCATTTGTTCCTAGAACCATCATTTTTGGTGCAAAAGCTGCTCCTGGTTACCATTTGGCAAAATTAATAATTAAATTTATTAACTCTGTTGCTGAGGTTATTAACAATGACATTGAAATTCAAGATAAATTAAAAATTGTTTTCCTTGATAATTACCGTGTGTCTTTAGCAGAAAAAATTATTCCTGCAGCAGACGTTTCTGAACAAATTTCATTAGCAGGAACTGAAGCTTCAGGAACAGGAAATATGAAATTAGCATTAAATGGCGCGCTAACAATTGGTACTCTTGATGGCGCTAATATTGAAATTAAAGATGCTGTTGGAGAAGAAAATATCTATATTTTTGGCTTGAATGTTAACGAAGTAGATGAATTAAGAGCTCGAGGATATAATCCATGGGAATTCATTAATAAAAATTACCATCTTAAAAGAATCATGGACTTATTAGACAAAAATTTCTTCAATGTTGCCGAACCTGAGCTTTTTAAACCTATTATTGATACGCTGCACAACGATTATTATATGTTAGCGGCAGATTTTGAAGATTACTACAGTAAACAACAGCAATTAGCTCAAGACTTTTTAGATAAAGATAAATGGGCAAAAATGTCCTTAGAAAATGTTGCTAAAATTGGCTATTTTTCAAGTGATAGGTCGATAAAAGACTACGCGTCAAAGATTTGGAATGCTAAACCATTAACAGTCAAAGGCTAAACAAATCGTTTTTTCTCATATCATTAAGACTAAATAGGGTAAATTTTTTTTACCCTATTTTTTTTGTAGAATATTTGCCATAAAGTTTTTATTGTGGTATATGTAAATACTGTAATTTTTTAATTAATAAATTAAAAGGGGGAATAAAATTTCAACTCCAAATGACTTCGGGGTTAATTAATTATGCAAAAGACAATGAATTACTTGCGTAATATTTTATATACTAAATAAAAAATTAAATTTTAATAATATGGGGTTTAAGGCTATGAAGTTTTCAATGAATATAATGCCTATTTTTGCTTTAAGTAGTACAATAGTTCTTAGTGGTGGCTGTGCAGTAAAACAAGCCAACGATAACGGCAATTCAAATAATGCGAAATCCTCTTCTTTATATAGCAGTGGTTTTCAACATAAAATTATTACAGCAAAAAATAAAGTTTTTCCAGCAGTTGTTTATATTCGTGGTGTTCAAGAAAATCTTGAATATGGCAAAACAACTGCCAATACCGTAATTGGTAGCGGTGTAATTATAAAAGAAACAGGCGAAGTTTTAACCAACTGGCACGTTGTCAACAAAATGAAAAATATTCGTTGTCAGCTACAAAACGGCAAAGGTTACAATGCAACTTTAATTGGAGAAGATAAAGATACTGACATCGCATTATTGCAACTAAAATTAACTGAGGGAGAAAAGCTTGAGCATGTAGCAAAAATACGCACTGACGATAATATTAAAGAAGGCGACTTTGTTATGGCGATGGGAGCTCCATGGGGACTAAACCGTTCAGTATCAATCGGTATAATCTCATGTGCAAATCGTTATTTATCAAAAAACAGTAACTACAGTTTATGGTACCAAACTGATGCATCAATCAGTCCAGGTAATTCTGGTGGACCATTGGTCGACAGCCAAGGACGCGTAATTGGCATTAATACCTTAGGAATTAGCTCCGGCGGCAATATTGGTTTCACAATTCCATCAACAACCATTTTAAAGATTATTCCAAGAATTAGAAAATGGGGTAAAGTTAATTGGGCATGGACTGGAATTCAATTACAACCTCTTCATGATTTTAATTTAGACATTGATTTTGATTATGATAATGGCGTAATGATTTCAAGTGTTGAACCAAATAGTCCTGCATTTGAAGTTGGTTTAAAAGCGCGTGATCGTATTGTGAAAATTAACAATACGGATGTAACGGCAAATACGCTTGAAGATATTCCAGCACTAAATAGTATGTTAGGACTTGCTCCTTTTGACCAAGAAATGACAGTTATTATTGTACGCAGAGGAAGCAAAATGACTTTTAAATTTAAGCCACGCGAAAAAGGTGCATCCGAAGGTAAGGAGCTTGAGTTAAAACGCTGGAATATGACTGTAAAAACGATTAATCAATTTGACAATCCAGAGCTATATTTCCATCGCAAAAAAGGATTATTTATTTTTGGAATCGATTCACCTGGAAATGCAGATAATAGTGAACTACAAGAAGCTGATATCATTACCAAAATTAATGGGAAAGAAATCAAAACCCTTGATGATATGCAAAAAATTTATGATGAAGCAGTAAAAAATGTTAAAGAAAAGAGCAAAATTTTGATTACTGTTATTCGTGGAGGCTTATTACGTCAAGTAATTCTTGATTTTTCACGTGATTACGATCGCGAGTAATATTAAAGATAAATAAAATAGACTAAAAATTTAAGGGACAAAAAGTACCCTTAAATTTTAATAAACAACATATAGGAAGGACGTTTTATGAAACATTTAACAACAGCATTATTAGCAACTTTATCTTTAGGGTATGGATTAAGTGCTAACAATTTAAATGCAGCTGAAACAAAAGAACAAACTCAAAAGAACATTAGCATTACTTCAATAGGTAAAGATTTATTGAAAAATGTAAAAAGTTCACTAGTAAAAGTACAATATTTTGTAAAATATGACAAAGGTGTCGCGCCTGAAACAAATGGCTATTTATGTGGCGGATGCGGTAGCTGGCATAGTTCATACGCTACAAGCAATATTGAAGAAGACCGACCTGTTGAAAGCCCAGGGTATTTGATTGCAAATGATAAAGTTATTGCAGCAGATATGTTAATTCATCCACGTTTTATTAAAGAAATTAAAATTGAACAAAATGGCGAAATTGTTACCGCAAAAATCAGTAGCTACTATATAAAACAAAATGCCGTTGAGTTAACATTAGAGAAAAAATTAAGCAAAGCTAAACCATTAAATTTTGTTAGCAAAGATAAAATTTCGAAAAAATTATTCAATGTTTCATATTCTGAGGATGATGGTTTTTGGAATGTAAAAATTTCACCATTTTCACGCGGTAGTTTATTATATCGTTTTGAGAATGACTCAATGTTCTATAGTTGCATGGGCAATTCAATGGTGATTGATGAAAAAAGTAATGTTTTAGCATTTACCACATTTCCATTAATTTCAATTGACGAAAGTTGGAAAGTTTCACCTCTAAAATGGCCTCAATATACACAAAAAGAGATGAGTAGTCTTCTAGAAAAAACAAAACAAGCGGTAAATAATGGTATTTTTACAATTAAATTAAAATTCAGAAGCCCAAAAACTAAGAAAAATGATTACTACAGTGATGAAGAAATTAACACTGAACATTTTGCAAAAGGCATTTTATTAGAAAATAAACAAATTTTAGTTTTAGCAAGTTTAAAGCCAGCAGATACTGCACGCTTAGAAGGAATCGAAGTTATTCCACAAGATGGTAAAACATTTAAAGCAAAATTTGCAGCAACATTAAAAGATTTTAATGCTCTAGTAGCTGACGTTGTTACCAAGGATATTCCCTATAAAGGAATTAAATTTGCAAAAAAATTAGCTCCGATTATGCAATTATTGCCGACAGCGGATTTAAAAATTGTTGGTGACAAAATTACACCATATTATCACCACAACCGAGTACGAGGTTTTGAAACGGGTTGGAAAAATCAACTACTTTTAGATGTTAGTTTAAACTATGATAATATGTTTGTTTTTGACGACAACGGCACACTATTAGCATTTCCGATTGGCAAACGTACTATTGAAACTAGTCGTTATAGTTATGATGATGATGTTGAATTATATCAAAGCATGTACTTCACACCAATTTTTAAGGATTTAGCAGCACATATTGATAAAAGCAATATTCCTTTGTCTGCTGAAGAAGAAAACAGAATTGGTTTCTTTGGAGTTGAATTGCAACCTTTATCGAAAGATTTAGCTGATTTACATAAAATTTCAGAATTAACAGAAGAAGGTGAATATGGAGCATTGGTTAGCTATGTATATAAAAATTCTACTGCTGAAAAATTAGGCATTAGTGCTGGCGATATTTTAATTGATATCAAAAGCAAAGAAAGTCAAGTACCTGTAAAAATTGAAGTTAGCAATTACCGCTCACGAGCATTCCCATGGAATCGTTTAGATGAAGTTCCAGAAATGTATTTTGATCGTATTCCAACACCGTGGCAATCTCTAGATAATTCATTAAATGGTTTATTAACAAAATTTGGTATCGGTAAAGAAGTTATCATTAACGTGTTTAAAGATGGCAAACGCACCGATATGGAATTCAAAGTGCAAAAAGCGCCAACTCGTTATGATAATGCGAAGAAGTTCAAAAGCGAAAAGCTTGGTTGTACAGTTAAGAATATCACATTTGAGTTACGTAGATATTTCCAAATGAAAGACAGCGATCCAGGGGTAATTATTTCAAAAATTATTCCAGGAAGTAAGGTTTCAACTTCTGGAATTAAGCCATTCGAAATTATTACACACATCAATGACGAAGAAGTTAAAAATATTGATGACTTCAAGCGCTTAAGCTCTGTTGACGGTGACTTGAGATTCTCTGTTAAACGCATGGCAAAAAGCAGAATTGTTAAAATTAATAATGCTGCAAAAGAAGCTAAAAAAGCTAAGAAGACAGAAGAAACGAAAACAACTGTTAAAGCTGAAGCTAAGCAATAATTAAGTTTTTATTATAATAAAAATAATTTAATACGCAGAAATTATTTCTGCGTATTTTTTATTTAAAAAACATATTTTATTGCAAAATTCTCCACTAACTATTAAAATCAACTTATAAATAGTGGAGAATTAGCAATGAATATCGACAAAAATACCGCAGTTGGTCAAATAGCAGCTCTTGACGAAAATATTCGCAAATATTTTGAAAAAATAAATATAGATTATTGCTGTAATGGACACCTAAATATTAGCGAAGTTCTTGAATCAATGTCGCTATCATTCACTGAAGTCACAAATGAAATCAATAAAATACTCAACTCTCAAAATAAAAAAAATGGCATAAAATTTAATGCTGAAAAACTCGGTAATATTGAACTAAGTGACTACATTGTCAATCGTCATCATAAATTTTTACGCGATAATTTTCCACTCATCCAAGAAAAGTTAAATAAAGTTTCAGTCGCCCATCATGAAAACCATGGCGGTCAACTTAATACTCTTAAAAAATATTTTCTTAAATTAAGAAATGAATTACTAAAACATCTTGATAAAGAAGAAGAATTACTATTTCCCGTTATAAAAAAACACTCAGAGAATAAAGATTACCCTGCAGAAATTTTTCCTTTAATAGAAGAATTAAAAACGGAACATAGTACTACTGGTGACGAATTTCTTATTATCAAAAATATTACCGATAATTACCATGTTCCTAATGATGCGTGTTTAACCTTTAAATCATTGTACCAAGATTTAATGAGCCTTGAACAAGATATTCACGAACACATTCATCTTGAAAACAACATCTTATTTGAACGTATTTCAAACACTAAAAAATAACTCCAAAAAGTTATTTATCATTCCACTCCATAGGCGCAAGTCTAAAATCAGTTTGTTCTCCACTTGAACGAGATAAATACCATTTACCATCTAAATCCTGAACTACTTCTGCAGCATGCCAAGGATTAATGCTTTTAACTATATTTTTAGCTTCCCATTTAAATGGACTATCACTAACAAACACCTCCTCCGCTCCTAATGGCCATGGGCGTGCCGATAAAAACAAATAAAAATATTTTCCACGTTGCACCACAAATGGCGATTCAACGTTTGGTTCCTCAGTGTGTTCATCAAAACAAATTTTGGGACTGCTCCAATTGTACAAATCGTTGCTTGTGCTATAACCCACCACCCAATGTTTTGCATCCTTCATCATGCTATAGTACATAATCCACTGATCTTTATATCTAAAAACCATTGGATCTTTGTTTTTTAAATTTTTTGAATATTTATTGGTAAAAGCAAAAATTGGTTTATCGCTGGGGTGTTCCCAGTTATACAAATCTTTTGAAACCGCTAAACGCATTTCACGAGGCACACCAATTGAAGTATAAAACATATAAAATAATCCATCATGTTCAATGATATGTGGAGCCCAAATATTTTTATTTTTGTATGAAAATGTCTTATCTTCTTTTTTCCAATTTCGTTGAGTTAATTTATCAGCAGTTAAGTGAACAAATGATCTGCAATCTTTCCAAATACCATACAAGTGCCATTTTTTATCATTTTTATTATAAATAATTGCATGATCATAGGCAAAATTTAGCTTATAAATAATAAACTCTTTGCCTACTTTTATATTCGCAAGCTTAGTTGGTGGGAACTCTCTTTCAACTACAGTTGTACAACCTAAAAAAAACGTTGCAGTAACTGTAGTTAAAAAAATTAATTTTAAACATTTTTTTAGTTGAAATTTAAACATTGATCTTTCCTTTCTTATTTTTAAAAATTATATTTTAAACTCTTTAAATACAATATATAGAAAAATTGTTTATATCTCAACAGCTATTTATTACGAAAAAATATCAATATGTTACAAATTATTATCATTAGAAATTTATCACACAGGAGCAACCATTTTAGCAATTCGACGATGCGGAGACTCCGTATCCTTTGGCACAACAGTCAACCAGCTACCTTTTTCCTCATCTAAGTCAGTAACATTGTAGCGTGCTTCATCTTCCTTACGATTATAGCCTATAATTGTTCCCTCTGCCAAAGTTACATGTTTATCAATAATTGCATTCTTAATGCGACAATGTTCACCGATATTAACATCCGATAATATAATGCTGTTTTGCACCGTTGCATAGCTATGAACATGAACACAATTAAATAAAATCGAATTACTAACAGTCGAACCAGAAAGAATACACCCATCACAAACCAATGAGTCAACAGCTTTACCAATACGCGGCAAACCGTCTTCAAGGCTAACTTCGTCATTATGAACAAATTTTGCAGGTGGTAAATTATAGTGATAATTATATATTGGCCAACGCTTATTGTATAAATCCAATTTTGGTTGGCTAGAACGCAAATCCATATTTGCCTCATAAAATGCCTTTAACGTACCAACATCTTTCCAGTAAACTTCACTATCATCAACTCCTGGTACTTTATTGCGTTCAAAATTATAAGCATACAACAATTCACTATGAACTAAATTTGGAATAATATCTTTACCAAAATCATGGCTACTTTGCTCCGTAGAGCAATCTTTTTCAAGCAATTCTAATAAATTTGGAGTATTAAATATATAGTTACCCATCGACACTAAAGCATGCTCAGGATCGCCAGGAATTGGCTCAGGTTTTTCAGGCTTCTCTTGAAAACCAATAATACGCCAACTTTCATCAATCTGTACAACTCCAAACTCTTTTGCATCCTCAATTGGTACAGGAATAACCGAAACAGTTGCAATTGCATTCTTTTTAATATGGTATCTAATCATTTGGCTGATATCCATACGGTAAATATGATCCCCACCAAATAAAGCAACTAAGTCGGGGTCAAAATCGGCGATTAAATGACTATTTTGATAAATTGCATCTGCAGTCCCAGAGTACCATCGCTTATCTTGCGTCTGCATTTGAGCAGGAACTGGAATAATAAATCGTCCTATACCTTGATTGCTCGAAATATTCCAACCATTAATAATATGCTCAGTTAAACTTTGCGATTTAAACTGCGTCAGTACAAAAACACTCTGAATTCCACTGTTAACCATGTTACTAAGCACAAAATCAATTATTCGGTATTTTCCGCCAAATGGAACCGCTGGTTTTGCACGCTCAATAGTTAATGGTTGTAAACGTCGTCCCTCGCCCCCTGCTAAAATCATTCCTAAAACTGTCTTACGCATATGTGATGTCTCCAGTATATAATACGTTCGTGTCTAAATTTTTAATAAATAGCATCTATTTTACAATAAACGCATAATAATCAATATTAAAGGTAAAACTTAATAAAAATTAGATATTTATTTTAGCAATAAGTTTGCTAAATCCACAATTCTAAACTGCGAATTTATTTAAAATCATATTTCTTTTTAAACATTAAATTATTTTGAAAATATTCCTTACCAAATCCAACAACCTTATTATTTTTATCGAAAACAACTGGTAATGTTTCATCAATTGTATCCTGAAAATCCTGCCATTGTGTTTCGACATAAAAAAACAACACATTTTCATAACCAAAATTACTGCTTACTGGTGGCCCCATAATACCAATAACTTCAGTTTTAGTCATGCCAACACGTAATTTTTGAGCATTTTGGCGGGTTTCATATTGGTTTAAATATTGCTTAGCTGAACGGCATGAAGAACAAACCATTGTGGAGCTCACAAAAACTAGATTCAAAACTATTAAGCTGAAAAAACTGTTATTTATTAATTTCATTTTTTACTCCAAATTTTAAGGTCGTAATTGTTTTTATCATATTTAATATAATGATAAAAAAATCAAAATACAATTTTTTAATATACATTTAAATTTTCAATAATTAATCTACAAAGTTATTTTCAATGATTCCAAGAAGATTTTCATATCCTCTGGTAGCGGCGCCATTAAATTCAGCTCTTCCTGGGTAACTGGATGGATAAATTTTAACCGCCAAGAATGCAAAGCCTGTCGTGGTAAAATTAAACTTTGTAAATCAAATTCTGTTAAATCTCCGTTTACAAACTTAATAAAAAATAAATCATCAGTCCCATAAAGTTTGTCTCCAACCAGTGGAAACCCTAATGAATATAATGTTGCACGAATCTGGTGCATTCTTCCAGTATGCAATTTTGCTTTAACTAATGAATAATTTTTAAAACGTTCTTCTAAAAATAACTCTGTGCGGCTTGATTCGTAATCAATAGCACTATCGCAAGGCTTTTCAAAATTAAATTGGCGCTTTTTTCTAACTTCACTAGTGGAATCATCAAACAAAAAACCATTAGCATCTACGTATTCTTTAAAGTCGTTATGAACGATACTCAAATACTCTTTTTCAATCGCTCTTGTTTTAAAAACTTCACTCATCTGCGCAGCTAATGCACTATTTTTAGTCAAAATCATTAATCCAGAAGTCTCTCTGTCTAATCGATTAACCAAAAATAATGAATTCTTCCCGTATTTTTTTTCTAAATCATACAACAACGTATTTTTGAAAAAAGGACCAGCTGGATGGCATGGCAAATTCCCACCTTTATTGACAATTAAAAAGTGCTCATCTTCAAAAATAATACTATATTTCATTTCAACCGCAGGCTCTGTAAAATTTGTCACGTATTTTATCACATCATTTTCATGAAGAATTCGTGCGCTGCGGGTACGATGATTATTCAATAAAATTTCGCCATTTTTAATTGCCTTCTGCCATTGATTGCGGGATAAGTAATCAAACCTCTTACTTAAATAACTATCGAGTCGAACCTCAGCATGTTCAGGAGGGATAATCGTTTCAATAATGCGTTCGGTGGTCATACTAACATTATCTTCAATAGAGTCAATACAGTCATTTTTTTTTACTTCGTTATTTTTAGAAATATTTATTTCACTCATAATGTAACAATTTATCTAGATTGGGTGGTAAAAACTTTGGTCTTGAACTATATTACATTAACAATGATTTTTACAGTAAAATGGTTAAATTAAAATGAATTTTTTTTAAGGAAGAATAAACATAATGAGATTTCAATTACCACTTAAAGTTTTTTTACTAATAATTTCAGCATTAATTGTTACTCTGTTCTCTGCAAATTGTAAACTTCATAGTGAAGATTACTATACAGACAAAGCAGTAACACGTGCAAGAAAATTAACATTAAATAAGATGAAGTTTTTAACTCCAAATCAACGATCTTACATTCAATTCAATAAACCAGTGGTAGTTTATAGTGAAATTTTAACGCCAACTAGCTACACTGAGCCAACCCAAGTTTGTTTGATTTGGCACGTACCGAACATGAAAAAAAGTGTGGTAGTATATGGAGTAGGCAGTTTTGACCTCCAAGGCTGGAACCCAGACCAAGTGCTACTTCAAGAGTTTGCATATCATGATAAATTGCGCGAAAAAGCAACCAATGCTGGAGTAAAATATGTCATGAACAAAATGTTGTTTTTAAATGATAAAGAGCGTAACAATGTTCGATTTTCTGCACCTAATATTTATATTACTGACTTCAAAATTGATACTAGGGTGAAAACTATTGAGAAGGATTTATACGCACAAAAACAACTAAAAAAAGACTTCAAAGACTTCCAACAAGTTTCACTAATTTGGAACACTGCAGACCGTAATAAAAAAATTGTCGTAACAGGACTAGCAAATAAAAATTACGGTGATTGGACAGCTATTGAAGGAACTGTACGCAATAAAAAAGATATTTTTAAACATACTTTAAAAATCATTCAATCAAGTTTAAGCAAAACTCCACGTAATAGTTATGAAAAACTTTTAGGAGAAGAAAAATAATGAAAAGCATGACTGGCTTTGGTAGTGCGCAAATTGCAACAGCAAATGAAAGTATTAAAATTTCAACTGAAATATCAACAGTTAATCGCAAACAACTTGAACTAAGAGTCACATTACCCCGTGAATTAAATTGTTTTGAGATTGCAGTAAAGCAACAGTTACAAAAATATTTACAACGTGGTATGATTAATGTTAAAATTAGCATGGATTTAAATGATGCTATCAAAGCTCAAGGAATAAAAATTAATTCTGCATTCATTGAAGAAGTTTATAACCAAACTCAAGAACTTGAATCAAAATTGCACGTTCCGCAAGAGAATAAAATTGCAATTAAAGATATATTGCGCATTCATGGAGCATTTGAAGAGAAAGACCTTGAATTGCCAATTAAAGATATTGAAAAAATTTTAATTGAATGCGTTAATCAAGCGGCAAGCGAAGTAGTTACTATGCGTGAAGCAGAAGGCGATTTTCTACAAAAAGACATTCAAGAACGATTAAAGGTTGTTGATAAATGCGTTACTGAAGCAGAAAAGTTTGCTGAAGAAATTCCAGCAATTCAGCGTGAAAAATTAATGAAAAAGTTAAAAGATGCTGATTTAAATATTGAACTAGCTGATGATCGAGTGATTCGTGAAATTATTATTTTTGCAGAACGTGCTGATGTTTCAGAAGAAATTACCCGCTTAAAAAGCCACTTCGTTCAATTTAACGATCATATTAAAAAGTCACAAAATGAAGCAGTTGGTCGTAGTATTGATTTCATTCTTCAAGAAATGAATCGAGAAGTTACAACTTTAGGCAATAAAGTTGGCAATAGCAATATTTCACCGTTGGTGATTACCATGAAAACACAATTAGAAAAAATTCGTGAACAAATACAAAATGTCGAATAACATTATAGATAGAAAGCCTATAAGGATTTGAATATGAGTAATAAATGCAGAAGAACAAAAGGTTTATTCAATAATAGTAACAGCGAGGAATTCATTACTAATTTAGTAAAAGAAATTGCTGCAACTTACGACGATGAAAAAGGTATTAATCATATCGACGGCAATAACTTGCCAAATGAATATGAAGTTATTAATATTATTAATCATGTTATGGAGTTGATTTTCCCAGGATATTCTGAAAAAAAAATCTACAGTAAAAGTTTATTAGTATATAATGCTGGAGAAATTACAGCAAATTTGTATGTTGAACTTTATCATCAAATAACACGTGCAATGCTTTATGATTTAAATGAAGATTGTAGTCAATGTGAACTTGAAGAGCAAGCACTACAATCATGTCAAAAAGTACTAAGTAAATTGCCTAAAATTCGTGAAATGATGAAAGCCGATGTAATTGCAGCCTTTGACGGCGACCCTGCGGCAAAATCATTAGATGAAATCATTTTAAGTTATCCAGGAATAAAAGCGATTGCAATTCAACGTTTCGCCCATGAATTGTATCACGAGAACATTCCATTCATTCCACGAATGTTTACTGAATATGCCCACCGTTTGACTGGAATCGATATCCATCCAGGAGCACATTTAGGTAGTGGTATTTTTATCGATCATGGTACTGGGGTAGTGATTGGCGAAACTGCACGACTTGGTGATAATGTAAAGATTTACCAAGGTGTTACCCTAGGAGCACTAAGTTTTCCAAAAGATTCATGTGGAAAAATTATCAAAGGAGCAAAACGCCATCCAACCATTGAAAATAATGTGACAATTTATTCTGGAGCAACCGTGTTAGGAAATATTGTCATAGGCTCAGGCGCAATTATTGGTGGTAACGTATGGATTACCGATTCAGTTGAACCAAAAGCAAAAATCACTATTTCAAGCCCAGAATTAACAATTAAAACAGCAAATAAACTATAAATATAAATTTTATGCAATCAGTAAAACATATAAAAGAGCAATTAAACCATATTCGCCAAGAAGTTGAAATTAGTGCTAAAAATGCTAGCCGTGACCCTAAAGATATTACATTAGTAGCTGTTAGTAAAACATTTCCAAATGAATATATTGAGATCGCATATAACGATAATCAACGTGTTTTTGGCGAAAATAAAACCCAAGAATTAAGCATTAAAGTGCCAAATTTGCCAAATGATATTGAGTGGCACATGATTGGGCATTTACAAAGTAACAAGGTTAAACAAGCCGTTGAATTAGCAAGTTATATTCATTCAGTTGATTCTTTGAAATTATTAAGACGTATTGATCGCATAGCTGGAGAATTAAATAAAAAACCAAAAATTTTTATTGAAGTTAACATTAGTGGCGAAACTTCTAAGTTTGGAACAACTAAAGATGAAGTTACTGAAATGGTCAAAGAGGCAATTCACTGCGAAAATTTAGAATTGATTGGCTACATGACAATGGCACCATTTGGTGTTGATGAAGAGGAATTACGTTTTGTGTTTAGCTCATTACGTAAATTGCGTGACGAAATTAATAATCAATTGAGTATTGAATTAAAAGAATTATCAATGGGTATGAGCAACGATTTCAAAATTGCAATAGAAGAAGGTGCAACATTTGTTCGAGTTGGCTCAAGCATTTTTGGCAAAAGAAGCTATCAAGTTTAAAGAGCAATAAAAATATGAGTAAGAAAAAAAATATTGTTTTATATGGTGCAGGTGCGGTCGGTGTTTATTTTGTGGGACGCATGAGTTTTTGCAATAGCTACAAAATTAATTTCATCACAAGAACCGAATACAGCCACGTTAAAGAATTTGGCTACAATTACCAAAGTTTGCGAGGTGATTTTAAACTAAGCCCTGATAATATTAATATTGTTAATTCAGCCAACAATTTAACTGAAAAAGCTGATTATGTGTTTATTTGCACCAAAGTGATGCCAAATATTGACTACAAAAATAATTTAAGCCATGTTGTTAATGACAACACTGTGATTGTATTAATTCAAAATGGGCTTGACATTGAAGATATTTTCGTAAAAGAATTCCCAAATAACCACATTATCAGCGCTGTTGCTTATATTGGCACACAACGTATTGCGTTAGGCAATTATTCACATTACGGTGGTGAAGGTAAATTAATTTTTGGAGATTTTCGGCTAAAAAATGGTTTAAATAAACCAAATGATGAATTTATTAGCGAACAATGTTACGAACTGGAAAAAGTATTCAATGCCAATAATGTTACAGCTGAAATTACTAATGATATTGTTAAAACTCGTTATGAAAAATTATGCTGGAACGCATCTTTTAATACAATTTCAGTTATGGGCAATCATGCAACTACTAAAAATATTATGGATTGCTCCAAATCAGAACAATTAGCAAAAAATATCATGCATGAAGTTGAAGCAATTTCTATTGCTGACGGTCATGCTATTAGTGCTGGATATATTCAAAAAATGTTAGATTTTACCCGCAATTTTCCTGAATATAAACCAAGCATGTTAATTGACTATGAGTGTGGTCGTCCGCTTGAAATTGACGCAATAGTTTCAAATGCGATAATTAAAGCCAATGAATTAAATGTCGATGTGCCATTATTAAAAATGACAGAGGCATTATTAAAATTGTTTGATCGCAATAATATTAATAAATAATTTAAATTTTATAACTTCACACATAGGGGGTATGAAGTATGAACTACGTTATTTGTTTTATTACAGGATTTAATTACATTTCTATTATAGCTATAAATATTTTTTTATGGTTTAAACTCCCTGCCGATGGATATTTTGATATACCTATGTATATTACTTCATGGTGGACATTACTGGGACTACCTATATCATCTTTAGTGTGTTTAATTTATATACTAATTAAAAAGAATAATTCTAAAACGAAATTTTTGAAAAAAACAATAATTGTGATGATGCCATTATTATTATTTTTTTTGACATCAATTACTATGTTTACGAAAGCATTAAAGTCCTGACGGTAATGTAAAATCGGGACGTTCGCCGTCACATTCAAGTTGCTGAACATTAACTGAATCATTTAAAATTTTGCGCAAATTATCGACCAAATCATTTACTAAAAATTCAGGGGCAGACGCTCCAGCTGTAATGCCGATATTTTCATAACTTTCAAGATTTTGTAAAATATTGGTATAATCTTTTTGTAACAATTTAAAATCATCTATTAGTAAACTTTGTGCACCATATTCAGTAGCCAACTCCTTCAATCGTTGAGAATTAGAACTATGTTTCGATCCTACTACTAATACCAATTCACATTTTTTTGCTAAATATTTTACTGCTTCTTGACGATTAGTCGTCGCATAGCATATATCATTATTTGTCCTTAAGCTGGGGATTTTATCCTGCAAAATTTCAAGGATTTGATTAATTTGATCAACACTAAAAGTTGTTTGGCTCAAACACTGAATTTTAGTACATTTCTCCAATTTTTTTTGATCAAAATTTTTAGCATCTGTAACACTCTCAATGATAAAAACATTTTTTTGTTGAGCTTCAGACAATTGCCCTAATGTGCCGATAACTTCAACATGATTACGGTGCCCAATTAAAATAATTGCACAGTTTTCCTCGGTAAATTTTTCAGCTTTACGATGAATTTTCGTAACCAGTGGACACGTTGCATCCACAACTTTTAAATGACGTTGTTTAGCTTCTTTTTCGACCCTTTTTTCAACTCCGTGGGCACTAAAAATTACTACTGAATTTTTGGGAATTAAATTAATATCTTCAACAAATTTCACTCCCCTATTTTTAAAATCATTTACCACATGAGTATTATGAACAATATCATGGTAAACATAAATAGAATTTTTGGCATATTGCTTTAAGCATTTTTCAACGGTTGCAATTGCTCTACGTACTCCAGCACAAAAACCACGTGGCGAAACTAAGAAAATATTTTTCGTCATTATCTCTCACATTTTAATTATAAAATTAGCTCAAAAAAGTTTAAATTTCCACTATCAAGTAGTATAATATCAATGTAAAGATTACTAATGTCAAACTTTAGAGCAGAGATTTTCAAAATTATGGTTAAGAACACTACAATGAAATCAATAGTTGCTAAGAATAACTTCGGCTTTTATAGAGTCGCAGCAGCAACACCAAAATTAAATATTGCAGATATAAAATTCAATACTAAACAAATTATAAAATATATTACTGAAGCTGAAAACTGTAATTGTACAGCATTAACTCTACCTGAACTATCATTGACAGGTTATACTTGTGCCGACCTTTTTCATAGCGATTTATTGATTAATAAAGCATATGAGGCTCTCCAAGAAATCGCTCAACAAACAGCACAGTTTAAAGTTATTAGCATCGTTGGCGCACCTATTAAAATAAAACAAAAACTCTTTAACTGCGCAGTCATCATTCACGCTGGAGAAATTAAGGGTATTGTCCCAAAAATTAATTTACCAAACTACCGCGAATTCTATGAAAAACGCTGGTTCGATTCAGGCGCTGATATCTATGAAAAAATTAATTTTCCAATTCAAAAAAATGATGTATTAGTTTCACCATATCAAATTTTTTCTATTGATAACAATTTCAAATTTGGCATTGAAATTTGTGAAGATATGTGGTCCGTTATTCCCCCTAGTTCACAATTAACTCTTAATGGAGCAACGATGATTTTCAACCCATCTGCAAGCAATGAATTGGTAGCTAAGGATGAATATCGTAAAAATTTAATTTCACAACAAAGTGGACGTTGTATTTGTGGTTACGTTTATGCATCAAGTGGTGTACATGAATCAACTACTGATGTTGTTTATGGAGGTCGTTCTTTAATTGCCGCAAATGGGGCAATTATAACCAAAAATCATCGTTTTAATCAACATGGATCAATAATTTTTGCTGATATTGACTGTCAACGCCTACTAAACAGCCGTAATAGTGAAAGTTCATTTGGAATTAGCTGCTCTAACAATTTAAGTATTCACGAATTTGAAAACATTATATTTAATCAAAACCGTATTAATATGCTAAATCTAAAAGAATATGCTGATAAATTGGAATTTTGCTACATTCCAGAAAAACCTTTTGTCCCAAATGACGAAGACAAGCGTAACCAGAATTGCCGTGAAATTTTTAACATTCAAACTTCTGGGCTTGCAAAAAGAATTAATCACACCAAAGCAAAAAAGTTGATTGTTGGTATTTCTGGAGGTTTAGATTCAACCTTAGCCCTATTAGTCTGTGTGGAAACCATGAAGCTTCTATATCGTAATGTTAATGATATTGTAGCTATAACCATGCCTGGATTTGGCACGACTGACAGAACATATAATAACGCAGTCAATTTATGTAAAAAATTAGGCGTTGAAATGCGTGAAATTAACATCAAAGAGGCATGCTTACAACACTTTAGTGACATTGACCATGATGTTAATATTCATGATATTACATATGAAAACGTCCAAGCACGTGAACGAACTAAAATTTTAATGAATTTAGCCAATAAAGAACAGGGCATCTTAATTGGAACAGGTGATTTATCAGAAATTGCACTGGGGTGGTCTACGTATAATGGCGATCATATGTCGATGTATGCGGTAAATTGTAGCATTCCAAAGACATTAATTCGCTATCTAATTGAGTGGGTAGCTGAGCTTGAGAATGTTGATATACAAAATATTTTACACGATATTATTGACACACCTGTTAGTCCTGAACTATTACCAAATAATGCCGATGCAGATATAAATCAAAAAACTGAAGATATCATTGGTCCATATGAACTTCATGATTTTTTCCTTTATCATTTTGTCAAATATGGTGCAGAGCCTAAAAAATTATATTTTTTAGCACAACACGTTTTTGCAGGGAAGTATACCAATGACAGAATTGTTTGGACACTAAAAAAATTCATTTGGCGATTCTTTAGTCAGCAGTTCAAACGCAGCTGTATCCCAGATGGTCCTAAAGTTGGTACAATTAGTTTATCTCCACGCGGAGATTGGCGAATGCCAAGCGACTGCAGTTACAATTTATGGATTAATGAAGTTGAAGAAATTGAACGTCAATTAGATTAAGGTAATGGTTTTTAAATAATGTCAAATAATAATAATTTAGATAATAATTCACACATTAACTATAGTGTGTTTCCCAATAATTTAGAGCAACTATCAGCTGAAGAAATTGCCAAATATATTGAATTTCATAACAATTTATACTGGAATGAAGGGGCTCCAGTTATTAGCGATTCTGAATACGATTTATTAATTCGTCAATTACAAAAATTAGTACCATATCATCACTTATTAACTGAAATTCAAACGCCAACAGTTGCATCAAATGGTAAAGTTAAACATGCCATTGCGATGTTATCACTTGATAAAGCATATTCTTTAACGGAAGTTCTTGAATGGGCCACAAAAAATGCTCGTAGCAAAAATGAGATGTTTTTGATTCAGCCTAAATATGATGGCATAAGTGCAAACTATGCGGCTGGAATTTTAGCAACGCGTGGCGATGGTGAATATGGTGAAAATATTACTGATAAATTACCATTAATAACACTTGATTCAGCGACAGGTCAACATCAAAAAATATCTAAAGACGTGCGTGGTGAAATTGTCATTCGTGACGATGAATTTACCGAACTTTTTTCAAAAATTCATAAAAAGGATGGCAAATTTTATAAAAATAGTCGTAATGCAGTTGCAGGAATTATGGGGCTTAAAGAAATTAGTGAAATCCAAGCACAAATGCAGCAACTAAAAACGACCATTACGTTAGTTGATTATGATTATATTTCGTACCAAGTCTCATTTAAAAATTTGACTCAAAAATGGGATAAAATTATTGCAGAAATTGAAGCATTGCCCTACCCGCTTGATGGGATTGTAATTAAATACGCTGACACCAAGTATAGTAATAGTTTAGGAGTTACAGCACACCATCCACGTGGGCAAATTGCTTTTAAGTTTACTAATATTCAAAAAGAGAGTAAGCTAATTAATGTTGAATGGAGTTTTGGCAAAAATTGTTTAACTCCAGTAGCGCAAATTGAACCGATAGATATTGGAGGAATTACGATTAGCCATGCATCATTACACAATTATAAAAATTGCATTGATAAAGATATTAAAATCAATGATAAAGTTATTGTTGAGCGTGCCGGCGATGTGATTCCCTATATTGTGGAGGCAATTCCGGGCAACAATCGTCAAGACTTTATGATTAAAGAATGCCCATCATGTGCCTCAAAATTAGAAATTATTGGTCCTGAATTATGCTGTTTAAACAAGGATTGTTTTGAAATAAAACTAAAGCGTTTAACAGCAGCTGTAAAAAGTATTGGCATTGAGCGCCTAGGCGAACCAAATGTGCGTCGTATGATGGAAAAATTAAATGTAACTTCATTGAAAGATATTTTTGAGCTACAAATTACGGATATTTTAAAATTAGAAGGATTCAAAGAAAAATCATCTGCAAACCTATATGGCGAAATTCAAACAGCTCGAAATGTTGCTGATTTTCAGGTTCTGGCAGCGCTTAATATCAATGGCATTGGCAAAAATGTTGCTAAAATGATTCTAACAGAATACACATTAGCTGAATTAAGAACACTAGATGAAGAAACCTTAACAGCCATTAACGGTATTGGTCCTGAACGTGCTAAAATTTTAGTTGAAGAGTTAAAATTACAAGGTGACTTTATTGATGAATTAATCGATGCTATTAACATGATACAAACTAAAGGTGCAGAAAACACCAATGCTAATTTACAGCAAAAAACCATCTGTTTTACAGGGAAAATGCCCAAAAAACGTAAATTCTATGAAGATATTGCTACGCAACATAATTTACATCCGACCTCAACAGTTAATAAAGATTTAAATATTTTAGTGGCTGTTAATATTAGCGGTAATAGTTCAAAATTAACTAAGGCACGTAAACACGGAGCGCAAATTATTAGCCTTGATGATTGGCTAAGTTCTCTAAATGATTCTAAAGTAACAGCTGATGCAATTCATATTGAGGCAGAAGCAGAAAAGCAAAATCATAAGAATAAAATCGATAAAACCATTGAAACTGCCAATTATATTTCAAATGATGATTTATTTAATGAACCAAAAGATGAAATTGCTGAGCCAATTCAAGAAGAAAGAGAGCAAATGCAGTCTTTAGATAGTTTAAATCAAGATGATTTGTTTGGATTTTAGTAGTTTAGCTGACAAAAAAATAAAACACTTCTAAGCATTTTCATTGCCTAGAAGTGTTTCAATTTAAGGAAGTATATTTAATTTGTATTAAAAGCTTATTTTAAATTGTTGTTATTGGCCGTATTCTCACATTTTGCGGCACTAATCATTATCCCAAATAACAACATTGTTGCAATCATTGAACTACCTCCGTAACTAAGAATTGGTAATGTGATCCCAGTCGTCGGAAAAATTGTTAAATTCACAGCCATATGAAGTAATGTTTGCGTACTAAAAATAATAGTAGCTCCTAAAATGAAACGACGAGCCACCAAATTTTGAGTATATTCAGCCAAATAAAAACCACAGTAACTTAAACTAGCTAAACTTAGACATACAATGAACATTCCTGTGAATCCACATGCTTCTGAAATAGAGGCATATGCAGAATCACTATGCGCTAAAGGTAAAAAATTATTTGCCCAGATAGCATTGCCCCAACTAGCTCCTGTTAAACCACCACGCGCAATAGTATAACGAAACTGATTAATATGCCAACCACTATTTAATGGATCAGCCTCTGGATACAAAAAACCAAGTAACCTTTCAGTAATATAACTATGGTTAAAAAAGATCCACATTAATGCAACTATAAGCGGCAAGCTCCATAATAAAATATATTGCCACCGTTTAACTTGAGTAACAAAATAAAACAACATTGCAATTGCATAAATTAACAAGGTGCCAAGATCAGGTTGCAACATTATTGGCACACTCCATAACACAGCAACAATTGAAAATGAGCAAAAATTTTTAAAATCATTTTTAAAATTTAGTAAATATTTTGCCAGAAACAGTACAAAAAAAGCTTTAGCAACTTCAGAAGGCTGAAAGTAACACTTAAATGAAAATAATTTTACTGGTATCTCAAACCAACCATTCATCCCATTAACTTGATGCCCTCTAATCAAAACTAAAATTAATAGCGCATAAAAAATACCAATAATAGGCAAAATTAATTTCAAATAATATTTAAATTTTATAATTGATGAACACCACAACGTTAAAAGTCCAGCGACTAGCCATAAAAACTGTTTTATCACAAAAAATTTTGGACTACTACTACTAAATGTCGCACTATAAATTGCCAAACAACCACACAAACCAAGAATTAACAACATCGCATAAATCACAATAATATGATTTTTTTTACTTGAAAACTGTAATTTGCCTTCGTGCGATGTGACTAATTGGGCAATTTTATCTAATTGTTGTGTAACAGTATTCATAGATCTTAATTCTCTTCTAATAGTTTAGCAATATTTTTTTCAAGAACCACATTCTCTGGCTTTTCAGATGATGACGTTGAAAAAGTTTCTGTTATCCATTCACGTTTACGATTTAACATCACCTTATAATGCACTGGAGTTCCACTTAATTTTTTATCATGCTTAAGCTCCAAGCCACTTATCCCAATAATCTTACCTTCAACTATTTTTGTTTTGCCAATAATTTTTTGGATTTTTTTATGATCAACTATCAGTCGGACAATCCGAGGCTTTATAGCAAAAAATTCAAAATTGTCAATAATTTCATTTAATTTCTTTAAATCTATCTCAGGTTTTATACCATAGACAACCACATTATCTTCTTGTAAATCTTCTATTATAAATTTTTTATGTGGAATTTCAGGAACGAGACTTTTTCTAATTAAATTCAAAACTTTATTAATCTTATCAATATTTTGCTTTTCGCAAAAATCTTGCTTAATGACTAAATCATAATAACGTTCTGTCCAAGCCAAAATATTCATATCTGAATCATAAATTTTTCCTCTTGGCTGATATAATATTCCTTCACGCCATGCGAGTTTATTACCAAGTTGTAACAATTTATTACGTTCAAGAAAAGCATATCTAAAGTGGGTATATAAAACAATTAATAGTAGTAAAAGAAAAATAATTTTAAGATAAAATATTCTTTTTCCTAAATTGTTTTCCATGGACTATCAACCTTAGATTACTTTTTTTCATTTAAAACTACAAACTCTGCACTATTGATTTTTATAAATAATTCTGGATTTTTCTCAATATTTTTTTGCCATGAACTTTTAGTATTTAATGAAGCTTCATCCACAAATGTTAGAGCACAGCTTTTCAACGATTCCAAACTGTTTTTGCTAACAATATTTTTATTAGCAGTTCTGTTAGCAATTTGCGTCGCACCAACCAAGAACATCATTGTTAATAAAACAAAGATGACTGTCAAAATTTTGTTATTTTTGCCAACTATAAACATTATAGCCATTTTTAAAATCTCCTTAAAACATTTTCCCAAACTACAATTATGATTTCGATAAAACTATATTTCATACCTCTTTTTGATTGGTTTATGGTACTTCTATTAACTTTTTTAAATTATTAATTACGTAAATCTAATGCAATTTCTTGTTCACTTTTCAGACTATTATATTCATCAATTTTTAAAACTTCTTGTTGCCAACGTTCTAAATTCCAAATCTCAATACCAATTTCAACTCCAATGATAACCACATCACTATCAGTACTTAACTGACCATGATCACGATAAGCAGCTGGAATTGTAATTCTCCCCTGAGATGAAATTACTTCTGATTGACTAAAAGCTCCAAATCGACGCATATTTCTTCTGAACAGTGCACTGCTTGCAGCTTGTTCTGCAATTCTTGACTCTTGACGACGCATTTGTAAATAAACATCTTCTGGATAAACCGCCACTGCACCTTCAGGCAAGCAATGTAGCACCACATTCCCACTACACGCGTCCTTAAAATCGCTGATAATTCGTGGCGAAAACTTAATTCGACCGTTTTTATCAAGCTTGCATTTGTCTTGTCCACAAAATGATAACATGTTTATTTGCACCTTTTTATACCATAATATACCATTATAAACCATTTTCGACCAAAATTCAATATTTTTTAAAACTTTTTTGCAAAAATTAGCGTTTTTTTACAAAATTTTACTAATCATATATTTTCTGCCTAATTTTTACAAAAATTGAAAACTAAATTTTAAAAGAAAAACGTTACTTATAATTGTGAAAAATATTGCAAAAATAGAGTCAAACTGTTATTTTAAAACGAGTCTGATTTTAAATATGTTTAAAAAGGAATTGATTACAATGGATAACACATTTTCATTATTGATAAAACCGGCATCATTTGAATGTAATTTGGCATGCCGTTACTGTTTTTATTTACAGAAAGAGAAATATTTCCCAGAAGAAAACCGCATGACTGATGAAACTTTAAAACGGATGATTAGTGCATATTTAAATATTAATATGCCAATTTATCAAATGTGCTGGCAAGGCGGTGAACCTACTGTCATGGGGTTAGACTTCTACAAAAAGTCGATAAAATATATTAAAAAATACGGTCAAGGTAAACAAGTTAGTTTAGCTTTACAAACGAATGGTACATTACTAACCGATGAATGGGGTAAATTTTTACGTAAATATAATTTTTTAGTTGGCATTAGTGTTGACGGTCCTGAATATTTACATGATTTACACCGTAAAAATCGTGGAGGAACAGGTAGCCATGCAGATGTTATGCGTGGACTAAATATTCTTCGAGCTAATGGAGTTGAACATAATATCTTAACTTTAATGACAACTGCGAACATCAACAAAGCTGAAGAAATTTATAAATATAATCGTGATGAATTAAAAAGCAACCACCATCAATATATTGAATGCGTTGAATTTGATGATGATGGCAATTTACGTGATTACTGCGTAAGCGGTGAACAATGGGGTAAATTTTTATGTGAACTATTTGATGCATGGTATCCAGATCGTTATCAAGTTTCAATTCGTTTGTTTGATTCAATTTTATTCCGTTTAGTGGAGCACAAGGCAAATGTTTGTGTTATGAGTCCAAGTTGTCATCAATATCTGCTGGTTGAGAATAATGGCGATATTTTCCCATGTGACTTTTTTATGTTACCTGAACATAAATTGGGTAATGTTCACGACGTTAATGGCTTTATGAATGCGTGGACAGGGCAAGAAATGAAAGAATTTGCGCAACGTAAAAAAGAATACAACAAAGCGTGTGCGGAGTGTGAATATTTAAAATTCTGTCACGGTTGTTGTCAAAAAAACCGCTCCAAAAATGGCGTTAATCCAGCAGCATTAAGTAATTTATGTAGTGGTTGGAAAATATTCTATGAGTATACTTTAGATAAATTTAAAGAGTTAGCAAAAGAAGTCGAACAACGTCGAAAAGACGAAATGCTTCGTTTGCAACTAGAACAAATGCGTAACTCTGCTGGAGGAGGTTTTGGTAAAAATGCTCCATGCCCATGCGGTAGTGGTAAAAAATATAAGCAATGTTGCGGGAAGTAATTTGTAATTAGATATATATTTCATATATTAAAAAGGCTATTTCATATTTTTATGAAGTAGCCTTAAATTTATTTTATTGCTAAAACGAAGGAGAAATATTATGAATTTATCAGAATACAAAAAGAATCGTGCTTATAAACTATGTTCAATTTTATTTATAATTTCATTTTTTATAGCACCAATTTTACTTTATTTTTATTCACATCCCCAATCAAAGAATTGCTGAAACTCAATTTTGGACTCATACAAAATGTGAAGTCCTTACAAGCAAAATCAAAGAAAATATTTCAGGTAATACAACAACTTATGCCTCAGAAATTATTTTTAAGTATTATATAAAGGATCAAGATTATACATCTAATACTTTTAACTGTTACTACAACTTTTACACTAGTAATTATAAACAAATTGCAAAGATAGTTCATAAATATCCTGTCGGTACTAAAACAATATGTTATGTGAATCCCAAAGACCCTTTTGAAGCTGTTATAAGTAGAGAAAAGAATGATAATATCTTTATGTTTATATTTCTAAGTATCACTCTATTTATAGGTATAGGACTATTAATTGCAAAAATTTTTAAAATAATATAAATGTTTGCAATTAAATATATAGTTCATGCCTTTTATTTAATATTTTTATGTTATTAAATTATTAAATAAAAGGAGAAAAGTTATGACTTTTTTATTTTTGCTACATTTTTTTATTCAATAGCAGACAAAAAATTTACGCAAAATCAGATAGACAAGGAAAATAATGTATCGCTAATGAAAAAACGCTGGAGTGAAGTTTCAGAGAGTGAAAAATAAATTAGTAAATAATTTATTAAACATTCATTTAGAGGCAATACTTACCAGCAGATAAAAAAGATTCATATTACCTTTTCTTAAATAAAACATTACAATGACATCAAGAGAAAGAGCCATTTTAATAATTTATTTAAAAACACTAGTTGATGAAGATCACCTTATATTTCAGCGAGTTCAAATTTTAATAAAATTTCCTATTTTTAAATTTCCATTAAGTTTTTATATTTAAACTCTAAATTTCAATTCTATTAATATTATTTTATTCTCCCTATTGCAAAATTGGTGATAACTATAGAAAAAATACCGTTATAAAAAAAATAGAAGAAATTATTAATAATACTAAAATGCAAATGTATTCTTTATTAAAAAATATGATACCAATAAGTAATAACTATGCTCTAATAATACCATTAAACAGTCAAACTCATTAGTTTTATTAAATATAGTACTAGAAAAAGAAGCACTCCAATTTCAATATATAAAATTGGAGTGCTGAAATTAACTATTTCATTGAAAAATATAAATCATTCTATAATATTAAAATAAATAAACTCTGATTTTACTATCTTATTATTATTACTTTTAAATTGAATATATATATAATTTTTATAGTTTTTCCCTATATTTAAATGCTTTTTATCAATCACAAATTTTTTATTTTTAGATGGTATATTATCCGCAATGAGAAATGAAAATCCCGCAGAATTAAGTTTATTTTTATTTTTAATATAGCCTACTGAAATTTCAACTTTTAAATTTTGATTGTCAGATAAATTGTTCCATGAAATAGTGGTATTTTGATTAGACTTTATATTTTTAGGAAATTTAATTATAATATTCTCAATTGGTACATTTATTTCTAAAGTTTTATTACCTTCTATAGTGATATTTTTTTGAAATATTTTTCTTTTGCCATTTAATTTATAAATTACATTCATAGAGTAAGTCCCAGGATATAAATTATTAAGTCTAATAGATTCTTCACTAGAAAATTGAGTTATTCCTGAAAAAAAGAACTTTGAATTAAGATCTACTTGTAAAATTTCCAGTTTATTTTTCATAATATTTTTAAAATCAATTTCTAAAGATCCAGAAAATTCTAATTGTTTAGCCGCGATATTATCAGTTATGTCAAAATTTTTCATATAATAATGGTCTTCATTAAAATACCCTACCGTAATTTTTGTGGCATTAATTAGATAAAAAATATAATTTTTTTCATCTATATTAGAACATTGATTTAACAAATTTGATAATTTGTTAAAATTATTTTGTGCTAAAGTAAATTTTTTTTAATCTACAATTAATTACTGCTAAAGCATATTCTTTAAGCATCTTTTCCTTTAAAACATCACTTTGTTGTGTCACCAAAATTTTTTTCAATTCACTTAATTTATTATTATTATTACAGTTTAAAATATAAAAAGATAAATATTGATATAACTTAAAATTGTTACTTTGTTTTATTTTTTTTAACATTTTATCAAAATCGTTAACATTTATTCGAAACCTATAAATAATTAAATTTGATAACTTTTCCCGTGTTTTGTTAAAGTTCTGAACTTCGATATCTTTTGCATTAGTTTTATTAAAACTACTTATAATTAAAAGCAAAATAAATAATCCAAAGTATACTTTTTTAAAATAATTTTTCATGATCTATTCTTTAAATTTGTCATTTTGAATTTTTAACTCAACAAGAGCATCTACTCTAATTTTTTTGTGGGTACTCAAGACGGTATAAGCATTATTTGAACTGCTTGGAGGTAGATTGTTATAATATGCTCTTAATTCATAATCTTTAACTCTATCTATCACAGATGCCATTGCCCAAACTACACCATCACCATTCAAATCAGCTCCTTTAGTCTCTACATCCCACCCTTTTGACGTTGAAACACCAGAGCCAAATTGATGATTTTCTTCATATTCTAAATCAATAATGCTACCATCAGGGGTACTCACTTTTATTGATTTTGTGGCTATATAACTTTCTAGGTATGTATAAGTCTGTCCTAATCCTCCATCAACTGGTTTTGTTATTTTCCCTTCTTTCTTTAAAAGATGTTTATCTCCGTTATACAATTCTGTTACTGCCACTAATTCATAGTAAACAACTGGAGTTATATTTATTAGTGTATTAGCAGAATCTGTATGGCTTTTATTAAAAAAAATTAACTATTTATTTTATAGCGTCAAAATAAATATATTTATATTTTATGATTTCTTTTTTACTATTTTCAACCTTAACATATAAAATTCCCTTATAATAATCTTTTGGGAGCGACTTAAAGTACCATTTATCAATTAAAAATTTTTGTTGTATACTTGGAATATTATTTTTTACTTCTACTAGATGCATTTTTTCACTATTTTTATTTTTGTAGTAACCTATATAGATAGTTAATTTTAAGTTTTTATCATCATATAAATTTTTCCATGATAATATGGTATTTTTGTTTACTTCAACTTTTTCTGGAAAAAATAATAAAAAATCATTTAATGAAATAACTAAGTTGGTTGGTTGTTTTTTGAGTATTTTAATTTCTTTTTCAAAAAATTTTCTCTTATCATTTACTTTATACTCAATTAAAACTCTATATAAAGATGGATATAAATTTTTGAGTACAGCCTTATTAACTTTTTTATATTTTTTATCTTCAATATAAAAGAAAAACTTGGGAAAAGTGCTGACTTTTAAAATTTCAACTTTTGCATTTAAATCATTTTTAAAACTAATATTCAACTGCCCAGTATATTTTGAATAATTAATATTTTGAAAAATATTATTTTTCAATTCCCATTCTTTTATTTTAAAAAATCCATTGTTAAAAAATCCCATTGTAATTTTTGTTGAATCTAAAATATATTTTAAATGATTCTTTTCATTTAAATTAGAAAAATTATTTATTAATTCACATACTTCTCTAAATAGTGACTCTGATTCTTTAAATTTTTTTAACCTACATGCTATCAAAGCTAAAGAATACTTTTTTAAACATCTTTCCTTGGTTGACAAATCTTTAGGTGTTTCTAAAATATTTTTTAATTTTTTCAGCTTATTATTATCATCACACTCGAATATAAAAAAAGGTAAATATTGGTAAATCTTAGAACCATCCTTCTTTTCTATATTTATCAGCATTTCATCAAATTTTTTAACATCTACTTTATAATAAAATGAACAAGTATTGAAAAAATTTTTACGGTGATTAGTTACTTCATTTTTACTCAGTTCCAATGCAATTCCTTGAAAATTCCAACATGATATTAATATTAATATCATCAATTTAATTTTTTTTAACATAACCATTCCTTTTGTAATATTTATATTTTATCTATCAGTAAATTTAAAATCAAGAGTTCCATCAAATCTTACTTCAGGGTGAGTTGATACGACTCCATGCCTTATTCCATTGACATACCTAACTAACTCATAATCTTTATATTCAATTACTATGTATGCTTGAACATAAACACTACCATTTTTATTCTTATCTGCCCTTACGCAATCATCATTCCACTCAATCACTTGTTTTTGTGTAAGACCAAATTCATGATTTTCTTCATATTCTATATTAATAATTAGATTATCGGGGGTACTAACTTTTATTCCATAAGTTGCTCTATATGATCGTTCTACGGATGCACGTCCTGATGGTTGTCCATTCAAAGAAAACACCGGTTGTTTAGAACCAATCATAATTATGGGACTATCATATGTTTTAATAGGCTCTAGTTCATATGTGGGGATATATGTCGAAAAAAAATCCGTCGCATTTTTAGTATGAATCTTAGTGCCATGAGTTTCTTTAAGTGTTAATTCGACAGCAACAGGACTATATAATGGCTGAAAAGATATAGTAGGGGTAGTTACATGTTTTATTGTTGGCGAAGAACCAGAAAGAGGAACATTCCAATCATATGAAAAACTTTTACCTCTACAAGAAGATTTTATTAATGCAGAAAAATTTGCTTTATAGCCAAACATATTTGGTATAGGAGCATTATCACATCTAATTCTAAAGTCTAATGGATCATGAATTATAATCGAAGTTGACTCTGTTACATCGTTACACTCTGAACAGAAATATTTATATGTAACATCATAAGTCCCAGGAATACTATAACTTGTACTGTCATTTGGTCCTAAAATTTCAGGACTTCCACTTTTATGAGATAAAGTATGGATTTCACAATCTATCCAACTTTTTTTACATATATCACACGTATTAGTTAGACCTTTCCCTTCATTTTTTACAACTTGGATATCTGGGTTTTCTCCATAACATAAATCTTTTTCTTTAACATTTAAAGTAATAGAACAACTCTTTTTATTTGTGCAATCTTTATGTTCACATGCATCCTGATTAGGTGACGGTGGTTCTTCAGCAAAAGCTGTAATCGTTAAAATAAGTAATGTACTAAAACATAAAAAAATCTTTTTAAATTGCCACATAACTAAATTACTTTGTTTAAATAATAACTTAATAAATACTAATTAATTTCATACTTCATTCTACTGCTACCTCTCAAATAATAAATTTCTCTTTGACATAGTGTAACTATACCTCTATCTAAATAACGTTTCAAATATAATAGTATAATATTTTATTATTTTGATTTAGAAAATGTGATTGCTAAACCACAATTTTTAGGCGATTATTTTAATAAAACCTCTGTTTAAACTTAATAAAAAAATGCCATTCCTTTTGTTATATTTTTTTGGCACTCTTTTTTTTTTACCTATATGAAATATTGTTCAAAATAACTGACGTTTAAATACGACATTCTGTCTATTAATATTTTTCAAATTAAATATACTTTTCTTGTTTAATATTGTATGGTTTATATTAATTTAATTATACAGTGATATAAAATGAACAATATCAAAGAAAGTTCGATGGCGAATTTCATCTACACTAGAGTGAATGCTGAGAATCAAAACTTACAATCGCAAATTAATAAATTAAAGCAATATGCTCATGATAAAATAATGGCGATTGATGAAGTTTTGATGAGGTTTATTCATCAAGTAAAAGCAGTGATGAACGACAAATAACAATTATTAAGAATCGTAGATTGTATATATGTAGCTCACTGGTCGAAGTTATAGGTTTCATTCAAGATATGAATTTAAACGAAATGCATTTGATTTTCACGCATCATAATATTGAGTTCAATTATGAATAATAACGCATTGTGGTTTTATTTTGTTAACAAATTTAACGATGATAGCAGAAGTTAAAAAACGTTACATCGTCCAGCGCACTAAATCAACACTACAGTATAAAAAGAGCAAGGAATAAAAGTTGATTGCTCAGTAAATAATAGAGAAACGTTCAGTCTTTAAAAGTTTAATCACCACCGCCATGATAGAATTATTACTCAAAGCTGGTAAATCAGTGCGTAAAATAGCTAATGTCAGGCTACAAAAATCATTCTGAAATCCAAAACTACATCACACCACGAAAATTAAAAGCTAATTTTGATGAAAATAATTAGTAAATTGTATTAAGCTGTAAAGCATAAATAATTAGTAAACAAAACTTTATACTAATCCATATGAAGCAGTCATTGATAAAAGTAATTTGCTGTTTGTATTTTTTATTTCGCCAGTATTTTTATTGCTGGGGTAATACTCTTGATTGCCACGTTTAAAGAACATTTCTAGGTCGCTGCTTATCTAACACAAAAAAAGCGGCAACCAAATATTTAAGGAACTTTGGTTGCCGAGGAGTATTTAAAACAAAATTATTTAGTCTACATTATTTATTCGCAATCCAATATCCAGTGGTTACAAAATAATAATAATTTTTTAATTTTTTCTATTTTTTTATATTTTCAGGTTAAATTTTATTTAATTCATTGCAAAGGTTAGTAAAATTTTCCAGCGTTAATTGCTGTCTTGCATCACACTTTGCCAAATCACGATTGTAATGAGTTTCAATCATCACTCCATGAGCACCGATTACTTTTGTTGCTTTTGCTAGAGGTAAAACCAACTCAGGACGACCCGTTGCATGACTAGGGTCAGTGATAATTGGTAAATGTGTTTTATAAGGTAAAGCGGCAACTGCGCCTAAATCTAAACAGTTACGAGTCTCGTTGTCAAAAGTTTTAATTCCACGCTCACATAGAACAACATCAAAACAACCATTGGTTAATAGATATTCTGTAGCACTCAAATATTCTTCAACTGTTGTTGACATACCACGTTTAAATAAAATTGGCTTGCCTGCTTGAGCTGCATCTGTTAAAAGATCAAAATTTTGACAGTTTCTTGCACCTATTTGAATACAGTCAGCAAACTGTAATAGTGAGGGAATACGCTTAGCAGAAGTTGCTTCAGAAACAATTGCTAAATCAAACTCTTCTTTGATTTTTAGCATAATTTCAATGCCAGCTTCTTGGATTCCCTGAAAATCATATGGGGAAGTTCGCGGTTTATAAATACAACCACGCATTAAATTAACATTATTTTCCTTTAAACATTCTGCGGTACGACGCATTTGGTCCAGTGATTCAACAGCGCATGGCCCAGCAATAATTTGAAAATTATCCTTTCCCAACAAATGACCACCTATATTAACAATCGTATCTTCGGAAATAACTTTGCGGCTTGTTAAACAGTATTTATCATTATGATAAAATGAAATTTTTTCAATAATATTTTTAAATTCAACATTATTGTTGCAAACATTTTCAATAATTGCTTGCTCTTCTTTAGTGGCACGGCGGATGTCAATTAAATATTGACTATCATTCATGCGTAAAACTCGACTATTGATGTGTTCCAAGTTAAAATATGAATTTAACTTTTCTACCAATGTCGAACTAATGTTCTTTTTGATAATTAATAGCATCTCTTCACCTATAAACTCTCTAAATCTATGTAACCCTTTTTTATAATGTAAGTTTTAAAAACTTTACATTATTGAATAACTTAAACTATTCATTGTTAATTATTCAATGTAATTAATAACGTTACACGCAAAAGTGTAATTTTTCAATATTTGATAATAATTTCTAATTAATTTTTCCTAACTCAAAGCATTTTTAATTTCTTTAACTAAATTGCACGCACTTTCAATACTATTTTTACTACAATATTGTGAATCTAAAAACTTTTTAACAATTGCACTACCAACAATTACTCCATCACAATTTTCTGCAGCAATTTTTGCTGTTGTTCCATTACTAATTCCAAAGCCAGCTAAAACTGGTACGGGACTTTTCGCAACTAATTTCTGAATTTTTTTACTTAAATCAACTGGCAATTCTGTGCGTTGACCAGTTACGCCATTAACTGTCACCATGTAAATAAAACCTTTTGCTGAAGCAACAATTTTATTTAATCGACTTTCATTTGTTTCTGGCGCAACCAACTGAATTAAATGTAAATTATGCTTTTCCAAATCTTCAAAAATTTCTTGCTGTTCTTCATGCGGTAAATCTACAATTAATACCGCATCTCCACCCGCATTTGCAAATTCACTAAAAGTTTTTTCTACTCCATACTTATAAATTACGTTATAATAGGAAAATAATACAATTGGTGTATCTTTATGCTGTTCACGAATTTTTGCTGTTGTCGCAATCACATCTTGAATTGTCACGTTGTTGATTAACGCTTTCTGTGCCGCTTCTTGAATAACAACTCCATCGGCAACTGGATCTGAGAATGGCACTCCAAGCTCAACGATATCTGCCCCAGCATCAATTAATTTATTAATATATTTTGCACTCTTTTCAACTGACGGTACACCACAAGTATAATAAATTGTTAATGCTTTCCCATTAGTTTTTGGATCATTATTTTTAAAAAATTGATCAACTCTATTCATTTTAAACATTCCTTAATTATAGTAAATCTTTTTGCTTTGGATTATCACGACGATATTTCATTACCGATTGCATATCTTTGTCGCCACGACCTGATAAATTAATGATAATAGTTTCATCGTTGGTCATTTGCTTAGCCTGCTTAACTGCTTCTGCAACGGCATGACTTGACTCCAATGCTGGAATAATACCCTCTAATTTTGTTAATAATTCAAATGCTTGAATCGCTTCTTCATCTGTAATAACAGTATATTTAGCCCTTTTTATATCATTTAAATGGGCATGTTCAGGTCCTACTCCTGGATAATCTAACCCTGCAGAAATACTCTGAGCTTCCTGAATTTGACCAAAATCATCTTGCAATAAATAGCTTTTACATCCATGTAAAACCCCAGTTGAACCGTAATTTATACTCGCTGCAGAATCATGAATACTACCAGTTAAACCTCCAGCTTCAACACCAATTAATTCAACAAATTCATCACTTTCGAATCCAGCGAAAATTCCCATTGCATTGCTACCTCCACCAACACAAGCAATAACTTTATTTGGTAGCACTTTTTCTTTCTCAAGAATTTGCTCGCGTGCCTCACGTCCAATAATCGACTGAAAACGCTTCACCATTTCTGGATATGGAGCTGGTCCTGCCACTGTTCCAATAACATAAAATGAATCTGTAACAGTCGTTACCCAATTACGGATTGCTTCATTCATAGCATCTTTTAATGTTTTAGATCCCGACGAAACAGAACTTAATGTTGCACCTAATAATTGCATTCTTTCAACATTTGGTTGCTGACGCTCAACATCTAGTGCCCCCATAAAAACTTCACAATCCATATCAAACAATGCAGCCATTGTTGCAGTAGATACACCGTGCATCCCTGCTCCAGTTTCAGCTATTAAACGTTTTTTTCCCATTCGCTTTGCTAATAAAACCTGCCCTAAAGTATTATTTACTTTATGTGCGCCAGTATGGTTTAAATCTTCACGCTTGAGGTAAATTTTAGCTCCACCACAATATTTTGTTAACCGCTCGGCATAAAACAATGGTGTTTTTCTGCCAACATAATCTTTAATGTAATAATCATACTCTTTCCAAAAATTATCATCGTTAACTGCTTCAATATACGCTTTTTCTAACTCTTCAAGTGCCACCATTAGCGATTCAGGCACATACTGCCCTCCATAAATGCCATACTTACCACTCGTTTTATTATTATCATTTGCCATAATATTTGATTCCTAACTATTGGATTTATCTTCTTTTCTTTAGTTTTTTATATTTATAATTCTTTAACCTAAACTTCTTATTTTTTTTACCAAATTAAACATTTTTTGATGATCTTTTTTACCAGGCTCACTCTCAACACCACTACTAACATCAATACCAAATGGTTGCACGGTATTTATAGCCTCAACAACATTATTTTCATTGATTCCACCTGCTAACAAAATATCACGTTTTTCAGATAATTTTTTAGCAATTTGCCAATCGCAAACTTGCCCTGTGCCTCCAAATTCTGTTGCAGTTCGCGAATCAACAACAATTTTTTCAGCAGAACAATTAACAGCATCTTGTAATTCAAATTCATTAGTAAGATGTAATGCTCGCCATGTTATTGACGACAAATTTTTGATCATTGCACAATCCTTATCACCATGCAACTGAACAATGTCTAAGTTCAATTGCTGTTCATAAATACTAATCACACACTTTGGTGCATTGACAAAAACTCCAACCTTTTTTATGTTACTTGGAATAACTTTATTTGCTTTCGCAACAAACTCAGGCGTCGCAAATCGTGGCGATTCTGAATAAAAAATAAATCCCAAATAATCAACCTTTAACTGAACTGCGGCTATTACGTCAGTTAAATTTGTCAATCCACATATTTTAATTTTAGTCATTTTATTCACCAATTTAAGTTGTTTATTTAACTATTTAAATATTATTACTATTTGCATTAATTAACTCTTTTAAGAAACTTCCAACATCATTTTTACGCATTAGTGTTTCACCAATTAAAAAACCATTAAATTCATACATATTATTAATTTTTCTAATATCATCTGGAGTTTTAATGCCACTTTCCATTATTTTAACTTTATGATTTGGAATTAAATCCAACATTTTGGCGGTCTGCTCCAAGTCAACTTCAAATGTTTTTAAATTTCTGCTATTAATTCCAATAATATGCGCATCAATTTCCAGCGCTACCTCAATTTCGGCTTCACTATGGGTTTCAAATAACACCTCTAAACCAATACTATATGCAAAATCATATAACTCTTTTAACTGTTTTGTATCCAAAGCCGCTGCAATTAATAAAATGGCATCTGCGCCTAACGCTTTTGCTTCAATAATCTGATATTTATCATAAAAAAAATCTTTACGCAAAATTGGTATATCGACAAATTTTCTTGCAATTATTAAATTCTCCCGCGAACCTAAAAAATAATTTTCTTCAGTTAAAACTGACAGTGCAGCTGCACCATTTTTTTCTAAATCAATTGCTAAATTTTTAGGTTCAAAATTCTCTCTAATTAACCCTTTTGAAGGAGACGCTTTTTTCAATTCACTGATAATGTTAACTTTATTTTTATCTCGAAATGCTGCAGAAAAACTAACAATTTTCTTTTCACGCTCAGAAATAGTTTTTTCTAAAATTTCAATCGGACAATCTTTCTTTCGTTGTTCTAATTGAATTTTACTCTCAGCAATGATTTTTTGTAATATATTCATTTTAATATTTGCTCATTTCAATTAATTGTTTCAATTTGCTATATGCGCTACCATTACTAATCGCTTCCATTGCTTTAACAATGCCTTCCTCCAGTGATTCAGCACCATAGCCACAATAGATTGCTGCGGCTGCATTTATAATAGCAATGGCTTGATATGATTCATCCGCATCACCTTTAAGCACTTCCAACATAATTTGAGCATTTGTTGCAATATCTCCTCCAACAATATCCTCAGCAGTGTAAGAATCACCGATTAACATTTCAGGGTATAGATCATAAGTTTTAATAACCCCTTCATTTAATTCCGTAATTCTAGTTGGAGCCGTAATAGTAATTTCATCCATGCCATCATGACCATGCACAACCATTGCTCTTTTAGTGCCCATATCGCGTAAAACTTCGGCAAATGTTTCAGTCAAAACAGGGTCAAAAACGCCAATTAATTGTCCTTTAGCCCCTGCAGGGTTTGCTAACGGACCTAACATATTAAAAATTGTTCTCATCTGCAAATCTTTACGAACACCAGCCGCATATTTTGCGGCAGGATGCATATTTGGCGCAAATAAAAAACCTATACCGATTTCCTGAATTGCCTGCTCCATAATCGTTTCATGACAATCTAAATTAAACCCCAAATGAGCTAAAACATCAGCCGATCCACATTTACTTGAAAATGCTCGATTACCATGTTTTGCGACCGCTACCCCTGCTCCAGCCGTGATAAAAGCTGCAGTAGTTGAAATATTGTAACTATTCCCTCCGTCACCACCTGTACCACAAGTGTCAACAGTGCTAACAGCACCTGTATCAATATGTGTAGCATGATTAAGCATTGCAGTAGTTGCGCCACAAATTTCATCAACTGTTTCGCCTTTCATGCGCAATGCTGTTAAAAATGCGGCCAATTTACTATCAGAAACAGTCCCACTCATAATTTCATTAACTGCATTCGTCATCTCATTTACTGATAAATTTTCCTTATCAATCACTTTGTGTAAATATTCAATAAACATTTTTTACCTTTAATTACTATTTTTAATTTCATTTTTAACATAATCTAAATACGCGGCTAATTGACGTTTTCCAGTTGGAGTCAAAACTGACTCAGGATGATATTGAACTCCTTCAATTAAAAATTCTTTATGACGTACACCCATAATTTCATCATCATCAAGTGATTTCGAAGTAATAACAAAACATTCAGGTAAACTGCGTTGCTCTGCAACCAATGAATGATACCTATTCACTGTAATTTCGGGTGGCATTCCTGAAAAAATTCCTTGCTTATCTGTAGAAATCTTTGAAGTTTTACCATGCATAATATTTTTTGCTCTAATAATCTTTCCACCAAAGGCTTCAACTATTGCTTGATGCCCTAAACAAATTCCTAACACAGGAATTTTACCTGCTGCTGCTTTAATTAATTCTATACTAATCCCAGCCTTCGTAGGCGTTCCAGGGCCTGGCGAAATTACAATTAACTCAGGATTAAGTGCTAATGCTTCATTCACAGCAATTTCATCATTTCTTTTAACTATTACTTCTTTACCAAGAGTTTGTAAATATTGTACTAAATTATATGTAAAAGAATCATAATTATCTATCATTAAAATCATAACCACATACTCCTAAGCTAAACTTAAATTATTATTGGCAAATTCAATCGCATTACGAATTGCATTACTTTTATGAATCGTTTCCTCATACTCAGTTTCAGCATCAGAATCATAAACAATTCCAGCTCCAGCTTGAAAACTGATTTCACCATTATGAATTTGCATTGTTCTAATAGTAATCGCAGTATCCATATTACCATCAAAACCAAAATATCCGACACAACCTCCATATACACCACGGCGCTCACTTTCTAAGTCATTAATGATTTCAATTGCTCTAATTTTTGGTGCACCAGACAAAGTACCTGCGGGGAATGTCGCCTTAATTAAATCTATAGAGTCATGTTTATTTGGATCAAGTTGCGCTTCAATATTTGAAACAATGTGCATAACATGGCTATAACGCTCAATCGTCATAAAATCTTTAACTTTAACACTTGAACTTTCTGCTACTCGGCCTAGATCATTGCGCCCTAAGTCAACTAGCATAACATGCTCAGCACGTTCTTTCGAATCATTTAATAATTCATTCGCTAAGTCTCGATCCATCTGTTCATTAGCCCCACGTGGCCTAGTTCCAGCAATTGGACGCACTGTCGCAATATTATTTTTTAACCTTGTCATCACTTCAGGCGACGAACCAATTAAAGTAATATCAGCCATTTTTAGAAAAAAAGTATATGGTGACGGATTTGTATAACGCAAAGCTCGATACAATGAAATTTCATCACTAGTTTGTGGACAACAAAACTTTTGCGATAAAACAACTTGAATAATTTCACCATTACGAATTTCCTCTTTTGCTTTTTCTACATTGCTAATAAATTGCTCTTTTGTAATATTGGTATTTATATTTAATCCACGATTTTTAACTGTCATACTTTTGCTAATATTACTTGGAGCATTAAAAACTAAATTCGCAATATTATCAATTTCATTTAAAGCCTTGTTATAAGCCGTTTCCGCATAAATTTCAGCTGATTTCTTTACAATACAGACAACCTTAATGGTATGTTTAACATTATCAAAAATAATTAGATTGCCTCCAATCATAAACATTGCGTCTGCAACCCCAGCTTGACCTTTAGGTTGAGGCTGACGGTCAAAATAGCGTGCAGCCTCATAACTTAAATAACCAAGTGCTCCACCACTAAATGGGGCTAAAGCACTATTTTCAGCTGTAGCATTTTCTTTTAAAATTTTTCGTAATAGTTCAAATGGTTCTTTTTTATTTTCTTCAATTAATGTACCGTCAATATCCTTATGTACTGCGCAATTATCATTAATTGTTAAAACTGACTCAGGATTTAAACACAGGATTGAATAACGCCCCCAACGTTCACCACCTTCAACAGATTCAAATAAAGCAATATTTTCCAAATTATTTAAACGTGCTAATACTGAAACAGGAGTTTCAACATCAGCCAAATACTCCTTAGCAACTGGCACGGTGCAACTTATGCCTTCATACATTTTTTCAAATTCATTAAAAAGTGGTGTTATCATATTTTTACCTTATTATTTTTTTATCTTATATTTATTATACATTATCAAAGTCTATAAAAAAAGACTGTAGATTATTTTTTATAATCCACAGTCTTAATTAAATCGTTATTTTATGATAAATATTTTATTATTTTAGGTATGCACAACAAAATACTGACTGTGGATTATCAATCCAAAGCCACCAACCAAAAAAAGTATTTTGTGCATAATTGTTATTCATTTTATAATATTTATCCTTAGTTTTTATTCTCTATTTTTAAGTAAACACTCAAATAACAAAAAATCAAGTTATTTCTATTTATTTTTATTAATTTTTTCCATTTTAAGCTCAATAATTTTAATTAATTTTTGATGAGAAGTCACTTGTTTATCTAATAATCTTAACGCATTTTTATAAAAAAGCACTGCAATTTGCTTTCGTTTTGTATCTGATAAACGACTTTTATGACGCATTATTGCATCTCCATAAAGATCACAATACAGCGCATATTGTAAATTTACATTATTATCATTTTTTTGTCTTTCATAAGCTTGTTTTGCATCAAATTTTTCTAGTTGCATTAAAGCTTCATTATACTGTTCTTGGGTCATCAAAATAGCTGACAAAAGTAAAATTGAATCAAATTTTTTCTGTCCTTGCGGGTTGTTATTAAAAGTTATTAATATTTTTTTTGCATCGTTAACTTGGTTATTCTTCAATAAATTTTGCGCATAATGATAAACAAAGTAAGAATTATTAGGAAAAATTTGATGTGCTTTTTGATAAGTTTTTATCAAAGCTTCTGAATCTTTTTGCCTGTTCTTTTCATAAATCGCAATGAGCCCAACATAATCACTACTACGCTCCAAGTTACCTTTTTGGTTTAAAATTTTGTAATAAATTGAAGTTATAGTAGCTAATAAAATAATCGCAATCAAGAACCTCAAATATTGTTTTTTGACAAATAAAAACACTAATTGATGCAAAAAAATTGCGCTATAAATTGCAAATGGAGCTATAAAAATTAATGAATAACGTCCCAAGGGAACAAAAACAATTAATGGCAGAGCAAATGAAACACAAAAATAACCTAACACGGCTTCTTTCTTTAAACAAAATCTTTTAAAATTAAAAATAATACTCGTAACGGCTAGAGAATAAAAGACTACAACTCCAAGCATAATTTTCAAAATACCAAGCCTACCACGCCAAAAATAATAGTTAATGTTATTAGGCAGTAAATATGCAGTAAATAGCTGTTTAGTTTTTACAAAATATGCTTTAAAAGAAGATGTTTTATTCTTTTCTTTATATTGATTTCCATTGGAATTGACAACATCTAAAGAATTAATTTGTTCCTGTGAACCCACATTATAATAATAAGGATAATTATCAAAATTTGTTAGTAACTTTCTATTTTTTACAGTATTAAAAATTAAAATCCCCACTGCAATAGTAACACAACATAGTACAAGACGTTTTAAAAATTTGTTATTAAATATAGTGCTAAAGCAATTTGAAAAATTATTTAATTTTCCAGTATGATTAGCTGTTATAAGCTCTCGAACTATTAACCATATAAAAGCAGAAATCACCCACGTTATCGCAGCAACTCTCACCCCATAAAATAATCCTATAAAAATTGAAAAATAAATTATTGCTTTTTTATTATTTCGATAATAAATTAAAAAATAAAGAGACATAGTTCCCAAAAGAACATACATAACCTCACGCAAAAAAACTCCACAGTATAGTAAAAGTGGGCTATAGAATGCAACAAGAACAGCACTCAACAACGCTATAAAATAATTTCCTGTAATCTTTTTAGCAATTTGTGCAACAAAATAAACGATTAAAACAGAAAAAATTAACTGAAAAACAACATAAACAATTAACAAATTTGCCGAATCAAAAAACTTACTTAAAGTATAAATCAACAAAAAAAATGGACTAAATTCAAACGGTTTTTCAAAAAAATCTACCCCCCAATTTAGCAAATTAGCCATATCAAGACTAGCAAATTCATTAAATCCTCTTAGTGGACTTTTTAACCATTCAACTAAAAAAAAAGCTCTCGTCATCGTGCATATCACCATGACCAAAGCTAATAATTTACTAAACTGTTTATTGGTAAACTTCATCAATAATTAACTATTTTTTTTGATAATTTTTTAGAAATTCATTAATATCCTCGTAAACAACTCCATTTGAACTATGCTTAAGCAAAGCAACCAAATTATTCGGAATTTGATTTTCTAATTTATTATTATTGATTGTATCTACTACCAAATATTTATTTTCAACATCATTTTTTAATTTTAACAATTCAGCACAGTGCCAAAAAATTGCCTCTTTATTGCCATTTTTTACCGCGCGTTGTAAACCTTTGTTAATAATTAAAATATTTTTGTTACCCGTAACATTTTCACCTTTTGCTGAATCAGATTTTTTTGTTTCATTTTTTGATTCATCCTTTACCGAAGCAACCTCAGATTTTTTTGTTACTATTAAAGCTTTATTCGCTTCTTTACTTTTCTTTAATTGTTGATTTAAAACTTCGTTTTCCTCTTTTAGCTTTTTTATCATTTCAATTGCTCTAGAGTAATTTTTACTTTTTGAGTCGCTCAAGGCCTTAATTTTCTTAATTGCATCTTCAAGATTTTTAACTTTACCTGCTTCTAACTGTAATTTTTTAAGATCAGATTTCAAATTATTATTTGCTTGTGAGCTTTCTAGCAACTTTTTACTTACTGAAATTTTTTCAGCAGTTAATGCTGAAATTTTGTTTTTCAATTTAGCATACTCTGCTAATTGTTTTTTCAAAGCCTCATTATCTTTATATAGTTTTGCGTAAACTTTTTTATTGTATTCAACATCTTTTTTTGCTTGCTCTAACACCGTATTACTTACAGGCTTTTTCTTCTCTAATTCTGCAGTTAACTTTTGAGTAGCTTCTTTAAGTCTTTTCTCTAATGCTTTAACTTTTTTGTGTTCAAATTCTGCAGTTGTTTTGAAATCTGATTTTTCAATGATAACTTTTTTAAAATCTCTTGCTAATTCAGCAATTTTTTGTTTTAATTTTTTATTTTCATTCATTAAAACTGCTTCATTCTGAGAACTTTTAATTGAATTTTTATTCTTTTCAATAACTTTTGCTTGAGCAGTAACTTGATTTTTTAGGTTATTAACTTTTGCTTTTAGTTTGAAATTTTCCTCAGCTAAAGTTTCTAAATCTTCCAATTTTGTAATTGAGCCGCTACCTTTGTCTAAACGTTTTTTTAATAATGCTAACTCGTTATCCTTTTTAGTCATCATTCTCTTAAGCTTAGTCAACTCAAACTCAAGGGAATTTTTATTAATACTATTTTTTTGAGTAGCATCTTTAAGCAAAGAATTTTGCTCCTGAAGTGTTTGTAATTCATCATTTAAACGATTTACTTCAGCTTGCTTATCTATTAATTTTTTAAAATCAGATTTATTTTCTCTTTTTTTGATAACTTCTTTTAGCTTAACAATTTGTTCAGCTAGTGCAGCGTTACGGCTTTCTAATTCACCATTTGTACGCATTAATTCAGCGAACTTAACTCCATTATTCTTTTTAGGAGCATGAAGTGCCTTTTTTAATTCAGATTGACTTTTTTTAAGTTTTGCATTCAACTCTTTATTTTCAAGCATCACTTTTAGTAAACTTTCTTTCAAAAAACTTACTTCTTGATTACCAACAGTTTTAGCATTTTCACTAACTGTTTGAGCATCTGCTTTTTTCTTCTCTTCTTCAAGTTTTTTAATTTCAGCTTTAATTTTTTCAATTAACGCATCGCAAGATTTGATGTATTTTTTAGCTTTAGCTAAATCTTTTTTTGGGTAACGACGGCATAAAGCGCTAAATTTACTTTTCGCTTCAATAAATGTTAATGTTGCAGAATCAAACTTCTTTTCTTTCATTGAATATTCTGCTTCTTCAAAAACTTTATACGCATCAGCGTATTCACTTAAAAAATCAGCTTTCAAAGTTGTTGCCAGTAATGCAACCCCAGCCGCAGTAAATAAAACAATGCGATTCTTTCTCATAATTTTCATTACTCTAAACTCCTTGTTCCTATACTTTTAAACATTCGATACAAAAAAACTAAATATCACATAATTTAAAATTTTCGTAAACTTTTTATAAAACAGTCACAACACCTATTTTCTATTAACCGTGTAGCGTTATTTTTTAAAAAATTTTCAGCATCAAACTTACTCAATCACTTCAAACTACCTAATATACACCAACTTCTAACTTTTTACTATAAATTGTGCAAACTTTTTAAGATTTTTATTATCAATATTTACTACCATCATGTTATTTCCTGCATCATCATAATCACTATCTATTATTTCGCCAAACTGATGAGCCAAGGCTACAATATCATAACGTTCTGGTGGAACTTGCAATTTAATACTCTGACGACAATACGATAAATCAACTGCTAGCACCTCTAAAAGTTCATTTATACCCTCACCCGTATGAGTTGAAATTCTTAAATGATTTGGAAATAAATTCGCAACCTTTGCATAAACTACTGGGTCATGTTGAAGATCAATTTTATTGAAGACAATTCTAATATTTTTTTCTTCGGCACCTAATTCTTTAAGCACTTCCATCGTAGTTTCCCAATGTTGATCAAACTGATTATTACTAATATCAAGTACCAGCAACAGAGAATCAGCCAGAGCTGCCTCTTCAAGAGTTGACTTAAACGCCTCAACCAAGGAGTGTGGTAACTTTCGCACAAAACCCACCGTGTCAGACATTAATATTTGTTGCCCTCCAGGCAATTGAACTTTCTTAGTCGTCGGGTCTAAAGTTGCAAATAATTTATCTTCAACTAAAATATCAGCTCCAGTTATTTTATGTAAAAGTGAAGACTTCCCTGCATTTGTATAACCGACGATAGCAACTAGTGGAATTTCACGACGTTCACGACTTTTTCTTTGAGTTTCACGGTGTCTTTTAACCTGTTCTAATTCACGGCGCAATGACGTAATTTGATTCTGAACCATACGACGGTCAGCCTCAATCTGCTTTTCCCCTTCTCCACGTGTTCCTTTATTTCCTCCACGCTGGCGTGAAAGGTGAGTCCATGCTCTAGTTAAACGTGGCAGACTATATTGCATTCTTGCCAACCGAACCTGTAAAACAGCTTCACGAGTAATTGCTCTATTCGCAAAAATATCTAAAATAACTTCTTGACGATCTATTACACAAATTTTAGTAAACTTTTCCCAGTTTCTCTGTTGACTTGCACTTAATTCACCATCAAAAATCAAACAGTCTGCTTTTAACTCTTTAGCTAACTCTAAAATTTCTTCAGCTTTACCTGTTCCAATATAAAATTTTGGTTTAGGGTCTTTTATTCTAACAATTGTTTCTTCAATCACTGGAATATCTAAATTCTTCACCAATTCTTTAAGCTCATTAAGGTGTTCACGCGCTTGAAACAATTCCTCATCAGCATTTTGCAAACCAATAATTATCGCTCTTTCAACTAACTTACGATTATCTTTTTCTGTATCTATCATTTTAAATCTAACAATTTTTTAGCATTTTCATAAAAAATTAACTTTTTCTCTGCATCGGTTAAAGGCAATTCATCAAACTCTTCTAAATCTTTTTTTTGATTCCCCCATGGCGTATCTGTTCCAAAAATAATTTTATCTGCACCATGCTTACGAATTACTTCAACAATTCGTTCTTTACTCAAAAATGGCAAAATAAATGCCGTATCAAGATAAAGATTTTGACCTATCAATAAATCAATATCATCCCACAAATTCCATGATCCAAAATGTCCTAAAACCAGAGTTAACTCTGGATAACGCTCATGAAATTGCAACAAACTCCTAGGATTACTGTTTGGTACTTCTGGAAATGAAATATCCCTCCCAGTATGAGTTAAAATAAACAAATTATTTTCAATACAACCTTCCCAAATCGCTCTCAAATTTAGATCTTCAAATTTAAATTTTTGATATTCTGGATGAAGCTTTATCCCCTTAAGTCCCAAATCATTTCTTATCCATTTTAAAACATCTTTAATATTTTTTGTATTAGGATGCACCGAACCTAGCGAATATATTTCAGGAAAGTTTTCAACGTCATTATTAATTTTTGCAGCCCATTCATTAACTGCAATAGTAGAATCGACATTCATTACCACTGGCAAATTCAAACAGCCTGAAATATTGGCCGCTCGGGCACTTTTTTGCAATCCTTTTACCGTCGCATCACTATAAACTTTAACATCAGCTTTTTTTTGTGAATTTTCAACAGCAATAGCAGCAACTTTATCAGGGTAACAATGACAATGAATATCAAAATACTTCATAATTTTCATTCTTTACTTTATAAATATTAAGTGTGATTTCTTCAACAATACTTATTATAACAAAAGTAGCTATTTGATAATGAAATATTACCAACAGCTACTTTAAAAAACATCTTAAATTTTGACTAAAATTTTATGACTCCAATTTTCTTGATGCATGAAGCTTCTGCAACCACTCAACATTTGGGAAAAAGTCAACAAAGAAACTTGTCATCATATCATCTAAATTTTTTCTATCAAAATCCCAAGCAATAATATCTTCGCCTAAAGCTTCGACAATATTAGTTTGGTCAAAAATAATTTTACTTGAGAAGTATGGTAATAAATCACCAACCATTCTTCCCATCAATTTTTCTTCAGCAGTTGGATTTTCAATTTTTTCTAAAACATCAACACCCCTGATGCGTAAAGTTTCACTAACCAATGCTACAATATCATAAATTGAAACGGGGCTATTACCAGTTAAATGATAAGTTTTATTTTCAACTTTCTTAGGAAATAATTTATAAATACAATCTTGCACATAGTCAATTGGCACAAAATAGATATTTTCTGAAGGATACGTTTCAAAACGGAACGGCATTTCTAACCAACCACATGGATCTACATTATTTTTTCCACTTTGGTGCTTCTTCATTTTTGCGAAGAATTCTAGAATTCTATAGAATGCCAACGGCTTACGAATTTTTCCATCAGAACGACGACCAACAATAATAGATGGACGATAAATTGTAAAAGGAATACCACAATTGCGAACTAATTTCTCGCCTTCACACTTACTCTTTTCATAAGCATTATTGAATTCAGTAATTGTTTGTTCTTTTTCATAAGCAACACCTTCTGTTTTCCCAGCAGTGTATGCAGTACTTACATAGTGAAATTCCTTGACATCTAATTTTTTACCAAGCTCTACCATGTTCATAGTACCTTGGTGATTAGTATGATAAGTTTGACCTTTTGGATCTTTCCCTAAGTTTACATCAGCCGCACAATGGAAGACAGTATCAACTTCACTTAAGTCATTTTCTGCAATTAATTTATCAACATCAAGATCAGCAACATCTCCATCAATAACTATTACATTCTTTAACACTTGCTCTTCTACACCTGAAACTCCATCAAATTCACATTGTTCTTTAATAATAGTTTCAACTCTTTCTTGAGCAGATTGCTGGGCATTTCCACGTACCAAAGCGATAATTTTACGATCATATTCCTGCAACAACGTTGTTACAAATGCACTGCCGACTAGTCCTGTTATACCTGTTAAAAAAATTGTTCCCATTGGAACCTCAATGTTAATTATTAATTTACCTATTCAAATATCTTAAATAACTGTTTTTGCTAAATTTAACAATAATAGCTCAAACCGCTACAAACAACTATATCAATAAAAAATAACAACTTATTATAAAAAAATTGCTAAATTCTTTCAAAGTTTTTACTATAACCTATTAACTAGCAAATTACAACTTTTTTTAGTTTATTTGTTAACTTCTTATTTCTTTTAAATAAATAAGACGGACTCATATGCATAATTTTGCTAATCAAAGTAATGTTTTAGCCTATTTTTGCAATTGTTTTTTTATTCTTGACTTTTTATCATCTAATAAGTAGATTAAAATAATTTAAAATATTATTATATATTATGAATTTTCCAAACTTTGCTTAGGAGCTAAATGATGAAAAAAGAGCTAAAACATATAATATTACAACTCTTTCCCGTCTTCTTCTTTCTATTAATTTCTTGTTCAGAACAACCCAGTACAAATAACGATAAAAAATTAATTGCCTCAACTATAGCGCCAATTGAATATATTGCGCAAAAAATTGGTGGTAATAAGTTTTCCTATAAATCAATAATTAAAGAAACCCATTCTCTTCATGATTTTGAACCAACTTTTAATGACTTATTAACCTTAAACAAAGCAACATGTTATTTTACGATTGATCTACCACTTGAGGAAATCATTGTTAAAAAAGTTTTTAATAAAACCCCAGAAAAATGTTTTGCTGTCACTAAAGATGTCCAATTACTTCAAGGATCATCGTGTCAAGCTAGCCATCATGACAATCATAATCACAATAAAATTATTAATGATATTCATATTTGGCTATCGCCTCAAAACATTAAAATTATGGCAAAAAATATCGCAAAAAAATTGACTACAATAATGCCAGAAAATGAAAAAATTTTTCAAATCAATCTAACTACTTTCATAACTGAAATTGATAAAATTGACAAAATAAATCGTCAAATGTTAAAAAATCATCAAGGTAAAAAAATTATCGTTGTACACAGTGCATATGGTTATTTTTTACATGAATATGGCATTGACCAAATTTCAATCGAAGATGCTACCAATCACATTACACCAAGTGCACTAATAGAAGTTAAAAAACTAATAAATGAAACTAATTTGCATATTATTTACACCCAACCACAATTTAGCAAACGCAATGCTCAAGCAATTAGCAAAGCGACAAATTGTGAAATAATCACCCTAAATCCATTAAAAAAAGACCTATTGGCTAATCTAAAATATTTAGGCGAATCTTTTTATAAAAATTTTGAAAACAAAGAAGAAATTAATGAAAAAAAAACTCAAAAATAACTCTAAACCAAAAAAAGCTATCGAATTGCACAATGTGTCATTTTCCTATGACAACTCACGTGAAATCATTAGCAATGCATCTTTTTCAATTGATAATTTGGAAAGGGTTTATATTGTGGGACCAAACGGTGGAGGTAAAAGCACACTATTAAAGCTAATTTTAGGATTATTAACACCGAAATGCGGGCACATTAAAATCAATGGTGAAAACGTTACAAAAATGCGCCGAGACATCGGTTTCACTCCTCAATATGCCAATTTCGATCCACTTTTTCCTATCAGTGTGATTGATGTTGTAAAAATGGGGTGTTTAGATTTGACCTGGTTTGGAAGACACAATAAAGAAAGTGTATCGATAGCACTAAATGCTCTTGAAACTGTTGGATTAATTGATTTTCGCCATCACAGTTTTATGAATTTATCAGGTGGTCAAAAACAAAGAGTATTAATTGCTAGAGCATTAGCGTGCCGTCCAAAAATATTGTTACTCGATGAACCTACAGCAAGTGTTGACGCCGGATTTGAAAACTATTTTGTTGCAGAGCTATTACCAGAATTATCTAAAAATTTGACAGTGGTAGTAGTTTCTCATGATTTGGCAATTGCCTCAAATTCTGTTAATAAGGTAATTTGTGTAAATAAAGAGGTGCATATACATCCAACCCAAAGTTTAGATGGCAATTTTATTCAGAAATTTTATAATTATGATATTAATTTTATTCGTCATGACAAGTGTATAAACCCAATGCACCATAATGACTGCAAAGGAGACAGTACAGAATGCTGAATATCCCAATAGCTTCAATTTATAGTATTATTACACTACAAATTATTTTTGGAATAATTGCCAGTTTAACATTTGGTATTATTGGCACTTTCGTTGTAGTTAAGCGCATAAGCTATATTGCGGGGGCAATTTCACATTCAATTTTAGGGGGTATTGGTGTTGCATTATATTGTCAAGAAAAACTAGATTGGAGCTATTCACACCCTTTATTAGGAGCATTAATTAGTGCACTTTTAGCTGCAATTATTATTGGCTTAATGACACGCAAAAGCCATCAACGTATTGATACTGTTATTGGAGCAATTTGGGCAATCGGTATGGCAACAGGAGTTTTGTGCATTGCTAAATTAGAAGAAGGCTATAAAAGCATTCATAGCTATCTATTTGGCAGTATTGCTTTAACAGGACAACAAGATTTAATAATTGTAAGTATTTTAGGAGTGTTAATTTTAATAATTGTAATGCTTTTCTATGATAAACTATTAGCAATTTGCTTTGATAGCGAATTCAGTGAATTACGGGGCATTAAGGTTGACTTTTACTATATTTTACTTTTATGCTTAATCGCCTTAACAATTGTAATTTTAGTACAGATGATTGGTATAATAATGCTAATTGCGTTATTAACCTTGCCTGCAGCAGTTGCATGCAATTTTTTCACTAAATTGTCTTCAATAATGATTTCGTCCGTAATAATTTGTATGCTATTCACGACCTCTGGTTTTTTCTTAAGCATTCCACTAAAATCAGCAGTTGGCCCAGTAATAATTATTGTCGCAGGCATAAGTTACTTAACAATATTAGTTACAAAGTATTTATACTTTAAAATAAAAAATTCTAAGAATTCAACTTGAAGAATATTTCTAAAATTTTCTTTTGAAGAAAAATTTAACGCTTTTTAACTTTTAAGTGATTGTTTTTAAATATCTGGACTGACAGTGAACTACATGAATTTTTACAAAATTATTAAATTAAATTAAATAAAAAGAACAAATTTTGATCGAATACTCTATTTTTAGAAGCGTTGTAAATTACGTCTAGAAAAATATTTTAGAGTTATAAAGATTGGAGTAAAACCAATCAACATAAAAAAAGCCCTGCTCCACCAAGGAAAACAATATTCAACTATGCAACATCACGGCTAATTACATTATTATGGTCAAATAATTCAACATAATAAAATATTTTCTTATTTGATGGATATTTTGCAACAATATCACTTTTTGTTTTTAAAAAGCTTTAGCAATCGGAAATATACTCTAAATTATTTTTTATATTTATAAACTATTTCAACGCTACAATTGTCATTATCACTTGATGATGTCTTCCTACTACTAACTACGACAGCAGAAGTTTTTTCCCAATCGCTAGAATTATAAATTTTCATAACGATATTATGATATGAAATGTTAAAATTAATACACCAATGCCCCAAAAAAATTACACTGCTTAACATCAAACTAGGTACAAGATTTATTTCAACAAAAGCGAGTTTAAGTTTAGTTAATATACTTTTTACACCACCTTTATCAATTACTTTAAATTATTTGTGTTTGATAATTTTTCCATAACTTTTTCATAATCATCAATGGTTAAATATCGTAATGAGTTTTGTTTTTCATTAATACAATCTTGAACTAATGGGTCGAGTCTTGGTTTACGCCAAAGCTTTATAGATTATTATCAACGGAGCTACTTTAAAAATAAGCAAAATTTAATAAGCAAAAAATACAAGCTCATAACCAAATTTACTTGATAATGTCGCTTGAGAATTAACATAACAAACATTTTCTGAATTTTCAAACTTTTTTGTAAAGCCAAGACAGTAGTATATCTTTCAAATTTTTCTGAATATTAAACTTTATGTTTGTGAAAACTGCCGCATTTATAGTTATCTAAGACATTCAAAGCATATTCATTATTATCATCAGTCAGCTCAATAATTAAAGTATTATCAATTTAACAAGGATAAATATCAAAATATTGTTGATTATAGTTTTTGAAAATATCTAGAAATAGGATAAATTCAACACCTATTCCAATAATCGAAAATATTAACAAAAAAGCGTAAATATTATTTTCTCAAAACACGGAATATCATTATATTTTTTCAAATTCTTTTTTAATCATTCGGCTTTGAAAAAACTAAACAACTGTTTGAGCCACCAAATGCAAAACTATTACAAAGGGCATGATTAATCTCTTTCTTGGTTGTTTGAGAAATCGCATTCATATTTTCATAGCCTTCCTCAAGTTGTTGAAGATTAAGCGTTGGACTAATAAAATTATTCTCCATCATAATGGTTGTAAAAATAGCTTCAACAATACCTGTCGCACCTATCATATGTCCTGTTTGCGATTTTGTACTATTAAAGGCAGTTTCGTCGCCAAAAGTTTCGCGAATTGACTCCAACTCGACAGGGTCTCCAATTGGAGTCGCAGTACCGTGAGTGTTAATATAATCGATATCTTTTGCTGTTAAATTAGCTTCATCAAGGGCTTTCGTCATTAATTTTATATTTGTTTTAGCATCAGGCACTACCATATCTGTAGCATTTGAATTTGCTACCGCACTAGTTAAACAAGCCACAATCTTTGCGCCTCGCTTTTTAGCATGCTCTTCACTTTCTAAAATCATTACCCCTGCACCTTCAGCAATAACAAAACCGTCACGCGATTGATCAAAAGGACGGCTACTTTTTTCAGGTTTATCATTGTATTGAGTTGAAAGAGCTCGCATTGCATCAAAACCAAGTGTTTGCACCCAATTTAACTCTTCAGATCCTCCAACTACAACTATATCATAAAGCCCTGCTTGAATCATACGTGAAGCTGTAACTAAAGCCATAGAGCTACTTGCACAAGCAGCACTAATATCATAACTTTCTCCTGTAATTCCTAAAACAATTGATAAATTTGCTACTGCGCTTGACGGCATCACTCGAGGAACAACAAATGGGCTAACGCTACGCATTTTTTTAGTTTCTAAATATTTTTGAGCGCTCTTATGAATTTCTGTATAACCACTACTAGCACAACCATTAATAACCGCAGCATTAATATTTCGTAGTTCATCAAGACCCAACCCTGCTTCTTGAATAGCTTCATATGCTGCCACAATTGCCATTATTGCGTTTGCCGAAGAAAACCGTTTGGTTTTTTTATCAATCAAAGGACAATCAAATTTTTTATCTTGAACAAACCCTGCCACTTGACTCTGCAGCTCAATCTCATTCCAGTGTTCGATAAAACTTAAACCGCTTTTACCAGAGTATAAACTATCCTTATTTTCTTGAAGATTTTTTCCAATTGGCGATACAACTCCACGTCCAGTGACAACAACTTTATGCATATTCTCTTGTTACCTTAAAATTAAGTAGTTAGAGTCAATTTAAAAATTTTATTAATTAACTCGTAGTAATAAACTTTACATAATTTTTTAGCTTAACTCATAATAATGTATGTTTTAATTTAGCTAAAATAACCTCACAAAATAATTTTCATCTCTAATATAATAGTAAATATTCTTAAATACAAGTTTGCACTAATAAATAACACTATTAAATTTTTAGAAAAATTAATTGCATTTTCTTTAATAATAAATTTTTGCGGTTATATTTTGTATTAAATAGTTAAACTAAAAAAAGGTTATAAAGAATGAAATTAATAAAATTTTTGCTCTGTTCTGTTGCTACCATAAGTAGTGTTTTCAGTGCGTCTGCAGAAACTTCTCGTGATTGGGAAAATTCTGAAATTTTTGGCATTAATAAACTTAATGCGCATAATCCTAATATTTTGCTACCTCCAGCAAAAAGTATCAATAAACCTACTTTATTTTATAGTCGTATTAACAACGACTTTGCCGAGCATGGCAAATATTTAAATGGAGTATGGAAATTTAACTATGCTAAATCTTTTGACAAACGTCCCCTAAATTTTTATCAAAATGATTATGATGTTAGCAATTGGGGCAACATTAATGTACCTGGAAATTGGCAATTGCAAGGATACGGAGTTCCTTTATACTCAAATTATAAATATCCATTCAAAGTTGATCCTCCACGAGTAACGGGTGAACCAGACAAAAAATTCACGGCTTATGAATACCGCAATCCAGTAGGGTCATACCGCCGAGATTTCACTGTTCCTAAAAAATGGCAAAACAAACGAATTTTCATCCATTTTGGTGGGGTTAATTCAGCGATGTATTTATGGATTAACGGCAAAAAAATAGGTTATTCTCAAGGATCAATGTTACCTGCTGAATTTGATATTACTGATTTTATCAAATTTAATGGCAGCAACAACTTGAGCTGTGAAGTATATCGCTGGAGCGATGGCTCATATCTTGAAGATCAAGATTTTTGGCGTATCTCAGGAATTTTCCGTGACGTTTTCATTTATGCAAAGGAAGATATTTATGTTTGGGATTATTCATTTGATACAAAATTAGTAAATAATTTTAAAGATGGAGAATTAAAGTTTAACTTTGATATCATCAATAAATCAACAAACAAAAATTACGACAAATTACGAGTGGTTGCTCAAATTAGTTCACAAACTGACAAAAACTTTAAATCTCAGAATATTGTTGTAGACATTAAAGATTTAAAAGCTGGAGAAACTAAAAAACTAAGTTCAAAAACAGTAAAATTTGCTAATATAAAAGCTTGGAGCAACGAAACACCACATCTTTATGATGTAAAATTTATGTTACAAGATTCGCATGGTAAAGTTATCGAACAGGCATTTTCAAAAATTGGTTTCAAAGATATCAAAATAGATAAAACAGGCTTCTATCTGAATGGCAAATCAATTAAAGTTAAAGGAGTAAATCGTCATGACCACCATCCAAAATATGGTCGTCATGTACCATATGAAACGATGGTAAAAGATTTACAACTAATGAAACAAGGTAACTTCAATTTTGTTCGGACTAGCCATTATCCTAATGATCCACGTTGGTACATGCTGTGTGACGAGTATGGAATGTTAGTTATGGATGAAGCAAATGTCGAATCACATGGACTTAGTTACCACAAAAAAGTTTTACCTGGCGATTTAACTGAATGGAATGATGCGGTAGTTGACCGTATGCGCCGCATGGTTATTAGAGACCGAAATTTTGCTTCAGTTGCAATGTGGTCTTTAGGCAATGAAGCTGGTTATGGAAAAGCTTTCACAAATATGTATAATGAAACTAAAAAGTTAGATTCTCAAAAACGTCCAGTACATTACGCTGATATGAACTTAGCTGCTGATGTTGACAGTCAAACTTACCCAACACCAAAATGGTTAAATTTACACGTACAAAACAAAGCAAGACGTGTTGGTGAACATAATGAAATTAGTAAAACTGTTCAACACGGTGTTTATCCATCAGGTAAACCATTTGTAACTAATGAATATTGCCATGCAATGGGCAATAGCTTAGGCAATTTTGCCGATTTCTGGACAGTATTTGAAAAGCATCCAATGTTACTTGGTGGTTTTATATGGGACTGGGTTGATCAAAGTTTAGATAAAGAAACCGTTGATGGAAAAATTATGAAGGCATACGGTGGAGATTATAAAGACTATCCTAATAATAGTAATTTCTGTATCAATGGAGTCATCGGTTCAGATCGTGAAGTTCATCCACATTATTATGAAATTAAAAAAGTTCTACAGTATATTAAATTTACTATATCTGACGACAAAAAAAGTATTAAAATCACCAATAAATATGCATTTACAAACTTAAATAAATTTAAAATTAAATACTACTTTTATAATTGTGACAAAGGTGATTCTACACTACCTGAACGTATAAATTTAGAGCCTAATGAAAACATAATTTTAACGTTACCAGAAATTAAAAATAATGGTGCTTTTGTAAAAATATCATTCATTGATACTGAAAAAAGTTTAATGAACCCAAATGGGGATAACATTGTTGCATATGAGCAATTTAAAATTAACGATTTCCAACCATTAAGCAAAATTGCGAAAAATGCTAAACAAAACAGTCACTCAAAAGTCTATTTTTCTGATGAAACCTATAATATTTCAACTAGCAAAATTAACTATAAAATTGACCGTAAAACAGGATTATTAAAAAATGTTACGTTCAATAATAATGAATATTTAAGTGACATGAGCGTTAATTTTTGGCGCGCTCCAACAGACAACGATGAGGGTTGGAAAATTTATCGCCGTCTTGGTTTCTGGAAAAGTGCTGCTCAAAAATTAGTACGCAAAAATTTAGGTGTATTAGCTGATAATACTGTATTTGCTGAATTAAGTAGCAATGATGGAAAAATTAATGTTCAAATCCACTACACTCCAATGCGTGACGGCAGCTTAAAAGTTGACTACACAGCAAAACTTGCTGATGGTTTAGTCGATATTCCAAGAGTTGGAATTCAGTTTAAAGCTCCAAAATCATTCAAAAACATTGCATGGAGCGGATTAGGTCCTTTTGAAAACTACCTAGACCGTAAAACTGCGGCAACATTTGATGATTATCAAACTAATATTAAAGAATGGATTCATGGCTACGTAATGCCTCAAGAAAATGGTAATCGTAGTGATGTACGTATTTTTGCTTTAAAATCAGATTTGAACGAAACTGTTAAATTTGAAGCTGAAAAATTATTCAATGTTAACGTTTGGCCATATACTCAAGCTGATTTAGAAAATTCTAAACATGACGTAGAGTTGCCACAGCGTGATTTCCTAACAGTTTCTATTGATGCAGCGCAGATGGGATTAGGTGGAGATAATAGCTGGGGGCTAAGGGTTCACGAAGAATATATGCTTAAAGCAAATAAAACATATCACATGACATTTTACATCAATATGAATGATTAATTTTTTTAATTACATTCTAATTAAAATAAAAAACTAAGGGTATATATTATTACTCTTAGTTTTTTTATGCTCAAATTAGTTGCAAAAAAAAAGCCACTGCTTTATAATTTTTATGATAGAAAAAATTAATAATTGTAAGGTCTTTAAATGAAATCATTAATTCATTGTGTCTGGACTGGAGCATCATTTCCTTTTAGACTTCGCCAATTCATTAAAAATTGGACCTCCTATTTGCGTCAAAATCAAAGTGATTTTCAAATTGTAGTTTGGTTAACAGACGATTCATTAGCAGCTGCGATTGATTTTCTAAAAAAAACTGCTCAAGCACAAATTTATTGTGAAACTGGAGGAGTACATTTAGAAGGTATAGATTTAAATTTCATAGAAGCAAAACTTAATCACCATAAATTTTTTATTGGTAAATTAACACCATTATTTGAGCTTTATTCACCAGTATTTAAAAAAGTTGTCAGCATATTACATTCTCATCAATATTACACTTCTATAAGCAATATTGCCCGAGTTTTGATCGTCAACCATTGTGGAGGGATTTATACCGATGTTGATTATTTATCACCAAACTCAGAAATTGATTTTCCAAAGAACATTGATGAACTTATTGTGTTATTTAAACATTGGAGTGAAATTGATTTTTATCTTCCTGCAACTAAATTTTATACTGACATAGAAATGGAAAATCAATGCGTAATTTTATCTCCTCATCATAAAGGATCTTTAGAGCCATTAATTAAAGAAATGATCAAACAAATTGATCAAAAAATGGAAGCCATCGAGCATTCGGCTGCTATGAATCAAGAGTTTCTTACTCATGAATTAACACAACAATTAGCTAAAAGTATGTTTGCTGATGGAGAATTAAGAAATCTTTTGGAATTATATCGGAGACGTGATGAATATAATTATAGCAAATTAGTGGGTCGGCTTTATAAAGGGTTAGTACATCAAAAGATATCTCCTCAGAGCTCTCCTTTTGTAAAAAAAGTTAATTGTATCAATTTTTTAGATAGAGAAAATACGCGCCATTTCCATTACGAAGTTATTAGCAAATGCACATTTGAAATTGTTGTTAATTTTTTTGAAAAAAAATTAAAAATCAATACCGATGAATATTTTAAATATTGCTGGAGCAAATTTAGAAAATTATTTTCAACAAAAAGCCTCGATGAACAATTTTTATTTACTGATAAAAATGGTGAAAAAATAGCTATGTACACTTGGTCTAATCCTGGCTATGGGAGGTTAAGTAACCTTGAAAAAGCTGTTGGTTCAATTGAAAAAAATTATATTCCAATCCCACAACGAATATCACTTTCTATGATGTGTACTTTTATATGTCAAGTTAGAGGATTAGCACTTAACCTTAAAGGCGAATATGCTCAAATTTACTCAAAAATTTTTTTATCAATGCAAGATTTATTAATAAAATCTTCAAACGGCTTTGTTCTTAGCAGTATTCAATGTTCTTTATTTCTACATGATTTTTTAGTTGCGGTTCATGAATGCTCTATAATGGAAAAAACCGTAGAACTCTTAAATAATGAAAAATATCAAAAAATAAAAATGCTAATAAACCCAGAACATGAAAAATTATCAATAGATGATATTGAAAGTTTCATACGTACTTAAAAAAGAGGCAAAATATGAAATCATTGCTACATTGTTTTTGGACTGGTCCTTCTTTTCCGCAATCTTTGCGCGAATTCATAAAAACCTGGGTTGCGTACTTACGTCATAGCAATAGCGATTTTGAAATAGTAGTGTGGTTAACGAATGACTCATTAAAAGAAGCTCAAGATTATTTATCATCTGGTCTAGGAAATCATATTTTTAATTATAAAAGAGTACAACTCCCAAACGTAAATGCGAGACTTATACACGCACAAATAAATTTCAATGCATTCTATATTGGCATCTATGAGACCATTCTTGATAAGCATGAAGAAATTTTTAATAATGTTACTGAACTTTTTAGAAAACATAAGTATTACACTTCAATTAGTAATATAGCAAGAGTGCTAATAATCAATGAATGTAGTGGAATTTATACCGATATTGATTATTTATACCCAAATTTTGATTTCAAATTTCCACATGATATGTCAACAATTTGCGATATTTTTTACTGGGAACAACCTTTACAATTTTTTATGCCGGTAATCCCCCTCGTAGGAGTTTTAGCAGTTGAAAATCAGTGTCTAATTTTATCCCAAAAGAGCAGAGGCGGCTTAAAAAAATTAATTCGCCAGATGGCAATTGAACTAGAACATAATTATCACGACCTTGAGCTCTCGGGTAAATTAAATAGTGAATTTCTTCAAGATGAAGTGACAAAGCAATTATCAAAATCTTTTTTTACAACAGATTTAGAAAAACAATTAATGACAGCATATCAACAAAAAGATGCAACGCAGTATGGATCCATAAATAGCCAACTTTATAAAGATAAACTACACATATCCCAACCTACAGCGCAAGAGTCATATTTTCATATTCATCCTGATTTAGGACTAGTTGATGATTCTGGCACACGTCATGCTCATTATAAACCAATTAGTGAAGTAACTTACGTTGCTGTTAGCAGCTTTTTCATTAAAAATCGTGGTTCTTTGTCACATTCAGAACTTAAAACAATGTGGGATGATTTCAGCCAACTTTTCGATAAAGAGCATCTTACTAGCCAATTCAAATTCACAACCTATGGAGGGATGAAATGTGGCATGTATAACTGGGCAAATCCAGGATTTTCACGTTTGAACCAACTAAAAGGCGCTGTACAAACTGTTGAAAAATATTATCATCCTAAAAACAAAAAAACCGTTCATGTTCATATAATTAAACGCTTTATTAGCGAATGTCGCACTATTATTCCAAAAGATTGTAGTCCACGCGATAACGACATTGTTGAAAAATTAAATAATATCTTCAAAATTATTAGAACGAATTTCACAAGTGAAACAATCCCTCCAACAACTGCATTAATAATGTTGAAAGAAATTTTAATAACTGTTCATCCAACGCCAAATATTACAGAAATAGTTTACTGCCTAAATAGTTCTAAATACACAGAACTACGCAAAACCATAGATTATGAGAAAAGTCAATTAACAATCGACGATATCGACGGTTTTGTTAGGTCATAAAATAATCTAATATTACTCCCAAGCGTCGGTACTTTTAATGCCATGATCAACTGGATTAAAAGCAATTGCTTCACCACTTTTAAGTTGACCACTATAGTCTTTTAAACATTTCACAACAATTTTATGTAATATAAAAATAGCAATCAAATTCAACCACAACATTACGCCAATACCCATATCTCCAAGAGCCCAAACTGTCCCTAAAGTTCCTACTGCACCATAAAAAACAAATGCTAAGAAAACAACCTTGAGAACTCCTTGTAAAAAACGACAATAACGCCATTTCTCAGCTAAATAAAGCAAATTAGTTTCAGCTTGATAATAATATGAAATTATCGAAGTGAAAGCAAAGAAGAATGATGCCAACGCCAAAAAAGTCGCACCGAACCCCGTAAATGACTTCTCAATTGCCATTTGAACATATTTTGCGCCATATTCAACATTTGGTAAATTTTCGACTAAGAATTTTTTACTATTTTCGTCATAGACATTATAGTGATTTGTTAACAAAATAATAAATGCTGTCGCCGAACAAACCACAAATGTGTCAATATAGACTCCAAGCGATTGCACTAAACCTTGTTGCGCAGGATGTGTAACACCTGCGGCTGCAGCTGCATGAGCTCCAGAGCCCTGCCCCGCTTCATTAGAATAAATTCCACGCTTAACGCCCCACATAATTGTTGCACCAACAATACCTCCAAAAGTTGCATCAGCACCAAATGCGCTACGTATAATTAATGAAAATACTGCTGGAATAGCCTGAAAATTTAAGGCAATCACCACAAAAGTAACAACCAAATATGTAATTGTCATAACTGGAACAACATATTGAGTAAATTTAGTAATATATTTTATTCCTCCTAACACTATTACAGCAGCGATTATTGCTAAAATTATCCCTGTTGCTAATGGAGGAATTTCAAAAGCATGTTCAAAGGTTTCAGATATTGCTCGAGTTTGAATTCCTGGCAATGCAAAAGCATTCGCAAAAATGGTTGCAATAGCAAATACCGCTGCATAAGTACGCCATTTCAAGCCTTTACAAATATAGAAAACAGGACCTCCTCGAAATTGACCATTAATTTCAGACTTATAGACCTGAGCTAACACCGATTCAACAAATGCCGTAGCCGAACCAGCAGCAGCCATTATCCACATCCAAAAAACGGCTCCTGGTCCCCCTAAAGCAATAGCGGTAGCAACTCCTGCAATATTGCCCGTTCCAACACGACCTGAAACAGCCAAAGCTAAGGCTTGAAATGAGGTCAATCCAACCTTTGAATCATTTTTATGAAAAATTAGCTCAACCATTTTGCGCAAATAACGCAACTGAAAGAATCCCAAACGGAATGTGTAAAAAAGACCCGATAGAATACATATTAAAACTAAATACTTATTCCAAATAAATGTCCCATTGATATACTGAACTAACTTATCAAAAAACTGCATAAAATCTCCAAAAAATTCCTATACTATACTTCTATACTAAACTTGCTTTGCAAAGGTTATAAAATAACGTCTAAGGTAATTTTGTCAAGATTTTTACAAGATTTTTAAGATATAGTAAAGTATTCGCTACTAAATTTAAATGGTCGTTCTACAGTCTCAATTTCATTGATTATCTTACATAATGGGCTATATTCAATTCGAACAGCATTCAGAATCAACTAAACCCACGATATTGTTTAATTTTCTATTCAAAATTCTTTGACTGCTTGGCGTCCTCCAAATTCTTTTCGATAAAAGAAAGAATTTTGTCCATTTTGCTACCATCTAGGCGATTAATGTAATAACCTTTTTTAAAATTGATTTTTTCTGTCCTCATGTCTAAAAAATCTGAAATTAAAACATCAATCTTTTTTACATAAATTTTACTATTAAAAATATTTTCATCATACATCTTCTGAATTGGAGAATTTGCTCCAATCATATATATATAAACTTTTAAATTTTTCTTGTCAAATACATAAAGATGCACATCATATACCACAGCTAAACCAATATTACTACTAAAATAATCTTCATTATCTCGTAAAATTTTTAGTAATTTTTTGTTCTTTATTATCTCTTGATAATAAAGAATCTTTCTTTTCCTCAAAGGTGATTTATCTGCAACTTCCATAATTGCGTAATAATCTTCAGACTGAGTTTCGTTACCATAATAATCATCAACTTTAACTTCTATTGCTTTATCACTATTACATGAAATGCTAAAGATTGATAACAAACTACCTAATAATAGATTTAAACTTTTTTTCATAATTTTTTAATACTCCATTTCTTGAATTTTTATGTCAGGTTTATTCTCTTCCGCATTATATGGCAGTCTAGCCCAAGCTGTTTCAGAGTCTGTGTACGCGCTACTGAATTTAAATGGATGAGCAATTGTTTCTAATTCATTTGTTAACTTGCCGAATGGAGAATATTCATAACTATTCGCTATTGTTCCAGTTTCATCTACTAATTTTGTAACGTTTTTGTTGCCATCAAGCATATAATAATATTCGCTGTCTGATTTCATCCACATTGGCGTATCTAAATCAGTGTTACTCCACGCATATTGACGTAAAACTTCATCACTGTTTAACACATCAAATTCAGAGATTAATTTGAATCCATCGTAAAATAAATTTACCGCAACTAAAAACTCATTTCCTAAAAAAATTAAACGATAGTATAAAGATACCACCGTTTGCAAAAAAATACTTGATTATTTAAATTTAACTATCATTTAATTTTTTTTCTGGAATATTTTTTCTTTTATTCTCTCGAGTTGCTATATAAATAGTTAAAAATATTGACGATAAAATCAATTTTAGAATAAAAAAATTAAAACATGCTGTTTTCAATAATTGTATTGTATGTTCAATTCTTCCTAGTCTACAGTTTAGATCAAAATAAAGATCTGCATCTTTTTCTTCAAATGCCACAAAATAAGATTTTTCGAATGATTCTAATGATTCATTTAAATCAAAGGTCACTTCAATAAATGCAGAAAAAGCATTAATTAAAATACATATCCATTTTGAACAAATATTTACTATTTTTTTCATAGTTATAAACCTCCTCTTCTATCTTCTTTATGTAAATTAGGCCCACCTATATTGTAAATTTCACCTTTTGCCATCAAACTTAATTTTTTCATCAAAATCTAATAACTCAACCACACCCAAAATTAACATTTTTTAAAATTAAAACCAATTAAACGACGGTATAAAAATAGAACCCTTTGATTGTAATTGTTTAAAGTTTTATTTAATATGATCTTTTAAATCATAGTTAGGAACTTCACCATATTTTATAACATTTACATTATTTTGTCGAAATAATGATTTAAAAATTGGGTAAATTTCTTTACTAACTCTATAACCTTCATAAAGGTCATATAACAAGCTGACATCTTTTTTGAAAATATCATTGTTTTTATATTGATCATACATTAAAAATGGTCGTTCTCCAGAAAATCCGCTTAAAAATCTCAAATTAAAAATAAAATATCGCTGATATTCTCCAATAAATAAAACATTAAACCGATTAATAACCCCGATTTTTGAGGTATAATTATAAAGAGAATCTTCACCATTTAACATATTTGAAATGCTCAAAATTAATTCTTTATCATCTATCACAATGATTTTGTCAATAGTACTACAATATGAGTAACGCTTTTCCACGTTTAACGAAAGAGGATAAATTATTATTTTTTTTATTTTATTCTTTGGATATTTTAACCATAATGAACTACAAAAACGTCCTTTTTCATCAGTTTTATATGTTGTGTGAACCAAAAACTGGATCACACCAAGTGATATTAACATAAAAATAACAGTAATACACAATAATAATGCTTTTATTTCTTTGATTTTCATTTTCTTAATAAACCTTTAACTATTTTTACAACTCTTGATGCATTATTATTGGTCACTAATTCTCTTAATTGACAACATAATTGACTAGGAATTTCAACAACACTAGTTTTTTTGCTTCCTGACATATAACTTACATATGTTGGAGTATATGACGCTCCAACTTGATAACCTCCTCCTGCTCCACCAGATACCCAATATTCAGATATAGAAAAAGATGCACCAGCCATAAATTTACCAGTGACAGAGTATCCCAAACCAAGCCAGGAATCAGCACCATGTTCTTCATTATCTCCTATAGGCAATGCAATTTCAACTGAAGCTCCTATACCAGCTTCTAATCCAGTTTTAAACCCTTTAAAAACATCTAAAGGCTTATATTCATAAAATTTTGGATTAGCTATGGGAGTAATTGTAAAAAATGAGCCAAGTTCACAGCTTGTTAAAAAGGCAACAATTTGAACACCTATTTGTAGTCCTCCAATAGTAAATGTAGCACCAGCATTCCCATTAAAAACTATAGCTACTTTGCCCTCATGAAGCCCCATAAATGGTTGAAGTAAATAGTTTTGAAAAAATTTAGTCACTTTTTCTCTTTTTTTACGAGCTGTTTCTCTGCGAATTGCTTCAGCTCTTGATTGCATTTCTCCATGCCAAAGATCTGAACCTGAATTTCCTAGTCCCCATCCGTTCAAACTGTTACCAGAAAGCCCCAATAAATCCCAATTTGAGATTGGGTTATTTGTTACAAAGGCGTATAAAAAGTTGAAGTTGCCTTCTTTGGTTAATTCGCCTAAAGGGTCGCGGGTTTGCCATTTTCCTGTTTGTGGGTTGTAATTACGGTAGCGGTAGACGATTAGGTTTGTGCTATTATCGAAATATTTCGTACTGAATCGATAATGTAATTCATCAACCATTGAACCACTAGCACTTTTAATCGCTCCAAATGGAGTGTATTCGAAACTTGCAACTTCGTTGCTCGTTTCGTCTACATATTTTACAATATTTCCATTACCGTCATACATTGAATAATAATCCTCAGTTGTATCATTCACCACTAACAACGCACCAACTCCTCCAGCTCCAGCCATTGAACCTGAAGCATCTTCACCCTATGCATATCTTTAAATCAATCCATCACTGTTTATCAACAACTAACGTTACTTTCCATCATATAGCAAATCTTGCATGGTTGTTTTTCTTTTATGTTTCTTTGTGTATTTTTTACTTTTTATTCCATGCTTTTTTAACCATTCAATGACCTTATCACTACAGCCAAACTCATATGCAAAATCCAACAACGAATAGTTTTTTTCTATATGAATAACATGAGGGTCAAATTTCATTTTATATAATAAATCTAATAATTTTACATTGTTTTCCACCACAGCAATTTGATATAAATAAAATATATTATGATTTGAACAATCCTTTATAAAAAGTTTATTCAGAAGTAATTCTATCACATCAAAGTTATTCCGTTCAACTGCTAATTTGTATAGTTTATATCTGATAGTTCTATAATAACTATGCTGAATATCATTTTTTATTTTTTCATAATCTCCAACATAAACAAAATATTCCATTGTTGGAGTTGCCCCTCTCTTAATCAACTCCTTTATCATTGCATTTCTTTTGTACTCTATAGCTTTATTTAAATATATTCCATTTGTTAAATCGAATATATTTAAATCCAATAAAATCATAAACTTTTTAAATTGATGTTTTCCAGATATAATAGCAAAAGATAAAAGTTCACTATTTGATAAATTTTTCATAGAAGAGGTTTTCTCCACAATTTTTTTAAATTCTTCATCATCTTTTTCAAAAATTACATAAAAAACTGTTACATCATCATCTATTTTATCTAGATAGTTTTTTTCTTTTGATTCAATCAAATCATCAATATTTATACATATAATAATTGCTAGTATTATAAATATTAGCAAAACCAATATAGTAAATTTATTTTTATTCATCATTTTTTTTCTTTTCTAACTCTTTTTTACAACAATTTTTAGTTCTTACTCGCATTTTCTCAACTTCTTCTTCCATTTTTTTTAAATAATCGTTCAAACTTTCTTTTATAGCATCCATTGAACTTTTTAATTTATTATAAACTTTTGGACAATCATCCTTCACGCTTTTCGAATTTATTGGAGCAGCGTAAACTTTATTCCGCATTTCATAAAGATATTTATATAAATCCTGAGCATTTTTTAATTCAAATAAAGCATTTTTACAAGGCTTTCCTAAATAAGGTCCTAATCCTTTTTTCTTAAGATTTTCTGCGGTAAGTCCTGTTAACTTATAAATTTCAGTAGCAATCATTAATGAATAATCACCTTGTACTATGGAAATTGAGTTTGCAGCTATTACACCTAGATTTTTACTTCCCCCAATATTTAAAGAGATAGTATCTCTTAAAAAATCCATATGATCTTCAGCGGTCTCAGTAATACTTGATCCACTAATATTTCTTTTAATAGATTTTACTTCATCTATAATGTTATTTTCATTATTGAGAGCAAAGGCTTCTAAAATACTTTGTATTGCAGCACTTACCCTTTTCTCTATTTTGTTACAATCACGTTTATTAAAAGATAATGCGCCTAATAAATCTATATTACTGATTGAGTCATTATTTACAAAGCCATAGAGGTTTAATCCGCCTTGTTCGGCGATTGGGTCGCGTTTTAACCATTTGCCATTTTCAGGATTATAATATCTATAGTTGTAATAGATTAGACCTGTTTCAGTGTCTGCGTATTCACTACTGAATTTAAATGGTTGTTCGATGCTCTCAACTTCGTTGATTAACTCCCTCCAAGGAACTCGCAACTAAGTTGCTCGTTTAGGTTACATATTTTAAAATATTCCCACTGTTGCATATTATATAATAACATCCATTAAAAATAATTTACAAATAAAGAAAATATTAGATAAATTATTACATAATATAAACATATATTATCATAACTATACCCATAGAATCATATTTTTACTATGTCGTTTTAAAGAAATATTCTTACTGTTCCCAATCAGCAGTTTGTTTTACTTTAATATCAGATAATTTAACTGCTATCAAACACACCGCCTCAACATGACGTGGCGTCATTTTATATTTCATAACCATACCAGTGTTACGATACATTTTATCACACATTGCAGTCAATACCTTCTGTTTTAGTTCTAGATCTGTAACAAATCCTGCTTCGCCATTTGCGATTAAGCTACGGTAGATTGTACTGGAGTTGCATACCGCATCTTTTTCAACATCATTAACAGGGCGCAGACCTTTGCTTTCATAAATTTCTAAACAAACTTTTGAATTATTCTTAATCATGTCAATTTTACGTCCAGAGCGCGCACTATGCATAAATACCACCCCTTTAATATGCACGAAGTTCATTGGTAAAACATAAGGTTGTAAATCTTTACCAACTAATGCTAAATGACACACTTCATTTTCAGTTAATATACTTTGAATCGACTCTTCGTTCGTATTGTCTTTTTCTTCTCGTCTCATTCTCATAAAAATTTTTACCTCTTAAAAATTAACCGTCATGATTTCTTTATCATAACGGCTAAACTAATTCAAACTTCTGAATATGCAAATTTTTTTTTAGTTTTTCATTAATTTGCAGTATTTTTCATATAAATCCTTAACAATTTGATTCACATCACCAACAGGGCGGGCAATATATTTTTCAGTACCATCAGTGCTATTAGCCCAAGCTTGTTCATGTCTATGAAACTGACTATTAATTTTTTTCATGTCAACTTTATATGAAGGATCTTTTAAATTTTTCTCTAATTCAACCAAGAACAGTTCCCAACGTGGCAGATAATAATCTCGCATTAACCCTGCACTATCACGATTCGCATATTCTAATAAACCTCCGCCCCATGTTGTTAATAACGTTCTTGCACTACGCTCATAATAATCTTTTTGATCAACAGTTGTTCCAAAGCGACGTGCAAAATGTATCCATTTACCAATTAAAAATTCATCACGTGTTTTCATTAAGTTATCTTGATCAAGAGCAATTTCAATGAATAACTTCTTATTCTTTTCAAACTTAACTAAGTCACGGCTTTTATAAGCATCATGAATATTTTTATTTATTTTGATTGCATAATTCGCTAAAAATTCACGTGCAACATTTACTACATCAAATTGATATTGAGACATCTGCTTGGTTGAATTCTTTGCTTTCATAAACTCTGTCCAAATTTCAAATAATTGTTTATCTGTATAATTATAACGTTGGTATCCGTGTTTTTTAAAATCCAAACGAGGACGGCTAATATAAACATTTCTCGCATGATGAGTATTACCGTCATGGTTATAGACATATTTTTGCATTAACTCCCATGCCTTAATTACGGCTACATCATTAACACCACCACGAGTCATTGCGTACTGTTTTACCCATTCTTTAGGCGCTACTAATTTATCGTTCCAAGCTTGCTCTAGAACATATTCATAGGCAGGCTGATTAATAAAATCTAATGCCTCTAATGTTGACCCAACACCATTAAAGTTTGGTAATTCACGTGATTTTTTCAAACGCTCATAAACACGTCGAATTGGACCAACTAGCTTCGCATTACTACCAAAATTTCCTAGGTAACACCAAACAAATGGTACGTTATAAAATTGTTCACGTTTTTTCCAAATTTCAACATTTTCAGCAAAATAATCTAAAACTATCATGCGTCCAATTGGAACACTTGTCAACAATGCTTTAGTACGTTCATTTGTCCAATTATGATTATGGTAAAACAACCAACCCATCTGCACCCATACAGCATCTTTATCAGCAGCTTCTAAAGTTTGATAGATTTGTTTACCTACTTTTGCTAAATATTCAGGGTTCCAGCTCGGGGGAGTAACTTCATTAAATGGATCCAAGCCATAATAATGGCTAACATCACCAAAATTTTTCTTTAAGTTTTTAATAAATGATTTTTGAATTTTTGCAAACAATTTATCTTCTGGGTTTAAAAAATATGTTCCATACTGATGTTTAAATCCTGACCAACCAAAGCCTAGTTTTTTAATATTTGCGTTTGGATATAATTTAAAAAATTCGCGTGGCACATGACCGTTAAATGCCATCATAACTGGCTTCATACCCAAAGCTGCTTCACGTTTGATAATTTTTTGCCCTAATTCAAATTGTTGATTAACATACTCCTCGGGTAAAGGACCTTGCCAAAAATCAATATTTGACATATAAAACCACGGTAAATGAGCGGGGCTGCTAAACCATTTCAAAACTTCATTTTTCTTTAGACCATACTCAGTAAATGTATCAATCATTACTTTTTCAAGCCCAGTCATTGCCAATGGCATATTAACACCATTCAATGCCATCCAGTCAATTAAACGTTCCCATTCACGCCATTTCCAGTACGGTAACGTATAACCGTATGTACAATAATTCAGAAAAAACCTATTTTTTGCTGTTGTTTTTTTGCTAAATTTTTTACCAATTTTCGGTAAAATTTTCACTTTTGGAACAACAACATCAACATCCCATGAAATTGTTATATTGCAATAATATTTCAAATAATGATTAAAGCCAACAGTTGCACTTAATGGACTATTAGCTTCAATAATAACTGTAGAATTATCTCCGTCAGACAATGTAAAACTATCAATTTTAGCGTTATTATTTATTAAACTGTTTTTGAGCTTCATTGAAGCCCATTTTAGGAAATTTTCCTTTATAAAATTCATAATTCCTTAAACTATTTAGATCTATTTCTTTACCGCTTGGATTTATAGTCATTAATTTTTCGAGTAACTCATCTCTTTTTTCAATATTTCCTAATTTGTCGTTAGCGACAGCTAAATAGTAATAAATTTGCGGCAACTGATCGTTTACCATTTTTGCGCGATTTAAATAAAAAATTGCTTCTTTATAATTTTTGGTAAATAGTAACATTTTTGCTACATTAATAAAAGGATAAGGAGACCAAACATAATGACTTAAGTTTTCATCTATACACCGATATTGCAACTTAGAAATACGAGATAAATGACCACTAACAAATCGTTCATTAATATCTTCAAGTTCAAGACCTAAGCGATGTTGCTTCAACGCATGTTCACGATATAATAAAGCCATAAAAATGGTCAACATTGCATAAATTGCCAACAACCATCGACTAAAAAGAGCCGTTGAATTATCAAATTTCATGACTTTTGCTTTTCCCTCTGAAACCAAAATTACAGCCAACATGCCCGCTAGAGCAACCAAAGCTGTCGCCTGTAAATTAAAATCTAACATCGCGTGCATTAAAAAGGACAAATAACCAAAATAAACAACTGTTGTACGACAAATATAATTATCGCTTTTAAAAGAGTTTCTTAATGCTTTATAACCAATAAATAATGGATATGTGACAACAAATACTGCTAAAACCATTCCAACGATTCCAGTATGTACTGCGGAAGACAAAATAAAATTATATGGGGCATATGGCACAACATCAATGTCATTAATTTGTGTTTGCAATTGCATATACTCAGGGTAAAATCCACGCCAACCACTGCCAAAAAATGGGTTTTTTAAAATTAGTTTCATCACTGAAACCAAATATTCAAAGCGATCTTTAAAATTAACATTAAAAAATGATTCTTCGGCAATATCACTAACCAATAATCCAATAAACAACACTATTGATCCAGAAATCAAAATTTTTACTAACATTTTACATTTTGTTGCAAAAATAACGAATGCCATAGCTGATAGAAATGCGACAAAAGCTCCACGGCTCGAAACTAAAAATAGCATTACAAAAATAAATAGAACTGAAAATGCTAACAAAATATTTGCGAAGTAGCGTTTTTTCTTACTGGGCAAAATTTCTTCACCAGTTTTATTTTTAAAACGCTTTACCCATTGCAACTTTACTAATAATTTATTCAGTTGCCAAACAATTATTGGACCAATTAAAAGCAAGTAACCTGCAAAGGTATTTGGGTTTATAAATGTACCAATTATGCGCTTTTGATTTATATATTTTTCAATATTATTAACATTAACCGTTTGCATACGATACTGATAGTTTATTTTATTGAAAATCAATGTTCTCATCAACACATAATCACTAAAATACTGGAATACTCCAATAAAAATTATAATGATTCCACTAACAACACTAAATGATAGAACTTTACTGAAGAAAAAACGATTTTCTCGACTTAAGAGATAGCCGCTCATGACAAAGCACCCTACCCCTAACAAATGAACCGTTTGTAGTAAAGCAAAGACAAAAATACCACAGTCAATCCACCCTAAAATTGAGTAAGCCCCCAAACAAACCCATGCTAAAGCACAACAAAACATTCGTTTTCTGGTAAATGATTCGTCATTTGGCACTGAAAAAATACTTAATAAAAGTATCATTCCACTTAAAAAAGAAAATTTCAAATCATTCCATGGGAAAAAAATTATATTTTCCAAATTAGTTTCCATAAATAATGGGTCTAAACCTGGAATCCCCATTAAGCAACCAAACTTAATTGGCATAATAAACAACACGCCTAAAAATAAAGTTTCGGTAAATTTGAATAAAACTCGTCTTATTAGAATCATGATGCACCTATTAGTAATTTAACAATTAATAATCTTTAAAAAACCCACACACTAATGCTTAAGAGGGCTCTGTTTAACTATTGTTTTGTCAAATTACAACAGGATTTATTTCCAATCTAAATCTTTATCTCTCAATAAATACTCAATGCGAGTATTTATGATTTTATTTTTATTTTTTAAGCGTTTCTCACAAAGGTGCTTATTTATCTCAAAACCTTTTTTCAATATTTTCAAAACTTCTTTTTCTAAAGCTAAACGTTCTTTTAGTTGCTCGGCTATAATATTTTGAATCTGTGACAAGTAATATTTATCATTACTTTGCTTATATAGTAAATATAATTTAAAAATATTTCTATCTCGTTTGGCAACACTTTGTGAAATATCATTTTTATGTTTATTAATTTTTTTAATAAATTCAGTATAATTAGTCTTCTTTAATTCTACAATATCTACGTATCGATCATAATTAGTAACCTTTAAATAACACATTATCAAAAGATGATTACTTGACAAATTGACTAAAGATTGGTCAACTCCCTTACTTGAAGTCTCATTTCCTAATTTTGACACCAATGCTTTTTTATCTTTTGATTTTATATTCAGACCATTAAGAATACCACTCTTTTTGTTCATATTATTATGGGAGCCTTTACGCCCTCCTTTTTTTAAACCAACTCCATTCAAAATGTTTTGATATCTTTCTTGAGCCAATTGTTCAGTAAAAAATTCACGATTTGCGGTTAAGTACACACTTTTTTCATAAGCTCTTCTGACAATATAAAGGCGTTGTCTCTCTATATTCAACTGATTATTAAATGCTCTAGTAATAATTTTTCTAACAATATTACGGCTTTGCATTTTCTCTTGTGAACCATCTTTTAAATATAAATATTTTTTTATTTCCTTGCGCAAAATTTCAGCTTGCTTAAGATCATCACGATACTGCTTTAAACAAATCTCAATTAATTGGTGATCATATTTTTTTCTAGCCCCAGATTTTCTAATCTGGATAACCTCTTTGTATTTGACCAAAGATTCTTTTTTTAAGCGACTTAACACTACTCCTTCCGAAACCCATTTTAACCGATCTCTGCGATATAACAAATTTTTTTTAATAAATTGTTTTTCATTATCTGTTAATTTATCACCATTTAACTGAAGATATGAAGGCTTCTTCACCTTTTTCGAATTAACTTTAGGTGATTTTTCACTCTTTTGCTCATTTGACTGCTGTGTATTTTTTTTACTATTATTTTTATCATCTGCCATTAAATTAAAACTCAATAGCACAAACAAAAATTGTAGTATAACCTGTACTTTCTTTATATTCATTTAAATCCCTACTCATATTATTGACTTTTGCATCCAGAAATCTCTGAATCTAAAAGTTTTCTAAAATTATAATTCATCACAAGAAACAATTTTAAAAACCCCTCTAAGTTAATATATAACAAACTTGCTACTTATGATAACTTTCAATAACAATTAATGCAATTTTTTTATATATTAATTACGATTTCGAGTAATTTTTTAAATTTATCATCGATGTAACTTATTCTCTGACAATTCTCTATTAATAAACGTAGCCCTGGCGAAATATATTGCCTATAATCTTTTTTATTTTTCTTTAAACTTAAAAAAGCATATGCGCCAAGCGCTTGCATATTACGTTGTAATGTTGCTGCCAAGTAGGATTTTAAGCACTCTTTACTGTTTAAATTAGTCTTTTCACAATAATATAAGTACAACTCATCACGCATACATGGGTTTAAATTGACATATGGGTCATTTATTAATGATGCTAAGTCATAAAACTGTGATCCAATCCTTCCACCTTGGAAGTCAATAATGCCAACTTGTGAATTATTCTGTAAATTGAGATGAATATTCATCGATTGAAAATCACGATGAATTAAGCACTGATTAGTTTCATTTAAGCAAATATGAGCCAGTTGTGCAAAAATCTCATCCAAAGAGTTTTTAAGTTTTGCTAAGTCTTCTTTGCAATACAAGTGTAAGAAATATTCCAAAAAATAATTTGTTTCCCAGCGCAAATATTCATGGTCAAAAATACGTAGCGAAGCCAAAGTATTAGTAATTAACTGTCCTTGATTTTGAAATACAATCAGTTCATCAATAATTTGTTTGTAACAAGCTAAAACACTTTGATCATCGCCAGCATTTAAAATATGAAAATCGTAAAGTGAAAAATCACCAAAATCTTCCATTAACACTGCATGATTTTCTTTATCTACTCCATAAATTTCTGGAACATTTATACCATGACTGCGATAAATTGTTCCATACTCAATAAATCTTTCAAAATCAAAATCATCTTTGCTAGAAATCATTAAAACTTCACTATTATTTGCTAAAGCACGTTGCAAATCATGATCAAACTGTTCTAAAAAATTAATGCGATAAAACCTTCTACTTGAACCCTGTTCTTTTAAAAGCTCTGCAGTAAATTTAATAATATGACTAGTATCAAAAAGATTTTGTAAAATCTTAGCAATTTGCGAATGGAAATAATCAACAACAAAATGATGCTCTTGCTGTTCATCATGAATCAATATCGCACGTTGATTATTATTAATTTTTAACTTATTTTTTGCATATAATTGTTTACTCTCCTCTTCAAGAAATAGTAAATTTTTACAATCACTCCAAAAATCATGTTTATTGTCAATATTACAGCCCAAAAGCTCCAATTCGTGATGTTCATTATCTAAAATATACTTATGCACGTCATAAAAACAGCTACTTGAACCAATATCATTCCAGTAAATATCTTCATTTGTAATATAAGAACCAACGCTAATCTGCTCGTCGTGCATCAACTCTAAAAGCAATTCAATAATACAATAATCATTAACTTCGTTTGGCAAATAATTAAAGATTTCTGTAGAAAAACAACTAATTCCTGCATAAGAGAAGCGTTCATGGTTATCATTTATTTCAATATTTAAAACATCGCGCATATTCACAATATTAGAGGAATTTTTATCAACAACAATCCTAGGTTCAGAACCATCAACCAAACACATCGTTACTAAATTCTTAGGATTTTTTTGCACATTTTTATGATGTTTTGAAATTAGCTCTTGTAAGTTAATATTACTAATAATATCACAATTATGAAGAATAAAATAATTAGCATTGTCTTTACAAAGATGCTCTTTTGCATTAATTAAAGGTCCTCCAGTACCCAGAGCATTGGGGATTTCATGAAATAATTTAATATCAAAGTCTAAGTCATCTTTTTCTAATAACCACTCTGAAATTTTACCAGCACAATAATGGCTATTTGCGGCGATGTTGGTTACTTTAGCATTAGCCATCTTATTACAGACAATATCAAGTAAACTGTGTCCATAAATTTTAGTTAATGCTTTTGGAGTATTATCAGTTAAAGGTCTAAGTCGGGTACCAGCTCCCGCAGCTAAAATCATACCATTAACATTAAAATTTTCACTATAACCATCTTCTTCGCTAATCATTTTTTCTTAGTCCTTTAGTTCATAAAATTATTTATAAATTAAAAAAATTATTTTTTATTTTTTATTTTTGAATTACCCTTAAGGTTATTTAAGGCAAAGTTAACAAAATCAATTGGCAATTTAACATTCGCACAACGTTTTTTTTTGATGACCAATTGACACTTAATTTTTTGTTCAGTAGCTTTAATATATAAAACATTACTATGCATTACATGATGAATCATTTGACCGACCTTGTTAGGATCTAAAGGAACAGATTCATCCGTCGAGCAGCTCAAAAATAATGGCGGTGTAAAATTTTTAGTCAACTGCTCTTGAAACGCTAATTTTTCTCTTAAAACAAGAGCTTCATTTGAATTAATGTTTTTTAGTTTATAATGAAATCTCATTTGTGCAACAATTTTTGGAGAATATTTCATTTTTATTTTGAAATATTTTTCCCAATCAAAAAAATTATAACCCATTTGAGTATCAAAAAGACCCGCAACAGCAATACGTGACGACTCTCGATACATCTTATTTTCTGCAACGCTATCTTTCAATTCATTTGTTGCTAAAAATAATGTAATACCTGCGCCTGCTGAAGATCCCAAAGCAATGATTTTATTTGAATTAATGTTATATTTTTTGGCGTTGTGCCTAATAAACTGTACGCTCCGAGCTGCTTGGGTAATACATTGAAGAGTGTTCATATCAGTTTTATAACGATCCATCAAAGGATAATCAACCAAAGCAACTGCAATATCGTTCGCTAAAAAGCGCCCAACTTCACGACTAAATCGCGCGGCACCTTTAAAACGATCTCCTTTAACAAAGCCACCGCCATGAAAAATCATAACCACTGGAACACTTGGCAATTTTTGATAATCTTTAGGCAGCAAAAGATCTAATTTACAACGCTTTGGAGTATCATAAACTATATCAGTGTTAACACTAATTCCTTTACCACGCAACAAATTATATATTGATTTAGGATCCTTTAACCAACGCACATTAGAATCTCGTGAAATAACGCTATCAACCTGAAATGAATATACTTTAAAAACGAAAACAAAACACAATCCACAAAATATTAATAAAATTTTTAAACAACTACTTTTTTTAAACATTAACAATTGGGTTTGCATTTTTTTCATTATTAAAGCCTCATTTTTGTATTATTTTTTGATATATTGAATATGCAGCCAAATACCCACTGGAAAACGCCCACTGCAAATTATATCCACCGCACGGACCGTCTAAATTAACAGCTTCTCCAGTGCAAAATAAACCTTCGACAATTTTGCTTTCAAGAGTTTTTGGATTTAAATTTTTTAAATCAACACCTCCACGAGTGACCATAGCTTTATCAAACCCATTGGTTTTAGTAATTGTCACAATACACTCAGTTAATAATTCAATTATCTTTTGATTAACTTTTTTAGGTAACTGCGCAATTGTACATTGTAATATTTCCTCACCAAAAAAATCTGTCAGATAATTTACCGCAACCGATTTCGGGACAAAAAATGATAAAACTTTTACGACACTTTTAGTACTATTTTCTTGACAACATTTACTCCATTGGTTAATCATCTCTTGATTACTTTTATCAGCAAATAGTTTAATAATTAGTGGCACTGTTGGAGCGTTCTCCAACAATTCGGCAATATCCGCAGAAATATTAATAGCGGCATTTGCACTTAATCCTTCATGAGTAAATAACAATTCACCATATGAATTTTTTTTTCGATATTTTTTAAGTCCAATCACAGCTAATGTATTTCCAAAGGCAATTCCAGTAGATTTTTTAACCCAATTTTCTTGAACGTTAAGCCCAACCATTCCTGGCAATGGTGAAATTATTTTATGTCCTAGGTCTGCTAAAATTTTATACCCACTTTTACTGCCACCTAATTTTTTATATGACACTCCTCCAGTTGAAAACACAACATAGTCAGCATTAAATACTTGTTCATCACTAGTTTGCAAAATAAAACCATGATTAGCTAATTTATCTTTACAACGGAGCTGGCAACTAGTAACTTTACAACTCTTAATAAACTTTACATTATATTTTAAACATTTGTCAACTAACATATTAACTATATCGCTTGATTTCTTTGACTTTGGAAAATAATGCATTTTATCAACACATTCTAAAGGTACATTATTCTGATCAAACCAAGCAATTAATTTTTCATTATCCATTAACTGTATTGCATCATTCATAAAACGACCATGTTTACCAAAACTCTTCATCAATTCACTACTACTTAAAACATTCGTTACATTACAACGTCCCCCACCAGATGCTAATAATTTCAAACCACAACGATTCATCCGCTCAATAACAGTAATTTCTGCACTATTAGCGTGTTGTTTATTCTGTGCAATTTTTTCAGCTAAAATTGCTGCGGTCATTAGTCCCGAAGCTCCTGCGCCAATAATAATAATTTGTTTAGTCATTTTATAATTAATTAAAGGTTGTTAAACATTTTAGTAGTGTTTTAAATCCAAAAATAATATACCACATATTTAGAAAAAAAAAGTCTGTAAAACTAATTTTACAGACTTTTAAATTAATTTGCTTTATAAATTTTTTTCTTAATTTTCAAAAAACTGCCCTTTTTATCTTTTTTAGGATTATTAGGATGTGCAATGCGGTCAATTTCACGCCGAACTTCTTTTGAATTATCCTTTTCCCAATGCTGAGTTGAATTTGGATTATATTTAGGGTTTTGATCACGCACTGACATATTTTTCAGCGCTTCTTCAAAAATATTCTTTGCTGTTAAATATTCAACTGAATATTGTGAAGCATCCATCAAATTAATATTTTCAAATGGATCATTTTTCACATTAATGATTTTGGCAATTTTTCTTTCTGGAGAAACAAATGCTTTAAAATCATCATACCTTAAAACTCGTTCTCTAAAATAAAATTCATTTTGAACACCCCCATCATTAACGCGTTGCATTTTACTACGCCCTCCTCCATATGCTACAATAACATTTCGTGCTGTTTTAAAAGCATTACCGTATAACACTCTTTTTATTGAATATCCATCTGTCGCTGTTTTAGCAATTTTTCCTCCACCAATATCAACGGTAGTCGCCAACATATCTGTAAAATCAACTAACGCGTTTGATTTGCAATTTTGCGGTATTAAAGTTGGGCCACTAACAATAAACGGAGCATTAACTCCATTCTCAAAAATTGTTCCCTTCCCTCCACTAATCACATAATTTCCTAATTGATTTTCTAATCGTGAAGAACTACCATTGTCAGTGGTGAAAAAAACTATGGTATTGTTACGAACGAAGCTTTAATTCAATTAATTTATCGACTACTTTTCCAATCAAAAAATCCGCATAACGAGTCATCGCCTTGTGTTTTTCTGTAACATTTTTTGCATTTGGCTCATGCGGCGTTGTGACATATGGCGAATGTGTTAATAACATTGGGTAATAAACGAAAAATGGTTTATGGCGATTTTTCGTGATAAAATCTAAAACAAAATCATTTACTAAATCTGGACCAAATTTGCCGTGATATGTTTGTGCTTTTTTATTATCATAGATTAAATATAGATTCCAATAACGCTTACCACTTGGTTTATTGCCTGTTTCATATCCGGTCCACATACACCATTTATCGAAACCCGCCTCAACCATTGCATTGGGCTCAATTCTAAAGTCATCAATTTGCCATTTACCAGCAGCAGCGGTCATATAACCGATTTTTTTCATTTCCCGTGCCCAAACAGCCTGATATTGTGTCGGATCAAAATGCACTCCTCTTCCCCAACGCGGAACATCCCAATGATCAACCATTCCATTATTTCCAGGGTAAAGACCTGTTAATAAACAACACCTTGATGGAGTGCACTGAGGCATGCTATAAACATTATTGAAGGTCATTCCTGTTTGCGCTAATCGATTAATATTTGGCAATTTGATATTTTTTGCACCATAAACATCCAACCATTCTTTTCCCAAATCATCAATTAAAATAAATATAATATTAGGCTTTTTTTGTGATTGAATGTCCTTATTATTCACCCGAGCGCTTAAGTTATTAGAATTTATTAAGCAATTTGATACACATATTGTTGCCAATAAAACATTACTAATATTTAGATTCATTACTATCAATCTCCAGCTTTATCTTGATATAAATTTATTTGCAATGTATAACGCTTAAAATGTCATTTTTATTGCTAAATAAAGTAATGAATTTGTGGTATTTATAATAAATCTTTACTTGCCGTTAGCTTTTTTGAATTGTTCAACTTGGCCAATATCATGCCAATCTCCCTCGAGTAAATATGACCCACAAGGTAAATCATTCTCAAGGGCGTCATTAAATAATTCAGTAATTGGGAAAAATTCATTTTTAGGAACATTTTTCACTGCTTTTGGTGAAAAAATATAAATTCCAGAATTAATTTTTTTGGTCAAATTAGGCTTTTCTTCTAATTGAGTTATGACATGACGTTTTTTATTATTAGTATCATCATTTTCACTAATCACACAACCAAAAGGTACTTCATGGTGATATAAAGATACGCCCATCGTAGCATAAAATTTGTGATCACAGTGATATTTTAGCATCGAACGCAAATCAGCCTCAAGAATTAAATCACCATTCATAACAAAAATCTGATCATCTTGTGCTCCAAAATAATCATTTTCAATATTTTCATTACTACTAGTTTTATTGTTAAATTCGAAATCTAGCAACGACAATGCTCCACCTGAACCTAATGGTTCATTTTCACGCAAATATTTAATACTGCAACCAAATTTTTCCCCACTGCCAAAATATTCTTCAATAACATCGCTTAAGTGGTTAACTGCTAAATAAATATTAACAACCCCATGGCTAATTAAATGTAAAATAATACGCTCTAAAATCGGGCGTCCAGCCACTTTTAACATCGGTTTAGGAGTGGTCGCAGTTAATTTTCCTAACCTTGTACCTTTACCACCAACCATGATAACCGCTTTATTTTTTAACGTGGATTTACTAATCATGCTATGAAGTAAATGCAAACCAATTAATTTATTATTATCATCAACCACAGGCACCTGGGAAAATTTTCGAGCTTGCATCAAATCTAAAATTTCTGCTCGCGACGCTTTATTTGACACGGTGAAACAATCTCTTATAATATAATTACTAATTTTTTCCTCAATTGTTGCACCATTAATTAATAGTCGACGAATATCTCCATCAGATAACACTCCAATAAGTTTACGGTTTTCATCGGTAATCAATGCCATTCCAGTACCGCTATAATCAATAATTTTTAAAGCTTCAAGAATCGTTGCATTTTCACTTAGAGTTGGAATATTTTCTATTGTCATTTTTTAACCTTCAGATTTGCTGCTTTGTTGTTGTAATAAAAATTCACAAAATTTAAAATCTAATTCTGTGTCAATATCCATTGAATTATATTTATCCATCAAATAACCAATGGTATTTTCTGAAATAAATGAGCTACATTCTTTAGTCATTAATACCTCACACTTAATAACATAAACGGCACCATTCAAACAATATGCTGTTGTATTTTCAACACGCTTAATACTGTTTTGCTTATTTGCAGAAATATTAACTACTTTGTTGTGATTGGCACTATCAAAGTAATAATGCCAATTAATTTTTTTGTCAGGCTCAACAAAACTAACCACTGATTGAACATTGTTATTAAAATTATCAATTAATAACTCAATAGCATTATCAATGTCTTTGGCAGTTCTAAATGGTGAAGTTGGCTGTAATAAAACCACAACATCAAAATTCTCTCCAATATTCTGTAAAAATTCAACAGCATGCTTAACTGGATCAATGCCACTTGCTGTTGATGTCGCCAAACTTTTTGGTCGTTTAAAAGGAACTTCCGCACCATAACTTTTCGCAACATCAACAATGTTATCACAATCACTACTGACAATAATTTTATCTAAATATCGTGATTTTTTTGCGCTACTAATACTCCAAGCAATTAAGGGTTTGCCAGCTAACGGCATAATATTTTTTTTAGGTAACCTTTGCGAACCGCCTCGAGCTGTAATAACTGCTAAAATTCGATTATTTTTATACATTATTTTTTCAATCCCAACTCATAAAGATTATTTGAAAATTTTAAATTAAAAAACTGTTTTCTTAAATCAATTCTATGGTCAAAACACTCAATCATTTTTTCACAAATATATTGAGAAATTGTTTTATTATTTAAATTTTCATTGTTAATATATGGTGACTTAACAGAAGCTAATTTTTCTTGAAAATCACTACTTAAAGATGTTGCAATTGCGCCTAAAATTTGTTTTGCATCAGCACTACAATTTATCACACTTTCGGCTTGGGTTCGCCCACGTTGACGATTTCCAATATTAATTGAAACTTTTTTAAACATTGGAACCTCAATAATACCACTTGAAGAATTACCAATCACACCGCCACAATATTTTAATGCGCTAAAATAACGCAACTGTCCCAGCGAATGAAATGCAATTGCATTTTGATCAAATTTTTTAACAAAATGATCAATCATTCTATTAACAACAATTCCTCCACTGTCTGCATTGGCTTTGGTGAAAATAATTTTTAAATTTTTCTTTTCCATAGCATACTCCAATGCGATTAGTAATTGTTTAAATTGTTGTTCAACCACTTTTAGACTACCACCTAAAGTTACAGGATGAAATGTTACTAAAAATGTGTTAGTATCAACATTAAAATCAAGTTTTTCATTTAATTTTTCGTTGCTCAATAATTGTAAATTATCAATTGATTCATTTGCCAATGCACCAACATTAAATACCCGTTTTGGGTGCTCTCCTAACTGAATTACTCTATTACGATATTCTTCTGATGCTGTAAAATGCAAATAACTCATTTTGCTAATTCCATGACGAAACGCTTCATCAATCGCCCCTTCAGTAGTTTCCCCTCCATGTAAATGACAAATTGGAATATTTAGCGTCGTGGCAACACTAGAAACCGAAAAAATTTCATAACGATCCCCTAAAACAACAACCATATCAGGATTTAATTCAATAAAACATTCTGAAAATTTTATCATTGTTTCAGCCATTATCAATGCAGTGTTATCAACATTAAATTCATTAATAATTTCCACTTCACGACAAATTCTAAGATTATCATCAGCAATAATTTCATTGACAGTAGAACCAAACTCTTCAGCTAAATGACTTCCTGTTACCACCAACTGTAAACTAAATTTATCACACTCATTAATTTGTTTTATCAATGGCTTCATAATGCCAAATTCTGCACGTGAAGCAGTCACAACACAAATATTTTTTTTGATATGATTACTTGGCATATTTTGAGTCATAATTCAATCACCTCATCAATTACAAATGATTTTAGGGCTTTCAAACCAATAATTTTTTCCCAATTCATTGGGCATATTCCTGAAATAGCAACTCGTTTTACAGTTAAATTACTTTCTGAAAATAATTCTCCTTCAGCAATATTTCTTTTTGCAACAATGCTTTTTCGAGCAATAAAGCGATTTTTTATTTCTGATGCCGTCGGTTCTTTTTCTCGAACACCTAAAATGGTTGAAACATCATGAACATGCTCAACCATTTTCTTTAGTTCATTTGGTTCAATAGAGGCCTTATGATCTGGACCCGATAAACTCTTATCTAAAGTAAAGTGTTTTTCAATAATAGTTGCACCCAAAGTTGTTGCAATTGCAGGTACTAAAAGTTCATTACTATGATCTGAATAACCAATATCACACTTAAAATTCTGACGCAATTTGTGAATTGATAATAAATTTAACTCCTGCTTAGGAGCTGGGTATTCAGTGGTACAATGCATAATTGTTAAATTATTCATAACTTTATCATTGAATTTTTTCAACACATTAACAGCATTGTCAACTTCATATAACGAACTCATTCCAGTTGACAAAATTATTTTTTTATTTGTTAAAGCATGACTCTTTAAATATGGGTAATTGGTAATTTCTCCTGATGGAATTTTCAAATAATCCATGTTTAATGTTAATAAAAAATCTAAACACTCTTCATCAAAAGCTGTTGATAAAAAGCCAACTCCTAATGATTGACAATAAAGAGCCAATTTTTCAAATTCAGAAAAACTTAACTCTAAATTTTTTAACATTGCATATTGCGATTTAGTTGTGACCTTGTTATTGATATTTTTTTGTTGATAATCTGCACAATTTGCAGTTAAAGTGACCAAATTTTCAGTTTTAAAAGTCTGAAATTTAATGTAATCAACTCCACAATCAGCAGCAACTTCAACCATTTTTTGAGCTCTTTTTAAACACCCATTATGATTAACTCCCGCTTCAGCAATAATTTTAATTTTTTTATTATTCACATTATCAAACATTGTAAATTCCAGTTTTATAATTTGCTAAATTTTTTTCATTTGTGAACCAATCGACAGTTAATTCTAAACCTGTTTCAATCGGATATTGCACCTTAAAATCAGTTAATTCAGTAATTTTCTTATTATCACACCATAAACGAAAAACTTCACTTTTTGCAGCCCTAAGGCGTTGTTCTTCAATAATAAATTCACAATCACTTTTCATAATTTTTTTGATTAATTCTAGCGTATCTTTAACAGAAATCTCAAAATTGGAACCAATATTTACTGTTTCACCCAAACAATTATCAGCTTCAGCCAGTGCAATAAATCCATTACATGTATCAAGAACATAATTAAAATCACGTGTCGGCGAAACATCACCAAGCTTAATTTCCTTTGCACCAGCGGCAATTTGAGTAATAATGCTCGGCATAACAGCCCTCGCCGACTGACGCGGACCATATGTATTAAATGGACGAGCAATAATCAATGGCAAATCAAATGAATTATAAAAACTCATTGCAATCGCATCTGCGCCGATTTTACTTGCACTATATGGAGATTGCGGCTGCAACGGATGTTTTTCATCAATAGGCACATATTGAGCAGTGCCGTAAACTTCACTTGTTGAGGTGTGAATTACTTTTTCACAACCATTTTTTAATACAGCCTGACAAATATTTAATGTACCTTTGACGTTAGTATCAATATAACTATCTGGAGCAACATATGAATATGGAATGGCAATTAATGCTGCTAAATGAAAAACAACGTCAATATCTTTGGTAATGACTTCGCAAAAATGACTATCACGCACATCTCCGCAAATAACTTCAATTTCATTTTTGCAATCGACATTTTCTAAATGTCCCCAATTATTAAATGAATTATATTGTGATAGAGCGCGTACTTTTGCCCCTCTTTGAAATAAAACTTCAGTTAAGTGTGACCCAATAAAGCCATCTGCACCGGTAATTAAAACACGTTTACCTTTTATGTTCATATTATCAACCCTACGTAAAATTAATCTATTTTTTTGCTAATAAAGACGCAGTTTTTATGCCAAAAAAATTTTTAAAGCTATATAATTTTAATATGAATGAACTAACTAAAAATTTTCAATTGATTTCTATTATAAAATTTAAGCAAGCAAAATTAAAAGAATTTGATTGCGGTCGCAATGATTTGAATCAATTTTTAACCGAGGAAGCGTTAACATTTCAAGCTGAACTATTGGGGTCTACTCAGCTTGGAATTGATAAAAATTCTTCTAAAATAATCTTCTATTATACATTAGAAAATGATCGAATTTCAAAAAAAAATCTTTCATACCATGTTTCAAGTAGCCAATGGAAAAAATTTCAACATATTTCACCAATTACTAATTTTCCTGCTCTTAAAATTGGTCGACTAGCGGTAGCCAAAGAATTTCAAAATCAAAATATTGGCAGCGAAGTTCTAACTCATATTAAAAATTTAGCGATTAATTCAAACAGCCTAGGGGGGTGCCGTTTTCTAACCGTCGACTCAGACCCGCGTCTTGAAGTAGTTAAGTTTTATCAGCAGAATGATTTTGCATTACTAATTAGTGCAACAAAAGTTGCCGAATTCATAGCTAAAAATAAAAAAGTTCCACTGTTTTTAGATCTCAAAAATTTGTGAACCTTTCGCTTTAATGCTAATTTCTCTTTGTCAAATAAAATTTTAAGGAGAAATTATATGAAAAAATTACTATTAGCGTTATTAACCATTAGTGTCATAATTTGTGGCTGTTTCGAAAATAAAAAAAATGCACAAAAAACTCAAAATCACACACAAATAAAAACTGTTGATGAGTTATTTGCTGCTATTGAAGAAAAATCTAAAGATCAAAAAGAAGTTTACCCCAAAGTGCAATTTTGTGACCTAAAAGGATATTCTTATCAAAAAGGCAAGAAAAAATTAAATTATCGATCACAATCTATTACTGTAACAATAAACAACAAATCTGAAAAATTTTTACATAATGAAAAAAATGCAACTGAAGTATTATTTTATACTGAAGGTGAAACCCCTTTTTGGTTGTTATCAGCTAATAAAGAGCTTTTAAAAAAAACATTTATAAAAGAAGCAAATCCTCCCAGTATGTTAATTAACAACAAAACTACTAAGTTTAGAAATTTTTTTAAAAGTATCAACCTCGCCAAAGATTTAGTGAACTATGAAAATTATCTTTGCTATAAACTCATTGCTACAACAGACGATAAAAACAATCTCGAAAGAGAAACTGACGTCATTTATTATATAGATACAAATAGTTTAAATGTAGTTTTTTCAGAATACGAAACAAAAATTCACAATATGGATTATAATGTCGTTAAATCTATTATCTACACTATTGACGAGAATAAAAAAGCTGTTAATAATCAAAATACTTATTTATTAATAGATAAAAACACAAATAAACCATTTTTTAAATTATTTGTTTCACTAAATAAAACAGTTTATGATGTTCCATTTCATAAAAGGCTTTTAGAGTGTCCAGAAAATAAAAATGATTATCAACTTTTACAAGATTACTTTAATATGCTTTTAAAAAATTACTACGACAACAAATACCAAATCGAAATCAAGTAAAGAAAACAGCTAACTAATTTATGATTGTTTCTTGATTTCTCTATCTTAAAGTGATAATTTTAGAACCTAACTAAAAATTTTTTATAGTGTTGCTTTCACTATTTCTGCATTTTAACTTGAAACCGCCAATTTTTTGACACAAAATGCTAGAAAAAACTGAAAGACGTTCACTATATCTATATTGCTGTATAATTAAGCTATATTAAAATATAATATGGCTTTATAGATATTTTGAGCGTATTCTTATTTCATATTTGTGTCGGGTGCTTGGCGGTACCTAAGTTAAATGTGGAATTAATGAATACGCTCTTTTTTGTGCGTTAATTTCCATAAAAGAGCTGATAAAATCAGTAATTTAATTGTTTAAGTTTAATATAACAATAAAATTGCATAATCTCAATAATGGAGCATTATCATGCTTGAAGAAAAAAACTTAAACGCCTATGACTTAAAATTACTCTTTTTCAAAAAAGTCATAAGCCAAATGTCTAATGAAGAACTACGAGAAGCCTATAAGTTAAACCAAAATAACCAAGAACAGCTTCAAAACTTAGTTACTAAAAAAATAATTGAAGAATTATTAATCTTGTATATAAATAAAAATCCATGACCTATCAAAAAGCCATGGATTTTTTTATGCGCTATTTTCAAGCTAAAACTTGAGGGTATTTCTAAAAATTAATTTTAAAGAAGTGCCCTTAAAAGTTATGACAAACTAAACCATCACGCAGTTTTGGCTCAAACCAAGTTGATTTCGGAGGCATAATTTCATTATTATCAGCAACCGCCATTAATAATTCAATCGTGCATGGCGACATTGAGAATGCAATCTCAAACTTGCCTGAATCAACTAATTTTTCTAATTCAGCAGTACCACGAATCCCACCAATAAAATCAATTCTATCGCTCGTGCGTGGATCATCAATTCCTAAGAATGGCGCTAATACATTACGTTGTAAAATCATTGCATCTAGTTGCTCAATCACACTTTCATTTTCAACTGAGAAATTAGGGCTGATTTCGTACCATTGTTTGTCAATATAAACGCAAACGTTACCATATTTTGAAGGCTCTTTAACACCATTTGCGTCAATTGTGAATTTTTCGCCAATTTTAGCAAATAATTCATCCTTTGTCAAGCCATTCAAGTCTTTAACAACACGGTTGTAAGACATAATATGTAAATGTGATGCAGGGAAAACAACCGCTAAGAAGAAATTATAATCTTCATCGCCCGTATGGTTAGGATTTTGTTTTTTACCCTCAACTGCTGAACGAGCTGCTGCTGCTGCACGATGGTGACCATCAGCGATATAGAAATAATCAATCGCGTCAAAAGCGGTCGCTAATTGAGCAGATAATTCTTCATCAACACGCCATAATTTATGCGTAATTCCATCAACTGCTGTAAAGTCAAATAGAGGAGCTTCATTAGCTACTAAATCTGCAACTTTTGTGTTGATTTCTTCGCTATCTTTATACGTTAAGAAAACAGGACCCGTGTGAGAACGTAATTCCATCACGTGACGAGTACGATCATCTTCTTTCGCTTGACGCGTACGTTCATGTTTCTTAATAATCTCATTTTGATAATCTTCAGCAGAAGCAGCGCCCAAAATACCTACTTGAGTACGACCATTCATTGTTAAAGCATACACATATAAATGATTGCCCTCGTCTAGAGTCAATGGTGCTTCAGCACATAAACGAGCAAAATTTTCGCGGGCTTTTGCATAAACTTCTTCGCTATATAAATCGATACCAGCGTCTAATTCAATCTCTGGTTTTGAAACGCGTAAAAAACTTAACGGATTGCCTTCAGCTAAAACCGCCGCTTCTTCGCTATTAACTACATCATAAGGAACAGCTGCAACTTGCGCCGCTTTTTCAGCTGTTGGTAATAAACCGTGAAAAGGTAAAAGTGTTGCCATGATTAGCTCCAACTCCTGTCTATATTTTTTATCTTTAATTTTCAAATTTGTAAACAATCAAGTAATATACATGAAGTTAAGGCTTTTGCTAATAATTTTAATAAATTGACAAAACTATTATTTTATTTCAATATCTTTACCGTTTATTAAAACTTTGTGCTTTGTTAAGTTACCCTCAGCGTCATATTCATTAATTACCCCAGAAAAACCTTCCATAGGAGAGAAATCATCATCATCACTAATCCAGATTAATTTTAGATGACCATTTTTGAAACCGAATAAATATTTTGAATCTGGATAAATTGTTTGAGTCATAACATGTCGCCCATCTTCTTCATAATTACTCATTACCCAGCAATCATTTTTAAAAATTGATTTCCGTGAGATATTGCCATTTTCATAGTAATAAATATGCTCTCCTATCGGCTTTTCATTTTTCATTTCGCCGATAAAAGCTAACTGACCATTTTTGTAGTAAAACTTATTAAGACAATTATCATCCATAGCAATTAATCCATCATCATCAACTACTTGGATATTTTCTGTTTTTGACCAATGATTACAAGATGCACTGAAAGCTATCAATGTTATCAAAACTAAAACTTTATTAAACATAAACTATTGTTCCCCCCAATATTAAATTTTAAGCTATTAAACTTTGTGTAGTTATTTTCTGACTTTACCGCTTTGCAAATAAATCTCTTCTAAATCATTTACATTCCCACGCCAATTCGCCAATTTCAAACGCTTTATGTGAACGCACTCACGATTAGCAACTTCACACTTTCCATCAACCTTTGTTCCGCCACATGGTCCGTTGGCAAAACCTTTTGGGCAAATTTCTGGACATAAATAATGAAACTGTGGCAAGCGACAACTTTTACAGCTTCGACAACTCGCAAAAAGTTTTTTTGAAATAAAATGCTCCGTGGCAATACGGCGACCTTGCGATTTACCAAATAAAAATTTTGCCAAATAGTAATGAATTTTTTCACGTTTCGTACACTCTGGAATATTACCATCACTAATTGTTGGTTGTTTCGTCAAATGTGCATCATCAAGAAGTTTTTCAAAAATATAAAATCTTTGTGGATAGGGTGCCATCTCAACTCGTCCTAAATATTCCTCATAAGCACTACGCCAATACTGAAAATGATTGAATTCGGCAAAGGCATCTTTAATTTTGCGCAACGCAACATTAATTTTATACGGTGTATCAAGACCACTAATTTGTACCCCACTATAACCTAAAAGTTTAGCTCCAGCTACCTGAAGTTGCAATCTGCGCCATTGTGATGCTTCAAATTGCGTTGTCGAAAATCTTAGCTCATTAGTCAAAACTTTTCTAAAATCACTCGAAATATGAACGCCACGATATTCACCAGCAATAATTTTTTCAACTCGGCTTGGATTTAAAAATAGTATTCCAGCTAAAGACGGGTAATAAAATCCACGATTAGTTAAATACCAACGCAGTTCCTGCATTTTATACATATCCCAACCAAACTGAGTTACAATAAACTGTGCACCATGATTAATTTTTTTTACCAGCTTAAAATACTGATTAGTGCAATCAGCTAAATTGTATTTGAAAGGATTAAATGTAGTTCCAATACAAATTTTTTTCTTAAATTCAAGAGATGAATTTTTTACTTTATTTAAAAGGTGAATACTTTCAGTAAATTGTTTTTTTCGTGTTGAGCGCACGGAATCATTAAACATCGAGCACCCTGAAGCCGCAATAATATTATTAAAACCTTCATTCATTGCCAATTCAATATTTTCATACATATCATTCAAACTATTTCCACGTCCACTTAAATAAATAACGGAACGCGATCGTTCCTCTTCAGGTACTAAAATACGCCCAAATTCAACTGGATTATGACTCTGAACATTACCATAATTTTGAAAAAAACTTACTCCAGTAGATAAATCACCTTCAGCAAACACTGCACTAACCGCATCTTTTACTCGATTAGCGCTATCATTCAAATCCAACTTAATATCTGGAGTATTAAATTCAAAAAGTATTGAAAAATTTCCAGAATTCAACTGTTTTTGAAATTGATTTGAATAATTTTCAAAATTCATTTGAAGTTGTCGAGAGTAGTTATCTGACATATTTTTTCCCTAAGTTTGACTTTAAAATTAAAGTCACAAAATTACGTTTTCTTAGAATGATAATCGAATAATTTTAATATAGTCTATAAGAATAATTTTAGCAATCAAATTTTACCTAATTTTTTTGGTTTAATCATTATATTCTTTCATACAAAATATGAAATAGAAGTATTAAATGATTTGTCAATCTAAAAAATTGCAGTATTTTAATATTGCTATTTATAGCAAAAGGCAAAAAATTCCCAAACACAAAAGAGAGGTAGTTATGAGGAAAAGATCAACAAACTTCTTCCGCTCATTATTATTAATTTGCGGAATGGTTTCTAGTGCCAATTCACTAATGGCATTAGAAAAACAAAATGTAAAAAGTTCACGATTGAATGAAAATTGGCAATTTCACAAAGGTGAAATAGGTTCACCATGGGAGGCATGGCGAAAATCATTCAAACTAAATTGGCAAAAAGTTACTTTACCTCATTGCTATAACGCAGAGGATGCTATCGACCCAGATGTAAAATATTATCAAGGTCCAGCATGGTACAAAAACAGTGTTACCATTGATAATCCTTATAAAAATGGACGCACATTATTACACTTTGAAGGCTCAGGACAACGCACGGGCGTTTATATTTATATGACAAAAGCTGGCTATCATGAAGGTGGTTATGATGAATTTACCGTTGATATTACAGATTATATAAAAAAATATCGTCAAGAAAAAAAGAATAATTCTAATAGCAAAGTACCATTACTAATTCGTTGCGATAACACCCGTGATACTGAATTTGCTCCATCTGATATTAGTGATTTCTTTATTTATGGAGGTATTTATCGCTATTTAAATTTAAAATATGTCCCACAAGTTTCATTAAAAACTGTTCATATTAAAAGTCAAACAACCAAAGATTTGGCAAAGGTAAATATTCTAGTTGACCTATACAACCCAGACAAAATTGCTGAAAATGCAAAATTAACAATTAAAATTTTTGATCCCAACAATAAATTAATTTCAACTCAAACTGTATCAAAAAAACTATGGGAAGAAATGCAACAAATTGTATCCTTAGAAATTGCTAAACCAATTCTTTGGGACGTTGATCAACCTAATTTATATCGTTGTAGCGTAACCTTAGAAACACTTGGATATACGACAACAAAGTCAAGTAATTTTGGATTAAGATTCTTTGAATTTCTAAAAGGTGGTCCTTTCAAATTAAATGAACGGCGTTTATTAATTAGAGGGACAAGTCGCCACGAAGATCATGCTGGTGTTGGTGCAGCAATGACTGAAGAAATGATAAAAAAAGAGATGACTATGATGAAAGAAATGGGAGTAAATTTCATTCGTTTGGGTCATTATCAACAATCAAAAATTGTTTTAAATATGTGTGACAAACTTGGTATTTTAGTTTGGGAAGAAGTTCCTTGGTGTCGTGGGGGGCTTGGTGGAACACAATATCAAAATCGCGTTATTAATAGTTTAAAGAACTTAATTTCACAACATTATAATCATCCTTCGATTGTAGTTTGGGGGCTTGGCAATGAAAACGATTGGCCTGGTGATTTTCCAACTTATAGCAAACAAGCAATCATTAATTTTATGGAAAAATTAAACTCTTTAGCTCATAAGTTAGATAATTCACGAGTAACGGGTATTCGTAGATGCCATTTTTGTGCAAATATTGTTGATGTTTACTCACCATCAATATGGGCTGGATGGTACCGAGGAAAATTTACTGAATACAAAAAGGCAACCCTTGAACATATAAAAAAATACCCTAACTTTGTGCATATGGAATGGGGTGGAAGTAGTCACGCAACACGTCATTCTGAGTCTCCAGATGAAGGGTTAGCAAAAATTAAAACTGGTCAAGGCACTGATGAACGAGGTAATGATTTCTTATTATCTGGTGGTCAAGCACGTGCATCAAAAGATAGCAATTGGAGCGAAACATACATTTGTAATTTATTTGATTGGCACTTAAAAGAACAAGAAACAATGCCAACATTAACAGGAGCAACTGCTTGGATTTTTAAAGATTTTGGTACTCCTGTGCGTCCAGAAAACCCAGTTCCATACATGAACCAAAAAGGTGTTATTGAGCGTGATTTTACTAAAAAAGAAGGTTATTACGTCTTTGCCTCTTACTGGAGCAAAAAACCAGTTATTCGTATTTACGGACACACTTGGAAAACACGCTATGGCAAAAAAAGTGAGAAAAAATTAATAAAAGTTTATTCAAACTTATCTGAAGTTGAACTATTTGTTAATGGGATATCTCAAGGCATTAAAAAACGTAATTCACAAGATTTTCCAGCAGCGGGATTACGTTGGAGTGTAATATTTAACGAGGGTAAAAATACTTTAAAAGCAGTTGGTAAACGTGATGGCAAAGTTTATACTGATCAATTTACAACTCAATACCAAACGGCAAAATGGGGTAAAGTTTCAAAACTTCAAGTGGCTGAAATAACACGTAAAAATGATATAGCTACAATTGAGGTGATGGCATATGATAAAAATAATATAAAATGCTTAACAGCTAAAAATGTTATTCGCTTCGAGCTCGCTGGAGATGGCAAATTAATTGATAATTTAGGGACAGTTCGTGCTAGTCGAAAAGTACAATTAGCTAACGGACGAGCAACAATTCAAATAAAGTTAAATAATGGAGTTAGCTCTTTAGCCGTTAAAAGTAAAAATCTACCTACTAAAATTATTAATTTAAAATAATTTAACATCTTTTTATACAATTTTTTATACAACCTGATTTAAATCATTTTAAATCAGGTTGTAATATTTTAATTTAAAGCTTATAATAAAGATGTTATGTTATAACACCAAAAATAGGTTTAATCATAAACAAATTTTGTATGTTTTGTTAACATGTTGTTATCAAATTCTTTCTTTTCAAAAACTAAAAAACTATCAGTTGACGAGAATTTAATATTCCCGCCAACTTCAAAATCATAACAATTAAAAAATATCAATCGCACCCAAAATCTCCAACACCTCAAAACTCAATCAAATGGTAGTAGAAAACCCCCTCCGTTTATGATTCTCTACATCATAACACTATATAGGATCATAACAATGCCAAATTATTTTATTACAAAATATATTTTCAGAACTTGATATTTCTATTTTTACAATCTTTGCTCCTTCATAAGGCAATGTCGCACATGATAAATAACATCCGCTCGTACCGTAATTACCACTTTGATCAATTATCTTTACATTTATAGTTGCTATTTTTCCAGATTTTATTAGTTTAATTTGCCCTTTCTCATAGTTATATAAATTCCACTTATCATTTAACTTTATGCCCAAATAATTAATTTTTCTTTTTCTTACAAGAGGGTTCTTTGGCATTATCACAGTGATTTTTTTTGATAATTCTAGTTTTTTTTCAGAAAGTATAATTTCTACTGGCTTTCTAAAAAAACACGAGTTCAAAAATATTGTCGATAAAATTATTATTATTAAAAATAGCGTAAGCAACAGTGATACTAATATCAAAAATATAATTTTTTTCATATTATTTCTCCCTTGTTTCAATTAAAGAACTTTTTCTAAAGCCCATGCCTTTGGTTTTAACCACCAAGGCACCTCCCTGTCACCAAAAAGTCTTGGGTTTGGATTATTCCTATTCCGCCCAACACTTTTCCAACCCAGTCACAGCAATTATAGCGCCCCTTACCTCCCACTTTATATTCCTGACTTTTAGGTTCTGCTTTTAGCACTTTTAACAAATCAGCATCTAATGAGTCGTCATTGACAATTATTTTAATAAATGTTCTACCTAAGTAATATTTATTAGGAAAAGTAGGGTTCTTTTTAATATCCCAGTCATCTGCAGGATTATTGATTAAGTTTGTCGCTTAAAAATCCCAAGTTGAGGTTGGATTAATATCCTTTACATCAACTAAGTTGCCACTTTTTTCAAAATCCCTACTTGTTGAACAACTTACAACCAATGTACAATGCCACGTGTTATCTCTATAATATGCCACTCCTCCTCCTGTAACAAGATGAACATATTTAGCTAGTGTTGTAGTAGCTAAAGTTAAAAGTCTTAATACTACGAAGATCTTTAATTCAAGCAAATCAATTTTATTTATTGAATCATTTACTATAAATCCATAAACATTTCTACCACCATTTTCACCGATTGGGTCGCGGGTTTGCCATTTTCCTGTTTGTGGGTTGTAATTACGGTAACGGTAGACGATTAGATTTGTGTTATTATCGAAATATTTTGTACTGAATCGATAATGTAATTCGTCAACCATTGAACCACTAGCACTTTTAATCGCTCCAAATGGAGTGTATTCGAAACTTGCAACTTCGTTGCTCGTTTCGTCCACATATTTTACAATATTTCCATTACCGTCATACATTGAATAATAATCCTCAGTTGTATCATTCATCACTAACAACGCACCAACTCCCCCAGCTCCAGCCATCGAACCTGAAACATCTTCACCCCAAAGGTATTTCTTATTTAAAGTGTTGTCTTCGTATTCTGCCACAACATTGCTGCCGTCCTTGACTTAATAACTCTTGCCAATCCTACAATAGTTTAATAGCTATTATTATTTAAATTTTCATAATCAGGTCTAAAATAAAAATAGTAAATTACCTTCTTAGTATCTTTCTTAAAAAAACAAATTAATATACCCTCACCATGCTCATTTTCTAAATAAAATAAATTATAATCTTTTAAAGTTTCTACAAAATTAGGTATATTTGTTTTTAAGGATAAAAAATAATCTTTCATTTTTGTTAGGAAAAAGCAATCATTAAATTGAAATATTAAGTTGTTTTTAATATTATAACGAATCTTTTTTTTAAGCTCATTAGTTTTTGTTGCTGTATAAAAAACGTGATACTCTCTCCTAAACGAACTACCTATTTTAATTAAATTTACTTTTTTACCTAAAAAGTTCGGACATGTTTTTTTAAATGCATTAACAAGGTTCTTATTTTTAATAATAACACCTCTCTCAAGAAGAATGGGATTTCGTTCTAAGACCCAAAAACAAAGAGATAAAAGTAATATGACGCAAAAAAAACAGATAATAATAAATCTTTTTATTAGTGTATTTTTCATTTTTTAAAACCATTATTTAATGTTTAATAATTAAGTTCTATATCCATGTTAAAACTTAGTTCATTTTTAGATTGTTTCCAAAATTTATCCAGTAAATTTTTTCCCAATTCAAAAATGTCATCTTTTTCTTGTTTCATGTCAAAGTTAATCTTTAAGTCATAACCAGCATCCATGACCTTATTTTCAAGCAATAAATCCGCCAACCCCTCTAATGTGCCAGAAGTCTTACTGCCTTTTTTATAAGCAATAGCAAAACTATTAGCATCAATTCTATCCCACCAACTAAAATTTCCCTTAAAATCTTTCATTTGTCGTTTGTCACCACATTTTCTATATTTAAAAGAGGCCTTAACATCTACTCTGTGAGCACCACTTAGCCACCAACCTATATCGAATGCACTCTTTGATAAAATAACTATATTATTACCTCCCCAACCTCCAAGTCTCATCATTGGTCTTATATCAATAATGTTAAAAGATTGTTCAAACCATTCCCCTTCCTTGATAAGTACATCAATCAATTTTGAAGTATACACCAATAATCCCGTTTTTAATAACTCTGTTTCTCCTGTAAGGTGAGAATCCATTTCATTATAAACATCATCTAAGATTAATCCAGGTTTGCCACGGCGATTATTCGATAATGTAGGCTGATACCAGCCATAATAATAAAAGAACCATTTGCTTAATTTTAATGTTTGTTGCACAGCTCGTGAGGGATGGGCCCATGATGTGCTCTTGATAGAACTAGGTTTAAATCCTAATAAATCAATATAATCTATTGGGTTATTACCTACGAAACCGTATAAATTATACCCACCTTTTTCTTCGATTGGGTCGCGTTTTAGCCATTTGCCATTTTCAGGATCATAATATCTATAGTTATAGTACACCAAGTTTGTTTCAGAGTCAAAATATTCGCTACTGAATTTAAATGGATTTTCTACCGTTTCTGATTCAGTCGTTAGCTTGCCAAATGGGCTGTATTCGTAGGTGTTAACTTGAACAGCATTCTCATCAACTAAACCTACGATATAATTTTTTTATTGTAACTTCATTTTTTTAACTAAATTAAACATCATAGATTATTTTTCTTGTTTTCTAAAATAATAGTAACTAAATAACAACCCTAACAAAAACAATAGCCAAATTAAATTTGATAAAATATTTTTAAACTTTGCAAGTTCAATATACTTTTTGTAGCGCCCATAATATAAATGATCAGATATCTTCTCAAAAGTCATAGCAGGATTCAATTTTTTTATATTTACATTATCTCCAACATAATATAAATATGTAAATATATTAACTTTATACCGGACATATTTTTGCTCAAAATAGTTATTGTAAATTAATGAAATATTATTATTAATATTTTTTAGAATTGGCTTTTTAAAGTCAAATCGATTATATATTTTTTTCATTTCAGCTTCTTTTTTTTCAATATTAAATACCACTAAATTCAAATAGCTTGGTTGTATTTCTAGTTTTAAAAAAAGAGGAATAAAAAATATAACAAAAAAACAAATCATTACTATTTTTTTCCATTTTTTTTCATTTTTTTTAAGCAAAAATCTCATACATATGATGATTAAGAAAAACATTAAAAGAATCTGAAATATCCCTATTTTAAAATCCTGTTTACTAAAAATAATTTTCTTAACCTTATCATCATTAAAATAAAAATAAATATCTTTGGTCCAAGGAATTGTATTCTTCGTTAGTTGAAAGTTTTTATCAATTAATTTTACTCCCCCATAAGTAGGCGAATCTCTTCTATAAAGAAATTTATGAGATGATAACCTGAATAATTTTTCCTCAAAATTATTGCCTTTTTTAATCAATTGAAATTCATGGAAAAAATTATCTTTAGCAGTCTCATTAATAAAACGATATAAGGACCTATGCTCCGTGAATATAAGACTAGTAGCTATCAAACATTCAGTAGCAAACATAGCTAAAAGAACCATATAAAATTTTATTTTTAGCTTCTTTAAATTAACAAAATAAATTCCACAACCAACAAGGAATATAAATATATAAAATATCATTATCTAACCTTTTTCTCAATTTTCTTATCTATTTTCAAACCTTGGCCCATTAGATGGCCCGACCGAATAACCTCCATTAATTTTGGATGTAATTTTGTAACTAGATTCATTATCTTTTCTGATATAAGCAGTCAAAATGCCGTCATATTTTTTGTTACTTAGAATACAGTCTTTACATGCCATTCTGTCCCAATTAACAGGATTTTCTGGGTTATAAACTTTCCATTCTCTTCCAAAATCATCATATGCTGTAACATAAGGTTGTCTTACTCTGTCAGGTAAACCATCTATTGAAAAAATATTGTAGTAACCTAAGACTGTCCACAATTTTTTGCCCGCGGCTCTAGTTTCACTTTTTTCTAAATGATCTCCTTCTTTATATTTTTTATATGTTGTATATAAATCAACAGGGAGAGTTGTAGTTATTCTCCATTTTCCACATAATTTATTAATTCGTCCCCACATAAAATAATTTACAGCATAAGCCTTATAGCATTTTTTGCCAACCTGAACAGTCATTTTACAGTCATCTGTATTTTTTGAGTCATCAATAATACTAAAATCATTATCGCCAGTACCCACTTTATAAAGTTCTGCAATATCCCAGCCCCACTCTGGGTCTGAATATTGATACATATTGCAAATTAACTTATTCTTTTTAATAGCTCTTTCAAGAGCAATACTCAACAATCTCAATTGTCTTGTAATATTTTTTCCACAACATCCTTTTTTATTAGCTTTTAATCCTTTTAAGTCAACATAATTTATAGGATTATTTTCTACAAAGCCGTAGAGGTTTAATCCGCCTTGTTCTTCGATTGGGTCGCGTTTTAACCATTTGCCTGTATTTGTATTATAATATCTATAATTATAATACACTAGGTTTGTTTCAGAGTCTGCGTATTCAGAACTGAATTTAAATGGATTTTCGACCGTTTCTGATTCAGTTGTTAACTTGCCGAATGGACTATATTCGTAGGTGTTGACTTGAGCTGCACTCTCATCAACTAACCCTACAATATTTTTATTGCCGTCGACTTGATAAAAAGAATATCTTTTAGTAGTAATCATTTCGCTAATACTCTATAATATTTAATTAACCATTTTTTCATAATCAGCTCTAAATTATCAGTTGACGAGAACCCACTCCCCCGCCGACTTCAACTTTATTATTCCTTAGATAACATTCCATCATATTTTGTCATCAAAATATAATTTTCGAATTTTCATTAAATTAGTTTCAAATAAAATATCATTTTTATTCAATGGAATTAATAAATTCTCAATATATTTCTTTTTTTTATCAAAAGGTATTTTTGAACTTTCATCTATTAAATAAATCATTGATAATAATTTTATTCTTGAACTACTAAATCTATCAAACCCACGGCTATAGAGAGAATGGATTCTATACCCTAAATAAATATTTTTATTGCAAGTAATTTGATATTTTGAAAAAATTATATTTAATTTAGTTAATTTAGTTTTTTTAGATAACTTTAAAAAACCATAAATAATAAATTTTTTTTCATATCTACAATTTACAAAATCAATATAGCTTTCCTCTCTAATATGAAAACTCAAAATTCCAATAAAGACTACGATTACAGTTACAGCAATTAAATTATTATATTTCTTCTTCATCATTACACTCACATGTACATTTTGTTAAATCTATTATTGGTTTAAATGCCTTTATACCATGAGGATATATATCCTCAATAATATGAGCGTTATCCCATTTAGGAATAGCTCCTCCATTTTTGTCTAAATAATCTTCTGATCCACCCGCATGAGAAATTTCATGAATGCAAGTAGGAAGAACAAATGGTAATTGTTTGAAAAAACTCTCTTTGTCAACTTTCATGTAAGCATTAGAGTGATAGAGTTCTTTAGCATATACTGCAAATTTATTGCCTAGCGACCTTTTATAGACATTTAAAATGTCATCATTATAAAAATAATCTAAAGATTTTTTAAATATAGATATTGTTTTTTTAATACCGTCTAAATGATTATGAATCGGACATTTACATGGAGGAGCATTATGTTCTTCGTGTTTTTCTACAATTTTTTCTAATTTTGATTGAATTTGTTTCATTTTCACAGCAGCAAACATCATTACACGAACAAAATGCATTTTTTCTGATTTTTTCCACGTTCCTCTAAATTTATATTTCCAATTCCCCAAATAATCAAAATACAGAATTGGGTTATTAGTGACAAAACCATAAAGCAAATTGAATTGTTTTTGCTCTGTGAATTCTCCTAATGGGTCGCGGGTTTGCCATTTTCCTGTTTGTGGGTTGTAATTACGGTAACGGTAAACGATTAGGTTTGTGTTATTATCGAAATATTTTGTACTGAATCGATAATGTAATTCATCAACCATTGAACCACTAGCACTTTTAATCGCTCCAAATGGAGTGTATTCGAAACTTGCAACTTCGTTGCTCGTTTCGTTTACATATTTTACAATATTTCCATTACCGTCATACATTGAATAATAATCCTCAGTTGTATCATTCACCACTAACAACGCACCAACTCCCCCAGCTCCAGCCATCGAACCTGAAACATCTTCACCCCAAAGGTATTTCTTACTTAGAGTGTTATCTTCGTACTCTGCAACAACGTTATTGCCATCATAAACAAATTTTGTATGTTTAATTAGGGTGCTGTTGTCGAATTCTTTCTTTTCAACTCTACGACCTTGATAATCGTAGATATATTCAAGGCGTTTTGTGCCATTTTCAGCTGTTGTCATACGGTTTTCACCGTTATATGCATACGTCCATGCGCCATTCGTTAACATATTTCCATCATCGTCGTACGTGAATGATTCAGTAGTTGAGCCATTTACCACACTTTGATATTGGTTTAGATTATTTGCCGTATTAACTCCATCACTAATTGTAGCTAATTAATTAAAATTATCATTTTTCAACTGTAGTATCTACAAAATTATTTTTATTCAGATATAAATCACTCATATACGTTTCAAGCCAGTTATGATAGTTAATTAGCATAGAAGTAGTTATGTCATCTGACAAAACTCCATTGAAAATATAATCTTTGCTATAAAAAATAATTTGATTGCCCATAATGCTATATTGAAAAGTCACTAAAAGTTCATTTTTTTTATAAAACTCTGCACCAAAATAAAAAAAATGACATCCTAAAATACTTAATGTATCATAACTATCCAATTTTGAAAATAATTTAGCAAACTTTTTAGTCTCTTTTTGGTCTAATTTTATCGTCGCACTAACAACTTGTTTATTAATTTTTTCATTATCTACAACATTCTCATTATAATCTCCTTGGCGAGGATATTTAAAATGATAAATATACATCGAATCAGCCTGATTTAACAAAGAAACTAGTTTTGCTAAATTCTCTATGTCGTTTTTTTCTGAATTAACCCACTTATAACGTCCTAAAGAAATAATTTTCTTTTTAAGTTTGCTTTCAGTATTTTTTTCAGCTATCCCATTTATAATAAAAACTGTAGGAAATATTAGTAATAATATTACTAAAGCTTTAATTGAAATATTGTTCATCTATTGCTCCTTATTTTTTTATTTTTTTGGCAATTATATTCAAATGAATAATTTGTAACTGGAGCTACTTTTGGGTAAAAACCCTTTTCGCCTGGCTTCCCAGATGAATTCATAAATTTATGCCCCCCTGCTATTTCTGCATATGTTGTATTAAATTTATATTTAGATTTGTTGAAATCAGAAGATATAACATTCTGACGTAACTTGCTATTATCCAATGAATCCTCTTGTAAATAAATTATTTTTGCAGTAATTCTGTCACACTCACATTTACAATCTTGAGCCAAATATTTTGCGTGACGTAAAGCCCGTTCCCATGCTTTTTTTATCATAATAATATAAGACGTTACTGCAGCAGTTCTATAATAATTTTTTAGTTTTTCTTCTCCGTCAGATTTCGTTAATTGAGCTAATACCTGTTTATAAAATCCTGCATTTCCACCTTGTTTTTTGTCATTTAAAAAACTTGGTACGGTGCCAATATAACCTGTGCCAGTATTTGGAAATGAACTTTTTCCATCTACAGCAGTTATTCCATTTTTAATATTACGACCATCATAATTACAACCTAAGCCAGATGCCACAGCAAGGGTGCCTTTATCATTTTTATTAAATTCTTTTAAATGTTTACCAACATTTCCGCCATGTTGATTTGCATGGCCAACAAATATAACTACTTTACACTTTTCTTCATTATCTGTCTCCGATTGTGCCTTTTTTAATCCATTCAAATCAAAATAATTTATCGGATTATTACTAACAAATTCGTATAATAAGTTGAAGTTACCTTCTTCGGTTTGCTCGCCAATTGGGTCGCGGGTTTGCCATTTACCAAGGGTTGGGTTGTAATTACGATAACGGTAAACGATTAAGTTTGTGCTATTATCGAAATATTTTGTACTAAATCGATAATGTAATTCATCAACCATTGAGCCACTCGAACTTTTAATCGCTCCAAATGGAGTGTATTCGAAACTTGCAACTTCGTTGCTCGTTTCGTCTACATATTTTACAATATTTCCATTACCGTCATACATTGAATAATAATCCTCAGTTGTATCATTCACCACTAGCAACGCACCAACTCCTCCAGCTCCATTCATTAAACCACTTACAAGAATATAATACTTAATCTCTAGAGTATAACTTTATAAGGTTTTTTTTATCAAAAAAATTAGTATAAAATATACTTTTACCTCTGTCATAATCATAGAATTCCAGCTTTTCAACAGCATTATACCAATTAGGCCAATATGGGTTGCTTACAACTTTATCATCAGTGAAAAAGTGACTTGTTCTGTACACCTGATTATTTTTACTATCATAATATTTACAACCAATATCAAAACCTCGTAAATCTCCAATGCTAATAAACGCGTCTCGTTCTTGTGTTGCATTTGTTATTTTATTTAATCGATATTTAATATACAATAATTTTAAGCTACTTTTTTGACAGTATACTGTTAAACATAATATTACAATTAGCATGAAAATTATAGATAAAATTATAACTTTATTTTGTTTCATAACCACAATCCTTATATGTTTTATTTAACTCATTTTGCCATTTTTCGAAATAAAATGGACGAATTCCCATTCCTGCACCCATTAAGTCATCAGGACCATTTACAGCTCGTCCTTTGTGATCCTTTCCAATATGATTATATTCCGTGTCTTCATTGTAATTCCAAGGCTTATACCATCTATAACCAGGGTGCTGTAAACCTAAAAGATGTCCAAATTCATGAACTGCAGGAATTTGCGCTGTAGTTCCTCCTTTATTATTTGGATAAATACTTCCCACAGCTAAATAAGCTGCAGTACCTTTAACATAATTACTTCGATTCCCAACTCCATCTTTAACAATTATTTTAAAATTATAATCTGTATAGGTTCCATAACTTATTTCAACTTTAGGGCTAAAACCATTTGAACAAGGACAACAATTATCACCATCATTTTCTTTATTTTTTGGTTTAATTTTAAAACGAGTTCCATTAAAAGCTTTTTCTATTTCTTCTTTTAATTTCTTTTTAAAAAATACCTTTGTATTTTCTTTGCCCTTAAAAGTAAATGTAATATAAAATTTTATTTTTAAGGTTACAATACAATTATCTTCATCAATATCGAACGAAACAGGCTTAGGGGTAGGATGAGTATAGCTATAATAACCTTTAGGTGCAGGTGGGTTATTAGGAGAAGGATATAAACCTAATAAATCAATATAATCTATTGGGTTATTACCTACGAAACCGTATAAATTATACCCACCTTGTTCTTCGATTGGGTCACGTTTTAGCCATTTTCCTGTTTGTGGGTTGTAATTACGGTAACGGTAGACGATTAGATTTGTGTTATTATCGAAATATTTTGTGCTGAAGCGATAATGTAATTCATCAACCATTGAACCACTCTCACTTTTAAGCGCTCCAAATGGAGTGTATTCGAAACTTGCAACTAAGTTGCTCGTTTCGTCTACATATTTTACAATATTTCCATTACCGTCATACATTGAATAATAATCCTCAGTTGTATCATTCACCACTAGCAACGCACCAACTCCTCCAGCTCCAGCCATCGAACCTGAAACATCTTCACCCCAAAGGTATTTCTTACTTAGAGTGTTATCTTCGTACTCTGCAACAACATTATTGCCATCATAAACAAATTTTGTATGTTTAATTAGCGTGTTGTTATCGAATTCTTTCTTTTCAAAATATAACAAACAATTAACTGACGAGAACCTCAAAATTCTGCCAACTTCAACATCATAATTCAAAATATCAATCGCATTCAAAAGCTCACCTCTTTAAATATTCAAAAACAAATCAAACGGCAGTATCAAAATATTACCGTTCAATCAAAAAAATAAACTATTTCTCTGTCACTTTTTTCTTAAACCACTTCTTAAATTTTTCGTAGGCGTTCTTATTTTCAATTACCTTCTTTGATATACCCCAAACCAATGGATATGGTGAAGAATTACTATTTTTATCAAAATAATCATTTAAATCAAACGGATCCTCAAACCATGCTTCTTTTACTTGACCCTCTTTATAATATTCTTTAAGCAATCTTAATTGATTTTTATCGCAAAAATTTTTAATACCAGAATGTTCATATGTTGAATCAATCGCAACACAAGTAAAGTATGTTTTATATAATTTATTATTGCGATTTTTCTCGGCATTTAAATCACTGCCAATTGCAAAAATAAAACCACCTTTCCACATTTCTCTGGAATTTACATATGCTAAAGCCTTCTCTTTATCAAATGTATTTTTAGTACAACCAACCAATCCTACTAAAATAGTTATCCATAAAATATTTATATATTTCATTCTTTATTTTCCTTTTTTGATTTACAAAATTCTATACATGTCTTTTTTGCTTTCTTATATCTATCAACAATATGTTCTTTAAATTTATTTTTCATTTCTTTAACGCTTGGAAAATTATGTACTCCACCAAAACCACTAGTACTTTCTCGTCGATATACAAAGCCTGAAAAGTCTTCAGCGTCGAAAGCTTCAAATTCTTCCCATTCTTTTTCACTATTATATATAGTAGAGCCAAACCAACCATTTTTACATTCACATTCAAATTCTAATTTTATTGTTAATTGATAAGTCGCTAACCATCGTCTTTGTTGATCAGATGATATATTTTTTGCTATTTCATACATACCTAATTCAGCAGCATTTAAATATGGCTTAGCAGTTTTAAATACTTTTCCTATTATTTTTTTACCTCCAGTCCTTAATCCCCTAGTAAATGAACTACTATTAAAAGGCTCAATGAATGCACCTGCTTCCATTTCAAGTTCCCAGCAATCACTTTCTTCTTCATATCCATCTTCCAATAAATCAATAAGAGATAAATCATCAATATCATTGACTTGTTCCTCTTCTTCTTTGACTTTTAAACCTAAATAATCAATATCACTGATGGCATTATTAAAGACAAAAACATACAGATTTAAACTTCCTTCCTCGTCCAGTGGGTCGCGGGTTTGCCATTTTCCTGTTTGTGGGTTGTAATTACGGTAACGGTAGACGATTAGATTTGTGTTATTATCGAAATATTTTGTACTGAATCGATAATGTAATTCATCAACCATTGAACCACTCGCACTTTTAATCGCTCCAAATGGAGTGTATTCGAAACTTGCAACTAAGTTGCTCGTTTCGTCTACATATTTTACAATATTTCCATTACCGTCATACATTGAATAATAATCCTCAGTTGTATCATTCACCACTAACAACGCACCAACTCCCCCAGCTCCAGCCATCGAACCTGAAACATCTTCATTCCATAAATATTTCTTTAATTTATTTTTCTATTTTCATAATTAGGTCTGTAATAAATATAATATATTATCTTTTGTGAATTATCATTAAAAAAACACATAACCTCATTCCCTTTGTCATTTTTTAATCTGAAAAACTTATAGTTTTTCAGATTAATTAAAAATTTTGGAATAGCCTTATTATTATTACGTAAGAAATTAATTAGGTGAGCTATCTTATAGTAATATCCATCCTTAAGATTTGGCTTCATAAATATATCAATTGAATTAGATTTGTAATTAAAAGCCAATTCTTTTTCGATTTTTTGATTTTTTTTATCTAAAATGAATAAATGGTAATTACGTCTAAAAAAATTTCCACAACTAATAATTAAAGACTTCTTTTGTGCCAATTCAGGATAGTCTTTAAGTAGCATATTCTTAAGTAATTTATTTTTTACACTATTTCTTGATTTAATTAAAATATAATTTCTCATACCTAACCAGTATATTAATATAATTGAAAATATAAACGTAATAAATATGAATATAAATATTTTAAAAAAAATTATTTGAAAAATTTTAGAGATATTCGTTCTTTTTATTTTTATATATTTCATTTATATAATCCTCACTGAGTGACAAAGGTTTATCCTTGTGTTCGTCTTTATAGTCAAATTGTATTTTAACATCAAACGCTGCATTAATTATATCGTTTTCAAAAAGAAAATCATATGAGCCTTCAAGAGATCCAGAATACCAATTGCCTTTTTCTATAGCAGTTTCATAACTATTTGCATCAATTTCATCCCACCAAATAAAATTTCCTTGAAAAGATTTTAACTCTCTTTCTTTTCCACATTTTCTGTATTCAAAAGTTCCTTCTCCATCTACCCTATGTGCTCCAGAAAGCCAAAAACTTAATGTCATTTTTTGAAATATAATATTGGTATATGTACTATTATACAATTTTATTATCGGTAATATACCTATAATATTAAAATTCTTTGTTGTCCACTCACCTTCTTTTAAATCATCATCTCCAATCAAATAAGTTAACATTATTAAGCCTTTTTGAAAATCAATCATTTCATCTTGTAAATCTTCATCCATCTCATTAAAATAGTCAAAAAGTTTTAGCCCAGGTCTACGACTTCCTCCAATTGGAATTGGATAGTTAAAACCATACCAAAGTATTTTCTGGGATAATGACAGGTATCTTTTCATTGTAGGCATAGAAACCCACATCTTGGATTTAATGCTTGGAGGCTTTAACCCCAATAAATCTATATTACTGATTGAGTCATTATTTACAAAGCCATAGAGGTTTAATCCGCCTTGTTCGGCGATTGGGTCGCGTTTTAACCATTTGCCATTTTCAGGATTATAATATCTATAGTTGTAATAAATTAGACCCGTTTCACTGTCTGCGTATTCACTACTGAATTTAAATGGTTGTTCGATGCTCTCAACTTCGTTGATTAGTTTACCAAATGGACTATATTCGTAATTATTTGCTAACGCTCCAGTTTCGTCAACTAATTTTGTAACGTTTTTGTTGCCATCGACCATATAATAATAATATTCGCTGTCTGATTTCATCCACATTGGTGTATCTAAATCAGTGTTGCTCCACGCATATTGACGTGAAACTTCATCACTGTTTAACATATCAAATTCAGCAATTAACTTAAACCCATCATAAACAAATTCATCTTCACAAAACAAATCTACCGCACCCAAAAACTCATCTCCTAAAAAAAATTAAAACAAATCAAACGGTGATATCTTTATACCACCGTTTGCAAAAAAATACTTGATTATTTAAATTTAACTATCATTTAATTTTTTTTCTGGAATATTTTTTCTTTTATTCTCTCGAGTTGCTATATAAATAGTTAAAAATATTGACGATAAAATCAATTTTAGAATAAAAAAATTAAAACATGCTGTTTTCAATAATTGTATTGTATGTTCAATTCTTCCTAGTCTACAGTTTAGATCAAAATAAAGATCTGCATCTTTTTCTTCAAATGCCACAAAATAAGATTTTTCGAATGATTCTAATGATTCATTTAAATCAAAGGTCACTTCAATAAATGCAGAAAAAGCATTAATTAAAATTAAAATACATATCCATTTTGAACAAATATTTACTATTTTTTTCATAGGTATAAATCTCCTCTTCTATCTTCTTTATGTAAATTGGTAGGCCCACCTATATTGTAAATTTCACCTTTTCCACCTATAAAATAACCATTTTCTGATAACAAGTCAGTCCAATAAACGTATTTTACCTTAGCACTATATTCATAGCCATCTGCAGTATAGCATGCAAGAGCTGCAATATAGGCTAATTTATATGGAGGATCGACTTTTGGTGGTGCAATATAAAATTTAGATGGTCCAGGAGAAAAACCAAAGTTTTTAGTCCCATGACCTGCAAAAATAACACCCCAAATGCCACTAATTTTCCACATATGCTTGAAAATGTAGGCAGAATCGTAAGATTTGTAATACACAACATTAAAACCTAGTGTTTCCGCCGCCTTACCTCGTTTTAAAGCGTTAGATGTAACTGCTCCAAATCCTGAAAGTGTTGAATCCGTTAAATAACCATTAAAGCCTCCTTTTGGTTTACTAGTGTAAACTGAAACTGTATTAGGAACTTTAAACTTACATTTTGTTTTTAAATCATTTTCTGATACATCGCTATAGTCTATATTTTTTAACCATTTTTCTCTTTCTCTATAATTTAGTCTCACTAATAAAGCTAAATGTGAAATAGGGTCTTTTTTTAAGTCTGTTCTTTTCGCTTCAGCCCAATTTTTACCCTCTCGCTTTATAGACCAATATAATCCTAATTTATCTAATTTTGAGATTGGGTTGTTTTGGATAAAGCCGTATAGGAGATTGAAATTTCCTTCTTTTGTTAATTCTCCTAATGGGTCGCGGGTTTGCCATTTTCCTGTTTGTGGGTTGTAATTACGGTAACGGTAGACGATTAGATTTGTGTTATTATCGAAATATTTTGTGCTGAAGCGATAATGTAATTCATCAACCATTGAACCACTCTCACTTTTAAGCGCTCCAAATGGAGTGTATTCGAAACTTGCAACTAAGTTGCTCGTTTCGTCTACATATTTTACAATATTTCCATTACCGTCATACATTGAATAATAATCCTCAGTTGTATCATTCACCACTAGCAACGCACCAACTCCTCCAGCTCCAGCCATCGAACCTGAAACATCTTCACCCCAAAGGTATTTCTTACTTAGAGTGTTATCTTCGTACTCTGCAACAACATTATTGCCATCATAAACAAATTTTGTATGTTTAATTAGCGTGTTGTTATCGAATTCTTTCTTTTCAAAATACAAAAAATGATTAGCTGACGAAATCTCCAAAATTTCGCCAACTCCAATTTTATCATCAAACTCCAACAACTCAGTCATACTTAACCCCGTAACTATTTTCGCATTTATTAAAAATTATTTTCTTTTTTAATTTCTATATCTGAAAAAAATGGCACATTATAAAGATTATTTAATTCTAAAGCAATAAATTGTTTTTTTTTATAAAAAATTCCAATATAATTAAATTTTAAATTTTCAGGCTTTTCAATTATTACAATAAACAGGCACTTATTGTATTCCTTTTTATCTAAGTTTTTCCAAATATTTAAATCAGGATTGATCATATAATTTAAATGCAAAAAATAACTTTTATGTATTTTATAAAGTTCATCAAACTTTATATTTTTATCAGCTTTAACTATTTCTAATACTGAATATGCTGATGATAATGAAAAACGTTTCAGGTTCTTTACATAACAATTTCTTTTTCCCTCTTTGGAAAATAAAATTCCAATAATAACACCTATCACAACTAAACAAATTGTAATTTTAATTATTTTATTCATCATTATTTTCTCCTTGTTCCTTTAATACCGTCTATTAATCCAAAATACTTTATAGGTGTAACATTCGTAGTATAAAGAATTACTTTTGTATTTTCACCAAGAACACTTTTTAAATCATCATGTAACATTTTGCCTTCTGAACCTCGTCCCGCTGCACACTGCATAAATTCTACAGTGGCTTCATCTTTACATAAATATTTTGCAATAAAATTTAAATATTTTTTTGTATCCTGCGCCAAAAATTGAGCCCTATTTTTTATATAACGTTCATACGTTCTTGTTTTAGGGTTCCATTTACGCGCATAACGAACCAGTGTTTCATCAAAAAGAAACAAAGTTCCATAACTGTCTTTATCTTTATTCTCAAATGTAGTCTTACCAATTCCATGTTGAATTAGTACTAAATATTCGATACAATGACATTTTTCATCATACGATCTCTTTGCAAATAGCTTTTCAATTCGATTTTTAAAATCAGCCCATGCTTTAGATGTATCTAAAAGAATTGTATTTTTGGGTAAAATTTTTCTTTCTTCTTCACTTCCATCAATTTCAAATTTCAAAGTATGTCTAACAGCTGAAATATTTGAAATATCAGGGTCCGTTGCTACATATGGAGTGCCATAGACTTGCTCGTATTGGTACTTCATAAACTCGCTTAACCCCAAATAATCCACATAACTGACAGGGATATTTGTGACGAAACCGTATAAAAGATTGAAGTTATTTTGTTCGGTGAATTCTCCTAATGGGTCGCGGGTTTGCCATTTACCAAGGGTTGGGTTGTAATTACGATAACGGTAAACGATTAAGTTTGTGCTATTATCGAAATATTTCGTGCTGAATCGATAATGTAATTCGTCAACCATTGAACCACTCGCACTTTTAATTGTGCCAAATGGAGTGTATTCGAAACTTGCAACTTCGTTGCTCGTTTCGTCTACATATTTTACAATATTTCCATTACCATCATACATTGAATAATAATCCTCAGTTGTATCATTCACCACTAGCAATGCACCAACTCCCCCAGCTCCAGCCATCGAACCTGAAACATCTTCACCCCAAAGGTATTTCTTACTTAGAGCATTGTCTTCGTACTCTGCGACAACATTGTTGCCGTCATATACGAACTTTGTATGTTTAATTAGGGTGCTGTTGTCGAACTCTTTCTTTTCAACTCTGCGACCTTGGTAATCGTATGTGTATTCAAGGCGTTTTGTGCCACTTTCAGCCGTTGTCATACGGTTTTCACCATTATACGTGTACAACCAATTGCCATTAGTTAACATATTCCCATCATCGTCGTAGGTGAATGATTCAGTAGTTGCGCCATTTACCACACTTTGATATTGGTTTAGGTTATTTGCCGTGTAATTGAAAATGTTTGTATCGGTCTCTTTTTTCGCCGTCAAACGGTTGCCAATTAAATCATATTCATAACCATAGAAGTGGTTTGGAATCGCTACCGCACTTGTGTCGAACTTATTCGCATTGATTAACTGACCTTTTTCATCATAGGTATAAACCCATGCTGTTCCGTCCGCTAACGTTGCTTTCACACGCTGATTTTTATCGTTATAATCGTATTCCATACTTGAATTAACGCTCGTTGCAACATTAGAAATCTTCTTCATGCGGTGAAGATTATCATATGTTTTTGTTTGCGTCATCATCGTTGTTGGAACTCCGTTTACATCTTTAGTTATCGTAATTGAACTTAATTGACGGGTACTTGGCTTTCTCATATACGTTGCCGTATTAACCCCATCGCTAAGCGTCGCTAATTGATTGAAATTATCATACGTATAGTTATTAGTTAATACATTACTAGCATCTTTACTCAATGTCAAATTAGTGCGGCGCATTAGGTTATCGTAACTATAATTGAATACTGTATTTAATAAATGTGGCACTGTCACACTTGCAACCGTGTTATTAGCATTGTAATTAATGGCATGCGTTCCAGTCGCATCGATTACGCTTGTAACTCTGCCCATCCAATCATAGTCAAAACTTATATCAGCAGTTGCATCGCTATAATCAATAGTTGTTTGACGACCTGCGTTGTCATAATTATAACTTGTTTCAACTCCACGATGCCAAATACGTTTGCTCATTTGACCATCAGCATTGTATTCGTAGCTAGTAAATTTGCCGTCGTTATATGTTTTCTTCGCTAACTGACCACGGTTATTGTATTCAAATGATGTTGTTTGAGGAGTATTCAGATCCTTAAACGTTTTCAATGTCGCCATTTGACCTAGATCATTATAACTATATTCTTGACGGTATGTATCAGCTCCATCAACAGTGTTTAATTCACCAGTCGGGTAGAATGTGTAATTCACCACACGGTTACCTGGATTAGTAACTTTCACACGACGACCACGGTTGTCGTATTCGTAGCTAACTGTTTGACCATTACTAGTTACACTCACAACTTCGCTATTGTCATTATAAACATAACTGATTGTATTAACAACTGTTTCGCCATGTTTTTCTGTCACAGTTGAAACACGATTAAACTCGTCATATGTGTATAAAACGGTATTCCCTGGAGTATTTGTTACAGTTTGTGTTAAGCCATTCACTGTTACAGTCACCGATTTTGAACCATCTGGTGAAACTGAAGTTGTTGTCACTGTTCCAGCTCCATCACGAACAATTGAAGTTGTTGAAGTTAACCCTTCAGCAGTGCTCCATGATTGTGAACCATCAATTGCTTGCTCTGTAATTGAAACTAATTTTGAATTACTTCCGTCACCATTTTTAACATAACTTTGTGCTTTTTGAACAGCCTTACCGTCACGAGTACTGTAACTATAAACTGTTTCAGTAACCATGTCATTGCCATCGATTACATCATTTTTATTCATATCAACAGCTTGACGAACGTTACGACCTAAATCATCATATTCAAGCAATGTTACACGTCCTGCTGGTGAAACTTGCTTCCAAGCTTGACCTTTGGCATTATAGAATGTTTCACTAAATGTGCCATCCGCATAAACTGTTTTGTAGTTACGACCTAACATATCAGTATAACTAGTTACATTAGTTTCATTTTGTTTTTGCCAATTTGGTCCATAGCTATAAGATTGACCATGAACAGCAGTACCTGAGACTGAAGTCATTTGACCTAGTGTATAGTTTGTTTGTTGTGTTGTGCCATCCGCAAAAATAACTTTATCATTGTCAGCATTGTATTCGTACTGAGTTATGCGATTCATTGCATCAGTTGTAGAAGTCAATTCGCCATTAATATACGCGCTACTTGTAGTAATTTCAGTATCATTTTTACCTTTAACTGTAACTGCAGTTTGATTCCCTGCATCATCATATGTATATAATGTAGTGATGCCGTCACGAATGGAATAACTTAAACGCTCTTGCGAATCATAAGCATAAGTTGTTTCAATACCGTCGCGATCTTTTTCCCATTCAACCCCGCAGCAACCATAACGTTTTTCACTAGTTGTGCCATCCATGTATTGAGTTTTAGTTACACGACCGAATTCATCGAATTCAAGCGCAGTAGTTTCACTTAACTTAGTATTTGACTCAATATCCCAAGAAGCCGAGTAAGTAGTTTGACCTTGAATATTGCTTTTTGATATAGACATGACTCCATTTAAAATTTCATCATCCATATCTAAAACACCCGAATAAGTCCTAACAATTTCTTCATATTCATTCTTTTCGTATTCTTTTATTACAGCGGTACCATCACTGTTTTTTGTTAAACGAACTCTTCCATGATAATCACTTGATGAGTTATTGATTTTATATGTTGTCGAAGAACTTATGACATTATCATTTTCATCAAATCTTTTATAAATATCGGGTTTAGAAAAATCTCCATAATTATTTACGGATTCTGATTTTGCTATAATTTGACCATTATATTTGCTAATTGTAGTAACTTTATTGCCATCAAATGTTTTAACTATTTCTTTTATCGCATCTCCTATAGTTTTTACAGTTCTGATAATACGACCTTTATTGTCATAGAAGTATTCAATTGTATTACCTTTTGGGTAAGTAATTTTTTTAAGTAATCCTTCCTTGCCTCCGAAAGTTTCAGTATAATAGTCATAAGTTGTAGTTTTATTTGCAATAGTTTCAGAAATTACTTTATAACCCCAAGGATAATTTTTTTCTGTTTTCACTACTTTAGTTGTTGGATTTTCAACACTACCTGTATAACGATAACTTGTTTTTAAGTCACCTACTGTATCATAAGTCAAGTATTCATCTTTATCGCCATCTTTTAAATACCAAAAATCCTTTTGTATTCCCAAATCAGGACAGATTTGGTTGGTTTGCTTAAATGTCCACGTTCTTGTTACTGGGGAGCCATCTTTAAAATTAACATAAATTAAATCAAAAGAAGTAATATTTTCTATATCTTCATAATTCAATTGCATCGTTGTGTATGAAATAAGATCATTAGAATCTTTTTGATAGTAGTTTGCAGTTATTTTCTTAACATATGTTAAGTCGTTAACAGTTTCACGCTCATAAGTAAATTCTGTTCTGAATAATCCTGTATCAATTGTTACTGGATAGCCAGCGTTATCAATATCATAAGAAATTGTAGTATTTTCTCCTAAAATAAGATCAATGTTATTCAAACTCAATAAATTTTTATCGAGAATTTTAGAATATAAATTAAATTCTCCTCCACTTTTACCAAAATTTTCATGTCCAAAATTGAACCTAGCATCTATAGAGAGAGCTCTTGCACCTGGATCTTGACCACCACATTTTCCAGATTTACATCCTTCCATAATTGCTTTAAATTTATCACTAGACACTACTTCTATAACACTCCCTAAACTATATACTAAATCTATTTTAAACCTTCCAGGAGTTTTCACGAAAAAACGAAGTCTTTGCGTCCCTGTATGTAGTAACCAAACTATATAACAGGCTGTCTTCGCTTGGTTGCTTAATAGTTGTCGAAGTTCCTGTTGGTACTGCTCGTCCACCACTAGTATAAATTTCATATTCTGGGGCTGGATCACCTGGTCTTAAAGGATCAGCTTTAATATTTAACGTTAAATCACCAACATCTGCTCCATTTGCATTGAAAGTTAAATCAACATCAACATACTTTCCTCCACACTTAAGGAATACTGTTTTCCCAGGCGAATCATCGGAACTTGCGTTATCTGAACCAACAATTGAAGATACTGGTAATAGGACTTCAACTCCAGGCTTAGGGTTAATAACATGAATGCATTCTGTTTTTTTCGCTATGTTATTATCAGGGTCTGCATCACTGTTATAGTCTATACCACATGTAGCTGAAACTAAATATTTTTTTATTTCATCAGAATTCAATTCAGCGACTGGATTACCATCAGACATAATAAAATTTTCTTTGTAGTAAGTTATCCATTTTGGATACAAAACTCGAGCACCAGTATAAGGATTTATTTTAGGCCAATCATTGCCCGCTTCTTCTGCCGTAAATTTTACACCTTTTGCGTCTTTAACTAAAACATAATTATGATCATTATACCCTGCAACTATCCCCGAAACATTTAGAGACTTTACTCCCACTGCTTCAAGGTTAAATGTATATTCACCTTTTTGACAATCTCCAATGTCAAATATTTGATCCCAACCCGGAAATGTATGCTGGAATTTTATACATTCTCTTTCAAATTTAACATAGTAGTCATCTTTAACTGATGGGAAATGAACAGTCCAGTAATCCCCAACATTAAACACACCAAGTAAAGCATTAGTTTCTGGAGATGGACAAAAAGATACATGCCCTTTACTTAACTGCTCACTAAGCTCCCAGACCCCTCCACATACAGTACAATAGTCTAATGGAAAAATATCTTGCCCCATTGCCCCCCAGTCAACATCAAATCTATAACCAAAACCAACTGGCACTTTAACTGGGTGTATTTTTATACTATGTAAGCCTGGAACCCCTGCCTGATTACAAGGTATAATATAAGGATCACAAAGCTTTTTTTCATGGCTTTTAATAGTGGCAGATGTAGGCGGAGTGTAATGGAATTTATGACATTTAGAAGGCACACAAACTCTATAATATCCAGGCATTAAATAACCATTTTCAATATAAGGATCAACATTTAAAGGTTCCCAATCATCATCAACAAAATAAGAGCTATCTTGAAAAATTGTAACTGGAATAGGAACTTTGTCTTTTTGTGCACTACAGCCAAGCACAGAACAGCCATAATAAGACTCACATGCTCCCGTGTGACTTACAAACGTATAAGCATTATTTAATACAGTTTCTTTTGTTGTATTGCAAGGATATGTAGCATGACCTCCAACTACTTTAATATTACAGTCTATTGATTTTTCATTCTTCCACATATGAGGTGGACATTTCTCAAACTCATTAGGGTCAGCTGCATTTATCATAGAGATTTTCAAAATAGTGAAAATCAACAACAGCATTGTAGTTAAAATGGACTTTTTAAACTTCATTGTTTTGTTTCCTTTTGCTAAATTTTTTATATTATTATTTTTGTTTATTTTTTAATTTTTGAATCGCATTTTGTGTCGCAACTTTATAAAGCTGATGGTCATTTTTCAGAATATTTTCCAAACCCTGAATATCATCTTTAGTGCCGATTTCGCCAATTGTCGCGATTGCTGTTAGGCGTAAAACCATATCGCCGGGATCATTAAATGCTAAATCTCGTATCGCATTAGTAACTGATTCCGAATCATTTTTCATTGATCCCACACTTTGTACCATCGCAATTCGGCTTGGAATGTGCATCGATTCATCTTCAACTAACGACACCAACTCAGTATTGATTCGCTCTTTATCGATCTCTTTTGGATACATTTTTGACAAATCGCTCAATGCTAATATTGCAGTTCCAGACACATCACACTGGGTATCTTTTAGAGAATCGAACAATGTTTCTTGAATTTGTTTACGTAGTTGAGCATCTGCTTTTGAATATTCACTACGAAGGTGCTGCACTGCATACCCTCGCAAATCTCCATCAACACTTTTATCTGCTGATAATTGACTTAAAAAATCGATGTGACTTTTATTGGCTTTTCTATCGCTTTCAAGTTTGATGAAGATTTCATCCTTAAGATGAAGACCCAATCTATCATTGCTTCCACCATAAACATAATCATGCAATCCTTGAATATTTGCCATTATTAATGGAGTTTTTAAATTTTTAACAATCTCTAATTGATGACGATATTTTTGATATTTAGTTTTACCTTCTGGTTTAAACAAACCATTCAATTCACCATAATCAAAATTTTTCTTTATAAAATTTGATGTAGATTTTGCTTTTTTAAAGTTATTATTTTGAGAGTTATTTTGTGAAGCGATTTCACTCTTTTTAAGTTCATTTTTAGTTTTTTGATTGTCATTTTCTAAAGTCGTTGCAGGTGCTTTTTTATTATAAAATTTAGCAACAGCAATAATAGTTACAGCAATGAAAACAATTGAAATAACTTTGATAGTTAAAAGCTTATTATTTTTCATTATTAATACTCCATATTGACATGAAAAAACTCCATGCATAATGAAATAAAGCAATCACATGGAGTTCTTTTAAGTTAAATTTTAAAATTATTTTAATTTTTTGTTTTTAGTATAAACCTTTTCAAGTTTATCAAAATCAAGTCCAAATTTTTTCTTCAATTCATCAACATTACTTACTTGAACGATAAAGTAATTCTTTCCATCTTTATTGGTTTCTTCCATAAAAATACTAGTATAAATATAGCCATTGTCAAAGACACATATATGAATAGGAATAAGGCCGTTCTCAATACGATAAGATGGTTCATGCATCAATTTATAAAGCTCGTTATATTCATTATTATTAGATAGCTTAATTAACCTAATTCCTAATTCTGGACTATTTGGATTTTTCTCAATAATTTTTAATTTTTCAGCAGGTATTACATTAATTTCCCCTGCCTTTACAGCCTCTATTGTAATAGATTTTAAAGCCTTGAGAACATATGTCTCCGTAAAACTTTTATCAATCTTAACAGTTTTTGTTTTTATAATCTGAAAATTAAAATTTCGATCATCATCTAACTTATCAATTAATCCTATTTCAAAAACAAAGCATAAATCTCCATCTTTATCAAATTTTTTTGTTCCATCATAAGATAAAATATAACCATTATCTAAAATCCATGTTTTAGCTCCTTCTGTATAATAATGTGGCTTTATATTTAAAAGCTCTCGGATTCCAAGTGAATCTTTTAAAATTATGGTTCCCCTATTTAAAAAAATGTCCTGATGTTCAGTAATAGCAAAAATTCCGAATGGTAAACAATAAAGTGCACCCTCGCGTTTAGCTTTTCTTTTGATATCTTTCCAGTAGTTTGCAATTTTATCTTGAAATTGTTTATTAACAAAATAATTACTCATATCTTTAAAATTTTTATCATAATAATTTTCAATCCAAATAAGTCTTTTAAAAAGAGAAACTTTTTTATCTTGATTACTAAATTCACGAATGACAATAACATCGCCATCTTCAAACAACCAACCATAAGTCAATTGCTTTTGCGAAATAATCTCTCTTGAAGGCTTTCCTAAAAGATTTCTGATATTTTTAAAGTCATTATCAGTAAGTTTTTGACTTTTTTCAATTAATTTTATAATTTGTTTTTTTAATGCAACACTTGAAATTGGCCGAGGATTATTAATATAACTAGGCTCTAATCCTTTAAAAAACAAACGTGTATCTTCATCAATATTTAATTCCTCTCTCTCTAACTCTGAACCAAACTTGCGACTAACCCCATCCCACGAAGTATCAAATTTTTCTATCTCAACGGCATAACTACTAAAAGTTGCCAAACTTAATACCAACGCACAACATATTTTATTTATTTTCATAATATTTTCTAACTCCATTTTTATTATTTAGCTATTAATTATTATTTGGATTATTAAAATCATCCATACAATTCCCCATGCTTTTACCACAAATTGTACAAAGAGTGTTATTTTGGCACGCTGGTCGCGTTTTATGCGGGCAACGTACCTCTCCGCCACTATGCTTATAATACGTAATTCTTAATGGATTGCCGCAAATACCACAAGGAGTTCTTTGTTTTTCTTTACAGTTTTTCTTCACCTCCTCCTCAATAGGTAGCTTTGAATGTGGAGGAGTACCAATACCATTACATTCCCCTTCTGTTTTACCACATTTAGTGCACTTTTTTTTGGCACAGCATGATCGTTCTTTTACTGCACAACAAGAATTTGCTACCCAGTTATGCCCTTAATCTAGACTGCAACATGTTCCTGTAACATGGTCACACTTAGAACATTCTTTTCTATTACAATATCCTTTTGTACAATGTTTTATCATACTATGATTACCTGCATCAGCATATGACGTAATAACTTTACATTTATCACACGGAACAGGAGTGCCTTTACATTCTGTTGTAGGTGTTTCTGCTTTTGGACAATCGCCAGGACATCCTCCTGTAGAATCCTTACACGTATCACAAGTTTCTTTAGTACAATGCACGTGTGTACAATGTTTTGAGTAACTATGAGTCGCATCCCATTCATTTGCAACACCACAACCTTCTGTACTACAAGTGCCAGTAACTCTAACTTTGCACGGTCCCGTTGGAGGCGTGCCATGCTTCTTTTTACATTCAGTAACATTTCTAGCGGCATTTATATTTATTACTAATATAACACTAAATAAAAATAGTACTATTAATAAAAACTTATTTATTCTTTTCATTTTATATAATTTCCTTTATTTTTTGATTTGTTATTAATTACAATAGGAGCCTTTTGCCCCTAAAGTAATTAATGTTCTTGAAGAATATTATTAATATAATTCTTGGACTTTTTCGCCATCAATTTTAAACGTTGCGTGGTGACATGCTGCTGTTTTTGGAGCAGCTGGGGTTTTTACAAAACGAACCTTGCTCATCCCTGTCGCATCAAATTGACTGCTATTGAAAGTTTTATTAACAGTTCCATCTTCAAATGCCACCCCTGAAAGGAAAATCTTATACTCAATTGAATAATTTTCTTTCATTGGATAACAAATTGAATCTAATTCCATCACCAAAGTTCCATCTTCGTAGGTTGCTTTTCTTTGAAATGAAGTTTGGCCGATGCCGTAGAAGCGGATTAATTCAATTGGCAATGTTGCGATAATTTGATCTGTTTCTTTATTTCTAACAATCACTGCTTGTGCTTGATTCCACTCGCGTGAATGAATTAATAATTCAGAACCATCGCTCAATGCGTTATCAACATCCCCAGTAACTTCTAAATACATCTCTTCTGAAACTTCTGGAATATTAAATACTGCAGCGGCCGATGTTGTCATTGTTAAATTTTCTTGCTCAAATGAATAATCAACTACTTTTACAGTCAATGTATTTTCAACAGTTTCTCCCGCTGCATTTTTATATGAACCTGTGATTTCATAATTCTTTACTTCGGTAAATGTTACTTTCTTAGGCGCATTTTCAGTTACTGGATAATTAACATTATTAACGCTAACGTTAGCATTTGAGTATTCACTATTTTCAGTTGCCGGCATTGCCGTTAACAACATCGCAGAACCTTTTTTAACTGTAACAACATCACCTTCAGCGATAATATTTGTTGGCTCCCACTTAATATTTTTCGTAACAGTTTTTAGACCATTTTGAAAGTTGAAGTTAAAATTATTTTCACTGTCATTTTGTGATAAACTTATTTCCTTATGCCAATTTTCACCATTAAATGCTTCTACACTTTCATCATTAACTTTTAAGGTTTCAGCAAATTTATTGATTCCTTCAATAATTACTGGCGAAACTTTGCTGCTAGCTGAAACTTTGTCTAGTTTGCTATTGTTTTTAGCATAATTTGCTAACCAGTCATCAACGCCATCATTATTAGCATCACCACAAATTGGTTTTAAAACTTCAATTTCATTGATTATTAATGTGTTGCCAATCGTTGGATTATCAAACAATATTTTTATAGTGTGTTCACCCGCAGTTAAATGTTGCATAAAATCACTAAAGTCATAGTCAGAATTTTCCGCTGCATTGTCAATTTTTTCTGAAATTACCAATACATCATCACAATAAACATCAACCTTATAATCACAACTTGCTTTTAGCGTACTCTTAACATTAAGCTGGAATACTCCCGCTTCTTCTGTTGTGAATTTATACTCTAATGCACCAATCGCACATGCAGATTTTGCCGAAGTTTCATCTTTAGTCCACGCTCCCAATGATGATTCAAATTCAGAACCATCTAATTTTGCCATCTCAACGTAGCTATTTATTTGTACATCAGCAACATTTGGGTTACTGTTGAATTTATTAACTTCATCACCATCGCTAATACCATCACCATCGCTGTCCGCATTATTTGGATCGGTGTTATATTTATTAATTTCATCGTAATCATTAATGCCATCATTATCGCTGTCTGCATTATTCATATCAGTGCCATGCTCTAATTCATATGCATTAGTTAAGCCGTCGCCATCACTATCTTTATCCCATGCAATATATTCATCAAGTTCAGCAGATTTTTTAGTAATGTGCCAGAAAACATCGCCAGCCATTGGTTCCATTCCAGCCCCAGGAGGAGCCCATTTAAGGTCTAACATTGCAGCTCCAACACCTTCATGATATTCAATTTCAATAAAGTGCATGCCTGCTTTTAAATGTTTGCTCCACAGTGACCCAACTGGGTTCCAGCTTCCATCAGAAAATACTTCAACGCCATCAATGCTAATTGTTACGGCATCATCATATGCTGTTAAAAATTTATAAACTCCAGTTGTTGGCGCTGTAAAATATCCTTTAAAGAACGCATATACTCCATCAGTTTTTCCACTGTTTAAAACTTCGCCTTCACCAGCATTAAAATTAATATCTGTATAAACCTCAGTATTTGTCGCATTCAAATTTTGCAAACTTTCTGGAGCCCACATTTTATCAGAAAAAGATCCAAGTAAACCCGCTACTTTAGTAATATTATTTATATTTTCTAATGGTTTAACCGCAGGGTTTGTATCAAGCTGATATTCAAGTAAATTCTTTCGACCGTCACCATCATAATCCGCATCATATAATGAATTAAGAGCAACGTTGTTGTCTCTTTTCCAATTAAGATATGCTTGTTGGTCATCACTTAAACTAATAGAATTAACTTTTCTATAGTTACATTTGTCCTCTGTATCCACCGCAACAATATAATAAACATCGTTTTCAGAAATCATTGGTAATGAATAAGTCGAGTCCGTCGTCGAACCCACTAAGTTTAAGTTACGATAAATTTTATATTGCGCTACGCTTGGCCCATTATAATTCCATGATAAAGTTAATTTATCATTTTGCACATCTTTATTTACATTTGAGAAGAAATTTTCATTGTTATTATTATCAGCGACTAATAAATTAGTGTTAATAATTTTTGCTTCAATTCCATCATCAATGCCATCATTATCACTGTCTTTTTGGTTCGCTTGAGAATTAAATTGAACAATTTCCTCATAGTCTGTTAAACCATCATTGTCTGTATCCCAAGAGCTATTGCTTGAGCCTTTTTCAGCTTCAAGTGAATCCGCAACGCCGTCAAAATCAGCATCTGTTGCTAAATAAGATTGGACGTTATCATTTAACTGAACAAATGAATAACCATCAAGAGGTCTGTAACCAAAAGTTGGTCCGGCATACTCCATAAGAAGAGTCGATTTATCTCCAGAAAATTCATAATAAGTAATTTTTGCGCGATGTACGCCAGCTTTTAAGTTTACCTTAAAAATATTCTTTTCTTCATAAGTGCAATATTTCATATCATTGAAAACTTCTTTGCCATCGATTTCAAGAATAAAAGAGTTGTCATGCTCAACTCTAAACGTGTATTCACCATCTTCGCTGGCAACAAAAAATCCATCAAAAGTCATCGCTGCAAATCTGCTTTTTCCACTATCTAAAATAGTATCGCCACTTCTCTCAAAGAAGTTAAAATTTATGTCGTTACGAATTTGAGTTTTGTAAGGAGTTCGTGCATTAATATTATAGAAATTATACCATTTTTGTGGATCATCATATTTTCCCATATATTCGCTATGAGTCGGAAAAAGCTCATTCATAGCCATCTCTACGCCATCATAATAAGAAACTTTTGCACCAAATTGATCGAAAGCATATGAATTTAATAGAAAGTAGTTACTATTATTTGCCGCTAATGTGGTAATAGAATTTGAACCAGTCTTAATCTCATTTCCATCATCATCTAAAGCTTTAATTGAAAAATTATAATCTTGATTCGGCAAAAGATTGTTAAAAACATAACTATTATTTTTGGTAGTTAGTAATAATTGATCATTGCAAAAAATTTGGTAACCTTTAGCATTAGAAAGATTTTGCCAATTTAATTGCATGGAATTTGCTGTTAATTCATTGTACGAGACAACTAAATCATTATCAACCGCAAAAAGATTTCCACTCCCCAGTAATAAAATACCGCCAACAGACAACTGCTTCAATAACTTCATTTTTTTATATCTCCTTAAAATACTATAATATATATATCAAATCATATCAAAAAATACTAAAATGCTTTGTTTTAAAATAGCTATAATAATTTATCTTACAAATAAAAATTACTTTTTTTAAAAAAATTTTTGACTAATTATAATTTGGTATTAATATTAAGTAGGACTATTTATAACTTAAGTTAGTTATTTTTAAGTGTCGTTTTATTATTGGCTATTTTTATTTGATTGTTCACAAAGTATTTGGTGTTTAAATAATATGAAAGTTTTTTATGAAATAAATGAAGATGAAGGTTATTGTATCTATAATGTTTTTGTTAAGAAAAATATCATAAATATTGATTTTTTATGCTCAGAAAAGTCGTCATTAGCTGAAACTTATTCACAAAGCATCAATTCACAAAAAAATAAAATTGCTTTAATTGCAGACTTTAAAAGTTCAGTAATTGAACAATTTTCAATCAACACCAATAATAATTTAACTGAGAATCAACTAGCTAATTTAATTAATTTTCAATTGCAAAAACACCTCCCAGTTGATATAAATAAATTTGCAATCTTATATTATTATAGTTGCAATAACAATAATACAAAGTTGCTTATAAATATTCATTGTTGTTTAAAAAATGAATGGAATGATTTTATTGAACATTGCAAAGATAATAACCTTAAATTTGATTATATACTCTTCAAGGATAACCATAAAAATTATGCGGCAAAAGAGGATGAAATTAAAGATATTATTGAACAAAATCTATGCGATGGTTCAAAAAATAATTTAGCCGAATTTTTACCAGAAAATATCAAAATTAAACGTCATAAAGCAGCTAAACAAATATGTTTATTAATGTTATTTTTGGTGATTTTAATTAATTTTTATCGATTCTACACCAAGTGGCAAAGTCAACATCAACAATTTAACAACCATGTTGAACTTAATAACCAGCTAGATAATAAACTTAAAAAATTAGCAGTACTAACAAAAAAACAGCAAAAATTATATAAAAAAATAACAGCCTTAATTAATTACAAGCCAGGGGTCAGCCGTATTGATTTTATTGTTCATCATTTACACAGCAAGTTGCCAAAGGACTGTATGATTAGTAAGTTTGACATTAAGAATAACAAGCTAAATTTGGTAATTATTTCCTCACAAAATATTTTGAAATTGTCTAAAATACTCTCGGTGCCGTCTTTAATTATTAGTGATAATAATGGGGAAACAAAACAAACTCTTGACGGGAAAAATGAATATACAATACAGTTAAAATTTAATGAATTTGCTCTATCAGGGGATGGTAAATAATGAAAAAGAAGAAAATATTTATTGCTATTTTTATTGTAATTTTGGCAATAATTGCCGTCAAAAGTTGGCTTGGGGAATTAAATCATAATTTTTTTCTAACTGATGAAGATTTTGAAAATCAACGGCAAAAGATTGAAAAAAAAATAAAGCAGCTAAAACAAGCGCAACAACCACAACTGCAGTTTACCAATCAGTTAAAATTGATGAATAAAAACCGTGATTACTTATGGCAATCCGAAAAAAATGGTCGAGCCGAAATTGAACTTGGAGCAATTCTTAAAAATATTGCGATTGGTAGTGGATTCGAATTTGAGACTGTTGGCAGTGTTTTTAAAAAAATATCTTCAGCAGAGGGAATAACTAATTATACAGTAAATGTTCGAGGCATTACTACAGCGCAACAATTTGCATTATTTACTAAAGAAATTTCACAACATCGCCCTAAATTATTTTGGAGCGGTTTAAATATCAGCAGAAGAGACGGTCTAAAAAGTTCAAACCAAAATATGTTTGAAATTCGTGGAGCATTAAATGTTATCGAAATTACTGATCCAGAGGTATTATTATCATTAAAACGTTTTGAAAAACAAAATGAAACTAAAAAGGTGGAAAAAAATGATTAAATTTCTTTATTTAGCAAATGTAGTTTTAGCTTTTTTCTTTCTTTTTACAGTTAAAAATTTATTTAATAGCGAAAAACAAAAAAATTACTCAATTAATGAATTTGAAAAGAAAATTAAGGCTAAAGATAACTCAGAGTTTAGTTTAAATTCAATTGCACAATTATCAGAAAATGAACTTCAACAGTTGCCAATCAGTACCGCAAATATTTTTGATTACGGTAGAGTTTATCCTGAAGTTGAAACTAAAAATATTAAGAAAACTTCACAAGCAAAAGCAAATAGCGCATCAAATAATATTGAACAAAAAATAGAAAATGAACTTAAAAAAATTGAACTCTTAGGCATTATCATTTATGACGAAACCAAAATTGCGACCATTAAAGTTAGAGGAAAAGCGATAGCTAATCCAGTAAAAAAAAATGAATCAAAGGCTAAAGGTAAACCACAAAAGAAAAAGAGTAATGAGGTTAAACTACAGCCAAACCCAACTCAATCATATCAAGAAAATGACATTTTACCATTAGGGTTTAAGGTAATTAAGATAAATAAAAAAAGTGTAATTTTAGCAAAAAATGGTTTCAAAAAGACGCTAAACATTAAGGGCTCTGAAGAATGATTCAGCATTATTTATGTTTTCGACGAGCAATGATATCGCGAGATAAGTAGTATGAACAGATATTTTAATTTGCTTCACACGTTTTTTTGCCGCCTCAGTACGAATGTAATTGTACTAAGTAAATATTTTTATATTGGAAAATGAATTTATTGTGTTGAATTTTTATTATTAAAATTATAATAGCTTCTTTCACAATATAATACGTAGCATAGAATCATTTTCATAATGTAGATTAAAAATTAAAATTTTTAAATAAGATAATTTAATAAAAATAACAAAATAAGGAATAATACTAAGCTATCATATGCATAGCTGATTAAAAACGCTCTCCGCCATAAGGAGTGCCGCCCGTATTGGGCATGGAAGGAGTCTGGGGGAGACAAAAATCCCCTTGATAAGAAGGTTTTATGTTATTATTAATAAGGATAATTTAGTAAAATGAAGAAAGTATATAGTTATGTAATGATTATGTTAATGATGTTGAATTTAAGTTTAACTTCGTGTCAATTTTTAGAAGAACCACCTCCACCGAAAGAACCGTGGAAAAGGCCTCAAAATATTCCGTTTTCAGTTTTAAATGACAAAGATAATAAAGTCAAACTTGTAACTTCTAAAAATATTAATAAACTAAAACCAATTGAAGCTAAATTTGAATCAAAAGCGCAAAAAGATTTAGCTAGTATCAACGAAATTTTGGGGCATAAGAAATTATTATCCCAACTTGATAGTAAACCAAATCCTTTTTATGAAAAATTATTAACTAAAAATGAGGCAAAGAAAAAAGTATCATTAGCAGTTGATTTTAATAAAGTTTCACTAAATGATTTAATTGTGCCATTTGCTCAAATTTTAAAATTTAGCTACATTATCGACCCTGCAATCAAAGGTGAAATCAGCCTTAAAATTGATCAGAAAATGTCAAAGCGTGAAATTTTTCAACTCCTTCAACAATTATTAGTACTAAGCGATTGTTATGCATCGGTTGACGATAACAAATTATTGAAAATTATACCATTAGAGAAAATTACCAAAGATAATCAACTGACTCGAACAGGTTTAAATGGCTGTGTTGCAAAAGTAGTCCATTTAAATCATATTAGTAGTAGTTATGCAATTAAAGCATTAAAAAATCAGTTAAAACCAGATGCAAATGTTATTGAATTGAGTGAACAAAATTCATTATTACTGGTTGATGACACTCAAAGCGTTGCGCGTATTGAACAAATTTTAAGGTTGGTTGACCAAGGGGCAAGACAGCAGTGGTCAACAATGGTGTTTAATTGCCCAACAATTTCTGCGACCCGTTTAAAAAAGGAATTAGAGCAAATTTTACCAATTTTAGGCTTCGCTATAAGCACTGGAAATGCAACTAATACAAAGAAAGCAAACGCCGCAACAAAAAATGTTGAGGTTGACCTTTTAGCACTCGATCGCCTTGATTTATTAATGATTACCGCAGTAACAGATGAAGCATTGAATGAAATTTCAAATTGGGTCGATGTTCTAAACCGTGAAGATATTGGTGATGCCGAGCAAATTTTTGTATATCCAATTGTTAATAGCCGTGCTAGTGAGTTAGTGCAAGCATTATCAGTAATTTTCACTACTGATGGCAAGAGCATGGCTAGTGAAGGTGCAAACTCAGGATTATCTGGAAGTAATGGTCAAAAAGGTTATTCAAGTTCAGGATCGACGCAAAGCACAAGTATTGATAACAATAATGGGAAAGAAGATGAAGATGGATTTGCTTCAACATTTGATATTCCAGTGCACATTTTTTCAGATGAAATCAATAATCGATTAATAATTCGAACAACTCCTAAAACATACTCTGTAGTCAAAGCATTATTAAATCGTATTGATACAGCGCCGACTCAGGTATTATTGCAAGTGTTAATCGTTGAAGTTGCATTAACTAAAAGTACGGAATTTGGAGTACGTTTTAATAATTTAAACAGTGGTTCACAAGTTTTAAGTGAATTTGGCACTAACTATGAAGGTTTAGATCCATCAGCAAATAATAATTATGGCTTTACAGCAGCAATTGCCAATCCAAATAACCCTGACGAACAATTTGCATTTTTAAAAGCATTGGCAAATCGTAGCAGAGTGAAGGTTATATCAAGTCCGCAAGTGTTAGTCGAAAATCACGCTGAAGCAAAAATTAGTGTTGGCGATAAAGTACCAATTGTTCAATCAGAAGTAACTAATAGTCAATCAGTTCAGTTTGACGACAGCACTGCACTATTGCGTAAGATTCAATACATTGACACTGGAGTAATTCTAAATATTAAACCAACTATAACTAAAGGTGGTTTAATTCGTGTTGACCTTGATCAAACAATTTCTTTAGCTACTCAAACAAAAAGTTCAGGTATTGATTCGCCAACCATTAGTGAGCGAATTCTCAAAACAAAAATGTCACTGCGCAATCAGCAAACTTTCGCAATCGGTGGTTTAATTCGTGAAACTGAACAACAAAACCAATCAACAATTCCAGGTATTAGCGAAATTCCAGTATTAAGCTGGTTAGCAGGTGATAACAGTAACACCATCGAAAGAACTGAGCTAATTTTATTATTAACTGGAACAATAATAGAAGAAGAAACAAAGTTACAAAAAATTGTACGCCGTTATGCAGATGCTGTTAATGAAATCAGAAAATTTGAATACGAATTATATCATCGCGACGACATAAGAGAAAAAGAGGAAAAAATGTATCGCAACAAAAGAATGCCGTATAAATAAGATTAATCATCTCTCCGACGGCGAAAGACACTAATTTTGCCGTCAAAGACAAAAAACAGTCCGAAGTACAATAGGAATTAATTATGGAATATAATTTTCGTTATAAAGTGCTAAATGAGTTAGGCGATAGCGAGGTTGTTGTGATTACAAAAGAGAATGAGCAACAAGCTTTAGTTGAATTGCGCCAACGTAATTTAATTATGTTGGAAAAAGTTTCATCAACAGATAACGAAAAGAATGACTTTTTAAGTAATATACAAAATACAATTGGTATTAAGAAAAAGTTTAATTATTACCAATTTATCGATAAATTAGTGCCACTACTTGAAGCGAATGTCACGTTAGAGCGAGCTTTACAAATTATTATTGAAGGTAGCGAAAAAAATGATATTTTTTCGACAACAATTGAGGGATTTTTACTACAATTACATGAAGGTGAAAAATTTTCAAAAATAGTTAGCGAATCGAAATTATTTCCCCCATTGTATGGACATTTATTGGCGGCAGGTGAAGAAACCGGATGTTTAACTGAAGTTGCATTGGAGTTGCAAAAATTTTCTGAAGATAGTAAAGAATTAAAGGATTTTTTAGTTACTTCGGCAATTTATCCAGCATTAATTCTATCGGTAATTTCCTGTGTAGTGGCAGTATTATTTTTATTTGTAATGCCAAAATTTGCTGAAATTTTTACTCAAATGGGTAAGAAACCTCCCTTGTTAACGCAAATGATGATTGGTTTAAGCGATATTTTTATAATGTTTTGGTGGGTGATTCCAGTCATAATAACAGGTTTGATTGTATTTTTAAATTATGCCAAAAAAGGCGGCAAAGCAAAATTCCACCTCGATAGAATTGTTTTGAAAGTACCAATTCTAAAAAAATTATTAATCCAAATTGAGATGCACCGATTTATCAGCACATTGGCAATTTTATGTAGCAACCATGTTCATTTATTAAGTGCTATTAACATCGGCTACAAGGTGGTTAGCAATTCATTAATCAGCAAAAGTTTTGATAATTTATCTAGCGATTTGCGTGGTGGAGTGAGTTTTTCTGAAGCACTAAGAAAAAGTGAATATGCTCCAAATGATCTGTTACAATTATTGAAAGTTAGCGAAGAAACAGGTAATATCGGGAAAATGTTAGAACACAATAGTTTTCAGCTTGAGCGCAATATAAAAAACACATTGAAAAGATTGCTAGCATTGTTTGAGCCTGTAATGATTGTAGTATTATCGGTAATTGTTTTAACGGTGGTTGTCGCAGTATTATTGGCAGTTTTGGAGTTAAATTCACTATGAAAAAAAATTTTTCAAAAATACAAAATTTTACCTTAATTGAGTTGGTGGTGGTCATCGCAATTATTGCAATTACTACAACAATTGCCGCAGTGCAGTTGAATTTAAATTCCTCACGAAATGTTATTAACAGTGCATCTCGAGATATTGTTAATATTTTTCACTCTGGACGGGTGATGGCATTAAATGGGAACCCAAAAATTGTCTTAGTTGCAGCTGTTTATCGTGAACGAAATTTGATTTTCATTTTGCAAAAAGAGCAAAAAATTATGAAAAAACTGATACTAAGTAAAAAAATAACATTCACAACCAATGCCGAAAAAAAAGATTTTGCAAAAAATGTTAAATATGAAGTAATTAATTCGCCTTTATATGATGTTTTAGCTGTGTGGAAATTTTATAAGGATGGTAAAATTGCTGGGGAAAGTTTTAACATTAATGCGGCAGCATTTAAAAAGATGCTGCAAATTTCAAACTTAACTGGAGTAGTGACAGTTCATGATCAAACAGCAAAATAAAATTCAAAAATTCACGCTAATTGAAACCGTTATTGCTGTTGCAATTTTGGCGATCAGCATTACCACGTTATTAGCAATTTCAAGCAGCACCATGATGCAGATTTCCAAAGCTGAACGAGCCTACAACGAACAACATGAATTGACCCAAGCAGTCGAATATTACAACATTGAAAATTTTACCGGTTCAATCACCAATGAATTTTTTGACCTAGAAAATTTTAATATCAACGTTTATTTAAAAGAATCAAATCTAGAACTAAATTCAAATCAAAACATTAATAATTTATGGCAATTAAGGACTTTAAACATAAACATTAAAAACAAAAAATCAGGTCGCAAAACCAGTGCAAATTTTGATTTAATCATGCCAGTTAAACAGGAGTAATCATAATATTTAGATGGTTTATTTTTGCAATTTAGCACTTAGTTTTTACAACTAAAGGTGTTTGTGATTGCAAGCTCTAAGGAATAAAAAGTTTCCTACAAAAAAAGAATTAATAATTGGACATTTTCGTTAAAGACAAAAAAAATATGAATATGAAAGTTAAAAAGTTTACACTAGTTGAAATAATGATGGCAGTGATGATTAGTACTATTATAGTGGCTGCGCTGGGATCAGTGACTTTTAGTGTAAGTAAAAGTTATGCGGTAGCAGAGCGCAAAAGTGCGAGGTTAAAAGAGTACTGTAAAATTGATCGCTTAGTTGATAATTTGTTTCGCAATGCAGTTCCATTTGGATGGGTTGATCGTGAAAATAATCTTCAAAAATTGTACTTTATTGGTGATGAAAATTACCTGCTAGTGAGTAGTAAACAACCGATTTTTGATACTGATGATACAGGGTTTATTTTTAGTGAATTTTTTGTACAAGATAGTTGTTTAAAAATACGTTACAAAAGTACTCCGTTCTTAAATTTAAAGAATTTTTCAGCGAATAACAGCAGTGACGGCAATGTTGAAGTCATCCTTGAAAACATTGAAGATATAGAGTTTAAATATGCAAAATTTGAAAAAAATCAAGTCATTTGGAGCAATGATTTTATTGAACAGCAAACTGCTGGAAATGAGGAAGAACTATATGACGAATCTTTACCAGTTGCAATTCAAATTTCAATAAAATGGACTAATGGTATAGTAAAACATTGGCTAAGGAGAACCGCTGGTGCAAGCCGTTACTCAAACTGGGGTCGCAGTGATCTCAACCCAATAACAGGCAAAAAATTAAAAATTTTAAACGATAATAAATTGTAAAGAATACCTCTAGTGAAGAACGACTAAAGTATTAGCCCTCACTGCCGTATGACGAAGTACGGTTATAATTAGTGACTTGTATTTTAATTATACAATGTGTTTTTGCTAATCTATTTTGTTGTAACGTTAGTTCCAAAATTAAAATGTTAATAATGACTTTTACAAAATTGCACATAGCAAAGCACCATTTTGAAATAAGGATCTTGAAAGATTTAAAATTATTTGTTCAAATATAGGATTGTAACATGAAAAATAATGAAAATGGGTTTGTTTTGATAACAGTTATGATGACAGTAATGTTGTTGTCGGTGATTATTTTGGGGTTGATTTCGGTGACTAAAATTACTTCAAAAGAGGTAATGACAAATAATATGCTATCGAGGTCAGCGTACGAAATAGAAAGCGTCGCTAACCGAGTCAATTTTACTATTCGTAGCGAGCTTAAAAACTGTAATAATTCATCGAATCAAAATAGTAATTTTAACAATCAAGTAAATGTTAATCCCAATGCCATAATTTCACAAAAAAACAATGAAATTAATGTCAACGGTGAAATTTTTTGCTATAAGGTAATTGATGCAACAGGTGGGCTTGATTTTTCACGCAATACACCAGGCAAGGCTCTTAATATTTTAACGAAATTTCATCATAAAAATAAGCAAGAAAATCAAGAATCAGCAAAAATTTTAGCAATAGTCAAAGATTATACTGACCTTGATGACTATGTCAGTATCAATGGCGCTGAACATGCAAAATATGCAGCAATTGAACTTAATTTGCCACGGAATTCACGCATGATTTTTCGCAGTGAAGTACTTTTTATTCCACAATTACGCCAATATTTTGAAGCAGATAACGACGGGCGTTTAACTATGGTAAAGATGATTTCCCCAAAAGGAATGCGTGGAGTAAGTTCAAAGCGAAATATTGCTAATGCCAGTAGCTCTGAATTGCAGTATTTGAGCGGCTTTTCGCAAAATCGTAGCGTTGGAATTTTGCGTAAAATTCAGGAAAACCAAAGTAATAATTTTAACAGCTTTTCTGGAGCTTTTACACCCGATGTTGCTGGAAAATTAAGTTCAAATTTTACAACAAAACCTTCAGAAATTTTCACAATTAAAATATGGAAAAAAGTAACTAATGATTTAAGCGTTTCACGCACCTATTTTGTTACTGAATCATTAAAATCAAATGATTTAAAAAATGCTGCAAAGCTAAAAAAACGCCAACTATACGAAGTGTTAAATTTTTAGAAAATGAACTGATAACTGAAATAATATCCTTGATGTTGTCTCAGAATTGTTAATGGTAATGTAAAAAAATTATAAATAACATATACATAATTTATTCTGTCGTTTTCTTATTTAATGCTTTAAATCGCGATTTAAATTTAAAGAATTCGAACATGTCAATATTTTTCTTTTAACTGCTGTTATTGCGTCTAGTTTCACAAACATCTAATTAGATGAAATGCTTAGAATCTTTAACATTAATGGTATTCTATTAGGCGATATAAATATGTTCCTGCATGGTTGAAGAACGTGCTCGTTCATGATGAGTTTCACACCTTTTCCTCGCGATTGAAAGAAGCTAAACATTACACTTTTGACCTACTTGACATTGGCAGAAATAACTTCAACAGTCCCAGCTTTTGCCATAGGAACAATATCATTAATTTTAGCGGATACTTCTTTATAATTTTTTAATTTTTGAACAAACAGTTTTTTGTGAATCATTTATCTTATAAAAAAATCATGACCATTTTCAACGTTCTTATAAAGAGTCCAAATATCAGGCTAATTAAACCATAAACAAACTCTATATATAATCTGGTTTAAAAATAAAAGTAAGTCATGAATATCAATCCAAATCACAATAAAAAAAAGCACTTGATATAATATCAAGTGCTTGGAAATTTCAAAAATGGTAGCGGCTTAGGCTACTTTGAGCAAAACACCCTCTCCTCAAAAATTTTCATAACTTTTAAATATTGAACTAAAAATATCTGATTTAGCTAAATTTATGTGAAAAATAAAATTATCAAAAAATGGTACTTTTTGGCATTTTTAGACTCTTAAATGGTACTAAATGGTTACGATTTATTACACTGTAAATTTGCACCAAAATCACCATTTTATCATAATAACTTCAAACTATTAATTTATCACCAAATCAATATATTTCAAGAATAACTCTAAAACATCTTTTGTAGTTAAATATAGTCTATAGCAATCTACAAAACACAAATATCAATAATCGCATTTATCATAGAACTTGAAGCATTTTCTCCTGAAGAATTAACCCTTATATTTGAAAAAGCAAACGACTTTATTAGAGGTTTGTTTACTATAGGTTTATACACTGGATTGCGCGAAGCTGACATATGCTTATTGAAGTGGAATGAAGTAAACCTAGCGGAGAGACTAATTACTCGTACGACTCGTAAAACGCAAAAAGAAGTTATGATACCGATTATGCAACCATTAGCAACTTTTCTGCAAGAACAAGCATCTAAAGATAAATCTGAATACGTCCTCCCAGAACATGCTGAAATGTACGAAAAAAACGTCTCTGGGATTTCACATCGAGTTAAAAAGTTTCTCGAAGGCATAAGTATTACAACCAGCAAAATTCCTAAAGGTCGCACACGAGCAGTGAGTGTAAAAGATGTGCATAGCCTGCGCCATTCATTTTGCTATTACGCTGGAATGCACAACGTTCCTCTAGCAGTAGTGCAAGCAGTAGTCGGTCATATGTCTCCAGAGATGACTAAGCATTATTCAATGCACGCAAATCAACAAGATATCAAAAATGCATTCAAAGATATGAATGTCGACTTCTGCAATACTCAAACTGAAGAAAACAAACTTCTTCAAGAAAAACGCGCCCAGCTAAAACAAATCATCGACAAATTACCATTAGAAAAAATTGAGGAAATTATAAAAAAGTTTAAAGATAATTAATTTAATATTTCAAGGCATCTTTTGAGCATTTCTTCATTATTTATAATCACAATATAAAGTTTTTTTCTTGCTCTAGTCATAATTTGAAATAGCATTTTAGTCATAGAATAATATCCTCCTCCCATATGTGCTAAATTTCCCTTAGTACAATATGCATAATGTTCGTCCACAACAGCAACTACATTGTCATATTCTTGACCTATAATCTCATGAGTGTTTTCTCCATAGTGTAACTGGTACTCTTCATATTGAAATGTAGTAGTTCTACCATCAGTGTAGCGAGGGACTGTCCAATTATTAGTGGACATATGTTCTAAAAAAGCCATCACTTGTTTTCTCTCTTGAAAATAACATAATTCAATATTTGAATAACTAGCATTTATATTTTTTTGTTTCTTCTCATTAAAAAATGATTTTATAAAAGAAGCTATTTCTTCATTAGTTCGTATCTTATTGGTGAGCTTGAATGGTTTATTATTATGTATTATTTCTTTCACTTGCTCCGATATGTTTTGAAAAGATTCACTGTCATGCAAGCATTGTTTTTGATCATAAGAAAAAATGCAATTCACTACAATTAGTTTGACTTTGTCATATATAGTTTTTAGCTGATGAGATGTCATTCTTTGAGCTTCGTCAATAATAATTAAATCGTAGTTACTAAAATCTTCACTGAGACCAGGTCTAGCCATTTGAATATTCCATTGATAATCATTTTTTAACAAAAATTGTCCACTATTAAGCTTTGCACAATGCAGAATAAGTACTCTCATATTTTGCATTAATAGTGTTTTAGCAATATCATATGTCAAAAGAGTTTTTCCAGTACCAGCTGAACCAGTAATTGATATAAAATTTGAATTACTATTTTTAATGATTCCTATAATATCTCTTTTAATATTATTCTGCTGTTGAGTTAAAAAATATTTTTCTTCCATAAATTTTTTGGTAGAATTAAACGGAGAAACTAAATAATTTAGTGGATTAAATAAATTATCAACGTTAAGAATAATATCTAATTGTTGCTGTAAAAGCATGTTATATAAAATTACTAAATCAACTTCAGTAATATTTTCATCATTGCCTAAGCGGTATAATTTATTTGTACTAGAAACATAAGTAAATAAATGTATTTCTTTTTCTAAAAAAGATAAATAATACTTCTTTCTCAAAAGTTGTTTTTTTATTTTTTCGTAAGTACTTATACTTTTTATTTCAATATTAATAATATACTTAGTTCCAAATCTCAACAAATCAAACTCTTCATTTATTTGTGGAATTTTATATCCTAAAAAATAACCTTCAGATATTTTAATACTATCACGTAAGTTTTCACCTGTGTTACTGAGTAAATTTTCATGTAATTTTTTTAAATCATCTAATTCAGATCTTTTCATTTTATTATTGCTATCATTTAGATCAGTATTGATTCCAAAAAAGTCAAGATAATTATTTACTTCTACATCGCTACTAAGAGTATTTTTTGCGTGTATTAAAGATGTTAGGTTAATTGGTTTAAGACTCATAATCTTTTCAACCTCCATATTAATTTAATTTTTCAACCTAATCAATATAAAACTAATTATTAGCTCATTCAATTTTAATACATGGATAAAAATGTATATATATATGAACCTATCTCTAAATATTACGAATCCATAGATTTTCTAATTAATAACTCTTCAAACTTTATAAATGAAGTTTGTTCCTTAGCGGCTTATTTTTGAGTTTTGATATTAATTTTCTGTTTCGCCATAATTTTTCACTAAATTTTTCCTTGCAAATTTAGCGAGAGTCAAATATAAATAAATTATTTGAAATGAAAATCTTTCTTTTCACAGTAATATCCCATTACTATCTTTTCTAAAACAGAGGAATCCTTATAAAATTCTAATTCAAAAGATTCTCGAGGTCTAAACGTATTATCACATTGATTACAGCGATATACATAAAAATTTTGATGTGAAAAATTGTAAAATTTAACACCTTTTTCCTTTGCCATATTAAAATCTTGATTGGTAAAAAGTTTAGTTTCATGATACTCATTTTTGATTTTCAAAATGGCTATGTTAACTTTAGCATAACACTTCCAACAATTACGTTCAATAATTAGAAGTTCTTTTTTATAACCATACCCCGAGCACTTTTCTTCACATGATAAATGTTTAGGACATTTTTTACTATTTCGACAAAAATTGGAAATTAATTCTAAATTGATGTCACCTTTATATATTTCTATTAACGTGTTAATATCTTTAACAGTAACTTTAAATAAAGGCAATTTATTTTCATTGCAGTAATCTATAATACCTTTTTTAATGCGATTTGAGGTTGCTATTTGGATTGCTATAATAGGTCTGTTGCTTTCATCTAATAAATGAATGTCAGGTGTATGATTTGATTCTTTTTCAGCTTTAGCAACACCTTTCGCTACTTTTAATATATCTCCTTCATGTGTTTCATAACAAATATCACAATGCCAAGATACTTTAAATTTTTCCTCTGATTGCAATGATTTTTGCAATTTTTTTAATATAAATTCAATTGCAAAAAAACGAATTAAGGCTTTCTGTTTACAACTAAAATTGCCTATATGTGCAAAATGGTGAGCATTAATGTCACCTTTACGTGCCATTAGTGGTTCTTTGCACAATGGGCACCTGCAGCCACATGCTTTACCACGAGGAACATCATCAACAAAAACAATATCATTAGTATCATTTATAGCAAAAGGTATTTTCATATTATTCTTTATTTAATATTAAACAAAGCTATTTTTATTTAACATTCTTTATAAAAGACAAAAACTCACTGTGTTAATCTTCACTTAAAAGCAAGTTTAACAATTGAATTAATTAATAAAAACAATATGTTTTAAATTGGTATAAACCCATATCTTCCATTATTTTCCAATCTTGTAAATCTTATATAATTTATAGGGTAATCATTATTAAAAGTCTCAGGTAATTTTTCATTCTCAAATATTATAACTTGTTGCTGTCCAAATTCTCTTACTATACTTTCATAAAAAAGTTTATCGATATTTTGAGTTTCTAACTTTTTCTTTTCTTCAGGCTCATCATAAACTGTAAGGGGAGAATCAAGTATAATAAAACCAGGATGTGGCATGTTGTTTAAAATACAATATTTAAATAGACCTAAATTAAAAGCAGAATGTGTTATTGCTCTGAAACCTTTTCCATCACTTTTTCTCTCTTTCCCTGAAATAACAATATCCCATACTTTATTGTCGTCGTTAAAAGATATTTTATTTTTACTAAAGCATTTCCAACCATCAAGGGTTCTTTCGACTGAATCACATAATTTTTTTAGTTCATCATCTAATTTATTATCAGAGCCTAAAGCTTCTTTAGAGACTACCTTGGTTTTGCTTAGACTTTCAATTAGCTGAGAGTATTCTTGAATTTTTTGACTATTACTTATATCCAACTTTAAATTTTCTTTTTGCTCAAAATTCAAGTTAATTTCATTTATTATATTACTAATCTGTGGTTTTAAATTCTTTTCAATGTCTAAATTTATTTCTTTGAGAATAGCTGCATTACATGTATATTTTTCAGATAATTTTTCTATTTCTAAATCAATATCTTGTCTTGTTTCTTCTAATTTTTTTTGAAGTAATTTTATTTTATTTTTTTCTATGTCACAGGATTTTTTTACACATTCAGTATTAGCATCTTGACAATCATTATCATGGTATTCTGCAGATGCTCCACAAATTGAACACTTTGACGGTTGAACTTGATCAAGGATAGCACTAGCCTCAGATATTGCATCTAGCCTCTTTAGATCTGATATATACTGCTCTTCAAGAAGTTTAAACCTTTTATTCAGTTCAGATAGTACATTCTTTCTTGAATCTATGCTTCTTATTTCTGTCCAATATTCAGAACGCTCTTGTTCTCTAAGTGTAGCCTTGTCTTGTAGTTGTTTAAGGTTCTCATTCAAACGATTATTATCCTCGCTATGACTTGATAATTTATCTTTCAGTTTATCAAATTCTAATTGTTTGCTTTCTTTAGATATTTCACTTTCTAGTTGAGATATAATTTCTTTTGCAAATTCAATTTTCGCAGTATTTTTAGCTTTAGATATTTTAGGGTCTTCTGATGCGATAAGCAAGGTGTCATCAATACCAGAAAGCAACAAGCTAAAAACAGATTGTTCTGCGGTAGCACTTGTTCTATGCCCTGAAAATATTGGGCTTCCTTTTTTTATAATATCTTCTTCCGATACCATAAAAAGCCTTTTAATATCCCTAAACGTAAGTGTTCTCTTTTTATTTCGCTTGTTAGTTTTAACCTTTTTATTAACTAAATTAAAAAAGTTAAGAAGGAAAAAAGATATGTTATTTTCATTATCATTATCATTCTCTTTTTTATATTTTCCTAATAAATTTTGTTTACAAAATATATTAAAATGATTATTCTTTATTATACTACGCTCTAATGTATAAATTTCATTGCTCGATAATACTTCTATTTCTAAAAGAGCTTTGTTATATTTTTTAGATTCTTCAATTGCTGTTGGAATATTGCCTTTGCCAAGCATATAGTCAACACAATCAAAAATAAATGTTTTTCCCGTATTTGAAGGACCAGAAATTAAATTCAAACCTGATGTAAATCTAATTTCTGCATCTTCTACATTATCACCAACTAATTTTAAAGACCTTAATTGAAATCCAAACTTGTTCATTAATATTCCTCCTGCCATAATACAGATTCCATAGTAAATTCAGTCCCCCAAGTTGATAATTTACTTTCTAATATTTGGGTGATTTTTGTATCATCCATATTTCCAAATGTTTCAATAGCCCAAGATGCAATATTTTTCAGGGAATTTGTATAATCCGCTTTAAGAGAATCTAAAAAGCAACCTGACAATTCAGTAGCCACAAAAGTCAATCCATCTGATTCAAATTGCTGTTCAATAAGTCCTTTTCTTTGAAATAAATTAATTCCATCTTGTATCATTTTTCTTTTTATAAAAAATTCCTCACTTCTCCTTGGGGTTTTGGGGTGCACTCCTTCAGGACCTCCATCTATGTCATTGGAGTGAGTTAATAAGTAATCCAATGCAGATAATTTCTGGATACTTAAGGATTTGGGGTATACTTCGACAAGTATTATTAATGTTCTTAACCCAAATTCTAGGGGACTATTAAAAGTATTGCCATTCATTTTTTCACCCACCTTATTGATTCTTTATCATTTGCTAATTGATGACATATACCACCTTTATCACGCATAGTTAATTTAGAAGAAACAGGGTGATTGTCGAGAGGTAAAAGTTTAGCTCTATCAATAACATCAAGAACTCTATCATACCCATTTGGGTAACTTTTCCTTATTAAATTTTTTATGCCACTATGAATTTCATCTTGAAGTTTTTCGAATTCTCCAGCAGGTAAAGAATCTCTAGTAAAATTTTTCAGAGATTCAGCACTAAAAAATTCTACACGAGAATCTTTATAATGCTCTATTAGTTCTTCATCAGTCAAATGATATAACGTATCTATATGTTCTTTCGTATAATCAATATATGCTTCGAGTAACTTATTTAAATACTCTGACTCTATTGGTAAATGCTCTTCTGTAATATTATCAGGCTCTGGACGAGCTGGTAGCCCCCCTCCAAATCGTGCTATAAAATAACGAGTCTTGCGATGTTGCTCAATAATATCGTGAGGAGTAATATAATCAAATATTGAGAAATCAAAATTCTTTATATAAGTAAGTAAAGAATCGTCTAAATTTATCTTTTCTTTTTTAGTTATTAACGCTTTACATTTTTCATCCCACTTTTCAATTAAGGTTTTTCGAATATCGTCTGGTTTTTTTAAAAGATTTGATAATTTAGTCCCAACGCCTTGAGGTGCTACAAAAAAATATTTACGTGGAGCACTAAATTCTTTTGTGAAGGTGTAATATATTAATTTTCCAAATTCTATCCATACGTTTGAAGGAGTTAGCGAATGTTGGTAATGCTTACATTGATAATTATCCCATATATCAGGATTATTCTTGTCGTAAACAATAACATCTCGCCCCATATCTCCAGCCCCTCCAAGCTTTTCAACTTTTTGAAACTTTGAATCAACAAAAGAATGAACATATTCCAGTGTAAACGTCTCCCATTCATCAGGACTATAAAGTTTTAGTCTATTTAAAGGGGATACATATGGTCCAGATTTAACTGTAGCATTTGTTATATTATCCATTATCTATACTCTCAATTAAAATTAACTCACCAATCAACTCATATAAAATAGCTTTTTAAATATCACATTTCAAATTTAATTTGCTTTTTCATTATTTCTAATTTATCATTAACTACTTCTTTGAGAAAAATTAAAGTTTTATTTGTTTCATCTAAAATTGTAAGAAATATTAAATTTAACAATCATTGGATAAAAAAAGATAATGAAGAACAATTAATAAAGTTTGCAGATGCTATTGAAGCGAAGAATTATTTTCAGAGATGTTTAGCACAGTGCAACAGTATTTTTTTCATTGATGATTGTGACTTCGATTCAGATACTATTTCTCGTATTATGAGATTAGAAAAGTTTAATTCTCGTTTTATATTTGCTTCAAAAAATAAAAATATATTCCGAGCAAATTGTAGTAATTTCTATGAATGTGAACCATTTTCGCAAAAAGAAATTGAACAATTTTTAGAAGCCCAAAATAAAACACTCAGTACACTAGATTTCACCAATCTATGTAACTATTCAAAAGGTAATCCACTTTTTTTATATTATTATTTGACTGTTACAATTATTCCAATGCCAAAAAATTTGATTGAGTATCAACGTTTTATTTGGGACAGATTAAGTGAATCTCAGAAAGAAATATTGATTTTTTCAGCAATATCATATTCTGTTACTTCTTTTGAAAATTTGCGAACATTTTTCGAGAAAATTTCACCTTTAAAAATGGATGAAGAAATCAAAATGATATCACACCTACTAAAGATGAGTGATAAAACTATTGAAATTTTTCACTCCTCATTTAAAGATTTCATTATTGAGTACTTAAAAGAGCATTCTTTACTAGATTTCTATAAATTGAAAATTGGTGATTTTTATCTTGAAAGTGAACAATTTTTAGATGCATCATATATACTTTTAGATATTACTCCAGAAAAGGTTGAACCATTCCTATACGATATTTTCCCTTTTTTAGAAAGCTCTGGAGATCTCAATTTTGCATTAAAGGTTTTAAATGTTAACCTTTTAAATGCTAAAACAGATAATGATAAAGCATACGCAAATTATCATTTATACAATATTCATTCACTACTAGGAAATCGAACAGAAGCTTCAAACTGCATTGATCAGGCTTTTCTTCTTTGCAAAAATGATATAATGAAAGAACTTAAATCGGGTATTTTAATTTTTAAGGCTATAGATCTCGTTAGTAATGGAGAAATTAACGAAGCTAAAAATATAGCTGATTTAGCATTTAAAACTGCAGAAAAATGTCCCACAATAATAAAAGCATCATTACTTATAAGTCTTTCAAAAATTTATATAGAGTTATCAGAGTTTAAAAAAGCTGCAAATGCTAGTAAAGAAGCTTTTGAAATAAGCAAAACAAGTAACCTTACAAGAGGATTTATTTATAGCGCTGTAAATTTAGTTGGATCTTTAGCTCAAATAAATGAGTATATAGATAAAGCTGAAGAATACGGTTTAAAGCTTTTGCAGCTACTCCAGAGCAGTAAAAATACTCAAAATTGTTTAATTCAATTGGCAATCATAAATGCCCTGACAACTATTTATAGAAAACAGGAAAAGTTTGAAAAAGCAAAAGAGTTTGGTTTTAAAGCTGTTGAATTGTCTCAAAAATATGAGTTAAAAGACAAAGTAGTCATGAATTTGATTAATTACGGAAATGTTATCAGAGACAACGGTGATACTGAACAATCAATAAAAATTTATAAAGAAGCTCTTGAAAAAGCAAGGCAAATTAATTCAGACAAAGAGGAAGCCAGAGTTTATTGGTTATTAGCAGAAGTTAATCGAGATTTAAAAAACTTTACTTTAAGTCTGGAGTATATTGAAAAAGCTATAACTCTTAACGAAAACTCTAATTATAAATACGGATTAGCAAGGTCGTTAGAGGTTAAGGCAAGTATTTTAATTGAAAAAAATGATGATTTAGAAGCTGCCAATTTTTTGTACGAAAGTGCTAAAACTTACGGTGATATTGATTTTTATAAAGAAGATGCTAATCAGAATTATTTAAAAACTTCCGAAATACTAGCAAGAGAGGGTCAAAAAGATAAAGCTCTAAGGGTTGTAGAAGAATTATTAGATTCAGACATCTTTAGTGTAAATTATTATAATCTAGGGAATTTTCTTTTAAATGAACTAAGTGCAATCAATACTACTCATTGTTTTGAGAAAATATTTAGCAACTACTTTAATAATAGAAATGAAACTCCAATTGGTTTGAATTTACTTCACTCTTTTATTGCTTTTTGCAAAAAAAATAAAGATAGTATGGGCAAAAAATTATATTTAGACGTAATAAACATATCAATTGGCAATTTAAATAACAGTAATTTTTGTTACAGCACTTTATCTCTACTTGTAGAAAAATCTCAAGATTTAATTGATGAAAGAGATTTAAGCACTATTATTGAAAAATTTAAGAGTAAATTACCTTTTATTCACATAAGAGATATTTGTGACAAAAAAGTCATTCTCTCATCTATAGGAAACAATATTAATTTGGAAATTCACGTTTTAAATGATGACATGTTAACGCAAAAGCTTGCTCTATCACTAATACTAGTACTAAATGAATGTAAAGAATTTTTTTTAGAAACAAATGAATTAAAAGAGCAAAAATGTGTTATTGTTTTATTGCCTAACAGCGAGGAATTAGATGAGATAAAACAAAGTATTTCGGATTCCTTGACAGACATTGAACAAACAGTACACCTAGAAATAAAAGATAATGAATATTCAAAATTTATCATTGTAGGAGATTTATATGAATATTACTCATCCCTAGAGAAATTTACTGAAAATAAAGTATTTATATTTTTTCTTGTAAATACTATAATGGGCATAAAAGAACACTTTTATCATTTAATGGAAGAAGAAAAAGAAAATCAAAGTAAGGTTTTATTTAAAGATATAGCGTACCTTTATGGATTAGTACCAATCAATGATGTAAATCAACATTTTAACTTTGATTTAGATGAAATGCTAATTAATTAAAAATTTGGTTGATTGAAGTTTGTTATTTAAGTTTTCATTATAAAGCTACTTTAAAAATCAAAAAGATTTAAGTTTTTTTACTAAAAATAAATAAGCAAAAACAAAAAAGAGAGCATATTTAGCTCTCTTTTTAATTAAATTAAACTCTTTTTTAGCAATGTTTTTATGGTTGAGGTTAAGTCAGTTAAGTTGTGGATTATTTTGCTGTTTTGAGTTAAAATATCCTTGATATGGGTATCTTTGATGCCGATACCATAGACTTCAATGTTGAGTTTTTCAGCAGCTTTGAGTGTTAACTTTACGTTGTCGATTTCATCTGGTTCGCCGTCAGTTATAATGAAAATTATCTTACGATTTTCACATCGCTGATAAAACGTTTGCAACACGCTCCAGAGTGCTGCACCCATTGGTGTTGAGCCGCAGACTTTGATGTTGAAATTATTATGCATACGCTCATCGTGTTTCAGAATTTGTGACACATTCACAACGTAATTATCACTGCTTTCAGGCACGAACACAGGAAACGCAGTCACACCAACACTAATGTTATTTAAGCCGTGTAATGCCTTTGCAATCGAATAACATGAAAGGCTCGCCAACTCAATATCATTACGCATTGAAAGCGAACAATCAAGCAACAAATGCACTGCCGTGTTGGCTTTTATTTTCTCCGTATTTTTGAGAAACAATTTACAGTTGAATGGAGCTTTTGCCAAATTTTTTGCATTAATTTTATGCCCGCAATTTGACTCTCGACTTCGCTGCAACTCTTTAGCTTGAAGCAAATTGCAAAAATACCTTCTCAACTGATTTGCCGTGGCGTTGCCTTTGCTTAACATTTCACTATCAAATGCCTTTGCTTTATTCTCAACCGTGCGAGACGATTGTACTAAACTGCTACTATGATTTGGTGCTTTCGCCTCTAATTCACCTTGTATTTCACCTGCAAAATCTTTTGATAAATCACCACTTTTAGCTTTGAGTAACTTCTCCAACTGCTTTTTAATAGCCTTGGATTCAGCATCATTTTTGATTAACTTTCTTAGTAACGCTGAAACTTTTTTCGCATACTTCAAACAATCTTCAGTTGATTTTGTATTTGCTTTCATGCTCAAAATGATTCTATCAATTTCATCTAGAACTGTGTCAAAATGTGGCTCTAAAAATGAACGTAAATTATCAGCATGAATACCAACTTCAGCGACCGTGAAACTTCGTATTTTCAGCAGAATATAGTTGACGATTAGCTTAGCATCATTACTCTGTTTTGAGCGTAAATCAAGGTCTTTATTGAAATAATAATTAACCAACCAAGCGAAGTTATTTTTGCAGCCAATATATTGTTTTGAAAGCTCACGTTCAACAGGCCAATCTTCAAAAATATTGAGAATATTCTTCTCAAGATCACTAAGTCGTTTACCCTTAATTAATTCAAAGTTTGTATGCCGAATATGTGCAGATTATACGAATAGGTAATCCTTTGAAATTATCTCCAGATTTTCCCCTCGTTCACACCGTGCATGCGACTTTCACCGCACACGGCGTTCCATCAATTATAATTTTTCAATACAATCATACCTCTAAAACATTAGGTTCCTTAAAGAATTGCGGGCAATTGCACTTGTTTTCTTAACAAGTTTATTTTCTCAATTTTTTTGCAATCTAAATTGAGAATTTTTAAATATTTTGAAATTGTTTCACAATTTTGGGCATGAATCAGTTTATGGACATTTTCTTCAACGATAATTAGATTTTTATATTTATCATCTCCACCTAAAAATATAGGTATTTTATGATGACAATTTATTTCTGTTACGTCAAGTTTATTGCCCGTCACTGCACATTTTCCATACTGTGCCACAAACAATGAAATACGATTATCATTAAATTCAACGCTTCTTTCAGGCGAAGGGTGTTTTAACAAATAACGTATAGCATCTTTACTCACGGATTTTTGTTTGTTGTGAATTACTAATCTATCTTTTTCGACATAAATAGAGATTCCATTGAATCCTGCTTGTCTACTAAATTTAACATAACTAATTGGTAGCAACGCTTTACCGTTAACAAAGCGCAATCTTTTAGATTTGCCGTATTTCAGGTAAAAATACCGTGGTAATTTTTCTCCATATTTTTTTCTTCTTAAATCAAGTCTATTTTCCCGCAACGAGTGACTAAGAAAAGCTATTTCACTAAAGTCTTGACTGCAATTTGATGCAATACTGTAGTAATTATGAATTCCAATAACATAGGCATTGTATTTATCTATCGATGAAAATACTTCTTTGCCCTTTGCATGTTGGATTTTCTTAATTAACTCTTTAGATTGTTTCAGAATTTTTAATTTAGCCTTATCAGCTATATGACTTCTTGTCAAATACCTGTTTACTAACCGTTTTTTTATCATTATTTTCTTTTTTTTGACGACTTTTAATTTTATTCCTAAAAATTCAGAATAATTTTTCTTTAAATTAGTTATCTTTGATTTTTCAGTACTAATTTCAAGCTTAAGTCGTGTCTTTAACCAGTCTTTCACAGCAATAAAAGCTTTTTTTGCATCAGTATAATTACGGCAGAATATTTTAAAATCATCAGCGTATCGTACAATATACATTTCTTTGAGATTTGTATTTTTCAGTGCAGTATACATGTGTGACTTGCTACCATCTCTAGCATCTGTTGCGTAATTATAACGACTTTTAAAATTATACCATTGACTATCAAGCCACCAGTCTAATTCATTTAAAGCTATATTAGCCAAAAGAGGCGATAAAATACCTCCTTGTGGAGTGCCTTTCTTAGGAATTCCAATCCCATCAATTTCAGCTTTCAACATTTTTGAAATAACTTTTAGTAGTGATTTATCTTGTATTCCAATTGTCCATAATTGTTTTAATAATTTACCATGGTCAATGTTATCAAAAAATCCTTTAATATCTACATCTACGACATAGTGTAGTTTTACGTTATTAATCAAAAAGCAGCTTCTAGCAATTGCATGTTTAGCAGAACGCAATGGTCTAAAGCCATAACTATGTTTGTAAAATTTTGCTTCACAAATTGGTTCCATAATTTGCAATATACATTGTTGTATCAGCCTATCTTCAATGGTTGGTATTCCCAACGGTCTAGTTTTGCCGTTTGGTTTTGGAATTTCAACACGTCGTACTTTTTTCGGAAAATAATTTTTCAGCTTTTTCTGAATAAATATTACTAATTCGTCAGTAGTCATCTCGCCAAGGAATGCAATATTTTTAGCATCAACTCCTTGGGTTTGACTCCCTTTATTTCTTTTGATATTTCTATACGCTAACAAAATATTATCTCTTTGAGTTATTATTTTCATAAGTCCCCTAAAAGTGTTACCATTTTGGCTTTGCTGATATAATTTATCCAAAGTTTTTTGAATGTTGTAATATTCATTATTTCTTAGCCTTTGTTTCTTTAAGTTAATTGTTGTTTTAGTCATAGTTGGTCTCCTCATTTTACTAGATTCGACCTCTCTTAGTCATACTCGTAACCTATAATTAGGTATGTGTTTTTGTTATTATTTATAATTGACTAGAGGCTGTTGCTCCATTGCCATTACAACAACTTCATCGCTCGTGCCTCCACTCTCAGCCAGATAATATGCTTTTAATACTTTGAAAGCTTTATTTAGCATTCCACTTCATAGTGTGTTATCACTCCATGTTCTGACCTTTCCTTGTTCCGATAATTTTATCTATGCACTTAGCATTAGGTACTTCCTATAAGCCTGTAAGCTTGATATTGCCTGTAACAATATATGGATTTTCATAACCACGATTCTTACTCACCCACACTTACCTCACATTTGTGATAAAAGCATTTCTGCAAATTTTGCACCGTTTAGACCCTTACATTCAGAAGTTCGTCAGTTCTCAATGAACATTCTTACCATAGCTAATTTTTAGACTCCCGACCTATCAGATACTCGACCACCTCTGGTTCGCTATTCCTCGACTTTACTCGTTAGGGTATCCTCTCAGTCGACTTCACCGAGCTTTACACCCACAATTAATAACATAACTGAACGCATATCGGAGTATTAGAGAAGACGTTTCAGGACGTTACTCCATCATTCCATCTTTCAAATTATCAGTTTACAGCAAAATAATTTCGCTGTAGTTAATCTTTTCAATTAACAACAAGTCGCACCATGATCCAAGAGACCGCGTATCAGATGCATCAAAACTTTATCGCATTCAACAGGTAATGACGGCAAATTAATCCTTTTACCATCCGTATAAGCATTCTTCCCACCAATCGTTACTTCGACTCCATAACGCTTCCCCAGCACTCCCCCCACAAGTGGAAGTGCCTGGCATATTTGTGCTATTGAAAAATCTTTCATGATTATTTTCCTCTATTTTAAGTTTATTGGTTGTTCATTATTGAGGGATTCTTTTATCCCTCAAGCTCCCTTTGCGTCCTACTCGGACGGAGCAAGAGCAAAGCTCTTGACTGACGATTTATTAATGCTTAATAAATTTTGAATTGTTTTTACTGCGCTCCGCTTGGCAGGGATTTTTACAAAAATCCCTTGCATCCCTTAAAATTTTATTAAATATTAAGTCGTGCTTTGCCATGAGCGAAGCGAATTACAATGCCCACCCGTGCTACGGGTTTACCATAGGCCGCAACTGTCGATATGGTTATTGGTTGTGGATTTCTTCTTGGTCTTTTTAGGTTTAGTTCTTGTTGATACTACCATTAACTTCTGAATTATTTCCTGCTCAGAAGTGCCATTAAGAACTTTTTCAGCCATGTCTAAAAGCGTTTTCTTTTCGGCGATTAATTCTAGTAACTTTTTAAGCATTTCAAGATTTTCACCTTCGATTGCGCCGCGCTTTGGGATGCACGTTAAGGCGTTGTCAATTAAACTAACCACTGCACAAATATGTGGCTCAGTGAAACTCAAACCATTCAATTTGTCTTTGATTAATTTAATTGGCGATAATGCTTTTCGAGTGACGTTTGATTTACCTTTGAAGCTTTTATCATAGGCCTGTTGTGCTTGCTTAGCGACTTCATCAAAAAGGCGATTGCCGAGGCTGGAAACTTCATAATTTAATCCAGAATTGAGGTTATCAACTGTACTATTTTTGACCTCAAATAACTGAAATATAAAGTCAATTTTGCCTGCGACATAATTCGCACTCACCACCGAATTTTTAATCATATTTTCCCATTCGGCATTATTTTTGATCCAATTTTTGACTGCTTTATCATAATTTTTTATGAACTCTGATTTTGCCGTCATGAACTCAGTTTGGATATTTTTAAGCTCAGCGACGATTTTATCTGCCTTCGCCATTGGTACACCCCAGCCACCTAAGAATCGTACTCCGAATTTATCCAACAATTTCACAGCCCGTGATTTAAGAGTACTGAAGATTTTCAATTTATTTGGATATATGGATAGGTAACCCTTTGAAGTTATCTCCAAGTTTTCCCTCCATCCACACCGTGCGTGCGACTTTCACCGCACACGGCGTTCCATCATTTATAACTACTCAATACAATCATATCTCGTAAAACATATAGGTTCTTAAAGTATAGGCACTTGTTGAGCTTGTATTCTCAAAGAATTCAGCTTCTCAATCATTTTTGCACTAAGATTGAGTTGACGTATAATCTTTTGGATTGTGTTAGTTTTACTGGCATGAATCAGTTTATGAACTTTCTCATGTATAATTATGAGATTCCTATATTCATCGCCTCCACCGTGTTTTATCGGTTTTTTATGGTGACAGTGAATATCATCAATATCTAATTTTTCACCAGTAATGGCACATTTTCCATACTGTGCTACGAATAAAGCAATCCGATTATCATTAAATTCTACACTTTTCCTTGGCGTTGGACGCTTAAGAAGTTCTTGTATAAAAATTGAACTAACGGATTTTTGATTGCTATGAAAATTTTTCCTGTCATTTTCAACATAAGGGGACCAGCCACTATATGAGGGCTGCATCTTAAATTGTACATAGCTTACAGGTAGGAACGGTTTATTATATATAAACCGTAGGCATTTTGATTTACCATATCTGTCCTGTATATATCGTGGCAATTTTTCGTCGTGCTTTCTTCTTCTTAAAGTAAGTCTGTTTTCCCGTGCCCGAAGACTAAGAAAGGCTATTTTGTGAAAGTCTAAATTACAACATGTTGCGATGTTGTAGTAATTATGAACTCCAATCACATAGGCATTATACTTATCAATATTTATAAGTACCTCTATACCTGTAGAGCGTTGGATTCTTTTAATAAAGACTTTAACTTGTAATAATATTCTTTTCTTTGCTTTATCTGCAATATGTGAATCTGTCACATATTTATCTTCAAACTGTCCTTTTAAGACTCTTTTTCCTTTTTTTTTCACTTTAATCTTTATTCCAAGAAATTCTGAATAATTCTTTTTTAAATTCGTTATTCTAGATTTTTCTGGACTGATTTCTAGCTTCAATCGCGTTTCAAGCCAGTTTTTGACCGCAGTGAAAATCTTTTTTGCATCGGTATAGTTTCTACAGAAGATTTTAAAGTCATCAGCATAGCGTACAATATGCATTTCTTTGAGCCTTGTTGTTTTTAAGGCTCGAAATTTATGGCTTCCTGTATATTGATGATGACTTTTATATTGATCCCATTGACTCGCTATCCACCAATCAAATTCATTTAAAGCTACATTTGCTAACAAAGGTGATAAAATACCGCCCTGTGGAGTCCCTTTTGTAGGAACTCCCACCCCAGCAATTTCTGCCTTAAGCATTTTAGATATTACCTTCAATAAAGATTTATCTTGTATTCCCAATGCCCATAATTGTTTTAATAGTTTTGCATGGTCTATATTATCGAAAAATCCTTTAATATCAACATCTACTACATAGTGTAGCTTTGTTCTATTTATATTAAAGTTACATCTTGCAATTGCATGTTTTGCAGATCGTAAAGGTCTAAAACCATAGCTATGCTTATAGAATTTGGCTTCGCAAATAGGATCTAATACCTGCATAATACATTGTTGTATTAATCTATCTTCTATTGTTGGAATCCCTAAAGGCCTAGTTTTTCCATTTGCTTTAGGAATTTCTACACGTCTAACTTTTTTAGGAAAATAATTTTGCAATTTTTTGCGTATAAATGATACTAATTCATTCGTAGTCATATTTGCAAGAAATCTGATGTCTTTCGAATCGACTCCTTGCGTTTGACTCCCTTTGTTTCTTTTAATATTTCTGTAGGCTAACAATATGTTTTCTTCCCGAATTATAAATTTTAATAAATTTTGGAATTTTTTACCATTGTAACTTTGTTCATACAGTTTATCAAAAGTTTCTTGAAAATTATAGTATTCGTTATTTCGCAAATTTTGCCTCTTTAAGTTTTCTTTTGTTTTACTCATAGTCGGTCTCCTCATTTTCTATTGAATTGATTTGACCTCTCTTAGTCATACCCGAAACCTACGAATGGATATGTGTTTTTGATTATAGTTATAATTGACTAGAGGCTGTTGCTCCTTTGCCATTACAACAAATTCATAGCTCATGCCTCCGCTCTCAGTCAGACAAATTGCTTTTAATACCTAATGGTTTTATATAGCATTCCGCTTCTCAGTGTGTTATCACTCCACGTTCTGACCTTTCCTTGTTCCAATAATCTTATCTATGCATTTATCCTTAGATGCTTCCTATAAACCTGTAAGCTTGATATTGCCTGTAACAATACATGGATTTTCGTATATGCGAATCCTACTCAACCACACTTACATCACAATTGTGATAAATACATTTCTGTATTTTAAAAGTTTAGACCTGTACATTCAGAAGTTCGTCAGTCCTCAATGGACATTCTCACCATAGATAATTTATAGACTTCCGGCCTATCAGATACTCGACCACCTCTGGTTCGCTATTCCTCGACATTACTCGTTAGGGTATCTTCTCAGCCGACTTCACCGAGCTTTACACCTTCAGTTGATAACATAACTGAACGCATATCGGAGTATTAAAGGAGACGTTTCAGGGCGTTACTCCATCATTCCATCTTCTCAGATTATTAGTTTATAGCAAATAAATTGCTATAGTTAATCTTTTCAATTAACAACAAGTCGCACCACATACTCGTTTATGACCCAATGAAGCCAAACTTTCAGGTGGCAACTGTGAATGTTCAAAGTCATTTTCGTGCAATTTTTTGCGTGCCGACCAGATTCTAACATCCAGGTTCACAGCAATAATATTTTTCAAAATTTGAGTATTACATTTATTTTGATTTTTCATGATTTATTTTCCTTATGTTTTTAGTTAAATGCTTGACATTGTATGTTAAAGGTTATAAAGTATAGAAAGATAAGTTATAAAGGTTTAACTAATGATTAAAAATTTTAAGTGTAAAAAGACCGCTGAACTGTTCAATAAAGGGCGTAGTCGCCATTTCAAAGCCTTTGAGCGTCAAGCATTACGTAAGTTATTTATGCTTTCGCACGCAGAAATTATTGAGGATTTATTGATTCCTCCAAGTAATCATCTTGAGGCTTTAAAAGGCACTCGTCAAGGTCAGTACAGCATTCGAATAAATAAGCAGTGGCGTATCTGTTTTACTTTTGATGACGGCCATGTTTATAACGTAGAAATCGTTGATTACCATTAAAGGAGTACTAAAATGGAACCATTAAATATTCACCCAGGCGAGATTCTTTTAGAAGAATTTTTGAAGCCGATGAACTTAAGCCAAAACAAGTTAGCAATTGGCCTAAGAGTCCCTGCACACCGTATCAATGAAATTGTCAAAGGCAAACGTCGTATCACTGCCGACACAGCACTGCGTTTGAGCAAATTCTTTGGCACTAGCACCAATTTTTGGCTAGGCTTACAAGACGAATACGATGTAAGAGAGACTCAAAAGCAAATTGCTAGAGAATTAGCATCAATTGAACAATACCAAGTTGCTTTGTAGTTATTTCTCCTCCGCAAAAATTCTTTGCGATAATTCGGTTAATAATATGCGTCCTTCAGTTGATGCTCGATAACTTAACGCACGATCAAGTGCATAATTTACGACGTTGATTTTCTGTTTAGCTAAGGGTTGAAATAGCATTGTCAATTCAGCCCAACGAAGTAGCGTGCGAGTTGAAAATGTTACGTCAATTCGTTGGGTGCATTCAAATTCATCTTTGATGTTACCCATGAATAAATTGCGAACTTCGTTAGCAAATTCAACCATTTTATTACGAACCATTTCAGGTAAATTTGGCTGAACTTTTGCTAATAATTTCAGCTCAATATCGGCTGTTGGATATGGTGCTTCGCATAGGAAAAAGCGGTCCATTAACGCCATATTTTGCTTTAAAGTGCCGTTATATGAAGAAGTTTCATCGCTTCCACCGTTTGTGTTAGCCGTCGCTGCAAATCTGAAATTTTCATGCGGTTTAATTAATTCACCGCCATTCTCAGGAATGCACAATGGAGCCCCATCAAGCACAGAATTTAATCCTGCCGCTGTTGCTGGGTCAAGCAAATCCATCTCGTTTATCAGGAAAATCCCACCATATTTCATTGCGAGTGCTAATGGGCCATATTCAAAATTCATCGAACCATTTTGCAACGATAAATGACCCACCATATCGAGATACTCAAGGCGCGAATGCCCATTAATTTCAAACACAGGGTAATTCAATTTTGCAGCCAATTGTTTAATGACTGAAGTCTTGCCTGAACCGCTTGGACCAAACAGATAAAGTGGTGAAATATTATGCATAAACCACACAATCACGTCACGGCTAAGTTCGTGAAAAACGTAGTGTTCATCCTTAATTGGAGTAAAGCTATTCTTCGCCTCATATCCCATAATCTTCGTATTACTTTTCTTCCCACTGAACACCTCACCAGCGTCCATTTCAACCATTTTTAGCGTTTCTAATTCTTTATGTATCATGATAATTATTCCTTATTTTATTTAATTTTACTCACTTGCAATCTGCTGTAAGGTCTGCCTTGTCTGATGTGCTTTTGGATTAACGTCTCTACTTGTGATTCGCCAATTATTAGCTTGATTTCTTTGCAAAGTTCCTTGATGTTGATGGTGTTTCTGCCGTTGATTTCGGACACTTTGAAGCGATAATTTGTGGTCTCTAGCCATTCGTTGATTAGATTACTATTTTGATAAAATTTAATTAAATTACTTTCCTTAATCTTAATCAATTCAGCTAATTTTTTCTTATCACTTTTCATCTGCTCCAAATCAGCAATGAAGCTGTCAAAATTATCATTAGCTAATTTTACTGCGGTAAATTTCGGACAATTATTTTGTACTTCACACCAATCGCATAATGGATAAAACTTGAGGCAATATTCAACATCATTTAGCGTTTTATGGCCATTGAGAAGCTCTTGAGAGTTCTGCCAAATTTCTTTAGCAATTAACTCAGCTTGAAGTGTGCGATTAGCATCTGGCTCAAAGCCATCGAATGATTTCGCTTCAGTCATTGAAACTGCTAATATCGATCCTTTGATACTTGGATTTGAACTTAATTTCATGTTGAAAGTTTGCTCTACAATTTCAGATAACGTTAAACTCTGATGCAAAATTTCAACGTGCGAATCCTGCAAACTAAAACATGGTTCGTTAAAGTACTTTTCTAAAAATCCCAGCTGAGCATAAAGCTGCATTTTATACGATTGATAGATTTCATTTGGAATCACTTCCATGCTTTTAACCTCAACAACATGAATTTCATCCGCACTTAAAAACACCATATCAAGATGTCCTTTAATCGGTACGCCATCAACATTGACTGCAATCTCAAGTTGCTCAAAAAACGGCTGACTGTTACCTCTCAACGCTTCAACCAATCCACCTTCGAACCAATGACCACGCTGTAAAATTAATTGTTTATTTAGGCAATTATTTTTACCTTTTACACCCAACTTGCCAGCAACCGCCGAACGCAAACATTCAGCACCTTTTGCGATATCGGACATCCCAATATATTTTGTGCGGTCACCCAGCGTTGATGCCGTATGTTCAGCACCATGTTTAACGAGAGCTGACTCCAGATTTTTTATAATATTCATAGCTTTTCCTCTATTTGTCTCCGACGGCGAACGTTTCGACGTTCGATCCCGCCCGAATACGATTCGGAACGGGGTTCGCAGTTTTGTCTGCATTTGTGATGGAGACGTGTTTTTCTTGTTTGATTGTTTTGTAGATTTATATTTTAAAATTTTCATAAAAAACTATTTTTATTTCAACTTTTAAAATGATTACGCAATTAGCTCACGCCAATGTTAGAGTTTCACTTTAAACTTTAAGGCTACTTTGCCATGAGCGAAGCGAATTACAATGCCTGTCAGTGCTACTGACTTTCATCGATTAATTGACTACACTGCTTGCGGGTTAATTCTTGTAGGCTATTGACATTGAAACGATTAATGACGTTTTGAATTGGGGTGTTGCTTTGGTTTAACAAATCCAGTAAATATTTAATTTGCTTTGGACTTGCAACATCGTTTGAAGCATTTTGTTGCGGTGGATTTTGATTATTAATTTGATTTTGTGAATTGTTCTGCTGAGAATAATTAGGATTTCTGATTTCATTTTCAACTGAATTTCGCACCATTTTGAAGGTTTGATGAATGCGATTTTGCAGTTCATTTTCAGCTAAACCATCAGGCAATTCAACCTCAACTGAAGCGTGAAAGCTATGACTTGAATACTTTTCCTCTGCAGGAACTTTTTTCGAATAAGAAGCATGTAATTTTAACATAATCTTGTCTCCATATATTTTGAATTTAAGTAATTTTGTGGTAATAGGAGGTGATTAATGTTGTAGAATTTTAGTCGTGGATTTTGTTTATTCTTTGCGTTCGTAGTGAAACTTTTCGTCACCAAAAATTGATTTGATTATTTCATCAACTTCGGCTTGAGTTTCTTTGGTGTTGTAAAAATTGAGTTCAGCAAGCACACAGCCAATAGCCATCAGGTCATCGACAAGCCCTCCAGGAATAAAATCTGGAATAATGTCAATTGGACAAATCAGATAGCCAAGTGTCGCAATAATCAGAGTTTTAGCGTAAAGCGGCACGTCATCACTTTTGAGTAGAACATACAATGTGATGATTTGTTCCAATGCCTTTGAAATTAAAGATTTAAGAATTTTCTTTAATTTGCTAAAGAATTTTTTTTCAGAGTAGTGTTTATCATATTTATTGGGATCAATAATCATGAAATTACCTCCTTGATAGCGCATCATTCGGAAATATTTATTAATAAAATTAATTATTTTTTAAGATATTTTTCATTGTTTAAAACATCAACAACAAAAATGTTGCCAATAACTTAAAAATTAAAAAATCTCAATAAAAACTTTCATAATTTGATCTAATTCTATTTCTGAATAATGCTTGTTAAAATGTTGAAAATTTGACTAAAATTCTACACATTTTTCATTAATCAAAGAGGCAATATATAAATGTAATCAAGGCAAGATCCATTTTTAATAAATTAGCATTAGGGCTGTTAGAATTAAGAAGAAAAAACCGAGCAGTAATTTTTCTTTTAGTTGATTTTTTGTGAAAAAGTTTTCAATTATTGAAAACTTCAACCCTTTGTAGACTAATAAGAAAATTAATACTAATGGTAAAACACATGCTAAGTTATAAATTAAAATATATCCTGTTGCGGTGTAACGTGAGAGATTATTTTTAATCAAATACGCGAGTACTGGAATATAAACTTGACCAGTGCAAACTGATTCAAAAATCGTCACCGTCATGCCACTAAAAAGCGCGCCGCCAATCAAAAATTTTGTGGTGACCCCTTTCTGAATTGAGTTACGAATTTTACCTATTAGACTCAGCGGTAAATTGCACGTTTCACCTGGGACGTAACCTAATTTTTTTAGCTTTAAGGCATCTTTAAATGAGCTAAAAGCGAAATACATCAGCACGACAATAATCGTATATTTGAGTATATATTGTATCAATTTAAAATAACTTAACTCATACAAAAAGTTAAAAATACCTAACCCCATCAACGTATAAGTAATAAATGATCCAGAACAAAAAGCCAGTCCAGTAAACAGCATTTTTTTATTCTTAACACCAATCGTTGACAGCAATCCCATTAAGAAAACAATCGTTGAAAAAACACATGGATTTACGCCATCAATTAGACCCGCAACAATAATAGCTGGGATTGTAAATTGTTTAAATTTTTCATCCACTAAATTTTTAGTAATATTAGCTTTTTTTTCTGATGTAACAGCGATTCGATTATTTTTATATTTAATAATTTTCGTCAATAATTCTTTTTCAATTCGATCAACTCCAGCCAAACAAATCACGTTGTCGGGAAAATAACCAATAAAAAATTTTACGGCAGCGTTTGCATTATTATCATCGCCATAACGTTGTTCAAATTCGAGCAATTTTTCAAAATTAACTGTTTCATCAATGACAAACTTCTCAATTTTTAAGTCAGAGTGCAAATCTTTAGCTTCCTGTAAAATTCCTTTTTCAATACGCTCACATTTCGGACAATTATTTGAGCCAAAAAGAACAATCTTTAACTCTTTTGCCGATAAGTTTAATAGCAAAAAGAAGCTAAAAATCACTAATAAAATTTTACTTCGCATCTCTAATGCCCCGCATTACCAATAACTGTAAACTTATATAATTTTTTTGCTTCAGTGACTACATAAATAGACTTGATAAATGGACCTGAAAGTTCTTTGTTAGCAATTAATTTTACAGTTACAATCGCAGATTCGTTTGGTTTTATTTCGTTGTTAGATGACGAAACTTTTGCGCAACCGCAAGTTTTTCTTAATTGTGAGATTTTTATTGCTTTTTTTGAATTATTTTTGAGCGTAAAATTAACAATTCTAATTTCATTGCGTTTGAAGGATCCAACTGTAAATTCATCTTTCTGAGTATTGAAAACTTTGACTTTTGTTTCAAAATTTGCCAAATATTTTTTTATAAGATTATGACTTTTTATCATTTTTTGTTCTGTAGAAATTTTTTCACTCAAAATAGCAGTTACATTTTTATAAAACTTACTTTTTAAGTTTTGAGATTGATCAATCAATTCTTGAATGCGATAATCGTTTATTTTATTTTTTACAAGCAAATCCATTAATTTAATTTGCGCATTATATTTAATTTTTTTAGTTTTTTCGGGAAAGTTTTTCAACACCCATAAGACAATACTATTTTCTACAGATATCTTTTTATTATTACTTGGTTTATCACTGGTTGCACTAATGTTATGAATTCCAATAAGGCAGCTTAGCAATACAATTAATACTATTTTAATTTTCATAATTACCTCTCAATTACTCTTTATAATTTAATATATATTCAGCACTTAAGAAAACAATTTTTAGTATAAAAAAACACCATAATTTTTTAACTATGGTGTTCAAAAATTCTTCAATTCACAAATTGAAGGATTAAATTTTACTTTTTAAATGGTTTATCAAATGCTGGCACAATAACGTCCTTCCAAGTTTTTTGATCAATAAAAAATATTTGATCTTTTTTGAAATCATTAAGATTAACACCGGGAAGTTTAAATTCTCTGATACCGTTTTTATCTACTAACATGATTTTCTTATAAACATCAATTTTTTGTCCATCATAATAAACCTGATTATCACAACTTGAAAAATAAGTTAAACCTTTCTTTAATACTTTTGTTTTATCTGGATCTTGATAATTTAAGCTTCTCCAATGCAAATCATCCTTGGATTTATTTATTAAATAACTTGTTTTTAAAATCATGACATACTGTATTGTATTTTTATAGTATATGCCAACACAACTATATCTATTAGTATTCATACCATAATAGTGTTCTCTTCCAGAAAAAAAATCTTTATCCTTTTCTTTTCCAAACTCTATTAAAGTACTTGCATCATTATCTTGTGTTTTTTTGGGTAAATTAATTTTAGCATTATTTTTTTCACAACCAATTAAAAATAGTAAAATAGTTACAAATAAACACAATAAAATATTTCTGAAACAATACATTTTCTCTCCTTATTTACATGAACAAGTTAATTTGACAGTTGAACTTTTTTTTGCTCCTAGACCACCAGGATATGATAATGATTCATCAGCTCCAATAGAACCCTCTATAAATACAGGTCCTCCTCCTATTTGAATTGATTCGCCATGTCCTTTAGTTCCGTTAACGCCTCCAGAAATAACAATATTAACAGTAAAATATAATTTTATTTCTTCTTTTTTGTTTTATTAAATGATGGGATGATTTCTTCATCCCACATTTTTTTAGTAATCCAAGTCTTACCATCTTCTTTATATTTTAATTTATCTAGTTCAATTTCAGGAAGTTTTATTTCATGAACCTCACTTTTGTCAACAATTAAAAATTTTCCTAACACATTAATTTTTTGCCCATCAAAATAAACTTTATTTTTATAGCTAGAAAAATATGTTAACCCTTTACTAGCTATGAGTTTTTTATCAAACTTTATGTAACTAATTTCTTTACAACTTACTCCTTTTTTTATGAACATTATGTATTGCACTTTTTCTTTGTAACATATTGCGTACATATTATAATCGCTATTTTCATTATAATAATATTGTCCAATAACACTAAAATCATCCATAGAAGGTTCACAGCCAAAAAATAAAGATATGCTACAAAATAAACTAAATAATAAAACAACTCTTTTCATCACTATATTCCTATTTTTTACATGAACATGTTAAAATAAAAGTCCTATCTATACGCCAAGTTGAGCCAGCGTCATGAGATATACTAGATTCACTAGAAGCTCCACCATAATCACCATTACCAACTCCAGCAATATCCGTACTAGTAATTTTCCCTCCAACTTTTGCTATTACTATTACATCGACAGTAACAGTATTCTTATTTTCCCCTATAGCTTCTATTTTATGTTCCATTATAATTTTTGTCTTTAAAGGTCCATCTTGTTCTTTAGTGGTTTCACCATTTCGTTGTGGTCCCTTTGTAATTTTCCCAGTATTAGAGTCACATTTAAAGTTTAAATCTAGTCTGTTATTTACCTTGTAAAAAGTATATCCAACATGAACCCCTAGAAATCTAGCTGGTTTTAAAAACTGTCCTCTAATAAAGGCCTCGACTGAATTAGAAAATGCCCCCGCTGCCCCTTTTAAAAACACATATGCTTTCATTTTCCATGGAACTGGTCCAAAATAACCCCATTTATCATAACTTGAAACTACGTCGTTTACTTTCAAAGTCTTTGTCTCTCCCTCTGGCTCATCCCAGCTCCATGCTAAACCTAACGAATCTGCATAATTTACAGGACTATTCCCTGCTATTCCATATAAATTATTTCCGCCTTTTTCTTGGATTGGGTCTCTATTTAGCCATTTGCCAGTTGTTGGGTTATAATATCTATAGTTATAGTATATTAAACCTGTTTCACTTTCTGCATATTCGCTACTGAATTTAAATGCGTTTTCAACATTCTCATCTGTTTTTGCTAATTGTCCAAATGGTTGTTAGCGATTTCTCCTGTTGTTAAATTAACTAACTGCGTGATATTTTTGTTGCAGTCTGCGATGTAATTAAATGCTACACCATCTTTTTCTAATGCCAATAAATTATCACCTAACCATACAAATCACCCTTTTAACTTTTTTTCATGTGTGTAAATATAAATAATATAAAAAACAAAAAAATATCATTTTTTTTAATACCATTAACATTTAATCATGACCTGCTAATTATTAAATAACAAAAAGGCAGGAATATAAAGAAGTAAAATAAAAATAATCAAAACTAAAAGCATTTTATATTCAATTCGAATAATTTTGAAAGATGGATTTTCTTTTTTTTTAATACTAACTATATTCCCTACAGCTATTACTAAAAAAAAATAAATATTTGAAATTATTCGGTCACAAAAAAACAACCCAAGTGTTAATAAAGGAGCCAATAAAAGGCTCCAATAAATTAATTTATCTTTCATAAAAAATGTTCCTCTCAATTATTTCTTATCACAAGTCCATGTAAACGTTCCCATTTCAACAGGATATGATATATCCGCATCAGGAAATTTTGCTGTAATTCCTCCGCTTGCTATTCCATCTTTACCTACACTTCCACCAACTTCGATTTTAGCGGTACCATTAAAGCCCGCAAGTCCTACTACTGTGGCAGTTGCAGTATCACCACTGGAAGAAAGTTTTATATAGATTCCTGCTAATGCATATGAGTGTCTATCGACTGTACGTCCTTTTTGTCCTATACTAGCCTTGCACTCTCCTTTGTGGCAATAACAAGAAACTTTAACTTTCACAGTCACATTTGCCATTCCAAGTCGAGGAAATCCCATAAATCCAAACGCTAAAGTTTTTACAGACATAAATGCAGTTAAACCTCTATTACTAGTTGAAACATGTCCATAATAACCAAATCCTTCCATCGGCACATCAGTACCAATCTCCTCTTTAAAAACGTCTCCCGAACCTCCAGCTCGCAATGTTGGTTCACAATTTATTTCTTCTAAACCTAATTCATCATTTTTATTAATAGCGTCATTACCCACAAATCCATATAATAAATTAAAGTTTTTTTTCTCTGTAAAATCACCTATTATATCTCTGCTGAGCCATTTGCCGTTTACAGGATTATAGTATCTATAGTTATAATATACTAAGCCACTTTCTTCGTCATGAAATTCAGAACTGAATTTGAATGGGTTTTCAACATTTTCATCTGTTTTTGCTAATTGTCCAAATGGAGTGTAATCGTATTTATTAGCGATTTCTCCTGTTGTTAAATTAACTAACTGAGTGATATTTTTATTGCCATCGGCGATGTAATTAAATACCACGCCATCTTTTTCTAATGCCAATAAATTATCACCTAACCATACAAATCTATCACTTATTGAACCAGTATTCAACTCATCAACTGTTTTTATTAGCTTATATTTGTTAAAAATGACCGTTTGATGAGTTGCTAAATTATTTATAACTTTTCTTATTTAAAGAACCTAATTTACCTATTACTTTTTCTGAAAACAATTTACATTTTGATAAGTCTTTATTATTTACCAAATAATCAGTAATAATAAAAAATTCTTTTTTAGTTAAAGTAATTTCACGCAATATTTTTGTACTATCCAGTGTATAAAGGCAATATTTTTTTGGTGGATTTACCTTTATTCCATGTATGGTATCAATAAGCCCAGATGAAGCCGAACTTGCTACACCATTTTTTGCTTTCCATAGAATAATCCACAATACATCTTTAGGAGTTTGACCAAATTGTATAGCTTCACCGATTTCATATGAGTTATTATTTACCTCCACATTTTTAACTCCCCCAGAATTGCCACAATATCTTTTTTTACACCCATTCAATATTAGTAATCCAATAACCAGGGTGATAAATAATAGTATTTTTTTATTCATGTTATAATATAACCTCATTTTTTTATTTTTCTACAAGGGCAATCCACCGACACAAAATTTTTGAAAAGGTCTATTTTTGTATAAATTCCCATAACATTAGCCTCCCAAATACCGACATACTCAAGTATTAGAACTTTTCTTTTATAACAAAAACCATTACAAGTATAATCGTCCATTGTATAGCCATATTGTTTTATACTTGGTCTATAATATGTTCCAAAATCGTTGTAAGAAATAGTGTATTGAATAAGGACATCCCACCCTGGAAAATCAACTAATTTTATATATTCCTTGCCCTCTTCACAAGAGTATTCAATTCTCCCCTCATATTTAATATATTTATTGTAAACATGTTTCACACTTTTAGCGTCATGTCCTAAATTGTCTACCTTTGTTATTGGTTGATTATTTACAAAACCGTATATATTTAAACCGCCTTTTTCTTGGATTGGGTCTCTGTTGAGCCATTTGCCTGTTGTTGGATTATAGTATCTATAATTATAATATACTAAGCCGCTTTCTTCGTCATGAAATTCCGAACTGAATTTGAATGGATTTTCAACCGTTTCTACGTCCGCAATTAGCTGACCGAATGGCGAATAATCATAACGATTCGCTATTGAACCCGAACTCATATCAATCAACTGTGTGATATTTTTATTGCCATCTGCGATGTAATTAAATACCACGCCATCTTTTTCTAATGCCAATAAATTATCACCTAACCATACAAAAACAGGCGCTAATTTACTTCACTGAAATTTTCAATAATTTTACTACGATTTCTATCTTTCTTATATTTATTTTTATATTCTTTTGTAGCCTTATTTTCAACAGCTCCTAACTCTTTTAAGCAATTAATAATTTTATCATTGGATCCATATGAATAAGCACAATTTAAAACGTTGTTATTTTTATCATACCAACTTGTTGAGTTGATATCAAATCCCTCTTGACATAGCAATTTTAAAACTTCAACATTTTCTTCAACAATAGCTTTTCTAAATAAAAAAAATGATTCCGTTTTCTTTTTGATTCCTGTTAAAATAAACTTTAAACATTTCATACTTTTATATTTCAATGCCAAAGCATAAATATTACTCTGAGAGTAAGAAAGATTATTTTTTTCTTTATTAGCAATCCATTGTTTTAAAGCCTGAAGGTTATCGACACTAATTTCATACGCAATAGTTTTTTTCACTCCATTTTTCAATAATGTTTGCGTCATCTTTTTTCTTTTTAAAAAAATGGTCCTGTTCAAATAATGTTGTTGCTTATATCTAAATTGAAAATTATTTTCAATTAAGCATTTAAAATGATCGAACATATTATGGGTAATACAAAAATCTAAATAATCACTACCATACTTATCTTTCAATTTAAAAACTTCAGGATTTGTATTAATTTTTTGAACAAGTTCTTTATTATCCATTGCACAGAGATTTCGAAAAATTTCTATTACACTATCCTTTTCTTTAATTATGTGACTGCTTTTATAATAAAGAACCAGTATCATTGCTAAAATCGTTACACTAATTGAAATATATTTAAGTTTTTTTTTCATAAACTACCCTTTTTATCTTGGTAATCATCTTTTAAAAAAAGATGATTACCTAACTTTTAAAGTAATATTGTAAAATTTAAGCCAAGGCTAATCTAATTCTGAATCACTACTATCATCATCTGGACATTTACAGTATTTTTCAACTCTTTTCATTATTCTTTTTACCTCATCTTTTACTTTTAAAAGATTATAATCCCAATGATTTCTCCAGCTATTTAATTTTTTAATATATTTTTTATACACTCTAGGACATTTTGTTTTATGTGAATCTAGTTTTGTTCGACGAAGCCATTTAACCATTTTTGCCGTTTTTCTTAAGATATCAATAGCATTTTTTAAATTATCTAAAGCAGTTTTACACTGATCATTAGGGTATTTTGAAAAACCACTTTCTTCTTGAATACCATCTAAATCAGTTTCCAAAGGATCAGAAAGTGCATTGTCTACAATGCTTGCAATAATACTACCAATACTTGTAGGTCCATAATCACCTCTAAGTTTTGCTCTAACTACTTTCATAGCATCATCGCCCCAATGTTCCAATGTGTTTCCAAATATATCTATAATCTCAGCCCTAGCATCTGTATACCCGCCTGTAAACAACCCCCTTTTTTTCTTTGCCTTTTCCATTACATTAAAAGCTTTTTGTACAATTTTTTCAAGCTTACTACAACTTACTAGCCCAAATAGATCAAAGTAATTGTTAGGTTCATTGCCTACAAAATTGTATAAGCTAACTCCTCCGTCTTCTTCTATTGGGTCTCTGCTGAGCCATTTGCCTGTTGTTGGGTCGTAATAACGGTAATTATAGTAAACTAGACCTGTTTCTTTTTCGGCGTATTCGCTTGAAAATTTGAATGGATTCGCCACGGTCTCGTTATCTAACGATAACTGACCGAATGGCGAATAATCATAACGATTCGCAACCGAACCCGAACTCATATCAATCAACTGTGTAATATTTTTATTGCCATCAGCGATGTAGCAAAATAACTTACTTTTCTTTAATAGTGACTCTTTCACGGTTATAATTAATTATTTCAAAATTATTTCCTTTTTTCAAAATGGAAAACAATAAACTTGGTGTAGGGTAATTCATTGTTTCAACTTTCGTTATGCCTTCATCAAGTTCCTCAAGAGGTATAAGAACTAATTTAGGAAAGTTAAAACATAAATTGGAGTTAACCTTACTTAATAGTCCATCCATAATATTAGCAATAATTATTTTATTTTTATGATTACTAATTCCATAAAGATTGATTTGATCCATTGAGTCATGGAATGATGAAACCTCCAATGCTATGTATTTTTTTTCAAAAATTTTAACTGCTGTTATATTATCTACAGTTATACTTTTTACTCTAGGAGAACTTAATTTTCTTATTTCTCCAAAAAACCATATATTTCCATATATTAAAATAAAAAGAAATAAAAGTGTAATAATTAATTTTTTTTTCATTTTAAAGTCCTTTTTTTCTAATTTTGATTTGTTATATTTCTAGATAATGAACTAGGATTGGGAGTGAAGTGTCGTCCAAAATGCATGAGATTATCTGGTGGTAAATTATCTTTCCCTGTTGAGTCATATTCTGGAGTCCCTGTCCCAGATATATTTTCTCCTGTATGTTTATTCCATTCATTTATGGCATAAGTTGCGCAATTACTTGTTACACCGTCATATGGAGGTGGAGTTGTTTTTTTAAAGTCACAAATTGTAGCACATTTTTTAATTATTTTTCCAGTTTTTTTAGAGTTTAAGTCTAAATCATCTTTAAGACCGTTTCGATAATTTGCATGTGTGTGTTTTTCTTTTGTCCTTAAATTCACAACATATATCCATGCATGACCAACGCTTCCAGATGTAGCTGCTGGTTGCACCATTATACATATAATAAATTTATCTTTAGCCTTGCCTCCTTTACAACATTGTTTTAGTCTATTTATCTTTTCACTCCCACAGCAACCGCTTTTAGTATCTTTTTCATCTTTTTTCTTTTGTTTTTCTTCTTTTTCTAGCTCCTCTAATTCACGTCGTGCTTTCCATGATAAATATGAAGATAACCCTAAATCATCTGAATAATTCACGGGTTTGTTAACAACAAAGCCATACAAATTTGTTCCGCCTTTTTCTTGGATTGGGTCTCTGTTGATCCATTTACCTGTGCTTGGGTTGTAATAACGGTAATTGTAATAAATTAAGCCTGTTTCTTTTTCGGCATATTCACTACTGAATTTGAATACGTTTTCAACATTCTCATCTGTTTTTGCTAATTGTCCAAACGGGCTATAATCGTATTTATTAGCGATTTCTCCTGTTGTTAAATCAATCAACTGCGTGATATTTTTATTGCCATCAGCGATGTAATTAAATACCACACCATCTTTTTCTAATGCCAACAAATTATCACCTAACCATACAAATCTATCACTTATTGAGCCATTATTCAACTCATCAACGGTTTTTATTAGCTTATATTTGTTGTAAACAAAACACCATAATTTTTTAAGTTATGGTGTTTCAGTAATTTAATGATTAATTAGCGTACGTTCTTTTTTATCACTGACAAATTATAACCTAATTTTATACAATTTATTTCCTCTAAAAATTTATCTTTTACAAGATCATCATCCATTATATCAAAATGTTATAACTTAAATCAACCACAAAATAAATATCAAAATTCGCTAATTTCGTGATTTTTTCTCTATTTTCTCATACATGTTCTTCATTTCAATCTTAATCTGTTCACTTTTTTTCTGCAATTGATAAACCCTAAAACCAATTACCAAGCAACCCAAAACGATAGAAATAATTGAATAAAAAAACAAAAATTTATACTTTTTATTTTTTTTTGAAATATTATTAAAAATAAGGCATAAATAAATCAACAAAATCATAAAGGGAAGTATTGAAATGGTAGGCCAAATGTATAAGGGAATAAGTAACCCAGTCATTAAAAAAGATGTCCAATAAATAATTGTAACAGTTTTTATACTTAAAATTTTATTCTTACTCATCTTTTTATGTCTCATTTTATCAATCCTCTTGTTTCTCACAAACCCAAGTAAAGTTTCCTAACTCTATACTTTTTTGATATTTGGTTCCGCCAAATTCGATTTCAAGGCCTAAGCTAGCAACACCATCTTTTCCAATTTGTCCAACCACCTTCCCTTTACCATCTGCTTGAAATGCAGCAGCTCCACTAACAGTAGCGGAGGCTGTATCTCCTGACTTGGTTAAAGAAATTGCTAATTTTGTTGATACAGGATAATCCTCATCATCAGGAAAACCTGTTTTACTGATATCAGCGTAACATTTTCCGTCATTTTTATTACAATAACATGACACCGAAACTTCAAGAGTTGATTCAGCATATCCACCTTCCATCTTGATCCAATAATCTAATCCTACACTTTCCATTGTCGCAGATAACCCTGCATTTCTAGCATAAACAATCCCTCTCATAGAGAAAATATCTTTAGCCCAACGCTTTATTTTGCTATAGTAATATGGTTTGACGGTTTTAGGTGCACCTGCAACAAGTTTTGGAACACATTTTTGTCCTAAATTATCATGATAATTTATTGGATTATTTTGTACAATTTCATAAATATTAAATCCACCGTCTTCAGCGATTGGGTCTCTTGAGAGCCATTTTCCGTTTACAGGATTATAATATCTATAATTATAGTACACCAAATTTGTTTCATTGTCAAAATATTCACTTGAGAATTTGAATGGGTTATTCACTATTTCGGTATCGCTTTTCAGCTGACCGAAAGGTGAATATTCATATTTATTTGAAATACTTCCATCAGTTAGATTTATTAATTTACAAATATTCTTATTATCATAGTTTACTCTATTTTATATAACATTAATAGGTTCTTTTTTATATTTCAAATGCTTCATTTAATTTAATATATTTTTGCGGAATAATATATTCTGATTCTTGTCCTCGACAAGTTAATAATATAAATATCAAAGAAACAAAAAATAAATAAATTAAATGGAATATAAATTTTTTATTTTTTGAAATTTGTAACAATGAAAAAATTAACAAACACAGATTACTCATAATAAAAATTTTACCAGCAACAACTATATTACCAAATATTACTAGAGGTAATCCTAATATTAAAATATTAACACAATGCAACAGCATTACAATATTCCATTTATTTAACGTCATAATTATCTCCCTTGTGCATATGTAAAACCTTTTGAGGTTTTCGACCATGTAAATTTCATATCGGCTTTTCCCACTGCCATAATAAAACAGTTATCGCCATCTATACCAGTTAAAGTTACTGATGTAGAGACTTTTACACTTGCTGCCGTATAAACGTTCCATATGACAGTAGCAGTAAGTGTTGATTCTCCTGAACTAGAAACACTATAAATGCCATACCATTCCGCTTTTAAATCTATTAGTTTAGATCCCCAAAAATTATATGAAACATAATGCATTAATTTAATTGACACAGGAAAGTTTTTTCCCCACATCTTTTTATCCTTTTCACAACCACAAGAGACTGTCAGCGTTGCTGGTTCATTAATGTCAATAGAAGATGTTTTTCTGATTTTATCTTCCATATCAATTATTCCATTAATAATACCAAATACTGCATCAATAGCATCCAATGGAGTAAGTCCACCTTTTGTTCCTGGCATATTTTTCTTTGGAGGCCTAACTTTAGCTTTAGGCTTTACCTTATAATTTTTATTATATGTATTACCTCCTTTTTTGCCTTTTCTAAATTTACTTGGAGTTCCAGCTTTACCTCTTTTAGAACCAGTTTTACCTCTGCCCTTTTTCTGAAGCCCTAACATGTCAACATAATCTATTAAATTATTTTCACTTATAGCATAAAGATTAAACCCACCAACTTCACCGATTGGGTCTCTGCTGAGCCATTTGCCTGTTGTTGGGTTGTAATATCTATAATTGTAATAGATTAAACCTGTTTCTGTTTCGGCATATTCACTTGAAAACTTGAATACGTTTTCAACATTCTCATCTGTTTTTGCTAATTGTCCAAATGGGCTATAATCGTATTTATTAGCGATTTCTCCTGTTGTTAAATTAATTAATTGAGTGATATTTTTATTGCCATCTGCGATGTAATTAAATGCCACACCATCTTTTTCTAATGCCAATAAATTATCACCTAACCAAACAAATCTATCACTTATTGAGCCATTATTCAACTCATTAACGGTTTTTATTAGCTTATATTTATTGTATATGAATGATTTATGTGATTTTAGTACCCATTCGTCATTAATTTTCTCGAAAACTTTCTTCTCACGACGTCTGCCCTTATAATCATATTTAAACTCTAATTTTTGAGTAGTGTTTAATATTTTCACCTTTCATAATTTATAAACAATTATTTTAATATATAACACTCCCCAAAAATTAACAAAAAAACACCATAATTTTAAAACTATGGTGTCTTATTAAAGAGTTCACTATATTAAATTATTTTTTTAGTAATAAACACAAAAAATAGACAAAATAAATAGAAACAAGTAAAAAGTAAATAACAAGGTAAATAGTTTTTCTCTTACTTTTTTTTTCTTCTGGCATTTGACATATACCAACAATAATAAAAGATATTAAACAAAGTAAAATACCAATAGGATTTGCTTCTAACATAATATACCCTTAATTTTTAATCTTTAAGTTTTGCACATTTCATGTTACAAGCTGTTAAACCTTTAGCTATGCTATACAGTGCTCCACCAAGTCCTAAATCTACACTTGCCACACAACCCCATACCTTCCATAACGTTTTAATGCCACCAGCAAAACATCCTCCTATTCCTAGCGCATACGCTACACCTGCCGACGCTGTTAATATTGCGGCTCCATCAGAACAACATTGTTGGCACTTACTTTTTTTACAATCTGTACATCCGTCCGCTAACCCACCAGCAGAAATACCTATGGCTAAAAACATAGCTTCTGATGCTAATGTGGCAAGCATCCCTAGTAATGGCATTGCTACGAATGCTTGTCCTAAATTATCTGTGTTTGATATAGGTTGGTTGTTTACAAATCCATAAATGTTTTCTCCGCCTTTTTCTTGGATTGGGTCTCTGCTAAGCCATTTTCCTGTTGTTGGGTTGTAATATCTATAGTTGTAATAGATTAGACCTGTTTCTTTTTCAGCGTATTCGCTTGAAAATTTGAATGGATTCGCCACGGTCTCGTTATCTAACGATAACTGACCGAATGGCGAATAATCATAACGATTCGCTATTGAACCCGAACTCATATCAATCAACTGCGTGATATTTTTATTACCATCGGCGATGTAATTAAATACCACACCATCTTTTTCTAATGCCAGTAAATTATCACCTAACCATACAAATCTATCACTTATTGAGCCATTATTCAATTCATCAACTATTTTTATTAGTTTATATTTATTGAATATTATTGTCTAGATTTATCTAAGAACATAACTTTTTATAAATTTACGCGTTGACGCATCATAACACAAATAAAAAATTCCTCCAAGCATTGAGTCATTAAGATCTTTCCAAGTTGGCTTCCCACTTACATCTACTAAAATAAAATTCCCATTATAATCTCCCAATTTCAAATAATTATCAACAAAATCACAGTGAAAATTTTGATTTCTCCTATCATAAAGAACTATCCCTTTTACAGAATTTACAAGCTTATTATAGTTTTCTTCAGTGAGTTTTTTTTTCTCTTTATTTATTAAAAAGCTGAGCATTTTTCTAAAAGAAGTAGTTATTTTTACTGTTTTTTGAAATTTTTCATTCCTAATTTTTAAACAATTTTGTTCGGGTTTAAATGATAATTCTTTTATTATCCGGTATTTTTTATAGTCTGCCAACAAAATGATATCTCCATATTCTGCTTGAGTCGAGCATAATCTAATTAAAATAAAACCAAGAATACCATCTTTTTTATTAAAATTATAACCATAACCTTCTAAAAGCATTTTTTCGACACTTTTGTTACGTAGAAGTTCGATGTTTGTTAAAATATACTTTTTCTCAATTAATTTGTTTTTTCTCGCATATTCATCTACTAAATTTAAATATGGAGCTATTCTTAAATTTTTGTAGGAAAAATTTTTTAGTTTATTTTTTCCACACATAAAGTAAGAACAAATAGTTAATAAAAAAACAATTAATATTGTGATTATTACAAATTTTTTTTTCATTTTATAGTACCTCCTCTTAATTAATAGAACCATAATCAGTGACGCTTTCATCATCAACAGGAGAACCATCATCAGAGCCTGAACCCGGATCAAATTTTTTCATATTCCCCTGGGGAGTAAAGAGATAATTAGGCATTTTTTCCTTACGTGAATATGGTTTATCTCCTTCGTATTCACCTTTCTTATTTTTCCCATCTGAAAATTCTTCATAACCCTCTTTGGTTTTAGGAGCATTTTCTTTATCCCACCAAATAGAGTTTTTTGATGGAGTTTCAGGCTCATTATTACCATGAGTATGCCAAATTGCGGTAGGCTTAGAACCACTAGGACAAGGTGCATTTTTAGGATTACACATTCCTACAATCCCTTTACACACCGTTGTAAAATATTTATATTTACCTTTCACACACTTTTTACAAACATACCCACAATACTCAATATCCTCTTCTATTGATTTAGGATTCATTTCCTTTCCTTGTTTTCGTGCAGCATCTAGCTCACTGTCTGAATAATCAGGACCCTTAGGTTTAGGCTTGCTAGGAACGTAATCATGGGGGTAGTTTTCTTTATGATTTCTTGAATTACTGTCAATAATACCATGAAAACTTAAGCCCAAAATATCAACATAATTTATACCATCATTATAAGCAAATCCATAAATATTCCATCCACCATATTCTTTTATAGGGTCACGTTTTAGCCATTTACCTGTGCTTGGGTTGTAATAACGGTAATTGTAATAAATTAAGCCTGTTTCTTTTTCGGCATATTCACTACTGAATTTGAATACGTTTTCAACATTCTCATCTGTTTTTGCTAATTGTCCAAATGGGCTATAATCGTATTTATTAGCGATTTCTCCTGTTGTTAAATCAATCAACTGCTATTTTCTTTTCAAAGCTTTGTTATCCTTGAAAAGCAAATAACACACCCAAATATTGCAAACCCAAAAAGTGAAATTAACACAACACTCAAAGAGCTGTACGATATTGCTTCTAATATCGTCATATCAAAGTTTCCTGGTGATCCCTCTGGAGGTGCCAAAATACACATGACACCAAACATAAAAGAAATAAACGCACAAATAATTGAGCTTAATATTAAAAATATCAAAATACTACAAGTACAAATTTTAAAAAATTTTTTCATAATCAATAACCTAGTCCTTTTAATCTATCCATAGACCCCCTAGGCACAACAGGATTACCTGGATTATTGGGATCATCAGAATTGGCATACTCTGTACAGCAATCTTTACAACTTTTATCTTTATTACAGGCACACTTAATACCTGCTTTATTTGCGGCATAATCTTCTTTTGAGTCTAATAACTGTTCCCTCAATTCATCCAAATAGGCTTGTAAACCAGTTTGTACTCCATTAGGTGCAGCTCTAAATGCTCTTGTAATATTGTCAATTATCTCACGTACTATTCCCGCTATTTCGGCTTCTGCGCTAGAAGTGTCTCGAGCCAATTGACAGTGAGCTAAACAATGAAAATACTTATCGGCGCCTATTGTATTAGCATCTACCATATCCTGATAATAATCAAAGTACTTATCATATGGGCCAGGACCTGTTAGCGTTGGTAAAAGCATTGGAATAGCTCCATTTACATGGCAATCTACACATGAACCAATAGGAAGGTCATCTTCCAATTCTACTTGTTCTAACCCTAAAGAATCTACATATGCAATTATATTATTGTAAACAATGACATACAAATTTGTTCCGCCTTTTTCACCGATTGGGTCACGTTTTAACCATTTTCCTGTGCTTGGGTTGTAATAACGGTAATTGTAATAGATTAAACCTGTTTCTTTTTCGGCATATTCGCTACTGAATTTGAATGGGTTTGTTACATTCTCATCTGTTTTTGCTAATTGTCCAAACGGGCTATAATCGTATTTATTAGCGATTTCTCCTGTTGTTAAATTAATTAACTGCGTGATATTTTTATTGCCGTCGGCCACATAAAGGTAACTTTTATTACCCTTATACAACGACTACAAATTATCATCTTTAAATTTAGAACTACTCTACATTTTACTACTTATGAATCTATAATTAACTCATAATAATTTGCAAAATATAACAAACTGTAAAATAATATTAATAAAACATAGGCAATTGTGGCGTAAATTTTTCCTTTTTTATCACTTTTTCTAAGCTCTATGATAAACATAAAAGTCATTACAATATAGTAAAGCAATAAATTTAAGTAAATATAAATAGGCATGATTTGTTCCTCATGTGCAATTTTAATTTTCTTTAGAACAACTTTCCCTACATGCTCCATATGCATCGTTTATAGCTACAGCGGCCATAATTCCTTTAGCGGTAACAACGGCAACACAAGTTGTATATAAAGCAGCTCCAACAATAGGTATCGGAATAAGTTGAGTACATGAAACTAACTCTGCAGCAAATGCCACTAATGATGCAATCATGGCCGCGTTATAACGGTTTTCACAACAAGAATAACAAGCATCAGGACAATTATCAGGACAATTTTTCATACTAAGAACTATCGCCATAGAAATACCGTCAAATATTCCTCCTACACTCAAAGCATGTTTACCTAAATGGTCTGTGTTTGATATAGGTTGGTTATTAACAAAACCATACACATTTATTCCGCCTTTTTCTTCGATTGGGTCTCTGCTGAGCCATTTTCCTGTGCTTGGATTATAATAACGGTAATTATAGTAAACTAGACCTGTTTCTTTCTCGGCGTATTCGCTTGAAAATTTGAATGGATTCGCCACGGTTTCATTATCTAACGATAACTGACCGAATGGCGAATAATCATAACGATTCGCAACCGAACCCGAACTCATATCAATCAACTGCGTGATATTTTTATTCCCATCTGCGATGTAATTAAATACCACACCATCTTTTTCTAATGCCAATAAATTATCACCTAACCATACAAATCTATCACTTATTGAACCACTATTCAACTCATCAACGGTTTTTATTAGCTTATATTTGTTATAGACAAAAACACTATAATTTTAAAGTTATGATTTGTAAAATTAACAATTATTATTGATTTTACAATTTTCTTCCACAAGAACTTATTTTTTTGACTAATCAAAAAAATATCTAATTATTAACATCAATTAGGATACTAAAACATTTGAGTTATATAATTTTAAAATATAGTAATAATCAAATGGATTTGTGTAATAATCAAAAAAAGAAATCCAATAGCTATAATAATTTTATTCTTTCGATTAGTTTCAACAATAATCAAGCGCAATATAAAAAAATTTAATAAAAAAATATATAACAACATTAATATAGCTCTCATATTCTAAATAACTCCTATCATGATTTAAGTTGCTCACACGATTCTTTACAATCTCTATAAGCATTTGTTAGTCCATTTGAACTAGATATATGCAAGTGTGTGACTGTAGCAAAACAAATGCTAAAAAGTGTTTTTGATAAAAAAGGGAATCCTGCCGCAGCGCCAAGAGTACAAGCTGTAATACCTGATGCATATGCAGCTGAAATTGCAAAAGCTGCCTTTGTAGCGAGTTTATCACAGCAGCTTTTACAATCTTTTTGTGTTGGGCACCCTTTATCACATTTTCCCATTTTATTAATATATGAATTTGCCAAGACAGACAATTCATTAGCTAAAGCTCCAGTTATAGCTGCAATTAATCCTAAATAAGCTTGTGGAATTTGGCCTAATTTATCCCATTTATTTATAATATTATTATTAACAAAACCGTAAACATTCATTCCGCCTTTTTCTTGGATTGGGTCTCTGCTGAGCCATTTTCCGTTTACAGGATTATAATATCTGTAGTTATAGTATATTAAACCAGTTTCTTTTTCGGCATATTCACTACTGAATTTGAATGAGTTTTCAACATTCTCATCTGTTTTCGCTAATTGTCCAAATGGGCTATAATCGTATTTATTAGCGATTTCTCCTGTTGTTAAATTAACTAACTGCGTGATATTTTTATTGCCATCTGCGATGTAATTAAATGCCACACCATTTTTTTCTAATGCCAATAAATTATCACCTAACCAAACAAATCTATCACTAATTGAGCCATTATTCAACTCACAAACATTTTTTACTAGCTTATATTTAATTAGGAACAAAAAATAAATATTTGAAATTAACCTATTGTAAAAGAATAACTCCAAGGGTTAACAAAAGAGCCGATAACTTAATTTATCTTTCATAAAATGCTTCTTTTATTAACTTTAAGACAAGCAGTCTCATAATCTTATGCACAAAAAAGCATATAAATAATAATTCCATTAACTAATAATAAGCTTGCATTAAATATATAAAAAGCCCATTTAATAGAATTTCTGTATTTGTCACTTATAATTTTAGGTAAAATAAAAGCAAAAATTATTAGTGGTATAAAGTTAATAAAAATTAATATTAATATAAGTTTTTTTAAATTTATATAATCCATGTTTATGCCTTTTTTATTCTTTAAGCTCATTGCAACTTTGCTTGCATTCATCAATTGCAGCATTTAATAAGATCATACCAGTAGCATATACTGGGACAACTCCAGACATACAGATATTATAAACTGTCGCGGTATAAAAAGGCCATGCTGCAGCTGCAGCCAAACCACATGATGCTAAACCAGCGGCATATCCTACACTTAATGAAATAATAACAGCAGCGGTTTTTTCAAGTAAACTAAGAAAATTCATAGTAATGTTTTTGTCTGTAATACATAATTTTTTAGAACATTTACTGCTAGTTAACTGCAATTTGTTAATATTATCAAATATTTCAAACTCTTGAATACTAGGATTTTTTTTTGCCTTTATACCCAATTTTGTAACTTGATTATTACAATTTACAAAAAAAACTAAAATTCCAAAACATAAAAAAATTAAAAAAGTATTCATTTTTTCACTCCATTCGCTAAATAATCATCAATCCCACTAGCTCCAAGGCTTTTAGAAAAATCATTCCAATGCTTATATTCTTTTTTGCAATTATTTTTCATTATATTAAGATATTTAGTAACAAACTCTTTATTTTTTGTCCATAAAATTTCATTTTTTTTATGATAAATTGAAATTTGATAATTATTAAATTCAATATTTACTCTTATTTGTTCCCCCGTTTTTGTATTTTTAAAAATAACCTTTGGCATATTTCCACAAAAACACATTTCAAGACCTTTAGAATTATCGCTATAATTTGTTAAAAGTGTAAATATTTTCATTACTTCATTCGCATCATTAAGACAGTAAATCACCTTTTCTTTACCATTTTTATGTGATTTCTTTTCAATTTCAAAAGAATTAAAATTATATGGTTTTTCACTAATTTTCATCCCGTTATTACATCCATTCATCAACGTATAAACTAAAATAATCAAGCATAGTTTTATTTTAACTAATAATTTCAAAGTTTTCACCTATTTCTTTTTATTTTTCTGACAATTATAAGTCTTATAAGCTTTATTACAATGTTTCCATTTATTTAATCTTTTTGTGGCACTGTCTTTACCTCTTTGACAATTTATATATATTGTTATTTTTTCACACTTACATTTACAATCTTGTGACATTGTTTCAGCTTCTGCTTCAGCAAATTCAATGGATGCTTTAACTAATTTACCAAAACTTTCATATCCAGCGCTAGTAGAATCTTTACTCCAACCTATTTTCCCTTCTGGTTTTGGAAAATCTTTGATTTGATTTTCTTTTGGAGGTTGAGCATTTTTTCCGCTATAACACCCTAATGTTCCAACTCTAGAACATTTAGGTATTTTGTAGTTATGAATATTACTAACATAACCAGCATGACCAATCATAATAATAACAGCACAATTCTCAACTGAACCATCTTCTTCAAACGGATTATAATAACAATTTCTAACATATTTTTCCCAATATATATAGTTTGGCTGTCCTTTAACGCCTTTACCCTTGAGCCATTTTTCATTATTAGAGAAAGACTTAGGCGCTCCGCTTGAAATAGATTTAGCAATCTTAGACCCCGTTGGTTCCCAGAGACAATATTCTTTCAAACCTAAATTATCCCAGTAATTTATTGCACTATTTAAGGCAAAGCCATACAAATTTAATCCGCCAGCTTCTTGGATTGGGTCACGCTTTAGCCATTTTCCTGTTGTTGGGTTATAATAACGGTAATTGTAATAGATTAAACCTGTTTCTTTTTCGGCATATTCACTACTGAATTTGAATACGTTTTCAACATTCTCATCTGTTTTTGCTAATTGTCCAAATGGGCTATAATCATACTTATTTATTATAGCACCATTCGTTAAGCTTATCAACTGCGTGATATTTTTATTGCCATCGGCGATGATAATATAAAAACTTAATATTGCCCCAAATTTTCTAAATTAATGCTTTATATTTACAAAATAAAACGATAGAAGAAAAATGAAAATATTTCCTAGAATTATAAAAAAAATAATAATCTCTTCATTTTCCTTCACTTTATCCTCTGAAATGTTCCAATTAATTTTCATTACCATTTTATGTAACTGAATAGACCATGGAGCAAAAGCTATAAACGTTAAAACTAAACAAAAAAGCAAATAAATTATACTTACAGGACTAAATGCTAGAGGGACTATTTTTATTAGATGAGCACATAATGTAAATATATTTAGTAAAAAAAAGACACTTATTAAAACATAATTTTTACGCATTTCATTATTTTCCTTTTTTTTGATTTTGTAATTTTTCCATAATAATAAACATCACTCCAGCGATATTTGAATTTGAATGAAGAGGGTCAGGACATGGGCACCCATCATTATCTTTTTCATTAACTTTAAAACAACCAAGCCTTATAGTCACTCCAATAGGAGATGATAGAGATATACCTCCACTTATATTTATAGTGCCATCAGTTACTCCTGAAGCCCCAGCATATTTACAAATTCCAGCATAAATAGATATTGGAGTTTTAGAATCTCCAACTCCGGCTGATGCACCTGCTCCAGCTAGACTAGAAGTAATACTTATACAAGCAGTAGTGCAACCTTTATTATCTGTTGACATTGAAAATTCTCCAAGTAAAAAACTACAAGCCACTCCTGCATTAGAGCTCGTATTATCTTGAGGCGTATTTCTTGGTCCTGTAATTCCTGGCATATATGGGCTACTTGTAGTTCCTCCATGTCCTCCAGAACTGCCACCTGAATGATTACCAGAACTATTTGGTCTAGCATCAGTACTATTGCCGCCCACACTATATGGTCCGCTTTGTCCTAATGCCATACTATTACCTAAATTATCATAATAACTTACTGAATTGTTATTAACAAAACCGTAAACATTCATTCCTCCGTCTTCTTCTATAGGGTCACGTTTTAACCATTTGCCGTTGACAGGATTATAATATCTATAATTATAATAAACTAGACCTGTTTCTTTTTCGGCATATTCGCTTGAAAACCTAAACGGATTCGCCACGGTTTCGTTATTTTTTGATAACTGACCGAATGGCGAATAATCATAACGATTCGCTATTGAACCCGAACTCATATCAATCAACTGCGTGATATTTTTATTGCCATCTGCGATGTAATTAAATACCACACCATCTTTTTCTAATGCCAATAAATTATCACCTAACCAATCTAATTTTAAACATTCATTTAACATTTTCACCTTCCGAAAGTTATTCAATACAAAGTAATATATCTTAACCAATTCATCAAAACAAATCAATAAAAATAAAAAACACCACAATTTTCACATCATGGTGTTTTTTTTGTTAAAATATTTATTTAAAAACAGAATGAGCTATTCACGCTTTCAGTTTCATTAATTAGCCTGCTAAAAAAGCTAATTATGAATAAAAAAAGACTTAATACTTTCAAAATTATCAAAATTATTAACATCGCTATCGACAAATTTTCTTAATTCTTTCCTAGTTAATTCTTTTATTTTACTTTTTTGCATTTTTTGCCCATCAAAAAAATAGATATAATTTTTTTGCAGTGCCTCCTTAAAACCATTCTTTTCATTTTTTATAAAACAATACTTTTTTAGTAAAATATCATATTCAAAAGTAATATTTTCATCATAATAAATACAGGTAGCATAGACTTTTTGTTTTTGAGAAAAACCTGATATAAAAATTTCTTTATTTTTAATTTTTTTTACACTGCAAAAAAAAGTCATTTTGATCATGTCGGCTTTTCTTTCAGGTACGTTTTTTTTATCTATATTATCACAGCAAATATTAAAATTAACTATCAAACATAAAACAAAAAGTTTTATAATAAAATTCACTTTTATCTTCTCCTTATTTAGTTTATTCATCGCAACAGCATCTTTTCTCAAATTCCACTTCAAAAAACAGTTTTACATTCATTCCTCTCTCCATTTGATAACCATTATCGGCTGAAAATGGTCCTATAGATGGACTAACAGAAGCAGAAAAAATTTGAATTACCGCTATTGATACAATTAATTTAGAAATAGCTCCATCTTGTCCTTTAGGACATGTTTTAGCTCTAGTTTTTGGGATATGAATTGTAGAAAGAGAATGTCCAAAAGACATTATTCCAATACCTATATTAACTGTATCAATATAGTTCACAACATTAAATTTAGACTCTACTAATTCTATCTCAGCCATTTTGTTAACACATCTTTTGTTTACAACAAGAGAATATTCTAACGCACGAATAGTATCACGCCAATATGCTCCAATATTCACCCCTGGTATTGAACTTGGCATTCCTACAACTTTTTCTTTACCATCTTTAAAAAAACGTTGTCCTTCTTTTTTCTCTTGTTCTAATCCATTTTTATCAACTTTATTTATTACACTATTACCTATGAAAGCATATAAATTTAATCCGCCAGCTTCTTGGATTGGGTCACGTTTTAACCATTTTCCTGTTGTTGGGTTATAATAACGGTAATTATAGTAAACTAGACCTGTTTCTTTTTCGGCGTATTCGCTACTGAATTTGAAAACATTCGCCACGGTTTCGTTATTTTTTGATAACTGACCGAATGGCGAATAATCATAACGATTCGTAATCGAACCCGAACTCATATCAATCAACTGCGTGATATTCTTATTATAGTTGTGACGTAAACAATCTATTACATTACAATATATTATTAGTATTGATCAAAATATTGTAAAAGATGTCAAAGCTTTTCTATTTATAAAAAATAACAAACAACCTTTGCCTGGTACAATTCTACAAAAATTAAAACCTTCTGTATTATTTTTTTTAAAAATTTGATAGCAATATTCTTTTTTGTTCTGAAAATATTTTTTCAAATAATAACCTTCAGATAAAGGTATTATTTCTGCTTTTTTTACTATTTTTTTTAGAAAAGGACTTTTAGAATTTTCGGACTCTTTTATATACACCGCAAACATTATATGAGACTTAAATTGATTATATGTGAATTTCTCGACAGGTATTAATCTATTTATAATTATTTGCTCACGTCTATTTAGAATAATATAAAAAATAATTAATGCTATAAAAAAGCAAGATATTGCACCTGTTATTAATATTTTTTTCATTGTAACATCCTATTAATTAAATTTTTGAGAAATGACTTTTGTTCCCGCTTCTATTACTTCACCTTTGAATTTATCCCAATCAAAATTTCTATTTCTTAAACTTTTAATTTCATATTGCTTAGTAATATAAATCAATAGCTCAGTTGTTTCATAAAGTTTTTCTTTTAAAACATTAAAGTAATAATTATTCATCCCCAAAAAACCTTTTTCACAACAATTACAATTCCATCTTTCGCTAGAGTAAGTTTGCAATAAATATCTTGCATATTTAAATTTCTGTACATATTGATAAATTATATAAGTCCAAAGTTTTCCCTCTTTCCTTACTGCTAGTCTTCTTTGACCATTCCCTTTTTTAAGTAAAGTCCAAATTTCAATCTCTTTTCCATTTCCTACCTTTTTAGGATTTGCCCCAGCTTTTCCGCAAGCTTTATTGCACGATTTGCGCATTTTATCTTCGGATTCTGCCAAATTTCTATTATTTGTTCCATTATAGCCATTTTTGTTTCCACCTCTCCATAAATCATCAACGCTATCAACTTCTGTTGTAGCTTCGATAGCCTTAGATAATCCCAAAGAATCAACGTATTGATTAATTCTATTATTTACAAAACCATATAAATTAAATCCGCCTTTTTCTTCGATTGGGTCGCGGGATAGCCATTTTCCATCTTTTGGGTTGTAATATCTATAGTTATAGTATATTAAGCCTGTTTCTTTTTCGGCATATTCACTACTGAATTTGAATACGTTTTCAACATTCTCATCTGTTTTTGCTAATTGCCCAAATGGGCTATAATCGTATTTATTAGCGATTTCTCCTGTTGTTAAATTAATCAACTGCGTGATATTTTTATTGCCATCTGCGATGTAATTAAATGCCACGCCATCTTTTTCTAATGCCAATAAATTATCACCTAACCAAACAAATCTATCACTTATTGACCCACTATTCAACTCATTAACGGTTTTTATTAGCTTATATTTGTTAAATAAAAAACACCACAATTTTTCAACTATGGTGTTTCATCTCGTAAGATGTCTGCTAATCAATTTAAATATGGTTCAACGTAATATTTAAAATCTGGTGTTTTATTACTTTTAATTTTTTTTATCCATTTTTCACACATTTTCTTATCCCAAAATAAGGAACATTTTTTAAGAAAACTAATTACAACTTTTTTTTCTCCCTTGTTAAATAATTCTTTTGCTAAATTCATTTTAGGGAAAACAGTTTTGTCTACAGATTTTATTAAATATTTAGAAGCCTCTTCAATGTCATTATTTTTCAAAGCAATAAGTCCTAAAACAGTATTTCCTATAAAATATAAATCAGTGTTATTAATAACTCCATAACTTGTTTTAATGTAACTATTTTTTATAGCCAACATTGCGTATTTTTTTGCAGCAAAATAATTTTTACTAATATAAGCTGTCCTTGTCAAGTCCCCTAATAACATAATCTTTTGTAACGAATTTTTATCTTCATTATCATAAACAAACTTAAAATTTTCGTATGCCAACTTACCATTATTTACGATATAATAACACTCCCCAAGCGCCTTGTACCACTTTAAATTATTTTTATCTAGTTTTTTACCTTTTTCCAAAAACTTTACACTAGATTTCGGGTCAACTGTTTTAAAAAAATTTGCAGCACACCACAATAAATCATAATCTTTAGGAGAATTATTAACTTTATCAAGCCACAAATTAGTGGCTTTAGATTTTAAATTATCAATAGAAGGATAATCATATATACTAGTTTTATTGAACATAAAAAAATCATTTTTAGGATTTTTATTAATCATTTCAAATAATAATTTATCAACTCGTTCTTGATAAATCCCTTCATTGTTACAATAGGCCATAAATCGAATTTTATCGTTTAAATTCAAAGGATCTTTACTTTTGTCAATTTTTATTTTAAGTGCTTTAAATTTTTCTAAGGATAAATTAGCTCCACTTTGTACAGTTTCATTAATTGCTCTAATTTTCTTTGCATCATCCTTTTCAATAGTAACTTTTGACTCAGCTCCAACTAAGTTTAAACTTACCAACAATAGAAAAGAAAGAATTCTTATCTTGATTTTCATTTTTTAATTTTCCTCTTTGTTTTCACAATCATCATTTTTATCACAATCAAGACGCCTTGTAGATAGACATCTATTCCTTTTAACTCTGCAATCATCTAAATCACTCATAAATTCAAAAAGTCTTAATTTTTGCAATTTGTCTAACCCTTCCCTAAAAGCAGCTCTTGCTGCAGTTCTTGCAGCATAATAGATATTATTTTGGACACCAACAAAATTATCAAAAATAATCTTTGCACTATCAATGCATTGGTCTTGTAATAACTGCGCACTTAAATTTTTTTTACTATGTTTATTTTTACACAATGCTATAGCTTTATTCAATTTTTTAAGTTGCCATTTTATAGCATTATCTCTAATCTTTTTTTCTCTTTCCATAGTTTCGTCATATTCCATTCTCAAAAAAGATTCATCTGTTTTTAACGCTGCTTTATATTTAATTTTAGCAACTTTTCTACAATTTCCATACTCTTTTTCGCAATCTCTACAATGAGTTCTAGGTTTAGGTTTGTCAGGGCCTAATTGTGATGTTGGTCGATTTCCAATACCTGGAATATAAGTACTACTTGTTAAACCTAAATTATCCCAATAATTTATTGCACTATTTAAGGCAAATCCATACAAATTTATTCCGCCTTTTTCTTGGATTGGGTCTCTGTTGATCCATTTGCCTGTGCTTGGGTTGTAATAACGGTAATTGTAATAAATCAAGCCTGTTTCTTTTTCGGCGTATTCGCTTGAAAATTTGAATGGATTTTCAACCGTTTCTACGTCCGCAATTAGCTGACCAAAAGGCGAATAATCATAACGATTCGCAACCGAACCCGAACTCATATCAATCAACTGTGTAATATTTTTATTACCATCGGCGATGTAATTAAATACCACACCATCTTTTTCTAATGCCAATAAATTATCACCTAACCAAACAAATTTTAAAAATAATTTTTACTTTATATATTTTTTTCTTAAAAATGTGAAATATTCTTTAAGTTTTAAAAAATCATCTTTATTTAGCGGGGAATTGAGTAATTCAGCTTTTAAAGGAACATTTAAAAAAATTTTATTATATACGACGTCTAAGGTAAAGATTATTTTTTTATCATTAATATTTTTAGTTTCAGAATATTTTCTTTTGAGTGAAGATTTATCATTTAGGTCATAAAAATATGTTGTCTCTGAAATACAATTCTTTCCTTTGATATTAAATGGAACAATTGATTTCTGTAATAAAAAAGTTCTTTTTGCAAAGAAAAAAACAAGTTGTCTAGGACTTTTCTCATTTTTCGTCATACATACTAATTTATAACAATCTAAATCATTTACCTTTGATATTTTGTTATCAATTGTAATTGTTTTAAAAAATGTTCTAAAATCTTTAAATTTTTTAAAAAATACAACATCTGGGTAGTTTATAGTTTTAGCAATATTTAAATCTTGCTTTAATATTTTAGAAGCTAGTAAACTCCATTTTTGAATGCCATTATTGCCTTTATATAAATTTTTTTTACCAGTTGTCGATAAACAAAGTAAAGATTTTTCAGAAGTGAAAATATAACAACAAGAACTTTCTACTTTTTTTATTCCTTTTCCATAAATAATACCTTTTAAAGTACTAAATGTTAAAAAAGAGAATATTTGTTTATTTTTGTATTTATTTATTGCTGACTGAAAAAATTCTTCAACACCAATTGCTTTTTCTTCATGCTTACTTATTAAATTATTACACATTAACAACATTATTATAAAATATAAAAATAATTTCATTATTAACTTGCCCCTTCAATTGTATCTTTAAATTTATTTCCCTTTTCACAAGGACAACCACTTTTGTCTTTATCATTCAAATTAGAGCAAGAAAGCCTAATGCTTATTGATAGGGGAGAAATAGTATTTTCTGACAATCCTATCGTTGTTGTTACAGATCCTCTACCGCTTATGCTTTGCCCCACTCCCATAGCGCCTATTCCAATAGAACATGGAGATGGGGTAGAATTTCTATGATTAGCAGTTATTGATCCTTCAATTCCAAAAGGCATAGGAGTCCATGACAAACAAAAATATTCACAGCCGTTATCTTTCACAAAATACTCAAAGGCTGTAAATAAATATATGACTGCGGCTCCATATGCAACTTCACTTATTTCATTTGCATCAGAATATGGAATTTCTCCACGACCTTGATCTCTCAACATCTCTTCCGTTTGGTCGCTAACTTCACCTAAAAAATTCTGTTCACAAAAAGCCATTTCTTCAGTTCCATTTTCAAATCCTCCATTACTAGCCCATGCTCCCAAGTTATCATAATAAATTATAGGCCTATTATTAACAAATCCATAAAGGTTTTGTCCGCCTTTTTCTTGGATTGGGTCTCTGCTGAGCCATTTGCCGTTAATTGGGTTATAATATCTATAGTTATAGAGTATATTAAGCCTGTTTCTTTTTCAGCGTATTCACTACTGAATTTGAATGGGTTTGTTACGTTTTCATCTGTTTTTGCTAATTTTCCAAATGGGGGTGTAATCGTATTTGTTAGCGATTTCTCCTGTTGTTAAATTAATTAATTGAGTGATGTTTTTATTGCCGTCAGCGATATAATTAAATGCTACGCCATCTTTTTCTAATGCCAATAAATTATCACCTAACCACATGCCTACCTTGGACAGGCATGATTTACTTAATATCTTCACCTTCCATAATTTATAAACTATTAGCTTAATATATAACAACATTAAAAACAAATCAAAACAAAAAACCTTTGACTTGTTATCTTGTTATTGGGTATTTTGACTTCATTATTATTGAATATATCGTAACTAATGTTTTTTTATTATCTTCATCGTGAATTACTAGATTGTTATTAATTTTTTCTACATATATATTAACAGGGAACCACATAGAAGAGTAGTGATTATGCCAGTATATTTTATGATTTTCCTCATAATTAATAGACTTTCTAAAGATTCGAATACGATTATATTTTTTTGATTCACATTTTATTGTATCGTAAACAATCCCAAACTCATCATCTTTAGTAGAAGAAGGCTTTCCTTTTTTTGACAGATATTGAAACTTTTTATCATAGAAGAGCCATTCTTGGTTATTAGGTATATCACTGTATTCAGGAAATTTTCGTCGTTGTTTTATTAGATAATCATCGTTGTCAATCTCAGTATATTTATTGATGTAATAGTCACTTAGTAAAATTAAAGGCTTTTTATGTTTTAAAAATAAAACTCCTTGGGTATGTCGTTCTGCACTTATTGCGTTAGACATAAAATCGTTTCGGCAAATAAAGTCATAACATCGACGCCAAGCTTCTTGATGATTGTTTAAAAACTTTTTATATAGAGTTATTTTTGAGGATCTTCCAAGTGTAGACCTTCCTTCAATAAAGTCATAAGGTAGCTGTACATAAGCTACAAAGAAATCTTTTTGGGGCAACAAAAAATAATATTTTTTCAAACGTTTCATATTTTCTTGATTAGCATCATAATAAATTTTGTCTAAGTTTCTATTTTCATTTCTTTTTATATCTCTAATGCTTAAACTTTTTTTGTCAACCTGTAATCTTTTCTGTGAATAAAATTTGGCGAGAATAAATACTCCCGCCAAAAAAATTGTTGCTCCACATATAATATTTTTATGTAAGTTTTTCATTTATCAGAATTCCATTAATTTTCCCATTTATCAGGAGCACACATGTATGCACAGAAATATGTATAATCTCCTCTATTAGCGGTAACAGGATCAGTTATTATTTTTCCATCTTTATCTTTATTGCTAATCTTGCCACCATGGCCTTCCTTACTAGACCAGGTTCCATCATCATCTTTACGATACCAATGATAATCTCTATACGCTTTATTACGACCGTACCTTTCTGAGGCGAACGCGACAACTTTATGATAGCAAGCAGGACATTTTTTATGCATAGAACTCATTTTTAAACCATCACTTTTTGCTCTTCTCCGCAATTCGGCACAATAGTTTTGAGGATTTTCTAAATTATCAGTGTTATCATCAATTGGTTCAGTAGCAGTTCCTCCTTTTTGACCCGGACGCGATCCATAAGAACCTTTAGGAGCTTTACGATTAATTGCATAACCATAGCAATTATTATACTTTCTATCATCGCTATTTTTGTCATTACTCCACCCATTATAATTTTTTTCAGATTTTCTAGGTGTATCATGAGAGTGTTGATTCATCGTAGGATCACTAGTAAAATGTAATCCAAGACTATCAGTGTATATAACACTATCATTATCAACGAAAGCATAAACATTTAATCCTCCTTGTTCTTCTATTGGGTCGCGTTTTGTCCATTTTCCGACGGTTGGGTTGTAATAACGGTAATTGTAATAGATTAGACCTGTTTCTTTTTCAGCGTATTCGCTTGAAAATTTGAATACATTCGCCACAGTTTCGGTATTTTTTGATAACTGACCGAATGGCGAATAATCATAAAGATTCGCAACCGAACCCGAACTCATATCAATCAACTGTGTGATATTTTTATTGCCATCTGCGATGTAATTAAATGCCACGCCATCTTTTTCTAATGCCAATAAATTATCACCTAACCAAACAAATCTATCACTTATTGAGCCATTATTCAACTCATCAACGGTTTTTATTAGCTTATATGCTAATGACTTAGAAATTTACTACTCATAACAAGTTATCTTCAAACGGTAATTCTAAACAAGTCTCCTCTTTACAAGGCTCATTCTTATTTTTTCTAAGATGCAATTTTCTATATTTATTTAACCATAACGCCATAAAAAAAACATGATTAAGCTTATGAGTTAAGATTTCATCCATTCCTCCATAAATCATTTTACTATTTCTAGGAAAAGTGTAAATATCATACCCAACAACATTTGGAATAATAGCCAGCATAGGGGTGTTTTGATATGAAAGTTCAAAAGCATAGTAAAGAAATAAGGCATCAATTCCCCCACCATAAGTACGACCTCCACTATTCATTGTTTCCAAAAATAGTTTACGAATACCTTTTTCACAAACAATTTTCTTTCGGATAAACTCATCTTTTATTCTACAATTTTTAACTATACTTTGTGGCAAATTTCGAATATACTTTTTGTAGAGCTCTTCTTCTTTTAGCACAACCACTGTAAGTTGATCACAATTATTTATCACATAATTAATATCGCCATTTTTACAAGATTTTTCTAAAATTCTTTTTACAGGCTTAGTTTGAATTTGATTAAGCTCAATGGCTATCGAAAAAACAATGGGAATTGTTAGTACTGTATTAATCATATTACGAATCTCTTTTAATTACTTATTTTTACATGGAAAACTAAATTTATCATTATTTAAAGGCAATATTTTAGGATATTTATTCTTTTGTTGCCCTTTCTTATCATAATAAGGCGATGGAAATGAAGGCTTGTGTTTACCACATGGCGTTTTCCCATCCCACTCCGCACGCTTACCTTCTTCATTATAATAATATTTTTTATACCTGTTCTGCCCTTGATACTCATACTCTCCTTCAACAATTTTACCATTTTTGTCAGATTTTGGTCTATCACCCCTGTATCTATAATCTAATGCTACGCCCTTATATTTTGATGAAACCCTAAATTCCACGCTTATATTTTTACAATCACAATCACAGTTTTGGGACATTTTATAAGCTTTATTTAATGTAGCAAACCACGCCTGCATCATTAAGCGAGTAAAAGAGCTATGTAACGCTTTAGCTTCACTATCATTAGGGTATTGTTTTTTGTATTTTTCATAATAACCTCCATTTGAACAACCAGGATCAGTTCCTACAAGACCTCCAGCACAATTAGGCATACCTTTTATACCATTTCTACCATCAGTATAACAAGCCACACCTCCAACGCAACTACACTTATCTTTATTTTTATCAAATTTTTCAATTCCATCCTGAACATCACCATTATGCCCCCATAATAGAACGACTTTACACTTTTCTTTATTTTTTTCTTCTGAAACTTCTTTCAATCCGTATAAATCGGAATAATTAAGTGGATCTGCTCCAAGTATTACATAAAGATTTACCCCTCCTTTTTCTTGGATTGGGTCACGTTTTAACCATTTTCCTGTGCTTGGGTTGTAATAACGGTAATTGTAATAAATTAAGCCTGTTTCTTTTTCGGCGTATTCGCTACTGAATTTGAATGCGTTTTCAACATTCTCATCTGTTTTTGCTAATTGTCCAAATGGGCCATAATCATACTTATTTATTATAGCACTATTCGTTAATCTTACTAACAGAGTCATGCTTTTATAGCATTATATGCATTTTTATAAAAATTCTCATATAGAAAATTATTTATTAATTAAAAACTATGAATAAATGCCTTGCTAGTGAGAAATTTATTTTCAAAAATTATATACGCCTTTTCATCATCTATATCACAAAAAATCAAATTATCGTTTTCCCTCTTTACGATAGTTCCAACATAATATTTAGGTTGATAAATAATCTTTACCTCATTTTTATAAAAACAATATAAATCTATATCTGGAGTATAATAATTTTTTGAATTAAGTGCGGTATAAACCACATAGAATTTAAGCTCATCGATTTCATGGCATATATAATAACTTTCATATTTTGTATCTTTATTATAAATTTCCTTGAAAAATTGCTCAAATGATTTATACGGTCCTTTCCTAGCCAAGTAAGATTTTGAAATAATTTCCGTTCTATAGTTAGATTTTGAACTTGTCTCTGTTGAATATTTTTTTTGATTTCTATGTAAAAGAATTAATAGTAAAATTCCTAAAAGAATTATGATAGTTGCCAATACTACAATTATTAAATTTTTTTTCATACAAAACTCCTACTTTACATGTTCATCTTTAGCACACATATAACCACAGAAATGTTTATAATTAGGTCTATAGATATATTTTCCATTTTCAGTATAATCTCTGTCAGCTTTTTTTGGATTTTTAATTTTATTTTTAGACGCATCTTTATCTGTAACTTTTCCTTTTCCACGTTTATGAGACCACGATCCATCAGAATGTTCACGATACCAATGGTAATCAATATCTCTATTATCTTGACCTTTAACATCCGTAATAACAAGAGCAACTCTATGCCAACACTTAGGACAAGAAGTTTGCCCCTCTTCCATACGCTTGGCCCTTTTATCACTAACCGCACCGTCCTTTAATTTTTCGCAAGCGGTTTTCCAAGTATCACTATTAGGGTCAATTGATGATCCTTTTCTGGACGCAGATCCAGGCTCTAACATTCCATTAGTATTACCATCGTTATTTAAAGGTGGCTTGTTTCCTTTTTTAGGATCTGTTGAATAATCAAATCCACAAGCATAAGTATAACAATTGTTTACACCTATTTTATCGTCATCATTATAATCACTTTCAAACTCTTCATCACTATGTTCCAATTGTGATTGCGGTCGATTCCCAATACCTGGAAAGTAAGTACTACTTGTTAAACCTAAGAAATCAAAATAATTAATTGAATCACCAAAAGTAAATCCATACAAATTTTCTCCACCAAGTTCTTGAACAGTATCTCTTTTTGTCCATTTTCCAGTTGTTGGGTTATAATAACGGTAATTGTAATAGATTAAACCTGTTTCTTTTTCAGCACATTCAGAACTGAATTTGAATACGTTTTCAACATTCTCATCTGTTTTTGCTAATTGTCCAAATGGGCTATAATCGTATTTATTAGCGATTTCTCCTGTTGTTAAATTAATTAACTGCGTAATATTTTTATTGCCATCAGCGATGTAATTAAATACCACACCATCTAATTTGCCATATACAGCTTAATTCCATCTTAATTTATCTAATTGCTCAGAGGCTTTTGGATCTATAGACGGAAAACAATAGCCGTTAATTAAAAAATTTAGGACAGACCCTTTTTTGGGATTCAAATGAATTTTAGTTCTGCTGTCATAGCAATACAATTCAGAGCTATAAAAATCAACAAAAACAGTAAAAATAAATTTATTTTCTTGGTAAAATTCAAAAGCGTACATATTAAACCAATGATCACTAAGATAAACGGATTCTACAGTATTATTTAAAATCAATTTTTTTGCCCTTTTAAAAATACTTGTTTTTACGGGTGTGCGGCTATGTACCCACTGCTTGTGAACTAAACCCTGTTTATTAAGTAAAAACTTACCTTTGCTAGGAGTTTTTACTTTCATTAAAACAAATACTGCACGATCAGCATTTTTAATTTTATTATAAAAATCTACTCTAGAGATTTCTTTTAACTTGGAAACATCTAAGAAATCTGATTTTTTGACAGTATGTTGTTGATCTTGATTTTGACAATTAGTTAGTAACACTAAAAAGAGTGAATTAACTAAAATAAAGAGGGGTATCAGCTTTTTCATTCTATTCTCCATATTGTTTTAATTTTTTGAATTAGATTTACATTTAATGTAATGTTTTTCTCCAACTTGTGGTAGTAATGGAGCATTTTGAGGCGTTGCTTTTTTTCCTGAGATACCATTTTCATCATATTTTTCAATTTTATATCCTTGATATTTATCTATATATCTTTTATTTTTCTTATTTTTCTTTTTATCTGAATAGGCAGTATCATATCTATTGTTCAGTGTGCTTTTTCCTTTATCTGAATCATGACCTCCAACTGCTCTAAATTCAACTTTAATGAAGTCACATTCGCATTTACAATCTTCAGCCATTTCAGACGCTTTTCTTAATGCACTGCCCCATGCATCATAGATTAAACGTGTAAAACCTTTTGCTGACTTCAGTTTAGGGTCATCAATATCTTTATATATTTTATTTCTTCCTCCATTTGCTTCATCGGAATCAACATCACCACTAGCAAAAGGTCGGCTAGGGTCATACATTCCAATAGAATGACCATCAGTATTAGGAAAATCATTACCTATTCCATTACTATTATTAAGACCATTTCTATCACATCCTAAACCTGATGCAACTGCACAGCCCTTATCATTTTTATTAAACTCATTTAATTTTTCAGGAAAGTTAAAACCATGTCCCCACATAACTACAACAGTACATTTTTCTTCACTGCTTTCTCCGGAAGCTGCTTTTAGTCCATGACGATCATAATAATTAATAGGTCTATTGTAAACAAAATGATATAGATTATATCCTCCTTTTTCTTGGATTGGGTCTCTGCTGAGCCATTTTCCTGTTGTTGGGTTATAATAACGGTAATTATAGTAAACTAGACCTGTTTCTTTTTCGGCATATTCACTACTGAATTTGAATACGTTTTCAACATTCTCATCAGTTTTTGCTAATTGTCCAAACGGGCTATAATCGTATTTATTAGCGATTTCTCCTGTTGTTAAATTAATTAACTGCGTAATATTTTTATTACCATCGGCGATGTAATTAAATGCTACACCATCTTTTTCTAATGCCAATAAATTATCACCTAACAATTTACGTTTCATAATTCACCTCCAAAGACTACCTTAATTTAACACATTCTTAGATGGGTGCAATATAATATTAATGTAAAATAAAAATTATTTTAGCGGTAAATAATGGTTCTACTATAACCTTAATTCGAACCCATTGGCACTCAAAAAAAGAACTGTTTTTAACTTTTTTATATCTCCACTATTCAAATTAATAAAAATAATAAACGGATTTTGATATTGTTCTTTATAAAAATATAAAATTTTACCATTTGATATTAATTTCTTACTTTTGAAATAATCTGTAATGTCAAAAAAACCACTTTTTAAAATATATCCCAAGTTATTCAGAATTTGCTCTGAAATTTGATAAGATTTGATATAAGGTATACTCAATGAGTTACTAATAGAGTCATCAAAAATACACAATGTTTTTTTATTATCAATATCATTTATAAAATAATCATAGTTAGTGGAGTGTAGTATTATATTTAAAGCCTCAGCTAAAGTTATCTCTTTTAGTGAAAGGGATATATATTTTTTTAATAAATCATGATTTTTAATAATTTTGATAATAGATTCATCAAAAAAAGTATCTTCCATATCATAATGAGACAAATATTTTTCAAAAGCTAGTTCTAAAGCCTCACCAACAGAAATCGCATCATATTCTAAATCAAACTTGATATTAGAGTCTATCAAATCTGATTCATTATAATCAATTAATGAAAAATCAAACCGTTGTGAAATTTGACCTGATGTCAACATATCACCTTCTTTTATAATTTTTGATTTTTTTCTAATTTTACTATATTGATTCCTTTATTTAAAAAATCTAAAATGTGCATTACTTTTAAAGCTTCACAGGAGTTTTCTTTTGAAGCTTTTATTATTATCACGTCATTAAAACTTTTATTTGGATCAGATATAAAAGAATAATTTTTAAAAAAATCAACTGTAAAAAATTTATCATTTCTGCGCCTTATTCCAAATTGTTCTAAATAATTATTCAAATTAACTTTATGACTATCCTTGCTACTAATTTTTTCCATAATTTTCTTTACATTAAAAACAGGAGTAATAGTTTCACTTACAAGAATAGGTTGTTCATGTTTAAAAAAGAAATAATAATTTTCATTACATTTAAAAAATTTAAAAATTAAAAATTTATTGAAATTAAGAGTATCAATAAATTCCTTCATTGTAATTCCATTAAAATCAAAACGAGAATATTTATCAATATATGGACCTTCAACATAAGATAGTAAAATTCTTTTATTGAAAAATTGTGTGTTTATATTATTAGCACACATATTTTTTAATGTTTCAAATATACTATTTTTCTTAACAGATAAATTAATTTTACTATCAATTTTAAATATTTTTTTGAGAGAATGATTTTTATAACTTCCTTTCATCAAGATGTATTCTAAATTAAAAATAAATTTATCATTACTTTTAGCATTTAAATTCACATAGCTTAAAATTAATAAATAAAATAATGTAATAAATATTTTTTTCATATTATAACCTTTTCTTATAAATTAGCAAGCCCAACATCTTCTCTAATTAATGATTGTTCACCTGTTTTAGGGTCTATTTCATGTTCATCAAAAACTGGACCTTTTGCTGTTCCACTTCCATCATTAAGTTCATATTCTTTATTTCCTTTAGGAGTTCCTTTTTTTACAGTACCATCATATCCTAAATAAATAGGTCTACCAAGTCTATTTGCAATGGCTAAATCATCTCGACTAAAGTTTGGTGATGCGCTATGAGAGTGATAATCAGCAACAGTTTTAGTTCCTTTAGGGCACTTTAATTTGTGATGCGTAGTCTTGCACATTGGCTTCACTTCCACTAGGTAGATTTTACTTTTAGTTTTCTTGTCAGTTCCTAGGTATTTGATATTAATTTGCTTATGTGTTGACTTAGGTCCCGTTGCACTTACGTTCCCTTTTTTACTACAACAAATTTGACCACATTTCTCTGGATATTGAGTAATAATATATATTTTTTTTGGATGTCCATTTTGTTGCTTTTCCTTTTCCCTATGCTGTTTGGCTCTATGCATTTTTTTCTTCGCTTCATTAAAAGCTTGTAACGATTTTTGTGCTGCAATTTTATTTATATCTTTTTCTTTACAACAATATTCTTTTTTTAATCCATAGCTATCAGAGTAATTTATAACATTATTATTAACAAAACCGTAAACATTCATTCCGCCTCTTTCACCGATTGGGTCGCGGCTGAGCCATTTGCCAGTTGTTGGGTTATAATAACGGTAATTGTAATAGATTAAACCTGTTTCTTTTTCAGCATATTCAGAACTGAATTTGAATACGTTTTCAACATTCTCATCTGTTTTTGCTAATTGTCCAAATGGGCTATAATCGTATTTATTAGCGATTTCTCCTGTTGTTAAATTAATTAACTGCGTGATATTTTTATTGCCATCTGCGATGTAATTAAATGCCACGCCATCTTTTTCTAATGCCAATAAATTATCACCTAACCAAACAAATCTATCACTAATTGAGCCATTATTCAATTCATTAACGGTTTTTATTAGCTTATATTTGTTATAAATTAATTAAAATCATTCTCAGTGTTACTCCCCCAATAATTGACCAAGGTTTTGATTAGATTTCAATTCATAAAATATATCATTTTTGCCTTCTAAGCAAAAAGCAACTGACTTAACTCTATTCCAATGACCACATATTTGGGGTTTCACAATTTGTCCATTCTTATCATAAAAACTGAGCCATAAATGTGTGCGTATCATAAGATTATTAATTTCTTTAAATGTTTCTTTTTCATTTTTAATATTTGAAATCGTTGTCAGTTTATATTTTATTATAAAAAAATTTATATTAGACCTAATAGAACTTTTGAAAAAAAAGTAATTAAAGATAAAAATCAAACAACAAATTATAAAAAATAAACTCATAAAAACTTTTTTTTTACTTTGTTTCATAGCTACATCCTGAGTTTTTACTATTTAGCTTATTTTTCCATTTATCAAAATAAAAGGGTCTAACTTGATTACCTCCTCCCATCAAATCATGTCCTCCATCAACGTCATTTCCATTTCTATCTTTTCCTTTATGTTTATATTCATCACCTGCGACTCCTACTCCTGGATGATCAAGTCCAATAAAGTGTCCAAATTCATGTACAGCTGGCAATTGTGTTACTCCTGGTGCTGAAGATGGTTTTGGTTGTGGTCTTAAATCATCTTCGTCAAGGTCAGCCCATTTTCCTAAATTAGATGATTGCATAGGTTTTTTTGTAGGGTTTGCGTGTACATCAGCTTCCCAATCTTCATCTGTACTCCACTGCCCATCTGGAACAAAACTGATTTTGACTTTTGGGCTAAAACCATTTGGGCAAGGACAACAGTTGCCATCTTTATCCTTTTTATTCTTAGGTTTTATTTTAAAATTTGTACTATTGAATGTACTTTCAATAGCAATTTTCAATTTATTTCTAAACGCAATTTTTCTAGCCTCTGTCCATTTACCTTTAAAAAGAAGTTGTACTAAAACTTTATAAGTTATAACACAATTTTGCTTATCTATATCAAATCTAATTCTTGGTTTAGGAGTATCTTTCCATGTTGTACCAGGTCCCAATGTCATATTTCCCCCAAGTTCTAATCCTAAGTGATCGAAATAATTTACTGGATCACTGAAGGCAAAGTTGTAAATATTCCAGCTTCCATATTCTTCGATTGGGTCTCTGCTGATCCATTTTCCTGTGCTTGGGTTGTAATAACATTAGTCCTGTTTCAGCCTCGGCGTATTCGCTACTGAATTTGAATACGTTTTCAACATTCTCATCAGTTTTTGCTAACTGTCCAAACGGGCTATAATCGTATTTATTAGCGATTTCTCCTGTTGTTAAATTAACTAACTGCGTGATATTTTTATTGCCATCTGCGATGTAATTATATGCTACGCCATCTTTTTCTAATGCCAATAAATTATCACCTAACCATACAAATCTATCACTTATTGAGCCATTATTCAACTCATCTTAAACAATTGAGTTTTAATTTATTTTCTACTACAGACTACTCCTAGTTTTAAAATAATTTCACCATTTTCTTCAGTTAGCTTTTCGTGGTTAATGGGCAAAATAATTTCTATGCCATCATCAGATTTTATAGAGTAAGTATTTGCTTCACTATTTTTATCAAATTTTGCAACAACTGGTTTAGATGTATAAATACGGTAATAATAATAACCTATTGTAACCAGTGTCCCTCCTAACCAAAATTGACAAAATTTAATATTATGTTTTGATTCAATAATGGATGCTATAACAAACAATATTAAACATTTTAAAAAGCTTCTTTTAAACGGACCAATTACTTTTTTTTTATATAGATTATTCATAAAATTCCTATTAAATTATAATTATTCAAAAAATGGTGGTAAAACAAATAATGTTAACCCAGCAGCGGCAAGTGTAAGTTCACCAGCTGGAGTAGGCTCAGCCAACGCAATTAATATTCCAGCAGCAATCAAAACCCTTGTATCATATTGACCATAGCTAAATTCAAAATCAGCAGACATTTTACCCTTAATACATGCACAAGGTGTTTTTATTCCTTTATAATTAAAGCTCGGCACAAAAACTTGAGCTTCACCTTCAAATTCTTGGTATGAGCTAAAATGCCTTTCTAGATTTATAAATTGCATTAATGCATTATCACCCGAAGTTGTAATTCCCATTTTGAATCCAACTATAGCCTTATAATTATCACCCTCAACACCAATTTTATAATCCCAACCTAATCCATCACTTAGTTGTGTAACACCGCTGACATCCCTAATCCCATTTGGTAATTTTGTAGGACAGTTCTCCTTACTAGAATTAGCTTCAACATTTATTTCCCAGTGAATGTTAATTTTTAGCCTAACCCAAAAAAGTCCAAACTCAATACGTCCTGTATCAATTGGCATGTCATAGCTAAATAGTCCTAAATAATCCTGCTCATAAATTGGGTTATTATTAACAAAACCGTAAACATTCATTCCGCCTCTTTCACCGATTGGGTCACGTTTTAGCCATTTGCCGTTTACAGGATTATAATATCTATAATTGTAATAGATTAGACCTGTTTCTTTTTCGGCGTATTCACTACTAAATTTGAATGGATTCGCCACGGTTTCGTTATTTTTTGATAACTGACCGAATGGCGAATAATCATAACGATTCGCTATTGAACCCGAATTCATATCAATCAACTGTGTAATATTTTTATTACCAGATACAATATAGCTATAATTTAGATAAATTATAAAAAATAAGAAATTCTTCTATTTCGTCAAAATCGCCATCCCAAATACTTTCACCAATATTTATTTTATTAATACTTTTATCCTTTGACAGATGAAACCAGAAATATGCAATTGCATAACGGTCGACATATGGTATGGCAAAAATTTCATCTTGGAATATTCTTTCTATAACAGTGAATATAAGTTTACATTTTATTTCTGTAAATTTTATAAACTCACTATCTTTCTTTAAGTCGAAAGGATTATATTTATGACTTGCTTCCAAATGGTCTTTAATAGAACAAAAATGAATGGGATATGCCCAAGGGTATAATATAAACATCAAATGTTCGACTCCAAAAGAACAATCTTTGTCTTTTCCAATATTTTCTAACAAGTAAAATATGCAGCCAATAACATATTGAATTTTAAATTTAAAGTGATATCTAACAGCATGGCATGCATTTTCATTAAAATTCTCATCATTTCTTACAATATATTCATTACTCATAGGAAATTTGTAGTAATAAACGATTAAGTTAATTAATTGTTCATTAGAAATTTTCCTTAAGTCAGCTAAATTTAGCTGACTTAATTTCTTTAACTCTGCTATTTTTTCTTTTGTAAAATATTTATATTTCATCATAAATAGAATATTCCATTAAAGTTATTTTTTTAGGCATAATTTGTCAATATTTTCTTCTTCGATTAATTGGCCCTCCACCACTACCTGGTAGTAAGCATGGTCCACCACCTAATCCTCCAGGAACTATTCCAAAATTTGAATGTCTTGGCACTCTTCCTCCTAATCTACCTCCTATAGGGACAGGAACAACTGGAGGAACTGGAGTAGATTCAGGCGCTGGACTAGGTTTAGGGTAGTTTGGTCTAACTGGATCAGGCTCCACCTCTGGTTGTTCTGGAAGACCTTCAACTCCTTTAGGTTTAGGTATTGGTTTACTAGCTAAATCTCTTATCCATTTGGGGAGCTTTTTTTTATGATCTGGAAAATTTTTACATCTTAGACATTTAGATATTGTTTTAAGAGCCTTATTAATACCATTTATATTATTGATCATTTCTATATAATGTCCACCAGGTACAGTTAGTTTTACTCCTTTTCCTTTATAACCACCAGTTGCGTCTTTTACAGGATCATATTTTTCCCATTCATTACGTAAATTATTAGCATTTTTCTTAATTTTTTCATAGGCTTTATTACATTGATCTATAAGTTCTTGAGAACATTCATTTTTATTACATTCTTTCTTTTTATCATCAATATCATCTCCGCTACCACCGCCTCCATCAGGAATAGTCATATGAGGAATATCTAATGATAATCCTAGCCAATCTATATAGCTTATTGAATTGTTATTAACAAAACCATAAGTATTTAACCCACCATACTCTTGGATTGGGTCTCTGTTGATCCATTTACCTGTGCTTGGGTTATAATAACGGTAATTATAATATACTAAACCACTTTCTTTCTCATAATATTCAGAACTGAATTTGAATACGTTTTCAACATTCTCATCTGTTTTTGCTAATTGTCCAAATGGGCTATAATCGTATTTATTATCGATTTCTCCTGTTGTTAAATTAATCAACTGCGTAATATTTTTATTGCCATCTGCGATGTAATTAAATACCACACCATCTTTTTCTAATGCCAATAAATTATCACCTAACCAAACAAATCTATCACTTATTGAGTGATTTTTGTTCAATCATTTCGAACATATTTTGCATGTTGGCCTTAATATGTTCTCTTTTTTTATAAAACTGATAAAGTCTCAAACCAATTAACAACCAGCCTAAAATAATAATAATAATTGAATAAAAATACAAACATTTATATATTCTGTTTTTTTTTGAAACAACATTAAAAATAATGCAAGAATAAATCAATAAACAAAGAAAAGGAAATATTGAAATAATTGGCCATATGTATAATGGAATAAGTAATCCAGTCATTAAAAAAGATGTCCAATAAATAATTGTAACAGTTTTTATGTTTGTATTTTTATCTTTAATCATATTTTTTATCCTTATTTAAAAATGTTATTGTTTCTCACAAACCCAAGTATAAGAGCCCAATTGAAATGATCTTTGATGCTTAGTTGACTCAAATTCAATCTCAGCATTAACAGCTCCTACTTTACCTCCAACGCTTCCGCCAATTTTTCCTTTTCCTTTAGCTAAGAATGCAGCTCCACCACTAACTCTAGCAGTAGCGCTATCTCCTGAGCTAGAAATACCAGCAACAACTGTTACTGAAACAGGGTAATCCGTATCATTTCCATCACCTGTGCTGCTAATTGAAGCATAACATTTCCCGTCATTTTTATTACAGTAACAACTAACTGAAACGGAAAGATCTTTTGCTATAGCATACCCTTCTCGCATATATAGAAAGGAATATCCGTAAGCTGATACAGAAATTGTTAGTCCAGAATCACTAGGATTAACCCAACCTGAGTAAGAAAATTCATCAAACCACCACCCTTTTTCTTTCGCATAGTTTTTCCCGATTGCTGTGAAAGATCCTGTTACAAGTTTTGGCACACATTTTTTTCCGAGTAAATCCCAGTAATTTGCAACATCATTATTAACTAAAGCATATAAATTTATTCCTCCGTTTTCTTGGATTGGGTCTCTGCTGAGCCATTTTCCTGTGCTTGGGTTGTAATAACGGTAATTGTAATAGATTAAGCCTGTTTCTTTTTCAGCGTATTCGCTACTGAATTTGAAAACATTCGCCACGCTTTCAGTATTTAGTACTAGCTTTCCAAAAGGCGAATAATCATAAAGATTCGCTATCGAACCTAAACTCATATCAATCAACTACGTGATATTTTTATTGCCATTTGCGATGTAATTAAATACCACACCATTTTTTTCTAATGCCAATAAATTATCACCTAACCAATCTAATTTTAAACATTCATTTAACATTTTCACCTTCCGAAAGTTATTCGATACAAAGTAATATATCTTAACTAACTCACCAAAACAAATCAATAAAAATAAAAAACACCACAATTTTTCAACTATGGTGTTTAAAGTTTTATCACCGTTCTAAATTAGAAATTTTTGATAAAATAAAATTAAAAATATGAATATACAAAATAACATACCATGTTATTGGTCTTGTAAAAAAAATAATTTCGTAAAAATTATGGATGGCTATTTTCATTCCAAGTCATGCCTATCTTAGACAGGCATGTCATTATATATTAATTTCTAATTTTTGAAAATAGATTTTATATCTTCAAAGTTATTTATTTGGTTAAGCTTGGACAAAGCTGAATCAAACTCTGCTTCATCTAATTGTTTTATTTTACATTTATGCACAACTTTACCGTCATAGTAATAAATATGATTTTTTTGCAATGGTTCTTTAAATCCTTGCTTACCAATTTTTGTAACACAATATTTTTTTGACGCCTCGTCATAATAAAAGTAAATATTTTTCTCGTCGTAAATAATAGCTGCGTAAAGATTTTGCTTATTATAATAGCCTGAAATTAAGATATTTGGTTGGTTAACTCCCTTTACTCGAGAAAAAAAAGTTAGTTTTGACATATCAATTTTTTTATCGTCCACTGCTTTGTTTTGGTTTTTACGCCCATCATTTTTTTTCTTACAAATATCACAGCTAACGTTAAAAAATAACATTGAAATAATTAAAACAATTATATTACACTTCATATTTTTACTCCTTTATTTTTTAGGACAACAGCATCGTTGTTCAAACTCAACTTTGAAATAAAGCATTAATGTTTTACCCATCTCTTCTGAATAACCATTGTCAGCAGAAAATGGACCTATAGAAGGAGTTGCTGATCCTTCAATAATTTTAAATAAAGCAACATGCACAATTAATTTAGTACCAGTACCTTCCTGACCAGCTGGACATGGCGATAATATAGATTCTGAATTAACAGTATTAATGGACTTAAATTTAACCCCAAAGCTTACTGCTCCAATTCCTATATTCACTTCATCTATATAATTTACAACATTAAATTTTGCCTCTCTTAGTCCTATATCAGCTATCAGCTTTCTTTCTCCTTTGCATCTTTTATCTGCTGTTATAGTGTACTCTAAGGCACGCAAAACTCGTCTCCATCTTACCCCTATATCTGAACCAGGGGCTGAACGTGGCATTGTCACAATTTTTTCATAACCATCGTAAAAGAATTTTTGACCTTCTTTAGTCTCCAATCCATTGTAATCTTGATTGTTAATGCTATCATTAAAAACAAAGCCATATAAATTTTTACCGCCTTTTTCTTGGATTGGGTCTCTGCTGAGCCATTTGCCTGTGCTTGGGTTATAATAACGGTAATTGTAATAAATTAAGCCTGTTTCTTTTTCAGCATATTCACTACTGAATTTGAATACGTTTTCAACATTCTCATCTGTTTTTGCTAATTGTCCAAATGGGCTATAATCGTATTTATTAGCGATTTCTCCTGTTGTTAAATTAATTAACTGCGTGATATTTTAGTAACATTAGCAACTAAATTGAGGTTCAAAGTCAAACACTATCAGTCTAAAAAAAAGTAAAAAAATAAACAAATACTCTGAATTCTCTTTTTCACAAACACTAAATTTATCTTTAGGCTTAATAACATAATCTTTTTTATAATTTAAATTATTTCTAAAATAGTTTGCAAAAAATAATAAACATCCCATAAATTTTTGAGGTGCTACAAAATCAATTTTATACTCAGCTCCATTATTTAGTTCTATAAAAGAATTATTTCTAATTAATTTACACCTTAAAGAAGCTATAATTTTATTATTATTATCGTAAAGATCCCATTTCGGAACAGCTCCTATATATCCCCACTTTTCAAACAAAAATTTAGAAAATTTACTATTCGGCTTTACTCCCTTAATAAAGCCAATTAGCTGCTTATTTTTTTTAATATTAAATTTATATGGAGTATTTTTAAATGAAAAAATTTCATACTCATTTTTTTTGCTTGGTAATGATATATAAGCAAATCGATTAAGTTCATTTTTATTAGAGTAATTATCACGAACTCCGATAGCAATTCCTACTAAAGATTCATTAATACTCCTAGCTTGAAGTTCGTAAATTTTACCAATTAACCCGTTCGCATCATAAACATTATAGAAATATCCAAATATCAAATCATTTAATGAGTCAAAATTATAAAATTTTTCATTTTTTGATTTCTCTTTAAGTTTATTCGATATAAAATTTTCAATTTTCGTCATAATAAAGTCTCATTTAAAATGTATAATTTTTACACCCAACTGCAGAAAATTCCTGAAAATAATTAAAAGATTTTTTTCTACCAAAACTCCTTTTTCCTTGTACCCACCAACGAACATTGGCTGCTATACAGGTTTTTACAGTATATCTACATCCTGCACTGCTGCAGGATGCAGATAATCGTCCAGAAATACTTACGCCTCCACGAGCCCCAGCTGTAAGTGTAATAATGTCTTTGGGTAATTCTGCTATAAACTCAAGAATTAATCCAACCTCTGCTTTAAAACCAACACTTCCCGTATCAGCTCCAGAGCCTTTACAACTATTATAAGATTTCCCAATACTACCCGAAGCAGAAAGTCTTCCATACCATCCTGCTCTTACCTTCAAGATCCATAAATCATGTTCTTTACTTCCTAGTTCACCAATTAAAGAAACCGAAACATTTAAAGAATTCTTTTTTCCCTTCTTCATATTTGGGCAAATTACGCAACAATTTTTAAAACTTGCACTTATATTGAGTTTTAAAGCATAAATTCCAATTTTTCTAGCCTTTTTTCCTAAATATTCTGAAATATCAAAACTAACCCTATAATTATTACTTTTACATAATTTACCCTCTTCTGTAAAAGCAAGTCCTAATACATCAACAAAATCAATAGAATTATTAGCGACGAACCCATAAATATTTTTACCACCATGTTCTCTAACGGGGTCTCTGCTGAGCCATTTGCCGTTAGTTGGGTTGTAATATCTATAATTATAATAAACTAAGCCGCTTTCTTTTTCAGCGTATTCGCTTGAAAATTTGAATACATTCGCCACAGTTTCGGTATTTTTTGATAACTGACCGAATGGCGAATAATCATAACGATTCGCTATTGAACCCGAACTCATATCAATCAACTGCGTAATATTTTTATTGCCATCAGCGATGTAATTAAATACCACACCATCTTTTTCTAATGCCAATAAATTATCACCTAACCAAACAAATCTATCACTAATTGAGCCATTATTCAACTCATCTATAATTTTACTTGCTCATCTTAAAATTTACTGTTTTAAAATAATTTAAATATTTATCAATGTCCTCATTGGAGTCATAACTTAATGTAAATATAAGCAACTGATTTTGACAACATGCGATTATCCATAATTTGGGTGTATTTTGTTTTACTTTAATATTTTTTAATTCTCCCGTAAAGTAAAAACCATTAAACTTCTCATATTTTATTTCTTTAATTTTACTACTATTTTGACACATTGTATTTTTTATAGTTTTTACATATTTTAAGAAAAAATCTTTGTTTAAAAACATCATATCTAAACTTGATACATTTATATTTCCTACATTTTTATTGTTTTTTAGTACATCGAAAACCATTATCTTTTTTAATTTATCAATTGATCGTAATTTAATTTGAACCTTTAAGATGTTCTTTCCATAAAAGCAAAGTTTATTAGTCAATTTTGAATCTTTATTTTTTATAGTTTTTGTTTCGCTTTTTGTTATTTTAATAGATTCCAACATTTTTATCAATTTATTTGACATGGAAGTATTTTTAAGATAACATCTGACATCTACAACATAATCTCCATAATTAAACATTGAATCCAATGTATATTCTATTTTTTCTCCTTGTGTTTTTCTTTTGTTATAGGAATATTTGTTTTCACCCAAGATATAATATCCTTTAAAATCTTTATTTTGTAACAATCCTTGTTTAATTATGGAATGATATATTTTTTTTCTATCAACTTTAATATAATTTTCTAGCTTCTCTGATGATATTTTTTCTCTTAAATTATCAAGCGAGATACTCATTACTTTATCGTTATTTCTATTATATATAAATAAAGTAAGAAAATCTTTTGATGTTTTTTTTCGGGATTCACTATAATTATTTGCCTTTTTGATATAATAATTTTCATCCCCCGTCGTTTGAATTGAAAACTTAATTTTCCCATTTGTTACTTTAATTATTTTTTCATTTGAAGCAAAAGAAGTAAATGTTACAAATACAATAAACACTATGTTCAATAATTTTTTCATTTTATGATTCCTTTTTTTACGCAAAATCTGGATATTTATTTTCATTTATTGGAGCTAAAAACGGAGGTGCAGGCTGAAATACTGGAGGTCCTTGTTCTTTTTTAGGATAATTTTTTATTATTTCGCCGATAGTATCGCCTGCATCTCCAGCCTCTTCAGGCACTATTGATTTTGCACTATCTATTGCATATTGTACCGCACAAATCTTTGCTTCTATTACGAAAAGATCCACGGCGTCATCAATACATTGCCCTTGGTCTTTTGGTTCAGTCCAAGGACAAGAACACCGCCCTAAACGCCAATCAAAATCTTTTTCTGCGTCATCTAAACATTTCTTATAATTTATAGCAGCTTCTGCTAATCCAGTAGCGGAAATATTTGTTTTACTTCCTTTACGCTTTGGTTTACGCTTTCCTTTAGGCTTTTTTCTTTTATTTTTGTTTCTATTTCCTTCTTTTCTCTTTTTCTCATTCTGTCTTTTATTTCTATCACGCTTTTTTTGTTTACGTTTCTTATTACTTAATCCTAAATTATCAATATAATTGACACAATCATTATCAATCATTACATACAAACCTGCTCCACCGTCTTCGCCAATTGGGTCACGCTTTATCCATTTGCCTGTTGTTGGGTTATAATAACGGTAATTGTAATAAATTAAGCCTGTTTCTTTTTCAGCATATTCAGAACTGAATTTGAATACGTTTTCAACATTCTCATCTGTTTTTGCTAATTGTCCAAATGGAGTGTAGTCATATTTCTTAATGACTTCTCCATTTGTCAAATTAATATGTCATTTATGAATCTTCAATATTTACTTTTTTAAGCTTTGTTAGATTTTTTAAAAAATAAATTCCTATAACTGCTATAATCAAGGAATTTAAACTTAATATTGAAGTAGCAACATAAAAAGTTTTTTGATTTATAAATTTAGTAAAAATACTAAACCCTACTTTGCTGATAAATATATGATTAATCATAATACCATAAATAGCCAAAAAAGAACCAAATGTTAAATAACAACAAAAATAAAATATTTTTTCTAGCATAATATTTTCTCCTAAGATTATTTTACAAAAAATTAAGTAAAAGGACCACTATTTGGACTATATATAGGGCTTTCTTTACGAGGAGGATTACCACATTCTGCCTCACAAGGTGTTTTTTCAGTTTTACGAAGCTTAGTCCATCCTTTTTTGTGTCCAGGAATCCACCAAACAGAAACACACTTATATGTTTTTTTAATTTTTTGTGTTCCAGTGACCCTCCAATACCTACACCCATTAGTACAATATTTACTGCATCTGGCTTCGTATTCGTCAATAATTGTTTCCCCAACATCACATGCTACAGCAATAAGCCAACTATAAACTGCAGCTCCACCAGCTAATATAGCTCTTATTATTTTTTCAACAAGTTGAGGATTAACGGCAGCAGTAGACGTTTTTTGTCCTAATTTGTCAATATTATTTAAAGGTTTATTGTCAACTATACCATAAATGTTTTCACCTCCGTCTTCTTCGATTGGGTCGCGGGATAGCCATTTTCCTGTGCTTGGATTATAATAACGGTAATTGTAATAGATTAAACCTGTTTCTTTTTCAGCATATTCAGAACTGAATTTGAATACGTTTTCAACATTCTCATCTGTTTTTGCTAATTGTCCAAACGGAGTGTAGTCATTTTTTAACGACTTCTCCATTTGCCTAATTAACTAACTGCGTAACATTTTATTTACAAAAAACTGTTATACTATAATTCAAAATGTTTATGTTTGCTATATTCATAAAATCAATAAAATAGAAAAAAAGAATTTTATATTTAAAACAAATGAAGTAGTTTCAAAGCATCCTTATTAAAAAAAAATATTAAATAATTACTATCTATTTTTATTGAACAAAATTCGTTTATTTTATTATCTCTATAGTCAAAAATAGCATAAATATATTTTGTCTCATTATCACTTATCTTCTTCAAGTAATAATGATCAGATAATTGTATTTTTTCTTCTCTATTCAATATATCTTTAACAAAAGAATTTTGTTTTTTTCCTATCTTATTAAGATTTATAGAACAAACTATTTTCTGTGCCCCATAATTTGTATATGTTGAAAGATTAGTAGAAATTAATCTTTTAACAATAAATTCCTCCTTCTTTATTGTATATATAATGAAAAATAAAATAACTAAAATGGTCAAAAAAACAATTGATATATTTATATATTTTCCCATAGTGATTTACCTCTACAATACCTTTTTTGTCGCAACTCCAATCAATTTTTTCAATACGTCTTTTTTAATCTCGTCCCACTCTATTTTTCGCATTTTAAGAGTAGTAATAAGTTCTTTGTTTTTTACGAAATATATCTTTGCAGTAAATTCGAACCTTTTTTGTCCTACAAGTAAAACTTTAGGTTTATTCCAAGACAAAAAACCTTTATCACAACAATTGCAATCCCACTCTTCACTTTTATAATTTTCAACTTTATATCTTCTATATTTGATTGTTAATCTATAAGCTTTAACTGTTGTTATCTTAAACCATGTAGAAGATTCTGTAACATATTTTACTTCAATGCCTTTGTCTATTAAAGTATATAATTCAAGGTTTTTACCGTTCCCTATTTTTTTAGGGTTTGATCCTTTTTCTCCACACGACTTATCACAGGATATTTTAACATTTTTTATCGAAGAAGCCAGGTTTGCACCATTTGTTCCATTATAACCATCTTTATTACCATATTTAAAAGTTTCCCACGAATCCTCAACATAAAATTCTAAATCACTTTCCACTTTTTTTAAGCCTAAACTATCTATATTTTTTATAGTATCATTGTCAACGAAACCGTAAACATTTATTCCGCCTTTTTCTTCAATTGGATCGCGGGATAACCATTTTCCATCTTTTGGGTTATAATAACGGTAATTGTAATAAATTAAGCCTGTTTCTTTTTCAGCGTATTCGCTTGAAAATTTGAATGGATTTTCAACCGTTTCTACGTCCGCAATTAGCTGACCAAAAGGCGAATAATCATAACGATTCGCAACCGAACCCGAACTCATATCAATCAACTGCGTGATATTTTTATTGCCACCTACAATAAATTACTAATACTGCAATTTTAAATTTTCATATCGTTGAAAATACATATTATTTTATTTTATTTTTAGATTGATATATAGCACAAAATAAAAAAATCATTCCACCGATTGTGTTTAATGGTAGCGATACAATTTTATCCCCATACTCATAATATAAATTTCCCATTCCAATAAGCATCAACAAAAAACCAAATAATGCAAAAACATTAAGCAATATATTTGTTTTCATATTCTATTATACTCCGTTTTAATCACATGGACACCCATTTTTATCTTTTCCATAGCCCGCTCTACAAGAACCAAAGTTAACTATACACTCGTCAAACTCAAGCTTTAATTGTGCCTTATAAAAGGCCATTTCTCCAGCCTTATATGCAGCAATAATAGCACCTATCGCCAATGTTGCCTTAGCATAAGATGCTGCCGCTACACCTGTTGCAACCGCATGAGCAGTAGCCGCCCCCGCTTTACAACTCATATATGAAATTTTATCAAGTATACTCTTCCTTGGTAAACTTTCGCAATACTCAATTCTATTCTCATAAGCTCTTTGGGATGCGTTCATTGCATCAGTAAATTGCTTGAAAGCTTCTTGAAACAATTTAAACTCTAAATCTACAAGTTCGTTAGCCAATCTTTCCATATTTTTAGCAAAAGATTCCAATGCATTTTTTATGCAATCTTTTAATTCTACACCACAATTACGACAATGTAGCCCAAGTAAATCATAGTAATTTATTGTACTATTTTTTATAAATCCATATACATTTACTCCGCCAGCTTCTTGGATTGGGTCTCTGCTGAGCCATTTGCCTGTGCTTGGGTTGTAATAACGGTAATTATAGTAAACTAGACCTGTTTCTTTTTCGGCATATTCGCTTGAAAATTTGAATGGATTCGCCACGGTCTCGTTATCTAACGATAACTGACCGAATGGCGAATAATCATAACGATTCGCTATTGAACCCGAACTCATATCAATCAACTGCGTAATATTTTTATTGCCATCAGCGATGTAATTAAATACCACACCATCTTTTTCTAATGCCAATAAATTATCACCTAACCATACAAATCTATCACTTATTGAGCCATTATTCAACTCATCAACGGTTTTTATTAGCTTATATTTGTTATAGATAAATGATTTATGTGATTTTAGCACCCATTCGTTGTTTTCTTTTTCGAAAACTTTCTTTTCACGACGACGACCCATGTAATCGTATTTAAACTCTAACTTTTGAGTAGTGTTTAACATTTTAACTAAACGATTTTCGCAATTCCAGTAATAATTGTAATTACCATCATTCTTTAAGTTACCATTAACATCATAAACATAACTTTCTGAATTTGGAATATCTTTAACAACTGATGATTTTTTACCAGTTGAATCTTCTGCTAAAACAATCAACTTTTTACCGTCAATAACTTCAACTTTGCCCTCTAACTCAACTGCCGCACTGCCGTTTACTCATCAAATAACAAGTCGTATTTTCTCTTAAAAAATAATTTTCCGATTGAAATAAATTCATATTATAAAAAAATGTTTTTATAAATTATTTTTTTAAAACTAAAATTAATGTATTAATATTTAGTAAAAATATTAAAAGTATATTTATTGATTTATAATATATTTTTGATTAACACATCTAATAAAAAAGATAGTTAATCAAAGGCCATTATAATTAGATTAATGAAAAATGCCACTAGTTCAATATAGGGGGTAGATTTTTAATTTTTAAAACCGGAATTCTAATTTTATCCTCAAAATTCAGTTTTTCACCTACTTTTCTCCATTTAAGCCTATATTTCCCCCTTTTAGACTAGAGTTGTTTCCATGTTAAATAGTATAAATTCCAGTTTTTAAATGATGCAAAAAAGAGGAATTAATGATGAGATAAAAGTATTTTAAATTATCAAATATAATGATAAAAAAATATTTCATATCAACTTAATATACAAATAAATTAACAAAAATAATTAGGTGTATTTAGTAATCGACACGAATAATAAAATCAAAGAATATAGCTAATTTTAAGCCAATTTCAAGAAACTAAAAATGACGTTTTAAGACATTAATTCCTCAAATAAAATTACTCTGAGATTGGCTTAATTTAAATCCTTGAGCGATTTAGATTTATTTGCTGTTTTGGTTGATTAATTTCCAGCCGAGACAGCGAATGGTTTTAACTTTTTTGTCATCAGTTTTAAAGAATTGAAACCATGCTGTTGTGGTACTCCATTCGTTCTGAGGGGCTGTTAAAACTGAAGTTGTTAATTCAAAGAGACCATTTTTTATGCTGTTGATTTTATATTTAAAAATCAACTTATTTTGTTTATCTTTAGTATCGTATAATTCAAACCAGCCACTATTTTTTTTCTGTTCAAAATCAGCTAAAACTTCGGCATGATTTAAAGCCAAATAACTTATTTCATTGATTGTTCCAAAACCATGATTAAATTCATCAAGCATTGCGTAAATAGCGTATGGATGAAGTTTGTTAATTTCTGGCTTAATGTCAATTGTTTTATTTTTGCGAACACGTTCCAAATATAAGCGATCTAAAGCATACTCACCCTCAATAAATTTGCGTTTCATAATATCAACAATCAAGTCATAAGAAAAAGTTGATGAACCACCGCCATTATCATACAAAATAACTAAATAACCTTTTGAATCTGAAAGTTTGCCACGAACATCAGTTTTGAGCATAACGCCACGACTATTTCCATAATCAACTCGTAATATTTTGCCACTAGTCCTCAATTCCATTGTTGAACTATATTCTTTTGCCAAATTTTTGAAATCAACTGCTTCTATATATGGTTCAACATCTGCAATACCACTACTTATTAATTCAAAAGCTCGTGGAGTAATGTTTTCCAAAAGAGTAATTTTCTCGTTAACTAACTTCTGCTCCTTGCCAACATCTTTAGGCGATTGCTCCTGTGAACAACCACCAATTAAAGCCATTAACCCTATCAATAAAATTCTTTTAATTCTAATCATAATATTTCTCTAATTTTTTTTAGAATCCCAGCAACCATATGTAAAAGAATTAGAGTCTCTAATTTGAATATTGATATTATCAGTATATCGTTTTTTCTTACTATAAGGATGCTGATAGCTAATTGTGACAGGAATAATCGCCATATAATTCCAAAATGTATTTACTTCTCTCGTCATTCCAAAACTACATGATGTAGTACTACCATTGTGAAGTCTTAATATTTCTGTTTGTTCGCTAAAACATTCCAAAAATCGTTTTTTATCATCAGGAATTGCATTTTCACTAATAGCTTTTTGTAAATCTTCATCATTACACGATAGCTTAATATTTATAGCAGGTAAAGAACCACAATTGATTATTTCAAGGTTATAAGCTCTTGCCTTATTGCCATCTTTATATGTTTTTACCATTACTGAAAGAATAGGACGAAATTGTTTGCAATAAAAATAAATTGAAGTAATCAATGCTATTAAAGCAATCGCCAAAGATGTTAATGAAATAATAATTTCCATATATATTCCTCTTTATTAAGTTTATTTTTTAATATATCATATTTTTTTTAAAATAACTAAAAATATACTTAAGAAAATTCAATAATTTACAAAAAGTGAAATATTTTAGGAAGTTTTTTAGATTTGTGCTTTTATTTGATTTTATAAAAACTATATATAGGGATTAATTTGTGCTTAAAACTGTGCAAAAAATTGTGCGTGTTTTGTGCGTGTTATTTTCCTTCTCATGGGGTAATGATAGGTAACAACACGTATCACTGATTTTTGCTTTGAATTGGTGTAACTTTGACAATTTGAGCTTAAAAGTCAAATTTGAGGGCAAAAAAAATGGTGAATCCTGAGTGTACGAGGAGCAAAAAACATCCACCTCAAAATTTTATTTAACTTTCATTTTTTGAACTTAAAATGTCTAATTTGGCTAAATTAATACGAAAAATAAAATCATCAAAAAACGGTACTTTTTGGCACTTTTAAGTCTCAAAATGGTACCAAATGGCTACGATTTTTTGAGCCATTTCTTATACAAAAAACCCCATTTTATCATGATAATTTCAATCGTTTAAATTACCACCAAATCAATAGATTTCAAGATACTTTGTTATTAAATATAATTTTAGAAACCTATAGCTACAAATGCAAAAATATTTTATAGTACATGAAGTATTTTCACCCGAAATGACAAAACATTATTCAATGCACGCCAATCAGCAAGATATTAAAAATGCGTTCAAGGATATGAATGTGAACTTTGGTAACACTCAAACAAAAGAAGACAAACTCCTCCAAGAAAACGTACTCAATTAAAGCAAATCATCGATACATTAGAACTTGATAAAGTTGAAGAATTATTATCTGTGTTAAAAAATTAGCTGCTTAAGATTTATTAATATTAGTATAAAATCTTTATTTAAACTTGCAATTATACATTTGTAGATTATATTTAATATTATCATAAATCATCTAATATTAACTACAAGGAACTCAATTTATGAAACAAACAGGAACAAGGAGTGCTGGGAAATGGTCAAAACCAGCATATAAAGTAAATGGCAAGAGACCAACGAAGAACAGAGCTAATGTAAAGAAAACCACATCTCAATCAACAAGCAAAAAATCAACAAATGCAAACAAGCCCAATGAAAGACAGCTTTTTGATAGAATTGCAGATGACCACTTTCCTAAACATTTACATCTGAAGTTTTCATTTTATGCAATTTTTGACAAATGGCATGAAAAGAACCCAAGTAAAAGAACTGAAAGTTATCAAGCAGGTATGCAAATAATGTTGGCATTGACTGCATTTGACGACCTATCTAAAAGCAATTCAATTAATATGTATATGGTTGTCAATGAAGCAGTAAAATCTGATGAAAATTGGCTGGAGTCTATATGGGGAGGCACTGTTAAAGGAGCTGAATGGCTTTGGGATAGTACTGCAGATTTAGCCGAATATCTTGGTGATGCCGTTGCAGACGCGGCAACATGGACATGGGATTCGACATGTAAAGTGTTTAATGCAACTGTTAAAGCAACTAAAAACGCTTCTACTAAGATAATTGACAGCACAGGCTTGTTTCTTAATTTATGTGTACAAGCAATTATCAAAGGAGTTAACAATGAAGTATTACAGCAGCAATATGTAAAAACTTTTAGATTAGCGGTACATACTTGGAAAAATAGCGATTTATCATTTGGTGGAATTGTTACATTGTGCACAGATTTAATAAAAATTTTTAGTAAACCTTTAGCTGGAGTTTCTTTTGATTCAAAAACAGGAAATATTTCGGGGTCAATAACAATTGCTGGTTTAAAGTTGAAAGCTTGGAAAATTGAAAAGAAATACTTCTTAGTTAAAATTCCTTTTACAGATGTTGCTTTTGAAGCAGTACCTGTTATTTCCTATAGTTTGGATGCAAGTGTGCCTTTTGATATGGTATTTAGACCTTTTAAAGCAATAACAAAAAAAGAGCAAGATCGTTACTTGCTAGAAAAAAATCCTTTATTGGGTCTTGTGGCCTTAGACGCGGTTGTTAATTTAGCAGGTCGAATCGAAACTAATATGACAATCGTTGGTGATTTATTAACAAGTGGCATTGGATGGGTTAAAAATATGACATTACTTCCTATTCAAGGAGCTTTAGCAAATGGCAACGCATCTTTAAAGAATATAGAATTACCTAAGCCAGATGAAACAGCTAGTTCTTCTTGGCAGCCCCTTGGGCTTAGTCTAATAAGTGGTGAAGGAGCTGTTGCTCCTGAAATTGGGAGTTTTCCAGGACCTGGTTGGACAGGTACAGCAAAACAACGTCCCCAAAATATCGTAGATTTAACTGCTAAAATTCACGATTTTGGCTATCATATTAACGACGTTAAATTTTTCCCTACTTCTGTTTTATTTGCTTTCATTGACAAGTATACTATTTCAAGAAAAGCCAAATGTGATTATATATTTAATGTAATGGCAAATAATATTACTAAAAATTTTGCTCAAAGTTTAGCAATATGGGTTGCTAATATTTTGTTTAGTGGAAGTTCTCCTACTGAATTTGTAACCAATGATAAATTTAAAAATGTCATAAAAGACACAGGTCTTGACAAACCACAAGACTACTTGATGATTCCTTATCAAAATCTTGACAAAAAATATCAAAATAGTTTGAAAAGTGACAGGCTAACTCCATGTCAGCAAGACACCAACCCAGGATGGCGTAAATGGGCTGCTAATAATATTACACGTTGGCAAGAAATATCCACTTTATCTTAATTGAAATAACTTATAATTAATGCTACTTTATAATTTTAAGCGAATAAAAATAAGGTTTTTATATGAAAAGATTTTTAGATATCTTTGTGATGTTATTTATGATAGCTCTCTTCCCTGGATGTATGTCTATTAATGAGAACGATTCAGATTATACAGTTGATAGAAAACGTGATTTTAATGATATTTTTACTTATGGTATAGGTGCAGGTATAAAAGGACAAGCAGGTCCCTTTTATGCAGTCATTCCAGTTTTTGAAACGTTGAGGGGAAATAAAAAAGTGCAAGCGAACTTTTACTCTGAAAAATGTGTTTATAATCCAATAGCTTGGGCTAGAAATAAACAATATCAATCAACTGGAATGTTCTTTTATTATCCAACCGCTGATAATCAATTTGTTACTAGCTATTATACTCAATTTGAAATTGGAGTAGGTTTTATTTTACCATTAATCCCCTATTTAGGATTCAATCCAGGGGAATTATTGGATTGGGGCTTAGGTTACTGGGGTATTGATATATATGACGATGATATTGGCTTAGCTCCTACTTTCGAAGAGGATTTGTTGGTTTTAAATAAATTTTTTGCCGAGCATGATGGTAATTTATCATCAACTAATGAAGAACAAACTGTGATTTGCCATGAGTATGAGCGTTGCCGAGTTTATAACTTTAAAAATTATTCTCTAGCAGTTTTCCCACTCTATTGGCAAAAATATGGTATTTATGATTTTGTATTGTCCATTAATTCTGATAACTACAAGAAACAAGGTTTTTTAATATCCTTTAAGCAAGACAATTGTTCAAATTTTTTAAGATTCTATAAAACACACCCATTAATTGGCTTCAATAACTATTTCTTGGGTGAAAAATATTGTGAAATGATTGCCTTAACTAAAAACTGGAATTATTTAGAAAAAATTACAGGAACAAAAGAAGGAGAATTTTTTAATAATAATGAGTTTACTACTATTGATAATAAAAATTCTAAAGAGCTTGTAAGATATCGTTTCATGGGTTTTATAGAGAAAAAGAATGGAACGAATAAAGTCTTTAAAAACAGAGATTATTTTTATAACCCAGATCGTGGTTTTGAGTATGGAGAGCTAATTGATTCAAAATCAATCAAAATAAAATTGCCAATTAATCATAAACTCAAGCTCAACAAAACCAAATAAGAGTTTTATATGAAGAGGTTTTTAAATATTTTTTTAGTGTTTTGCATGGTTATGTTTTCTATAGGATGTATGTCAATAAATGAAAATGATTCAGATTATACTGTTGATAGAAAACGGGATTTTAACGATGTTTTTAAACTGGGAATTACTAATTCAACAAAATTTCAAGCTGGTCCTGTTAATTATGGCATAGCTCCGTTTGCTTGGGGAGGATGCTATGATTTTATTAATAAAATAGGATTTAGGAGTGCTTTTAGTGGATTCTATGGAGAAAAATCGGCATACAACAAAATAGCTTGGGCTAGAAATAAACAATATGAAGCTATTGCATTAGGATTAAGCTACGCTACTCCATATAACATAAATGCAATTAACTACTATTCACAAGTTGAATTTGGCGCTGGATTTCTAATTCCTGGTCCTTATTTAGGTTTCAATCCAGGGGAATTATTGGATTGGAGCTTAGGTTACTGGGGTATTGATATTTATGGTGATGATATTGGATTACCGCCAACTTTTGAGAAGGATTTGTTGGCATTAAATAAATTTTTTGCAGAGCATAATGGTAATTTATCATCAACTGATGATGAACAAACTGTGATTTGCCATGAGTATGAAAAAGCTAGAGTTTACGAATTTGAAAGTTATTCTCTAGCAGTATTCCCGCTCTATTGGCAAAAATATGGCGTTTATGATTTTGTATTGTCCATTAATTCTGATAACTACAAGAAACAAGGTTTTTTAATATCCTTTAAGCAAGACAATTGTTCAAATTTTTTAAAATTCTATAAAACACACCCATTAATTGGCTTCAATAACTATTTCTTGGGTGAAAAATATTGTGAAATGATTGCTTTAACTACCAACTGGGATTATTTGGAAAAAATTGCAGGAACAAAGAAAGAAGAATTTTTTAATAATAATGAGTTTACTACTATTGATAATAAAAATTCTAAAGAGCTTGTAAGATATCGTTTCATGGGGTTTATAGAGAAAAAGAATGGAACAAATAAAATTTTAAAAAATAAAGATGATTTTCATATGACAGATCGTGGTTTTGAATATGGAGAGCTAATTGATTCAAAATCAATCAAAATAACGTTACCAATAAACCACAAACTCAAACACAAACACAACAAAACCAAATAATGGTTTTATATGAAAAGATTTTTCAGTATTCTAGTAGTACTTGTGGAAGTAATTCTTATTTCTGGCTGTATGTCAATTAATGAGAACGATTCAAATTATGCAGTTGATAGAAAACGAGATTTTAATGATATTTTTCATACTGCCGTTATGTTGGGAGCAGGAGGAAAAATTCAAACTGGACCTATCAACCTAAGTTTAGGAATTTTGCTGACTCATTTTACTGAAAGAAAGATTAAAGTAATTTCAGCTGGTGTAGGTTCTGAAGAAAAATATTTATATGAAAAAATTAACTGGGCTAGGAATAAAAATTATAAAGCAGTCTCAATTTATGGAATAAGTTATGCTGAACCTTTAAATCAAAATGTTGCTAATTATTACACTCAATTTGATACTGGATTTGGAACTCCTCTTGGTGGTTTATATCTTGGCTTTAATCCTGGGGAACTATTAGACTGGAGCTTGGGTTACTGGGGAATTGATATTTATGATGATGATATTGGGCAACCTCCTACTTTTGAGGAAGATTTATTGGCATTAAATGAATTCTTTATTGAAAATAATGGGAATTTATCATTAACTGATGATGAACAAACTGTGATTTGCCATGAATATGAAAACGCTAGAGTTTATGAGTTTGAAAATTATTCTCTAGCTGTTTTCCCGCTCTATTGGCAAAAATATGGAGTTTATGACTTTATAGTTTTTATTAATGATTCAATTCCAAAATGTGAAAGATTGACAAATTTTGGTGCAGGCAGTCCTAAATATAACCCAAATAATCCTATTTTCACTGCTAAATATAAAGTTCGGTTATTTTGAACACCATTTCATGTAGACACAAAAAAAAGTGCCAAAAAATTTAACAAAAGGAATGGCACTCTTCTATGAAGTTTAACAGTCTCATATTTGCAAATCTAACTAATTAAAGTATTAGACTATTATATTTGAAATGCCATTCAGGTAGAGGTATATTAAAATTCTTCAAGGAGAAATATTTTGCAGTTTATTTAATGGAATAGTCACAGTGATATTAATATTGATTTAAGAAATACAAAATGATTTAGAGGAGAAAATAATGAAGTTGTTGAGATTAATTTTAGTTGTTTTAGGGTTGTGGAGTCTTAGTTTTTTAGTTTTTGCAGAAGACCCTCCATCACCTAATCTGCCTGCATGTAATCATGATCACTTCATGTACTGTAGATGATACTGGTAGAGAATATACTGATGAAGGAACGTGTGAAGCATGTAAAAAAACTATTTGGAAACCTGGTGAAAAACATGAAAAGACAACAGAACATATTGTAAATGGCCAAAGCTGTGGTAGCTCAACATGTACTGTATTCACTTGTAATAAAGAATGTTCTGGAGGAGAGCACTGTGATCATAGTGATAACTTGCCTTCTGACTGTTCTTTAGACGTTACTTGTGAAAATACTACAATTAAGGTAGGAGAATCTCCAAATATTGAGGTTAATGCAGAAGCGGGAAAAGATACTGAAGAAGAAGACCCAAATGCTGAACCATGTGATAATTGTGGGTATATTGATAAATTAGAAACACCTCATAGCTTACAAGCAGTTGATGGTTATCCTAAAGTAACAAATATGAATGGAGATGAACTTTTCTCAAATTCTAATGGAAATGGCTTAAGCGATTTTAGTTTTGGTAGTCCAGGTGATTATAAAATCATATATAAATATTACTGTGAGAAATGTGGCACACTAGAAGATTCTGTAACTATAACTGTTAAAGCTCCATGTGAACCTTATGAAGGTAGTGTAAATATTGCAGGGTTTAACTTCCAATTAGGCAGTCCTGTTAATGGGGTGTATGATGCTACTAATCAATCATGCTCTTATAGTACAAAGGCAAAAATGAATTTAAGCTTAGCAGGTACTTTTTCTGTAAGTAAGGATATTGATGGAGTAGATATAAGTTGGACAGTAAAAGACGGCAATATAATATCTGGTGGTATTTCTTGGATAGGAGATAAAGATATTGGTAAATTAGGATTTTTATCTGGAAAGTTGAAAGAAATAAATATTTCTGTTTCTCAAGATAGTGAAGATGATAATAAAGTTAAAATATCTGGTGGTATTAAATTTTATGGAGAATTAAATCAAGATTTAAGTCTTGAAAAAATTCCAGTTGCAATTTTGAAAAAAGGCTTAAATGGTTCCGTCTCTTATAAGTTTGAGTACGACTCTGCAACTAATGAACAAAAACGTTTTTGGGATTTAAGCGGGCTAAATAAATTCAAAGTTGAATTTAAAAAAGGGAGTAAAATATTTGCAGAAGCAGCAGCAGCTTCAATAGAGGTAGATGGGACTATTAAGAATTTAAAGGTCAAAGCTAAGCCTGATGTTGAATTTTCTTCTAATGGTTATAGCGTAAAACTTACAGAGTCAAATTTAACTCTCGATGCAAAACTTTATCCACTTGATGTTACACCAAAAAGTGGATTAGGCAAGTTTATTATAAAGGCTCCAGAGGGACTCAATAAGGATTTAAAAATGTCTTTGAGTTTTACAGAAGAAAATATCACTGGAGTCGTTAAAGCAGCAGATATAGAACTTTTCGGAGGAAAATTGACTGGAAAAGAAATGTCTATAACATTTGACTATCAGTTTGAATTAGAAAATATCATTGGTAAAAGTCTAAAATATAAACACCCTAAATTTGATGTTGAGGTAGATGTTAAAAAATTCGAAATATCTTCTGGACAACTACAGTCTTTTAAATTAAATAAGGCAGAATTAAAGTATGAAGGAATAGCTTTTACTTTGAGTGATTCAACATATGAGGCAGGCAAAAAACTCAGTTTATCAGCTAAATGTAAAATAGATAGTAATAACGAATTTGAAGTTAAAAATTTTAATATAAATCAAACTTCTGGAAAAATTAGCATAGAATCTATAAGTGTTAGTATAGAAAAGGCCCCCTTTAAAATTAAATGGAACTGCTACATTTAAAACAAATGAATTTAGTGGAAATGTTGACGTTAGTTTAGCTAATAAAGCAGGGTTCCAATCAGAATTTGTATTTGGAGCAAATGAAGCCTTTAATTATTGTTATGTAAAGTTAGCAGTTACTGGAAAGCTACCATTGGGAAATACTGGTCTGAATTTGACAAAACTATCAGGAAAAGCTGGCTATAATTATGATCCAAGAATACCTGCCCCAGCTCAAGGGTTATATGTTTTAGGTGCAGGATTTGGTATTAGTGATACGGCGGGATTTGCAGAATTCACAAATGATATAACTGTTTATTTAGGAGAAAATACGGCGTTAGAATTAAATGGTGCTATAAATATCCCTGCATCATCGCCTTATTATCTTTCTAGCAATGCTAAAATAAATTACATTATTGGACAAACAGATGTCCAAGCAAAGCTAAATACAATAATCAACTTTCCCGCTGGATCAGGTTCCTGTTTTAAAGTAAGTAATTCAGAAGTAAATTTAACAATTCAATGCGAAGGGATAAAGGTAAATGGTTCAAATATAAAAGGACAAGTATTTTCACAGATAGATTTTAATGGAAATTTTGCGTTTACAAAACCATTTACAGGAGAAATGCATAGTGGAGGTATGAGCGGACAAATAAAATGGGATAAGCAAATTTCTTTTAAATATCCTGAAAATTTCAATTCATCTTCTTACACCACAGCTAGTCAAACGGCAACTTTTGGTTTTGGAGTCGATGGAAAGATAGATATAAATGTTAATACACAAGCATCTGCATTACTAGATAGTAATGGAGTAAAAGGAGAAATATCAGCATCAGTAAATACACAAGCAGACTTAAAAGTATTATGGCCAAATTGGAATTTTTGGGAAGATAATCCGAACCAAACTGTTCACCAATATAATTGTAATGTTACTGGAAATGTTAAAATGGCAAAAAAAGTAGACACAATGCAATTAGGTGCTAATTTAACTTGCACTTATCAAGATGAAAATGGAGAGATTCATAAAGAAAGTGCAGATTTTGACGTAGCAATTTAATATAATTTTAGGAGTAAAAATGAAATATTTAATGAAAGTTTATTTAGCATTTATCACGTTATTATTAACGTGTAGTATGTTTGCAAAAACGGCAACAGTTAGATTGTATGGAGTTGCAAATGAAAAGGACGTAAAATTACTATGGTTAATAAATGGTTGGCCTGAAAATACTGTTGGTTTTAAAGTTAAACGTCGTTTGGTTGGCTCAATTAATTGGAAACCATTAAATTCAACAGCAATTTATCCAGAAATTAGTTTTAGTAGAGATTGGCAGGCTTCTGGATTATCTGAAGATGAAGCTGACCAATATCAAAATTATCTTCAACAGAAACTTGACACGAAAAATTTAAAATTAGTATCAAAAGAAGATTTTGCTAAAATGTTGGCAAAGAGTGGTATGAGGTCAGGTGACAGAATACGATTAATAGGAGATTTTAAATTATCTGTGATTTTAGGTTTTGGTTATATTGATCATACTTTTGATAAAAATAATAATTATGAGTATGGTCTATTTTCCGTTGATAAAGATAATTTAGAAGCTGAAAAACCATTAGGCACATATAAGAGTGAAGTTATTGACAAAGAATCCCTATTACTAAAAGTGAATAATTTAAAAGTAGGTCCATTTTATTCAGAGCTAGTATTAGATTGGACTTATTCGGCTGAACTTTACAAGCGATTTAATTTATTGGGTTTTAATATCTATCGCCGTAAATCGCCAAATCACCAATGGAAATTAATTTATCCAAAGTTAACAGTTCCAACTAAAAAAGGATTTAAGAATTTTAAATTTTATGATAAGAATATTTCTTTAAAGGAAAGCTACCAATATGGTATTGCTGCAAATAGCGTTTTTGGGGGTGATTATATTAAAACTATAGTGACTTATAACCCTAAATATTATGAAAAAGGAATTGGAGTTAAGATAGATAATGTTACTCAAATTAAAAATAGCAATAAAATGGTTATTGATGCTTCAACTGATATTAAAAACTTGGATTTGATAAAATCTTGTTATATTGAAAGATGGTTAGGAGACGAAGAAAAAATAGTTTATCGTTCTTCAACTTTAAAAGATGGCAAATTGCATTTTGTTGATAGTATTCCTTTAAGAGAAACTTGCAGTTTAAGCTATAAGGTTATAACTATACTTCATAATGGGAAAAAACTATATTCAAGTAGTAAAATTGTAAATTATATCAAACCAGTAAAACTTATTGGCAAAGTAAAAAATCTTAAAGTTGTTAAACACTTCAAAGATGGACATTTTCACTTAAAGCTTTCTTGGGATAAAGTAGCTAAAGCCAAAGGTTATATTTTTTACCGCGGATATAATAATGAATCACCATGTTATGAGTCAAGTCTTCCCTTAATAAAAGAAAATTTATTCAAATATGAAGAACCAATTGAAAGTGGTGGAGTATTCAAATATGGAATAGAAGCTTTAGATAAAGATGGTATAGGTAGTGGCGTGAATTATGTTACAGTAAAACTTCCAACTATATATATTGATGGATTTGAAAATTTAAAAATAAATTTAACTAAAAATGGTAATTTTTTATTCTGCTGGGATTATTATTTAGACAAAGAATCAGACATGAATTCAATTAAAGCTTTCCAGTTATATTTCAATGGGGAAAAATATAAAAAATTGATTAATCCAAAAACTCGCTCAATCATCATTAAAAACAATACGACTCTTAGCGATAAACGTTACCATAAATATAGATTTGGCATCAAGGCAATAACTCCATATGTTGCATCAGATATAAAATCTATTAATAAAGGTTTTTCTCTTGATGAATTAGTTGATAAAAGAATCCCAAAGATAGATTACATTAATGCAGAAAAAATAGAGACTAAAGGTAAAAAATATATTGAAATAAAATGGCATGAAATAAAAGATTTAGAGAAAAAAAATCTTTGCGGTTATCGTCTACAAGTTGCTCGTTATAAAGAAAATGTAAATTCATATAGTTATTTGAGTTGGAAAGATGTTACTCATGGCTATGATGAATCAAAAGCAACTAGTTATAAATATAAAATTCCAGATGATTTTAAACAAGGTATATTATTTTTCAGAATTCAAGCTGTTCGTAAGAAACTGATAAAAAACAGTAACGGTGATCCACGAGTTTATAAATATGGTCCTTGGGAACAAGAGGATGTTACTATTTATGAGTAATATGTTCTTTCCTTTATTTTCTTTGGCTTTTATTTCAAATTTTAGCCCAGCTAATTTTTATAACCAGCAAAAAGTAAATAATATCATTAAAGTTCAATCTAGTACAGAAAATGACTTTGTAGAGGGTCATTTTCTGTTACAAAATAAAACTAATAAGCCTTTTAAAATTAGTAACGTTTTAAAATCATGTAATTCTTGTTTGGAAATAATATATCCCAAAAAATATATTTTACCTCAAGAATTTTTCATTATAAAAGTAATTTATAAAATAAATAATGAATCAGGCGATTTTATAAGAGTAGTGAGATTAGTTACAACTAATACAAAATATTATGACCTTAAAATGGAGATTAACATAGCATCTCTATTTAAGAATAAACCTGATTTAATAGAATGGAAATTACCTTTAAAAACTATCGAAAAAGAAAGTATTTTAAATTTAAAAGATAAAAATAAAAGAATAGTACAGGTAGATTCTGCAGGAAATAATTTTGAAATTAATTTAAAACATACGAATGAAGGCTATATTTTAGAATTAGCTCCTAAATCAACAAAGAAGCGTATAAATTCTAGGATATATATTTTAGTAAAAGATATTGAGTCTAAAAAGGAAAGTTTTGAATTTATTAAAGTTAAAATTTAATACAACCTTTAGTCGATATATAATATCAACTAAAGGAATTTATAAAGAAACTAGTCATATTTTGGGAAAAAAACAAGCTTCCATTCGTCTTTTACTTTTTTAAATTTTTGATCATCCATAAATTTCGGGTCATTATTGTCTAGAGGAATATGCTGTGAACTAACTGAAAAAATACCTTTAGGCGTATTCTTCCAAAATTGACACTGATCTAGGATAATATCAAAGCTATCATATTTTTCATAATTTTTAATAATATGCGTATTTTTTTGTAAATATTTAAATCCAGCCTCAGTTGTTAAAGTTTTTACTTTACTTTCATCATGGCTTTTAAGAGCGGCAATAAACTCTTTATAATAATCCATTGGTAGTTTTCCATGCTTATCTTTCGTAAGAATCATTCCTTCTTGCAAACTTTCAGCTTTAACTTTCCAAGGATTACCTTCACTAACGCGTGGCAATTTTTTCCCCTTAGAACAACCAATAAATCCAGTAGCCAAGATTAAACTAAAAGAGCCTATCATAAGAGATAATTTATTTTTCATTTGATTAAAATCCTTTTTAAATTTTATAGTCTAAATTAAGATTAAATTAGTATAATGTAGATAAAATAGTATATATTTTTAAAATATTCAATGTATTTTTAGTAATATAGTAAATTTTAATAGCCTCATTAAAAAAACATAAACTTTGATTTAATTTTCCATACACTACTTTTCATAATAACTATCACATGTAAGAAATATTACAATCTTACATATTTTTAAAAGTATTTTCATATAATAATCTAATAGCATCCTCCAGCAATTCGCCATAAGATTTTTTTATACTATGATTTATTTCTTGAGTCAATTTTATTTTTCTTAAAAGAGCAATGCACTCTTTATCTACACGAGTTGAAAAAACTTCTCTAACTATTCGTTTCTTATCAATATTATCAATATTTTTAAGCCTTCTTTCATTCCAATTAGTTTTGCTTTTACAGTTATTATCTTTTTTTGAAGAAGTTTTTTTCTTTTTCAACTCTAAAGTCAAAAGTCATGAATATAAAAAAATTAAGGCCATTAGAGATGCTTTTAAGGAATTAGAAGACGATAAAAACACTAAGTATTGGGAATCTAAACTCAAACAATCTGAAAAGATATTAAAGAATCGTTATTCTCATTAAATTCTATTAAATAAAAAAATATGAGTAGCTGTAAAAGCTACCCTTATTTATATTAATTACTAGTCAATTCTTTTGGGAAAAGGTTATGCGTTTTGTAGAAGTCATACACTTCTGGTTTAATCATTTTCTGCCCATTTTTTATATCTACTTGCAACGTCACATCGTTAATACTCTTAACTCGACTTAACGCAACATAGAGCTGGCTCGGAGCAAATAGCTTCTCGTTAAAAACATGTACCTTATCAAGCGTTAAACCTTGAGATTTATGTATGGTCATCGCATAGGCTGACTTTAAAGGTAGTTGTTGATATTCACCGATAACTTCTTTTCTAACTTTGCTATATTCCTTCCCATTTTTTGATTTGAATTTTTCTGGAAAGGATTTTTTGTTAGTCCAACTAACACGCTCAATTTTTACGATTTCATCACCGCGACTTGGAATTCGGACTTTAACCCACTTGCCGCGCCTAATTTTATGAACAAAACCAATAGTACCATTTTGCAAATATAGTTCTTTTTCTTTATAGATATTTTTGGTTATCATTACTTTTTGCCCTTTTTTAACAGTAACTTTTTTAGGAGCTGGTACTTTTCCTTTATAGTCTAAATTGTTACTATCAAATGAAACTGCTTCAGCTTTTATTCGATTGAATATCAAATTGTTGATTTCTTTAGCTTTTTCATTGCTAGGAGTCAAAAATGTCGTATTCATAAATTCTTCAACATTATCTTTTAAATATTTTGGACTAATTGGTTCAACCATTCCAATTAAATCATAGCTATAGATATCACCACTAACTAACTGCCCATAACGCAAATGATTAAGCATTTTTATGAACTTCTCATCAGATTGACGTTGAACTTTTTTTAGCGAAATATACTTAAAATTGGCTTTTTCCCATTCATAGCTAGCAAAAGAGTATACGCCTTTGTATTTAGCCTTAAATTTTTCAATTATACGCCTTTCACTTACAACTGGAGGTAATTGTGAAAAGTCTCCAACCACAATCACTTTTTTGCCACCAAAAGGTTTATTATTTTTCATGGTCTTTTTCATAGCTTTACTTAAAATAGTAAGAACAAAGCTTGAAACCATTGAAATTTCATCGATTAAAATAATGTCTTTTGTTCGTAATTTGCGTAAAATAAAAAAATCCATATCTTTAAGAATTAAATCTTCATTTGTACAGTCTGTTTGTAGTCTTAAAAAATTATGGATAGTTTTGCCGTCAATATGTTCAGCGGCTAGCCCAGTTGGAGCTAAACGAGCGACTTTATAATTCGTATATTTTAAGAACATTTTAACCACATAGCTTTTACCAGTACCAGCATTGCCAGTTAGAAAAATATTCCCTTCAGTTGAGTTCATAAGCTTAAAGGCGTTTAACTGCTCAGAATTTAAGCTCTGATAATCCTTGTTATTTTGATAGGCTGGCTCTTCCTCATTTTTAGTGCTAACTTTATCAATATCATTGTAATATTTTTCTTTAAATAATTCATGGTTCATTTTATTATTTCCTTTAATTTTTTTCTAATTTTATAATTTTTTTTATCGATTATAAGATTAGTTTGGAAATAACATTTTTAAAATTTTACAACTGACACCTAATATTAAATTTTTCTTAAACAGTCCATAGTAAAAAAAATTCCTATATTTGACACATTCTTAGCTAGTAGTAATATAAAATCAAATAATTACTCTCTTAATAATAAAAGCAGCTAAGCTGAATCTTTAACCGCTTTTTCTTTATTGTCTTACTAAAAAATCTTTACCACTCCCTATCACAAGAATAATATTAAATTCTACTCATACCAATAGAACGAAACCTAGTATTAATATTCTTACTATAAACTTTAGCTAAATAACTAACCCAATTCAAAGCATTACGATGAGTTTCTTCTCTATCCCTATAAATCATCATTCCACAACTAACCTTATTACAATATTCAATTAAACCCTTATTATCAAAATCTAAGCCTAACTGTCTATTCCATAAAGACTCTGCCTTAGAAATTACCTTGTGAGGACGTTGTATCTTATTTCCATTTAACAGAATAGCAAAATGATAATGAGGATTACTACTTTCATGCTGTTCTCTTACCCATATGCATCTAGGATCATAGTTATTACGCTTTAAGTAACGATTTAAGCTTTCATTAAAATTACAAATCAAACTATTACTTTCAATATTTATGTTAGCATAACTTGTAGGATATCTAACATCAAACCTGACTAAAAATACTTTATTATGTTGATTAATACAGCTATAAAGTAATCTCTTTATTTTGCTTGAGTAATCTTTGTTTAATTCATAATTATCATTGTTGTTTGGTCTATTACTATTTTCGTTGTTAAATCTTTTCATTTTTTAATTCCTTGTTGTTAGATTATCATTGTTTTTTACTTAGTTAAATCTATATCATAGTTAATCTTATAACTTTTTTTAATAGCTTATATCTTTCTAATATTATTTATATTTAATAATTATTTATTACTACAAATAACCTACCAAAAAGAACCTCATATTTTTATGAGATAATAAAACTTTTGAGCTTAAGTAAAGTATTAAAAATAGAGTTTATGAATGTCGGGGTTAAGTCTCGTATAATATAGTGCAAGTTTTTTAAGTAATTGTTAATAAAAGAGTAATGATAACAAAAATAAATATTGCTCACCATCCTGTGCAAACAAAAATTAACGCACAGGAAAAACAACAATGAAAACTTCAAAATTTTTAAATGAAAACATTCGCCCTAAAGTTGTAAAATTAGTAACCCGCTTAATTAAACCATTCACTGAAGAAGGCGTTATTTCGGTGACAGAAGAACAATGCGTCATTGCGAACTTAAGGCATTTAGCTAATAACGGCTCATTAATGCCTGCAGTAAAACCAAAGCTAATCGACCAAAAAGAAGCCGCTGAAATGCTTGGACTCAGTCATAGCAATTTCAAAAAATTAGAAAAAGAAAATGCGTTCCCCTTCAAACGCAAATTGGTTGGCTCGGCAGTTAGATACCGTAACACCGATATTATAACTTATATCTTAACCTTAGATGATTAAAATGGTTAATGATCTTCGTTTGGCAAATCTTCTAAAGCCTGATTATGATAATCGTCATGCTCTTTATAGCGATCATTAGTTAATTCATTTTCTTTTGCAAATTTTTCAATCGTAGGCTTAGCTATGCCAAAATAATCAGCGATTTCTTGCATAGTTTTTTGGGAATTTTTCAAAGCAAAATAGTAGTGCAATTTATTTTCTATCGATCTTTTACGCCATTTTATATTCTCATTACTTAAATTATTCAAATAAGCCATGCGTGGTTTACCATTTAAATGAAACTGTATTTGATGTGGATTTTCAATTTGAACAGGAGCCTGGCGATTTTTAGGAACTGTGAGGTTTATCACAAAATCATCAACAGGTTTTCTCTCAAGTTTAATTTTGATATCAATATCATTTTCTATTTGTGATGTACCAAAAGTAGTATTACCTTTATTTTCATGATGGAGTAAAATGACTGCGATGTTCATTTCTTTTGTCAATTTATGTATCCAAGGGCGCAATTTCTGCCAATTGCGCTCATTTGTGGTTGTAGGAGCTAACTTAGTTAAGTGATCTAATATTAATAGTTGCACTTTTTCTGTTTTTGGTTCTTTATTAAGTTGAGCCTCTACTAAAGCATCTTCAACTTTATTTTGAAATTTTTCTTCCAATAAATTAAAATTTGAAACAGAAAGATAGCTAATTTCCTTTAATTTATCAGATTTTGGAAACATTTTTCCAATATTATCTCGACGCTGTTCTAGTTCATATCGGTCAACTTCATCGTCTAAAACATATAATATTTTAACTGATTTTTTAACTTTCCAGTCTGCAAATAGCTTTCCTTTTTGAGCAATAGCCTGAGCCAAAAACATTGAAAAATAGCTTTTCCCTTGACCTTGCCTAGCTGTCAATAGATGGAATGAATTTTTTCTGATTACATTATCAACAATATAAAGTTGGCGATTCGCTATTTTTTTATAATCTTTATAGGTATCTGCTAACTCTTTTTTTAACAATTTTGGCAAAGGTATGTTACAATTATATGCTTCTTGAAGCAATTCTTCTTTCGTCCAAATTGAAATATTCGCTTGGGAATGATTTAATTGATCGTCAATATGAGGAACATGAGCAAACCTTAATTTGCCAATTACAATTCCATTTTGACTCAAAGTTTCTATAACTTTAATGAAATTTTTAATTACATCGTCACGATTCATATCATCTTTTTCTATCCAAAGAATATCTCTTTCATTTAATAAATTCAAGTTTATCCTATCTAGGTTATTCACTCCTCCATGCCACCCCAACCAGATTACATTACTTTTGAAATTATATTCACCATTTAATTTATGAATTTTATTCAAAAATAATTCTTTTTCAATTCGTTTAGGTAACTTAGCAATAAAACTTCCATAACCTTTTTTTATAAATAACTTTTCAATATTTTCTTTCAGTTGATCAATGTAAATAGTGTCTGTTAGCTTATTATCAAATCTATAAAAATCCTCATTGTTTACGCTACTAAAAATATCTTTATAATAATCTAAATAATTAAAGAATTCGTTAAATTTTTTTTCACTATAATTTTCAAGTTCCTTAATGCGTTTTTCTTTAGCAATTTTAAGGTTATTAATCACAAAAACTGGAGATTGAGGATTCTCCGTAAAATATCTTTCATCTTCGTCAATTAAAAAATTTGTCTTTATTTCTTTATATAGATTATAACAAATAGAACTGCTATACTTTCCATGATCGTGAAAAAATTTATTTATGAAGAAAGGCCCAACTTTTTTATCCCTATTTAAACACTTTTTGACATTTTCCAAATCTAATTTTTCTTCATATAATTTATAATATAATTGTTTTAAAGCTATCGTTAGTTGAGAAAATTTACACGCATCAGGATTACTTTTTAATGCATTGACATAGATAAAAAAACGATTACCTCCAGAGTCTTTAATGATTTGCTCTTTTAAATTATCTCCTCTCAAAAATTCTTGATTTCTATTCTTTAAAAGACGCTCATGTTTTTCAGCGTCAAAAATTCTATACCAATTTTTCTTGTCGAGTTTTGCTAAATCTTCTTCTACTTTTTTTATTTTAATTATGAAGTCTTCAATATAACTTGGGATGGTATATTCTTCATTTTTAAAGTAACTAAATAAGAATTTTTTTAATTCATATTCAGTCATTATAGACTTTTGTTTTTTATAGTTAAACATAGATACTCCTTAAATTTGAGCTTGTAGTTAAATAAATATATAATAAATATACCGTATATATGGCATTTTTCAATTATATTAAAACCATATATTAAGTAATATATGGTTTTAAAAACAATATTTATACTATTATTCTAAAACCAAAATATGGTATAATTACTAAAGATTAGTCTATACTAGTGGTAAATTTTTTTTGAAATAATGACTGAGATACAGAATATGAAGAATGAATATTCTGTTAAAACAATTAGCGAGTTGTAAACTTGACCAAATATTACAAGTCAGGAAGCCCTTTTAAAAATAAAAAAATTGGAGATAAAAAATATTCCTTTTAATGTTACACAAAAAAAGGATTTTTAAACCACTATACTGAGCGATTCTCTAAAGAAATGAAGTGTTATAAGAAAAAGAAAACCTATCCTTAAAATGCTTTAAAATTTAAATATAACAAATACAAAAATAAAACACTTAAGAAAAGGTTATAAAATTAAGATTTCAAGATATTTTTGATAGCACAATGATGCTCGTCGTCAAGATTATTTTTTGAAATATATTCTAGGACTTGGTTAATTTTTTCTTGTGGCAAAATATTGTCATAACCACCACTGACTACTTCAATTGCCTTAACTTGAGCCTCATCTCCAATATGAGTGTAGTATTTATCAATAATGTCTGAATTCGATCCAATAATTGACTGCACTACTGCTTTTGCAACTCCAGCTTCAGCACAGTGAGATGCAAAACTGTGTCGCAGTGAATGAAATCCATAGACTGTCATTTTACGCTTTCTCCCAGGCACTTCTACAGATGGTTCTAATCCTGTCCATTTAATTACTCGCAACATGTCTTTGTTAACTAAATTATTACCTATGTTTTTACCTTCTTTATCAACTCGATTGTAGCGTTTGGCAACATTTGGACAAACATATTGATCTATTTGCCACTCTTTAGCTTCCATTAAAATATCATAAAGAGGTTTTGCTATTGGCAATGTTACCTCTTTACCAGTTTTAAACTGCTTTACCCATAACCTTTTTCTTTCCATATCAATGCGATCCCAACGAAGCAATACACAGTCTTTCATCCGTTGCCCTGTATACATTCCAATATAATAAATAACTTTAATCTCAGGTTTGTTTAACACAGTGTATTTATCATCGTTTAAAACACTTCTAATATCTGCCTCTTGGCTACGAGTAAACGCTATTCTTTTCACGACATGCTCTTGTTCCTCACGAACTTTGCGTCGCAGTGTTTTAGAAGTAAACGGATTGTCTCCAGCATAATAATCACTCAATACATTAAAAATTTTAATCAGTCTTTTTATTTTACGATTATGAGTGTCTACAGCTAGTTGTTGCTTTTTCATGTAATCAGCAAAATCTGATGTCATTCTTAGTTTTATATCGTTCATCGTTAAATTTTTATCATTAACAAAAGTTACAAACTCACGAAAAGTCGAACGATATGAATTTCTTTCATGTGCAGTCGCTGGAGTTGCTCGGTCTGGATGAATGCTATATTTATCCCACGCCATTGAAAGTAGCAGACTCTGCTTCTGAGTCGTCAAGTTTCTAGCCTGTTGGACGTGTGCTGAAATTACTTCAGTAGTTGTAGCCTTTGTAATCGGAACAACATCTTGAGCTTTGGCTATCGCTTCTTTTTTATTTTTAGTTTTTAGACTAACTGCTTTGCGTTGACCATTTATTTGATAACGAAAAAAGTAATTACCATTTTCAGTTTTTTTATAAATAGTCCCGATATCTAATTTAATACTACTCGAATTTTTAGCCATGGAAAATCTCCAAATTTAAACATTTGTTAAAAATATCTAATTTAGCTAATATAGAACAATTTTAGAACATTAAAAGTTAGAAACGGTACCAAATGGCACCTTTTTGGCTATTTTGAGGAGGAAAATGGTGGATCCTGAGTGACTTGAACCCACGACCAGAGGATTATGAGTAGTCCAATTTAACCTCATATTTAGCAAATTATTGTTGCAATGTTGTTGTTATTCATTATAAATGTCTTATAGCAGTAATATTACGTAACATCAAATATCAAGTAGTAAACATTGCTAGAACAACTAAAGGTAATATATTCCAACGAAAAGGCAAAAGGAATTATTGTTTGCAGTATTATTTGAAAGGTAAACAAATAGTAGTAACACTTAAAACTAAGATGGCAACCCTATAGAAAAGCGCGCAAAGCCTCTGATATCATCGTTGCTCCTTATGAAGTTCAACGTCGTGAACAGGCTCATAATGCCTTGATTACCGCACATGAAAAAGCAGAAAAAATGGAACGTAAAAATCTTATTCTTATTAAAGATGCTTTTGATAAGACAATGTTGAAACCGCGTAGAAAAAAATTAACACTCGTTTTTTTTAACTCAAAAAAACTGCAATGGAATGATTTTGCTGCTTTTATAAAAGAAAAATATCCTAAAGTAATTAGTTTTCTAGCAATAAAAAGCAAAAATTTACTTACCGAGATTATTATTCTAATTAATAAATAATAAACACTAAAAATAACTTTTTTGCAGTTATTTAAATATTATAACCCTATTTGCAAATACTTCCTTTGTAAACAGGATTTTTTGCTTAATTAGTACACAAAAACTTCTGAAGTGAAGTAAATTTTTTCACTTTTATTCCAAACGTTGTTGTTTTTCTCAAAGCTCTTGCTGACTTTGACTATTATGTTAGAACTTCACTGCAAGATAGCTATAATCGCTAGATATGTATTGCAAAAGACAAAAATATTTTTGAAATAGTCACTATAAAATGTTTAATTGTTTGCCCTGTTTTACATATTAACTATGGTATTAACCAATCATAGTTCAAAAAATTAATTTCAAGGCTGAGCACTAAATCTCCTTAATATAACAAACAGCACAAAAGTAAATCATTTATAGACTCATGAGCATTTATAAAAATAGCTTTTGATATCAGTTGCTATTTTAGAAAACCACTTCCAAACAACTCCTTAGCAATGAGATACTTGTATATTAAAAATTATTCAAATAAAACAAAAAAACATTTTTTTAAGAAATTTGGTATTTTTAGAAGTTATTAATAATACATAAATTCATAAAAGTAAATTTTTGGGTTATTTTTAAACTGTAATTGAAATGTTACTGCTAGTCTGATACCTGGGCGCTCTGATGCAGAAGTATCGATTAAAATAGTATAAAAACTTGATTCATTGGTACCATAATACATTTCAAGGCGTTGAAGAAAACCTTTAGGTAAAGTATCATTTAAAGATGTCCCATTTTGCTGCCATTTTTTCATTGCTGAAGACAAAGTACCAATTTCCTGTGAATTTAAATTGCAACGTTCGGCAATTTGATTTAATGATGTTGAATATAAATTTGGACGTCCTATAATTGCAGCTAAACCTTTAGGAGCAATTAGCCTAATTGAGCCAATTCTTCCAGAGTCATCGGGAATGCATATTGCTGAATTCCCAGGAATTAGTAATAACTCTTCGCGATATTGCAAATAAGAATTTCTTGGTAAATTAATCAATCCTGCTTGAATGTATTCATTTTTTTCTAGGCTGTTTAATCGTACAATATTATCAGGATCGACATAATCTTGCATTTTGTAAGCTAACTGCTCCAATATTTGATGATGATGAGAATCTTCATTACTAGACGTATTTTGCATTAAAATATCACGATGAGGCGAGTTCCCAGAAATATTCAGCCCGTTTACAGCGTCAAGAATTTTATATTTTATATCAAATTCACCTCCATATTTTTTAAAAATGCGCCTTTTCCCATCTGCAAAATACCGTTCTCCATTTTCTTGTTCAATATTCTCGTCATAAAAGTCAATATTACGATTAGGATATTTTTTTCTATCGTTCAATATTAACCAATATACACGGTTAGCCGCACTTTCCGCATGGTATAGAGAACGACTAAGGTCTGCATAAGTATATGAATCACGTTCGGCATACTGTGATATTGCCACCGCTGAGCCTGCTAATAACATCACGACTGCTAGCATACAAAGAGTTATAATTAAAGCTGCACCACGTTCATTTTTATTGCTCATTACCATTTATCACCCTTTTCCCTAAAGATGTATAAAATCCATTTCCTGCAGTACGACGTATCCAAACATCTTTAGTCCCATCAATAAACTCTATTTTTATGAATACTGCTAACGGAATTTGTTGAAAATCATCTTCATTCCATGTCTGATACCAAATAATAGCATCATCCACGCACTCAGCATACTCAAAAGTTATACTTTCAATACCATCTGCGATAATTTCATTTGTAGTATTTTCGTCATCAAAAGGTTCACCAAGCCAATATAATAATGGAGTTTTTCGATAACTCGCAATAAGTTTTTTATCCTTTACATTTAATTTGATAAAACGAATTGCTGAAGGTTTATTTCCAGAAGCTCGATGCAAATACGCAAAAATTATTGCATCAGAATCACCCTTAAAAATTTCTCGTTCCTTATTTTCAGAATCATGCCATGTAAACGGAATCATATTTTTAATGCAATAATTAGCAATTCTATCAATATTCTGTAAATTATCGAGATTATTGTTTTTTGTATTCATACTTTCCCATAACCGTTGCGAAGTTTGTAAAATACTAATTGACAAAATTGCCAGTAATGTAAATAATCCAAGAGCAAAAACAACTTCAACTAATGTAAATTTCTTATTCATTCGCTATAAACCTCAACAATTCGATCCATCTTAATTACATCAACAACCGAACCTGAACTATCTGTTAGTTCAATAATCATTGTTGTTAATTTATGATTATTGATTTCGAGCTCAAAATTTTCCTGCAATTTGGTTTCCTCATATTTTACTAAAACTTGCATGTCTTCATAAGGGAAAAATTTTTTATCAAGTTGAGTATGTTGAGGATTTAGCATAAAAAATTCAACTACATTAGCTAACCTATTACTGTTGTTACGTGCCTGTTCAGCACGTCTAATACGCTGTGCTGAAGATGACAGAACATACATCGTTATAGTTACAGCAGTTGCCAAAATTGAAAATGATGCTAGTATTTCAATTAATGTAAAATTATTCCTTTTAATTTTCATATAAACATATTCGTCCTGTTAATGGTGATAAAAATAATATTGCCCTTTCACCGTTATACTCAATAGTAAGTTTTTTTTCAGCCCCTGTACCATCGGGATAAAATAAAAACAATTTTTCTTTTTCTTGAAACTGAGATAAATCGCGATCATCAATATATAGTTTAATTGAATCTGCAATGTTGATACTGACATCTTGAAAGCTAATACTATTATTCTCTGGATCAAAATAAATAGTAACGTTTTCTCCCTTAGTGGTAGCTGACTGTTTAGCATCTGAACATAATTGTCTAATCTCATTGGCTAAAGCATTCACAGTTAAAAATACTGGACTCGAACGCAATGCTGTCATTGCCATCCCCAGAATTAAAGTTAATATCATGATCACAGCAATTATTTCAATAAGCGTATAACTATTTAAAAAAAAATTCTTTTTATTGTTTTTTAATACCGCGATTACTAATATCTGCATTTTCACCTTCACCTCCAAGCTGTCCATCAGCTCCATAAGATAATATTTCAAAGCGCCCATTTGATTCAACAACATAAATGTAATCATTATCCCATGGGTCAAGCGGTAACTCATAAACTTCGAGGTAAGGCCCCTTCCATTTTGCGCTATTGCTAGTATTTTCAAGTAGTTCGGCCAGCCCTATATTAACGTCAGGTAAACGTTTCATATCCATTGAAAACGAAGTGACTGCTTGATAAAGTACTGTAGTTTGAGCCTGGACAGCAGAAACTCGAGCATTTTTCATGTGGTTTAAGTATGTAGGCAATGCCAAACTTGTAACTAAAGCAATAATACCAACAACAATTAATATTTCCACCAGGGTGAAATTCTTATGTTTTTTCGATTTCATAATATAAGCTCCTTGAATTTTTATATAATAAGTTATTTAAAGTGCATTCATTTGCATTATTGCCTGAAATACCGCCAATACTACTAAAGCAATAAACAAAGCAAGCATAATAATAATGGCTGGCTCAAGCGCAGTTAACAATCTCTTTAACTGTACTTTTACTTCACGTTCTCCGGTTTCAGCAATACTGGTCAACATTGACGCTACATCGCCTGATTCTTCAGAAATGCGCAGCATTGAATTTGTTCCGGAAATCATATATTTACTTTTAAGAGCCAATGATAAATTATGACCAGCCTTCAAATCAGTAGTCACTTCCGAAAAACTTTCAGCAATTATCGAATTTTGTAAAATTCGTGACGAAATATTAACAGCTCTTAAAATTGGTACATTATTTTTTACCATAATTGATAATGTGCGAAAAAATCTGCTTAATTGAGTATCTTGAACAATCTTTCCAATAATCGGCAAACATAAAAAAGATTTGTCTTTTAACGTTTTAAGTTTGCCTCTTTTTGATTTTTTATAAAAGATAATCAATAGTAAAATCAATATTGGATATATCCACCATATTGACTTCATAAAATTTCCAGTATTTAGCATAATTTCTGTAAGAAATGGTAAATCTTTACCTGTATCTTTAAACAATTTTGAAAAACGTGGAATAAAAAAAGTGAACAATAAAGTTATCATCGTCACTGTTACCAATAAAATAATTGCTGGATAAATCGAACTAGTAATAACAAACTCTTTAAATTCCTTTGACTCTTTCATAAATCGTTGCAATTCGTCCGCTACTTCTGGCAGGCACCCTGTCTGTTCGCCTGTCTCAATTAAAATGGCAAACAATGGCGGAAAATACGTCTCACGTTCTTTAAGCAATTCAGAAAAACTTCTACCCTCATGTAACCCCCTTCTTAATTGTTGAACAACGCTAATACCTGATTTTTCATCCATACCTTCTTCAATGATTGCCAAAACTTGTTCCAAAGGAATCCCCGACTGTAACAACGGTGCTAACTGGTCAGTGAATTTGTAAACATTAAATCGTTGTCGCTTTTTGAATAAAAATAATGATTTTTTTGTAGTATCCTGAGTATTACTTTCTCCTAAAAACTTTACTATTGTCACATTTTGCCGCCATAATTTTTGTGATGCCTCTTTTTCAGTTATGGCTTCAACAACTTTTTCCTGATTTTTGCCATCAAGGATAATTTTATATCGAAAAAACGGCATCTGTTATCCTCCCGTTGCTGTAACTACACGTGCAAGTTCATGTTCTGTTGTTATTTCTTTTTTAACGAGATTCATTCCACATTCAACAAGTGAAATCATGCCATTATCGATAGCTATTTTATTAATTTCAGAATTGGAGCAATTTTGCTTAACCGCCTCTCTTATTTTTTCATCAACTGATAATAGCTCATAAATTCCAGTCCGACCTTTAAAACCTGTTGAACTGCAATTTTTACATTTTATTCCTGTCAGAGATTTTCCTTGACATTCGGGACAAACACAGCGCACCAATCGTTGTGACAATACTCCAACTAAAGCTGAATTAATCAAAAAACTAGGAACTCCCATATCTTGCAAACGACTTATTGCTCCCACTGCATCATTAGTATGTAAAGTACTAAAAACTAAATGCCCTGTTTGAGCTGCCTGAATCGCAATTTCAGCAGTTTCCTTATCACGAATTTCACCTACCAAAATAATGTCAGGATCTTGACGTAAAATATGACGTAATCCATCGGCAAAAGTTAATCCTATTTGCGGATTCATCTGCATTTGATTTAATCCAGGTAATTGATATTCAACAGGGTCTTCAACTGTAATAATCTTTATATCTGGGTTATTTAAACGCATCATTGCACTATATAAAGTAGTAGTTTTTCCGCTTCCAGTCGGACCAACTACCAATATCATACCTTGCCGTAAACTAATTAATTTTTCAAAAGATTTCAAGACATCATCAGGAATACCTAGTTTTTGCAAATCAATATTCATAGCATCTTTACGTAGCAGTCGCATTACTAGACTTTCACCACGTAAAATAGGAATTGTACTAAAACGTAAATCAATATCATACTGACCAATTTTAAAATTAATTCTACCGTCTTGTGGTCGACGACTTTCAGCAATATTCAATTTTGCAATCAATTTTACTCTTGAAGCGATTGCAGGAAAATCGCTCAATGGTAACTGCATATATTCACGCAATAAACCATCAATTCTAAACCTGATCGTTAATTCCAATTCACTAGGTTCAATATGAATATCACTAGCACCCTGTTCAATCGCCTGTTTGATCATTTCATTAACTAACTTAATAATTCTTGCCTCGCCAGCCAATGCTCGTAACTGTTGTTCATCTCCATCTAAATTGACACTATCTATTTCTTGTTCATTATTATCATATACCTGAGAAATTAAACGTTCGATTAAACTATGCCGAGCAAATTTAAAACAAATTTTTCGCTGAAAAAACTCTTCAAGCTCATAACAAATTTGAGTTATATCATAAGGAGTAGAAAATAAACATGTCAACTGGTTGTCATCCCATGAATAAGGTATATAACCATGCAAATCCATTGATTGCTTAGAAATACTTTCAAATTGATCTGGATACTCAAGTTCATCTTCATCAAGCACTTCAACATCCAAATAACTAGTATAAACTTTCAATAATTCATGTTCACTAATCAAACCTTGTGATGTTAATTCACGATCAGCATTTGAAAGTGATCGATAATTATCCAGCAAATTTTCATATTCTGAGAACTCATTTAATAACTGCTGTCTAATAGCTGTCAATTGATTGTTCCAACGAATTAAATCACTCATCTTAGCTCTCTTGTTCCGTCAACCGTATTAAAATTATTTTCGTCTTTCAAAATACTTTTTTTATTATGAAAATCATGTAAAGAACTAATTGTTTGTCTATACTGATTAACTAAATCCTGTAATTTATTGTTATCTGTAATAATACTGCCTGTTACTAATATCAACATTTCTGAGCGTTCTTTCTGATAATTTGTATCACCAACTAAACGACGAATAAATGGAATTTGAGCTAAAAAAGGAATCGTATCAAGATTATCTGTTGCTCTTTCTCTTATTATTCCTCCACAAAGTACAGTTTGCCCATCTTTAATCAGCATTGTTGTTTGTACAATACGATTTTGAATTTCAGGTGAATCAATATTTGACGTTCTATTCACAATTGCTTCAGATACCGTTTGATCCATAATTAAGGTTATTCTACCTGAATGTGTTACCTGTGGAATAATTTTTAAAATTATTCCAGTATCTTCATAATTAATATTTCGTACCAAACTTGTTGATGCAGTATCATCATTTGTAGTTGGTATAGATACCGCAGATTGACTGTTAGTGATTTCTGAATTTACTAACGGAACCATGTTACCGACCGCAATTTTTGCTTGTGAATGACTAACAACTAAGATTTGAGGACTTGATAGTACTTTAACATCTGTAATACCACTCAAAGCCTGAACATAACCATACTGTTGCGAAGGATCCTGTGGGTCGTAAATCCAAAAATCGCCCCCATACTCATTAGCCACACCAGGATTTAAATTTTTATAGTTTGTTCCTCCACTTAACTCAGGGTTGCCATTACCCATTAAAGAAAATTCAACGCCGAATTTTAAACTATCTGTTAAATTAACTTCTATTACCAAAACTTGAATAAGAACCTGTTTTGGTAAAATATCATGACGGTCTAAAATTGCCTTAATCATCGCATAAGTTCGTGGTCTAGTACGAATTGTTAAAGAGTTATTGACACCATCTGCATAAACTCTCACAGGGTTATCGAATATACAGCCACTGTCACTACTTGCTACTTTATCGCTCGACGATACCGCACCTTTGCCACTTGGCAAAATAGATGCTGCCTTACTTGAAATAGATTTAACACTTGATATTATTCCTCCCTGACTTCTGTTTTCACTTGTTGTGATATCTGGAGTTCGCACTGTTCCTTGTAACGAGAACAATACAGATAAAACTTCTGATAAACTGTCAGCAGTCGAATTCATGACATTGTAAACATAAACTTGTTCAAGCTCGTTAGCATCATTAGAATCAAGATGTTCGATCCATTTTATCGCTTCGTTTAACGCCCCCTCTGTCGGTGATGATAAAATTAATATTTGCAATCTATCGATACTTGTGACCTTCATATTTTCTGCTGAATCTTTAGCGTTATTAATTGAAATTGGAAATCCCAATACAGGCAAAAGCTGCCCTAATTCTTCAGCAATACGCTTTGATGATACATTATCGCATTTAACTACAGTCTTAAACCAATTATTTTGTGATGGTTGATCAATATAAGAAATGATACGTTTAATTTTTTGAATTACATCTTTATTGTCCATTAACATAATGGCATTTTGCGATGGAAGTTCAATGACCTTAACCCCTTTTGAGATGAATGGAGCTAGCTGAGATGCCATATTTTTTGAATCAACATATTTGAGAAAAAAGATCTGCACACCAAGATTAGTTAACTCTTCTTGAATAGTACTAGCTTTCCCTGCATCCATCATTGGACGAATTACTAATAAATCATTTTGAATTGTGTAATACAAATTTGCATTAACCATGATTTGCTGAAAAATGTCCCAAACTTCCTGTGAGGTTAAATCCATTTCACAAAACATTGTCGTTTTAACATTAATGTTTTCCTCTAAAATATATTGAAAACCAAGTTCTTTGGCAAAAAGAGGAATGATCTGATCAAATGAAGCTTCACTGAAATTAAACATCCGCTTTTTTTTATCATCATCATTAAGTTCAAATGGCAATTTTGCTAAACCAATATTAGCTTCAAGTTCTGGAGTTGTGCGATATTTCGGTGTCGCTAAATTTTTTACACGTAAATATTGTGCTGACTCAACAGGATAAATCTGTTCATCCTTCATTGCTCCAAGTTCTTTTTTGATTAACCTTCCCCCACGATTTTCAAAAAAAGAGCCTACTTCTTCTATTTTTTCGACTTTTTCGATTTTTTCTCTTATTTCAGTTTTAGGTAATTGACACCCCCAAAGTGTTAAAAAAAAGAAAACCACTAGCGTTTTGTTACAAAACTTCTGCTTAAAACCTTTCATTATCAACTTCCTTAAATTTATATCTACTTATATATTTATTCTTTAATTTTTATCAATATTATTACTTGGAGGCATTAACTTTGGTAAATTCACCTCAATTATCTCTGAATTTCGTGTTATTATCACTGAATCACTATTAACTTTCTTCAAGACATAACCCTCTGCTATTTCACTATTAACGTAATATAATGAAAAATCAGCACGTTTTAGTTCAATAGAGCTGTTTTTATTTGAAGGCCTTCTAATTCCTTTATATTGAATCAATGCACCATATATATTATCAGAACGATAAACACCTTTTAACTCAAATTTCAATGATTTTGTCGAACGTTGCTTTGGTTTCTGTTCAGTTTTAACTTCAGACTTGACTCCTCGAAGTGGATGAAATAAATATTTACTAGCAATCACAGAATAGTCTTGCTTTAACTGCTCTTGTTTTTCAATATTTTTTGGTAAGCTTTTTACAGTTTCAATTTGTTGTTCAATTGATTTACTAATTGGTCTTGATAAATATAAACTCAACAAAATAATCAATGATGTCAAGCTAAAAATAATACCATATATATTGCAGATTTTAGGTTGAATCTTCATTTTTAGTCTCCTCCCCTTTAAAAATAATTCCACCAATAGTTAAATTCACGTTAATAAATTCTGGATTTAACATATTGTTAGGTCTAAATGTAACAACACGCCATAACAGCGCAGGTTTTTCACTTAATTTTTTTATAACAGCCAATAATTCATTAGCTTTGAGAGTTGCAGTAATATTAATTTCATACAATTCAATTTTATCAGTTTCTTTAACTTTACGTGGACTGCCAACAGTACGTACATTTGCACCAGAGGTATAAAATGCCTGTTCAACCCTACTGCGAAATTGTCCGCTTACGTCATCACTTACCGGTAATGAATGTTCTTGCAGTAAATTTAATTGTTCTAGCTGAGGATTTTTTTCCATTATTATTTGCTCAAGAAAAACTATTTGCTTTTGCAACTTGATTTGTTCTTTTTGTGCCTTAGTAATCATATTACCCAAAACTGGGAAATTTAAATTTTGCAACACATAACAAAACAACGCCAACAACATCAATATTGTAGGAAACAAAACAATTAAAATATTTTTATGTTGCTCTCTCATTGCGTTTTAACCTTAACTTCAATAGTATAATTTACTTTACCTTTAATACGCCTTTTTCTTAAATTTACAAGCTTATAATATTTAGCATCTTTCATTACACTATAAAATTTAACATCATCTTTAGTCGATTCTAAAGTTAAATTAATATTATTATTTACCATTCTTAAAGATTTTGCCCACATATGAACAGGAATTTTGTCAGTAAGTTCACACAAAGGTAACGCAAACTTCATATTACCAGCATTCAGTTCATTATAACTTTCCAGCAATTCGACTTTTTTATTAATGTTACCAAGCTCTAATTGGAGTTTTTTAAGTTTATTTTTCAATAAATTGTTTTTTCCCTGAATATTATAATATTTCTTGTTTGAACACTGGTATTGATTATAGGCAATCAAACTGATGAAAAAAATTGTAATTATTATTAATAATACATTAATTTTTCGCAAAGTTCTAAATCGCGTTGGTTTCATTTTTTCGGAAAGTAATTCTGGCGGATTATACACTTGAAGCCAATCTTTAGAATGTGCTAAGTAACGTATTGCCGCAAACGAAACTAACTGTTTATTTTCAGTTAGTTTTTTTAAAGAATGCTCACTACAAAAATTATTAAACTCTTCACAACAACTTTTTTGAATATAATTTTTAAAGTTTTTTAAAGTTGGAGAACCATATAAAGAAATTTCAGGAAAAATATTATCAGTTAACATCAATGGAGTAAAAATAACTGAATCAAGTTTAATTTTATTTTTCGTCAACTTTTCCAATAATGGGGCAAAAACATCCTTATTAATTGCACAACATCTTACAACATAGTCTTGTGTTTTTGTTGCAGTAAATAATATTTGATATTGCCAATATACAGATGATATGGGAAGTTTATTAACAAATTCATGAAAAACAACGTCTGGAATATCACGCTGTTTTACTTGATGTGGAATAGTTAGCTCCCTAACAATACAAGAATTATAAAAACCACAAAATATATAATAGTCAAAAACAAGATTGAATGCGTTCTCTTCATCTACTTGTACTATTTTATTATCATTCAAATTATACTCTGTAAATGAAAAATCATCATCATTATTATGATAAACCGCACACACCCGCATCGTTACTACCTTAAATTAACATTAACTATATTAGCATACTAATATCACACTTTTGGATGCTTTGCAATAAAAATAATATATTTTTGTCGCTTTTTAATAATCTTTTTGATTAATTTTCTTTCTTCACAGCCCTCCTTTTTAGTTTTGATAAATCTTTTTGGCTTATATTATCAGAAGGTTCAAAGAATTCAATTAATGCATTTATATTTTCCTTAAGCAATGCCGTCTGAGAATTTTTTTCAATTTGGATTAGCAAACGAGACAATTCATTAAACCTTAGCACTGTCTGACGACGCCTAATACTCATTTGCTCTAAAATTTTATCATTAGCACCTTTTTCTTTTAATTGTGCATACTTCTTAGCCAGCACCATAACTGTTAAAAGTTTTTTCTTATCAAAAGATTCTTGGAGATTTTTTAATTTTTTTAACTCAGCATCGAATTCTAAATTCTTTTCAAGTTTATTTTTAATTACTTTTGCAGTGTCAAGCATACTCAAATATTGCGTTTTTAAATGCTTATTAGAATTTTTTATGCTCAATTCAGACTTTGCAAGGACGCCGTTTGCAAAGCAAACAAGCATTAACAAACTTATAACTTTTAACATAAAATCACCTCTTTTAAATTAAATATTTCAAAACCAAAATTAACATCACACTAAGACAAAATACCTCCAAATTTTATCAATTACAAAGTTCAAATCTACTTTATCTTTCAAATTGGAACTTTGATTGCCATTCAACAAGTTCTTTTTTTATCTCAGAATTATTAAAATATTCATTGTTTAAATTTTGTTCTAATATTTTCTTTACCTTTCTTTTCCTGATATAATAGTCGGTATTTTTTGAGTCGAAAATTATAAATACTCCCACTCTACCACTTAAATTTAGCATTATTATCATTTTCAGTAATAGTTGAATCCTCTTTATAAAAAATAATCTTATCTTCATTCCAAATAATTTTCTCTAAAAATAAATATTTCCTTTTAATTATAGATATTAAATGCCACATAAAGCCTAAATATAATGGACCAAATATTATTGAAGAATGTAATAACTTAGTTAACATAATTTCTTTTGATATTCCCTTATCTAAAAAGATATTTGGCTTGAAGAAAAAAGCGTAATAACCATGAATAATTTTACTAATAAGACAAGCTAAAAAAACTACAATTACTAAAAAGACTAGTATATCTAAACCCATGCAAAAAAAAGTCAAAGGGCGACAAAAACTAATTTCACAACGCTTATTTTTATTTTTTTAATTTCATTATTCCCCTATATGTTTCTCTAAGCCGCATCAAAGATTAATTTGTATTTTTTGCAATGCTGACATTGAAAAATATGAACTAAAAAATTGCTTTCACCCTTATCTAGTAATTCTGCTTGAAGCTGATCAAAGTTGGGAAAAGGCTCAAATTCACTAATTGCATATTCAAAAGCTATATTGCTACGATATTTTTCTAACCCTCTTTTAGATACTACCTAAGTGCTAAACCTCCCATCACCTTAAAGGCTTCACTTCAAAAAATTTCAATCAACAACGTGTAAAAATACACTAATGCAAACTACCGTCAAATCTAACCACTTACAAGTTAGTTAACTTTTTTAAAATTAACCGTTTTTTTTAATTAATACCATTTTTATACAAGTAACAACAAACCATATTGTCCAAAGAATAACTATATCAATAGAATTTTTAGTCAAAATAAAAGGAGTCAAATAAATTATTAATGATATAAAATAACAACCAATCCAATGTGCTATAAGGATTTTCCAAATCATAACGAGTCTTGTTTTGTTTAAAATGCGAATAATAAGTTCTAAATACACAACTGCCCAAAAAAATAAAAACAACAACGATAAAAATTGATTATTCGTATTAAACATAACAAATAAAAAGACTGCAGATGCGATTGGTGGAATACCCCATTGAAGGTATGAGCAATATTGACTATAAGTTTTTTGTTCTCTACAGGATACTATATAATTAATCAGTTCTACTTGTTGCCATATTAAAATTGACTGAAGAATTAATACAACAAAAAAAATAATTAAAAAAACAGTACTATCAGACTCCAAAAAAACTTTGAGTTTATTTATATAACAATACAAAATATAAATGTTCAAGAAATTTAAACTATTGCTCAAAAGATGTAAATTGTCTTTAATTAGAGAACTATGCACAAACTTACTTAATGTAAGGCTAAAAATTAAACACATTGTAGTCACTCCAATAAAGCCATACAGTAATATTTCTTTACCGCAATTTTTAAAGACATAATACTCACTAAATAAAATACAAGTTGCAAAAAACGTTAGTAACATAAACGTTATAGAATCGGTCTTTTTATAGATTAGATTTACCATTTTTCACCTCCTTAACAATTCTTGGTGTCTGTTGTGATATTGTGCTCAAAGCCCATGACAAACGTAAAGCTCCTAAACTATCAGTATGTCCTACTAAACCAGCGCCTAAAAGAGTACTAAAAAAACTTAATACTATAGGTAATATTTCAAAATTTTCTTTGTCTTTTACTATTACAATGTCAACAACTTGACTTGCAAAATTATAGAATGCTGAAGCTGCAGCAGGAGCAACTAGTTGTTTTAGGACTTGTAATACCTTACTTGCTGATTCTTTCCATAAATTTCTAAATAATCCCAATTCGTTACTAAGTAGTCCAAAAGTTAAAGTTGTTGTTAATGCAGAAGTAACAAGTGCATCAATACAACCTATGAGCATTTTCTTGCCATTTGTAGCATTGTAATCAGTTGCATAATTAATAACTTTAGTTATAAAACTTATTGTTCCAGCCAAAATAGCTTTGCCAACAGATGCTCCTTTTTGTAAAATAAGCAATTCAATAGTCGCGACAAGCTTTAACATACTAACAAACATTTTCCACCCCAGAGTACTGTCATTAGTCCAAATTGTAGTAAGAGAACCTAATGTCGCTGACGACACCAACCCCACAACCATCGTTTTCATCATCAGTCCTAGTAATGCCATATTATCACTTGGGTCGATTGCGTTGACTGGGTCGGAATGACAATAGGTATACTTATGCAATGACTGCGGATCATCGTTATTTCCAGCAAATGGATCGAGTCTGTTAAAACGTCCACTATTTTGGTCATAATACCTAGCACGCAAATATTGTTGCTGCAGCGTTGAATCAAACTGTTCACCACTATATAACAGGTCAGTTGCCGCAGGGTTAGTAATGTCAGGATTCCCATCAAGCATAACCCCATAAACGACAACAGCCCGTCACCTTAAAGCCTTCACTTTTAATTTTCAATCAACACAGCACAAAACAGCATAAAACAACAGAGCTTACAAATTATTTCTCATTTAATGTTTAGTCCATTCTTTCATTTAAACCTATTCATTATTTATATTAAAATTATCAATTTCAAAACCCTTTGAGCCCCAAACTTTATTTGTTTTATTTATCAAAACCTCATCCCAAACCTCTTTACATCGCTTAGGATTCATCATCCATCTATTAAGATTTTTCCCACAAAATGGACAATAGCGTATTGATCGTCTAGTGCTTATCGTAATCTCAAGATCTTCTTGCCCTTTAAATTTACCTTCGTCAGAAAAATCTACTGACCTTAAACATAACCAAAATATAAGTTTCATTTTTTTATCAGAATCCCTATGGAACTGAACCGAAAAACCTCTTTTGTCACTATTTTGATAAAGATTTTCAAACCCTTCACAGCAAAATTTCATATTTTTCTCCAAATTATTTTATAAATTGCGATATATATGCAGCACCCTCAGGGGTAAACGCATATTCAAGTCCTTGCCTGCCTGCATCTTGGGTTGTAGTTATTATAACTGCATCAATTTTTTCAAGTTTAACTATAACTCCTTCAGGAACTTCAAACTTATAAAGTTTTAAATTAGCTCGATGCCCAGCACTTGCCAAACGTTCTGTTGTTGCAGTATGAAGCTTTCTTGTGGTATCAATAGTTGAGGCATTTAATCTTGAAAATAATTTAATTGTTCGTGTATTATGTACTTTTTGTAATTCTTGAATGGAAACTCTACCAAAAGATCCATGTATAAATTTTGTTCCTTTTGTTCCAATTTGATTTATAAATTCTTGAATGGCCATCCATGCAGAACAAGCCCAATAAAATAATACAGCTCCAAACGTTTTTGCAATAAATGCTCCAACTATTAATCCAACGACGGTTCCAATGATAGCACCTCTAACACCATCCAAAACTGCTCCAATTATCATACCTCCTATTCCAAATGCTATAGTAATTCCAATTTGAAATTGTAATAATGTGATTTCACCGCTTGGGTCGATTGCGTTTATTGGGTCGGAATGACAATATGCATACTTATGTAATGACTGAGGGTCGTAATTATTGCCTGCATATGGGTCTAAACGATTAAATCTACCGCAATTTTGATCATAATAACGAGCACTTAGATACTACCTAAGTGCTAAACCTCCCGTCACCTTAAAGCCTTCACTTTTAATTTTCAATCAACGCAGTGTAAAATACCACTGATTCCAAAAAACTATAAATTATTTATCAATTCTATGTTCAGGTTTAGAATTTTTCCTTTGTTGTTCCTCTTGAGCTTTTTTAGCTTTAGCCCTTCTTTCATTTAAAACCATAAAAGTTATAAACTGGTCAAATTTCTTTCCCAATATATTTTTCTTTACATTATTAGATAAAAAACAACGAGGAAAAGGAGGAAAACATTTCTTTTTACGATACATATAAAATAAAGCATTTGCACTATTCCCAAAAAATCTATTCATAACAATGAAATTTAAAGTCTTAACAATAAACATATTTGTTGGTATTGCTATTAATATACCAACAACACTACCCATAAAATCTCGAACAGAGGTTGTTGACATGCCAAAGTATTCTTTTCCACAATCAAATATTATTTGAGGATATTTAAAAACAAAAACTCCAAAGACAATGAATATAATTAAAATAAAACTATAAGAGCATGCCGCTATCACAGAATATTCAAGGTCAAGAACTCGTTTTTGGGATACATTATTAATATCATTCATTATTATTATTCCTTTTTAGTTAGTTGCAAATTTAATATTAAAACCCTTTAACAAATTCAATAATATCTATTGAAGTGTCAAAAATTCTGCCAAAAGTCCAGTTACCAACTATAATTGATAAAGACTCAGCAGCATCTTGAGCATTATCATCAACAAACACCATTGAAAGAACAGTTGAAACACCAATTTTCACTAATGTTTTCCATGTAAGCTTTTCACCTTTACTCCACGTTGTAAGTATTTCATTAATAGCTGAAACCATCGCAGTGATTATTGCTTTGTTAACCCCAAAACGCTCAATAAATCCAGGAGTTCCTATAGATATTGCAGCACCAAACATAGTTGTTGCAAATGCTTTAAAAAATGCTTCTGAATTTGAAAGTGTACTTTTTGGAGTTACTCCATTTTTTATAACAGCTAAAATTGCATTTAATATTGAAATACTTACTGCAACTAAAAATTTTTGTGGTGCAGTCGCATAAATAAAACCAATTGAAGCACCAGCCAAAGCACCCCATAAAGTTCCTTTTATAGAACCAGTAACAGCATAGCCTGTCACAGCTCCTATCGAAGTGCCTATACCAATACCCTTAACCGTCGTCGTCATTAACCCTGCAAGAGTAAATTTCCCTGTAGGGTCTATTGCGTTGATTGGGTCGCTGTGACAATATGCATACTTATGTAATGACTGCGGATCATCGTTATTCCCTGCAAATGGATCTAAACGATTAAATCTACCGCAATTTTGATCATAATAACGAGCACTTAGATACTACCTAAGTGCTAAACTCCCGACACCTTAAAGCATTCACTTTTAATTTTCAATCAGCAATTCAAACCTATAATTTATAAAGTTCTTTTTGTTCCTCTTCAGTTAATTTATTTTTAAATTCTATGTTATTAAATTCAGCAAATTTTTTCAAATCAATTTTAAATAAATCGAAATCAATTAATTCATTATCAGAGATATGCAAAAATTGCTTCTGAGTTTTTATAGTTGAATGATTATTTTCCCTAACTAAAATATAATCTATTTCATTGCTATAAATAATTAATTTACGATGATTATTCTTTAAAAAAGTAATATTATTATCGTTTAATATCACAATCGGAAACATCACTAAAGGACGTTTTATATAGCTCTTTAATCCAAAATATGCAAAAAAGAAAAGTAATAAACTCAGCAAAATTAAGAACAATATAGTTATAATTGTTCCCGAAACTCCAAAAGCATCATAATTATATTTCTTAATAACACCTATAATAGTTAAAATTGGTATACCATAAAATATGGACATAGATATCAATAAAAATAATTTAATCTTTAACATATTTCGCTTATTACAATTATATTTGTTGTTCATAACATAACTCCTATATATATTCAAAAATTCGTAAACCGGTAATAATAGCACCAGTAAGCAAACTAGCGTCATAACCAATAAAAAATAACTCTAACTCTTCTTTGGCACCTATAACCTTAAACCATTTAGCAAGTCCTGTCGCAATAAAAGCAACTCCGCTAGCAGCTACAGTATCAATTAATATATTAATAATAACTTTTTTCGTTATGGGTTTATCACTAAATGCAGCATTAAAGCTACTTGTTAAGCTACTAATTAGTCCTGCACCAATTGTTGGAGATCTAAATGAAACTAAACCTCCAAGTAATCCTGCAAGAAATCCTATTGTAAACGCTTTTCCATCAGATTTTAACCCTGATGTGTACATATTTACAAAACCATTTGAGAATGCACTATAAACCATTAATATACGCTGTAAAGCCTCAGCTTGTTTCCAAGCCACAGCAACTTTTACAGAAGTTACTTTTATTCCATTTGTAATCCTAGTTGTCATTGTTGACATCATCCCTGCAAGGGTAAACATACCTGTTGGGTCGATTGCGTTGACTGGGTCGGAATGACAATATGCATATTTATGCAATGACTGAGGGTCGAAATTATTTCCTTTATACGGATCTAAACGATTGAATCTGCCCGAATTCTGGTCGTAATAACGTGCCCTTAGATATTGTTGCTGTAGCGTATTGTCGTATTGTTCGCCTGAATATAGCAGGTCAGTAGCCGCAGTGTTCGTAATGTCATGATTTCCACCCAACATCTCCCCATATGCGACAACAGCCCGTCACCTTAAAGCATTCACTTCAAAAAAATTTCAATCAACAATGTGCATAAACACTAATATAAAACAATTCTACTAGCAAATTGTTTATTCATCAATCATCAACTTATACGCTCAGCAAACCATGCTTTAAGCTCTTCTACATCAATTGAGTCATCAATTCCTATTTTATATTTAACTCCATTTTTCAATAATAAATACATAATTTTTATATTCTTATCATTAATAAAATCAACAGAAACAATTTTTTTAAAAGAAATGTTAAACTCATAATAATTATGTATTTTTTTATTTGTGACTTCAATATTTGATGAACTATTATAGAGTCGAATAATAACAACTATAAATATAATAACAGTGAATAAACTTAATAGGATTGCATTAAGAAAATAATGGAGTTTTTCTTCTAAATAACCCACTACAGAAAAAACAACTATTTGAAAAATAACAAATACTATAGCTGAAAAAATTCTAACTCCCCAAAATTTAAAAGTTCGTTGTCTTGCTCTTGAAATAATCAAAGGCTCGGTCCATTCAAAAACAGCTTTATTAAATATCTTTTCCATATAACTATTCTCTTTTATTAGATTAAGATTGTTGTTCGTTCGACTTCATTTCATTAAGTATTCGTTCAAATGATATTAGCGCATTCAATTCCTCATCCTTTATTTTATAATCTTTCTTTATATCATACCATGTGTAATTCATTATTCTTTTGCTATATATATCACCCCAATTATAAGCCCATTTAATAATGCCTTCGATTAATTTTACAGCACTAGTTGCAATAGTTATAACAACGCCAAGCAGTAGACCTGAAATTATTGAACTTCCTAAATTTGTAGAAAAAGATTTTATAAAATCTTTTAGTGCAACAGTAGATACTGATTTAACCATATTTGCAGGTTCTGCTATTCCCCATTTACCCAAAACACCGCCCCCAATAAGTCCAATTATTCCTACAAGAACAATCCTGAGTACAGCGACCCACCAATTTTCGGCAGTAAATCCACCTTCATTAATCTCCTCATATATTTGAGCAACTACAGAAGAAATTCCTCCGACAATCCAAGGGGGCATTCCTATGGCAATAAAAATTGTAAACAAAAATCCTGATATAAAGCCAGATACAAATGCCTGCGCTGCATTTCCATTTGTATAAAATTTTTTGTTCACGGCCATATTAAATGTTCCAGACATAACACCTACTACTGAAGCTGTAAAAAGTATATTAACAATAGTGAACTCGCCAGTTGGGTCGATTGCGTTGACTGGGTCGGAATGACAATATGCATACTTATGTAATGACTGCGGATCATCGTTATTCCCTGCAAATGGATCTAGTCTGTTAAAACGTCCACTATTTTGGTCATAATAACGAGCACTTAGATACCACCTAAGTGCTTAACTCCCGACACCTTAAAGCATTCACTTTTAATTTTCAATCAGCAATTCAAACCTATAATTTATAAAGTTCTTTTTGTTCCTCTTCAGTTAATTTATTTTTAAATTCTATGTTATTAAATTCAGCAAATTTTTTCAAATCAATTTTAAATGAATCGAAATCAATTAATTCATTATCAGAGATATGCAAAAAACGCTTCTGAGTTTTTATCGTTAAACAATTAAATTTATTGTTTTTTACAACTAAAATATAGTTTATCTTATTATTGCAAATAACTAATTTACAACAATCACTCTTTAAAAAAGTAATATTTCTATCATCTAATATTATAGTTGAAAACTTGAAGAGAGGACGCCTTTTATACTCTACTAAAACAGGTAATCCCCAAAGAAAAAACATTGAACTTAGCAAAATTAATAACAATATAGTTATAATTGTTCCCGAAACTCCAAAAGCATCATAATCATATTTCTTAAGAGTTGCTACAACAAACAAAATGGGCATACTACCAAATATTAACATAGTTATTAGTAAGGTCAATTTATTCTTTAAAACGTTTCTCTTGTTACAATTGTATTTACTATTCATAGTATAACTCCTATATATATTCAAAGGTTCTAAGATAACTTATAGCGACGCCAGTACCTAATCCAGCATCATACCCAATACAAAAAGATAATAACTCTCCAATGATATCTGTCTTTCCTATCAACTTAGCTACTAGTCCTGTACCAAAAGCAACCGTACAGGCAGCTACAGTATCAATTAATATATTAATAATAACTTTTTTCGTTATGGGTTTATCACTAAATGCAGCATTGAAGCTACTTGTTAAGCTACTAATTAGTCCTGCACCAATTGTTGGAGATCTAAATGAAACTAAGCCTCCAAGTAATCCTGCAAGAAATCCTATTGTGAATGCTTTTCCATCAGATTTTAACCCTGATGTATACATGTTCACAAATCCATTTGATATTGCACTAGTGACCATGAATATGCGCTGTATAAGATTAGCTTGTTTCCAAGCCACAGCAACTTTTACAGAAGTTACTTTTATTCCATTTGTAATCCTAGTTGTCATTGTTGACATCATCCCTGCAAGGGTAAACATACCTGTTGGGTCGGTTGCGTTTATTGGGTCGGAATGACAATATGCATATTTATGCAATGACTGAGGGTCGAAATTATTTCCTTTATACGGATCTAAACGATTGAATCTGCCCGAATTCTGGTCGTAATAACGTGCCCTTAGATATTGTTGCTGTAGCGTATTGTCGTATTGTTCGCCTGAATATAGCAGGTCAGTAGCCGCAGTGTTCGTAATGTCATGATTTCCACCCAACATCTCCCCATATGCGACAACAGCCCGTCACCTTAAAGCATTCACTTCAAAAAAATTTCAATCAACAATGTGCATAAACACTAATATAAAACAATTCTACTAGCAAATTGTTTATTCATCAATCATCAACTTATACGCTCAGCAAACCATGCTTTAAGCTCTTCTACATCAATTGAGTCATCAATTCCTATTTTATATTTAACTCCATTTTTCAATAATAAATACATAATTTTTATATTCTTATCATTAATAAAATCAACAGAAACAATTTTTTTAAAAGAAATGTTAAACTCATAATAATTATGTATTTTTTTATTTGTGACTTCAATATTTGATGAACTATTATAGAGTCGAATAATAACAACTATAAATATAATAACAGTGAATAAACTTAATAGGATTGCATTAAGAAAATAATGGAGTTTTTCTTCTAAATAACCCACTACAGAAAAAACAACTATTTGAAAAATAACAAATACTATAGCTGAAAAAATTCTAACTCCCCAAAATTTAAAAGTTCGTTGTCTTGCTCTTGAAATAATCAAAGGCTCGGTCCATTCAAAAACAGCTTTATTAAATATCTTTTCCATATAACTATTCTCTTTTATTAGATTAAGATTGTTGTTCGTTCGACTTCATTTCATTAAGTATTCGTTCAAATGATATTAGCGCATTCAATTCCTCATCCTTTATTTTATAATCTTTCTTTATATCATACCATGTGTAATTCATTATTCTTTTGCTATATATATCACCCCAATTATAAGCCCATTTAATAATGCCTTCGATTAATTTTACAGCACTAGTTGCAATAGTTATAACAACGCCAAGCAGTAGACCTGAAATTATTGAACTTCCTAAATTTGTAGAAAAAGATTTTATAAAATCTTTTAGTGCAACAGTAGATACTGATTTAACCATATTTGCAGGTTCTGCTATTCCCCATTTACCCAAAACACCGCCCCCAATAAGTCCAATTATTCCTACAAGAACAATCCTGAGTACAGCGACCCACCAATTTTCGGCAGTAAATCCACCTTCATTAATCTCCTCATATATTTGAGCAACTACAGAAGAAATTCCTCCGACAATCCAAGGGGGCATTCCTATGGCAATAAAAATTGTAAACAAAAATCCTGATATAAAGCCAGATACAAATGCCTGCGCTGCATTTCCATTTGTATAAAATTTTTTGTTCACGGCCATATTAAATGTTCCAGACATAACACCTACTACTGAAGCTGTAAAAAGTATATTAACAATAGTGAACTCGCCAGTTGGGTCGATTGCGTTGACTGGGTCGGAATGACAATATGCATACTTATGTAATGACTGCGGATCATCGTTATTCCCTGCAAATGGATCTAGCCTGTTAAAACGTCCACTATTTTGGTCATAATACCTAGCACGCAAATATTGTTGCTGCAGCGTTGAATCAAACTGTTCACCACTATATAACAGGTCAGTCGCCGCAGTGTTCGTAATGTCATGATTTCCACCCAACATCTCCCCATATGCGACAACAGCCCGTCACCTTAAAGCCTTCATTTCAAAAAATTTCAATCAACACGCGTGAAATAAACTAATAAAAAATAGGACTAAACCTCACGACTTACAAATTATTTTAGTAAAACTCCAACTATTCGAACTAAACTAACCGTAGCCAAAATTGAAATTAATCCAATTGAGGCAAAAGTAAATTGTGTATTAGTGTTATTTTTTTCTCTCATTTTTTTATAAATCTTCTTTAAAATCCAAAAATTAATAACAAAAAATAAGGAGAATAAAAATATAGCTAGTACTATTTTGTTATTTCCTTCAAATATATATTGAACAAAATCAAATAAATTTTCTTTCATAAAAGATGGTAAAAACTTAAGGAAATATTTAATCATATACCATACAAGAAGCAATGTCATAGATATCTCAGCACCAGCCAAAAATATCGACGACTGAAAAATAAAAAAAAGAATAACATTATCTTTATCTGGTTTAGTCTTTTTCATACAAAATCTCCTTTTTCATTTTCTATAAGTTCTTTAAGTTCGTTAATTGTTTGCAAGTCTTTTGCTCTTAAATTATCATCACCTTGTTTATTATAATTTTCAAGTTTTTTAGGAAGAGACTTAAAAAAGTTTCTAACTGCAATAATAACGCCTTGTGCAAGTTGTAAAATATTTGTTGCTTGAAATATACCTGTATTAAGCATAAAATTACCCCAAAAATCTCTGTTAAAAATTTTAACTAGCTCTAAAAAAGTGCCTTTAGATAAATTTGCCAACTGGCTTATAGGTTGTACCAACCCTGATAACCCATCTAGTGCTTTAGCGCCAAATGCTAATCCTGCAATAAAACTTATTCCTGTCGATATTGCAATTCTTCCAGCTCCAGCTTTAGTCCACAAAGTTCCATTTAAAGCCTCAACAATAATCTGAGAAACAGCCCCTCCTGCAGCAAATGCGAATTTGGGGGATAACTTTGCAAAAATAATTAAAGAGGTTGTTACAGCGGTCCCAATTGTTCCAGATAAAAATCCTTTCCAAAACCCTGTTCCCAATCTTGAAGATGCTATGCCGTTAAATAGCCCTACAGTTAAAGAACTAATTGCTACCATTGAAAATTGCAGTTGCATTAGAGACATATTACCGCTTGGGTCTATTGCGTTGACTGGGTCAGAATGGCAATATGCATACTTATGTAATGACTGCGGATCATCGTTATTCCCAGCAAATGAATCTAAACGATTAAATCTACCGCTATTTTGGTCATAATAACGAGCACTTAGATACTACCTAAGTGCTAAACTCCCGACACCTTAAAGCCTTCACTTCAAAAATTTTCAATCAACAACGTGAAACAATCACACAAATTACAAAGTTCAAATTTGCTTTATCGTTCAAATTGAAACTTCGATTGCCATTCAAAAAGTTCTTTTTTTATCTCAGAATTATTGAAATATTCATTGTGTAAATTTTGTTCTAATATTTTCTTTACAGCTCCTTTTCTGAGATAATACTTGATATTTTTTGAATCAAAAATTATATAGACTCCCACTTTACCAAACTTGAGTTTGGCATTATTATCATGTTCAATAATAGTTGAGTCATCTTTACAAAAAATAATCTTATCTTCATTCCAAGTAATCTTTTCTAAAAATAAATATTTTCTTCTAATTATAGATATTAAAAGTCCAATACAAGCAATATACACTGGAATAAATATTACTGAAGAATGTAATAACTTAGTTAACATAGATTCTTTTAAGATCCCCTTATCTAAAAAAAGATTAGACTTGAAGAAAAAAACATAATAACCATGAATTATTTGACTAATAAGACAAGTTAAAAAAACTATAATTGCTAAAAAAAATAGCATCTTTAAATACCTACCCAAAAAAGTCAAAGAACGACAAAAACTAATTTCACACAGTTGATTTTTATTTTTTTTTGATTTCATTATTCACCTATATATTTTTTTTAATCTTTTGTAAAATATTCAAAATATGCAAGACCTACATCCACTATATAAGTTGCATAAACTGAAGCAGCCCAACCATGCATAAATCCAAAAAAGTCTGTCTTTTCAAGATGACTGAAACCAAGAGCTATAAGTGATCTAATACCAGCTTCAATTAGTTTGACCTTGAATTCTGACCAAGAAAAAACTTTCTTTTTTGAAGCATAAGTATTGGCAAGGTCCAAAGCTATAGTTTGCATAAAAGTTGAGAATGTTGGATATTCAAATGAAACCCATGCTCCAATTGCTCCTATTAAAAAACCTATTACAAACAATTGACTGTCAGAAATATCTTGAGGTCCGAACTGTTGATTCGAGAATCCACTAGCAACTCCTGTAGCAATAGCTAGTGTCATTCTCAATGAGAAAAGAGCTTTTTGATGTAGAACTAAACTTCTTTGAAACTGAACATATCTCATCCCTAAATTTTTCATAGACCCTAAAAGATTGGCAAGAATCATTTCACCGCTTGGGTCGGTTGCGTTTATTGGGTCACTATGACAATATGCATACTTATGTAATGACTGCGGATCATCGTTATTCCCTGCAAATGGATCTTGCCTGTTAAAACGTCCACTATTTTGGTCATAATACCTAGCACGCAAATATTGTTGCTGCAGCGTTGAATCAAACTGTTCACCACTATATAACAGGTCAGTTGCCGCAGGATTAGTAATGTCAGGATTTCCTCCAAGCATAACGCCGTAGGCATCAAAATCATACCTGTCGCTAACAACTCCGTCATTGCCTGTTAACAGTCTAGTCGAACCATGACCGTCGTACAACAGATGACTGGTTACCCCGTTCACCGTTTGACTGATGACATCATCGCCTAAAACATACGATTTGACTGGACTTCCACCTAAAGTGGTTGCTTCCTCTAATATTTGGTCATAACCAGTGAATCCTGACTCTGTTAGAAAATATCTATCACGAGTTAAAGTATTGCCTGAAACAGTTTGCGTATGCGACGCTTTAACCCTAATCCCCGACATATCATAGACATAATTAGCTTCAACACTGACGTCTTGAGCGTTTTCAACTCTGCTGATTTGAGCTGTCGCCATTCTATTTTGCAGATTATAACTATACTGGTAACTTTCACCTTGGCCAATTTTTGATATCAAAGAACCATTCGCATTATACGAATAACTTATAGTACCTTTATCACTCGAAACTTCCGTTGTCAATTTGTCATTGGCATTATATTGATAATTTATCGTTTCGGTTAAGCCATTTATGCTGCTAACCTTCTGCAAACGATTTCCATTAAGGTCATATACATAATCATTGCTATAATTCAAAGAAGTCACATCTGAACTTGAACTTTCGGCAACTAAACGATTCATTGCATCGTAGGTAAAGGCAATATTAGTAGTACTCAAATTGCCACTTGTTTCACGTCTTTGCTCAGCAATTGCAGTACGTCGTCCAGTCGGAGCTAAACTATAATTAAAACTTTGCAATAAATCATTATTTGAATCATAATGCGCTAATTGCGTTAAGCGATTTAAATTATCATATGTATAATTTGTCTTCACGCCGTTTGGTAAAACAGTGCTTTCACGTGAACCAACAACAGTATAATTATAGCTGGTTACTTGCACAGTGCCTAAAGCAACACCATTATTTTTATGAACAGCAACAGTTTTTAAACGTCCTAATTCATCATAAGTATAGCGCTGATCACTATTAGCTGTGTACATACGAACTTTACGTGAAGTTACTGGATCATAGACATAATTAATAGTGCCCTCAGGCTTCATTATTTGCGTGACCCTACTTTCAGAATCGTAACTGTATTCTGTAGTACCTCGACTTTCAACTATTTGTGACTTTCTTCCTAATTCATCGTATACTATTGTTACTGTTTCAGCTGGCGGAGAGGCTCCTGATGTACGGTATTCAATCATCGAAGTCCTTCCAAGCTGGTCGTAAACATAACTAGTTTGCTCTTCTGCAAAGTTTATTTGCTTAACGAGCTGCCCAAGTGTATTATATTCTTGAGATTCAGTTTGCCCCATTGGTAAAGTTCTACTTAATTGACGACCGTATTCGTCATAAGTAAAAGTTGTTTCGCGCCCCAATGGGTCAGTAATTTTTTCCATTTGTCCATATTGATTATAATCATAATTCCATTCTGGAGTTGTCATAGTACCGCTAGAATTCTCAACTTGTGGTTTTATGACTTTTGCTAAACGACCCATTTCATCATATTCAAAACGAGTACTAACTCCCGATTGATCGGTTTCACGGACTTTTTGCCCAAGCGCATTGTATTCAACTGTTGCATAAGTGCCATCGGCAAAAGTGGTTCTAACACGTCTACCGAGAGCATCATATTCATAACTAACTTCTCGTCCAAGCGCATCACGGCTGATTATTTGCTGTCCATTAGCATCATAAACGTTTTCAATACGATTGCCGAGTGCATCGATTACTGCCGTTGTTCGACCTGCCGCATCGTATTCATAACGAGTTTGATTACCCTTTTCATCAATACTAACTAAAACTCTGCCATTGGCATCATAGACGGTTGAAGTATTTGAAACCACATTACCTGCATTAATTAAAACGGCTTCATTATTAACTATATTAACCTCTACTCCTTCTAAACGTTCGGAACGAATAGCACGTCCAAGGCTGTCATAAATTGTTCGTGAACCATTGGCTGAGGTTCCTAGCACATGACGATTTTGTGTTAAATAACCTCGCCCTTCAACATCGTATACAGTTCGTGAAACGGTGCCGTCTGCGTGTTTTGTTTCTACAACATTACCACGAGCATCATATACCGTAAGTGTTGTATTACCAAGTTTATCGGTACTTGATACTGGTTTTTCAATTGCATTATATTCAGTGGTAGACACATTACCATCGGGGTCAACTGTACGTATAACTTGATCTGCTGAATTATAAACGGTTTGAGTTGTGATAGTTTTACTACTTCCATTACCATTCCACACAAAACTTGTACCTGTTTGTAATCCATTTCCATCATAACTAAAGTTGCGCGTCACCCCTGCTGCATCAGTAATTGAATTCATATTTCCTTGTGAATCGTAACCAAACGAAGCAGTCAATTTATTTTTAGCATCATAAGTTGCAACCAAGTTACCGTTTGAATCATACTTATTTGTAGTAATTTGTCCCAAGGCGTTGATTGTTGTCAAAAGATTTCCTGAATTGTCATAAGTATTACGCGTAACATTACCAAGTGCATCAATCGTAGTTAACTGGTTACCAGAACTATCGTAGGTATAGCGAGTAACATTACCTAAAGGATCTGTAACACTAGTACGATTTTTTGAGCCGTCATAGGTGTAGTATGTGGTATTACCAAGTGCATCAGTGATACTAGTTTCATTATCATTACTATCATAAGTACGAGTAATAGTATATCCCATAGAATTTATAGAACTAGTAACATTACCACGAGTATCATATGAATGAATAGTAGCATTTCCTGAACGGTCAAAAACAGTTTCAGTACGATCTGCAATATTACGCTGTAATTGAATACGGTTACCGTCTGCATCAACTGTTGCAACTAAACGACCATCATTGTCATATTCACACATCATTGGCGTATTGCCACTTGGGTCTTTAATTTCGGTAATAAAATGAGGTCTATTAGCATTCCCATAAACAAATTCTGTGGTAGCATAGGTCCCGCTTCCGCTATTATCAATAAGTTTATTAACCTTTATTAAATTGCCATTATCGACATCATAATCATAGGTGAATTTTGGTAATGCGCCCACTATTGGATCGCCATTAGCATCAACTCCATCTGGTGCATAAACAGCTGTAATACGGTTTTGATTGTTTGAATCACGCTCAAATGCTATAGAACGAGTTTTTTCACCGTTAACATTGTAAGCATTAATGCCGTTTTGATTAAATTCAATACGATTGCCTCCTTTATCGACAATACGTTTTAAAACGGCTTTACCATAAGCACTTACGTATGGTACAGAAGAGCTTAAATCATCAACATCAATATAAAAGTCTCCATAATGTTCTCGTTCTAAATGGTATTTTGTACCGTCTTTAGTCGTTAAAATAAATCCAGGAATATCAAAATGTTCCATATTAAGCATTGCTTGACCAGCTTCCCAATAAGCAGGTACACCTGGAAGAGCCACAACTGTATTTACACATGTCGGTTCCAAAGTGGCTTGAGTACCTGATGCCGCTTCCCAATAAGCTTTATATTTATAATACTCTCCTGAGGAACGCAAACTATACTTAAAGCTTAAGCGCTCTCCATCCGGCATAGTTACAGTTACATCTCGTCCACCACCAGTACGTAAACTGAATTGTCCCCCAAACATACTGTTAGCATTTTGTCGTTGTTCACTGAATTCAACGTCCATATCTTTAATTGAATATGTCCAACCAGGTCCAAAGTCATTTTCATAGGCAGTGTTAAATGAATTATAAGTACGAATTACTGATATTGGCATACCATTCACAGGAATAACTAAATCTTGTTGGCTAAAACTCAACTGCCCAATTTTTAACTGAGAATTAAGCATAAATTTAACTTCATTATAGACTACTTGTCCACCTGAACGCACTGCTAACTGTAAAGTATAACTATTATTTTTAAGCATTGAAAAATCAAGAGTTCCAAATGAAGAATCAACCACTCTCCCCTCTTTCCAGCCTGATTCATCATGCGGTTTTGGCGTAATTATCGCTACTTCTTGACCATCAGCATCAAGTAATTTTACTGAATATTCAACCAATTCAGAAATATTGTGATCATCTGCAGTTCCACGCAATTCGTATAGTCCATCTTGTATTATTTGACCAACGGCGATATTACTTATGACTGCAATTGGTGGATTTTGAACCATATCAATAATAAATTGTAGTTCAGGATTTTTATCATCAACTGTTAAAGTAACAGTGTATTCGCCATCAGTATATTGAGACGGTGTAAATGAATGCATTATAGATGTTCCATTACCTGTAACATCTGCAATTGTAGACGGTCCAGTAAAACTCAATTCCCAGTTTGCTGCTTGCCTTAACGTTGCCGACACAGTCATACTTGGGGTAGTAGTTTTCGCGATGTTAGGAGATACCCTAAAATTTGAAATTGGATTCGAAAGCGTAAACTCAAGCGGTTCAGTTTTTGTAATATTACCACCAGTATCAATAGCTTCAGCCTGTAAAGTATGGATACCATCATTTAACGAGATTGTATTCATTGAAAAATTAAGCTCATTTGCAAAGTCAATTGTTTTAATAATTTCTTCATTATGATAAAGGTTAATTTTTGCAACTTTTCCTGGTAACGTATCCGTAGCATTTATTGTAATATTTAATGGTTTTGATTCTGCATCAATTACTGCCCCAGCTGCAACAATAGCATTATCTGCTGAATTATTCACGACCATAGCTACCGTAGGAGACACAGTGTCTAAAATTGGATTGTTAATGGTATAGGTTTTATTAACAGTTGTAACATTACCTGCTTTATCGCTAGCGGCCATAGTAATATGTAAAGGCCCATTCTCAAATTCAGCAGTTGAAATTGAAGTTAAAATATTATTAACCGTAATATCATTTGATTCATAAACCTTTAAAGGTTCTTCGCCTTGAGACTGTACAGTAATAATAACTTTTTCAAAATTTATATCGTCAGCTGTTCCGCGTAACGTAATCGGCATATGATCTTTAATTTCAACCGTTGGATCTGGTAAAGTAATAGCTGCAACAGGTGCTGTAGTATCAACTCTAAAGGTTCCAGAGATAGGGTCAGCAAAAACGCCATTTTTTTCAGCAGTCAATCGATAACTGTACGTCCCATCTGGAACTAGCTGATCAAACGAAAAATTAACATTTGCATTGTTACCTGTTTCAGTAATAATTATCGCATCTTGTGAATCCGTAATTTTCCATGTCCATTCTGAATTTTGAGTAACTATTGCTGAAAAATCAAAACTATCTTTAATACCATTACCGTTTGGAGCAATAAGCTTTTCCCCAGTAACAACATTAAGGATTGCGGGTTGATTATAAATACTAGTTATTGGAGTTGATAAAGCCAGTATCGACGCATTAATAGTAACTGGATCGAGTTCCTCACGACTAGCATTCCATTTGCGGATTGCAGTAATTGCAGGCAAATATGCCAATCCCGCATTAGTAGTGCTATCTTCCGCAATTATTAACCAGTCAGAAAGTTGTTGAGCTATCATTTTATAAGCTCCTGAATTACCATCTACTAGCATATCAATTGCTTGCAATGAATTATTTGAAGCTTCGCCTCCACCACGTGTATTAAGAACAAATTCAGCATTACTATTAATGATATCACGCTTAGCATAAGCGTAATATTCTTTACCATTAAGATGAATAGCAGCTTCAGGAATAGTAACTTCAATATTAGCATTTACTGCATTTTTAATATCATTTAAAATTTTTGCGGGAAACAAATTTAGCAATGGTAAAATTTCATTAGCATTATCAGGAGTTATTGTGTAGATTTTTTTCCCTTCGGCATTCGCTTTTTGAATTATACGTGCTGCCGAAATCGCCTCATTATTAAAAGGCTGAGCTAATACATTATGTTCAAGAATTACTCCAGTTAATGCTGATATATAAGTGAATTGGTTTTCAGCAGCAGTATTGTCCATTTCAATAGCCACAGGAATATGAATATCACGTATCACATCAAGATTAATTTTATCAAGTGTTGCTAGATATGGCAAATCTGCATTATAACTGATACTGTAATCCCAACCTATCTTCACTAAACTTGGTTGACGAGTTGTGGATACTTGCGTTGAACCTGCTGCAATTTGTGAAAAACGATCAAGCTGATAAAAATAACTAAGACCAATGCCGTGTAAAATTTCGCTAACTGCTTCATTTCGTCCAATATTTACAGTACTTTGAGCTATTTGCTGTAATTTTTTTTGTTGCATGCTCAGTAATTCAGCATTAGTAGTTTGAAAATCAAATACCAATGCATTCATGCTTCCCGCAGTAATTAAAGTACTAGAAATATCAGGTTCTAAACCTGGGATATTTATAATCACCTCAAGTTTTTGATCAAGTCCCATGCCAAGCTTATCACCTTCTCCAACGACAACTCCGCCAATATTTAGTTGCGATTTTAAATTTACTAAATATGCTGGAAAATCAACCTCATCAGCATTTAATTCAATCATTTCCGCATCAATTTCACTAGCAGGTATATAATTAACCGATATTGTTTTATTCGCTAGTTCTGATAATTTTGTTGTATAGCTAAATGCTTCTGAATTATCCATATTATGCATCGTAAAAGTTACAGTTGAGCATAATTCTTCTGGAAGTACATTAAAATTTAATCCACTATTAATAATGGCATATTGGTCCGTTGATGAAACGATGCCATAACGTTCTTCTTTTACAATTCGCTGTCTAAAAACATTTTCGGCTGTAAAATTATTATTCCCAAGGTAAGAACGAATTGGCTCTCCGTAACTAAATATTTCACTTAAAATGTATGATTCTGGAATATTTTGAGCATAAAAATTATCTGCATCAACATCAGTTTGAGCTATGACATTGGTTAATAAAGTATCAGGATTAATTCCAATAGTGGTTTCTAGTTCGCGCGAACTAGTAAAAGTATTCTGCTTAAAGGAAACATCAAGCCATACCCACGTATTAGGAGTCTCATTTGTAGCTCCATGGTACGGTATAAAATCAATATAAGCTTGAACCCATGTATGATTCATACGAATTAAATCAATTTTACCACCTTTTGTAGTTGTTTCAACAGGAATACCATTGGCAATAAAAGTTTTTACTACCTGCGTTGGATCATCAACTCCAATCCATGCTGCAGCTTCCTCTACAGTCATTTCTATACTACCACAAACATAACGTGCGTGACGATTTGAAATACGTAATAATGTTATAAACAAACTTGCCAAATCAATATCATTACCAGCTTTTTCGATAAATGTTCGTTTTGCTCCTTTAACACTCCCCCAATAAGGTTCATATACAAATTCATTACGTAAATACTCGTAAATTTTTAAAGGATGTTTGTCTAGTGATTCAGCTAACGCTATAAGTTCAGGATCATTAACATAAATTTCATCTGTTGCAGCTAAATCTGCCGCCGTTCCTTGACCTGAAACATTTTGTTCATTAAGCTCAGATAACCAATTACCAATTCCGCTATCAGTTGTTGATGTCAGTAAAACATTATGAGAAAATGAGTCTAAAAGACTAATCTCTTCACCTTTTACTTCAGAACGGCGTGAAAGTTTTGGAGTAGCCTTTTTATTATCCTTTGATGTAACTTTATTTTTTTCAAGACTTTTTTCAAGAAATAAAGCTAAAGCACGAACTACCACTTTTAATTTTTCGACATCTTTTTTATTACTAGTTACATTTTTCAATAATTCTGCCAATTTTGCAAATTTTTTGGTAATTTTCTTTTGATGATTATCCAAACGTTGCAACAACTTTTCAGACGCTCCTTGTCCTTTAAGATGCTCTTTTTGTTTTGCCATTTGTTCAATGGTACGCTTGTAAATACCATCAAAACTATTTTTAAACTCTTCTATATCATTAAGTTCTTCTTCGACAGCTTGTTCATTTTTCAAATTATTTATAATTTGGTAACAGGTTTTAATTAATTTTTGAGTAACAATTTCACTTTGTTTACCTGGATTAAGTTTTTCTGAAGCTGACGTTCGTAACTTTCGCTGCTGTTGCTCAAGCTTACGTTGTTGTTCAGCCTTTGACATTTCCATTGCAAGTACATTTAAAGGGCCATTCAATTGCAATGCTAATATAGCAAAAAACGTTGACATACATTTTTGAAAACGTGACATCGGATAAAATTTCCCATGCTTAATTTTCTTTTTACTGGCGCATTGCTTTGTCTTCTCCATTCCAAAACTCTCCTGATTTATTTTAACTACATCAATATTTTCTCTAAATTTTAAAAATTTTTTCATTAGTTATTACCTCCACCTTGGTAAAGATTTTCTTCGAAAATTTCTGAAAAAATAGTGCTTAATTCATCACTAGTAGGACTGTAATAATATTTTCCATTTGTAATTTCTGAAATTTGTTTCAAATCTGTTTCAGTAATATTTTGACCTATGCCTATCGTATAAATAGCAATGTCTTCTTGTGCTGCTAAAGTAGCCTGCGTTGAAGTATTATCAGCATCCCCATCTGCAAGCATAATCACAACTTTACGACGATCACTGCTTCCTTCAGCCGTAAAATGTTGTCTTACTTTTTGTATACCTAGTTCGGCATAAGTTCCTCCACCTGCAGTAAGACTTTGAATAGAAGTAATTACACTCTGGTGATCATAACTTAAAACATGTCGCAAATATGCATTTGAATTAAATTCAACCAATCCTGCCCGAGCGCTTTCAGGGAGCATTTCCACAAATGTTTCTGCTGCATTACGAGCATCAATTATACGTTGGTTCCCCATACTACCTGATGTGTCAATTAGTAACATCAAATCAATACTTCTTGTATCAATAGTTATATTCCATGACGAGTTAGCAATATTTCCAATGCTATCTGAAACGGTTATAAAAATTTCATGCACCCCATCTTCAAGAGATTGTTCATCAGCAACTTGAGCTGTTAGTTTATTGGTCTCAACATCATAGTTAAATGGCAATGATGTTTCATCAATTTTTACCGTAATACTATTTACATCAACTCCACTCATAGCATCAGTTATAATTACACTAATTTCTGGAGTAGCATTATTTAAAACAATTTCAGTAACTGGTTTTTGATCACTTATCAATGGAGGAGTAGTATCAATACCAATGTTACATACAGAACTATTAGTATTACCAATATTATCAGCCACACTGATAGAAACTTCATGCCAACCATCTTCGAGAGTCAGCTCATTAGCAACTGGAGCACTTAGCTGTTTTGTTTCTGCATTATAATTAAATTCTAATGGATTTTCTCCAATTTTTATCGTAATACTTTCACCGTCAACTCCGCTCATTGTATCATTAATATTTGCGCTAATTACAGGTGTAGCATCATTTATGATAGTTTCTGCAGCTGGGAATTCATTGATTATATCAGGAGAATTACGGTCAAGGCCAATACGCCAATTTTCTGTTTCAGCTTCCAATGAAGAAGTGTTGCTAATTTTCATTTTTAACTCATACCACCCATCAGCAGCGTCATCCTGTAATTGAGCTGTAATATTCCCTGTTTCTTCGTCATAGCTAGCAGTAATTATGTTATTATTTACTGTAAAAATTAAAGTTGTCCAATCAATTGGTAAAACTGCATCCGTTACAACAGCATTTATACTTAACGTTTTTACAATATTATTATGAGTTGGAGTTAATCCACTAATCACTGGTGGTTGAGCAGTGAAATTAACCTCAATATTGACAGTATCCGTATGGGTTGCACCACAAGTATCTGTTACAGTTAATAAAACAGAGTGAGTCCCAGGAGCAAAATTAGTTGTCAAAGTTTCTCCTTGACCAAGAACCTCATCGTCAATTGTCCATTGATATAAAACTATATCATTTTTATTTTCAGCATCAGTTGAATTTTCATCACTAGAAGCAGAACCATCAAGGGTTATATTTTTTCCTGTTGGTAATTGTGTTTCTTCTGTCTGATCACCCCCAGCATTTGCCACTGGCGCCGTATTAGTAATAGTAAAACCATTAATGTCCAACGAATTAGTGTAATTGGCATTGCCATAACTAAATAATGCAGTCAAAGTAACTGGGTAAGTTCCTGGCATTAATGTTATTTCATCATCAGAGTAATTATGTGATTGACTATAACCATTTTCACCAATTAACAAATTGCCTGTATGATTAAAGGTTTTAATAATATTTGTTGCAGTTGGGTCATAAATATCAACTTTAAAATTAACATTTGTTAAATCAACACCACCAGTATTCAATGCTGATGCAACTAAATTAAGCACGCCTACTCTACGCTTAATAGTCAATGGAGATGTAGTAATTGTACCACTTATTCCATAACCTTGAACAACATTTGCAACAATACTGAATGAAGTATCATTATTACCCACTTCTTCATTATTCATCGTTACAGTCTGTTCAATTTTGTATGCACCCAAATTACTTGTTTTTAAATCATGGTAAAACTGTTTAGAGTCGAGCATGTTCGGCAATAATTTTTTAATAGTATAACTAAATGTTTCAACTATATTATTTGAACTATCAAGCAGCTTAACTTCAACTTCGACATTATCCAATACTTTATTTTCACTTGAATTACTTACCCTTGAAGTAATTGCAACTTTATCATTGCAAATATATTCCAATTTATTTGTTACTACGCTGCTATTAATTAACATTTGTGGAGAAACAGCAGTTATTTCAAAATTATCACTGTCCTGAGCTACTGAAATATTTTGTGACAATAAATCACCTTTAGCGTAATATTCACCAGTGATATTACTCCCAGTATTAAAAGAAAAATCATAATTATATTCTTTATCAATCTCAAAATTTAACAATTTTTCGCCAATATCGGCAACCTTAGTCCCATTAGAATCAAATACTGCTACTTTCAATTTTAAATCATCATAATTAACGTAACTAGCCGCAATACTACTTATAGAAGGAGTAACCATAACATCACTAGTTTTCATAACTACTTCCACTTCAATAAACCTTGCTGAAGCAACAGGAAGAATTTTGCTATTGTCAGTAAAATATTCACTAAATTCTACATTTGCTAAATCGCTCTTACTATTTGCAGCTCTAACACGAAATTCTACAGATGTTCCTTCTGGGATGTCTGCTTCATAAATTAATTTATCCCATAATACTGCTTTTTCAGATTCAAAAATATATCTTGCCGATCCTTGTTCTGGGTAACTATTGCATATTATACTTAATTCTATGTCATCAATCAATAATTTCGTCCAATCATAATTTTCCTCAGCATGACCAATCAATAAACGAATTGTCTGACCTTTAAATTCACTAATATCGTATTCTCTTGTTGTAAGATCCCATTTTTCTTGGATTTTATGACGTAGTAATGTCTTTAATAAATTATTATTTGTATCAAGAATTTGAATATCATAATATAATTGAGAACCACCATAAACTAATTTATCCTTCAAAGATAGAGTTGTGTTTACTGCATTTTCTGGTATTGTAACATCTTGGGTAATATATCCACCATAGTCATCACCTCCATCTACATCTATTGATAAAGATTTATTACCAAATAAAACATCCCACGTCGTTGTATATATATAACCTCCTACAACTGTCCACCCATACATACCATAATTAATATCACTCTCAAAATCACCATTTACAATAATATTTTCTGCTACAAGTGGCTCAGATCCCAGTACCAGTTTTTTGATATCATTTTGATATGATAATTGTTCAATTACTCCGCTCGCAAACTCTTCAGCTGTTGATATAGTTTTTAGAGCGTTACCACTAATCATTATTTTTGCATTGACATCAACATCTTCATTAGCAAAATATTGTTTTTTGTCAACACTTATGTTTAACGGTACTCTTTGTGGAACAATCACTGACACTGGTATACTTCCAACAACACGACCTCCTTGAATTAAGACCTCAAGTTCAAAATTAAATATTTGTTCTTCAATTTGTGGTTCAACCTTTCCTTCAAAGTTTACATTGAAAGTCAAATCTTGATTAATATCTAAAGAGATTTGTTCAGGTTCTGTATTTTTGAAAAAACCATGTTGATCATCTAAAGCACTAAGACTGACATGAAATAAAGTTGCACCAATAGTGCCTTCTATAACAGCATCCATTATTTCTGTTCCAGAATAATCGTAATTGTAAAAAATTAAAGGGTCACCATTAGAATCTACAGACCCTGTTTCTGTTATTATATCAGTAACGTCCTGTTCTTCTTCTGGTAAAAGACCAACAAGGGTAATACCTACATTTTTCAATGCTTCTACCGTTTCATCCCAAGTAGCTCCAGCATCTGGATAATTATAATCTCCTGGTTTATGAAAACTATCATCGGTTGCAAAAAATACTATTTTAGTAGAACCTGCACGCCATCCCATTGGTTGTGGAGCAACTTCTCCGAAGTCATCAAAATCTCCATCACCATTCACGTCTAAGCCTTCTCCCGTTGCAAGCTGATAAAGAGCTTCAAGCTGAGATTCAGGATAATCTCCACCAAATGCAAGTTTTATACCATCAAAAGCTTGCTGTAATATTTGAATATCAGGAGTCAGTGCTTGATTTAGCATATAAGCATAATCTTCATTTCGCAATGGATCATCCAAATCATCAAACTCAGGATAATCAGCAAATGTTGATAGTCCAAAATATACATCATCTCCAAGCTCCGCTTTTATCGCCTCCATGATACTAATGGATGATTCCTTAAATTGATTAATATATCCTTTAAAGCTTCCTGTCGTATCAAACATAAATATGACATCAAATTTTTCCCCTAAACCAATTTCATTTCGTAGTAATTGAACTTGTTTGGTTACTTGTTCAGCAAAAGGAAGTGATACGTCTAAACGTATTGGACTAGTTACTACGGAAGGTACTTCATCAACTGAAATAATTGTAGTGTCAGAAAGATCACCAAGTTCAGAGCTAAATGTTGTTGTTAACGTATAATCTCCAACCTCTGTAAAAATAAAATTTTCTTCCTGATAGGTATGGCGAAAAAATGGTTGGTCAGGACGAATTATAACATCGTAAGTTTTGGAAGGTAATGCTTCACTCCCATCTGGTTTAGCTAACTGATAAGTTAATGTACCAGAAATATCTTCATTGGTACGGCTTAAAGTTTCACTCATTAATTTTAAATTATTATTCTGTATAGCCGTGGCACGTGGTAAATTACTTGATGCTGATATTTTTGTTAAAGATTTATTTGGCAAAATTTCAAAACTTCCAGTTATTTCATCAATGACAGTTTGAGTCTTTTTATCAACAATAAAAAAGTTACATGTGTAAGTTCCTGGGGGATTATAACTTGTTTCAAATTTAATATAATCAGTTTGTTTTTTGACAAAATAATTTTTCCCATCAATTCCAGTCAAAATGCCTTGTACTGTTACATTAGAGTAACCATGTAAAATTTCAAAATAAACTGTTTCATATGGCATAAACTCACTTGATAATTCATATGCTTGATTTTCATCATTTTTACGTAAAATTCTTAATGTCGTTTCAGGCACAGACATATGAGCATCTTTTTCAGCAACATTATTTGTTTTTAAACTTTCAATAAGAGTATTATTAATGTCTATTTCAAGCACTACAGTATGCTCTCCACCAGAAGCATTCCATAAAATTTGAACTTCAGTGACTTCACCAGGCTTTAATGCCGGAATATCAACATCTCCAATTAAATAGTTAGTTCCTTCAACTCTACGATCAAGAAAACGACCTTTCACTTCACTTGAAGCAATTGAACCTATGTTAGACACTATAGCTTTGATTACAACAGTTTTTTCTTCAGTTAAGTCATTATGACTTAGAGTAATATTGTTTGTTTCAATTACTAAATCTGGTAAGGCCTCAACAATTATTGGGCTTTCAAACAAATTATTATCTTTGTTTGACTCAGAAATTACATTTTCACTATCAATAAATACAAATATATTATCTTTCGATTCAGGCAAATTTAACTTAATATCAACAGTTTTACTCGCTCCAGTTACTAATGATTCAATATCTGCCGACCCTAAAAATTTTACTCCTGCCATCTGCGGATGACCTTCACTAACTAATACTTTAAACGCTCCTGCATCAGTCTCACCATTATTAATTACTGTTATATTATAATCAAAATTTTGGTTTGGCTGCGGTGATGGATTTGTTATTAAACCATTTTCAGCCAATGTTAAATCTGCAAGAGGAATGGTATTTGCAGTGAAATTCAACGATTTACTATTGTTAGAATTTACTATAACTTCTATAGTATTAGCTTCCTGTTGTACCATATAAGGTATTTGTAAATAAAAAGTTCCTCCACCACCTAAAATTCCTCCTTGATAAGTTTCACCATAAGGAACGCCATTTATAACTGTTTGGATTGTAAAATTATCTGCTTGCATAGTCCCAGTATTAGAAATTGAGGCGGTAAATGTAACGTCATCCATAATATTTGGATTCTCGTTATTCACGGTCAAGTTTGCTACCACTAGATTTGAAGGCGTCGCACTAGAATTAACAGTTAACTGAGTTGTATGGCTATTGTCATCTTTAGTTTCTTCCGTTACCACATTATTAGCATCGGTTAAAACTGTCAAATCATGCACGCCAGTACTAAAGTTTGTCTGCATTTTTAATACCGCTTTTTGCCCTGCCATTAAAGTAGGTAGCGTAAAAGTATGCAAAATATTATTACTATCACTAATCGTTACATCAAATGGCGTTTCAATATTTGTCCCGCCTAAATTAATTACTGTAGCAACAAGTTCTACAGGCTCTCCCGCCAATGGTAAATTTGGCAAAACCGAGAAACTTTCAATTGCTAAATTTGACAAAGATGATTGTGGAGCTTCAATACCCAAAGTTCTGTATGCTTGGTTATTCAAATAGTTGTGTTCATGATTCAAGGTTTTTTCAGGATCAATTTGCACTATGATGTTATGTGCTCCAGAAGGTAAAGATGTACGCAATATAGCACTATTTTTTGAAGCTGCGGCTATTCTATTTAAATTCATCGTCGTTATAGTTTCACCATTAATAATAAATCTTACTGGAATATTAACGGCATCTATGCTTCCAATATTATTAATAACAGCAGTAATTTCAAACTCCTCAAAAGCACCTGGGTTATCATTAGAAAATCTAATATTTCCTGCAATAATCTCTAAATCAGACACCTCAGCCACCGTCAACACGGCTGTTTCACTATCCATTTGTGATTCATGTGTTGCCACAGCTTCAATTGTATATGCTCCATTTGAACTAAATGTATGCTGAAATTGTAATTCTGCTTCCTGCCCCCCTTCTAATGCTGGAATTGTAATGCCATTGCTTAAAGCAACATCATTATTATATAGGTTTATAGATACATTACTTGAAGTAATAGTTCCTGAGTTTTTAACATTTAGCTTAAAGTCTACATTACTGCCAATAATAGCAGTTGCAGGATTTGCAGTAAAAGAAGTTATCTCAATATTTGCAGGAACAGCAGTATCATTGACTGTTATTGTTTTGCTTAGTGTATTATTTTCGAGATTTGTATCTGCCGTAATAACATTTTCGGCATCAGCAGTAACAACTAAAGTTTTATCACCTGATCCTAGAGAAACATTCTCAAATTTTAAAATTTTCCGTTGTCCTCCTAGAAGTCCATTAACAACTATTGTATTAATATCAGTACTATCAACACTTAAATTAACATTAAAAGAATTTTCTATTTCTTCACTGCCAAGGTTAATAACGTTTACTATAATATCCAACGTTTCTGCAGAGGTTGGAGCAGCAGGATTAGCGATAATTGACTCAATGCCAATATCAGCAGCTTTTCCGAGTTCTACTTCAATCTCAAAATTAGCAGTTACACTATTATTAGTTATATTGATTTCATTTTCAATAGTATGTTTAGGATCTATTTCGACTCTAATATCATGAGGACCAGCGCTTAATTCAGTCGTAATGGTAATATTGTGATGAGAATTAGCATTTATTTTGCTAAGAGTTATAGAAGATAGTTCATTCTCATTATCATAAATTTTTACCGGAATATTTTCAACAACGTCATTGCCAGTATTGTGTATTTTTATGGTTAAATCTACTTTTTCAAATGCTTTGACATTTGGATTAGATAATTTTATATCTTCACTACTAATGCTTAAGTCAGGCATTCCACCAACATTAATAACTTTTGCAGCGGCATTATTAATTTTTGTTAATTCTTTTATATTATTTTCTCTATCAACAAATACAACTATTTGTTGAGGTCCAACCATATCATTGGTTGAAAAAGTTGCCGTTACATGACTAGATGCATTAGCAGGAATTGATTGAATAGTCTTAGCTGAAGCAAGTTCTACCCCATCCAAGCGAGGATCACGATTAAAAAATTCAACCACAATATCATTTGCATCCTCATTGCCTTTATTAAATATCAAAGCAGAAATTGTTACCTCATTGCCAGTTGCAGGGTTTGTTGGATTAAAAGTAATATATTGCTCAGTTATTTCAAGGTTTGGCAAATTTTCTGTTTGAGGTATTTTAATTGCAGTTAACGCCTGTAGACATATTGCTGAATCATAAATTTTATTATTCCATGATCCATTAGTTAATTGCGAATTATTAATATAGTTTAAAACTGCCTGCAATTCTGATGGCTGTTTGATGCGAGACAGAGCTAAATAAACCCATGCTGTATCTACTAAATTATCGTAAATGCCATCATCATCGCTGTCTTCCAAAAAACGTTGAGCTCTAGTGATTGCCTGCTGAAGCTCACTATTATCAAATGACCCAAACGTTTCAATATTCTTCAATGCAACAATTACCATTGCAGTATTTGTTATGTCAGAAATTGAATAATCTCCTGTGAATATCCATGCCCCGTTTTGTTGTTGATTCTTCACTAAAAACGTTATAGCTTTGCTGAGCGAATCTAATGTAGCTTTTTTTGATGAAATTAAAGCATTCGTTGCAAATATTGTATTTTCAATTGAACCTTGTTTAGTGTTACTTGCTCCCCAACCGCCATCATTTTTTTGTATTGACGTTAGGAGTTCACCTAACCCTAAAGTATCATTTGTACTAAATGATAGCGCATTCAACCTCATACTTTTAGAGATAGTATTATCATCATTAGGTAAATTTGCAAGAAATTTTAAAGCTTTATTTATTGAATTAGGATCTGCAGTATTTACTTTTACTAGTGCCTTTAGTGATTCAAGAGTATCTATATTACTTTTTTGATTTTCACTCCAAGCCCCAGAATCTTGCTGCTTTTCTTGCAAATATTCTGCCCCCTTTTTTATAATTACCTCGTTTGCATGCACTACTGTACTGACCATTAGTAACAAAATAAAAAAGAACTTCATCTTCATCAACAACATCTCCTTAATTTTTTTAACCCAATTAAACTGCACAAAAAATTTTAAACTATAATTTCCCCAAAAAATAATATTTATACAAAACATAAAATTTTCGGACGTATACTCAACCATGGTACAAACATTTTATTACAACAAAAAAATAAAATTGCTAGTAAAAATACTACATCTACAAATACAAAAAAAGAAACATAAATATGATATTTGTCAATCTCACTACTATATACATCCTAATAAAATTTCAACTTATTTTTAACAAAAAAAATAAATTTTAGCTCATATATACAGCAAAAAATATCAATTTTTCTCACCTTTCAAAAATTATATCGAATTGATTTAATTCCTGCCAAAGTAAAATTTTTACGTTAATTCACAAAGCAGTTTTACGTTAACTAATCATAGCGAATTTTGTAAATACATAGAAGTGATTAAGCGTCTAATTCTTGAATAAATTGTTGAACAATTAAAAACTAGCTACACAGCCAAGAAAATAGCCGAAATATTGTAAAAAATTATATTAAGTAAAATAACTATAAGCTTATTTACAAAAGCACACAGTATATAGGACCTTAAAAAGGCAAATTAACATATGTTGATTGAACAATATACTAATATAATTTATATTAAATTACTTTAAATATCACTTCTCTAAACGATAACTAGTGAAGTAAAAAAAATGTCTAATAATTATGGATACAAATTAGAAATACATAATGTTGATGTGGGACAAGGAAATTGTACTTTTATAGCTGTTAGTTCTGGTTCAAACTCTGATCCAAACATTGAATATTTAATGATGATAGATGCTGGAGATAATCAAAGCCTTGCTTATAATTACTATACAGACCATTTTGATGGGAAAGCAATAGATTCAGTTATAATAACTCATTGTCATGCTGATCATTATGAAGGCTTGAAAAGATTTTCTGCAACAGATTTTAATCTAGGCAACAACGAGTGTCCAGTTTACCTTCCTAATGGTGATGATGTTGAAAAAATTAAAGATTATTTGAGTAATGAATTAACAAAATCTGATAGTTTCTATACTTTTAAACAAGCAGATTTGAGATCTGACATTTTAGATGATGAAATTTCAGATAGAGAATTTAAAAATATAACAATAAGACCTTTTGCTTGCAGTGGAATGGCCGAACCTATGGAAAGAGCTGATAACTCACCTTCAAATGATGACAGTGTTGCAGTTCTAATTTCATTAGAAAGCCATGATTCTACTTGGCGTTATTATACTAGGGGATATTTAACAAGTGAAATTGAGGATTTATTAATTACTCAAAGTGAAAGTCACCATTTACAATAAATAGTTTTAAAGAAAGTCACCATGGTTCTAGTACTTCAACATCCTCAATTTTTTTGAATAAATTAAAACCAAGTGTAGCAATAGTTTCACATGGAAACCATCAAGGATATAAACATCCTAATTGTTTTTTTACGGCATTTGAAAAATACTGATTCATTATTAACTTTTTTTACAAATTACTTTGCTCACGAAGTTTCAAAACCTGATAAAATATGTGAAACATGTAAAAAAATCTCCTCTTGTGCGCTTCGAGAAACTGAAAAGAATATTTCAACATGTAAAAGATTTAACTTTTGCGAGGTATATAAAAAATGTGAGTAATGCAAGAATGGTGAAAGATGTATATCTTTTAATAAATTCTTTTTTGCTGGTAATATAGATCAATTTGGTACAGATCATATAAAACAGAAAATTTCAATTGATACAAATCATAAAATAAATTTTTCTTTAGATATGAATTTAACAAGTGAACAATTTTTAAAATTAGGCAACACAACTGACATTGTAGATAATAAACGTATATTAAATAGGTATTGAAAATGGAGGTCATCACGAGATTTTAGATTTTGTTTATTTATTAGCGCCTGATATGGAAGCAGGTAATAGCCGAAGTAATACAGCAAACTATCAATTTTTTCACGTTGGTGATATGACATTTCCTATAGAAAAAACTGAAGATAAATATGGTAATTGTATACTAAGTTATAACTCTAAATTTTATAATAATGATAAAAAAAGTAATATTAAAATTAATTAACCTTTTACAAAAAATTGATCAACTTAATATTACTTCACATTTGCCTTCTTTATATAGGTAATATTTTTCCTGAAATAGAGTTATTTAATTTTGGGATTATTTATTAGCCACAGCAGACTAACAATTATAGTGTATATGCCGAAGTAGCATTAATTAAAGAGTTAGTTTTTTATAAGCAACCAACATCAGATGAAGATGCAAACTCACAGAACAAAATAGCGTTAACAGATTCTCGATTATCTATTAATTTTTCTTATAAAACTATTTCAGATCTTGTAGCATAATATTAACCGCGACAATTAATATATGCAGTAAAAAATTTACAGTGTCGATAGATTTTTCAAGTGATGCTATTTGGAATTTAACTATTGCCCCTTATGATTTTACTTTAAAAGATTTAACTTTTCTTATTCCAGGATTTCCTGTTGAATTTGCAGAGGATTTAAAATTGGGAGCTGTAAAGATAAAAAATGTTGCGATTGGTGTCGATTTTAAAAATAAAATTAAAATTGCTAATGCCAGCCTCGCTATAGCAATTAATTTCATTGAAGATTACGATTTAGATTTGAAAATGCAATATATCAATTCAAATAACATTACGTTATTTGGAGGTTTGAATAAAAATATAACGAGTCATAAATTACTTGAAGCATTAAAAGTTGTAAGTAAAAAGCATATTAATTTATTACCAAATATTCAAATTACAGATTTTGATTTTTCAGCAAATATTTATAATAGAACTTATGAAATAAAAGCTGGAGTAAAACTTATTGAAAAAGTACAATTTTCTTTTGGAGAGGTTTGTGATATTGAAATTTCTAGTTGTAACTTTCAAATAACTAAAAATACAAATGAGGTCAATATAACTGTAGAATTTCAAGGTTTTTAAAATAATTCACAAGTTAATATCAAAGGAACATATGATAATAAAAATGGTTTTAGTTTTGACATTAATTTTTCTAGATTAAAACTTACAGGGACTAAATTTATTCCAACATCTAATTTATTGCCAGAATTTGCAGATGTTAAATTTAAAACAAATCCTATTAAATGTAGTTTGACATTCAACAATACAGAAGATTTACAAATTACTGATAAAACGAAATTAAAACTTCAAATATCTTCCTTTTACTATAGAAAAAGTCCAAAAAAACTTCAATTTATGGGCAAAGTACATTGCAATTCATTTGATATGAATTTTTTCTCTTGAACAATTGGGTAATAAATGCGAGATAGATATTGAACTTATAAATTTGCGGTTTGATAAACTTTTTGAAGAATTATTTGGAACAGAATATAATGTAATAAGCGATAGGGTAAAATTTAAAATCGATAAAGCACATTTAAAGATTATAAAAGGTCCTGAAAAACAATTAAAAGTAGACTTGGAGTATGAATTTAATACAAGCATAAATATTTCAGATAAAATCGCCTTAAATGACAATAAACTTTGTCTAACTTATACAAAAAGGAATGGTCTTTCGCTTGAAGTTGATACAACTCTGACAATTTTGGGTGATAATAAAAATGATAAAAAAGCTTTTCAAGGCTCCTTAAATGCTTCGAAAAATGGGTTAATATTTGCTGCAGAATCAAAAAATAATCTTAACAATGTTACAGAAATTGAGGGTTTAAATGTAAATAATTTATATTTAAATTTTAACATTCAAAAAAAGGAAGGTTTTAGTGTTGGGCTAATTGGAGAAATGGAATTTAAACGTTTTAAAGGCTTTCTTGCGCTGCATTTAAACCCTGGAAACCCAAAAGATACTCTGGTTGCCATTAATTTTAATGGATTAAGTATGAATAGCATTATTAGCTCAATTTTGGATATAAAAAATACTGGAGTTGATAATATTTTAGAGGAAATAGCAATAAAGCCAGTAACAATTCTCAGTAATATTGATAATATTGACCTAAGTAAAGAAAGCATTAGTAATAATATTATAAGTAAGATTTCATCAACAAAAAGTACTATTAATACTGATAAATTTTATATAAAATATGTAAAAGATGATAAAGAAAATTTTGTAACCTATTGTTTAAGAAATTCTGAGCTTCATCATGATAAATTAAAACTTGAAAAATTTACTCATATGTATATTTGTACGAACCCTAAAGGAATAGATATTAATGGTAATAAATTTCCCTGTGGAGTAAAATTTGCTGGTAAACTTCATTTTCTTGGAGTAACATCAATAGCACCTAAAAAGGGCTTTTTCCTCCACAACTTGATATATACAGTTTGATTCCAATCATCATAGTCAACCTTTGCTAAAGTGCATCCAGATAAACTATTGACAATTAACTTAGCGTTAGATTCTGTTGTATACAAAGGTTCAAAGTTAAAGCCTAAAAATGCTGGCTCGCTTAAATTATATTCTAAAAAATTATCATATCCTTGAATTAAATATTTAGTTGTTATAAAACTTTTATTATGGCACAGTGGACATTTTATATTTTTATCTTTGGTGTTGTTAATTATAATTGCAGACTCTAAAGGCGAATTCACTACTGCTGTTATTTCAAATATCCTTGGTTTGCTGTTCATGTTTTTTACTACTTCATTGTATTCTTAGCTATTAAAACTTAATGCAGTTTAAAAAACTATCAAAGCTTGTTTATACAAAAAGTGAAATATTTTGAGTGATTTTATGGGATTGATAAAATTTGATATTGTTAATAGATTTTTGATGGTTTCAATAAATGTGATTTTTGTAGTTAAATTGAGAAAAAACTTGTTGTTGTTATTTTCCTTTTCATGACGTAAAAAGGGGTAAAATGACATATCAATGATTTTTGCTGTGAATTTATGTAGCTTTAGAAATTTAATCTTAAAAGTCAGATTTGAGGGCAAAAAAATGGTGGATCCTGAGGGAACGATTTAAAATCATTCCTAACCTCAAAGTTTTATTTAACTTTCATTTTTTGAACTTAAAATGTCTAATTTAGCTAAATTAATGCGAAAAATAAAATCATCAAAAAACGGTACTTTTTGGCACTTTGAAGTCTCCAAACGGTACCAAATGGCTACGATTTTTTGAGCCATTTCTTATACAAAAATCACCATTTTATCATGATAATTTTAATTATTTAATTTATCACCAAATCAATAAATTTCAAGATTCGTTGTTATTAAATATAATTTTGGAAACCTATAGCTACAAATACAAAAATGCGTTTAAAGATATGAATGTCGACTTCAGCAATAACCAAACCCAAGAAGAAAAAATTCTCCAAGAAAACGTACTCAATTAAAGCAAATCATCGATACATTAGAACTTGATAAAGTTGAAGAATTATTATCTGTGTTAAAAAATTAGCTGCTTAAGATTTATTAATATTAGTATAAAATCTTTATTTAAACTTGCAATTATACATTTGTAGATTATATTTAATATTATCATAAATCATCTAATATTAACTACAAGGAACTCAATTTATGAAACAAACAGGAACAAGGAGTGCTGGGAAATGGTCAAAACCAGCATATAAAGTAAATGGCAAGAGACCAACGAAGAACAGAACTAATGCAAAGAAAACCACATCTCAAGTGACAAGTAAAAAATCAACGAATGCAAACAAGCCCAATGAAAGACAACTTTTTGATAGAATTGCAGAGGACCACTTTCCAAAGCATTTACATCTGAAGTTTTCATTTTATGCAATTTTTGACAAATGGCATGAAAAGAACCCAAGTAAAAGAACTGAAAGTTATCAAGCAGGTATGCAAATAATGTTTGCTTTGACTGCTTTCAATGATTTAGCTCAAAATAATTCAATTAATATGTATCAAGTTGTCAACGACGCTGCAAAATCTAGTGAAAATTGGCTGGAGTCTATATGGGGAGGAACTGTTAAAGGAGCTGAATGGCTTTGGGATAGTACTGCAGATTTAGCCAAAGATATTGGAGAAGGTATTGCAGATGCGGCAAACTGGACATGGGATTCGACATGTAAAGTGTTTAATGCAACTGTTAAAGCAACTAAAAACGCTTCTACTAAGATAATTGACAGCACAGGCTTGTTTCTTAATTTATGTGTACAAGCAATTATCAAAGGAGTTAACAATGAAGTATTACAGCAGCAATATATAAAAACTTTTAGATTAGCAGTTCATACTTGGAGAAATAGAGATTCATCTTTTGGTGGAATTGTTACATTGTGCACAGATTTAATAAAAATTTTTACTAAACCTTTAGCTGGAGTTTCTTTTGATTCAAAAAGTGGAGCTATTTCAGGCTCTATAACAATTGCTGGCTTAAAGTTGAAAGCGTGGAAAATTGAAAAGAAATACTTCTTAGTCAAAATTCCTTTTACAGATGTTGCTTTTGAAGCAGTTCCAGTTATTTCATATAGTTTGGATGCAAGTGTGCCTTTTGATATGGTGTTTAGACCTTATACCAAATTATTAACAAAGAAAAAAGAACATTATTTACTTGAAAAGAATCCATTATTATGTTTAACTTTCGACCCAGCAGTAAACTTAGCTGATCGAGTTGAAACCAATATGACTATAGTTGGTGATTTGTTGACAAGTGGCATTGGATGGGTTAAAAATATAACCTTAATTCCTGCTCAAGGAGCATTTGCAAAAAATAAATCTTTTACTAAAAATCCACTACCTAAAAAAGGAGACACAGAAAATTTTACTTGGAAACCATGGAATATTGAATTGATTACAACAAATGGTGGAGTTGCACATGAACTGGGAAGTTTTCCTGGTCCAGGCTGGGCTGGAACAGCACTGCAACGCCCAGAACATATGTTCGATCTTGCTGGAAAAATTCATGATTTTGGTTACCATGTCAACAAGGTAAAATTTGTAAATCATGTCACAAAATTTTTACTTATTGACAAAAAAGAGATTTCAAGAAAGGCAAAATGTGATTATATTTTTAGGATAATGACAAACTATACAACAAAAACTTTTGCTCAATCGCTTGCAACTTGGGTAGCAAATCTACTTTTTACTGGTAGTAGTGAATCGGAGTTTGTTAAAGAAGACCAATTTGTAAACGTTATAAAAGATAAAGACCTTGATAACCCACAGAATTATTTAATGATTCCTTATCAAAATCTTGATAAAAAATATCAAAATAGTTTAAAAAGTGATCGATTAACTTCGTGTCAGCAAGACACAAATCCAGGATGGCGTATATGGGCAGAGAATAATATTCGTAAGTGGGAAGATATATCTACTTTATAGTAATTGAAAGATTGGACTATTGATGCTATTTTATAATTTTAAGCGAATAAAAATAAGGTTATTTATGAAAAAGTTTTTTAATATTTTTTTGATAAGTTTTTTAGTAGTATCGCTAACAGGCTGTGTTTCTAATAATGATTCAGATTATACTGTTGATAGAAAACGTGATTTTGATGATATTTTTCAGACTGATTTTATGATTGGGGCTGGAGGAAAGGCTCAAGTTGGAATTATTAATTTAGCTGCGGGTATTTTATCGACTCATTTTACTAACAGAAAAATTGAAATATCTTCAACTTTAGGATCTTTAGGTTTAATGTCAATAGAAAAATATTCATATGATAAAATCAATTGGGCGAGAAATAAAAATTATACATCTTTTAACCTAGGATTATCATACGCTCAACCAACAAATCAATCTGCATTGAACTATTATTCCGAATTTGGTGCGGGATTTGGAACTCCAGTTGGTGGGTTTTACCTTGGCTTTAACCCTGGAGAACTGTTGGACTGGAGTTTAGGGTATTTTGGGATTGATATTTATGATGATGATATTGGCTTGCCTCCAACTTTTGAGGAAGATTTGTTGGCATTAAATAAATTTTTTCTTAAAAATAATGGCAATTTGTCATTAACTGATAAAGAACAAACTGTTATTTGTCATGAATATGAAAATGCTAGAGTTTACGAATTTGAAAATTATTCTCTAGCAGTTTTCCCGCTTTATTGGCAAAAATACGGAGTTTATGACTTTATGGTTTTTATTGATGATGCAATTCCAAAATGTGAACGATTGACAAGTTTTGGAGCAGGTAATCCTAAATATAATCCCAACAACCCTATTTTTAAGACTAAATATAGGATTGGCTTTTTAGATAAATTTCTAGGTAATGAACTACCAAAGACAGAAAATAAAGGACGTCATAGAAGCTACGATGATGGTTCAATTAACAATAATTATACCGATATTGATCATAAGAATGGCGAAGACACCTATATTAAAAATAAGTTGGCAGTAATTCGTTTATACGGTAATTTTAATGCCCCAGGAATAAAAAAGGTTGAGCTAGTGAATTCAGATATAAACAGTCTAATAAATAATGATAAAACATACATTATCGGCGAATTACAAAGTAAAAAATCAATCAAAATAACGTTACCAATAAACCACAAACTCAACAAAACCAAATAAGTTTTTTAGATGAAGAGTTTTTTATATTAGTGGCAATAATTATATATTGCACCTATCTAAATAAAAAGGGGCGTGTTGTAGCTTATTATCAGAATACTTACACAAAATCCAATACATATTTGACCAAACTTCTAACTATCAATATTTTCATAATATTCAGTAATTTCTTGTAACTTTTTCAGTAAAACATCTTCTAAAGAAAAATTATTTATTAAACTTTCTAGAGAGTCGAAACCAGCGTTAGCATATTCTCCTGCTTGTTTAAAAGCTTCTTCTATATCAATTCCTTGATCAATTATGACATTTTCATCTATTGTTGAAATATAATGTGCTATTATTTGTGACTCATTACGAGTTGATATTGATTCTCTACGTATAAAGCTATCCTTAGCTCCAGTTAACGGTTTCTTTTCTTCTTTCATTATACCTAATGCTAACGCCCACATAAAACGATCTATATTCTCTAAGTGATTAAGACCTAATTTTTTTTCATTAAATATAGTATCTATTGCTTCTCTACATTTTTTTTCAATATATAGACGTATGTCAGAATTATTAGACATACTTCACCTCCTTTTTTATAGTTTCTTTTTCATTATTTGTGGCTAGCTCTATTTTATTAAAAGGAATATTATTAAACTTCATTTTAACTTCATTTGAATATTCAGATGGAGTGAATGCCAGTATTATTTGCCTAGTTTTACTAATATCTGCAATTACACTAGCAAAGAAATTCCTATTTTCATCAGAAACTCTTGACAATGGTGTATCTATAAACAAAAGTGAATTTTGACCTGTCAAATCATGTAGAGATAAAGTATAAGACAAAGCAAGTAGAGCTTTTTCTGCAGCACTACATGACCCTAAACAGGTATAGCCTTTATTATGAAATAATTCCATGCTATAGCTATCATCCAATTTTAAAGACTCATAACTATGCTCTTTCCAAATCAATTTTAAAAAATAATCTAATGTACTCTTTTCCATTTTATTTCTTGATTCGGTCATAATTTCATTTATAATTTTTGATATAATTTTAAGACTTTTTTCAACAAATTTAATATTTCTATAAACAGCATTTAAAATATTTTGCTTTTCCATAACGTCTTTTAGTTCTAATTTTAAACAATCTATTTCTTTAGTTAAGTTAACTTTATTAGAATTATATTCCCCTAATTTAAGTAAGTTTTGCTTAATAAGACCTTCCTGGGCTTTTATATAATTTCGTGCATCTCTTAATTTGATTTCAATATCATTTTTTGATTCTTCGGTTGGATAATCATTGAGAGTTGCATCAATTGTATTTAATTCATCCTCATATTTTTTTATTTTATCTTCATTTTGCTTTAATTTATCTAAAATTTTACCTTTGTCAGATCTAAAATTTTGCAAATTTATAGTGTCTTCTAGTGACCCTTTTAGTTTAGATAGCATATTCGACGCAGCAGAAGATATATTATAGGTTTCTATTAATTTTTCAATATTTAATTTACTTTCAGATGTTAAGGAATTCCCACAAACAAGACAGTTTTTACTATTTAAACTTTCTATCAAAATTCCTTTATCTATTGCTGGAGGAAGCTTTCCTGCAGCATCTTGTTTATCTATAAATTTTAAACTTTTACGAGAAGCTTTATAAAAAGCGATTTTAAGAGTTGAATCATATATAAATCTATGTAACTCTTTTAGAATTTCATCTCTTTGTGTTTGTTCTAAATTTAGTTTACTATCCAATTCATTCAACTTATCTATTTTAGCAGAAACACCTTTTTGGTCGTTTAAAAACACATTTTTCTTTTCTATTTCTTTGTCTGCTTTTTCATTAGATATTTCAATCTCATTTATGTCGTTTTCTAACCGTTCTACTTTTTTTTCCCGTTCAAGGATATTAGTATTTATTTTTTTTATACAAGGGACCTGATCTCCAGCCTCTTTTTTATAATCAGTTAAAGTTGACTTTAACCTTTTTTGAATGTTTTCTAATATTTCGACTTGAGACAAAGACATAATAGATTTCTTTATTTTATTATCATTTTTAGAATCTCTTGCTTTCTCAAAATAACTAGTAAGTTGTTCTCCGTCAAAAAAGAAATACCTCCTAATATCTTTTCTAAAAAAGACATTTATTAAGTCATCAGCAAAAGTATCCTTTAGTAGTTCTGGGTTGGGTAAGTCAATATTCTTCCACACTAGTAAATTTTCCTCTAGTTGCACAAGTTCTGGTTTCTCGAGGTCGTAGTCAATATTAAACTTTCTAGTTCTTCGAATTTTATGACTTTCCCCTTTAGCTGAAATAATTACTTCTACCTTTACATTTAAACTTTCTTTTCCACAATTTTTTAATTCATCAAATACATAAATATTTGCAAGAGGCAAAGATTCTTTCTCATTACCTAAATGTGGCTCATCTCCATATAAGCACCATTCTATAGCATTTAATAAATTCGTTTTTCCTACTCCATTTTGAGCTACAATTACATGGAGGTCATGCGATGACTCTTTTTTTAAAAAGTTAAACTCAATATCCTTGTATGACCTATAGTTTTCGATTTTAACACTATCTATTCTCATTTAACACCCTCTTGTTCACTATATTTTTCGATAAGTGATTTATATGTATTTTTATAGCGAGCTGACCCCTTAATTTCTTGGTCAAAAATCTCTAAAATAAAATCTCGCATATTCTTGTTGTTTGCGGTAAAATCATTTAATTTTTCCTGAATGTTACTGTTTACTAACTTACTATGGTTGTCATTCATAGGTATTCTCCAAAAGTTTATGAGCTTGAGCAAGAGCACGGGTGTTGTTTAATGCATTACTTGCTAAGTAGCTAATTCTGTTATACTCCTTTTCAAAAATTTCTCTTTCAAATTTTTTCAGGTCTGAGTCTTTAATTAAACTTTTTCTAGGTTTTACAACAAAGTCATATATATGTGCATTTTCTTTATTATCACTTTGACGTATAACTCGTCCAATTCTCTGAATATATTCTCGTGGATTGCTATTACTAGACATCAGAATTGCAGTTGTTGCAGAAGGTATATCTATACCTTCATCTAAGCATTTTATAGCAACTAATACTTTATAATTTCCATTTTTGAAATTTTTTATTATATGTTCTCTTTCACTAAGTCCATTATATTTTTCTGACTTAACAGTTCCTTCCAACTGGGTAAACTTGTGAGCTATTATGTTTCGGTCCGCCAAAATACTACTTACTTTTTCTATTTGCTCTGGACTTACAAAAATAATGGTATTTTCTATATCCTTTATATCATCAAGTAATAATTTCAACTCTTCATATTTGCTCTGTGCATTTTTTAAAATATTAGCTCTTTGAAATATTAAATTTTGCAAATATTCCTGATATTGAATATCATCTGTGTTAAACCTTTTAAGCCTTTTTATTTTTGTAGAAATTTTTTCATATTTTTCTAATTCATTCTGAGACAAATTTGGAGTGCGGATAAAGTAATAATAATTGACTAAAAATGGCTTGTGAGTTACAGGGTTTATCGTTTTTAATGCATCTTCAATTGTAAATTCAAAACTCTTTTTACCATAATAATTTTCAATCAAATGACTTCCATAATCATCAAACCAACGTTGTGGGGTTGCACTTAAACCAATTCTATACTCGTAATTACTTTGTAAACCGTTCTGCTGCTTTGTTGACCCTAAACCATGAGTTTCGTCTCCAATAAATAAAATTTTATATTTATTCTGGCTATTTTTTACTATATTTATAAAGTCTAAACTGCTACATGTGCTGTGTGTAGAATAAAAAATTACTGATTTATAGTAGCCTAATTTTAACTTTGTGATTACAGGTTCGGCTTTTTTTTTCCACAATCTATTGGATGAATCGGCAATAATACTTTCATCAAAACATAAATCAAACTCACTTATGTTACCTATCCATTGGCGTGATAAAGTATTTTGAGGACTAGATACTATTACTAAAAGGCTCTCCCCTTTCTGCATAATTTCTGCTATGCAACCAATTGCAGTCCTAGTCTTACCTGTTCCAGTTGCCATCTCAAATAAAAGCTTACACCCATTTTTCAGCCACATTTTTACAGCTTTTTTTTGAAAATCAAAAAGAGACAAACTATCAATAACGCGTTGAGACTGCATACTTTTATTAAAAGATTTGACTGAAATACTTTCATTACGAAAACCTTTGCTAAATTCAACAAATTTCTTTTTTATAGCATCTGGTAAACTAATTAATTTTATATTCTTTCTTGCTCCATTCCAAAGGTCTTCAAATTTTTTTTTATCATCTAAAAAATATATTTTTTCATGCGTATTCCACGACCTAAAAGTTTTAAATTCCTCTATATTATTAGTCCATGCACTAGCAGTTTCATTAATTGACCCACTAAATGAAATACTGTTTTCTCCGTCCGAAATAATACCAATTTTTTGATGAAAAAGTGCACTAGTATTAACTTTTTCATAAGAACAAATATCCCCATCTCTGTATATTAGTGCTATTTTGATTTCCAAATGATTAGTAGCGATTAGATAGCCCAAAGCTTTTATATGATTGATTGATGCAATATCCAAGATGTCAACTTTTTTCAACTCTGACTCAAAATTTTTAATAATATACTCTTTTGGGTCACTTTGAGCAAGATTAATTTCTTCTGCATCTTTTTTATCTAAGACAGGAGAAACTATCAATCTAATTTTACCATTATTGCTCAACAGCCCAGATATTCCTCTTGCAGAAATAACTAAGCTAGACGAAGTAAAATACCCCGCGATTCTATCATATGAATAAGCACTTCCTAATACTGGATAGTAAAAATCCTCCAATATATTATCTATTGAAGAATCATAACTTTGTTTTATACTCAATTCAGAAAGGCTATTCATATTAGCTATCCTATTTTCGTTCAATATTATCTATACATCCTAAAATATCACAACTATTACAGTCTTTCAATTTATCCAATAGAATTGATATATTCGACATTCTTCTTGTAATTGTTGTTTTTGAAAGCATGGACATATAATCAGTTAATTTAATTTTTTTCTTTTGTGCCTCATGTAGTATTTTTTGAATTATAGGAATTCTTAAAATTAATTTTGTAATAATATCATTTTTATCTTCTTCATTAAATGAATATAGTGACCTAGCAAAGACTGACAATTCAATTTTTGCAGTATTTCCTACATTATTTATTACAGCTAAGTCTAATAATGTTGCAAGTTTTGCATGATTTTCTCCATACTTTCTTCTTGCAATTTCATTCTTTGCAACACAGTCAAAAGACTTTCCTAATTGTGCAAAGCCAACTCCACTCGGGTATTGTTTTATAAGTTTTAATGCTCCAATAGTGCCATCACTAAATTTACTAAATTGAGGAATGTTTGATTGATTAATTTTATCATTAATCTCAGAGTTTAATATACTCCTCCATATATCATCCAGTTCATGAGATAGTATTATTTGACAAAGCCATTTTGCTATTTTGCCCTTTGGTATATTGTAACACTTGTGTCCTTTATAAGTCAAACATTGTAGGTCCATTTCTTGGGTAAAATATTTTCCAATTACTTCATTTATTGAAAATAAACCATTATAAGCATTAACCCATGTTTTTTGTTCTTCTACACAAATATGGCAACTAAGCTTATTTGAATATTTTCTTCCAAACCCATATGAAACTATATATATATTCTCATTTTCTAGCTTCATATCAAAGTATTTTTTAGCAATATCAGGGTGCTTTTGTTCAAAATCTAACATTGCTTGATATGCTGCACAATTTGTTTGCTTATTCGAATGGTAGCTTTGGTTAGCTTCACAAAACTCTCTAAAAGATTTTTTCTTGTAAAATTGAGGTTGATTGCACCAACGAGCCAACTGAACATAAATTCCCTTATATTCACTATCATTATAACTCTCATATCTCATGATATATGGAATACAGCCAAATTTCATTAATATTTTTATTCTTTTAAAAACATTCTCAATATCTACATGGTCCTGAGAGGTATAAGCACATAACACGTACAACTTAGTTGTTTTGGATGTGTGCCTTCTCCATATTTCTAACTTTCTTGAAATAAGTTCTGCATCTTCAATGTGATCAAAAGCAAATATAAAGTCACCATGATACTTTACCCTAGACAATCTCTCCGCTTTCTCATCTGTTAAAAGTCTAATATCAATACCTTGCCTGAATTGGAAAGGCTTACCAGAAGCTTCTAGTTCATCTAAAATCTCTCGCCACTCACTACATGCTAAAAAATTATCATCCCATAAGTAAATTGCTTTTTTACTTTCATCTAAAAACTCACTGAGATGAGCATGCCTAAAGGCTCTATCATATTTTTTATTAACACAAAAAGAGCATTTTCTAAAACATCCTCTAGACATAAATCCTATTGAATAATTTAAATAGTCATTATATCTAATACGCTTTTTGCCAAGAGTGTTTACTTGGTATTCAACAAATTCATTGTACAATTCATAATCAGGCATATGATGTTCTATTTCATCTGGTAAGTCTTCTCCTCCATCTTCAAAAAAGCCAGTTCCTCCAATAGAAACATTAGCAGATTTCAATAGTTTAGAAGATATTTTTGTATAATTAAACACTTTTGATACATAGATTTTATCATATTGTTTTAAATTCCTAAAGTCTTTATATAAAAGTACGACATTATCTCCACGTGCTTTAAAGTAACCACTTAATTTCATCAATGCCAAATTAGGATGCCTTGTTCCATTGTCAATTAAATCTGCATCGACTAAAGCAATTTTTTTCATATGTTAATAACTTCCCTGTAAATGATATAATTATTTTAAAATCTATATACTTTGATTAATGAGCATGAGAAACTTTTACGTAAACATATCACAAAAAAATTAACCATTACCAGACTACTTTAAGAATACGTATTTTTTTTAATAAACAATGCTATAACCATACAAAAGTAAAGTAGCACACATCGAGTCTATTTCAAATATTTTAAGTAATTAGCTACATATAACCACAATTAATATATCACATAAAAATAATAGTTAAGAAAAACCTTATAATCAGTTGGTGGCGATATATTCTTTCACGTTTAAAAAGAAAATATTTTCTTAATGTCAGTAGATGATTTTGAAAGTTTTCTCACTACTGATAATTTTAAACAAACTTTAGAAATCATTAAACAAAAACATTCTGATCCTAAAAATAAAAGATTTACAGTACAACAATATTTAACTGAATGTAATTTAATGAACGACGAAAAACTCGAATTTCTAAAACAAGAGTTTGACTCTCATTTTGAGGAGTTTATCAAAAAAATTAAACAATATATTTAAAAAAAGAGCCTTTTACAGCTCTCTTTTTGGTTAGATTAAACTTTGTTTTAGTAATTGTTTTATAGTTGTGGTTAAGTCAGTTAGGTTACGGATTATTTTGCTATTTTGAGGTAAAATATCTTTGATATGGGAGTCTTTGATGCCAATGCCATAGACTTCGATATTGAACTTTTTAGCTGCTTTGAGCGCTAACTTTACATTTTCGATTTCGTCTGGTTCGCCATCAGTAATGATGAAAATTATCTTACGATTTTCACGTCGCTGATAAAACGTTTGTAGCACGCTCCAGAGAGCTGCTCCCATTGGCGTTGAACCACAAACTTTTATGTTGAAATTATTATGCATACGCTCATCATGCTTCAGAATTTGTGACACATTCACAACGTAATTATCACTACTTTCAGGCACGAAAACTGGAAACGCAGTCACGCCAACACTGATATTGTTGAGACCATGTAGAGCCTTCGCAATCGAGTAGCACGACATGCTTGCCAATTCAATATCATCACGCATCGACAATGAACAATCAAGCAACAAATGCACTGCGGTATTGGTCTTGATTTTCTCAGCGTCTTTGAAAAAAAGTTTGCAGTTAAATGGAGCTTTTGCTAAATTTTTCGCGTTGATCTTATGCCCATAATTCGACTCTCGACTTCGTTGCAAATCTTTAGCTTGAAGCAGATTGCAAAAATACCGTCGCAACTGATTTGCCGTGGCGTTACCTTTGCTTAACATTTCACTATCGAACGCCTTCGCTTTATTCTCAACTGTGCGAGACGATTGTACTAAACTGCTGCTGTGATTCGGAGCTTTAGCCTCTAATTCACCTTGAATCTCACCAGCAAAATCCTTTGGCAAATCACCACTTTTAGCTTTGAGTAATTTCTCTAACTGCTTTTTAGCAACCTTTGATTCAGCATCACTTTTAATTAATTTTCGAAGCAATGCTGAAACCTTTTTCGCATACTTTAAGCAATCTTCAGTTGAATTAGAATTTGCTTTCATACTCTGAATTATCTTATCAATTTCAATTAACACCTTACTAAAATGTGGCTCCAGGAATTGCCTCAAATTCTCAGCATGAACATTAACTTCATTAACCGTAAAACTACGTATTTTCAGCAAAATATAATTGACGATCAGCTTTGCGTCGTTGCTCTTTTTTGAGCTCAAATTGACATCTTTATTGAAGTAATAATCCACCAGCCATGCAAAATTATTTTTGCACCCAATGTACTGATTTGAAAGCTCACGCTCAATTCGCCAATCTTCAAAAATATTGAGGATATTCTTCTCTAAATCACTCAGTCGTTTACTTTTAATTAATTCAAAATTTGTATGACGAATATGTGCGGATTCGTGGTCAACCCATCCTCTTATTAAATACATCAAAACCTCATCGCATTCAACAGGTAATGACGGCAAATTAATCCTTTTGCCATCAGTGTATGCTGTATTCCCTCCAATCGTTACTTCAACTCCATAACGCTTTCCAAGCACCCCCGCAATGAGTGGAAGCGCCTGGCATATTTGTGCTATTGAAAAATCTTTCATGATTTTCTCCTCACCAAAGTCCGCAACTATCGATATGATTGTTGGTCTTGACTTTTGTCTTTGATTTTTTAGGTTTAGATTTTGTTGATACTACCATTAACTTTTGGATGATTTCCTGCTCAGTTGTGCCATTGAGAATCTTTTCAGCCATGTCTAAAAGCGTTTGTTTTTCAGCGATTAATTCTAACAATTTTTTGAGCATTTCAAGGTTTTCACCTTTGATTGCGCCTCGCTTTGGAATACAGGTTAATACATTGTCGATTAAGCTCACAACTGCACAAACGTGCGGTTCTGTAAAGCTTAAGCCACTCAGCTTATGTCTAATTAATTTCAGTGGCGACAATGCTTTGCGGGTGACGTTTGATTTACCTTTGAAGCTTTTGTCATAGGCTTGTTGAGCCTGCTTAGCGACTTCATCAAAAAGACGGTTGCCAAGGTTGGAAACTTCATAATTTAATCCAGTATTGAGGTTGTCTGTGGCGTTATTTTTAACTTCAAATAACTGAAATATGAAGTCAATTTTGCCTGCGACATAGTTAGAACTCACAACTGAATTTTTAATCATATTTTCCCATTCGGAATTGTTTTTTATCCAATTTTTGACTGCTTTATCATAATTTTTTATGAACGCTGATTTTGCAGTCATGAATTCAGTTTGAATATTTTTGAGCTCAGCAACAATCTCGTCAGCCTTCGCCATTGGTACACCCCAGCCACCTAAAAATCGCACTCCGAATTTATCCAACAATTTCACAGCTCGTGATTTGAGTGTGCTGAAGATTTTCAATTTATTTGGATATATGGATAGGTAACCCTTTGAAGTTATCTCCAAGTTTTCCCTCCATCCACACCGTGCGTGCGACTTTCACCGCACACGGCGTTCCATCATTTATAACTACTCAATACAATCATATCTCGTAAAACATATAGGTTCTTAAAGTATAGGCACTTGTTGAGCTTGTATTCTCAAAGAATTCAGCTTCTCAATCATTTTTGCACTAAGATTGAGTTGACGTATAATCTTTTGGATTGTGTTAGTTTTACTGGCATGAATCAGTTTATGAACTTTCTCATGTATAATTATGAGATTCCTATATTCATCGCCTCCACCGTGTTTTATCGGTTTTTTATGGTGACAGTGAATATCATCAATATCTAATTTTTCACCAGTAATGGCACATTTTCCATACTGTGCTACGAATAAAGCAATCCGATTATCATTAAATTCTACACTTTTCCTTGGCGTTGGACGCTTAAGAAGTTCTTGTATAAAAATTGAACTAACGGATTTTTGATTGCTATGAAAATTTTTCCTGTCATTTTCAACATAAGGGGACCAGCCACTATATGAGGGCTGCATCTTAAATTGTACATAGCTTACAGGTAGGAACGGTTTATTATATATAAACCGTAGGCATTTTGATTTACCATATCTGTCCTGTATATATCGTGGCAATTTTTCGTCGTGCTTTCTTCTTCTTAAAGTAAGTCTGTTTTCCCGTGCCCGAAGACTAAGAAAGGCTATTTTGTGAAAGTCTAAATTACAACATGTTGCGATGTTGTAGTAATTATGAACTCCAATCACATAGGCATTATACTTATCAATATTTATAAGTACCTCTATACCTGTAGAGCGTTGGATTCTTTTAATAAAGACTTTAACTTGTAATAATATTCTTTTCTTTGCTTTATCTGCAATATGTGAATCTGTCACATATTTATCTTCAAACTGTCCTTTTAAGACTCTTTTTCCTTTTTTTTTCACTTTAATCTTTATTCCAAGAAATTCTGAATAATTCTTTTTTAAATTCGTTATTCTAGATTTTTCTGGACTGATTTCTAGCTTCAATCGCGTTTCAAGCCAGTTTTTGACCGCAGTGAAAATCTTTTTTGCATCGGTATAGTTTCTACAGAAGATTTTAAAGTCATCAGCATAGCGTACAATATGCATTTCTTTGAGCCTTGTTGTTTTTAAGGCTCGAAATTTATGGCTTCCTGTATATTGATGATGACTTTTATATTGATCCCATTGACTCGCTATCCACCAATCAAATTCATTTAAAGCTACATTTGCTAACAAAGGTGATAAAATACCGCCCTGTGGAGTCCCTTTTGTAGGAACTCCCACCCCAGCAATTTCTGCCTTAAGCATTTTAGATATTACCTTCAATAAAGATTTATCTTGTATTCCCAATGCCCATAATTGTTTTAATAGTTTTGCATGGTCTATATTATCGAAAAATCCTTTAATATCAACATCTACTACATAGTGTAGCTTTGTTCTATTTATATTAAAGTTACATCTTGCAATTGCATGTTTTGCAGATCGTAAAGGTCTAAAACCATAGCTATGCTTATAGAATTTGGCTTCGCAAATAGGATCTAATACCTGCATAATACATTGTTGTATTAATCTATCTTCTATTGTTGGAATCCCTAAAGGCCTAGTTTTTCCATTTGCTTTAGGAATTTCTACACGTCTAACTTTTTTAGGAAAATAATTTTGCAATTTTTTGCGTATAAATGATACTAATTCATTCGTAGTCATATTTGCAAGAAATCTGATGTCTTTCGAATCGACTCCTTGCGTTTGACTCCCTTTGTTTCTTTTAATATTTCTGTAGGCTAACAATATGTTTTCTTCCCGAATTATAAATTTTAATAAATTTTGGAATTTTTTACCATTGTAACTTTGTTCATACAGTTTATCAAAAGTTTCTTGAAAATTATAGTATTCGTTATTTCGCAAATTTTGCCTCTTTAAGTTTTCTTTTGTTTTACTCATAGTCGGTCTCCTCATTTTCTATTGAATTGATTTGACCTCTCTTAGTCATACCCGAAACCTACGAATGGATATGTGTTTTTGATTATAGTTATAATTGACTAGAGGCTGTTGCTCCTTTGCCATTACAACAAATTCATAGCTCATGCCTCCGCTCTCAGTCAGACAAATTGCTTTTAATACCTAATGGTTTTATATAGCATTCCGCTTCTCAGTGTGTTATCACTCCACGTTCTGACCTTTCCTTGTTCCAATAATCTTATCTATGCATTTATCCTTAGATGCTTCCTATAAACCTGTAAGCTTGATATTGCCTGTAACAATACATGGATTTTCGTATATGCGAATCCTACTCAACCACACTTACATCACAATTGTGATAAATACATTTCTGTATTTTAAAAGTTTAGACCTGTACATTCAGAAGTTCGTCAGTCCTCAATGGACATTCTCACCATAGATAATTTATAGACTTCCGGCCTATCAGATACTCGACCACCTCTGGTTCGCTATTCCTCGACATTACTCGTTAGGGTATCTTCTCAGCCGACTTCACCGAGCTTTACACCTTCAGTTGATAACATAACTGAACGCATATCGGAGTATTAAAGGAGACGTTTCAGGGCGTTACTCCATCATTCCATCTTCTCAGATTATTAGTTTATAGCAAATAAATTGCTATAGTTAATCTTTTCAATTAACAACAAGTCGCACCACACACTTTTTTATGCCCGAGTGAAGCCAAACTTTCAGGTGGTAATTGCGAATGTTCAAAGTCATTCTCTTGCAACTTTTTGCGTGCTGACCAAATTCTAACATCCAGGTTCACAGCGATAATATTTTCCAAAATTTGTGTATTATGTTTATTCTGATTTTTCATTTTAGTTCTCCTCCGCAAAAATTCTTTGCGATAATTCGGTTAATAATATGCGTCCTTCAGTCGACGCTCGGTAGCTTAGAGCTCGATCAAGAGCATAGTTGACGACGTTGATTTTCTGCTTGGCTAAGGGTTGAAATAGCATGGTTAATTCAGCCCATCTGAGTAGCGTACGAGTTGAAAATGTTACATCAATTCGTTGGGTGCATTCAAATTCATCCTTGATATTGCCCATGAACAGATTGCGTACTTCATTTGCAAATTCGACCATCTTGTTGCGTACCATTTCAGGTAAATTAGGTTGAACTTTTGCTAATAATTTCAACTCAATATCGGCTATTGGATATGGAGCTTCACATAGGAAAAAGCGATCCATCAAGGCCATATTTTGCTTCAAAGTCCCGTTATATGAAGACGTTTCATCGCTACCACCATTGGTATTGGCAGTCGCAGCAAATCTGAAGTTTTCATGTGGTTTAATTAATTCCCCGCCATTTTCAGGAATGCACAACGGAGCCCCATCAAGCACAGAATTCAGTCCTGCCGCCGTCGCTGGATCGAGTAAATCCATCTCGTTGATTAGGAAAATTCCGCCATATTTCATTGCTAATGCGAGCGGTCCATATTCAAAATTCATTGAACCATTTTGCAACGATAAATGACCAACCATGTCGAGGTACTCCAATCTTGAATGACCATTAATCTCAAACACGGGGTAATTCAATTTTGCAGCCAGCTGCTTGATGACCGAAGTTTTGCCACTACCACTCGGACCAAACAGATAAAGTGGCGAAATATTGTGCATAAACCACATAATCACATCACGGCTAAGTTCATGAAAAACGTAGTTTTCATCCTCAATTGGCGTGAAGCTATTTTTCGCTTCATAACCTATAATTTTCGTATTACTTTTCTTCCCACTGAACACTTCGCCAGCGTCCATTTCGATCATTTTCAATGTTTTTAATTCTTTATGTATCATAATGTTATTTCCTTTAGTTTCAGGGTATGACTTATTGAGGAAAAGAGCAAAACTTTTTGAATAAAGGTTTTTCCCTCTTCCTCAAACTCCATCTCCCTTTTTCAAAAACTTTAATTAATTTTCATTTTGCTACGCAAACTAAAAATGATGTTAAAATTTCTAAAATATTTATATTTCTGTTAATGTTTAAGGTGTGTTTTGCTATGTGCTATTCGTTGTGAAAATCGTAATTGAAAATACTTTTTCAATAGAGTTTCACAACATAATCTGTCAGTAAAAACACGTCCACAGTACGTAATAACAACCCAGTCAATACAATGCGACTGCATGCTATGCAGACGTGATGCAACGACGGAACGTTGCCCTGCGGAGCAATCATTACGCTACAATTTGCTAACCTGCAATCTGCTGTAAGGATAGCCTTGCTTGGTGTGCTTTTTGATTAAGTTTTCTACTTGCGATTCGCCAATAATTAGCTTGACCTCTTTGCAGAATTCCTTGATATTGATGTTGTTTCTGCCATTGATTTCTGAGACTTTGAAGCGATAATTTGCAGTCTCTAACCAGTCGTTGATCAGGTTGCTATTTTGATAAAATTTGATTAAGTTATTTTCCTTGATTTTAATCAATTCAGCTAACTTTTTCTTATCAATTTTCATCTGCTCCAAATCAGCAATGAAGCTGTCAAAATTATCATCAGCTAACTTCACTGCAGTGAATTTCGGACAATTATTTTGTACTTCACACCAATCGCATAATTGATAAAACTTGAGGCAATATTCAATATCATTTAAGGTTTTAGTGCCATTGATTACCTCTTGAGAGTTCTGCCAAATTTCTTTAGCAATTAACTCAGCTTGAAGTGTGCTGTTAGCATCTGGCACAAAGCCATCGAATGATTTCGCTTCAGTCATTGAAACTGCCAATATCGAACCTTTGATGGTTGAATTTGAGCTTAATTTCACGTTGAAGGTTTGCTCTACAATCTCAGGGAAAGTCAGATTATGAGGCGAATTCTGAACGCTAAAACATGGTTCATTGAAGTATTTTTCCAAAAATCCAATCTGAGCATAAAGCTGCATTTGATACGATTTATAGATTTCGTTTGGAATCGCTTCCATACTTTTTACTTCAACAACATGAATTTCATCCGCACTCACAAACACCATATCTAAATGACCTTTAATTGGCACTCCATCGACTTCTGCTGCGATTTCGAGTTGCTCAAAAAACGGCTGACTGTTACCTCTCAACGCTTCCACCAATCCACCTTCGAACCAATGACCACGCTGTAAAATTAATTGTTTATTGAGGCAATTATTTTCACCTTTAATACCCAACTTACCAGCCACCGCTGAACGCAAACATTCAGCACCTTTTGCGATATCGGACATCCCAATATATTTTGTGCGGTCACCCAGCGTTGATGCTGTATGTTCAGCACCATGTTTAACGAGAGCTGACTCCAGATTTTTTATAATATCCATAACTCACCTCACTTGGTTACTTCATCAATTAATTGACTACATTGCTTGCGGGTTAATTCTTGTAAACTGTTGATATTGAAACGATTAATAATGTTTTGAATTGGTGTGTTATTTTGATTTAACAGATCCAATAAGTACTTAATCTGCTTTGGACTTGCAACATCGTTTGAGCCATTTTGTTGTGATTGATTTTGGTTAGTTGTTTGTTGATTATTAGTTTGATTTTGCGAATTGTTCTGCTGGGAATAATTAGGATTTCTAATTTCGTTTTCAACAGAATTTCGCACCATTTTGAAGGTCTGATGAATGCGGTTTTGCAGTTCACTTTCAGCTAAACCATTGGGTAATTCAACCTCAACAGAAGCGTGAAAGCTGTGACTTGAATACTTTTCCTCAGCAGGAACTTTTTTCGAATAAGAAGCATGTAATTTTAACATTTTCTCAATCTCCTCTATGTTTAATTTGTTAGTTAATTTTGAACTTTAGGAGGTGATTAATGAATGTTGTAGAATTTTAGTCGTGGATTTTGATTATTCTTTGCGTTCGTAGTGAAACTTTTCGTCACCAAAAATTGATTTGATTATTTCATCAACTTCAGTTTGAGTTTCTTTGGTGTTGTAAAAATTGAGTTCAGCAAGCACACAGCCAATAGCCATTAGGTCATCGACCAGTCCTCCAGGAATAAAATCTGGAATAATGTCAATTGGGCAAATTAAATAACCAAGAGTCGCAATAATTAGGGTTTTAGCATAAAGCGACACGTCTTCACTTTTAAGTAAAACATACAACGTAATAATTTGCTTTAATGCCTTTGAACTTAAAGATTTAATGATTTTCTTTAATTTCTTAAAGAAGTTTTTATCTGAGTAGTGTTTATCATATTTATTGGGATCAATAATCATAAAAAATTACCTCCTTGATTGGTTAAATGTTGAAAAATTGACTAAAATTCTACACATTTATTCATTAATCAAAGAGGCAATATATAAATGTAATTTACGCAAGATCCTATTTTTGATAAAAATTCACTTGATTAATATTAGCTTAATTTAAAATTGTGTGTTAGATTTATTAACTTTATAATTTTTATTTGCAAAATTGAGATGAGTGGATTTAAAAAAATATCACCATAGTTTACTGTAATAGGAGATAAATACAGTGTTGTCATCAGTTAAAAATTCATTATTAGAATTAACGGAATTAGGAATAGAAAAGAATTTGCTTGATGTGCTATTTTCAGCAGGAGCAATAACCACAGTAGCGACAGGAGGTTTAAACCTACCTGTTATTGCTGGACTTTTGGTGTGCCATAGTGGATTGTCATTTTTAAAGGACGTTGATAAAAAAAGAAAACAAGGTAAGTTACAAGAATTCTTTGTTACAAACTTTTCCAATATTTTGCAAGTACTAGAAAAAGAACAAGAATCTACTGATTGCCTGTTGGACCATATTTTAGAGACAGAATTATCAGTCAAAGAATTAAGCAAATATTTAAAAAGTGAATTTGAAAGCAATGGTAACGATTTAAAGAAGATTACAGAAAATTTAGAATTTCAAGAAAAAGATTTAACAAAACTTTTAAGCGGAATCAAGCAACTTCAAAATGACCATAAACAGTTAAAGGAAGACCATAAAGTACTAAATTTGGGAATTAAAGAAGTTAAGCAAGACGTAAAGCAATTACTAAATAACCAAGCTAAAAATTCTTCCAATTTTGATTTTTTAATAAAAAATATTTTTAATAAAACTAATTTTGACAACTTTGATACTGGACTTGGAGATAATTATAATCAAACATTATATGCCGTTGATAATAACATTGTTGCTAGAAATTTAAAAGAAGCAGAAGAATTACTAAATAGATTAGAAGATGAAAATTCAGGTATTGAATCTTTAACCTGGATTAATGCTTTTAAAGGGTTAATTGAGCTTACAAAAGGTTGTAAAGAGTCTGCTCTTGAGTTTATTAATGAATCCCTTAAAGCATTGAATTTACACGCAAGGGGAAGTGAACCTCATGATATTTTAAAAATTATTTATGCCAATGTTTTTTTGAGAAATAATAATTCGCAAAAAGCTTTGGGTTTAATAAAAAATTTGATAAATGATCCAAATAAAAAAGTTCGATTAGGTACTATATGTATTTGGGTTGAATTAATAGATTTAACACTAGAAGAAATCGAAAACAAATTGCTCAAAAATGATTTAGATTCAGCATCATTAAATGTACAACTTTGTTACAAATCACTGAAAGAAGAAAAATATGATAAAGCCAAAAAATATGCTTCTCAAAGTATTAAGCTAGCTGAAGATAAAGGAACTACTCCCTGTTATTTTTTAGTAGCAAATGTAATCGTTCAGAGTAAGTTTGGTAAGTCTATAAAAGCTGGATTTACAGAGGATTTTATTGATAAAAAAAGTTGGGCTGATTTTATAAAAGTTGAAGAATTTTATCAAAAATCTTTAACAATCCAAGAGAAATTCTCAGATGGTTCAGTTTTATCCATTTTTTATAATTATTTGGCTCATTTATACTTTATTGTGGGCGATTTTGAAAAATCAACATTATATATTCAAAAAATATTTGACTTAACCTATATAGATAAAGGAGTTTTGAATGGCATAATAAGAATGCTCTCAATAATGTATAACGCTAATAAAGTCATAGATATTTGTAATAGGGCTGAAAAAATCATCATGAATGATCCTGATTTAGTCCTTGATTATCTACCAGTTTTACTATTTTCTGATAGGGAAAATTACCAAAAGGGTTGTCAGTTTGTTGATAACGATTTAGATATAACAAATTGTACTAATATTGAAGATGGGACTTTTATGTTTCCAATAATTATTGGAGAATCATATTTAAAAAATAACGATTTTGATAAATTTGATAAGTTAATAGATTTACTCTATCAGTCGAAGATGAATTTTCATTTTAATTTATTAAAAAGTATAAGATTACGCAAGAAAAAACCAAGAGAAGCAATTGAATATTTAGAAAAGGCGTTAGATGAATTTGCATATAAAAACTCTCATATCAATAAGTTGTTTTTAAATATGATTGACTTAATTGATCATGAAAAAAAATGGCAATTAGGTTTTGACATCACAGGAGTTAATTTAAGTTCTAATAAAATAACTAGCGCAACGTATAATTACCTTTATTTTGCAGAAAAATTAGGAAATTATGAAGCAATAGAAAAGTTATGTAATGAATTGAGATCAAAAAATATTTATGACTGGAAGCTTATTCAAGATGAAATATCTGTTACGCTTACTCAAAGTCCTAAAAAAACGGAAAAATTAATTAAAGAAGTTTTAAAAAGCAAAAAACTTGAAGATTACCAAAACCATCTTTTAATATCCTTATGCATTAGTCAACTAGAACAAGGAAAATTTATTGAGGATGATTACGAAAAATTCACATACCCTGAAGTAGCAAAAATTGACGAAATGTTTCCTTGGTGTAATGTTCCTTGCGTGTTATCCTATCAAGGCAAATTTAAGGAAGCCGTGGACTATTGTTATCAACTATGTCAAAAATTTCCAAATGAAAAAATAATTCATCAAAGTTATTGTAAATTATTTTTAAACCCAGATTTATATCATTTTAAAAGCGACGACTGGGTGGCTCCTATTCAAAAAATATCTATTGATTGTTCAATTGTATATAAAAATCTCGAAAACGATGAAATAAAGACTAGATACTCCGTTTATTTCTGAAATGAGAAATGAATATAACATCAAATCTGAGTTTGCTTCAGAATTTATTAATAAACAAGTTGGTGCTATAGTAGAAATAAAAACTGGTTATTTACCATATAACGTTGAAATCCTTGAAATTAAGAATAAGTACATTAATGCATTTCATAGTAAATTAAAAGATGGCATTTGTGATAGTTTTATGGCTATGAGAAGCTTTCCCACAGGAAACGATGGTCAACCAGATGTAAATAACTTAATAAAATTAATGAAAAAACAAAATGAAAATCAAATAGCACAGATTAATGTTGCTATGGAACATTACACTAAAATTCCTTCATTTTATCTATTTTCTATAATATCAAGATTAGATATCAAAGACTCAATCTCTCATTTTGCTACTCTTGACGATATTTTTGTACATACATCATTAGGAACAGAGGCTCAATATACTCATTGTTTTGAATTACTAGCTTCAAAAAAAGAAATTATTATTTCTCCATTTGTTATTAGAATTTTATTGCTCCTTAATGAAAAAATTGCTATTTTTGAAAAACTTAAACAATCTAATTTAAAGTTTCAAGCTTCTGAATTGTTAATCAGTCAACTCAGGAAAGAACATAATAGTGAACCTTCTAAAGAATCTTTAGCCTTAATAGATGGTAAACCAACATTAATAGATAAAAGGTATGCAAATGAAATATATCATAAATCTTTGAATGATTGTATATCATTTTTAGAGACAGTAACAGTAAAAAATAGTACCATTACAAAACCTAAAAACAAGAGTAAAAATATTTTTGATATATTTGATTATGACAAATCTATACAACATTCATTTCACTTATCATGTAATGAAAATACTATATTATGGGATGATGATTTAGTAATGTTTAATGTATTTCAAAGTCCAGAAAATCTCAGCAGTAAACCTAAAAGCCGTGTTTTCACACAAGCATTGATTCAATATCTAGCTAACAATAACTTTATTAGTTTTAACGATTTAATTGAATTTCAAATTCTTTTATTAACATTAAATCACAGTTTCTGCCGGTTTAATCATAAAACGATACATAAGGTTTTTAATGATGATTTGTATAAAAGATTAGAACAAAGAATTTTAATTTATCTAAAAGAAAGTGACTTAATAAATAACCCAGATAATTTTGGTATTGTTTCTAATGCTTTGACATTACTAATGAATGATAGTTATAATTTTAAAGCAGTAACTACAATTATTGATAATATCCATAGAAGCCAAGGAAAACAAATTTCTCAACACTTGTTAAATTCATCTTTAATTAATATCCAAGACTGTTTCACTAAGCATATATTTCGAAATTTTGCTAAACATTTTTACTCTTAAGATGAATTCTAGTCTATTTTTATTAGCAATTTTAATATCAGCAAAAATTAGCGGACGTAACTATCTTTTAACTCTAACAAATGGTTATTTATTTAACCGTCATTAATTGATTCCAGTTTGTGGTGTAGCGTTTGGACAAATGATCACGTTTCATTTTCCATGGCTTTTCGATACCGCTTGAGAGGTTAAAGATGGTATCTGAACCAAATTTTTTATTGATTTCATCTAGTGTTTTGTAAAGTTCAGTTTGCTTTTCGTTTTCAGAATTTTCTACTGTATTTGAGTAGGCATTGAAGATAAATAATTGTTCTTGAACATTTTCTGTTGAACTTAATTCAAAAAATACCACTCCAGCTTTTTTGTAGCGTCGCCCTTTGATAAATAATTTTGGCAACGCATTTAATAATGAATTTAAAATTGTTCCAGTAGCTGACGTTGGCTGTTCAAAACGTACTGTTGCTCCTCGAAATCCGCCTTCACGGTAAACTGGATTGTATTCGGGATAATACTGAATATAGACTTGAGCCCCAGCCGCTAATTGCTTCGATTCACGCAATTTAACGGCAGCTTTACTCGCATAATCTGAGACCGCTTCTTGTAAATATTTAAGCTCAAAAACGGGATTCCCAAACGAACGTGAACAACTTATACTCTGTGGCAATGCAGTTACACCTTCAACTGGAACGGCATTAATGTCATTCAATTCCAGTGCAGTGCGTGCAACCATCACATTAAATTTTTTCTTTAAAAAACCTTGTTCCTGAGATGCGAAATTTCCAGCTTTATAAATACCAATCGCATGAAGTCGTTTTGCAATTTGTCGTCCAATTCCCCAAACTTCTTCGACTGGTAAATCATTAAGAATTTGCATTGGGTTTTGTGGCATTACAAACACACCGTCAGCACTCTTTTTAGCGATATGATTAGCGATTTTTGCCAACGTTTTAGTCGAAGCAAAACCAACGCCAACAGGCACTCCAACCCATTGCAGAATCGTTTGACGAATTTTCAGGCCGTATTCAAAATAACTCTGATTTTCAGGTAATTTTATACGCACAAAAGCTTCATCGATTGAATACGGTTCAACCTCAGGCGTGAACTGATTTAATACATTCATGACCCGTTGCGAAATATCACCATAAAGTTCATAATTACTCGAACGACATTCAATCCCGTGTTTCTTAATCAACGGCTTCAAGTGAAAAAATGGCGTCCCCATTTTGACGCTAAGCGCCTTTAATTCATTTGAGCGCGAAATCACACACCCATCGTTATTTGAGAGAATCGCCACAGGTTTATTCTCCAACGTTAGGTCAAAAATGCGTTCACATGAAACATAAAAATTATTGCAATCAATCAGTCCGTACATGATGTTAATTTTTTATTGGTGTTTTCAAAATATTTTTCTTGTTTGACGGTTCGATGGAGATTATTAATAATGGAATTAGTGCTATTATAATTAAATAACCTATTATATGAAGGATAATGCAACCAAAAGTCTTTTTCTTTTGAATATCTTCATTGCAATTATATCGCTGTTCATTTATCTGAATCTTTTCAAAAAACTGCATACTCCTCCGAGCTAAAGATATTTCTTGTAAATTATTAAAAGGTTCAACCTGTAAGGATGCAGTATTAAAATATTTCAAAAATAGCCATGATGTTAAACTATTCAAAATTAAAAATAACACTATCCCAACTATCATATTTTTTAAAGCAAAAATAAAAATTGTAAAAAAACATAAAAAATAAATTGCTCCAAAATAAGCCTGCTTACTAGTCTTTTTATCGCTAATAGTCGCAATAACTTCGGTTTCAGACTCTAAAAGCAACAACATTCTATTACTCCATTTTATAAATTCATTGCTAAAATTAACTTCTCTTGCATAGATACTAACCCAATCATTTTCAGATTTTTCTTCAAATCTGCCATCGTCAAATTCTATATTAAAATTATCTTCACATTCCTCACAAAGATCCATTAAAAAAACATTAACAGACTCTTTAAGAGCCTTATCTTTACTCTTAAAGTTTGCATATTTCTCAAAAACTGAAGTGTTAACTTTATTATCAAAAAAGTTTTTAACATCAGCTATAAAAATACTGCGTTCCATTTTATCAATCATTTTATTTTCTCCCTCTAAACAATAATTTATTTCATGAGATTTATAATACTACTAAAATATGCAAATAACAATTATTTAACTTGTTTTCATCGTTTTAAAGAAATCCTTAACAACAACCTTTTGATTATTTGTCAAAAAAACATTTACGTAACCGTTCGTCAAATGGAGTATACGTTCTACTAGAATATTTAATCTTTGGTAAAACTTCACGCAATTTATGAAGTGTAATTGGACATTTGAGAATTTTGTTTTTTTTAATTTCATTATTCACCTATATGTTTTTCTAAGCCGCATCAAAGATTAATTTGTATTTTTTGCAATGCTGACACTGAAAAACATGAATTAACCAACCGCTTTCGCCCTTGTCTGGCAACTCTGCATAAAGTTGATCAAAATTAGGAAATGGCTCAAATTTACTAATTGCATTTTCGAAAGCTATATTGTTATGATACTTTTCTAACACTCTTTTAGTTCCAATCTCTTCAATATAAATCATTGCATCATCACAACACGTTGCCCACTGAATATCCTGCCAGCTTAAAATCGTTGGAGTTTGCTGACAAATAATAATAGAGGTATCTTTAGAAATTTGTTCCTCTAATTCATTGAAAGTTCCTGAGTAACGAAGAGCTGCTATTCCATCAGCAATGCACCATACACATAGGTTTTCAACATCATAAATACTATAAATTACTCCATTATAAAGGTAACCAACCATTCGTTCGCAACAATCACAAACGCCAGATTTTTTTTGTATTATTCCACTTTCATATGCCTTGGGAAAATAAACAAAATCAGGAAGTTCTGATTCATCCCGCGAAGCTATTCTCCTTTGACATTCTTTTGATAAAGATGGAGGGTTTTCACCATTTTCTTCGTACGAATTTGAGCACTGAGAAAAACCTATTTTCATTTCATGAATATTGACCATTTTTTGTGCTAAATTAGAAGAAATATCATAGTTCAACAACGCTTCAACAGTAATGTGAGGAATCACGAACCTAATTTTATGCAATTGTTGCCGAATTGAAATATAATCCAATAACCGTATAAATTCATCTGCTGTTTTAATGGCAATATGATTAGGTAATAAGTAATTGTTCGTATCCTCTTTAATTTTTTTATAAATATTTTGAATCGAATCTTCTGAGAACATTTTGAAAACCATCTTTTTAGACCTGATTTTCGTTTGATATTTTTTTTGATTAGAGTATCTAAAAATCGTTCCGTCAACGTAAAAACTATAAAATGATATGCCACACTTTTCTTGAATTTCAGCCCAGATTTGCTGGTCATAATGAACCATAATCCTACATAAAGATGGCTTTTGCAGGCCAAAACCATAATCACCAAGGCTTTGGAAACCAATTTCTTCTAATTTTTGCTGTAGCTTATCCATTTCAGAGTTAGCTATTTCACTGTTTGAAATTAATTTATAATCACCTGCGTGCTCTATCCACGGTATAATATTTTTTAATTTTTTTTCAGTTTCTGCATGAGTGAATTTTGCCCATGTCAAAAATGCAAGATAAGTACCAATTGCAATCATCGCGACTCCCATCCCATGAAAGAATGCAATTATTATTCCAGCAATAACAGTAACAAGCTCTATATAAAAAAGTACTTTCCAAATCATATTTTCTCCTTTTAAACAATAATTTACTTCACGAACTGGTGTATGACAGCGGTTACTACGCCGAAGAGTTTTAATTCCATACCTGACTTGAATACAATGGGCTTAAAGTGTTCATTAGCAGCCTCTAAGCAAACGTTTTCGCCATCTGTGCGTAAATATTTGACAGTGAATTCATTGTCTATTGCCGCAATTACCACCGAACCATCAACAGGTTGTAAACTTCGGTCAACAACCAAAATATCGCCTTGCTGAATTCCTGCATTAATCATCGAATCACCAGCAACTCGAACATAATAAGTTGCCGCTGGATGCTTGACCAATAATTCATTCAAATCGAGTGGCGACTCTAAATATTGCTCAGCAGGACTCGGAAACCCTGCAATAACTTCCCCAGCCATCGCAGGCTTCTTTTTACTATTTTCAGTTGGCTTTTTATCTTCCATAAATTCACTCCATTATAACCATATAATATAGCTGTCAGCGCAAAGATTGCAATTTTCATAAATTATTTGAAAAATGCGTACACATAAACTAATTTTATTTAACACTTATTATTTTTTAATATGTTTTTTTATCTTTTTTATAGCCCAATCGTAATGACTAGAAGTTGCAGAAATACAATAACTTCCCAAAGTAGTAGTTCCGGTCCACGTAAAGTGCTTCTTGGTAAACAATTCTTCATTAGAAAATATTTCTATCATTTTCATAACATTATTGTGACTCTCCTTGAGCATTTCTTTTGATTGCAAGTAAGATGTATTTTGATGTTTTTCAAAAAATTTAACATTCATATCAGCATAATTTTTCCAATTATATGGCGATGGTAAAAAAGGTTTATTCTCCCCATTCTGATTAGCATTTACCCAATTTAATAGTAATTGATGCCACTCATAAAGATGAACAAGAATATCTCTAATATTTTTATCTCGCTTCCAATGAGCCGCCTTATTGAGCGTTTTTTCGTCAAAATGAAATGTAGCCACTTGCTGTTCCATCGACATTGAATTAACCAGTTCCCATAGTTTTTCATATTGAGCATTTGCTAATTTTATTAAATCAGTTTTTGTTGTAGGTCTTGGCATAAGCTTTCTCTCCATATATGGCACATCTACATTAGGATAAAGATATAGTTTAATATTTCCTGAAAGTAGTAATATATCATCACTCCTAATCAGTACAATAAAATTTTATTAACATTCTCAAGTTGTTGTTTTGCGATTTTTATTGCTTTTGGTTTGTAATTTGATTTTTTAGGTATTAGTTTTTAGTACAATTGAATTAGTATAGTGATACCCTTTGTATTTTGACGTTTTAAAGTAAAATAGACCAAATTTTTAAGAGAAAAACGTAACAAAAAATATTTAAGGGCGTTCATTGTATCTATAACCGTGTTTATTCAACAGCAGTATTTTTGAATACAGCTGTTATAGATATTTTGAGCGTATTTTTATTTTTGCATTTTCTCAAGGCTATTGGTCTAGCCCTACTTTAGATGTGAAGATTTAAATACGCTCTTTTTTTATGCTTAAAATGCAGGGGCGTTATAGAATTTTTTTAGGAAGTTTTAAGTTTAGTAGTTCTCATTTAATCAAATAATAGTCAACAAATTAATGAGGAAAAACGATGTCCCAAAAGCAAAATGATCAGGAAACGAATTCGCCACATAAAGTAAAATATTATTCCAAAGAGGAGTATGAGAACGGAGACTTTGAAGGAGCTATTTTAGAATGTTTTTCAATCAGCACCTCCAACGATAATAAGAAAAATAAAGTGCATGGTTATTTGTTAACGTTGCAAGGTTAGTAACATTTTGCTTAATATAATTTTATCATTATTCTGAAATTGTAGTTTTGATATTTTTATTGCTTTTGGTTTGCAATTTGATTTTTTAGGTATTAGTTTTTAGTACAATTGAATAATTTATAGTGTTTACTTTCACTATTTCTGCGTTTCCAATGAAAATCGCCAATTTTTAATCCCGAAATGCAACGAAAGACCTGAAAGGTATCGTTCACTATATCTATAAAGACTGTTTTTCAAGCTGTATTTTTTTGAATACGGCTTTATAGATATTTTGAGCGTATTCTTTTTCTGCATTCGGGATTAGGCGTTTGGCGATGCCTCATTGGAGTGTGGGAATTTGAATACGCTCTTTTTTTGTGCCTGCATTTTGCTTCCACTTCGCAAAAGAGCTTAATAATCGAGCTGATTGTCATTTTTTTTGACGATCAATAATAATTTAACTTAGTTCTAATTTTATGGAGTAGTATTATGAGTAATCAAAAAGATGATGCTTTAGACTTTATATCTAATTTTTATGGCTTATTTTTTATCGTTTTTCATATGATAACAATTGCGGCATTCTGGGATTTTTACCTCGTTGGACCTTTTTGGCGCTGGACTTGGGGACTATTATTTTGTTGTGTTCCAATAGTTAATAGTGTCATCGCTTTCTTTGGCTTAATTCAATATTGGGAAATTTCATGGATATGGGCTCTCGCTATTCTGATTCCGCTCAATGGATTTGCAATAATGATTTACAATAGCAAGGAAAACAAAGCTGTTACTTCAGTTTTCTCTTCGGTCGTTATGGGGATTTTAGTAACAATATGTTTTTGTAACTTACCTAAAATAGACAATGGCTTCAATGAACAAGAGTTCAGTATGAATGCTTTAATAAAAATGAATTCAATGTCAATGCCATCACGTGATTTTAATATCAATCAAAAAAGTTTATACGGTAAATTTAAATATATGTGGAAAAATAGAGGAACTGGAGTTTGTTCTTTCGTAAAAAAAGGTCGAGTCGAAAGAATCAGAGCTAAACGTCTCGGATATTCAAAAACTTACGATGACTTTACAAGAATGCTCAAAGATGTAGTTAAAAGAAACGGATTATCATTTTAATTAGGAGAATAATATGGATACTGATGACCAAAATTATGTAATGATGGATAGCGTAAATCAAGTTGAAGAAGAAAGTACATTATCTTCATCTGAAAATGAAAATCATTCACCAGAGGAAGGTAACGATGGTTGTGCTAAAAGAGGTTGTGGCTGTCTTGCTATAATAGTTGGAGTAATTATTTTGATCAACATAATAAGCCTTGTGATTTGCGGTATTTTGACCGATTTCAACTTCATAATTGCACCATTTCTGTAAGCAGAGGAGTTGTAAAAAATGTTTAAAAATATTGTATTCTTAATAATTTTTACTCTGTTTGGAATATTTTTTTGCAGTTGTTCAAATAAGAGCAAAAATAAAGTAAATCAAAACCTGAAAGATGTCGAAAAAGTTAGCTTTTTAACCATTAATTATAGCGATAAAGAGTATGTTAAATTAGTCAAGGAATTCAGCTCTAAAGCTAACTCTGGAGACACCTTTTATATGCTTCTTTTAGGTAAGATGGCAATGAATTTAAGGAACGACTATGATTCAGCAGCTAAGTGGTTTGAAAAAGCAATCGAACATGATGATCCTGATGGTTACGAAGGTCTAGGCTTATTAACAAAAGCTGTTACTCAGCACTTGTTAAAAAATAAAAAAATTATCAATGAGATGCAACTATCATCACTCAAAAATCAAGCAATTGAATATTATAAAAAAGGTATGAATGAAGGCAGTATTAAATCAAAAATAGCATTAGCTACTTCTTATATTCTTATGGGATATAAAGAGCCTGGCGAACTTTTATATCGAGAAGCTTGTGCTACAGGAAACATTGATGCTTTAATCGCTTATGGAGATTATCATGCAAAGTACAAAGAAGAATATAAAAATGCAATGATTTACTATAAAAAAGCTGCAGATCAAAACAGTGTCTCAGCAATGCTAAAAATTGCACAATTATTATCTACTCAAAATAAAGACCATAATCAAAGCATAGCTTGGCTACAAAAAGCTGTCAAACAAAAAAGTACATTGGCTATTTATAAGATTATCAGTGTCTATTACAATGACTTAAAAGACCTTGATAAAGCCCTCGAATGGTGTTTATATGGAGTCAATATGGATAGTAAACCAAGCTATTATTCCTTGGTATATCTCATAACAAAAAAGGAAAACGATAATGAATTAATTTCTTTCTTTAATTCTAAAGTCAAAAGTCCTGAATATAAAAAAATTAAAGCTATTAGAGATGCATTCAAGGAATTAGAAGACGATAAAAACACTAAGTATTGGGAATCTAAACTCAAACAATCTGAAAAGATATTAAAGAATCGTTATTCTCATTAAATTCTATTAAATAAAAAAATATGAGTAGCTGTAAAAGCTACCCTTATTTATATTAATTACTAGTCAATTCTTTTGGGAAAAGGTTATGCGTTTTGTAGAAGTCATACACTTCTGGTTTAATCATTTTCTGCCCATTTTTTATATCTACTTGCAACGTCACATCGTTAATACTCTTAACTCGACTTAACGCAACATAGAGCTGGCTCGGAGCAAATAGCTTCTCGTTAAAAACATGTACCTTATCAAGCGTTAAACCTTGAGATTTATGTATGGTCATCGCATAGGCTGACTTTAAAGGTAGTTGTTGATATTCACCGATAACTTCTTTTCTAACTTTGCTATATTCCTTCCCATTTTTTGATTTGAATTTTTCTGGAAAGGATTTTTTGTTAGTCCAACTAACACGCTCAATTTTTACGATTTCATCACCGCGACTTGGAATTCGGACTTTAACCCACTTGCCGCGCCTAATTTTATGAACAAAACCAATAGTACCATTTTGCAAATATAGTTCTTTTTCTTTATAGATATTTTTGGTTATCATTACTTTTTGCCCTTTTTTAACAGTAACTTTTTTAGGAGCTGGTACTTTTCCTTTATAGTCTAAATTGTTACTATCAAATGAAACTGCTTCAGCTTTTATTCGATTGAATATCAAATTGTTGATTTCTTTAGCTTTTTCATTGCTAGGAGTCAAAAATGTCGTATTCATAAATTCTTCAACATTATCTTTTAAATATTTTGGACTAATTGGTTCAACCATTCCAATTAAATCATAGCTATAGATATCACCACTAACTAACTGCCCATAACGCAAATGATTAAGCATTTTTATGAACTTCTCATCAGATTGACGTTGAACTTTTTTTAGCGAAATATACTTAAAATTGGCTTTTTCCCATTCATAGCTAGCAAAAGAGTATACGCCTTTGTATTTAGCCTTAAATTTTTCAATTATACGCCTTTCACTTACAACTGGAGGTAATTGTGAAAAGTCTCCAACCACAATCACTTTTTTGCCACCAAAAGGTTTATTATTTTTCATGGTCTTTTTCATAGCTTTACTTAAAATAGTAAGAACAAAGCTTGAAACCATTGAAATTTCATCGATTAAAATAATGTCTTTTGTTCGTAATTTGCGTAAAATAAAAAAATCCATATCTTTAAGAATTAAATCTTCATTTGTACAGTCTGTTTGTAGTCTTAAAAAATTATGGATAGTTTTGCCGTCAATATGTTCAGCGGCTAGCCCAGTTGGAGCTAAACGAGCGACTTTATAATTCGTATATTTTAAGAACATTTTAACCACATAGCTTTTACCAGTACCAGCATTGCCAGTTAGAAAAATATTCCCTTCAGTTGAGTTCATAAGCTTAAAGGCGTTTAACTGCTCAGAATTTAAGCTCTGATAATCCTTGTTATTTTGATAGGCTGGCTCTTCCTCATTTTTAGTGCTAACTTTATCAATATCATTGTAATATTTTTCTTTAAATAATTCATGGTTCATTTTATTATTTCCTTTAATTTTTTTCTAATTTTATAATTTTTTTTATCGATTATAAGATTAGTTTGGAAATAACATTTTTAAAATTTTACAACTGACACCTAATATTAAATTTTTCTTAAACAGTCCATAGTAAAAAAAATTCCTATATTTGACACATTCTTAGCTAGTAGTAATATAAAATCAAATAATTACTCTCTTAATAATAAAAGCAGCTAAGCTGAATCTTTAACCGCTTTTTCTTTATTGTCTTACTAAAAAATCTTTACCACTCCCTATCACAAGAATAATATTAAATTCTACTCATACCAATAGAACGAAACCTAGTATTAATATTCTTACTATAAACTTTAGCTAAATAACTAACCCAATTCAAAGCATTACGATGAGTTTCTTCTCTATCCCTATAAATCATCATTCCACAACTAACCTTATTACAATATTCAATTAAACCCTTATTATCAAAATCTAAGCCTAACTGTCTATTCCATAAAGACTCTGCCTTAGAAATTACCTTGTGAGGACGTTGTATCTTATTTCCATTTAACAGAATAGCAAAATGATAATGAGGATTACTACTTTCATGCTGTTCTCTTACCCATATGCATCTAGGATCATAGTTATTACGCTTTAAGTAACGATTTAAGCTTTCATTAAAATTACAAATCAAACTATTACTTTCAATATTTATGTTAGCATAACTTGTAGGATATCTAACATCAAACCTGACTAAAAATACTTTATTATGTTGATTAATACAGCTATAAAGTAATCTCTTTATTTTGCTTGAGTAATCTTTGTTTAATTCATAATTATCATTGTTGTTTGGTCTATTACTATTTTCGTTGTTAAATCTTTTCATTTTTTAATTCCTTGTTGTTAGATTATCATTGTTTTTTACTTAGTTAAATCTATATCATAGTTAATCTTATAACTTTTTTTAATAGCTTATATCTTTCTAATATTATTTATATTTAATAATTATTTATTACTACAAATAACCTACCAAAAAGAACCTCATATTTTTATGAGATAATAAAACTTTTGAGCTTAAGTAAAGTATTAAAAATAGAGTTTATGAATGTCGGGGTTAAGTCTCGTATAATATAGTGCAAGTTTTTTAAGTAATTGTTAATAAAAGAGTAATGATAACAAAAATAAATATTGCTCACCATCCTGTGCAAACAAAAATTAACGCACAGGAAAAACAACAATGAAAACTTCAAAATTTTTAAATGAAAACATTCGCCCTAAAGTTGTAAAATTAGTAACCCGCTTAATTAAACCATTCACTGAAGAAGGCGTTATTTCGGTGACAGAAGAACAATGCGTCATTGCGAACTTAAGGCATTTAGCTAATAACGGCTCATTAATGCCTGCAGTAAAACCAAAGCTAATCGACCAAAAAGAAGCCGCTGAAATGCTTGGACTCAGTCATAGCAATTTCAAAAAATTAGAAAAAGAAAATGCGTTCCCCTTCAAACGCAAATTGGTTGGCTCGGCAGTTAGATACCGTAACACCGATATTATAACTTATATCTTAACCTTAGATGATTAAAATGGTTAATGATCTTCGTTTGGCAAATCTTCTAAAGCCTGATTATGATAATCGTCATGCTCTTTATAGCGATCATTAGTTAATTCATTTTCTTTTGCAAATTTTTCAATCGTAGGCTTAGCTATGCCAAAATAATCAGCGATTTCTTGCATAGTTTTTTGGGAATTTTTCAAAGCAAAATAGTAGTGCAATTTATTTTCTATCGATCTTTTACGCCATTTTATATTCTCATTACTTAAATTATTCAAATAAGCCATGCGTGGTTTACCATTTAAATGAAACTGTATTTGATGTGGATTTTCAATTTGAACAGGAGCCTGGCGATTTTTAGGAACTGTGAGGTTTATCACAAAATCATCAACAGGTTTTCTCTCAAGTTTAATTTTGATATCAATATCATTTTCTATTTGTGATGTACCAAAAGTAGTATTACCTTTATTTTCATGATGGAGTAAAATGACTGCGATGTTCATTTCTTTTGTCAATTTATGTATCCAAGGGCGCAATTTCTGCCAATTGCGCTCATTTGTGGTTGTAGGAGCTAACTTAGTTAAGTGATCTAATATTAATAGTTGCACTTTTTCTGTTTTTGGTTCTTTATTAAGTTGAGCCTCTACTAAAGCATCTTCAACTTTATTTTGAAATTTTTCTTCCAATAAATTAAAATTTGAAACAGAAAGATAGCTAATTTCCTTTAATTTATCAGATTTTGGAAACATTTTTCCAATATTATCTCGACGCTGTTCTAGTTCATATCGGTCAACTTCATCGTCTAAAACATATAATATTTTAACTGATTTTTTAACTTTCCAGTCTGCAAATAGCTTTCCTTTTTGAGCAATAGCCTGAGCCAAAAACATTGAAAAATAGCTTTTCCCTTGACCTTGCCTAGCTGTCAATAGATGGAATGAATTTTTTCTGATTACATTATCAACAATATAAAGTTGGCGATTCGCTATTTTTTTATAATCTTTATAGGTATCTGCTAACTCTTTTTTTAACAATTTTGGCAAAGGTATGTTACAATTATATGCTTCTTGAAGCAATTCTTCTTTCGTCCAAATTGAAATATTCGCTTGGGAATGATTTAATTGATCGTCAATATGAGGAACATGAGCAAACCTTAATTTGCCAATTACAATTCCATTTTGACTCAAAGTTTCTATAACTTTAATGAAATTTTTAATTACATCGTCACGATTCATATCATCTTTTTCTATCCAAAGAATATCTCTTTCATTTAATAAATTCAAGTTTATCCTATCTAGGTTATTCACTCCTCCATGCCACCCCAACCAGATTACATTACTTTTGAAATTATATTCACCATTTAATTTATGAATTTTATTCAAAAATAATTCTTTTTCAATTCGTTTAGGTAACTTAGCAATAAAACTTCCATAACCTTTTTTTATAAATAACTTTTCAATATTTTCTTTCAGTTGATCAATGTAAATAGTGTCTGTTAGCTTATTATCAAATCTATAAAAATCCTCATTGTTTACGCTACTAAAAATATCTTTATAATAATCTAAATAATTAAAGAATTCGTTAAATTTTTTTTCACTATAATTTTCAAGTTCCTTAATGCGTTTTTCTTTAGCAATTTTAAGGTTATTAATCACAAAAACTGGAGATTGAGGATTCTCCGTAAAATATCTTTCATCTTCGTCAATTAAAAAATTTGTCTTTATTTCTTTATATAGATTATAACAAATAGAACTGCTATACTTTCCATGATCGTGAAAAAATTTATTTATGAAGAAAGGCCCAACTTTTTTATCCCTATTTAAACACTTTTTGACATTTTCCAAATCTAATTTTTCTTCATATAATTTATAATATAATTGTTTTAAAGCTATCGTTAGTTGAGAAAATTTACACGCATCAGGATTACTTTTTAATGCATTGACATAGATAAAAAAACGATTACCTCCAGAGTCTTTAATGATTTGCTCTTTTAAATTATCTCCTCTCAAAAATTCTTGATTTCTATTCTTTAAAAGACGCTCATGTTTTTCAGCGTCAAAAATTCTATACCAATTTTTCTTGTCGAGTTTTGCTAAATCTTCTTCTACTTTTTTTATTTTAATTATGAAGTCTTCAATATAACTTGGGATGGTATATTCTTCATTTTTAAAGTAACTAAATAAGAATTTTTTTAATTCATATTCAGTCATTATAGACTTTTGTTTTTTATAGTTAAACATAGATACTCCTTAAATTTGAGCTTGTAGTTAAATAAATATATAATAAATATACCGTATATATGGCATTTTTCAATTATATTAAAACCATATATTAAGTAATATATGGTTTTAAAAACAATATTTATACTATTATTCTAAAACCAAAATATGGTATAATTACTAAAGATTAGTCTATACTAGTGGTAAATTTTTTTTGAAATAATGACTGAGATACAGAATATGAAGAATGAATATTCTGTTAAAACAATTAGCGAGTTGTAAACTTGACCAAATATTACAAGTCAGGAAGCCCTTTTAAAAATAAAAAAATTGGAGATAAAAAATATTCCTTTTAATGTTACACAAAAAAAGGATTTTTAAACCACTATACTGAGCGATTCTCTAAAGAAATGAAGTGTTATAAGAAAAAGAAAACCTATCCTTAAAATGCTTTAAAATTTAAATATAACAAATACAAAAATAAAACACTTAAGAAAAGGTTATAAAATTAAGATTTCAAGATATTTTTGATAGCACAATGATGCTCGTCGTCAAGATTATTTTTTGAAATATATTCTAGGACTTGGTTAATTTTTTCTTGTGGCAAAATATTGTCATAACCACCACTGACTACTTCAATTGCCTTAACTTGAGCCTCATCTCCAATATGAGTGTAGTATTTATCAATAATGTCTGAATTCGATCCAATAATTGACTGCACTACTGCTTTTGCAACTCCAGCTTCAGCACAGTGAGATGCAAAACTGTGTCGCAGTGAATGAAATCCATAGACTGTCATTTTACGCTTTCTCCCAGGCACTTCTACAGATGGTTCTAATCCTGTCCATTTAATTACTCGCAACATGTCTTTGTTAACTAAATTATTACCTATGTTTTTACCTTCTTTATCAACTCGATTGTAGCGTTTGGCAACATTTGGACAAACATATTGATCTATTTGCCACTCTTTAGCTTCCATTAAAATATCATAAAGAGGTTTTGCTATTGGCAATGTTACCTCTTTACCAGTTTTAAACTGCTTTACCCATAACCTTTTTCTTTCCATATCAATGCGATCCCAACGAAGCAATACACAGTCTTTCATCCGTTGCCCTGTATACATTCCAATATAATAAATAACTTTAATCTCAGGTTTGTTTAACACAGTGTATTTATCATCGTTTAAAACACTTCTAATATCTGCCTCTTGGCTACGAGTAAACGCTATTCTTTTCACGACATGCTCTTGTTCCTCACGAACTTTGCGTCGCAGTGTTTTAGAAGTAAACGGATTGTCTCCAGCATAATAATCACTCAATACATTAAAAATTTTAATCAGTCTTTTTATTTTACGATTATGAGTGTCTACAGCTAGTTGTTGCTTTTTCATGTAATCAGCAAAATCAGTGGCCATTTTTGGAGTTACATCACTCATTGTTACGTTTTTATCATTAACGAGAGCTACAAACTCTCGAAATGTCGAACGATATGAATTTCTTTCATGAGCAGTTGCCGGAGTAGCTCTATCTGGATGAACGCTATATTTATCCCACGCCATTGATAATAACAGACTTTGCTTCTGAGTTGTCAAGTTCCTAGCCTGTTGGACGTGTGCTGAAATTACTTCAGTTGTTGTCGCTTTAGCAATCGGAATCACATCATGAGCCTTTGCTATTGCTTCTTTTTTATTTTTAGTTTTTAGACTAACTGCTTTACGTTGACCATTTATTTGATAACGAAAGAAATAATTACCATTTTCAGTCTTTTTATAAATAGTCCCAATATCTAATTTAATACTACTCGAATTTTTAGCCATGGAAAATCTCCAAATTTAAACATTTGTTAAAAATATCTAATTTAGCTAATATAGACCAAGTTAAGAACATTGAAAGTTAGAAACGGTACCAAATGGCACCTTTTTGGCTATTTTGAGGAGGAAAATGGTGGATCCTGAGGGACTTGAACCCACGACCAGACGATTATGAGTCGTCTGCTCTAACCAACTGAGCTAAGGATCCACAACAAAAATAAATATTACTTATTTTCTTGCTTTTAATTTAGTTTTTCTTTTACAAAATTCAAACTTTTTCTGCAATCTTTTTCCACCTTTTTGAATTATCTTTTTTAACCAGTTTAATTACAACAGGTTATTTAATCAGTATTTATTTGCCAAGTAGTATGCCTGCATCGTCTTTATTATATATTTTATCTAAATATTTTTTTAATTAATCAAACAACGATAGGGTTTTCTCCTCATAAATTTTTCCTTTTTAAACTTACAGGATTTCTCCCTAATAATTTTAGCTAATAATATTTTATATATAACATTAAGAAAGATTGCCTTCAAACGTTTATAGTGTATATTAATCGGCTGATTTAGAATTATCAAAGGACTCTTATGAAAGAATATACATTTATTTATAAAATTATGGTCACTATTTGCAACTTGTTTCAGAATTTCACTATTTACAGTTGGCGGTGGCTATGCGATGTTGCCAATTATGGAGCATGAATTTGTCGAAAAAAAGAAATGGATTGATCACGAAGATATTGTTGATGTTATTGCAATTGTACAATCAGTTCCAGGAATCATAGCAGTAAATACTTCAGTATTTGTGGGGAGTAGAGTGGCTGGATTCTGGGGGGCTATAACTGCATCTTTAGGCATGGTTTTGCCATCGTTTGTGATAATTTTATTAATAGCAATATTTACAGATAATTTACAAGACAATGAAGCGCTTAAAAATGTTTTTTTAGGTGTTAGAGCTGGAGTTTGTGCGACAATTTTCTTATCTGCGCTAAATTTATGGCAAAAAGTGGTAAAAACACGTTTTGAAATCGTCATTGCTATACTGGGCTTTTTAGCGCTTAATTTTTTTCGTGAACAAATTATTTTGATTATTGTAGTCATGGCAATTGTGGGAATAATTCGTTACAAAATTAATGCCCTAAAAATGACTAAAGTCGCTGAAAATTCGGAGAAAGATTGTGAATAATATCTTTTTAAAATTATTTTATATCTTTGCTAAGATAGGTGGTTTTACTTTTGGTGGGGGCTTGGCAATGATTCCATTTTTTGAAGCTGAATTAATAAAAAAATATGCACTAATTACTAGCGAAAAATTTAGTAATATTGTGGCAATTTCACAAATAACTCCTGGCCCAATTGGAATTAATGCGGCAACCTATATTGGTTATGTCAATGCTGGTATTACTGGAGCAACAGTTGCGACATTAGGATTATTAATTCCGTCATTAATTATTGTTACTATGGTGAATTATTATTTTAACAAATTCAAAGAAAACAAGCTTATTGAAAGTGGTTTATCAGGAATCCGCCCAGCAGTTGTAGGATTTATTTTCTCTGCTGCATTATTTTTTGCTAATAAGGCATTATTTTCGTTACAAATAATAGATAAAGTGCCAAAAAAATTTACACTAATTATCCGTTTTAACTGGCAAGGAATTGTTATTTTTATTGTTGTAGTTATACTAATGAAAAAATTTAAGTTAAGTGTAATTTGGGCATTAACTCTTTCTGCTTTAATGGGACTTACCTTTGGCTATTTCTTTTAAGAAACACCCAAAGGTAACAAATTAAGATAAAAGTTTATTTTAAAAAGTTCCTCTGAATAGACAAAACTAAGTTCAAAGCATATAATGAGTTAAAAAGGAGTTACTCTATATTATGTTAAAATTTAAAGCCATAAAATTATTTTTATCTATTTCATTTTTTTCATTTTTATTTATTACATTATCTTTAGCTCATGAAATCTCTATCGTTTCTTCAAGTAAACAACAATGGACTGGAATTGCAATCAATAAAGAAAATAGAATATTTGTTAATTTTCCAACATGGAGTGATAACGTTCCAATAAAAGTAGCAGAAATAATTAAAGGAAAAGCTGTTTCCTTTCCAAATGAGAAAACTAATTTAAACCTGTTCAAAGCTGTGCAATCTGTTATCGTTGATAAAAAGAATCGACTTTGGGTTCTTGATACATGTAATCCAAACTTTAAGGGCGTTCTCGCGGAAGGACCAAAACTTTATCAATATAACTTAGCAACTAATACATTGAATGCGACATACCATTTTTCTGAAAAAAATTATCACAAAGATTCATACTTTAATGATATTAGAATTGATGAAACCAAAAACTATGCTTACATTACTGATTCCGGCAATGGAGCAATTATTGTTTTGAATTTAACAGATGGCAAATCTCGTAGGTTATTACAAGGAGCGAAGGCTGTTCAAAGTGAAAAAAATTATCTAATTTGCGATGGAATTAAATGGGAAAATAGCGTTGATTCAGATGGTATCGGTTTAACAAATGATAAAAAATATCTATATTTTATTGCTTTAACATCACACTCTCTTTATCGTATAAAAACTCAATTTCTTAGAGATGAAAAAATATCTAATCAAACGTTAGAAAAAAAAGTTGAATTTGTAGCAAAAGTTCCAGCTACAGATGGTATAATTTTTGATAAAAATGATAATTTGTACTTAGGTGGATTAGAAGACAACTCTATCAATATTTTGAGTAAAAAAAACAAAATATCTAAATTTGTTAAACCAAATAAATTAATTAGGTGGGCAGACTCTTTTGCATTTGATAATGAAGGGAATTTATATTTTACAACATCACAAATTCATCTCCCGAAAAATCAAAGGCTTTACTATGATATTATCAAAGTTAAACTGAGCAAATAAAATAAATCCCTTTAGTTTCAGCTAAAGGGAAAAATTTACAGCTTAAATCTCAACACATAGTTGTCTATAAAGCAACCTCAAGAATTTTGCGTGAAATATCAAGTGTCACATCGCCATGCTCACTTAAAGCAGTCATTTCATGTTTTTCTAAATTAGCAATTACTTTATCAATAAAGGACGCATCAAGGCCATAATCGCTTAAACGAGTAGGAACATTCAATGAATGGAAGAACTTCTCAGTCTCTTCTATAGCACCATCAATTTTCTCATCAATGGAACCAGTTGTAATACCCCATACGCGCTCAGCATATTGAATTAATTTATCTGCTTTTTGTCTTCTTCTAACTTTCCAAACAGCCGGTTGAATTATAGCCAATGTACGCCCGTGGTCAATTCCGCTAAGAGCAGTAATTTCATGACCAATCATATGTGTATTCCAATCTTGTGGCACCCCTGCCCCAATTAACCCATTCAACGCCATTGTTGCGCACCAAACTAAATTTGCACGCACATCATAATTTTCAGGTTCTTCAACAGTTTTTGTTCCAATTTCAATTAATGTATTCAAAATTCCCTCAGCAGTGCGATCTTGAAAACGAGCTTCAACTGGATATGTGACATATTGTTCAGTAGTATGAACAAAAGTATCTACAACTCCATTGGCTACCTGTTTTGGAGGTAATGTAAATGTTAACTCTGGGTCGAGAATTGAAAATTGCGGAAAGTTTAGCTCGCTCATCACCACTAATTTATCATCCCCACGGCTAATTACTGCCCCACTATTCATTTCAGATCCCGTCGCAGGTAGGGTTGCAACTGTTCCAAATGGGATTGATTTTTCAGCCGGCACTCCAGCGAAACCAAAATTTAAAACCTCCTCTTCACGTCCCATAAACTCTTCATTTTTAGCTGTAATAGCAATGAATTTTGTTCCATCCATCACCGATCCACCACCAATTGCCAAAATGAAATCAATATTTTGTTGACGCACTAAGCGAACTGCATCCATCAAGATATCAAATTGTGGATTTGGTAAAATCCCACCAAATTCAAAAACTTCGCGATTAGAGGTTCCTAACTGTGTTTTTACCATATCTAAAACACCAGTTTTCTTAACGCTCCCCCCTCCATAAATAATTAAAACTTTACAATTACTTGGCACTAAATTATCCAATTCTACTAATTGCCCTTTACCAAAAACAATCTTAGTAGGATTATAAAACGTAAAATTAAGCATTTTTTGCTCCAAATTTTTTTAATAGTTCATATTTTTATCTTTTCTATAAAAATTAATATATGATAAATTTCATTTTTTGTAAATACATAAAACTATCATAACCATGCATATTTCTCTTTAATTTAGCTATTTTTATTGTCTATTACTATCAACTAATGTATATTTACATTAAAAATAAGGGATAAATATCACCGTGAATAATATTGTATCTTTAATGAAAAATTTAGCTCCAAAAGAAGGGCTAAATAAAACTAATTTAGAAGATGTTACTATTTTCAAAACAAGTAGCTACCGTCATCGAGAGCCACTATGTTATAAGCAAGGATTAATGTTTATTGGTCAAGGCAAAAAAAGAGTTTACCTTGATGAAAAAGTTTACGAATATGATCAGGATAATTACCTTTTAATGTCGGTTCCTTTGCCAGCAGAATGCGAAACAATTTCAAATGAGGATGAACCAGTACTGCTTTTGATGATAGAGTTTGACTACCCAATGTTAAGTCAAATTGTTTCACAAATTAATGAATACCGTTCAGATTTGATTAATATTTCTAAAGTTGAGTCTGTAGCATTAACAATATTACCACGGCAAAAAAAATTAAATGAATTGCTTTTGAAACTTTTAAAATGTTTACAAAATCCTTTAGAAAGTAAAGTTTTAGGTCATGGTTTTTTAAAAGAATTAATGTTTTATATTTTGTGTCAAAAAGAATCTAAAATGTTATATAGTTTATTAACACAGAATAGCAACTTATCTCGTATTGATAAAGCATTAAAATTAATTCATAATAATTATAACAAAATTTTAAATGTTGAAAATTTAGCCAAAATAGCTGGAATGAGTTCGTCATCATTTCACCGTAATTTTAAAGAATTAACAGCGTCATCACCAATTCAATATATCAAAAAAATTCGCCTAGATAAAGCACGTACTCTTTTAATACAAAAAGATTATCGAGTTACAGAAGTCGCTAAAAAAGTTGGCTATGAAAGTTCAAGCCAATTCAGTAGAGAATTTAAACGATATTTTGCAGTTACACCAGCTGATTACGCTAAATCAATCAAAACAAAGGAGAATTAAAATGAATTCAGTTATAAATAAAGAGTTAGATTTCACAAGTTGTAAAGTTTATATTTTGGGTCACGCTCAAGGTTGCCGTAGCTATTGCGTAGTCGATAAAAATAGTTCAGAGGCAATGATTATTGATTGCCACTTAGATTTCGTTTATGATATTGTCGACTTGGTGGTTAATAATAACTTAAGGTTGAATTTTATTGTTGATACGCATACTCATGCGGACCACCCATCTGGAGCCTTATTATTAACAAAACTTCTTGAAGATCATGAATCAGTAGCAACACGCATTGCTCATGAAAAAGCGCAACATCAAGGAGTCGAATATTTTCCAAAAGATGGTGAAGTTATTTCATTAGGTAACAGTAAATTTACCATTAAACATACTCCAGGACACACCCCAGACCATATCGTTATTTATAACGATGAAATGCTATTTTCTGGAGATACCTTATTAATAAACAGTATTGCACGCACTGATTTTCTGGGTGGAGATGCTGGACAATTATTTGATTCATTGCAATATATTTTGAATGAATTATCAAATGAGACTACTCTACTTCCTGGACATGATTATAACGACCAAATTAGCAGTACGCTTGGAAAACAAAAAACTCAAAACAGTTGGTTAAAAATTACCGAGCGAGAAAAATTTATTGATAATTTAGTTGGCAATAAACCTCCTCGTCCAGCAAATATGGATATGTTATTAAAATTAAACCGTCAAGGCGTTGATATAGCTAAAGAAATTTCAGTTGAATCGGCTCAAGAATTTATCAAAAATGGTGGACACCATAGTGTTTTAGATGTGAGAACAGCAGGAGAACACGCTACTGAAAAAATTGCAAATAGCGTTCTAATTCCAGTTGACGATTTAGAAGACAACCTTGAAAAAGTGATGGCGATTCCTGCTCCACGTTTAATAATGTGCCAATCGGGCTCTCGAGCTCAACGTGCACAAGAGATTCTTGAAAAACACCATATTGCTGGAACAATGGTAATTAATGGAGGTATGAATGCGTACAAAGTTATTGCAGAAAATGAATTATTACAAAACAAAAAACGTATGTCTTTAGAGCGTCAAGTTCGTATTGCCGCTGGCTTTTTAGTTCTTTTAGGAATTGGGTTATCTTTTGTACATATAGGTTTTATAGGAATTAGTGCCTTTGTTGGTTGCGGACTCATATTTGCAGGAATTACTGATTATTGCGGCATGGCTATGATTTTGGCAAAAATGCCGTGGAATAAAGTAAAAGAATTCAATACAAATTCACCAATTATTGGTGGTTGTTCTGCTGGTGGCTGTTCAGCAGGAGGGTGTTCGGTAACAACCCACAAAGATGAGGATTAAGTATTAGCATGATAATTATTCAAGATCCAAACTCTTATTGCAATGAGGACATTTTTGGCGGTTTTTATAGTTGATTTCAGCAATAAAAGCCGCACTAATAATCCCCGTTGGCATCGCAATGATTGCGATGCCAATTAATGCCATAATACTAGCAATTGTTTTGCCAATTACAGTAATTGGGTACATATCTCCATACCCAATAGTAGTTAAGCTTACTATAGCCCACCACATTGATGCAGGAATACTTGAAAATTTACTTGGTTGAGCTTCATATTCAGCATAATAAATCAAAACAGAAGAAATAATTATAGAAGTAATCATAATAAATGAAGTTAAAATTAACGCATCTTTCTCTTTTTTTACTACTCGTTTAAATAGTTCTAATACGGAAATGTAACTAACTAACTTTGCAACTCTAATAATTCTAAAAATTCTAAAAATACGCATAAACCGCAAATCTATACCAATAAACGGTAAATAAAATGGCATTATTGCCAAAAGGTCTATAATTGCCATTGGAGAGAAAAAATAGTACCAAGAACGTTTATACTTGTCCTTCAAAGCAATAAAGCGAATAATATATTCAACTGTAAAAATAATAATCGAAATGTCTTCAATTAATAAAAAACCTTTATCAAATTTTTTCTCAATCACATTTACCGATTGCAAAATAACCGCCAAAATATTGATAATAATCAATAAAATGATTCCATAATTAAATAATCTACTATTTTCAACAAAATCACTAAGTTTTTTTTTCATCACAATTCTCTATATATTTTTTAATCTTTGCAGAAATACCCTATAGCTATAACAATTTATCACGAACTCTTGTTGTTACAAAAAAAATATTGCTTTTTTATAACTTAAAAATATTTTTACACTATTTTAAATCACAAACATATTCATAGTAATTTAAAAACATATGCAATTATTTTTATACCTTGTTAGTTATTAACTTCTTACAAAGAAACTTTAATAATTTTTCCTAAAAACTCTTGCTTTTTTACTTAAACAAGATTATTTTATGAGTAGGAAACAGGTTATATCTCTGAATGGTTTAAGTTCAAAGTTGCGAGACTTTATTGTTATTTTTAAGCGGAGTCATACCTGTTTCCTTTTTTTATATTTTTTCTAACTTTCCTACTCTTCAAAACAAAGTAGAATTATTCTTTCTGGCATATTTATTGCGATACTCCTATAAAAAAATCTAATTAAATTTTTATAAGGATCACAATATGTTTAATTTTTTCAATCAAAAATCAATTATTGCGCTTTGCTTAATAATTATTATCGCATCATTAAACGCTGCAACTCCTAAAAAGGCTAGCGAAGTAAGAAAAGAAAACGACGCAAAAAAAGCAGTAATGAAACAAAATTACCAACAATTACAGCAAAGTTATCAACAAAATTTAAATAGTTTAATTACAAAAATTGACCTATTAAATGCTCAAATGCAAACCTTTAATTCGATTCAAGATAACCTCGTTATTGATGATAGTGCAGGAAATATCAAAAAACTTGAAATACAAGCACAACGTTATTCAACTGAATTAAAAGCTCGAAAAAATTATACACAAAAAGTAGCTGAAATAAAGCAACTTACTGAAAATTTAAAAGAGATTAAATTTAAACTATCATTCTATGATGAATATTATTCAAATCTTCCAAAAGATGCACCCAAAATAATCTCTGCCGAGGTCGCAATTGCCAATAATAAAAGCGAGCAATATAAAAAACAAACGCCTATTGATCTGACTAAGGCAAGTACATTCGAAGTAAAAACACCTGCACCATTAAAAACAATAAGTGCTTTACCTGAGGTTTACAATGATGCGACTTTATGGGAAAAAATTTATGAGGCAAACAAGCATCTAATTAAAGACCCAAAAGGAGTTATACCTGCGGGAACTCTATTAAAAATTCCTCATATTGATAAGATTAAAAACTTCAAAAACATTAAATAAGTACCAGAAATGAAAAAAAATCCTGCAAATTATCATATTTTAATTGTTGAAGATGAGCCATTATTGTCAATGAATTATTCTGACAGTTTAAAAGAACATGGCTATAATATTTCACAAGCTATGACACTATTGACAGCGCGAAATATTTTATGTTCTAGTCATATTGATTTACTAATTTTAGATGGAGATCTTCCAGACGGAAAAGGTATAGATTTAATTCCTTTTATAAAAGAACCAAATTCTCGAAGTATCAATAATTCAATACCAATTGTTTACCTCTCCGCATATGGCACGTCGAATAAAGAACAAGTTAAAATTAATTACTCAAATGAGATAACTAAAATTCTGCAAAAACCCATTGCAATGGGAAATTTAGTAGATCAAGTAAATCAAATCGTAGCCCTAATTCCACGCAATAACCAATTCGAGGACAATTGTTATATAAGATTTATTAACAATTCCGAGCGTGAAAATTTATTAAATTTAGCAATTTATGAACAAGGACAAAGTAATTATGAAAAAAATTAATTATAAATTTGCACGCAATGCTTTAATTATTACTTCACTACTTTCTGGTTCCGTTGCTACGTTTATTCTAGTAAAAAAGGCTCGCAACGAATTGCAAGAAAAAAATATCAAAGAGCAACTCCGCCAGAATGTTAAAATTAAGCATGTTTTCGATGCAGCAAAATCTCGCTTACAAGCAGGTGATATTGAACAAATAGAAGCTAGTATTCAAAAATTACCAAAAGAGAAGTTAAATCGTACTCAAATTTTTGAAATTTACACCATTTTAGCACAAGTAAAAATTCAAAAATTACAAAAAAGCTATAAAAAAGATGAAAGAAATCGTCTTTTTAACGAAGCAATTTTTTACTTAAAAGAAGCAAACGACTATGTTGAAATGCAATCGATTCAAAATGCATTACTTTATTATTATGGAAAGCTTTACATTGCAACAGAAAATTATGCAGATGCCTTAGAAAACTTCGCCTCTATTCATGAACATTCTAGGCTTAGTAAATTTGAAAAAGATATGCTAAACATTTACATTGGTGATTGTTACTTTGCATTAAAAGATTACCGCACAGCATTACAATTTTATGAAACAGCAGCAAACGATAAAAATAATAGTTGCATAATTTTAGCAAAAAGAAAAGCTGCACAAATCTATGCATTTGCAGCCAAAAAACCTCAAATTTTTGAAGGTGATAGCAAACTTAACAAAGAACAAGTTGCAAATTTAACTGAAAAAAACCGTCAACAAGGAGAAGAACTTTACAAACAAATTTTAGCAGATAAAAACTCTTCGCTAGATGAATTTGCCAGCGCAAAAGTTGGTTTGTTTGCTATAAACTTAAACTCAAATGATGAAATTGATAGCTATTCAGCCGTAAACTCTATTTTAAATAGTACCTTTGATGATAGTCACAAAGTTGAAGCTCTTTTTGCCCTTGCAATCCATGAAGAGGAAAAAAACAATATTCAACAAGCTATCAACATCATGCATGGGGCTTTGACAAATTATCGTCGTATAGCTTCAGCAAAAGGTGCTTATATCAAGCTATATAATTACTATAAAGATATGGGCGATTGGGATGGAGCATTCTCTATGGCAAAAGAGCTACTAAATGACCCAAACAACTTTAAAACTTTAGTTTATTTAAGTAATGACTTTGCGTCAGATGATAACCCTCTCTTCAAAATGCTCGAAAATGAAAAAAAAGTAGACGCATATATTAAAGCTCTTGAAGATATTATCTCAATATATAAAACACAAATGCCACGCGAATGGCAGCAAATAAAGTTTCAAACCAACTTTATTATTGCTCAAAGTGCATTTCGCATTGCCAATTACAAACTATCTCAAAAATATTTAAATGAATTCTATCTTGAATCTTTCCCTGACAATGAAACTGCTGAAAAAGTACTATTTTTAGATATTAACTTAGCTAAGCAACAAAAATTATCTCCAGTAGTAATTATTAGTAGATGTTTACGATATTTTTCTAATGTCAACAAAGGAGAAAACTATAAAGAAGTAATGGCCGTTTTGCTTGACAACTATTACAAATGTGGCCTCTATTCTGAAGCAATTAATACTGCTAAGAAAATTTATTTGGATGAATTAAAACAATTAACGACGCAAGGAAAATCTCAAAAAATTGCAATCAGTGATAAAAATTGGCTAAGAACGGTTGCAAAAATAGGTCAATGTTATGCTAAAAGAGGAGACTATTATCAAAGCGACTTAATATTAAAACAATATTCTTTAGACTTTTTAAACAAAGACTATGCCACTGATATTTATATCGATTGGGCAAAAGTTTCATCTGCGTTGCAACAATATTATGAAGCAAGGCGTCGTTATGATATTGCTTGGGTAAAAACAGAAGATGATAATCAAAAATTAAAAATTGATATTGAAAGACTGCTACTTGACTTTAAATATCGTAAATTCTTAGAAAATTTTTACAATGATTCAAATGCGTTACTTGACTTAATTAATAACTCAAAGAACAATTTCACAAATGAGGAAAAGAAAAATTATTCTCGACTCATTTATGAAGCTATGTTAGAATTAGCATTAGAAAAACATGATTCTTTAATGTATAGTAAGGTTTTGGAGAGAATTATGAATTTATATGGAAGTGATTATTGGCCAGGATATTGGGCTTTAAGGGATATCATCAATGAAGATGGTGAAAATGACATTAATGTTATTCTTAAGAATAGCAAAATGTACATCAAAAAAATCCCACAAAAAACTGAACTGCAAAAAAAATATCTCCAGATAGTTCAGGATCAAGTTGATATTATTAATAACCTTAATCAAACGAAAGATGATATTGCCAGCATCAAAAAAGAACTAGGATTATAGATTATGACAATGCAACAAGAAATATACTTAAAATACTGTGACAGCATCCAAAATGCAATTGATGACTGTGAGAATCTGCTTGGATTATTTAAAGAGCAACGAAATTCTTTGCTTAAAACTCCCCGCGATGAAATTTGTATTAGTAGTATAACTTCTGCATTGATGAACAAAAATAATATTTTAGATTCTTTTATTTTGCAACAAAAAGAATTAAAACAACTCCAAGAACAATATTCTTTTGACGAAACTCAAGAATACCTTCATCAAAAAAAATTGCAAGAATTAACTTCAATTTTAGAGCATTTATTAATTATTAGCTTAGAAAATGAAAAAATAATTCGTTCGGAAATATTATAGTCTATAATAAAAAATAAGGGATTTACAAATCCCTTATTTATATCAAAATTATCCACTAAACATCAACAAAATCACTATCTGTAAATGGATCAAATTCGCCACGCTCATATAAGAAATTTAACGCCACACTAATTCCAGCGTATTCACCAATTTCACGACGTAGTTTGCTAGGTACGACTTGACAAGTTTCACGCATTTGTGGCCAAGTATACTTTTCAATATGTTCCATTAATGGCTTCATAAATAAATCACCCGCAGCCCATGCTAAAGTTCCTAACACCACCATCTCAGGGTTTAAAGCGTTAATTAATAAACCAATACCTTGAGCGTTACGTTTACTCATTTCGCTCCATATTTTTACAGCATATTTATCTTGGTCTTTAACCGCTTTTTCAATAGCAATCATATCAATTGAATCAATATCCCCATCAGCATGGTCAATAATAAATGTTGAAATATAATTTTGTTTAATATCTTCTTGAACTCTTAATGCAATTGCGCGTCCACCCGAAAAGGCTTCAAAACAACCACGTTGCCCACATGAACAAATTGGTGCATCTTCAGCAATATCTAAAACCATATGCCCAACCTCACCAGCATTATGGTTCGTTCCCTGCACTAAGTGTCCATTCAAAATGACTCCTCCACCAACACCAGTACTCATAGTCAAATAAAGAAGATTTTTACATTTTTTACCTATACCAAAAAACCATTCAGCCAAAGCTCCAGCATTAGCATCATTTTCCATAAAAGCTTCAGTTTCTAATGCTTTTTCTAGAAAGTCTCTAATTGGCACATTACGCCAACCAGGCATATTAAAAGGTGTTAGAATAACTCCATTTTCTAAATCATGTGGAGCTGGAGAACAAATACCAATTGCTTTTAAATCATCTGTAGTTAATTCATTTTGCTTCAAAAGAGCTTTTGCTTCAGTTACAATTTGCGGTAGAACTTCTTTTGCATCTCGATCAACATTGTCAACCCGACTTTTACCTAAAATTGTCCCATCACTGGTTGCCAGACAGAGCGCAACTTTAGTTCCACCTATATCAATCCCTAAAACTGGAAATAAATCCATCTTATAATCCTCAATTTTACTTTAAATTTTCATTTAAGCAATTATGTTATTTATTAACAAAACATTTAGCTTAAATTTTATAAATAATACCCTAAATCATTTAATTGATTCTATTATTATAAAACTAACAAGGGACAATTTCAACTTTTTTATCAAATATTAGAGGTATCTTAACATGTTATTAACTAATTTCTCGACATTTTTAGCAGCTGGCGGAGTAAGCTATGCATACAGCAATAGTGATAGCGTAGGAAAATTAATTGTATTGATTTTAATTCTTAGTTCAGTTTGCATCTGGAGCTACATGTTTATTAAAGGATTTAGTTTACATCGTGCGAAAAAAGATTCTGAACTATTTTTAGAAAAATTTCGTACCAAAAAGTATGCATTGGCTATTATTGCTGATCCAAATCATGTTGAGAGTCCATTATCTGATGTTTATACCGAGGGAGCTGCAAAAGTCATGGATTTTTGCAACCTAGATGCCGAACAAGCGATGTATTATGGTTCTCCTAATTTCCCTATCAAAAAACCTCTATCACCTGTTGAATTAGATGCTATTAGCTCTTCCTTAGAACAAGAAGTTTCACAACAAATATTAAAGTTAGAAGGTGGAATTGGCTGGTTGGCAACAGCTGTAAGTGTGAGCCCATTTCTTGGTCTTTTCGGTACAGTTTATGGAGTAATGTTGGCGTTTACAAGTATTGCTGCTAGTGGCAAACCAGATATTGGTGGGCTTGCACCTGGTGTGAGTGGCGCTCTTTTAACGACGGTTGTAGCATTAGTGGTTGCAATTCCATCACTTGTAGGATACAATCTACTAACATCAAGCATTAGAAAACTAACTGTTTATATGGATAACTTTGTGGAAGAATTCATTGCGAAAATTAAATTAGATCAACTTCGTTGTCGTGATTAAGGAGAAGCTAAAACATGAGAAAGGCTCGACGTAGAACTCAACTTAACTCAATTGATGAAATCAATATGACACCATTAATTGACTTAACGTTTCTGTTGTTGATTATTTTTATGATAACAACCCCCCTACTGGAATACTCCATTGATGTTTCGACTCCACAATTTACTGGGAAAAAACTTCCAGAAGAAAAAATGTTTAATATCTCAATAACTAAAGATGGACGTTATTTATACAATGAAACAACAGTATCACTAAACCAGCTTAACAACGAACTTGCGGCTCTTTTTGCAGCGAACCCACAAGCAAAAATTATGGTACGTGGCGACCACCAACGTCAATATGGAGAAGTTATTGGCTTACTTAAAGTCGCTAAAAACAATGGTTTCAAAACTATTAACTTAGTAACTCAAGCAGAGGATAAATAGATGTTTTTTAGGCGAAAAGAAAACTCGGCAGGAAATTTTGACTACAATGCAATTAACCACGCTAGTTATAATATACAATCAGCTCCTTATGAATTAGATAGAAAATTTATACAATGGGTAATTGGAATTGTTGTAGCATTTCATGTTGTCTTTATTAGCTATTTTGCCTTAGAAGGTTTTTTGAAAGATTTATTCAAACCGAAAGAAAATTTTGTCACAGTTGAACTAACTGATTTTGCTGCCTATGCTTCAGAAAATAATGATTTTAGCGCAGCCAGTGAATCAATGACAGAAGAAACTACCGATCCAGTTGAAGAAATTACTCCAGATGAACCAACAACTGAAATAACTCCTGTTGTACCTGTAGAAGTACCTGATAATTTACAACCTCAAGCTGTTGAGCAAGCAATGTTTGATCAACCAACTTTAAAAATAAAGCCAAAGCCACCGAAACCTCCCAAAAATAAGAGGAAAAAAAATGAGGCTAAAAAAATAATTCCAACAAAGCCTCCTAAAAACGCAACTAAACAAGTCGTTAATCCAGGAAAAAAAGGTGGTAAAGGCGATCCATATAAACCGCCTGGACGTACTGATGGAAACAAAGGAGGAACAGGCGCACAAAAAGTGGCTTACATTAAAGCTTTAGCATTTCGCCTAGAAAGCAAGTGGAATGCTCCGAACCAACAACAAGTCAATTATCGCAAATGGCGCGTTTTGGTCGAAGTTAGAGTCTCAGGAGCAGGTAAGGTTATTGGAGTGCGCATTTTAAAAAAATCTGGCAATATTTTTATGGATAATTCTGTAACTGTAGCCTTAAATCAATTATATGGCTCATTATTGCCAAAAGGTACCCCAACACGCAGAACCGAAACATTTAAGTTTAATATTAGCAATACTCTCGAAAACTAACAATTTAATTGAAAAACATTTATTTGCATGTTAAGATCATATTTTATTTTGAGTTTAACATGCTTTTACTATACAATCAACAATACCTACTATTAAAGAGTATCTTTTTGGATATTAGTTCTTATTTACTCTTATTTTTCTAATATAACAAATTATTAGCCTTAAATATTACATAAAAAGTTTGCAATGTGTTTGATTTTTTGCTATTATAAAAAACTATAGCGTATTTAATAATTTTGTTAAGTCCTGCTTTTTAAATTTACAGGGCTCTTCTAGAAAGAATTTTTTATAATAAAAAATCGCATTTTTTACCATTTTGAAAAATTGTTTTTAATTTTTACGTAGCAGTGATATACGTAAATTTTACAAAATCATTTAAATAAAATGAAAGGGTATTTTCAGAAATTCCCTGTATTAAATACCTACTTCTAATTATTTTTTCAAGTTATTAATATTAAAGAAAATAATTAGACTGAATTAAAAAAAACAAATATTGACAAATTCAAATTACTACATACTTTGGATGGAAGTTTAGTATATGAAAGTTTGCAGATTTAAGGAGAATAAAAAAAATGAAGATTTCGACTCGCACTCGATATGGACTAAGAATAATGATATTTTTAGCACTTCAAGAGCAGGACCAACCAATTAGTGTTAAAGTTATTTCTGAACATGAAGGTATTACTATTAAATATACCGAGCAAATTATCAGATTACTAAAAAATGCAAACTTACTGAATGTTTTTCGCGGAGCAAAGGGTGGCTATGCCCTCAAACCAGACGCATATAAAGCAACAGTTCACGATATTTTCACTCTCTTAGAACGAGATAGGTCACTACTAAAGTGCCTTGAGGAAAAAATAACTGAATGCTCACACAAAAAATATTGTTCAACCTATAAAGTGTGGAATGGGCTAGAGAATGTAATTACTAATTATTTATCGGGAATAACTATCGAAAGTTTAGCCAATAAACATGAAAAAAAACTTGAAAAATTACTTCAAACAAATAATGTAGTAAGAACACTATAAAATTATATTAAAGGAGTTTTTTTTATGAGACGAGGAAAATATGATGGTGATTATTACAGTTATGGCAATGAAAGCTCTGTAATAGCAAGCCGTCAATCAAGTTTAACGTTAATGAATAAAGTTTATCTATGGATGACCGGAGCACTAGCCCTATCAGCAATCAGCGCTTTTTTAGTTTTAAGAGATGAAGCTTTACTACAACGAGCACATCAATCTTATCTTGCACTAGCACTTATTGAAATTGGTTTAGTTATTGGTTTATCATGGTTAATTGATAAAATGACCGCAGCTGTGGCTGGAGCCCTATTTGGAGTATATTCGGTTCTTAGCGGAATAACATTAGGAGTTATTGTGAGCATGTATGCGCAAGACGCTATCTTACCTGCTTTCATTGCAAGTGGAGGAACCTTTTTAGCAACTAGCGTTTATGGTTATATTACCAAAAAAGATTTATCAAGTGTTGGATCTTTTTGCATTATGGCGCTAATAGGGTTAATTATTGCCTCTTTGCTAAATTTATTCTTCCGTTCGCCAATGGCTTATTGGTTAATAACCTACCTTATGGTTTTTGTATTTATTGGTTTAACAGCTTGGGACACTCAAAAAATCAAAGAACTTTCTGCGGTATGTGACCCAAATGATGAGGAATCTAAAAAAATTGCAATTTTAGGCGCTTTATCTTTATACTTAGACTTTATTAACTTATTTATCTTGTTTTTAAGAATTTTTGGAGGCGGCGGTCGCAGAGATTAATTTTCATTTCAAAAAATATAGCAAAAAAATACTGTAAGAAAATTAATCTCTTACAGTATTTTTTTATTATAAAATCAGTTTTTAGAGCTGATCTGGAGCAACAACATACTTCAATTCTTCGCCATTTTCCCAACGAATAAATTCTTCAATCATATAATCAGCCATACGACAAGTTTCATCATTTTTAGAGCCAGCAATATGTGAGGTCAAGTAAATATTATCTAATGAATATAACTCAGAGCCTTCAACAGGCGGTTCAGGATGCTGCACATCAAGTAATGCAATCAAATCTTGACGTTTTTTACAAACCTCAATTAAATCGTCTTCATTTACCTGACGACCACGCCCCGTATTAATAAACGTTCCATTTTCAGGGATTGACTCAAACAGTTCCTTGTTAAAAACATGTACATTATCATCACGATCAGGAAAATGATTACTAACAACATATGATGTAGCAAATGCTTCTTCCAAAGACATAGTGCGCTGTTCTGGACGGGATGGAATTACCACAACATCAAGACAGTAATCTTTTTCAAGCATACCATGCACTAATTGAGAAATTGTACCATTTCCTAACAAGGCCACTCTTGCGCCATAGCAACCACGACCAATATGCGCTGTATGACTATGCATTTTCCTTGAGTCACGACAGTCAATAATATTTTTAAAGAACCCAGTTGCGGCTAACACAATTTGACTTACACAATACTCTGCTACTGGAATTGCATTTGCTGCCGTAGCGCTACAAACAGTCACACCATTATTCACAAATGGAAATCTAAAATCACGAGTTGCGCCAGCAGCATATAAAATCAACTTTAAATTCGGCAGTCTATCAGCTTCTTCTTGAGCAAATACAGGCATACCCCATGTTGAAAAAATAACCTCAACATCTTGGATTTTATCAATATGTTCTGCAAAATTATCATTAGAAACAACTTCATCATAAACATCACATAATTCATGGATTTTAGCGACACCTTTATCTCCAAATACTTTTGGTAAATTTATTTTTGCGTCATTGTTAAAAAAAGCAACTTTTTTTTTCATTACTTACTAAATACTCCTCTGTAGTTTTTATATTCACCTTTATCTTCCTATTTTGCCATGACTGTTAAAAAATAAATATAGCATAGTATTAATCTTTAGCAAATATTATATATGCTCGGACAAAAAAAATCTCTATTAAATTTGAATTCTTAAGAATTTATGTTATTTTAATTGTGATTGTAGTGAAAATATCGTTTCAACAAGAAACAATTAATATTGGCAAAACCAATATCTAACTGAAACGATCTATCTTGCTTAATTTGAAGATCAAGACAAATTTTAGCAAACACAGCAATACATAGAATTTTACTTTTTTACACAATTTTATGACATTAGCGTAGCACTTTTGTTTTTTGTAAGTGCTAAATTATTTAATTCAAGCGACAAATTTTTTTATAAATTTCAAAAAAAATCAGAAACAATTATAACTTTTGAATATTTTTATTTATTATAAATGGCTATTTTTTTATAGAGAAAATTTTAGTTCACAAATTCAAAAGCATTTTTTAAAAAAGCGATTAGACTAAAATTTAAAGAAAGCTTAATATGAGAAAGTTTGAGTTTTAAATTAAAAATATTTATTAAAAGTAACAAACGATTAATAAAATAACTAAAAAGGAGTTGACCATATGTCTGAAAACTTTGCAGAATTAATTATCGGTGGTAAAAAGCTAGAACTCCCAATTGTTGAAGGCACTGAAGGCGAAAAAGCTATAGATATTTCTTCATTAAGAAGAGAAAGTGGATTTATCACGATTGACCCGAGTTTTTTAAATACTGGGGCTTGTTTTAGCAAAATTACATTTATTGATGGAGAAAAAGGTATTTTACGTTACCGTGGAATTCCAGTTCAAGAATTAGCAGAAGACGCGTCATTTATTGAAACGGCTTACCTTTTACTGCACAATGAATTTCCTAATTCTGATCAATTAGAATGTTTTTCAAAATTATTAACAGAACACTCAATGTTACACGAGGATATGCGCCACTTTTTTGATGGCTTCCCACGAGGAGCTCACCCAATGCATATTTTATCAACAATGATTAATGCACTATCAACTTTTTACCCAAACGTCGACGCCTTATCATTAATTGATGACATTAATGTTACAGCGGCACGCTTAATTTCTGTAGTTAGAACAATGGCTGCATTTGCCTATAAAAAATCAATTGGCGAGCCAGTAGTTTATCCATCTGCTGACGATTCATATTGTGCGAATTTCCTACACATGATGTTTGATTCGCCAGTAAAAAAATATAAAGTTGACAAAGATATTGTAAAAGCATTAAATCAACTGTTAATTCTTCACGCTGATCATGAACAAAACTGTTCAACAACAACTGTAAGAACAATTGGTAGTGCACAAGTAAACTTATACGCAACAATTTCTGCTGGTATTAGTGCTTTATCTGGGCCATTACATGGAGGAGCAAACCAGGCAGTTATGTCAATGCTTGAATCAATTCGCCAAGATGGCGGAGACATTGAAAAATATATTACGATGGCAAAAGATGCAGAAGATCCATTCCGCTTGATGGGATTTGGTCACCGTGTTTATAAAAACTTTGACCCTCGTGCAACAATTATTAAAGAGACTTGCCATACATTATTAAATAAATTAGAGATTGAAGACGAACTTCTTGGTATTGCTATGCAGCTTGAAGAAGTAGCTCTTGAAGATCCATACTTCGTTAAACGTAAATTATATCCAAACGTAGACTTCTATAGTGGAATCATTTACAAAGCTATGGGTATTCCAGAAAATATGTTCACAGTAATGTTTGTATTAGGTCGTTTACCAGGTTGGATTGCACATTGGAAAGAGATGATTTCTAAAGGAATTAAAATTGCTCGTCCACGTCAAATTTACACTGGTAAAACTTTGACTCACTTGAGCGATATTGTTAAATAATTTTTTTAACACTGTCATATTTCAAGCCTAATGATTTTTACAATTATTAGGCTTATTTTTTTACTAAGAGTTATAAGGATAAGGCAAAAAGTTTAAATTATCTTCGCCAATTAATTCTGCAAGTAAGTTACCAATTGTATGAACGTATCGAAAGCTATCTGAACCAACCGCACTCATAAAAAGACGTGTTGAAATCAACTCAATAATTTTACGATCTGACCAAATTTGCAAATCATCATACTTTTGAGGAGTAAATGTGCGCCAGTCATGAAATGGAGTCAAAAGCGTATTATTTTCATCCATCAGTGAGAAATTATCCACCAATTTTATTATCTTAAGATCAAGATTATTATCCATCGCCAATGTTTTAGCTAATGCGCACAAAATACAATCTGCTCCAAGACATTCATCAATGACGATTCCAATACAATACAAATCAGGCTGCAAACCATTTCGCTCTGAAACTTTAAATTTCATTTTACGCATAAAATAAGCAACATCATTGAGGGTATTAAATTCAAACTTACGCGATTTCAACAATAATTCCATATAAACATCTTTAATGGTCTGGAAATTATCATTATCGTACCACTGTAAATGCAATAAAGCTAAAGCTTCAATCATATCATCATTTAACTCATTATTTTCCCCCTGCAAATATCTCGCAAATTCAATACGACGCTGCCTAATCGTCATAATAGCCTGTAGTTGGTGTACTCTTTTGCGGATAATAGCACTATCACTCTCCTGAAAATTCTGAAGCCAATCTGGCAAATTTTCAGCGTAAGAAAGCAATTCAGCCATAATAATATTCGCCGAATGCTCACTCACATCATCAAGCAACGAAAACAGTAACTCTATTTTTTTGCGTTCTTTTTCTATCATTTTTTTACTGGGAATTTACCAATTAAAGCGTTCTTTGCAATTTTCTTAACGTCTTCTGGAAAATCATTATTCACAATCCAGCGCAAAAATCCAGGATTTTGATCAGCAACTGTTTTTAAAAGTTGCCCATTATGTTTTCCAAATGCAACCATAGCATCATCACCATGCCACTTAAAACGACCATTGTTGTCAATACATTTATCATCGCGCTTATTTGCAAACTCTGCAATTTCAGAAATTGAATTTGGTAAATCATCATAATATTTTAATTGACCAGCAAAAACTTCTAAAGTAGCTAAAGTGTCTGCTTCAGCGCTGTGCGCATCTTCGAGATCCTTATTACAATACATTTTATAAGCAGCTGTTAATGTGCGTGGTTCTTTTTTGCAAAAAATATTGAATACGTCAACCACATCAACACCACTAACACTATAACTTAAATTTGCTCGTTCAAATTCTTTAATTAATAACGGAATATCAAATTTCAACACATTATATCCTGCAACATCGCATCCCAACATATAATTATATAAACTTTTTGCAATATCTTTGAAAGTTGGCTCGTCCTTAACATCTTCATCATAAATGCCATGTACTTCACTCGCCCCACGAGGGATTGGCATTTCAGGGTTAATTTTGCGTGTTTTTATTTCTTGAGAACCGTCAGGTAATAGCTTAACAATCGAAATTTCAACAATTCGATCATTGGCAATATTAATTCCAGTAGTTTCAAGGTCAAAAAATATTAATGGCTTTTCTAAATTGATATTCAACATAAATCTTCAGCTAAATCCTAATCTAAATTATTAATTGTAAAACGTCTGAGTTTAGAGTAGTTCACAAAAGCGCTAATTACAAATTATAAACAGCTTCAAAATACAAAAAAATCAATTAAATTAAAGAATTTATTACTACACAAACTATCATATAGATTCCCACTATACCCAAGTTAAAAATAAATCCAAAGCGTAAATAGTTATAATCAAAAGTATTAATTCTGTAACGTCTTTTCAATAAAATGACAATTATCATAATCCAGTAACTAATTGCCGCAACAGCACAAACCTGAGGCGGACCATCACACAAAATCATACCAAAAAGGATTAACAATATACCTTGAAGAAGAATGGAGTCATAAATGGCTTTTAATATTTTTCTTTTATACTGTCTCTTTGTCATAAGTCCCCCCGTTTAAAATTAAAATCAGTGAATCAACGGACAATTTTTATTACGTTTTTCAATATCATCACAAATAAAATTATACAATTTTTTATCAAAACTATCTAAAAAATAACAATGTTCACGATCAAGATCAATTTTGCGCAATAGCTGATAAGTAATTTGCTCTTGACCATGCGCTCCCCACGGCAGAATTCCACTAAAAGCAAAACCCAACTCTACTAACTGTGTACCAAACCATTCCCCATTTTTATCATCTAATGAGCAATGCAGAATAATCATTGGTGTTTTTTTTGTAAACTCTTCTTTTATAACTTCAACAATTTCACTAAAAGTATTGCGACCAATTTTTTGAACAAAAATTTCTGTATACTCCAAAATACTTTTCGAAAAAGTTAAACTACCATGCTCAGGAATTTGCAAAATATCTACTTGTTGTTGATTATCATTAACCGTAACTCTTAACCCCAAATGATGATAGATTTCACGAATAATCTGATGATAATCCTTTGGAGCGTAGACATGCAAAGGCATTTTAGTTAATGGGCAAAACCTTAACATTCTGGGAATTGCCAAGTTTTTTCTTTTCTTAACCTCTTTCAATATACGATATGACATTGCCGGATCATGTGCTCCAGGAGTAAACAAAATAGCGCTACATTTAAGCTGTTCTTCTGCTGCGGCTTGCTGAGTTAACTTATTTGTCATAAAAGTATAAGTTTGCACCCCATTAGGGCATTCATTGCGAATGAATTGCATTGCTGAAGTTGTTAAGTCATAAAATATATCATTAGAACGGAAAGCAATATTAACATAGCCTGCAGTGATTTCTGGAATTCTACAATGATGCGTATGCAAAATACCAATCGCACCAATAATCACAGCCGAATCAACATCTTCAGCAACGACAACTTGCAAAGTACCATTTTCCATTTTTTTGCGACAAAGTTTTTTATCTTTAAAATGATTAACTCGGCAATTAAATTCATATTTTTTGTAAAGGTTTGATAATGCTTCAATTTCATTTAAATCCATCATTCTCAAACGATAATTCAAAACCCCATCAAGCAATAAATTAAAATTTTTGACATTCTGTTCAACAAAAGTATTATCAAAAACCAAGTCATCATCCACAAAAATATCATTCGCAATGTGTTCTTCGCTACCATCATCTTCATAATAATAAAAGTCACCCTCAACAGCCAACTGCTCACTACTAATTACAAAATTTTTATGTGGTGCATGTTTCCCACTGCCAACAACTATAAACTCAATGTTTAAAAAATTATCCTTACGCTTAAGCTGAAAAACAACCTTAATTCGCGAATCATTAGCTATTTTAAACTCTTCACAAAACTCTTCTAAATTGTGTATAAAAAGCCTTTTCAATGACAATAAATCCATCTCCGACTTATTCCATTGAGTAATAATCATTTTAAAATGCTTAAGCTGTTCAGCCGTAATAGCTTGATTAGGCTTAATTTCAAATGGGACTATACTTTCGGGCATATATTTTATTTTTTTATGTTATTAAATTTTTTTTTAATACTTTAACCTAAAAAATATATCATACATTTTAGTAAAAATCAACTAAGATTTATTTTTTATATCTCTTTGTTTACGCTGCTCACGCTCTAGAATTCTATTAGCTTTACGCCTAATAGCATTAATTAGTCGCCTATTTTTAAAAAACTTATAACCTGCCAAAGCTGTATAAATTTCCCAGAAGAAAACTTTATCAGAATTACTTAGAAATTTATTACTTGCAAATAATAATTGACCTAAGTCCTTAACTCGCCAACGCCAAGCCACTTTTTTACGCACCAGACAGCGCTGTAAATCAATTAAGTATGGCTGCATATTTTCATGCTCCTTAACAAAAAAATGAACTAAATACAAATCTTGATGCGCCATACCAGCAGCATGCATCCGACCAACATAATCAGCAATTTGCGAAATAAGAGTTGATTTTTTCTGCCTAATTTTTTCCAATTCCATTTCATTTTGAGCATTTTTTTCCTGCTCTTGAAGTTCTTCAAAAATTATTGAAGCCTTACGATATTCGGTAATTCCTAAAGTCAAAATACAACAATTTTTGCCATCACTAGCTAAAGCTACAGGTTTCATAGTTGGCAAATTATGCTCATGAAATGCCATAATTGAATTCCATTCATCATAAGCGTTAAAATTAGTTTTTTTAAATGACACTATGCCCTTAAAACGCTCTTTTAAAGGAGTCGAAGCATAACGTTTAAGATACATTTCAACCTCAGTTACACCATTATCTTTGTAGTTTTTCAACATAACACGTTCAGTGCCACGCTCTGCTAAAATTTTCTTAACAATGACTCCTTCTAAACCAAAAAGGTCATCTGCAGTTTTTATATTATTAAATTCTAAACAGCGCTGAAAGTGACGATTTACAATCAATTTTCCACCGTCCAAAGAATCAATTTGATATTTCATCTTAATTTTTACCCCAATTACGTTGACGAGCCGTTTCATACAGTAAAATTGTAGTCGCAGTTGCAACATTTAACGAATCAATTTTACCCAACATCGGAATCATAACCTTAAGATCCGCGCTATCCATCCACATTGGGCTTAAACCGTGTTGCTCAGTTCCAACAGCAATTGCTACGCTTTGAGTTAAATCAACGTCAGTATAAACATAATCAGTATGCGGAGTTGCAGCTAAAGTTTTCACATTGTGATCTTTCAACCATTGCAGCGCTTCTTCACTAGTACATACCGCCATCGGTACCGAAAAGAGGGCACCAGTGCTTGCACGAATAACATTTGGATTATAGATATCTGTTGTTTTATCGCATAAAATAAGCCCGTCAACGCCCGCAGCGTCAGCAGAACGCAAAATTGAACCTAAGTTCCCCGGTTTTTCAATAGCCTCTGCTACTAAATAAAAAGCATTTTTCTTGACTGGTAAATTTTCGAGTGTATGTTCAGCAATTGTAGCCGTGGCAATTAAACCTTCTGGACGTTCACGATATGCCAATTTACGCAAAATAGCTGTTGTGACTTGATAAAGACGCGCGCCTTTTTGAGCTAAAGAATCAAGCAAAGTGTATTCATTTTCTCCTAAAAACATCTCAGGACAGAAAAAACACTCTTTTAATTCCATTCCGTATTCGCTAGCACGCGAAAGTTCACGATATCCCTCAAGTAAAGTTAACCCCAATTTATCACGATATTTACGTTCGCGTAACTTAAAAGTCTGTTTGATTTTATCATTTTTCAGACTGGTGATTTCTAAATATTTCATATTTTAAAAAGTTTTCCATTTTTAGTTATATATTCACGCAAATAATATACACTAAAAAAATAATTTTGCTATTTAATAATAAAAAAACAATAAATGCTACTTTTTATCTCCGACGGGCAACGTTTCGGCTTTGCATCACACCCACATATCATACGATCACATTATACTGATTTGAGTGTGATTTTGTGATTTTGAGATATTGTGAGTTTGGCGCAGTTTCTTTTGTTATAAAACGAATAACATCTTTAGCAAAGCACCGTGTTTAGGCTTAATTAAGGTACAAAAGAGCCGCTCTTAAAATTAAAACTCTAATTGCATACTTCTAGAAGATATCGAAATACTTTTACTAAAAACCCTTTGTGCATCTACAAATCAACACAATGTATAATTTTAAATTATTTCTTCAATGAAAAAACTTTGCAACAGTAATAAAATAATGCTAATTTATAACACATTTAAAAATTCAAAAAAGGTGTATTATGGTTTATAAAAAAAGTAATAAATTCTACTATTGTTTATCATCGTTAATTTTCTTTTTTTGCTTGATGATAGTAATCATTGCAGGGTATATTTATATTAATAATAAAATTAAAGAAAAAACTACACCAAATGTTAACTTATTCCCTCAACTTATAGTTAAAGAAACAGTAACTAGTGAGAACATTATTGACAAAACACAAAATTTTTACAATAATCAATTTACAAACTTGTTAACCGTATTGGCAATTCTAATTACAATTGGTGGAGTTGCAATACCATTAGCTGCATATTTACTACAAAGGCAATCACTCAAAGAAGAGAGAGAAAAAATTATTGAAGATACAAAAAAATCTGTAGAGGATACTATTACCGGCGAAATATCAAAAGGTTTATCTCAACAAAAAGTTGACATAAAATTATCAACAAAGAAAATTGCAGAAAATATAGAGTTTGAATTAACTAACCGAATGGAGAAATTTGAAAGTGATTTAAATTTAACAATGAAAGGTATCTATGAAGATAATAAAAAGGAAAAATATAAAAATTTAATGGAGTTAGTTGATAATTTTTACAACCCAAAAGATATAGAAAAATTCAAAACTTATGGAGATTTCTCAAATTACAGTTTACAAACTATCTTAATATCATTAGCAAATCTTTTATACCCATCCACAAGAGACATTTTTAAAGAAGTCGATGAAGAAATTTTATTTTTACTACGAGTAGGCAAACAGTGAGACTGCATTTGCGATGAAAAAAACGTTCATTATTTAATTATGAATACTACTACAATAGAATTTTTAAGTCACTATCAGAAACATCAATAAAAGAAGATGACAAAGCATTTTATGAAGATATAATAACCAAATTAAAATCAATAATTGAAAAAGAGTATAAGCTATAGAAAATTTTTTTTACAATCTCATTTAATATATCAATGCAAGAACTGTAGCTCTAACGCACGCGGAATTTTAAAAAAAAATCCTCATCTCACACACTAAAAAATAATGCAGACTGAATTTTGAAATTATTTTTAAGTTTTCTTTTAATAATTAAGAGCGGTACATAGTGTCTTAATTTAAGCAGATGAAATGCTTAAATTTTTCAACGCTTCATTAAATGAAACTATACCGGAGTGCCTTTGCTCAACTTTGTTTAGAATTGCCTCATACAATTTATCTAACGCAAACTTGTCCTCTCATGTGCGTTTCATGGCGCTTACTGCGCTTTTCATTATTACATTAATTTTATTATGATTGCAAGGGCATTTTCTAAATGCTCTGCCGAGCAGTAGTGAAGTAAAATATTAAAAGATTAAACTCGCTCTTATAACATATTCACACAAAACTCTGTATAAACGCTATTTAGTGGTACAGAGACATAATGCAACAGAGGAACATTGCCTATACTTTTATTACAATAAACTTACTGCGTCAACATCAGCATAAATATGAACTTTTTTGGGATAATTATTATGAAGAATTAAATGGCGAATTGCTCCTCGCACTGCCTTTAATTTTGTTCCACGATACATTGTCATATAGCGAAATTTCTTCTTAATTCGCTCAATGGGTGCAACTCCAACTTCACTAACCGTGATTGAATCATTTAAATATTTCTGCAATGTATTGGCAAAATCTTTTGCAACATTTGCAACTAAATCATTATCTTCACCCTCAAAATAAACGGCAATCAAATGACCATTTGGCGGATAACTTAACAAATTACGCACTTCCATATCGTATTCATAAAAACTGACATAATCATGTTTTTTGGCATATTGAATCGTTTCATTAAATGGATTGTGACTCTGAATTAAAACTTCACCTTCCATATCACCACGCCCAGCACGACCTGCCACCTGTGTAATTAACTGAAATGTCCTTTCCCCTGCTCTAAAATCTGGAATATATAACCCATGGTCAGCATTTAAAATTCCCACTAATGTAACACGTTCGACATGAAGCCCCTTCGCAATCATTTGCGTTCCAATTAAAACATCAATTTCACCACGTGAAAATTTATTTAACACTGCTTCATATGATTTATGACCTCCACGCATCGTATCTGAATCCATACGGGCTATTCTTGCCCCCTTGAATAATTTACGGGCAATTTCCTCAACCTTTTCAGTACCCAACCCCGAATAACGCACCTCTTTACTTTGACAATCTGGACAAACATCCAATGCCTGAATCGTATCCATGCACATATGACAACACAACGTATCGTACGCTTTATGATATGTATATGCAATCGAACAATTTGGGCACATCGCCACATAACCACACTGTTCGCACATCATCTGACGGGCAAATCCACGACGATTCAAAAATAAAATAACCTGTTCGCCCAAATGAATTTTTTCACGCACGGCATCAATTAACATATTTGAAAAAAAACTACTCTTAAATTCAACATCTTCTTCGTCTTTTTTAGTCGGTTGTGGATTATTTAATGCAGCGTCCATTCGTAAATCAATAATTTTAACCTCAGGCATTGCACGATCATCAACTCGTTGTTTTAATATTGCCAGAACATATTTGCCATTTAATGCATTATTATAACTTTCAAATGACGGCGTTGCCGAACCTAGGACCACTACGGCATTCTCTAAATGACCACGCATAACTGCGACATCACGGGCATGGTATCGGGGTGCTTCACTTTGCTTATAGGTTCCTTCATGCTCTTCATCGACGATAATTAACCCTAAATTTTTAAACGGTGCAAACAATGCAGAACGTGCTCCAACGGCAATCTTCACCGTTCCATTGCTAACTTTACTCCATTCGTCAAAACGTTCGCCATCACTTAAACCGCTATGCAAGACGCTAATTTCATCACCAAATCGTGCTCTAAAACGGCTAACAGTTTGTGGTGTTAAGGCAATTTCAGGCACCAAAACAATTGCTTCTTTATTTAAATTTATACAATGGTCAATCGCTTGTAGATAAACTTCAGTCTTGCCACTACCTGTCACTCCAAATAATAACACCGTGTGGGGATTTACTGTCTTTTTCTTATCTAATATCTCATCTTGAAGCTGGTTAATCTTTTGTAATGCCGTCTGTTGCTCAGTCATTAATGCTAATTTTTCAGTTCTAATGATTTCACGATTGGCAAACGGATCACGTTGCACAACCCGTTTTTCTTCGCCAATTAAATCGTTTTTCAACAGTGATTTTATCGTTGAAGTTGAACAACCTGATTCACTAATCAACGCATTAGCAACTAACTCATTATGCGTTAACAAAACTTTTAATGCTTCACATTGTAAATGACGGTTTTTATTGTTTTTATTTTTTACTAAAAATTCTTCAGCAATTTTAGAATCATTGATAAAATAATGACTAATTCGTTGGTGTTTAACCTTTCCATTACGCACAGATCCAGGCAATAAAGTTCGCATTGCACGCTCTTTACTGCAACAATAATATTGAGCCATCCAGTCTCCTAACTTTAATAACTGAGGTGTGATTAAGGCTTGCTTTCCATACACTTCAATTATTGACTTTAACTGATCAACCGGAAATTCACTTTTATTACTAATTTTTACAATATGACCACGTCGCTTTGATTTGCCAAAGGGAATGTAGACTTGACTTCCCTCATGAACCACATGCAATAATTCATCAGGAATTAAATATTCATATTCACTATTTAATAACGCAACTCGAGCTATATTGTTTTTCATAACAATTATTTTCCAATACAGAAATTACTAAAAATATTCTCCAAAACATCAATTGAAGCATCTTCACCCGTAATTGTCCCTAACGACATCACGGCACTATGTAAATTCACTGCGCTTAACTCCCAATCTTCTGCGCTTACTAACTCTGGTAATTCAGCTAATGCAACCAGTGCCTCATCTAATAACGCACTATGACGTGAACTAACCGCTAAATCTGGCTCAGTATTATGTGGATATCCCCAAACTTTCTCTTCAAATAAATCAAGGAGGTTATCAATATTTTTATTTTCTACAACTGAAATTTTTACAGTAGAAAATGGAGTTTCAGGTAAATCATCAACCGTTTTATTTAATCTTGCTAATTCATCAATTTTATTCCAAATAACAATGACTGGTGCATCAGCATCTAAATGATTTTCCATTTCCTTAAGCTCTGCCTCGTAATCGCTACTCGCATCTAACAACCAAAAAATAAGATGCGCAGTATCTAACGATTTACGACTACGGTCAATTCCAATTTGTTCAATGATATTATCTGCATCACGAATTCCAGCCGTATCAACTAAATTAACTGGAATATTACGAATTGTAGCAAATTCTTCTAATGTATCACGAGTCGTCCCCGCTAACTGCGTAACAATCGCTCGATCAAAACCTAATAGTAAATTTAATAAACTTGATTTCCCTGCATTGGGCCGACCGGCAATCACAACTTTTACACCGTCACGCAAAACGGCTCCCTCAGTTCTAGATGATAATAATTTAGAAATATCTTCAACCGTTGAATCAATTTTTTCGTTAATAATTTTTGGAGCGACCCAGTCCAAATTTTCCTCAGGGAAATCCATTCTAGATTCAATTTCAGCTAACAATTCAAATAGTTGCAGACGAATTTCACTAACTTTAACTCCTAGCTGACCTGAAATCTGTTTTTCAGCTAAACTTAACGCCATCTTGCTATGCGCAGAAATTATATCCTGAACAGCTTCTGCTTGAGTTAAATCCATTTTATCATTTAAAAATGCTCGATAAGTGAATTCACCACCCTCTGCACTACGTGCACCATTTTTTACACACATTTCTAAAACTTTACCAGCCACTAAAGAGCCGCCGTGACAATGTAATTCAACTACATCCTCGCCAGTATAGCTATGTGGGTTAGGCATACCAACCGCCAATGCTTGATCATAAGAATTTTCACCAAGAGCTACTCTACCAAACAACATAACTCTCGGATTTTCTTTTAAAAATTTACTTCCTTCCCATACCTTTTGACCAATATCAAAAGCCTGCTCGCCAGAAATTCTAATTATATTAATTGCTCCGCCTACACCTGTACATAAAGCAGCGATTGTATCATCTGTATTCATTCATTAAATCCTCATTTTTTCATTTGTAATATATATCAATTAGCAAAAAAATAAATTATTTTAAATAAACTAAATTAGAAAAAAGCTCTTTTTTTAAGAATAAAATTAGACAATAACGCTATTTGATAATACTTTAACTAAGTTTTGATATAAAATTTACTAACTGTGAAATGAATAGGTTAAAAGTTATGGAACAGAAAAAAATAAACGAAGTAGCAGCATCTTTAAGACAACGCTTTCAAAAAGCACAAGAGACTATTAGAAAAAATGGTACCGATTATGCAATTGACCAGTTAAAATCTATTTTAAAGGTTGAACCAGGTTTCACTGAAGCAAGAAATGCACTTAGAGAACAAGAGCGCATTAAAACTGAAAAAGTGGGAGCTCTAGCGCGTATTATTAATAATGTCAGTTCTAGTTTTGCTGTTGGTAAAATAAAAAAGTTGGCAAAAAGTGCACCAAAGGAAGCGCTGGCTACAGCTGAAGATATTTTATCAAAAAATTTAAATAACCCAACAATTTTAAAAGCTTTGTCTGATACTGCTGTCTCAATGAAAGCAGATTTTATTGCAGTTGAAGCTCTTGAAATCATTCGTGAATATCACCCAAAAAATGAAACTAATCTTCGTGAATTAGCAAATATATACAAACGCCTAAAAGAAGGTGTTAAAGTACTGAGCATTTTCCAAGACATTGCTGAACTTCATCCTAATGACTTAAATGTTGAAGGAGAACTTCGTGCAGCGGCTGCATTGGCAAGTATGGAAAAAGGCAGCTGGGAAAAAGAACAATCTTTTGCTGATAAAATTCAGGTTTCTGAAGATAACATTGAAGGTCAAGGGGATCGAGTTCTTCGTAACGAAGATGATATTAAGGCTATGATTGAAAAATTAGCTGAACGAACAGCGGAACTGGAAGATGCTTCACTTGATGATTTACGTAAATTAGGCGAACTTTACTATAAAATTAATGAACATGAAAATGCAATCCAAACGTACTTCAAGTTAAGTGAAAAAATGGGTGTTATGGACCCAGCAATCGACCGTGCCATTGAAAAATCTCAAGTTGCTATTTATGATAAAATTATTGCTGAACAACAAGAAGCTGGTGCTGACAATGAAACTGTTCAAGATTTAGTTAATCAACGCTTCACATACCGCCTTGAACGTGCTCAAAAACGTGTTGAAGATTACCCTAATGATTCAAATTTACGTTACAACTTAGCATTATTATATTGGGAAGTATCTGCATATGATGAAGCTTTAGAGCAATTCCAAATGGCAGCTAAAGCTCATAGCATTAAAAATTCAGCATTATTGTACATGGGTAAATGTTTTATCGAAAAAGGTCAATATGATTTAGCAATTGATCAAATTCGCCGCGTTGTAGAAGCTATTCCAACATTTGGCAAGGACAAACTTGACGCCTTATACAACTTAGCGAAAGCACATGAGTTAAACGACCAAAAAGAAGAAGCATTAAAGTTATATAAAGAAATTTACCAACATAATGTAAAATATGAAGATGTTGCTAATAAAATTGCATTGTTAGGATAAAAAAAGCCAATCAAAATATAGAGCTAAAAAGAGCATTTTATCACTTTTAAGGATGCTTTAGAAGTTAATTTGCAACTTTTTTCAATAATTTTTTTGATTTTATGGTAAAATAGCTTTAATTTATTGAGGATTATTTAATAACAAAAGAGTATTAAAAAAATATTGTGGAGTTTTAACGATACAAACTTTACATAGAAATAATGGTAGAACAATTGTTTTCTATAGCGAAAATGTTCTAAAGTAAAATAACATATAAAAGATTTTATGTTAGCGGTTAATTTTTTAATTTTGGTTATGTATATTTAGTTTATACCAATTTAAGTTTGAGGCAGGAAATAATTATGGTTGAGAATAATCAGGAAAAAAATGTAAGTTCAAATCCGGCAGAAGCAAAAAGTAGTGATTTAAAACCTAAAATTGCACTAAATAAAGAGGGTGGAGTTGCAAAACCTAAGATTACAGTAAAACCTGTATCTCAAAGTGATACCCCTAAGCCAACAATTAAACCTGTTGCGGCTCAAGCTACAAATAAAGCAGATGCTCCTAAGCCAACAATTAAACCTGTTACGGCAAAAACCGATACTCCTAAGCCAACAATTAAACCTGTTACGGCAAAAACCGATGCTCCTAAGCCAACAATTAAACCTGTTACGGCAAAAACCGATGCTCCTAAGCCAACAATTAAACCTGTTACGGCAAAAACCGATGCTCCTAAGCCAACAATTAAACCTGTTGCTAAAGAAGAAGCTCCTGCATCTGAGACACCAAAAGTAGAAGTTAAAAAAGAAGCTACTACAGCGGAAACACCAAAACCAATTGCGCCTAAACCAGCTATTGCATTAAAGCCAAAAGCTACCCCAAAAGCTGAAACAGCAGCGGCTCCAAATCCTCAGGAATTAGCAAAAAAACGTGCTGAGGAAAAAGCGAAAAAAGAAGCTGAAGCCAAAGAAAAAATGAAAGTAAAAGAAGAAGAAGGTCCATCTAAAGAAGAATTAGAAGCTGAAGCAGCTGAAAAGGAAAAGATGGACAAAATGGCTAAAAAAGGAACTGATCCTGATGGTCTTTATACTTTTGCAGCTGTGATTTCATTACTATTTGTAATTGGGTTATTTGTTATTGTTGCAACTCAGTTCTTAAACCATTGGCAAGAAGATATTGTTGGTCAACAGATTGAATTACCATACTTAAAAGATGTAGTGAAGTAATTATACTTCTTTCAGATATTGATAAAAAAAGCGTTTTACAATTAAAGTAAAACGCTTTTTTTAGCTTATTAATTTATATTTTATTGACAATCAAAAATTTGAAATCCACTATATGATTCAAGACCATGCTCACCAATATCAAGTCCACGTAGCTCTTCCTCTTTGTGTACACGTATTCCTAATGTTACTTTTAAAACTCCAAAAATAGCATACGCTGATGCAAAACTAACGATACCAATAACTACAACGCCAATTAGCTGTGTAGCAAAACTAATACCTTCACAAAAAATTCCTGTCGCCAAAACACTCCAAGTTCCACAAACTAAATGCACTGATAAAGCTCCCACTGGATCATCCAAACGAACCTTGTCAAAACCAAGAACTGCTAATACCACAATAACTCCAGAAACTGCTCCAATAATTAATGATTCATTAACTGTTACAGCATCTGCACAAGCAGTAATTCCAACTAAACCCGCTAAACAGCCATTTAAAACCATCGACAAATCTGGTTTTTTTGAAATAATCCATGATGTTATGTTTGCGGTTGCAATTCCAGCCACCGCACTCATTGTTGTTGTGACAAAAACTAACGATAGCGCTTCTGGGTCAGCAGAAAAAACTGAACCTCCATTAAAACCAAACCACCCCATCCATAACATGAATACTCCTATTGCAGCCAATGGCATATTATGTCCCATAATTGCCTTACTTTGATTCAAAACATATTTACCACTTCTCGGACCTAGTAGCATCACGCCAGCTAAAGCACCCCAGCCACCCACGCTGTGAACAAATGCTGAACCAGCAAAATCTTTAAATCCTAGATCACTTAACCAACCTCCTCCCCAACCCCAAGAACCAACAATAGGGTAAACAATTCCTACAAATAATGTGCAAAAAATCAAATACGAAGTTAATTTCATACGTTCTGCAACAGCACCAGAAATTATTGTTGCCGCAGTTGCTGCAAACATTCCTTGAAAAATAAAATCAGCATAATACGAATAATTTCCGCCATTATAATTTATTAACCCCGCTGCTCCCTCAGGACAGTTCAAACCAAATCCAGCAAATCCAAACCATTTTACGATAGTCCATTCGTTACCTGGATACATGATATTAAAACCAACTAAAGCAAATGTTAATAACCCAATAGCAACAGTCATAACATTTTTAAACAAGATGTTCACACAATTTTTTGCTCTAGTCAACCCCGCTTCAAGCGTTGCAAAACCCAAATGCATAATAAAAACTAACACCGTCGCTATCAAAATCCATAGGTTATTTAAAGTAAACATCTGTTCTGAAAGCATTACATTACTTTCAGCTGCTTTTACTGAACTAATCCCTAAAAACATTAATCCTCCAATTATCAATAAATTTTTTCTCATCGTTACTTTCCTCTATTTTTAACCGATGGCTTCTTCACCACGCTCTTCTGTTCTAATTCTAATACATCCTTCTAATGGCATAATAAAAATTTTACCATCACCAATTTCAGCAGTTTTAGCGCCACGAATAATCGCAGCTATTGTTTGTTCGACAAATTCACTATTAACAGCTATTTCAAGTCGTAATTTTTTAAGCAAATTTACTTCTACATCTGTTCCACGGTATGTTTCATGATAGCCACGTTGCTGACCACAGCCAAGAGCATTAGTAACCGACATTTTATAAATTTCATTTTTATAAAGTTCTTGCTTAACGGCATTTAGCCGTTCTACTTTGATATACGCAATAATTAATTTCATTTTTATCTCCAATAGTTGTTTGCGTTTGAATATCAACTTAGCATAAGCAATGCCAAAACATCAATAAAAACGATAACTAAATGATAAACAGCAAGTTAAACCAATAATTTATAATTATAAAATTTTACAAAAATGTAATTTTTTATATAAATTTAACAATTTTGGAAGCAATAATGAAGATTATTAAAAAATAATTTAAATTTTTTAATGGATAAAACTACGCAAGTCAATAACTTTATCTTCATCCATTTTATGTAGAATAATATCAATACCTTAAAAACCTAGAGGAGTAAATAATTTAAATTTTTTAATGGATAAAACTACGCAAGTCAATAACTTTATCTTCATCCATTTTATGTAGAACAATATCAATACCTTCAAGATCTGGAGGAGTAAATAATTTCCATAAACTTTTCAAAGGATTTGGTGGATCAAACTTTGTCTTCATATCTAAGCCCATTTGCTCAGCTTCTATAGGAACAACAACTAGCACTTCCTGCTTAAAATAGTCATAATTATCACGAAAACGAACTAGAATTTTATTTAATTCTTCTGAAGGGTTACTTTTATGCAAACTCCATAAATCAACCATGCTCATAAAATGTTGTAAAAATTTCACAACTTTAGGCGGATCAAAATCTTGTCCCTCCAAGTTTGAAATAAAATAATTGAGAATTTTGGCATGGAATTCAAGCATAGCTCTAAACCTGCTATTCCTAGCTATCGGAAGTTGTTTTTCAAAAAATATTTTCATTTCAGTAAGAACTGCAACAAAATTATAACGGAATAAATCTTTTTTATCAATTCCATATTTAACGGTATTTTGACTAAGCCACAACTGATAAGAAATTGCCCTTACCTCGCCTCCTGTATACATTATTATCTTCTAAACTAGGGTATTCACGACGATGCATTAATATTTTTTCATCATGATCGCCAACTGGCAATGCTGATGCTCCAGCTGCAATAGTAGAATTCGTGCCATGTCGATAACGGTCAACTGTAGAGAAATCACTTAACTCATAATATTCTTGAGGCTGACAATAAAATTGCTCCGTTGTGTAAACATCATGTTTATAACCCACAGCAAAGCAATTACGAAATCCTTTTTTTAATAAGGAATCCAAAAAATAACGCGCGACAGAAATACTCCCACAGCTTATAAAATGAAATGTAATTGAATGTTTTACTGGTAAACATTTAACAAACATATTGCTTAATTCACAAGCACTCAATTTATAAACATGCTGACGACGATCAAAATATGAATCACGTTCTTGAACAATTTCGACTCCTTTATAATGTGAGTGTGAACAAATATAAATTTTTGTTGGCGTTTCAAATTGTTGCATTCTAGATTCTATATGATAACGCACTTTTTTATAAGAATTCCACTTATCTCTCGCAAGGTCAAAATTAAGTTGAATTAAAGGTATCTGTGTATTAGTAGGCAGACTTGCTCTTTCACGCCCAAATACAACAAATGGTTTTTGGTAAACCGTTATTCCTTTACGGTGTGCAATTTCTAGAAAATCTTCGCCCGTTCCCATTGAAAAACCTTGTGAACAATCATAGGCATCTAGATTAATAAAAAAAACGCTTTTATATTTGAACATAGAGTAAACCCAAAATTATTTTTTAACAATTTAGCTATAACTACTGTACGTTATAAAAGCATTTTTCGCAATATTTTCACTGCGTTCTATATTATTAGTAAAAGTTAGGTATTCAATTCATCTAGCCATTCATTCAAAGTTGCTGCATCCCTAAAGAAATTATCTTTATTATTATCTGTAAAAAATTCCAAAAAAGTGTAATAATCTTGCTCTTGGGCTTTTTCTTTAAGAACCTCAAAATAACTCATCCACTCTACTTTACCCTCTGATAAAGGCAAACGAATTTCAGGCGTATCAACTTCTGGCAAAAAATCCCACTGAAAAACGTGCATTGCAACAACTTTATGTTGAAGAGCTTTTAACCCTTCTAAACGGTAATCAACTGTTGTGCGAATTGGAGGTTGCCAATATGTTAATAAATTTTCATGTTGAGCGTTATTAAACAAGTCAGCAGCATTATCATTAAAATCTGTCAAAGTTCCACCATGATATTCTGTTGCAACCTTAATCCCTTCTTTCGCGGCCATTTCAGCACATTTTATTAATTGCTTTGTAACCATTTGCTTATATTCATCGCTTGCATCTTCAGCTCCTTTACTGCCAGCCCAAACTCGAATAACTGGCGCACCCAATGCTTTTGCAGATGCTAAAACGTCTATAAATTTTAGTTTATCTTCTTCACAGCGATAATATGAACCATATGCGGCAACTTTAATTCCAGCAGATTCCGTTAATTCACGCACTTCTTTTGCACGCTCCAAGTCGCCATGAGGACAATGGATGTCTCCTCCCCACTCAATTCCAGAAATATTTGCTTGTTTGCAAAAATCAACTATTTCCTCAGGAGAGTACTGACGAAATGAAATCGAGACTAATCCTGATTTAAACATTTTTATTCTCCAATATTAAATTTTTATATAATCACGCACTTATTTTACTCTTAAATTAAAAACTTTTCAAGCCTCAAATATTCCTTTAAAGAAAAATAAACACTATTTTTTATTGTCAAGAAAAATTTATAAATTTTAAATGGTAAAATTTGTTGCAGTTTTTTTCGCAAAATTTAATAAAAAAACTCTTTTTGTAACAATTATACAACTAGTTGTAATTCAATAATTATATGAAAATTTTTAATTTCAGTAAAATTATTTTTTTCTAAATTATTGCAAATTTTTCCTTTTTTTTGTAATTTATAATTTGTAATAGTTAAATACTCAAATATTATTGATTTTTCATTCAAGTTCAAATTAAGAAGTATTGGAGGTACTAAATTATGAAAAATTGTTTTCTTTATTTATTAATATTTACAACTACACTTTTAGGCGTTACTGTTGCAGCTCAGCCATCAGCTCAAGAATGCCTTGACGAATTGAAAGCTGGTAATAAAAGATTCGTTGAGGAAAAAGCTATTCATCCACACAGTAATAAAGCTCGTTTAAGTTTGGCAGGCAAAGAAGATCAAGGCAAATACGCATCAGCAACTATTATTACCTGCTCTGATTCACGCGTTCCAGTTGAATTAATTTTTGACACTGGAGTGATGGACATATTCGTAATTCGCGTTGCAGGCAACGTGTGCAATACTGACGAAATTGGCTCTATTGAATATGGCTTAGCACATGTTAACACTCCTATTTTAGTAGTATTAGGTCATACTCAATGCGGAGCGGTAACTGCAGTTACAAATGCCATTGAAGGTCATGGTCATATCTTAGAGCGTAATATTCCAGCATTGGTTGCACCAATCAAACCAGCCGTTATTAAAGCTAAAAAGGCTCATCCTCACAAACATGGTAAAGAGCTAATTCCATATGCTGTTGAAGAAAACGTTTGGCAAGGAATTGAAGACTTGTTCATGAAAAGCCCTTCAACAAGAAAATTAGTTAATAACAAAAAAGTAAAAGTTATTGGCGCAATTTATGATGTTGCAACAGGTGTCGTAAAGTGGTTATCTGAGGGAAAAACAACTAAAATATTGCAAGATGTTGAAAAAAATCCAGCAAAAGCAACCAATGAATTTGCAGAAGAAAAATCAAAAATAACATCAAAAAAAGTTAAGGTAGAAGATAAAAAATAATTTTTTACACAAAAAGGTCAGTTATTTTAACGACCTTTTTGAAAAATCCTTGAGTAACCAAGCTATAAATCATAAAAATTATTCTTTTTACGATATTTTATAAATTCTAAAAATTGACAACATTCATGCTACCAAGAACTAAAAAAATTAAAAACTCATCAAAAATATAAAATTATTTATTTAACAACTATTTATTTTCTATCCACATAATATCAGTAGGAGCCACATCAAGTGGAAATGTTCGTACATTTTGTAATCTTTTATTATAAATAAAAAGTTTATTAGGAACCATCATAAAAGTGTATGGTTGCTCATCTGAAATTAACCGGTGGAATTTTTTACATAAGTCGGCTCGTTTTTCAATATCAAAGGTAACACGAATTTGTTCGATTAATTTATCTGCTTCTTTATTTTTAAAACTAATAAAGTTACTTGAATTTTGTTTCACATCTGCTTGGCTTGAATGCCAAATTTGATATGGGTCAGGCTCAAATGTTGCAGTCCAACCTAAAGTACATGCATCAAATTTCTTTTTATTAATTCGGTCAATAAACACTGACCACTCGATTGGTAAAATATTCATTTTTATTCCAACTTTGCGCATGTCTTCTTTAATTATTTCAGAAATCTTTTTCTGCGTTTCACTGGCTGAAACTATCATAAAAGTAAATTCAAAATTTTTACCATTTTTATCAAGAATACCATCACCATCGGTGTCCTGCCAACCTTCTAAGGCTAATATTTGAAGCGCTTTAGCAATTGAAAAATTAATTGGTTTGATACTTTTATCGTAAAAAGGACTATCAATGACAAATGGACCAGTCGTGATACGTGCCAAATTATTATAAACAAATTTTAAAATATAATCTCTGTTCACCAAATGAGTCATTGCTCGGCGCACTTTTTTGCTTCTAAAAAGTTCATTTTGTAAATTCCATGCTATATAGCTATAGGATCTACCTGGCGCCTTAACTTTTTTCAAAAAACCTGTTTTTACATCAAATTCAGCAGATTTTGTATGATTTTTCCACTGGTCAGCATTCAATCCTAAAAGATCCAATGATTGCGACTTCATCATTTGTAAACGAGTATTGGGTAATTTTACAACATTATAAACTAATTCTTCAATTTTGGGCATAATTCCATATTCACGTCCAAAGTATTTCTCAAAACGCTTAAAAATATAACGACGACCTTTCTGAACTTCAGCCAAATAATAGGGACCACAACCAATAATCATGCTATTGCGTTTAGCATCTTCATTGAATTTTTTCCCATCAAATTTACCACTATAAGCATGATATAAATGTTTTGGAAACGGCATTAACCCTAAAGTCATTTCGTCAGTTTTAAAATATTTTTTGTCCCAATAAACCTTGAATTCATAATCATTGAGAATCTCAATACGATTTAGCGCCTTAAAATAGGTTCTAATTTGCGGACAATTTACATCTTTATTTTTAATAACATCAACATAAAATTTAAAATCTTCACTAGTCACCTCTTTATCAAGCCACCTTTTACCAGAAACTGGATCGGTAAAATCATGCCATAAAACTCCTTTTTTAATTTTAATATGATAAGTCAATTTATCATCAGAAATATGCCAACTGTCAGCAATTAACGGCATAAACTTTTCGGGAGTTTCATAGTCACGGGTTGCCAATGCGCTATTACATTTTCCCCAAAAATTCGATACTTGAGATTCATTTTGAATTAAATAATTAAGATTTGAAGTTTCACTATCTGTAGCAGTTTTTAATATTCCTCCTACAGGTGCCTGTTGATTAAAATATTGATAATTTGCAATATTTTTTACATCTAAAATTTTTACTGGAGCAGCCTTTACATTATTTTGTGTGGCGGCAAATTTAGCATTAAGAACATTTTCTTTTAACTTATTAATATCTTCACGAATTAACTCAATATTTTTGCTCGATTTCTCAAAAGTGTGGCGCATTCTATCAAAGGAGTTAACCAAAAATATCACTCCTCCCACAATGACTACTAACAACAAAGTAATAACAAAATTCAAGTATAAATTAGAACGCATAACAATTATCCTCCGCAAAGTATTATTTAAAAATAAACTTATGTAATATTTAATTTTGACTTTAAAAATGCTTCAATAAATGGATCTAAATTACCATCTAAAACTGCCGCACTATTACCTGTTTCATGTTCGGTACGCAAATCTTTTACCATTTGGTAAGGATGCAGTACGTATGAACGAATTTGGTTACCCCAACCCATTTCAGTTTTTTCACCTCGAATTGCATTTGCTTCAGCAGCTTTTAACTCCTGTTCACGCTCATAAAGTTTTGCTTTTAACATTTTCATTGCAGACGCACGGTTTTTATGCTGAGAACGTTCAGCCTGACATGCAACTACAATTCCTGACGGGATATGAGTAATACGAATCGCAGAGTCTGTCGTATTAACATGCTGTCCTCCGGCTCCACTCGCTCGATAAGTGTCGACTTTTAAATCTTTTTCTTCAATTTCAATATCAATATCATCGCTTAATTCCGGAAATGTATCGACTGACGCAAATGATGTATGCCGGCGTGCGTTACTGTCAAATGGCGAAATACGCACTAAACGATGCACTCCTTTTTCCGCGCGAGTATAACCAAATGCAAATTCACCAGTTACGTGTAAAGTCACACTTTTAACCCCAGCTTCATCGCCTTGTTGCATCTCGACAATATCATATTTCCAACCTTTACGTTCGAAATAACGCATATACATACGCATCAACATTGATGCCCAATCACAAGATTCTGTGCCTCCTGCCCCAGCATGAATTGAAAAATAACAATTATTAGCATCAAATGGTCCTGAAAGAAAACTTAATAGTTCAAGTTTATCCAAATCTCTAACTAACTGTGCTCCAATTTCAATAGCTTCTTCTTCCATATCAACATCTTCACTTGCAAATTCAATTGCAGTTTCAAGATCTTCGACTGTTGCCGAAATCTTTTTATATGGTTCAATAATATTTTTTAAGGCACTTAACTTTGCTACCGTTTCTTGAGCTAATTCACTATTATCCCAAAAGTCAGCAGCAGCCATTTTTTCTTCAATTTCACAACGTTCGTCTGAACGTTCAGCTATTTTTAAAAATGTTTCAAGATGCTTAACACGCTGTACTATATCCTGAAACTGTAACTTTAATTCTTCAAATGTCATTTATTATATCCTTTAGATTTTATTCTCATTATTACAATGCTTTATAATCAAAGCTTTTTCAAGGAAAATTTATTAGATATGTTTATATGTTCCTATTTTTTTTAGTTATAGGGATGATTTTTTAATAAAAAGACGTTATTGTATAAAATTGAAAATAAAATTAACGGTATTTTTACATAGGAGTAAAAGTTATGTTTGATGATAAAAGTTTAAAATTTTTAGAAGATTTATTAAATAGCTCAAGTCCTTCTGGTTATGAAATGGAGGCTGCAAAAATTTTTCGTGATTATGTTAGCGAATTTGCAGATGAGGTTAAAACTGATGTAATGGGCAATACTATTAGCGTGATTAATCCCAATGCAGAATTCAAGGTAATGCTAGCAGGGCACTATGATGAAATTGGTTTTCAGATTGTATATATCTCTGATGAAGGCTTAATTTATTTCCGTTCAAATGGAGGAATTGATAAGTTAACAGTACCAGGAACAGAGGTGGTTATTTTAACTGAAAAAAATGGTAAAATTCCAGGTGTTATTGGGAAAAAACCAATTCATATGCTAGAATCTAGTGAACGTGATAAAGCGATTGAATTGCACGATTCATGGATTGATATCGGAGTTGATTCAAAAGAAGAAGCACTAGAGTTAGTGGCAATTGGCGACCCAATTGCTGTTAAATCAAACTTTTTAATGATGAATGAAAATCGTGTAATGTCAAAAGGAATGGATGATAAAATTGGCGCATTCGTGGTTGCAGAAGTAATGCGTGCATTGTCAAAACGCTCAGTGAAAGTTGGAGTTTATGGCGTTGGTACAGTTCAAGAAGAAGTTGGATTGCGAGGGGCAACAACTAGCGCCTTTGCTATTAATCCAAGCGTTGGAATCGCTATCGATGTTGGTTTTACTACTGATATTCCAGATATTCCCAAAAAACGTATCGGCGAAATCAAACTTGGTGATGGTCCTAAATTAACAAAAAGTGCCGATAATAATATCGTTTTAGGGAAAATTATTCGTGAAACGGCTACAAAACATGAGTTAGCGTATCAAGAAAGTGTCGGTCACCGTGCTAGCGGAGGAACTGATACCGCGACAATTCAATTAACTCAAGCAGGAGTTGCATGCGCATTGATAAGCGTTCCAAACCGCTATATGCACAGTCCTGTTGAAATATGTGATCTTCGTGATGCATTAGGCGCCGTTCGTATCATAACTGAAACAATTTGCGCATTCACGGGTGATGAAAGCTTTATCCCTGGTATTGACTAAAATAATGAAAAAGCTAATATTAGTAACAGGTAACGATGAGTTTGCCATAAAAAACAAAGTTCGCGAAATAGTTTCTGAGCGTTTTGGTGAAGATTTTGCTAATAACCCTGACCTTGAAATCATTGCTGGAGACAGTGATGAATTAAAGGTTGAGGAAATTTTAAATCAACTGCAAAACGCATTGGAAACTCCGCCATTTTTAAGTTCCAATAAAACAATATGGTTGCGCCATTTTGTCTACTTTAAAGATCTTTTAGCGCTAAAAAAGACCCCATTGCAGCCATTAATTGATTTCATTAAAAATGGCATTCCGAATGATATTAATTTAATCATTGATGGAGCGGAAATCGATCAGCGTAAAGCTTTTTTTAAGGAATGCAAAAAAGCTGGTGAAATTTTTAACTTCCGTCAAGCTGATATTTCGGCCAAAGATTTTGCTAAAAATCAATATGTAAAAATTCGTGAATTTTGTCAAAAAAACAATAAAGATATTGCACAAAATGCGGTCAATTATTTAGCTGAAACTATCGGCAGCGATTCAGGTCGTTTACAAAGTGAATTAAGTAAATTAATTAACTTTGTCGGCAAAAATCAACAGCAAATAACACTCGAAGATTGCAAAAATATTTGTAGTAAAACTCCTGAGGCACTGTCATGGGATTTTTCTAATAATTTAATGAAAAAAGACCTACCAGCAGCGTTACAAGTTATTAATACGTTAATTGAGCAAATGCGTGGAACCAGCGGAGCATCAGCACGTCTAGAGTTGTCATTATTAGCAAATGTACGCAATTCATTTCAAGAGATGGTTTCGGTCAAATGTGCAATGCATGAATTAGGGTTAAATAATCGCCTTAATAAATCTTTTTTCTATGATCAAGCAGCAAAACTTAAAGAACAATACCCTGACAATTTTCTGTTAAGTGTCCATCCTTACCGTGCCTATATTTTGTGTAGTAATGCTAATATTTTTAGTGATGCCAAGCTTTGTGATATTTTAGAAGAATTATTACATGCTCAACGAAAAATGGTTTCAGGTGGTGGCGACCCACGCATAATTTTAGAACAATTAGCTGTTAAAATTGTTGCGTAAAAAATATAAGAAGCGATAAAACTACAAAAAATTTAGCATCGTCAAAGCATTTATAACCGAAAAATAAAATAGTTCCTTCATGTAGTTTTATGAGGGATATTTTTCAAAGTTTCTAGCAAGTAATCATAGAATTTCTCCACTGACTCAATGCGAACTTTTTCAAAGGGGCTATGAGGGGCAGTAATATCTGGACCAATTGAAACCATATCAATTTTTGGGTTATATTCGCTTAAAGCTCCACACTCTAAGCCTGCATGAATAACAGTAACTTTCGGCTTAATACCTAAAACTTTTACCATAGCTTTTTCGACAATTCTTAAAATTTCTGAATGAGGATTTGGCGTCCAACCAACATAATGACTGCGGTGAAAAACTGTATTTCTTGGTAACTGTTCAAAATGAATAGCAATACGACGTGATAACGCTGTTAATAAATTATTATCACTGCTTCGCTGAGAAGTCGTAATTTTTAGAAAATGTTCTTTTTCAACAGGTGCTTTATCCAAACAATCAGCGGTTACAATCGCCAAATTTGTTGAAGTTTCAACAACTCCAGCCATCTCATGGTGGTAATTAATCACTCCATTAGGAGTATTTAGCAATGTAGATAATAATTGTGCTTGAAATTTTTCACTATAAGCTGGAGCAGTCTCATTGTTATTACGTGGCTGTATATTTTTTAAAGAAATACAAATATTTTTATCCTTATCGCTTAATAACTGCTTATATTTAACATTTTGCTGTATAATAAATTCGGCTAAATCATCCGCCTGATTTTTATCAATAAATAAATATGCCTCAGCACGACGCACAATAGCATTATCAGCATTTCCTCCAGCAACATAACGCAACCTTACATTGCCAAAATAACTAATTGCTTCCCAAACTATTTCACTTAAAATCTTTAATCCATTGCCTAAATTATGGTGAATATCACATCCAGAATGTCCACCATGAAGCCCTTCAACAACCAAGTGACATTTTTGCGTAATCTCGTTTTTTTCATCATCAAAAATAACTACATCTTCAACATCAATTGGTATAAGCGCATCAGTTCGAATTCCTCCTGCACAGCCAATAAAAATCTCACCCTCATCCTCTGAGTCTAGATTTAACAAAATATCACCTTGCATAAATTCTGGGGCCAAATTAGATACTCCATTAAGGCCTATCTCTTCTTCAGTCGTAAATAAAAACCGTAGTTCTCCATGCCGCAGTTCTTTATCAGCAATTAATGCACACATTGTAGCAACGCCAATACCATTATCTGCGCCTAGAGTCGTTCCACACGCTGTAACAAATTCGTTGTCAACAATCTGTAAATTAATTGGATCATGTTCAAAATCGAAATCTAATTCATCACTTTTTTGTGCCACCATATCTAAATGACTTTGTAAAATTACAACCTTACAGTTTTCAAAACCAACTTGTGATTTTTTTATTACCAGCAAATTTCCATAATCATCAACCTTTGTCTCACAACCATAATCTTTTGCCAAATCTATGATATAACTACGAAGTTTATGTTCATGTTTTGAAGGATGAGGAATTGAACAGATTTTCTCAAAAAAATACCATAATTTTTGTGGCTGTAAATTATTTAATAAACTCATAACATCTCTCCTTATAAAAATAAAATGCCGTTTATTAAAAAACAAACGGCATCTTAAACTTAAATCGTTTACTAACTTTTAAATATTTGTTAATAAAATCAATTATTTTGCATATTCTACTGAACGTGTTTCACGAATAATTGAAACTTTAATTTGCCCAGGATAATTCATATCATCTTCAATACGTTTACAAATATCACGTGCTAAAACTTGACTTTCGCCCTCGTTAATTTTACCTGGATCAACGACCACACGTAATTCGCGACCAGCTTGCAATGCAAAACAATTCTCTACCCCAGAGAACTCACACGCAATCGTTTCAAGTTGCTCTAAGCGTTTTAAATATAACTCAGTTGTTTCACTTCTAGCTCCAGGGCGTGATGCGCTTAATGTATCGCATGCATTTACTAACACGGCGTAAACACTATTCGCCTCAACTTCTTCATGGTGAGCAGCAACAGCATTAACAACATCTTTTGCCTCATTATGACGGCGTAAAATATCAGCGCCAATTGCAGCGTGTGATCCTTCAATCTCATGGTCAATCGCTTTACCAATATCATGAAATAAACCAATACGTTTCGCTTTACGCTCATCTAGGCCTAACTCAGCAGCAATAATTCCCATAAAATATGAAGTTTCTAGTGAATGCTTTAAAACATTTTGTGAAAAACTATAACGGAATTTTAAACGCCCTAGTAACTTGATCAACTGTGGAGGAACTCCTTGTAATCCTGTTTCAAGAACTGCCGCCTCTCCAGCTTCATAAATCTCATCATTGATTTCTTTAGTAATTTTCTTAACTAACTCTTCAATACGAGTTGGGTGAATACGACCATCTTGGATTAAACGTTCTAATAATTGACGCGCGACCTCTTTGCGAACAGGGTCAAAACATGAAATAACAACCGCCTCAGGGGTATCATCTATTAAAATACTAACTCCTGTTGCTGCCTCTAAAGCACGAATATTACGACCCTCACGGCCAATAATACGACCTTTCATCTCATCATTTGGTAATGGGATTGTCGCTGTAGTTCTTTCGTATGTACAATCAGAAGAATAGCGCTGTAAAGCATAAGTGATAATACGTTGTGCTTCGCGTTCACTTTTCTGTTTAGCTTCCTCTAAAACGTCGCGAATTAAAATTCCTGACTCTGTCTTAATTTCACCTTGTAATTTTTCCAGCAAAATTTTCTTAGCACTTTCACGGTCTAATAATGCGATGCGTTCTAATTCATCAATTTGTGAAGAAATACATTTTTGCAACTCTTCTTCTTTTTTAGTCACTCGATTACGTTGATTAGATAACTCTTTTTTACGACGATCAATATCACCAATTTTCGATTCAAGTTGGTTATTTTTTCGCTCAATATTCTCTTCACGTTGCGCTAATCTTTTTTCAGCAGATAGCTGCTCCTTACGACGCTCTTTTAGCTCTTTTTCAACTTCTTCTTTTATCTTTAAAACGTCACTTTTCGCAGTTACTTTTGCTTCACGTTTAATATGTTCTGCTTCCTTTTTAGCTTCATTCTTAATACGAGCAGCCATTTGTCCGATTGAAACATTTCGCACTCTTGCAATTGTCCAATATGCAGCAATACCAGCAAATGCGCCACCTGCGGCAATCAAACTCTCATTCAAAAAACTCATATTTTCCTATATACTCCAATTTTTCATAAATCTAACTTAAAATTTCAAATTTAAGCCAAATTATCAATTTAAAACTCATAAATTTGTGACTCAGTCACAACCAAATCAAGCACTTGATCGTGTTGTTCCATCGGAATTTGTTGAGTGTTACTTTTTTGACATTCAAAAAAAACACCTATTTTAAAACCGCCGTAATCAAGCATTTGGTCATAAAAACCTTTACCTCGTCCTAAACGACCGCCAAATTTATCAAACGCAACTCCAGGAATTAGAAAACAAATATTCTGATATTCAGAACTCTCAAGAAGTTTTAACTCTTTAGCTGGCTCTAAAATGCCATATTTGCCCACAACTAACTGCTCTGTCAAATTAAAAACTTCAACCATAACATAATTTCCACGACCGTCTTCTGCTACATCATAACGTGGCAAAAACACTCTTTTTCCTTCATTTAAACATTCTTGAAGAAATTTATTTATATTCGCTTCGTATCCATCAGAAACATATCCTGCGATTGCCTGACAGTCGTTTAATTTTGTTATTGATTTTAGGTTATCACATACTAATTTATTTGCATAAGAGCGATAACTATCACTTAATGTACACCGTTGTTGCAAAAATTCTTTTCTTAACTGCTTTTTTTGTGCAATTTTTTTTAAATTTTCCATTAATTACCCTCAAAACGTTTTTTATTTTTTTATGGAAAAATGGTTTAAAAATTCTATCATTTCGATATAGCATTTTTTAGTCTTAATTTATTAATATAAAAATTACAATAAATATGAAAGAACACAATTTCTTTCTGACAAATTAGCAAAAAATACATTTCTATTTTTCAATGTCACGTAAATTTTGCCAATAATCTAATCTTTTACGAATATTTTTTTCAAAACCAAAACCTTTTGGGTTATAATATTTCTTTTCAAAACCCATATAATCCTGAACTACAAAATTATTTTCATAATCATGTGGATATTTATACCCTTCCCCGTGCCCTAATTTTTTCGCTCCAGAATAATGTGCATCACGTAAATGTTTAGGTACAGGTGCAACTCGATTTTGCTTCACATCTGTTAATGCAGTGTCAATAGCCATATACGAAGCATTACTTTTAGGTGCTGTTGCACAATAAATAGCAGCTTGCGATAAAATAATTCGTGCTTCAGGCATACCTATATTTTCGATTGCAGTCATTGTTGTCGTTGCAATAACTAAAGCCTGAGGATCAGCGTTCCCAATATCTTCGGAGGCAAAAATCACCATTCTACGAGCAATAAAACGAATATCTTCATTTGCGTGCAACATTTTTGCAAGCCAATAAACAGCGGCATCTGGATCACTACCACGCATACTTTTTATGAATGCGCTAATACTATCGTAGTGTCCATCATCCCCATAATTGATTGCTCTTTTTTGAATTGACTCTTCTGCCGCCGCCAAATCAACTTTAACAACACCATCTCCATTAACATTAGTAGTTAGAACTGCAATTTCTAACGACGTCAATGCTTTTCGTCCATCACCTTGGCAAATATTTGCAAAGAATTCAATTGCTTCATCGGTAATTTCAACATTATTGTGTGGGAATCCACGTTCATCAAGACAAGCACGCTTCAATAAAAACTTAATATCATCAGCATTTAACTCTTCTAACGCAAAAACCAGCGACCTTGATAATAATGGTCCAATGACATAAAAATGAGGGTTATGGGTTGTAGCACCAATCAACCGTACTGTACCATGCTCAACATCAGGTAATAATACATCCTGTTGAGCTTTGTTAAAACGATGAATTTCATCAATAAACAAAATGGTTTTACGTTTAAAAACACGCTCTACTTCAATTGCTTTTGCGACCTCTTTACGAATATCATTAACTGTAGAACTTACACCACTTAAACGCACAAAGCAACTTTTTGTCTGTTTAGCAATTAATTCCGCTAAGCTCGTCTTTCCTATACCAGGCGGTCCATATAAAATGATTGAATTAAAACGATCAGCATCAACGGCGCGGCGTAGTAATTTGCCCTCCCCTAACAGATGACGCTGTCCAACATATTCATCAAAATTTCGTGGACGCAATCGAGCTGCCAACGGAATTCTCAAATCAATTTCAGAAGCGTCAGCTATTTTGTCATGGGCAGAATTATTTTCATCTACGATTGAACTGTTAGTTTCAGCATTATCGTATGCAATATTATTTTCACTATCAATGCTAAAATTTTGTTGTTCCATTAAATCCATAATTTTCTTCTCTTTATATTTACACTCTTCAATATAAACCTAATTACTATATTTTAAAATATAAATAAAAAAATACCGTCCAAACTCTATTAGACGGTATAAATTTTATTTCAAAATAGTTCAAATTTAGTGACCAAATGGAATAAACAAAATATGTCCCTTGGTTTTATCATTATCTTTTTCTAAGTTTAACAATCTCCAGAAAAATGACAACTTGCTTTTATTCTCATCTTTATCTTTAAAATAACTTATCGCAGGAAAAAAATTACGGCTTTCTTTGTTGCCAACTCGCTCATAACGGTACAAATATTGCAAAATATTAACGGTCTCAAAATCATCTTGCTGACGACCTTGAGCTAAAAACCATAAAAAATTCCATTCATAATCATTATTGAATTGCGTTTTCTGCATAAAAATTGAGTTATATTGATAATAATCAACTTCATCTGTATAATTTTCTAACATATTTTTACAAATTACTTCAACATCATTTAAATTTAGTGGTATTTTAAAATCCAACTTTAACTTAGAATTTAAATTTACAAACTTAAGATTTAATTTTGCAATTTTTTCATGAGTTTTCTCAATATCGACTTTCACACGTTTCAACGACTTACTTAAATATTCAATATTAGCACCCTTATCATCAAGCCTATTTTTATAGTGTGTTTTGAATTCGAGATAATCAACCAAATGTCTAAATTCTCCTCGTAAATCTTGCAATAAAGACCAAAATCCATAAAGATTTTGTTGATAATCTTTTGGATGTTTACAGTCAGTTTCAAATTTATATGAATCAGCACCTTTGAACTTTAAAACTTTTGATTTTTCTCCTGAATTAACAGGAAAAAATCTCCAACTATATTTTTGATTATTAAAAAACATGTAACTCTTATCGCAAATAGTTGCATATTCAAACTCTGCTCCTGAATAGTTATTTGTTTCCATACGTTTTTGTTGATCATTTATTTCTTTAGTGTACCCTAAAAGCAAAATATTCTGTTTAAATCCGTAACTAAGTTTTTCATAATTATACCCTAAATAGCTCAAAAAGCTAAATTCTTTATCATTACTTTTAAACAAAAGAGCTGGTGTCTTACTATTAACTGAAATAAAAGGGAATGCATAAAAACCGTCATTTTTAGCAGTATCTTTTTGATGTGAATAATTAATAAACGGCCAAAAAATTGAATAATTATCCTCTTTTCCATGACTATTATACACAAAACTATTAATGCCAAACGCCCTCATTGAAACATTCTCATCTTCAGAATACTGTCCATAAAGCGGCGTAAAAAATAATCGAGAGTTAGAATATTTTCCATACCATAACAACCATGAATAATATAAATAATTTTCTCCGTCTATATAGCTTCCACCAAGAGGGGTAACTAAAAATTTGTCATGATTTTTTTTATTATGAGAATATAAATATATTGGTAATAAAGTATTTAACTCTTCGCGCTGTGAAGTTTTACGATAAAAAAGCGGTATAATAGAACTGAATTCTTCGTAATATTCAACTTCTTTACTGGTATCGGTTTCACGATTATATTCGCAGTAATAATCTTTGTCCACCGATGAATAATATGGAAACGCTAAAGTCCATTTTTTATCTTTATGAAACAATGGGAATAATCCATAATACTCTTGAGAACTGTTCCAGTAAACTGGTCCTGCATAGGATAGTTTATTATCTCTAATATGTGAAATTGGAAATATTCCTTGATAACCATCACCCCAATAAGTTGGGCCTATAAATGAAAATTTATCACTATGATGTGCAACTGGCAAAAGTCCATAACTATCATTATCCCAATAAACTGGTCCTACAAAAGATAAATTTTCGCTAACTTGACCAATTGGCAACAATCCATAACGTTTTTCAGCGCTATTCCAGTAAAAATTTCCAACAAAAGATAAACTATTTTGATTATAGTGAGCTAAAGGAAACACTCCCCAACAATCATTATCCCAATATGCCAGTGTTGCGTATGAAATTCCATTTTTTTGCGCATAGGCTAATGGGAAAAAGACAAACTGTTCATCATCAATATAAGTATTCAAGCAATAACTATAATTGTCTGTTTTATGGGCAAAAGGAAAGACACCATAAGATTTATCATTCCAGTACACTGGTCCAATATATGAAGTTCCATTGTTACTATATCGTGTTAAGGGAAAAAAGCCGTATGAATCTTTATCCCAATAAACTGGTCCTGCATATGATAAATTTTTACCAATATGCGTCAATGGGAACAATCCATATGAGTCAGTTTTTTTATTCCAGTAAACAATCGAAGCATATGAAAAATTATCTCCGAAATGCCCCAGTGGAAATACCCCAAAATAATTTTGTCCCCAATATGCCGGCACCGCCCAACCGTCGCCATTAACTGGATTCCAAGCAATTAATGGGAATAATACAGCGTACTCATTCTCTTCTTTATTGAAAAATGGTCGAATCCCAAATCCTTTTTTATCTACATCCACCATTGGCCAAAGTACTGAAGTCCCCGAACTATTTTGGTAATATATTGGCCATAAATTAATAGTTTCAGCATCAATATCCTTGACAATTTGTTGCTGCCACGGGCTTAGTCTATTCATGCGTTTACTAGTTGCACATCCCGAAAATAACACGCTAACTGCATGCGCCAATATCAACAGCATTAAAACTTTTACATTAAAAAAATTCACCATAATGCTCTCCTTTAAAAAACTAATTTACTTTTCAATAAAATATCAATAATTAATCAAATACTTTTGATTTTTATACTTTCCATTAATGCAATATATTCACTAAAAATATAGTTTCCTGCCAAAATCCATAATAAAGTTCCTAGCACTAAAAACACCCCAAATGGAATAAATGTTTTTAAGGTTCCTTTTTTACTCAAAATTAATAATCCCCCATAAATTGAGCCAAAAATTGAACCAAAAAAGACGGTAAAGAAAATCCCAGGAAATCCCAATGTAGCTCCTACAGCGGCCAAATATTTGACATCTCCCCATCCTAGCGCCTCTTTTTTGAAAATTAATTCCCCAATAATTGCCAAAATTCCAAAAAACAATCCACCTGCAACCAAGCCAACGAATGAATACAATAATCCTTGCCATGCAGTTTCTACTCCCTTGATATATGTTACTTGAGGGAAAAAAGCACTAAAAATTAGTCCAAAAATCATCATGGTGTAGGTTAATTTATTTGGAATAATGCGATGATCTTTATCTATAAAAAAGACTGCTATTAAGAAAAATGTTACACTTAAATAATTAAAAGCGAAAAACAACGGTTCATCATTTAAAATAACTTTGCCCCAAATTAAAAGATACAAAAATGCCGTTAACAACTCACCAAGCGGGTATTTTACTGAAATCGGTAACTGACAGCCTTTACACTTGCCTCGTAAAAAGCACCAACTCAAAACTGGAATATTTTCATACCACGCCAATTTGTGCTGACACCTAGGGCAATGCGATGGAGGAGAAATAACTGACTTCCCACGTGGCATTCGCCAAATTACAACGTTAAGAAAACTACCTACGCACGCTCCAAGCCCAAAAAACCATATGCTTAAAAAAATTAAAAACTTGCTATTAAAATAACTTGGACTTTGTTGTAAATATTCATATAATGACATACAATACTTCTCACTTTTTTTCTATTCTTGTTTTATCACTTAACTTAACCCTTAAATGCTTTAATGATATCTTCCTCTCGTCCAATTACAGTTAACTCATCTCCCTCATACAATACAATATCCGGATCCCAAACTGGATGAGCATCTAAAGAATCTTTTGAGCGGTATAAAACCACAGTAATATTAAAACGTTTTCTAAAATCAATGTCCCGAATAGTACGATTATTCATACTTTCTTTTACTGTCACTGTTGCAATTGATGAACCTTTAAATTCAAACATATCTTCAATATGTGGCATGGACAATCGTCTTGATAAACGAAATGCCATATCAATATCAGGCTGAATAACCTCATCAGCTCCTAATTTCTCTAAAATCTGTTTTTGAATATCTGTTTGCGCCTTGGCAATAACATATTTTGCCTGTTCTTGACGTAACAAAGTCATTGCTAAAATTGCCTTCTCAAAGAAATTACTCATCCCAAGAAAAACTGTATCAAATTTAGCGATTTCAAGCTCTTTAATCACACTCTCACTACTAACATCAGCAATAATTGCCTCAGAAACATTATTTTTGATCGCTTCAATTTTACTACGTGCAATATCAACAACCAATACATAATGTCCGTCGCTATATAATTTTTTTGCTAACTCTGTACCAAAAATTCCCAAACCTAGGATTGCAAAACTTTTTTTCATATTATTATTTCTCCACTTTTATCCCAAAATAATTTTTTCTTCAGGGTAACGTAAATTCGAGTCTTTTTCTTTTGATAATAAAAATAGGAAAAATGTAAACGGTCCAATTCTCCCCAAAAACATAAATATAATTAAAATCATTTTTCCATATATACTACAGCGAGAGGTAACCCCTTCACTTAAACCGACAGTTCCTAGGGCAGAAACAACCTCAAAAACTACATCTTTCAATGTAAAGTCACCGCCAAAAGATAACAATGTTGCACCAATAACAGTCAAGCCTATAAAAGTGAAACAAATTGTAAACGCCTTCAAAATATTCGGCATGGGAATTGTACGCTTAAAAACGACCACATTGGTTTTTCCTTTAAAAATATTATAAATAGACAAGAACACTAATGCTGCGGTCGTGGTTTTCATTCCTCCACCCGTTGACCCAGGAGAAGCTCCAATAATCATTAAAATAACCATAATAATAGTTGTTGGTGCACTAAATGCTGTAATATCAACAGAGTTAAATCCTGCTGTTCTTGCAGTCACTGATTGAAACAACGCATCGCCAAAAGAAATATACTTTTCAGACGCCCATTCCATAAATTTAATTGCAATAGCACCACCAAAAATTAAAAATAATGTCGTACCAATTACAATGCGTGAATATATTCTAAAACGCACCCGATGACGCAAAAATTGCCAAATATCATAAATAACATAAATCCCCAGACCACCAAGAATAATCAACAAACCAATAGTATGTTTGACTAAGGGATTAACACGCATCAAACTATCATCAAAAGTACTAAACCCAGCATTACAAAATGCCGAAATAGAGTGGAAAGTTGCTAAATATAAGGCTTGAAAAATATTATTATCAGTCATTCCCCAAAAGCCAATTGTCAAAATAAAAATTCCCGCAATTTCAATTGCTGCAGTATATAAAAAAACTATAATCATTAATTTTTTAAGCTCTTTAACAGGAAAACCTCCACTCGCACTTGCCATCAAAGCTTTATCGCTAATACTCATTTCCTGACGAACAAAGAAAATAATGGTTGATGTTAAGGACATAATTCCAATTGCTCCAAGCTGAATTAACATCAATATTATTATTTGCCCAAAGTGATTAAACCCTGATGTATTAACTGTTGTCAACCCCGTAACACACACTGCCGAAGTTGCCGTAAAAACTGCATCAACAAAATTAATACTTTGTCCATTATTTGTTACTAATGGACTCCACAACAATAATGCTCCAATAATAATTAATGCAAAAAATGAAAAAATAAAGTATAGCTGACTCTTTCTTAAAAAACTCATATTATCTTATTAACCCATAAAAATATGTTGAATTAATTTACCCTTTATGTACTTTTACCATTGTTATTTTTTGTCTAAATAAAAAAATGTGCTCAAAAATACCCACAATCTTATTAGTACACTCTAAACAAACAATTTACTCTTTCATTGAGTAATTTACAACTTGATTTTTACATTTTTTCATCTACATTGAACTGATTGAACCACTATCTTTAAATAATTTAAATAACTTATAACATTTTAATATAATTATGGCATTAAACAAACAACAACAAGCGGCAGTAAATTTTAATGGCGAGCATCTGCTTCTTTTAGCAGGTGCTGGCACAGGCAAAACTCATACTATTATTGAACGAATTGCACACTTAATTAAAAGTGGAGTTGACCCACAGCGTATTTTAATGTTAACTTTTACCCGTCGAGCAGCAAAAGAGATGAGCGACCGCTTATATTCATTAGTTGGCGACAATGCTAAATTAATTACTTCAGGCACTTTTCACTACTTTTGTTTATTATTAATGCGCCGCTATGCGACAATGTTTGAATTGCAAAATGTAACAATTATTGATCGTGATGATCAACTGCAATTAATGAAAATGATTCGTGCCGACAAGCGTAAGAAAAATGAAAAATTTCCAAAAGCGAGTGAGCTCTTAAGCTTATTTTCATATAGCCGTAGTAAAAATATTCCTCCAGAAGAATATTTAACAAAATACAGTAGCCATTCTGATGAAATTCAAAAACGATTGCTTCAAATTTTTGATGAATACAATCAAAAGAAACAGCAAAATCGTTATTTGGATTATGATGATATCCTCTTTTATTTTGCAAAAGCATTACACCATTCAGCGGTATTACGCAATAAAATCAGTAGCCTTTATGATTATATTTTAGTTGACGAAATGCAAGACACTAATCCATTGCAATGGATGATTCTTGAAGCTCTTCATGATCCGGCCAAGTTATTTTGTGTTGGTGACGATGCACAAAGCATTTACGCATTTCGCGGGGCAGACTTCCATAACGTCCACTCATTTACAAAAAGAATTGCTAATAGTGAAATATTAAAGTTAACTGAAAATTATCGCTCAACTCAAGAAATTTTAGATTTGGCAAACTGGATTTTAGACCAATCGCCGTTGAATTATGATAAACATTTATCTGCCTTCCGTGGAATTGGAGTAAAACCAGAATTCAAAGATTTTCCTAACGATTATGAAGAAGCAGGCTGGGTTGTTCGCGATATTATTAATAAGCATTCAAACGGCAACAAATGGAGTGATCAAATGATTTTAGTACGTAGCGCTTATACTGCTCGTGCGATTGAAGGAAAATTAATTGAACGTTCAGTTCCATATAAATTTATTGGCGGCACTGGACTCTTACAAAGTAGCCATGTCAAAGATATTTTTGCATTAATTAAAGCGGTTGCAAACCACCAAGATGTTTTATCATGGAGTCGTTTCTTATGTTTATGGCCTAAAATTGGCGAAAAAACGGCATTCAACCATATTCAAAAATTTATCAATATCCACGACCCTATAAAAGCAAATGAAATTATTTGTTCAACCTTAAAAAATCGTCCTGAAATTCTGGCAGTTATTAAACGTATTCAAAATTCCCAAAATATCCCTTCTCTAATTATTACTGAAACAGTCAATGCTATGAGTGAACTTTTAGAGCAAAAATATGACCGTTGGGAAACACGATTAAAGGATTTTAAAATATTAGTTACTTTATCTGAAAAATATAAATCAATTCACAACTTCATAGAAACATATACTCTTGAAACTGTTAGTAACTCTGAAGCAGAACATGAGGACGAAAATGACTTTGTAACCTTAATTACAGTTCACAGTGCGAAAGGTACCGAAGCAAAAGTTTGTTATCTTATTAAAGCTGAACCTGGTATTTATCCACACTCACGTAGTACTGAAAATACTGATGAAATGGAAGAAGAACGTCGCATTTTGTATGTAGCAGTAACACGCGCAAAAGATTTACTATATATAACTCGCAATAAAGCTAAATTATTTAATAATAATTTTGGCAACAGCTTTTTTGCCCGCCACAATAATAATAACTTTTATAATACGCCACAAGAACAACCTTACTTTTTACGAGATATCCCTGCATCTTTAATAAAATCAGAATCATCTGTTGCAGAAAAAATAGAAAATCTAGAAGATAATTACAACAACAGTAATTATCAAAATTTTAGAAAAAAAAGCATTATCATTGATGACGACTGGGGATTTTAACTAATAAAATATAGTTATTAACAGCTTGTAATATCAATTTTTTTAGCGTAATGATTGCCAAAAATTTAATAATACGTCTTATTTTTTTATAAATACTGGCTATTTTTTAGTATAAAATGTATAATATAACAACTTTATTTTACAAATACCAACAAAAATCAATTTTTATTAATAACTAATAAATAAAAGTACTAATCGTTTATAATTAACAACTTACAATTTTCTAAATTTTTCTAGGAAACATAAATAAATTATCTACTTTTTTAATAAAAATTAATATATTGGCATTATATATGCTAGTAAAAACGCAGATAAAATTTTAATAGGAGTTGTCAATGAATTATCTAATTGTAAATGCCTTTACCGATGATGATGAATTTCATTTAAAAATGACCGAAAGTGCGAAAAAAATATTTCAAACAAGCACCGACCAGCTACATTTTTCAAACCTTTATGATTTAGGCTTCTATAATCTTAAGGCAACACAACTGAATCTCGATATTAAAACTATAGAAAAATTTAATATGCTTAATTGCGAGCAATTTTCTATTGTAGGTAATTCTGTCGAAGATCGCATTGTTAATGAAATTGATAAAGTTGCAGAAGCAGATGTCATTATTTTTCAATACCCAATGCAATGGATGAATACCCCAAAAATAATTTTTAAATGGATAAATGAAGTATTTGAATCATTTGAACCAATCTCACAAAGATGGTATGACTATGAAGATTTAAGCAACAAGGTTTTTGCAACTGCTATAACCACCCCAGCCGAACAAAATTTTTATGAACAATATCAATTACGCAATGGTGCCGATGGATTAAATTTTGCATTAAGGAGCCACCTCAAAAGCATTACCAAACAAGAATGTAAGACTTCATTTGTAGCTTGGCATCCGTTGCAGAAAAGTTTACACCATCAACAGCAACTATTAAATAAATTTGAAAATTTTTTAAAACCTAAGCAAAAGTTGTCATTTCACAAAGTTTAAGTTTAATTTAACATTTTCACCATTTTTATATCAATTAATATTTAATTAACATTGAATTTGCAATGATTAATTAGTATTAACCACCACATTACATTTTAAAGCATAACAATTTGAAAATAAGAGAGTTAACATAAACAACAACAAACCTTTCATAAATATCTTTTTTTTGCGACCTACTACTCTGGCTATTATACTAATTATAATTAGTTCAATATCAAAAAAAAAATAAATCATTGAGAAATCTCAATCATGAAAAAATTTCAACAATATTTTTTTTACCATGACACAATTAACTTTTACAAATTAAACTTGATGTTTTAATATAGTTGTTTTTTCACTTCAGCAAGCTATATTGAAAAGGAAAGGGTTTAACTAATAGGTATTTCTAATTTATCATATTTAAAACTATTAGTGCGTTCGATGAAATATACTTATATATTATAATTAATAACTGTTTAAAGAGTTTACAAAATGAACAAAATGAACAAAATAGTAAAAAAGATAAAAATTTCAGATAAAATTTTCAAAATGACTGTCGAAGCTCCATTAATTGCGGAAGAAAGAAAAGCTGGACAGTTTATTATTCTATCGCTGGATAACGATATCGCAGAGAGAATTCCGCTAACCATTGCTGGTGCAGATATACAATCTGAAACTATTGATATTATTTTTCAAATAGCAGGCAAAACCACCAAAGTTTTAGCCCAACTAGAAGAAGGTGATTACATTGCCAATATTGTTGGTCCATTGGGACAACCTACTGAAATTAAAAATTACGGTCATGCCGTTTGTGTTTGCGGAGGTATTGGAGGAGCTCCAATGTTGCCAATTGCGCAAGCGTTAAAAGAAGCAGGCAATAAAGTTACAGTTATTCTTGGAGCAAGATCAAAAGAATTAATTGTTTTAGAAAATGAATTACGCCAATACGCTGACGAGTTTATTCTTTGTACCGATGATGGGTCTGCAGGACGCAAAGCATTGGTTACTGAGCCACTTCTAGAATTATGCAAAAGTGCTGATAACGCGCCTGACATGGTGATGACAATCGGTCCGCCATTAATGATGAAATATTCTGCAGAAACGACTCGCCCTTTTAAGATTAAAACCTATGCATCGCTAAATACCATTATGATTGATGGCACAGGAATGTGTGGAGGTTGTCGAGTAACCGTTGGTGGAGAAAATAAATTTGTTTGTGTTGACGGTCCTGAATTTGATGCCCATTTAGTTGATTTTGATAATATGACAAAACGTTTAAATTCATTTAAGGACAGAGAACGCCAAGTAGATCATCACTGCAACCTTGATCAAGAAATTGCATATTTACGCAGTATCCAAAAGGATACTTCAAACTAAAAAAAAATATATAATTAAAGAACAAAAAATTAAAAATTGGTTAATTTATAATGAATAAGATTCATGAAGATAGCAAAGTTACAGAAGAATTAATTACTAAGCTAAATTCTCTACATGCAAAAGAACGAATGCAAATTCCAGTTCAGGAAATGCCAATGCAAGATCCCGTTGAACGTCGTAGCAATATCAAAGAGGTTGCTCTTGGATTTAGCGAAAAACAGGCAATCATTGAAGCAAATCGCTGTTTGCAGTGTAAGAATGCGCCATGTGTGAAAGCATGCCCTGTAAATATTAAGATTCCAGATTTCATCAAAAAAATCACAGAACAGAAATATTCTGAAGCGGTAGATGTTATCAAAGAAACCAATGTTTTGCCAGCAATTTGTGGTCGTGTGTGTCCACAAGAAACACAATGCCAAAGTGGATGCGTGGTTGGCAAAAGCTTAAAAGACATTAATAAAGCTGTTGGTATTGGCAGACTTGAACGCTTTGTTGCTGATTACGACCGCAAGCGAGAGCAAGAAAAAAATAATAAAGTCAATTTAAACGAAGTTTCAACTTCTTCTAAAACAACCAAAAAAGTAGCTGTTATCGGTAGTGGACCTGCGAGTATTGTCGTCGCTGCTGATGTACGTAAAGCTGGTCATGAGGTGACTGTTTTTGAGGCATTTCATCGTCTTGGAGGAGTATTATTGTATGGCATTCCTGAGTTTAGATTACCAAAAGAAATTGTTGAATATGAAATCGAAAATCTTCGTAAATTAGGAGTAAAGTTTCAAACCAATTTTGTGTTTGGTAAAACTAGGACGTTAAAAGCATTAATGGAAAAAGATGGTTTCGATGCCGTTTTTATCGGCATCGGTGCTGGATTACCTAATTTTTTAAATATTCCAGGCGAAAATTATGTTGGAGTTTTTTCAGCAAATGAATATTTAACACGAGCAAACTTAATGAAAGGCTATAATCAAGAGCAAGCCCACACTCCAATGTATAATGCAAAAAAAATTGCCATTCTTGGAGGAGGTAATGTTGCAATGGATGCAGCGCGAACCGCTGTTCGTTTAGGGGCAGAAGAAGTTTATTTGATTTATCGTCGCTCTATGGATGAAATGCCAGCTCGAGCCGAAGAAGTTGAGCATGCTATTGAAGAAGGAGTAATTTTCAAAACGCTATGTAATGCCAAGCAAATTATTGGCAATGATGACCAATGTGTAACTGGTATCGAATGTTTAAAATATGAACTTGGTGAAGAAGATAATTCAGGACGTCGCCGACCTGTAGCAATAAAAAATAGCGAATTCACCTTAGATATTGACAGTGTCATAATTGCTATAGGTAATAGTTCAAATCCATTGATAAAACAAACAACTCCAGAACTTGAATTAAATGAACGTGGAAATATCTTGGTTAAAGAAAATCAAGAAACTTCAGTAAAAAATGTTTTTGCTGGTGGAGACATAGTTCGAGGAGCTGCAACGGTAATTTTAGCAATGGGCGAAGGTCGCAAAGCAGCAGCAGCAATAAATAAAGCACTTAAATAATTTAATTTTGTATATTATATATAGAGTTATATTAAAAAAACGAAGTATACAGGAAGAATTTAACCACTAATAGGAAAAAATAAGACATTAATAGGAGTTTTCCACTTGATTTTTACATTCTCTGACATTATGTTACTTTATCTTAAAAAATAATAAAACTAATTCGAGAGGGAAAAATGAATAAATTTTCTAAATTACTTACCGTCGCAATAGCTGTATCTGCTTCTTTGCCAAGTTTGTACGCTAATAGCGAAATTTCACTAGAATCACTAGTAAAAAAAATGGTTGACCGTGATGCATTAACTAAACTGGATTCGAAAAAATACTTAATGAAAGCGGCAACTAGCTATGACCGCCAATCAAAAGTTAATAATCCAGCCGATGGTATTTACAAACCAGCAAAAGGTCGCAACTGGAGTAAAGGTTGGTTCGCTAACAGAGACTTCCATCAATTTATTCGTGAAGAAGTTAACAATGGTCGTAAAGAAAAAGTTTTAATGGAAGACTTTGGACCTGGGGCAGTTACTAGGATTTGGAGTACAGCACAAAAAGGTGGCACAATTCGTGTTTATTTAGATGGCTCAAAAACTCCTGCAATCGAAATGAATCGCCACGAATTATTAGGTGGTAGTCATAAATTTGCACCTTATCCATTTGCATTTTTAGCATCAGATGACAAGACCAATCCAGATTGGCGTGGCTGCAACTTATATTTACCAATTCCTTACCAAAAAAGTTGCAAAATCACTACAGATGGAGCAGCAGCATACTACAATATTTGGTATCGCGAATATGAAGATGGCGTTAAAGTAAAAACTTTTACACAAGAACAACTAAATAACAATAAAGAACTACTGAAAACTGTTGGAAATAAACTTTTAAACAACACTAAAGAAGTTAAAACTGCAACAGAAAAATGTTCTAAAGTTGATAATATTACTCTAAAACCTTGGGAGTCAAAAACAATTTCAATAAATGATGCAGATAGTGCTGTGAAAAAATTTGCCATCCAACTTGAAGCAAAAAATTATCAACAGGCACTGCGTTCAACAGTTGTTACAATGAAATTTGACGGTAAACAGACAGTTTGGACTCCGGCTGGAGCATTATTTGGCATTGGATACAGCGATGAAAAGAATGAAACTTTCTATTTAAATGTTAATCAAAAATCACATTTAATGACTTCAAAATATGTTATGCCTTTTAAGAAAAATGCTGAAATAACCATCACTAACTATGGCAAACAAGCTGTAACCATTAAGAAAATGGCAATAGTTAGCGACAAATATGCTTGGGAAAAAAGCAAAAGCATGTATTTCAACGCAACATGGTTTGAATTAAGAAATATTTCAACAAAGCATAAATGGGACCTAAATTATGTTACTGTGCTTGGTGCAGGTCGTTATGTTGGTACTGCAATTACAATTTTTAATACTTGCCCATTAAAAAATAACCAAACTTGGTGGGGTGAAGGTGATGAAAAAGTTTATGTAGATGGTGAAATGTTCCCTTCTATTTTTGGAACAGGTACTGAAGATTATTTTGGCTATGCGTACTGCCGTCCTCAGCGTTTCTGGACACCATTTATTTCACAACCACGTGGAGAAGGTAATAAAAAAGCTGGCTATTCAAACAATAACCGCTACCACTTTATTGACGATATTCCATTCTATGAGTCAATTAAGTTTGACATGGAAGTTTGGCATCCTTTCGATGCGCCAATGAATTATGCGGCAACAACTTTATTCTATGCTCGTCCTAATGCAAAAAATAATATTGAACCAAATATTGCTCAAGTTCAAAACAAAGTAGCGCTAAATCGTGAAGATGTTCTTGATAAATAAAATTTAAATTTCTCATATTTTTTTAAAGATGCCCTCTCTGTAAAAATATACAGAGAGGGCTTTTTTAGAAGGAGGAGGTATTAAAAAAATCTATGGAATTACATTTGTTAATAAAAAGAAACCAATTGAAGTCCATAATAATGCACCAATAAACCACAACGACAGTTTAAATTTTGTTTTCAATTTTGTAAATTGCATTGACAAAATATTTATAAATACTGGACTAATTAATAAAGTTCCAATTCCTGCAGGAATAAAAAGTATCAATGAGTTCCAAAAAAAGGGCATAACAAATGGTCCTAGTAAAGTTGACAGCAAGACTAATTTTGTAATTTCTAAAGACATATTTTGGTTTAATATACCAACCGCTAAAATAAAACAAATAGTTGCAAAACAATGAGTAATCAAAAGATATATAAATAGTTTTTCACTAAAGTTTTTTTTTGAAAAATAATTTTTCATAGCTACTCCATTTTTTATTACTAAAAGTTAGCATTTATGATGCCAACTTTTTTCTAAGCTAAAAACTACGTTAATTAGTTTATACTCTATTCATCAAATGAACAGTTCTGTACTATTAAAGGACATCTATAAAAAAGAAAACACCCTCTAGACAAAGTCTATGAGGGTGAAAAAAAGGAGGGGTAAACTAATAAACTAAAAATTAATCTCGACTATATTTTAGTTTTTTTATTTTTATTGCACAGTTGCCAATTCATCAATTGCTTTTTGATCATTAACTTCAAACTCTTTACGCATTTTTACACGTTGTTGATAAAATTTACGCTTTTTATCGTTCCAATTGTTCTCTTCATAATAATTTCCCGCATATGGGACATTTAGGTCAATCCAAGCGGCTATTTTATCCAGCTCTTCACGAGAAAGGTTTGTTTTTCCGTGACCTTTCTCTAACTTCTTCATCAAACCACTTTTAATTGAACCAGCTGTATATGGATCAATTAAAGTCTGACGCCCTAAACGAGTCCAATAACTTACAAGTTTATTTGGATGACCTAAAGCATTAAACGCAGTTTTTTTCTTATGATCAATTTTTGTTAATCCATCATTTTGCACATCTAACAACGTTAGATAAGAAATTGTGAAATTACGACCAGAACCTTTCCAGCCATTCCGAGAAAAATAATCCGCATATCGACGACTTGTTAAATCATAAGAGCTTGCTTTTTTTCCTGGCGCATGACAGCTAATGCAATGTTTATCTAAAATTGGTTGAATTTCTTTTACAAAACTAAACCCACGAGCTTTACCATAGAATGGTTTTAACTCTTCAGCTCCAGCACGCATCGCCAATGGCATACGCTTACGGTTTACCACTGGAGTTTGCAGCTTATCTTCATGGCAACCAATACAAGCAAAATTTTCACCTGGCATTAACACTGTCCATGAACGCATTGTATGAATAACTTTATTATTTTTATCCAGTAATTGAAAATAAACAGGCTTACGCGAAGGAACTTTAAAAAATGCTGAACCATCTTTATAAACTGTCGCTGAGCCTAAAATTCTTTTTAAGTCATAAGCTGCTGAACCTGCTCCAATTGACAATACAGTGTGTCCATAACCTCCAAGATTTTTTTGCCAATTTTTTGCATGCCATGTTGAACCACTAATTGTAGAATTTTTATATTCAAGCTCTACAACACGAATACGTTTTAAATCACCACGCTTTACTTTATTCATGCCATGACCAATATAAACATCCTGAATCATAAACGTTCCAAAATCTTTACTATAATCAAGCTGACTACTAAATACTGGTGGTTTTTTACGCTTCATAACTGCTACGGATTGCAAACATGATACTGTTGGATCCGCGGCTAATAATTCACGCTTCCCATCCATAGTCATAAAATATAGTTTATAGCGAATCATTTTACCGTTATATTTTCCAAAAGCTCGTAAACTTCCATCTTTAGTTAAATTTAACCCTATTGGCATATAGCTAACTAAAAATGAATTTTTATCAATCGCGAATGGATTTGAGTATTGGTCTGCTTCCTTACCAAAGCTATCTGCACTTGTTTTTCTAATTACTGGTTTCTTGCCACTTGGAATTGATGTCAATCCATCATAACCTTGACGACCTTTTTTAATATCAATTGTGACCAATTTCCCACCTTGAGAAGTATGATATCCACCAATAATTGCTAAAATTTTATCCTCTCCAGGAATTGGAGTAGCGTGCTGAAAACTTGTCGGCTCAATAGTATTATTACCATAATATTCAAGCTGCTTAGAGCCGTCTATATTCATTTGAAATAATCCATGCGAATAAACTTGTCCACGATCATTATAATCACGACGTGTATAAACCACTGTTCCATCGTTTAATACTTGAGGAAATGTTGTATTTGTTTGGTCAAAACCAACTCGACGTTGGTATTTACCATCTTTGTTCATCAAAAATAAATTGCTACAATCTCCCCAACCACAGGTAACGTGCTGAATAATTCGTGCAGAACTAAACATAATATCGCCATTAGGCAGATAAATTGGTTCAAAATTGGCACCATAACTATCTTCATTAAAGGTTAACTGACGCATTTGATGATTTTTTAAATTCATCTCATAAATTTGATAAACATCTTTTGGCGCATTACGTGACCTAGTAGTATAATTCTTTTGCGGTTTTTTCCACCACGCAAACAATAATTTTTCACCATCCCAATTAATGTTAGGATCTCGCACCAGGCCGCCTTTATTATTAAAAATTAGCTTTTCGCTTGCGAACTTTCCATCAGCAGCTAACTCCGGAGTTAAATCTAAACTAAATAATCCAGATTTATCACCACCAAACTCAGTTTCTGTTAAACAATAAATTCCAGAATGATTCCCAAATGATTGATGCTTAGTAAAAATAATTTCTTGAGTTTTATTTAATAATGGTTTCAAACGTTGCAAACGGCGCTCTGTACAAACTTTAGCATATAATTTCAACCAATTGGTTAATGAATATTTTTCTAACAGCAAACATTCTATTTGCTTCTCATAAAATTTTTGATTTTTATCTAATTCAGATACCGCATTATTTACTAAATGCAGAACATTGACAGGTTTTGAATCTTTCAGCATGTTCTTAATAAAGTCATTTCCATCAAAACTTAAAGTTCGCCACTTTTCCATATTAGCTTTTGAGTCTTGTAATATCCAGTCCATCTGTACTGGATATTTTTTCCACAATTCTTCAAGTTTTTTTTCAAAAATATTAAACTGTGTTCCACGTGAGGTTCCCATTGAAAAAGCAGAATCCCCACCTTTATTGTAAATTTTAATTAATAGTTCATTCTCACCTTTTTTAAGGTTAAAATTGACCTCAAACATACCAACTCTGACGGGTCCATAATATTCATTGGCAAAAATTTCTTTGCCATTTAGCCAAATTTTAATACCATCGTCACTGCCAAAATAAAATTTCTTTGAAAAATTATTTTTGGTTTCAATAGTTCTAAATAAATACTGAGCAGAATTTGGAATTTTACCTAAAAATATTGCCTTTTCATTATTCCATGATTTCAATGCCTTTTTCCAACCGTTATTCAAATTTTCATTAATAAAAGGCTGTAAATTATTTATATTTGCTTCAATTTCAACTTTTTCATTAAAACTCTTTGTAGCTACTGTACTCGAAACAAACCAATCATTTAACTTATAATAATTAGTTTCTTTTTTTTGCTTGTTTTCTTTTAATGCAGTTAATGCTTTTTCCCATGAATCTCTTTTGCAAACTTTTTGTGCATGAGTTACTCCAATAATTGAAGACATTAACGTGAGCATTGCAAGTTTTATGTAATTATTCCCTAAAAACATTTCAAGTAACCTCTGACTTAATTAATTTTTGAAAAAAATGCACTCTTAGAAGTGTTAATTCTAAAGAGTGCGAGCCCATCATTTCTTTTTTGACTGCACATAACACATAATAATTTAAGTAAATTAAAAAGTGTTAAATCAAAAATGATTTCTTTTTTGCTTTAATTGATTTTTGCTCAAATCGAAACCTGAACAAAAACCTTTTTTTGTTTTATGTTTTTTTAGCTTTATTTTTTCAATAAAACCAAATAATCATTTTATTTAATGATCTTAAGGTCACTTTCATATTTTGAATTTGACCATTTTATATATTTTCATCTCTTTTCTTATATATTAATGAAAAAACAAATTAATTAGACATTAATATAAATTTTAGCCTACAGACTATTTTTTATTTAAATCAAATACTGAAATTGTATTGAATTTATCGTTTTTACGATTCATTAAGTTAGGAAATGTCATATCAAAATTAACAACATATAACTTATTTTTATACACCAAAGGCTCACATGGTTGATCTAATAAACCAGTTTCTCCAGTATCATCATTATTGTTCCATAAACGTTGCATTGTATTATCAGTTAAATTATATACCCACACTGAATTCATTTTTGAATCTGTTAAATAAATACTATTATCAGCAGGGTTATACATCATTCCATCGCTACACTCAAATGCAGGATCATCAACAACAACTTTTGTATCTTTTACTGAACGATTTTTGTTAAATGTAGTTTTAAATATTTGACCATCACCAAATAAACCACAGTACATATTTCCTTCTTTATCAAAAGTAACACCATCAGCTCCAAATGGAGTATAGCCAGTATAAGTTGTTAGTAAATATTTGCTCTGATTTTCTTTAGTAATCTTTAATGGTGTTTTAGTTGCTACATCTTTCAAATCAAAACGGTAAACGCCACTTTGGTTTTTCTTTCCTTCTAAAACTACCACTGTATCACTTACGTATAATTGATTATCATACCAGCGAATTGCATTAGCCAATTCTAAGCCTTCAACAACAACATCACAATCAACAGCTTTGCCATCTTTATAATTCACACGCAATACTCGTGATTGATGATTAGGGTTTGTAAAATGATTATTATCAGCAATATATAAATTACCATCAGGACCAAAACCAATACCCATTGGATGAACAACACCAGTTACAGGGTTTTTTGGTAGTTCTTTAAATGTGCTAATAACCTTGCCACTTTTTGGACAAATTGTTACAATTTTTGCACCTAACTTTTCATACTCTAAGTAATTTGGTACTGCTAATACAATATTACCATTTGCATCAACTGCTAAACCATCTGGTACAGAAAATGTTTCACCTAAGTCAATAAATAACTCTGGTTTTACACCAATAATTTCTTTTTTGAAAGTAACTTCACTATTATCCGACTTAAATGGACATTGACAACCTGTTGTTACAAACAAGGCAGATAATGCAAGTGATGCGAATAATCCTTTTGAAATACCCATACCTTCTTTCTCCTAAATTTTAAATTTACAATTTTGAACAACTTCAATCTATTTTGCCTTTTACATTCTTATAATAATCTAAAAATATTGATTTGTCTTTATTGAAAATGACTTTTTTAGATATATTTTATGATATAAAAAGGTTTATTTTGATGATTTTATCATTTTATGTAAATTTAAAGTGTCAAAATTTGTAAAGAGGTATCAAAAAATGAATAATAAACAGTTAATTGAAGTCGCTCTTGATGTTTTAAATAACATTGAGAAAGAAATTGGCGAAACAATCGGTCTTGGGACATTAAATGAATCAAAAGATAGCGGCTCTGTTTTAACCTATGTTCAAGGAACTTCTGGCTTTTGCTACCATCTTGATATTGGTTTCAAATTCCCACTGCATACTTCTGCTCCTGGAAAAGTCATTCTTGCATATTTACCTGAAGACGAACTTGATGAATGTCTGAGCAAGATGGATTTCACAAAATTTACTAAAAATACAATCACTAGCAAAAGTGAATTTAAAACCAAACTTGAATATATTAAACAACGCGGTTATAGCTTCGAAATGTCAGAACAAATTGCTGGCTGTAATTGCGTTGGCGTAGCAGTTTTTGATAAAAACGAATATCCTGTTGCAGCAATCTGGGCAACGGCTCCTGCAACCTCTCTTCCACAGGCAAAATTCGAAAAAATATATTCCGTGCTTAAGAAAGGTGCTAATGAAATATCTTTAGCTCTTGGTGGAGGAAAAAGTGACAGTCGCCGTCAATATATTGAAGACGTTTTAGAAAAAGCTGAGAAAATTTTACGTGAAAGTTCAAAATCAATAGTTAATATGGAAGAATTGGCAAAAAGCTTTCATGTTAGCTATTCATGGTTTCGTCGTGCTTTTAAACAAAAAACTTCAATGAGCCCTAACCAATACCATTTAAAATATCGTATTGAAAACATTAAGAACACACTAGTAACAACTAATGATTCATTGAAAAAAATTGCTGAAAAGTATGATTTTAGTAGCCAATATCACCTTTCAACATTATTTAAGTCAAAAGTTGGTATATCACCAGAACAATATCGCAAGCAGCATAATGAAGACTAATTTTTATTTCTAATCTCTGGTACTAAAGCTAAAGTTAGATAATGCTCCAGATATTGTCATTAATATTTTTCTGCTTTTTTTTCAAAAATCTCCACGTTTTTATCATTAATTTTAAATGCTATTTTACAAGGAAACCAAACTGTTTGAAAATATTGCTCAAATAATATTTTATCTGTATAAAGCATTTTCATTGATTTAGAATAAAACCTTAAGCGGCTAAATTTTTTATTACTACTCTTAATAAAATCATTGACAATTATTAAACGTTTGTCATTAATATCAAAAGGGCTACTTAATCCTGAATAAAATTCGCTGTTTAATAATTCTTTTTGAATTTTTACCTCAGCTAAAAATATTTTCCCCATGTTTTGAGAACCAGTTTTTTTATAAAATCTAAATCCTTTTGGAACAAAACACTATATTTATATAATAGAAAAATCACTTATTACAATATCATTTCTAAACTTTTTAATAACAACTGAACCGTCATCTTTTTTTAGTTATTTTTAGGTATCGCTTGTTTTTATTGCCCCTAACATTTGTTGTCACACGAATCTACCATTTTCTTTTTTATATAAAAATGTTTCTGAATTTCATCTTAAGTTTCTCTCTGGTCGGTTATGAGCTGATAACCATATTTGCACTACAAATATTTCTTTATATTCTGATAAGTAAAAAAATCTTTTCGTTTTCTTTGATGGAGTTTTCCAATAAAAATAATTGCGCCGCCATTCTTCAGCGTTGTCGTAAATTTTTTTGTGACGTAGATTATGATAATTTTTTTAATACCTTCAACATTAGCAAAAACTTTTTTCATTGAAATTTTACTATTAATAAAAAAGATATAACTAATAACAAAAAATAATAATACTGGTATAAATATCAAATATTTTTTCTTATTTCTCATATAAATCTCCATAACTTTAAATAAAGGATTTTCTCAATAAAATTCATCTACACTTAGTTGAATTTTAACTTACATAGTGTCGTAAACAGCAAACAAAAAACTATAATCAATTAGTAACGACAACGTTATCATTTTTTTTACTTCAATTTTCTTTATACCTAAAAAAAAATTAATTAATAAGACCTTACTTCTAGCAATCCACTGCTCATTAAGGTAAATTTTTTCTGTGTTTAATTATGAAGTTTCAACAACACACCATGTATTATTGATGCTTTTAATTTTACCATACTCGCTAAGAAATTCTTTTGCGTCTCCATAGCGAACTGTACAATTTTTTTTCACTAAAGACTTATCCATTGCATTATACTTATGCGCAATCACTAATATTAAAATTAACAATGCAGCAAAACTTGCAAACGCAAAACTCATCAAAGGTAAAATAATTTTTCACTTCATTTTGTTCTCCTTTTAAAAAATAAAAAAAACTCCTTCAAATTTATTGAAGGAGTTTTTTTATTATTATCCAACTAATTACTTAATTGGTTTAATATAAAATTTGAAGTCATAAACAGCAGGTTTCAAACGATACTTTTCTAAAGTTGGAGGTCCGCAACTTCCTCCACCAATACCAGTATGATCTTCATCAATACCAACCGTAATATAATCTTCTTTCTTTAATTCACGACCATGACCGACCGTACTAAGTTGTTTTTCAGAATAATTCAATGCCTTAAAATTCATTCCTGAATTACTGTAAAAACTAATGCCTTTACCATTAAAGCCATATAACTTAGCCATCTTTACATCACTGCGATTTCCACAATATTGCGGTTTAATATAAAATTCATACATATCATCAACAGTTGAATCATACAAGCCAAATAATTGTCCACTCTTACGATCAACATAATTTTCATATGGGCCACGACCTAAATACGAAACATTTTGCAACTCTTTATTAACTGCAAATTCTAAACCAACACGTGCAATAACTTCTGGCGCATTCTTTAAATCTGCTTTAACTTCAACAGAAATTTCACCATCACCATTAATAGTCCATTTTACTGTAGCTGGAATATTTTGAGATTTTCCTTTCTTACCCTGATAATTAACACTTTGAGTAAAAGTATAATCATTGCTAGATGTATTGCGATTCATTGAAAACTTAACGTCAGTTTCTTTTAAATCTTTGAAATCCTCCCATGCTTGATAGAATTTATTATCATTATCGCCAGGAGCACGCCAGATAGTTAAACGTGGCGCATTTGCTAACTTATCAATAATTACTAAATCATCAATTACTAGGCGTTTCAAGAAACCAGTTTTTGAGAAAGTCGCCTCTGTTTTAGCTGTTTTAGCCACAACATCTCCATTAGATTTACTTTCAATTTTTGGCATTGATTTTGCATTGGACAATTTATATCCCTTACTTGAATTTGTTCTACTCACCATAAACTGTGAGCTTGATTGTAAATATCCTTTTTTAGCATAAGATGTATCTTCGGCTAATGTCCAATATAAATTTACATAGTAATCAGCATCGTTACTAATTTTTACATCATCCATTGGAATTTGAATCTCTTTTTTACTCAAAGGAGGAACATCAACACGTCCAATTGTACCACCTTTTACAATTACACCATTTGCCGTAATTGTATATTTAAGATTAAATTTCATTAGATTAGTGAATGAGTAATAGTTTTTTATAAAAATAATACCTTCTTTAGCATCAAGAACTTTATCCAAGGCAATTGGACTAAATGCAGACTTTACTTCAGCTAGTTTTGCAGTTAACTCGCGATCAGGAGTAACTACGCCATTCAAGCAAAAGTTTATATCGTTAGGACCATATTTCCAATCTGTACCATATGCATAAATCCAATCATCTTTAGCAAAAGGTGCAACTAAAATATCTTTTTCAGCACCAAGCCCCTCACCTTTTTTCACACGGCGAATTCTAATACTTTGATCAACCCAATCCCAAATACAACCACCTATTAAACGTGGGTATTTACGATATGTATCAACATATTCTTTTAAGTGACCAGTTGCATTTCCCATGCTATGTGAAAATTCACATACAAAATATGGACGCTTTGATTTTGATTGTCCTTCTTTTTCTAACAAATCAATTGATGCATACATTAAACCATCAATATCCACGTCTTGGCGATAATCATACTTATCTTTTGGAAATGCTTTATACTCTGCTTTTGGAGCATTTGGAATACGCTCATAGTGTAAAATTCTTGTCGTATCTAATTTTCTAATCGCTTTTGATACAGCCGTAAAGTTTCTACCATATGCAGACTCATTACCAAAACTCCAGAAAATAATTGATGAAAAATTACGGTCACGCTTTACCATATTAATATTTCTATCTACGTGTGCAGCTTCCCAACTTGGAACCTGAGCAATAGTATCACCTCCGCATTGAAAACCAGAAAAACCATGACTTTCAATATTTGCTTCATCCATAACATAAATACCATACTCATCACATAACTCGTACCAACGTGGATGATTTGGATAATGACTAGTACGCACTATATTAATGTTATTCTGCTTAAATAATTTAATATCTTTAAGCATCACGCTTTCAGGAACAGCAAAACCATAATCAGGATGCAATTCGTGACGGTTGACACCTAAAAATTCAATTGGCTTGCCATTAATAAATACCTGTTGATCACGAATTACAATTTCTCTAAAACCAAAATTATTACCGACATACTCTATATCTCCATTTGTAAAGGTTTTTTTCAATACTAAACGATAAAGATTAGGAGTTTCCGCATTCCATAATTTTGGATTCTTAACTAGAATCTTAAATTGAGCATTTTTTCGAGTATTGCCTTTCAAATTAATTTTTTGAACATCAGCTTCCGCAACAATATTTTGTTTTAAATCATATAATAATGCTTGCACTTTAACTTCTTGAGAATCTTGACTAGAATGATTTTCTAATTCAACATCAACATTAATTGTTGATTTTTTATAATCTCCAGAAAATTGTGCCGTAGCAAAAAAATCACGGATGTGTAATGGTGCTTGGCTAAACAAGAAAACATCACGATAAATGCCACTCATACGCCAATAATCTTGGTCTTCAAGGAATGAACCTGTACTCCATTGAAAAACTTCTACAGCAATACGGTTTTCACCAGTTTTGTTTAAGTATTTTGAAATATCAAATTCTGCTGAGGTTTTACTATCTTCACTATAGCCTACAAATTTACCATTTATCCATAAATTAAAGGCACTTTTTACTCCAGTAAAATGGATATAAATTTGACGACCATCCCAATCCTTTGGCACAGTAAACATTTTAACGTATGAACCAACTGGGTGTGGATAATCTTCAGTTAAATTTTTAAGATTTGGCTCTTTTAACTTAGTTGTATTTGGTTCAATTTTTGGCCACGATTTCTTAAAAGGAAAATTTACATTAGTGTAATGAGGAACTCCATATCCTTCCATTTGCCAGTTACTTGGAACTTTTATCTTTTTCCAATTTGAAACATTATAATCGGTCTTGTAAAAATCTTTTGGACGATTTTCCTTATTGGCAACAAAGTTAAAAAACCATTGTCCATTAAGCGACTTTACAAATGCAGAATCTTCTTGCAGCTTAAATGCTTTTATTAATTGTTTTTTTGGGAAAAAATGCGCTCTGGCATCTTCTTTATTGACTCTAAAGACCGTTTCATCTTCCCAATAAGGAGCATTTTTCTTTGTCTCCTCGGCTCCATTTACAGCAACAACAGCAGTAGTTGCTACCGTAAAACATACGCTGTACAGTAATTTTTTTAACCGCATTTTTTCATCCTTTAAATTTGTAACCATAGTTTAAAAAGCTTAACTGCCAAAACCATATAATTTCTTGCTACAAAACATATTTGCTTTTGTTTTCTTTCTTTGAAATAAATATATTGTACAAAAGGTTGTTTTTCAAAAAGTTTAGAGAAAATAAGTTAAAATTGTCCTCAAATTAATTAGTCGGTATTAAAAAGAAGGTTTAAAAACCTTGACCATTCAATACCGACTAAATTTAAATTAAATATAAAAAAGTATGAGTTTATTTCATAGTTTCATAAATTTCTTTAACTCCATTCCACATGCCACCATGTTTAGCATTTTTTTGTGGTTTCCCTGGAGTACTTCGCCCATCTTCAATATATTTAATCATCAATGCAGTTAATTCTTTTACTTTTTCTGGATACATTGCTTGTAGGTTGTTCTGCTCTTTAACATCTACTTTTAAGTTATAAAGCTGAATTTTTGGTAATTCCGCAAGAACTTTTTTATCTCTTCCAGGGCGTGGATAGCTCCAACCTCCTGAACCAGGGCAAAAGTTTAATTTCCAATCACCTTTACGAATTGAATAATTACCACGAATTGAATGATGTACAATTGCTTCACGAACTGGTTTTGTCGCAGTATTTGTTAAATCTGGCAAAATACTAACACTGTCTTCAGCACAGTTATCTGCTAATTTTACATTTAAAATATCTGCCATTGTTGCATATAAATCAATCAAGCAAACTGTATCATTGCTAACTGAATTAGGTTTAATTTTTGCAGGCCATCTTACAATAAATGGCACACGATGTCCACCGTCAAAAATATCAGCTTTATGACCACGGTAAGGTCCATTTGCATCATGTCCTTTTTTTGCCATTCCAGTTATATCAGCAGCAGGTGAACATCCATTATCACTTGTAACAATAATAATCGTATTCTCTTCAATACCAGCCTCTTTTACGGCTTTCATAACTTTACCGATTGTGTCATCGATATTCATCACAAAATCACCATAGTTGCTCAAACCACTTTTACCTTGAAATTCTTTAGTTGGCAGAATTGGAGTATGAGGTCCAGCTAGAGGTAAATAAAGAAAAAATGGTTTATCTTCTTTAGCTTTTTCCTTAATAAATTTTACACCCCGACGAGTGAAATTGCCTAGCACATCAAGATGATCAAAATCACTTGCAGTTGGACCAATACGCCACCAACTTCCTGCTCCATACTTATTTTTTGAAACCGTTACACGATTTGGCACTGCAGTAGGCATATCATTTTCAATATAAACATACGGAGCCATGTCTAAAGAGCCACAATGTCCATAGCTATAATCAAATCCATGTGTAGATGGTCCATTTTTTACTTTCTTAGTATAATCTACGTTATCGTAAATATCGTTACCATTTTTATCTTTTGGATATTTAAAATCTTTTTGACCTTTTTTAGCTTTATATTGGTGTGGATTTTTACCATCAGTTGTTTGCCAATCCCACCCCAAGTGCCATTTACCAATATAACCAGTGTTATAACCATTTTCTTTTAAAAATTCTGCAACTGTTTTACGATTTGGTTGAATTAAGTGCTTACTATATCCTCCAATAACACCTCGTTTCAAGTTACTGCGCCAATTATACCTTCCCGTCAAAATACCATATCGAGTTGGAGTGCAAACAGCACTACTTGAATGTGCATCAGTAAAATACATTCCACCACGTGCTAAAGCGTCTGTATTTGGCGTTTTAATTTTTGACTGTGAATTCAAAACACTAACATCACCATACCCCCAGTCATCTGCTAAAATATAAATTACATTTGGCTTAACAATCTCTTTTGCAACAACACTATTAAAAGTTGCAACCATTGCAGTTGAACTAACAGCCCCTACAACAGCTGTCTTTAAAAATGAACTATGACTCATTTGTTCCCTCTTGTTTGATTATTCTTTCCCATAACAAATTTTAGAAACATACAATTCTCTAAAATCCATTAACACCTTTTTCTAAACAACGTAAATATAAACTCATTTATTTTGCTTTTTATAGAAAAATTTGATTTTTAATATTTTTTATACTATTTTATAATTTGTTAATCAATATAATGTTTGAAATCAAATACAAGGGGGGAAATTATGAATATTTTTATATTATTTCTTGTTCTTACAATCATTTTTTTAGTAATATCTGCTTGGATCTGCGTAGAATTAAAATCAAAAAAAATTGGACTTCGACTGTTCGTAACATTCCTATTGATTTTACTTTCAAATTTCATAACATATTCAATTTATGAACTAAACAATGTTCTCAACGATGCCTATGGGTTAACAAAAGAAGCACGAGCTTTAGACAAATTGGTTGAATTAACTATTAAAAAACTAGAAAATGGTGATAACGAATTAATTTTAAGCAACTACAAGGAATTAGATGGCAAACTATATCATGGAATGACTTCAGCCCCATTATTAGAGAAAATTAATAAACAAATAATTAATAATAAACGTGGCGAATATGACGATTCTGAAATCCAAGTTAATAATAGCCCGCCTTCTGAAAATGACAAAAATCCTCAAAAATAACCTTGAGGATTTTATAAATTATAAAAAAATTACTATTTGTGCTTAACGTAATTCGATTTCAAGAACTTTTACTTCAAATGAGTTTAACCGTATCGCCGACATTAACTTTCATAGTATTTGCTTTATTTGGATAATATTCACTAATAACAACCTTTTTATATTTTTTATCAAAGCCCATCTGTTTAGGACTAATATCCAACTCAACGGTGCAATTATTAAGTTTCTCTACAGGCACAAAATCAACAGAGCGGTAAAAACCAGCATAATCGCCTCGATTAAAATGTTTCACAACAATAACATTTTTTTCTTTTAATTCATCTTTATTAATATCTAAGTAAGTTCTATTTAAACTATATTTATAATATCCCCCTTGATTATAATGCCATCTACTCTTGATTTCGTTGCCATCAGCATCATAAACACCCTGAAATCCAGCATGAGTGCCTATTTTTTTGCCATTTAAATACACATCACTATTATCGTCAAGACCATTAATAATTAAACGATATGAATTAAATTTACTCCAATTTGTAGGCTTCTTAAATTCATAGCGGTAAACTTGAATTTTATTACTATCTTTTTCAGGTAACGACGCTTTTACAGCCTTACTATTTTTCCAATTTGTGACATCAAAATCAAGCTGTGAAATTTCACCGATGTTAACATCATCATTATTTTTTGAAATCTTTTTCCAATTCACTAACGAGACTTTTTGCCCTTTTGCCAGAATAGTATTATCTACTGGATTTCGAACAAAAACAATCACTTTGTTATCTTTACTGTGTGAATATGCATATGGTTGTTTTTTACGGACATCGCCAAGCAAAAAACGCGTATTGTTGTATAACACTTCTTGATTTTCTTTTGCCCATTTTAAGTTTTGTCCTAAAAATGTCCATTCACGGCCATTAAGAAACTCTGGAGAAAAATAGAGCTCATACATTGATACACCACGACCAATAAACATCATTATATAATTAAAAAAGTGTCGCTCATTTTCATTTTTAAATCCATAAATATAACGTCCCTTAATTACTCCATGAGTCATAATAGAATTCAAAGGAAATTGAAACTGACGATTATTTTGAATAATTCCATCACGATAAGAGATTGCACCTTCGCGAACAGGGACTTCTCCACGGTTTCCAACATCTCCACCGCCCATCCATAAACAATCAGAAGTCATCAACCACCAAGGGCTAATATTAATACGCGTAGTTAAATTCAAATATACTTTTTTATTAATGCTACGCATATAATCAAATAATTCAAAAATTTCTTCAACTGTACTATCACTATTCGGGAGATGTCCATGATTATCTTTATCACAATAAAGCCAATTATTATCTAACTTGAAATACTCAACATCTAAATTTGTCATCACATCAGTAATCGCCTTCCGTAACTCAAGTCCATACTTCTTCCCGCTCAAACAATAAGCGTTACTACCAGCTAAACGTTCTTTAATAACTTCGTATTTAGCTATATTTTTATCCCAATTATGATCGAAACCACGATTGCCAGAAATAGGCATCCAAATACCAAAGCCACCGCCAAAAGCATCGTTAATCATTGAACTTAACTTTTTATGAGTAGCTGGCTCTTCGCTTTTGTACAGAGATTTACGATTTTGCCAACCATCATCTGGTACAAAATAGTCAACTTTAATACCATATTTATCAGTTAGATTATGTTTAAAAATATCAATAGTATTTTTGTATGTACTTAAATCTTCACTTTTTAAAGAACGCACATCATACCATGAATTGTATAGAACCGCCATTTTAACAGGGTTAACTCTTATTTTTGGCACGTACTGTTCAATAAAAACATTTGCAACCTCCCCCTGCTCTGCCACTCCAAAAACAGCACTTTTACTTATATAATCATCTTTAATCGCCCAACCAGGTTTATGGTATAATTTTAAATTTTTATTATTACATCTATTAATAGCTACTGGCCACTCTATGCCCCAAAATGAATCATTTACATATACAGGTTGACCCAAACCATTGGCAAACTGTTTACTTGTGAAGTGACTATTTTCAGAAATTTTTAAATCTTCTACTGCTAACTGAATAACAGTTATTTTTTTACCCTCTTCTAAATCAAATTCAAGTTGTTTTCGACCAAAAAATTCACCTCTTTTAACGCTATATTTAACAATAATATTTAAATCATTAATCTGTTTACTTTTATCATTAATCTGTTTACTTTTTAAATAAACTTTTAATTCTTTACCATTATCATCATCAAAAAGTACTCTTTCCACAGAAAAATCTTTATTTTTCAGAACTCTTCCATCTTTTAGCTTCAAGCTAAATTCATTACTTGATTGATCAAAATTAATAATCTTATTTGTTAATGAATTTTTAAAGCTTTTCGTTGAGAGGGTTCCAGTCTCCCAAATTTAAATTACGTGAAAACTCCTCACCCCCAAGCGAAAAAGATTTTTTGTGTGTTACATCCACATCTACTGCATAGAGCGAACTCACACAGAAAAAACTAGCAAACAACATCATTTTATTCATTGTTTTAATCCCTTTTTTTATTAGTTGACTGAATCATTTTCTATTATTAGAAAATATCTTCTTATTAAAGATAATCACATCTTTTACAAAATACAATCTTTTTTTCAAAATAAGTTTAAATTAATTAATATTTAAAAAAAAACACTAAAGCAAAAAAAAAGCATTCAAAATAATTAAATAAAACCAAACCCCTGTGATCGTTTTCGATAAACCCCTGGTGTCAACCCTGTCTCTTTACGAAATCTGGTGCAAAAATATCGTTCATTATCAAAGCCACACTCTTCAGCGATAACTCCCAATGTTTTTTTATTATTTGCTAATAAAAATTTAGCGTGATCAATGCGTACTTTCATTAAATATTGTTTCATTGACAATGAAAATTTACTTCTAAATTTATGCCGCAAATATTCATAACTTAAGCCCAACATATCAGCAACCTCTGCAACTGATTGAATTTGTGAAAAATCATTTTCCAGAATATACTTTGCACGCTCCAATTTTGCATTCAAATTTAACAACTGATCATCAACTTCTTTAACTTCAGGTTCAATATGTAATAATTCAAGCAACAACGCAGTTACACGTAAATTATTAATAAACTTTTGAGTCATATTTTTATTTTCAATGGAGTGTTCACAAAGCTTCAAAATTTCACTATACAGAAAATCATCATCAAAATCATGAAAAATAATTGGATAATCAGAATCTCCAGCCGTGTGCAATCCAATGGGATCAACTCGAATAACTAACTCCTCACTCTGGCGATAAATTTCAACTCCATGAACAGAATTTGGCCAATAAATAAACAAGTCATTTGCATGAAACTCAATAACTTCTCCATTTTTAAAAAAAATATTACCAGAACCACTAGTAATATAGACAATTTCCATGCAACTATGACGGTGAAAACCATATTTTTTCATTGTTAAATGACGATGATAACCATTAATAAACTGTGCTAAATTGTTTGCTGATGGCATAAAAAACCTCTTTTTCACATTTTTTTTAAAAATTTATGATTCAAAACCCAAATAAGGTACAATTTATAAAATAAATAACAAAATGACTTAATTAAGTTCAAATTCATAACTTTACATTAATTTTATAATAACAAGTTTATCTCAAAAAGCAAGCAAAAAACAAAAAGTGAAATAAAAAAACCATTTTCTGAAATTGAAAATCATTCCTTGTCAAATTAATGTAAAGCTATGCTAATTAAAAAAGTTACCATATTTTTTATATATGAACAAACTTTACTAAAAAGCAAAAAAGCAAATATAGTTATTGAAACAATAAACAATTTGTAAAAACTTTGTTTGTAGTTTAGGAGTAATTTTATTTTAAACTAAAGAAGAAATTAAAAACACTATTTTTAAACGTTAGGAGTAAGAGTAAATGAAATTTCATCACGTGGGAATTCCAACAACAGAGAAAAAAGGCGAGGAAGTTTACCTCGAAGACGCAAAGTTATATGTAACTGAAATTGATGCAAGTCCTCACAAAATTGAATGGTTGCGTTTTGAGGATGGAAGCCCAATGCCAAAAGAATTACAAACTACTGCTCACGTTGCATACGAAGTTGAAAATTTAGACGCAGCATTAAAGGGTCAAGAAATTTTAATTGAACCGTTTTCTCCAATGGAAGGCATCAAAGTTGCATTTGTAATGGAAAATGGTGCTCCAATTGAATATATGGAAGCTAGCAAATAATTTAATTGATTAAAATTTTATAGTTTTTTTAGAAAGAATATAATAAGCAATAAATAAAATATAATAATAAAAAAGAAAATAAGGAAGATTTATTATGATGAAGAAATTTATTAATGATCCGGCTGATTTAACTGCAGAATTATTAGAAGGTTACTGTGCAGCATACTCTGACAAAGTAAAATTAGAGTCAGACAAACTAGTTGTAAGAGCTAACCCAAAAAGTGAAGATAAAGTTGCTATCGTTTCTTTAGGTGGTGCTGGTCATGAACCTGCTTTAAGCGGTTTCGTTGGTGAAGGTATGTTAGACGTATCTGTTGTTGGTGATATTTTTGCAGCTCCAGGTCCTCCAAAAGTATTCGAAGCTTTAAAGAAAATGAACCGTGAAGCTGGTATTCTTTTAGTAGTACTAAACCACGCTGGTGACGTTATGAGTGCAAATATGGCATTACAAATGGCTGAACGTGAAGGCATCAAAGTTAAAATGTTATTAACTCACGAAGACATTGCTCCAGGCGCAGATGCTCCTATCGAAGATCGTCGTGGCTTAGTTGGTTGTGTACCTGTATACAAAGTTGCTGGTGCTGCTGCTGAACAAGGCAAAAGCTTAGAAGAAGTATATGAAGCTGCTGAAAAAATGAATAAAAATATGGCAACGCTAGCAGTTGCATTAAAAACTGCAACTCACCCAAGCACTGGCGAAGCTATCTTTGAATTAGGTGAAGATGAGATGGAAATCGGCATGGGGCAGCATGGTGAAGCTGGCACTGGTCGTAGCAAAATGTTAACTGCTGATGAAACTGCAAAAATCATGTCTACACAATTAGCTGAAGCTGTTGGAGCAAAAGATGGTGATAAAATTGCTGTTATGATCAATGGTACAGGTTCAACAACTTATATGGAAATGTTTATCGTTTATCGTGCAGCAATGCAAAACATGGCAGCACGTGGCGTTGAGATCACAAAATCTATGATTGGTGAATACTTAACAGTTCAAGAGATGGCTGGTTTCCAAATGTTTATGGCAAAATTAGATGACGAAACAAGTGCATTATGGGATGCTCCATGTGACACTCCTTATTGGACAGTTCGTTAATCATTAATTATTTAATAGTATAAAACTCTAAACAACTCATCAATACAATAAAAGGGTTGTTTAGAGGCTCTATAAAAGAGAATTCAGGAGTTTTAAATAGAATGACAAATTTAAATTATGATGGCTTAGTAGCAATGTGGCAAAACGCTGCTGCTGTAATTATTGAAAAAGAGCCAGAATTAACTCGTTTAGACTGTGAAACTGGTGACGGTGACCACGGTGTAACTATGGTTAGAACAATTAAAGCAATCGTTGACAGTGTAGAAAACTGTGCTGATAAAGATATCAAAAAAGCGTTAGGTGATGCTGCTTGGAATGCAATGAGTCAAGATGGTGGTTCAACTGGTCCTTTATTTGGTTCATTATTAATGGGAATGAGCGATGGTGCAGAAGGCGAAGAGTTAGATGCTGTTGCAGTTGCAAAATTCTTTGATGAAGGTTTAAAATCTATGGCTAAGCAAAGCAAAGCTGTAGTTGGCGACAAAACTATGATGGATGCTTTAATCCCTGCTGTTGGTATTATGGTAGAAGCTGCTACTGCTGGTGAAAGCTTAGCAGACATGATGCAAAAAGGTGCTGACGCAGCTAAGAAAGGAGCTGAGTCAACAAAAGATATCGCGGCTCGTTTTGGTCGTGCTAAGAACATTGGTGAACGTTCTCTTGGTCACGCTGACCCAGGCGCAACATCAATTTCATACATTTTCCAATCATTTGCGGATACTGTAAAATAATTTTGTAACGTGCTACGTTAACAAATTATGCGCTGAAATGCATAAGCAAGTTGGCGCAAAAATATAAATTAAAAAAAGAGGGTCATTGTGTTTTTGTAGCTCAATCGTTTGAGGGAACATTGATTACATAAAAAAAAACACAATTCTTTAGAACATAAAAAAAGATAAAATATTAGTAAAATCAAATTAAAAAAATGAAGGATTATTCCTTTCAAATAGGAGCATAAATATCATGGCTGATATGGATGATATAAGAGAAGGTAATGACTTCGGTTTAGGCATCGAAGTTGAAAAAAAATCATTTTACCTAAAAGGTATGGACAACATGGATTGGGGTATGAAAGACCGCCTATCTCGTGTATTCAATAAAAAATCTGGTCGCACAGTAATGTTAGCATTTGACCACGGTTATATCATGGGACCTACATCTGGATTAGAGCGCATTGACTTAAACATCAATCCTTTAATTGAATACGCTGACTGCTTAATGTGTACTCGCGGTATTCTACGTACAGTTGTACCTGCTGACAGCAATAAACCAATTTCATTACGTGTTTCTGCTGGTTCAACAATTCTTACGGAGTTAAACAACGAAGTACTATATGATATCGAAGAAGCAATTCGTTGCAACGCATCAGTAATGGCGGCAATGGTTGAGATTGGCGGAAAGCATGAAGCTTCAACAGTTAAAAACTTAACTCGCTTAGCGGATTTAGGTGCAAAATACAGTATCCCTACAATGGGTGTAACTGCTGTTGGTAAAGATATGGCTCGTGATGCTCGTTACTTCGCATTAGCTTCTCGTGTGTGTGCTGAAAACGGTTCAACAATCGTTAAAACATACTTCACTGAAGGTTTTGAGAAAGTTGTTAACGCATGTCCTGTTCCAATTGTTATCGCTGGTGGTAAAAAACTTCCTGAGTTAGAAGCTCTAGAATTATGCTACAACGCTATCCAACAAGGAGCAGCTGGTGTAGATATGGGTCGTAACGTATTCCAAAGCGAAAACCCAGCAGCTATGATTCAAGCTGTAGCTGGAGTTGTTCATGACAACTTAACTCCAAAAGAAGGTTTCGACTTATTTGAAACTATCAAAAATCAAGGTTAATTGATTTTTTAAAATAATTTTTAACATGTGTTACCTATGTTAAGCAAAGGTTTGAGAATTTGAACTACTAAAAAAGATATTTGGGGCAAAATATTGGGAGGAATGTTCTTAAACTAATGCAAAAAAGGTAAAATTATGACTATTGGGGTGGTGCCCAATAGTTGTAGACTTTAGAGTAATTTTCTTCTTGGTTAATGGTGTTTTTTTTCTTGCTCGAAAAGTCAGTGGTCGTTGTAATGAGCTATTAATGCTCCTTATAGCGACCATTTTTTTAACGAAAATTTAAAAACAGGAGTACTATATGGAAATATATTTTCTTTTTGCATTCTGTATTTTTTTTAGTTTATTGCTTTCTGCAATGGTAATAGATACCATAATCAAAAAAAGAAAATCCAAAAATTTTATTAAAGTACCTAGTAAAATTATTGAGAGTAAGGTTGTTTGTGATGATAAAGACGAAATAAAATACTATCCTCATATAACTTATAGATATATTTTTAATAAAAAAGAGTACTTATGTGACAGGTATAATATTTCACAAATAACACAAAACGGCCTAAGATTTTCAAAAAGAATTGTAAAACAATATCCAAAGGGTCAAGAAGCTCAATGTTTTGTAGATCCAGATAAACCAGAAAAAGCTGTTTTAAGTGTAGAGCTAGAGAAGCTAATGTTTTTTAATCTTTATTTTTGGGCTATATTTTTAGGTTTTATTGGAATAATAGGATTGTTCTGCACAATATACAGCTACAACCCCATTAAACACCTCTTAATAAATCATTTTTAGTAGATTTTTTTAAAACCAGCTTGGTTTTGTCTGATTTTTTTCTTCACCATTACTAACATTAACAATCGGCAACACTGGAAATAAGCTTGAGTTTTTATTGACGCATAATAATCCAATCTGTAACTTAGTCGCATCACCAGTGTTAATTAAACCAATTTGCGCACCGCCCCAATTTGCACTATTCCATAAACCAACCTGCACTCCATCAAGAAAGTTTGCCACATTAATAATTGCAGCCTGAACTCCAGAGGCTCGACTTAAACTTCCCTTATCAACAGTCATATTAACTGCAGCTGCCTGTAAACCACTATAATTTGTGTAATTATTTCCTAAAGAAACTTGAATCCCTTTACCGTTTCCAGAGATATGAGAAACAATTCCACACTGAATCCCATATGCTTCTTCAGCTTCGGAAAAACTAACAATATCGACACCTGTAACTTTTTTTGCTTTATGAACAGCCAATAAACGCAATCCATATACATCTTTATTTTCACAATTATCCCAAAATAAAAATTGTATTGGATTCCATTTTGCCTCAGAATCTTCGTAACTGATATTATTAATCTGAGAATTATAACCATCCTCTGCTCTAATATTTTTTAAAGATGCAAATATACTTAAGCCTCCTATCAGAGTGCAAATTAATTTTTTATTTAACATAACTAAAATAATTCTCCTTTGTTTCAACACATAGTTTTTATAGTAATTTTTTATCTATCATAATCGCAATAAACATTCCTAAAAGTAACGGCTATATAAAAAAAATCAATTTTTTAAACATTATAAACTAAATTTTAACAGCTAAAATCTTTTTTACAATGTATAATGTTTTGTTAGAAGCGTGCAAAATGCTAAAGAACAATAATTCTTTCAATATTATGTTAAAATTAAATCATTTTATTGCAACTAACAATTTTTTTGAAAACTCAACATCCATTTCTAAAGTTTGTGTTTTTGCTGAAAGCCATAGCGATATAGGCAACATTCATAATTATACATTTGGCGCTATTCCGCAAAGCCCTCCTTTTTGGAATGGACGATTCTGTGACGGTCCTATATGGGTCGACTATTTGACTAAATACCTTACGAATTACAATATAAATATTGAAAACTATCCAATTAATGGCATTTGCTGCCCATTGCGAAAACCTTTTTCAGGCTACATTCCATTTACTCAAAAAGATGCTATACGCCTTTACAAGCAAAAAAATCGTTACAAAGAGCACCATAAACATCTATTTATAATTTGGATAGGCACAAATGACTATCTTGTTCGCAAAAGTCACTATCAAGAAACTTCATTTCAACTAGCTAGTAGCATAAAATCAATGGCTAAAGATTTAATCTCAATTGGTGCCGAAAATATTATCTTTATTAATCAACTAAATCATGCACAAACTCCAGCAAAATTAAAAAAAGAAGCTTACAATACTTCACTAGAAAAATCCATTAATAATTATAACAATAATTTAAATAAAACAATTCATAATTTGTCAAAAACACATCCAAAAACTCGCATTGGAATGTTTGACATCTATGGTTTTTTTAATGAATTGTTCACGAATAATAATGCCTTCAATAAAAAATACAATACAAAAATACTCAATAATTCAACATCATACTTAAATAGTGATTTTGTGCATCATAATAGTTCAAAAATTTTTAATCAATTAACAAAACGACTTTGCGAGGAAACCTCTTCGAAATGGGCAGGAATAAACCTTTTTGAAACTGTCGAATTTCTAAAAAATTGTCCTCACATTAGTGATGCAGCATTAATGAGCGAACAATTTTCTCAGTGTGAAAAGTTTTATGATAATAAAATTACTAAAACAGAAGTTGAAAATTTTGCTTTTTTTGATCGAGTCCATTTCACAAGTGCTATTCATAAAGTTTTTAGTGTCGAATTTATCAAATTTATCACAGAAAGTTTCAAATTTAACAATTAGATTATCACTCTTCTTATATCACTAATTAAAAATACAGAAAAAGCACTTTTTTTAATGGACAATTTAAAATTTTAAGGCTATATTAAACGGATTTAGATAATTACGATAAAAAATTTGAAATTATAAATAAAGAATAAATATTATGCCAAAAAGAGAAGACATAAAAAAAATTATGCTAATCGGTTCAGGTCCAATTGTTATTGGTCAGGCTTGTGAATTCGATTATTCCGGAACCCAGGCGTGTAAAGCTTTACGCGAAGAGGGTTATGAAGTTGTGCTAGTTAATAGTAATCCAGCAACAATTATGACAGATCCAGAATTTGCGGATCGTACTTATATTGAGCCATTAAACAAAGACATCCTTCATGAAATCATTCGTCGTGAGCGTCCAGACGTATTATTACCTACTCTTGGCGGTCAAACGGCATTAAACTTAGCAATGGAACTAGCTGAGAGCGGTATTTTAGATCGCTACCGTGTTGAAATGATTGGTGCTAAAGCTGAAGCTATCAATAAAGCTGAAGATCGTGATTTATTTAAAAAAGCTATGACTGAAATTGGACTTGACATGCCGAAAAGTCAGTCTGTTCACACTATCGAAGAAGCAAGAGATTTTGCTGATGAAATTGGTTCATTTCCAGTAATTATTCGTCCAGGTTTTACTTTAGGTGGAACTGGTGGCGGAATCGCTTACAGTTGGGAAGAGTTTGATGATATCGTAGCTCGTGGTCTTGATGCAAGTATGAATAATGAAGTTCTAATTGAAGAATCATTATTAGGTTGGAAAGAGTACGAAATGGAAGTTATGCGTGACAATAAAGATAACGCTGTAATTATTTGTTCTATCGAAAACTTAGACCCAATGGGTGTGCATACTGGAGACAGTATTACAGTTGCTCCTGCACAAACTTTAACAGATCGTGAATACCAAATCATGCGTGATAAATCTCTTGAAGTATTACGTGCAATTGGTGTTGAAACTGGTGGATCAAATGTACAATGGTCTATTAACCCTGACACAGGTCGTATGATTATTATTGAGATGAACCCACGTGTATCACGTTCATCTGCATTAGCTTCAAAAGCTACAGGTTTCCCAATTGCAAAAATCGCTGCAAAATTAGCAATTGGCTATACTTTAGACGAGATTTTTAATGATATTACTCGTGAAACTCCAGCATGTTTCGAGCCTAGTATCGACTACGTTGTAACAAAGATTCCACGTTTTGCATTTGAAAAATTCCCTACTGCTGACAATACACTAACAACTCAAATGAAGTCTGTTGGTGAAGCAATGGCAATTGGTAAAACATTCAAGCAATCATTCCAAAAAGCATTACGTTCATTAGAAGTTGGTCAAAGCGGTTTTGGCGCAACAGCTAAAGATGCCAAATATGAAGCTATGAGTGATGAAGATTTACATGCAGAAATCAAACGTCCAAACGCATTCAGAATGTTCCATATCCGCGAAGGTTTCCGCCGTGGTATAACAGTTGAACAAATGCACGATATGACAGGTCGCATCGACTACTGGTTCTTACGCCATATGCATGAATTAGCATGTTATGAAGATGAGATTAAATCTGTTGGCGATATCAATGGTCTTAAAGCAAATAAAGATTTATTATTACAGGCTAAAGAATTTGGCTATTCAGACCGTCAAATTGCTTACTTAATTAATAGCGATGAAATTACAGTGTACAACACCCGTAAAGAGCTTGATATTATGCCTGTATATAATTTAGTAGATACTTGTGCGGGTGAATTTGAAGCTTATACTCCATATTACTATTCAACCTACGGTGACCGTGATGAAAAAACAGAGAATGATAAAAAGAAAATTATGATTCTTGGCGGCGGACCTAACCGTATTGGTCAAGGTATCGAGTTTGATTACTGCTGTGTACATGCTTCTTTTGCATTACAAAAAGCTGGTTTTGAAACAATCATGGTAAACAGTAATCCTGAAACAGTTTCTACTGACTACGATACAAGTGATAAATTATACTTCGAGCCATTAACATTTGAAGATGTACTACATATTTATGAGCGCGAACAAGCCGACGGCGTAATTGTTCAATTTGGTGGTCAAACTCCATTGAATTTAGCTCAACAATTAGAGAAAGCTGGTGTAAAAGTTATTGGTACTTCTCCTGATATGATTGAAGCTGCTGAAGACCGTGACTTCTTCCAAAAATTAGTTGATAAAATCAATATCAAACAACCACCTAACGGTATTGCGACAGACACTGAAATGGCTGTAGAAATTGCTGATCGCGTTGGTTATCCTGTACTAGTTCGTCCTTCATTCGTATTAGGTGGACGTGCGATGGTAATTGTTTACAATGAAAAATATTTACGTAAATACATGACAGAAGCAGTTGAAGCCTCTCAAGAACGTCCAGTATTAATTGACCGTTTCTTAGAAGACGCAATCGAACTAGATGTTGACTGTATCAGCGACCGTGAGACAGCTGTAATTGGTTCAATAATGGAACACATTGAGCTAGCTGGAATTCACTCTGGTGACAGTGCTTGTACAATCCCTGCAACAACATTAAGCAAAGCTGTGTTAGATCAAATTCGCGAACATACTTTTGCTTTAGCTAAAGAACTTGATGTTTGTGGTTTAATGAATGTTCAATATGCAGTGAAAGATGACACTGTTTACATTCTAGAAGTAAACCCTCGCGCATCTCGTACAGTTCCATTTGTAAGTAAATCAATCGGTGCCCCTTTAGCAAAACTTGCAGCATTATGTATGGCTGGATTTAAACTTAAAGATTTAGGTTTTACAAAAGAAATTATTCCAGATTTCCATGTGGTTAAAGAAGCAGTATTCCCATTTGTTAAATTCCCTGGCGTTGACATTGCTCTGAGCCCTGAGATGAAATCAACTGGTGAAGTTATGGGCATTGACATTAACCCAGGAATGGCATATTTGAAGAGTCAGGTTGCTGCAGGCAACAAAATTCCTAAAGAAGGCAACGTTTTCTTAAGCGTTCGTGACATTGATAAAGATGCTGTTGTGCCATTAGCGAAACGTTTGATTGATTTAGGTTTCAATTTATTTGCGACATTAGGAACAGCGACAATCCTTTGCGATGCAGGAATTAAAGTTAACGCTATCTTCCGCATTTCAAAAGGTCGTCCAAACGTTTTAGATATGCTTGAACAAGAAGATATTCAGTGGATAATCAATACACCATCAACAGGTGCAGCACCAAAAGTTGATGAGATCCAAATGCGTGCACAAGCAACTGTTCGTGGTATTCCAATTACAACGACAGTTAGTGGAGCTGATGCTGCAATTGAAGGTCTTGAAGCATTAAAGGATATGGGACGTTTTGAAATTTGTAGCATTCAAGAATTTCACCGTCACGCTCCAAAATTTGACATTTAATCAAAAATATTTATTATAAAATTAGGGAGTATAATTTTACTCCCTAAGGATTACTAAATAATGGCAAAACCTGTAGAACCTAAAAAGCTCAAAAAAGTGGAGAAAAAAACAAAAAAAACCCGAAGTAAATCCTCAAAAACAGTCAAAAATAAAAAAAATGCAAGTCCAGCTATTAGAGCATTTTTATTTTTATTGACAATTCTTTTTGTTTTAGGGATTATTCTATGGGGTGTCTATTATAGTGCTCAAAAAATGTTGTGGAAAAACCCACACTTCGTTGTTGCAGAAGTAAATGTTTCAAGCGATAACGGCTGGTGGGACAACCGCAAAGCGACAGTTTGTCGTTACCTAGGAATAACTCTAAAAAAGAGTAATATTTTTGAATTAAAATTAGATAAATTGCGAGCAAAATTGCTCAAACAAGCTAACATTCTCGATGTCACAATTATTAGAACCCTACCAGATAAACTAGATATTACAATTATCGAACGCATTCCACGTGCACAACTTAAAACGCCAAAAAATAATCTTGTTATCGATGAAGATTGCATGGTTATCCGCAAAGGAATTGTCAATGATCAAGTTATAAATGGATTACCTAGAATTTTAATTCCTTATGATTTGGCAAAAAAATTGAATAATGGTGAACTTCGACCAGAATTTGAGTATGCAATAAAGCTAATAATGTTAACAAAAACAGATTATCCATTTTATCGCATCCACGACATTTCAATAATTGACCCACGCAAATTGTCATTTTACTGCGAATATGGTAACAAACGCTATCAAATACATATGCCTGTGAAGAATATTGCGACTAATTTAGAATCATTAAGCAATAAAATCGACTCATTATTGCGTCAAAATATAAAATTTCGTACTATTGACTTAACTAATCGTGATCCAATAGTACGTTAAAATTTGACTGATAACTTAATTAACCTTGATTATTTCTTTTTAATAACTTTATATTTTCTAGCATACCCCTTGGTTGCGCAGTATTTTAATGCCTCATCAAAATACATCTCTTTTGCAGCAGCCTTAGCAGTAATAAAAGCAATCATATCGACCATTTTTTCTTCACCATGCTTTGCAAAAAGTTCAATAATTTCGATAATTTCATTACTACTATGCATTGGACGGTCTAAATACTCTTTAGCTTTAATCATCGCAACTCTGCTATTAACTTTTGCTCCAATACCTTTTAAGTAAGCGCTTATTAATGCCATGCCTGACGCTTGATCACCTTTCATAAATGCAACGTTCAAGGTAAACAAGAAACGTTGAGGATTCTTTTTAACCCCTGCCCCATAGTAGTAAACATTTGCCAAAAATTTAGAAGCATTCGAATCTACTTTGATTCTTTTTAAATATTTGTCAACAATAGCTATTGAACGATTTGCCATTTTCCCAGTAGACTTACCTTGCTCACTTCTTTCATCAGTTGCATAATACTGTGGCAACCCGTAATAAGCACTCAAGAAACGGAAAATTTCTGCTGATTTTTCATGATGCTGCAATGCTTTATCAATATATTTTAATCCCCGTTCTTCATCCATTTTCACCCCGCCAACTCCAGTTAAATAAAACCTTGCTAACTCAAAATTGCACAGATTATGTTCATCAGCAAGTCGATGATAAATCTCAAAAGCACGTTTTGGGTTCAAATATTCATTTTTTACACCTGCGACGTCATAATCCGCATTTTTAAGATATTGCATCCCGCGTCCATAAGCATGAGCTAAAAAAACTTCAGCTGGAACAAAGTCGCGTGTTACTAAAATTTCAAGCAACCTTGCACCTGTTTGAAAGTCTTTTTTTACTCCATATCCTCTAAAATAACACTTAGCTAATTCCATAATCGCATATTGGTTATCAGGGTCAAGTTTTACCAGTTGCTGCAAAAAATATGCTGTAGTAATTAAACTGCGCAACTCTTCATCTGTAACAACGTCATAAATTTTTACCAATTCATCGTATTTGTAAACATTATAACGAATCGCCTTTTGCAATAACTCCGAAGCTCGTCCAAAATCTGGTTTGATAACCAATTCATCATTAACCACCACGCTTTTAAGACCATAATAATATTTTGCTAACGCAACCAACGCCCCTGGGTCATCTAATTCTGCACCTTTCTGATAGTATTCAAGTTCTTTTTTACTATCTTTAACTTGATTATATAATCCCATTCCAGCAATCTTACCTAGCTTATAGTAACATGCCCCACTATTTACTTTTACTCCAGCTTCTAGATATCTCAATGCTTTGTCTACATCTTTATTAACTCCTAAACCGCGAAGAGTCAATTCTGCTAACAATGCATATGCGTCTTTATTTCCATAGGTAATGGCCTCTCCTGTAATATAAACAGCCTTTTCTAGATTATTAAATTGTTGGTTTGGCTCAAGATAAATTTTAGCTAACTGCAGAAGTCCTTTAGTTGTTATTTTATCACTTTCAACACGTCGTTGCATTGCTAAATATAATTCAACTGCTTTGGAAATATCTCTTTCAGTACCTAAACCATATTCATAACACAATGCCAACGGCAACATAGCTCTAAAATCACCCTCTTCGACCAAAGTTTTACTATCCAAAAATTTCTTGTGATAATTAAAAATTTGCTGTTCTTCTTGCGATAGAGTTATTACTGTTTTACTCACTAAACTGGCAATAAATTCACGTTCTTCTTGGATGCGCTGTTTTTCTCTAAGCTGTTGTGGAGTTAATTCTTCAGCGTTTACATAGGTAATACCAAGCATTGTTGTAGTAATAGCTGCTAAAATTAGCGCAAAAAATCTTTGTTTTAACATTTTCATACTCCTTTACAATTTTTAATGTCTTCTTTTATTACATTGTACATTGTAGCTCTTTTTTTTTCAACAAAAATTTGTTACCATTAATTTAAAAAAAAAAAAAACGCAATGAATAAAATTCATTGCGTTTATACTTAAAAAAATAACCTTTACAGATTATCTAGCGTAGTACTCAATCACACTCATGATGTTAGCTTTCACTGGAATTTCTTCCACTTCTGGCTCACGTACAACTGTACATTTACAAGCATCACGATCCACTTCTAAATAAGCAGGGATTGTTTTGTTACTGTTTTTTGCTAAATCTGTTAAAGATTCGCTTTTTGCAGTGTTTAAAGCAACAACTTGACCAGCTTTAACGCGGTAAGAGTTACGGTCTACTTTTTTACCATCAACTAAAATATGTCCATGGTTTACTGCTTGTTTAGCAGCAAAAATACTTGGAGCTAAACCACTACGGAATACTACTGCATCTAAACGTAATTCTAAAGTACGGAATAACTTTTCGAAAGCTTGACCATGACCCTGTTTCGCTTTTGCATAAGCAATACGTAATTGTTTTTCACTAATTGCATAGTGGAAACGTAATTTTTGTTTCTCTAAAAGTAATTCACCGTATGTAGAAAGTTTACCTCTACGACCTGTTTTACCATGTGGTCCTGCTTTGTAAGGACGCTTTACGCTTGGACACTTTGGATCATCCCAGATACACTCTCCGACACGACGACAAAATTTGTGTTTAGCGCGAACTTTGATAGCCATATTAACCTATCTCCTGTTAAAATTTTATTAATAATTTTTATTTGGCTCAGCCAAATTTAACAACATCAACTTTCAGGTGTCGCTCTATTTTTATAATTTCATAGGACCTGAAAGAGGTCTTTATTTATTGTATCCAATAAAAAAGAGCTTAAAAATAGCACTTTCATTGGAAAAATTCAAGTAGAGAAGATATTTTTTAATAGAAAACTTCAAAATTTATAGTAAAAAGGGAACAATAATGACAATTTATAGCACAAAAAAACTAAATTTTATGAAAAAATTTCTTTTCTGCATTTGTTTAACTATTTTGACTGCAAACGCTTTTGGATTCCGTTCAAGTCTAAGCATTTTTCTTAACAACGCAACTAATTTAGTTAAAGGAAAACGTGTAGGCTTAATTACAAACCCAACTGGTGTTAATTCAAATTTATTAGCTACAGTCGACTTACTAAAAGCTAACCCAAATGTCAATTTGGTAGCATTATTTGCTCCCGAGCATGGCATCAGAGGAAATATTGAAGCTGGCAAACTATTTCCTAAATCATTTGATAAAGCAACAGGTTTGCCTGTTTATTCAATGTATAATGGGCCTGTCAAACAGCCATCCCCTCAAGCTCTTAGCAAAGTTGATGTTTTAATTTATTCAATTCAAGATGTGGGTAGCCGTGCCTACACTTATATTTGGCATTTAGCTGAATGCATGAAGGCAGCAAAAAAATATGGCAAAACAATCATTGTTTTAGATGTACCAAACCCACTAGCCAATATAGTTGACGGTCCAGTTAGTGAGAAAAAGCATCTTTCTTTCATTGGCTTATATCCCATTCCTCGTGTATACGGAATGACAGTTGGCGAATTAGCGCGCTATTTAAAAGGTGAAGAAGGCTTAGATTGTAAACTATACGTTATTAAGATGGGTGACTACAAACGTTCAATGAGTTGGGAAAACACCAAATTACCTTGGGTTCCAACCTCTCCTCATATTCCATCCGTTGATTCAGCAATTACTTTTGCGGCAACTGGAATTCTAGGTGAAACAGGTCAAGTTAGCACAGGAATTGGTTACACTTTACCATTTCAGTGTGTTGCAAATCCATGGATTGATCCAAACCATATGGCGTATTCATTGAATATTTTACGCTTACCAGGAGTAAGGTTTCGTCCAATACATTACAAGCCATACTATGCAGCCTTTAAAGGACAAAATATTCAAGGAGTACAGATTCATGTAACAGACAGCTCAAAATTTATGCCAACAACCACTGAAGTTGCGATCATGTGCTACCTACAAAAATATTACCCAACAAAATTTAAATGGTTACCAAAAAAGTTTCCCAAGTTTGACAAAGCAATGGGAACTAGCTCAGTGCGTTACATGATTCAAAAAGGCTACAACTACCAGCAAATCGTTAACGCATGGACTCCTAAACTAAATGAATTCAAGCGTAAAAGAGCAAAATATTTACTTTATAAGTAATATTTATTTAATATGAGCAAAATAAAAAAGCGTCACCTGTCAAATATTATGACGAGTGACGATTTTATTTTCAAAATTTTTCGCTTATTATTGATTAGCGAAATAATTCGCTTTTTTCTCTTCAAGAAGTAAACCCACTTGATCAAAATCAATCGGTGTATATTTTTTACTTTTTAATGTTTCGCAGAACTCTAACCATTGATTATGATCCCACGAGCCATTATGTTTTTTAACAAAATTTGCCGCTAAGACAGTTTTCTTTAACCGATTAAAATTAGTCTCACTTTTTGTTGTCATAATTTCAATTCCTATGCAGTTTATTTTCACTAAATTATATTTTTCGCCTAGTTTTCATTTAATGAACATAGTATCTCGCTGCAAAAAAAGCAATATTATAACAATATTTTTAACTAATTTTTAATAGTTTTTTATAATTTATAAAAAAATTTACTTAAATTTTTTTATTTTTGACGATTAAGTTTAGAAAATTCATCCACGAGTTCACAAACAACTTTTCGTTGGTTGTCACTTAAACTACTAATTTTTTTCAAAATTTCATTTTCTTTTTGAAACTTATCGCCCTGAGCTGGCAATAAAATATCAAAATTAATCCCTAATTTTTCTTTGGCAAAGTGTTCTGTTAGCTGAAAATAAACATCTTTTGTAATCAAAGGCTCTAAAATAGCGATCATACGACCAAAAGCCTCTTGGGAAGGCAAACGCTTTCCTTTAACAATATTAGAAATATATGCCGCGGAAACTCCATATTTTTCAGCAAACTTGCGATTAGTCAGCTTAGCAGATTTTATTGCAAATTTTAAATATTCGCCGAATTCCATATTTTTTCCTTTTTATAATTAACAAAATGCTTTTTATTTACTTTTTCTAAATTACTTTGTGCTATTAAATTTAATGGAATCTAACAAAAATTCAACCAATTTAATTAATTGATATGCTATAAATGAAAAAAATTTGAAAAAAATTTAAATTTATCCTTGCATTATTAATCAATTAGGTTTATAATAAACCATAGAAAACGATATTTGGTTTATTTTTCCTAATTTCGCTTTTTATTTAAATTGATTTAATTTTAAAAACAAAGTAAAAATTTATGAGTATTTTTTTCATAAAATTATACATTCCAGCTAAATTTTGTCTTTTTTTTAAATTTAAATACTCATCATTTTTTTTAGTTGATCTTTTTTGGGTGCATTTTGCACCCTCTTTTTCTGCGTTTAGACAACTTTCTTAACTTTTTTATACTTTAATACTTGAATCGTAAGCAATTTACCTGTATAATAGGTTAATGTTTTAGGAATTTCCTTTTATTTGAAAAAGCCTTCTTAAAATGTCCTATTTTTTAGTAGTGTTGTGTTAGTGCACAACGTTTATTTGATTTGTAACACAATTATAAATCAAGAAGTTAGTTAATTTTATTCGTAGAGAGAGGAAGCAAAAATGACTAATGAAGTAAAAGCGCTAATACTATCTTTTGTAAAAGAGTTGACAGATCGTGATATTGCGAAAGCAAGTGACTTCAACTTTATTAGTGAACAATTAAATTTCATGCCAAAAGATGGTGAGTTTGCCGACAGTAATTGTCAAATTGTAAAGGAAGGTCAACTAGCAAGTTGAAGATTAGTTAAATAATTTAACTTTCCAAAGAGTACTTCGTGATGAATATGAAGTACTCTTTTTAATTGTTTAATAGAATATTCAGATTATATATTAACCTCCCCCACCACTATCATCACCAAAGCTTAACGTAATTCCATCGTTATTCATAGTCAATGTCTTAACAGTTGAAGAATCTTTTTCAGTTTTTTTAACAAGTAAAATTTCGTCACTACTCTCATCTGAAAAAGAAATCAAACACTGCTTTTCGGCACCAAGAGTAATAGCATTAACTTGTTTACTCTTATCAAGGTATTGATTGTCGCTATAACAAGGCAAAGCATTAGTAATAGCAGCATACTCCTGAAACACATCAACTTCAACAGCTTGTTGATTGACATAAGGCATGAAAACCTGATCAGTATTTAAATTTGGATGATATTTTGCAGCAACAACAACATCTTGTTTGGCTCCAGCAATTTTATAAATAGGTAAATTAACATGATATGCCAAAAAATGTTCTGGTAAATTATTTAAAGCATAAGTTTTTTCTTCGCTAGATTTAGTGTCCGTATCAGGAGTACCTGCATCGGTTGATTCACCATCAAAAACCATGTACGGAACTTTATTGTCATATTTCGATCCCACATCATCAGGAACAACAATTACTCCCTGTAATTTTATTGGGAATTTTGGAGGAATATAACGTGGTAAATGAGCTGCCAAGCTGTCATCATTTTCACAAATAAATTTTGCACGACATGCCAAAAATGGTCTAATTCCAGCTTCACTTGGATCTGTTTGAGGGGCTAAAAGCTTAAGCACCTTATCATCAGTTAAATCTTTTGAATCGCGTAAATCTAATACAAAACGCTCTTCGCTCAAATTTGTGAATAAAACCTCAACGCAGACACAATTTACTTTAAAATCTTCTTCTCCCAGATACCCAAGCCAATTTGTTGCGGTAAAATCAATTTGATTATGTGGATACAAATCAATTGTATATGGTAAACCATTAAACTCAATATCTGTAAAACGTTCTAAAGAAAAATCACACATAAATTGAGTACCGAAAAATTCGCTGTCACGATCAAAGATTGATACAAAGTTATGCGTTGTTACATGAGAAGTCGTAAACAATGCCGTACTCTGTTCGCTATTATTACTAGCAACACTTTGACTAGCCGCATCTTTATAAATACCATTTAAAACATCAAGTGAGGTGTTATAACGATTTACGTGACGCATTATTATTTTCTTGATAAAAGCTTTGTCATATTTATCAATATCTGGGTTTTGTGCAGCAAATAGCTGCTTTTGAGGTCCAATTTGGTATGTTCCATCAGGCATAAGCATTAAATACCCCTGATAAGCGCGAATAATGTGAATCCAAAAATCATAAAGCGAATCACCTTCATCAAACTCTTGAAATGCCGTTGCAATAAAAGGTTTCTCTGAAGTTAAAGCTTTGAAGCTATCATCAATAGTTATGTCAACATAACTAGTAGCATTACATTCAGCAACTTGCTCCTTTAACATGTCAGAATAACTACTTTTCATATAGAGCATGAACGGACGATGTTTGCTAAAAAAATATTTAAACATATCAACAAACCTAAATTCAAAATGACTCAAAGCACTTAAAACAGTAGCATCCTTTTGATTTGGCATTAACACAGTTGCGATATCATCAATACTTTGCGTAATATGGGTGTCACCACAAGCCTCAATCATTCCTTTTAAAGCAAAATTAACTTTGGCTGTTTCATCACCTGATTTTTGTTGAACAAAGGCGATTTCAATAATTATTGGATTACGTTCAGCTACGAATTCAAAAATCTTCGTTGATAAAAATCTCATTGGTAAAAAGAATTTTACAATTCCCTCAAAACCATATGCAAATTGACGGACAAAAAGGTGCTTAATAAAAGTATTTTGAATTTTTACAGCCTGAGTTTCCTGTGGGGCAAATTGTTCATCACATGGTGTCAAGGTTATTTGTAGAAACTGTGATGTCACAAAAATATTCTGACAGCCATCAAAAAGTACATTTAATGATGAACCACAATGTGGGCAACCAACCATTTGATCATGAGCTTGACGAGCAATATTTTCCCAAAAATCTGAAGCAAAGCCAACATGACAGTGAGGACAATTTTTTGGATATTTCATAACGTTAACACCTCCTTAAGCAACAATTGAAGCCGCCGACATATTTATACTTGTACCTTCCATGCTCATCATTGGTGCATTAATCCCAGCTTGAGCCGTACCTTTCATAGCAACTTGCATACCAGTAATTTCGGTACCGTCTGCAGAAAGCGAAACTTTACTTGGACCAACTTCGATATCTACAGAAGAAGTCGAAATAGTAATTTTAGCAGGTCCAACCGTCATACTGATACTATTATTAGCTTTAATACTAACTTCTTGATCGGCTTCCAAGCTAATTGACGCACCTTTGAGTGTTATGCTATTTTCAGCGGTTAATTTTATATCTTTAGCTTCATCTTTAATTGCACCAGCCGATGCGTCAAGAGTTGAAGTTACTTTAGTTCCGCTCGCTTCAGTACTTAAAACCAACGAATCTTTGTCCATAACAACTTGAGTTTGATTAGCCATTTTATATTCTCCTCAAATAACAATAGTGTTATTTTAATTAATTTTATTTTTTTAGCCTTTAGAGGCTGAAAATTGTCCAGGCATCTGAACCATAATTTGACCACCTGCCGAGTATAAACAGGTACACATATCATTCATAATTAATATTGGTGACGCTCCGTGCATGACCATACACTGAGGATTCCCAGGGACAAATGGTGCGTGCAAATTAGCGACACATTGATAAGGCGGAATAAATAACTGCGCTGCGGCAGTTGGATTACTTTGAATATTACATCCTCCATGAGTTGGAAATAGAGTCGGAATTAGTGTTGCACCCATTGTAAACCCTGGCGTAAAAGTTTCACCTGATGGTGGAATCATATATGGAGCAGGAGAAATTCCCATCATACATTGAAGCATACCCGCTTCACTGCATGCATACTGTTGAGCTCCTACTTCTGGCGTTTCTGGTTCAGGATTATCTAATTCAACTTCAACAGAAAGTTCTGTTAAAGCAAATTGAAAATCAATAATCGGCAATAATAATAATGGGCATGATAATGCCATATCACGCATGGCAAAAAGAGGACCAGTCAAAGCAGAAGTATCCACCAATCCATCGGTAGACCCCAACGATGCAAACTTATCCTTAAGAGCTCCCATATCTGCATTTACTTGAGGCATTGCAGGTAGAGATATCCCACTCATCATGCTACTAAGCGTTGGCATTGAAAACATTGATAAACCATTCATTGCTCCGCTTAAAGCTCCTGTATCCATCATTGATAAACCTGACAAGCCATCCAATGGATTTGGAAAACCTCCGCTAATGCTAGGCATCATTGAGCCAAAATCTGGCAATTTCATCATCTGCAAGCTAAGACCATTACTGAATGATGGCATTGATGGCATTGATGGCAAGCCTCCCGAAAAAGAAGGCATCGACGGTAATGAAATTCCACTTAAAGGATTCAGAATATCAGGAGCAGACATATTAATCATGGAAGCTAATTGTGGCATTTCAAATGCTGCTAAAGAACCTAATGAAGCAGCTCCACACAATGCCCCAAAAGTTGGATTATTTTTCAGTGCATCCAAATTTGATGCGGCAAAATTTAACTTTTCTAAATTTTGCGCATTATTTAACGGAGACTGGGCAATCATGTCATTACGTTTTGCAATTAATGCATCTAAAGATTGGTCAGCTTCAGCATAAGAATTATTAACGTCATCAACTAGCCCATTTAGTTGTTCATTGTTTGCAATTTTATCACCTACAGCATTAGATTGATCACCCACAAAACTATTTAGTTCATCGCCAGAATTTTTTAATTTCGTTAATTTTTCAGTAAAATCAATTACCTCTGGAGGATATTGAATTTGCTGAGGATTAATACTATTTAGAGATGCACTCAAAGGTAACAACGTACTAGCTACACTGTAATTTGATGCTTGATTAAATAATTTCGCTGCTTTTTGTTGCTGAGCAATTTTGGCCAAATCATCTTGCGAATAAGGGATTTTATTTTGAACTGCAGTTGAAACTGAATCTGGATCTAAACCCTGCAAACCAAGCTTATCTTCTGCTAATTTTCTTGGGTCTAATTTCTCAAGTTTACTTTTTGCCTCATCAACTTTTTCTTGACCCTGTTTCTGTAAATCATCTGCGAATTCTTGTCCTTTCCCCTGTAACTCGTCAGATTTAGCTTGTATATCATCAAATTGACCTTGTACTTTAGTTTGCGCATCGCTAATACCAGTATTTACTTTATTTCCAACATCATCAATCACCCCCTGCCCTTTAGCCTGAGTTTCATCGAATTGACCTTTTGCTTGAGTTTGCACAGCACTAACATCAGTGATAACTTTATTTTGCGAATCAGTTATTAAGTCACTATTCTGTAAAATTGGATTATTTGCTGTCAAAAGTTGAGCATCAAAATTATTACTGACTGCCAAATTATTTACCATTTGGTTAAATGCCAAATTAGCAGCAACTCCACTTAAAACAGCAGGTGTAACTAACCCATCATTGATACTCTTACTAATATTATTCAAGAGGCTTCCACTTTTAGATTGATCCATTTGTCCACTTAAATTACCTTTAAAAGTCGCAATTTTTTTCTCTGCTTCATCAGTTGGTAAACCTTGACGTTTTGCACTATTATATTCATTAGCTAACGTTGCAGCCTCTATACGCTGCTTCTCAATTGATGCAGAATAACCATTTTCTTCGTCAAGTTTATTGACTTTTTCTGCAGAAGCTTGCATTCTTGCCATCGAATCATTGGCTACGGCCGCTTTTTGCTGAACACTCTGAGCTGTTGCCTGATCAACGGGTTGTTTCGCTACACTAGGCGATGATGATGTTGGTTTAGCTGTAATGCTATCGGCTTGAAAATCTCCGCCGCCACCAATAAATGGCGTACTTGCTTTAGTATCCTTAGCATAAATTTTATCTGGCCATGGTGAACCTTCTCCTCCTCCATAGGTAGGTTCGCTTGCGGTAGTATCTTTTGCATAAATTTTATCTGGCCAAGGTGAACTTGGGTCATCAAGTGGTGATGTATCATTAAATTTTGCAGGGTATTGTTGAAGATTTGGGTTCTCCTGATTTAGTTGATGCAACTCATTGACCTGTTTATTTAAATCATCCAAATTAGCATATGTTTCATTAACTGCAGCATCTAAAGGAGGTGTTCCAGCAAAATGTCCCAACGAATCGACATAACTAATCCATGCGGCATTTAACAACATAAAATTATATGCTAATGGATTGGTATTTTCCATTTTTTTAGCTTCATTTAATGGTTTAGAAAATTGTCTTAATTCTTCTTTTACTTGAGCGCTACTCAATTGTGGATTAGCAATAATTTCACGCACTTGAGGCTCAACTCCATTTTTGATCTGATATGCTGGAAATCCTGAAATGTATGAATTTTGAAAAATATCACCCTGCGCTTGAAATTTTTCAAATGGTGTTGCTTTAGGATCAATTTTAGGTGGAGGCGCTTCTTGCTTTTGGCTATCATTTTTATTACTTGCAATTTTATTATCAGCTGAAGCTTGCTCCTTTGAATCGGTAGCATTATTTTGTCCCTGATTTTGCGAACTACTATTTTGTGCCGAACCGTCCAATGTTTTCTCAGAAGAACTTGCTTGTGATGAGCTACTTTCAGCATTATCACTTGACGTATTTTTTTGTGCAAATTGTTGACGAATATTTTGTGCAAATGCATTATTGCCAACGCCATTTTCAGCACCAGTTGGAGACGCATTAGCCGCACCTCCTGTGCTATTAGCCGTGGTTGATGTTGCATTAGTTGCTCCACTAGTGCCATTAGCCGTGGTTGATGTTGCATTAGTTGCTCCACTTGTAGTACCATTTCCTGAAGCTGTTGCAGCTGCGGCTTCATTAGCTTCTTTTTCTGCCATCAATGAATCACTAACTTTTATCGCTAATTGTTTATTAGTTTCACTATCTAATAACATATGGCCCTTGTTAGTCCATTTCATCAAATTCAAATCATCAAGCTGTTGCGCCGCCGTCGGGTTAGCTGTTGCGCCGTGATTTGCAATATAATTTTCTACTGCTTGAATAATTTCTTTTGTTAATGTTTCATTGGCCATCTTTTTCAGATCCTAATTTTTTATTAAGTTTAAACAATTATTTACTTGCTACCTCTTTTGCTACATTATAAATTTTCTGTAATAAAATTTTATCATAACTTAATTCAACTGGAAATATGGTATATAAATCTGTATCAGTCACAAAATTTTTAATGATAATATTAATTTCATTTAAACAATTTTTAAAAAATTTACAAAAAATATTTAACCGTTCTTTGATTTCAATAATCTCTTTTTTTGTCAATGCATTTTCAGTCATAATTATCAAACAAACAACTAATTTCACAACTCGTTTCGATGATCCTAAGTAGCAATGATAATTTAATAAACTGTCACCTAAAACAACCCCCTCTAACTCTATACGCAAACGTTGATTATGTTCAAAAATCACGGTATAATAATCGCTGAATAATTGTTTCAGAAAATTATAAATAAAACTAAATGATTTTAAATTGCCATCATTTAGCGAAATTAGCGAATCTCCATCTTTAAAAGCGTTTTTAAATTCTCCATTAATTGCATCTGGAAACATCACTTTATTGCTGGCGCGAAGCATTTCATTAAATAATGTAATAAAAAATTTTACAATACTGTGATAATTTTCTTCATATTCATTTTTTATTTCGTCAAGAAAAAATGCCATCTGATAATCGTTTAAATAAACAAATGCTTTATGCAAATTATCAGCAAAATACACTTTCTGAATATATGCCTCAGCTGATTCTAATGATGGATGCAATACAAATTCAACATCTGTTTCTATATAATAACCAATTTTTTCTAACAATTTGAATAACGCAATAAAATCAAACTTCATCGCATTTTTTTCGATATATTTTTTAGCTTTTTCTAATTCGCTATTTTTGTCATTTTGTTGAGATGCGTGACTGTTAATTTGTGTTGGTGAATTTTCCATAAAAATAATTTTCCATCGTTATTTATTTTTTTAACTTAAAAAATTCCCATGGCTCTGGTTCAATTTTAAACCCTACCGCAACGATTGAAACTTCGTCGTCATCATCAATAATAACTTCCCAGTAATAAGCTCCATCCTTAGAATTATATTCTGCTTCACTTAATAATTTATAAAAACTAAACTCATTTAGATATTTACGAGTGGTAAAAGTTTTACCATCAGTCATTTCTACTCCAGCACTTGATACGCTATTATCCCACCAATTTACATTTATTTTTTTCCATACAGCAAATGCATTTATACCGCTAATAGTTTGATCGTTATAATTTAAGAAGGTCATTTTTACAATTGAATCGCTATCAATGGTTGGCTCGTTAATTAACATTGGGGTTATTTTAAACTCAAGTGATTTCAACTTGCCACTTTCATCCCAAAACATTTTTTGCAGTTTTGTTAGATGGTTAAATGAATTTAGCATTTCTTCTGTAACCAAAGGTTTCACTTCACTGTTATTATTGTTTAACCATTTATCAGCATCTAATCCTTCTCCTTTGCGCAACAATGGTTTAAAATATGTAGCAAAAATTTTGTCAATTTCACCATCTTTCGGCATTAAATATTTATTTAGCATTGGCACAGTAATGGTATTTTCTAAATTATCTTGGTTAAATGGGAAATAATTCATTATTTTATCTAAATTAAACATATAATTATTTTTCCAAATAAAATTTAAGTATTCAGTAATTTCATCTGATCCAATTTGATAAATTTTCAAAATTGGTTTAACAAATGGTTCGCGCATATCACTTGGGATTTTCTGACTATCTAGCCATTTATTAGTTAAGCTTAATAATGAATTATCATCATTGACTGCTATACCTAAAGCCGCACGCCCACTATTTGATAATTTTCTTGTAATTGAATCAAATTGCTGTTTTTGCTTATTTTTCTCTTCAGCACTTTTAATATCAAAAAATGCATTATTAATAATCGCTAAATATTGCGGCAAACCTTTAGGAATGACTTCACCTTTTTTTGGAGGTTGAATTAAATCTGACATTGGCTTAAATTTATCAACCACCGACTGCATAAATTTGTTTTCATCAGTAATTTCAAAATCTGTATTCGCTTTGATCGCACTTACTAAATTCATTAATGGCGATTGAACCGACCCATATGAATATAAAAATAGTTCTAGCTGAGTTTCACTATTAATTGAAAAATCTAAACTGTTAATGAAGTCACTATAGCTTTTTGTATAATTTTTAACATATTCATTTAAATTATAATTAAAAGCATACTCTAATTGACTAGTGTTAACATCTAATGCAGTCAAACGATTAATCAATCTTTTATAATCGTTAACTAATGGAATTACTGCACTATCAAGAGCCAATTTTGTATAGAACCCATCAACAACATAACTGCCTTTATAGATAAATGTTGAATTATCAATATTAGTTACGTTATTAGCACTATTTCTTACTGGCATATCATCGGCATTTTTAGTCGTAGTTTTATTGTCATTTGTTGCTACAACAGTATTATAACCACTATTATCTCCTCGTTGACCATTAATTGTTAATGGTAAAAATTTTTGTTTAAATTGACGTGAGAATAAATTATCAGTAGCGCGATTATTTGCGAAATAACTATTAATTAATGAATTTATTTTTGCCAAGGCTACTATCTGTTCCCAATTTCTTTTAACAATGTATGGTTGTCCTTCTCCCTCTGGGGCCTGACTAAAAATTTTATTTTCTACATCAATAAATTTTTCATTAGCGATAGCATTCAATGATGAAATTAACTTAATAAAACCAATATTTGTTGGAATCGAATAACTAACTTCCTCAAAAGAATCGATACTATCAAGCAAATTATTATGCTGAACATTTTTAACAGTGTTAGTATCAACGTAGAATTGATAATCTTCTATAAACTTTTTAGCTCCTAATGGCATATCTCGTTTAATCTTAGGAAAATGTTTATTTAATAAAATATCAATAGTGACTTTACGGTTATAATATTGAAAATAATATTTTAAGAAATTATTTACTTCATAAATAGTTACATTATTATTTTTGCTCAAATTATTGTACATATTAATTAAATAACGATATTGTTCGCCAAAAAATGAATCGCTACTAGTTGGATATGCCGTACTACCTTTAAAATTAACTAAATGATTATTATTATAGTTAATAAAATAACGTAACGCTTTTTCACTAATCCCCAATTCCGCACTTACTTTTGTGATATTTTTTAACATATAATGACGTAAATCATGACTACTAGAAGATTCTATTAAAAAGATGTAAAATAGAGTTTTTTCAGCACTATTGGTTTCTTTTAAATTTGGCAATAAAATATGATTTAAAATAATTTGTGCTACTTTTTTACGCAATGGCAACAAAGTAAAATCATTGCAAAAAATTCGATTCATAAATACTGAATCAAGAACAGTCTTAGTGTGGTCTAATTCTCGTAACGCTGTACCTGCAACTTGTTCAGAAATCATCATATCGCCCGTAACATTTGGCACATAACTAGAATCTATTGCTGAGAGTTTTTTGTAACAACTATCTAGTTCTTTATAAGCAAAATAACCATTATCAACAAAATAACCAATTGCAACCAGAGTTAAGATTAAGAAGAAAATATTTCTTGTCCGATAAGTAACAAAAGGTCTGTTATATAATAAATTAAATGAACTTAAACTTTCACTATAGCATGATAGAAATATACCATCAATATGCGGTGGTTGTGAAATACCATCGTCAAATGATATTTTGTTCAACCATTTATTAAGGTTCATTTTGATAGTGTTCACGTTAATAACAGTATTTATCGAACTAATAATGCTATGCGGATTATTCTGTTTATTAATCAGTCCTGAAATATTTTGATATAAATTATTCATAACTTCTTCAAAATTTTCAGTTAAATTTTCATTATATTCTACAGTGCTTTCATCATCTACAACATCACTATGACGCTGTTTTTTAACCATTTTTTTATTGGCTTTATAACGATTTTCTTCAAATTCACTATAGTCGTGCAGTTGATAGAATTGATAATTATTGTCAATAATATATTCAGTAAAATCTTCAAAAGAACTATTTGTTTTATCACAATTAGCAATTGTGAAATATACTTTTAACTTGTCTTTAAATGAATTTTGTAATAAAATTAATTTTTTACGAATAGCTAATTGTAAAATCTCAGCATCAGAATGCATAGTTTGAGAGTCAAAGCTATTATTAATAAGATTCGAAGCATCGGCAATGGTTGTCGCATCGCTAACTATCGTTTCATCATTAGCGTTCATAATTTGTGTAGCTTCTAAGTCCGCATTATTTGCTTGTTGAACATTAACAGCTTTCATAATATTCTCAAACGCTTCTCGATCAACTAAATAACGATAATCAATACTAATAATAATAGTAGGAGTCTGATATTTAAAAAACTTCTTACAAAATTTTGTAAACATCTTATTATTTTCAGAATTGTTATTCAAAATTAAATCGCGACGCATTTCATGAATGAACATATTGCTACTCAAATGAAATTTATAATCAATATTTGTTTCACGACTTTCTTTAGCATATTCAGAGTAATAGTCATAAGTATAGCTACTAATATTAGTACTTGTATTTACAAGCTCATCATTGGCAGTATTTAGATAAATATAGTATTTGCAATTATTCAGGCTACAACGAATAGACCACGGTAATTTTTTGACAAAAGCGCGTAGTGATTTGCGATAAAAATTAATACGGAAAACCTTCTTTTTCTTCTTTTTCTTCTTCTTTTTCGCAAAGAACTTTTTATAAACGAAAAAAAGTATCGCAAGCAAAATAAATATCCCAATTATAACCAATATCGAAACATGACTATAAAGGTAGCCTATTAATCTACTTATGAATGGTTGTGCTGATACTGCCATTTTTCTACTCCTATTTTAGAAAAACTAAACTGTTATCGCTTTATAATAATTTTTTTAACTCTTAAATTTTTAGTAATTTTCATCAATATTAAATTAATAATAATAGAGATAAAAGTTAACATCTTCATACTCAGGGTAACGCTGAAACTCTACCGCTTTGTCTTTAACAATGAATTCCCACTCTTTACCAAGTTCTAACTTAAAGAACAAAGTACTACCGCTTAAATAATGACGGAATGGAACCTCATCGACGAGCTGTTTACTCACACCACTAAGTGCAAGCTGATCAAGAATAGGAAACCGAGCTGGGCTTGCCAATTTTATATTTTGTTCAGCAACATTTTGAGTTTCAATTTTCTTTTGGATAACCAAGAAAACTTCTTTAGCATCAGCAATTTCGTCTGGTAAACTTTCAATTTTCATAAATTTTTCTTCGGCAACAAATTTACTAAATTTAACCGATTGATTTTCCAGCGATATAAGCTCATTTATTTTATTTATCAGCAGCATAAAACAGCTATATAAATCATAATGATTATATGGTGGTATTTTGTAAATATCACTGTTCAAAAACAAACTTAAATTAACAAATAATTCATATAAGGCAAAATAAAAAGTCATTGGGTGTGCCATATGATTGACTGCAGCATTTTCTAAGGCAAATAAAGTTCTGTGAGCTATAGCAACTACATTTTTATATTCAACAGCTTTTTGCAAAAATTCTTTTTGTCTACGCATGGCAATATAATTGCTTATGATCTGGTTGCACATAGTATTAATATCACTACGCAATTGGTTAAATTGAATTACATTAATATTAATTGCGACAGGTAAAAAACTATAAGCAAGAGTCCAATTAGTCTGTAACTCTTTAGTTAATTTTAAAATTTTTACACTATAAAGAGCATTTGCTAATGGTTCGCTTGAAAATTTCAGTTCATATCCTACACAATTTAAACTAGCTTGTTCATATTCATCATAGTTTGTTTCGGTTTCATAAGCATTAAAATAAAGTGTAACCTCATCAGAATCAGCAGCAATTTCACTTAAATCAAAATCACAAAAAGTGGCGTTGACATTTAGTTTCATTAAATGCCCTTCTATTGAAATAAACTGAAATTTTGTTACCCTCACGACATTAATAGCCAAAAATTCGTCATCTATGTTAAACTCACAAATTCCAACTTTTGGCATCATTGATTCATTGCTAATGATAAAACTTTTTAATGACAATGAATCCTGCAAATGCTTAAAATGTACTGGGTACAAATTCTGTCCCATTTCCCAAAAAATATCAGGTTTCATAGTACTCTAAATCTCCACTTTATGTTCATGGTTTTACATGAAGGGGATAAAATGATATTTATTTTTCCTCTTTCACTGCCTTAAACACTGCACTTAAGACGATTTTTTTGGTAAAACCCAAATTACTATTTAAAAACCGTTGCACTCCTTTTACTAAAATATCTGCATAACAACGGCTACTAGAATCAGTTTCTTTAAAAATTAATTCATAGGCACATGCCTGTTTATTTTTTTTATTAACATTTAAATCAATCAAATTATATATTAAAAAATTAAATACACTATCAGGAGCAATTAAAGTATTCAGCAGTAATTTAAAATCATCCAATGAAAAATATGAACAATTATGTAATTTCAGCAATGCCAAAACATTACGTGAATTAATATGGCTATTTAGGTCACAAAATTTTTGATAATGCAAATGTTCCAGCTTAAAACTACCAATTTGTTTATTATAAAATTCCAAATTAAAGTTTGAGGTATTAATTTCAAAAAGCTGTAACCAGTCAGCATTTACCGAAATTTTTGCCTGCATAATATAATACGGCATATTAAAGGAAATCTGCCGATATCGTTTTGCTAAAACCTCAGTTTCATAAATTAAGTGATAATTACAATCATGGTATTTCTTATTGTATTTTCCATGTTCTTCTGCTGCTTTATCATCTTCAGCCTGGTCACTATAATCTTTCAAGATATTATTTTTCTTTTCTCCATGTTTCGATATAAAAATTTCTGGATAAATTTTTCCATTAATCATATTTTCATTTTCATCGACCGTTGTATAAGTAACAGTACGAATAAAATATGGTAAAAATGAATTGCTTTTAGGGTGAATCAATGGATATGATTCTTGAGTTGCATCATACTCAATAACTTTCGCGAATTCATTGTGAATATTTAAAACAGCAATGATATTAACATCAAAGATTTTTTTCATTTCATATTCAGTAATTAGTGGCGTGGTTTTTATTGCCATTTTAGCATTTTTTATCGGTTTTTTATTAATTAATAATTCATTCGGAAACTTAACTTTTACAAAAAGAAAAAATGCTGGAGAATTCAACAACATTTGAACATTAGCATTCGGATGAATTGCTTTATAACGACGATCAAAGAAAAATAATAGTGGATATGTTGCCTTTTCTCCATCACTAAATTCAACGTGAAGTGATGCTTTAGTATAGTGCTTAAGTAATAATTCATAAATTATAATTGAACTATTAATATCATTATTATAATTAATCCATAAGCTAAACGCCTTGCAGTCAATAAAAAATGGCTCACTAGATTTAAAATCAATTTCAATGCTTTTAGTATCATAATTAAAATCGACATCTTTAATATCAAAAGGCATAATATGTGCTTCACTAATATTTTCCATGAATAATTCTTCTTTATTTTTATTCACAGAAGAAATAGAATAACCTGAAATTTTTTCACCAAGATGAATTTTCAAAGGGCGTTGAAGCTGAATTTGTGGATTTACTTTTACCAACAATCGGTTTGGCAATATACTAAAAAAATATGGGAATAAATTGCGCATTCTCTGTAGCATTGCCAATGAAATATAATTTTTCATTTCAGTCAATGTTTTAGAGTTGTAGAATGCCACTAATTCAACAAATTTATCATAAAGCTTCGGTGAAACTTCACCAGAATCCAAATGCTGACGCGCATCAGTATTATGGCGCAAAGTATCACTTTTCAACTGCGCAATTGAATCAATAAATTTTTGACTTAATGATAAATTTTCCATTTTTCACCCTAACAACCTTTGTTGTTGTTAAACACTGTTTCATTAAAAATACTGCTCAATATTATAGCTAAATTTACAGCTGAACGAACAACAAACTATTAGTAAAATGTTCGGTTAACTGCAAAGTAAATCAAAATATTAATAATGACAAAAGCTCCAATAATAATCAATGACATAGGAATAATGTAATATTTTCGACTATAGAGGTTTAGAATTCGCCATCTAGTATAGTTTTGTACTTTTATATGTCGTTTATAGCGTTCAAAATTTTCATGTTCGCTATTAGTGTTTGGGGTGAAAAATGACTCAAGAAGTTCTTTGAGCTTTGAAACATAAAAAAATTGTGATTTTTTACTTTCATCAACCAAAACTCCCTTAAAACCATCGTTTAATAGGTAATAATAGACCTGATAAACTATAATTGGAAAAGTTGGTTGTTCAATAATTTGATCAAGTAAACTGTAAAATTGTTCGCCACCGTTTTCAGTATCATACATATCTTTTTGTAATTTGGGCCATGATAATTCATTTCTAGCAAATAACACACTAATCAGTTCATCACAAAATGCTACCACTGCAAAATTAATGTAATAAGCTGTTTTTACTCCTAAAATTTGCATACTTGTGTTACTTAAATCATTAATATAATTTTGTAACTGTCCACGAAATTCAATAATTTTTTCAGCATCATTAATAACTGATTTTAGCTGATTTGCGCGCACTTTGTCCAAAAAATTGTTTAGCTTAATAAATTTTTGCCAGATAATAATATTTTTCATTGATATTAAGCTCCTTAAAAGAGTGAAAAACTTTTTTCTTCGACTTTACTTATTTTATTGCCTTTTAAGTAAACATTAAATGTTTTATCTTCAGTTAAGGCATCAAAGCGATGTTTCCAACGTTGAGATATTTCATTGGAAAACAGAAAGTATAATGAGCCCTGCTGATTTTCCATTAACTTCAGCTCCATAGTAACTTTTTTATCCGAAGAAGTTGGATTTATATACATAAATAGTGTTTTTTGATCATCTTTTGCATATTCACTATATAAAGATTGGTTATTTGCGCCAATAAAAGCTTTATGTCCATCGGCTTTCAAAATACAGTAAAAAATGTTACCATCATTTACATCTTTATCATAGTAAATATTAATTGTTAAAGTGTTTTTTTCGACCTTATCAGTGCTTCCACAGCTAGCAATAAAATAAATTATTAATGCTAAAGCTGTGATAAATAATAATTGGGTCGCCTTATATAAAAATTTAATTTTCATAATCATAATCTCCATTTTCACCTTCTTTATAAGGGTCATCTTCACCTTCGAGATTGTTATCATAATTATTTTCAAAATTTGTATATGGATCTGCTTCAGAATTAGCCTGATTCATACCTTGCTCTTGCTGTTCAAAATCTAAATTTTCACGCGGAATCTCACCACTATTACTATGATGAGCTTCATCTATGTCAAGCAATGAAGTATTGTTTTCATTCACACTTGCTTTTTGCATTTTTGCTGACAATTCATGGAAATTTTGTTCACTAGAAAAATCTCCAGGCAAACCTTGCTGAGCTAACTTTTCTGGATTAATTCTAAACAATTGTTCAGTCACTAGCCATTCTAAGGAATGTTGTTGATTATCAATTATTTCACAAACTTTATCAAAATCATGAGTCATAGCCTGATAAAGCTGATAAAAAATGTCTGGGAAATATTCACGAGGATCAAAATTGATAATATGTTGATTTATATCTTTAAAGAAAACAGCTGCCTCTAGAAAGCGTTGTTCTTTCATTAAATCATTAAAAATCAAAATATTATTTTGTAGTTCCAACCATTTCGTTGAACTTGCATCTCCATTCATTAAATTTGGATCTAAATGCATGAAGTTAGCACCAAGTGCATTTTTAAAATTTTCTGCATTATTTCCAGCACTATTGCCCTGATTATTTGATTGAGGTGAATTATTTGCTCCTTGACCAGGATTTTGCTCATCTACTTCAGGTTCATCAAGAACAACTAAACTTACAATTTCCTCAATAATACCAGTAAATTTATCCTCAAAGTTAAACTTTTCTTTCATCATAGCATTGAACTTTTTAAGATTTTCTTCAAGCAACTTGTTATCTTCTCTAAAAGGGTATTCAATGTTATATTGTTTAATACAATCATTAATTCCTTTGAGTAATAATTTAGTGAACCAATTAAAAGCATTTTCACTTTGCCGCTCAATAGTTCGTTGCGGCTGTAAATTTTCTAATGTAAATTCGTTAAGGTGGTCAAGCATATCACTGAAGTGATTTTCTAAGTTTTTGAAATGATCATTAATCATATCACAGAAAAATTTATAAACAATAATACGAATATCATTACATTTTTCATCAAAATTATTATTAATTAACTGCGTGGCTTTATCATAATCGTAGGCACTAATCGCCTGACTAATATCATCAAAATCATATTCGAAATCATCTGCCGAATTTTCTTGGCTTACATTTTGAGTTTCTTCTGCATCGTTGACAGGAGTTTCTTCGTTGTTTTCAGCAACGTTTTCTGTTAAATTTTCATTATTGTCAACCATAGGTGATCACCTCAAAGTTAAAATATTCAATGACTTGCTTACTATTTTCAATATAATTTCTAATAGCTACATAATGTAACTATTAGAAAAAACTTTGGCTGTAATCGAATAAAAAGATTACTAACTTAAAGTGAATTTAAACTGCACCTAAACTTAAATTTTGCTTAATTCTACAGTTTAAAATTCACCTTTGTCTATAAAACTCTCACTCAGCTTTATGCATTAGGTGAGAATTGAATAGTATCTGGACAACCAGTTTGATTCGCCCAAGAGATAACTACAGGTCCATCATTGATAAGCTGGAAATCTACCAAATAGAAACGCGTTAAGAAACCAAGATGGTTTGTAGTTTCAGTTTGTAAACTGTTACGATTACGCAAACGCATTTTTAATGGCCCACCAGATTTAATATCAAACATTTGGAACCAAATATTATCTTCACCAATTTTTGTTGAAACGTGTTGAGATTGATTAAAAGAATCCATTTCAAATGTATAGTTAGTAGTAGTACCACCACCAAATAATTTTTCAACGAATTCACTTGCAGCAACACCAGTCATACTACCAGTATGAACACCATTTGTAGAGTGCATTTCAAAACTCTCAACAACTAATTTAGCTTTAGTAGTTTCAGTTGTACCGCCATCATAAACGTCGATATCTGGAGCTTCTCCAAAAACTTGTTCTTTAAAAGTAGTACAGAAAAGTCTATGAGCGTCAGATAATTCACTACCAGCTTTACCAACTAAAGCCGCGTCTTGAATTGATTGTACAAAAAATGAACTACCCGGATCAATGTCTAAATATTCTTTTGAAATCATAATTTTACCTATAATTTGTTTTTTTGTTTATTCGGTTATTTAATATTACTTTGATTTATTAAAGAATTTATAAATTGATTGTTATCCTCCTGAATCTAGTAATGTATTCATTGATAGCGAAACATCTAAACCTTCAAGTTGAATATGTGGTAATACAGTGAAATTACACTTGTACCAACCAATTTGTCCAGGGACTTTTTCAACTTCAATTTTAGCTTTCTTAAATGGATAAAATGCAACAGTAGTTGGGCTAGGATTGACAACTTCTGTAACATATTGACTAATCCATTCATTAAGAATTTTGCTTAGATACTCTTCATTAGCGGAAGAACCAATATTTAATCGACCTACTTCCTTGATATAGTGAGCAATACGGCAAATTGAATATGTATATGCTAAGTTTGTCACTAATTGAGAATTTTCAGTATCCGTTTTACTTTTGAACTCTTTAGCAGCTTTTACACTTTGAGTACTAAAGAAACATGCATTAGTAGAATTTTTTTCATAAATTAATGGAATAAAACCAGCTTTTGCAAGCGATAATTCTTTATTATCAGGTAATACACATTCAACTGGAGGTTTCATTTCTTCTTTACCACGTACATTAAAAACATGAGCAGGTAAACCTTCAATCATACCGCCACCTTTTGGTCCGCGAATATACTGACACCAGCCAGCTTTCTCAAAAGATTTTGTCAAATTACGTGCGAATAATACTGATGCATCAGTCCAAACATAATTTGAATCATCAAGAGGATTGACTTCTTCTTTAAAGTTGCGAAGAGTTTTTGCAGCAGGATTATTATCAGGATCCCACGGCTCACGCACCATATAATGAGGTAGAGTTAAGCCTAAATATGCAGCCTGTTCGCTGTCGCGAAGCTTATTCCATCTACGATAGCGAGGATGCTTCATCATACCATCAAGATCTTTAATTGTTGGTAATTCTTTAATATCATCTAAACCGAAAAATTTAGGTGCAGCCGTTGCAATGAATGGAGCGTGACAAGCTGTTGAAATTTTTCCAGCAGTAGATAAAAAGTTAAGGTCTTCAGAATTATTTTCAAACTCATATAAACCAACCATAGATGCGTAAGGATTACCTCCAAACTGATCATATTCATGGAAATATACTTTTTTAAATAATTCAGAACCAGTAATATCAACACTATTACATTCAAAATCAACACCTAAATCGTCTTTTGATACGTCAAGTAAATCAATTTGAATATTCGCGTTAAAATTAGTATTATCAACAAGATCAAAAACTCCGAGCCATTGAGACTCAACTTGCCTAAATTTAGGGTTTTTGATGATTTCATTAACCTGATTATTTATCATGCAATCAATTTTATCAATTAACGATTGAGTCATTGCTTTATTGAAACCTTTGACCTCTTCGTCATCTTGATAATTGGCAAACAATAAGTTCAAGCCACCAAGAACACGCGCTTCATCTTGTTGATAAACATTTGAAGTTTCAGTTAAAGCAGTGATATCCACTTCATCTTTAGGGACAGCACTTGCCTCAACGTTAATACTATTCAGCAACCAATCCAAATTTTTTGCTTCAGTTGCCTCAGCAGTAGTTGTTTCCTTTTCTTTAGCCATGATGTTATCCTTATTTTAATTTTTAATAATTTTACACCAATTGTAAATTATTTTTTGCCTTTTTTAGGTTTTTCTTCGGCAACAGCTTCTTCTGCTGGCGGACTTGGCAATTGATAATTGGTTACTTGTGGCAATTGACCACGAATTGTTTCAAACGCATCCTTATTTGCGAGAATTTCTCCCAAATTTTTTCTAAATTGCTTATTGTTATCAGCAGTAGTTTCAAGCTCTTTGAGTAACTGCTTTAAAATCAACAGCGATTTAATTTGTGGAACGTTTTCTGCAATAGTGGCTGGATTAAATGACTTCATGTTCTCAATAGGAATTGAAACCTTTAATTCAGGCTCTATGCCAGGGTTGATACGATTAGTGACACTGTAGTCTAAACTCATATTCATGTCTTTCATGGTCGCATCTAAGTTCTTGCCATCAAGTTCACGAACTTTTCTTTCTGATAGGTCAATTTTACTATCATCAGAAGTGCCTGCTGATAAGTCACCTAAAACCATAATTCTTAATGGTATTTCACGTTGAACTTTTTCACCATTAATTTCGGTTTCATACTTAATCGTTATCCGGGATTTTGGAATTTCATCGACAACAGCCATTTTCATTCTCCATTATTAGATTAATAATATAAATAATATTAGACAGAAATATATTATATTTTCATAAAGTAATAGTATATTGCAGTAAAAAATTTGTCAACAGTTTAAAAAGAGGCTAAATTATCTTCTGTTTAAATTAGTTTTAAGGAGTAAGAAATGAATGAGATATTAGAGGTTACTGAAGAAAAAAAATCACATCCAATCGGAGGATGGTTAATTTTAATTTCAATACTATTACTAGCTGGAGTAATTGTATCTTTTTGCAATGCATTGCTATATTTTATAGTTACACTAAAAATTTCTTCAGCACATTTTAATCCCAAAACAATTCTATTTATTATTTTAATGTTAACATCAGGATTTTTGCATTCGGTCATATTTATAATGTTCAAAAAAAAATCAAAACATATCCCTAAAATAATGATTTTTCTTTACCTTATTTTCACAATCACCACTGTAATTTTAACGTTAAATGCAAATAATGTTACTCAAGCAATCTACCGATTTATTTTTGTGTTGATACCTATTACTGGTATTATCTACTTTTGGAAATCAAAAAGAGTTAAAGAAACTTTTATTAATTAATAATGACAATGCAAAATCATATTTGCCACGTTATTATAAAAATTATTTTAGTATAAGGTATTTCTAAAATTAATTTTGAAGGAATATTTGACGATTTCTAATCTTTTAGACGATTATTTTAATAATATTTACATAACAGTTAACTAGGTGAATTTTACTAAATATTAAATCAAAAGAGCAAATTTTAATCAAATACTTTATTTCTAGAAGAGCTCTGTAATAAAATCGGCAAGAACTTGTAGCCCTTCATTTTCTGAGTAGATGCCAACAACTTCACCGTCACGAAACACGGCAACTTTATTATCACCACCAGCAATTCCTAAATCAGCGTCACGAGCTTCTCCGGGTCCATTAACTACACAACCCATCACAGCAACTTTTTTGACATTTAATTGTTTACTACCATTGCTAAACTTTTCAGCAATAATCGCTTCAACCTTATTAGCTAAACCCTCTAAGTCAATATTAGTACGCCCGCATGTCGGACATGAAACAACTTCGCAAATAGGCTCTCTTAATCCACAGCTTTCCAAAATTGTCTTGGCTACTTTAATTTCTTCAACTGGATCAGCAGTTAAACTTACTCGCAGCGTATCACCAATACCATTAAGCAACAGTGCACCAATACCAACACTACTTTTAATAATTCCTCTTTCTAAAGTTCCAGCTTCGGTAACACCAATATGTAATGGATAATCACTTTGTTCGGCAAATAACTGATATGCTAAAAATGTTGCACGAACACTTGAAGCTTTTAATGAAACTTTAATATTTAAAAAATCACATGACTCTAAAATTTTGATTTGCTCAAAAACGCTTGCGACCAAACCCTCAGCTAAAATTTTATCATGAGCCAAACTATCTCTCTTATCACACTCCAAAACTTTTTGCGCCCACTCTTTTGGTAAACTACCACTATTAGCGCCAACTCGAATTGGAATGTTTTTTTCATTAGCTAATTTTGCCACGGCTTGAACTTTGTCAATTGAGCCGATATTTCCAGGGTTAATACGCACAGCATGAGCTCCAGCATTAATTGCCCCCAAAGCTAATTTATAGTCAAAATGAATGTCAGCAATAACTGGAATTGGCGATTGATTAATTATATGTGGTAATGCGTCAACAGCATCATTGTTTGGCACTGCAACTCGAATAATTTCGCAACCAACATCAACCAATTGCAAAATTTGCTTAACCGTTGTATCTACATCTTCAGTCTTAGTATTAGTCATCGATTGAATTGAAATTGGAGCATCTCCACCAATCGCAACATCACCAACAAATATTTGTTTTGTAGAATGCCGCATTGTCTATTTTTTACTGCTATCTGGATTTTTAAGTATAATTTGCATTGATTTCTTTTCGTCAGTTGATTTTGCGGTAGCATCATCAATTTTTGAATCAACACTATTATTTTTATTTTCTTGAATCTCTTCATCATAACTTTTAGGAATAATACGATCGCCAAGACGTAAGATATCATTCATTGTTACAAAAAGGAAAAAGAACACAATAAATAACACAAATACCACATAAATAGGCTTAAGGATAAACTCTGGTACAGGCTTACCTTTGCGTGCCCACTGAATTGACGAAACCACAATATGCCCACCATCAAGCACTGGGAATGGCATAATGTTTAAAATAGCCAAACTAAATGAAATCACCACAATTAAATGAATAGCTTGTAACCATGACTGAGAAGCAACCCTAAATATTGCATCAAAAATGCCAATTGGTCCGCTGAAATTCTTGGCTTTAATGCTACTTTGACGTTCACCAACGGCTCCAGCAAAAACACTACGCAATGTATAATAGGTCATTGAGACTGTATTTGCAAGCTGCTTAAATGGCGTTGGATATGAATAAATTTCTTTATATTTTGCAAACGGCTCTAAATTAATTTTTAATGGCGTAACTTTTATATCAATACTACCAGTATTTGGACGTAAGACGGTAATAGTACAACTTTTAGAACCATTTTCTTTAATCAATTGCCCCAACTTCATTGGCTCAATCACACGTTCGTTATTGAAGCCAACTACAACGTCACCAACCTTAAAACCAGCATTTTTTGCATTTTGTGATAATAATTTACCTATTTCCATCGCTTTTTCTTGCGAATAGCCAAATCCAATAGAGAAAATATAATCTTTTAGAGCAGATTCTTTGATTGGAACATCCTTGATCTCAACAAGCTCATTACCACGACGCACTGTTAAATTAATACCATTACTTTTTTTATTGGCAACAAAAAACTCAGAAATTTCCATTCCCAAATCAAGAATATCAGTAACTAATACACCGTTTGCTTTTACCACAAAATCACCAGTACGTAACCCTGCTATATACTGAGGAGAACCCTCCTTTACTTCTAAAACTCCAGTATAAACTGGTGAAAAAAACGGAATTGCTAATCCTTCACGGCGAGTAATAGGATTCGCTTTTGGATAATAACTGATCTCTTTAGTTTTCTCATCCCCTGCTGAAACTACTGTTAATCTTACTTTGCCTAAAGAAAATAAAATCTTTCTTCTAAAACTATCCCAGTTTCTGTTAAACTTTTTATCATTTAATTTTACAATCGTATCTCCCTTACGCAATCCAGCGGCATACTCTGGAGAACGCTCATCAATGGAGCCTACAATAAAACTATTAGTATCAGGAGTTCCTTGAGGTAATCCATAAACCCACACAAAAATTCCTAAAAACAGCCCAAATAACACATTAAAAAATGGACCTGCTGCTGCCACAATAATTTTATCCACTGGTTTTACCTGAGGTAAGGATTTGCCATCTTCATCTTTTGCTTCACCAGAAGAATCAATTTGTGGTAGATCAACATACCCCCCAAAAGGCAACCAACCAATACGGTAATCAACTCCATTAATTTTTTTACCCCACGCCTTTTTAAAACCAATAGAGAATGCATTAATGTGCATGCCACGCCATTTAGCGGCCAAAAAATGCCCTAGCTCATGAATGAATACACAGAATCCAAAGAAAAATACTGCAAACAAAGCAATTGGTAAAATGTTAATGATTTTAATTAATATATTCATAGGTAAAATTTCTCCTTATTTATAAATCGTTTATTAAATAATTATTTGTACATTTAAATATGTTATTTAGTTGCAATAAGTCCTTGAGCAACTTTCATAGTTTCTTTTCGAGCCCATTCATCAGCATCAATAATTTCAGTTAATGTTGGGTTATTAATTAAGATATGCCTTGCTACGACTTTTTCAATGATTTCACAAATATTTATTAATGAAATTTTTTCTTCAAGAAATAGTTTAACTGCAACTTCATTACTACCATTCAAAACTGCAGTCGCAGTCCCACCTTGTTTCATAACTTTATAAGCTAAATCTATAGCTGTAAAATCATTGTAGCGCGGTTCAAAAAACTCTAATTTAGCTAGTTTACTAAAATCTAGATGTTTCAACCCTCCCTGATATTTTTCTGGATATGTTAATGCATATTGAATTGGAAAACGCATATCGACTTCTGACATCTGCGCTAAAACACTATTATCAGAAAATTCCACCATTGAGTGGACAATAGACTGAGGGTGTATCACTACTTCAATTTTTTCAGCGGGAATATTAAATAAATAATGTGCTTCAATCATTTCAAGTGCTTTATTCATCAAGGTTGCCGAATCAATTGAAATCTTTTTCCCCATATTCCATGTTGGGTGATTTAAAGCATCAGCAACCGAAGCACTTTTCATCTCTTCAATACTTTTACTGCGAAAGGGGCCGCCACTACCCGTAATAATCAATCGATTGACAATGGCATTATTATTTTCTTCTTTACTTAAAAATCTTCGCCCTTCTAGACATTGAAAAATAGCGCTATGTTCACTATCAACAGGCAACAAATTAACATTATGGATTGCAACTTCTCGCATTACAATTTCGCCAGCCATTACCAAAATTTCTTTGCTTGCAATTGCAATATCTTTTTTCGCTTGAATTGCTTTTATAACTGGTTGAAGTCCAGCTACTCCAGTAATTGCACATAGTACTAAATCAACACTATTATGAGTAGAAATTCGCTCTAAGCCTTCAGCTCCTACATAGACTTGACAACTAATATTTTCTTTTAAAAGCTGTTTCTTCAATTCAGTAGCTTTTAATTTATCATAAACTGCAACAATCTGACACTTTAAAATTTTAATCTGCTCTAAAGCACGCTCAATATTATTATTAACCGCAATTCCAAAAACGTCGATATTACTATTAAAATAACTCGCTACTTTTACCGCATTCTCACCCACTGAACCACTAGAACCTAAAATTACAATACTTTTTTTCATTATCTCAATAACTTCTTTTCTTTTAAGTGATTAATATTATCAAGCTCAACAATATCACAAGTAAAATCATCGGCAATTTCAACAATACTATACGAGCAATTATGAAAATAATAAATTGCGTCGGCAATTTTATCAGGACTTGAGCAATAACTTTGTAACTGACGCATTAAATAATTTAATACTCCCATGTGACAAACAATTAAAATATCTCCAGTGATCTCTTTTTTCATTAATAAAGTATCACAAAAATCTGCAATATTTTCATTCATATGCAATAACCAAGCATCATTATTTATTAATTTTGCATAATCAGGCAATAGTTCATAGGGCAATAAAGTTTGATAAGATTCTTTAGGCATCTCTTCAATTAAGCGTACATCAAAAAAACACTCAGTTTGAGGATTATTTGAAATTTTTTCATCACTATTTATAAACTCAAATGTCTGTCTAGCCCGACGTAATGGACTAACATACGCTTGCGAAAAATTAATATTTTTAGCGCTCAATGCCTCTTGTAAAGCTTGCGCTTGTTCTTCGCCGAATTTACTCAAATCAGCGTCAAAACTATACTGTTCCATAGTTTGCGCTTTGCTTTCTCCATGCCTAACTAACCAAATTCTTTTCATAAAATTAGCTACCCCTTAAATTTATTTTTGAAGTTATTACTCGCTATTTAGTAGGAGAATCAATGATTATTGTTACAGGTCCGTCATTTAGAATATCAACTTTCATGTCTGCTCCAAAAATTCCTGTCGCAACTGTAACATTTAACGTTCTTAACTCAGCGACAAACATTTCATATAAATCATTGGCTAATTGCGGATTTGCGGCATCAACAAAACTTGGTCTACGTCCTTTTCGACAATCAGCATACAAAGTAAACTGCGAAATTGCCAAAACTTCACCGCCAATATCCAGCAATGATTTATTCATTTTGCCATTTTCATCCTCAAAAATTCGTAAATTGACACATTTATTTACTAAATAGTCCACATCATTTTTTGAATCATCATGACCAACCCCAACTAAAATATTCAGCCCCTTACCTATTTTTCCAATAGTTTTACCATCAACAACAACTTTACTTTCTTTTACTCTCTGAACAACAACTCTCATCAAAAACCTTTACTTAAAATTTTCAAAATATTATTTTGAATTGCGAATTAGACTTAAAAATTCAGCACGTGTTTCAGGTTCATCCCTAAAACTACCAAACATTGCTGATGTGACCATCTTTGAATGCTGTTTCTGTACTCCACGCATAACCATGCACATATGCTGAGCCTCCATCACAACTCCCACCCCTTCAGGTAAAATTATGTCATTAATTGCCGTCGCAACCTCTTTAGTTAAGCGTTCTTGTAATTGTAAACGACGCGCGAACATATCCACTATTCTTGCTAGTTTACTGACGCCAAAAACCTTACCATTAGGTATATAACCAACATGAGCACGACCAAAAAATGGCAATAAATGATGCTCACACATACTGTAAAATTCAATATCTTTAACAATTACCATTTCATCATATTCAGCTTCAAAAAAAGCACCATTAACGACATCATCAATGTTTTGACGGTACCCACGAGTCATAAATTCCCATGCTTTCTCAACACGTCTTGGAGTATCAATTAGACCTTCACGGTCTGGATTTTCACCAATCTTTACTAAAATATTTCTTACTTCATCTTGCATTTTATTATTTCCATCAGCTAATTTAAATTTAACCAATCTTTTTCAATTATTTTCCACTGTTCTACGCACATACTCAAACATAATAATTGTTGTCGCCTGAGCTACGTTCAATGATTCTTCATCTCCGAGCATTGGAATATTAAGACCTCTTGCATTTTCAAAGTCAGCTACTCCATGTGCTTCAGATCCCATTACAATAACCGACTTATCAAACAACTCTTGTGAATTAAAACAACTTTCTCCGCCGTGCGGATCAGTTCTAAAAAATTTATTATACCCAAACTCTTGTGCAGTTACACACGCATCATCTAAACTACTAAATTTTCGCAATTTTATGACAAATTGCGACCCCATAGCTGACCGAATAACTTTATCATTAAATGGGTCAACCGAACCATTTGTATACCAAATTTCTTTTAATCCCGCAGCACGAGCTGTTCGTAAAATTGTCCCAAAATTTCCAGGGTCACCAACTTGATCTAACAAAATAATAAAATCATCAGTTGGTTCTACTATAGTATCATTCGCCTTTTCAAGCAACAACAATATTCCCTGGCTTTCAACCGTTGGCGCAATTGTTTTAAAAACATTAGCATCCACAGATACGAAATCAACTTCATTAAACGCCTCATAATCAACATTTATATCATCACGTTTAACTGCTAATTTAATTAAATCTTTAGCCACACTTGCCACATCACGACAACAGCGCAAACCCTCTGCAATACACAAATTATGTTTTTTGCGTCCATGTCTCGTCTGCACCGCTTTTAACAATGCAATTTCTTTTTTTGATAAAAATTCTCTCATCTTCTATAAAAAATTTATGGATATTCCTAGCTTAAGAAAAGCAGAAATATCCCAATATCAAACTTATTAAATTTGCTTAATTAACTTTTACTTAGTTGTTTTTTTACTATCAACTGCCTCTTGATTAGCTGCCTTACTGACTTCCGCAACAGCTTTTTGTGGAGAAGCTTGCTCTTCAAAATCAATATCAGCAATCATGCTTTGCGCAACTTGACCTCTCATTGAATTTTTTGAACTTAATTCAATAACCTTTTTAAACATATCCAAAGCAAACGCTTTATCATTAACAGCTTTATTCAATGCGACCGAACCCGCATTATAACACGCCATTGATTTAAAATCACTTGGAATACCTTCCGTATTTACCAACTTTTTGTAAACTTCTAACGCTTCTTTATTTTTATTTTGGCTCTCAAGGATAGCCGCTTGACGATTTAATGCTAATCCGACCAAAATTTTAGGTGCATTTGCATCATCAGCAATTTCACTGTACACAGCAAGTGCCTTTTGAATATTATCTTCGCTCTTACCCTCTTTACTTGCTAAGTAATTTGCAGCTAAAGCAAACTTTGTAGTATAAACTGTTTTACTTTTTGGATATTTTTTCAAAGTTTCAAGAACCTTATTAACATCAATACTTTTAGTTTTTTCATCGGCTTTCAAGCAATTAACTAATGCTGCAGACTCTTTAGCTTTTTCGTCACGAATTGACTTCATCACAATCAGAGTCACCCCAATTGTTAAAACAATCATAACTCCTGAACCAAAAAGCAGTTTCCAGTTTTTCATTAGCATATGTTCAAACTTATCGAAATCATCCAATAAAGTATTTGTTATCTCTTGATCAATTTGTTTTTTAATTTTTTTATCTACCATAATATATCACATTTACTTTGGTTAATTATTGTCCCTTTTACTATACTTTTTTAATTTAGCCTATATTTAAGATAAATTCAATCAATCACACCAAACATTTAATAAAAAAAACGAACAATGCAAACAATTTATGCAATGTTCGTTTTGACTTGTGCCGTTAATCATTACAAATTATCACACACAACTATCTAAATTCGTTAAGAAAATTATTTCTTTTCGAAAAGATCTCTTACTTTTTTACCAGTAATTTCAACTAAGTGTGAACCAATCGCTTCACGTTTAGCTAATAGATTTGGACAACCAGCAGCTGCTTCTTCCATCCACTCACGAGCAAATTTACCAGTCTCAATATCATTTAATGATTCTTTCATACGCTCTTTTACGTCTGGAGTAATGATTCTAGGACCATTAACATACTCACCCCACTCAGCAGTATTAGATACAACAGCATTCATCTTCTGAATACCACCTTCGAAAATCAAGTCAACGATTAATTTTACTTCATGTACACACTCGAAGTATGCCATTTCTGGTGGGTAACCAGCATCTGTTAAAGTTTCGAAACCATACTTCATTAAGTCAACTAAACCACCGCAAAGTACGTTTTGCTCACCAAATAAATCTTCATAAGTTTCTTGCTCAAAAGTACACTCTAATACACCAGCACGAGTTAAACCTTGCGCCTTAGCCATACATAAAGCAGTATCTTTAGCAGAACCACTAGCATCTTTATGAACAGAAATTAAACCTGGGCAACCAAAACCGTCTAGAAAAGCTTTACGAACTTCTGTACCAGGACCTTTTGGCGCAACTAAGATGATATCCACATCTTCTGGAGGAGCAATAAAACCGAAAATAATGCTAAAACCATGAGAACATGAGAAAGTTTTACCAGCAGTCATTGATGGTTGAATTTCATTCTCATAAACGCTTTTATGCGCTTCATCTGGCAATAAAATATGAATAATATCAGCTTTTGCAGAAGCATCAGCAACGCTTAATACTTCGAAACCATCGCTCACTGCTGTATCATGTGAAGCACCTGGGCGAATACCGATAATAACGTTTAATCCTGAATCTCTCATACTTAGAGCTTGGCTACGACCTTGAGCTCCATAACCGATAACAGCAATAGTTTTGCCATTTAATGCATTTAAATCTGCATCGCAATCATGTAATAATTTTACCATTTTAAAATCTCCTTAAGCGTTCAAAACTCTCAATATTTAAGCTCGAAGTTGACACGCTCACATTATTATATTATTTTCAAATTAATTTATCAATTATGATTGTTTTAAAGCCTTAAATTTTAATTTTCTAAAACAACTCTAATAAATGCTAATTACAATATTAAAAATTAACAATAATTCAATTATTAATTTTTTCAATTTTTTTAACGGTTTATTTGCAATATTTTACTCAAGGTCACTCTTTTGTAAGCTTTTGAGCAACTTTTTACTCGCAATAAAAAGTAAGATTCCACTCAAGATAAACGCTATAGAATTAGCTAATACTAAACCCTCAAATTTACCTAAATAAAAGCCCGCAATAACACAAGGAATCACAATAATCAATACTTGAATAATATTTAAAATCGCAGCATCAAGTGCTTTTCCTAGCGCTGTTATAGTTCGAAAAATTAACATTGTGAAATAAAATCCACCACTACCAATTGAGCTTAACAATAAATATTGATATGTTAATTTTTCAATTTCAAGATCACCCTTACTCATGATGGTACTTAACCATTGACCAGTTAGTGCAAAAATTCCAACAGTAAACACTCCATAAACAAATGAAATAACCATTAATAGGTTTATACCGTGATTTAAACGATCATACTTTTTTGCTCCTAAATTCTGCCCAAAAATAGCCATAATTGCGAAACTAATCGAATATGGCACAATTTGTGCAAAATATTCAATTCGACTGCCAGCTGAAATCGCTCCCACTCCAATTTTACCACTTGCTTCATTAATTAACTTAGTAAAAATAAACCTTGATACTGGATACATTAATTGTGTGATAGATGCAGGCATACCATATTTTAAAATCTTAGTCCAATCAGCTGTTAATTTTTTCAACTTAACCCATTGCCATGTCATTAACTTTGCTTTAGAAGTTAAAAAATATAAACTTAAAATCATTGCCACTACCCGTGCAATTGCAGTCGCGTAAGCAGCTCCAGCAATACCTAATTCAGGAAGTCCCCAATTGCCAAAAATTAACAACCAATCGAAAATGACATTTAAAACTGCACACAAACACATCACCCAAAAAGGACGCACCATATCACCACTTGCACGCAAAATTCCATCGCTTACCGGTGGCATAAACACTGTAGCCATCGAACAAAACCACACTATCATATACTCTTTAGCTAACCTTAAAGGCTCACCCTTTGCTGACATTAATGCAAAAATATCGTCAAGAAAAATTATTCCCAAAGCACCCATAATAATAGAAATAATAAAGGCTAATCCTACTCCAGCAACAGTAATTTCTTGCGCTTTTTCAACATTTTTTGCACCTAGAAGATGTGAAACCATGACTTCAGAACCCGCAGACACTCCCATTACTAATGCGTGCAAAATCATAACAACTGGAAAAATATACCCCATAGCAGTTAAATGATCATTGCTTAGCTGCGACACAAAATAAGTATCGGCAAAATTAAATGCCACAATTGCAAAAAAACCTCCCATTCCAGGGATTGACATCCGCACCACGTGCTTAAATAAACTACCAGTTGTTACATCGGCTTTATTATTGATTAAATCACTTTTACTCATTATTTCACTCTTATTAATATCTAATTACATAAAAAATAAACTATAAGATTAATTTAAATTTATGCAACAATTTTAACCGAAATAAATATTTTTTTCTTGAAACTCCTTGAATTTCATACTTAAACAATATATTATATACCCATAGAGGGTATTAAGAAGTTTATAATTGAGGTTAACAATATGAAACAATGTATAAATATAGATAAAGTACAAAAACGACTCAAAAGAGTTGAAGGGCAAATTCGTGGCATTCATGCTATGGTCGAAAAAGATATACCATGTGAAGATATTTTAATTCAAATTAGCGCTGCAAAAAAAGCGCTTCATAAAGTTGGACAAAAAATTCTTGAAGGGCATTTAGAACACTGTATTACTGACAGCGTGAAAAATGGTGATGAAAAAGAAGCCATTGCAAAATTAACAAAAGCTATTGAACAATTTTCACGTTTAGGATGAATAAAGCATGAACAAAAATAATTATATTTTGGAAATAAAAGATTTAACTGTAAAATTTGCAAACAAAATCATTGTTGACAAATTTTCACTAAAACTTAAAGAGGGTGAAAAATTAATTCTAACTGGTCACTCAGGATGTGGAAAATCAACCATCATTAAAGCTATTTTAGGCTTTATTCCAATCGAAAGCGGTAAAATTTATATAAATAGTGAAAAATTAACTGAAAAAAACTGTTGGGAATTGCGTCATAATTTCGGATATGTTAGCCAAGCGCCGTTTACTGGCTTTGGCACGGCACATGATTTTTTAATGGCTCCATTTTCTTTTAAAGCTAATCGCGAAAAAAATTGCTCTTTAGAAAAAATTCATAAATTAATGAAACTTTTTAATTTACAAAACGACCTTTTACAAAAAAATGTTGATAAGCTCTCAGGTGGCGAAAAACAGCGATTCGCAATTGTGGGCACACTACTCTTAGAGAAAAAATTTCTTCTTTTAGATGAACCTACTGCGGCACTTGACAAACGTAACCGTAAAGTATTTGAAAACTTCTTAGCAGAGAAAAGCAATTTGACGGCCATCATGATTACCCACGATGAAAATTCAATAAATAATGCATCACAAATAATCAATATGACTGGAGGTGTTAAAAATGTCAGCAACTAGCACTAGCTCAATGATTAATATTAATAATTATCGTTTGCTCTTATCACTTGCATTGCTAATTTTTCCAATCAGCTTCATTTTGTGGTATAAAATTAAAACATTAAACACGACATTAATTGCTATTTTGCGTATGATTCTACAATTATCATTCGTGGGATTTTATTTACATTTTGTGTTTACTTTGAACAATTTTTTCTTAACACTAGCCTGGTTAATTGTAATGACCGTTGTCGCAGATTTTTCAGTTATCAACCATTGCGAAATGAAGTTAAAATATTTTTGGCGTCCATTATTAATTGCTTTAATAATTGGAATTATGATACCAATGAGTGTATTCACTTTACTAGTGATCAACTCACCTGCCCTTTTTGAAGCGAAATTAGTAATTCCAGTTACTGGGATGTTATTAGGAAATAGTTTATCAGCAAACATTGTTGGTCTTAACGCATTTTTTGAACAAATTCGTCGTGATGAAAACCGTTATATGTTAACGTTAGCTCAAGGCGCGACTTTTACTGAAGCGTTGCGCGTTTATATTGCAGATGCTTTAAAAATGGCTCTAAAACCGACCACTGCTTCAATGGCAACCATTGGTCTTGTAACCCTCCCTGGCATGATGACAGGTTTAATTCTAGGCGGAGCATCACCAGTTGAAGCAGTAAAATATCAAATTGGGATTATGATTGCGATTTTTTCTGCGACTGCATTAACAGTTTTGATTGGTTTAAAATTAAGTATTAAAAGCTCATTTTTTGCCAATGGATTGCTTGATAAAAGCAGATTTAAAAATTAACTCAATTTGACTTTAGTTTCTAAGTGTGATATCGTTAATTTATAATTTAATATGTAGTGATAAGCTTTCACTATTTCTGCGTTTTAAGTCAAAATACGCCAATTTTTAGAGTAAAAAACGTAATGAAAGAACTGAAAGATACCGTTCACTATATCTATATTGCTGTATAATTTAGCTGTATTAAAATTTAATACGGTTTTATAGATATTTTGAGCGTATTCTTTTTTTACATTTTTACTCGGGTTATTGGCGTAACCTTGACTTAAGTGTAGGAATTTGAATACGCTCTTTTTTTGTGTTCCCAAATAGCATGAATTCGCAAAATTTGAGTAAATAGCAGTACTTAAGGATTGACTAACATTGAAGTTTTGATGATGTAAACCCAATTATAAATCAAATAAAAATGGAGCGAACATGACAAATTCAGACAATAATCAGCAATCGCAAACTCAAGAAAAAACAGTTTTTACTCCAAATGAAGAGATGGACTTCACCAAATTAGAACAACCCATTCTCGAAATTTTCTCAATCATCTCCGAAAATGGTGATAGCATTGGGCATATAATCACAACTTTAGAGTAAATTTACATTATCACTAAGCAACTGATACTTTTAAAACTTAAACAATATATTTTAAACAAAGGTGCTTTTTTAGAAGGAGAAATAATTTTATGATTTGCGAATGTGAGGATTGTAGAAATGAAGTAAGCAGTAGTGCTAAACAATGCCCTCATTGTGGAGCAATTTAAAAAAAAGAAAGAAGTTGCATAATGTTTATTTTTCATGTCATGCTAACCATTATATTATATACTATTATTTATGTATTTGTTTTTGCAAATGATTATAATGATTATAATGATAATGAAATAAAAAATCATCAAGGAAATAATATTACATATGACAACAAAAGTATTGATGTAAAATTGACAACTAAAATAAAAATTACAAAAACAATTGATGGCTATGAACAAATTCATATAACAGGTAAGACAAATTTGCCTCCAGAGACTAGAATATTTGCTATTATTATGAGAAAAGGATATTTTTACCATAGTGATTTTTATCATATTGCTAATGATGGCACTTTCAGAATCAAACCATTCAAATATGGATTAACAACTAAACACTCAAAATATTTATCCTTTTATAAATATTTTGGTAGAGGAGAGTATAAGTTGCGTATAGGATTAGTAATGGAAGAAATCCAAAGCGTTGGCGTTCAAAAAATAATTGGGAAAGACGCAATTAACCTTAAAGGATCATTAATTAGAAATATTGACGGTTGGAATGAATTATACTATAATAAAACTTTCATTATAAAATAGAATTTAATTTAAAGCATTCCAAATATTCTATAAATGTTTATATTTCTAAAACTACAAAAAAGCGAACAGCAATGAAGCCGTTCGCTAACAAGGGAAAATTAAGCATTAAAAACTCATATTTAACCGAAAACCTGTTTGATAAAAGCAGATTTAAGCAATAAATTATGCTTGTACTCATAATATTTTTTGATTTATGAATAAATCAAAGGTCACACCGAACCGTCAACCCATTATTCAAAATTTAGGCATAAAAGTCATGAAAAAATTACTAGTAAACTTCTTCAGAAACAAATTTGTTAAAGATATTTCAACCTACCTTTGGTTTATAGGAATGGGATTATATTTAGGTAGAATAAGTCACTCTATTCCAGATGGCTACTTCATGATTCTCTTGGGAATTTTTCTCATTCCAAGAACTATTTGCCTATCTAGTGATATTCAAAAAAAAGCGAACAGCAAAGAAGCTGTTCGCTAACAAGGGAAAATTAAGTATTTAATCTTAATTTAACTTAGGTATTTAGGGATTAAAATTTTACATTAAAACCAATCATATATGGAATCCATGCATCTTCAATATGGTTTAATAAACCAAATTGTAAGCCTTCGCTTTTGCTACTGTTAAATACGCCAAACTGAATACCTTCGCTACTATCGACAATATTCATAAGTCCCATTTGAACTCCTTTGAAGTGCTTTGCACTATTCATAAGAGGCGCTAACTGAAAACCTTTAAAGTTATCAGTAATATTTAAAATTGCAGCTGGTTGGAAACCAATATAGTTACCAGCATAATTCACACAACTTGCTTGCATTCCAACGAACTCTTCCGTATTTGCATTTGCGATGAAACAAGCTTGAATACCATGCATGTGTTTACTAACATTAGTAATCCAGCTAGCTTGAAGACCAGTCATTTCTTGACTAATATTCACAATCCAGCTACCTTGCACACCTTTTATATTATCAGTTGCTGATGCAAACCATGATATCTCAAGTCCATGAACCTTTCCATGTCCCGCACAAATTGGCCAACCACTTTTTATACCATTAACATTACTGTTTGTGGTATATGAAGGTACATCAAACCAAAATCCTGCTTGAAAAAATGTCCAATCATCATCGCTAGATGTATCCATTTGCGTATTATTCATCTGCATATTTTCATTATTATTCATCATCATTTCTTCAGCTGCTGAACTAGTATTAGCCGCAACTAATAAAAATAATGAACAAACACTAAATATTTTTGTTATCTTATTCATAATTTTTATTCCTCAATTATTTGTAGTTAAAAATTATCATAAACGGTACACGTGCACCTTCAATATAGTTTAATAATCCAAATTGAAATGCCTCACCTTTGCTATGATTAAAAATTCCAAATTGGAACATCGCTTCTTCGACAGCAAAGTTAGCAACTCCAACCTGAATACCATCTAAATCGTCACAATAATTGACTATTGAAAATTGCACTCCAGTTAAATGCTTACTAATTGAAGCAAAAGTACAGGCTTGTAAGCCGATAACACGCTGAGTAGCCCCAGCGAACACAGCTGTTTCAATACCAGTTACTTTGCTATCTCCACCACACATCGGTAGACCAAATTTCAAGCCGTAAACATCAACTTTTTGAGTAATTTTTGGGACGTTAAATAAAAAGCCAACTTGAACAAAATCCCATTTTATATCTCGCTGTTCAACTTGTTTATTAGCTAAAGAAACATTATTGACAGCAGCATCAGCCTGACCATCTTTGGTCATTTTATTAGCCGTTGTCATCGTTGCCTCATTACCATTTGCGACGACCATCACTGGCGCGCTTGCAGAACCATTAACATTATTATTTCTAATAACATCTACTGCTGCATTTGAGGCTGTTGTTAAAGCTAATAAAGCAGTAACAGCAACTGATTGCATTAGTAAAATATTCCTTCTCATCAATACTACTCCTTTGTTATAATTTTACAGTATTCTAAGAAATAGAAGCTATTATTTGTATTATATAAGGTCATTGTTTTTTTTGCAACAGTTTTGAAGGTTTAGCAATTAATGTGCGAAATTTTGTTTATGTAAAAAAATTATTTTATTTTTTCTGCATGCGCTGATTCGTTGGTACACTTATTGCGTTGTTTTCACAGCAAAAGATATAATAAAATAATTAATAAAAGGATTTTCGTATGGATAGATTATTCAATTCAATTGCAAACTCGTTATCAGAAATTTGGCGTAATATTGGCCTTTCTCAAAAGGTTAGTATTATTTTAATTTTTATCATTGCTTTTTCTTTAGCAATTGCTGGAATAACGTATTTTCTGCGTACAGACTGGGGTGTTTTGTATTCAAATTTGGATGATGAAAATTCAGCTCAGGTTTTAAATATTATTCAAGATAATGGCATTAAATATAAACTAGAAAGTGGTGGTAGAAGAATTTTAGTCCCAAGCGAACACGTTAACATGTTACGAATTCGTTGTCAATCTACAGGAGTAATGACAAAAGATAAGGGTGTTGGTTTTGAATTATTTGATAATGCTCAACTAGGTTTAACTGACCGTCAACAACAGGTAATGTGGCTACGCGGCAAACAAGGTGAATTGCAGAGAATGCTAAACCAAATACCAGAAGTTAGCGGCTCTAGAGTTTTATTATCATATCCAGAAAGAACAGTTTTTTCACGAAACAAAAAACGTCCATCAGCATCAATCATGTTAGTTTTAAAGAAAGGATTTTCTTTAAGCCCACAACAAGTACAAGCTATTAAAAGCACCGTGGCAGGTTCTGTAACAGACATGACTGAAAGCGATGTCACAATCACTGACAACCGTGGTCGCCTATTAAGCCGTAAAGAATATGATGGTATTGCTGGAAGCGGGGGCTCAACAGCGGATCGTAAGGCAAAAATTGAATTTGAACTAAAAGAAAAAGTCGAAGCCTTACTACGTCCAAGCATTGGTATGGATAATGTTATTGCTCAAGTTAGTTGTGACATTGATTTTAATAACGTAGATCGTATCACTGAGAGCTACAACACTGAACAAGCTGCCGTTATTAGCGAAAAAACTACTATTGATGATTCGTCTCGCATGAATCCAAACGGCGCGGGAGCAGTCGGCATTAGCGCAAATCGCCAACAACGTTCAATTGGCTCAGGACAAAGCACTGCTGCCACAAATAATAATAAAATGTTTTCTGAACAACGTAAAACTTCAGAATTGAAATATGTAATCCCTAAAATCGTTGAAAAACAGATTACTAAAGGCGAAAAAATTAAAAATATATCTGTAGCGGTTACAATCAATCAATTAAAAGATCAAAAACCTCGTACAGCCGAACAAATTATGGCATTGAAACAAACCATTGCCAATGCAGTAGGCCTTAGCAATATTGCCAATGCTAATATTGCCAATCAAATTTCAATTATTGAAAGTCCATTTATTCCAATTGAACCAGCAGCAATTGAACCAATTCCATTTGTTGATCGTCTTGATAATTATATCGAAAAAATATTTTCTGCAAAAATTACCAACTATATTGGTGGTTTGATTATGCTAATTTTACTATGGACGGTTTTCAAACGCTACTTTAATAAAACTATGGTTGCTGCGACTGATTTCGTTAATAATAACATAGAATACTCAAATCAAGAATATTTACCAGGACAACATGCAATGAATTCAGATGCTGAAAATGGTGATAAAACTGCTGAAATCGAACAACTAGATCCAGAACATGTTAAATTAGGTCAATATGAATTACAACCGCCATTAAGTGCAAAAGAACTAGAAGTTGCATTAAGCAAAGTAGATGCAAAAGATGTTGCAGATGTTCTAGAAAACTGGATTGCATCAGAAGCTTAGGTTTCTGAGCAACCACAAAAGAATATTAACAAATATAGAATTTAAAATAAAGGTTTTTATCAATATGAGTAGTCAAAATAATAATAATCTTAAAAATGTTACCCCAGCAACCAAAGCGGCAGTTTTCTTAGCAACAATTCCGCAAACAATAGCCGTCAACATTATGCAAAATTTATCACTGCAAACCGTTGAAAAGTTAGCATCTGAAATCAAATCTCTAGGTGTAATTGACAAAGACCTTCAATCATCAGTAAGGGATGAATTTTCTGAACGCTTTTGTGCTGGACTTAGTTCAATGGGTGGTGAATCATTAGCTAAAAAATTAATCACAGCAGCAGTTCCCGCAAATGATGCTGAAAGCATTTTAGAAAAAATCAAGACGCAAAAAGATGCTCCATTTGCATCATTAAAAAATATTTCAAACAGTGAAATTGCACGAGCATTAAGCAATGAAAAAAATCCAACTGTTGCAATTATTTTAAGTTATTTAAATCCGCAAAAAGTTGCTCAAATTTTGATGAATTTTGAGGAAAGCAAACGCACCGAGGTTATTTTATTATTATCAGAAAATCGCGAAGCCGATCCAGAAATTGTTGCTAGAATCGAAGAAATGTTTGTTCAAAAAATTGACCCAAGTACCAGTAACAACAACAATTCAAATAATAAACAATCAACAGGTCCAGAATTTATTGCCGAATTATTGCAAAGTTTCGATAAAACGGTTGAAGAAGAGGTTATGATTTCGGTTCAAACAAAATCAATGGAATTAGCGGATCAAATTCGTGATTTAATGTTTACATTCAACGATATTGCTAAACTTTCTGACCGTGACTTACAAAAAGTATTGCGTGAAGTTCAATCTGAAACTCTGGCAATTGCTCTACGCGGAGCAAGTCCAGAGGTAACTGATAAATTCATGAATAACCTTTCAAAACGTGCAAAAGAAGGCATTGCTGAAGAGATGGAACTGCTTGGTAAACTGAAACGATCAGATGTAGAAAATGAACAAAAAACAATTATCAACTCAATTCGTGAATTAGAAGCCGCTGGCGAAATCACTATTAGTACAGGAGATGATGATGCCTACATTTAAGATCATAAATAGTGCTGACTCAAAATCAAAAATAATTGTCAATGAACCAAACCCTTGGCAATTGAAATACAATCAATTGCAAGGACAATTGCCAGAAATAAAGGCTAATGCTTTTAATGAAGGCTTTCAACAATGCAAAAAAGATATTGAAGAGAAATGTCAGCAACAACTATTAAACGAACATCAAGAAGTTGAAAATTTTAAAAATGAAACCATTGAATTATGTAATTCATTTTATAATAAATTACAACAGCAAATTAAGGAAGAAATTGTTAGTTTATCTCTGAGTATAGCTGAAGGTATTATTGAAGAAAGCCTGCGAGAAAAAGATGATATTACAAAAAAGACTATTGAAGAAATGATTAGTAATATCACTGATTTTAAAGATGCAATCATTTTTGTTTCAGCTGACACTCATGTTTATTTAATGAAAAATGGACTCGATTATTTACCAAACAATTTATCGATCAAAGTAGATTCTCGGCTAAAAAAAGGAGATTGTCGCCTTGAAAGTCCAAGTGGAATTATCGATGCAACAATTGCAACGCGATTCAAAGTAATAAAAGAAAAAGTTACTGCAAACCTAAATAACTTAACTGACTAGCAAAAAAACAAGATATTTTATGTTAAATTTAAACACAAAATCTAAAACTTTGAGCGCAAAATTAAACTTGCATATGCAATTTAATAATTTTGCAAACAAGTTAACGCATAATATCGGCAATGGTTTCAAAATTAGTGGTCGTATTAGTAAAGTTGTCGGACTAACATTAGAAGCTGACGGACCAAATTGTTCAATTGGAGATATGGTTGAAATTATCTCCGAAAAAAATAACTGTACATATAAAGCACAAGTTGTTGGCTTTCGTAATAACAAAGTTCTACTATTTCCATTTGACAGTGTTGAAGGAATTAGCTGTGGAGATCAAATTTTCGTTGCAGACGAGGGCTTCTCTATTAATGTTGGCGAGCACCTTTTAGGACGAGTTTTAGATGGTTTAGGAAACCCAATTGATGGCAAAGGAGAATTGAATTCGCCTAACAGCCACAAATGGTCAATTAAACGTGCAGCACCAAACGCAATGTTAAGACCGCGAATCAATGAACAATTTCACACAAAAGTTAAAGCTATTGATTCATTAACAAGTTGTGGAGTTGGTCAGAGAATGGGTATTTTTGCTGGTAGTGGAGTTGGAAAAAGTTCACTGCTTGGCATGGTATGCCGTAATAGCAATGCAGATTTAAATGTCATCTCGCTTATTGGAGAACGAGGTAAAGAAGTTGTTGAATTTATCGAGGACAGTTTAGGTGAAGAAGGTTTGAAAAAATCTGTCATTATTGTATCAACTTCAGATAAATCTCCACTTCAACGTTTAAAGGGAGCAGAGATGGCAATCGCTATTAGCGAATATTTCCGAGATCAAGGAAAGCATGTAATGCTTGTCATGGACTCAGTAACTCGTCTAGCAATGGCACAACGTGAAATTGGTTTAGCCGCCGGTGAACCTCCCGCAACAAGAGGATACCCTCCATCTGTATTTAATATGCTCCCTGCCCTTTTAGAACGAACAGGAAAAAACAGTAATGGAGCCATAAGTGCTTTCTTTACTGTATTGACTGAAGGCGATGATATTAATGATCCAATTAGTGATACTGTTCGAGGTATTCTAGATGGTCATTTAGTTTTATCACGTGACTTAGCAACAAAAGGGCACTATCCTGCAATAGACGTCCTTGAAAGCGTTAGTAGGGTTATGGGAAATGTTACAAGCGAAAGTCATCGCAAACTGGCACAATTAATGCGTAAATACTTAGCTATTTATCGCGATGCAGAGGACATGATTAATGTTGGAGCTTACAAGTCTGGTAGCAATGCACAAATTGACAAAGCTATTACTCTGAAGCCTCATTTCGATAAAATTTTACAACAAGGTTTAATCGAGTCAGTTAAAATTGAAACGGTTTTAGAAACCTTAGCAGGACTGTTAGCTGATGAAGAAGTTTAATTTTAGTCAACAAAGTTTACTTGATATTCGCGAAGCTCAAAAACAAGCTGTCGAACAACAACTTCAACAACAAGCGGCGCAAGTAGAGTATGAACAAAATCTTTTAAATGAATTTCAAAATAACTTTACTGAAGCAAAGTTACAAGATTGGCTTAAAGAAATGCCCATCGCTGAATTTAGTTTATTCAAACAACAGCAAATAGAATTTTGGCAAGAAAAGGTGGCTAAACAGCAAAGCAACCTTAATAAAGCAGTAAAACAGTACGACCAATATATAGAACAGCTTAAAGAGGCAGTTCAAGAGTGTAAAAAATTAGAAAAAATTTGCCAACGTGAACATCAAAGATGGCAATTAGAACATAAACGTAGTGAAAGCAAAATCATCGATGAAATTGCTTCAAGAAAAAAATTTTATGATTTTGTATAATCATATTGGTATATTTAACATACTTATTATTCAACAAAAAAAGGATTGATAAAATATTATGGGTCTAGCAGATTTAAAGAATAAATTATCTTACGTACATCTTTTAGGAATTTTAGTTGTCGTCAGTAGCGTCATTAGCGGAATTTCACTAGCAATGATTGCTTATGTAATTCACACTCAAACCATCCCTTTTTCAATAGTTTCAGAAGAAAAAACAACTGATAAAAATGATGAGAATAGTGACGGAACAGATGCTAGTATTGCAAGCAAGGCAATTAAAGAAGTCAAACTTGACAGTAAAAATAACAGCTTAATTAACAATAATGAAGTTTTATTTATCCACGAACGACGCAATGAAGAAATTTTGCTTAGTTTTTATAAAGATTTACAAAAACAGCGCGCTAAACTCGAAAAAGACAAACAAAATATTGAAGAAGAACGCAAAGCTCTTAATGAAGGTTTAGCTCGTTCAGCATTCATCCAACAATCATTATTAAAAGCTCAAGAAGACATTAAAAATCTATTCACTATGATTAGAAAAGAAGAAGAAACCAATATCATGAGAATTTGTGATCTTGTTAACACAATGAATCCTCAAAGTAGCACAAAATTATTATTACAGCAAGACAATAAAATGGTTGCACGAGTACTGTATTTTCTGCCCAAAAAGAAATCTGCTACATTAATCGAGCAAATTGTTAATAACCCTGCAGAAGGTGAACGTATGAAAGAAATATATCAAATTTTACATAAATTAACCCAAAAAGATTTCGCTAAAAAAGCAACTGGAGAAAAGAATGGCTAGTATTGCAAAAGTAACACTTGGCAGTGGAGTTTCAGCTACAAATTCAACACCTTCGGTGATGTCAGGTGCAAATTTAAACAATAGTAAAAAAGTTAATTCCGTTTCACAAAATAGTTTTGATGGGGCATTAAATAGTAATCAAAATAATAATGATTTAGATGTTTTAAAAAATATTGAAACTCAAAATGAAGGTAATGAAAAAATGCCGAGTAATTTAGAAAACAAATTAGTTAATAATGCAGCTATTTTTGCAATTTTACAAAGACCGTTAGAAGAAAATAGCAATTCCAATAATGCGATGAAAATTGCATTAAGTCCAGAATTAGCTAAAAAAATAGCAACTGATTCACCAAATAAAATTGATGGTGATTCTGCGCCATTTTTTGCGGGAGAGTTTTCGGTACAACCAGTTGAAATTCAAACTGCACAGCAAGTTAACAATAATATTACCTTAACACAACAACTAAACCATAATAATCATACTAATAACAACGTAAATAATGTTCCTAATGGAAATATTAATTCAAAATTAAGTCAAGATTATCAACCAAATTCATCCGATATTAATGGTAATATTACAGACTATAAAGTTACTCAAACCTTAACTAAAGATTGTAACATATCAGCACAGGACAATTCAAGTCAAAATATTTTAAACAATATTTTAACTGCTGATAATCAGAAACAATTAAATTTAAAGTCACAAAATACAAATGTTATACATCAAAATACCAACACGACAACGTCTAATAGTAAATTAGCACACACAGTTAATAATAACAGCGATAATAATTCATTGTCATCAAGCACAACAACAAAAACTAAATCATCGTATGACTCAAAATTATTTCAACAGCAATTAGCAAACTTAAACATTAGCTTAAATTCAAACAGTGGTACAGTATCAAACGTGATAAAGAGTTCGTTTGCCAATGAACTAGAAAATATTGCAGATAATATCGTTGCCGCAAAAATACAACTTAATAAATTACAAACAACACCTGTAGCTAAAAATGAAATTATCAATAACATAAATGTTGAATTTTCTTCAAAAGCATTAGGCAATGTAAAACTACAATTAGTTGAAAGCAACAATGCACTGCAAGTCACAGTCATTGTAAATAACAATAGCAATATGCGACAAATTAACAATCAACGTCGCCACATTACCAACGCTTTAAAAGCAAAAGGATTTGGTGAAATTGACTTTTCAGTTCAATCTCTTGAAACAAACGCAAAAAGTCATTTTCAATCACAAACAAAATTAACGGAAGAACAAAAAATTAAACAAACTATTTAAATATAGAGGTAAAAAATATGGATATTAGCGCAGTAGCAGCAAGTCAAGAAGTTATTGGTAGTAACGATGCAAATCAAATTCAAACAAGCAATAATATTTCAATGGATGATTTTTATAAATTATTAGTTGCTCAATTACAACACCAAGACCCTACAGAGCCAATGGATTCTGCGCAAACAATTACTCAAATGGCTCAAGTTAGTGCCTCTGAAGCAAGCGTAGAAATGAAAAAATCAATCGACAGCCAAACAACAATGGCAAATATTAATACAGCGAATTTGATGCTTGATAAATATGTAAAATATATTGATACAGAAACAGAAGAAGAACGTATTGGTCAAGTTACAGCAGTTGATTTTTCTGGAGGCAATGTAACAATGACAGTGAACAATGAAACAGTGAGCACTGCTCAAGTTTTTGCAGTAGCAGAGGATATGAATAATTTAATTAATCCTACTCCAGAGGATGTTGCAGGAGAAAATTAATTCTTAGAAACACTTTATAAAATAATTTATTTATAAACCCATAAATTTTTTAAAGAATTAAACGTTAATAAAACATAACAAATAGAATATTGAGTAAATAAAATGATTAAATTAACCGAATTAAAAGGCAAAGAAAAATTCATCAATAGTGAATTAATTGAGTCAATTGAACAAATTCCTGATACATTAGTTTCTTTAACAAATGGTTCATCCTTCTTGGTTAGAGAAAAACCTGAGGAAATTGTCAAATTAGTTATCAATTTCAAAAAAGAGATTGTCGCGCAACAAACAATTATCATTCACAGCTATGATGATCAAATTGCAGCAGAAGATTTGGTAAAAAAACATATAAAGTAGCTAAGGATTTAAATTTTTATGGATTTTGGAACTATATTTGGTGTAATTGTTGGTCTGGTACTAATTTCAATGGCGATTGTGTCTGGTGGTGGCGGTAATGCCTTCATTGATATTCCATCGATTTTGATTACTGTCGGAGGTACTTTAGCTGCGTTATTTATTGGATTCCCTATTGCAAAAATCAAAGGTGTTTTTGCAGTTACTGGCAAAACCTTGAAGGCAGGAAAAATGGATATCACACCATGGTATCATAAACTAATCGAACTTGCTACTTTAGCTCGACGCGATGGTATTTTAGCGATCGAGGAAAGCTTAAATGATATTGACGAAGATTTTCTAAAACGTGGATTGCAGATGCTTGTTGATGGTAACAGTGCTGACTCTGTATCAAAAATCATGGAAATGGAAATAGAAAATATGGAAGAACGCCACTCTATTGGACATAGTATGTGGGGAAGCTTAGGTAACTACGCACCAGCATTTGGAATGATTGGAACATTAATTGGTTTGGTGAAAATGTTACAGAATTTAAGTGACCCGAGCACATTAGGTGCTAGTATGGCTGTAGCTCTTTTAACAACATTTTATGGTGCATTGATGGCAAACTTATTTTGTGTTCCATTAAAAAATAAACTAGAACAGCGTACTGCTGAAGAAGTTGCTCTAAAACAGATGCTTTTATCTGGAATTCTATCAATTCAATCTGGTGACAGCCCACGTGTTATTGGTGAAAAATTAGAAGTTTACCTTTCTCCTCAAGAACGTGCCTCATTAAAACAATCTGGTGGCGAAAGTTTTGATCCTAAAAAGATTTAAGTTTAATAATTTATCAAGGGAATTATTATCAACATAATTCCCTTATTTAATTTCAACAAGGGTTATATTCATGCCTAAAAAAGACAAAAATATCATTTACGAACAAGGGTCTCCTGAATGGACATTAACACTCGGCGACTGTATGTCTTTATTGTTAACATTCTTCGTACTTTTATTGTCTTTTTCCTCTACTGATAGTGAACAATTAACTGAAGCTCTTGGAGGTATGCAAGGAGCATTTCACAGTTCTGGGGAAAAAAGATACAATTTAAAAACAAAACCTCTCAGAAGAGGAACAAAAACTAAAAGACCAAATAAAGATTTCAATGATGGAAATGAAAAAAAGAACAAGGTCTTAGTTAAAGAAATTTCAATTGTTAATCTTCGTGAACAAAATATTCTCAATCGTTTTAATCAATACAAAGCAAAAATTCAAAAACTTGGTTTTTCTAAAAAAATTACTGTGCGTCAACTACGAGAAGGAATTTTTATTGAATTTGATAAAAATTTAATTTTTAAACCAAACAGTAGTGAATTTTGTGATGGTATGGGAAAATTAATCGAAGATTTTGTTAATATCATTTATGGAATTGACAATAAAGTTAGCGTTATAACTCAACTTGATGAAAATGAAATTATTGACCAAAAGAGTTGGAAGTTAGCACAAAATAGAAACCAACATTTTATTAATCTATTAAACTCAAAATATACTATTGAGCGCAATCAATTAGTTTCAGGAATTGAAGCGGTTTCCAGTAATGCTAAATTTAAGCTAGTTATCAATGAAAAAATTAATGTCAAAAAAGTTGATTTTGAAGAACTACTTAAAAGTGGGGAATTTTAACCATGGGTAAAAAACGAGTATTAATTGGTGGACCTCCATATATGGCGCAATTTACCGCTTTAATGATGATACTTTTAGCATGCTTTATTCTAATGGTCGCAATGAGTCCCAAAAAAGAAAAAGGCGTAGAGCAAGGTGTTGGTAGTATCAGAAACGCTTTTTCAAGTGTTGGAGGTTTTGGAATTTTTGACTTCATAACTCCATACTTTGGCACAAAAAATGCGAATAATAAAAAATCAGCTAAAGGTGATTTAACAGGTGTTGACATTAACACTACTTTACGCGAAGGAGGAACAGGAAACTCGTCGGCAAAAAGTAAAGATTTGGACAACGGCTGTTATTTAAGATACCAATTTCACTGTAATTTCAAAGACGTTGATAGTTCTTTAACCAAAGAAATAAAAGAAAAGTTAGCGAAATTGGGAACTGGCTTGAGTGTTTTTAAACAAAAATTAGTCATAAAATGCATCTCCAGTGATTACCCTATAAAGGGTAAAAACAGTATCAATAACCGTGAAAAAAATCGTCAATTGGCAACATACCGAGCAGCAAATATCATGCGTTTTTTAGCAAAACAATCTGGTGTAAGTTATGTTAATATGACAGCTCTTGGCGAATATAATAGCAGCAAAGAAAAAACAGCGGAAAACACCATCGTGTATTTTTCGGTTTATAACATTGAAAAAACAACAAAGGATTCAAACAATGGCAGATAACAATAATGAATTAAATGAAGCTCAAGAAATAACTAAAGGCGGAAATAATGATTACTTTAAATTTGTAATCACTGTTATTATTCTGGCAGTAAGTTTATTAATTGCAACTCCTCTATTAGCTCTACTAGCATTTCAATATATGAACCCCAAAACAGAGCAAGGTGTTGAAGATAGTAGTAAGTTTGAAAAAGATATTGGTAAAATTGATCTTGGAGAAACTCGTTTTAATATCGCAGGGACTCATGGTGAAAGATATTGTCAAGTATATATTGTTTTACACATCAGTCAAGCCAATGATACAAAGTTATATTTTGAACCGCTAAGTACAGATAATAAAGTTGGTATGAAAAGTATTTTTCAAGCAGAACTATTAGAGATTTTATCAACTAAAACTCTAAGCCAACTAGAAAAGAAACCACCTTTGGCGGATCAAATTAAAAAACGCATCAATACTCTTTTAACAGAGAAAAAGGCGCCAGGTATCGTTGATAAAGTTTTATTTACAAAATTTATTATTCAGTAACAAAAAAGTTTGCATTCTTAAAATTTAGTAACATATTTTTTAATTAGCTTGATACACTATAAAAATATTGGCAATGCTTCTTAAAATTAGCATTGCTACAAAAATTAGGATTTCAGTACAATCATGAGCAATATTTTAGATCAAGACGAAATCAATTCTTTGCTAGGAGCAATGGATGATAATGATATTGATAAATCAGCTAACGAAGCAAATGAAAAGCTTGACCAGCAAAATGATGAAGAAAACAAAGAGCCAGCAGTTGATGATTCTACAGAAAAATCAATTGAAAATGGTGAAAAATTAGATAATATCATTGATTCCATCGAAGATTCTCGTTCTGCGCCAGCTGCAAATATCAGCAACGATATTGAGAGCAATAAAAATTTTGATAATTATTTCGATAGTAGTTTTCAAAATTTTAATCAAAATGTTAAAGAATATAATTTCAAACATCCAAATGTCATTACTAAAGAACAATTAAATAAGTTTCAAGTTTTGCATGATGTTTTATCGCGAGATTTATGTGGTGACTTAGCAGTCTACATGAAAGCAGGCGTTGAAGTGAATCTAATTGCAGGTGAACAAAAACAATACTGTGATTTTATTGAATCAATTGACGAAAATGCATTTAACATGGTATTTTCTTCTGATCCATTTCCAGGTTTAGCAGTAGTCAACTTCAATTTACCACTAATTAACGGTGTATTAGATCTGCTTCTTGGAGGACAAGGTGACGTTGAAAAAAACACCAATATCCCAACCGACATTGAAATTTCGATTTTAACTCCATTTTTAGAAAAAATCATCAAACAACTTGATAAAAGTTTTAATTCATTAACAACTGTGAAAGTGAATAATGAACGATACTGTACTGATAAAAATACAATTCAGTTAGCACCAAGCGATGGTTATGTCGTAGTAATCTCTTATGAGGTAAAAATTGGCTTTGCTTGTGGAGTAATTAAAATCTGTTACCCACTGCCAATGGTGCAACAAATTAGTGAATTTCTAGAAAATGAAGAAAGTCACGTTGATAGTTATTATGGTAAGAAATCAGCGGAGTACAGCAAAGAAGATATTATTAAATCCCTTTTTGATGTCCCGTTACCTTTAGAAGTAACTCTAGGTGAAACGATGGTCAATGCAGCCGATTTATTAGATTTAGAAATAGGTGACATAATTACCTTAAATCATAGCATCAATTCGCCATTGAAAGTAACCGTTTCGGGAAATGAATTATTTTCTGCTCAACCAGGGAAAATTCAAGAAAATATCGTAGTAAAACTTTTAGAGCGTATCGAAACAAATAATACAAAATAAATTAATTATATTTAATAACGAGGAACTATATTATGCCTACAGATAATACAATTTCACAAGCAGAATTTTCTGAAATGAATCAAAATACTAACCAACCAACCACAGATAAAGGCAATATGCAAAAAAATTTACAAATGCTTTTCGATATCCCAGTGACAGTAAGTGCCCAGCTTGGTCAAGCTCAAGTAAAAGTGAGCGATTTAATTAACCTTAACACTGGATCAGTTATTGAATTAAACCGCCTGGCAGGTGAATCAGTTGACTTAATGGTTAATGGTGTAGTTGTTGGCAAAGGTGATGTAGTAGTTGTAAATGACAATTTTGGTATTAGAATTACAGAAATCATTTGTAGCGAAGACAGAGTAAAAAATCTCTCTTCTTAAAATTAGTAAATCATCACTAAAGTTTAACAAAAAAGTTCATAAGTTACCAATATTTATGAACTTTTTTGTATTGAAAAAAACCAATACTAAATTATGGCAACAAGTATTACATAGGAGAAATTTTTATGAAGTTCAAAACAAGAAAAAGTTATTTTAACCTTTCAGAATTAGCAGTGGTGGTATTTATTTTAGCTATTAGTGGAGTTGTATTCACAGGATGTTTATCATCAGCATTTGACGCAGCAAGAGAAAAAGCTAGACAGATTAGCTGCGCAAGCAACTTAAAACAAATCGGAACAGCATTTGCTATGTTTAGCTTAGAAAATGACGATATTATGCCTCGAGTAACAGCTCCACACAGTACTATTGATCCAATTGAATATTTAACCAAAAAATATGGAAAACCAATGGCTAAGGGGTATTTTAAGAACAGTAAATTAGCTGGCACTTCGGCAGGAAACTTTGAAGAACTAAGAAGGTGTGGCGTACTTAAAGACCCTAAACTTTTTCATTGTCCATCAACTTTAACTCAAACTGCTTCTGATAATAAAGCATTAAATAATGATAGCTGCTCATATGCCTACGCATTTGGCATGGTAGCTGGAAGTAGTTCTATTATGGGAATGCCTGATTCTGGAATTGCCGCCGATGGAGTTAATATCACCAATGATTACACTTTCAAACCTAACCATACCGATTTTAATAACAACAGAGCAATAGTAAGTTATGGCAATATTTTACGCTTAGATAATAGTGTAATTGGATGCAAAGGGAAAAAATGGTATACAAATAGTGGTATGTGGCAAAAGAAAGTACCAACACGCATTTTGCAATCAACTAACGAAATGTTTGATAATTAAGCAGATTATTTTTCATAAATTAGGTTATAAAGATACAATAAATTCATAAATAATAATTTATGAATTTATTTTGTATTAATAGTTAATAAGTGCTAAATTATGGAAACAAACATTATATAGGAGAAATTTATATGAAATTAGAAACAAGAAAAAGTTATTTTAACCTTTCAGAATTAGCAGTAGTAGTTTTTATTTTGGCAATCGGTGGAGTTTTCATGGCAGGATGTTTGACAACTAAGCCTAAACCTAATGATAGCGTTGATAAGCAAATAAACTGTGCAAGCAACTTAAAACAAATTGGAACAGCATTTGCTATATTCAGCTTAGATAACGATGATAAAATGCCTCAAGTAACAGCTCCACACAGTACTGCTGATCCAGTTGAATATTTAACCCAAAAATATGGCAAATCAACGCCCAAAGATTATTTTAAGAACAGCAAATTAGCTGGCACTTCAGCAGGAAACTTTGAAGAACTTAGAATTTGTGGCATACTTAAAAATCCTAAACTTTTTCATTGTCCATCAACCTTAGATAAAATTTCTTCTAAAAATAAAGCATTAAACAATGACAGCTGTTCATATGCCTACGCATTTGGTCTGGTAGCTGGAAGTAGTTCTATTATGGGAATGCCTGATTCTGGAATTACTACAGATGGCGTTAATATCAAAAGTGACGGAACTTACACTCCAAACCATACTTTCACAAGAAACGACCCTAATTTCGGTTATGGAAACGTTTTGTATCTAGACTGTCACGTAGCTGGTTTTAAAGGTCCAAAATGGTATACGAATAGTGGTATGTGGCAAAAGAAAGTACCAACACGCATTTTACAATCAACTAACGAAATGTTTGATAATTAATTTATTTTTTTAAAAATATTTTGATAATGTTATAGCGCTACTTAAATTCAAGGTTATTTAAGTAGCGCTATTGACTTCAATATAAAGAGGTGTTATAAGTTATTAGGAGATTTCTAATAATTCAGAATACTAGCAATAGTATTCATAAAAGATACAGGAAAATTTTATTTATATTATGAAGCAACTAAGAATTGGCAAGTCAGGACTGCACGGTGAAATAGGCAACGGTTTGACCCCAAAAATAATTATTGACTACGCATGCGCCTTTGGTTCACTTATGGAACAAAAAACCATAGTGGTTGCAATCGATAACCGCATATCATCTGAAATGATTCTTAATTCAGTTGTTGGCGCTCTCTATAGCACTGGATGTGATGTTATTAATTTAGGAGTTTGCTCAGCACCTGTTTTTAGTTATGCAATAAAAAAATTAAAAGCATTTGGCGGGTTATTAATTGGAGCAACTCATCATCCCTACAATTGGAATGCCATCCAACCATTTTCTGAAGACGGTCAAGTTTTTAATGCAATGCGCCAACAAGAACTCCTTGATATTTACCACTCTAAGCGTTATGATTTTGTTGATTGGGACAAATTAGGAACAAATATTGAATTAACAACTAATATTAACGAAAATTATGTAAATTTTATTCTTAAAAACATTGATGTTGAGAAAATTATCGTTAAACAATTCACAGTAGTTGCCGACTTTTGTAACGGTGCAGGAGCAAAAGTTGCCAAAATAATTGCTGAAAAATTAAATCTTAATTTAGTAAGCATCAACGATTCAGTTAATGGGATTTTACCGCATAACCCCGAACCACGTCCACGTTCAGCAATGCAGATAAAACCGTTAATTTTACCTTTAAACGCAGACATAGGTTTTGTATTTAGTTCTGATATGAGCAGAGTGTCGCTTGTTAGCGACACTGCAGAAACTTTATCTGAAGAGTATTCATTTGCTTTAGCACTTAATTATTTACTAAAGAAAATTGCAACAACAAATCAAGATGTAGTGGTTACAAATTTATGTACGTCAAAAATGATTGACCATTTATGCAATAAACATAATATTAAATTATTTAAAACTGCTGCCTGCCCCGCTGATATCGCTGACATGAGCGAATCACACAAAGCCATTATTGCCGGAGAAGGCTGTGGAAGTGTGCAGTTTACTCATCTAAAAAATTACGATAGTTTCATGGTAATGATTATGATGCTTGAAGCAATTGCACTAGACAATGCGCCAATTTCACAACATGTTAGCAAAAATTTACCAAAATTTCATATTGTAAAACGCAAATTCAATATTTCATTAGCAAACGGCTACGCCATTATCAAAAAATTTCGTGACCATTTTAGCAATGCGCAAAAAATCACTGAAGGTGATGGCATTCGTTTTGATTGGGAAGATGGTTGGATTTATCTACGAAATTCTTTAAGTGAAGGAGCAATTCGCGTAATTGTTGAATGGAAATCCAAAGAAATTGCTAAAGAAAAAGCTTTAATTGTTTACGGGATTTTGAAGGAGTATTATCATGCAAACTAAAAATAGAAGATTGAAAATAAGTATCAGTGGAGTGCGTGGAGTTATTGGCGAAACTTTAACGCCACAACTAATCAATGATTTTGCAATGGCTTTTGGTGAATATGTTGCTGGAGGTACCGTAATTGTTGGACGTGATTCACGAAGCAGTGGCATCATGGTCGAACAAGCAGTATTGAGTGGATTACGCGCAGTTGGTTGCCAAGTGTTATTGGCAGGAGTTATTCCAACTCCAACTGCACAAATTTTAGTAAATGAATATAATGCTAATGGCGCAATTGTGATTAGTGCCAGCCACAACCCAGCAGAATGGAATGCATTAAAATTTATTGGCGGCAACGGTTTATTTTTAAATCAGCATCAAGCAGCAGAATTATTAGATATTTATAATCAACTAGACCGCAACTTGGTCAGCGAAAATGCTTACATGGGGTTGCGAAAAATAACTAATTCATTTGCAATACATCAAAAGAGAATTTTTAATAATATTGATACCGAAGCAATTAGAGCGCGAAATTTTACTGTAGCAGTAGACTGTTGTAATGGGGTTGGCAGTTTTTACAGCCGTCAATTTTTAGAAGCATTAAACTGCAATGTTGTTGAAATTTTTGCAGAACGTGACGGAATTTTCCGCCGCAAACCAGAACCAACGGCTGAAAACCTGCAAAAATTAAGCGATACTGTACGTGAATTCAAATGTGATGTTGGCTTCGCTCAAGATCCCGATGGAGATCGTTTAGCGTTAGTTTCAAACAGTGGCGAGGCAATAAGCGAACAATACACTTTAGTAATGACAACTGAACATATTCTAGCAGAAAAACCTGGTAACGTAGTGGCAAATATTCAAACCACAAAATCATTAGAAGATGTTGTTAAAAGTTACGGTTGCAATATTAGTTATTCTCCAGTTGGTGAAATTAATGTCACAGAACAGATGTTAAAGGCTAATGCCATTATCGGAGGCGAAGGTGGTAGTGGTGGAGTAATTTTCCCAGCAGTACACCCATGCAGAGATAGCTTCACTGCAATGGCATTAATCCTTGAAATGTTAGCATTGACAACTGAAACATTTGACGATATTTATCAATCATTGCCACATTATAAATATTTTAGCAAAAAATATCAATGTTCAGCAGTTTTTGCTCAAAAAATAATTCGTATGTTCAAAGATGAATACAGTAATGAAAAAATTACCGATATTGATGGATTGAGAATTGATTTCACTGATGGGTCGTGGTTATTATTACGGGCATCCAATACTGAACCGGTGATTCGATTATTTGTTGAGGCTAAAACGCAAAAATTAGCCAACAGCAAAGCAAAAGCTTTTGATGAAAAAATTATGATGATTTTAGCTCAAAATTAAATTTATTGTAACTTCAATGTTTTTTTAGTGTAAATATATTAAAACCGAAACTATATTAAGGAGTTAATACGAGCTTTAAATCATACCAAAATAGGATAGATTATGAAAATTTACAATAATATTAGTGAAATAATCGGTAATACGCCGTTAATAAAATTAAATAAATTAGCACCAGAATATGATATTTGCGTTAAAGTTGAAAATCAAAATCCTGGTTTCAGTGTAAAAGATCGAGTTGCGATGTCAATAATTGATCAAGCAGAAAAAGAGGGACTATTAAAACCAAACAGCGCCATAATTGAAGCAACCAGCGGCAATACTGGAATTGGTTTAGCATTAATGGCCGCAAGTCGTGGTTACAAATTATATATAGCAATGCCATCATCAATGTCTGTTGAACGTCAGAAATTAATGCGACATCTTGGCGCTGAATTAGTTTTAACTGACCCTGCTCTAGGAATGAATGGGGCTATAAAAAAAGCTGAAGAGTTGGCACAAACACTACCAAACGCATTTTTAACCAAACAATTCAGCAATCCTGCAAATGTTAAAATTCATTACGAAACAACTGGTGTAGAAATTTACAATGACACTGACGGAAAAGTTGATGTTTTTGTTACAGGAGTTGGCACTGGTGGGACAATTAGTGGTGTGGGTAAAGCCTTAAAAGAACGCAATTCAAAAATTGAGATTATTGGTGTAGAGCCAGCAGATTCAGCTGTGTTAAACAAACAAGCAGCTGGCAAACATAAAATTCAAGGAATTGGTGCTGGATTTGTTCCAGATAATTATTTGAGTGAAGTTGTTGATAAGGTTATCACTGTTACTAATGATGAAGCAATTCAAACAGCACGTCGTTTGGCAAAAGAAGAAGGAATTCTTGGCGGAATCAGCTCGGGAGCTAATGTTGCAGCGGCATTAAAATTAGCAGCTATGCCTGATAATAAAGGTAAAAAAATTGTCACAACAATTTGTGATACGGCTGAAAGATATTTATCAACTGAGCTATTTGAAGATTAATTTTACTTTGTTTTTATATGAAATCAGTAAAATATCAGCAAAAAAAAATTATTTTTACTATCTTTATTTCACATTTTATTTGATTTAAAGAATTAGTCAAGGTAAATTTAAAGGTGTATTTATTCACATTGCGAGTAGCTGAAGTTTTTTAATTTAATGTTTAATTATTATAATGGAGCGAAGGTTAAACAATGCCAAAATTAATCTGTAGTGAAGGTTTAAATGAAGGTCAGGAGTATGATTTCACTAGTAATGATACAATTACTATGGGGAGAAACAACAAAAATGATATCTGCATTTTTGACCGGCAATCTTCACGCTTTCATTGTAAGATCATTTTTGAAAACGATAACTTCTTTTTGGTAGATGACAACAGTACTAATGGAATTAAAGTAAACCGTGAAAAAATTTCTGGTAAACAAAAATTGAACCATGGTGACAATATCACAATCGGTAGAACTGTCTTTGTTTTCCATGATGAAAGTGAATTTGACGATGAAACCAAAGACTTGCACAAAACAACTAGTAGCCCTTTTACTCAAACTGAACTTTCGAGTACTAAGGCTGCAAACTTAGAGATTACTAAAACAAGTAAACTTAGAAAAATTAAAACATCGTCACGCGGCAGTGAGGCAGGATTTCTCTCTTTCTTTAACCGCATTGATGATAATTTATAAACAAGAGAATGTAAAAAAAGATGACAGTTAAAAGTAAAAAATTTACAGTCAAAATTATCGCTGACGAGTGTAAAGGCTGTAATAGATGCGTGAAGGCGTGTCCTAAAAATATTTTAGCACTGGGCAATGATTTGAATCGTTTCGGCTTTCCTTATGTGAAGTTAGTAAAAGATGAATGTATTGGCTGTGGTGCTTGTTATTATAGTTGCCCAGAGCCGAGTGCTTTGGCAGTTTATGAGGAAGTATAAGTATTAAGAATAAAACTCCATTTGGTAGTTATTATTTTTAATAGCAACTTTTTAGAAATTAATCAGAATTTTATAACATTGGGTACTCAAGAAGAAAACTTATAAAAAAAGAACCCATTAACCATGTGGCGTTCATTTTTATCCAAAACTGATTAATAATTGACTTTAAAATAAAAAATTGAGAATTTTATAATTATGGAATCTACAAATCAAGTGTTGCTTAAAGGTAATGAAGCAGCAATTTATGGAGCTTTATTAGCAGGTTGTGAGTGCTTTTTTGGTTATCCAATCACTCCTGCAAGTGAAATTGCTCATGCAGCAGCAAACCTTTTTCCTGCTCTAGATAGACCATTTCTCCAAGCAGAATCTGAAATTGCAGCGATTAATATGGTCTTTGGAGCATCTGCGAGTGGCAGAAGAGCTATGACCGCTTCTTCTGGTCTTGGAATTAGCTTAAAACAAGAGGCTGTGTCATTTATAGCAACGTGCGAATTACCAGCAGTAATTATTGATATTATGCGAGGTGGTCCAGGGCTAGGAAATATTGGACCAGAACAAAGCGACTATAATCAAGTAGTTAAAGGTGGCGGTCATGGTAGCTATAAATGTATTGTTTTAGCGCCAAATTCAGCCCAAGAAATGTGCGATATGACCTACGAAGCTTTTGATTTAGCAGATCGTTATCGCACTGTAGTTTATGTATTAACTGATGGTGTAATTGGACAAATGCTTGAATCATTAAAACTACCAGAACCACTGCCTCGTCGTCCAATTCCTGAGTGGGCAATTGATGGTGGAGTTAACAAGCGCGATAATTATATTGCTTCAATTTATATGGACCATGATGACTTGGAGGCGGTTAACATTCGTCTGCAAGAAAAATATGCTCTAATTGAAAAAGAGCAACAACAAGCAGAAAGTTACTACACAGATGATGCTGAATTAGTAATTGTTTGCTATGGAATTATTAGCAGAGTTGCTAAAACTGCTGTAGCAAAACTTCGTGATAAAGGTTTAAAAGTTGGAATGTTACGTCCGCAGAAATTATTTCCATTTCCAAAAAGTCATCTAAATGATTTAGTTAACAAAGAATGCATGAAATCTTTTATTGCGATTGAAATGAGTAATGGTCAGATGATTGATGATGTCAAATTAGCAATTGAATGCAAAAAGCCAGTTCATTTTTACAACCGCATGGGTGGTAATGTTCCAACAGTTAAAGAAATTATCGAAAAATGCGAAAAAATTTTAAAAGAACAACAATAGGACGGATTTAGAGATATGGAAAAGTTAAAATTTGGTAAATCTTCAGGATTTTTCGATACGTTTGAACGCCGTCCTGGTGCAATAAAGAAAAATATGCATTATTGTCCTGGCTGTGGTCACGGTATTTTACATAAATTATTAGCTGAAGCTCTTGAGGAAATGGATATTCAAGACCAAACCGTTTTGATTGCTCCCGTGGGTTGCTCAGTATTTACATACTATTATTTTGATTGTGGCGGTATTTCAGTTCCACATGGTCGCGCTCCAGCAGTTGGATCAGGAATAGCTAGAGCAAATCCAGACAGCTTTGTTATTTCATATCAAGGAGATGGCGATTTAGGGGCGATTGGTTTTAATAACTTTATTCAAGCTGCAAACCGTGGCGAAAATATGACAGTATTATTTGTTAATAACGCTATTTATGGCATGACTGGTGGTCAAATGGCTCCAACAACATTACCTGGACAAAAAACAATGACCTCACCTCAAGGGCGCGATCCACTAACTGAAGGTTATCCACTAAAAGTTTGCGAAACAGTTGCAGCCCTTGACTCTCCTGTTTATGTAGAGCGTTGTGCTTTAACTTCATACAAAAATATTATGCAAGCAAAAAAAGCATTGCGCAAAGGTCTTGAAAATCTCAAAAACCGCAAAGGGTTTTCATTAATTGAATTTTTATCTGGTTGTCCTATTAACCTAAAAATGACAACTGATGAAGCAGATCATTTTATTGAAGAAAGAATGATGAAATATTTCCCAATTGGGAAATTTAAAGACATTGCTGATGATCGTCCTGCAATTAGTAAGCATTTAGGAATTTTTGAACCAGCAGCTGTTAAAAGAATTTTATATCCAAATCGTCAAAGTAGTTCTAAAAGTAAAGACTTCCGTAATAAGTCTGAAATTTTTACTAAAGAACGTCGCATTAAGTGTGCAGGATTTGGAGGACAAGGAATATTATCGCTTGGTATGATGATTGCTAACATGGCACGTCTGAGAAACTTCAACGTAACATGGCTACCATCATATGGTCCTGAAATGCGTGGTGGAACAGCAAACTGTTCAGTAGTACTAAGTCGTGATGACGTTGGTTCGCCAATTGTTGACAAAGATACCAATTTATTGATCGCAATGAATCAACCATCAATGGATAAATTTTTACCAGAATTAAAGAAAAATGGTGTTTTACTATATGATAGTAGTTCAATTGAAGTACCTAACTGTAGCGAAGACAAAAAAGTTTTTGGTATTAATGCTGCTGAAATCGCTGAAGATTTAGGTGACCATCGTGTGGCAAATTCTGTAATTCTTGGGGCATTATCATTTATTTTACGTGATTATTTCCTTGAGGGTGATGATAAAGCTGATTTTGATAAAACATTTGAAGAAGCAATCATTGATTGCTTTGCCAATAAAAAAGGTATTGTTGATTTAAACTTAAAAGCGTTTTACAAAGGAAAAGCCGCTGTAGAAACCTGTTTTTAACAGCTTAAGTCAATAATTTAGATATACTAACAAAGCACTTCTTGGAACATTATTTTCATGAAGTGCTTTAAAATTATTGACAGGTATTTTATTGAGGCTATATTTAGTGATTGATAAATTTTTTTAGATAATTGAGATATATGACGTTGGAGATATTATAGATGTTAGCAAAAAGAATTATTCCCTGCTTAGATGTGACAAATGGTCGTGTGGTTAAGGGTGTAAATTTCGTTGATTTAATTGACGCAGGAGACCCTGTTGAAGCAGCGATTGAATATAATAAACAAGGCGCTGACGAAGTAGTTTTTTTAGATATTACTGCGACCAGTGATAATCGTTCGACTATGACTGATGTTATTAGAAGAACTGCATCGCAAGTTTTTATTCCATTGACTGTTGGTGGTGGTATTCGCACGGTTGAAGATATGCGTGAAATGTTAAATTCTGGAGCGGACAAAGTTTCAGTAAATAGTGCAGCAGTGAACAATCCTGATTTAATTCGCGCTGGTGCTGAACGTTTTGGAAGTCAGTGTATTGTATTAGCCATTGATGCACGTCGTGTTGAAGGCGAAGAAAACAAATGGCAAGTTTATACTCACGGAGGGCGCAAGCCAATTGATTTAGATGTTATCGAATGGGCGAAACATGGCGTAGAACTTGGAGCTGGCGAAATTTTGTTAACAAGCATGGATGCAGATGGCACTAAAGATGGTTATGATGTGGAACTAACAAAGGCTGTATCAGAGGCAGTTTCAGTCCCAGTGATAGCTTCAGGCGGTGCGGGAACAATGGAACATCTATCTGAAGTCCTTGAAGAAGGCAAAGCTGATGCTGTTTTAGCGGCAAGTATTTTCCATTTTGGAACATTTACTGTTCCTGAAGTAAAAGATTATCTGGAAAAATGTAATATTCCAGTTCGAAAATAGTAAAATAATTAAAATATAATAATAATTGAGGTTTTTAATCGTGAGTAATGATGCGAAAAAAGAATTAGAAGTTAAAAGTTTAGCATACCATTCAGAGCCACAACCAGGAAAAGTTGGCTTGAAAATGACAAAACCATGCGCAACTCAAGCTGATTTATCGTTAGCATACACACCAGGAGTGGCAATTCCATGTGTAAAAATTAATGAAGATAAAGAGAATTCATGGAAATATACGGCTCGTGCAAATCAAGTTGGTGTTATTAGCGATGGTACTGCTGTTTTAGGTTTAGGCAACATTGGTGGTGAAGCAGCTATGCCCGTAATGGAAGGTAAAGCAATTTTATTTAAAAGTTTTGCTGATATTGATGCTATTGCAATTTGTCTAGACAAAGTTGCTCTAGAAAATGGTAAAAGTGATCCAGATGCGATTATTGACTTAGTTGAAAAATTAGAGCCTACTTTTGGTGGCGTTAATCTTGAAGATATCGCGGCTCCTGCTTGCTTCAAAATTGAGCAAACTTTGAAGAAAACTATGAACATTCCAGTTTTCCATGATGATCAACATGGTACTGCAATTATTTCATTATCGGGTGTATTAAATGCATTAAAAATCGTTGGTAAAAAATTAGAAGATTGTAAATTCGTTCTAAATGGTGCTGGAGCTGCTGGTATCGCTTGTGCTGAATACTATATTCTAGCTGGTGCTAAACGTGAGAATTTCTTAATGTGCGACTCACGTGGTGTTATCCATAGCGAACGTGATGATTTAACAGCTGAAAAACAAGCATTTGCTACAAAAACTGATGCTCGTACATTAACAGATGCAATGAATGACGCTGATATTTTTATTGGTGTATCTGTTGGTAATTGCGTAACAAAAGAAATGGTTAGTACAATGGCTGAAGGTGCAATTCTTTTTGCAATGGCAAACCCAACTCCAGAAATTTTCCCTCAAGATGCATTAGATGCTGGTGCAGTCGTAGTTGGCACTGGTCGTACAGATTTTGCAAATCAAGTTAATAATGTATTAGGTTTCCCTGGCATTTTCCGTGGCGCATTAGATGTTCGTGCGACTGATATTAATGAAGAAATGAAATTAGCAGCGTCACGCGCTTTAGCTGATGTGGTTAGCGAAAAAGCTCCTGCTGGTGTTTTAGAAGTACTAACGACAGCTTACCCAGAAGACGCAGCGAATGGTATGTTTGAAGGCGATAATCCAGTAAAAGCTGATTATGTTATTCCAAAACCATTCGATCCTCGTGTGGTGCCACGTGTTGCACGTTATGTTGCAGAAGCAGCAATGGCTACAGGTGTTGCACAAATTAAAATTGACGATTTAGATGCATATGAAGCAGAAGTTACCGCTCGTATTGCAAAAAATAGATAATTTTACTATTTTCTAGATTTTAATAAATACCCTTCAGAATTATTTTTTGAAGGGTATTTTTTTTTGATAATATTATGACAATCACATTATAATTTACTGTTTAAAACTTTACAAACTAATGACAAAATCACTTAACACTTGTTTTATCTGAGATTTATTGTTATTTATTGATTCTTTTGCTACCGCCGCTCTATATATTTTTTTACTAGCAATGCCAGTGTGCTTTATAAGTTCATAATCTGAATCACTTTCTTTAATTGCTTCAATTTCTTTAGCAATCTTCATTATTAACATTTCTGGATATTTCTTATAGTATAGATTTAAATACTGTCAATTTTCTTCAATAATTTCGAAAATAAAATTATTAATAAAAGGAAATCTTGTTAAATAGTAACTTTTATTCAAAAGAGAATAATTTTCAGGACATTCAGCTACCTTTGACTGGCGATAAAAAAATTTCCGTTTTTTAACACCTCTTTTATTTTTTCAGCTGTCAATGTAAACGGGATTTCATAATCTTCTTTTGTTAATTTTTTTTCCATTTTACGACGTTGATTTTTTACAAAAATTTTCATGAGCCTAAAATCTTCAATATCATTATCAAATGATACTTGCTCTTGTTCAATTTTTTTTAATTTGTTTGCGGTATTTTTGAACATTTTCCATCAATTCATTTTCTATAACTTTTACTTCTTCTAATTTAGTTTGCAATTCCTTAGATTTTCCATTAAAAAGAATTTGCATCTCTGCATAAAATTTATTTAACTTTTGCTGTAAACTCTTAACCTCAAAACTTGTCTTGCAAATTTTAAAATACCACCTAGACTCGCTTTATACGGTCCAGCTTGCTCTTTTAAATTAAGTAAAACTTGTTGATAGTTTTCAAGTTCACTTGAAAAATCATTTCCAAGCTCTTCTATTTCTTTTTCTAAATTTTCAAAATCTTGCTGTGAGTGGAGGCTTATTGAGTGTGATAATTTATTCCAATTTCTTGAGTATTTAACACCAAATTTTTGATAAAGAAAATAAATTATCCAAATTATGCCAAAGGGAATAACAAAAAAATCGAAAATATGAGCCACTCCAACTATAACATTTTCCCACCATGTATAAGGTTGAGAAGACCAAGGAAAACTTATATAATTTGCAATATGAGTATAATACTCTATCATTTTTATTTTTTCGTTAATATTTTCAGAACTAAAAATAATTAATATAAACTTAAAGTTCCATGCCACCCATGCTATAATAAATGACAAAAAGAACGGTTTTGAAACTCTTTCTGCAATATTATTACAAATTTTTTTTACACTATCATTCATACTATTTGCTGCATCTTGGATAGTTTCTTCCATATTTCACACCACTCCTTAAAAATTATTTTCCAGCTTGCTATTTTTTAACTATAATTAGGTTAAATCTATAATATCATACATATAAAATTTTTATAAAATACCTCTCTTATAAACTATAATTATTCTTTTAAACAATATTCTAGAAGTTCAAAAACTAAATTGTAAATATTATTTTTTTCAGTTTGGCGAGATCCTGCAATATTGAGAACGAACTGTGATTTGTCTTTCATAATTTGCTCTCTTTCGATGAACCATTTTTCTAAAATTACACAATTTGTTAAAAATGGATCAGACAAATCAATTTCAAGGTAATCCTTCGCAAATTCCTGACAAAATAAAATTGTCTTTTTTGTTCCTCCTGTTGCCTTGTCAATATAAAAAATTACACTTGCATCACTGTCAATAACATTTTGCCTAGTCCGAGCAATATACGAAGAGCTTGTCATTTCTTTAAGTCGATACTTTTTAGCAATCTTGCCGTCAACAGCCTTTCGCCCCTTTGGACACCATCCTCCATGCACGATATGCAATTTAATTGCAACATCAAGCCCTGCCCTATCAGCTCCAGTTTGTCCACCCGATACAATTTTTAAATTCATAATAAATCCACTTTAAATAATTCATTAAAAAAAAGTCGCTACACTTTATGTAACGACTTAATATACTATTGATTTACTAAAACACTAATAAATTAGCGACTATTTTATGTAGCTTTAGTTTTCATGAATATAAATTTTATCACTTTGAAGAAAAATTAGCTCATCACTATTTGCAACGTAAAAACCCAAACTCATACAATAGCACCTAACATCTTCGCCATCTTCTTCACGATGAATAATCGGTCGAAATATTTTTAAAGGTTTCAAAATATAATGCTGAGTTTTACCCGCAACAACTTTAACCAACTGCGGAGGTGTTAATTCGTGATTATCAAGCAACAAAGACACAGCGGCAGGAAAAGTTTCATGCGCACTAACCTCAAAATAGGCGGTTATTAACGCCATTTTTTCTTTCTTAACATATTCAACATCATAAACAACGTTATTAACATCTATGTTACCTGTACTCTGCACTTTATTTTTTTCAGTCATAAAAACTCCTATGATTTTTTTACAATAAACTAAAACTGTAATCTAAAAAAAGCAAATTTTTATTACTAATTACCTTTTTTTGGATAATTTAGCACTTATTTGCTTGAATAAATCCAAAAAAAGTGTATTTTTCTTCTTCTAATGTTTAGAATTTATTAAGAGTCTGTATATTATAGCATAGATATAAATAATTTAATATAAAAATAAAGGAAATAATAAAATGAAAAGAACTTATCAGCCATCAAACATTAAGCGTAAGCGTAAATTTGGATTCAGAGCTAGAATGGCAAGCAAAAGCGGCCGTAATGTTTTAAGACGTCGTCGTCAAAAAGGTCGTGCTAGATTAACTTACTAAATAAAAGTTAATTCTTGCACCTATAAATAGTTTTAATCCATTTATAGTAGTAAAGCAAGCCAGCGACTTTTAGCAATGAGCTAATAAAGTCAACTTTAGGGCAAAAATTAAACTAGGTAAAAAGCGTTTTAGCTTTAACTTGCCCTAAAGTGAACTTTTTAATAGAGTAATCTATCAAAAAGAGAATTTGGCATCGACATATCAAAACAAAATAGATAAAAGAACCATATTATAGTGCAATCGAGTAAATTAAGCTTAAAAACCAAAGATAAATTGCTTCTTAAAGCTGATTTCGACTACGTTAGAAATCATGGTATAAAATTCGTTGCTCATAATTGCTTGGTAGTGATAGCAGATTCTCCAGATAAAAAACTCCGATGCGGAGTGATTTGTGGTAGAAAATTTGATAAAAGAGCTGTGGTAAGAAATAGAGCTAGACGCTTACTATGGGAGTCGTTTCGACTACTCAAACCGGAGATAAAAGCATGTCACCTTATACTTATACCGAGGAAAAGGATACTGCAAAACAAACAAAAAATTGTTCAGCGGGACATTCGTTATCTCTTGAAGAAAGCGCAGAAAATTATCAAATCTCAGTAAAAAAGATTAATTTTTTTTCAATTTCAGCAATTATACTATTACCATTGATATTTTATAAAAAAATAATATCACCACTACTCCCACCTAGTTGTCGATTTTTTCCAACGTGCTCTGAGTATGCATTTGAGGCAATTAAAAAGCACGGAATTTTTAAAGGGGGATATCTTGCAGCTTGGCGTTTAATACGCTGCAATCCTTTTTGCGAAGGTGGTATTGATTTAGTTCCCGAAAAAGTTGACAAAAAAAGAAGAAGTAATATAGAACCCAAATAATAACATTTTGCGTATTCTTTGATTTATTTGAAAAAAGGTTTTATATTTATAATTAAGATTTAAAAAATTAATAACCTAAAGAGAGGTTTTAAGTATAGTGAAATTAGATAAAGAAACTATTGTAGTGTTGTTAGTTGCAGCACTTTTAGCTCTTTCAATAAATCCAATTCTCCAGAAATTAGGACTAATTCAAAGCGCACCTGTATCTGCTACAACTGAAACGACAACGACAGAAAACCCAGCTAGTAAGACAGTAGCTGCTAAACCGTCCAATTCTTCAACAACTACAACTAAAGCTCAATCAACAGCTGTTAATTCAGAACAAAATGTCGAGTATAAAGCATTTTATATTGAAAATAATTCTACAAAACTAACTGTTGGCAATAATGGAGCAGTTGAAGCTGTTGAGCTCCTTAATTTCAAAAAAACTAATAGTGAAGAAAATGTTACTATAAATACAGCATTAAACACAAATCAAGCTTCTAATGCCTTTAATGTTCAATTACCTCAAGAATGGGTCTCAACAAAGATAGTTAAAAGTGAAGTTTCTGCAGATAAAAAAAGTTTTATTTTGACTCGCTTATTCTCAAATAATTTAAGCCAAAAACAAAAATTACTAGTAACACAAGAATGGTCTTTAGAGGAAAACTACCAACTTAAATATAATATATCATTTAAAAACGACTCTAAAGAAGCAATTATCATTCCAGAAGTTGCCGTATTAAATATTGCATTACTGCCAACTAAGCAAATTTTTGGAGATGAAGCTCGTAGTGAACATATAGGCGCTGACTATTTAAATACCAATGATTCAGTTGTGACATTACGTTCAGAAGATGATGAGGATGAATTTTTAAACAACAAAAAAACTCCTGCGAAATGGATTTCAATAACTAACAAATACTTTGTTTCTGTTATTAGAAGCAAAGACACTTTTACAGATGGCATTGAAACAATGCGCGCCAAGTATAACGATGAACATTCTCCCAAAAAAGATGCTTATATCTATAAAGTTACTATTGCTGGAAAACTTGGCACATTAAAACTTAACAAAATGAATGATGTGAAACTATATTCTTTTGATTGTTTTATTGGACCAAAAAGTCTAGCAAATTTAACGAAATTTGATCAAAGTACAAAGCCAGTAATGCACTTAATTGGTGGTTGGTCAATCTTTAACTCTATTGCGACATTTATGTTATTAGCTTTAGAATACTTAAAAACACTTTTTGCTAATAGTTATGGCTGGGCAATCATTGCCTTAACATTAATTGTTCGCGCATTATTTTGGCCTTTAACTCAAAAAGCAAATAAATCTATGAAAAAAATGCAGGAGTTACAACCAAAAATTTTAGCAATTCGCGAAAAATATAAAGATCCACAATTACAAAGTGCTAAAACAATGGAGTTATACCGTCAGGAAAAAGTTAATCCAGTTGGCGGATGCTTGCCACTATTTTTGCAACTTCCAGTGTTTATTGCTTTATACTGGGCTTTAGATGGCATGGTTGACTTACGTCAAGCCTCATTTGGCTGGGCTGCTAATTTAGCACAACCTGATACAGTGGCAACTATTGGATCATTACCAATCAACCCATTAGTAATTATGTGGGCTATTTTAATGCTTTTACAGCAAAAATTAACTCCAACAGCAATGGAGAAAAATCAACAAATTGTAATGTATATTATGCCAGCGGTAATGTTAGTTATGCTTTATAACTTACCAAGTGGTCTGACATTATATTGGACAGTGAGCCAAGTATTTAGTATTGTACAAATGCTCATCAACAATCGCAGTGGAAAAAAAGAAGAGCAATCAACTGCGAAAGCTTCGTAAATTAACAGAAACGCTCTTCAGCAAAAAACGAAAGGATTTTTTAATAAAATGACAACAACAGCAAATTTTGCAAAACAGAAAGAAGCAGCATCAAAAACATTGGGAATTATGCTTGACTATCTAGGTCTTGATGCGCAAATGAAAATTGAAGAAAACAAAGAACGTATGGTTATTACAATATCGTCAGAAGATGCAGGTAGAATTATTGGTCGTAAAGGTCAAACTCTTGATAGTTTACAGCTAATTTTAAACCGTATGATGTTCAAAGCTGACAATGAATTCCCAAGAATTGTAATCGATATCGATGGTTACACTCGTAATAAACCTCAACGTCGCACTCGTCGCCCTAATAGTCGTCGTTCTGGAGGACGCAATTCAAAGAATAATGATATTTTAGTAAAACAAGCTATTGATGCAGCTAAAGAAGTAAAACGCTGGGGTGAAGCGGTAACATTGCCAATGATGAATGCACATGATCGTCGCTTAATCCATATAACGTTGCAAGATGACAACGAAATCGTTACTCAAAGTCATGGCGAAGGAAATAAAAAGAGTGTAGTTATTTCATTGAATAAAAATGATTAACACACTTTGCTCTTAAAGATAAAAAAAGCTACAGCTTAATGTTGTAGCTTTTTTTTATTTATTATTTTAACATTCATAAAAAGAATTGTTTCAACCAAAAAAAAAGAGTATCAATAAAATATAAACTTTTTTGTGCTATTTATCAATTTTCCCACTCTTTCAAATAGCGAATTCTTTCTAATACCGGAGGGTGAGAGTAATGGAATGTTGCATATAACACATCTGGATGCAAATTAGCCAAATTATCTTTTGAAAGTTTTTGTAACGCACTAGCCAGAGATTTCCCATCTCCAATAATCTTACATGCATAATCATCTGCTTGGCTTTCAAATTTGCGTGAAATATAGTTAAATAATGGAAACAAAGGCCAAAAAGCAATTGATGCTAAGAACCCCAAAATCACTATTTTTGTAAAAAAATAATATTCTACAGGCACGCCTTCAATCATCTTTATTTTAAACAAATCTAATAACGCATCACTATTAGTTATTTTAAAGGCAACAAAAGCAATGATCAAAGATATAGCCTCAAAAAATATTAAATTTTTAATAACATGATGTTTTTTACAATGTCCAACTTCATGTGCAAGAACAGCCAAAATTTCCTCATTTGATAATTGGTCAAAAAGTGAATCATAAAGCACAATACGCTTCACACGACCAATACCAGTAAAGTACGCATTAGTATGCAACGTACGTTTTGAAGCATCTACTTTATAAACTCCTTTTACATTAATTCCTGCTCCATCAAGCATATCTTTAATCCTATCGATTAAATCTAAATTTTTAATTGGGTCAAACTTATTAAACAATGGCTCTATCAAATAAGGCGAGACATACAAAAAGAAAATTGTTAATACAAAGTATAACCCCCATACTGGCAACCACCAAAAATTTGGCATAAAATTAAAAACTAAAAACGTACCACTTAATAATACACCGTATACAACAGCACTAAGTAACAAATTCTTAATTAAATCAACAAACCATAAAGAAATAGTCATTGTATTAAAACTAAAACGCTTCTCAATTCTAAAAATTCTATAATAATCAAAAGGCAAAGATAAAATTGTACTTGCGACATTAAGAATAAATACATATACAATTCCAGTTAAAATAAATCTAAAAATTGAATCAATTTTTAAACCAAAACCAAGACTTAATATTAACTCATTGTAATAATTAATTAGTAAAAAGATAAATATTAACCTCAGCATCTCTTTATAAGCACTGTAGATTAGATTAAATTTTAATTTATGTCTTGTGTACAAAAATGAATTGTCGATACTTTCTTCATCAAATTTACCTTTGAACTCTTCAGGAATAACTCCTCGTTGAGTTTTAATCGAACTTAAATTTCTCAGTTCTAATGCAAGGTTCACAATTCGACTAACTGCGTACACCAAAATTATTATTATTAATGGCAATCCCATATTTTTTATCTCTTAATTTTATTCTACTAATTTTGTTTAACTTTGCTATATTGGGTATGTTTTTTTAAAAACAAATATATCCAACTAATAAATTGAATTAAATAATTTACATAGCACTTAAGAAAAAAGCAAATTTTAATCTATTTTTTTACTACATTGTTTACTGCTTGTACGGTAATTTTCATTAATTTTTCTAATGTTTGTACATCTGTATTAAATGGAGGCATAAAATAAAGGGTATCCCCCAGAGGACGCAATAAGGCGCCTAGCTTAACTGCCTCTTGATAAATTTGATAACCTGTACGCTGTTTTGGGTCAAACTTTTCTTTTGTCACTGGGTGTACCAAGTCAGCAGCACATAAATAGCCCATATTTCTAATATTAATTAAAGCATTTGTTTCAGCATTAACATTTTCCATTAAGCTTCTTAATAACTCAGAATTCAAATCTGCATCACGCAAATAATTTTTATTATTATTGAATTTATCGCCATTTTCAAGAATATCTAACACTGCAATTGCTGCTGCTGCCCCTAACGGATAACCTGTATAAGTATTTGAATGCATAAATGCTTTACCAGTAAAATAATCATCATAAAATGCGTTGTAAACTTCAGTCGAACAAACTGTACATGAAAATGGTGCAAATCCAGAAGTTAAACTTTTAGAAAAACAAGCAAAGTCAGGCACAATGTCAGCATAATTACATGCCATCATCCGTCCAGTACGCCCAACTCCTGTCAGAATTTCATCAGCGATTAAATGTACCCCATTTTCTTTTATCCAAAATCTTAACCTTCTTAAAAGATCAGCACTATACATTAACATTCCTCCAGCCCCTTGACATAGAGGTTCAAGAATAATTGCTGATAAAGATTTAGCATGCGGTTCTAATTGTTTAAGAACTTTGTCCCAAGCATCATCTCCATAATTTTGGAATTTTTCATCATTAACACCAGCATTACAGTATTCAATTTCGAATTTATCAATTTTTGGCATGATATCGCTATATGGCTTTGTGTAAAGTTCACAATCGCCAGCGGCTAGTGTTAAAATAGTTTCACCGTGATAGCCATTTTTCAAAGATAAAAACTTTTTACGCTCACTGTTACCAACTTGAGCATGATATTGCAAGCTTAGTTTCATCGCAATTTCAACTGCAGTCGAACCATTATCAGCGTAAAATACTTTATCTAATCCTGGTGCAATGTTACCAATTCTTTCAGAAACCTGAGACATGATTTCACTAGCAGTATTTGCAAAAATCACATGTTCAAAACGCTCTAATTGCTCTTTTGCTTTTGCAACAACTGCATCATGACCATGCCCCAAACTCTTACACCACCATGAACTAATCGCATCAATAACTTCATTTCCATCAAGAGTATAAATAAACGATCCTTTGGCATGACTAACAGCTAAAGGTTCAAATGTTTCATAATCTTTCATCTGAGCACATGGGTGCCAAACATATTTAGCATCCAAATTTAATATCTCTTTCTTATCCATAATTATAATTCCTTAAACAATGCCACGCACTGTTTGTTTCTTCAAATTTACAAGGTTCCAATTTCAACAACCTTGAGCAAAATCTTTTACTACATTATATTTATATAGATGATTGTTGTCATCTAAAATTGTCATTTTAAATTTCAAATCATTTTTTGCACACTGTTTATTTGCCCATAACCAAAAATCCATTTTGCTATTAACATCCAAATGTTCTAATTTATCCATTACTCCACGACTTAAGTGGCTCGCATTATAGCATAACTGGCTACCTTCGATAATTAAATTAATCGACTCAACATTTTTATTTACATTTGCAATAACTGACCGTAACCATTTGCGCAAAAATTTAATTGTTGCAGGAGCTTCAAAACAAACTGTTTTTGTCTTTTTGTCATTTTCAGCGCTACAAAAAGCAGCATTATCAATTGAATCAGCTGTAAATTTAAATGATATTTCAAAACCATCAAAATTTTTTATTTCACTACTATTAGCTTTACTGTTCAATACTAATGCATCACGTAAAAGTTGTGAATATTCATTATCCTTTGTTTGTGAATTTTCAGCCTCTTGCCATGCAAAATACCACTTAAAACGCCAGTTTCTTGATTCTAAGGTTGCTTCAGAATTTACGCTTAAATCCAAAACCAACCTTTCAATTTTAATACTACCATTTGCATCGCTTGTAATTTTGAATTCGCTTGAAATATGTTCTAAATCACAAGCTGTTTTCCAGCGCCATAGATCATCACCAGTACCAACTTCAAAAGTATCGTTATTGCTATTTTTAACAATAAAAATTAAAAATGGTTTATCATCTTTGAAAATAACACCATCATCACTAATATCTCTAATTTTTTGCCATTTATAATTATTTGCTGCATAATTTTCTTCTGTCACTACTGCAAATTCAACTATATCACCACTTAGCAACAAATTATCAACGTGAACTTTTTTCACAGGCAATGATGACTTCAACTCTACATCAGTTACCACTTTAGCATGATTTTTAGCAAAATTAATATTTCTGCCAACTTTAGGTTCTGGGCCAAACGGAATGATATTTAACATTTCAATTGAATGAGTTAAACCATCCATTGATTCATGACTACGAAGCTTCTTAACAATTCCAGCATTCTCACCAAAAGCTCCTAAACGAACTGGACTAATCATCATTTGAATACTTTTTTTATTATCCTTTAAGAAGGTAAATTTTAACGGCACTCCATTACTTGGAGCCGATGATAAAGAGTAATTATTATTTTGTAATTCAATTATATTATTCATGTTATAAAACTATTAACCTTAATTTATCTTTTTTTCAAAAATGTACTATTTAAAGACTTTGCAATATTTATATTCAAAACAATATAGCATTTTAAGCATACAAAAGCCAATTTTAACCCTAAATTTTAGATTATTTTAGTCGTTATAAAAATTCTTATTTGTACATTTTAGATATTTAAAATAAATTTTACTTTTTCAGTATTTTATATGTTATAAAATATTCCAATTATCTACTTAAAAATAACATTTTTTTTATTATTTCATTTGCTAAAGTAGCAACTATACACTAATTTAAGAATGAAAATTTAATTTATTTAAACAGTTTTAAAGCAAAATTTTAAGGCAGGTATCCAAATGGCAGATATATCAATTAATTGCTCTAATTGCAATACTGAGTACGAAGTTCCAGAAGAAATGATTGGACAAGATGTTGAATGTAGCGAGTGTGGCAGTGTTTTCACTGTTGCTTTACCAGAACAAGCTGAAGAATCAGCAGATGGCTCAACAAACACAGTAAAAATTTCACGTTCAGGAATTGGTATGGTTCCGCAACTAGAAGATGACTTTGTTGTAAACTTAGTCGACGAAGAAAATACAGCTCCAAAAGTTAACTTGGACGCAAAAACACCTTCTCAATCAGCTAATGATGCACCTGCTGATAAAGGAAAAGGCTGGAAATTCTGGAAAAAATAATTTCCTTATTCATACAATAAAAAACACTTTTACATTATTTTTTGTAAAGGTGTTTTTTGTGCCTAAATGAAATATTTTCATATCAGATAGCTACGAGATATTTAAATTTTAAAAGACAGTTTTTAGCCAAATTTGGTATTTTTATAAAATGCCCTAAATTTAATCAGTAGATAATTACCATAAAAAAAAGAGCGTGATTTTTCAATCACACTCTTCAAAAATGCTAAATAATTGTATAAAATTTATTAACGTAATGAATCACAGCAAGCAGCTAAACGTTGTACTGCTTTGCGAATTGTCGCTTCATCACAAGCATATGATAAACGGATAAATCCTGGAGCACCAAATGGAGCGCCTGGGATTGCCGCAACTTCATATTCTTCAAGAAGTCTATCAGCAAACTCTTCATCATTTAAGCCAAAACTGCTAACATCAATAAATAAGTAAAATGCACCAGTTGGTTTTACTGCTGATAAACCATCAATATCATTAACAAGCTCATAAATTAATTTACTACGTTCAGCAAAAGCTTGACGCATTGCTTCAACTTCATCATCAACAGAACCTTTCAATGCCTCAAGAGCTCCATATTGAGCAAAAGTTGTCGCATTTGAAGTTGTGTGACTTTGAAAAGCAATTATACGTTTAGCTAACCACAAAGGAGCTGTCAAATAACCAAGTCTCCAGCCTGTCATAGAATATGCTTTACTTAAACCATTTACAGTAATCGTACGTTCATTAATTTCATCACTCAATGAAGCAATACTAATATGAGGATATTTTTCATCGAAAACTAATTTTTCATAAATTTCATCACTTAAAACCATGTAATCATTATCAATTGCGCTTTTTGCAATCATTTGTAATGTTTCAAGGCTATAAATTGAACCACATGGATTTGAAGGAGAATTTAAAATTAATAATTTTGTATTTTCAGTAACAGCAGCAGCTAATTGCTCTTCTGTAACTTCAAAATTATTCTCTGCTTTTGTTTCAATAACAACAATTTTTGCACCAGTAGCCGTTACCATTTCTGGATAACTAACCCAATACGGAGACAATAAAATAACTTCATCACCAGGACCGCAAAGTGTTGCAACAGCAGTAAATACAGAAAACTTTGCACCAGGAGCAACTACACATTGCGCCATAGAAGTTTTGATATTATTTTCTTTCATAAATTTATCAGCAACAGCTTGACGTAATTCAGGTAATCCACTTGCAGGAGTGTAACCAATCTTACCTTCTTCTAAAGCTTTAATACAAGCATCTTTAATTGCCTGAGGTGTATCGAAATCTGGTTCTCCAGCCGACATACTGCAAATATCACGACCTGCAGCTTTTAACTCTTTAGCTTTTGACGTTATTGACAAAGTTGCAGAAGGTTGCATTTTGCCCATAAAACCGCTAATATTTTGAATCTTTGACACTATTTTAATGTCTCCTTTGGCTTCTTCGATTATTTTTTTGCAAACTAAATAATCTGTATAATTTATCTTTTTAATTCTTAATTTCTTTATCTTAAATCGGTTGAATAAAATCCGACAAATATTTTATTTTTAAAGATTCGACTTATCATAGATAGATATGCAAATCGAGGTTATAAAAATTCAAATCAGAAAAATATAACCTCGATTATTTAAATTTGCAAATTTTTTCTTTAATTTTTTTTCACGCAAACTATCTTACATTCAAAAAATTATCTATAACATCGCAAAGAGTGTTCTTATGAGCTTGAAGAATTTTTTGCTCACGTTCGTAGCTAACAACTGAATCTGAAGCATGGGCAGTATTTACCATAACATTGCTACCAAAATCACGGCGAACTGTGCCACCTGGAGCTTTTGTAGGATCCGTTGGACCCAATACATCACGAATTTTCTGCACCGCATTAATTCCTTCATAAATTAACACCATACATTTTACTTTACCTGGGTCGTCAAGTTCGTTCTCTGCGCATTCACTCGGTTTCGAACCTGCCATAAATTTTATAATTTCTTCAAATTGCTGAATTGCATAACGATCCCCAATACTTTTACGAAGCAACTCAACATCTCTTTCATCTAAAGCGACAGCAAATTTATGCTCAAGAGTTTCAGCTGCATTTTCAGCGATAGACGGCGCTAATTTCTCTCTTAGAACATCTTTAACAGGACCATAAAATTCTAAAGCTTGATTTACACTCATTCGGTAAGTCTTGCAACCAACAATTTCTAGGCTAGTACGGCTCAACATATCAATAATATTACCAGGACGAGAACTAGGATGACGCCAATTATCAGGCTTAATAATTACTAGTGTCTTCTCAAAAGCTGATAACTCTTCTGCGGAGCGAGTTAAACTAATAATATTGTCGCTATTACGAGCGACATTTGCTAAAAGATTTAATTTTGGAATTGCTAACTCTTGAGTTTTTGGTGTAAACACTGCTGGTTCAAAAAACTTGACTTCTTTTTTTGAATTTTTTTCAAAAACTAAATCCGCATAAGTATCACGAATCGTTTCACCATAAACAATGCTACTATTATCAATATTTCTAAATGTTCCAACAATGTCGGTAATTTTTTGACAAGCATTTTCGCCTCTAAATAACAATAAAAATGCCCTATGCATACGTCCCGTTGCCTTATTTGGCGAAAAATTTTCTCTAATATACTCCCCTGCAAGGGTGCCTATTAATTCATTATCTTTAGACATTGTCTCTTCTACTTGCTGAGCATATTTTTCTGCAGATTTTTGATCAAAGCGTACAATTTGAGCACTCACAAAATCAAGATCAGTTCTTGATAAAAGACGTGCCAAAATCCCTCCAGTTCGAGATTTTTTTAGTGTGTAAGGGGTCACTAGCACATATGTTAATTCGATATTCATCTTACTCATATTTCCTAAGTTAAAAGTGTTTTTTAAAGTTGACAAAATAAACTTTATGTCAATTAATGCAAATCTTTTTTGCAAAAAAAATCAAATTATTCATAAACAACTAATATTTATACTAAATCTTTGCTTTACTAATTTCAAGGAACAATTATTCTTTTTTTCAAAATATTTAACATTTCTAACTCTTTGATAATTAAGGGAATATATCTACTTTTTCTAATTAATTTTTTCCTTTTCTTGATAAAATGTTTTTAACTATAAATTTGAAATGCCCTATTTTTATTCTGGAATAAAAAATATATTACAAAATTGAGAAAATAAACTTTGGATAAAAATCTAATTTTTTACTTCCAATATAATAATTTTAGCTATTTATATTTATAAGCAATGCACAACCAGCGACAACAGCTGTTTCAACTCTCATAACATAATTACCAATGCGCAGGGGTTTAATATTATTCTGTTCAAGAACTAACTCTTCATCAGAGGTGAATCCGCCCTCTGGTCCAACAAACCAACCAACTGCATAATTTTTTAAATTATTAACAATACTCACACTTTTTTGACCATGAATTGCACCAAAATAAGCGTCAATATTATTAGAAAAATCAAAATCATCTGAGTTTTCAAACAATTCTTTAAATTTAATTGGCAATGAAATTTGAGGTAAAAAAGCATTTTTGGATTGCTTGCAACCTTCAATTAAATTTTGCTGCCACTTTTCTACCATGTTAGCTTTATGAGGAATAGATACCGAATTTTCGGTAATTATCAAAACAATTTCATTTACGCCCAGTTCGGCACACTGACGTAATAAAATATCCATTTTGTTTTTCTTAGGAGGTGATAAAAATAGCATTAACTTTTGTGAATGTTGTAGTTGTTCAAAAGTATTGATGATTTTCAGCTGTTTTCCTTCAGCAACTTCAGCATGAGCGAATACACCACGTCCATTGATTAACTCAACTTTATCTCCATTTCGCGCACGCAACGTTTTGAATAAATGCTGAGATTCAATTTTATTTAATGAAACAATCGAACTATCAAGCTTTAACCCTTCACAATAAAAACAGTGCATTTTTACTCCCACTCAAAATTAATCAACAGTAATTGAAACATTACTATTATCAGTATCCGCAACGTCGATTTCTGACGCTTGATTAGCTGTTTTTTCAGTTATACTTTTTTGAGCTCCATCATCACTAACAACCAACGGCTTTTCATAAACATCACGCTTTGGTTGTTCAACTTTTTCTATATTATCTTCTGTTTTCTCTTCTTTTTCAGCTTTTGGCTGCTCAATTTTTTCTGTATTATCTTCTGCTTTATTTTCTTTTTCAGTTTTTGGCTGCTCAACTTTTTCTGATTTTAATTCAGCCTTTTTACTTACGTTGCCCTGTACTTCAGATTTGCTATTTTGCAACTTATCTCTTTTTTCAGTATTTGATTTATTATTACCCAAATCCTTCATAATTTGGCGCATTTCATTTTTTGATGGCATTTTCAACTGCTCATCCGTTAAAAATTCGCACTTTGCGGTTATATCAATTAACTGCTCAATATCAGACAAAGCGTATGCCCCATATTCACAAACGAAACTGATCGACTCACCTGTTTGTCCTGCGCGCCCAGTACGCCCAATTCGATGAATATAATCTTCTGCTCTCTCTGGCAAATCATAATTTATCACATGTGAAACACCCTTGACATGAATACCTCGCGCTGCCACATCTGTAGCAATAATAATCTTAATTTTTCCAGCCTTAAAATCATCTAAAATACGCATACGTTTATTTTGAGCAACGTCACCTGCTAAAAGTTCACACTTAACACCATGATCGCGTAAATTTTTATATAAAATGAAATTTTGATCTTTTCTATTACCAAAAATCATTACCCTGTCAAACTTTTCATTGCGTAACAACCATAATAAATATGCCAATTTCTCCCCACGACATACCGTTACAAAGCGCTGATTAATTAAATCAGTCACTGCACTTTCAGATTCATCTTCAACCCTAATTGGATCTTTCAACCAATTATCAACTAAACGCAAAATCTTTTCATCAAAAGTTGCGCTAAAAAACATCGTTTGACGCTCCCCAGGACGTGGTGTTTTTACAACAATACTGCGAACATCAGGAATAAACCCCATATCAAGCATACGGTCAGCTTCATCAATCACCAACATTTCAGTATTACGCAAATGCAAATCTCCACCACGAATGTAATCCAAAACACGCCCAGGCGTACCAACCAAAATATCAATTGGTTTAGTACGAAGAACTTCACGTTGTTGAGCATGCCCAGCCCCCCCAAAAACAACCAAATTATTTACGGCGAAAAACCTGCTTAACTGTTCAGCATCTTTATAAATTTGAATTGCTAACTCACGTGTTGGCGCTAAAACTAATGCTCGACAACTACCATTACGGCGATTTTCGATTGGATTATTCAAAATATGATTAAACAATGTAATTAAAAATGCTGCTGTTTTTCCAGTTCCTGTTTGCGCTTTACCTACAACATCTTTTCCAGATAAAGATTCAGGCAAACTTAATTTTTGAATTGGCGTACAATATTTAAACTTCAAATATTGCAACCCATGAAGGATATCATCATGTAATTTTGGTAATTCAGTAAAACGTAATTCTCCTTCTTTCGGCTCAACTTCAACCAGCTTTGCCGCTTTTTCAAATACTACGTGCTCAGCAATATTTAACTTACTTTGAATCGGTTTCTTGCGATTTTTTGTTTTTTTCTTTTGCTGATTTGAATTATTCTTAGCTCGAGAATTACTGTTATTATTTTTATTATTGCTATTAGTTTTTTTTCTATTAGCATTTCGATTATTACTACGACTTTTGTTATTATTTTTTACAGTATTGTCTCGCTGTTTTGATTTGTTTTTATTATCATTATTTTTGCGATTTTTACTGTTTCTGCTGTTTTTTTTGCTTAAATTTTGAGATTTTTGTTTATTCTCCTTTTCGGTTGTTCCGAAAGTATTTAGCAATTTTGCAATGATACGTTTTATCAAGATGAAACCCTTTAATTATAGTTATTACAATTTTTTCTATTCTTTAAAATTATCAACTCTTCAAAAAAATGTTAATAATTTTTTCTAACTTATAATAAAACCCTTAACTACTAAAATTGCAAATTTTTATTTCTTCTTCTGTAAAAAAAACAATGAATGATAAAAAATCATCCACTGTTCTAAATAGTTTACTTAAATTTTTAGAATTATAAATATTCAGCCGCCAGCGCTGCTAAATCACTGCGTTCACTCTTATACAATGTGATGTGACCATGTAATTTTTTATCTTTCATACGCTCCACCGTATAAGTCAAACCATTACTTGATGAATCCAAATATGGGTTATCAATTTGATAAGGGTCGCCTGTTAAAACCATTTTTGTTCCCTCTCCTGCCCGAGAAATAATGGTTTTAACTTCATGTGGAGTTAGGTTCTGCGCTTCGTCAATAATAACAAACTGACGCGGAATACTTCGCCCACGAATATAGGTTAAAGCTTCAACCTCCATTTTTCGAGAAGTAAATAAGTCGTCAATTTTTTTTGATGATGACCGAGTATCTTTTTGACCACCATGCATTAAATAATCTAAATTATCAAAAATCGGTTGCATCCAGTGTTTCATTTTTTCATCTTTATCTCCAGGCATATAACCCAAATCATTACCCATTGGAATAATCGGTCTAGAGACTAAGATCTTTTCATATTGACTTTGATGTAAAGTTGCTTCAAGAGCTGCGGCTAATGCTAAAAGTGTTTTTCCTGATCCTGCCTGACCTACTAACGTTACTAATTTGATATCAGGATTCATCAATAAATCTAACGCCATTTTCTGTTCTTTATTGCGTGGATGGATATTCCAAACCGAATTCTTATCGAAAAAACCATTTAGCAATTCCAGTCCACCGTGATTATTATTAAATCCTAATGCGCTATGTTTTGAATCATTTTTATCAATTAAAATAGTGTATTCATTCGGATATAAATCTTTAACTGGTGCGTCTATGATTTTTTTATCGTAAAATTCATTGATGATTTCTTCAGTACTTTCAATAGTGCGACAACCATTATATAATTCATCAAAATTTATTTTTTCGTGTTCAAAATCCATTACAGTTAACCCAATTGCATCGGCTTTTATGCGTAGATTTATATCTTTGGTAATGAACACGATATTTTCGCCATTTTCTTGAAGTTGAAATGCGGTTCGCAAAATTCGATTATCTGCAATATCCATATCAAGAGAACTATTTTTAATATCACCCTGACCCGAAACAATTCTTAATAAACCACTATCTTCACGATTATCATTAATTTTTACTCCTTTATGAATATTGCCATGTTGCCGCAACCTATCAAGTAGTCGAATTGTCTGCCGTGCATTTCTCCCTAATTCATCCTGTTTCTTTTTAAAGCGATCTAATTCTTCAATAACTGACATTGGTAATACAACATCATTATCTTCAAATGATTCAATTGCTTTTGCCGAATGCAACAGTACGTTGGTGTCCAAAACAAATACTTTTTTCATAATAGCATCACCTTATATTAAAATTGTGCTTTACTATTGATTAGTTTTTTTCTTTAATTTAGTTACACGAAAAAATTCGACCTATAATCCTATTATACTTGTTTTTGCAGTTATAATTCAACTATTTATTAACTATTTCGGTAATATTTTTAATAATTAAGTAAACCTTAAAAAAAACAGTTGTATTTATTATGTTAAACATCTATTTTTATTGATTACAGAAATAAAGAATTAGAATTAACATAAATAGTAAATAAAATATGACTAAAAATATCAATAATAAAAATAATAAATATCAAATTCCTGAACTTCTTGCACCTGGTGGAAATTTTGAATGTGCGGTGGTTGCATTAAAAAGTGGCGCTGATGCCGTTTATGTAGGATTGAAAGAGTTTAATGCACGTGCTCGCAGTGAAAATTTGTCAATTGAAGAATTATCACGATTGATTGAATTTGCTGAAACTTCAAACAAAAAAGTTTATGTAACTTTAAACATATTAATTAAAGAAACTGAATTAAATGATTTATTTGCAGTTTTACAAAAATTGAGTAAATTGCAAATTCATGCAGTAATTGTTCAAGATTTGGGAATTGTTAAAATTATCAACGATTTCTTCCCTGAAATTACGGTTCATGCATCAACTCAGATGGCAATTCATAACAGTATGGGAATTAAGTTCTCTGATTCATTAAATATCAAGCGGGTAATTTTAGAACGTCAAGTTACCATGGAAGAATTATCCTTGATTTCATCAAAAACAACAACTGAACTTGAAGTTTTTGTTCATGGAGCATTATGCTGTAGTTTGTCTGGAACCTGTTTGTTTTCATCATGGATGGGAGGGCATAGCGGTAACCGTGGTAAATGCAAACAACCATGCCGTCGTCGTTTTTTTAATAAAGATGGTAACGGTTTTTTCTTTTCAACGCATGATTTATATTCATTGGATCTGTTACCAAAATTAATCGAAAATAATATTGCGTCATTAAAAATTGAGGGACGTCTAAAGAAGGCTGATTATGTTGAAAATACCGTCAAAGCATATCGTTTAATTTTAGATACTATTGATGAAACTCAATCATTAAAAATTGATAATAAAATTTTAGGTCAAGCGAAAGCTATTCTACAAAAAGCTGTTAGCCGACGCTGGAGCCATGGTTTTTATTCAGCTGAATCATTTAATAATTTAATTAAACACGATTCATTAGGTGTTAGTGGTAGTTTAATTGGCACAGTCGAAGAAATTAAAAAAAATGGGTTTAGCGTTAAATTAAGCAAACGTTTACACGTTGGCGACCGTATTCGAGTTCAACCCCGTAGTGGCGATGACGGTCCTGCTTTTACTGTAACAATGATGACGGTTAATGGCAAACCAAATAAATTAGCTCGTCGTAACGACACTGCTTTTATTCATTGTAATAAAGAAATCCCATACCATTCATTAGTTTACAAAATTGGTGAAACAAACAACGAAATGACTTTAAATATAAATAATTTCCCATTAAACAGGACTAAGTTTGATTTGGAAATAAATGTTACTAAAAGTGAGATTAGTGTTCAACCATATTTTAATAAAACAAAAGTTGGCGACATTTGGGTTCACAGTGAAGAATTTTCTGAAGCTAAAAAACACGCACTAAACAATGAAAGCTTTTTAAAAACATTTGATACACCAAATTCTGACAGCGTTAAGGCAGGTAATTACAATTTATCAATTGAAGAGAATTTATTTATTCCAGCAAGTGTTTTAAAAAATATTAAACGTGATTTTTGGAGTTATATAGAAAATAAACTACAAGATTTTGCGACATTTTATACAGATAATTATATTGTTAAGCGTGAGAAAGAATTTTCCAAATTACGTGAAAATTTACGCATTACAAATAATCAACAATCAACTCCAGAAGTTAATCGTGAGCGAAAAACTCGTACAGTAGCAACAGCATCTTTTCACGACCGCACAAGAGTAAATCATGATGTAATATGCGTACCAATTTTTGGAAAATTTAATGGAAAAGTTGAAGTAATTTTACCTCCATTTTGCAATGAATTTGAACTCCGAGAATTGGCGAATCGTGTAGACAACGCCTTAAATAAAGGTGTTAAACGTTTTCGAGTGACTTCATTATACGCATTATCATTAATTAAAGAACGTTGTGAAGTATTAAATATTAATTACGACCAATTGAAAATTTGTACTTCATACCCATTACCAATAGCCAACAGCATGGCAGCAATGGCAATTATTGATGAATATTCACTAAATAAAGTACAAGCAACAATTGAACTTGAGAAAGATGCTATTATGCAATTATCAAAAAATCTACCATATGCGTTAGAAATTTATGGCTATGGTCGTCCCCAATTGTTGATTACTAGAGCAAAAGTTGCAGTTGATGGTGAAATAAAAGATGTAATGGAAAACCATTTTTTAGTTAAACATCAACAAAATTTAGCAATTATTTATCCTAAAGAAGTTTTATCAATTCCTGGAATTAACCAATGTGCTGTTTTCATTGATTTATTGAATGCACGCGCCTTTGAAGAAGAACAAAAGGATTTTAATTACAATTTAAATTGGAATTAAAGAAGATAAAAACTATATTATACCAGAGATGTTTCTAGAAATTACTGTTTTAGCGTTAAATCACAGAAACATCGACTAATAAGATAACAATGGGGTGTTTTAATTATGCGTGAAAAAATTGAGAAGCTACAAAAAAATTTAGCAAAAGTTATTGTTGGTAAAGAACAAGCAATTGAATTATTATTGGTGGCATTTTTTGCAAATGGTAATATTCTACTTGAAGATGTACCTGGTGTTGGAAAAACCACTTTAGCAAAAGCATTGGCAATTTCAATTGACAGTGAGTTTAAACGTGTTCAGTTTACGCCAGATTTATTACCAAACGATATTCTAGGATATTCACTATTTAATCCTCAAAGTAGTTCTTTTGAATTCAAAAAAGGTCCATTGTTTGCTAATATTGTTTTAGCGGACGAAATTAACCGTGCATCACCACGTACTCAAGCAGCATTACTTGAAGCAATGAGTGAAAAACAAATTTCAATTGATGGTGAAACTTATAAGCTCAAAAAACCATTTCTAGTTATAGCCACTCAAAACCCAGTTGAATATCATGGAACATATCCTTTACCAGAGGCACAATTAGACCGTTTTTATGTTCTGCTAGAAATTGGTTATCCTGCACGCGAACATGAAATGAGTTTGATTTTTAGTCATGCGAATAAACACCCGTTAGCAGATTTACAATCAGTTATCAGCGAAGAAGAAGTTGTTGAAATCCAAGAAGAAGTTAAGAAAGTATTTATTGAAGAATCTTTAGCCGAATACATTATGACATTAATTACTGCAACGAGAGAGCATAACAATGTTGAATTAGGAGGCAGTCCAAGGTCATTATTAATTTTAGCACGTTGTGCCCAAGCAAAAGCGTACATTAACAATCGTGATTTTGTAACACCAGATGACATCAAAGAGATTTTTTCGTCAGTAATGGCACACCGTTTGGTTTTAAATAACCAAGCAAAATATAGTGGTATTAAAGCTGTTGATATTTGTAAAGAGATTCTAAATAGCGTAAAAATCCCAAAATAAAAACACATCAATGGGTATTTTTTTAAATACCCAACCAATTTGCCCCAACAAAAATAATATATCAGCTAAGTTTGTGTTAGAATTTAGTTAATATATTTATTTATATGTATTTATTGTTTGAAATAATTAATAACAAATGATTTATTAATCAAAAGATTTTAATAAAAGGGCAAGGCTTAAAATGATCATTATATGTCCATATTGTTCATCAGTATGTGAAACTGATACTGCAATAACCAAGATAATTTGTAATGAATGTGGAAAAGAATTCATAAACAACCAACAAAAAAAAGATACAAAACAAAAAACTCCGCCAAAAAAAGCGTTAGTTATTGAAGATGATGCCAGCGTGCAAAGCATCTTAAATTCTAAAAAGAAAAATGATAAGAAAGAAAAGCTTCAAAATAATAATAGAGCAAATTTTAATACTAATAAATATAAAAAAACAAACCTCTTAAATAAATTTAATATTTTAAATCCAAAACGTCCAGTTCTTGAAATTTTATTTAAATTTATATCATTGTGCGCATTAATCACAATAATTGCAGTCGCAATATTTTATTTCTACAAAATTATTAATATTTCACTATATCATAAAAAAATTTATGGAAATCAAATTTACCAACAGCAAACTTATATTGATGAAGACCGATATGATGATTATAATCAAGATTTATCTAGGAATAGCATTATTAAAAATAATCTTTTAGATATGTCTTTAATAATGAGAGATAGTTTTTTAGTATTTATTTTGAGTTTAGGTTTAGCCCAGTATTTTAAATATATCAGAATAAACAGTGAAAATTCAACTAAAATCATTCGTCAAAATAATCAAATAATTGAAATTTTAAGTAACAAAAACAAAAAATGAAAGAAAATAATCAAATAAAAACAATAGTTATAGGGCATAAAAATCCAGACACCGATAGCGTCGCGGGGGCTGTAGCATTGGCGGAATTGCGTCGTCAAAAAGGGTATCAAAATATTACTGCAGCATGTGCAGGTTTACCTGGAGTAAGAACCGAATATTTGTTTAAAAAATTCAATATACCATTGCCCAAAACATTATCAACTGTCAAACCAACCGTCAATGATGTAATTAACCGCAATTTTAGCTCGATCTCAAAAGGTAGTTCATTGATGTCTGCAATGACTAAATTAGGAGAAGATCACCTTCAACGAATTGCAGTTGTTGATGATAGTAATAAATTTTGTGGTATGCTAAGTTTATTACAACTCTTAAATGGTTTTATCGATAGCGATGAAAAACGCCACGACTTTACCAACCGTCATGTGCGTTCATCGATAAAAATTATTAGCGAAGTTCTTGAAGCAGAAGAAATCAATATTGTTAATGATGCTGAAATCACCGATTTTTCAATTTATGTTGCAGCGATGAATATTGAAAGTTTTGATGATCATATTCCTCAAGATAAACCTGAAGAATTAGCAATTGTGGTAGGTGACCGTACGGATGTACACTTAAAGGCAATTAATTTAAAAACCCGTTTAATAATTGTAACTGGAGATAAAAAGTTTGATGAATTACTATTAGATGCTGCAAAAGATCGTGGCGTTTCAATTCTAAAAACTCCGTTTGATTCAGCAACAGTGATTCGTCGTCTGAAATTCAGTTCGCCAGTTGAAATGTTTGGCGTGAAACAGATTGAAAATCCATTTAAAATGGATGATAACTTAAGTGACATTCGCCGTCGAGTGATGGCCAATGTTGAAGATTTATTTCCAGTTGTCAATGATTATAATCAATTAGTTGGCACATTTATGAAAAAAGATTTTGAACTCCAAAGCCCAGTTCAATTAATTTTGGTCGACCATAATGAAGTTGGTCACGGCATAGCAGGTGTGACTGAAGTCCCAATTGTTGAAATTGTTGACCATCATCGTTTAGGGTTACCAGCAACCGATGAGCCAATAAAAATTAATTGCGATGTTGTTGGTAGTAGTTGTACATTAATTACTGAAATGTTTATTAATGAACGTGGTGATTTAACGCCACAAATTGCTGGAATTTTGATGGGAGGCATTGTAACTGATACCTTAATGCTACGTTCACCAACTACGACCGCACGTGATGAATTAGCGTTAAACTATTTAGCGCAAATTGCCAACGTTGAACCAATGCAGTTGACTGAAGAAATTTTTAACATCGGCTCATTAATCGCTAAAAGTGACCCTCATGCATTGGTAACAGCTGATAAAAAAGATTTTGAAGTTGAAAACTTTAATTTTTCAATCGCCCAAATTGAAGAAGTTAGTTTCGAACAATTCTTTAAGAAAGAAGAAAAATTACTTAAGGAGTGTCGCAAACAGCGTGATGAATATAATTTAGATTTCTTTATTTTGTTGATTACTAATATCGTGAAAGAAAAATCAATTATGATTATCGTTGGCGATGATGAAGTTAAAAAGCAATTACCGTATCCAAAAATTAAGGCAAATCTTTATAACCTACCAAATGTATTAAGCCGTAAAAAACAATTATTGCCACAAATTATTAATACCATTAAAAAACTTAAAGAATAAATTTTAGCCAACGAAATTGATAGTAAAATTTTTAAAGATTTATAAAATTAATTATTAACTTTTAAATACACCTTTCATGTGCACTTTTTGAGCAATATCTTTAAATTTCTGATTATGCAAGTAAATACGTTCATAATTTTTCTTTGCTCGGATATTTTGATTTAAAAGTTCGTAAATAAGAGCTTGTTCATATAATAATTCATGTATTAAATTCAGCGAACGCCCTCCCGTTCGCTGTAAGGCATAAGTCAAAACATTACAGGCTTCTTGATAATTTCCTAAAATTTTTAATGCTTTAGATTTATTTAATAAAATCATAGTTTGCAGTGGAGTTCTATTCTGAATACCACTAGTTATAAGAACCACATCTTTGTATACAGATTTATCAGAATCTGAATTAACAACTAGCTGTGATATTAATAAAATAATTTCTAGATTTTTATAATCTTCAGAATACAAGTGCCATAATAATTCAAAAGCATCCTGTTTTAAATCTAATTCACTATAAATCATACTTAAACAAATTAACATACAGCGCTCATCAAAATATATTGGTAATAATTGCTCATGAGAGAGGTCTAAGTTTAATTTGAAATAGACATTATGCTTATCAAAAAATTGTCCTAACTTAGCAGGGCTTTCCATTACTTTTTCAAAAGATTCTAGTGAGGTTTTGTAATTTCCTTTACCTTGTTCAATAACTCCTCTCATAAATGACGCATCAATACTCTTATTTGCATTTTCTAATAATTTTAAAGCTGTTTTATCATCATCATCAATAAAGGCTTTGATAGCATTTAAAAATTTTCTGTTACTTTTTTTCATGAACAAGCTACGAATTGGATTAAGCGATATTGGAGCAGAGTAGCTTTTAGATGCAAAAAGATGCTTCTGACTATTGCTTGACATTCCCGAATTATGTTTAAAAATTGAAAAACCATATTTAGTTAGACGTAGTGAACTATACTTACCATTTTTCTCTAATGATATTTTAAACTTTCCAATAGCTATTGATACTGAAATTTTTGTTTGTTTAATTTTAAAATTAAAATCTGCTTTAGAGCTAATATCTTCAGCCGAACCCCCAACCATATTCGATCTCCTTATAATAAAAAACACTAATTTATTTACTCTTACCAATTATACTCAATAAATAATTACTTATCAATATTAGTTTACAATTTTTTTACAATTTTTTTATTTTTTTTTGATTAATACACATAAAAAGATTATATTAAATTCAATTATTAACACAAGTTGACATATATTTGTGTAACTAATTTTATGCAGAGTAACTATTTTATGCGTTACTCATGGGTTAATAATCAACTAAAAATAGGAAAAGTGATGAAAAAAAAGAAAGAGATTAAAAGTAAATTAATGCTAATTTTAGCAGCCGCTGCAATGACTAACTATGCATATTCTGCTAATGAAAAATCACAACAAGTCAGTACTAAATGCAATGATGTAAAAAATTGTCAATGTTTATCAATGGACAATCCTATCATATTAGGAAAGTTAATGGCACAAAACATTGTTAATCAAGATCCTAAAAAAAGCCACCGCTATACGGAATATGCTCGCGTTTGTTCAGTATATGGACTTTTAAAATTAGCTGAAGCGACAGGTGATAATTCATTGGTAAAGCAAGCATTAACACCTTATGAATGGTATACAAAAAAGAACAATTACAAGAAAATCTGGAAAGGTCATGTTGATGGTAATGTTTTTGGTATTGTTCCTTTAGAGTGGGCTCGCCAAAGCGGTGATGCAGCATATCGTAAACTGGGTTTATATTTAGCAAATGATGAACTAAAAGAATTACGAAAAGAAGATGGTTTAGTAAAATACACCCGTTTTTGGATCGACGATATGTGGATGGTTGGAGCTTTACAGGCATTAGCCTATGAGGTTACCAAAAAGCAGAAATATGCAGATATTGCGGTTCACCAATTAGTGGTTTATTCGCGTAAATTACAAAAAGAAAATGGGTTATTTTTTCATCGTCCAGATGTACCATTTTTTTGGGGACGAGGAAATGGATGGAGTGCGGCGTCAATGGCAAAAGTTCTTGAAGTTGTACCCAACACAACCCCTGAATATAATGAATTAAAAAAATATTATGTAAAAATGATGGATGGATTAGTCGCTAATCAAAGCAAAGACGGCGTTTGGAAACAATTAATTGATGACCAAGACAGCTGGGACGAAAGTTCATGTACTGGAATGTTTCTATACGCTCTGGCCACTGGGCTACGCACAAGGTTATTAAGCGGAAAAAAATATGAACAAGCTGTAGCTAAAGGTTGGAAAGGTTTGGCTAAAATGATTGATCGCAAAGGTCGAGCTTTAGATGTATGTATTGGAACAGGAGCTGTTAACAGCAAAAAACACTACCTAAAGCGCCCTACAAAAAATGGTGATTTTCATGGTCAAGCAGGAGTTATTTGGGCAATTGACGCAATCATTCGACTTAATAAATCTCGCAATAAAAAATAATTTTTCACTAACTATATTCAAGCCACAAACATTTTATGTATGTGGCTTTTTTTATCTGCTATAAACAATTGTTCCAAAAAATATTTATGAGGAAATGCTTAGTGTTCTAATTCTTTTATTAAGTGATCTTGAAATTGTTTTATATAAAGTAATCCTAAATGTCCCCCATTACTAAAGACAATTAAATTTTTACCTGCTCGAGCATTAAGATTTCGTAAATGTTTTTTATCAACAAAAAGGTCATCAATTGTCAAATAAATACGCACTTTATCACTTCGTAAAACATCACGTGAAACACTAATCAGCGAAGCTTCTTCATTCATACGGTGTAAAGAAAGCTGTTTATTATAATGTTTTTCCAATCCTTTTAATAAATATTTTTTGACATAATCTCTGAAGGTAAATTTATAAACTTTTTGATAAAATGGAGTTTTACGTCTTTGGTGAAATTCAGGAAATAGTTCAGACTTTTTACGCATGCTCTCAATAGTATAAATTGTTTCTGCCAAAGTAATCTTGAAATTCAAAGCAATAAGAGCTTGGGCTTCAATTTTTGAATAAGGCAACAATTCTTCCATCAATTCTTCCATCAATTTTTCAGCATCAGAATTTTGATCAATTATTTGACCTTTACCATCAGCTGTTGGCTTAACTTTATCATTATCATTTTTAGCTTCTAACTTTTTCTTTTTAGCATTAAGTGGAGCATGAACCTTATTACTACTATGCATATATTTAGCGCCCGCAACCACGCTGTTATATAACTGTTCTTCTTTTTTCCAGTTATTCCATGCCTTTGATAAACTATCAACTTTATCAACAGCATAAAGTAAATTGCAAGGGCTATTTATCGCAATAAATTTATCAACAAATAATTTTGGGTTTATTTTTTCTAACTGAGCCAAAAATAATGTCTGAAGCCCACCCATCGATAAACCTATGATTGCTTTTCGTTGTGGTCTTAAGTCTAAATTTGTTGTTAAATCATAAAAAATTCCATCAATAGCATATTGCATATCCTTCGCATCTAAAGGAGTAAATCCTGGCAAAATTGCCGTCGAAGCTGCTTCCATAAAATTATATGAAAAACTATTACTCATAATTGCTACATGATAACCATTTTGATGCAATAGCTCAGCCATTGCCGCAGACTCAAAACTAAAAATACTCGCCCCAGTACCAGGGCAAACCACTGCTAAAGGTGCTGTTAAATTTACATCTCCATGATTTTCATGATCTTCATCTTCAATAGTTTGCAACCATAATTTATACATAAATTCTGGTGCATCTTTTTTAAGTTGAATTTCACGAACAACACTTTGATTATAAAAATCATCATTCCATGGCGAAACATCAACCCACACACTTTTTTTATCATTTTGAATATCAAAATTACTATAGCGCATCGTGTCAACTTCTGGATTTTGAGCGTGAAATTCCGCCAAGTCAACATCAACAAGCAGTGCATATTCAGGAGGAACTACATTGAGACGGTTAGGCTCAGGAGTCTTTTTTTTCATTGCCTCTCGTTTTGCACTTTGCTGCATATGCGTATTAACAGCGTCTTTCATTGAAGCAATATATTTTTGCTCCATAACTCCAGCATTATCAATATCATGTTGTTTGATATAACGGTTAACATAATAAAGCTGTTTGCTGATTTCATATGGGTCAGCGAACGCATTTATCATCATATCTAAGTCACGATATCCCATTGCCCCTTCATTTAACTTTTCTAAAGCAACAGTTCCGCTGCCAATCCCAAAAAACAGGTATGTTCTTGGGTCAAAAGCCGCATCAAAAATATGTCCTATCCCATCACGGACATTAGTTGGTCCATATGCTGGCAAATGTAAATATGAACCATGCCCAAAACCCCATGTCGTAAAAACTTGTCCAAAATCTTCTTCATGAATATCAAGCCCGAACCAATCCTTGGCAGGGTCATAAAATCCTGCTATGCCAATGGTTGTATTAGTCAAAAAACGTAATGTTTCAATACCTGCTCCAGAAAATTTAGCTTGTAAGCAACTTGCCATAAAACGTTTCACAAATAGAATATTATGGAAAAAACTTTTAATTCGTTCCATGCCGTACTTTGGAACGACTGAAGAATATCCGTATACTGCTGGATACATCAAATTATTTATTAAGAAAACATTTGTTGAAAACATTGCGCGGTTAAAACCTTCACAATAATCATCGCCACTTAATTCATATAATTCATCAATAAATGTGAAATCATTTTCCGCTATAGCCTTTGCGCTATCTGTGCTAAACTTAGCGATTTTTAGTTGCCCATTTTTTTGTGAAGACTGTATACTAGTATCACCATGAATTTTACTCTCTTTAGCAAAAGAATCTCCAGAGAGTAAAATATAAACTAAAACTAATAAGACCGTAATTTTTTGTTGGTATTTCATCAGCAATAGACCTCTAATTATAATTTTTTATTGGCTGTTAAAAAAAATAATTTCCAACAACTAAAAAAAAATAGCATTATAACTAATATTATTGCGCTAAAAGATATTGTCAATACCACAAACTGTTTCAAAGGGATAGTTAAACTTAAATTAGATTAAGTTTTTTTGCTTCTTCTTCATTGACCTTATTGGTTACTCCAACTATCAATTCTTTAGTTTTAGCAACGCTACCAAGTAAAACTCCACCAACTAATAAACCATTTTTGAAAACAAATTTATTATAAATTTTACGTGGTTCATTTTTTTCTTCAACAAAACTATAAACACTGTTTTTGTCGCACTTTTCAACATTAATTTCGCCAATAGAGAATAAACTTGTTTTAAATGCTCTAAAAGTTGCGCCAAATGGTTTACTGTTATAAACTGTTTTTTCTCCAGCAATGTTTGCGCCTGCAACTTCACCTTGATCTTTAGCAGTTTCCCAAATTCCATCAATGCGCTCTTCATAAACAGCACAATCTCCAGCTGCGTAGATGTCATCATTTGATGTTTGCATATATTTATTTACGTTAATAGCTCGCGAAGTTAATAAATTCGCATCTTTTGCCAACTGATTATTTGCAGTATTTCCAGCAGAGATTAACACACAATTGCAGTCAATAATTTCACCATCTTTAGTTTGTACAGCCTCAACACATTCTTCTCCAAGAATTTTTTCAACAAACACGCCATACTTCACAGTAACATTACTATTTTCTGCAATGCTTGCTAATAGAATTGGTGCACCATCAGCATCTAATTGACGAGGTAAAATTGATGGACATGCTTCAATAACTGTTACAGAGTGCCCCATGCGGTCAAGTGCTGAAGCAGTTTCAAGCCCTAATAGTCCACCTCCAATAATAACAACGTTTTTGCTGTCATTTGCCCCGGATTGCAAAACACTATATAAATGATCTAAGTCTATTTTTCTTCTCAAAACACATACTTCTGGTAATTGACAACCTTGAAATGGCGGAACAAAAGCTTCCGCTCCAGTGGCAATTAAAAGTTTATCGTATGAAACAACTTCTGTATTGCGGTTATCAACGATAATATTTGGATTATTGCTATCGGAATTTTGGCTAATTACAACATTTTTTTCATCAGGATTAATTTCATTAACTAAACAATTAAAATGGATATTTATCTCATTTTCAATGTAAAAATCTTTATCTTCGACAAAATATTTCATTTTGGTAATATCGCGACCTAAACCTTTCGTCAAAAGCGGGCGGTTATATGGATATTCACTTTCATTAGTATAAAGATCAATTTTTGCCAATTTATTGCGCTCTCTAATTGCTTTTGCAGCACTTACAGCGGCAATACCAGCACCAATAATAACCACTTCTAACTCAATATTATTAAGGATAATGTGCTCTTCATGAGGGGTATATTTTTCAAAAGCTTCAGCTCCAGAACCGCAAACTACACAAATTTCTGGGGCAACCATACCTTCGATCACTTCACCACAAACTTTACACTTCATATAAGAAAGATTATTTTCACTACTGTTTTCCATATTTTTCTCCAGAACATTATATGAATCTTATTATTAAAAATTCATATTTATTAAAATTTCAAAAATTTACCATCATTACAACAGACTTTACCACTATTTTTATAAACTCTAAAATTGTTTTATCATTTTAACAGATACTAAACAATTTGTCAATTTTAGAGAACTATTAATTAGCTATACTCTTAATTAAACTCCTTAACGTAATATTTTCAAAAATTTTTAGTAATTTTTCCTATTTATTACATTAATGATAATTTTTAGTAATTAATTGATTAAAATTGATAATTTTAAGCGCTTGCATTTTTTTTAATAAAAATTATTTTATTTTAAAGGTAAAAAGTTTTAAAAATGATTCCTAAAAAATAGGCATCAAATTAATGAACGGAGAAAAATATGAGAAGAAAGAGTTTACTACGCAAATTATTTGCAAGCACATCGTTAGCAGTATCACTATTTACTGCTAGCAACTTAAGCGCAGCCGAAATTTTAGTTGAAGCTGAATCATTTTCAAACAAAGGGGGCTGGAAAGTTGATCCACAATTTATGGATGTTATGGGCTCTCCATACCTTTTAGCGCATGGACTAGGAGAAAAAGTTGCCGATGCAACTAAATTAGTTAATTTTCCAGAAACAGCTAGCTACAATGTTTGGGTCAGAACAAAAAATTGGGCTCCAGGAAATTGGGAGGCTCCAGGCAGATTTAATTTAGCAATCAACAATAGTGTATTATCAACAATTTTTGGTACTAAAGAAAACAAATGGACATGGCAAAACGGTGGTAAAATTAACATTTCAAAAGGTAAAAATGAGCTTAAATTAAAAGATTTAACTGGCTTTGCTGGACGTTGTGATGCAATTTATTTTACAACTGATGATAACTTCGCGCCACCAAATGAGTTGAAAAAATTAACAGCATGGCGCAACAAAGTAAATACTGAAACTGCACAAGTAACATGTGCTGGAAAATATGATGTTATTGTTGTGGGCGGAGGTCTTGCTGGATGTGCCGCAGCAGCAACAGCAGCAGAAAAAGGTTTAAAAGTTGCATTAATTCATGATCGTCCAGTACTAGGCGGAAATGCAAGTGCAGAAATTCGTGTTCATACAGAAGGAATTTATGGCAAAAATAAAGACCTCATCAAAAAATTAGATACTAAACACTGGCCTAATGGTGATGCAAAGGCTGCAATAGATGATAAAAAACGTCATGACTTCATGAATAATATTAAAAATTTAACAATTTTTTATAATTATCGCGCTTATGGAGCAACTACTGAAAACAAAAAAATTAAAAGTGTTGATGCCATGCATATATCGAGTAATAAAAAGCTTCGTTTTAATGGAGACATTTTTATTGATACAACTGGTGATGGCTGGGTTGGATACTGGGCAGGAGCAGAGTACCGCTATGGTCGTGAAAGCAATAAAGAATTCAATGAAGCTCCACCAAAAGGGGTTAAACTACATTTAAAAACCAAAGTAACTCCAAAACAAAAAAAACAGTTTGATACTAAATTTATTTGGAGTCCAGATAAAGCAGACAACCGCGTAATGGGTTCAAGTTTATTATGGACAACAGTCAAATTAGAGGATGAATATAAATTCGCAGATGTTCCATGGGCAATGGAAGTGGCCAAAGACACAAAGAAAAGCTTTTCTGAATGGAACTGGGAATTCACTCGTAATGATTTACACCAAATTGATGATGCAGAACAAGTTCGCGACCATATGTTCAAAGCGATTTATGGCAACTTTGCAAACCTTAAAAAAGATCCAAAATATAAAAATTTAAAATTAAAATGGGTTGGTTATATTTTAGGGAAACGTGAATCTCGCCGTTTGATTGGAGATTATATTGTACGACTAAGTGATTTCCAAGATAATCGTTACTTTGAGGATACCGTTGTTGAAGAATCTCGAGTTGTGGATGTTCATGCTCAAATGAATCTTCTAATCCCTGATTATGTTGACTTTTTATCAATGGCGTTATTCTTAAAAGTTGGTAAATACTACCTTCCATTCCGTAGTTTTTATTCAAAAAATATCGATAACTTAATGATGGCCGGAAGAAATATCAGTATTACTCACGTTGCATTAGGAGGACCACGTGTTATGTTAACTACAGCACAAATGGGAATTGCAGTTGGTAACGCAGCTGTATTATGCAAAAAATATGAAGTCAAACCACGTGGAGTTTATCAAAAACATATTAAAGAACTACGCAAAATGATTGGCTATAAAGAAAAAATAAAATAATTATTTAATTTTAGCTGTCATTTGAGGGGCTTTGTAAAACAAAACTGTAAAGTTAGTTTTTCACAACAAAAAAGGTATTTATAATGGCAGCTAAAATTTTCTATTTTACAGCGACAGGAAACTGTCTTGAGATAGCTCAAAGCATTGGCGGCGAGTTAATCTCTATTCCAGAGGCATTACAAGAAAAAAGTTTTAATTATCAAGCCGAAGAAATTGGGTTCATTTTCCCTTGCTATGCTCTTGGAGTTCCTAAAATTGTCGAAAAATTTTTAAACAAAATAACTTTAAAAGCAGATTATGTCTTCGCGGTTATGACTTATGGTGAACATGCTGGTGGTGGCTTAAAACATTTTCAAAAAATCTGCAATAAAAATAAAATTACCCTTTCCTACTGCGAACAAATTAAAATGCTCGATAATTTTATTCCGTTTTTTGACATAGCTAAACAGATTAAAAACTTACCTAAAAAAAATATTGAACAACACAAGCAAACAATTGTTAATGATATTGCAAAAAAAGTTTGTTATTGTCGCAAAATTAACCCCTTAACAGCTCTTTTATCACTAATCCCACAAACAGCATATAAATTATTTGATAATGGCAAATTCGATAAAAAATTTAAGGTTGACGATAATTGCAACAGCTGTGGATTATGTGCGAAAATTTGCCCTACACAAAATATTACAATTGAATCCAAGCCAATTTTCAAGCATAATTGCAGTAGTTGTTTAGCGTGTACACATCGTTGTCCACAAAATGCAATTCATGTTAAAGGTGAAAAAAATTCGATTCGATTTATTAATGATTCGCTAAAACGTTAATTATTTCTTTAAGAGAAGAAGTTAAAGTGTTGAAAAAATTAATATTTTTTTTACTTCTTTCATCTTATTTACAGCCAATTTATTTATCCCATTTAAATTACAGGTCATAAATATTCAACTGCTTATGTGGTCAAAATAATGGTTCAATAATTGTTCTACAAAAATTGGGAGAATGGGATCATTTTAATTTAGATTACAAGCAAAAAGAAAGTAGTAAAAAATTCAGCAGTCAAAAATTTAAGCCATACACAAAAGCTCCTACGTATTACCATAAAACTGACAAATGCAATGGTTGTAAAAGCATATTTAATTGTTCATAAAAACAAAGAGATTTAAGTTTTTTAAACTAAAAAGTTACTGGTGGAGTTGCATCTTAAATATCAAAGAAACCCCTCAGAATTTTTACGCCTTTAGATATATTTCTACAAACATTTTAACATGGATAATTAGTGAAATTTTTAACGTTAATTAGTTTATATTAAGGCATCATGTTTTTTTACTTAAAAAAAGGAAGAAAAATGAGTAAATTATATAAAGCATTAAAAAATAAAAAGATAAACAATCATCAATAAAATTCAAAGATGAAACAATTTGGAGGGTTTTCTTTTTTTGGTGTTGTTATTGAATATTCAAATGATTATGTATTATTACACCGTTTTGATAAAGAATGTTATTTTAATGGCTTTCAGCTTATTATTTTACAGAAACAAAACCAATACTATAGCACATACGATGATCAACTTTTCATGTTAGCAATAAAAAAAATTAAACCCAAAAAACTCCAATTGATTTTAAAATTGACTTAAATTTTTTTTTAAGCTTTCCATGCAACATTAAAGAATATACGCCATTAAAATATTAGCAATACTGAAATTATTTCTATAAATAACTTCAGTAAATGACAAAAAAGTGTACTTTTAAAAATTAATTCCTATACTCAGTAATTTGAAGAGCCAACAATTTTCAGTCTTATCGACACTATTAAAATTGATTTCTACAGTGGTTATGAAAACGCTATCAAGGCTGTAGGCAAGTATGAACTTTAAAATAACTCTTGCAAATTTTTTGTATTAGCCATATATTCCTCATAAATGCTTATATTTATAAGCTAAAATAGTAACATAAAACGATTCGATGAGATCAGGAGGATGAATTATGGATACTATTACTATGATTGCAAAATTGATGGGCTGGACGTTCTTAGCAGCTGGGCTAGGAATGATTATCTCTGGCAAACACTATAGAGCGATGTTAAGAAGTTTGAACAAAACAAGCCCTGTCTTGTTATTTTTGGCAGGATTGGTTGAATTACCAATTGGTATTGCAATTGTCATTGCAACTGCTGGAATTTGCTGGCATTTAGCTATCGTGACTATGATCGTTGGTTTGTTATTTATTGCCGAAGGTTTCTCATTATTAGTAATACCTCAATACTGGCTCAAGTTTTGGACAAAATTCAAAATTTGTAATTATTGCCTTGGTGGCGCAATGTTATTGCTAGCGTGTTATTTTATCATCGCAACATAAATAAGTGGAGGATAGTAAAATGAATACAGTATCAATTATTGCTCAATTGATAGGCTGGACTTTTTTGACAGCTGGTTTAGGTATGCTAGTTTCCCGCAAACATTATAAAGAACTATTCGCCAATATGGGAAAAGTGAGCCCTGTGCTATTATTTTTAGCAGGATTCATTGAATTACCCTTGGGCGTCGCAATTGTAATGCTAACTTATGGAATTTGTTATCATGTTGCACTGGTAACAATGATAATTGGTTTGCTATTTATTGCCGAAGGTTTTTCAGTATTAGTTATGCCTGATAGATACTTAAAATTATGGACAAAGATCAGAAGCTGTAGTTTTTGCGTTGGAGTTATTCTCTTAATTTTAGGAGCATACCTCATAATCTTTGCCTAAAAATATTCAAAGCGCAACTTTGAAAAAAACACCTCAAGATGTAACGTGTGAAAGCGTTGCATCTTTTTTTTTAAGTATAACAGAAAACATTTACAACCCAAAATATTTAATTATATTAGTATCTCGCCAACATTGACAACTACTCTCATATTTTAAAAGTAAGCCAATATTGTATTCATTCTGGTGAAATTACAAATAATATGAGAATTAGTTATTAAATCACGTACATTTCTTGATAAATTTAAAATGTGTATGATATTTTACTCTCAAGGAAATAGTCAAAAACCTGAAATATTTCTATGTGCTGAACTTACTAACTTTTTATGATAAGCCTAAAATATTACACATAATTAATAGTCATAAGCAGTACATTAAAAAAACTCCTAGTAGCATATTTTTTCATTGTTATGAGTTTATCAAGACCATAAAATCATTTCACTCCTTAAAACAAAAGAATTTTTCATGAAATATTCATCCGAAACAGCGTATTCGAAAGCTAATAATATAGGGACAAATGAATATGGCTTATTTTAAGAGTCTACCCAAATAAAGTTAATAAAAAATAATTTAATTTTACTACTATTAAAGTATTTTTATTCAAAATTATACATAAGTATATCTAACAAACAAAAAAAATGGCTCCGGCTGCTGGATTCGAACCAGCGACCAAGTGGTTAACAGCCACCTACTCTACCGCTGAGCTAAGCCGGAACACGTTATCTATAAAATTAAGTTAGCTAAGAAAAAAATGGCTCCGGCTGCTGGATTCGAACCAGCGACCAAGTGGTTAACAGCCACCTACTCTACCGCTGAGCTAAGCCGGAACATCAATTTCACTAAATCTTAATTGATAGTGCATTTAATATAGAATGTTTTAACTCTTTTGCAAACAACTTTGAGCAGAAAAATTAATATTTTATGTAACTTACGCAAAATTAATAACTTAAAAAAATGGTGGGCGGTGAGGGACTCGAACCCCCGACCCTTTGGGTGTAAACCAAATGCTCTAGCCAACTGAGCTAACCGCCCAAGTTATAAAACAGCGTTTTTAATTTGAAAAATGGTGGGCGGTGAGGGACTCGAACCCCCGACCCTTTGGGTGTAAACCAAATGCTCTAGCCAACTGAGCTAACCGCCCAAATTAAAAACGATAGTTACTAAACTATTCTATTTATAAAATTGTAAATGATCATGCTGAAAAAAAATGGTGGGCGGTGAGGGACTCGAACCCCCGACCCTTTGGGTGTAAACCAAATGCTCTAGCCAACTGAGCTAACCGCCCGTTTGTTTCAACGGAGTTTAAAATACGTTAATTTAAAAAATTTACAAGCGAAAAAAGAGAAAAAATTTAAAAAAATATTCTGAAATTTTATTTAAAATAATACAAAAATGTTCACGCAGTGTCAATTACAAATATTTCATGATATTAAATTTTTCACAAATATCGTGAAAAATTACAAAAAAAAGAGGTATTTTTTTACTTTTATGCTATAGTAAGGGTTTTGAAAATTAAAATTTATAAAAAATAAATAAATATAACATAATATGGTAAAGAATATGCATAGATACAGAACTCACAACTGCGCACAATTGCGTAAAGAAGATGTTGGTTCAACTGTAAAAATTAGCGGTTGGATTCATAGTGTACGTGACCATGGTGGTGTAATTTTTATTGACTTACGCGACCATTTTGGTATTACTCAGGTGGTAATTGATCCTCAGCAAGATTTCTATCAAGAATTAGAACGCTGGCGTGTTGAAACTGTAGCTTGTTTTACGGGTGAAGTTGTTGCTCGTATTGAAGAAACAGTTAACAATCGTTTAGCGACAGGAGAAATCGAAGTTGCTGCGACTGAAATGGAAATTTTAGGTGAGGCAAATGTTTTACCATTCCAAGTTGCAAAAGAAGAGCAAACTCCAGAGCATATGCGCTTAAAATATCGTTTCTTAGATTTACGTCGTGAGCGTTTACATAACAATATTTTATTACGTTCGCAAGTGATTGCAGAAATTCGTGCAAAAATGACTAATATGGGTTTTCAAGAATTTCAAACTCCTATTTTAGCAGCAAGTTCTCCAGAAGGTGCTCGTGACTACTTAGTTCCAAGCCGTTTACACCCGGGTAAATTTTATGCATTACCTCAAGCACCTCAGCAGTTCAAACAGTTATTAATGGTTGCAGGATTTGATCGTTATTTCCAAATTGCTCCATGCTTCCGCGATGAAGATGCTCGTGCTGACCGTTCTCCTGGTGAATTCTATCAGCTGGACGTTGAAATGAGTTTTGCAACTCAAGATGATGTTTTCGCATCAATGGAAGATTTATTAACACATGTTGTTAAAAAATTCAGCGACAAAAAAATGGATGAAGCTCCGTTTGTACGCATCCCATACCGTGAAGCAATGTTTAAATATGGTAGCGATAAACCTGACTTACGTAACCCATTACAAATGATTGATGTAACAGCTGCATTTGACGGCAGTGACTTCAAAGCATTTGCTGGAGTAGTGAAAAAAGGTGGCGTAGTTCGTGCAATAAAAGTTCCTAATGTAGCAGATCGTCCACGTAAATTCTATGATGATATGATTAAATTTGCTCAAGAAAATGGCGCTAAAGGTATGGCTTACATTATCTGGAAAGATGGTGAAGTTAAGAGCCCTATCGCTAAATTTATGAGTGATGATGCTTTAGCACTTTGTAAAAAAACTGGCAATGTTGAAGATGGCGACGCAATGTTCTTCTTAGCAGATAAAGAAAAAACTGTTATGAATATTGGTGGTCATGTTATTCCTGAATTAGGTAAACGTTGTGATTTAATCAGCAATGATGAATTCAAATTTTGCTGGATTGTTGATTTCCCAATGTTTGAATTTGACGAAGAAGCTGGTAAAGTTGAATTTAGCCATAATCCATTCTCAATGCCTCAAGGCGGCATGGATGATTTAATTAACAAAGATCCATTAGACATTCTTGCATGGCAGTATGATATAGTTTGTAACGGTATTGAATTATCAAGTGGTGCTATTCGTAACCACCGTCCAGAAATCATGTACAAAGCTTTTGAAATCGCGGGTTATGATGCGAGCGTAGTAGATGATAAGTTTGGTGGAATGATTAATGCATTTAAGCATGGTGCACCTCCACATGGTGGTATTGCTCCTGGTGTTGACCGTTTAGTTATGTTAATTGCTGACGAGCCAAACATCCGCGAAGTTATCGCATTCCCATTCAATCAGCAAGCTCAAGACTTAATGATGAATGCTCCAAGTGAAGTTGGTTTAAAACAGCTTGAAGAGCTTCACATTGAGGTAGTTTTACCTCCAGAAGAGGAAGATGAGGACTCTGAAGAGCAAAATGCGTAATTAATTAAATTTTAATTAACGTTTGAAATAATACAAAATCCCTGTAATATTAAATTATTATGGGGATTTTTTTTATTAATTTCAATTAGCAGCACTAACCACATGGAGTTTTGTAATGTCAAAATTTTTGAGTAGTTTAATTGTTGGAGTAGGATTAAGTTTAAATATTTTTGCTAATCAAGAAGTGGCAACTAACGAAAAAAAACAAAAAGAAATTGTTTTACCTAAATTAAACAAACAACAAATGGTTGAAGATTTTGACTTCTTAATAAAAACATTCAAAGGTTCATACCCCAAATTTGATATTGCTAAAGATATTTATGGCATTGATATGATAAAAATTCTTGAGAAACATAAAAAAAGAATTACTGGCAATGAAACTCCTAGCGAATTCGTTAAGATATTAACGAACGCAATAAGTCAGTGCAAAGCAGATCATTTTGGATTTGCTCCCGTAAAAGCATATAGCGTTGGACCTGCTAAAAAACATCGACCTTGGTTTAAAAATTTAGTAAAAGAAGAAGATTATGATATAACACAAGCATATATAAAACTATTTCGAGCACAAAGAAAAAATGAAAAAAAAATTCACTTCCCTCTTTACTATAAAAATAAAAATTTATATCTTATGTTTGATATTTTTCATAATGGACAAAAACTTCCAGCTGATATAAAACTAATCTCCTGTTTTGGACAACCAACTTTAGAATTATTAAAGAAAAATCAAAACAAATTTCATTTTTACGACTCAGAAAATAAATTATTTTATTGCGAGAACAACTTTTTAGGAAAAATATTTGATAAAAATTTTAACTCTTCAATTATCACTTTTGAAGATAAAAACGGTAAAAAATATAACTATGATACAACTAAGAGATTAGTTCCTCCAAAAAGCTTTTTAGCAAGTATCCCATTTATTGGCAAAGTATCTAGAAAAGGAGTAAAATATATTCCAAAAAATAAATTATTAATTGTTCGTATTCCAGCAATGACTTATGGAGATATTCAATTTTATGAAGAAAATATTATAAAAGAAGCTGCAAACAAAAAAATTGATGCCATCATTTTAGATATTAGGGGTAATGGAGGCGGTGGCGATGACGTGTGGAAAAGTATTTTAAAAAATATCATTGAAAAACCAGTTAAATTTAAAATAAATTTTGCTTACCGAAAAGGTGGCTTAGTAGAAATATATCTAAAAGATCGTTTTGGCGAAGATTGGAAAACTAAACACAAATTAATGAAAGTACCATACTTAAAAAATGTTGAATATTGGATTAATGATAAAGATATTACTATCAAGCCATCTGAAAAATCACTAAATTTTACAGGTCCAATATTTATATTTTGCCAAGACAATTATTCTTCGGCAAGCTCTTTAGCTATTCACGCCAAAGCAAACCCACGCTTCACAACTATTGGTCCTAAAAATAACATCGATGTTGGAGCTGGTATCAATCCAATGATATTCTCTCTACCAAATTCTAGAATGATGCTAACTTTTGGCTGCGACACAGATTTAAGTTATTGCAACAACGTCGAAGATACAATGCACCTTAATACTAATATTGAACTTGAACGTTTTCATTATCAACTTAATTATTTAAAAGCTCTCAATAAAGCCCCAAAAGACTTAAATAATGAGCAAAAATTAGATTGGTTATATAATCAATTCGGTGAAATTGACCCACATTATAAAAAAGCATTAGAACTAATGAAAACTTCTAAAAAGTGACTATAACAGCTATTTGAAATATTATATAAGCCCTGTAATATTAAATTATTATGGGGATTTTTTATCCTATTCTCAATAAATAATCAAATTTAGCAATAACAACCGGTTGGAGTTTTTTAATGAAAAAATTAATGAGTAGTATAGTTATCGGGGTATTTTTAAGTTTAAATATTTTTGCCAATCAAAAGTTAACAACTGATGATAAAAATGATATTATTTTATCTGAATTAAATAAACAACAGATGGTTGAAGATTTTGATTTTTTAATAAAAATATTCAAAGAGTCATACCCTAAATTTGATATTGCTGAAAAAGTTTATGGCATTGATATGGTAAAAATCCTTGAATCATATAAAAAACGAATTACAGGCAACGAAACTCCTGAAGAGTTTATTGATTTACTCATTAAGGCAACCCAACAATGCAAAGCTGATCATTTTGGAATTGCCCCAGTTAGTGTGTACTGTTCTGATGAAGGTAAAAAATATCGATTTTGGTTCGATGGTTTAGTAAAAAATGACGATTATATAATCACTCAAAAATATTTGAAAGAGCACTACAAGAAAAGAAATAAACAACCTAGGGTACATCTCCCATTATTTTACAAAAATAAAAATTTATATCTTATGTTTGATATTATCAATGACGGTAAAAAATACCCAGCTAATTTAAAATTAGTATCTTATAATGGTAAAACAACATTAGAATTATTAAAACAGTACCAAAGCAAATTTTCAAAGTATGACTCTGTAAATAAATTATTTTATGATGATCGTTCATTTATTACGAAAATTGTTGATAAAGATTCAGATTCTTTGATTCTTATTTTTGAAGATGAAAATGGGGAAAAACATCAATACGACCTAAGTAAAAAATGCGCTTATCCTAAAGAACTTTTAAGCAAAATGCAAGTTGCTTCTAAGCTTAATAAAAAAAGCGTTAAATATATTAAAAAAGATAAAATTTTGATAATTCGCATCCCTACCATGTATCCGAAATATATTGATTTTTATAAGCAAAATATTATTAAAGAGGCAGCAAATAAAAAAATTAATGCAATAATTTTAGATATTAGAAATAATAGCGGGGGGAGTGACAAAGTTTGGAATAATATTTTAAAAAATATTATTGCAGAACCTATAAACTTGAAAACAACACTTGCTTATAGAAAAGGTGGACTGGTAGAAATCTATTTAAAAAATCGTTTTGGAAAAGATTGGCCAAGTAAATTTGAATTACAAAAAATTCCATATTTAAAGAATATTGAGTATAGGGTTTATGATGAAGATATAAAAATTGAACCATCTCAAAAATCGCTTAACTTTACTGGACCAATATTCATATTGTGTCAAAATAATTACTCTTCAGCCAGTTCTTTAGCAATTCTTGCAAAAGCAAGCCCACGTTTTATCACCATTGGTCCAAAAAACAACATTGATGTTGGTGTAGGCATTAATCCAATGATTTTTTCATTACCGAATTCAAGAATCATAATGACTTTTGGCTGTGATACAGATATAAGCTATTGTAAAACTACCAAAGATACAATGCATCTTTACACTAATGTTGAAATTAGTGGCAGTAATTATCTTCTAGAATACTATAATGCCCTTGACAAAGCGCCAAAAAGTTTTGATAATAACCAAAAAGTTGAATGGTTGTATAACCAACTAAGCGAAATTGATCCATTTTATAAAAAAGCGTTAGAATTAATTAAATAGTAATAAATAATCATAACTTTTTAATTTGAAATAATCAAAAAAATCCAGCAATCAAAATGGTTGCTGGATACGTTTCCTTAACTTATGAAAACCACTTACAGTTAAAATTTAACTTTAAAATGGATCATCATCCGAAGAACTATAATTAAAAAATGGAAAACACTTCAACCATGCCTTTTCATTATAGTTTATTAAACCAAATTGCCAGCCACTTTTAGTGATATTAATACCACCAAATTGCACTGCATCATCATTAAATGAATAATTAAAACCACCAGCTTGTACGCCCTCTCCTACGTTAATAGCCCCAGCTTGTAACCCTTTATTATAACCATAATTTAAACATAATGCAGCCATTAAAGCGTAATTTGGTTCGTAATTAACATTTATTATTGATGCACTCAAAAAATAATTTTTACGTTTTCCGAAAATCATATACGCCATATTTATACCATAATTTGCCCCCGTTTGCGAATTATCAAGACCCGCTAACGAAATACCCACCATATTATGAGTTGCACTCGATGCAAAATTAAAATTTAATCCATAAACATTTACTGGTTCTTTAAAAAATGTCGCATATGCTCCCCATTGCATTACAGTCCAGTCAACATCCCAAATATACGGGTGTTCCTTTTTGCCAAATTGAACAAAATCGTACGGTCCACGTTTGTCAAAATCAGCCATAAACATTTTTTCGTCAGAAATATTTGAGTCATAGACAACCTTTCTAACCTCTTTAACATTTTGCGCTACTCCTTCATCTGCAAACATATTGTTAACAAAAAGTAAAAATAGCGATGTTAGCAATAATACTACGGCATTAGTTTTTATAAACATATTTTTCATAATCAGCTCCTTTATTTAAATGCTGACACTGTTATTATCTAATAAACATTATATATTGTGCCGTGAAATTTTGCAACAGCGAAAAATGTTGTCCAAAATTCTTCTTTTAAATTGCATTAAAATTTTTACTGTTTAAATTAATTTGTTGAAGATTTACTTTAAAACCATTTAATAAAATAAAAAAATACTATAATGAAAACAATTGCAGATCAAAAACCAGAGGCAAAAAATTTAGGTTTCAAATATTCGTTTAAAATGCTCATAATATCCCTTACGGTACTACTTTTTAGCGCATTGTTAGCAAATTTAGCCTTTCCAGAATTTAATATTTCAATTTTGGCTTTTTTTACCATCACACCTGTCTTTGCCTTAACACGTAATGAGCGCTATTTTAAAAGCGCATTTTTAGGTTATTTTTGGAGTTATTGGTATTGTGTTATGCTAATTTTCTGGTTGCGTGAAATTCACATTGCATCACCATTCATTCTAGCGCTACTCTTAGCATGTTTTTATCTACCTGTTTTTTTAATAAACCCTTTTTTAAGACGAAGAATTTTATACCCTGCAAAAGTTTTAATTGCAGGACATGAGGCTGTTTGCCAACATCAAGTTGCATGGTATCGCAAGACCTTCTATTGCTTAACTTTAGCAGCAATATGGACAATTTGTGAATGGTTACGCAGTTGGGTTTTAACAGGATTACCGTGGAATTATTTAGCAACTACACAATGGCAAAACATATCCTTCATTCAAATTGCCGAATATACTGGTATTTGGGGTATTAGTTTCATTATTGCCTTTTTCAACTTTACATTTGTTGAAGACTTCACAAAAATAAAAAATCTTCTACAATTTAAGATTAAACAGAAATTTTTACTACAATTTTTACCAATTTCATTATTTGTTGCATTATTTTTAATTGTCCTAAATTTTACTACTGGATTTTTTATCACAAAAAAATATCAAAAGGCATATGAAAAATCAAGCGATAAGACAATTGTTAAATTTGGTGTCGTTCAAGGTGATTTATCACAACGTCGTCATGCAGGTATTAATGAATCTTTTGAAGCTTTAGATAAATATGTTAAATTAACCAAAAAACTACGTTTGAGGTATCCAGACATTAGCGTGGTGGTATGGCCCGAAAGTGCAGTCCCAATGCCGTATAACATTGGAGGTCATTTAGGAATTTCTTATCGTGCTGAATTATTTAATTTAATATCAAAAACCAAAATACCATTTTTAATTGGCTCAATGTACTTCGATGAAATAAAGGGCAAAAATAATTACAAAATGGTCAATAGTTTACTGCACTTTGGCGCTAATACTCAAATTTTAAATCGTTATGACAAAATTCATATCGTACCATTTGGCGAGTTTGTTCCTGCTCGAGAATATATGCCAAAATTTTTACTAAAAATTATTGATATGGGTCGAGACTTAAAAGCAGGCACTGATTACTCACCACTTAAATTACAAGACAATGTTTTTATTGGCGTTAGTATCTGTTTTGAAGATGTTTTTGCTGAAATTGCATGCAAAGAGGCACAATTAGGCGCAAATGTATTACTAACCGTCTCAAATGATGCATGGTACCCAAAAAGTTCAGAACCTACTCAACATTTGGCGAACAGTGTTTTTCGCTGTGTTGAAACACGTTTGCCAATGGTACGTAATGGAAACAATTCTTCAAGCGTTGCTATTTCACCAACTGGAGAAATTATTGATTCAGTTTTTTTAGATGAAAACGGCAACATGAATGTTGAAAAACGTAGTGAAGCTGTTAAACAATTCAACGTAAATGTTGAAAAAAAACCACGCCACAGTTTTTATACTCGTTATGGTAATATTTTTATTTGGTTTTGTTGGGCTATCGTCATTATTGCATTAATGATAGCTGTTGAGAATATGTACTGCGTTGCCAAACATTGTGATAATTTAATGAAAAAATTAAAGAACTGTTAAAACAAAAAATCAGGTAATTTATGATGAAAGAAACAATCGTTAGTAGTATACTTTTTCTTTGTGCAACAATTTTATACGCAACAAAATATATTATAGCGGCAATGTATTTATTTAATAGGATGACATCAACATATTCGCCTGATGACTTTAAATTTACTGCCGACAAATTAGGTCATAACTTAAGTACAATTGCACTAATAATTACTACTATTGCCATCTTAATTTTATTTTCAAATCCACTAAAAAAATGCTTTGAGAAAATAAAAAAAGAATACCGCTAAGAAAACTTAACGGTATATTGTGAAATGTTTGATAAAAAAAATTCATAAACTTCTAAGTTTCGTCATTATCAACTGTGACAGTTGCTGTAGCGAATAAACTATTACCCACCAAAAATGTTTTATTATTGCGTAATAATTTAGTAATTAATGGCAATAAAACCAAAATCATTAATAGCGCAATTACCCCTGATGTTGAATTATTCGCAAATAACATATTTTTTATGTTAAATAAATTTTCAACAGTGTTTGCTCCATTCATTGGTGTATATGGCATTAAACCAAAACAAATTAATAACGGCTGTAATGTCCCGCAAAATGCAATCGCACAAGTTGGCGGGTCAATGTGTGAATCTCCATGAGCTGTAAACAAAAATGCAAAAAAGTCACATGCAAATCCAGCGATTAAGGCAAACGCAATACCCCATGCAACATTGCCTGTAGCCGCCACAGCAAAATAGGCTGTAATTGCATAATGGTGCCCTGCGATAACTCCCTGCCCTAAAATCATAAATGCAAATAATACAGTCATAACTCCAAATAGCATTAAATGCATATTTGAGTTTAAATAGGTCAAAATTGCACTCGTAGCTCCCACCATCGTTGCTAAAATAATGATGCTTAAACTTGAATGTTGCCATGGAATCCAGCAGTTATTTTCATCACCATCAAAACGATTGACATTATCAGGAACTTTGCCAAAAATGCCTGACTTTCCAACCACTAAACGACCAATAATTGATGCGACCATTACTCCTAACGCAACGCTGTTAGTTGTTGCAACTGTTGATTCGCTGCCAACAACTGGTAAATTTGGAATCAACCATGCCAGCCAAGTACAAATAGCACCAACAACACCACCAATTCCACCGATTAATAATACATCAGGACGTTGTAGTGTTACTAGTGGTTGACAAATATCACGTCCATTTTGAAAACCAGCTCTATGTTTTGCATATGCCGCAGCCCAACAACCACCAACAAATGATGTTTGTGGTCCAATAAATGGTCCCCAAGTAATCCACGCATCAACAAAATTAGCTGTATCAGTTAGCCCTGCCAACATCAATGCTGAAGAAATTAATGCCCCAATACCACAAAAAACAAATGCTAAAAGTCCACCTATTGTTGCTCCAAACATTCCTCCTAGAAATCCGAGCACAATCCAAATAACCATCGTGTTAATGTCAGTTGTCCACATCTTAATTCACCTCCACTGCCCAATCGCTTAATTTTTTATTTAATTTATTAAATCTTTCTAAATGCTCATGATAAAATTCTCTTAAATTTTCATTTTTACATTGACGGGCTACTTCATTATGAATTTCTGCAATTTTATCATATGTTTCCCATTCACCAATACCAACCAATGCCACTGCGGCTGCTCCTAATGCCGCCGCTTGCTGACCAACTTGAGTTCGCACAATATCTTTTTGGTATAAAGTTGCAAAAATTTCCATGAAAAAATCATCTCGAGCTCCACCGCCAACAGCTAAAATTTCATTTTTAAGGGTTGTTAACTCTTCTAATGTTTTTAGTGCATTTGCTTGAGCCATCGCAATACCCTCTAATGTTGCACGACATATATCAGCAAAACCATTTTTAAGGTCTAAGTTGGCAAAACTACCGCGCACTTCTGGACAATGATCTAAGGATGAACCTCCTGCTAAAGTTGGTAAAAAATAGACTCCATTTGCACCTGGCACTACTTTTTCTGCAGAATTAACCATTGCCGCAAATGGATTTTGATTATCGATACATTCTTCATTATAATAATTGAATAACAATTCTTTAACCCATCTTAAAGCCGATCCTGTTGCAAAAACACCAATCGCTGAAGTAAATTTTTCAGGTACAACATGAGCGAAAACATATGGTTTTGAATCTAAATTTAATAATGGTTTTTTATCTGTTACGGCAATCCAACTGCTTGACCCCATCGAATTGTAAACGTCGCCATCGCGAAAAGCGCGTGCACCTAATGCCATACAACTATTATCAACACCTCCAGCAACAACTTTAACTTCAGTTGTTAATGATAATTGTTCAGCAGCTTCAACTGTCAAGTTTCCAATCACATGATGTGAACTAAACGCCTCAGGAAAAATATTTTTATCCAATGATGCGGCATTAATTAACTCTTCATCATAACACCATTTTTTTAAGTCCCATACCCCACTGCCAGATGCATATGAATAATCAGTTGCCATAACATTAGTCATGCGATAATTGATATAATCTTTTGAACCCAAAACCTTATAAATTTTACTGAATACATCTTTTTCATTATCACGCAGCCACATAATTTTGAAAACACTGTATAATTGCGGAGGGAAGCCATTACCCGTTTTCATGTACCAATTTTCAGCATCAGTTTTTGCAAAAAATTCATCAACTTGAGTTGTTGGACGTGAATCACTCCAAATTATACCATATTCACGCAATAATTGACCGTCTTTACCAACTGGCACCACTGCTAAAGAATGTCCTGAAATACCAATTGCCTTAATAGAATTCTTATTACCACTCCATTCCGTTAATAACGCTTTGGTTGCTTCAACTGTTGCTAACCACCACATTTCAGGACTTTGTTCGTGAAACCCAGTTGCGGGATAATATGTTTCATATGTCGCAAAATGCGATGCCAAACAACTACCTGAAACATCATAAATTGACGCCTTTATTCCCCCTGTTCCAAAATCATATGCAATAACATGACTCATCTTTAATACCTCAAAATTTAGAATTTTACTCAATAATCAATGCTCAATAATTACAATTTTAATACTTTTAATAATTTGACTGCGTTAAATCTTCATTTAAATCTTCACCTAAAATTGCTTTTGCAGTTCTAACGCCAATACCAAAACGTGTCACACCACGCTCTATCATTGCAATCACAGTTTCGATATCACGAACTCCACCTGCAGCTTTAACTTCACAACGATCACCTACTACCTTTTTCATTAATGTAACATTTTCTAACGTTGCACCCGTCGCAGCCCACCCTGTTCCTGTCTTTACAAATGCTACACCAACTTGAGCACAAATTTCACACGCTGTAGCAATTTGTTCATTTGTCAAATAATGACACTCTAAAATAACTTTCAATGGAATATCTCCAATTGAATCTTTAACCATTTGGATGTCATTTCGGTATTTTTCTAATTCATTAGCTTTCAACCATGTAATATTATTAACCATATCGACTTCTCTGCATCCTGAAGCTATTTGTCTTTGTGCTTCGACTATTTTTGAAGCAGTTGTTGTACTACCACTTGGAAATCCAGCAGTTGCAGCAAAAGTTGCATTGTAGCTATTCTCTTTTGCATACTTTTGTGCATATTCTAGATGTGCAGGCAGTACAAAAACTGCCGCCACATTATATTTATCAGCTAAAGCAATAGCTTCTTGCATTTCTTCATAACTGCTATTTGCTTGCACACAACTTAAATCAATCATTTTTGCAATATAATCATTACTCATAATAAACTCTCCTGTCTAAACAATTCTAAAGAGCCATTTTTAAGACATTTAAAATATCAGCTTTAGTCATAACAGGATTACAACCTAGCACACCATCGGCATTAAATGATACTTTTTCTACATCATTAACTATATTGTCTAAGTCATTTTCAGTGATATTGATTTCGCTCAAAATAGTTGCTACTCCAATATTTTTTAAAAAGGCTTCAAATTTATCAATACCTTCATTAATAATTTCTTTTGAAGTTTTATTTCCTTCTTCAACGTTCATTACACGAAGTGCAAAACGCTCATAAACGCTTGGACGGCGCTCACTGTTATAGCGCATCCAATGTGGCATAATCACAGTTAAACTCGTTCCATGATTAACACCAAAACGACTACTTAAAACATGACCTACCTGGTGCATTGGAGTCCAACCATCGCCTGGGTTTGCCCAGCCATTAATAGCACACGCCGCCGCCCATGTTAAATTCCCACGAGCTTCAGGATCAGTAGGGTTTGCAATTGCTGCTGGAATATTTTCAATAATTGTACGCATTGTACCTTCCTGCCAATAATTTTGCAGTGGAGTTCCATCAACACTATTAATGTAGATTTCTAATGCATGTGAAATTGCATCAGCAGCTGAACACGCCGAAACTGATGCAGGCAATGTATAACTCAGCTCTGGATCTAAAATTGCAAATTGTGGAAACAAGCATTCTGCCCAAATATATGATTTTTCTTTTTTAGTTTCATTTGTAACAACTGAACACATGTTCATTTCACTACCTGTAGCAGGAACTGTAGGTACTGCAATAATAGGTAATGCCTTTTCTGGAGGATTAATTTCAGAACCACTACCATCGTGACGATGAAAAACCATATCCCATAAATCATTACCATCATAAAATACTCCCGCAGCAATTGCCTTTGCCCCATCCATTACAGAACCACCACCAATAGCAATAATCATATCACAATTTTCTTTTTTTGCTAATTCTACACCAACAGCTACAGTTTCAATTGATGGATTTTCTCTGAATTGATAAAACTCTACGGCTTCAACACTTTGTGCATTCAGCAGCTCTTTAGCTTCATTTAAAACATTTTCTAAAACTATATGATTTTCATAATTAACTAATAAAGCCTTTTTCCCTAATTGTGCAGCTTTTTCACCTAATGTTTTAAAAGTTCCTAAACCAAATTCTGTTCTTACAGGATTATAATAATTAAATGCAAACATTTTCATCTCCATTGTTGTTATATAAATTAAAATTCTATATATAGTATATAGTTTTATATAACAAAATCAAGTCTATATAACAAAACATTTTCTATTGATTTTTTTTTGTAACACATTTATGATAAATAAATCGACTATTTATTAGCTATTAATTTACAAAAGAGGTCTATTAAGTTAATGAATCAAAAAATTATGACAATTATAATAACTTTAATCGCCATTTCGGTAATTTTAGCAATGGTTTTAACGGGAATTTTCTTTTATAATCAAGCTCATATTCATTCTATGAAAACTACACAATCAATACATGAGGAGCTTTTAAATGATCAAGATCGCTATAAATCAAATTTGATAAAAACATTTATTAAAAATAATGATGTTAAAAATGTAGAGATGCTACTACAAAGTGAACAATTTGAAGATTATATTTATTCAGATCGCGAAGCCAATACCCTTATTCCAACAATTGTGTATAGTGCTCTAAGCAACTGTCCAGAAATAGTTATTCTAATTATAAGATATCGTCCTCAAATATGTTGCTCAGTACGTTATTGTGATATGTATGGCTTGAATAAAGCTAAAGATGATATTTTAAAACACAGTAAACCTCTAACTGAATTAAGTTTATGTGAAATTTGCAATGAATTGTATTCTCATGAAAATAAATAATAGAAGAAGCAATCAAATAAAATTTTAATTTATTTGATTGCTTCAATAAAAAAGATATAATGGTACTTCTAAAAATTAATTTAGTCCTACCTAATTAATAGTAAAACTAATTCATATAATTAATAATCGACATCTGTTTCATTTGTGAAATTAATAATAAAGTAGCCTCGTATGAACTCTTAACTTCTGCTAGTTCTGTTGTTACTTTTGCTTGATCAGCCTCTTGTAAAAAGCTCAATGTATCATTATAAGCAATTTCAATGGTTGAAAAATTCTCTTTTCTTGACTTTAAAACATCTAAAGTAGCACTACTTTGAACCTTCATATCAGACATATGAATCGTAATCGCTTGAAGTTTTTCAACATCCTGAGTTGTTGGAACTGTTCCCGCCGCTAATTTATCACGTAGCTCAATTAAAAAATCTAAAGAACTAATTTCAGTGTCAACATAAACTGGTGCTTCAGTTGTTCCAGTATTTATTTGAGCGGTAAATACAAACAATTCATCGCCTGTAATACCATATTTCATTTTACTGTTTTCTGATAATTGCACTTCACGGTTCTCTACAGTATTAGTTGAATCCATGTCTTCACCTAGAAATTTAACAACTTCTTGACCAGATATAGGATCTACTTCAATAGCAAACGGTGCAGTTCCAGTTTCAGCTCCAGCAAAAATTTCAACACCGTTGAAAGTAGTATTGCCTAAATCAATCAAGCTATCAAGCAATGCATCAATTTCTTTTGACATTGTTTCTAAACTACTATCATCTTGCGTCCCACTTTGAGATTGAACAATCAACTCGTAAGCACGCTGAAAATTATCAGACATAATATCAAGTGTTGAATTTGTTAGCTGTTCAACATTGTAAGCTGATTCAATATTATCATTATACTGCTTTTGTAATTCATATTCTTTAGCGATTGTGTCTGCACGCATGGCATTAATAGGGTCTTCAGAACGGTAAACATATTTTTTACCAGTGGTAATCTGCATATTATATTTATAAATATCAGCTTGTTGCTGACCCAAATAATTCATCATTGAATTTTGATAACTAAGTGAACTTATTGCCATAATAAACCTAACTCATTTGTAAAATTGTTTTTAACATTTCATCTGCAGTTGAAACAATTTTTGAACCAGCTTCATATGCTGATTGCACCTGCATCATATTTGCCATTTCAGTAGCGATATCAACGTTACTACCTTCAACTGCACCTTGCGAAAAAGACCCTGCGCCATTTTCTCCACCAACAGAAGTAACCCCCAAGCTAGTATCACCTGAAATCATGTAAACTCCACCAACTTGACGCTGTAATGAATCAGGGTTGTTAAATGTTTGAATATTAATTTGCTCTGAACCAGCAGCTACAACATTATTTCCAGCATCATCAAGAGCGATGACTTCTCCTTTTGAAGTAATTTCTAAAGATACAGGAACATCGGTAAAAGTTATAGGAGCAGCAGTTGTTGGGTCCGAACCATTACAAAGAACCGCGCCTGCACTATTTTTCAAAACAATATTGCCTCCCTCTTCAACTAACTGAAAACTTGTATTTCTAGTATAACCAATTTTACCATCAACTAAGACTTGTACCATACCATCGCCTTGAATAGCAAAATCTGTCGCATTACCTGTTGGAATTAATGAACCGTTTCCCCAGTCGGCATTAGTGCTTTGTACTTTTACACCATTACCAAATTGAATTTGTCCGCCATTTCCACTCTTCCCACCTTGCTCGACAATTGATTCAGTAAAGCTTGCGCTTTGAGATTTAAAACCATTAGTATTAACATTTGCAATGTTATTACCAATAACTGTTAAAGCCTGACTTTGTGATTTTAGTGCTGACACACCAATGTTAAATAGATCGGCCATTTCATACCTCCATTGTTATTTATCTACAATTATATTTATTTCTCTTTAATTTACCATATTGATTGCTGAATTAACCATTTTATTGACAGTACTCATCAACGTAGCTGCTGCTTCAAATGAACTTTGTACATTCATTAATTCAGCCATCTCCTTATTAATGTCAACACTACTATAATCATACACAGCATTTTGATACATAGTATTAGTATTTTGAGCGCTATCTCTTTGGTCATTCGCGGCCTTTACATCAAGCGACAACTTTGTCAAATAAGTATTTGAATAGTCTGCGACACTACAATCTTCTCCAGGAACAGTTGCTTTAAGTGCATCTTGATATTGTTTAATAATTGCAGCATCAGCACTATTTGCTTTTGATGGATCGTCCCATAACGGCAAACTCTGGTAATCTGGCAGAAGAAATTCCACTAAGTTTTCACTTTCTGGAATTGGCGGAACAGCCCCTAATTCTTTAAACATATTATTATTAGTTGAACCATCTGCCGCATAAGCGTTATAGGCAACTGAATTCATTTCATCAGTAACGGTTTTTGCAAAGCTATACAAACTAAGTAAATTTTCATCAGTGTACTCGAGCGCTTGCATCATACCATTTAAGCTTCCTTTATTATCACTAATATCTAGAGTGTCTCCTGAGGAAGTTTGAATTACACCAACAGTTAAGCCACTTGTTGCAGAAGTTGAAGTTGATAATGTCAACTGTTCTGCGGCAATACTTGGATCGCTACCATCGACTAATAAAATATTAGTTTCAGTTCCGCTAACAGTAGCAGGCATATTAACATTTACGGTTCCGTTATCATTATATTTCACTTCGATATCAATAGCTTCAGAAACATCTTTTAATAAAGCATCACGACGATCTAAAAGTTCATTATTTTCCACACCTTTTGATGCTGCTTTAGCCAAATCTTTATTAATTTGCTGAAGTTCATTCAATGAATCATTGATTTGCGACACATTAGTTTTAATTTCACCATTTCCAGAACTGTCAATTAAACTATTGCGAATGTTCAACATTTCAGAATATTGGTTATTAATTGATAGAGACAGATCCTCTAGAGCTTGATAAAGTTCAATTTGAGATCCAGAATTATCTAAATTATTCATTGCTGAATTCAATGTTGATTGTAACTCAGTCATGCTATCACCAATGAGGTTCTGTCCATTTGGTGAAATAAAGTTTTCAATGTTATTTAAATAGTAAGCATAACTCGCAGAATAGCCATATTGCGATTGTGAATTTAATAAATTAGTTTCTAAAACTAAATTAAATTCACGATTGATATTGGCAACTTGGACACCACTACCAAAATTTAAATTATCAGTTTGCACCGTACCATTGCTATTAAAAACAGTTGTACGTTTTTTGTAATCGACATTAGATGCATTTGCAACATTGTCTGAATGAACTGCAATCGCTTTTTGATTTGCATCAAGCGCTGTAAGCGCATTGTTATATGCTAAATTTAACGACATACCACCTATTCTCCATGTTTTTTTGATATTCTCAAAATGGTCTTAAAAATATCTTTAAGTTCTTGAGAATAAACTTTTTTGTTATTTTTTAATTATGCTTTTATCTATACGCATTTTCTTTGCCAGTGCGTACTGTTATAATATTTTTTTTGTTTTTTATTAAGAATATTTTAAAAATTAACTTAGGCACTAAAATTGCGTTAAGTAGAGACGTTAATATAAATGTATAACAAAATAGTATAATATTAAATTTGGAGTAAGGTTATGGCAGTGCAAATTGGTGGTTTAGCCAGTGGTATGGATACCGAAACAATGATTGCAGCTATTCTCGAAGGAGAACAAGCTCAAATAAAAACTTATGAACGCCAGTTAGAAAATGATAAAGCAGAACTTGAAGGCTGGGATGAGGTTTCAAGTCAAATTTCAAAATTAGATAGTTCTATGGAACCATTATCAAATTTTGAAACTTGGGATCAAAAAAAAGCAGTATCTAGCGTCGGCATGATGACAGCTACCGCAGATGATACAGCCTTAAACACAGACTATAATATTGAAATTACCCAATTAGCGACCAAAACGGCGGCAAGAACGAATTCTTATGCAGATGCAACAGCGCCATTGAATTTATCCGGAACATTTTCAGTTGAAGGGCAAGATGTGACAGTAATTGCAGAAGATTCCCTGAATGATATTGCAGAAAAAATTAATCAATCACAAGCAACTGTTTCTAATGAAGAAAAAGTAATTGCGCAGGTTATTAGTGGAACCTTAGTATTAGAAAAAGTCAACTCAGGGGACCGTGATTTATCATTATCAGAAAATGGAACAAATAATGTTCTTAGAGAACTTGGAATAGTTACGAATACCGATAGTGGCGGAGGAACTTTCAACACAATAAAAAGTGACTATATAATTCAAGGCAAAAATCTTGAAGGCAACATCAACGGTATTGATTTTTCACGCAAAAGTAATCAAGAAATTGATGATGTAATTCCTGGCGTCACCATGAATTTTTCTGAAACAGGAACAACAAAACTTGAAATTTCAAACGATACTGAAGCAATTAAAAATCTTTTGACAGATTTTATTGAAACCTATAATACAGCAATTGATGAAATTCGTGAATTGACCCAATATGTAATGGAGGGAGAAAATCTAACCACCACTGACGAAGAAGGTGAAGAAGTTAAAGCAGAAACAGGTATACTTCAAGGAGAGAGTATTGCTAATAATTACTTAACTAGATTGCGTTCATCTCTAATGGGGTCAATGGATAAAAATAATAATCAGGATTTTCCTATTGAAACATTTAATGATATGGGAATATGGTTTGATGATCAAGAGGGACACTTAAAGATTGTTGACGAAGCAAAACTAGATAACGCTTTAGAAAATAATTATAGCGATGTTGAAGAATTTTTTAGAGGTTATGGAGATAGTGATAAAAATCCAGGCATAATGCGCACTGTTGATGGGATTAATGACAATTACAATGATTTAGTTGACGGATCTGTAACAATTAGGAAACAGATGCTAAATAAAGAAATTGAGCGTAAAGAGATTGAAATTGATCAAATGTATGAAGATTTAGCTGATTATGAAGCCGCACTTTGGGAACAGTTTAGTAATATGGAAACAGCTGTTGCTGAAATCAATAACTCAATGCAATACTTAATTAATTCACTAGGTATTGATTCTGATAGCGACGATTGATAATTATTATACTTCTTAAAAATTGAGAAGTTTTTCTCACAGTTGAGAGCTTAAAAAACTCTCAACTATTTTTTGCTTTTATTTTAGTATTATTGCTAAAATTTCATTATTAAAACCAATTTTGATCACACCATACCATTAGAAATATAATTAATTGGCCTTTCTTCACTACTTCACAAAATGATAACAGAGAAGTTAAAAATTTTTAATCAAGTTTAAACAAAAACCAATCAAAAATAATTTTAAAATTTAATATTAGACTACTATATTTGTAATATTTTTTCTCAGCACTATATTAAAAATCTATAGGAGAAAAATATTATTTAAGAAGTGAAATTATAATTAAAATTAGTATTTATTTAAACAATTGTTTGAAAAAAGGAATTTTGTTATGTGGCAATTTAAAAAAAATTTTTTATGCTTTAATGCGTTACTTACTTTAACTATTACAGCATTTGCAGAAAACACTCCATCACCTAATCAAGATGCATGTGACCATCTTTTAATATGGGGAAATCAATCCTGTATTGTCTCTGACGGGAATGTAACTCTTAGATACCTTCTTGGTCAAGCTATTTCAGATCCTACTCCATATACAAAAGCTGGAACTAGTAGAGTGTTAACAAGGCATCCATGTCCCGTATGCAATGAAAAATATGAAGAAGGAGTATCTCATTATTTAAGTATTTTAGAAGGCTACCCTAAGGTAACTGGACCTAATGGGTGTACTGATTATTCTAAAATTGGAACTTATTTCAAAACCTATAAATATAAATGTGAATATCCAAGTGAATTTGTAAATGATTCTTATCCGGGGGAATCTATAAGTAATCCTGCGTCTAAGGCTAGTTGCAATCCTTCAGATGCTGTTTTTACTATAATAATAGCTCCTCCTTTAAGCTGTTCTTTTAATGGAGACAGTGTGATTTCAAAATATTTTACAACTCCAGATGGAATAAGTCACTATGGAATAGGAGTAAATCAAATCGAAGCTGAAGGTGGATTTCCAGCATATACGTATTATATCAAGACTACAGATGAACCATATACAACATGGACTCCTACTCAAACAGTTACTATTCAAGCAACCTCTAACACTGGACCTTCTATTAACATACTAGGAAAAGTTATTGACGATGAAGAAAATGAAGCTCAATGTAGTAAAAAAATTCAAACAAGATACCCTTTATTAGCTAGCGAACCTTTACCTAATACTAAGTACCTTATTAAAACAGGTAAAATGGAAATGGATATAACAGAAAATGAAGCATCAAAAAGTGCTTCATCAACTGAGGCTTACACTGTTGGTAAAAGTAAATCATTAACATTAGGAGGTTCTCCTCTAACTGTTTCTCTATCAGAAAATCAAAGTTTAACAACACAGCAAGCGAAATCTGCTGTGTATACTTATAATCCAGAATTTGATACATATGGTAAGGGATATACTATTCATCTTAATATTTCTCAATATGCAAATAAAGTTTTAGAAACAGTATGGGCATATACTGGAGAAGATACTAAGGAATTAGTCTACCTTGTAGAAGTAGATAATAAACTAGCTCCTGATGTGTTATTTAGTCATACAGAACCCATAAAATAAAAAGGAAAAAAAAATGAAATACAAAATAGTTTCTTTAATCTCAGTTATTATTATTACAGTATTATTAGCAGTATTGGTAAAATTGCAGGATAATACCAAAATTAACATTACGAACTTAGAATTAACAAACACAAAAATAAATGATGATTTGCTGAAAAAAATAATAAATGTTTTAAAGCTAAAATCAGATATTGAGGCAAAAAAATTATTAATAAGTGATAAATCAATAGTTCACCATATTAAAGATACAGAAAAATTTAAACTAGTCTCTTTAAATAGTGGGTTTAAATTACTTCAAGAAAAATCAAAATCATCAGAAGTTAAAGCATTGGCAGTATTATTTCAAAGTTTAATTGATTTTGAATTAGAAAATTATCAAAAAGCAATTGAAAAATATAAGTCTGTAGAACCAATAACTCATTCTTCTAACAAAATATCTAAAGATGACAAAAATCTTTTATTATGGCGAATGAATAATGAAATTAACTATCTAAAACAGACAAAAATTACAGACGACTCAAAAATAAATATTAATGGTATTGTGCTCAACAATAGTGATTTTTTTAAGAGCATATTCAAACCCTTTAAAATAGTATTTAGTGGGAAAATACAGGTTAATTTTGAAATAAACCCTAAACTTCAAATAGAAGATATTTTATTTTCTCTTTCCGCAAAAGGGAAAAATAATAACCAAAATCCAGAAATGATTTTACAAAATTCACAAACCATTATAAAACGAAAAAACAACTCTTTTTATATTTCTAATTTAGCCCCAGAAACTTACGATTTTAGTATTAATGCAAAAATTAAAGAAGTAAAAAATAAAAAAATAGATTATGCTGTACGTTCTGTAAAAAAATGGGATTTGACAACTTTTGGCCAAAAGTATAGTCCTAAAAATCAAAATATATATCATAGTTTATATCGTAAATATTATAGCAAGCCTATCACAATAGCACCTAATGGAAATATTGTTTTAAATGAAGAAATAAATCATATTGAAATAGATTTCCCAAAAAATATTTCGTTAAAAAAAGACAAACAAATAATTAAATGGCAATACTACTTACTAGATAGGTATAAAAATGTAATCATAAAAACCTACATTATTCCTACAAAGGCAAAAAAAATGTATGAAGTAATGAATAATAATAACGCTGTAATTATTGATAAAAAATTTTTAACAAAGAAGTGTCAGTTAAACTTTGGAGATGAAGCAAATTTTATGTTAAAAATAATTGATCAAAAAACAAATAAATTAATTGCTATTAACTCACGATTTTTCACTTGTAAACCATGACTGTAGTACTTCTTATACAGCACAAAAGAACATATAAGTAGTCTTGAAAACATCACAGTATATATAAAGTAGCCTAACAAGCTCTATATACTGTGATAAAATAAGCAAAAAATCTACAATTTTGAAATTTTTCGACTTTTACATTTAAAATTTTATTTCAATAAATAAAAAAATGCTACAATCAAAAAATAAATTTATTTTTTGATTGTAGCATTTTTTCCCTTATGCATAGAAATTTAAAACCCTAATTCCAATTGCATTATGTCGTCATCTTCATCATAATCATCACTAGATACATTATTTTTAGAGTCAATTTTATCTTCAACTTGAGTCGATTCAGAATCAATTGTTATTTCTGTTTTTGATTTATCTTTAATCTCAATTTTTTGCTTTTTTTTAGCTTCAGTTTCATCCTCTAGAACCTCTTCAACAACCACATTTTCCACAACAGTTTCTTCTATTTTATCTTCAACAATTGCTGTAACTTTTTCAGCTTCCCCAACAATTTTCTCAACAACGTCATGGTTATGCGCAATTTCAACTTTTTCTAAAACTTCAGAGTTATTGCTACTATTATCTTCAGTAGAGAACTGCTCTTCAGGTGCTTCTCGCAAACCAAATTTTTTGTAATTTTCAAGCTCTTCAAGAGTCAAGTAACGCAGATGGGTAATTTTCTTAACTAAATTAGTACTAACTAAAATCCCTCTCGCCTTAGGCGTTCTCTCAGGGTAATCATACAATGAAATTTCCTGCGTTTTCTTATCTTTAACGCGCGCATCAGTTTTTATTTCATACATCGCATCACTGCGTGGAGTAAAAACTTCTAGACGACTTTTATTTGGAATTATACGATACTCTTTATCTTTAATAAATTTTGCAATTTTACAACGTTTTGCGTAAAATTTCTTAGTCTTAGTATCACTATAAACTACTCCAAATTCTAAATCTTTATCATAACGGCGACAATCATACAATTTTCCAACATAAATCTTGTCTGGAATACTAATGATTTTATATTTTCCGTTACGCTCCAAACACTGCAAATGATCAAACTCATTACAAGTAATCATTTCATCACTCTTAACGGCCGTACCAAGGTAGCCATTTTTCTTATCCCAACCAACCTTAATATTATTTAACGCCGCCGCCTTACGGTCAATTTGTTCAAATTTTTCAACAATAATAGTACGACGAGGATATAAATGTCCATATGTTTCGAGTAATTTTTGCAAATACTTAATAGTAAACGAGCGCAAACGCTTTAAATGTTTCTTTATTTTTTCAATTTGCGCTAAAATATCATCAATATCTTTTTGGTTTTTACGAATATCAAATAAAGAAATACGCTTAATTTGAATCGCTAAAAGTCGCTCAATATCCTCATCAATAATTTCACGTTTTAGCATATTTTTAAAAGGTTCAAGCCCAGCATAAACTTCAGCAATTACAGCATCATATTCTTCACATTCTTCAATGCGTTTGTAGATTCTATTTTCAATAAAAATTTGCGCTAATGTTTTATTATGAAATTGATTTTCAAGATTTTCAAGCTCAATTTCCAATTCACGACGCAAATATTCCATCAATTTATCAGTATTTCGCTTAATCACTAAATCTGTATTTGTCTGAACTGGACGGTTATCTTGAATCACCATCATATTACATGACACCGACACTGCACAATCAGTATATGTATACAATGCCTGCATCGCTTTTTCAGGATCATAACCACGTGCTGGAACAATTTCAATTTCAATATTTTCAGCCGTATAGTCATTAATTTGCGCAACTTTAATTTTACTTTTATCAACAGCACGTTCAATAGATGCAATTAACGATTCAGTCGTCGTCGTTGCTGGAATTTCTTTAATAATTAGTTTACGCCCCTGTTGCTCGATTTTTGCTCGCAACGTAATTTTCCCATTACCGCCATCATAATCTGTAACATCCATCATGCCTCCCTGTAAAAAATCAGGGTAAACAGTAAAATCTTCTTTATTTAAGTAGGCAATCTGAGCTTGCAGTAATTCATTAAAATTATGCGGCATAATTTTTGTTGCCATACCGACAGCAATACCTTCTGCTCCTTGCATCAATAATGCTGGAATTTTCACTGGTAATGTAATGGGCTCTTTGTTACGCCCATCATATGAATCAACAAAATCAGTAATATCATTATTGTAAAGAACTTCTTGAGCTAACGGCGTCAAGCGACATTCAATGTAACGTGCAGCCGATGCTTGGTCTCCAGTCAAAATATTACCAAAGTTACCCTGCTTATCAATGTAGTACTCTTTGTTGGCTAAAACAACTAAAGCTCCACCAATTGAGGCATCTCCATGCGGGTGATATTGCATGGTGTGGCCAATAACGTTAGCAACTTTATGGTATTTACCATCGTGCATCCGAAACAAACTCCACAAAATACGACGTTGCACAGGTTTAAGACCATCATCAATATCTGGAATTGCACGTTCTTTTATAACATATGAAGCATACTCAATAAAATTTTCGTCCATCATCGAACGCAAATAATCATTGGTGTAATTCTTTTCAGCAACTGCTTGTTCACAATTGTTTACATCAATATTATCAGAATCAAAATTTTCACTATTATTATCAGTTATTTCAGCCATAATATATAAATTTTTTGGTTATTTTTTTCATTACAGTGATTTTAATTACACTAAATTATCAACAATATGCTCGCGACGCTTTGGAGTATTCTTCCCCATGTAAAATTCTAACATATCACCAACGTTTCTCATATGCTCTACCGTAACACTCTCTAAACGAATATCTTCGCCAATAAAGCGTCCAAATTCATTTGGTGAAATTTCACCCAGCCCTTTAAATCGAGTAATTTCAACCCCACGCTTTAAGCCTCCTAATTTAGCCACTGCTTTGTCACGTTCAGCAATGTTATAACAATAAATGGTCTCTTTTTTGTTTCGTACCCTAAACAACGGTGTTTCAAGAATATAAAGATGACCACTTAAAACTAACTGCTCAAAAAATGTTAGGAAAAATGTAATCAATAAATTTCTAATATGCAAACCATCCACATCCGAATCGGTAGCTATTACCACTTTGTTGTAGCGTAAATTGTCAATACCATCTTCAATATTTAATGCCTGCATGATGTAGTACAATTCTTCATTTTTGTAAACTTGGTCAATCTTCGACCCAAAAACATTTAATGGTTTACCCTTTAGCGAAAAAATTGCTTGGGTGTGTACATCACGACTACTCACCATTGAACCAGCCGCAGATTGCCCCTCTGTCAAAAAAATCATCGTTTCTTCGCCACGTTTTGAACGATCATGTAGATGATATTTGCAATCTTTAAGCTTTGGAATTTTTAAACTCATACGTTTTGCTTTTTCTTTAGATTGCTTTTTGACCGCTTGGATCTGTTTGCGAACCTGTTCATTTTTCTGAACTTTATCAATTAATAAATCGGCTTCTTCTAAATTTCGGTGCAAATAATCAGTGACCGCAGTTTTTACGGTATTAACAATCCAACCACGAACGTCGGTATTACCCAATTTATTTTTTGTTTGCGATTCAAATATTGGTTCTTTTAGTTTTACAGCCACCGCGCCTAAAATACCGTCACGTACATCATTAGCTTGATATGACTTTCCCGAAAATTCATTTATCGCTTTTAAAATTCCCTCACGAAATGCTGATAAATGCGTTCCACCATCATTGGTATATTGACCATTTACAAAAGAAAAATAATTTTCCCCATAATTTAAAGTGTGGCAAAATGCAAATTCAATAGTTTTATCCTTGTAATGAATAATATTATAAATACCATCTTCTCCAACTTCATCTTCTACAAGGTCTTGAAGCCCATTTTTTGAATAATAACGCTCTTTATTTAAGTATAGCGATAACCCGCTATTTAAGTACGCATACATCCACATTCTGCGTTCAATATATTCCATTCTGAATTCATAATTTGGAAATAATTCATGATCTGGAATGAATTCAACATATGTTCCATTGCGCTCTTCTGTTTTACCACTATTTTCACTAATTAACGTACCTTTTTGGAAAACAGCTTCTTTAAATTTTCCATCACGATATGAACGCACAGTAAATTTTTCACTCAATGAATTTACCGCCTTGGTACCAACTCCATTCAAGCCTACCGAAAACTGGAATACATCATCACTATATTTTCCACCAGTATTAATAACCGATACACATTCAACGACTTTTCCTAGCGGGATTCCACGCCCAAAATCACGAATTTTAACAGTATTTGTTTCTTTATCGACATCAACATCAATGCGTCGACCACACCCCATAATGAATTCATCAATTGAGTTATCAATAACTTCTTTTAATAAAATATAAATCCCATCATCAGGGTGTGCGCCACTGCCCATCCGTCCGATATACATACCTGGGCGCAATCTAATATGCTCTAATGAACTGAGCGTTTTTATTTTACTTTCATCATAATTAGTCATAATATACAAAAATCATTTATGGATTGTTTTAGTCTCTACACGAATATTCGGCAAAAAATATTATTTAAGGTTATTGAATCATTTTTTGCTAAAAAATTTCCCACAATAAATTACAATAACTTTTAATTATTGAATTGCAAAAAAACTATAATATTTTATTTAAATATAATTGTGATTTTTATTTACAATATTGGTTTAAAGATTGCGCTACCTTTGGCGTAATCAACCCCTCTTAAGTGTAAAAAGATAAAATCTCCAGCTCTAAAGGCTTGTTGACGCTGATAACTAAATAATTCACCTTCAGAGGCATTAAACCTAAAATCACGTGGCAATAACTCATGTGGAATAAATCCATAAATTCCCAAGCTATGAACATCAACTAACATACCATTCCCAGTAATTTTAATAATTAATCCTTCATGAACTTTTGGTACTTCGTCGTCCTCACTTTGCTCTTCGAGGTAACGCAACTTCAATCGATCAACCGCAGCAAAATAAGCATTATCATTATTTTCTTCTTTTGCAGAAATATCTGCCGCCAATTTTTCCATGGTAATTTTTGATTTTAAGCGTGTATTTACTTCAGCCGCCCATAACTGCTGGTGAACAATCAAATCACTGTAACGGCGAATTGGACTTGTAAAATGGCTGTAACGACCTTTTCCCAAACCAAAATGTAATGCTGGTTCATTTTCATATAAAGCTCGAGGCATCGACCGAACAAACGCATTAATGATAACTGGCTTACGTTCATTATCTGCTAAACTACTTAAAAAATTGTTGCAGTTAACACGATTACTTAAATCACCAACACTTAAATTAAATGTTTTAGCCATTAATGCCGCAAACTCTTCTAGTTTTTCTGGCATTGGTTCAGGATGATTACGGTAAAGTCCTGAAATATGTTTATCAATCAATTCAGTTGCGACAGCGCTATTAGCCGCCAACATACATTCTTCAATTAATTTATCAGCTTCTTTTTGCTCTTTAAGCTGCATGCCAATTATTTTATCTGCGCCCTCGTCACATAACAAACGTACCTCTGAAGAATCAATCTGTAAAAATTGTTCCTGTTTTTTACGCTGTTTTCGCATAGTTTGAGTTATTTTCACTAATTCGGTCAAATTATTACGAAATTCATTGCTCCATTCAGCTGGATATTCACCGTTGTCAATAAAGTTTTGCACCATTGGAAATGTCAAGCGACGGGTAATTTGCACTCGTGAATGAAAACGTTTTGAACTTAAAATTTTCCCTGTTTTCTTATTAACAGTTAAAATCACTGTGTGCGCAAAAGATTCGCCATCAGGACGTAAACTAATTTTTGCCGTTAATTGACGTGGCAACATCGGCAATGTGCGCCCCGGCAAATATGAAGTAAAACCACGTTTACGTGCTTCCTTATCAATCCGTGAATTTGGCGCAATCCACGTTGCGACATCGGCAATATGTACTCCAATTTCAACCACATCCGCATCATCCGTTTGTTTTAGTGAAACCGCATCGTCGTAATCTTTGGCATCAGCAGGGTCAATAGTCACACAAAATAAATTCGTTAAATCAACACGCTCAATTTCACGTGGCTCTAAGCTATTTGCAAATGCTTCCATTTCATCATCATATGGAGGCTCTAAACTGTATTCCGCAACAATTGCGTCTAAATCAGATTGAATCGTTCCTGCTTTACCAATTTTTTTCTTAATAGATCCAGTGAACCCTTCAAACTTATCTTGAGGTGGGTTAATAATAACTTCAACCCAGTCGCCACGTTTTGCTCCACACAAACTGCCCTTAATTTTAATATCAGCTGCAATTCTTTTACTTAATGGACGCACTTTATGATTTGCTAATAATTTACCAACTAATGTGTAACGTGCTCGCTCGACAACTTCAATAATTTTACCTGCCTTCCCTTTAGTAGGGTCGTTACGGTCAATTCGTCGTTCAGGTAATATTTCAATGCTAACTGAATCGCCGTCCATTGCCGAATGTAAATGCTGTGGTGGAATAAAGATATCATCTCCTCCATCTTCTGGAGCTACAAAACCAAAACCTGACGGAGAAATTGCAATTATTCCTAAAATTAATTCACGTTTAGTTTTTGCTTTAATACGTTTTTTGATGGCACGACGCCCAGCTTTGCTTTTAGATTTACGCTTAAAACCACCCTTTTTACTATTATTTAAAGACTTTTTACTACGTTTTGCCATTTTTTTTATCCTGAATATTTGATTAATTAGGCTTGAACCTATTTATTATAGTCAATATAGATGTGATTATTTTAATAATCTACCATTAACAAAAATAATAATGAAAAATTATTGAGTGACAATATTTGCTCTACAAAAAATATGGTGTATAAATTTTTTATATGAAAAAGAAGTTAACAGTGCGCAATCTGCGTAATATGAAAAATAATAATGAGAAAATAGCCATGGTAACAGCCTATGATGCAACCATGGCTAAATTGGCGGAAACGGCTGGGATTGATATTATTTTAGTTGGTGATTCGGCAGGCAATGCGATAATGGGGTTTGACTCGACAATTCCAGTAACTATGGATATGATGGTACATCATTGCTCTATGGTTCGTCGTGGAGCGTCTAATACGTTTATTGTTGGTGACATGCCATTTTTAAGTTGTCAAATTTCTTTAGAAAAAGCTATTGCAAATGCTGGACGCTTAATTCAAGAGGCACACTGTGACTGCATAAAAATTGAAGGAGCAGAACACTCTGAATTAATTAATATTTTAGTTAATGCTGGAATTCCAGTAATGGGACATTTAGGATTGTTACCTCAAAGGGTTAAAGCTGAAGGCGGATTTTTTGTTAGCGGCCGTTCTGAAGAAGTGGTGCAAAAGTTAATTGACGATGCTAAAAAATTGGTTAAAGCTGGAGTTTGTGCAATCGTTTTAGAATGTGTTGTTGACGATGTTGCTCAAATAGTTGCTAAAAATATTTCAGTGCCGATTATCGGCATTGGATCAGGAGCGAATTGTGATGGTCAAGTACAGGTGTTAAATGATGTTTTAGGACTTGACGCAGACTTTTTACCAAAGCATGCTAAACGCTACGCAAATTTAGCTACAACAATTACAAATGCCATAACATCATACATTAGTGAAGTTAAAGAACAAAAATTTCCAGCGGAGGAAAATACTTTTAAAAAATGATTGAATATCGTTACTATTTTGATGAAGATAGCTTAAAAACTAAACTACAAGTTGAACGTTTACGCGTTTTTCGCAGTGTACTATTATCATTGATAATTATCTTTTTTATTCGTATAATAGTACAAGCCTTTTGGCCTTCAATTAGTTCAAACTACTGCTATTTTTTACTAATATTGCCCACAATTATCATTTTATTCAACCTTAAATTCATTACCAAATCAAAATATTCTAATGAAACAAACGAATGGCAACGTGGCTATATTGAAGACGATGGGACTTTTTATTTTGAAGGTTTAACCGAAACATTAATAATTCCTTTTGCCGAAGTAGCCTGTTTTCATGCGGCTGAAAATTTAATTATAATTCAAGGTACTCACGAAACGAGATCACTTCGTTTTTATTTTTTTAAGAAAGGCTTTGCAACCAATGAACAATTCTTGGCTATTAAAAATATTCTCCAAAACGGCATTGCAGGTCATAAAGGACTTGGTAAAAATGTCGACTATTTCCATAACATAAAAAAATATCTTGCAGGATTTTAAAATTTTTGCCTTTTTTTTTGTAATTGTAATTTGCATTATATCATGATCTAAGGTAATTTTTAAATATTATTTTAGAATAAAAATAAAGGGAAAAGTGAAATGAAAAGAATTACTCTATCGCTACTAACTGTAGCAGCTACTGCTTTGTTTGGAACATCATGTACTTGTGATAGTAATGAAAAAGAACTGCAAACAGTGAACTTATTATTGAAAAAGGATTATCCTCACTCTACAATCAAACTTGATAATGCTATTTTCACAAAAAAGCAAATGGCATTAGTTGCTGAATACCAAATTAAGCATCTAAAAAAACACGCTAAACGCATCAAAGAACGCCGCTGGGAGTTAGCTCCATTTTACCGTGGTTTGGCAGCATGTTACCGAATAACCAAAGATAAAAATTATCTTGATTTAATGAAAAAAATTGCTAAAGATGCCAATTATCAACTAGGATTACGCAAAGGTCACGCAGACGACCAAGCAATTGTGCAACTTTATTTAGAATTAGCAGATTTTACTAATGACAAAAGTATTTTGGCTCAAGCTAGAGAAGATTTCACTGAACAAATGACATTGATGCCAAAATACAAATTTAGATTTAGAAACTATTGCCATCGTTGGAGCTGGGCTGATGCACTTTTTATGGCTCCTCCCGCTTGGGCAAAGTTAAGTACAATGACGGGTGATAATACTTATATGAACTTCATGGTCACTGAATTTAAAACTAATACTAACAAATTATTCAGCGACAAATATCACCTATATTTTCGTGATGAACGTTATATCAATAAATTAAATAAAAATGGCAAAAATATTTTTTGGAGCCGTGGAAATGGCTGGGTTTATGGGGGATTAGCTTCAGTTATTCAATGGATGCCACAAGATCATGAAAGTAAATTATATTTTGAAGATCTTTTTAAGAAAATGAGTTCAGCATTAATAAAATGGCAAAATCCACGCAATGGATTGTGGGCAATGAATATAATTGATCATAACGAGTATCCTCTCTATGAAACAAGTGGTACCGCATTCTTCTGTTACGGTCTATTTTGGGGCATGAATAACGGATTACTAGACGTTAATACTTATCTGCCATATGCTGTTAAATCTTGGAATGGACTCAATGAAAAAGTTACAGCTGAAGGTCGTGTGACTTATGTTCAACCAGTTGGCTACGCGCCAGACAAATTTAAGCCTAATGATACTGAAATTTATGGCGTTGGTGCCTATTTGATGGCAGCAGAAGAATACTTAAAATTTATTAATAATAATAAATTTAAACAATACAAGGGAAAATAAAATGAAAAAAACACTTACCACCATGTTCTTAAGTTCAGCTATAATTTGCAGTTCTTTAAGCACAACATTTGCTCACAATTGTCAAACATCAGATGATGTAAAACGAATTAACAAACTACTAAAGGAAGCCTATCCAGGTCAAAATGTTAATTTAAGCAGCGCTGATTTCGCAAAAAAACAAATAATTTCAGTCGCTGATTACCAAATCAAACGCCTTGACAAACAAGCAAAAAGATTAAAGCACCGTGATTGGACTTTAGCGCCATTTTTCAGAGGGCTAGCATCGTCATACCGCGTTACTAATGATAAAAAATATTTAAATCTAATGGAAAAAATTGCTAAAGATGCTAACTATCAACTAGGTAATAGCAAAGGTTTTGCTGACGATCATGCAGTAGTGCAACTCTATGTTGAATTGGCCCTTTTAACAGGCAAACAACACTATATCGAGCAGGCAAAAAAAGATTTTTCACATCAAATAAAAGTGATGCCTAAATATTCATTCCGTTATAAATATAACCGCCATCGTTGGAACTGGTGTGACGCATTATTTATGGCTCCTCCTGCATGGGCAGGAGTGAGTAAAGTTTCAGGCGATAATAGCTATATGAATCATATGGTTAATGAATTCAAGACTTGTACAGACCTGCTTTATAGTAAAAAATATAACCTTTATTATCGTGACGAAAGGTTTCTTGGCAGAACAAGCAATAACGGCAAACCAATTTTTTGGGGTCGTGGAAACGGTTGGGTTTATGCAGGCTTAGCTTCGGTGATGAAATGGTTACCAGAAGGGCACAACAGCAAGCCTTATTTTGAGAAAATTTTTAAGGATATGACACGCACACTAGTTTTAATTCAAAACCGTGACAACGGGTTATGGGCGATGAATTTAATTGATCAAAAAGATTTCCCATTTTATGAAACGAGCGGCTCTGCATTTTTCTGTTATGGATTATTTTGGGGAATAAATAATGGCTTACTCGATGCCAACCGATACCTACCATACGCAATTAAAGCATGGAACGGTTTAAATAGTAAAGTTACAGCTCAAGGTAAAGTTACCCATGTTCAACCAGTTGGTGCGTCTCCTGATCATTTCAATCCAAACGATACAGAAATTTATGGTGTCGGAGGATACCTAATGGCGGCTGAAGAATACCATAAATTCATTTCAAACGAAGCAAAACTTAAAAAAATTACTGGAAGCTGTTACAGTCGATTAGTACCAGAACGTCTTGATGATTATGCTTGGGAAAATGATTATATTGCATTTCGTGTTTATGGACCAAGTGCTGCTAAAACTAACGTAGGAAACGGTTTCGACTGTTTTTTAAAACGTGTTAGCTACCCTATTATTAATAAATTATATAGCCAAGCAAAAGAAGGTAAAAGTTATCACAAGGACTATGGCGAAGGCTACGATCCATATAAAGTTGGTACATCTTTTGGTGCTGGAAGTATGGGACTAAGAGACCCTGAAGATAATTCACGCAAAGTTTACTATGGGACAGTTTTCAAAAAAGCTGAAACCATTGTCGCTAACGGTTTTATTACAAAGTTTAAGCTTTTCTATGACTGGAACTACAATAATCAAAAACTTATTGAAGAAAAAGTTATCACACTTCACTCAGGCGAAAGATTATTCAAAGTTGAAAGCACCTTCAAAAACGCTAAAACTAATAACGTTATAGCAAATCTACCAGTAGTTATCGGAATTTCACTCCATGATAAATATTGGGTTGATCGTTACAATAATAAAACTGACGGAGTTTATATGGTCGGCGAAAGTTTTGATGGTGGATTTGAAGTTGGAGTAAAAATTAAACCAGAAAAAATTAAGTACAGCTACTATTTACGAGGGGCAAAAAATAAATTTACAGGCCATACGTTTTTAAATGCTAATACAGATAAAAATGGTAAAATTTCTTACTATGCTGGTTATGCATGGGAAAAACAAGCTGGTTTTACTAATAGTGATTTTGCAACTTACTTAGAGTTATTTCAATTAGATTAAACTCTCAATTAAATTTGTTAAAGCTTTCAAAGCCCTAATTTTATTAGGGCTTTTTTTGTTGCTTTTTTTTTAGTATAACATTACAATAATATTTAAAAATAACGATTAAAAACAGATTAAACTTATACTATGTCAAGAGAATTATATATCAAAGTATTAGGCGCTGTTGATGTTTATTTATATGCCACACCTAGAAAAGGTTTCAAAGGGTTGCTAAATAAAGATGAATATAAAGCGTGTAATTTATTCAAAGTCTATTTGCAGCTAGCTATTTCTGCAATGGAAGAAGAAAACTACGGTGATACATTGATAAACTATTTTTTAGCATCAATCATCTCTACAGAACTTTTAAGCAAAATAAATAAATTAAATGCAATTAATACTCCACCAGGAGAACTAGCTACAGAAGCTCGCCGCTTAAATAAAGCCTCACAAAAATTAAAATCATCTATTAGGGCAGTTTATTTAAAAAAAGCTTCTGCTAATCCATCGCCACCACGAACTAGAACTCCCTCTCCTGAGGCTGCAAGAAAATCTGAGTCACCAATTTTACATATCCAAGAAGCAATAGGAAGTCTTCCATATGCGGCACTTTTTTTAAGCGCATTACCAGAAAGTTTGACTATTGATGTCTCAAAATTATATAAAATAAAGGAAATTCGTGAATCAGCTCACCGAGTTGTCATTTATGAAGACGAAATATCTCAAACATTATATTTTGGAAAAATGATTGAAGGTCAGCATCAACTCGATGAATTTGCTACAGAGGTTGTTTATGCATCAGTTTGGCGTTATTTTTTAGGAGCAAGGATTTCATCTTCGTTAATTATGGTCAACGAATCAGACCGTGTTATAGGAATTTGTTCAGAAGGCCTGCGTGGTTTTGTAGAATATTCTAAACTACCACCTATAGATGAAAACTCTTTTGAAGTATTTGGGCTTATCTCAATAATTATGTTTGCTTATATTCTCATGGAAGATGATTTACACATAAAAAATATCGGTTTGGCAACTGTTGAAGGTGAATCTGTTTATGCAAAAATTGACCATGATTTTATCTGTAGTAGATGGCAAGAAAATGAACAGGTTAAAGCAATTGAACAAAAATTTCCTATAGCTAAAATGCAACAGATTTTTCACAGTCGCAATATTGCCGAAATGAAAGACATCATCGCTTCATTTCGTTTTGCCCCTGGCAAAGCAAATTCGCCACTATTACGTTTAGCTCATGGACTTAGACCACGCGAATCAACAACTCTAGGACCTGATGCAGCTGAACGTTTTGCTCTTTACAATTTGCCAAACTATCAAGATGAATTTTTAGCAACAATTAGTCTTATTAAAGAAACTGATTTTGATGAATTTGAATACCGTATCAAGAAAATCATCACTTCTTTAGCTTATAAGGATTTTCCAGTAGCACAAGCGTTGAGCTTGTTTAGTGCGCTAAATATGCGCCTTAGGAGCCTAAAATAAAAATTTATCAGAAAAACTATTAAAAGACAATATCTTCCAATTTTCAAATTTCTCTTAATGTGTTATATTAAAGTAACTTAAAAAAAGGATTACTTATATGTTACACTCGAAAAAAATTTTTTAACTTCACTTTGCAACTTAATTGCATCAAATGTAATATTTGCAAAAACAAATTTAAAGCCCAATATTATCATTCTTTTTGCAGATGATCAAAAATGGAATACTATTAACGCCTTAGGAAATAATAATATTATTACCCCCAATCTTGATAAACTAACTAAACAATCGGTTGTTTTTAGTAACGGTTTTTGCTTTGGAGGAAACACTGGCGCTGTATGCATACCCGCAAGAAATATGTTAATGACAGGAAAAACATTCTTTAGATTTGAAGAGGAACAACGCGCCTTTCAAAAACAAGGCCTAAAACGTCCATATAAATCATATTATGCCAATCCAAATTGGAACACCATGCCTAAATCAATGAAAGCACTTGGATATGAAACCTATTTTGATGAAAAAAGTGGCTGGGCAAATAATCCAATTATTCGTAAACAATTTGACTATTTTCATGATATAGATATGCCTAAAGAGTTAGCAACTGGAAGAGCAGCCAAAAATATAGTTGATGATGCTATCAACTATCTAACTGTAAAACGTGATAAAAGCAAACCATTTTTTATGTACCTAGGCATACCTGCTCCACATGATCCACGCTGGAGTGGGAAAAAATTTCGTGATATGTACAATATAAAAAATATGGTTTTACCAGTTAATTATTTACCTCAACATCCATATAACATTGGTGATATGTTTATTCGTGATGAAAGTTTAGAAAAATGGCCGCGGACAAAAGATGCAATCAAGCGACACCTTTTTGATTATTATTCATTAATCACTGCGATGGATTATGATTTAGGTCGTTTAATTGATAAATTAGATACATTAAATTTAAGGAAAAACACCATTATTATTTACTCGTCCGATCAAGGGCTAGCAATAGGAAGTAAAGGTTTGATGGGTAAACAAAATATCTATGATGCAACAATGAAAGTTCCATTTTTAATCAGCATCCCAAATGTAAAACATCACACAAATAATTCATTTGTTTATACTCATGATATTTACCCAACAATTGTTGATTTAGCTAATGGGAAATTACCAAATAATTTGGATGGTAAAAGCTTAAAACCGATTATTTATCAAAAGCAGCAAAAAGTTCGCAATAACCTAATGTTAGCATACAAAAATTATCAACGAGCACTAAATGACGGTGAATGGAAAATAATGGTTTTCCCACATATTAATAAAATTGAATTATATAACATTAAAAATGATCCTTATGAAATTCAAGATTTAGCCAATAAACCAAAATACGCAAAAATTATTGAAAAGATGTTACTGAAGCTTAAATCAGAACAAAAAATATATGGAGATATTAGTCCTCTAAAAGTAGAAAAACCTCAAGAAGCTCAATTTATAGTTCCAAAAAATAAAAATAAAACACGTAAGTGGGGACCATATCCTGCAGGAGGTTTAGCTCCTAACGATATTACTCAACCGTAATTTTTTTAATATATAGTTTTTTCTAGAAAATAGTATTTTGTATAAAATTTATTAATTTTAGGAAAAACTATATAATTTCTCCCATTTTTGTTACAGCGTTAATCATCTTTTTTGCGTGCTGTAAGGCTCCAGAACTTCCACCAAGCATACGTGCTATTTCATCATGACGCTCTGCTTTATTCAAGCTATTTATGTAAGAGAATGAGCGCTGACTGTCATCATCAACTGTTTTATATACATAAAAATGGCGATGTCCATGCGAAGCAACTTGCGCCAAGTGAGAAATTGTAATAACTTGATGAGTCGTTGCCAAGTTTTGCAATTCTTTACCAACTTGCATTGCCGTTTCGCCTCCAATATTTGCATCAACTTCGTCAAATATTAAAATTGGCACAGCATCATTTTCCGCTAAAACAGTTTTAATTGCTAACATTACTCGTGAAATTTCTCCACTACTTGCAATCTCTTTTAGTGGTTTTAAATCTTCACCTAAATTTGCCGAAAACATAAAGTTAATACTATCAGCACCGTTTTCACTTGGTTTAATATTTTTAAAATCAACACTTAATTGTCCTTTTTCAAAACCAAGCACACACAATTTTTGCGAAATTAGCTTAACAAACTCCTTGGCAGCTTTTTGACGCAAACTAGTTACTTTTTTACATTGATTTTCAAGCTTTAACTTCAAACGACTTTCATCACCTTTCAATACTTCTTTGAGCTCTTCAAAGTTATGAAAATCTTCTAGTTTCTTTAAAGCGTTATCACGAGCTTCAAAAACCTTATCTAAAGTCGGACCATAACGACGAATTAATGTCAATATTTTACTCATACGTTCTTCAATATAATTCAGCTGTTCTTCATCAATATCAATTTTATCACGATAATTGTCTATATCATAGCTAAATTCACGAATGCTTTCAATAATTAAACTACTCTTTTCCAACATTTTACTACTTGCACTACTGTTATCATCTAAAGATGAAATATTAGTCAATTCTCGGTAAATTTCAGCGAAATAATCAAGAACAGATTTTGTTTCAAACTCTCCACTATCAACACCTTCGATTAAGTTACTAATTAACGCTGTAGATTGCAATAATTCACGACTATTTGCGGCTATTTTATGCTGAGAATTTAACTCTTCATCTTCATTTTCTTGAGGGTCAACACTATTAATTTCTTCAACAATCATGCTAAGGTGTTCGGCTTCAACTTCTGAAGGAATATTCTTAAATAATTCATTACGACGCTGGTCAAGAAGTTTTAATTCGTTAGCAATATTTCGACATTCTCCTAAGAGCTCCTCAGTATTTGCAAAACGGTCTAAAATTGCTAATTGCTTACTTTGTTGAAGTAATGATTGATGTTCATTCGCGCCATGAATATCAACTAAAAGGTCACCAACAGCTTTTAAAGTTTGTAGTGTAACCGCACAATCATTAATAAAACTACGACTACCACTTGATGTTACTACTCTTTTTAAATGCAATTCATCATAGCCTAGAAATTCATCACTAAAGTCGACAATACCACACGAATGAAGAATTGCGGCAATATTTTTTCGGCATGACATCGCAATATTTTGTAAATGAATATTTGCGACAACTTCACAACGCTTTTCGCCATTACGAATAATATTCTTAGGTGCACGTTCTCCTAAAATTAAAGCAATTGAACCTAAAATGATCGATTTACCCGCTCCAGTTTCACCTGTAATAACATTAAACTGCGAATCAAATTCAATATCAGTTTTGTCGATTAACGCAAAATTTCTAATTTGTAGATAGTTTATCATTTTTTGCAATCTTCTTAATTTAATTTTGAGTGCTAGAGAATATTATTAAATATATCAATAAAAAAATATTTTACAATTTTTTTATAACTTAGCGCTCTAAAAAATTTGTCAAAAAGGTCGTTAAATATTATTGTTAAACAAACCTCAATCGTGATATATATAACATTTTAATTAAAGAATTACAAGATAGTGAATATGGAAAAATTAATTAAATTACCTAAAAAAGACTATGATCAACTAATGAAATTAGATGTCAAAGAGTTAATCGAAGAATATCGCAAAACAGAACGAATCTATCGAGAACTTTTACGACATAACAATATTGAGGTTGGCAACTACAAAGTCCGTGGTATAAAAGATCAATTTTACTATAAATCGCGTGAAACTCAAGAACTTGATAACTTCTCATACTTTACAATTAAAGCTCTTGACGTAAATATTGAAGAAACCATTTGCCAAGCAAAAATTGTTTTACCATTGCTTGAAAATAAAGAAATTGGCGAATTCATTGGCAAATTCTATGCAGCAAATGCTGATTTCCCAAATTTGGTTTTAGACGATGTTTATGATATGATTAAAATGAAACAAATTAGTAGTACTGATGACCTCTTTTTAAAAACATCTGAAATTTTACAATTAGCTGAAATTCTAAAAAATTACTACTCGAAGAAAAATGCGGCAACCTCTGAAAAAGGTGCAAGCATATATATTAATGACAATGAACTTCAAGAACTTAAAGCCTCTGAAGCAATTGATTTTGACCAAAGTATTGTTGCAATGCGTGAAATGACTTAAAAAAGCGCAAAAATATAGTGCTCTTTATTTGCCAAATTGAAAAAACTCCTTATCTTAAGATTGTAGAATAATAATCTTGGGTTTTAATGAAAATTACTGTTTTAAATTAATAACCCTTTAAATATAAAATTTGGAGTAAATATTATGGCACTTTGGGGTGGTCGTTTTAGCGAAGATACAGCAAAGAATGTGACTGAGTTCAGTGAATCAGTTTCATATGATAAAAGATTATATAAATTTGACGTTTTAGGTAGCAAAGCACATTCAGCAATGTTAGCGAGCTGTGGAATTATTCCACAAGAAACAGCTAATCTGATTACTAAAGAATTAGATGTTATTGAAAAGCGTATTGATGATGGTGATTTTGAGTTCAAAGCGGAACTTGAAGACATTCATATGCACATAGAAAGTGCCTTAATCGAAGCTCTTGGCGACGAAGGAGCACGTGTACATACAGCTCGTAGCCGTAATGATCAAGTTGCTTTAGATGTACGCATGTATGTTAAGAGTGAAATCACTGAATTAATTGCTGGCATTAAGGATTTCCAAAAAGCTCTTTTAAGTCAATGCGAACGTAATGGCGATGCAATTTTACCTGGGTTCACTCACTTACAACATGCTCAACCTGTTTTATTTGCCCATCACTTATTAGCGTATGTTGAGATGCTAGGTCGTGATGTTGAGCGTTTAGAGTCTTGCTACACACGTGTTGATTATTTACCACTTGGTAGTGGTGCATTGGCGGGTTCAACATTGCCAATTGACCGCGAATTCGTACGCGAAAAATTAGGCTTTTCAAAAATCACTCGCAATAGTATGGATACAGTTGCTGACCGTGACTACATGATTGAATTATTAAACGCATTAGCAACTTTTGGAATTCACGTTTCTCGTTTGAGTGAAGATGTTATCTTATGGTGTTCTCAAGAGTTTAATTTCGTTGAATTATCTGATGCGTTCTGCACAGGTTCAAGCTTAATGCCGCAAAAGAAAAATCCAGATATTGCTGAAATATCACGTGGTAAAAGCGCTCGTATCATTGGTTCATTAATGACAATGTTAACGCTTTGTAAAGGTTTACCTTTGACTTACAACCGTGACTTACAAGAAGATAAAGAGCCATTATTTGATGCGATTGATACTGCAAAGAAAATTTTAAGTGTATTCCCACAAATGATGCTTGAAATGGAAGTAAACCGCGAAAATATGCTTGAAGCGGCTAGCGATCCTGCTTTAATGGCAACAGATGTTGCAGAAAAATTAGTTGAACTAAATGTTCCATTTAGAAATGCCCATCACCGTGTTGGCGCATTTGTGAAATGGTGCAAAGATAATAATAAAGAGCTTAATGAGGTTTCTTTAAAAGAGATGCAAATTACAATTCCTGAAGCGAATGAAGAATTTTTGACACTATTCTCTCCTGTGAGCAGTGTTGAAAAGCGCCAATGTTTTGGAGGAACTGCTCCTGAACAAGTTAAGGAACAAATTGAATTTTGGAATAATTTTTTAACTGACTAAAATATTTCCCAAAATTATAGTACTTTAAAATGGTCATTGCAACAAAATTGCAGTGATCATTTTTATTTTACAAATAACCCTAATATCGTCAAATTTTTATTTAAGCACGATTATTAGATACTAACTAATCCTCTTCAATAATCGATAAAATATATCCTTTAATATCTTTTTCATCTTTGCCAAATATCATTCGGGGCTCTTCTAATAATGTACGTCTTGGGAAGCGTAAAAATTGTGAGAATTCATTAGGTTTTACTAAAACTGTCATTTTTGTATATTTTGTGCCATTGAAATTAATTTTTTTCATTTTTATACCTTTGAGTTAAAGTTTTTATTTAAGCTATGGAGCATAAATAGTGTTAAAATAAAAAAATTAAAATTTTTGATAAGATTTTTTATTTTTAATTATTGGTAATGCAAGCATTATCAATGTTTATGAATTACAAAATATAGCAAAAATAGACGTTTTTTATAAACAATATTTATGGTTTATAGCTTGGCTCTCAAATGCTATTAAAGACACAAAAAAGAGCGTATTCAAATTCCTACACTTACGATAGGTATCGCCAAACACCCGAACAAAAATGCAGAAAAAGAATACGCTCAAAATATCTATAAAGCCGTATTTTATTAAATACAGCTTAAATTACAGCAATATAGATATAGTGAACGAAGCCTTTCAGTTACTTCTTTAACGTCTTTTGTTCTAAAATTTGGCGATTTTATCGTAAAACGCAGAAATAGTGAAAGTAAACACTATAAATTATTAAATTATAGTAAAACTTAATACCTAAAAAATCGAATTACAAATCAAAATCAAAAAAATATCCTTTATATGATTTCAAGAATACTTTTAAGACAATACTTTTTTTATGATAAATAAGGTAGCAGTTTATTTTTAATATAAGTTAGCTTTGTTTTATTTTTTAAAACAAAAAATTATGATAAGGCTAATAACTATGAAAAAAAATTTACCTATTTTTAGAAAACAACAAGCTATTTAATTATTTTATTTTAGCACTGATAAGCATAAATGTCATAACTATTGTTTTTCAATCTGTAGACTCCTTTAGAAACAATTTTTCTAAATTATTTTTTATTATTGAAATAATTTCAGTTACCATTTTTACAATTGAATATTTTTTGAGAATATACTCTATTACAGAAAAACCATTTACACGATTAAAATTCATATTTACCCCAATCTTCTAGCAATATTACCTTTCTATCTCCCTTTTTTAGGACTCGATTTGCAATTTTTCAGAATTTTTAGAATTTTTAGAATAGCAAAAATTGGTCGTTATATTTCAGTTCTTGATCTTTTTAAAAGAGTTGTCAAAAAAGAAAAAGATTCTTTATTTATAACATCTTTAATTATGTTGCTAACCATTATCTTTTCCGCTGTGCTAATACACGAAGTTCAACCCAAGGTATTTTCAATGTGGTGGGCTATTGTTAGCTTGACAACAATTGGTTATGGAGATATTTACCCAGTCACTATAGCAGGTAAAGCAATCGCAAGTTGTATGGCATTAGCTGGTATTGCCATAATTGCAATGCCAACTGGTATAATCAGCGCCGGTTTCATTCAAGAAATCAATAAAAGTAAAACAAAATGTCCATACTGCGATAAAGAATTTTAAGAAAAGCAATAAAAAAACAATTACTTATTTAATTAGGTAATTGCTTTTTTATTATCTTGATCGAAATTAAAGCTATTAAGCGCAGTTCAAACGACCACCAGCTTTAATAATTGCAATATCTTCTTCACTCATTTTGTGAGTTAATGTAATAGCAACTTCATCACCGTTAGGCTTAACGATTTTAGCTTCTACTGGAGCGCCAACAGCTAATTGAGCTGGAGCATTTTCAATAACTAATTTATCGTTTTCTTCGATTTTATCATAATCTGCATGATCTGCAAAAATCAATGGCATAATACCAAAGTTGATCAAGTTTGCACTATGAATACGCTCAATCGCAAATGCAACTACAGCCTTAATACCTAAGTACATAGGGCAAATTGCTGCATGCTCACGGCTTGAACCTTGACCATAGCTGTCACGACCAATAATAATACCATGCTTACCGTTATCACGAACAACTGCTGCACGTTCAGCAAATGATGGCTTGCCTTCTTCAGTAAAGCACTCAAATACAACTTGTGAATATGCTGGAATGTTACTACGTAACTTTAAGTGAATACCTGCAGGCATAATGTGGTCTGTAGTGATTTTATCACCAACTTTAAGAACAACTTCACCGTCGATCACTTCTGGTAATGGTCCATTTTCAGGAGGGTTACCAATTGTTGGCTTACGGATAATTTCAATACCGCTACCATCTGCTGGTGGAGGGATAATCATATCGTCATTGATTAAGAATTCAGCTGGAACTTCAACTGTTGGACATTCAAAATCTAATTCACGTGGGTCAGTAACAAAACCTGTTAATGCAGCCGCACATGCAACTTCAGGGCTAACCAAGTATGCATTATCACCTTTTGTACCAGTACGACCAGCGAAGTTACGGTTAAATGTACGCAATGTTAATGTGTCATTTGCAGGGCTTTGACCTTGACCAATACATGGACCACAACCAGCCTCAAGAATACGAGCTCCAGCTGCAATAATATCAGCTAATGCTCCACAACGTGCTAACATTTCCATAACCTGACGGCTACCAGGAGCAATCGCTAATGTCACGCTATCATTTGCACGACGACCTTTTAACATTGCCGCAACTTTTAATAAATCTTGTAATGAACTATTTGTACAAGAACCAATAATAATCTGATCAACTTTTTGACCAGCTAAATCTGTAATTTTTTCAATATTATCTGGACTTGGTGAACATGCAGCCATTGGTACAACTTCTGCTAAGTCAATCTCGATAACTTGATCGTATTCAGCGTCAGCATCAGCAGCTAATGCAGCATAAGCTTCGCCACGACCTTGAGAAACCAAGAACTCTTCTGTAATTTCATCTGAAGGGAAAAGAGAAGTTGTCACACCTAACTCTGCTCCCATATTTGTAATTGTCGCACGCTCAGGAACTGTTAAGCTTTTTACGCCTTCGCCAAAATACTCAACCATGCAACCAACGTTACCACGTGTTGTTAAAATACTTAACAAATGTAAAATTACATCTTTAGCAGCACACCATGGAGATAATTTGTTTATTAATTTCACACCAATAACTTTTGGGTAAACCATACGGAATGGTTGACCAGCCATTGCTAAAGCAACATCAAGACCACCTGCCCCAATCGCCATCATACCAATGCCACCATTTGTAGGCGTATGTGAATCTGAACCTAACAAAGTTTTACCTGGAACACCAAAACGCTCTAAATGAACTTGGTGACAAATACCATTACCAGGACGTGAAAAATATACACCTTTATTAGCCGCAACTGTTTGTAAATATAAATGGTCATTGCGGTTTTCTGGACCATTTTGCATCATATTATGATCAACATAAGAAACTGATAATTCAGTTTTTACGCGGTCAATTTTCATTGCTTCAAGCTCTAAATATGCCATTGTACCTGTCGCATCTTGAGTCAATGTCTGATCAATGCGAATTGCTACTGGCTTACCAATCTCTTTATCGCCACTAATGTAGTGGTTATCAATAATTTTTTGTACAACTGTACCTTTTGCCATGATTTTATACCTTATCTTAAAATTACTTACTCTTATAAACTTAATAATTTACATATTTTATTAATTAAAAATTTTTCAAATAAATAAAATAGTTGTATTTTTTTAATAATCAAGAAATTCAACTTAAATTATCGCTATTAATATTATAAAAAAACACTTCTAAAAATCAGATATTAATAATTTTTAAAAGTGTGAATTTTTAATTTTCAAAATATGTTAATCAATTATTTATAATCTATACTATACCACCAATCTTTAGGAATTTGCTGTAATCCTACCAAATTACCAATTTTCACAGCACTTAACGAATCATTATTATAAACTTCCAAACGGTATGCAATAATTTTTGCCTTTCTAATTGTGAATGGTATTTTTACTGTTGTTCCTGTATAATTTAAGTTATCACGATTAATAATTTTTCGATCACTAGCCAAAACTTTTGACATAATTTTGCCAATGCTATAACTTTTTAAATTTACTTTAGCACTTCTTGGATACGAAAAAGAATAAACTTTACGCTCTTTTATGTTATCAGTTGTTGAATCATCATCTTCTGTTAAAACATATAAATATAAATAAGGTTGACGCAATTCTTTACTTTGACTATTTTGATACATTGCCAATGAAAAAGTAATTTCTGCTGTTTTTCTAATTGTTTTTTTACTTGATTTACTTTTTTTCTTACTCCCACTACTAAAATATACTTTATTCACGCGTGCCTTATAATTTACTAGACGTTTATTAATAGCAGAATCAATTTCAATATCTTCATTATAATAAGCTTTTACAGATGACAAAGGATAATTCTTTTTTAAATCATTTTTTTCAATATAAATTCTACCATTATAAATTCCAACAATTTCAACTTTACTAATGCTTGTATTATCTTTAAAAATTATAGTTCCAGCAATACAATTAATCACTGCAACAAGAAACAATCCGACTAAAATTAGTGACAATCTTTTTTTCATAACATCTTCCTAGTTTTTATAGTTAAAGAGAATTTACTCAGTTTAATAGTAAAACATACCATAATCAATGTAACATAGCTACAATATAATATTTTTACAAAAAAAAAGCACTATTTAGGTTATAAATAGTACTTTTTTAACAAAAACATGTAAACTTATGTCTTAGATATTTGGCTTAGTTTTTGGTAAACCTAAAACTTTATCGCCTTCTTTCCAACGACCTTCAGCTTTTAATGCATCAAGACGCTCAAAACGTTTTAATACATTTCTTTTTTGTCTAATTTTACCGCCTACGCGTAAACTTGGATGCTGTGACATTTTACAATCTCCTGCAATTTATATCTTATATTTAATTTTTATTTAAAATTCTTTTACTAAGTTCTCTTTAAAACCTTAGAACTATTAATATTAACATTTTTTTAGAATAATCAAGTTTTTTCATTAAAAAAAATCAATAATAACCTCAATGCAACCTTTAGAGTAATATATATATGAAATATTATAGTGTCTTTCATAGCTTTTTAAGCGTTTTTACAATATATTAAATGATGTTTTTTAGCAAAGGATTTTTGCAATATAATTTTAAAAATCAAAATAAGAAATAACTAAAAAGAGAAAAAAATGATTGTTCGTAATGTAAGAAAAAGATTAATGGTAAGTTTAATTGCACTATTTCTAGGTGGATTAAATTTAAGAGCAGAAACAACAAAGCTACATATTTTACAAACCTCTGACATTCACAGTAGCACCTATTTAAAAGATTATAACCTTTTTAAAATGTTAACACTCCTCAAGAAAACTCAAGCCCTTTATAATAAAGATAAAACGCTACTAATTGACACAGGGGACTTTATTCATGGAAATTTTGAAGCTTCATACTCAAATGGTTATAGTTCGCTATGTTTGCTAAAAGCCTTTAATTTTGACATAACTGTAGTCGGCAATCATGAGTTAGATTATAATTTGACAGATTTAAAAAATAATATGAAAAAACTTGATGTACAACTTTATGCTGCAAATATTACTAATAAAAAAAACGGTGAACTAATTTTTTCCAACTATAAAATATTTACAAAAGATGGTGTAAAAATTTTAGTAGTACCTTTAACAGTGCCTGATAATGGACTATACGACTTCACAAGAGATTATAAATTTGAAAATTACGATAATGCAATGAAAAGAATTACCAAAGAACTCAAAGAGCAAAAAATAACAGCAGATATTTATGTTTTAGCAGTTCACGATGGTTTTAGAAATTATTCACGTAACAGAGTTTACAGTTTACTAAAAAAGTATCCTTTTTTTAATATAATCCTAGGAGCACACATGCATAAATTAATTCCTGGAGAAAAAACTCCAAATGGAGGATATTACACTCAAGCGGGCTATCATGCTCAAGGCTTTATAGATCTGACGATTGATTTTGATAAAAAAACACGCAAAATTTTAAATGTTTCAAGCAAATTTGAAGCAGTAAAAAAAGATACACCAGAAGACCCAGCGCTAAAAAAACTTTTTTACGACGAATTTGTCAAGCAATTCCCTGAATGCGGTCGTAAAACATTTGCGTCAGTTAATGCAGAAATAAAGCCAGATGATATTGATTTGTATAATTCTACAGCAGTCAATCTTATTGGCAATGCTCTAAAAGAACAAATCAAAACTGATTATGCTATAATTGGACAACTTAAAAAAAATGCCACATTAAAAAAAGGAAACATCAATGACTTTGACCTCTATATGTTTTTTAAATACGAAGATAACTGCTATAAAACACATTTAAACTTTAATGAATATCAAACTATTATTAATAATTTAGTAAAAAGCAAACAGAAAACTTTAAATATTTATGGCTTAAAAACAATAGTTAATAAAAAAGGCAAAATCATAGAGGATATAATATTAAAAGATGGTTCTATTTGGCAACAAAATCCGCAAAAAAGAATATCTTTTGCTACTAATCGTTTCGCATTAACCAATTGGCGAAGTAAAACTTTCGCAAACATAGCTCGTTCACAGAAATCAAAAACGACAAAAGAACCAATAATTGTTCGAAAAGCGCTTAAAAGATTTTTACAATTACAACAAAATAAAAGCTACCACGCAGATAAAACTAAATACTTAATTGTAAAATAAAAATATTTTTTTATTATTTATTAGGGCCAATTTTTATCATTTAAATTGGTCTTTATATTTTTATATATCAATCGACTTCTTAGCGCTTAAATCAACTCTCAACCATGACTTTATCGCATAGCGACGTAATTTCAATTTTTCAACGATAAATCTCTCACGCGCAGGACGTGAATTAATATGAAATCGATTTCCATCTCACTTGCCCCCTCCTTTGTCAACAAAAAGAGCAATTTCATAATAACCTAAGTCCATAAGAGCTTGCTCCAGAGGAAAAACATTAGTTATTATTCCAAAATTTGAATCACGTCAACCTTGAATTAATTCCTGTAAAAAAACTGAAGCATATCTCCATCGTTCGTACTTTTCCAAAAATTAGACAGAGTTTCACGCATTTTGCATCTGTAATTTTTTTAAGACATCTAGCCCTCCTTCTTTTCCAAAAGCTACTAAAGCCACAATTTGATATTTAACTATCAAATTACATAGAGGATGATTTAGACGACCAAAATAAATAAAATCACTATCCACATAATTGTGTGAAAAATATTTTGTTTTGAATTCTTCGTTATAACAATTGAAATACTGTTTCATTTGTTCTTTAATATCTTCAGAAAATGGCTGAGACAAAGTTTCTAAATCTGCAGCAACACTAGTTAGTGACCTAAAATAATCAGATAAAGGAGCAAAAAGTGCATTCCTTTCCTTTTACTATAATGTCAAAAATCGCACCAACTAAGCTCCTAAGAAAAACCCACCAAATTTTGACAAACTTAATAACGAGCTAAATCTGAAATAGAGGAATACTCCTGATGCCCCAAAAAAGCTAGATAATAATCGTAAATAACACCTCTAGTTTGAAAAAGTTCCTCAACATTATGAATAACAGTATCTGCTAATCTTGTAATCCCAGAAAACAAATCTAGACAATTAGTCCATAAATGATGAACAACTGGCACCTTTGCAGTCATTTCAGATTATACCAGCAATCCTCAATTGCTCTACTTACAGCTTGAAAAGCAGTAATTTCTTCATCTTAAGATGCCAACCAAGCCAAACACGATTAGTCAATGCAACTCCTATGTCTTCTTCTACGGCTGTGGAAGATTCACAAATTAACTGCTTTAAAGTTTCATATAAAATGCCTGCGTATTTACTATGCTGAGAAAATGTTCTAGCTTGTTCTAATAAGTTAATGCAGACGTAAGTCCCATATTTTTTTGATATTTTATTGAAGTACAACCAGAAACCATTAGAGCCAATTGTTGGCGAATAATAATTTCAGCATCATCTAAGCAATCAAATTTTATAGCTTCACCAATTAACATCGCAACAACTTGAGCCTGTCGTTTTTCTTTACTAAAAGAAATTACAAATCCATAAAATGATAATCTTTGAAGTTTTTTACAACAATTTTTCAAAATGATACTTTTATCTGACACTATTAACTAATCCTTAACAATTATACATTATGAAGGCAATTATATAATTCAAAACAAACATAAAAAAACACCTAAGAAAATAAATTCTTAGGTGTGGAATATTTCAAATGGTACCAGGAGAGGGACTTGAACCCTCACAGCCTTGCGGCCGACGGATTTTAAGTCCGTTGCGTCTGCCAATTCCGCCATCCTGGCAACTCTCGCATTGAGTTTGTGCTTTTAATATAGGAGGCAATTGCTATTTTACAAATCACTTTTTAAATTTTTTTCAAACTTTTTTAGCATGACATAACCTCAAGCAATGTTAAGTATTTAAGCAATAAAAGAATACAATTTTTTATTTTTTTTGAAAATTTTCATAAAAAATTTGCCATTTACTGTTATTCATTTCCCATTCACAATAAATAACAGTTCCTTGATAATTTTTAGGTAACTCTTTAAAAGAACTTAACCCCAAATTTATTCCTTTTAGCGCATAATTAATATTTTCAACTTCAGGTTCATGATACGTCGTATATGCATCATCATATGCTGGCAAGCCAAGCAGAATTTTCACATTAAACTTTTTCAATGTTTTATTATTGAGTAATTCTTTTGTCCACGAACTCATTAAACTAACATATAACTTAGGAAATTTAATAGCTGTGTCATACATCATTACTGCCATTTGATCGACATATGGCGCTATTTCTGAATAATACTGCATATCCCAGTGCACATTTTCATGTGGATGTAAAATTGTTGGAGGTGGATATGCGGCAATTGAAATGATTTTATCCTTTGGAAAAACATCATGCAGTTCTTTTAATAACAAAATAAAGTCCTTATTGCCATTTGGCAACGGCTCAATATTAATTTGTATTCCATCAAATTCACTATATTCATTCAATAATCGGAGAATTGATTCAGTAAAATTTTTACGCCATTTTTCAGAACTTAACTTGACGCTATCATCAAAAACACCTCCTATCCACGGTAAAATATTTAATTCATTTTTCTTTGCTAATTTCAAAAATAACTTTGTCTGTATATCATCAACTTTAGAAATTTTGCCATCAAAAAAGGTTGGACACAAATGTGGATATAAAAATTTTATACTATGTTTTTTCATTTTAGTAAATAACTCAGTAATTTTCTGCTCGCTTCTAAATTTCGTTTTATCACGATTATTGCGCTTGAACCAAATATCATCACCAAGCCAACCATGCTGTAACCAAATGCCATTTTGCCTTAAATCAAAACGCCCATCAGTAAACAATTTACCAGATGGCATTATCCAATAAATAATACCAAATATTGCAAAAATAATACCTAATACAACTGTAATTCTCGTCAAACTTTTAATTATTTTTTTCATTTTTAACCTATTTTTTTCATTTTTAACCTATTTTATTAATTTATTCATCTAAATCATTTGGCAACTCATACCAATCTATTTTTACATCAATTTCTTGTATTTCATGAATAAAGTCATTCTTTATTTTAATATTTTTTGCTCTAATTTTAAATAAAATATTTACAAATTTTTTATTTAAACTTTTTTCGTCCATATCAATTTCAAGAACGTAATAAAAGATTATTTTTTTTATATATCTTTACTAACCAATTATTGTAAAATATCTATAATATCTTAATAATTATCATTTGTTATTTTTCTAAATGTAAAAAGTAGCTCTTTAGACTTTATTTTTTCAAAATTTCTTTTATATATTTATATTCTTTTATACCCTGCGTATAAATTTAATTTATCACAAGTTATTTCATTTTCTAAAATTACATAGCTATTAAAATATAACTAATTCACTAAATAGCCATTTCTAAGCAACAGTTTTGTTGGTACGTTTGGAGCAAATGATAATTCACTAATTTTTAGCAAATTTAAATCTAATATGCCTTTATAAACCTTAACATTATACAAACACAAAACATCTAATTCTTTATAAGAATATAATTCAGTGCAATCTAGAGTATCATTTTCTAGCTTATTTTTATTTCTTTTTCTTTTACTCTCATCGAACTCAATGCTTAACATAGCAATTTTATTAGGAAGATGATCTATAATTTCAGATGAAAGATTCAAACAATTCACCATACATTTTGAAGGGTATTTTTTTAATATTTTTAAGCCATCTTTATTTTCATCGTTAGAGTAGATACATAAATCTAGTAAATTAATTCCCTTCAAATCTAAACCTTCACAAGAAAAACTATAACCTTCTTTACATTCTATGAATGGTTTTAAGGATACATCTAAATCAATAGGCTTACAATTGGGTTATCTTTTTTCAACTGCTTAACTAAACATTAGCCGATAGAATAAGTGATTTCTTTATAAGAAGTCAAATCCTTGTAAATTTTTTCAATTTTAGTCCTCAAAAGATTACTGCAACAGCAGCGCAAATAAATATTAAAACCACAGTCACATTCTCTAAAATCTTATACATTGCAATTTTCTCCTTCACAAAAAAAGTTGATAGTCTACTTAATTTAAAATTACTAACCGCTTTTATAATACTTAATTATAAATAATTTTAAGATTCTCTTTATGAATTGCCATCTAACTTATATTGATCTAATGATTGAGAATGAAGTTTTTTGAAGTCATCTTGAGAAATATTTAAATCATGTTTTTGCACATAATTTTGGCAAAACGCTAACCGTCCTCCATTTTCACTAGTAACAACATCAACTTGACCGCTGCCTGTCACAGCTAAATTTGCTCCATCGCATTCATGGTTTACCCATTTCTTGAACCATTCAACTAAATCCCTGCGCATATTGTTAATTTCATTGATATAATCTTCATTGTAAATAAGATTTATATCTTCACTTGGATCTTTTTCTAAGTTATAAAATTCATGAGGTCCATACGGATAACGATGAACATATTTATATTTTTGAGTCCTAATCATACGTACAGGTCCATATTCATCAAAAATCACCACATGTCCATTACTGCCGTAATCTTTTCCATTTAAAACTCCAGCAAAACTTTTCCCTGGTAAATCAACAATGACATCAGTGTCAAATCGATTGTTTGTTTCAGCTACTTCTAACTGTAAATAATCAATTAACGTCGGGAAAATATCATAATGGCTATGCATATTACTATTAATAACACCCTGCTCCACTTTACTTGGTGCTGAAATTATAAATGGCACTTTAATAGCTGAGTCATACATATTCATTGGGAATGTACCATTACCTTTGCCAAAAATTCCATGATGTCCCATATTCATACCATTATCAGCAGTAAAAATAATAATAGTTTCTTCACGAATATTCATCTCTTCAAGTTTATCAATAATACGTCCAATTTGCTTATCCATCGCCGTAATTGCCGTAAAATACCCTTGTAACGTTTCACGACGTTTTTTTGGAGTAAATGCATAAATCATCCCATTATCCCATGGGTGAGGTGGTAAATTTGGTACCGAATTAAATTCACAATCATCATAAAGAGCCCAAATTTCAGCAGGATGCTCCTCTTTTTCCCATGGAGAATGTGGAGCGGTATAATGAACCCCTAAATAAAATGGCTCTTCACAACCTTTTTGCATATCAAGAAAATCCAATGCTTTGTCGGTAAACTCTTCGGTTAAATATTTTGTTTTGGTTTTTAACTCGCCATTCTCAAAAACTTGATAATTATAATAACTACTTCCTCCAAATGCATGACTATACCAATATCTATGCCCAAAACGAGGACGTCCACTATCTCCCAAATGCCATTTCCCAGACAAGCCACAATTATAACCATTGTCCGCTAAAATTTCAGTATAAAGTGCCAAATTTGCTAAATAATCGATTGGGCGATCTTTACCTTGATATCCATAATCACCATTTATATCTTTTATATTTCCTTTGCGAATCCAGTCATGTACGCCATGTTGCGAAGGAATTTTTCCTGTTAAAATTGAAGCCCTAGCTGGTGAACAAACTGGTGAAGTGCAGAAAAAATTGTCAAATAAGATTCCTGTCGCCGCTAAATTATTTAAATTTGGAGTAATTAATTCATTATTACCTGCGCAATTCATTGCCCAGTGTCCTTGGTCATCGCTCAAAATAAAAATGATATTAGGTCGTGTTTTCATGGTTTGCATTCTCGCATAAAATAAAAGTTAATCCTACCTTTGCTACAAACACACTATAGCGCAATATAATTATTAATCAATTAAACTTAAAATCTTTTCTGAATAAACTTTTATATCAAATTTTTTTGCGCTCGCAGTTGCATTTATCGATAATCTTTCCAGTAAATTTCGATCATTATACAATTCCTCTATTACGGAAACCCATTGATCATCATTTTGAACTAAAAATCCATCATGATTGTTATGAATTACATGATTATTTTCGCCAACATTACTGGCAATAGGAACAACGCCACTGGCAAAATATTGAATAATTTTGTAAGCTGATTTCCCCAATGAAAAATTGCTATCATCTAACGGCATAACCCCAATATGACATTGTGGTAACAATGTAGCTTCAATTCGCTCACTCCAATTGATGAATTCCATATCAACGCCATTAATCTCATAATCTTTTAAACTTTCACGCGCAATAATCAAAAATTTATAATCAACTTTTTCTGCTAATTTTTGCCATATTGAGCTACTATTTCTAACATAATGAAATGTTTCTGGAGTTCCAATCCACGCAACGGTAAAGCGTTCAAATTTGCCATTCTGATGCCGTTGATATTTAGTAGCGTCAATTGCTGTTGGAATGAAAACAATATTATCATTATATTGTTTTACTTTATCAGCCAAAAAATGGTTTGCGACTATCACATTTTTGGCATTTTTTATTAATTTGTAATATTTATTTTTAAGAAAATATTTGAATGGAGCGCGCTGATATTTTTCCCACACATTATCATCAAAATTTAAAATATAACGTCTATTTTTTAAAAATAATTTTTCAATAAAATATGGAATAAATGGCAACAATTCATACTCAATGAACCAAGTAGTATTAAAATCCTTGTGATTTTCTAGCAGAAATTTAAACTGTTTTAAATACAATTTAAAAATTTTAGTTATGCCATATGATTTTTTTTTATATTTATTTTTCAAATACTGCTTACTAAAAAAATTCTTAACTTTTATTTCTATTCCATGTTTATTTAAGATTGGAATATATTGCAAAAAACGGAGCCTGCTTGAAGCTCCATTTTCTGCATATCTCGTGAAAAAAACAACTTTTTTAGTTTTTTCAATCATAATTTATGCTTTTATTTTCTTTAACAACCATGCTACTGAATCTGCTAAATCATCAACATTTTCCATACCCTCAGGGTCATTAGCAACTTCCTCAGGCTTTAAACCAAAAGCAAAATTCCAGTATGTCGAACATGGAATAATCATTTTATTAATCTGAAATAAACGATTAATTGCATCTGCGACTGGCACCGCACCGCCACGACGTACTGCGACCAATGGAGCACCAATTTTTTTATCAAAACAAAAACCATTCACACGACCAATCATACCTGCACGGTCGATAAATGCTTTAATTTCTGCTGTTACGTTACCAAAATATGTTGGACTTCCTACTATTACAGCGTCAGCTTCAACCATTTTCTTGATGCATTCATTAACATCATCTTTAATAACACACTCTTTATCTTTATTTTTCAAGCACATCATGCAGCCTGTACAACCATGAGCTTTAGCGTTACCTAACTTAACAATTTCAGTTGCAACACCTTGCTCTTCAAGTTTTTTTGCACAACGCTCAATCATCATCTTTGTATTACTAACGGGTCTTGGACTACCATTAATTAATAATGCTTTCATAATTATCTATTTACCTCCAGCTAATTAAATATTTTAATTAGCATTTTACTATTAATTATTCAGACAATAATGTAATCTATTTTACTATTTGCAATTAGCAAATTTTTAGCCATTTTTATTGCAAATCTTTTTTAACAACTTCACATGGCCGGGTGGTTTTATTAGCAAAAATTTTTCTACCACAGTAAATCGACGTGTTTATTCCAGTAAAAACATTGCTGCCAATAATAGCACCAAATTTTCGCCTCATAGTGTCAATTAAAACGTTATTGACCATAGAGTGATGATTTTTTCCATCATGACGGAAATTTGAAATAATTGTTCCTGCACCAAAATTAACGTTAGGACAAACTACACTGTCACCTACATAACTAAGGTGTCCAACATTAACACTACTCATTATCAATGAATTTTTAACTTCAACACTCTGTCCAATATGGCAATTATCGCCAATTGAAGTATTTCCTCTAATATAGCAATTAGGTCCAATCTTACAATTTTTCCCAATAATAACATTACCTTCAATATACACCCCTGGTAAAATTACGCTTCCAGCTCCTAGATGCAAAACTCCATCTATAACTGCACACTCACGGACTGTTCCTAATATTTTTTTCCCCTTGAGGTGCTTAATTAATTGTTCATTTAATGCCAAAAGATCCCAAGGGTATTTCAATAAAACGCAATCTTTTGTTGCGACTAATTTTTTAAGTGGTCTCTCAACACTACTATGCGCCTTTTTAGAAATTGTTAAAACAACCTCTTTTTTCTGTTTTGAAGTTGCGCACACAACTTCTATATCAATATTTTGCACTAGTAAAGGACCTATATGTTTCACTAATGCTCTAGATGGAATAAAACCTTCTTTAATCGAAATCTCTAGTTCATTGTGCGCTAATCTTTTATTCAATTCGGTAAAAATCTTATTTAAATAACTTTGTATGGTAAAGCCAGCAAATTCTATATCACTAAAGTTAAGCGAACTTGCTATTGGCTCCATTCGAGACCATTTTAAGTTTGGAGCAAATGAAATATTCATGATATTTTCTCCTTGTACATTTAGAAATTATTTTAAATGTTCATCTATAATTGCTGCAAATTTATTCATCCAAAAATCAATATGATCTTGTTCAGCAGCTTCTAATAAAACTCTAATTTTATTTTCTGTTCCAGAGTAGCGAACAATGACTCTACCAGAATTTCCTAATTTTTCAGTACACTCTTTTATAACATCAATTAACGGTTTAACACTATCAATTGGCGGCTTTTTATTAACATCAATGCTTTTTATTTCTTGAGGATAATCAACCATAAAATCTGCCAATTCATGCAATGGCTTTTTATTATCAAGCATAATTTTTAAGACATTTAAAGCACTAATTATTCCGTCTCCAGTTGTGCCATAATTCATAAAAATAATATGCCCTGACTGTTCCCCACCAATGCAATAATTATTTTCCCGCATATTCTCAATAACATAACGATCGCCTACATCAGTAATTTCAACATCAATACCATTATGTTGCATTGCTTTAACAAATCCTAAATTGCTCATCGAAGTCACGACAACTGTATTATTAGTCAATTGCTGCTGTTTTTTAGCATCAATGGCACACAATCCAATAATTCTGTCTCCATTAACAACGTTGCCAAAACAGTCCGTAAAAATAACTCGGTCAGCATCACCATCAAAAGATATTCCACAATCAGCATTTAGCATCTTTACTAAATTCCCCGCGGATTCAGGATACATTGCCCCGCATTTATCATTGATGTTAAAGCCATCTGGCTCAGTTGCCATAGTTACAACTTCAGCTCCAAGTTCACGAAAAATCGCTGGCGCAATGTTATAGGCCGCACCATTAGCACAGTCTAAAACAATTTTTAAACCTTTTAACGAGCGGTTTTTGATTACTGATTTAGCATACTCAATGTAGCGCCCCTTAGCATCATCAATACGATATGCTTTACCAATTAAAGACGTATTGATATGCTCACTATTAATTTCACCACTCAGCACCATTTTTTCAATTTCAGCTTCAACTTCATCTGGTAGTTTAAATCCATCACAATCAAAAACTTTGATTCCATTATCGTCAGCAGGATTATGTGAAGCCGTTAACATGATACCACAATCAGCATTCATAGAACGAATTAAATGCGCAACAGCAGGAGTCGGCATCGGACCAATTTGCAACACATCCATCCCCATGCTAACAAGTCCACTCGTTAGAGCAGTTTCAAGCATATATCCAGACAACCTAGTATCTTTACCAACCACCGCCTTCAAGCGTTGTTGGGAATTTTTATTGTTATTTCCAAAGTAACATGCAATCGCTTTGCCTAGTTGCAATGCTACTTCAGGAGTAATCGGGTAACAATTTGCTTTACCACGAATTCCATCTGTACCAAATAGCTTTCTCATAATATCTTCTCTTTAAGACTTAAAGTCTTCAATATATAATAATACACTTTGTAAACTCTTTTCGCACTATTTTTTATATTATAGATTGAAAAATAAGTTAAATTTTATTGATTTTCGACCTTTAACTTTTGTTAAAACCTCTATTGAGTGTTAATGTAACATATAAAATAATTAATTTCCAACAAGAAATTAAATATAAAGATAATTATATACAGAGTACAAAAGATGACTAATATTCCTTTACAAAAAAAAATAGCCGTAATTTTATCAAAAGACAGTAGTTATCCAAAAGATGCATATCAACTTATTACTGATGTTATTCATGCAGCATCGAAAGAACAACACAGCTCACAAAAGCAATCACATCATATTGGAGCAAAAAAAATTGTCCAAAGTGTCATTGATTACGCTATTAAAGAATATGGTTTTTTTGCTTCTGAGGTTTTGGTTAAACTTAATTTAATTAATGCCATTGATGTGGGGAAAGTAGTATTCAATTTAATAGAGGTTGAATTACTACATCAAAGTGAAGATGATTCTTTAAGTGACTTTGATTATGATTGTAATATAATTCAAGCTCTTACTCAACATCAAAAAAACTATACCGTACGCTCTGATCAAATTAAATTTTTGGGTTAAAATTAAATAATGAATGAAAAAAAGCAATTAATTGAAAAAGAAGCAAAGCTACTTTTAGAACATTCTGGCGAAGATTTTTTTAAAGTACATGATTTACTTGATAAACAATTCGCTATTTTACAAAACAGAGCTCAAGCATACTTAAGTGTCGCAGGTATTATGATAACATTGAGCGGTTTTACAGGTCGCTACATTGCAGCAATAAATAATATTTCCAAAGCTTTTATTATTGTTGGGCTGCTTCTAGTATTTTTTGGAGCATCTTATATTTATTCAAAAATTTTACGCATTAGCTGGATGAGTAGTTCTTTAGTAGAACTAAATATCAATACATTAACCAAAGCGATAGTTCAACGAAATAATAAGACAACGGCATTAAAAAATGCCGCAATTATCTTATTAGCAGCAATTTTTTGCTACTGCGGCGCACTTTTATCGATGCTAATCTTACCAGTTAAATAATATAGCTAGTAGTGAATTATGTCTAATTCGATTTAAAAAACAGCTAATATAATCAGTTATTTTTTATGACGATTAGAAATATGCTAAAGACATTTAATACTCCATGATGCAAATATTAACGAACTTTTTTATATTTTTCTTTCATTTTACTTGACAAAAGCTTACTCATGGAGTTATTTATTTTACTATTTTGTATTTTTAAAGGATTTACAAAATCGTAAATTTGCATTATTTTAAAAAAGAGAAAGAAAAAGGGTTACAAGAGAATGAATTTATTAAACAAAAAGCTAATGCTCCATGCATTATCTGTGACATTGCCATTATTTGCAATGTCAACACCAGCAGAATTATTTGCTAAAACAGCAAATAATGCACAAACAAAACGAACATCTAATACAGATGTTTACTACAAGGGCGAAAACGTTACAGAATTTGCCAAAACACTTATTGCCCATATTACAAAAAATGAATTATGGACTATTGGTAGACTGAGATCTAGATATCCCGCTATTGCAAATGGATACTTTAGAGTTAAAGCTCAATTCAAATATGGTAAATTTTTGATAAATGCCTCTAAAGCTAAATTATTTCAAGACCACTGCTATGAATTGATGGCAAATGACAAAAATCTTTATGCTCCTCTGTTGCTCGAGTTAAAAAGATATCAAAAGAACAAGTTAAAGCTTGATTCTCCAAAGTGGATTGAGCTACTTTTTAAAATTGAAAATCGTTGCCTATTATTAGAAAAAATTAAAAAATATGATGAATCACTAAGGCGTCAAGAAAAATTTTTCAAAGGAAAAAATAAATTTATAAAATCATTTTGCAGTGAATATACTGCAAAATTACAGAATATTAAAGGGCTTTTCCCAACAACAGATAACAATACTTTACGCAAATTGATTACAAAATTTCATAATGGAACTCCATTTAAATATATAGAACAAATGGCTAAAATTGTGATTGCTTCAAAATTAAATAAAGAGGTAAAAAAAGCTGGAGGAAAACAGGATTTTTCTGATCAGATTGATAAAAAATCACAACAGTTAACCGTCGCTATAAAAAATAATGATGAAAATAAAATAAAATCATTATTTGTAGAGGTCGATCAATTATGTAAAGAAATCATCTTAACTCATCCCAAATTACAATTTAAAGATCTCTTAGTAAATATGCGTCAAGTTCCACGTTATTCGCATAACGTTGACCAATATTTGGCAAAACACGCAGGAATCTGCCCAGGTATTACTATTATTAAAGAGTGGAAAAATTCATCACGTAAAGTTGAACATATTTTACAAGATAAATTACCTAAAGGATCTTTTTCGCATCCAGAATTAAGTTATGACGGCAAAAAAGTATTATTTGAGTATGCTGATTTTACAGAACCAAACCCATTGAAACGTCGTTATTTTATTTACGAGGCTGCAATTGATGGATCTTGGGTTCGTCAAATTACAGGCTCTAAAAATGATAATTTTAAACGCTTAGGTGGTCGTTATACGCAAATGATTCAAGATTTTGATCCAACCTACCTACCAAACGGACGAATCGCCTTTACTTCAACGCGTTCACAAAATGTCGCGCGTTGCCACGGACGCAGAAATGCCCCAGCTTTTTTAATATATAGCGCAAATCTTGATGGTTCAGATATCAGACCATTAACTTTTGGTGAAGCCAATGAAACTGTACCAACCGTGTTGAGCGATGGAAGAATTTTATACAACCGTTGGGAGTATATTAACCGACATGATACTCAATTTCACATGATGTGGGCGATGAACCCAGATGGAACAAACAACAAAAACTATTATGGAAATTTAACTGTTAATCCATATTCTATTATGAATCCGCGCGAAGTGCCAAGCTCTCATGGCACGAAAATTATCGGAACTGCTACAGCACACCACTCTTTTGCTAATGGTTCAATCATTTTAATTGACCGCAATAAAGGAGAAGAAGGAGCAGAACCAATTACACGCTTGACGGCCAATGTTTGTTTCCCTGAATCAGAAGGTACGCCAACTGAATCTTATGCTACACCATACCCAATCACTGAAGATCTTTTCTTGGTCTCATACACACCAAACAACTACATTTATCAAACTAGAATACAAGAACCAAACGCTTTTGGTCTATATTTAGCTTTTAATTTAGGAGAAAAAATTCTTGGTGATAATGTTTATAAAATCAAGATTCTTGATGATCCTAAAGTCTCGGTATTTTCACCTATTCCAATTCAAAAACGTGAAGCTCCACCAGTTATTCCAAGTAGCCTAGATCCTAATAGCAAAAGTTTAACTGGAACTTACTTCATTCAAAATGTTTATGAAAGCACAGCAAATATTCCAAAAGGTACAATTAAAAGAATTCGTATCAACGAAATCCTAAACCAACCGACTCCATGGAAACCCAATCGTGGCGCTGTTGCAAATGAAGCAACCAAGAAAATTATTGGTACAGTACCCGTTAATAGTAATGGTTCGGCATATTTTGAAGCACCAGCATCGAAACCTTTACAGCTACAACTTCTTGATGAAAATGGTGAAGCTGTAATGACAATGCGTAGTTTTATTTACTTACACCCAGGTGAATTTGCTAGTTGCCTTGGCTGTCATGAACAGCGTGATAAAACACCAATTATGGATCCCCGCAATTTCCGCCTTAGAAACTTAAAATTAAGTAAAATTACTCCTCCAGCAGGACCAACTTACGCCGAAACTGAAGGGTTTAATTTTGGACGCACAGTACAACCTGTTTTAGATAAACATTGTATTTCATGCCATGGTCTAAATCGTAAAAATGAACGTGGCAATGTTAACCTAATTGGACATATTAAGCAACAATATTTTGGACACATTGGAGCGAGTAGGATAAGAACAAGCATATCATATGCAACGTTAGTTAACAACAACAAAATCTATAAACGTCTAATGCGTAACCGTAATGAACCTGCATACAGCACTTATAAGGATTTCTTCTCACCAAATAGCATTTTACCAAAAATGTTAAGAGCTGGCCATGGCAAAACAAAATTAACTAAAGATGAAATCCAAAGGGTTATTGACTGGTTAGATGTCAACGCACAATTCTATGGCAATTACTCTTACAATCGTCCAGAATATCGCAAAATTAACCAAGAAGGTGTTAAAAAATTAAAGCAGTTTGTTAAAGAAACTTTTGGAGAAAAAACAGCACAACAACCAACGGCTGCATTAATTAACCATTCAGACTTAAGTTTGAGTAGGATTTTATTAGCCCCATTGGCAATAGAAGCTGGCGGTTGGGGACAAATGTATCCATTATTTAAATCTAAAAATGATCCAAAATATCAAAAACTTGTCAAATTGGTAAATGACTGCTTAGAACCAATGATTTCTCACGATATTGAAGGGACATGTGGACGTGGTCCTCAAAAATGTGTTTGTGGGTCATGTTTGATTAGAGAACAAGAAAAAGAATATGAAAAAATACAGAAAAAGGAACAATAATATAATGAAAAAAATCTTTTTAGCATTAAGTATTTTAGGTTCGTTATTAACAATTAGTAGTTGTGCTGTAAATAAAGAGTATAATCCTCAAAAACATAAATTTATTTTGTCAGATGAATCACGCAAACAAGTTTTACAGGTTGATTTAGCAAATACTCAGAACGACTGGATTATTAAATTAAACGTTAAATCACGTGATTTACAATTAATTGCCGATAACAAACTCTTAATAAGCACTGATAATGGCTATAGAGAAATTGATCGTAAATCATTAAAAACAACCAAAAAGTTTAATGGTAAATTCAGATCTAATATGAATGCAATTCGTTTAGACGATGGTAGCACGATTTTAGCGGGCAATAGCAGAAATGGCATTAATATTTATAAATTAGATAAAAATGATAAAATCATTAAACACATTAATTTCCCTCAATATCGCAATATTCGCTTGTTAAATATCGATAACGATGGCAAACTAATGTTTGGTTGCAATAATAACCATGTAGTAATTAGTGATTTTTCAAAGAAAATTTATCATGATATTACGGTTGCAGGAGCCCGTCATATTTATGAAGTTCAAAAATTAGCTAATGGTAATATTTTAGTTGCCAATGGTTATGGGCAAAATATTACAGAAATTAATTTAAAAAATAATAAAGTTGTTAAAGAGTATGGTGGGAAAAACCATCCTCAAGCCCAAAAGCTCGGTTTTCACTTTTTTAGTGGAATGCAGCTAATGAAAAATGGCAACATCATTGTAGCTAACTGGACAGGACATGGTGCGAATGACTCCAATAAAGGAGTCCAATTAATTGAATTTTCTCCTAATAACAAAGTTATTTGGCATTGGAAAAATCCACGCAGAACTGGCTCTGTTCATAATGTCATTGTTTTAGATTAACGACTAAGTCTTAATATAAAAAAAGCCAGAGTTTTAACACTCTGGCTTAATTTTTTCTAAAAAATCAAATTTTTGTAGAGAGAAATAGCTTTAAAATGTAAAGGCTATATTATGAAATTTTTAGAAATGTCCTATGTAATAATTAAACTAACTAAAAACCTAGATCTTAACATAAAATTTAAAGTTTTCTTTAAAAAATTGCTATTTTAGCATTTTTACACTTCTTGAACTCAATTTTTACTAATAAAACTTCTCAAATCAAACACCAATTTATAAAAAAAATAAATCAATAATAAAGTTTTACTATATTTAAATAAAAATTAATTCTATCAAAGTTGTAGCCTTTACTTAATAAAATTATTAAAATAATGATAAATTAAAAAATCACAACTAATATGAAATTATTTGTAAAGATTAAAAGTTTCTGACAAGGGCAATATCATGATTGCAAGTAAAAACTGTGTATAAAAAAAACAAAAAGTCAGAGTTTTAATACCCTGACTTTTTTAATCTTTCTAAAAAATCAATTTTTTTGTAGAGAGAAATAGCTTTAAAAATGTAAAGGCTATATTTATGAAATTTTTAGAAATGTCCTATTTTACTAATATAAACCATTTAGAAAAAAGTTTCTTAACAGGATATTGTCAAATTTTTCATTTTTTTATATTTTTTTATATTTTTTTATTTTTATTCTATTATTATCGAAAAACAAACCTGCTAATAGTTTTCACAATCAGCAGGTCAAAAAAATAGGACTTTCCAAAAAAATTTGGTAAGTAGGCAGAGATAAAACTAAAAATTTGATATAAAATTATCATTTTATATATTACATATCCCAAATTATCCTTATTGATTAATCTATTACAATTTTTAAAAAATACAACTTAAAAAATATCTCAGAACACTCTTCTCAAAAATTTTGAACATAAAATAAAGAGTTCTTGTAAAATTTCAAAAACTGATCTAAAAAAAGTTATTTCAAAATACTATAAATAGCCGTTACAACTACTGAACATGACATTTTACATTATTTATAAGCAAAAATTTGCAGTTTATCATTTTATGATGTAAGTTAATTTTATGGGTAATTTTATATATTACTCAATGAATTTGTTAGAATATATTTCAACCTCTAAATAATATTGATAATCAGAGAATTTTAAAAAAGAAAAATTTTAACAAAAAATTTTTAAAAAGGGTTATTTTTGCATCATCAATGATGTAAATCGTCTTAAATAATTACAAAATATTACGATTAATATTTATAATATTTTTGGAGAAATTGATAGTTATGAAGAAGTCAAAGTATTTAAAGTATAATCTATTTTGTGCTGCAGCAGTAGCACTAGCAACATTGAATTTCACGGGATGCACTTCATTAAAAGATGAATGGCAACAAGAAGTGGCTCAAGGGAATGCGTATTATCAAGCATTGGTTGCCAACAGTTATATTAATGGATTCCTCTTTAATGTCGACTATAATCAAGCAAAAAGTTTAGCAAGCCAATCTGCATCGGTCGGTGATCCAATGGGATTATACATCCTTGGGGTAATCAACCATGAAGGATTAGCAATGCAATATCCAGATACAGTACAAGCTCATGAACTTTTTGAGAGGGCTATTCCAGGACTTCGATCATTGGCGATTAGCAATAATGTTTACGCTCAGAATGCTCTTGGAGAAGCTTTTTTAAATGGATATGGCGTAAAACAAAACTACTCTCAAGCGATGCAATTTTTTAAACGAGCGGCTGCTGAATCATATATTCCTGCTATTGCTAATGTGGGTTTCATGTATCTAAACGGAATAGATGTTCAACCAAACACAGTCCGTGCAATGGAGTATTTTCAGCGTTCAATTTCAAAAAATTATCCTCCAGCACTTTATGGTTTAGGTTTATGTTATGCAAAGCGTAAAGAATTTGAAAAAGCTGCACTGTGGTTTCGAAAAGCGGCACGTTTGAATTATCCCCCAGCAATGAACGAACTTGGAGTCATGTATACTGCGGGAAAAGGAGTGCCAAAAGATTTAAAAACTGCTTTTGCACTATTTAAAAATGCAGCAAAAAATGGAAATGCAGCAGCTCAAAAAAACCTTGGAGCCCTCTATTTAAATGGAATTGTTGGAAACTCTAAAGCAGACATTGAAAAAGGCTTCAATTGGCTAAAATGCTCAATTAGCCGTAATTATATACAAGCAATGCCATTATTAGCAGATTGCTACAGCGACGGATTTGGTACGAATAAAAACCAAGTAAAAGCAATGATACTATACAATCTATCACAAAAAAATGGCATTAAAAGTGTTGAAGAAAAAATTTCAATTTTAGATCGTTCGACGGGTTTATATTCATTAGTTAAGGAGGTATGGGCTCCGCTGAAAAAACCAGCCAATTTTATCAAATATGATTCATCTATTGAACGTGAAATTGAAGGTTTTAAAGCTGATATTACAGGCGGAACAATGCGAGTTTTTGAGCGAAATTTAAATGCTTCACCATCATCATATTACTATATGCTTGACTGGTATCATGTATACAAAAATAATATGCCTATGAAGATGGCAGGGCAAATTTTTGCGGCCGTTAACAATAAAGTTAAATCCACAGCTGGATATTGGTTATGTTACGGTGTGGCATCAAATTTATCGGCACGACCAGACTTTGCAATGTACAGTACTGTAAAACTTCGTGAAATTGCGCAACGTAATAATGACAAAACTTTAAGCGATATGGCAGCTTTAACGCGTGCTTCTGCATTAATGATTATTACTCGCAAAAATGATGCCTATAACTTTCTATTTGAAAATGGTAAATTAGATGCCAGTAATACAATTTTATTAAATTATATTAACCATTGGGCTCAACCATTATTAATTGATGCGAAAAAATTATCAGTAACAACTGGATTTCCTGTTACAAGTTTAGGGTCTTTTAAGGAAATTCCAAAACAGCAAGAGTTTTATGACGCTGAAACAAATCGTATGACTAAACCTCAATACAATCTTCAAGCGCCACAAATTGATTACAAGAGATTTAACCAATAAACTATATGGTTATACCTAATAAAAAAACTAACACATTTCATTTTTTATGTGTTAGTTTTTTTTGCTTAAATTATTTAATATTGATGAGTATTTAACCAAAATTAAACAATATCTGAATATTTAATATTATTTTAAGATGTTAATTTTGTCATTAATTTTATTATAACACTATTAAATTATTTTCTAGAGGTTGTTTGTAAAATAGCATACGCTTTTTGTTGCAATAAAATCCCAAAAATAAACTTATTCTGGGAATAATTCATTTTTATTTACAATTTTAAAAATATATTTCTCTTTCTCAAACAACAAACCTACCATTATAAAAGCGCTAATCCAACTACTTATTTTTTATATTTTATTCTCTATATATTTGCTATAATATCAACTATTTTCTATTTCTAGCCAATTCCTTTAAAACAGATTTATTAGTGGTTTTATCATAGCACTCTGTTAATAAATCTTTAATATGCTCATTTTTAGGATTTTCTTTTGAGATTTTTTTAAGCCAAATAATTGCTTCATTATATTTTTTATCATACATATACAATAGAGCGATACGATAAATTACTAATTTATCACCAGTTTCATATATTTTTGTAAAATATTTTATTCCTTCCGAATATTTTTTCATGTCTTTATAAGTTTCAAATATTTTATTAAAAGCAATTCTACGATTAATTTTTCGATATTTTTCAAAACACTCTAAAGCTTTGCCATATTGGTGGTTTTTCTTAAATATAGTTCCTAATTCATAATTATATTTCACATCTTTATTTGCAAATTCTTGGAATAATTCAATGACCTTATCTTTTTTCTCATGTTTTTCATAATAATTTGCTAACTCTGCAACTGCCCATTCATCACCATTATAAGCACATATTAATAAATATTTTTCTGCCATTGGAGTATTTAATGTTAATAAGTAAAGACAAGCTAAAGTAGCATGAGCATCTTTATGCCCTTCATCAGCATAACTTTGAAAGGTTTTTACGTCTTCCTTAAAATTATATTTTCCACTCATCACAAGTTCTGAGCAAGCAACCTTATATAGCCTAGATTTACTTTTTGCAGGAAGTTTATTAAAAAATTCACAAGCTTCTTTATACTTTTTTTGTTGCATAAGAATCATTAAATTGATTCCTTGTTTAACCTCCTTAGAAAAACTCGAAACTTTACATTTGCCGAGCCAATACTCTGCACTGTTTGGATTCCTGCGCATCAATTCAGATAAACAAATTAATAAAACGGCATGTTCATTTTTTGCTTTAAATGCACATCGAGCCAACATTGAACTATAGAAAAATTCTTTTCTTTCAAAACGGACACTAGCCTGCATTTCAAGTTTTATTTTATTGGCAAAACATCGCAAATAAATTTCGACTCCACCCCAAACTAGACCAATTAAAACTAAAATAACTACCCCAAAAACTTCAATTTTTTTAAGCATTTTACAACTCTCCTTCCTATATTATTTATCTTATTAATTAATTTTAATTATTGGTGAAATAAATAATTATTTTCCCTGGAAATTTTTTCATGATGATAGGTTTTCTATATTGCTTGATAAAATCATATTCATCAATAAATGATTCCAAATAAATTTTACGTGCTTCATGTTTATTAATATATTCAATCGCAAAATATTTTTCCTGTAAATAAGCTTCGTCAGCACAATTTTCAACCGTTTCTAATAATTGCTCATTAAAACCACATCGAACATATAAATTACACTTTTCTTCGCTATTATCAAAATCTTTTATTCGCAAATTATATTTTGTTCGTCCTGCCAGAATTTGCTTAAAACGCTTGCTCCAATCTTTATTACTATCAAACTGCATTTGCAAATATTTTTCAAGAAAAATCAATGCCTCCTCAACAGTTTCATATAGTTGTATATCAACACAAAACATAGCCAACTCTTCTAGCGAAAAATAATTTCTTAACCCCACAATAATGCCAAGAACATTAAACTTTTGCTTTGCAGTATAAGTTCGAACCTTTTTTATACCGTATGGGTCTATTAAACAAATTTTCTGCTTATTAACTTCCCACAGTAAATTTCCAAAATGCAGATCAGGGTGATAAATTTTTTTCTTGATAAAATTACCCAATAACTCTTTAAGTTGTTCAATAAAAATTTTTAATTCTTTTGTCACATCCCCAACATTATTTTCTAATGGACGATTAAATTCGTCCATAGTTAAATTGTAGTAATAACTGCGGGCTGTTTGAGAATTTTCAAGTTCTTGAGAAATAAGTAACGTTTCACCATTCGTATTAATACCCCAAGCAAAGTAATCAGCAACCTCAAAACCTTTTTTTTGAAGCAACTTACATGAATTATATTCACTTAAAGCTTTATTTTTAAACAATGAATATACTTTTGCCTTAAAATTTTTTGCTAAATGTAATTTCAAAAAACAGCTACTATTTTTAATTTTAATATGGAAAATTTTTCTTTTGTTATTTTCTTTTACAGCTGTTAATGACGTTAAATTTTTAATAGAATTCTCAAGCTCTTGACTAAAAGAATCACAATCAAAAAATAAGGTCCAATTATTGATGTTAATTTTTTTCAATTTTTTGCCTTAGTTTTAATAAATTTACCACAAATTTTTAAGAATTAATATCATTTAAATCTGCTTTTTTCTTTTAAATTAAACCTCTTTATTAACTTTTACCAGTTTTTTATCAATTTGGAAAAAAATTTGCTGCATTTTTAGCTATTTATTTTTAGTTTTTAAATTTCATGTTATATTAATTTAATATTTCAGAATTTCTTTAAAAGAGGTATAGATAAATATGAAAATAACAGAAGATATTTTAAATGCAATGCAGTCTGCAATCGATGTGATTGGTTCACAATCGGAATTTGCTAAGCGTGCAAATATTCATTCAAACACTCTTACAAATTATTTAACACGTCAAACACAGACTATAAAGGAAGAAACATTAGATAAATTATATCCACTAATTGCACCATTTTTATCAGAGGATAGTGAAGCTTTAAAACGACGCTCAGTAGATAGTAAATTTTCGACAGGTGAGTTTGATTTTGTAGAGTTAACTAGTGATGAAAAAATTTTGCTTGAGGCATTCAATGAACTTCCTAAATCAATGCGCGAAGATAAACTTATTGAAATATGTAGTTTAGCAACTCAAGAAGTTAAAAAACGCAAGAAACACTAATTAGTAATTATTTTAATTTAAAAAACTAAAAAAGGATATTAAATAGCATGAAAAGATTTTTTTTAATAGTTGCATTGTTTTTCAGTTCATTAGCATGCTTTGCTGACAACGCTGGAACAAAAATAGCAGTAATTGACATGGATATACTATTTAAAGATTATTATAAAACACAAATAGTTGAACAAAGACTAAAAAAACAACAAGAAGCATATCAGGGTTGGGCAAAAAAATTAGCACAAGCTCGCATGAAGTTAAAAAAATCTTTTGAAAAACTTCGGGACGAATCATTGAATATTGTCCTTGATGAAACAGAACGCGAAAGAAAAAAAGCTTTAGCAACAGAGCAATACACACTGATGAGAGAAAAAGAAGCTGAAATTAGAGAATACACTGCTGAAAAACAGAAATCAATCAATGCCGATTTTGAAAAAGCTCGTGCTGAAATTCTTAATGAAATCCGAGCAGAAGTTGCAAAGATTGCTATTGCAGAAAAAATTGATATTGTGTTAGACAAATCTGGTCGTACACTTAATAATATCCCTTCAATCGTTTATTTTAATGAGTCATTAAACATCACAAGTAAAGTTCTTAACAATTTGAACAGTACTCAACATAAACCAGCTTCCAAAGAAACAATAAAAAAATAATTGATAAATTTAACATAAATAAGGCATTAAAAATGAGCAAAAAATTTTCTATTTCAGACATTGCTAAAGAATTAAATTGCGAGTTAAAAGGAAACAATAATATCGAGATCTCAGGAGTTGGATCTCTTGACGAAGCTAAAGAAGGATTTATCTCTTTTTTAGGCAATAAAAAATATGAACACTTAGTTGAAGAATCAATTGCGTCTGCTTTTATCGTTCCTGCTGATTATACAAAAGAACCCGCAGAAGGAAAAGCTTTTTTACTAAGTGATAATGTTGATTTAAGTTTTTCAATGATGATTATGATGTTTGCTCCGCCAGCAATAGAATATCCTAGCGAAATCCATTCAAGTGCAGTTGTTGCTGAAACGGCTACAATCGGCAAAAATGTTCATATTGGACCATGTGCTATTATTGACGAAGGAGTTAAAATTGGCAACAATTCTGTAATTACAGCGGGAACATACATTGGAGTTAATACAGTAATTGGCGAAGATTGCTTAATTTATCAAAATGTTACGATTCGTGAGCGTTGCGTTGTTGGCAATCGTTGTATTATTCATAGTGGGACAGTTATTGGAGCGGATGGTTATGGTTTTGTTCCTGGACCTCAAGGTATTATTAAGATTCCTCAAGTTGGAAATGTTGAAATCCACGACGACGTTGAAATTGGCTCTAATGTCTGTGTAGACCGAGCTCGTTTTGGTAAAACAATTATTAAAACTGGAGTGAAAATTGATAATTTAGTACAAGTTGCACATAATGTAGAAATTGGTGAATTCTCACTATTAATTGGTCAATCTGGTGTTGCAGGAAGCGCAAAAATTGGTCGTGGCTGTATTATTGCTGGACGTGCAGGAGTTAATGGTCACATTAAAGTTGGTGACGGAACAAAAGTAGCTGGAACATCAAATCTAGTAAAAGGTTGTCCTCCAAACAGTATTATGGTAGGAACTCCAGCTGAACCACAACGTGAGTTTATGACACGCTTAACTTTACCTAAAAAAGTGAAAAAAATGCAGCAACAAATCAAAGATTTGCAAAAGCAGCTTAATGATTTAAGTAACTAATTTGAATGAATAGTTTAATTTATAAAATTTTTGCTGGTTATAATTTTTACTGGTAAAAAATTTTTCATAAAGAAATAACAAAGGTGAAAAAATGCTCTTAGGTCTTGGAGATGTGTGGATTAGCGCAGTTTATATTGGCAATATTATCGCAGTATTACTTTGCGTTATATATGGAATCATTAATTGGAATAGTACTGACAAATCAAAGCTAGAAGATTAAATCAATTTTAATGCTATGATTTTAACTAAATGTGTTGTTAGAAAGGTAAAAAAATGGAAGTAGATATTGTAAAGTTTTGTTTAGTAATTGCTATTTTTGCTATTTTAATAGGTGGTCTTGGTTATCTGGGTTACAAAAAGACTAAAAGTTCAGCTGATTTTTTAGTTGGCGGACGTGAAATTCACCCATTTGTTATGGCAATGTCATATGGTGCAGCATTTATTAGCACTTCGGCGATTGTCGGTTTTGGTGGGGTAGCAGGACGTTTTGGGCTGGGCTTATTATGGCTACCACTATGTAATATTGTCATTGGAATTTTTATTGCCTTCGTATTTTTTGGTAAACGAACTCGTAGAATGGGGCTAAATATCAAAGCTCATAGCTTCCCTGAATTTATTGGCAACCGTTTTCAAAGTGATAGAATTAAAGTGATTTGTGGTGCAATTATTTTCTCAACTATGCCACTATATGCAGCTGTTGTTTTAATTGGTGGCGCTAAATTTATTGGCAACATTGTTAGTTTAAACTTCAAAATAGCCATTGTTTGTTTTGCTGTTTTTATTGCACTGTATGTGATTATTGGTGGGCTCAAAGCTGTTATGTATATTGATGCTCTAATGGGCACAATTATGATTAGTGGGATGCTATTTTTATTAGTTATGACTTACTATAAAATTGGCGGAGTAGTTGAAGGGCATCAGGCTTTAACAGATATGGCGCATTTGGTACCAGAAAAATTAAAGGCCGTTGGTCATCAAGGCTGGACAAAGATGCCGGCCTTTGGCTCAACATGGTGGTGGGTGTTGGTTTCCACCTTAATTTTAGGGGTTGGAATTGGGACATTAGCGCAACCACAACTAAGCGTAAGATTTATGACAGTTAAAAGCAACCGCGAACTCAATCGTGCAGTATTAGTTGGCGCAATATTTATTATGTGCACGGCAGGAATTGCCTATGTAGTTGGTTCATTATCAAACGTTTATTTTTTTCAAACTATTGGAAAAACTGCTATGCAAGCGGCAAATGGTGATGTGGATTCTGTAATTCCACAATTTATTAGTGTGGCGATGCCTGATTGGTTTGTTTATATTTTTACGGTAACGTTGTTATCAGCGGGGATGTCAACACTTAGTGCATTATTCCATGCAATGGGAGCAAGCGTAGGATACGATTGCTATACAAACTTAATGAAAAAAAACAAACAAAGCATAATTGCTACAAAAACTGGTATTGTTGTTGGTATTATTTTAAGCACAATTTTAGCATTAAGTTTACCTGAAGATGGCATTGTAGCACGTGGAACGGCAATTTTCTTTGGAATTTGCGCTGGTACGTTTTTACCAAGCTATACGGCAGCAGTATTTTGGAAAAGAGCAACCAAACAAGGTGTTTATGCAAGCATTTTTGCTGGTTTAGCAGTTAGCACATTTTGCTTAACATTTTTGCATGGTAAAGAGGCTAAAATTTTAGGAATTTGTAAATTATTATTTGGCAAAGATGTTTTAATCACAGCTCAACCATGGCCAGTAATTGATCCAATTATTTTCTCATTGCCATTGTCAATATTAGTTTTGGTAATCGTTAGTTTATTATCGAAAAAACCAAGTTCTGAGCATATTAATTTATGCTTTGAAGGAATTGATAAAAATATTATCGATCATGACCAACAATACAATGATGCAGTTAATGAAGTTGTTGATGTTGAACGTGGCGACTAAAATAATAAATTAATTTAATATAAGTCAAGTATATTTAGATAAAGAAAGGAAGTAAATTTTTATGGACAAAAGGTTATTTTTAAGCGGTAATGAAGCGGTAGCTATTGCCGCAAAAGATGCAGGTGTTTCTCTAGGTGTAGGGTATCCTGGGACGCCGTCGACAGAAATTTTAGAAAATTTTGCTGAATTTGGTGGTCGTGCTCAATGGGCTCCAAATGAAAAGGTAGCATTAGAAGTTGCTATTGGCGCTGCATTCTGCAAAAGCCGCGTTATTTCAACAATGAAGCACGTTGGTTTAAACGTGGCTGCTGATCCATTATACACTGTAGCATACTCTGGAACTCCAGGCGGATTAGTTTGCGTAGTTGCTGATGATCCAGGCATGGCTTCTAGCCAGAATGAACAAGATACTCGTCGTCATGCTGTTGCTGCTGGCGTACCAGTTTTAGAACCATCAGATTCTCAAGAAGCATATGATTTTACAATCAAAGCTATTGAGTTAGCAGAAAAATTTAATACATTAGTTATTTTACGTGTTACAACTCGTATTTGCCACTCAAAGTGTATTGTTGAACGTGCTGAAAAGGTTTCAACTGAACCAGTCAAAGAGTTCATTAAAGATATTAAAAATCGTGTAATGATTCCTGCTTACGCGCGTATGGCACATCGTAAAATGCGCCAACGTTTAGCAGACATTCAAGCAATTAATGAAGAAAGTGATTTCAACAAAATCATCAAAGGCGCTAATGATGAACTAGGTATTATCTGCTCAGGTATCAGCTATGTACATTGTCGTGATGCTGCTCCGGAAGCAAATATCTTAAAAATTGGTTTAACATACCCATTACCGATCGAAAAAATGCGCAAATTTGCTGAAAGCGTAAAGCGTTGCGTAGTTGTTGAAGAAGGCGATCCACATCTATATGAAGCTTGCAAAGTTAATAATATTAACGTTGAGGGCAAGGATGAGATGTATCGTTTCGGAGAGTTAGACGTTAATCGTGTAAAACGTATTTTAGCAAAAGACACAACTCCAGAAGAACCACCAAAACCAGGAAAACCTCCTCAACTTTGCGTTGGTTGCCCACACCGTATCTCATATGAAATCCTTCGTGATTTAGATTGTATTGTCTCTGGAGATATTGGTTGCTACACATTAGGAGTACTACCACCATTTCAAGCGATTGACGCTGTTGTTTGCATGGGAGCGAGTATTGGAATGGGGCTTGGTATGCGTGCTTCTTTACCTGAAAGTGATGCACGTCGTGTTGTGAGTGTGATTGGTGATAGTACATTCATGCACACTGGCTTAAATGGTATTACTGAAATGGTTTACAATCGTCCTGAAACAGGTCACTTGGTAATTATTCTTGACAATGCAACAACAGCAATGACAGGACTTCAAGAACACCCTGGCACAGGTCGTAAGCTAGATTATACTACTGCAAATAAAATAAAAATCGAAGACAGCGTAAAAGGGTTAGGCGTTGATCATTGCGATGTTGTTGATCCATTAAAAGATAAAGATGGCTTAAAAGCATTAATTGAAAAACGTTTGGCTTCAAACGACTTATCAGTAATTGTAGTACGTCGCCCTTGTATTTTAGCTTTAGCTAAAGATAAGAAAATGGCTGAAAAAAACGCTTAATATAGGAAGAATAATTTATTATGGATAACAAAGTTGTAAACGTTACATTTGCTGGTCTTGGTGGGCAAGGTGTCTTAAAAGTGAGCGATATTCTTGCCGACGCAGCTTTTTTAGCTGGTTTAGACGTAAAGAAAAGCGAAGTTCACGGAATGAGCCAACGTGGTGGTTCTGTTTGTAGTGAAGTTCGTTATGGTGCTGAAGTTTTCAGCCCAATGGTGCCAACTGGATCAAGTGATTTTTTAGTAGTTTTAGAAGAGACTCAAGTGGTGGTTAATGATCATAAATTAGCACCAACTGGTGTTCTTTTAACGGTAAATGACATTGATATGGATAAATTAAGCAACAAGAAAAGCATGAATGTTGCTCTATTAGGATTTTTAAGCAGCTACCTAGACATCCCAGAGGAATGCTGGACAAAAGCTCTAAAAAATAATTTACCTGAAAAAATACAAGAAGTTAACTTTGAAGCCTTTAAATATGGCGCATCATTAAAAAAGTAACTTAGATTATATTAAGGAGGGTTTAACTACCCTCCTTTATTTATTAAATATCCTTTATAAAAAGTGGAGAAAAGTTATGAAAATCAATCAGCTATCATTATTCATTGAGAATAAGTCTGGCAGTTTGAATGCTGTATGCAAAGTTTTAGCAGAAAATAATCTAAGCATTATTACCTTATCATTGGCCGATACTGAGCAGTTTGGAATAATGAGATTGATTATTGAAGATTGGCAGAAAGCGAAAGAAGTTTTAGAAAATGCTGGTTTTGTGGTTAAAGTCACAGAAGTTGTGGCATTACCTGTAGATGATAGCCCTGGCGGATTAGCAGCACTACTATCAGCATTGGATGCGAATAACATTAATGTTGAATACATGTATGCCTTTACATATAAATACAATGACAAAGCTTTAATTGTATTTCGTTTTGAAGACACAAATTCAGCTGTGACAGCATTAGAAAATAGTAGCATTGATACATTATCTGCTTTAGAACTATTTAGCCAAAAATCGTAAGGAATGAGTTTTATGATTGCGGAAATTAATGAATGTTTAGAATGCCGAAGTGTAGGCATTTGGGATAAGAATGAAACTTTAGAGCGAATTGAATTAGAAGCATTACAACTTGAACGTTTAAAAAAAAGTTTATTACAAGCAACTAAAGTTCCTTTTTATCAACAAGAGTTTGCGAAATTGAATATTGATGTCAGTAAAGATATTAATTCATTAGCAGATCTACGTAAATTACCTTTTACAACCAAAGCAAATATGCGTGATAATTATCCACTAGGACTTTTAGCCGTACCAAAAAGTGAATTATCAAGATTTCATGGGTCAAGTGGTACAACAGGTAAACCGACCTTTGTTGGATATACAAAAAATGATCTTGAATTATGGAGTGATTTGTGCGCACGTTTTCTTTATTCAGGTGGACTGAGAAAAGAACACGTCACACAAGTAGCATTTGGATATGGTCTATTTACGGGTGGATTTGGTCTACATTACGGTATTGAAAAAGTTGGAGCAAGTATTATTCCTGCATCTTCTGGCAATACAAAGCGACAAATTATGTTAATGCAAGATATTGAAGCAGAAATTTTAATTTGTACACCAAGTTATGCATTAACAATTATTGATACACTTCGTGAAATGAATATTGACCCATCAGAGTTGAATTTAAAACATGCTTTCTTTGGAGGCGAACAGTGGACTGAAGATATGCGTTTCAAAATTGAAAATGCATTAAATATCAAATGCTGGAATAACTATGGATTAAGCGAAATTATTGGTCCTGGAGTTAGTGGCGAATGTGAATACCATACTGGAATGCACATTCAAGAGGATCACTTTATTGTTGAATGTTTAAACCCAGATACTCTAGAGCCTGTTGGTGAAGGTGAAACTGGCGAATTAGTGATTACAACATTAACTAAAGAAGCAATGCCTGTAGTGCGTTATCGCACCCGTGATTTGTGCAAATTGTATTATGATAAATGCAAATGCGGTCGTACAACGGCACGGATGGGGCGTGTAATTGGTCGAAGCGATGATATGTTAATTATTCGAGGAGTTAATATTTTCCCAAGTCAAATTGAAGAAGCATTGCTTCGAGTTGAAGGGATTGCACCGCATTATTTAATTGAGGTAAGTCGCCCAAATAATACCGATTTATTAGGAATTAAAGTTGAAATGACTCCAGAGTTATTCAGCGATCAAATGCGAGAAATGCAAAAACTTAAAGAAGCTATCAGCCGTGAAATTAGCTCAATTATTGGAATTCGAGCTAATATTGAATTAGTTGCACCAAATACTTTAGAACGTTTTGTTGGCAAAGCACAACGAGTTACTGATTCCAGAAATCTCGTCGATTAATTACAATAAAACACTGTATTAACATTTAATGCAGTGTTTTTATTTAATACAGGGGAAGGATATGTTAAAAAAAACAGAGCAGCTAATTAATGATGAAATGAAAGGATCATTTCACAAATTTAATGATTTTATATCACAGCCTAGCCCAAGAAAAATTCCAAGCAACTTTTTGTTATACATCTCCAATTCTAGAGCAAAGTTTCTTTTCACCTTTAGTATAATACTATTCATTGGCTTAATAGTAATCATTCTAACTGAATATCATTTTTTTGATTCTGACTATAAGCAAAAACAGTTAATAAGAAAATTGGCAAAATTACCAGCTGAAAAAACAGATTTCATTGAAGTTTGTAAAAAATATCAAAAAATAACTTTTACGTTCTTACTGTTTGTTGTTTTTTCGATAATTGAATTATATACAAAAATGAAAAAAGTGCAACTATTTAAAGAAGGAACATTAAAAACTGCAAAATTAATATATGCAAAGAGGTACAAAACAAGGCATAGCTGTTTTTATGAAATAAAAATTGCAATTGATTCACAAAACTTTAATAAATACAAAGCTAATGTCTCCCCTGAAATAATTGACAAATTACGTGAAAATGAATTTGAAGTGCTTTATAATAAGAGTAAAAAGGTCATTGTACCACTTGATATTATATATAAAGATACATATAAAAATTAAGGTAATTTTTGGAGATAAATATGAGTTTACTAAAAAAAATAATCACGCATAAAATTAATTTTATGATATTTATTTATGTAGCATTGGTAATTACCTTACTTAGCTCTTTGATTGGCTACTTTGGAAAATACCATTGGTTTCTTGACTTGTTCGCACATTTTAAAATGCAATATTTTATACTAACTTTATGTTTTTTAACTATTCTTATAGTAGCATTTTTTTTAAGAAAAAGAAAAAAGAAAAACTCAAAAGCATTAATTATATTTACCATTTTAACATGTTTCACTTTGCTGATAAATTTTTTAGAAATTTTTCCATTATATGTTGCTCCTCCAAGCTCTGCAAGTGATAATTCTGCAAAAAAAATTATTAAATTAATGCATTTTAATATCAATACGGCAAATAATAATTACAATCAGATCGAAAATTATATTTTGGCGAATAATCCTGACATTGTTTTGCTAGAAGAGGTAAATTCAAGCTGTTTATTAGCTTTAAAACAACTTGAGAAAAAATATCCATTTAAAATTACCTATCCTCAAGAAGATAATTTTGGGATAGCAATGTTTTCAAAATTCAAAATGACTTCAGCTAATTTGCTATATTATGGTTCAAGAAAAATTCCTTATATCAGAGCAGAATATTTGATAAATGGTAAAAATATTTCTATTTTCGGCGTTCATACATTGCCTCCAATTGGAGCTAACCTCAGCAAAGAAAGAAATGAAATGCTTGCCTACTTAGCAAAAAAAATAGATTCAAGTCAGTCTACAATTATTTTAGGTGATTTAAATATCTCACCATTTTCATATTACTTTAAAAAGCTTCTGAAAGATGGCAATTTGACTAATTCACAATGTGGCTTTGGTCTACAAACAAGTTGGCCAGCTAAATTATTTTTGTTAAGAATTCCAATTGATCATTGTTTAATATCAAATGATATACAAATTATAGATCGCAAAATAGGTTCAAACATTGGCTCTGATCATAATTCTTTAATTATTAGTTTAAAATTTTAGCCTAATTGGGTAATTTTTTTAAATCCTTCCTAAAAATCTATAAAAATTAATGCTTATATTCTTTCAACTTATTTTTAAGCCGTAAATATAATCCATTGACCCATTGACGGTCATTTGGAGTAATTTTTTCATCGGTTCTAAAATCTTGAGGAAAAATCAACAAGGTAATGTTATGAATTTTTGCTTTTGCCGCCATGATAAAAAGCTCCTCAATAGCTTCATCGCCTACCGGAATGCAACCAATAGTAGCATCTTTGCCATGAATCATAATGTCAGAGCCCAAATCTGTACGTTGTTCAAGATTTGCCATTTTTTTATCAAAACTATTTGGATAATTCACTCGCATTGAGAGGTGATAACTACTATTTGGATTTAGGAAAATAATTTTATAAATTCCCTCAGGAATTTGACAGTCACCTTCTTTTAATTTAGGGCCAAGCTTACCAGAAAATGCTGTCATTGAGTAACTTTTTAGGAAAATAATTTTATTTTCAACATTAGTCCAAACTTCAAGTTTGCGCTCTTTTTTGAATACCAAAAATGTTAAGTTTTCTGGATATTCAGCCACTAATTTCGCTCGTTCAAAAACTTTGCGTAAGCGTTGCTTAACCGCAGTTTCATACTTGACAACCACACTACTGACTGTTTCACGACCTTTAATTTTTGCATAAACAGGATACCATAAACTTCGCCCATAAAAATACAGCGTTAAAACCCCAGTGATTGCGACAATCAATAATACTAAAACATTCTTAATTTTAAAATTCTGCATTTTTTTTTATCCTTTAAGTAAATAAAAAATTCAATCGTCCATAAAATCACAATAAAAAATGAAGACAGCGTTGCTGTTATTAAATATAAAATCATAAAAATCCTCATTTTATGAAAAAAAAATTTTACTTGCGATTCTTTAACAACAATCATTTCACTATTTAATGGTATTCTCTTAAAATTGGAGTTATTACGCCGCCTTTACAACATTTTTTTAATGACCTAAATAGAACGCAACCATGTAAACCTGTTGATTAGAACTTATCAAGATAGTAAAACAAAATAAAAATTATTGTCAAAGGAATTGCTAAAATTACTGTTGCAGTTTTGAAATTACCAAAAATAGTAAAAACTTCCCCAAAAAAGTATTACAGGATAAAAGAGAAGAAATATTTTTAGGTTTCTCCATAATAAATCACTTTTTCTAAAAAATAATATAGTATCTTCATCTTACTGACATTCTTTTAAAAAACAATACCTGTTCATATATTGAATATCTGTGCGAAAAAATTTAAAATTAATGAAATAATTTTCTTTTCCTCCATTCTTGTTTGTTAACGCAATTTCAACAACATCTTTTGATTCACCAATATCTTCAAAATTATCTCTAGAACGCAAAAATAGTTTTTCATTATCATAAGTAAAATTTAAAAAAATCTTGAATATAATTACCCAAAATGCAAGTTTCTATTTCGATATCTTGATACTTCAATACAAAATTTTCAAAACTTAATTTATTATCAGTAAATGCTCCAATATCAATAGTAAACTCTTGACGCAATTTCTTTCCATTCACCATTTTCTATCTCAATACAAAATTTTAAATACAGTTTTTCTTTTTAGAGTAATTTTTTACCTAATCGCTAACTCAGTTTCTTTATCAAAAAAATGCATTTTTTCTGCATTTAAAATTAAAGCTAAATTTTGACCAACCACCACTTTATTGTGTGCTTCAACTTTAGCAACGAAGCTATGGCTATTGATTTTCAAGTATAAATATGTTTCACTACCCATTGGTTCAATAACTTCAACTATTGCATTATTATGTTGTCCTGAATTAGTTTTTACATCAGCAATTTGAATAAACTCTGAACGTATTCCCATAATAACAGCTCGACCATTATATGCTGATAACTGTTGTTTTTGGGTGTCATTTAAATCTATTTTTATTCCATCTCCAACAAATTGAGCATAATCTTTATCTTCAAAAATAACCCCTTCAAAAAAGTTCATTGCTGGAGTACCAATAAAACCTGCCACAAATAAATTGTTTGGATAATCATACAGTTCCAAAGGTGTTGCTAACTGTTGAATAACCCCGTGATTCATAACACAAATACGATCACCCATCGTCATAGCTTCAGTTTGGTCATGGGTAACATAAACCATTGTCGACTTTAATGAACTATGTAATTTACTAATTTCAGCACGCATCTGCACGCGCATTTTTGCATCTAAATTTGATAATGGTTCATCAAATAAAAATACTTTTGGATCTCGAACAATTGCTCGACCTACCGCAACACGCTGACGCTGTCCTCCCGACAATTGTTTTGGACGACGATTTAAAACTTCACTTAAACCCAACACTGCTGCAGTCGCCTCTACTCGTTCTTTAATTTCGGCCTTTTTTACTTTACGCAACTTTAAACCAAATGCCATATTTTCAAAAACTGTCATATGTGGATATAACGCATAATTTTGAAATACAAACGCAATATCACGGTCTTTAGGCAACACATTATTGACAACTTTTTCACCAATTTTAATCTCTCCATTGTTTGCCTCTTCTAGCCCCGCAATCATCCTCAATGTTGTCGACTTTCCACAACCTGAAGGACCAACTAAAACCATAAATTCTTTATTATAAATTTCTAAATTAATATTTTTAACTGCTTCAAAACCATTTTCATAAACTTTTGAAACATTATTCAATGTAACTTTTGCCATAATATTATGCTCAACAATTATTTTTTGCTTTTAACGTTACTTTTAACATACTACCAATTAATTTTTTTTAAACTTTTAGTGAAAAAAATATTTCAGTGAAAGTTTATAATATTTCCTTTATTTTATAAATTTCAATGTTAAATTTAACTACTTAAGGTTCAATTTCTTAACAAAAATCAACTAAAATTCCGGAAGTTAATAATGAAAACAAAAAAAAATATTTTAATTAGTCCATTACTTTTAATTGGGTTAACCTTTGGAAATTCTTTATTAGGAAGTAATCGGTTATCAAAAATTAATAAAGATGGAAATAACCTCATTAGAAGCAATGTTGCCAGAATGATGCCAGACACAATGAACGAAAGTGATTTAACTTATTCTTTAACATTCGATGGCATTCCTAAATCAATTGCAAAATTGCCTAAAAAGTGGAAATTAAAACCAAAATTCATTACCGACGAAGACAAAAAACAGGTCATCTTCAATATAGATAAAAGCATTGATCTTTACGGCGGAGGAGAAGTAGTAGGTGATTTACGTCGTAATGGAACAACAATTACCCTTTGGAATACTGATAACTGCTGGTACATAAGAGATAAAGGTCAACGTCTTTACCAATCACACCCTTGGATAATGGGAGTCAGAAAAGATGGTACTTCATTTGGGATTATTTTTGATACGACATACCACGCAAAGTTAGATTTAACACAACCTGGAATAATTAACTTCACGGCTACAACACCAGAAGATTACAGTGTCTATGTTATTGAAGAAAAAACGCCTCAAGATGTAGTTAAAACACTTGCGTCGCTAACTGGAACGATGGATTTACCACCAATGTGGAGCTTAGGTTATCAACAATGCCGTTGGTCATATTATCCTGAAAAACGAGTTCGTGAGATTGCAAACACTTTCAGAGTAAAAAAAATTCCATGCGATGTTATTTGGTTAGACATTGATTATATGGATAAATTTAAGGTATTCACTGTTAGTAAAAAATATTTTCCAAATATGAAAAAAATGGTCTCAGATCTTCATGAACAAAAATTTCATGTTATTAACATGATTGACCCAGGTTTAGCAAAAAATAAAAATTTTGATGTATATAAAGATGGTACAAAGAAAAATATATGGATAAAAGATAAAGATGACAACGACTATGTAGGAAAGGTTTGGCCAGGGAAATGTGTGTTTCCAGACTTTACAATGCCCAAAGCACGAATATGGTGGCGTGATCAATTAAGTAGTTTTATGTTACAATATGGATTTGATGCAGTTTGGAACGATATGAATGAACCCGCTGTTTTTAATGGACCTGATAAATCGATGCCTATCACAAATAAACATCGCGGTGGAGGAAAACTTCCAGCGGGTCCACATACAAAATATCACAATGTTTATGGTATGTTAATGGCAAAATCTAGTAAAGCAGGTCTACAAAAGGCATACCCAAACAAGCGCCCATTCGTGTTAACAAGAGCAAATTTCTTAGGCGGACAACGCTACGCAGCTACTTGGACAGGTGATAATTCAACCTCAAAGGCTCACCGTGAACTTGCAACTCCAATGTTGATTACAATGGGATTATCAGGTCAGCCTTTTGTTGGACCAGACATTCCAGGCTTTGCAGGTAAAATGAATTCTAAGTCAGCTGCTCATTGGTGGGCTGTAGGAGCATTATATCCATTTTCTCGTGGTCATTCAACACAAAAAGAACATAAAGAACCTTGGATATATGGAGAAAAAACAGAAAATGTAGTTCGTACAGCTATTAATCGCCGTTATCGATTGCTACCATATTTCTACACTTTAATGCGTGAAGCTTCAACCAATGGACTGCCCGTAATTCGTCCAGTTTTCTTTGCAGAAATTACTAATAAAAAGTTAAGGACTGAACAAGAAAGTTTTTTAATTGGTAAAAATTTACTTGTTATTCCAGTTTGGGATAAAAATCCACCAGCATTAAAGGGGTTTTGGCAAAAAATCAACATTATGGGCAAAGCTGAAGAAAATGACGGCTACCAGCCAACATTGAAACAGCGTTACGGTTCAATTATTCCAGTAGGAAAACTACAACAAAGTACAATGGATAACATTTTAGAAGAATTAACTTTAAGTGTTGTGCTGAACCAAAATGGATATGCAGAGGGAACACTTTACGAAGATGATGGCAATGGTTATGAATACAAAAATGGCGATTATTTATCAACAAAATATGTTGCAACATTAGAACATGGTAAGATTATAGTTAAAGTTGATTCTACAAACGGAAAGCGTCAACGTCCAAGCAGAAAGTTACACGTTAATATTCACAATAATGGTAAGTTATATACTGCGAATGGAACCGATGGTGAAACTTTAGCAATTGTCATTGAACAATAAATTTGTCTCAAATTAAAAAATATTCCAAGCACTTATGTAAATTTGTTTTGCATAAGTGTTTTTTTGATAAAAATAATTGCCAAGTATTTGTAAACTAATAAATAAGATATATAATAAAGCAAAATTTAATAAATAAAAATAATTTAATTTTTGGAGAAATTTTATGGGTGTAGCATCATTAATTATTGGTATTGTTTCACTTATGATTAGCTTTATTCCAATATGTGGATATTTTTCATTAATCCCAGCAACAGTTGGAATAATTCTAGGGGCAGTAGCTTATTCAAAAGATCCCAAAAGTGAAGAGCCTAAAGGACAAGCTCTTGCAGGTCTTATATTAAATATTGTCACAATTGGGGTTCTTCTAACCTGGACCATTTTAATAATTTTTGGAGATAATATTGATCCAGAAGAAATGAAACATATGCAAATAAAATTGCAAGAAAACATGGAAGAAAAGGCTGCAAATAAAACAGATGATAACAATGCTTAAAAGCTAACTACTTCTGAAATTCATATAAGCTTGGTTTAAGAGACTATTTTAGTATTAAAAAATGAGTATTAAATATTTGTAAACTAATAAATAAGTTATATATTAAAACTTAGTATTTAAAAAAAATAATTTTTAGGAGAAATTTTTTATGGGTATTGCAGCATTGATTCTTGGTATTATTTCAATTGTGATTGGACTGGTTCCATTGTGTGGATTTTTTGGGATTGTTCCAGCTATTGTTGGTCTAATTTTAGGTGGGATTGATAGTTCTAAAAAATCAAAAACTGGCGAAGCAAAAGGTTTGGCTACTGCAGCGATCATTTTAAACATTATTGCTATTATCGTCATTATTCTTTTGGGTAGTATATACTTAAAAAATGCTAAAGTTGAATTTCAAGAAGGATTTGAACAACTATCTCAAGAAATTGAAAAACAACAAAAGCTTCAAGCAGCCAAAGCAAATAATAATGAAGATTCTGACGATGAAAACGAAGATATTGACTCTGATGATGAAGATTCTGATAAAGAAGGCGAAGATATTGACGATGAAGATTCTGATGAAGAAGACGAAGATATTGACTCTGACGATGAAGATTCTGATGAGGACGAAGATATTGACGATGAAGATTCTGATGAGGACGAAGATACTGACGAGTAATATATTAATAAAATGTTAAGTATTTTTCAGAGTTTCATAGAAAAAGTAAAATTGCATTACCAATCATTTAATTGGACAATTTTACTTTTTTTTATTTATTGTGTAACATTACCATTTACGTCTCCATTTTTCAGAACAATTATGCCTCAAATTTGGCAGTGTCAGTACAAAAGAATTTTTCAAAAGGAATGCATTTACTGTGGTCTCACTCGAGATTTTCATTCAATTATTCATCATCAAGAAATACACTTAAGAAACTCTTTAAGTTTATTTCTTTTTTTAAGCTGCGTTTATGTAATTTTCACCCGAATTATTTTATTAGTTAATCTCAAACGAATTTCAAAAAAAATAGTAACCACTGATATTATTATCTTATTTCTACTTATTATTGTTTTCTTGGCTCTGTCAATAATGCGTTATTATTTAATGAACCAATAAATTGAATTTATTTATAACTATTTTTTTGTAATTAATTGAGAATGCTTTTATTTTAAATGATTATAAAAAAATTCATTTCTTAACTATAGGAAAAAATCATTATGAAAATTGCAATCATCGGCGGTAGCGGATTATATAATATTGAAGGATTTAAAATCAAAAATGAGGTAGCAATTGAAACTCCTTTTGGCAAACCCTCAGATAAATTAATTGTTGGCGAAATAAATGGTACAGAGTTAGTATTTTTGCCACGCCATAACCGAGACCATAATATTATGCCAAGTGAATTAAATCACCGCGCTAATATCTATGCATTAAAAAAATTTGGAATCGGTACGATTTTTAGTATTTCAGCAGTTGGCAGTTTACAAGAAAACATTGCACCATGCGATGTCGTAATTCCAGACCAATACTTTGACCGAACAAAAAGTAAAAATCATACATTTTTTGGCGACGGAATAGTTGCTCATGTTCCGATGGCTGAACCTGTTTGCAAAGAGTTAGCGAACATTGCTGAAGATGCAGTGACATTAGCAGTTCGGCAAACACAAAGCAAAATAAAAGTGCACCGCAATGGAACTTATGTAAATATGGAAGGACCAGCGTTTTCAACAAAAGCTGAATCTAATGTTTATCGTCAGCTTGGTATGGACATTATTGGTATGACTAATATGGCTGAAGCTAAACTAGCGCGTGAGGCTGAGATATGTTACACAACAATTGCTATGGTAACTGATTATGACTGTTGGCATCCTGATCATGATAATGTGACTGTCGATCTAGTTATTGCCAATTTGTTAAGTAATGTTGCAATATCGCAAAACATTATTAAAAACATCGTAGAATTAACTAAAAATAGTACTCAATTAGTTTGCAAATGCCGTGAAGCATTATCATGTGCAATCATTACTAAAGAAGAAGCAGTTACAACCGACATTCGTGAGCGCTTAGCACCAATTATTAGTAAATATTTTCCAATGCAATAACATTTTACCAATTTATTTAATTAAATTTTACAAGGGAACTTTTTATAGTTCCCTTTTTTATTGACAATTTATTAGTGAGATTTTACAATAAATTATAATACATGAAAAAACACTCAAAAAAGAGGTTGTCAATATGACTGAAATTACTAAAAATTCTACAATTGGTTTAGTTATTGCTGAAAATGTCAAAACTGCTCCAATTTTTGACAATTATGGCATTAACATTGGCAGGAAAAACACTAAAAAAATTGGTGAAGTTTGTCAAAAATTAGATTTAAATATTGAAAATATTTTAGCAGACCTACACAAAGTGCCTCCACCTTTACCAGGGGAGCAACCAGATTTTTTAAATATGCCATTAGATGAACTTTGCAAGTATATTGTGGTTAATCATCATCAATTTTTATACCGCAATGTTCCTAAAATGGAAGAATATTTAATAAAAGCATCTGAATACCAAGGTAATGAATTCCCCGCACTTCATAGCGCTTTGAAGTCATTCAAAGATTTTGAAGAGATTATGTATCGTCACCTCAAAATGGAAGAACAAGAATATTTTCCTTTTGTAAAAAAAATGGTAAAAATAGCCAATAAAGAAACTGTTTACAACCAAAGTTTTCCGCATTCAACACGTAGTTATGTTAAAATTTTAACTAATGATCATCGCAAAGCAAGTAAATTAGTAGCAAAAGTTTGTCGTTTTGTAAAATATAAAAATCCACCAAAAAATGCTAGCGATAATTACTTAAAATTTATTCAGTTAGTTGATAAACTTCACCAAGACATATTTTTACATATAACACTTGAAGATAGTATTTTACAACCTAAATCAATAGATCTTGAGCAACAAATTAATGCACTAAAAGTAATTAATTAAAACAAATGTTTAATCTAAAAAAATCGCTGTAAAAAAATTTTCAGCGATTTTTTTATGTTTATGCATTACTGCGCTCTTGGATTAGCTTTGATTTCAGCGAGTTTTCTCTTTAATTCTTTAACCTTTTCAGGATATTTTTCAGCTAAATTATTTTTTTCACCAATGTCATCACCTAAATTATATAGCACTGTATAATTTTTACGTTTTTTAGTAATCAATTTCCACATTCCATCACGTAAAGCAATTCCATATCCTTCTTCTAAAAGATATCTTCTTCCAACCTTATCTTCTCCAAGAAAAGCTGTCAGAATATTTTTTGAATCTAATTTATTCAACTGTTCTTTTTCAATTTCAACCCCTGTTAAAGCCGCAAATGAGGCTAAAAAGTCAAGTTGACTTACTAAGGCATTAGAAACTTCACCTTTAGCAATTTTTTTAGGCCATGAAATGATAAAAGGCATTCTATTACCTCCTTCATAAAGTCCATATTTTCCGCCACGAAATTGCCCCGCAGGCTTATGTTTTCCTAATTTTTCAACCGCATCATCATTATAACCATCATCAAGTACCGGACCATTATCGCTTGAGTAAATAATAATAGTATTTTCTAGCAACCCTTCAGCTGCTAATTTTTTATAAACCTGCCCGACACACCAATCCATTTGTGCAATAGCATCACCGCGAGGTCCCATTTTTGTTGAACCTACAAAGCGAGGATGCGGAACCCTTGGTACATGAATATCATGAAATGAAAAATATAAAAAGAATGGTTGCTTTTTATTTTTATCAATAAAACTTACAGCTTTATTAGTAATTTCATCAGCCATATCTTCATCTACCCATAAAGCTTTTGTACCTCCAGTCATATAACCTATTCGGCTAATGCCGTTGACAATAGTCATATCATGTCCTTTTGATAAAGTCATTTTTAACAATTCAGGATTTTCTCTACCAGTTGGCCAATCTCCAACTTTTTTCTTATAACTAACAGTAATTGGATCATTTTGATCTAAATTTACCACACGCTGATTTTCGACATATACACATGGAACTCTATCTCCTGTTGCTGGAATTAAAAATGAATAATCAAACCCTATTTCACGAGGTCCAGGTTTAATCTCTTCATTCCAGTTCAAATTACCATTTCCTAAACCTAAATGCCATTTTCCGACAACTCCAGTTTTATAACCAGCTTTTCGCAACACTTTTGGTAGTGTTATAATATTTGTATCAATTAATAATGGAGCGTCACCAGGAAGAATTCGTGCCTTATTACGAAATGCAGCTCTGCCTGTCAACATAGCGTAACGAGAAGGAGTACAAGTTGAAGCAGAACAGTGTCCATCTGTAAAACGTATTCCATTTTTAGCGATTCGGTCAATATTTGGTGTTTTCACTAATTTTGCACCATTACAACTAATATCACCATAACCTACATCATCACCGTAAATTAATACAATATTTGGTTTATCACTTGCGTATAACGTTGCAGTGGTCATTAGTCCTAAAAATAGCAAACTATTTTTATAAGTGTTTTTGTTCATTTTATTTCTTCCTAATTTAATTTTTTGTAAAAATTTTTTGTAAAAATTTTTTTCCTTCTAAACTAAAACGAAAAAAAATCTTAATTATTGCCTCAAAAATAATAAAATGTCAAAAAAAAAGCAGACCCTAAGGTCTGCAGGCAAAAAAGAAATGAAGGAATACAAACCATCATGTGCACTGATGATTTGTCTCACATAACAATAAATTACTACTAAAACTGATAAAAAACAAGTATTATCTTCTGTTTTCTATGAATTTTATCATGAAGTTAACTTGATATTTGCCCACTTTCGTGATTTAAAGCGTATAAAAAAAGAAATTGTTTGAATTAAAATTAATGCTGCAAAGACCATCCAAACGTTAATAATCGTTCCGTTGAAAACCATAATTGTTAATAAAATTGCTGGCACCATAAACAACCAACAGGCCGCAACGACCACAATTACCAAAATTTTAGTATCCCCTGCTCCACGTAATGCACCCATCAAGATGAACTTAGCAGAATCAAAGAAATTATAAAATGCTGCACAAGTTAGAGATATTTTGCCAATTACTAAAACTTCAGAAAAATCGCCATCAACAATACTAGGCGCAAAAAAATTCAATAAATTCATTGGGAACAATAGATAAATTGTGGCAGTGATAGCCATATAGCTCCAGATCATAACCCACGATCTGTAAATTACAATTTCACCAAGCCTCAATTTGCCACGTCCAATATTTTTCCCAAAAATAATCGATGCTGCATCAGTAAACCCAAGCATCGGCATAAAGCTAAGTTGATTAATAGATACGGTAATCGTCATAGCAGCGGCCGCTTCTTTACTAATACGCCCAATCAGTGACATTGCAATAAACCACGCACCAACATCCATTACCACCATTAAGCCAACAGGTACACCAAACTTAAAAATTTTATAGACCATTTTAATATCAAATTTAATAAATTCAATAACTTTTAACATCTTGTTAGGACGGTAGAAAAAGAAAAAGCCCAATGAAACCAAAGCCGTAGTTAATGCGGCACAGCTGGTTGCAACACCTGCTCCAGTGAGTCCCAAAGCAGGAATTTCTCCAATATCCAACATAGGAAAACCTTTATGACCAAAAATTAGCAAATAATCGAGTAAAATATTTACCAACATTCCAAAGAAGTTAGCAATTGCAACAACTTTTGTCATTCCTTGCCCTGAAAAATAGGAACAACATGCACTCGTTAAACAGGCAAAAGCCACTGAAGACGAAAGAGGGAAAAAATACTCAATTTGCAAGCCACATAAGTGTTCATCACTTGCGACAAATTTTAAAATTTCAATTCCAACATACGGCAAACAAAAAGAGATAAATATTCCCGCAACTAAAGCTAATGCAATTGCGCTCCATGCAGCAGTCACACATGGTTTATCCGCTTTTTTGCCAAAATATTGTGCTACTACCGATGAGGTGAAATTAATTGTCACCAAGAAAAAACTACCCATATTAAATGCTAACATACCCGCAGGCAATGCAGCTGCAACATAATCAGTCGATTGCATTGACAAAAATTTACGATCACAAATCTGCATAATAGTTAGCGTTGCACTCATAATAATTAATGGATACGCTACTTGCCAAATATGCTTAAAGCTCCCATCTTTGCTCGTAATACTACTTGCCATAAAACGGTATGCTCGATATAAAAAATTGATATAATTCATAAAATAGTTCCTAATCTAAAAAATACATTTTGTGTAATTTAGTTTTTTATAATGCAAAATCAAATACGCATGACAAATTCAAAAAAAAACATAAAGGTACTTCTAAAAATAACTTTTGAGATAAAAATTAATTAAAATAAAAAAGGAATTTATTTACCAAATTCGTTTTTTAAATACCATTAATATACTTTTGAAGCTTTTACATTGGAGGTTTTGAATGCAATTTTCATACAAAAAACACGATAAGCTAATGATTCAGCGACCTGCCAACGCAAATTTTGAATCAACTCTTCAGCAAAAATCATACATGAAAAAGCTTTTTGCGTGTTAAGTTTTCCAGTGAAACTACAATCTTGTAGATTAAAATTTAAATTTTCAAAAATCTCTTGGTTTGCTAACTTTTGAAAATCACAACCCTCAGAAAGTAAATACAGCTGTGAATAAAAGCTATGAATAGCGTCAATAAAACTATGGCGAATCTCTACATAGTTGCCATGTTTTTGATTTTCGAAACGTTCAACAATATTCTTTTTAATTGAATCATCATACTTTTCTAATTCAATTGCTAATTCAGCATCAATTTTTTCATCAACCTGCGCTTTTAAACTATTAGCGATTTCACAAATAATCTGAGTGGATTTTTCTGCAACAACAATATTATTATCACCATTAAAATAAAGATCAGCTAATGCAAAAAATAACTTTTCTGTTCCCGAAAATTGGTATTTACAATCATTTTCAAGCAAAGTTAATAACTGACAGCGCGAAATTGTCGTCGGCAACAATTTTGACTTATTGCCAGTTGCTAGTATAAATTGTGAATCAGCAGGTGGTTCTTCTAAAGTTTTCAAAAATGAATTCTGAGCCTCTTTATTCATACATTCAGCATCATGAATAACACCAATTTTTTTTGATCCTGAAATGTTGGTTAAGTAAAATAAATTCTCAAACCAACGAGCAGTATTTGGTTCAGGATTAACAGTATCTCCAACACGAATTTTTCGCAATTTACCAACTGGCGTTAAATAATGAATCTCAGCGTAAGTATTATTAGCAATTTGGCGACAACTAACACATTCACCACATGCAGCTCCATTATCTAAGCGAGTAGTACAACAACTCAACTGAGCTAAAGCAATCGCAAAATTTTTACGAATTTCTACACTATCGCTATATAATAAATAAGCATGAGCCAAACGATTATTCTTCGCAGCATTCAATAAAGCTTTAACAATTACAGGGAATTTTTTCTCATAATTTGCTAATAAATTCATCTACAACCTCTCTAACATTTGCATGCACTTCTTCGATGGAATTTGCGGCATCAACAACTTTCACTCGTTCAGGCTCCAACTCAGCAATCGTTAAAAAACCTTTACGAACTTTTTCATGAAAACTACCCCCTGCTTGCTCAAAGCGATCAACATCAATATTTTCATGAGCACGACTATTCACCCGCTGAAAACCAGCCTCTGTGTCAATATTCAATACAATAGTTAAATCTGGACGACAGTCACCTACTGCATACGAATTAATAAAATTGACGCTATCTAAATCAAGACCACGCGCATAACCTTGGTAAACCGTTGTTGAATCATAAAAACGATCACAAATCACAGCTTTACCATCTTGTACTGCAGGTCTTATTAGATTAAAAACATGCTGTGCTCGAGCAGCATTGAACAACATTAACTCAGCTTCATCACAAATCTCTTCATCTTGACAATATTTCACAATATCACGAAGCTTCTCAGCAATCATAGTCCCGCCCGGTTCACGAGTCAAAACACACTCATAACTATATTTTTCTTCTAAATATTCTTTCAATAATGCTATTTGTGTCGATTTCCCAGCACCTTCCGCACCTTCAATTGTAATAAAAAAACCTTGTTTTGTCACTTTTGCTCACCCTAGAAATCTATATGTTAATGTTTTAAACAAGTTTAAAAGCAGAATATATCATTTTATATTTGCAGTAAAAAGGAACTTAATGTATTTTTATAGACATTCAATAGAAAATTTAAAAAAATAGCAAAATTTATTTATGGAGTTATAAATAATGAGTAAAGAACTCAATCGAAACGCATATTTATCTAAAAATATTGGTGACTTTGCCGAAACTTTAACTATCAACGGCAAAGAATATGTAAAAGTTAACGATTTACGCTACGGCACAAATCCACACCAGCCAGCAGCGTACTATAAGCCAGCAAGTGAAGTATCTCCAATCGGTGATATGCAAATTCTTAAAGATGGAAAAAGTGGTTTATCACAAACTAATCTAGAAGATATTTCTTATGCTTTAAATATCTGTAAATTTTTCGAAAAACCAGCTTGCGCTGTAATGAAACACGTTAATCCAAGTGGGGCAGCAGTAATGGTTGAAGGTGAAGATTTAATTGATGTTTACCGTAAAGCTCGTGATGCGGACAACCGTGCGGCATTCGGTAGTGCAATCGCATTTAATACAAAATTAGATGTTGAAACTGCTAAAGAAATTATGACAACATTTGTTGAATGTGTGGTTGCTCCTGATTACGAAGATGGGTGTTTAGAAATTTTCAACGACACTGAAACATACAAACTAAACCGTCACATTAGAATTATTAAATGTGGTGATTTAAGTTTACTACCTAAATATGTCGGCGAAGATTCTACAATTGATGCAACAACATTCAAAGTTCTAGCTGATGGCTCAGTTGTTTTGGCTGCACCACTATTAACAAATATCCGCTCTGTTACCGACATCAAAAAAGCTACTGGCGAAAACAAAAAATGTGGTTTCCAAGAGTCAAACGTTGATGCAACTGCTCAACAAATGGACGATTTACTATTTGCTTGGTATGTAAACATTAATGTACGTTCAAATGGTGTTGTAATTGTTAGCAATGGTCAAACATTAGCTGTTGGTACTGGCGAACAGGATCGCGTAGGTGCTGTTGAGCAAGCTATTATTAAGTTTAACGACAAATACACTGGCGACGAAGTTTTAGAAGGTTCAGTTATGGCAAGTGATGGATTCTTCCCATTCCCAGATGCGGTTGAAGTTGCAGCGAATGCTGGCGTTAAAGCAATTATCGCTCCTGCTGGTTCATTACAAGATGCAGCTGTAATTAAGCGTGCTAATGAGTTAGGCGTGGCATTATACCATGCACCTGAGCGTATTTTCTCACATCACTAATTTTAAATTAAAAGATCAATATTAGAGTTTAAACTTTAAGCGTTAAGTTCTAATATATTAATAAAATCCTATGGCTGAAAATTTCGACAATAACTTTAATTTCAATTCAAATGAAGAGAATTATACATCACATTCTTCATTGACAACTGTCGAAGTGCGTGGCGAAATTTCTAAGGTTAAATTTCATAATGAAGAAAACAATTTTACTATTATGGAAATTACCGATACTCAAGGAGTTCGTCACACAGCCGTAGGGGTTGTAACTGGCGGTTATATAGGTCAAGGCATTGTAATAAATGGAATAATTGACCATCATAAAGATTTCGGCAAACAGCTAAAAATTAAAGATTATCACTATACGTTACCTGTTACCTGTGAAGGAATTGAAAAATATTTATCCTCAAATTTAATTCAAGGTATAGGTCCAAAGTTAGCAAAACAAATTGTGACCCATTTTGGGTTAAAAACGCTCGAAATTCTCGATAATTACTCATCTCGGTTAACCGAAGTTCCTGGTATTGGCAAAGGCAAAGCGAAAAATATCAAAGAGGCATGGGAGAATCAACAATCACGACGTGATATTTATATTTTTTTACAGAGTTTAGGAGTTACTCCAAGCTATTGCAACAAAATTTATCTCAAGTATAAAAGTGAAACAGCTAATGTTTTAAAAGAAAATCCATATCAAATCGCGGATGATATTGATGGAATTGGTTTTTTAACTGCAGATAAAATTGCGCTCAAAATGGGATTAAGCGCAACATCAAAAAACCGTCTAATTTCAGGCATTAGCTATATTCTTAAAAAACAACAGCAAAACGGTCATTGTTGCATACCAGAAAATGAGTTAATTAAGTTAGCAGTTGAAGCATTAAATGTTGATATTAAGACAATTCAATTGGCAATTAACGAAGCAATCAATGAAAAAAAATTGGTGCGTGAAATAGCCTTTTCTGAACCAAGTATTTATCTTAATTCATTGTATAAAGCTGAAACAGAGTTAGTAATTTTAGTACGTCGTTTGGCAATGGCAAATAAACATAAATGCCAAATTTTGCGCAATAATTTAGCATTAGATAACAGTAGTAGCAAGTTTTCTGACGAACAACTTCAAGCAGTTGATAATGTTAGCAAAAGTCCTTTATCAATTATTACAGGTGGTCCTGGGGTTGGTAAAACAACCGTTATTAGTGAAATTGTTAAGCGAGCAACTGAGGCAAAATTGAAGATTAAGTTAGCTGCGCCAACGGGAAAGGCCGCCAAAAGATTATCGCAATCAGCAAATTTAGAAGCAACAACGATTCATCGCCTTTTGAAATTTGACCCTGCGTCGAATGGTTTTACCCATAATCAATATGAACCAATTAAGTGTGATTTATTGATTGTTGACGAAGTTTCTATGCTAGATATTAATTTAGCAGTGTCTTTATTTAAGGCTATAAAACCAACAACAACGGTAGTTTTAGTTGGTGACCCTGATCAGTTACCTTCAGTTGGACCTGGAGAGGTTTTGCATGATTTTATTAATTGTGGACTATTTAAGGTCAGCAATTTAACCCAAATTTTTCGTCAAGGATCAACCAGTAATATTATTACCAATGCCCACAATGTTAATGCTGGAATTTTGCCGCAACGAGTTCAAAAACAAGGTCAAGGTTTAACAGATTTCTATTGGATTGTGCAAAATGATTCAAGCAAAATTCCTGAATTAATTCTTAAGATGGCAACCGAGCGAATCCCACAGCGTTTTAAATTTAATGCCAAGCGCGACATTCAAATTTTAACGCCGACAAACCGCGGTGAAACTGGAACTATTGCCTTAAATGCCTTACTTCAAGAACACCTTAACAGTGGCAATAAACCACAATTTAAAAGTGGAGATAAAGTTTATAAAAGTGGCGATAAAGTGATGCAAATCAGCAATAATTATGATAAATCAGTTTTTAATGGCGACACTGGTTACATCGGTAACATTAATAACCATGCAAAAACATTTGAGGTGCATTTTGATAATCACACTGTACTTTATGAATTTAATGAAGTAGATCAAATCACCCTCGCCTACGCAGTGACAATTCATAAATCACAAGGCAGTGAATTTCCAGTTGTTATCATGCCAATAACAACTGCTCATTACATGATGTTGCAGCGCAATTTAATCTATACAGGCATGACTCGTGCAAAAAAATTATTAATTTTAATTGGAAATGATAAAGCCGTTTCCATGGCGGTAAGCAACTTTACCCGCCAACCACGCTTTAGTAATTTACTTAACCGTATTAAGCAATAGACTCGTTAATTATTGAGCTGTTACCAATCTTATATTTTTAAAACCAAGCTTGTGTAATAATTCAAAAATTTCAACTATTTTTGAATATTCTATAAACCGACTCGCTTTGATATAAATAATTTTATCTTTTGCCAAATTTAAACTTTTAATATGCTTTTCTAACGAATTTTTTACTTAAACTATATTATTTACTGCAAAACATTGTTCACTAATAGCAATTGTTAAACCAACATTTTTAATATGAATTTGCTCATTATTCATTGGTATTTGAATTTTTTGAGCAACATTTTCATTATTTGCTAACATAGTTTCCAATCGCCCAGTGCTCTCAAGTAATAACTTAGGAAATTGCGGTTTTGAAATTTGTTTCAAGTACAAACTTTCATTAAGATTTGTAAATTCTTTGCTCTCTTCAGAATATTTTTCTCTATCAATACACTCTGTTGTTGTCATAATAAATCTTGATACATAATAACTATTTTTAAAGATTTTCTTGAACTTTTAGCACTTCAAAATAGAAACGTGCTGCAAAAAATTGTTAAAATTCCTAACGATCTTCTAAAAAATTTATGTTGATTGTAAATTTCACACAACAACCATGCTATTGGAACAACCACGCAAATCATAAATCATAAATAAAATATAATTTCTTCCTAATTAATCACAAAAAAACCATGCTTATATTATCAAACATGGTTTTCTGAAAATTCGGTTTAAAATTTATTCATTATCTACGATATCTACGACGGCGATATTCATTAAAATTAGCCTCAATATCTTTTGAAATTCCTGTAAATTCTTTGACCAAAATTTTATTAAATTCCTGCTCACTCCTCAGAAAATAGTTCTTAAATAATGGATATGTAAAACGGTGCTTTTTACTAATTAAACCAGGTTTTGCTATCATATCTTTCATGCGATCAATGAATACTGAATAATTCATAAATGTACCACTAGTTAATGCCATATTCCACTCTTTAACCAAATCTTGAGCACCTTTGTGATCTAAATAATTAGATGGTGACAAACGAATTTTATCATTATCATACCATAAATCAGTAATCAATGTAACACCTAATTCATTTGCTTTTTGCACTCGTTTATAAACATTTAAATCCCGTTTATAGCGAGCCAAATTAATTTTGATCCAACTTTTGTTAGAGTGTTCAATATTATCAACACGGAAACCAAAACGACGCACTTTAGTGAATTCACTATCTTTGTTATGCCATTTAACTCGCGCCCTTGTAATATACGTAGCAATTCCTACAACTTTTCCATCAGGAGTGACAATAGGACTACCACTATTACCTGTAACGAACTTCGCATCAACTTCAATTTTTGATGGACCAACTGATTTAACTTTTCCTTTAAGCTTAGTCATTGTTCCACCACCAGCACTATTTCCAGTCACATAAACAGAAGTTCCAACTTTTAAACTTGAAACATCCTCATGAATAGGCAACGCTGGCATATCATTTTTTTCGGTGTCTAAAAGAGCGATAAAAATATCTCTATCTCTTGACATATAAAGCGATTTTGTTTTTAGCTTTTTACCATCAATATTAAAGAATTTCACACTAGAATTACCAACTACAACGTGTGCATTAGTAAAAATAAACTTCTTTCCTTTGATTTCAGTAACAAATCCAGAGCCAACACCTTTAGATCCCTCGACAACCACCAAACTGTCCCGATAACCTTCAATTAGATCTTTCTCTTTTGAAGACAATTCAGTTCCATTTTTTCTAATTTTTTTTATAAAGGATTTTAACTTTTTAACTTTAGTTTTTTCCGAATATTTTCCATTAAGAATTCTATCCAACTCTTTTCTCAAAGTTTTAGCTACAACAGAATCTTTTTCATATGATTCATTTAAAATCTTTTCCGCCTCTTGAGCCAAAGACAACCAATCATCTGCTGCTTTACAAACTACCGCAACAACCAAAAAAGAACAACATACAAACAGTAAAAACCGTTTCAAAAAAACATTTATTAATTTCATAAATTCCCCACTTTTGTTCCTCAAATAAATATGAGGTACAGATTTGTTTTAATTTTAAATTTCATCAACTGCATATAATATAACGCATTTTTTAAATAAATAAAAGATTTATCTTAAAAAAAGTTTATTTTAGTGTGCTTTTTCTTAGCTACTTATTATAAAATGATTATAAAATAAATATTTTTACAAAAAAAAAGATACAAAACCAACAGGTTCTGTATCAAATAAATTTTAATAATAAAAAAATCAATGTCTTTTTTCTGGAATAATTTCTAACCAATAGCCATCAGGGTCTTCAATAAAATATATACCCATATCTTTATTCTCAAAACAGACACAATCCATTTGCTTATGTTTGATTAAAGCATTTTCGTAATCATCAGTTCTAAATGCCAAATGAATTTCATTATCACCAAGATTATAGGGGCGATTCATATCACGCATCCAAGTTAATTCCAAAAGATGTGGTGTTTTATTATCACCTAAATATACAATAATAAATTCACCACTTTCTGGTGTAATGCGGCGAGTTTCTTCTAATCCCAGCGCCTCTTTATAAAAATTTAAACTTTTTTCTAGGTCAAAAACATTTAAATTATTATGTGCGAAATAAAAATTCATTTTCTTTACTCCTTTTTTATTGGTCTAAAGATGTGTCTGCTAAAATTTCGTGAACAATTTTTCTATCCAAAACTTTTTTCAGGCGTTTATAATATTTTTTGTCCGTTTTCTTACGAGTACTAAACTCTTCGGGATTCAACACCATTGTTGCATGCGCTAGATGGTCAATATAATTTGCCATTTTGAATTCGTCAACTACCACAGTATCATAGCCTCGCTTAACGATTTCATAATATAATTTTTTGCCAATCGTAAAACCATCAGCAATTCCAGTTGTAAACCAAACATCCTCTTTTTCAAAAATGTCTTTGCGATAAACTGCACAAATACTACGAATATAAAAGTTAGCGCGCTCACGATGATGTGGATTCATACGACGAATCCACTCCTTAATATCAGTGCAACGCTTTAACGTACGTTCCCACCAAGGTTTAAGGTCAAGTTTACCACAACCAACCACCATAATATTATCATCTGTAAATTTATCTAATAAAAACTTTAACCACCCCTCTTTTTTCACAAAAGTATCAGAGTGTAAAGCAATAAAATATTTTGAGTCAGCGCTCGCAGCGCGAAGTCCACAATCTAGGGCCGAACCATGCGCCATCGATCCTTTAATATTTTCTCCAGAACCATCATTCATTTCTTCAGCATTGCGCTCAACTAATTTAATCCATTTGACCGTGCGCAGGTAATCAAGCGAACTATCTGCAGAGTTATTATCAACAACAATGACCTCAATATTTTCATTTTTAGAGTATTTACGAATACTTCTCAAGCATAATTTCGTTAATTCTTCAGTTTTATAATTAACAACACAAATTGTCGTTTTATCGCTCATTTTTATTTTCCTAAGTTTATAAATTAAACAATTACATTTTTAAGATAATTGCACAAAAAAAAATAGCAAATGAAATGCTTACTTTTAGTAATTTTAAACTTTTTGTAATTAAAAAATATAATTTGCACTTCCTATTCTCGAGTGCTATTTATATAAATAATTGACTATAAATAAATTTAAATTATTGGGAGAAACAAACATTGTACAATGAAAAGAAAATAGACGAATTAAAAAGCTTTAATAAAAATATTACTGGATTTGGAGCAATATTCTTTTTTGGTTATATCATATTAAAAGCTAACGAAATAGATACTTCAAAAATAGATGAAATGTTTAATAAAGGGTTAAATACTGGAACACTCGGGCTTATAATGTTAATTCTGGGATTTTTTATTAATTCTAAGATTATTAAAAAGAAAGAACCAAAAAATTAAAATCATTTGCTAATTTCTCATTTTAATGATATTGCCTCCTCATAAATTTGCTTTTTCAATTTTCTGGCACTATTTTAAAACTTACAATCAAATATTTTATAGTGTTACTTTCACTATTTTTGCGTTTTAAATCAAAAACCGCCAATTTTTAGAACAAAAACGTATTGAAATTTTGAAAGCCGTTCACTATATCTATAAAATACTGTATAATTTAGCTGTATTAAAATTTAATACGGTTTTATAGATATTTTGAGCGTGTTTTTATTTTTACATTTTGTTCGCGGCGCTTGGCGGTGCCTTGGTTTAGATGTAGAGATTTAAATACGCTCTTTTTTGTGCCTTTAATACCATTTTAGAGCTTAATAAAAATTTAACTCACAGGTTTAAAAATGGAAAAAACTAATATCAAAGATAAAAAGTTTACAAAAATGACCGTCCTCGTCAAACCACATGAATTTTCTCAATTTTTACAAATTCCAAGACGTACCCTGCTCGAAAAACCTCGAGCGATTTTAAGCACTAACAAAAACGACGTGCTAGGCTATATCCTGCAAATCATCGAAGAACAATAACAAAATATATGTATAAAATAATAGAAAATGGCTATTTGTTTTAGGCTCAAGATACTTTAAGCGGTTTATTTCTGATGATTTTTAACATCATTAAATACAAGTCTTTGTTCTGTAATTAAACCTAAATTCGCACTCTTTCAAGTGAAAATAAAATGTATTTTTGGTGATACTACGAAATTTTGCAAATCTGGTCTTAACCAAGCCCCAAAAGTTTTCAATTCCGTTGATGTGATTGTACCCTTTGGCAAATTCATTTTCGCCATGTTTTACTCTATAATGCTTTTTATAGCCAGCGTCGACGAGTCCATCATAGGACTTGAATCCATCGGTGTAAACAGCTGAATTTTCATTGACTTTTTCTCTAATAATCGGCAAAAGTGTGCTCGCAGAGCAATTTGTAACGAACTGCGTGTAAACTCACCCTTGGCGTTTTATTAGCCCAAAAACGATATGTTTTCCACGACATCTGACTCCACGCACGCGACGGGCTCCAAAATAGCTTTCATCGATTTCACCAGCATCAAATAGGCTTTCGTTTTCACAAAACTCAGCAATGCGCTGCCCTGTAGCCTTTAAAATTCGATGAATGCAAAGACGGCTCGAACCAGTTAAATGGGCAATTTTATTAGCTTCAATATCAAACGAAAAATAGCGAATAATTTCTCTGAATTTGGCTTCAGAAATTATTGCACGAATCATATATTTGTTTTTCATTGAATTAGAATAACTTAAATAGTTAATTTTTCAAGTTAAAGTATCTTGAACCTTGTTTTAACTTCTGAAGATTAACAGCCTAAATCAGTAAAATTTATTTCTCGAACTCATTCTGATATTTGTCATCTTTTTGTGGTTCTCTTTGATAATCATTATAAATATCATAAGCAAAAAAAAATCGTATCAGTTACAAGAGAAAATGGCAAATCAATCATTAACGCTGTAGGGAAAATGATATAGCTAAACAGTTGGTTCCCCAAGCTAGGCTCCCCGCATTTTCTAATTGTATCTCCAGAATAACAACCAAAAATTAATGATCCATCCATAATAGTAGCTGGCATTACTGAAGGCTCTAATTTGCTAGGGTTCTCAAATCTTTGTACAGTTGCCAATGGCGAAAAACAGCCTCTGTGTAACAATTGCTCCACAATTAATGCGATAACAAATAAAACATTAGATTTCGTAAAAATTCCCCCCAAAAAAATATTTTAAGCATGCAAAGCTTTTTGACGTTTAATATGATCTAAAATAACAATCGCCGCCATTGCTTCAACCACTGGCACTGCACGAGGTGCAATAATTGGATCATGACGCCCAAATGTTTCACAAACAACCTCTTCTCCATTAATGTCAACGGTTGGTTGAGGTTTGGCAATTGACGACGTTGGCTTAACAGGAACTCTGAAAACAATATCTTGACCAGTTGAAATTCCACCAATAATACCGCCAGCGTTATTCGTTTGAAATCCACCTTCGTCCATCCAGTCATTGTTTTCGCTACCAGACATCTCCGCAACCCCAAATCCAGCACCAAACTCAATACCTTTAACTGCGCCAATTGATAACATTGCTTTCGCTAAATCTGCATCTAATTTATCAAATGTCGGTTCGCCAATTCCTGGCATAACTCCAGTAATATTACATTCAATAATTCCACCGGTGCTGTCATGTTGTTTCATTAATTCAGTAATCTTGGCGACAATTTCTTCAGCAACATCTTTATCCGCAACACGAACAATATTATTTTCAATTTCACTATAATCAATTTTTTGCGCTTTAATTCCTGCCACGTTAACAACATACGCCGTAATATCAATATTATATTTTTCTTTTAAAATTTTCTTAGCAATCGCTCCAGCCGCTACACGGCCAATCGTCTCACGCCCCGAAGCACGTCCGCTACCACGATGATCACGAATACCATATTTCTGTAAATATGCATAATCAGCATGTCCTGGACGAAATAAATCCTTGATATTATCATATGCATTTGATTTTGCATCTTTATTAAAAACCACTAACATAATTGGCACACCAGTTGTACGCCCTTCATAAACGCCTGATAAAATCTTTACCATATCACGTTCGTCACGTTGAGTAGTAATTTTTGACTGTCCTGGACGACGTTTATTTAACTCTTTTTGAATATTTTCCGCACTAATTTCAATGTTAGGAGTCACTCCATCAACAATCACACCTACAGCTCCGCCGTGTGATTCGCCAAATGTTGAAATTGTAAATTCTTTTCCAAAAACACTACCTGACATTATTTTCAAACTCCTCTATTTCTTTAGCAATTTTATTCGCGACAACATTTTTAGGTAAATCTTCAACATTAATTGTAATTGTCGCTAAATTATCGTAAAAAACTTCTCTATCTCTAATCAATTTACAAACACTTTCATACGGATTTTGTTGATCAACAAACGATGGAAATCCACGGCGTTTAATACGCTCAAAAATAACATTATCTGCCACTTTAATATACACATAGCAACCTAATTTTTTTAGCTCGTTTTGTAAATCTGGCGCTACTGGCATTCTTCCGCCCATTGCGATGACACAATTATAAAATTTTTCTTCGCTCAATAATTTCGCTAAAATTTCTTTTTCTAATTCTGCAAAAAATTCAGCTCCGTGTTCATTAAAAATTTCACGGCAATTACCTTTTTTGCTCAATTTTGCTGCATAAAGCTCTTCAACTAAATCATCAGTATCAAAAAAAGGTAAATTTCTTTTTTCGGCAAATAATTTTCCGTGGCTACTCTTACCACAATGTTTCATTCCTATAAAAATATATCGCATTGTATTTGTTTTTTATCTATATTAATTCTTTAATTATTATTTTATTTCAAATCAAGATCACCAAACTGAAACCAATCTTGGCGAAAAACCTTATCATTTTTTCTAACTTTAACTGGCACCGAAATTGAAATAACATCACCTTTAACGGCTTCGCTTACATCTTTACCAGCTTTACGGATTGATTCAACAGTAAATTCTTCTGCTCCAGTCGTCACTCCTGTAATTAGCAATTGGTCTCCAACTTTAAAATCACCTGATTGCAATTCGATTTCGGCAACCATAATTTTGGTGAAAAATTTCGTAATTTTCCCAATCAAATGTTTTTTCTTCTTAGCTCTATTTCCTGAATATCCAGTCCATTCGCCTAATTTTTCACCTAAGTAATAACCTTCCCAAAAATCACGGTTAAAAACGGTTCTTAAATCTTCAACATATTGCGTACTTTTTTCAACAGTATACTCATTATTTAAAATATCATCAACTGCTTGACGATAAACTTTGGTTGTTAATCCTACATAATCAGCAGAACGACCACGTCCTTCAATTTTTAAAACACCAACACCGGCAATTAATAATTGGTCCAAAACCTCAATAGTACAAATATCTTTTGGCGACATTACATATTTATTGTCAATAATCAACTCTTCGCCTGTCTCAGTATCCTTGACATGATACGAACGACGACAATTTTGAAAACATGCTCCACGATTTGCCGATGTGTTGTAAATGCCTAAACTCATATAACATTTTCCCGACACTGCAACACACAACGCACCATGAACAAAAATCTCTGTGCGCATTAAATTTCCACTTGGAGACGTAATATTTTGTTTGCAAATCGCATCATTAATATCTTTAATTTTTTGCAATGTTAGTTCACGCGCTAACACAACAACTTCAGCAAATTGACTATAAAATTTTACAGATTCAATATTACAAACATTTGCCTGTACTGAAATATGTACTGACAATCCAATACTTTTCGCATATGTTATTACCGCAATATCACTAGCAATAATTGCATCAACATTACATTTTTTTGCTTCATCACATAAACGGTGAATTTCACCCAATTCATCATCATATACAACAATATTTAATGTTAAATATGCCTTTGCATTATATTTATGACACATTCTTACGATTTTTTTCAAATCGCTAACGGCAAAATTTGCAGTTGCACGCGAACGCATATTCAAATCACCAACTCCAAAATAAACACTGTTTGCCCCACTACGCAACGCCGCAGACAATGATTCAAAAGAGCCAGCCGGAGCCATCACTTCTGGAGTTTGTTTTATATATTTCTTATAATTTACTTCTTTTATCTTCATTTGGTTTTATTCAATCCAAATTATATTAAAAAATGATTCATTAATCTTTATTTGAACGCCGTTTTATTACGTTTAACCACCGCTTTCAACTCTTTTTCTGTTAAATGCCGCCACTTACCCAGAGCCAATTCACCTAAATCAAGAGCTCCAATGGTAATACGTTGTAATTTTTCCACGCGACACTTCGTCCACTTTACTAAACGACGAATTTCACGCTTTTTCCCTTCGTTCATAATAAACATATAACGATTTGGTGAAATTTGCTTTACATATTTAGCTCTTAGCTCTTCACCATCATCCATAATTCCTTTACGCATTTGAGCAAATTTCTTTGAATCAATACTTTTATTAGTATCAACTAAATAACGTTTTTCAATTTCATTACTCGGGTGAATGATTTTATTAGCAAAATCACCATCATTGGTAAACAAAATCAACCCTTCACTTTCTTTATCTAAACGTCCAACACCAAATAAACGTGCGTCAGGGAAATTAATTAAATCTAAAGCTAACTTTTTTGCATGACGGTCATTGGTTGAACACGTATATCCTGGAGGTTTATTAAGCATAATGTAATATTTTTTGCGATTAACTTTTAACTTAACTCCATCACAAATTATTTCATCTTTTGCTGTTACTCTAAACCCAGGTTCTGTTACCACATTACCATTAACAGCAACTTTTCCTTTCTTAATAATTTCGGCACACGCTCTGCGTGACGCAACATCACAATCAGCCATAAATTTTTGTAGCCTCAAATCATTACTAATTGCTTTATTAGTGCCTTTTTTATGATTTTTAGCTTTGATATTGCGTTTTACATTACCACTATTTTTACTATTAGTGGCTTTATATGAAAAATTTTTCTTGTTACTACTTTGATTCATTTTTTATTTACAATGCTTGATGTAATTTTTTAATTAATGCTTCAGTTTCATCCCAATCAATACACGCATCTGTAATTGACACATTTGGGTTTAACTGCTCGCTATTAATGTTTTGATTTCCAGCCTCTAAATGACTTTCAAGCATAATTCCCTTAATAGTTTTTTCCCCATTATTTAATTGCTCAATCACTGAGTCAACTACTTTACATTGATTACTATGATTCTTAGCCGAGTTTGCATGGCTACAATCGACAATAATATTTGCCTCTAAGCCACTTTTACGCATGACCTCTTTTGTAAATGCGATATATTCTGAACCATAATTTGGTCCTTTATTTCCACCACGCAATACAATATGACCGTATTTATTACCTTTTGTATTAAATACACCTACGCAACCTCCATCCGTAATGCCAATAAAACTATGCTCATGCGAAGCCGTTTTAATTGCATCAACAGCAACATTAATATCGCCATCTGTTGCATTTTTAAAACCAATCGGCATTGACAATCCACTTGTTAATTGACGATGCGTCTGTGATTCTGTTGTTCTTGCACCAATTGCCGTCCAACTAATTAAATCATCAATGTACTGTGGAATGATTGGCTCAAGAATTTCTGTAGCAATAGGCAAACCCTTTCTAGTAACTTCCAACATAATTTCACGTGCCATTTTTATGCCTGTAGCTATATCACTAGAATCATTCAATTCTGGATCATAAATTAAGCCTTTCCAACCAACAGTTGTCCTTGGTTTTTCAAAATAGACACGCATAACTAACATAATTTTATCACCAACAACCTCTGCTAATTTTGCTAAACGGTTCGCATATTCATAAGCAGAATTTTTATCATGAATTGAGCATGGTCCAGTAATAACCATAAATTTATTGCTTTTATCGTCTAAAATATCTTTAATACAATCTTTAGCCTCAATAACTTTTACGATATCTGCTTCTAAAGCTGGGTGCAGTTCCTTAACCTCCACTGGCGTAATTAACGCTGACTGGCTTTTGATGTTAATATTGTTGCTGCGTAACATTAGGTCTAAATCTCCCAAATTATCTATCTATACTTATATTTTTCCTTTTTATGTATATTTAATTACTCCATCTATACAAAAAATAATCTTAAAGGTAATAAACACTTTACATTAAATTTTGCAATTAAAAACTTAAGATTTTTTATGAATATAAAGGCTTTTACGACAAATATGTCATTAACTAGTAAATAATTGGTTGTATTTTGTTTTTTTTGGTAGTAATTTTAAAAATATTCATTTAAATTAAAGATGTTTTAATTTTATTTTTTGGTAAAACAGCCATTATTAACATACACTACTGTGAACAAAACTAATAATTATGTCAAAAGAATTTAATAATAACAATAATAATGATTATATCGTTCAACCAAAATTTTTCACATTTGGTGAAAGCGACGTGGACAAATTATTATTAGAAAATGGTAAGTCATTTGGTCCAGTGACGATTTGTTATGAAACTTATGGAACGTTAAATGCTGATGCAAGCAATGCCGTATTAATTTTGCACGCCCTTACAGGAGACGCACACGTAGCAGGCAAACACCATATTGATGATAAAAAACCAGGCTGGTGGGATGAAATGGTCGGACCAAATAAACCATTTGATACCGAGCGTTATTTTATTGTATGTAGTAATGTTATTGGCGGCTGCTCTGGTTCTACAGGTCCAAAAAGTATCAATCCAGAAACTAATGATGCATATAACATGAATTTTCCAGTTATAACAATTCAAGATATGGTTAAAGCACAACATCGTTTAATGCAACACCTAAAAATTGAGAAATGGTTAGCGATTGCAGGCGGCTCAATGGGAGGCATGCAAGCATTGGAGTGGAGTATTAGTTTTCCTGAAGCAGTCAATGGCGTTATTGCTTTGGCAACAACGGCAAAATTATCACCACAAAGTATTGCATTTGACTGGGTGGGACGTGAAGCGGTTAAAACTGACCATGCATGGCAAAATGGTTATTATAAAGATAATGGAGAAATCAAAGGGTTATCAACAGCGAGAATGTTGGCGCATATCACTTACCTAAGCGATGAATCTATGAGTAAAAAATTTGGTCGTAACCTTCAGGAAAATGAAAATATTTCTTTTGATTTTGCTCGTGATTTTGCGGTTGAGAGTTATCTTGAGTACCAAGGTCAACGCTTTGTGGAGAGATTCGATGCAAATAGTTATTTATATATAACTAGAGCAATGGATTATTTTGATTTATCAGCTGCAAACGATGGAAGTTTAACGAATACATTTAGAGTAGTAAATAAAGATGCTAATTTTTTAGTTATCTCATTTTCAAGCGACTGGTTATTCCCTCCATATCAAAGCGAAGCGATAGTGCGAGCTTTATTGCAAAATGATATAGCCTGTAGCTACTGCTGTATTGAATCAAGCTATGGACATGATGCGTTTTTACTTGAGTGTGAAACCCTTGGCGAAATGATTCATGATTTTTTAAGCAATTTGGAGGATTAGTAAATATGACTGAAGAATTATTAACAAACTTTATTAAACGTCCAGACTTAAAGAAAATTTATTCATTAATCAATGACAACTGGAAAGTGCTGGACCTTGGCTGTGGCGATGGCAGATTACTTGAAGGATTAGCAAAAGATAAAAGTGTTAAAGGAACTGGCGTTGAAGTCTCACAAGAAAAAATTATTCAATGCATAAAAAATGGCGTAAGCGTTATTCAAGGGGATTTAAATAAATCGTTAATGTTTAAAAATTGTCATTTTGATGCAGTTATTTTAAGTCAAACCTTACAAGCAGTTGACCGCCCTGACCTTCTTTTAGACGAAATGCTACGCGTTGGTGAACGCGCTTTAATTAGCTTCATTAATTTCTCTTATATCGGCAACCGTCTACAACTTTTTTTAAAGGGTAAAATGCCAAAAAGTAGTGCTTTGCCATACGAGTGGTATGATTCACCAAACATCCACTTTGGGACGATTAAGGATTTTCGCGAACTATGCGAACAAAAAAATATTCGCATTATATCTGAAACTCCACTTGGTCGCAAAGGACACTTTTTAGCACAAATAATGCCAAATTTATTTGCTAGAATATGCGTGTTTGAAATTGCTAAAAAATAAACCGCAGTATTATTTAAAAATATAATTTATGTTCTTTTTACGGCTACATGAGAGTGTTCACAACTCTTATCTAAATAACAATAAAAAAACTATTATATAGTTAATTTTATTTCAGCACAAATTACGAGCACTTAGATTCTTTGAGGTTAGCAGTTTAAAATTATCGTAACATGTAGAAAAATAGGTGATTCTAAATCATCCTTAAAAAATATCTCTAGACAATTTTAAAGATAACCTTTATGTTATAAATAAAAGATTATAACATAAAGGTACGATTTGTGATTGAGTCTAAATTTTTTACTAAATTAGATATAATTCGTAATTCTATTCTTGAATTCACCGAAGAACTTATTGATGTCAACCGTCACACAGCAGAGTCAATTTTAGACACTTTATTGACAGTTGGATGCTTTATTCTAGTGCGCAAATCGGTGCTTTATTTAATTTCCCACAAGGAAATGAGCTTAGGCAGACTACTTGCAGTAAAAAAAGCTTTCACAACATCAATGGGAATATTACTATTTTTAATTCTAATTCGAATTTGGATTGAAGACCAAAAAACAATGATTAATTTTTTGGGGCTAGTTGGCGCTGGACTAGCGATTGCGCTACAAGATATGATTAAATGTTTCGCTGGCTGGGTTTATATTATCGCCCGTAGACCATTTTCTACTGGAGACAGAATTCAAATTGGCGACACACAAGGCGATGTCATCGATATTGGAGCATGGAAATTCACGATCAATGAAATCAATGAATGGGCAGGACTTGACCAAAGTACAGGAAGAATTATTCATATACCTAATAGTCAACTTTTAACAAAACACGTTGCTAACTATACCGCCGAATTCGCCTATATTTGGAACGAAATGAGTTTCACAATTACCTTTGAAAGTAACTGGCAAAAAACAATTAAGCTAATGGAAAAAGTTTGTGATTTACACGTCAGAAAATTTACCGAAAAAGAGGCTCAAGAATTACGTCATTCATCAAAAAAATATATGCTGGTATACACCAAGCTAACGCCTATTGTTTACACAAAAGTCAAAGATAATGGTGTTTTGGTAAGCTTGCGCTACTTAGTCAAACCACGCGAACGCCGCTTCAGTGAAGATAAAATGTGGCAATCAATTCTTAATGCTATCGAAAAAAACGAAGATATCAGTTTAGCATATAACACGTTACGCATTCATCAAGAACAACATGATCCAAAACTGCTCGGAGGCATCCCTAACAATCGTTCCATTTTTAAATGATTTATCATTAAAATAAGAAAGTTGCCTTTTTTGATTACCAAAACATATGAAAAACAAATTAAACTCAAAAAACATCGATACAAATTTGCAATCTTTGCTAAATTAAAATAATTGAGAAAATTTTTTCTTAAAAATTTATAAAACTTAATCCTCAATATCAGAATTATCACGAAGTTTTTTCTTCACAGAGAAAAGAGCTAAACCACTGGCAAGGTTTTCATTATGAGTAACAACGCCTTCTGGAACCTTTAACTTAACAGTCGTAAAATTCCAAATTGCTTTAATGCCCGCCTTAATCAAATCATTAGCAACATCTTGTGCATATTGCCAAGGAATCGTCAACACGGCAACTTCAATATTTTGCTCTTTAATCATTTGCGGTAATTCTGCAATATTGTAAACCTGTTTGCCATGAATTGATTTCCCTGTTTTCGAGCTATCATTATCAAAGCCAGCAACAATATTCAACCCATAGTCCTTGAAAGGATCATACCCCATCAAAGCAACACCAAGCGAACCACAGCCTACCAAAAAAGCATCTGAAGTTTCATTCCAACCTAAATATTCCTCTATAGCATTAATCAAATCTTGCAGCTTATAACCTAGTCTCGGTTTTCCCGGCAAGTCCATTGTTGCCAAATCTTTACGAACTAATACTGGCTCAAACTCCAACTCATTAATCAACTTGGTCGTTGAAACGTATTCTTCGCCCTCATTACTTAATTGTCTTAGAATATGCAAATATGTTGGTAATCTTTTAATTGTTGGTTTTTTTAATATTTTTGTTCTCATGACAAGCATTACCTATTAATTAATATATTTCTATTAAATATAGAGATGGTTCGACTAATATTCAAATAATTTTTTCTATAAATGGTTGTTTTTTGCGGAAAAATACACTTTGAGTTAGTCCCGCATGTTTGGCTAACTCTCTCATTTCTGCAAAATCACTTCCTACAGCATCAGGAGAATGAGCATCAGACCCGAAAGTGACTAACATATTTCTCTGTGCCGCTAACTTTAAAATGTCTTTATTAGGGTAAAACTCTTTAACTGTTTTATATTTTCCAGCACTATTCATTTCAAAGGCTATTCCATATTCGACAGCCAACTCAAATGCATAATCTAAAGCCTCATGAAATAGCTTTTGACGACGTGGTGTTGACGGATAAAAACCAAATTTTTTGGGTAAGTCAACGTGACCAATAATATTAAAGGAATTACTCTTAATCAATTCAATTAAATTGAGCGCATAAGATTCATAAACCTTATCACAAAATTCATCACTTTCCCACTCATTTAAAAAAGCTGGATTGTCAAACGCAATATTATTCGCACAATGAACAGACCCTATAACGTAATCTAAATCCTGCCCTACAGATTCAAGTGCGTCTAAAACAACTGAAAATTTGTCCTCAACATAATCAATTTCAGTACCAAATAAAACTTCAAAATTATGTTTTTTCCCATATTTTTGAGCTTCACAAACGGCATCCCTATAGCAATTCCACTCATCTTCAAACATTCTTGACTCAAGGTCAAAACCTGCTGAAAAAGGAAAATGATCACTGACGCCTAAAATATCCAATTCACCTTTCTTAATCGCCGCTTTAACATAATCAATTGGCATTCCTGTTGCGTGCTTACACAACTTTGTATGACTATGAAGATCTGCAATAATCATTTTTACCTCATTTTTTCACTTCACAATTTTGAAGTACTCTAAAAATTATTTCTGAAAGAAAAACCAAACACCTTCATGCTTCACTATTTTCTTAACTTATTATTTAGTATTTGGTTACAGACAAACCATTAAATCATTACTTTTCAAAAAAGGTCTTCATATTTTAGTAAATAATTCTACTTAACATAATTACAAGCAAAAATTATTACTATTGCATTTCTTGAAATCTTGATCTGATGAAATTTAAACCAGCACAATGACATCATCAAAAGAACCAATAACATTAAATGATATATATTAATAAAGATAAAATTACTGAGCGTTTTTTTGTTGAAGCTGACGCTCTATCATTGAAATAGTTCGCATAAAAACTTCATCATCAGTACATTTTTTGCCAACTTTTTTCTCGGCGTGCATTACTGTCGCGTGATTTTTACGAAATGCTTCACCAATCTCTGGGTATGAATGTTCCGTTAAACGACGTGCTAAATACATTGCAACCATACGAGGTTCGGCAATATTTTTTGGACGCTTTACACTTAAAATATCATTTACGCTAATCTCAAAATAATCTGCGACATATTTTTGGATACGTTCAATTGAAATTGCACGATTTGCCGCTTCTTTTTCTAGAAGGTTAACTAATAAATCTTCTGCTTTCTCTAAACTAATTGGACAATCACTCATCATCGATGAATATGCAACTAAGCGCAATAAAGCTCCTTCTAAACGACGTACACTTGCTGAAATTCGTTGCGCAATAAATTGTAAAACATCTTCACTAAGTTTTACAAGATGATCTTCTTGCTTAGCTTTCAAAATTGCCAAACGAGTTTCAAATCCAGGATATATAATTTGTGTAGTCACTCCTGACTCAAAACGAGAAATCAAACGTTCTTCAAGTCCTGTAATTTCAGAAGGTTCTTTATCTGAAGTTAAAATGATTTGTTTACTCTCATTATAAAGAGTATTGAACATATTAAAAAACTCTTCTTGAAGACGAAATTTATTTGACAATTGATGAACGTCGTCAACTAACAACACATCAACATTACGAAATTCATTTCTAAATTCAGCATGCTTTCCCTGGCGAATTGCATCAACATAACGATTTAATAATGCTTCGCAAGTAATGTATAAAATTTTTGCATTCGGATTATTATTACTAATTTCTAATGCCACAGCTTGCATTAAGTGAGTCTTACCGAGCCCTGTTCCTCCATATATATATAAAGGATTATAAACTCCAGGAGATTTTGCAGCGGTTGATGCGGCCGCAAACGCATAACGATTTTCCTCTCCAACCACAAAATTTTCGAAACTATGACGAGACAAGCAATTTATACGTGCAGAACGTTCCTCGATTGATATTGGTTTTTCTTCTTTTACAATCGCTTTTTTCTCATCTTTAATATCAACTAAAGTTAATTCATCATCTTCAATACTATAATTAATAGCTAATTCTTCTTCGTCAACAACAGGATTATGACCAATTTCAATATTTAACTTCAACTCTTTACCGGTAACATTTTTAAGTGATTCAGTGATCATTTCGCCAAAATTAGTTATCAACCAATCACCAAAAAAACTATCTGACACACCAAGTGTCAAATCCTCATTCTTCAATTCAATTGGAACTATCACTTTTATCCATTGATTATAACTAGCTTCGTGCATTTTTTCACGCAAAATTTTGCACGTTGCTTGCCATATATCAACTACCGGTTGTTGAGTATTTTGCATAGCATCTATTTCCTGTTATTATTTTTTTTATTTAGTTGTCAATTAGTTATTAACAATCAATATTTTTTGACTGTTAATTAAATATTTTTATATCTATTTTTTTTGAATCCCGATAAAACTTCAATTTGCCTGAGTTACACTATACTGCTTTTAAAAAAGCTTATTTAAGCTCAAAATAATAAAAATTACTAAATTTTAATTATACAAAAGAACATTTATTACGTAACTTTTGGAATCCTTGCTTAAAAGTGTCAATTTACTGTTTTTAAAGCTATTTAATCAATAGTTTATCAACAAGTTATTAACAAGGGAGGTTTCCTTTTTTTGATAAGTTTAACTTAATGAACATACCAAGATAAAAGCATTATTGCAAATGATTTTTTTAAAAAAATTCACTTTTTTTTTATAGCCAATAAGAAATTAATTATTTTAAGTTTTTTCTAACAATTTTCTCAATTTGTCAAGTACCTAAAACAAAAAAAAACACTTTTTTTTCATAATATTTCTTACTTTTTTAATAACTTTTTTTTAGCCAAATACTTCATTAACTAAATTATATTACCTCATCGCTAAAAATGTAATATATAATAGCTTTTTTTATTTTTAATTTTTTAATTATTAATTATCGACAAATAGTAGCAAATTTATTGTGAAAGTGTTATTGTACATTAAATAAATATAATTAAAAGTGTTATAAAATTAAAGAAAACAATTTAGAGCCTATGAAAAAACAGAGTAAAGAAAATATAAAAAAACGACGCCAGCTTTATATTACTGATTTTGGCTTAACTCCCACAAAGCGAATAGACAAGTGTGGAATTTTAGTTGAAAAGGGTAAAATTTTAGCTATTGGTGGAGCTTCTGCTTTTTCGCGTGATTTAGATATTGATATATTTGAATTCCCTGATTGTTATGCGACACCAGGTTTTATTGATTCACATATTCATGGCGGTGGAGGTTTTGATTCATCCAGTGCGGATAACGGATTATTTGATATTACTAGTATGTGCGCACTACTTGCTTCACATGGAGTTACATCTTTTATTCCTACAGTAGTGTCAATGTCTGCAGACAAAATGTTGGCAAATTTAAGCTATTTGGCGGATTTATTAGAAGTTTCATATAATGGAGCTCAACCTGTTGGGATTCATATTGAAGGACCATTTATTAATCGTAAAAAGCACGGTTCGCAAACTCTTGATGATATCAAAGATGTTGATTTAGGGTTCGCACGCGAACTAATAGCGGCTGGAAAAGGTCATGTAAAATTATGTACTTTTGCTCCAGAATTAGAGAACAGTGACAAGTTAATCGAACTATTTTTAGAAAATAATATTCGCCCATCCATGGGGCATAGTTTGGCTGATGAAAAAGCGGTCCTTCGCGCAATAGATGCAGGAGCCGACCGCTGTACACATATATATAATGGAATGCCACCGTTACACCAACGCAATATTAACTTAACAAGTGTTGCATTAACCGATGACCGTGTGACTACTGAAATTATTCTTGATGGTATTTTATTAGACCCTCGTATGATCGACCTTGTATGCAGAGCGAAACCAAAGGATAAAATCATTGGTATTAGCGATGCAATTGCAGCGGTTGGTTTACGTGATGGATATTACCATTTAGGTAAATCGCAAATCGAAGTTAAAAATGGTCGCTCAACAACAGCTGATGGGGCGTTAGCTGGAACAACTTTAACCCTTGAAAATGGTTGGCATTATTTGGTAACCTATTCACACCTTAAAGATACTGAAGCGGCGCGTTGTGTAACCATGAATCCGGCAAATGATTTAGGATTGCAGCATTTAGGAGAGCTTTTACCAGGCAAAAGAGCTGATATTTCCTTTTTCTATAAAGAAAACAATAAAACACGTTTGACTATTAGCGGTGGACGTATAGTTTACGATTCGGAAAACAAGTTAACGGGTCATGATTTTGACGTAAATGAAGAGTTAAAAAATTAAGTTAAAGTATAGATAAAATTAATGAAAAATAAGATTCAAGAATATAAATTGCTCGATTCTGGCAATTGGCAGAAATTAGAACAAGTAGGTGAATATAGATTAGTACGCCCAGCATTAAATGCAGCATGGAAACCAAGTTTAAATCAGAGTGAATGGAAGAATGTTCATGGAATTTTCACCCGTAATGCGACAACTGGAAAAAATTCAGGAAAATGGCAATGGTTAAATGGTGGAACTCCAGATTCATGGACATGTCGCTGGGGTGGTGTTAATATTGTTATCAAACCAACGAATTTCGGTCACTTGGGATTTTTTGCGGAACAGTATACGAATTGGCAATGGCAACGTGAAACAATTCAAAAGATGCTCAAGCATAATAATGAAGTAAAAGTATTAAATATGTTTGCCTACAGCGGTTGTGGTTCAATGGCAATGGCACAAGCAGGTGCTCAAGTAACACACCTTGATGCGGCACGTGGTATGATAGAATGGGGTAAAGACATTCAAGCAATTAATGACGATGTACCAAATAACATTCGCTGGATTACTGACGATGTACAAAAATTTACTGCACGCGAGGTTCGTCGTGGCTCGAAATACAATGCATTAATTTTAGATCCGCCATCATTTGGTCGTGGAGCAAATGGGCAATTATGGAAAATTGAACAACATTTAGATCCCTTATTGACAAATTTACAGCAATTAATTGACTACAATAATGAGTTTTTTGTTATTTTGAGTTGTCATTCTCCAGGATATTCGCCAATTGTTTTGAGCCGTTTGCTTCAAGACTTTTTCCCACAAGGAAATTTTATAACATCTGGCGAAATGATAATTCCACAATATAATTCAGAAAATTTATTGCCTGCAGGAATTTTTTCACGCATAAGCACAATTTAAAGTAAAAAAAGCACCTATAAAAAGGTGCTTTTTGAGGATAATTTATTTATGAAATCAGTTTTCAAGACAGTTTTAAAATTTAGTTTTTTAATAATAATTAGTTTTAATAATTCTTGTAATCAAGATAATAGTAATAATTCAAAAGCAGTACGTGTGGCATGCGTTGGAGATAGCATTACCTACGGATATGGAATACAAAATAGAAAAAATAATTCATACCCAGCACAATTGGGACGAATTTCAGGGAATAAATATGATGTTAGAAATTTTGGAGTTTCAGGTTCGACAATGTTGCGCAAAGGTAATAAACCATATTGGAATGAAAAAAAATTCTTTCAGGCATTAAAGTTTAATCCCAATATTGTGATTATAAAATTAGGAACGAACGATTCAAAAACAGTGAATTGGCAATATAAACGTGATTATATGACAAATTATGTTGAAATGGTGCAAAAGTTTCAAAATTTACCAGCAAAGCCAAAAATTTATATCTGTTATCCTGTGCCAGCATACGACAATGCTTGGACAATTAGCGATAAAATTATTCGTGAGGAAATTACTCCCGCAATTGACCTTGTTGCTGAAAAAACAAGTGCACAAGTGATTGATTTATACCAAGCCTTAAGCTATAAAGAAAATATGTTTCCAGATAAAATTCACCCCAATAAAAAAGGTGCAAGCATTATTGCTCAACAAATAAGTCAAGCTATTCACTAAATTATATGAAAATTATGGAGAAAGAAAATGAAAGTAATTGTTTTATTCATTGCGTTAGTGCTATTAATTGCAAGTAATTTTCAACTCTTTAATAACTCATTATTCTCTACTCATTATTCTGCAACATATTCAGCAGTATCTAGAGAATATGATGAATACGCCGCAAATCATGATTTCGTCCCAATCAATCAAAAATTTTTAGGCAAAACTACTGGTGAAAATTTAAAGTTTTTTCACAAAACTCATATTTCGACGAGCAACGCCTTCATTAATGCATTTTTGTTACAGCTTTTAATAACACTAATTGTTCTAGTTTTATTATTAGTATCAGCAAAAGAGCAACTTACTAACAATAAAACATCCAAAGATAAAACATAGGATATCTTTTAAGGATTAACAACGTAACCAGTAAATAAAATTAAGTTGGTATCTTTATGAACAATAAAAAATAAAAATGGACGATTAGCATTGAATGTGTATGGCATAGACAAACACTTTACACCTATAGTGTCAGCCGCTACTGCTTCAGCCCCGTATTCATCAACTTTTATAACTGCTTTTTGAAACATTTTGTCAATAAACAAAGATTCAGTGGCTAATTCAGAAAAATCAGCTTTATCGCTAAAAGCAGCTTTTACACCTAATTTCTGCATAATTATTTTGTTATCAATAAATGATTCAAATTCGAATTTTGGTAAAAATAAATCAATTTCGTCATTTCTCATTGAAGAATATAATCTTGTTAATTCACCATGTGTCAATTTTTCCATTACATCTTTTAAGCCACTATTTTCATGTGGTAAAATCAAATTTATGGCAAATTCATCACCATTAAAGGGCAATGAAATTATTTGGCAATAATTATTTTCGCTAAATTTAAAATCATTTTTTTGATACATCATTTGTACTTTTATTTTTTTATCTTTGCTAATAAAAAAATCTTGGGTTGTAGTTAATTCTTTTTCAAATTTATTCAGCCATCTGCCGTTGAAAAATGCAGTATTTACTGAAAAAATGCGTGTTAAAGAATCAATATCGCTTGGTTTAACTAAATTTTTAATACGATTACTGGTTTGTTTTTCAGCCCATGAATTCACCTTTAAACATAATGCATTTTTATTTATAAAATCTTCATAAAAAAACTCAACTGGCAAATAATCTTTAACCATCGTTAAATATGGTTCTTTAAGAAAAATTTTATTGCTAATCCACAATGAGTCACCATTTTTATAATCAACAGCACTACTGTTAACCGTTTGTTGCAACAAATAATTGCTATAATTGATACCTTTTAGCAATTCAATGTTATCTGTATCGAAACCACAAGCTTTTTGTAATTCATCACGAGTCGCGCCTTTACTTGCTACATAAAATTTACTTAAATTTACAAATGTTAATTGTGGCGAAACAACTAAATTATTGGTTGGTATTTCAGCAAAATTTTTCAGAATCTTTAAGCTAAAATTATTAATGGGCTCAACGATATTAATTTTTGGCATGCTACGTACTATTTTTACTGGCTTAATTGTTGTAATTTCTTTATTTTTATCACAGGAAAGTAGCAGTAACGATCCTGTCAGAATAAAAAGTTGTGCTATTAATTTCATAATATTCTCCTTAAGGCTGTAGAACGTAACCAGTAAATAAAATTAAGTTGGTATCTTTATGAACAATAAAAAATAAAAATGGACGATTAGCATTGAATGTCACTTTTTTTTCAGCACCTCCAAAATCATCTGCACCAATTAAGTCAGCAGCGGTAGCTTTTGCCCCATATTCATTAACACGAATAAATGCTTTTTGGTATATTTTTGCAATGCAAAGACCCCTGTTTGGACTCATTTGTGAAAAGTCCGCTTTGTTTACATTAAATGCGTCAGAAACACCCAACTTCTCCAACATAGGTTTATTATCAACAAAGTGACTAATTTCAAACCGTGGTAAACTTAATGAAACATTGCACAAATCTTTATAGCTTAATGGCTCATTCAAATCTTTGATTGTTAAACTTTTAATAATTTCTTTCATGCTACAATTTTCTTTTGGCAAAATCAAATTCATTGCAAACTCTTCACCTCTAAATGGTAGCGACACAAATTGATAAGATTCATTTTCGCGATAGAAGAATTCCTCTTTTTGGCGCATCATCGGAACTTTTATCGTGGTATCTTTATTAACGTAAAAATTCCTTTTCACCGTCATTGCATGGTTGAATTTGTTTGTCCATAAACCTTTGAAAAATGCAGTATTAATTGACACTAAACGTAAATCATCTAATAAGCTCTCTGGCGAAATGATATTCTTAATCATCTTATAGGTGCGCAAACTCGTCCATTTATTAATTTTCTTACATAACTTATTCTTATCTGAAAAATCTTCCTTGTAATATTCTGTACAGAGGTAATTTTTAATAATGTTCTGAAAATCTTTAGCTATTTTGACATTTTTATCAACCCACAGCGAATCAGCAAACTTTAAATAAACGTTGCTTTTTTGAGCCGATTTATAGAGTAAATACTGCGCATAATTAATTCCTTTAAGTAGCTGTTCATTATCAGAATCAAACCCCATCACCTTGCCAAGCTCATAACGAGTTTTTCCAGCACTACCGATATAAAATTTACTTAAATTCATAAATGTTAATTGTGGCGAAATTATCAGGTTTTCGGCATATTTATCAGGTTCATTATCTGTGCATAACTTCAAAATTTTTAAACTAAACAAGTTCATAGCTTTTACGGCATCATATGAAGCTTTAGAACTTTGAGTTACCAATGGTTTCCTAAAAAAGATTTTATTCTCTTTCTTTGATTTCTTTTTTGTGTTACTCATTCCAGCGTCGCACACGCTTATCAACAATAATCCTAAAAATACAAAATATAGTTTTTTCATTCACCTTCTCCTGTGTAGCTTGTTTATTTTAAAATAATTGCAAATAAATATTATTACAAACTTCATACACGAAAAAAAGTGTTAACTACTTCTTTTAATCAACACTTTCACAATATAATTATATTTTAAAATACTATACAATATTCCAGGAAAACTCACCTATTTCTTTAGCTTTTGCAGTTAATTTATCGCCTCGTCGCACTTCCCCTACCCCAGCAGGCGTACCTGTATAAATCAGATCACCTATACGCAATTTCCAAACTTTACTCAATTCATATATCAATTGAGTAATGCTAAAAATCATCAATTGAGTGTCTCCTTCTTGGCATACTTTATCATTAATCAACCCAGTGTATTCAAATTTTGATAAGTCCAAATTTCGGGCACTTACAAAATCCCCAATCAAAGCACTATTATCAAATCCTTTAGCAACTTCCCATGGTAATCCATTTGCCATCAACTTATTTTGTACATCTCGCATCGTCAAGTCAAATCCCAAAGAAACAGCTTCAATAAAACCTTGCGCCTCGTCTTCACTTTCTGCATTTCCTTCCTTACCAATCAACACTACTAATTCGGTTTCGTAATGTAATTCATCCCCAAAACTCGGGTATTTAATCTCTTTTATTTCATTGGTAACTAAAGATGTACTAAATTTTGAAAAAATTATTGGATTATCTGGCACATCATCCCCTAATTCATGCGCATGTGCAACATAATTTCGCCCAATACAAAACACTCGTGGTACTTCAACACTTTGCCCTTGATAATTAACTTTCATAATACTTGACCTTCTTTGTTAAATTAAACTATTTACAATAAATAATAAACTATTCACCACAGTAAATTGCCAATCTTTTAATCATAAATTTAACAAAAATTTGTATTTCTTTTATTTTTAATGTATTTTTAATGTAGGGTTTATTCAAAATTAATACTAAATTTTACTTTAAGGACAGGGTTTAAAAAATGAAAAAAGAGATGTTTGATAATATGGAGTCCCTTTACAGATTGTACTATTGGGATGCGCAAAAACAATTTCCATTTACTCCAGATTTAACTTTTGAAAATACTGAACATATTGAATTAATTATTGATGGTGAAGCGCTTTTTAGAGAAGATAATGACTCTGAAGAAAAAGCTTACGGTCGTGGTCATATATTTTGGCATATACCGGGAGAATTCACTGTCTGGAAAACACCAAAAGAGCGCCCGTACAAGGCATGGGCATTTATTTTTAAAACTCATAAGTCTTCAAAACGAACAATGCCACGGGTTGGCAGATGGAAAAATCTTGAAGACATGGAAAAATTTATTAAAGAAATTTTTAAAGCATATCACAGCGAAAGCTTTGACAATGATATTTTAAGTCATTACGTTTACTCACGTTTATGCTGGGAAGTTGAATGGACTGAACGTAACGAAATTGATGATAAAATTCCTAACAATTTAACAAAAATAATAAAATGGATTAATGAAAATTATTCGCAACAAATTACTGTTAAAGACATTGCATTAGCAAATAACATTAGCATGAATCAGCTCCACAATCTTTTTCGCAGTAATCTATTTGTGACTCCATTAAATTTTTTACATAATTTGCAACTCCAAAAAGCGAAGGAATTTCTTGCTGCTACAGACTTACCAATTAAAGAAATTGCTAGTCAATGCGGCTTTGATAATATCGAAACTTTTTACCGAGTTTTTAAAAAAGGACAAAAAACTACCCCTGGAGCATACCGCAAGTCACATATGCGTGAATTTATTACAAAACCAAAGTAGCTTTTCAAGCATTTATTTTTCAACACATCTTATTGCAAAAAAAAGAGTAATATTCTATAATCAAATTATAATAGTATTTTTGTTAAATTATATTCAATTGAGCTTAAGAATTATTTCCAAAACGCTATTTTTAATAAATTAATTTTAACAACAAACTTTTTATGTCAAAAAAAACTTGAAAAGGGTTGTTTTTTTAGTAAAATGGGTTAATATTAAAATCCCGTGAATATATTACTTTATTAGTTTTTCATTGCTAATAAAATTAATTTTAGTATTTAACTATTGAAAAGTAAATTTTAAGACATAAGAAATATAATTTTAAAGATATAAACGGGCTTAAACATGACAAAACATATTTTTATTACGGGCGGAGTTGTTTCATCTCTCGGTAAAGGTTTGACCGCCGCATCAATTGCACTACTTTTAAAGAAACGTGGATACAAAGTTGAAATGCAAAAAATGGATCCATACTTAAATGTCGATCCAGGTACAATGTCTCCATACCAACATGGTGAAGTATATGTAACAAATGATGGAACAGAAACCGACTTAGACTTAGGTCACTACGAACGTTTTGCGGGCATCACTTGCTCAAGCAGATCAAACTACACTACTGGAAAAATTTATAGCACAGTTATTAACCGTGAACGCCAAGGTGGTTATTTAGGCGGCACAGTGCAAGTTATTCCTCACATTACTAATGAGATTAAATCAGCAATTGTATCAATGGACAATGAAGAAACTGACATTGTTATTACAGAAATTGGTGGAACAGCTGGTGATATTGAATCATTACCATATCTTGAGGCAATTCGTCAATTTAAATATGAATTCGGTTTCAAAAACAGTTTATTTATTCACCTAACACTGGTACCATACATCAAAGCTGCTGGCGAAATGAAAACAAAACCATCTCAACAATCAGTTGGCATTCTGCGTGGTATTGGAATTATGCCAGAAATGTTAATCTGCCGTTGCGAACGCCCAATGGAAGAGGATCACTTCAAAAAATTATCATTATTCTGCAACATTCCAGAAGAATTAGTGATTGAAGAGCAAGATGTAGCAAATAACATTTACGAAGTACCAGTCGAACTTGCTAAACAAGGTGTCGATAAAAAGATTTTAAATTTCTTTGATTTACCAGAAAATGATTTAGATCTAACAGACTGGCAAAATGTTGTTGATACAATTATTTCCCCTAAAAATGGTTCTATCGAAATCGCTGTAATTGGCAAATACATTAGCTTAAAAGATGCATACAAAAGCATTTACGAAGCTTTAACTCATGCAGGCATTTCAAATAGCGTTGATGTTCAATTCAGAATGATTGAAGCTGAAGATCTAGAAAAAGAAAATGGTTTAGATTTATTAAAAGATGTTGATGGTATTCTTTTACCAGGTGGATTTGGAAGTCGTGGTGTCTTGGGAAAACTATTAGCAGCTCAATATGCACGTGAAAACAAAGTTCCATTCTTAGGAATCTGCTTAGGAATGCAATGCGCAGTAATTGAATTCGCTCGTAATGTTTGCGGAATGGAAAGCGCTGACAGTACAGAATTTAGACCTGAAACAAAATATCCAGTTATTGCCTTAATGGAAGAACAAAAAAGCATCTTGAATATGGGTGGAACAATGCGTCTAGGAGCATATCCATGTAATTTAAAAAATAATACATGGAGTTTGGACGCATATGGCGAAAAAGCGATTTCAGAACGTCATCGTCATCGCTACGAGTTTAACTCTAAATTCCGCGAACAACTTGAGCAAGCAGGTTTAACCATAGCAGGAACGTCCCACGACGATTTAATTGTTGAAATCGTTGAGGTGAAAAACCATCCATGGTATGTTGCATGCCAATTCCATCCTGAATTCCAATCCACTCCACTAAAACCACATCCATTATTTAAAGATTTTGTTGGAGCATCATTAAAAAATGCACAAACAAAATGTGAATGCGATGGTAATTGCAAACCACAAGAAGATTAATTTGCAAATTTATATTTAGAGTATAAATTAAAAAATTATTATATTAAAATAAAAAAAGAGCATTAAATCAAAATAATGCTCTTTTTTAGAATACCTTAAAAAACAGTCAAGGATTAAGATTATGAGCAAGAATGTATTAGCAAACCAAGTTGATGGTTTTATCGAAAAATCTTCATTCATCAGAAAGATGTTTGAAAACGGTATTGAATTGAAGAAAAAATTTGGTGCAGAAAATGTATATGATTTTAGTTTAGGAAATCCAGATCTACCACCCCCAACATCATTAGTAAAAAACCTACATGAAATTGCTGATGAATTATCAGAACCTTTTTCATTAGGCTACATGCCAAATGCTGGGTATCAACATGTTAGAGACGTTGTTGCAACAAAAGTTTCAGAGGAACAAGGTGTCGAAACGCCTGCAAATAATGTAGTTATTAGTTGTGGTGCGGCTGGAGGTATGAATGCCTTTTTCCGAGCAACTTTAAATACTGAAGATGAAGTTGTTGTACCTGCTCCTTATTTCGTTGAGTACAATTTTTACGTTAGCAATTTTGGCGGAAAATTAATACCAGTAAAAAGCAAAGATATGACTTTTGAACTTGATTTTGAAGCTATTACTAAGTCTATTACTCCAAAAACTCGTGCGATGATTATCAATTCACCAAACAACCCAACGGGTCAAGTTTATACTGCTGAAGAAATTAAACAATTAGCAGAACTTCTAGAAGCGAAAAGTGCTGAATTTGGGAATACAATTTATTTGGTTTCAGATGAGCCATACCGCTTCTTATATTATGGCGAAGGTAAATTACCAAGTGTATTTGATTATTATAAAAATAGCGTGGTGATTAGCTCATATTCTAAAAGTTTATCAATGGCTGGCGCACGTATTGGTTACGTTGCTGTCAACCCTGCAATGGAGGAATCAGAACTTCTATTACAAGGAATTATCTTAACCAACCGTATTTTAGGCTTCGTTAATGCTCCAGCTATTGCTCAAAAACTATTAGCAAAATCGCTTGATAATCAGGTCGATGTTGCAATTTACAGCGAACGCTGTAAAGCAATGCGTAATATTTTAGTAGAGGCTGGATTTGAATTTAATGAACCTAAAGGTGCATTTTACTTTTTCGTAAAATCACCAATTGCTGACGATGTTGAATTTTGCGCTGAGTTAATGAAAGAAAATATTTTAGCAGTACCTGGTAGTGGATTTGGCTTCTCTGGATATATTCGCTTAACATTTTGTGTTGGAAAAGATGTAATTGAACGTTCACGCGAAGCATTTTTAAAAGTAATGGGCAAATACAACTAAAATATAATACTCAAGTTTAAAAATCTTGGAGAAAAAACACACCTAAAAAGTATTCAACCACTTTTTGGTGTGTTTTTTTGTAATTAATTCTAAGTTGAAGCTTTATTTATCAATTTTTTAGTTGTATATTATTAAGTGAAAGAGTGTTTCAGTTAAAATTTATAGCAGTTTTTGTTTTATTTAGTTTACAGCAAAAACCATTAATAATTTGATTTTGGGAGTATTTTTAAGATGAAAAAAGACATTAAAAGACTACACAAGAACTTTAGTACAAAAAAAGTCCATAAAAATGAAGATGGTGTGGCATTAATTTTCGCCCTTGGTTTTTTAAGTGTACTATTAATGGTTGGATTAGCATTTGCTACTTCTGCTCTTTTAGAACGTAAACTAGCAATTAATAACCGTAGCACAGTACAAAGTAAACTTTTAACTGACAGCGCAATTAGCCATGTCATGGGCTCATTGCAAAGCTCAATTGCAGCGAATTATACACCGGGAACCAATTTCCCAACAAAATATATATCCTCACACACAGGATTTTTAACAATTCCACAAAGTGATACAAGCGCGCCTAGCAATATTAAAAACCGTCCATTAATGATTAGCATAAAACTGGATCCTTGCGATTCAGACCCAATGTCAACTCCGAGTGTTTCAAATCCATTAAGCGACACTGACGATGACGGAAAGTATGACGCCTATATTGCAAAGGAGCTAACAGAAGGGCTTCAAGAGGATCGAGACGGTCTTAATTTATTAGTATGGAAATCCGGTACAAATAATGTTCAAGGTATTACAAACTACCTAAATTGGACATATATAAAAGAGGAACCGTTAAAAGGTGACGTTAACGCGTACAATAACGCAGCAATAAAAGGGCGTTATGCATATATAATTGAAGATATCACGGGAAAACTTGACATTAACGATGTTAAAGAAAATATCTCAGATACTACGAAAAAAGAATTTGCAATTATAGATTATGATAAAATTTATGACCCAACTGCTACCCCAGATTTTACCAATTCTGCGCCTGCGTATTTAGGAACATTTAAAGATGGAGATGCAAGCACAGCCGACACAGATCTCCTATATACTTCATTTTCACAGTTAGCAAAAAGGCAATCTTTTGATTCAGATCATGCAATAGTGGCAAACAACCTTTTTTCTACAAACCTTACTAAAGAACCTGAAATATATTTTGATTCTAATGCAAACAATTACTTCCACAAGTTTAATGCAACTGAAGCTACATTCGAAGCTTTAAGAGATAGTTTTATATCAGATCAAACAAAATTAACGGATAATGCTACGGTATATGATCCAAACTCAAAGCTAAGCGATAATCAAACAAGCCCTGTTATAGGGTACTTTACTCCAAATGCAAGTGACCTTAGCGCTAGCACATCACAATTAGATAGAGCTACTTTTAATTCCCAGCTAGACCGTAAAAATCAAATTGCTGCAAACTTTTTTGATTTTTTTGACGACGATTACATCCCGACATGTAACATTACAAACCCTCAACTATCTGATAATCCTCTCTTCTTTGGAAACGAAAAAGTTCCTCAAATAAGCGAAGTTTCAATTGCAATTGGAGGAGTTGCTACACAGCAAACCACTGGACATACTCCTTTTTTAAATATACCAATAAGAACGGCCTATTTCGATACCACAGCATTTGCTGCTATTGAACTAACAGATATTTACGGTACAGAAAATGATTCTGCATTTACCAACGTAGAATATAAAATTGATTTAGAAATTATTTTTGATTATACTATTAAAGCTGAATCAAGCACAGGAATCTACTCTGACTCAAAGTCTAAAAGTAACAACTCAATTACAATAAGTAGCCAATGGGTAAAATTATCTGATATTAAAACAGGTACTGACTTTAATAATGATAATGATAACAATACTTATATTATTAGATACTCTGGTACAAACGGCACAGGTTTTCCCATCTTAGGAACAGACGTAATGGATAGTCCACTTTTTTCAGAGACTGATGAACTTACCTCTATCGGTTCACTAAAAGCACAATTGAATGTTGATAAATTTGCCATTAAAAATATTAGACTGCATGCGCGAAATGGAGATTTTGGCACTGACACAGTTGTAGATTTTGTTAAAGCAGATAAAGAATGGAATACAAGTGACATAAAATTTGACCACAATGGCGAAGGTATTAGCATATTAGATTATGTTACAGCGTCAGAAAGAGACAGAGCTTTATATGTTCGAAGAAATGGACGTCACCACTTGTTTACGATTCAAGCGAGAGACCCTAGAGTCAATCTTAATAGCGACTCTTGGTCAAAGTTACCGCAAGCAACCAATGGCTTTATTCGTTCTAATAATACTTCAGGAGGTGCTGCTTTTATTCATAGAAATTCAAATGTTAACATCACTGATATTGCAGAAACCCATAGTTATAACATTGGTCGCCATAATCAAGTTTCGAGCGATTTACAAAACAATTATAAAGCAGATGGAATAAACACTGATTATAAAACAAATATCAATAAAGATTTTGAGTCTGTTAATGATTTTGGAGAACTTAGACACTATTTCCCAAATAAACTAGAAAACTATAATGATTTAGCTGTAATTGGAAATATTTCTCGAGCAAAAGCGTTCCAAACTTTAAATGTTGCAAAATGCAATCCATATGGAGTAATAGGCAACTATGAAGATGGCGATGCGAATATTTTAAGTCAATTAAAATTTAATGATTTAATTGGTTGTACCACAAGCAAATACAATCATAAAGGATTTAATCCTACAGCAATGCAAGTGCTTCTCATTAATATACAGAATGCAGCAATGACCAATTTTGATGAAATCTTTAAAAATTTCAAAGGCGATGACATTGATATCGTTATAAATTATAATGATACAGATCCTAGCAGCATTATAAAACAAATTGTTGACCAACGTTTCCCTACTGAATATGACAAGTTTGACACAGATAATACTAGATGTAAAAATTTATATGATTCTGGAACAAATGAAGCAAAAAGAGGATATGACGCTTATGGAACAAAAGATCTTGACATTATTACTGCAGGATTAAAAAAAGCAATAAATGCACAAGGTCCTAGTTATATTGGTCAGCAACATATTGAATTATTTACTAGCTCATTATTTAGCAAATCATCAACTAGATATTTTTACTATAAAATTAATATTGTAGCACAAAAAATAACCGATTTAGAAGTAGGAACAAACAGCAACACTGGCGCTGTTTGGATTACTAAAGATTTAGGACAAACTGTAACAGACTTAAAAGATGGTTCAACTGATGTGGTCAAGCAGGTTTCTGGTACTAACACAGTTTATGAAGTAAGGTCCCGCTTAGGTGCGTATGACCCATATGCCGACACGATTGACTCAACACAAAAAGTTCAAGCAATTATTCGCTGGGACAGTTTTGATAAAAAGTTTGAAGTTATTAATTACCAAGTATTAAATTAAGGATTTTTTATAATTATGGAGTTATTAAAAATGAAAAAATTAAGCATATTATTTTTAGTTCTTTGTTCAACTTCTCTTTTTGCAAAAAATAGTGAAGAACCAGCACCTAAAAGAAAGCCTACTGTTGCAAAAATAAATGGTCAAAGTATCAGTTATTACAAAAATAATAAATTAACTCAAAGGTTTCTTTTTGAAAATTTCAAAGAGCTTAAAGATTTAATTAGTGATAATTACAAACAAAAAGGTAATAGTTTTAGAGCGTTAAATAAAAAAAATATTTTAATGAAATTATACATTAGAGATGAGAAATTTTTTGAATATAATACAAGATTATCAAAAAAATGGGCAACAAGAATAATTTCAAAATCAGAAAAACTATTCACTCTAAGTGTCAAAATATTTGAACTCAATTCTCAGGATAAACTTGATACAGAAGCAGGGAAAAAAGTTTTAGCTGATTATAAAACTATTGCTAAAGAAATTTTTGCCTCAATTAAAAAACCAGTTAAAGCCAATAAAAAAATTTATGATGCTCAAAAAAAAGCTTATGCTAAAGCCAAAAAGCGTCAAGAAGCGATTGCTAAAAGAAAAGCGGCGGCAGAAAAAAATAAAAGAAAAAAAACTGGCACTGGATCTAGCAGTACGGACAAGAATAAAACAAAAAAAAATGATAACAAATAACAATCAAAAAATTGATTCATTTCAGTGTCAAATGTGTGGAAACTGTTGTCGTTGGAGTGGCTATGTTAGATTAACAAATTCTGAAATTGACAAAATTTCAGAATTTTTAAATTTAACGATCGATGATTTCATCAATAATCACACTAGAATAACTGCCGATCGTAGCGGTTTATCATTAAATGAACACTCTGACGGCAGTTGCATCTTCCTTGTTAAGAATATTGATAATATTGAAATATGCTTAATTAATGATGTAAAACCTCAACAGTGTAAAAATTTCCCTCACTTTTGGCAATTTGACAACTGGGAAAATGAATGTGCTGGTGGAAGGTTAATTAAGAAAAAAAACTAAATTTTATTAACAAAGTAATTTTTTGTATATGACCTTTATTTATTTTGATTTTATGCTAAGTTAATTCGTGGATATTATTATCAAAAGAATACAATTTTTGGAGAATATAATGACAGATTTAAATTTGTTTAAAAATAAAGTTGAAAATAAAACTGCAGTTATAGGTATTGTTGGCTTAGGCTATGTTGGTCTACCATTGGCAATTGAATTTGTAAAAGCAGAATTCAACGTAATTGGATTTGATATTGATCAAGAAAAAAATGATCAACTTAATGCAAAAAAAAGCTATATAAATCACATCCCATCCTCTGCTATTGCAATGATGGTAGACAATAACAAATTTAATGCAACGAGTGATTTTTCAAAAATTTCTGAATGCGATGCAATTTTAATGTGTGTACCAACACCACTTAACGAACATCGTGAACCAGACATGAAATATATTATTAATACTGCAGAGCTACTTGCTCCTTATGTTAAAGAAAATCAACTTTATTGTCTGGAATCTACAACATATCCAGGAACAACTCGTGAAGTTTTAGTACCAATTCTTGAGTCTAAAAATAATCTTAAAGCTACTAGGGACTTTTTTGTAGGCTATTCTCCAGAACGCGAAGATCCTAACAATGGAAAGTTTTCAACAGCAACAATTCCTAAAGTTGTTGGTGGTCTTGATAAAGATTCTTTAGCGGCAGGGGTTGCCTTATATAATCAAATTATTGTCGAAACAGTTCCTGTTTCAAGCGTTGATGCCGCCGAAGCAACAAAATTAATGGAAAATATATTTCGTTGTGTTAACATTGCATTAGTAAATGAATTAAAAGTTGTTTTTGAAAAAATGAATATTGATGTATGGGAGGTTATTAATGCCGCTAAAACAAAACCGTTTGGTTTTATGCCATTTTATCCTGGCCCAGGCCTTGGGGGGCACTGTATTCCTATTGATCCATTTTACCTAACTTGGAAAGCGCGTGAATTTGACTGTGCTACCCGTTTTATTGAGCTAGCTGGAGAAATTAATAGCAAAATGCCATATTATGTTATTGATCGCTGCATGAATGAACTTAATGAACAAGGAAAATCTTTAAAAAATAGTAAAATTTTAATTTTGGGCTTAGCGTATAAAAAGAATGTTGATGACCCTCGTGAAAGTCCATCATTCAAATTATGGAAACTACTAGAAGAAAAAGGAGCTGTAGTTAGTTATCATGACCCATATTGTCCAACAGTTCCAAAAATGCGCGCATATCCAGAATTATATCAAATTCCATCGACTCCAATCGAAAAAGTTAGTGATTTTGATTTAGTATTGCTATCGACAGATCATGACAATGTTGATTATGATTTTGTACAACAAAATGCAAAATTAATTATTGACACACGCAATGCTTTTAAAGCAGCAGACAATACTTTTAAAGCGTAATAAAAAGGATTTCAAATGAGCAGTAACAAGTTAGGAACAATTTTTATCGTATCTGGACCTAGTGGAGTAGGAAAATCAACTATTTTGAAAAAAGTAAAAGAAAATTTTCATGATTTACAATTTTCTGTTTCATGTACAACAAGATCTCCGCGACCTGGCGAAGAAAACGGAGTAGCATATCATTTTATTGAAAAAGAAAACTTCATACAACGTATTGAAAACAATGAATTTATTGAATATGCACAGGTTTTTGATAACTATTACGGAACATTAAAAAGTGAAGTTATACATATTGTTGAAGCCGGTAGTAATGTCTTCTTAGATATTGACGTTCAAGGAGCGATGCAAATAAAAGAGGCTATCACTAAAGATCCATTTTTAGCGAAATGCTGTGAATTTGTGATGATTACACCACCAAGTTTAAGCACGCTAGAGCAACGATTACGTGGCCGTCAAACTGAAACAGAAGAACAGCTAACAAAGCGTTTGAGCATGGCAAAACATGAGCTGAGTCACTGGAAAGAGTATGACTTTATTATTGTCAACGATGCACTAAAGGTAGCTGTTAAACAATTTTGTGATGTCTTAAATGCTTGTAAATGCAAAAGACTTCGTTTAAAAGAGGATTTCTTAAATGACTAAGAAAAAATGTATTGTAATTGGTGTAACAGGCTCTATTGCCGCATATAAAGCCGCAGAAATTTGTAGTTTATTAAAAAAGAATGACTGTAATGTTCATGTTATTATGACAGAATCTGCCTTAAAGCTAATTACTCCGCAAACTTTTTTTACAATTTCACAAAATAAAGTTACAACATCTCTTTGGAATGTTGAAACATGGGAACCTGAGCATATCACTTTAGCAGAACGTGCTGATGCATTAGTTATCGCTCCCGCTACTGCCAATATCATTGGCAAGCTTGCTCATGGCATTGCTGATGATGCGCTCTCTACATTTGCATTAACAATGCACGGAAAAGAAATTTATATTGCACCTGCTATGAACCCAAGAATGTGGGAAAACCCTATCGTACAAAATAATCTTAATACCTTAATTCAATACGGCTACAAAGTTATTAACCCAGCAAAGGGAGTGGTTGCTTGCGGGGATTTTGGCACTGGAAAATTAGCAAATCCTCAAGATATTGTATCAAAAATTCTCAATACATAACAGTAAAAAATTTATTAGTATATTTTTTAATAATTGCTATTGCTTTTTTTAAAATTTTCGTTTATACTTATTAGTGTAGTATTTTTGAAAGGAGCAGTTAGTTTTACAAGTTGCTTTGGTTAGATGGGACAAATTTATTTTAAAAATATATACAAATTTTCATTAGTAGAAAATTTTAAGGTATTTCTCTGGCGAGGTATTACCAAAACAACTACTCATAAAGTAGTGATTTAGATAAATATGTAACAAACAATTTTTACGATTATTTTTTTAATTTTTAAAAAAATGTAAAGATTGTTTTTTGATATTGTGTTGTTTTTAAATTAATGACAAATAGTAACATTTTAACCCAAAAGCAATCCTGGAATTTGGTATTTACTATAATTAGCAAATTGGTGCTATTTTTAGCAATATACTATTTTATAAAACTAGTTAAATTTAATATTTTATTAATAATAAATTATGGAGTGTAACTAATGGTCAAAAGAATTAAAATGGGAATTAGCAGTTGTCTATTGGGGGAAAAAGTACGATATGATGGTCAGCATAAGCTTGATCACTATCTCAAAAATGTCCTTGGTCACCATGTACAATGGGTGGGGGTATGTCCCGAAGTTGAATGCGGGTTACCTATTCCTCGTGAGGCAATGCACTTAATAGGTGATTCTAATTCACCAAGGTTGGTGACAGTGCGCACTAATATTGACCATACCGACCGGATGGAAAACTGGATAAACCAAAAGTTGAAAAAATTAGAGCAATATGACTTAAGCGGCTTTGTTTTCAAAAGCAAATCTCCAAGCTCGGGACTTAAAAACGTTAAAATTTATCAAGATAATGGAATTCCAGTAAAAAATGGTATGGGACTTTTTGCTAAGGCTTTTACAGAAAAGTTTCCATATGTACCTGTTGAAGAAGAAGGTCGTTTACATGATGCAAAATTACGAGAAAACTTTCTTGAGCAAGTTTTTGTTTATAAGAGATGGCAAGATTATATTGCTGATGACAATACTTTCGCAGGGCTTGAATTATTCCACCGTCGTCATAAATACCTACTAATTACCCATAGTGAAGGTGGATTTTTAGAGTTAGATGATATTGTTCATCAAGGTCGCCATATGCCATTAAGTGAAGTTCAAGATAAATACCTTCATAAGTTAATGTATACAATGTCAATTCACACATCAACTACGAAAAATGCTAGTGTTATGCATGAAATCATGGACACATTTAATCAGATGCTTAGCCACGATGAAAAACTCGAACTCGTTGATCAAATTGACGTATATCAAAAAGGCTATGCTCCGCTAATTGTTCCAGTTGTTTTGTTGCAGCATTATGTACGTAAATATAATCTATCTGATTTAAGTGAACAGTATTATCTATTCCAATATCCAAATGAATTATGCTTAAGAAATAGAGTTTAAGTTTTATCATTTAAAAAAATTATATATTAACTACTCAATTTGATCTTAATAGATTAAGTTGAGCTTTCTTTTTATTATAAATATAGAAAATATTTCTAAATAACAATAATTTAATTGATAAAAATTTATCTCTCGTTATATTATTAAATTATGACAATCTTTTAATCATGACGGAGTATAATTATGGATAAATTTTTAAAATCATTTTTTACCTTAATCTTAGCAACAAATACAACTTTATTAATCGCCAAAGAAAAGAAAGCTGAACGAAAGATGTTAGTTTCAGGCTCCCATTTCAATCGCGTTGCAATAATTAATGAGAATGGCAAAGAATTATGGACATTTAAAGAAAAACAAGAAGTAAATGATTCATGGTTCGTTAAAGATGACCAAAATAAAACTAATTATGTAGTAATGTCCTTTAAAAAAGGTATTAGAGCAGTTAAGGTAAATTTTAGCGCTCCTAAAGAGAACAAAAAAGAAATTCTATGGCAATACAATACAACTAATAATTTTGAAATACAAACTTGCCAACCATTGGCAAAAGATAAATTTCTTTTAGGAATGAGTGGTCAAAAACAGAGCATGATTTGCATTCTAACTTTACCAGATAAACTGAAAAAACTTTATGAAATCCCTAATGCATTAAATGGAGGCAAGCACTACACATTTCGCCAAGTCCGATTAGGTGATAATGATAACCTCTATTACGGTATATTTAAGCAGCATTCTGCATATATCACTAATTTTAAGAGTGAAAAAGTTATCACAATTCCAATGAAAAAAGTACGCCATGCTCCATTCACAGTAGTTCCAAGCTTTGAAAACGGTGAACAATTTGCCTATATTGGCGGAGGAGAAGATTCAACTATAATTAAAGTAGATGAACATGGCGACAAAGTTTGGGAAATTAATAACAGAAACCTCAAAGGTGGCAAATTAGCCTTTGTTGCTGGCATAAATGTCTTACAAAATGGTAATATTTTAGTCGCAAATTGGGGTCAAATGATCAATCGCAACGTTGATACAATTATTGAAATTAATCCCAAAAGCAAAGAGATTGTTTGGAGTTTATCAAAAGAAAAATATAAAAATGCTATCACCAGCGTGCAATTAATTTCTGAAAATGGTAAAGAAATTTATCCAGCTGTAAAATAAATTAGATAATTTAAAATATAAAAACGCTTTAGAAATTTAACATTCTAAAGCGTTTTTATGTTTATATCACATTAATAATTATGATTATTTTGCTTCTAGAGTAATTGTTGCTCCTTTTAAGCCTTCACTTTGTGCTGTTAGCTTAATTGCTCCTTTTACTCCTTTTTTACTTCTAATAATCACCATCACTTTTCCGTTAAAAGCTTTACGCTTTTTAGAACTGAAAACTGTATGATTTGTTGCGTCACCGTTGCCTGTCGCAATAATTTCACCTGCGCCTTCTACTGAAAACTTAACTAAATTACTGCTGCGTGGCACAACGCCATTTTCAGCATTTAACACATCACAAGTTACAAATGATAAATCATAGCCATCAGCTTTAATAACTTTTTGATCTGCCGTTAAATTAATTTTTACTGCTGGAGTCGAAGTTTTTACCGTGTCTGTTGCCCATTTTTTACCATTTTTATATGCGACAACTTTCACTACGCCAGGAACATATTTTACATCATCCCATTTCAAACGATAATCATATTTGCCACGTTTTTTACGCCCTAAACTTTTACCATTAAGGAATAACTCAGCCTCATCCCCTGACGTATAAACATGAATCGGCGTAACTTTGCCAACACGTTCTGGCCATGTCCAATGTGGTAAAATATGTGCCATTGGTAAATTTGGTCTCCAACGAGCTTGATAGATATAGAAACGATCTTTTTTGAAGCCAACTAAGTCAACAATTCCAAAATAGCTGCTGCGTGATGGAACCTGTAATTTACCTAATTTTTTCATTTCTGCAGCCATTGCCGCTTTCTGTTTTGGATCTGTAAAATTTAGTAAATTTGTTGCATCATTATTATATGGAGTAGGTTCACCAATGTAGTCAAAACCCGTCCACACAAATTCACCCATGCAGTCACGGTGTTTATCTAATTCTTTAAATTCAGTGTCTGGAGTACAACCCCAACCTGGATGCGAAACATCATAACTACTCATTTGAAAATTAGCTTTATTATTGCGTGTCACTGGGAAAAAATATTCACCACGACTAGAAATACATGATGAAGTTTCTGTTCCCATATACATTTCATTTGGTTTCTTACAGTATTTATTAAATTTCCCATATTGCCAAATATTATAATTAAACCCAAATACATCAACAGCTTGAGCAAAACCTTTTTTATAGGCTTCTCCATAGTTGGAGCCAATTGTCGTAGGACGTGTAATATCAAATTTTTTCACCTGGTCAGAAATTTGACGACCTAATTTAGCCTTATCTCGTGACCATAAACCTAAAATCTCATTACCAATACACCACATAAAAACTGATGGATGATTGCGCGCACGTTTAACTAATGCCTCAATATCACGTTTCCACCATTTATTAAAATCTTTACCATAATCAAGTTTACGTTTACCACGATCCCAACAATCAAACGTTTCTGCTTGAACTAAAACACCCATTTTGTCACATAATTCATAAAATTCTGTTGCAGCTGGGTTATGTGATGTACGAATAGCATTCACACCCATTTCTTTAAGTATTTCGATTTGACGTTCAGCAGCGCGCACGTTAAATGCCGCTCCTAAAGGTCCTAAATCATGATGCTGACATACGCCATTAATTTCAACACGACGACCGTTTAATTTAAAACCATCTCGTTTTGTGAATTCTAAAATTCTAAAACCAAATTTAGTATCTTTAACATCAACTAATTTACCATTTTTAAATACTTTAGTCGTTACAACATAACGATTTGGCGCAATAATATCCCATAATTTAGGATTAACAACCTTTAAATTTGTTGTTAAAGTTGCCTGACCACTTTGAGCCGCAATTTTCATTGTTTTTGAACAACTTTCTGCAACTTTTCCCCCTTTAACATCATTTTTATCAATTGGGTAAATTTCTGTTTTTACTTGAACTTTTGCCGCGCTGTCTGATTCATTATCAACAGTTGCTACAACTTTTACTTCACCACAATTTTTCGTAATTTTTGGTGTTAACACCTGTACTCCCCAGTGATCCAAATGTACTTTATCAGTCATTACAATCCACGTATTTCGGTAAATACCAGCACCTGGATACCAACGTGAATCCCAATTAACAGTATCTAAACGAACCGCAATTTTATTAGTTTCGCCAAATTTGATAAATTTAGTCGCATCAATGCGGAACGCAGTGTAACCATATGCCCAACCACCAGCGTAATTTCCGTTGATGTAAACTTTGCTGTTTGACATTGCGCCATCAAAATCGATGAATACTTTTTTGTTCGCGTCACATGCAGGAACTTTAAAATCTTTACGATACCAACCAATGCCTTTCCAAGGTAATTTTCCAGTATTTCCTGGTAAATCCTGTCTAAAAGGACCTTCAATACCCCAATCATGTGGAACGTTTAATTTACGCCAATTTGAATCATCAAATTTAATTTCAGAAGGGCTAATTTTACAAACAACTTTTTTCTCTTTTTTCTTTTCAGGTTTGATTAAGTTGCCATTTTTGTCAAAAAGTTCAATTTCGCGAACTGAAGCCCATCTACTTTTATTGGCATCTGTTAAAGTCAAACGTACAAAACGTGCAGCCTTGTTTAAGTCGAATTGAGGATCCTTAGCGTTTCCGCTGTTTGCCAGTGCCCAACTTTGACCATCATTTGAAACTTCTAATTTGTAAGCATAACTTTTGTCAGCAAATTCAAAAGCAATTTTCGCTTTGCTGATGTCCATTTTTTTGCCTAAATCAATTTTTACCCATTGATTATTTTTAGCACCATTAGCGCACCAGCGTGAATCTTTATCACCATCAACAGCGTACTCAGTTTTTTGACTCGCTTCAGTTGAAGAAGCCCACGTTTTGAAGAAATTGCTCTCTTTTCTAACTACGCCAGGTTCATCAATGTAATCCCCTCCAGCGATTGGTGATGGACCAAAACGAGCAAACTTCCAATTTTCATTAAACGATTCTTTCGAACGAGCAGTCTTTTTAGAACAATCTTTAGTGTCCATGTCAATACAGGCACTAGCAATCATTCCAATTCCAGCAAGCATCCCTAATAAAGATGCCACTGCAACTTTTCCTTTTTTTCTTTTTGTCATAAAAAATCTCACATTTTTATATTTTTATAATTCAAATTAAAGACCATTCTTTAATTAGCATCAACAATAAAATTCGACCGTTAATTATAATTACAGTAATGTAGGCTGGTCATCATTTTTCTTTTTCTGTTTATTAATGTATTGCTTGGTCGGCTCTAAATTAAATCTTTGCCATGCTTTTGGTGTAACAACCCTACCCGATGGAGTCCGCATTAAATACCCTTCTTGAATCAAGAATGGTTCATAAACATCGCTAATTGTACCCTCATCTTCTCCAACAGCAACAGCTAAATTTTTACCACCAACTGGTCCACCATTAAAATTATAAATCAATGTCTCAAGAATGCGATTATCCATTTCATCAAGACCATTGGTATCAATATTAAGCATTTCTAAAGCATTTGATGCTACATCTTTGCTAATGACATTGTCAGCTTTTACCTGAGCGTAATCGCGAGCCCAGCGCAATAAATTATTAGTAATACGTGGAGTTCCACGACTACGTGAAGCAATTTCATAAGCACCGTCATCTTCAATATCCACTCCTAGAATGTCCGCCGAACGTAAAACTATTTTTTTTAAACTATCAGCATCATAATAATCAAGGCGACAACTTAATGGGAAGCGTGATCTCAATGGAGAAGATAATAACCCTTGTCGAGTTGTTGCGCCTATTAAGGTAAAACGTGGAATATTTAACCTAACTGAACGTGCGCCAGGACCTTGATCAATCATAATATCAATAAAATAATCCTCCATCGCACTATATAAATACTCCTCAACAGTACGATTTAAACGGTGAATTTCATCAATAAAAAGAATATCTCCCTCCTCTAGAGAGGTTAAAAGTCCAGCCAAATCCCCAGGTTTTTCGATGACAGGTCCGCTAGAAGTTTTAATATCAGCACCTTTTTCATTAGCAATAATGTACGCTAAGGTAGTTTTTCCCAACCCTGGCGGTCCATTTAGTAATAAATGCCCCAGTGGTTCGTTACGTACATTAGACGCTGCAACATACAAGTCCAATCGCTCCTTGATTTTATCTTGACCAGGAAATTGACTAAAATGTTGCGGACGAAGAGTTGTCTCTTTATCTTCATCACGTTTATTTAATGTTGAACTGATAAATCTTTCTGTCATAATTTGAATTCATTCTTCTTTTGAAATAAAAAATTAATGGTGATTAATTAAGATTAAAATATACTCCAAAAGAATGTCATTTCAAAAAAATTTCTCTGTTTCACACTTTTATTTTTACTTTTGATACAGATAAATGGCTTTTTATAAAGAAAATAACGTTTTTTTGTGAGTTTTGATTTTTGTTTTTTAATTAAAATGTTATTAGTATTAGTCAAGAATGTTTTTTGGTTTGAGAATTTGTAAAAAAATTTCTTATTTTTAATTTTCTTTTTCAATACAAAGAAGTTATAAATTTTTTTATTATTAAAAAAATTGGTTTAATTAAGGAAAATTATTTTTAGGAATTAGATCCCACAACATAAGGATAAAAAAGTACATCTATGTGGGTTAAAAATAGCTATAATTAAATGATTTATGGTTATTTAGTAGATTCTAAGTAAAAGTATAGATTAAATAAAAAGTTAATTCTATATCAAAAAGTAAACATATAAAAAGAATTAACTAAAAGTAACAAATGGAGATTTTTGTAAATGGACACTCAGCTGACTAAACTCACGGCTGACACTATTAGGATTTTATCTGCAGAAGCTATTCAAAAGGCTAAATCAGGACACCCTGGCATGCCTATGGGTTGCGCAGACTTTGCAGTAACTTTATGGTCAAAATATTTGCGTTTCAATCCAAAACAACCAAAATGGTTTGGAAGAGATCGTTTTATTCTATCGGCTGGTCACGGCTCAATGTTGCAATATTCATTGCTACATCTTTTTGGCTACAATTTACCAATGGAAGAGATTCAAAACTTTCGTCAATGGGATAGCAGAACGCCTGGTCACCCTGAATACAATCACACTGATGGTGTAGACATCACAACTGGTCCTCTAGGAAGTGGATTTGCATCAGCTGTTGGCATGGCTATTTCTCAAAACTATTTGTATGAAAAGTCTGAATTAAATAAAACAAAGTTAGCTAAACCAAAAATCTACGTTATCGCTGGTGACGGTTGTATGATGGAAGGTACAACTGCAGAAGCAGCATCGTTAGCAGGTCACTTAAAATTAGATAATATCATCTGTTTTTATGATGATAATGAAATTACAATTGAAGGTTCTACAAACCTAGCATTCAGTGAAGATGTAAAAATGCGTTTTGAAGCATATGGCTGGAGAGTAATCAAAGTTGCTAATGCTAACGACGTAGAGCAATGTGATAAAGCTTTAGCAGAGGCTGTTAACTCTGACGGCAAACCAACATTGATTATTGGTCGTACAACAATTGGTTTTGGAGCTCCTAAAAAAGCAGGTTCTGCATCAAGTCATGGAGAACCTTTAGGTGAAGAAGAATTAGCTGAAACTAAAAAAGCATTAGGATTCAACGATGCGCCATTCTCTATAAGCAATGACGTTTATAAATTCACTCACAATTTAGCTAACGAAAAAGCTGCGGACGCTGCTCAATGGGATACCATTTATCAAGAATTTATTGCTAATAACCCTGCTCAAGCTGAATATCTATCAGCAATGCAAGACAAGGCTATTCCTGCAAACATTTTAGATGAATTATTAGCAGTAGTGCAAAAAAATAAAAAGATGGCGACTCGTGCGTCAAGTGGTTTAATTTTACAAAAAGTTGCTGAATTAGTTCCTTCGCTAATGGGTGGAGCGGCTGACTTAGCGCCATCTACAAAAACTGCAATTAACTGCGAAGATAGCTACACTGCAGAAAATCATGGCGGCAGAAATGTTCACTTTGGCGTTAGAGAACTTGGAATGGCAATGGCTGGAAACGGTATGGCATTAAGCGAATACTGTATTCCATACGTTTCAACATTTTTTGTTTTTAGTGATTATATGAAACCTGCAATGCGTTTGGCGGCAATTCAGAACTTGCACCAAATTTACCTATTTACACATGATTCATTCTACGTTGGCGAAGATGGTCCTACACATGAGCCTATCGAACAAATTGCAATGTTACGTAGCTTACCGAATATGACCTTAATTCGTCCTGCAGATGGCAACGAAGTTGCGCATGCATGGGCAGTAGCATTAAAAATGAATAGCCCTGTGGCAATGTTATTAACTCGTCAAGATTTAGAACCATTACCAACAGAACTATTAGAAAATATTGACTTGGAGCGTGGCGCTTATGTTCTTAGCAATGATGAAGACTTTGAAGCTATTATTATGGCAACGGGTTCTGAAGTTCGCGATTCATTAAAAGCTGCGAATGCGTTACGTGCTCAAGGTAAAAAATTACGCGTTGTTTCATTCCCATCTTGGGAAATTTTTGAGAAACAAAGTACTGAGTACAAAGAGAGCGTTCTACCAAAAACATGCAAAAAACGTATTTCAGTTGAAGCTGCGTCTACTTTTGGTTGGTCAAAATATACTGGTGATGAAGGTATTAATATTGGAATTGATCACTTTGGTGCATCGGCTCCATTCTCTGTATTACAGAAAAAATTCGGTTTTACGGCAGACCAAATCACAGCAAAAGTTGCAGATTACTTAAAATAATTTTTAAAGTAATTTCAAATAATAAAAAGCCGTTGTTGATTTTTTCAATGACGGTTTTTTATTTGCAACACACGAACCTTATGCTAAATCTATCGATTTATTATAAAATTATAAAAGAAAGGATCACATGAAAAGCTTAGGTCTTTAGCAATTTCATTTTAATGTTTAGGCATGACTAAGGATATGGAGTATTATTACATCAAAACAGGAAATAGCCGGGCATACAAAAACTTAATAAGTTACTTTATATAAAAACAATAACCACAAAAAAGCAAAGAAATACTTTTATCAAGCAATTAATAACATCAATAATGTTACTAATTTGGATCACTGGAATTTTAATTACTCTGATGAATTCAAAATCAATTATTATAATTATATCTATAAACATTATCAAATACAGTATAGACAAAATAACTGCCACTATAAGTTATTATTAAAATTTTCAAAAAACGTTAAAAGCAAAAGAAAAATGAAAAATTATATCAAAAAATTGTAAACTAATCAAATAACATTATAGTTGGACATTTGACTTAATTAGCTTCAGTGAAAAAGAAAATAAAATTCCAAATGCCTTCAAATACAATTGTGAGTTTGGAGGAAATATGCAAAAAGATGCAACTAAAAATTTAGTAGTATTTACACAAAAAATATAAAAATAAATCAAAATGTCCTAGTAATAGCTTTTCATTTTTAATGCGAATGACTAAAAATGGTACAACCCTTGCAGCTATTGAAATTATTAAATTAACGCCTCAACACGCTATAAAGACTATCAAACAATATTATTCATATCAAAACAATTCAAAAAAATGATACAAGATTTGATGATTATAATCCTGAACGCTCATTATTAGTTGTTATATGCTATAAGGAAATGGATGACGACGCAAATTATCAAGAAATAACTCAAAAAAATATTTGAATTTACCAGAGAACATAATCGCTATTTACAAGCGCTTGAAAAAACTTCCCTAATTTTATAAATGGGCAATATCAACAACAAAATACTTTCTCAGGAAAAAATTCAACAAAATCAGCAACCATAAAGAAAATAATAACCAATCCTTTCTTTAAGAAAACAATTCCTCCTCTTTACCTTAACTAATTACTGGCTTAATAGTTGCACTTTTATTACAACTGCTTTATTGCATATATTCCAGTCACTTTGCTAAAGTATTAGTACATAATTAGCTAAGTTATTTTTTTTTGATTTTTTATTAACTTTTAATTTGAATTTATATCTCAGAATGCTATATTATTCTGATTTTACAAAAAATATCAGCGAACGCCAATAAATTTCGCTTTAGTATTTTATTGCACAAAATACATACGCACTTTTAATATTGTCGTTCGACTAACATAAATGGTAAAACAAAAATTAAGTTAAACACTTAAAAGTATAACAGGAGACTTATTTAATGAGTATTAATTACTTAAACGAAGTACCTACAAAGAATCAAAAGTTGATTCAATGGGTTGAAGAATGGGCTAATATCATGAAGCCTAATGGTGTATATTGGTGTGATGGTTCACAAGAAGAATACGACGCAATGTGCAACGAACTAGTTGACGGTGGTTTAGCAACTCGTCTAAACGATGAAAAACGTCCTAACAGCTTATTATTCCGCAGCGATCCTTCTGACGTTGCTCGTGTTGAAAGCCGTACTTACATCGCGACTGAAACTCAAGAAGCTGCTGGTCCTACAAACAACTGGATCGATCCAAACGAATTAAAACCAAAAATGTTAGAAATGTATGATGGCTGCATGGCTGGTCGTAATATGTATGTTATCCCATTCTCAATGGGTCCTATCGGTTCTAACATCGCTAAAATTGGTGTTGAGTTAACTGACTCTGCATACGTTGTAATCAACATGGACATCATGGCTCGCGTTGGTACTAAAGTATTAGAAGTATTAGGCGACGAAGGCGAGTTCATTGAGTGTGTACACACTGTTGGTAAGCCATTAGCAGAAGGCGAATCTGACAATGGCGTATGGCCTTGTGCTCCAATCGAAGATAAATACATTGCTCACTTCCCAGAAAAACGCCAAATTTGGTCTTATGGTTCTGGTTACGGTGGTAATGCATTATTAGGTAAAAAATGTTTAGCATTACGTATTGCTTCTGCTCAAGCTCATGATGAAGGTTGGTTAGCTGAACATATGTTAATCTTAAAACTTACTAACCCAGCTGGCGAAGTTAAATTCGTTGCAGGTGCATTCCCATCAGCATGTGGAAAAACTAACCTTGCAATGTTAATCCCAACAATTCCAGGTTGGAAAGTTGAAACAATTGGTGACGATATTGCATGGATGAAATTCGGTGAAGATGGCCAATTATATGCTATCAACCCAGAAGCTGGGTTCTTCGGTGTTGCTCCAGGTACATCTATGGATTCAAACCCTAACGCAATGCACTCAATCGAAAAAGATACTATTTTCACAAACGTTGCTCTAACTGAAGATGGCGATGTATGGTGGGAAGAAATGGGTTATGATGCTCCAGGTAAATTAATCGACTGGAAAGGTAATGAGTGGGAAGCTGCTACAGCTACTGAAAAAGCTGCTCATCCAAATGCTCGTTTCACTGCTAAAATGGAAAACTGTCCTGCAGCTGCTTCTGAGTGGCAAGATCCAGCAGGTGTTCCAATTTCTGCATTCTTATTTGGTGGTCGTCGTCCAAGCACTATTCCATTGGTACACCAAGCTAAAGATTGGAACCATGGCGTATTCATGGGTTCTGTAGTAGGTTCTGAAATCACTGCTGCTGCATTAGACTTAAAAGCTGGCACAATCCGTCGTGACCCATTCGCAATGTTACCATTCTGTGGTTACAACATGGGTGACTACTTCCAACATTGGATTTCATTAGGTGCTAACGCTGACCAAAGCAAATTACCTAAAGTATTCTTTGTTAACTGGTTCCGTAAAACTGAAGATGGCAAATGGTTATGGCCTGGATTTGGTGACAACAGCCGCGTGTTAGCATGGATTTTTGATCGTTGCGATGACAAAGTTGAGGGTGTTGAAACTCAAATTGGTATCCTACCAAAAGCTGAAGACATCAACGTTGAAGGTACTGACGTTACAGCTGAAGACATGGCTGAACTATTATCTTTAGACATCGACGGATGGAAAAAAGAAGTTGAGGATATCAAAGAGCATTATGCTAGATTTGGTGATAAATTACCTCAAGCTCTTAAAGATGAGTTAGCTGGATTAGAAGCTCGTTTAAACGGTTAAGTTTAAACTAGTGGACAAAATAAGTTAATAAACTTATTAATCCAATTATATATAAATCCCTATTACTTTTTAGTAATAGGGATTTTTTTGTACTTGTTTAATGAATTTTTAAAAGTGTATTCATTGAAATAATTTCTTTTTATGTTTATATTAAAAAGACAAAAAAAAATCTCAGTTTTACTGAGATTTCCAAAAGGCAATTAATAATGCAATTCATGCAAAATATCACCTCAATTTAAATATTGTTGATAGATAATCAAACAATTACGCTTTTTTAGCTGCGTTTGCACGAGCTTTGCATCTTGCTAAGTAAGCTTTACGACGACGGCGTTTTTGAACTTTATTTGTTTGTTGTCCCATTATTCAATTCCTTTATTTTTAATTAATTAATGTCTATTTAAAATAACAGAATTTTTTGTTAATGCAAATAATTTTTTGTTAATTTATTGACTATTGATATTGACATTTTATAGAAAAGCATTTAATATATAGAAAACAATTCTAAAAGTGCATTCTATTCTAAAAAATAGTTTTTCACATTTTAGAGTTATAGGAGATTTATTTTGAGTAATCAAGAAAAAAGTAAATACCATGTTCCTAATTTGGAACGAGCATTGAAAATTATTGAACTTTTGGCAGATCATCATCATGGAATGAGTTCTAGTGACATTGCCAGTACATTGGAGATTCCTGTTAATAGTGCATTTAGAATTACAATGACTTTATATAATAATGGATATTTAGAACGTTGTGAAACTTCTAAAAAGTTTTCACTTAGTAGAAAATTACTTTCCATTGGCTATACAGCTTGTGGCGAAGGTAGCTTAATTGAATTATCAATTGATGTTATGAGAGAACTACGTGATAAGGTAAAAGAAACTGTTCTAGTTGGTTCAATTCTTGATAATCAAGGTGTTGTTGTTGAAAATTTGACTGGTTTGCACCCATTTAGTTTTGTTGCACGTGTTGGTACCAGATTTAATCTTCACACTGCCGCGCCAGGCAAAGCTATTATGGCATATTTACCTGAACGTGAACTGAATGGCTTATTAGATTCTTTTAGTTTTGAAAAATTCAATGAGCGCACAATAACAAGCAAAGCTGGTTTTATAAAAGAACTAGATTTTGTAAAAGAGCATGGCTATGGCATTGATAGAGCAGAAGAATTTGATAATTGCCACTGTATTGCAGCGCCAATTTTTAATCATGGCGGTCACCCTATTGCCGCAATTTGGGTAACAGGACCTGCTTCTAGATTAAAAGAAAGTAATTTTGAACAACTTGGCAAACAAGTCATTGAAGCAGCAGAAAAAATCTCTAAAAAAATGGGATATAAGGTGTTTTAGCATATTTCATTGTAACTAACTGATAGTGAAGTTGTAATTAAAATTAAACACTCTTAAACCTATATTTATTGTATAGTTAACTAGAAATTTAAAGTAATTTATAAACAAGGGAATTTGAGTATGTTTAAAAAGTTTTTTTTAACTGGAGCAATTCTAAGTTCGTCGTTGGTGTTAAGAGCCTCTGAAGTTAACTGGGATTTCACCAATAAACAACTTCACAATTGGAAAGTTGTTGAAGGAAAAGGTAATGTATATGGAAGTAAAAAACGCGACTATAAACATTCAACAAAAGACACAATTCTTTCAACACTTTATGTCAATGGACGAAAAAGCGACCGTCCAAAAATCACACTAATGTCACCAGTATTCAAAATTACAGATGGCAAATTAGAATTTTGGCTTGGTGGCGGTAATAAAAATGTTGGACTAGAAATTTACACCCTAAAAGGGGAAAAAATATATTCTGCGGTAGGACATAAGCATATTTCATTAAAAAAATTTAGTTTTGACCCAAAAGACTACCGTAATCAAGAACTAGTTATGATGCTTTTTGACCGTTCTAGCGGTAGCTGGGGACATATCACATTAGCCGATGTAAAATTCAAAGGTAAAGTTTTTCCAGGCAAAAAAGTTGACTTGGCAGAAATTGCTAAACAAGCAAAATTGCAAAAACAAATAAAAAAATACCAATCAAAAATTGCCAATATTCAAACATTACGTGATTCTATTAATTACCTAGCAGATAAATATCCAAACTATAATAAAACGAAGTATTTAAAATTAGTTAATAGTTTTGCAGCAAAAATAAAAGGAAAAAAAATTGCAGTTAAAGATGTTTCTGAATTTATAACATTACAAAAAACAGTAATGTTATCACACCCATTCATGCAACAATATCCGATGCTTTATAATCAAAGAGCACAATATTTAAGTGATCATCATAATACTGCAACACTATTCCAAAAAGGTGAAATTAATACACATAAATTCCGTGGTAATAGTAGTTTTAAAACAGTTAACTTTAGTGAAGGATTAAACCCTGTTCCCAAAATTATTCTAGATAAAGGAGCTAATACAGCAGCTCGAGATCCAGAAATTAGCTACGATGGCAAAGAAATTGTTTTCTCAATGCGTACAGGAAAAAATGGTAATTATCATATTTACAAGATGAATGCCAATGGTAAAAATATTAAGCAATTAACTAAAGCAGATTATGTTAGTGATATTGACCCAGTATTTTTACCAGATGATTCAATTGTTTTTTCTTCAACACGAGAGCCAAAATTTTGTATGTGCAACCGCCATATTATGGTAAATTTATTTAAAATGAATACTGATGGCTCTAATATCCATCAAATAGGTAAAAGTACATTATTTGAAGGCCGTCCACAAATGCTTTCAGACGGACGCATTATTTACGACCGCTGGGAATATGTAGACCGTAACTTTGGCGATGCTCAAGCTTTATGGGTGACAAATCAAGATGGAACTAACCACGCCATATATTGGGGGAATAATACTCCTACTCCTGGGGCAGTAATTGATGCACGTCAAATTCCAGGCACAGATTTAGTGGTTTGTATCTTTGGATCATGCCATGATCGTCCTTGGGGAGCAATTGCAATTATTGATAATAAAAAAGCGATCGATGGACCTGAAGCAGTAGTACAAATTTGGCCAAAAGAAGCAATTAATTTAGTTTCTATGAAAGGTAATGAACGCTGGGACAACTTTAAATATAAGTTAAAAGTCAAATACGAGGATCCATTCCCAATTGATAGTCAATTTATTCTAGCGTCTAAAACAACTGGCGATGGAGATCAAACTTTTATTGTTTTACTTGATAGATTTGGTAATGAAGCAGAAATCCTTCGCGATGGAATTGGAGCATTTGAACCAATGTTAATCAAACCAAGTAAAAAACCTCCTGTAATTGCATCTCGTAGAAACTTTGAAAATGGCGACGCTACAGTATATGTACAAGATGTTTACATAGGAACACACATGAAAGGTGTGAAACGTGGTGATGTTAAATATTTACGTGTAGTTGAATCTCCAGAAAAACGTTCTTGGAGCCGTCAAGCATGGTATGGCCTAGGGGAACAAGCTCCAGGAGTGAATTGGCACGACTTAGGAACAAAAAAGATTTTAGGAACTGTTCCTGTTGAAGAAGATGGCTCGGCATATTTCAAGGTTCCATCCGATAAATTTGTATTTTTCCAATTATTGGATAAAAATAAAAAAATGATTCAGACAATGCGTAGTGGAACAGTTTTCCAAAGTGGTGAAATTATGGGCTGTGTTGGCTGCCATGAAAGTCGTACAAATGAAGCTCCTCCAATTAAGCGAAGAGTTAAAGCTTTAAGCAAAGCGCCTCACGCATTAACAGGTTTCAACGGCAAAATTGCTGAATTTAATTATTTAAAAGAAGTACAACCTATTTTTGACAAAAACTGCGTCTCATGCCATGATTTTGGCAAAAATGCTGGTAAAAAACTTAATTTAGCTCGTGATAAATCTTTAGTATTTAATATTTCATATCATGAATTATGGAAGAAAAAGTATGTACGTGCAATTGGTTCAGGACCTGCTCAAATTTTACAGCCATACACATGGGGTGCACACAAAAGCAAACTAATCAGCCTGTTAGAAAAAGGACATAAAAATATTAAACTTTCTGACGCTGATATGAACAAAATTATCACTTGGATTGATATTAATGCACCATATTATAAAACTTATAATTATGGTAATTATGGCAATAATTTAGGAGGACGTTGCCCATTAACATATTCAGAGTTAAAACGTTTGACAAAATTAACTGGAATTAATTACAGTCGCTTTAACAATATGCGTCAAAAAGTTGGACCGCAAATTACTTTTGATCGTCCAGAAATGAGTCCTGCATTGACTAAATTTGCAAAAAACTCTGCAGAGTACAAAGAAATTTTAAACATTATAAAAGCGGGAGCAAAACGTTTAGAAGAAAACCCACGTGCAGATATGGAAAACTTTAAACCATCAAAAGAGGTATTACTTCGTGAAAAACGATACAAAGAATTCCTGAATCGTGAATCTAAAAATCGTGAAGCAATACGCAATAATAATAAAAATTACGATAAAACTCTGCAAAAATAAACTAATTATATTTTTTAATTAGGGTAGCTGAAATATTTTAAAAATTAATTATTTCAGCTACCCTAAAATATTTTTAAATTATTATCGTTTTTAAACATTAGCTAAGATCAACTCTAAAAAAGGATGAATATGAATAAATATAGTAAATTTTTTTATCGGGACTTGCTACATATGCGATTAATGACAATATTAATTCTAAAATAAGTACTAAAAATGAACAACTAAATATCATTATATTTTTAGTGGATGATCTAGGAATAATGGATACATCAGTACCATTCATTACTGACAAATCTGGTAATGTATGCAGACAACCATTAAATGATTTTTATAAAACTCCAAACATGGAAAAAATTACAATGTTTTACAAACTTTTATGCACACTCCATTTGCTATCCTACAAGAATTTCAATTTTAACTGGGCAAAATTCCGCACGGCATAGAACAACTTTATGGATTTATCCATTTGATAACAACAGGAGTCCTTACGGTCCCAAAAAATGGAATTGGCTTGGGTTGACAACTAAAAGTATAACTTTGCCTAGACTGTTAAAAAATAATGGATACCTCACAATTCATATCGGAAAAGGGCACTTTGGTCCAAAAAGCTCAGAAGGAGAAAATCCCCTTAATTTAGGATTTGATGTTAATATTGCGGGAGGCTATATGGGGAAACCTGGTAGTTACTACGGTCTTGATGGATTTTTTCATATAAAGGGAAAAGAAATTAATGCCGTTCCTTCATTAACAAAATACCACAACCAAGATATATATTTAACAGAAGCCTTGACTTTAGAAGCAAAAAAACAGATAAAGCAAGCCGTTTCAGATAATAAACCCTTTTATTTAAATATGTCATTATATGGTGTCCATAACCGGAGTATACACTGATTTTTTATAAGTTGTTTATGGTCAATATATTTTGTTTTTGCTTTCCTCTGATTGTGTTACGTTTGTGTTACAAAATTAAAATTTTAATAAGCTGCACATAAAATTAATAAATATATGCAGCTTTATCGACGATTTATTTTTTTGTTTCCAATGTTAATTCATTCAACAATTTTTCACCCTGTGTTGTTATTATAAATTTTATTATTTCGTGTCCACCTCTATCGTTCGTAATAACTCTTTTTATTACACCTAGTGCTGTTAGCTGGAGTTCTATTTTATTAGAAATAGATAAATCTAACTTCGCAGAATGAACAATATCATAAAATTTCTGAGCTAACAACCTACTAAGCGTTGCATTAATACTTTGCCTAGTTTTTGCAACAAATAATTTTGCTCCAATTAATTCAATAATTTCATTCCATGAAACCTGCACTTTCCATTCTGCAGAAACGGAAGGATACCCATGTTTACAAGTCCCAAACAACTCTATAGTATCATTCCCATTAGATAAATTACCAAAATTCTCTACATTATTATAGTCTATTAACTGTTTTTTAAGTTTTTCATTTTCTTTTCTAAGATCATTTATTTCGGATAGCAATTCTGTATTGCTACTAAAACTACCACGACTCCAACCTACTGCAGGATAAACTGTTCTGATCTTATTCAAACTAAGAGCTACCAATGCAGGTAAATCTCTTGCATTTTTCCAAAATTTTACAAGGCGACCAGTACATACTTTATTCTTAAAATCATCAAGCTTTTGCTTTAAATCTCCATAGTCTACATTTTTTGAAGGTAGATTCTCGATATTATCATTAACGAAAGCTAAGACTTTCATACCTTTTTCAATGGCATAGTCATACTCTTTTTCAGTATAGCTAATTCCTTCTTGATTTAAAGAACCGTAACGCCCTCCAATTATTAGTAAATAATAATCACTATCATCAATTACGGATTTAATAAAATTAAACTGTTCATCGTCCATTGCCGGAAATAATTCCATTCCTGCAGGAATGCAGTCCATCTCCATCAAAGTTTGAATTACTTTTCTTCGTTCTTCTTTTAAATCTGTATATGTCGAACTTACGAAAACTTGATATTTTTTGTTCAAACTCATTATTGCTATTTACCTTATAATATTTTCTAAAGCAGAATCAAATTGTTCTTGAGTTAAAACGCTTTGCTCTAGTAACGAATTTAATTTTTCTATTTGTTCAAGGTGCAATTCATTATTTTTAATAGTTTCTAAGTTTGCTGGTCTATTCTGCAACAACTTAAAAAATGTTTCTTCATTAATAATTTTTAATGGGACTTCTCTTTGATCCCGATATTCAATAGCTTTTTCAATTTTGCGACCGAATTTACCGAAACGCCAATTTCTTGATCCTTTAGCCCCAACCACAACATAATCTGTTTCAAAAGTAACATCTTTATTTTGAGCCGTAATATTAAAATCATATAATTTTTCTAAAACTTCAGCCCTTTTTAAATCATTGAAATTTCCCGTAATAATTACAGTTTTTGAATAAAAATGGTCACTTTCATCTATATCATCAAAAATAGCGTTACACACGTCATCAACTTTGCCAATTTTTTCTAGCAGGCTAAACAATTTAGTTCTTTGCTCATTAGAGAAGCTTTTATTTTCTCTAGCTTCAAGAAAAATATCACAAATTGAATTCAGTGGCCAGTGCTCTAAAAACTCTGAATTATGATGTAACCAATATAAAAGAGTTTTTAATTCATCATTACTAATAATATTATCAAAGACAATGGCATAAGCTAAACCTTGCAATTGAGAAATAGCGTTTTCATAACGAATTGGAGCATTAAACCTTTCTGCTAAATTATGTTGTTCTTCGTAAGAATAAGTAAATAAAGATAAAGAATCTTCAATGGCTTGTTGTTTATTTATCATAATTAACAATTCCAATCTTCATTAATTTCAGTAAGTAATTCATCGTAATATTTTTTATATTCAGCTTTGTCTTTATTATATAAATCTAATAATTTTAAATATTTTTCTTTATTAATATTGGTAATTGCAGGAGTCCATCCCCAATAGGAATAATTTTCTTTTTCAATAGCATTTTCTAATTTTAATACAGGATCTTTATCACGTTCACCAATTTCAGCTGGACTTAAAAAATAATCTTTATTATTCCAAGAATAAAGGCCGTAAAAGCAAGGATCTTTAATCAAATCATCTTCAAAAATTATATCTGATTCGTATCCACCAGCATGAGCAATATAGTAAGTTTTATATTCGGATGGCATAGTAGCACCTTAGTAATATTTATTTGATTGGGGTTTGAATTTTTAAATGGCTATATATTATTAAAATGAGAGATGAAGTCTACGTACACGGTATTATTATTTCGTGCTAAAATGCGGGAATTACGCCGTTTTTTCGAGGGCGTCATTCTCCTTTTCTTTATTACCTTTAACTATCTCTGGAAATTCAGCTCCAAGCATCAGTAAAACTTCCAGTTGCTGGTCTTCAGAGAGTTTAGCAATAAATTTATTAATTTTTCCTACTACACTATTATCAGTATTTTTTGAGCTGAAAAAGTCAATTTCCATATTGGGAAATATTTTCATAAGCGTTTCAACTGAAATATTACCAATCTTACTTTTTCCATTAACAATTTTATTAATAGCTGTTTGGCTAATATTAATTTTCTTTGCAAATGCATTTTGACTTTTTTCAAGCTGACAAGCAACTTTTATAGCGTTTAAGACTTCTTTTTCTGTCATCTATATATAGCGTCCTATTACGATTATTTATTATATAAATACTACTATCTATTAACTTTTTCCAAAAAATTTTATAAAACTACTTGAAAATTATTCTTAAAAGTCTTAATATAAAAACAGAGAGAATATTATTAAAACTCAAAGAATAATAAAAAGGAGTCTCGTTATGACAGAAAAAACAAAACAAATGAGCATTTATGCAAAACCAGATGAAGTAAATAAAATTGAATTTATTAAAGAAAATTCAGAATGTAGTAATAACTCAGCAGTATTGCGTAAAGCAGTTCATGTTCTCTATCTTCAAGTCAAAAGTAATATTGAAAGTGAGAACTCACAAACTGAAAGGGATGGTTAAAATTCAGCGTGGAAAATTAACTATGGAAAACAAATTACACAACTTTAACAATCAAAATGTCAGAACCGTTTTTAAAGACAATCAAATTTGGTTCGTTGCAAAAGACGTTTGCGATATTCTAAAACTATCAAATCCAACAAAGGCATTACGTAGTTTAGATGATGATGAACGGTCTAACTTTAAGTTAGGGCGTCAAGGACTCACAAACGTTGTTAATGAATCTGGACTTTATCATTTAATTTTTAAATCAAGAAAACCAGTTGCCAAAGAATTTAGAAAATGGGTAACAAGTGAAGTCTTGCCATCAATTCGCAAATACGGTTTTTATCTGTCAACAAAAGATGAAATGGAGATAAGAAATTTTATTCAACATTTTTTTCCAGATGCTAAATATGGAGAAATGAGCGATAAAACCAATTATCGCAGATTAATTGCTGTTCGTCCACATTTCCGTTCATGCAAACATGCAAAAATAAACTTAAATCAACCAACATTATTTAACCAAAAGGAGGAAAGTAATGAAAATGTATGAATTTATTTATGAAGATGAATTTGGTAGATTTTGCAATTATTACGCAAAAGCAAATTCTTTAGCTGAAGCAGAACACAAAGCATTGAGTGAATGCCCAGATGCGATTAATGCTCAAATTGAATACAATGTATTTGATTAATAGAGGAGATTTAAACAATGAAAAAAATTTATGACATAGAATTGTTCTATAACAAATGGAGCGTATCAATTGAAGTTGATGAATCAAAAGAAATAATCAAAAGACTAGAACTATATAATGATACTTATGGAGCTGGTGAAGCAAATGATTTAGAAGAATTATTACAATTTATTGCACTTAAAGTTTTTAAAGAATGTCAAACTACAAATACTTATATTGACCTAGAAGAGTTGAATAAAAATTTTATTAACAGTGAATTAGCAATTTTTTTCGCAGATAAAGTGCTTAATATTTACGACTTAGACAATATTGAATTTGATATTTCTGATTTTGTAGTAAAGGAGAGTTAGAAAATGAATACTACAAAAATTTTAAAGGAAGCATTGAAAGGTTGCGATCGTGAGAAAGTTGCCAAAGCTATTAATATGACCAAGGGCAATCTTAATAACATGATTGCTGGACAAAAGCCTTATCCTCCAAAAGGAGAAACGCCAAATGTAATTGATAGAGTGCAAACGCTTATTGAAGTTACCAGCGAAACCACTGGACGTTTTGAAATATTGCAGTATTTAACTGAGTTTTTCGGTTTTGTGATGGTTAAAAATCCAGCCCTTGAAGTAACTGATTCGCCAGCAATTAGCCAAATTTCTAAAATTTTAGGAGAATTTGCAAAACTAATTGATGAAATTGGCAAAGCAAATGAAGACGGCATCATTGAACAATTTGAAGCTGATGAAATTAGAACTAAATGGGAGTCGTGCAAGCGAGCTATTGAAGAATTCGTTCTAGCATGTGAAACAGGGAAGTTTAATAAAATTATTTAAGGAGAAAAGAAGCTATGACGCCAGTATGGGTTGATAGACAAGGAGCAAAAATTTTTTTTGCAATTGGCAAAGAGAAATTACAAGAGTGGGAAATTAATCGCTGGGTAAAAGTACAAAGAAATAAAACTAAAGGCAAAAAGCGTTATTGCGTTGCTGATTTAAATAGCATAATGACGGCACTAGCATTAGGAAAAAAACCAAAATGTGTAATTAGAGGAAAGAAAAATGTTTAAGAGCAAAAAAAATACTGTAGTAACGGCAATTACCACAGTAAAGCAAGTTCTTAATGAACTTAAATAAAACCTTAAAGAATATAACATTTGACTTTAATTAAGTCAAACAAACTGGAGAAATCCTTATGTGGGATAATAATTATATAACAGAAGAAATTCGCTCATCATTACTAAACGATGGGCAATTTCAATTTAAAAGAAGTAGCAATTCATTAAGATATGGTAAATGTCCAAAGTGTGAAAGGAAAGCAGTATTTATTTCATTAGATGAACCTTGGGTAGCAGTTTGCAATCATAGAAATAATTGCCAGTGGACGGCAACGACTAGAGAATTATATCCAGATATCTTTAGTAATATTACTGATCGTTTTTTGCAAGATAAACGACTTACTGAAGAGGAAAGTTTAAATCAAGCCGCAAAAGCATATATGTATGATGTTCGTGGCTTTGATCCAAAAGTAATTGGAGAAACATTTTTTCAAGAAAAAATTAAGCACAAAACAAAAAATGAATATTACCCAGCAATTAAAATTATCATTAATAGCACTTGCTATTGGAAAAGAATTATAAATAGTCGTGACGTTGCTCGTAATGGGGCAAAATCTAAAATTTATAAGATTAGCGAAAAAGGATTTAAAGGCTCTGGCTGGATTCCCCCACAAATGACTTTTGAAAAAAATGATACAATTATCATTACAGAAGGCATTTTTAAAAGCATGAGTTTTTTACATGTAAAAGATAGCAATGACAAACCGATGAAGAGCATAGCAACACTTTCATGTGGTAATTTTTGCACTGATATTGTTAAAGAGCATAAGGATAAAAATATCACTTGGGTAGTGGCAATGGATTCTGATATTGCTGGAATTGACGCCACCAGAAAGCATATTCAAAAGTTAAAAGATTTAAAGCAGCACTATAAAGTAATGTTTCCAGCAAAAAATGAAGACTGGGACGATGTTTTTCGTAAAAAAGCTTTAAATGAAGAATATATCAGTGATTCGTACTGGCGTGGACTTTATCATTTAGCAGATTCAGCAGCAAAAAAAGCTTTCTTTTCCTGGATAAAAAAGAATCAATTCTATTCAATTTTTAATTACAACGGTATGCTTTACCGTTATTCTATTGAAGAAAAAGAAGCTGCTTCAGATTTTGCAAAAGATGTAATTCTTGAAGATATCTGGTTAAACCAAGGCGATAAAGTAAATATTCATGTTGCAGAGTTTAATACTTTTGTTAAGACTGAAAAGATTGCAAATTGCTACCCTAATTTTTTATATGTCGAACGTCCAATTAATGCAGATTGTGATCAGTTATATTATTTTAGTGTTGATTTCCCACATAAACAACGCAAAACTGAACATATTGGTGTTACTGGCGACACTTTAAATAGTCCAAAAACATTTGGTGATGCTTTACTAAAAAATACTGCTGGTGGTCGCTTTGATGGCACGGCTGGAGATATGCGTTATTTAGTTAGTAAATGGCTTGATCATCATATTTTGTCAGTAAGAAGTTTGAATTTTTGTGGTTATGATACCGAAAGCAAAAGTTATATTTTCCCAAATTTTGGGTATCATAATGGGCAACGTAAAGAATTAAATAAAATGAAATTTATTGATGTTAATAAATGCAATATTAAAAGCACATCAGATTTACATTTAACTAGCGATACAAATTTTAAAAATAACTGGATTGATGATTGGAAACTGGCAAATAACCTTAACGGCATGGTGTTACTTTCTTGGTGGATTGGGACGCTTTTTGCTGAACAAATTCGTCTTGATAGTAAAGACTGGCCTTTCCTTGAATATACTGGAGAACAAGGAGCTGGTAAAAGTTGCCAAATTGGCTTTTTATGGAAGTGCCTTGGTCGTGATAATTATGAGGGTTTCGACCCAAACAAAGACACCAAAGTTGCCTGGTTAAATAAACTTGATCAACTTAGTAATATGCCAGCGGTTATTCTTGAATCTGATAGAGTTTTAGGCGACAAAAATGCGCACAATAAAGGATTTGGATTTGAACAATTAAAAAGTTTAGCAGATGGGGGCGAACTTCGTGCACGTGGACAGAAAAACGGCAGTAATGGGGTTAATACGACCAAATTTAAAGGTGGTTTATTAATCAGTCAAAATAGTGAAGTTGACGGTGACGATGCTGTTTTATCAAGAATAATTCACTGTCACTGTACTAAACAACACCATAATAATGAAACTTTATTGGCTACTCAGCGATTGATGAAGCTTTCAGTTGAAGATTGCTGTGGATTTCTGCACCAGGTACTTAGTAAAGAAAATGAACTTTTTAATATCTACACTAAAAAATTTACTGAATTACAAGACAAATTTTATAATCGTAATCCTAGCTTGCAAATGCGATTAATTACCCTTCATGCCAAGATTGCCGCCTGGGCATGGACTTTGCCAACAATATTTGAAAATAAAGTGACGTTTGCTGAAGTTGAAAAAATTGAAGATTATATCTATAGCCGTGCAGTTAGCCGTCAACAGCGATTAGGAGCTGACCACCCAACAGTACAAATTTTCTGGGAAAAATACGATTTCTTAAACGAACAATATGATCGAGTAAATAAAACAACTAAAATTTATTTAAACCATAGTAATAAAAAAGATGAAATAGCAATTAATATTCAACACTTTATTAAGGTGTGCAATGAAGAACATACCGAACGACTTCCAACAGAAGCTGAATTAAAAAAACTATTGCCACAAAGCCGTCGTTATCGCTTTATAAGTAAAAAGACAGTACGTAGTCAAATATTGTGCAAGCCAGTTTATTGTTGGGTATTTTCAAGTCATGATAATGAAAATAGAAAGTTAAGTTAAAAAATAGGAATTATTCTTTTTTTTTGCCTAAAAAGTACAGAATTTAAAAAAGTGGTGTATATGCAGAAAACGCATTACAAACATTACAAATTTTATATAACCATTAATAAGTTGTTAATAATTAAAAGGTTAGAGGAATATTTTTATAAGTTTAAAAACATTACAAATGCATTACAAACACATTACATGTAATGAGTGATTTTTAAAATTATTTATTACAGTTAATAACAAATGTAATAGTTGTTAATCTTTTATAATTAATCATTTATAAATATTTCGCTATTTTATGTAATCAATTGTAATGCGTAACTCATTACACATAACAAGTTCAAAATCAACAAGTTAGTTATTCTGTAATGAATGTAATGCGTTTCCGAGATACCCCCCTAAATATTAAAATAAGAAAATAATATAATGATTAAGAAATTGGTAGAAAAAAGTACCCCTATAAGAATTTGACAATCATTATACTCGGATATAAAAAATAAAGTGATTGTAAATATTGAAAAAATAATAGTTGCAATAATTTTGTAGTTTTTTTAAAGCCACTCAATAACTAACTCCATAATTTAAACCCTCATATTTGTTTTTATTATTAAAATAATATGAGAATTTAAATATACAATAGATGATAGTTTATTTTTGAATCGTTATATTTGGAGGTATTAATATTTTTTGAGCATAAATGGTTACAAAAGTTATTATTGTTGAAGCAAGTGCAATTAATAAAATTGTGCGTAAAATTTGTTTTTTATTCATTGTTAATTCCCTTTAAAAGTTGAAACTTGGTTGTTGGTATTGGTTTAATAAATTTTTGCGGTCGGTTGGATTCATGTTAGCTAACATTTCATGAATAGCAGCATATTGGGTTGCTAGTGATGGGGTAATATCGTGAGAGTAACTCATACGAACAACAAAGCGTGCGTAGCATTCTTTATTGGTGCAATCTGCATATAAATGTTTAATTTTATTGCTCTTAGTGTCAGAATGGGTAACTCTGGCATTGCTTCCACAATGAGGGCAATTCACACTAATCATTTGCTTTATTCTCCTTTAATATTTAGCTCACTTATAATATACATTAATTTAGCTGAATTTTCCAACTGAATTTCAGCTTGACACCCTTAAAATTAGCATAATTTTTCAAAAAATGCTTCAGTTTATTTTTGGGTTGGGATTAAGAAATAAAATAAAATTGAAAAACATAATAGTTGGTTATATTTTATACTAAAATATTAACTATTAACGAGAATTGTTATGCCAGATAAAAAATTACAACTACTACTAAAAGATGCAAAAACATTTCCTTTTCTATTTATAGGAAGTGGAATAAGTCGAAGATATTTAAACTTTCCAAATTGGCAAAATTTATTGGAAGATTTTGCTCAAAAAATAAAACCTCATTTACCTTTACCTTATAAATCTTATGAACGAAATTTAAGAGAGGAAGATAGAAGTAATGAATATTTAAAATTCCCAGCAATAGCATCTTTAATTTCTGATGATTTTTCAAAAAAAATATATGAAGATGTTGACGAGGAGGATTTTAGGAATAGACACTACGCTTTAATTAGTCGAGATGTGGATCCATTTAAAATAGCAGTTGCTGAAAAATTTAAAAAAGATTATTATGAAGTTAATGATAATTACACTGCAGAAGTTCAGTTATTGAAAAGCATTCAAAATAAAATTGCGGGTATTATTACGACAAATTATGATTTATTTTTAGAAAAATGTTTTCCAAACTTTACAACTTATATTGGTCAAAATGATTTGTTATTCAAACCCATATATAATATCGCAGAAATATATAAAATTCACGGCTGTTGTAGTAAACCAGAAAGTATAATTATCAACAAAGATGATTATAAAATATTTGATGAAAAAAATCCCTACCTTGCAGCTAAATTAATTACATTTTTTATTGAACATCCGATAATATTTCTAGGTTACTCTATTTCTGATCCAAATATAAAAAAAATATTTGGAGCTATTGCTAATGGACTGACAAATGAACAGTTATTATCATTAGGGAAAAGGTTAATTTTTATAGAATTTGATGAAAATTGTCAAGACCCAACACACCAAAATAATATTATTACAGTTGATAATGGGCAAAGAATTAATGTCGAGTTATTTAAAACAAGCTCTTTTGAATTTGTTTATAAAGCTATTCAAAAAAATAGAGAATCATTCAAACCTCAAGTTTTAAGAACATTAAAACAGCACATTTATGAATTAGTAAAAACTAATGAACCTATAGAAAAGGTGCGGGCTGTAGGCATTGAAGATGTTGATAATATTGAAGACTTAGAAGTAGTTATTGGGGTTGGAGTTCATAGTCAAATAGGATATGGTTCCTTAGAACCGAAAGATTTATATTTAGATTTACTTTATGATAACAAAAATTTTGACAACAACAAAATTGTAGAACTTACAATCCCTGATCATATAAAACATTTCAGTGGAAGTACCCCAATGCACAAATACTGCCGTCATTATGAAGATGAGTTACCTAACAAGGTTCAAGAAAAGTTAAAAACTAGTTTTGAAGATTATATTACAAGATCTATGGAGCAGTCAAGAAAGAATAAAACATCATTTTCAATTGAAAATATATTATCAATTCACTCGCTTGACAAACAAGAAGATATACAAGGATTTGTTATTCACTGCTTAAAATTACAAGAAGAAGAAATTGATATTAATTTATTAAAAGAATCTTTAATAAAAATAGTTGAATTGGATTCAGATTGGTTTGCTTCAAAGCATAATTCTCAAATAAAAAAGTTGCTTCAGATTTATGATTTTTTGAAATATCATAAAAAATAAAAAAAAAGCGATATCCGATGCAAAATCTCGTTAGCAAAATCATTGATTTCACCTTCGTGATATGTATCAATATCGCATTTAAAATTGCCCATCCATAAATCGTTAGGTGAGAAATTGTATAATTATATTATACTCCAAAATTAATAATTGTCAAGATACAGATAATATAAAAAAATATTATTAAATTTTACCAAATGAAAAATTGTATAATTTAGAATTATTTAAGATTTATTTGTTTTTTTAGCTTGATTTTTCATTTTTTAACGGTTATTAGTAAAACAATTGAATATCGTTGAGATTCCTAGCTCGACACGTCAGTATTTACAATTTGGAGTAGTTCCCAAATTTAAGACGCTAAAAGTAAATTTTTTTATGCAAAGATATTATTACCGTTTGCGGTGAAGTACTGGATTAACTACCCAGTGCAAGGTGCCTAGGAACACCGACCCGCAAGCGGTTTTTATATTTTTGCATAAGGAGACAATTCAAAATGTCTAAAACAACTAAAAACAACAAAGCTAACAAAAACACTCAAATCGACTTTGACCACATGATTAGATGCATGGACACTCTAATCGCAAACTTTAACTGCAGTAAAGAACAATTAGATTTAGCAGGCTGTTTTGCTGAAGACTTCCACGTTCAAGAAATTAAATCACTCATTGAAAAAGAAATTGACGAAATCGAAAAACTAAAAAGAACGTGCATTGTCGAAGTCGCCAAACATATCGAAGAGGTGGCATAATGAAAGATATTGAATTAGTAAAAGGCGGTTGCGGTCATACGTCTAAAGAAATCGAAAACAGCGCATACTATATGGGAATTTCATTTATTGGCTTAATCATAACTACAATAATAGGAGTAATTCTATCATGAGTTATATGGGAAAAGAAACTATTTATTGGGATGATGGCGATGTAACCACCATCGATATAGAGATTGATCCAGATATAATTTCAGAGATTGAGCAGAAAGCCGTCAAAAAATATCGCACTCGATTAAGGAAGTTCATCAAAAATAATAAAATCCCCGATAAAGAAGCATTAATACAAGCACTCAATGCAGTATAAAAAACTACAACCCACAACCCCTAATCATGGGGTTGTTTTATATTAAAATTTAAAAAAAGGAATCATAAATATATTGTCAATATTATTTATTTGAGGATTATAAAAATCTTTTAAAGTAAAAAATACTTGACAACTCCCGACTAGAAATAGTAAAATTGCTGACACACCCAATATTAACACAATATATCTAAAAAGACTTTCAAAAAATTTTTCTTTAATATATGCTACATGGTATTGACATAAGTAAGAAAATATACAAGCTAATCCGATACACCCAACACTAATAGTAAACCAAAACAATCCCCAGGAAATTGAAGATACCAATTGTGGAGCTTCTTTTACTATTTGCCCCAAAAATGCAAAAATTGCTACAGATGCACCTCCATTAATTAAAATCCCCGTTTTTAATGCTTGTAAAGCAAAATCAAAGACACCACGATAGTTATGGTTAGTTGCATTATTTAAATTATCATAATTTTTCTCATAGGCAATTTTATAGCAATCTAAGCGAAATTTATATGAATAATCAGAAATATTTTCATTTTTAATTTCTTCTTTGAAATTTTCTAGATTAGTTGTTAATTGATCTATTACTCTATTTGCTTCCAGCTTTTTTAAATCTGTTATAATTTGATTTATCTCATTAATTTTGATTTCATTCATAACTGTTTCAACCTCCATATTAATTTAATTTTTCAACCTAATCAATATAAAACTAATTATTAGCTCATGCAATATTGTCGCACGGATAAAACCGTACATATATTAAGTGGTGACTTAATGAATGCTGAAAATTTTTATTAAACCTAACTTGACATTGTAACCTTTTGGGTTACATTAATAACAGAAAGATAAAAACAATAAGAATAGGATTTTAATTTAATGATTAAAAGTTTTAAGCACAAAGGATTAAAAAACTTTTTTGAACATGGTAAAATAAAAGGTATTCAAGCTAAACATAGTAAGAAATTAAAAATAATTTTATCTTATTTAGATGCAGCAGAAGAAATTGAGGATTTACGCATCCCTGCTTTAAAATTGCACCTTCTAGAACCTAAACATGAAAGTATTTATGCTGTAACAGTTTCTGGAAATTGGCGAATAACTTTTAAATTTATTAATAACAACGTTTATATCGTTAATTATTTAGATTATCATTAGGAGTAAATATCATGAATAATACAGAAAAAACAATCCCAGTCCATGAAAGAACGGTATGCCCTAGCCATCCTGGTGAAATATTAAAAGATTTATTTTTGGACGATTTAGAAATATCTATCACAACTTTTTCCGATGCTATTGATGTATCAAGAAAAACTATTTCAGCAATTATTAATCAGCACAAAAGAGTAACTCCAGAAATGGCATTAAGGTTTTCAAAAGCACTAAAAACTTCTGTTGATTTATGGCTAAATTTACAAAAAAATTATGATGTCTGGGTTATAACTCATTCAAAAGAATTACAAGAAAAAACATTAAGCCACGTTGCAGTATTGGTTTAACCGAAGACTAGAGTGCATTCTTCTTCATCGTCTTCAATGATGATTAATTCTTCATTGTTGAGGACGTGCATAATGGCAAATGCGGCATCTCCATGACCAGTTTCACTATTTCTTCCCGCTTTATAAGTGATTCGATCGTTTGATGTCGCTGTTTGTTTAACCAACATATAAGCGTGAACAATTTGGCTTTCATCATTGCTAAATTCTAATCTTCTATCACCGATAACTTGTTTAGCTTTTAGTACCATGAGTCCTTAATTCAATATTATAGAATAATTTTGTCACGGCTGGGAAAAACTTTTCCACAGCTTCAGCAACTGCTGAACCATTACCAGTTACGTCAATGCCGATATATTCAACATTGTAATTTTCTGTTAAGGTTTTGATTGCTTCGGCTTGCTTATCCCATCTGACATTATTTAAGGTGATACGCTCTAACACTCTGAATTTACCTTTAACCTTTTCTGGTGGAGCAACCACGACAATACACGCCCCATCGCAACTGCGTGCTGGGTCGTAACCAATCCATACTGGTTTGTTACCGAATGGTTTATTTTTAGTTAAATCAAAATCTTTCCAATTGCTAGCATTAACCATGCAGTCTTCCAATTCATTGAAATGAAACATGCTGGCCGAATCGTCCATAAATCGACATAAATAGAGTAATGCAAATTCATAATCAGTATGTTCTAACTCTAATTGTTCACGGTCGAAAAAGTCAGCACCTTTGGTTTCTGCATCGTCAAGAGTAATAATTACTCTAAACATTTTATCTGGACAAACACAACCTTTACGCAGTTTTTTATCACTTGGCCATTTAATTAGACCATTGCCTTTTTTGCGTTCTTTATCAATAAAATCTTTGCCACTCCAAAATGGGTAGGCACTGTGTGCCTTGCTTGACGGTGTGCTAAAATATGTCTTTGTAAATTGTTTATGCGTTGCCATACCGCCAGCCGTAGTTTTTAAGCTGGCAAACTTTGGAATCCAGAAAAATTCATCAAAATATAAATCACCGTTGAAACTTTGAGCAGTTGAAATATTGGTCGAACAAAATATTAAATATGCTTCACCGTGAGGGGTTTTAATGCAAACTTCTTCTTTACCTTTTAATTCAACATCAAACCATTCACGGCAAAAGCCTTTGATATAATTTCGGAAAACTGCTACTTGCTTTAAGCTTGCAGAGATAAATATTTTGTTTTTCCCTGTTAAAAGTAAATCAGCAAATGCTTCACGTGCAAAATACCACGTCATGCCAATTTGACGGCTTTTAAGTACAAGTCTATTGCGATGGTGACGGATTGCCCACATCTCCATTTGGTAGGCTTTAAGACCAGTTGTTACCTTTTCTTCAACGGTACTAAGGTCAATTTCGCTTAAATCATTTTGTTTATTACCACCTTTTTTACGACGTTTGCCTTTTTCTGAATATTCGCCAGCTTCAATTGCTTTGGCTTTAGCAGCCGCTTTGATTTTACGCTCTTCAATTTTTTCTAAACGGTCAATAACATTGCAAATTTTTTCAAATTCGTCAAGCTCTAGACTGGTTTTAGTTGGTTTGGCCAAAAGATATTGCAAGCGTTTATGAGCAACAAAAAGACTACTGGCATCAGTTAGGACTTCATTCCATTGTTCTTTTCTGATCCAGCTATAAAGGGTTGTTTTTGAAATAGATAATTCCTCTGAAATTTGGGGAACTTTTGTACCATTCAAAAATAATTTTCTAGCATTTGCTTTTAATTGCTCTTTTTCTGTAATTTCATTTTTCATACTTACAGAATAATTGCAATTTTTTAAAAATAAAGCTTTTTATTTTGTTCTTTTTTGTGATAGAAATAAAATCACAATTACCTACAAAATAAAGGACTTGGAAAAGTTTTTTAATGTGTTAAAATGATATTGAAAGCAATAAATATTATAACTAAATCTTGGAAAAAATCAACATGGAAAAAACAGCACTATTAACTGACTGGCTGACGATTGCAACAGCTGGAAAAACACGAACAAGAGATAATTTTGTTATCACAGAACAACACCTTTCTGATATGGTGGAAAGTTATGACCCTAAATTAGCGCATTGTGCAACAATTAATATTGAACATTTCCGTGGTTGGAATCTTGGAACAGTTCGAGAAATTCGTTTAAATGACGATGCCAAGAATCGCAAAATTTTAGAAGCACGTCTTGCTCCTAATGAAGATTTTATTTCACGAAATAAAGCTGGTTATGGCTTGTTTTTCTCTGCTGAAATTGATCTGAATTATTTAGATAGTGGCAAAGCATATTTAATTGGCTTAGCATCAACAGACAATCCAGCAAGCCCTGGAACAACTGAAGTACATTTTTCTAGTGATGAAAATAAAAAGTGTTTTTGTGCATTTACTGAAGAATCACAAACATTAGCATTGGCTACTAACAATGAAACTGATGATAAAACTGAAAATGCGTTTAAGGCTTTTTGTAGTGAATTTATGAAATTTTTTAAAGCAAATAACAATAAAGAAACCCCGGAGGAAAACGAAATGGGAATGACGGCTGAAGAAACTAAAAAGTTTGAAGAGCAAGAGCAAAAAATTGCAGAATTGTCAACTGCTGTTGATGGATTTAAAGACAGTGTGGATAACTTGGTTGCAAAATTTAGTGCCAAAGAAACTGGCGACGGCGATGAAAAAGGCGGTGAAGGCTCAGAAGAAGAAACTAAATCTGACGATGCAAATGTTGAATTAAGTGCAAAAGTTGACGGCTTAGTTGAAAAAATGGACATAATGGTTGAGAACTTAAAAAAATTCGGAGCACAGCCAGGAGCTTCAACAACTGTTGATTTAAGCACTGGTGGAGAATCTGACAGTACTTTTATTTAAAAGTTTGTTAGAAATTTTTTATAGGGAAATAGATAAAAATAGTAAAATATTAACACCTAAATTGAGGTAAATAGAATATGAGAAGAGATACCGTTAAGAAATTTTGTGCGTTGCAAACAGCTATGGCAGCAGCTTATGGTGTTGGCGATGTAAGAAGTTTTGAAGCAGAAGCCCCAGAGGCAATTAAACTTATGACTGAAATTCAAAAATCAGCAGAATTCTTGAATGACATTACGGTCCTGCCTGTAACTGATATTGTCGGACGTCCTATTACAATGAGTTTGACATCTACAGTGGCAAGTCGAACTAATACAGATGATGGTACAAAAGAGCGTAGCCCGCAAAATATTTTAGATCTTAACGACATTGAATATCGTTGTTATCAAACTGACTTTGATGTTGCAATTAAATATAAAGACATGGATGCAATGGCACGTTTTCCTAACTTCCAGCAACTTTATATGCAAATGGTATATGTGCGTATCGCCTTGGATAGAATTTTGATTGGTTGGTATGGGAAAACAGTGGCTGATAACAGTGACCGCTCTGCTAATCCGAAGTTAGAGGATTTAAATAAAGGTTGGCCAGCATTATTAAAAGAGCATAATCCTAGTCATTATATTGAACAGGGTGCAACAGCTGGCAAGATTCGCATTTGCGCTGGTGGCGATTATGAAAACCTTGATGAGGCAGTTTATGATATTGCAAGCGTGATTCCACAAGAACACCGTACAGGTAATGAAATTGCTATCATTGGCCAAGGGTTAATTACTCAAGACACTGGTAAAATTCTAAAACTTCACGGTCAAACACCAACTGAAAGAAGTTTATTCAAAACTTTAGAAAAAAGTTATGGTGGTTTTGAGTGCCGTACAAGTGCGTGTTTCCCAGAGCATGGTATTTTTGTTGGTGATTTGAAACACTTGCATTTATACTTCCAAGAAAGTGGCGTACGCCGTCAAAGTTGCGATAATCCTAAAAAGAATCAAGTTGAAGATTTTATTTCTTCAAATGATGCTTACATGATTGAAGATTTTAATTCAATCGCAATGATTAACCATGAAAACGTGGTCTTTGAATAAAGGCTAAGGGGGTTAATCATTATGGGTATTGCATTAGATCACAAAAAAAGAATTCAAGTAGAAAGAGCCAATGCCGTTGCCTGTGAAAAGGCAATGGCTAATGAAATCGCTAAACAGCAAAATTTGAATGATGCTAATAAAACTTTTAATGCATTGTTAGCAAATTTAGATGTCGCTTTAAAACGTATTAGCGGTCTACCAAAAGGTATTGAGCGAACAAATCTCAAAAAAAATCAATTGTTACCAGAGTTTATGCCAAAAGTACTTGAATATCTTGATGGTGACGATGAATTCAAAAATCCTGTTTTAGTTCAATGCATGATCTGGAGTTATGACGTTGGTAACATTAAGGATTTTTGGTGGCTAGCTGAAAATTATTTAAAACAGCATCAAGAAATGCCAGATAGATATTTAAGTAATACTCATACTTTTGTGGCTGACAGTGTGCTTGAATACTCTAATAATGCGGTTGCAAATGGTGAAGAATTTGAGCCGTATTTTAGTAATGTCTTTGAAAGTTTAAAAGATTGGCCAGTACCAGATGCCGTGAAAGAAAAATACAATTTTTTTTATGGTGAACGGCTAAAAGAAAAGGCTGATAAATTAGTAACAGAAGGCAAGTATCAAGATGCTTTGAAAATTTTACACCATTTAGCACAGAATAAATTTAAAGTTAAAGGAAAAATTGCTGAAGCTTCTAAAGCTTTTGGTGAAGAACTCTTTGAAGCTGGTGAATACAAAAAGGCTTTAAGATTATTTAATGTTGCTGATAAAAATGGCATCAAATGCAAAAAACGCATTGCTGAATGCGAAAAATTTAAAGACCAAAATTAACACCCCCAGGGGAAAAGGATAAATTTACTGTTAGCTACAGTAAAAATATAAAAAACGGACTGTCAAAGAACAGTAAATTTAGCCTAATCCCCTTTTTAAATTTAAGGAACTTTTCTAATGCCTTTCGAAGTTAACGAAAATCAAGAAAATAATATTGAAATTATTGTAGAGGAATTTTTTCCAGCAATTCAATTGAGCGATTTTAAGGAAACTTATTCAATCCCAAGTGACTTGCAAGAAAAGATGCTTGTACGCTTTTTGAAAATGGCGGCTTTTAAAGTTTGCCGTGAATTAGATGAATTTAAAAATAGTTTAATTGCAGAAAATAAAATTTTTCCAGTCATTAAAGAAGATTTTTACATTCAAGCAGTTTGTTGTTTTGCTAAGGCTTATGTCTTGAAAGAAACACAAAGTATTGCACGACGTGATGTTGCTGAAAATTTAGCCAAAACGAGTGAAGAAACAGAAGATAAATACAATGAATTAGCTTTTGAAGCACTCAATTTAATTCTTGAAGATGATGATGTAACAATAGGACTTTGCTAAAAAAATGAGCAAGAAACATTACAAATTGACTGAACATTTAAAAGGCAAATTGAAGTTATTGAACTTGAACAAAGAAAATTTTGAAAGCTCAATGGCTAATGTTGAGATTATACAAACAGGTTTTTATCATGAAGATAATTCGTTATCTTTATGTGCTACTAAAACAGAGTGTTGGTATTATTTCGAAAATATAAAATCTCAATATTTACCATTATTAATTGCTTATTTTTCAAGCTGGTTATATCAAAATGATGATTGTAAAAATGAAAGAGATTTTGCGGAAATTAAAATTACAGTTGTCGAACTTGAAGATAAAAGTGAAAATAAATTATTGAATTTAGTCATAACATTAATTTTTCATGATGAGGTTTATTTGCAAGAAACAGTAAATGGACCAATAGAGTTAGATGGCATTAAATATGATGAGGGTACAGCTACAATTGACGTTGCTGAAGCTGGAACAGTTAATGGAGCATAGAAAATGAGTAACATTACTTTTGATTTGCAAAATGTTGATAGTTTGTTACATAATATGTCACGTTTGAAAATGAAACCTAGAGAGCGAAAACTCTATGTATCCAGAATTGCAAGAATGGTTATTGCTCAAGCAAAAAAAAATGTTAAAGAACAAAAAAATGTTGATGGCTCTCCAATGGAACCAAGAAAGAGAAAACCACCTAAGCAACGAGCTGTTTACAACAATTATAAATTTAGACGCTGGAAAAAAACTCATAAAAAAATGTTTGTAGATATGGTTAAAAGTTCCTATTTGCGTGTTAAAGCAGATGATTGGGGTGCTGTTGTTAGTTTTGGTAAAGCAACTATGATTGCAGAACGTCACCATTATGGGAGTAATCAACATTTTTCATTAAAGATAAATGAATCTCTATTTTCTGGAAATGATAATAAGTTGTGTAATGAAGAACAAGCCAAGGAGTTAGTAAGATGTGGCTATTTAGTAAATGGAGTATTTGCTGACCCTAAATTAATTCAAAAAATGATTACGGTAAGATATGCAAAAAAATTTGTTCAAGATCGTAATAATGACTCATGGAATATTCCAACGCCAAAACGGCAAATTCTTGGTGTTACAGAAAAACAAGTTGAAAATTTTGGCATTGAGATAATGAATAGCATGTGTGAAAAATTTTCTTATAAAAATCATGAACATTTATTAAAATAACAATAAACAACCTGGAGAAAATAAAATGAGTGTTGGAAGCGTAACAGTTAGCCAAGTAAACAATATGCAAGGCGAATTTAAACAATTAGAAAGGACGTTTTTGTATGTTGGAAAATCTGATAGTGACAAAAACAAAGATAAGATTTTAACAATTACTGCTCAAAGTGATTTAGATGACTTGCTTGGAAGTGGCGACAGTGATTTAAAAACAAATTTGAAAGAGGCAATAGTCAACAGTCGTGATGATAATTTTTTTGCGTATGCCTTGCCCATTGCTAGTGATGCAACTTGGAAAGAGAAAGCTCTTGAAGCACTAGACAAACCAAACGATTTGAATGTTGAAGCAGTAGTGGTGATAACCCCAATAACAAAAAAAGATGATGCAACTTCTGCACAATTTTTTGCTTATGCTGTTATGAGTAAATATGCAAAGTTTGTTACAGTCATGCTTTGTTGTGAGGGAATAAAAATAGATTCAGCAACAGAAGCAGATAATGAAACTTGGAGCGATTACACAGCAAGAGTAAAAGGATTAATAGTTGATGTTGCAGCTGATCGTGTGGCAGTTGTTCCACAGTTGCATGGCAATAATCTTGGTGTGGTTTGTGGCCGCTTGAATGATTGTGGTGTTTCAATTGCTGATACTCCGATGAGAGTTAAAACTGGTGCATTGATTGGTTTAGGTCCTAACCCAGTTGATAAAGACAGTGTTGAATTAAACATGGGACATTTAAAAGATTTAAGTGATCAACGTTTTAGTGTTCCACAATATTACAATGGTTATGACGGCTGGTACTGGGCTGATCATCATTTACTTGATGTTGAAGCTGGTGATTTCCTTGTGTACGAAAACCGTCGAATTTTAGATTATTTAGCAAGGCGAGTACGCATAATTGCCATTGGCAAAATTGGGGATCGTGCGTTAAATAACACCTCAAAAAGCATTGCAGTAAACAAAATTGATTTTGCACGTCCATTGCGTGAAGCAAGTAAAGGTTTTGAAATTGCTGGAAAAGAATTCCCAGGAATGATTAAACCACCAGAAGAAAATGCCATTGATATTGTTTGGCAAAGTCGCACCGAGGTAAATATCGCCATCACTGCAACACCTTTTGAGTGTCCAAAGAGCATCAAGCTTTGGTTAGCATTGGATTTGAATACTATTCAATAAAAAAATATTTAAAATAAGGAAAAATAGCAATGAGTGAAAATAATTCAACTATGCGTTTGAATGGTTTAGGGTTCAATTTAACGCTAAATACCACCGATATAAAAGCAGATAAATGGAGTTTGAGCGTTTCTGACGATGGATCTGTTGCAACAAAAGATGGTTTGCCAGATGGTTGGCTAAAAGGTGCTGTGGCTGGTAGTGGTGAAGTTACTATGGACAGAACTGAATTTAAAAAAATGAGTGCAGAAGCTAAAAAGGCTGGATCATGGCAAGGAATGCCGACTTTTAATCTTATTAGTTATGCAAAAGTTGGCAATGATGAATGTTTAATTGAAGCATACGGTTGCAAGTTCAAAATGGATAGCGTGCTTGATGCTGATAAAAATTCCAGTGATAAAACCACTTTTACGCTCAAATATGATGTTACAAGTCCAGATTTTGTAAAAATTGACGGCGTGCCATACGCTGAATTTGTCGAACAATAAAATATAGGACACAAATTAAAGTGTCCTTTAAATTTAAAACATTTAAGAAGAGAGTAAGAAAATGAAAAAAGAAATAACTATTCCAGTACCAGAGTTTTTTTTAACTGAAGAACAAAAAGAAAAAGATCTAGTTTTTGCTATATCATTAATTGATTGTCATAATTTTACCGATGATACCAGCCCTGGTAACATGGTTAAACCGAGCCAAACATTACTAAAGCGAACGTTAAAAGATAAAGCTGACATTGAACTACTAGAAAATGTTATGGCTGGCAATGAAATTGATTTAGCAGCTGAAATAATGGCAGAGTATCAAGGTAATGTTCGTTTTGATATTGTTAAGGTAGAAAAAATTTCTCCTATGAAAAAAGAAATTTCTGTAATGGTTAATGATGATAAGAAGCAAACTTTTGTGTTTGAGGTATGCCTTACTGATTATCATAATTATCAAAATGACAGCCGTATTGGCAACTTTGTTGTCCCTTCAAAAACACTTTTAAAGAAAACGTTGAAAGATCAAAATAAACTGCAAAAATTGGAAAAAGCAATGATTGCTAATGAGGTTGAATTTGCTGGTCTTGTTTTAAAAGAATTTAAGCCACAGGTGAATTTTACAATAAAAAAGTCAACGACCGTTTCGAGCAATTAAAAGCCCAACGTGAAGAACCAGAACTTGACTTAATAATGGTTTATCATCGTAAACATTATGGCGAACGTGAACCGACTATTGAATCAATGGCTGAAGCGTGGTTTCTCGAAGAGGATTTTTATAGCAGAATGCAAAATATAACTCAAAATGCCGTAGCAAAAGCACTTGGCGCTAAAGGATAAAATAAAGGATAGCAATGAAAACAGCAATCGAAAAATTACAATTTGTTATAGGAATGAAAGATTTAACAAGTGGTCCACTTGGAAAATTTTCCAGCAATATGCAACACGCTAAAAAAATTGCAATGTCTGGCGCTAAACAGATGGCTGGAGGGATTGCTGGAGTTGCTGGAAGTGCCTATTCCTTAATCAAAGCGACTAATGCTGGCAGAGAAATGAATAAAGCTCTTGGCGATGTCAAGAGTGTTGGGGCAAGTAACAAAGCTCTTAAAATGCTTGAAGCAAGTGCAGATAGATTTGCTAGTAAATATGGTGGCAATAGTGCTGATATAGTGCGTAGTGGTTATGATATACAAAGTGCTATTACAGGTTTGAAAGATGAGGCATTGGGAACTTTTACTGCTAGTAGTGCCTTATTGGCTAAGGCTGGGAAAAGTACTAGTGATATTACTACAAAATATACTGGTGTTATGTTCAACATTTTTGAAAAACAAGCCAATAAAATAGGGCAAAGTAAATGGGTTGATCAATTAACGGGCAAAAGTGCCAAGGCTATTGAAATGTTTAGTACTAATGCGGGGGAACTTAGTGCTGCTTTTACTAATGTTGGTTCTAGTGCCACAATTATGGGGTATGATATTGATCAACAAATGGCCACGCTAGGTATTTTGCAAGGAACTATGGGGGGAGCTAATGCTGGTACGGCACTTAAAGCAATGATGGGGAAATTTGCTCAAGCTCAAAAAGAGTTAAATTTAAGCTTTAAAGATGCTAAGGGTAACATGTTGCCAATGCATAGTGTTATTGAAAAAATTAAAAATTCTGTGGGTGAACTTGACAAAGATAAGCAAGTAGCAAAACTGAATAAAGCTTTTGGTGAAGAGGGAGCAAAAGCGGTAATGAATTTATTTAGCAAGACGGAAACACTAAAAAAATCAGTACACGAATTAAGCAATATTAAAGATAGTTCTATCGCTGAAAAAATGGCTCTAAATCGTACTGATGTCCTTGATGCTTTTACTGGAAAACTTGGCGTGTTATGGAAAAATATCAGCAAAGGGGCAAATACCGCATTAAAACCAGTTCTTCAGTATGGCAGTAAAATTTTAGAAAAAATCACCTTGTTCATGCAAAAGCATCCAACTTTAACAACTGGTATTGGGGCTATCGCTGTTGGAATTATTGCTTTGACCACTGCCTTTAGTGCTTTTATTGCTGTTATGGAATTTGTTAAAATGGTTCAATCGGCAATTCTTGTCTTTAAAAGTTTATCAATTGCAACGCATTTAGCCACTGTCGCAACTCATTTATTTAATGCTGCATTATGGCTAAATCCAATTACATGGATTGTTGGATTAATCATTGGCTTAATTGCCGTAATTGCACTTTGTGTTGTTTATTGGAAAAAGATTACAGGAGTATTTCAATGGGGCTGGAATTGTTTAAAAAGTTTTGGTAGTTGGTTTGTGGGGAAATTTGGAAAATTAATAACTATGGTAATATGGTCTTTGCCAATAACATGGATTGTTTGTGCAGTAATTGAGGGAGTAAAATTAATTTGGTCAACATTAACATGGCTATGGAAGCTTATTAGCCCATGGGTAAGTTCATTGTGGGAAGCGATTAAACCCATTTTTATATGGATTAAAGATTTGTTTTTAACGGTTATTACTGGAATATGGAATAGAATTACAGGTTTTTTTACTGGAGTTAAAAATCTTTTCTTTTCAATTTTTGGTTTTATTAAGGGCATTTTTACCACTGTAGTTGGCTGGATTTTTAGTAAAATAAACTGGATTTTTGAAAAACTCACAAAATTGCCGATTATTGGAGAAAAAATACAAGCGACTTATGACAAATTAAAAGATGCAACAGCTGATAATGTGACAATAAAAGGTATGAATTCTGATGGCAGCAGTAGTGGAGTAACTGGCGTTAAAAGTGATATTACTCCAGGGGGCGCAACTCAGAATTTAAGCAACACCAACAATACAACTTATGTTGACAGTATCAATATTAATTCAAGTAATGCGCCAAGTGCTGGACAGATTGAAGAATATACGTTGATGACCAGTTAAGGAGCAATTTAAAATTATGAAAAAATATGTTGATTTAAAAATAACTGAAGACACATTAGCAGTTGATGGCGATGGTCAAGCATTATTTGTTAGTGATTTGGATTGTATTGTTCAGGATATAAAACACATGATCAGAGAAAGCGGCTATCTTGTTGAAATTATTGGTGAACGTAGCCAGGAACAAAGACAGCTTTACATTCAAAGAATAATTCGCTTGGTTGAAGATGATGAACGCATCATTCCTGGGACGGTACAAATTACAGCAAGTAGTGACAATTTTATAAATAATAGTGGGGTTTGGAGTTTGACTGCTTTCACTTATGAATATGGCTTTGCAAATCTAAACTTAGAGGTTAATAATGGACAACGGTAGCACAACAACAAATTTAAATTTTGAAAATTTAACAGCTGAAGAAACTGAATTTAAAAATGCTCTTGAAGTTGCAAACATTCCAATAACTGAAGAACAGCTTAAAAATGAATTTGATCTTATGGCCAAAGGGGCTGGAATTGAAATAACTAATACCAGTAGTTATTCGCCATTTTGGCAATTAATCACGGCAATTGCTGTAAAACCATTTAACTGGTTGACTGCGTTTTTAGTTCGTGAAGTAATGCCAAATTGTTATGTAAAAACTGCAAAAGGTGCTTTTCTTGATCTTTTGGCATTTGGTTATGATTTGGAACGTAAAAAAGCAACAACAGCCGTTGGTTATTTAACTTTTTATCGTGATTCAATTGGTCAAGAACTTGAAATTACGGCAAATACAGTTGTGAGAACTATTGCTATAAACAATAAAATTTACCGCATGAAAACAATACAAAGTGTGAGTTTTCCAATTAATGAAAATAAGGTAAAAGTTTTGGCCACAGCTCTAGAAAGTGGCAGTGCTTACAATTTGGCAACAAATTATTATTCGATTCTTGAAGAAAGTATTCCAGGAGTAACAAGCGTAACTAATGAAGAGGATTATTTAACAATTGTTGGTGCTGATTCTGAACATGACAATGACTTTAGAGAGCGTTTAAGAAATCAATTTACAGCCGTTAGCAATTGGCATAGTGATGCCAAATACAAGGCAATTATTAGTAAAGTGGCTGGAATTAGTCCAAGTAATATTTTCTTTGATCATAATATTCCACGTGGACCTGGTAGTGCTGATGCTTATATTCTTTTTGATGCAACTGCACCAAGCAGTCAATTTATAGCACAATTAAACGATTATATCAATACAGAAGGCAATCATGGGCATGGTGATGACTTACAAATAAAGATATTGCCAGCAACACTGCACGACGTTGAGGTAACAATTAATTTTTCTAATGACCTTGGAACTGAAGAACAAACAATTTTAAAGCAAAAAATAACTGACTTTATTCGTTGCGCATTTCGTGAAAATAGTGATTATAAAGAGAATGTAACTCAAGCAACGGCATTTGATATTTTTTCTTTCAGTCGACTTGATCAAGAACTGCACAACACTTTTATTGGCGTAAAAAATTACAAATGGAATAAAAGCGAAATAGCTTCAGATATGGATGTACCACGCTTAAATAGTTTAACAGTTACAGTTGAAGGGGAGTAAAAATGGGTAAGAAAAGACAAAATAAAAAACGAAATAAAAAAGCAGCACAAATTAATATGACTGCTGAAAATATTGAACAGACTGTAGATTTAAGCTTTGGCGACCCAGTACAGGTACATAAAAGTAATTTTACTGATTATTTGAATGTTGTTACGGATGTTAATGGTAAGTATTATTTGCCCCCAGTTGATTTAAGAGGCTTAAGTAAAATGAACCGTGCTAATGGTCATCACGGAAGTTGCATTTATTTTAGACGTAATATGCTTAGCAATAGTTTAGTTCGTACTAATATTATTAGTTATAAAGATTTTAAAGCGGCCAACCTTGATTTTTTGACTTTTGGCAATGCCTATTTACAAGAATTAAGATTGCGTAATGGTGAAGTTTATAAATATAAACACGTTCCAGCATTGAATGTTAGACGCATGACCAAGCCTAATCAATACTGTTTTTTACAATCTGACGGTAAGATTACTGAATTTATGCCTGGAGAAATCATTCACATTTATGAATATGATGCGGCACAAAATGTGTATGGCATTCCAGATTGGTTGGGAAGTATGCAAAGTGCGTTATTAGCTGAAGATGCGACTCTTTTTAGACGTAAATATTTTAATAATGGGGCTCATCTTGGCTATATTTTTTATAGTACGGACGCAAAATTGAGTAAATCTGCACAAAAAAAATTGCAAGAAAATATTAAACAAGGTAAAGGCGTTGGGAACTTTTCTAGCATGTTTTTACATATTGCCAACGGCAATCCCGATTCAATAAAAATTATTCCAGTGGGCGACATATCCCAAAAGGATGAATTTGAAAAAATCAAAAATATTACTGAAACTGATATTTTGATTGCTCATCGCATCCAACCAGTATTAATGGGAGTTATCCCAGAAAATGTTGGTGGATTTTCAAAGCCGACTGAAGCAAAAGAAAATTACATTGATATTGAAGTAAGAGCAATGGCTCAAACGTTCTGTGAAATTAATGAGCGTTTACCTAAAAATAAAAGACTTCAATTTAAAATTTTGGATGATGTTATCTCATGAAGCGACCACAAATAAACTTAAAATTTTGGCAATGCAAAGAGGATTTAAGCAAGATTGCAAAGTTATTTGATGGGTGGTGGAATAAAATGCAAGAATACTTAATGTGGTTGCCAAATGCGACTGATGTAGAAACTGCGCCATTAACAATCGTCAAATTAATTGCTTGGGGGCGTGATATTGACAGACTAAAAAATGAACCAGAAGAGATGTTCAGACTTCGTGTAAAACATGCCTTGGCCAATGCCCTTGATGCTGGCAGTGTGGCTGGATTTGAAAATATTTGGAATCGCTTAAAACTTGGTAGCGTAGCACAAAATGAACGTATTGACGTTGAAAACTGGGATGTTATTCAACTAGTATTGAGTAATTCTGACATTAGCAACAACAACGAATTGATGAATGAAATTATTCGTAAATATGGCAGAACGTGCCGAAGATATGAATTTGTCACTGAACAAAATATTGATCTTGGAATTAGAACTTTTAATTATAACTATTTAGCAATTAATTCAATTGCCAAGCAACCGAATACTGGAGAGAATGAATAAAATGAGCAATGCAATTATAACCACAGCTGGAATGGCTCTTTTAGCAAATTTACAGAGTCAAAACCAATCAATTAACATTGACCAATTCATTTATGGATATATTGAAAATTTAGATATAAACAGTGAACCATCTGCAAATTCTACTAAACCAGAAGAAAGCAATATTGTTTATACAGCAACTTTGACAAAAGTAGGCTATGTGGACGATCAAACAATTATTTATTCTAATCGTCTTGATACGACTATTGGCGACTTTTCTTACAACTGGGTTGGTTTATACTGTTCTGATCATGATACATTAATAGCGGTTTCTCATGTTCCAACAGTTCAAAAGAAAAAGACAGTCAACGATATTTTAGGAAATACCCTCTGCAAAAATTTTGCCATTCAATATACCAGTATTAAAAGTTTGGCCAATGTCACAATAGCAGCTGATGAAAGCCAGCTAATTGGCGACTTGTACGCCCTTACAACTCATACGCATGATGAGCGTTATCCGTTAAAAAACCACCATCATAATGAACTTTATGCGGCTATTAATCACACTCATGACGATATGGCGACAGGTGGAATTAATGAGAATATTTTAATTAATGGTGAGGGATTAATCAACACTTATGACACGAACAAGCAATTTATTCACCAGTCAAGCCGCTATTATATTGACCGTCATTTTTGGGAAATAACTGATGAGGGCAGTATCACATGGAATCCAACAACAGGCGCACGCACCGTTGACAGCGGAGGGGGTTATCCGTGGAAATTAGAGCAAAAATTTGATGCAGCAGATTTGATTAAGCATCGAATTTATGGAGCTAAAGCAACCGCAAAAATGGCGTGCAATTTTGATCATACTATTAACATTGTCTTAGTAGACAATTCAAATACTGAAACAATTATAAACGGCACGCTTAATAGTGATAATTCCGTAACTTTTGACATTCCAGAGTTTAACAGCAATTTAAAAACTTTTATTGTGCGTTTTTCAGCTGAAACAAACGGCATTATTACTAATTTCAAACTTGAAGAGGGCGACAAATTTACTGGGTATCCTATTA